>NZ_JBIOQL010000001.1:0-630000 GCF_051713725.1 Enterococcus sp. DIV0755f
ATGCCATCTGCTGATTCTATTTGGCAAGATCTTCAACGTTCCTTTAAAGAAGAGCTGAATCCGGCCAGTTATAGTGCTTGGATCGAGACTGCCAATGTCTTGTCGTTTGAAAAAAATCAGCTGCTGATCGAAGTACCCAGCGATCTTCATAAATCTTATTGGGAAAAAAATCTAGCTGCCAAAATTGTTGAAATGGGATTTATGAAAACTGGTGAAGAATTGATTCCTAGTTTTGTGACTGTCGAAGAAGCAGAAGCTTTAAAAACAGCCCCTTCTACTATTCAAACAGCTGCAGAAGAAAACGAGCGGCCGCCGAAATCGATCTTAAATGAAAAATACACATTTGATACCTTTGTCATCGGGAAAGGCAATCAGATGGCCCACGCTGCTGCTTTAGTTGTTGCAGAAGATCCTGGGTCTATTTATAATCCGCTGTTCTTCTATGGTGGCGTTGGTTTAGGGAAAACCCACTTGATGCACGCGATCGGTCATCAAATGTTGCTGAAACGTCCCAATGCCAAAATCAAGTATGTTAGTAGTGAAAATTTCACCAATGATTTCATTACTTCTATTCAAAAGAACAAAATGGAAGATTTTCGAAACGAATACCGCAATGTTGATCTTTTGCTGGTGGATGATATTCAATTCTTAGTCAATAAAGAAGGAACCCAAGAAGAATTCTTTAATACCTTCGAAGAACTGTATCGCAATAATAAACAGATCGTCCTGACAAGTGATCGTTTGCCAAATGAGATCCCGACTTTGCCGGAACGTTTGGTTTCCCGTTTTGCTTGGGGCTTATCCGTTGATATCACCCCGCCGGATCTAGAGACGCGGACTGCAATTTTGCGGAAAAAAGCCGAAGCCGAACGCTTGGAGATCCCCGACGATACCTTAAGTTATATCGCTGGGCAGATCGATTCGAATATCCGAGAACTTGAAGGAGCACTCGTGCGGGTGCAAGCTTTTGCTACGATGCAAAACTCAGACATTACAACGAGCTTGGCAGCTGAAGCCATCAAAGCCTTGAAATCAAGCCATGGCTCGACCCAAGTTTCGATTTTGCAGATCCAAGAGGAAGTCGCAAAATACTATCACATTCATGTCAATGATCTAAAAGGGAAAAAACGGGTCAAAGGCATCGTTGTCCCACGCCAGATCGCGATGTATCTCTCTCGAGAATTGACCGATAGTTCTTTACCAAAAATCGGCGGCGAATTTGGCGGCAAAGACCATACAACGGTCATTCATGCCCATGAAAAAATTCAGCACTTAGTCGAAACAGATCCCACGATCAAAAATGAGATCGCTGAAATCAAACAAATCCTCTTCAGCTGATCTGTGGATAATAAATAAAAAACCAAAAAAGTTGTCCACAAGTTATTCACAGGCATTTTCGTTAGTCTAATCACTCTTTTCTCGAGTTATCCACATTACTAACAAGCCTATTACTACTATTACTTTTATTTAATAACTATAAATTAAAGGAGTATCGCTATGAAGCTAACTTTAAACCGAACAGAGTTCATGCAAGAATTACAAACTGTCCAACGGGCGATTTCAACCAAAACCACCATCCCGATCTTAACTGGAGTAAAATTGTCCCTTTCAGAAAAAGGATTGACCATGACTGGGAGCAACGCCGATATTTCCATTGAAACTTTTTTAAGTGTGGAAAACGAAAAAGCGCAAATGCAAATCGAAAAAGCAGGAGCGATCGTGTTACAAGCACGTTTCTTCAGCGAAATTGTTCGTCGTTTGCCTGAAAGTACCTTAACGTTAGAAGTTTTAGACAATAATCAAGTAGCGATCACTTCTGGAAAAGCCAACTTTACCGTCAACGGCTTGGATGCCGATAGTTATCCACATTTACCAGTTGTCGAAAGTCAAGATTCGATCGAGATTCCAGCGCACGTATTAAATAAGGTCGTTAGTGAAACAGTCTTTGCGGTTTCGCAACACGAAAGCCGTCCGATCTTGACTGGGGTCCACTTTGTCTTAGAAAATCAAAGATTATTAGCTGTTGCGACCGACTCACACCGTCTGAGCCAACGGGTGATTCCATTGGAAAGCGGAGAAACAGCCTTCAACATCGTAATTCCTGGCAAAAGCTTAACGGAACTTTCTCGTTCCTTAACAGATGAAGAAGAAGCGATCCAAATCAGCATTATGGATAACCAAGTGTTGTTCCAAACGAAAACCATGAAATTCTATTCTCGTTTATTGGAAGGAACTTACCCAGATACCAACCGTCTGATTCCTTCAAGCTTCAATACTGAGATTGAATTTTCTGTCCCAGAATTGTTACAAGCCATCGAACGGGCGTCATTGCTTTCTCATGAAGGCCGTAACAACATCGTTCGTTTGGCAATCTCCGAGGAAGCCGTTGTCTTATATGGAAACTCACCAGAAATCGGGAAAGTGGAAGAAGATCTTTCTTTTGAAAAAGTGACCGGCGACCCACTAGAGATCTCTTTCAACCCTGACTATATGAAAGCAGCCCTACGAGCATTTGGTGACACCAGCATCGTGATCCGCTTTATCTCAGCGATCCGTCCATTTACGTTGGAGCCAACAGAGAGCAAAGGCAGCTTTATCCAGCTGATCACACCGGTGCGAACCAACTAGTTTTTCATGTCTTTTGAAAAAAGTTGAAACAATCATCTGAAAATGAATAAATGAGTTAAAAGGGCTTAAAATCGTTTTTAAGCCCTTTTTTCTATTTTGGCTTCTTTTTTGTCTAAAAGCAGTAAGTCTTCTGAGAATGAAAAATATGCCGATGAATTTGTTTTCTTGGCAAAAAAAGAGTATAATAGAGCTAAACGCTCTTTGATAGAATTGAGGGGAATTATGAAAATGCAAATACCGTTAGAAACGGAATACATGACACTTGGACAAATGCTCAAAGAAGTCAGTGTGATCAGCAGCGGCGGCCAAGCGAAATGGTACCTTGCAGAGCACACCGTTTTTGTCGACGGCGAGCCAGAAAATCGACGAGGGCGCAAATTGTATGCGGGAATGCGTGTTGAGCTACCTGATGAAGGTACTTTTTTTATGGTGAAGAAGGAAGACGCCGATGCGGCTGAATGAGTTGCATTTAAGCAATTATCGGAACTATGATTCGCTGACACTGACTTTTGAGAAAGGTCTGGTCATTTTTTTAGGCGAAAACGCGCAAGGAAAAACCAATATTTTAGAAAGCATCTATGTATTGGCGATGACCAAAAGCCACCGCACCTCCAGCGAGCAAGAGCTTATCCGCTGGGACACAGAAGGGGCGCGGATCTCTGGCAGTGTCAGTCGGGGACGCTCAACGATCCCGTTAGAACTGTTTTTGTCAAAAAAAGGACGAAAAACGAAAGTAAACCACATTGAGCAAAAAAAGCTCAGTAGTTACATAGGGCAGTTGAATGTCATTTTATTTGCTCCAGAAGACCTCTCCCTTGTAAAAGGAAGTCCCCAAGTCCGCCGCAAATTTCTCGATATGGAAATAGGGCAGATCGATCCAATCTATCTTTATGATCTCGTTCAATACCAATCCGTTTTGAAACAGCGCAATCAATACTTAAAACAGCTGAATGAAAAAAAACAGACCGATGAGATCTATTTAGATGTTTTAACAGAACAGCTGGTGGCTTTCGGCAGTAAAATCATTTTAGCCAGACAACGGTTTGTTCAGCGCTTGGCGTATTGGGCAAATCAGCTGCACCAAAAGATCAGCCAAGGAAAAGAAACCTTGCAGATCGACTACTTATCGAATGTGCCCGGTGAGGCGAGTACGCTGGAGGAGATCCAACAGCAATTTGTCAAAGCCTTGGCACTAGTCAAAGACCGTGAACGATTTCGGCAAGTCACGTTGGCAGGTCCGCATCGAGACGATCTGGATTTTTTGATCAATGAGAAAAATGTTCAGACCTTTGGTTCGCAAGGACAGCAGCGAACGACCGCCTTAAGTGTTAAATTGGCAGAAATCGATTTGATGAAAGAAGAAACGGGGGAATATCCCGTCCTTTTATTAGATGACGTCATGAGTGAGCTGGATGATTCCCGACAACTGCATTTATTGGAGACCATTGAAGGAAAAGTTCAGACCTTTCTGACAACGACGACATTAGAACATGTGAAAGACAAAATGTCTGTGGAAGCAGAGATTTTTTATGTAGAGCAAGGACATATTAAAGGAGAATAGACTGAATGACAGAAGAAGAAAAAAGCTTAGTTGAACGTGCGAAAGCCTATGATGCCAGTCAGATCCAAGTGTTGGAAGGACTAGAAGCCGTCCGCAAACGACCTGGGATGTACATTGGTTCTACCAGTTCAGAAGGTTTGCACCACTTAGTATGGGAAATCGTCGATAACTCGATCGATGAAGCACTAGCAGGCTTTGCCTCAAGTATTCAAGTGATCATTGAACCAGATAATAGTATTACGGTCGTCGATGACGGTCGGGGGATCCCCGTTGATATCCAAGCCAAGACAGGCCGTCCAGCGGTAGAAACCGTCTTTACGATCCTGCATGCCGGCGGGAAATTCGGCGGTGGCGGCTACAAAGTATCTGGTGGACTGCACGGGGTAGGTTCCTCCGTCGTTAATGCGTTATCCACGACTTTAGACGTAAAAGTCTATAAAGAAGGCAAAGTGTATTATCAAGAATACCATCGTGGGGCAGTCGTTGATGACTTGAAAGTGATCGATGAAACCGACCGCCACGGAACGACCGTCCACTTTGTTCCAGATCCAAAGATCTTTACGGAAACAACCGTATTCAATTTTGATAAATTAGCGACACGGGTTCGGGAATTAGCCTTCTTGAACCGTGGCTTAAAAATCTCGATCGAAGACAAACGGGAAGAAAAACCCGTCTTGAAAGAATATCATTACGATGGCGGGATCAAGAGCTATGTGGAGCATTTGAATGCAAGTAAGACAGTGATTTTCCCAGATCCGATCTACTTAGAAGGAGAACAACAAGGAATCACGGTTGAAGTTTCCATGCAATATACCGATAGCTACCACAGCAACCTGTTGAGTTTTGCCAACAACATCCATACCTATGAAGGCGGAACCCATGAATTCGGGTTTAAGACTGCCTTGACACGGGTGATCAACGATTACGCCCGCAAGTCAAAATTGATGAAAGAAAACGACGAAAACCTGACCGGAGAAGATGTTCGGGAAGGATTGACGGCAGTTATCTCTATCAAGCATCCAGATCCTCAGTTTGAGGGACAAACGAAAACCAAATTAGGAAATTCGGAAGTGCGGACAGTCACTGATCGTCTCTTTTCCGAACATTTCACGAAATTCTTGATGGAAAACCCGAATGTGGGTCGTCAAGTCGTGGAAAAAGGACTTTTGGCATCAAAAGCCCGTCAAGCAGCCAAACGTGCCCGAGAAATGACTCGCCGAAAAGGTGCGTTAGAAATCAGTAACTTACCTGGGAAATTAGCCGACTGTTCCAGTAATGATCCAGAAAAATGCGAATTGTTTATCGTCGAAGGAGATTCTGCCGGCGGTTCAGCAAAACAAGGCCGCAGTCGCGAATTCCAAGCGATCTTACCGATCCGTGGGAAAATTTTAAATGTCGAAAAAGCCAGCATGGACAAAATCTTAGCAAACGAAGAGATCCGTTCATTGTTTACGGCAATGGGAACTGGGTTTGGTGCTGATTTTGATGTAGCAAAAGCCCGTTACCACAAGCTAGTTATCATGACCGATGCCGATGTCGATGGTGCCCATATCCGGACCCTACTTTTGACGTTGTTCTATCGTTATATGCGTCCAATCGTTGAAGCTGGTTATGTCTATATCGCACAACCGCCATTGTACGGTGTCAAACAAGGGAAAAATATCCACTATATCCAACCCGGCAAGAATGCCGAACAAGATTTGAAAAATACGATTGAATCACTGCCTGCGACACCAAAACCAACGGTTCAACGCTACAAAGGTCTAGGGGAAATGGATGACCACCAGTTATGGGAAACCACGATGGACCCTGAAAACCGGATGATGCTGCGGGTCAGCGTAGATGATGCCATAGAAGCCGATCAAATTTTTGAAATGCTGATGGGGGATCGCGTCGAACCAAGACGGGCCTTTATCGAAGAAAACGCGCACTACGTGAAAAATCTTGACATCTAGCCAATCGTAGAGGAGGAAACAGCTTGAGTGAAGAAGCAAAACAAAATATTCATGACGTCAATCTGACCAGTGAAATGCGCGAGTCCTTTATCGATTATGCAATGAGTGTAATTGTTGCTAGGGCTTTACCAGATGTGCGGGATGGCTTAAAGCCGGTTCACCGCCGAATTTTATATGGAATGAATGAATTAGGGGTCACACCAGACAAGCCCCATAAAAAATCAGCCCGGATCGTCGGCGATGTCATGGGGAAATACCATCCCCATGGTGACAGTGCGATCTATGAATCAATGGTGCGGATGGCACAGCCCTTTAGCTATCGCTACATGCTAGTCGATGGCCACGGAAACTTTGGTTCAGTCGATGGTGACGGTGCCGCTGCGATGCGGTATACCGAAGCCCGCATGAGTAAACTGGCGATGGAGATGCTGCGGGACATCAACAAAGATACCGTTGATTTCCAAAGCAACTATGATGATACAGAACGAGAACCAGCGGTATTACCTGCCCGCTTCCCGAACCTTTTGGTCAACGGGACGACTGGGATCGCTGTTGGGATGGCGACCAATATCCCGCCTCATAACTTGAATGAAGTCATTGCCGCCATCGATCTATTGATGGAAAATCCAGAAGTCACAACGAGTGAATTGATGGAAGTCCTACCAGGACCAGACTTCCCAACTGGCGGGATCGTGATGGGAAAATCCGGTATTCGCCGTGCCTATGAAACAGGGAAAGGGTCGATCACTGTTCGCGGAAAAGTCGAAGTGACTGAAATGCCCAACGGCAAAGAACGGATCTTAGTGACTGAATTGCCATATATGGTCAATAAAGCGAAGTTGATCGAACGGATCTCTGAGCTGCACCGTGACAAGCGGATCGAAGGAATCACCGATCTGCGGGATGAATCATCTCGTGAAGGCATGCGGATCGTGATCGACGTTCGTCGCGACGTCAGTGCGTCGGTGATCTTAAACAATCTCTACAAAATGACTGCACTGCAATCTTCTTTTGGCTTTAATATGTTAGCCATTGAAAAAGGCGTGCCGAAGATTTTGAGCTTGAAACGAATTTTAGAAAACTACATCGAGCACCAACAAGAAGTGGTGACTCGTCGGACACAGTTTGATAAAAACAAAGCAGAAGCTCGTGCCCACATCTTGGAAGGATTACGGATCGCATTGGATCATATCGATGAGATCATTGCTTTGATCCGGGCATCAAATTCTGATGATGAAGCGAAAAATAGCATGATGGAGCGCTTCAAATTGTCCGATCGCCAAGCGCAAGCGATTTTAGATATGCGTTTGCGTCGCTTGACTGGTTTGGAACGTGACAAGATCGAAAACGAGTACCAAGGCTTGTTAGAATTTATCGCTGATTTGACAGACATTTTAGCAAATCCACAACGAGTCCTAGAGATCATCCAAACGGAGTTGCAAGAATTAGGCCAACGCTTTGGTGATGATCGCCGGACTGAATTATTGGTTGGGGAAGTCTTAAGTCTTGAAGATGAAGATTTGATCGAAGAAGAAGAAATCGTCATTACCTTGACGAACAATGGGTACATCAAACGAGTAGCTAAGTCTGAATTCCGTGCACAACGCCGCGGCGGACGTGGCGTTCAAGGAATGGGGATCCACGATGAAGACTTCGTGAAGACGTTGGTTTCTTGTTCGACTCATGACACATTACTGTTCTTCACCAATAAAGGGAAAGTTTATAAAGCCAAAGGCTATGAAATTCCTGAGTATGGTCGGGCAGCCAAAGGGATCCCTGTGATCAATCTCCTAGGGATCGATTCTAGCGAACGGATCGAAGCGATCATTTCGGCTTCTGGTGGGCCTCAAGAAGGACGCTACTTGTTCTTCACGACGCGTCTAGGTGTGGTCAAACGGACCTCAGTGACGGCCTTTTCAAATATCCGTGCCAATGGTCTGATTGCGATCGGTCTTCGGGAAAATGATGAGTTGGTCAACGTGATCGAAACCCATGGCGAAGATGTCGTGATCATTGGAACCCACGATGGCTACTCTGTGACCTTCAAAGAAGCGCTTGTGCGGGATATGGGTCGGACAGCTGCTGGTGTGCGAGGCATTCGTCTAAGAGACGGAGACTACGTGGTAGGCGCTGCAGTGATCACAGAAGACAGTGAAGTCTTGGTCATCACTGAGAACGGCTATGGCAAGCGTACCAAAGGCTCTGAATACCCAATCAAAGGTCGGGGCGGAAAAGGGATCAAAACAGCCAACATTACGGCGAAAAACGGTCCATTAGCCGGCTTGACGACGGTCAGCGGTGAGGAAGACATCATGGTGATCACCGATAAAGGCGTCTTGATTCGTTTCAATGTAGCGACTGTTTCCCAAACTGGTCGGGCAACCTTAGGGGTTCGTTTGATGAAGATGGAAAACAATGCCAAAGTAGTGACGATGGCAACGGTTGAACCAGAAGTCGAAGAAGAACTAGCGACTGCTGAAGAAACAGCGGTACAAGACGTACCAGTTGTGGAAGAAGCAACGGAAGACACCACGGATACACAAGAATAAGCAATACGTTTTTCTAGGAAGACAGCAAGCTGCGAACCTGCAGCTTGCTGTCTTCTTACTCTTTTTCAAAAAATCGGCAGCAGCTGACGTATTTATCAGTGTAAGCGATTGTTTGCGGTGATGGGTAGATGCAGGGACGCAAAAAAACAGCTTGCAGTAAGGACGAAAAAAGTGTATAATAATTATTTGTGAGTAGTCTAATTAGACCACTCTCTCTGCTCCTAGAAAACTAGGGGCCAAAGTCCACAGGGAGGTGAAAAATCAATGGAAAACACGAAATATGAGATTTTATATATCATTCGTCCAAACATTGATGAAGAAGCAAAAGCCGCATTGATCGCTCGTTTTGACTCAATCTTAACTGATAACGGCGCTGAAGTTATCGAATCAAAAGATTGGCAAAAACGCCGTCTAGCGTATGAAATGGATGGATTCCGTGAGGGTATCTATCACATCGTTAAAGTTTCTTCTTCAACAACTGCAAGTGCAATCAACGAGTTTGACCGTCTTGCGAAAATCAATGATGACATTATCCGTCACATGATTGTCAAAGAAGAAGCATAATATTGTTTCACATGAAACAAAAGCGATGAGGAGATGATGAACTTTGATTAATAATGTTGTACTAGTAGGAAGACTAACCAAAGATCCTGATTTACGTTACACTTCTAATGGCACTGGTGTCGCAACCTTTACCTTGGCGGTAAACCGCAATTTTACCAACCAAAGTGGAGAGCGCGAAGCTGATTTCATCAACTGTGTTATTTGGAGAAAACCAGCGGAAACATTAGCAAACTATGCACGCAAAGGAACTTTATTAGGGGTTACTGGACGTATTCAAACCCGTTCATACGACAACCAACAAGGCCAACGTGTTTATGTAACAGAAGTCGTTGCTGACAACTTCCAATTATTAGAGTCGCGGAATGCTTCCGAGCAAAGACGCACAACTGATAGCGGATCTGGCAGTAACAATACGTATAACTCAAACAGTTCTTCTGGATTTGGTAACAATAACTCAAATCAAACTCAATCCTCTCAACCATCAGGAATGCCTAATTTTGATCGAGACAACTCCGATCCATTCGGAAACTCATCAATCGACATTTCAGACGATGATTTACCATTCTAAGAAATTGATAGGAGGGAAATAGGATGGCACAACAAAGAAGAGGCGGACGCAAACGTCGTAAAGTAGACTACATTGCTGCAAACCATATTGAACATATCGATTATAAAGATATTGAATTACTAAAACGTTTCATTTCAGAACGCGGTAAAATCTTACCACGTCGTGTAACTGGTACTGGTGCGAAAAACCAACGCAAACTTACCATTGCAATCAAACGTGCGCGTATCATGGGATTACTTCCATTCGTAGGCGAAGAATAAATCGAATGATTTTCATTGACAAGTTTCTTTTGAAGCTTGTCAATTTTTTTATCCAGCGAAGAGTAACTTGTTATTTTATATATAGATAGAATAACGAATGATAGAAATTTTTTCCTGGTTGGTTCACCAAAAAAGTTTCACGTGGAACTTTTTTGCATCAATCGCCTATTTGATTGTTTTGTGGTAAAATAAGGAACAAAGCTTCAAAAAAATGGGATGATACATTGAGGGGTAAAAAAGATGGCAGCAATTGGGTTGATTTCAATTGATAATTACGATGATTTGATTGAGAAAAAAGACGACAAACAAGTTTCTTATTTGAACTCGCTGATCACGACATTGATTTCTGATTGGGCAAGTGAGAATCATGTTTTTTACAAACGAATCAATTCCGAGCGGTTTCTTTTCGTCGCGAAGTATTCAGATATTGAGCGGATGAAGGAAGAAAAATTCCAATTTTTGACTAGAGTACGGCAAGTTGCGGAAAAAAATGATCTGCCATTAACGATCAGTATGGGGATCTCCTATGGGGAAGAGTCTTTTGAAGAGATCGGGGAAGTGGCACAAAACAATCTCGACATTGCGTTAGTTCGCGGCGGTGATCAAGTCGTTTTAAAAGAAGCCAAAGAAGAAGCGAAACCGCAATTCTTTGGTGGCAATACAGACGGCACACCCAAGAGAACGCGTGTTCGTTCTCGTGCCATGAGTACGGCGTTGAGAAAGATTTTTGCTGAAAACCAGCGGATCTTTATCATGGGTCATCGTTACCCAGACATGGATGCCTTAGGTTCGGCTTTTGGGGTGGCTTACATGGCGATGATGAGCGACAAAGAATGCTACATCATTTTAAATCCAAAAGAGATCACCGCAGACATTCAACGGGCGTTGGAAGAATTGAAAAAATACCCCGAGCTGGAACGATTTGTGATCACTGGGGAAGAAGCAGTTAATTTATCAAATGAAGAAAGTGTGCTAGTGATGGTAGATTACCATAAGCCGTCGATGTCGATCTCGCAAGCGGTCTATGATGAATTTGACAAAATCGCAGTGATCGATCACCATCGTCGCGGGGATGAGTTTCCCGATAAGCCACTATTGACGTATATTGAATCTTCCGCGTCTTCGGCATCGGAACTGGTAGCAGAATTGATCCAGTATCGTGCTTCTCGCAGATCGCAAGTCCCGAAATTTATTACGACTTCCTTATTAGCGGGCATCTACGTGGATACGAAGAACTTCACGGTGCGAACCACTGGTCGGACCTTTGATATTGCTGGCTATTTGAAAAACCAAGGCGCAGATACGTCATTGGTTCAATACATGTTGAGTACGGATCTCGATTCCTATTTGATGATCAGTGAACTGGTTTCTCGCAGCCAGCATTTCCGAGAAGATATCGTGATTGCTGCAGCGGATGAAGATCGGGTGTACGATAGTGTCACCGTTGCGAAAGCGGCCGATACTCTGCTATCGATCAACGGGATCCATGCCGCATTTGTCATTACGAAACAACCAGGAGATTTGATCGGTATCAGTGCTAGAAGCACTGGTAAAGTCAATGTACAAACCTTGATGGAGGCATTAGGCGGCGGCGGACATTTTACCAACGCAGCCACGCAAATAAAGAACAGCAGCATTGGTGATGTAGAAAACCAGCTGCGAGCGGAATTAACGAAAAATGAACAATAACAAGGAGTGACCAAGATGAAAGTTATTTTCTTACAAGATGTCAAAGGCAAAGGCAAAAAAGGCGATATTAAGGAAGTCCCTAATGGCTACGCACAAAACTTTCTGATCAAAAACAACTTAGCCAAACCTGCCAACAATGAAAGCATGGCAGAATTAAAAGGCAAACAAAAAGCCAAAGAAAAACAAGACGCAGAAGTCTTAGCAGAAGCGAAAGAGTTAAAAGCACTTCTTGAAAAGGAAGAAACCGTTGTGAAGATCAATGCCAAAGCAGGGGAAGATGGCCGCTTGTTCGGTTCGATCCCATCAAAACAAATCGCAGATGCCTTGAACAAGCAATACAAAATCAAGATCGACAAACGCAAAATCGAATTGGATCAGCCGATCCGTGCATTAGGCTTTACACAAGTACCTGTAAAATTGCACCCACAAGTAACAGCAACGATCAATGTTCATACCATCCAAGAATAAGCATTACTCCCAACAGTCACATGTTGGGGTTTTTTTCGGCAAACGTCCAAGCAATCTTGTACTTTGGATGGGAATCTTGTAGAATGAATGGACGAAGGAGCGAATGGCATGAATGAAGTTTGGCAAAATCAAGTTCCCCCACAAGATATTGAAGCGGAACAAGCGGTCCTAGGGGCAGTCTTTTTAGATGCCGATGCGATCATCGATGCAATGGAAGTAATCGCCCCAGAAGATTTTTATCGCCGCAGCCATCAAATAATTTTTCAAGCAATGATCCAGTTGAACGACCGTAGTGAATCGATCGACTTGATTACGTTGAAAGCAGAAATTGAAAAAAGCAACAGTCTTGAAGATGTTGGCGGCCTGACGTATCTGACTGAACTGAGTCAAGCTTCACCATCAGCAGCAAGTATTGCTTATTATGCGAAGATCGTTGACGACAAAGCCACGTTACGCAATCTGATCCAAACAGCGAGCCGCATCGTAACCAAAGGTTTTGAACAAGATGAAGATGTGCAGTCGATCATTGATCAAGCAGAAAAAAGTATTTTAGAAGTATCCGAAAAGCGCAATAGCAATGGCTTCCAATCGATAGCGGAAGTCTTGAATCGGACGATCGAAACGATCGATCAGTTGGCGCAAAACAATGAAGAAATCACCGGATTACCTACGGGTTATGCGGCTTTAGACAAAATGACGGCGGGGCTGCAAAAAGAAGAGCTGATTATTCTCGCTGCCCGCCCCGCGGTAGGGAAAACCGCGTTTGCCTTGAATATCGCGCAAAATGTCGGAACGAAAACCGATCGTTCCGTAGCAATCTTTAGTCTGGAAATGGGGGCTGAATCATTGGTCAACCGGATGCTTTGTGCGGAAGGCTCGATTGAGGCCAGTCACTTGCGGACGGGGCAGCTCTCAGAAGAAGAGTGGCGCAATTTGATCGTTGCCATGGGCAGTCTTTCTAACGCCAATATCTATATCGATGATACCCCTGGGATCAAGATCTCTGAGATTCGGGCACGTTGTCGGAAACTGGCGCAAGAAAAAGGCAATCTCGGCTTGATTTTGATCGACTATTTGCAGCTGATTGAAGGAACGGGTCGCGAAAACCGCCAACAAGAAGTCTCTGAGATCTCTCGCCAATTAAAGAAACTGGCGAAGGAATTAAAAGTGCCAGTGATCGCACTGTCTCAGCTTTCTCGGGGTGTGGAACAACGACAAGACAAGCGTCCTGTTTTAAGTGATATTCGGGAATCAGGATCGATCGAGCAGGATGCCGATATCGTTGCTTTCTTGTACCGAGATGACTACTACCGCAGCGAAGGCGACGATGACGATGAACCAGAAGAACAACAAAACAACAATGTGATCGAAGTCATTATCGAGAAAAACCGGAGTGGTGCCCGAGGGACCGTCGAACTTCTATTTATCAAAGAATACAATAAGTTCTCCTCGGTCTCGCCGCGAGAAGAGTTCGGGTAAGACACCAACGATGTGAGAAACCAAGGCTCCTGCTGCCGTCTGCATTGCGCTGATGGCAGCAGGGCTTTTTTTATGTGCTGACTTTATTCGTTTTTACGTGTATAAATAATTATTGAGAAGAAAATAGTTCGTTTTTTACCCCTGAAAAATGAGAATTTAAAACGATTATTCGATTTTAGATTGAAAGAGCTTGCGAATCTTGTTACAATACTTAAGGAATGCACTAATTAAAGAAAGAGGTCATTATATGTCATCTGTAGTAGTAGTAGGTACACAATGGGGCGATGAAGGTAAAGGAAAGATTACGGACTTTTTGAGTGAAAACGCGGAAGTCATTGCACGTTATCAAGGTGGAGACAATGCCGGCCATACGATTAAATTTGACGGTGTGACCTATAAACTGCATTTGATTCCTTCTGGGATCTTTTATGCAGATAAAATCAGTGTCATTGGAAACGGGGTCGTTGTGAACCCGAAATCATTAGTTAAAGAATTAGCATACTTGAAAGAAAACAATATAATAACAGAAAACTTAAAGATTTCTGATCGTGCACATGTTATTTTACCTTACCATATCCATTTGGATCAGCTGCAAGAAGATGCCAAAGGTGACAACAAGATCGGTACCACGATCAAAGGGATCGGACCAGCCTATATGGATAAAGCTGCCAGAGTCGGCATTCGGATCGCTGATCTTTTAGACAAAGAAATTTTTGAAGAACGTCTGCGTATCAACTTAGAAGAAAAAAATCGTCAATTCGTGAAAATGTTTGACGCAGAGCCAATCGCTTTTGAAGACATTTTTGAAGAGTATTACGAATATGGCCAACAAATCAAAAAATATGTGACGGATACTTCGGTGATCCTTAACGATGCCTTAGATGAAGGCAAACGGGTTTTATTTGAAGGGGCACAAGGCGTGATGCTGGATATCGACCAAGGAACCTATCCTTTCGTGACATCATCCAACCCCGTTGCTGGAGGTGTCACCATCGGTAGTGGTGTGGGTCCTTCAAAAATCAACAAAGTCGTTGGTGTCTGCAAAGCTTACACCTCTCGGGTAGGAGATGGTCCTTTCCCAACGGAACTGTTTGATGAAACAGGTGAACAAATTCGTAAGATCGGTCGTGAATACGGAACAACGACAGGACGTCCTCGCCGTGTGGGCTGGTTTGATACCGTCGTGATGCGCCATTCAAAACGTGTTTCAGGGATCACGAACCTATCCCTTAACTCGATCGATGTCTTGAGCGGCTTAGAAACCGTGAAGATCTGTACGGCTTATGAACTAGACGGCGAATTGATCTATCATTACCCAGCAAGCTTGAAAGAGTTGAACCGCTGCAAACCAGTCTACGAAGAACTTCCTGGCTGGTCTGAAGACATTACTGGCTGCAAAACATTAGCAGATCTGCCAGAAAATGCACGCAATTACGTTCACCGCATCTCTGAATTAGTCGGTGTCCGCATTTCGACCTTCTCGGTAGGACCAGACCGCAGCCAAACCAACATTTTAGAAAGTGTTTGGGCGCAAATCTAATCTGACGCAAAAGCTTCAGAACAAGACGAAGAACTCCTGTGTCAAAAGCAGTCAACGATAAGTTTGGCTGCTTTTGATGAGAATTTCTTCTGTCTTGTTCTTTTTTTGCTATAATAGGGGGTAACGAGAGGGGTGAAACCATGTTTCAAATCATGACAGATTCCTGCTGTGATTTACCAGCAGCAAGATTAGCGGAGCTAGATGTTGCGTATATTCCGATGCTGATCGAATTAGACGGCAAAGAATATATCGATGATATGGGCAAAGAATTTGATACGGAATGGTTTTTAGGAAAACTAAAAGAACATGCGCAGCCGACAACTTCTCAAATCAATGTCGGACGTTATATGGAGTATTTTCGGCCGTATGTCGAAGCGGGCACACCGGTCCTTTATTTAGGTTTTTCTTCAGGAATGAGCGGCTCATTCCAAAGTGCCGTCCAAGCCGTAGCCTTACTAAAAGAAGAATACAAAGAAGTTGCGATCACCTTGATCGATACGCGCTCTGCGAGTTTAGGCGAAGGCTTCTTAGTGGCTGAAGCAGCCCAACAAAAAGCCCAAGGACGTTCGTTGCTAGAAGTCAGCCAATGGGTAGAAGAAAACAAACTGCGTTTAGATTCATGGGTCACCGTCGACGATTTAAAACAATTGGAACGCGGCGGCAGAATCTCTAAAACGGCGGCAGCGATCGGCGGATTGCTGAACGTGAAACCAATCATTACCGTCGATACTGCGGGAAAATTACGCAGCGTTGATCGAGTGCGGGGACGCAACAAAGCGATCCAAAAAATCGTGGATCAAACCATCGCCAATCTTCACGAATCAAAAACCAATACGGTTTATTTTGCCAATGCTGGCGATGCCGAAGCGGCGGAGAAAGTCATCAAACGTTTGACCGAAAAAATTCCTGACATTATTATTCATCATTATCCATTAGGTCCAACGATCTCCAGTCATACCGGCTACGGCTGCTTGGCGCTGTTTTCATTCGGCAAAGCCCGTTTAGAACAAGCGTAACCTGCCAAAAATACCCGAAGCACCTAGGAAAAATAAAAGAAACGCTCCAGTTGCAGCCTTGGTGGCGGGCAACTGGAGCGTTCTTTTTTTCAAAAGCAGCTTATTGATTCATTTCTGCTACGCGTTTTTGGACATCTTTGTTTTCTAAGAATTCATCGTAGGTCGTTTCGGCACGATCCACCACGCCTTTGCTAGAGACCGCAATGATACGGTTCGCAAGGGTTTGAATAAATTGGTGGTCATGAGAAGCAAACAACAATGAGCCGGTGAAGGCCATCAAGCCATCGTTTAATGCGGTGATCGATTCTAAGTCCAAGTGATTGGTTGGATCATCCAATACCAATACGTTGGCTTTTGAAAGCATCATTTTCGACAACATGCAGCGAACTTTTTCGCCCCCGGAAAGAACATTGACGGGTTTTAATACTTCGTCACCAGAGAATAACATGCGACCTAGGAAGCTGCGCAAGAAGGTATTGTCGTCTTCTTCTTTGCTTGCGTATTGACGCAACCAATCAACGATCGGGGTATCCGTATCAAATTCGCTGGTCGTATCTTTTGGCAAGTAGGCATGCTGCGTGGTCACGCCCCAACGAACACTACCTGTATCAGGAGTGATTTCCCCCATGATGACTTTGAATAGCGTCGTGGTGGTGATATCGCTATTGGCAACAAAAGCGACTTTGTCGTCTTTATTCAAGGTGAAAGAGATATTGTCTAAAATCTTTTTGCCGTCGATCGTCACACTGACATTGTCGACTTGCAGCAAGTCATTCCCGATTTCACGTTCTGGTTTAAAACCGACAAACGGGTAACGGCGAGACGAAGGTTGAATATCATCAAGAGTGATTTTATCCAACATTTTTTTCCGAGATGTTGCTTGTTTGGATTTTGATGCATTGGCACTAAAGCGTGCGATAAAGTCTTGCAGTTCTTTGATCTGCTCTTCTTTTTTGGCATTTGATTGGGATTGTAATTTCGCAGCTAATTGGCTTGATTCCAACCAGAAATCATAGTTGCCGACAAACAATTTGATTTTGCCGAAGTCTAGATCGGCCATATGGGTACAAACTTTATTTAAGAAGTGGCGGTCATGGGAAACAACGATGACGGTGTTGTCAAAGTTGATCAGAAACTCTTCTAACCAGTTGATAGATTGGATATCCAATCCGTTGGTAGGCTCATCTAGGAGCAAGACGTCTGGCTTACCGAAAAGGGCTTGTGCCAGTAAGACTTTCACCCGTTGACCAGCAGTTAGATCTTTCATCAAGACATGATGCAATTCATCGGGAATGTTCAAGCCTTGCAAAAGAACAGCTGCTTCGGGCTCTGCTTCCCAGCCATCAAGTTCCGCAAATTCGCCTTCTAGTTCGGCGGCACGAATCCCATCTTCATCAGAAAAGTCTTCCTTCATGTAGATCGCGTCTTTTTCTTTCATCACTTCGTAGAGACGTTTATGGCCCATGATGACCGTTTCGATCACTGGAAACTCTTCGTAATCATAGTGGTTCTGCTTCAAGACAGCCATCCGTTCATCAGGACCTAAAGACACATTCCCGGTTGAAGGTTGGATCTCACCAGATAAAATTTTTAAAAAAGTTGATTTACCAGCACCATTTGCACCAATCAAACCATAACAATTACCAGGCGTAAACTTAATATTAACATCATCAAACAGTTTGCGGTCTGAAAAATGCAAACTTACATCACTTACTGTAATCAATTCTTTTCCTCACTTTATATAAATTGACATGGAGTCTCCTAGCATTATAGCGATGAATGTTGAAACTTTCAAGTAAAGCCGAGGATTTCATCAGGAAAGGCTTAGGGCTGGTGAAAGAAAAATTTTGGCTGCTGCTGCCTTCCTAGTAGAACCTGACGGCTTCCTATGCTAGAGTATTGGTAGAATAGTTAGACAAAGGAGCAGACGAATGGTGGATTGGTTGGTTGGATTGTCGCCATGGCAGCAAGCGTTGGCGGGGACGATCTTTACGTATGGTATGACGGCGCTTGGGGCAGCGCTAGTCTTTTTCTTCAAAGAAATCAATAAAAATGTCCTGAATACGATGCTGGGGTTTGCCTCTGGCGTGATGATCGCTGCTAGTTTCTGGTCGTTATTAGATCCTGCGATCGCACGAGCCGAAGAAAATGGCGACATTCCGTGGCTTGTGGTCAGCATCGGGTTTGGTTTGGGTGGTTTGTTTCTATATGCAGCAGATAAGACGCTCCCGCATATGCATTTTGGTCCGAATCATGAAACAGAAGGTTTGCCCAGTCATTTGAAGCGAACGATCTTGCTGGTCTTTTCCATCACGCTGCATAATATCCCAGAAGGCTTGGCGGTAGGGGTAGCGTTTGGGGCGGCGGCTAGTGCCGATGATCCGCGAGCAGCGATCTTAGCGGCGCTTTCGGTAGCGATCGGGATCGGGATCCAAAATTTTCCAGAAGGCGCAGCCGTTTCGATCCCCTTGCGCCAAGAAGGGTTAAGCCGAACCAAAGCCTTTATGTACGGGCAAGCGTCAGGGATCGTAGAACCGATCGCCGGTGTGATCGGAGCTTTGCTAGTAACGAGTATGTCCGCTGTCTTGCCGTATGCGTTGGCTTTTGCAGCGGGTGCTATGATCTATGTAGTGGTGGAAGAATTGATTCCAGAAGCGCAGCAAACCTTGTCTAGTCGCCGCCATTTTGCGGTCTTTGGCGTCATGCTAGGCTTTATCTTAATGATGGTTTTAGATGTAGCATTAGGCTGATCGATAAAAAAACACCTGACTTTCCAAACGTCAGGTGTTTTTGATTTACTTGTAATTAACGATAATATTTTCTTGGCTTTTGGCGAATCGATGTTAACCAGCGAACGATCAAAACGGCTAGCAGCAAAGGAATCCCGAAACGGAAGACCAATCCGATCAACCCACCAATAATGCCTAATACAACGGATAAAACAAGGGATGCTGCGATTAAAACTGCCACGACAGTAACGATTCTTCCTAATAAACTTTCTGTATTCATTGTGACTCCTCCTAGACTTTTTTTCTTATCCCTAGCATAACAAGAAAGAAAAAGAAACACATCCAACTTAAGACGGAATAATTGCTCCGCCGTGCGCCATAGGTTTGTGATAAACTAAACATGAATGAATCATGAAAGGAGTCAAAAAGAATGAATGCAGAAATTCTCACGAGCCAAGTCATCACAGAAGGAGGGTGCAATGCCTGTTTGCCTTATGAACTCAATACCTTCACGCTGCAGCTGCCGGATGGTCGTAGTTTTTCGTTAGAAAACTTGGATGCTGCTGCATTGGTGATGCCAATTGCCCAGATCAATCAGTGGCAGACGCGCTTATTATTAGAAGAAGACGAAGGATTGATCTATCAAAAAGGAACGCAAGAAGTAATTTTCGTAGAGGGCAGCCGTCAGGATACGTTTTCCAGCAAAGGACAGACGATTTCTTGTCCGAAAAAGAGTTGCGAAGCTGACGTCTTTGCCACAACCAATCGAGTGCTGACAGAATTGTTTGGCATCGAACCGATTTCCTTCGTTCTGCGGGCTGCACAAGCATAAGAGGACGAAAAAAAGCCGCTTGCGCATGTACCGACCTTTTAAAGTTAGCTTTTTAGTCTAACTATTGGAAGTCATGACAGCAAGTGGCTGTTTTTTCGTATCGTTACTTACGGATCTGGCCTTCGCCATAAATAATGTATTTGGTAGAAGTCAGTGCTTCTAACCCCATTGGCCCACGGGCATGGAGTTTTTGCGTCGAGATGCCGATCTCGGCACCAAAGCCAAACATAAAGCCATCGGTGAAACGGGTCGAGGCATTGACGTAAACCGCCGCCGCATCAACTTCTTTCAAGAAGCGTTGGGAAGCGAAATAATCATCGGTGATGATCGCTTCGGAGTGCTTCGTATTGTAGCGATTGATGTGAGCAATGGCTTCTTCTAGCGAAGCCACCACTTTGATCGCTAAGATATAGTCTAAAAACTCGGTTGCCCAGTCCTCTTCAGTGGCAAGCTGTGCATTGTTCAAAAACGCCAATGCTTTTTGATCCCCTCGCAATTCGACTTGATCGGCAAACTGCTTTTCTACCATAGGCAAAAACTCCGCTGCCACTGCTTCATGGACGAGGATCGTTTCGATGGCATTGCAGACAGAAGGGCGTTGAGTCTTTGCATTCGTGACGATCGCCAGTGCCATCGGCAGCTGGGCTGCTTGGTCGATGTAGATATGATTGTTGCCGGTGCCGGTTTCGATCACTGGCACCGTGGCGGTCTCTTTGACACGACGAATCAAGCCGGCGCCTCCCCGAGGGATCAAAACATCCAAGTAATCTGTCAGCCGCATCAGCTCAGCCGCTGTTTCGTGGCTCGTGTCTTCGATAAACTGGATCGCATGGCGGGAGTGTCCATTGGCAGCTAAAGCCTCTTGTAAAATAGTCACGAGGACTTGATTGGAGTGGAAGGCTTCCTTTCCACCACGCAAAATCACGGCATTTCCTGATTTGAAACACAGACTAGCTGCGTCAGTGGTGACATTAGGGCGGGCTTCGTAGATGATGCCGATGACCCCTAAAGGCACTCGTTGTTGACCAATCAAAAGATCGTCAGCATTGCGCCACATTTTATCCACGGCACCGATTGGGTCGGGCAATTGGGCGACTTCTCGGATGCCGTTAGCCATCTCGGTGATCCGTTGTTCTGTCAGCAACAGTCGATCCAGCATCGTCTGGCTGGTTCCTTTGGCTTTTGCGGCGGCTAGATCTTGTTGATTAGCAGCTAAAATCGTCTCGGCAGCTTTTTCTAAAGCATCGGCCATCGCTGCCAGTAGGTGGTTTTTTTCACTGGCACTCAGTAAGCTTAATGTCTGGGCGCTTGCTTGAGCTTGTTGACCGATCGTTTGCAAGTTGCTCATTGCTCATCCTCCGTTCGTTGATAAAAGTGGGTGCCGACAGGTTCCCCTGCGAGCAAGTCAAAAATAATTTTCGGCTGCTTGCCGTTAGCCAGCAGCATGTGACTGTTCAAGTCTAAGATACGTTGGGCGGCTTTTAGTTTACTGGTCATACCGCCGGTTCCATAAGGACTGCCTTTTCCCGTAGCTTGTTCTAAAAGTTCTGGGGTGATTTCATTGATCTCGGAATACAAAACGGCCTCAGGATCATTCAGCGGATTGGCGGAATAAAAGCCGTCGATATCAGAAAGCATGATCAAAAGCTCGGCTTTCGTCAACTGAGCGACGATCGCTGACAGCTGGTCATTGTCGCCGAATTTGGTGAGATGATCCAATTCATCCACTGCTACCGTGTCGTTTTCATTAATGATCGGGATGATCCCCATCGTAAGTAATTGCTCTAAGGTGTTGCTAACGTTTTGACGGCTTTGGGGAAATTCGATGATGTCTCTGGTCAGCAGGATCTGTGCAGTCTGCTGGCTATAGCTTTGAAAACGCTGGTTGTAGATCGTCATCAGTTCCGATTGGCCAACGGCGGCCACGGCTTGCTGCTGCGGGATCTCCACGGGTCGTTCTTTCAAATTCAACTTGTTCATGCCAACACCGATCGCACCAGAAGAAACTAAGATGATTTCTTTGCCTTGGTTTTGCAAAGCTGCTAAGACAAAGGCTAATTCATCGATGCCAGCTAGATTGATGGCACCATTGGGATAAATCAACGAGCTGGTGCCGATTTTTACAACGATTCGGTTTTTGTTTGAAAGATCTGCGCGCATATGCCACCGCCTATTTTTTGATATTTTTTCTATTGTACTCGCAAACGGGCGTTTCGTCATGTCCTTTTTTCTTTTTGGTCTATTTTTAAACGAAGAAATTGTAAAGACTTTTCGATAATTGTGTTTTCCATGAAGAAAATAGTTCTTCCTATGCTAAAATAGCTATATGTTTTATTATTGGAGGAACCCATGAAATTACGAGGATTTGAAATTATTACAGCATATAAAGAAAAAAGCATCACCTTGCCTCAACGTGCCACCCATCATGCGGCTGGTTACGACTTTGAAGCAGCGGAAGAAATCGTGGTGCCAAGCATTTGGAAAGCGGGCGTGATCGACGGGGTCAAAGCGCTTTTTGCGAAAGAGACCGCAAAACAGTTGAAGCCAACCTTGATTCCCACGGGGATCAAAGCCTATATGGGGGAAGACGAGTATTTGCAGCTGACAAATCGTTCCAGCAATCCTTTGAAACGTTTCTTAGTCTTGACGAATGGTGTCGGCGTCATCGACAGCGATTACTATGACAATCCAGATAATGAAGGGCATATCATGTTTCAGTTTACCAATTTCGGCCCCACAGATGTCGTCATTAAAAAAGGCGAACGGATCGGCCAAGGAATTTTCTTGCCGTTCTTAAAAGCTGATCAAGATACAACCACTGCCAGCCGAACCGGCGGCTTTGGCTCCTCGAATCAGTAAATCCTGCCTGGGGGTCTGTTTGATAGAAGTAGTGGAGGAGATCAATGGCAAAAAAAGCAAAAAGTCAATTTGTCTGTCAAAATTGTGGGTATAGTTCCCCTAAATATTTAGGGAAATGCCCCAATTGCGGCAGCTGGAATTCAATGGTGGAAGAAGTGATCCAAGAAACCGCCGATCGTCGAGTGCGTACGACATTGACGGGGCAAAAGATGCAGCCGACGAAAATCGCCGATGTCGTACCGAAAAAAGAACCGCGAGTCCAAACGAAACTCGCTGAGTTGAATCGCGTCTTAGGCGGCGGCGTGGTCCCAGGCTCCTTGATTTTGATCGGTGGGGATCCAGGGATCGGAAAATCGACGCTGCTCTTGCAAGTTTCCCAGCAATTAGCAGCGATCGGCGGGACGGTCTTGTATGTGTCAGGAGAAGAAAGTGCCGAACAAATCAAAATGCGGGCGCAGCGCTTAGGCGCCATCGACACAGAATTTTATCTCTATGGGGAAACGGACATGTCAGAGATCAGTAAAGCGATCGAAAACATCCGCCCAGATTATGTGATCATCGATTCGATCCAAACCATGACCCAACCGGATATCACCAGCGTGGCAGGCAGTGTCAGCCAAGTGCGAGAAACGACCGCAGAATTGCTGAAAATCGCCAAAACCAATGGCATCGCCATCTTTATCGTTGGCCACGTGACGAAGGAAGGCTCGATCGCAGGACCGCGGATGTTGGAGCATATGGTGGATACCGTCTTGTATTTCGAAGGCGAAAAGCACCACAGTTTTCGAATTTTGCGAGCCGTCAAAAACCGCTTTGGGTCCACCAATGAGATCGGGATTTTTGAAATGGAAGAAGGCGGGTTGAAAGAAGTCGCCAATCCGTCACAAGTCTTTTTGGAAGAACGCTTAGAAGGCGCAACTGGATCGGCGATCGTAGTGGCAATGGAAGGCAGTCGGCCAATCTTGGTGGAGATCCAAGCACTGGTCACGCCAACGATGTTCGGCAATGCCAAACGCACGACGACGGGGCTAGACTTCAACCGCGTCTCACTGATCATGGCGGTTTTAGAAAAACGGGCAGGCTTGCTGCTGCAAAATCAAGATGCCTACTTAAAAGCAGCCGGCGGGGTCAAATTAAATGAACCTGCGATCGATCTAGCGATCGCTGTTAGTATCGCGTCTAGCTACAAAGAAAAAGGCACCAGCCCGACGGAGTGTTTTATCGGTGAAATTGGCTTGACGGGTGAGATTCGCCGAGTCAACGCGATCGAGCAACGGGTCAAAGAGGTGCAAAAACTAGGTTTTACGAAAGTTTATTTGCCGAAAAATAATCTGACTGGCTGGCAGCCGCCCAAAGGCATCGAAGTCGAAGGCGTGTCTACCTTAGCCGAAACCTTGCGGAAAGTCTTCCGTTAAAGTGGAGTCAATGCAAGAGCAAGGGGCAATCGCCTCTCCTCGTGCCCTGACGCTGCTGATTCATTCGTTTGAACCAACCGACCGACAGCCGTTGACTGGCGGAAGGAGCCGGATTTTTGAACAAAAGAAACTTACTGGAGTATGGAGGAACATGTATGCAGAAACGAGTCATTACCGCACTAATGGTACTTGCCGGAGCAAGTCTGGGGATCTCACTGATGCCTATCGCATGGCAAGCCATTGGGCAAACCCAAAATGAATGGCTGAATAATAACATCACTAATAGTTTGCTTGGAGCCCTTATTTTCTTTTTATTATCTTTACTATTAGCGAAATATATTGCAGCCGGTATTCGCAAAATTGAAGAAAAACTAAGTGAATTGAGCTTAACGTATCTCTTGTTTGGCGCAATTGGTTCGATCATCGGTCTGATGATCGGTGTGATCGTGTCGATTCCTTTTTACAATTGGGATATTCCTTTTATCAACGGGATCGCCCCAATCTTAGTGATGGTCCTGTTAGGGTATCTCGGTTTTCAGATCGGGACGACACGGATCGATGAATGGAAAAAAGTCTTTGCCCCGAAAAACAAAAAGGCAGAGCTCCAAGAGCAAGATGAACAGCAGATGCTGGAAAGAAAGATCGCGGACCACTTCCACAAATACAAAATTTTGGATACCAGCGTGATCATTGATGGTCGGATCTATGACATTGCTAAAACAGGCTTTTTAGAAGGCGTCTTGCTGATCCCGAATTTTGTCTTGTACGAATTGCAATACATCGCAGATTCTGGCGATAGTTTGAAACGGGTTCGGGGCCGCCGCGGCTTGGATATTTTGAATGCTTTGCAAAAAGAAGAAGGCATCGCAGTTGAGATGTATGAAGGCGATTTTGAAGACATTTCCGAAGTTGATAGCAAGCTGATCAAGTTAGCGAAGATGCTGGATGGTGTCGTCGTGACCAATGATTACAATCTAAACAAAGTTTCTGAATTTCAAAATGTGCCTGTCTTGAATATCAATGCGTTGGCCAATGCGGTCAAACCAGTGGTGATTCCAGGAGAAAGCATGCACGTCTTAGTGGTGAAAGCTGGCACGGAGCGCCAGCAAGGGGTCGCTTATCTAGATGACGGGACGATGGTCGTGGTGGAAGATGGCCAGCATTACATGAATGAACACATCGAAGTGATCGTCACCAGCGCCTTGCAAACGGCAGCTGGGCGGATGATTTTTGCCAAACCAGCCCATTCTGGTCGCGGCATCGACAACAAAGAAGGATCGAAATCAGAGAAATAATCCTAGGCAGCTGGCGTAAAATATGCCAGCTGCCTTTACTAATTGGGTTATTGATTGTACAATTCAACTTGAGGGTTCTGTTTTTTACGCGGGTCTTTCCCACTAAACTGAACAATAAGCCCCAAGCAGCTTGGCTGGCTTGGAAATCAGATGAAGGAAGAGGAAAACAATGACAAAAGTACGTGTACGTTACGCGCCAAGTCCAACAGGACATTTACACATCGGGAATGCTCGGACGGCTTTATTCAATTATTTGTTTGCTCGTCATAATGACGGTGAATTTATTATCCGAATCGAAGACACCGATCAAAAAAGAAACATTGAAGATGGTGAAAAAAGCCAGCTTGAAAACTTGCAATGGTTAGGAATGGATTGGGACGAATCACCTGAAAATCCAGGAGAATACGGTCCGTATCGTCAATCAGAACGCGGCGATATCTACCAACCACTGATCGATCAATTGCTTGCAAGCAATCGTGCGTATAAGTGTTATTGTACGGAAGAAGAATTGGAAGCCGAACGTGAAGGCCAAAGAGCTCGTGGCGAAATGCCCCATTATGCAGGGAAATGTGCCAACTTAACACCAGAAGAGCAAGCCGAAAAAGAAGCACAAGGCTTGAAACCAGTGATTCGTTTCCGTGTCTCTCGCAATACTGAATACAAATTCCACGACATGGTCAAAGGCGAGATCGTTTTTGAATCAGATAATGTCGGTGGCGATTTTGTCATCCAAAAACGTGACGGTATGCCGACTTACAACTTTGCAGTAGCAGTCGATGACCATCATATGAAAATCACCCATGTGCTGCGTGGAGATGACCACATCGCCAACACACCAAAACAGTTGATGATCTATGAAGCATTTGGCTGGCAAGCACCAGAATTCGGGCATATGACGTTGATCATCAATAGCGAAACCGGGAAAAAATTAAGCAAACGGGACGAATCGATTCTCCAATTCATCGAGCAATATCGTGAGTTGGGTTATCTACCAGACGCTATGTTCAACTTCATTGCACTTTTAGGCTGGTCACCAGTAGGGGAAGAAGAAATCTTCTCTCAAGAAGAATTGATCAAAATCTTTGATCCTGAACGGTTGAGCAAATCACCAGCTGCCTTCGATGCCAAGAAGTTGGAATGGGTCAATAACCAATACATGAAACAAATGGATCTGGATGAATTGACGGCAATGTGCGTCCCTTACTTGGTAAAAGCCGGTCGTATCGAAGAAACATTGACCGAAGAAAAAGCTGCCTGGTTGAAAAAAATCGTTTCCTTGTATCAACCGCAAATGAGTTTTGCGGCACAAATCGTCGACCTTTCGGAATTGTTCTTCGAAGAACACCCTGAATTAGATGATGCAGCCAAAGAAGTCTTAGCAGGAGAAACTGTACCGACGGTTTTAACAGCCTTTAAAGAAAAATTACAGGCGATGCCAGTCGTTGAGGCTGCGGCAGTCAAAGCAGCCATCAAAGAGATCCAAAAAGAAACAGGCATCAAAGGCAAGAATTTATTCATGCCGATCCGCGTGGCGGTCTCAGGCCAAACCCACGGACCAGAACTACCAGATACCGTTGAATTATTAGGGAAAGAAAAAGCCCTTGATCATTTGAATAACGTGTTATAAACACAGCGAATAGACGAAGTACTAGCCGATTTTTTTCAGAGAGACCACGGAAGGTGAGAGTGGTCAAAAAAGGCTAGGAAATGCACCTAGGAGTGGCTTTGGCGCAAGTCAAAGACGAAGCAGCGGACGTTACCCGCTTGAAGGCAGTGCCGAACTGCGAACAAAAGTGGGACCACGCAAAAAAGCGTCTTTTGAATAAGGAAACTTATTTGAAAGACGCTTTTTTCGTATCAAGAAGTTTGGATAAAGTAGGTGAGAAGATGACTTGGTTCAAAAAAGCAATTGCGGCAACAAAAAAACATGATCCATCGGTACGATCAACGTTGGAGATCATCATCACATACCCAGGATTTCATGCCTTGTTTTGGCATCGTTGGTCGCATTTTTTGTTTCAGCATCGCTGGTATTTTTTGGCAAAACTGACGGCCCAGTTTTGGCGTTTCTTGACTGGGATCGAGATTCATCCTGGTGCGCAGATCGGCCAAGGGGTCTTTATCGATCATGGGATGGGCGTCGTGATCGGGGAAACGGCGATCATTGAAGATGATGTCGTCTTGTTTCACGGGGTCACCTTAGGGGGAACCGGTAAAGAGCGGGGCAAGCGTCATCCCACGGTCAAAACCGGTGCGTTTCTCTCAGCCCATGCGCAGATCTTAGGCCCTGTCACGATCGGTGAGCGTGCAAAGATCGGCGCCAATGCAGTGGTTTTGAAGGATATCCCCGCAGAAGCAACTGCTGTCGGAATCCCAGCAAAGATCGTTCGAATCAAAGGAAAGAAGGTTACCCACGATGATTAAAATCTATAATACGCTGACACGAGAAAAAGAAGTGTTTCAGCCATTAGAAGAAAAAAAAGTAAAAATGTACGTTTGCGGACCCACCGTCTATAACTACATCCATATCGGGAATGGCCGCAGTACTGTGTCGTTTGATACCGTACGCCGTTATTTTGAATACCGCGGCTATACAGTGGACTATTTGATGAATTTTACCGATGTCGATGATAAAATCATTCGTGCGGCAAAAGAATTAGGCACGACGGCCCCAGAAGTGGCAGAGCGTTTTATCAACGCCTTCAATGAAGATACCGCAGCGCTGAACGTCAAACCTGCTACGATGAATCCTCGTGTGATGGATCATATCGAAGACATCATTGCCTTTATTGCTGCTCTTGTAGAAAAAGGCTATGCCTATCCAGTCAATGGCGATGTTTATTACCGTACCCGCAAATTTGCTCACTATGGGCAATTAAGCGACCAATCCATCGATGAGCTGGAAGTCGGCGCAAGCCAGCGGACCGGTGAAGAACAAAAAATCAAGGAAGATCCGTTGGATTTTGCTTTGTGGAAAGCGGCAAAAGGCGATGAGATCGCTTGGGAATCTCCTTGGGGAGCCGGTCGTCCTGGCTGGCATATCGAATGCTCGGTGATGGCGACCAAACACCTAGGCGAGACCATCGATATTCATGGAGGCGGACAAGACTTGACCTTCCCGCATCATGAAAATGAGATCGCCCAAAGCGAGGCGAAAACTGGCAAGACCTTTGCCAACTATTGGATGCATAACGGCTATGTGACGATCGGTGAAGACGAAGAAAAAATGAGTAAGTCACTGGGCAACTTCGTCACGGTGCATGAGATGGTCAAAAAAGTTGATCCGCAGGTGCTGCGTTTCTTTTTGGCAACGACCCAATATCGCCGACCAATCAAATACAGTGAGACTACCTTGCATGAAGCACAAACCAACCTGCAAAAATTGCGGACGACCTATGAAAATGCCAAATTCCGCTTGAATAGCAGTCATTATCAAGCCAGCGATGAGGAAGTCCATGCAGCGGTTCTGGAAAAATTTGAAGAACGTTTCGTCAAAGAAATGGACGACGATTTCAACGCGGCTAACGGGATCACTGTGGTCTATGAATTGGCGAAGTGGCTGAACTTAGCTAGCGAAGACCCAGAAACAGATTTGGCTTTATTAGCGGCTGGATTAGCCAAATTCAGCGAATGGCTGACGATTTTCGGGATTTATTTTGTATCCGAAGAATTGCTGGATGAAGAAATCGAACAGCTGATCAATGAACGGATCGCCGCCCGCAAAGCCAAAGATTTTGCCCGCAGCGACCAAATCCGTGATGAGTTGAAAGAACAAGGGATCATCTTAGAAGATACCCCGCAAGGAACCCGATGGAGACGAGAAGCATGAGAGATTATAAACAATTGAATGGTTTGGCATTGGCCTATGTGGGGGATGCGGTCTATGAAGTCTATATTCGCGATTATTTAGTCGCCCAAGGCCAAACCCGCCCGAACCAACTGCACCATATGGCGACCCACTATGTGTCGGCCAAAGCCCAAGCGGCATTGATCCAAAAGATGTTGGATGAAGAGATCCTGTCCGAAGAAGAACATAATTTTTACCGCCGCGGCCGCAATAGTAAAAGCCATACGGGCGCCAAAAATGCCGATGTCACGACGTATCGTATCGCTACTGGCTTTGAATCGCTGATCGGGTATTTGCACCTCACGCAGCAAAAAGAACGCTTAGACGAGCTAATAGACTGGTGTATAAAGAAAGTAGGAGAAGAAGATGCGAGAAAAACCGCAAAGAAAGCGTCCAAATAAAAAAACAGCTGGCCGATCAGAAGCCAGACAAGAAAATAGACCGGATCGCCGCAAAGAAGCCGCTGGAGAAGCCATCGAAGATAATTTTGTCTTCGGCTATCATGCGGTTGCTGAAGCCTTGAAAGAAGGGCGAGGCA
Organism: Enterococcus sp. DIV0755f; assembly: GCF_051713725.1. Taxonomy (NCBI): domain Bacteria; kingdom Bacillati; phylum Bacillota; class Bacilli; order Lactobacillales; family Enterococcaceae; genus Enterococcus; species Enterococcus sp. DIV0755f. Next base: position 29,793 of record NZ_JBIOQL010000001.1, read on the forward strand.
ACAAGCTGTTTCTTTCCGAAGAAGCACGGGGAGAAAAAATCGATCGTTTGAAAGAAATGGCGCGGGAACAGGCAGTTCCAGTCAAATGGGTGCCAAAACAAAAGCTGGATACGATGAGTGACCAAGGGGTCCATCAAGGCATGATCTTGGCGATCACCCCTTATCAGTATTTGACCTTGGATGAATTGTTGGCCCAAACGAAAGAACAGCCGCTGTATCTGATTTTAGATAATCTAGAAGATCCCCATAATTTCGGCTCCATCATGCGAACCGCTGATGCCAGCGGCGTAGACGGGATCATCATTCCAAAACACCGTGCGGTGGGGATCACGCCGATCGTGGTGAAAACGTCGACCGGCGCAGTGGAACATATCCCTGTGGCCCGCGTGACCAACTTGACCCAAGCAGTCCAGCAGCTGAAAAAAGCTGGTTTTTGGATCTTCGGTACTGATATGAGTGGCAGTGATTACCGCACATGGAATGCCAAAGGGGCGGTCGGTTTGATCATCGGCAACGAAGGTCGCGGCATGGGGGAAGGTTTGAAAAAAGAAGTGGATCAAATGCTGACGATCCCAATGACCGGGCACGTGCAGAGCTTAAATGCCAGTGTGGCGGCAGGATTGTTGATGTATCAGGCCTTTACTAGCCGAAATGGGGCGTCCCAATGAAAACCCCTTTGCTGATCGTGGATGGCTACAATATGATTGGCGCTTGGCCGGAGCTGGTTCTTTTGAAAAATCAGGACCGTTTAGAAGATGCCCGAGAAGCCTTACTGAATCGGCTGTCGAATTATGCAAAATATGAAGGGTTGAAAATCATCGTTGTTTTTGATGCCCAACTGGTGCCTGGTGTGACCCAAAGTTACACCAAATATCAGCTGGAAGTTATTTTTACCGAAGAAGGAGAGACCGCCGACAGCTACATCGAACGAATCGCTGGTGAATTAAACAATCGATTGACCCAAGTCACCGTCGCTACCAGCGATTTAGCCGAACAGTGGGTGATCTTCTCTCAAGGTGCTTTGCGAACTTCGGCACGGGAATTGTACAAAAGCGTGGAAAAAACGGAAAAAGACATCCACGAGCATCAAACCGACTTGCGGTTTGAAAATTTCCGACGCAATTCCCCTTGGTCACCTGAACAATTAGCCGAACTTGAAAAGAAATTGCAAGACCTTAGTTAGGGACAAAGTTGGTCTGGTAAATTAGAAGATGTCCCAGCCATTTATGATACGCTCCTTTTGTAGCAAATGAACCAAAAACAAAAGGAGTGATCTCGATGCGCACAAAGGAAAGACAAGTATCGCACCGTTCAGATAGATTTGAAGAGTTGTTCAGAAAATATCGACCGATCGTTGAGATTTTGCATAAAAAATATTATCTGCGGGATTATGACTTAGACGATTGGCTGCAAGAAGGCAGGATCGTTTTTAATAAGTGTCTAAAGACTTACGATAAGGACAAAGGAACGACCATCGGTATCTTGTTTAAGCGTTCCTTTGAGAACCGTATCTGCAGCCTGTTGCGGGCGCAACATGCCCAAAAACGCAAAGCCCAAGTCGATGCCTGCTCGCTGGAAGAAAAGCTTTTACAAGAAGGCAATCGGTTTTTGACCGATCATAATCGCTGTGCGGAAACTGCAGAGACCTACTTGTTCGTTAATGAATCGTTGGCAGAGTATCCGAAAAGTTTATCGTCTTTAGAACGAATGGTTATAATGAATTATTTAAAAGGATTAGAACTTGATCAGATTGCCGCTCAAGAAAAGCTGCCTTATGAAAAAATAAAAAGCGCTTTCAGTCGCGGTCGGACAAAGTTGATAGCGCTTATCAAGGGTGTTTAACAAAAATCTTATTGAAAGTAGAATTATTTTATGGTAAACTTGAAATTTTCTGCTTTTCGTGGTATGATGATGCTCGAGGTGAATGCGATGCCAACAACTTTAGCTACGATCAAGAAAGATTTAGAAGGCCGTATCGGTAGTGAGATTATGCTAGTTGCTCAGACTGGACGTAAGCGTCAAACTGAACGTCGCGGCGTTTTGACAGAAACTTATCCTTCAGTTTTTGTTGTAGATTTGGATCCAAATGAGAATTCATTCGAGCGGGTTTCTTATAGTTATTCAGATATTTTAACTAGAACTGTTGAGATTGAATTTTTATCAGAAGCTGTTTGAAACAAGAAGAGTTGACACTTTGTTGACTCTTTTTTGGTTCAATAAGATAAGGAGTGATGGGATGGCGTTTTTTCTAAAAGAGTTAGGGGAAATGACTGGGGTGGAGTTTTATCAGCTTGCCCGTTTGCGTACAGCGGTTTTTGTGGTGGAACAAGCGTGTGCGTATCAAGAGATCGATGCGATCGATGCACAAGCCAAACATTTATGGGCCCTTGATGAGGAAGGGCAGATCGTTTCGTACGCCCGTATTTTCCAGCAGGAACAAACGGTGCATTTTGGTCGGGTCATTGTGGCACCAGCATACCGGGGGCAAAAAGAAGGCCATCGTCTGATCAAAGAAGTTTTGCATCGCATTGAGCAGTGTTATCCAGCTTTGCCTATTGAGATCGAAGCACAAGCCCACTTAGAAAAATTCTACGGCCAGTATGGCTTTAAAACCATTACACCGCCTTTTTATGAAGACGGGATCCTGCATGTCGGGATGAAAAAAGAAGCAAGCACAGCGACTCTCTAGCGAGGTTCGCGTGCTTGCTTCTTTTAGCGCTATGATTGATGGATCGGATGAATCCGAATCGCTTCTTTCGACCTTATTGACTAAGAGCCGTTTTTTTATCGGATCGTATCATCCAATGATGTTGGACGTGGATCCACAGTGTTGGCAGGAGGCGTTTGCGCTTTTAGAAGGTCACGAATCTCTTCTAAATAATCCTCTGCAGTGACTTCTGGTACTTCTTCTTCCTCAGGTTGTTGTTTCAGATTGCGTAGTTTGTTGACTGCTTTGACAATCAAGAACAAGACAAATGCGGTAATCAAGAACGTAATAATGGCAGTAATTACGCGGCCGAAATCAAAGACCACATTTTTGGCTGGTTCAAAGACCAAGCCAGAAAAGGCATCTGCGTTACCAAAGAGTGATAAGATCCATGAAACCAATGGTGTCAGCAATCCTTCAACTAAACTAGTGACGATTGCGGTGAAGGCACTCCCGATCACGACCCCGATCGCCAAGTCAATGACGTTTCCTCGTAAAATAAATTCTTTAAATTCTTTAATCATCCTGTATCCTCCCTTCTAAATCTTACTGACAGTATAGCGAAAAACGCGGGATTTATAAAAAAAAACGCTCGCTGCAACAGGTTTGATCAGCGAGCCGAGGAGAAAGTTTGTCAGCTATGCTATAATTGAAGAGATAATTTTGCTTCTAGAAGGGGTGTCACATGTCTATTGAATTAAAAAAAGGTGTTCGGTTAACGGTGCTACCGACCAAAAAGTATAAAACGATCCGTTTTTTCGTTCGATTTACTGCACCATTGCAGGCTGAAATGACCGCCAAACGGACCTTATTGACCAGTTTATTAGAAACGACTAGTTTGGCTTATCCGACACAGACCGCATTTAGCAGTCAGCTGGCAGAGCTTTACGGTGCCAGCTTTGGTATGAATGTCAACAAACGGGGCAATCTGCATCAAATCAATGCAGCGATGTCCTTTGTCAACGGGAAGTACGTGTCAGATGAAGCAGTATTGCCGCAAGCAGCTGCTTTTTTAGCAGAAGTTTTGTTCCATCCGAATGCCCACGAGGAGCAATTTGAAGAAAAGAACTTCACCATCGAAAAGCACAACTTGATCGCCTATATGAACAGCGTGGCAGAAGATAAGCAAGCATTGGCTTCTTTAGGACTGCAAGAGTTGTATTTCGAAAACGATCAGAATCAGAAGTATCCGAGCTTTGGCCGTCCCCAAGACTTAGAAGCTGTGACCGAAAAAGAGCTTTACCAAACCTATCGCTCAATGATGGACAATGATCAAATCGATATTTTCGTGATCGGCGATGTGGTTGAAGCAGAAGTTGCGGCGCTCTTCCAAAACATGGCCTTTACCGATCGGCCAGACCAAGCAATGCCAATCTTTTATCAGCAAGCGGCGGAAAACATCATTCGCGAGAAAATCTTGCGAGAACCAATCATCCAAGCCAAATTGAACTTAGGCTATCATACTGGCGTGTATTATGACCAAGCCGAGCGGATCGCCTTTATGGTCTTCAACGGGTTGTTTGGCGGATTCCCTCATTCAAAACTGTTTATGAATGTCCGAGAGAAAGAAAGTTTGGCGTATTATGCTTCCAGCAGTATCGATACGTTTCGTGGGTATTTGTCGGTCCAAACGGGGATCGATGGCAAAAACCGCGACAAGGTTTTCAAATTGATCGAACAGCAGTTGCAAAGCTTGCAGCGTGGTGAAGTCACCGCGGAAGAACTGGCACAAACAAAAGCGATGTTGAAAAACCAGTACTTGCTTTCATTGGATAACCCACAAGCACTGATCGAAACAGCCTATCTGAATCAGTGGGTACCGAATACGAAAATGACGGAAGATGAATTTATGCAGAAATTGGCACAAGTGACCGTGGCAGATGTCCAAGCATTGGCTCAAAACGTGTCCTTGCAAGCTGTATTCTTCCTGGATAAGGAGACGACCCATGAATAAAAAAGTCTATCAGCAAATCAATGAGACCCTTTATGAAGAAGTATTGCCAAACGGCTTGAAAGTTTATTTGCTGCCAAAAGCCGATTTCCACAAAACTTACGGACTTTTCAGTACGAACTATGGCTCTGTCGACAATCATTTTGGGTTTTCACCCGAAGCATTGCATCGAGTCCCTGATGGCATTGCCCATTTTCTAGAGCACAAACTGTTTGAAAAAGAAGACGGCGATGTCTTTCAAACCTTTGGTCAGCAGGGGGCGTCTGCCAATGCCTTTACTAGTTTCACGAAAACCAGCTACCTTTTTTCGGCAACCGATCAAATCAAGCTGAACCTTGAAACGTTGATCGATTTCGTTCAAGCCCCGTATTTCACAGAAGAAACCGTCGAAAAAGAAAAAGGGATCATTGGTCAAGAAATCCAAATGTATGATGACGATCCAAACTGGCAGCAGTTTTTTGGCATCATCAAAAATCTGTATCCGAAGCACCCCTTGCATATCGATATCGCTGGTACGGTGGAAAGCATTGCGCAGATCACCGCAGAAGACTTGTATCTTTGCTACAATACCTTCTATCACCCAAGCAACATGACGCTTTTTGTGGTAGGCAATATCGATCCTGAAGAAACGATGGCGTGGATTCGGACCAATCAAGCGGCCAAGACCTTTCCAGAAACGCAGGCGATCATTCGTCAGTTTCCTGAAGAAACCTTTGCCGATATTCAAGCAGAATCAAGTCTTACCATGCCAGTAACACGTGCCAAAGGCGTATTAGGGATCAAAGGAGACTTGAACAAACTGCCGAAATCAGGAAGAGAGCTCTTGCGCTTCAAAAATGCGTTGAATCTTTTCTGCCAATTGGTTTTAGGCAATACTTCCGCCAATTATTTGCGTTTGTATGATCAAGGCATCATCGACGACACATTTGGGTTTGAAGTGAACTTGGATCGCGGCTTTTACTTTGCCGACTTCTCGGGGGATTCTGAAGAGCCAGAAAAAATGTTGGCAGAGATCGAAGCGATCGTAATGAATTTCCAGCAAGATCCAGAGATCAATGAAGAAAACTTGACGCTATTGAAGAAGAAAATGCTAGGGAAATATTTCCAATCACTGAACTCATTGGAGTTTATCGCAAACCAGTTTACCCAAAGTTTATTCGGTGAAACGACGCTCTTTGATCTGCCAGAGGTGATCCAATCGATCACTTTGGAAGATGTCCAGCAAGCGGCTCGTTCCTTTATCGATCCCAAAGCGTTTAGTCGTTTTTACATGTATCCAACGGAAAAAGCCTAAGCGAAGGCTAGTTTTGTCAAGCAGCTGTCATCTAAGCGACACTGACTGATTCAAGGAGGAACGCCCAACAGAACAAGGGCTGGCCAACTCCTGAGTCATTCAGTGTTTTCTTTTTGCGTCAAAAGGTGGTTTTTTCTTGCAATTTGATGCCAATTTGGCGAAAAGTATTAAAATTTGTTTGCGAGTTGTGGTTAGGCTATCCTCAGACTTTTTCTTTTATGGTATTCTTTAATTATTGAAGCAAAATCTTTTTTTGTTTTTTTACAAAAAATCACGGAAAAAATGTTATATTTAGTAGACGGCGCGCTCAGATGGCAATCGGCGTGACGGAGTTTTTTTTATTGACGTATACAGGGAACCCTTTTTTAAAATGATAGAGCAGCTTTGCTGACCTTACGACAAGCAGCGAAGCGATTTTAGGGCTTTTTTTAAAGATGAATAAAAGACTGGAGTAGATGATCGAGTGGCCAACGAAACAACGATTGGAGCAAAATTACGGCAAGCCCGTTTAGATAAAAACATTTCATTGATTGAATTACAACAAATGACAAAGATCCAAAAACGCTATTTAGAAGCAATTGAAGCAGAGCGTTTTGATCAATTGCCAGGCACTTTTTATGTCCGTGCGTTTATTCGCCAATATGCAGCAGCGGTTGGAGAAGACGGCGACAAATTGGTAGCCGTTTTTGATGGCAAAGATACGTTAGACGCCCCCTTACCAAAAAGACCGCAGCCTGAAACCGTCAGCGGCTCACGAAAAGCACAGCACGTAGAAGAAAAAAGCGGCTCATTTGTCGTCCGCTATTTGCCGATGATTCTATTAGGCCTGGTGGCCATTACGATCGTGAGTATCGTGGGCTACATGGCTTGGCAAGACCGGAATACAACGCCGATGATCCAAGGAAGCTCTTCTCTTGTGGTAGAAAATTCAGCGTCTACCGCTTCCACCACGTCAAGTACGGAAGAAACCAGTACTTCGAGTGAAGCGACTGAGTCTTCAAGTACGACGGAATCCAGCGAAGCGAAAATGACGATGACTGCCAGTGATTCGACGCAATCGTCGATCACGATCACGATGAAAGATGCGGAAAATCCTATTGAATTAGCATTTACTGGGCTAGATGCTTCTTGTTGGGTCGGTGTACAAGTCGACAACGCTTATGTGTACCAATACACTGTTCAAGCGGGGGAAACGCAATCGATGACGTTGCCAGAAGGCGCCACGAATGCGACTTTGACCCTGGGCGCAAGCCAAAATATCTCCATCACTGCCAATGGTCAGGACGTGGACTTTTCTGATCCGCAATTTGAATTGTTACAAAAGACAGTCCGCCTCGTGATTGAATACCAAGACGATGCGGCATAAATCTGACAAATGCGCCTTATTGAGGTATCATTAGCTAAAAAGTTATCTGTTGCATCCGACCATTGAAAAGCAGAAGTAGTGGCATGATTTGCCGTTATTTCGTACAATAGTCGGCAGAGAGGAGTCTATTTCGTGAATTTACCCAATCAATTAACTGTATTACGGATCATTATGATCCCCATCTTTATTTTGGTCTTGGTTTTGCCAATCGATCTTGGCACGCTGACCGTTGGTACGACACAATTAGAAAACACGCACCTTATTGCAGCGATCCTTTTTGCGGCGGCCAGCATTACAGACTGGCTAGATGGCAAGATCGCTCGTTCCAGAGGCCTTGTTACCAACTTCGGGAAGTTTGCTGACCCGTTAGCAGATAAAATGCTCGTCATGACGGCTTTTATCATGCTGGTTGAATTAGACAAAGCCCCAGGCTGGGTAGTTTCGATCATCGTTTGCCGCGAGTTGGCAGTGACAGGTTTACGCTTGTTGTTAGTGGAACAAAGCGGGGAAGTCATGGCTGCTGCGTGGCCAGGAAAAATCAAAACCGCGACACAAATGGTTGCGATCATTTTCTTGTTCTTGAACAACATTCCCTTTTCAATGATCGGTTTGCCTATCGATCAAATCATGTTGTATCTATGTTTGATCTTCACGATCTATTCCGGGGTCGATTATTTCATAAAAAATACGAATGTTTTTAAAGATTCTATGTAAAATTTCTAGATCTAGATAAAGAAGCGATAAAAACAAGGATACAAGTCACGAAAGTTCAGAAGTTTTCTGGACTTTTTTTGTCAATATGAAAGACTTTTACGTATCTGATAAATGAAGGAGTAAACGAATGAAAGCAGAAATTATTGCAGTCGGGACCGAATTACTTTTAGGACAGGTGGTGAATACAAACGCGACCTTCTTGTCAGAAGAACTGGCAAGTCTTGGGATCGATGTTTTTTATCATAGTGTTGTCGGGGACAACCCCAATCGCTTAGAAGAATTGCTGACGATCGCCGACAAACGCAGCGACTTGATCGTATTGTGTGGCGGCTTAGGGCCCACCGACGATGACTTGACGAAACAAGTCACTGCCCGTCATGTGAGACAAGAGTTAGTCAGAGATGAACCAGGTTATCACCAATTGAAAGCCTTCTTTGAAAACAGTCAACGGAGGATGACGGAAAACAATTTGCGGCAGACCCTCGTTTTTAAGGACGGTGTGTCTTTGCCAAATCCCAATGGACTAGCGATCGGGATCTTTTATCAGACAGCCGCTACCAGTTATTTGCTGCTGCCAGGACCACCAAGTGAACTACAGGCGATGTTTCTTACCCACGCAAAACCACTTCTGTTAGAGCAGTTTCCCCAAGAAGAGGTCTTGCTGTCTCGCGTTTTGCGCTATTACGGGATCGGGGAATCGGCATTGGTCACAGAATTGGCCGATTTGATCGAGAATCAAGTCAATCCCACCATCGCTCCTTATGCCAAACCCAATGAGGTCACGCTGCGTCTGACGGTCAAAACCGCAGACGAGGCGCAAGGGATCAAACAATTGGATGCGTTAGAAGAAACCGTCCAAGCACGGGTCGGTGCGTATTTCTATGGGTATGGGGAACAAAATTCGCTGGCAGAAACAGTCGTCGAGCGACTGATCGAGAAAAAGAAAACCGTCACCGCAGCGGAAAGTTTGACCGCTGGTTTGTTCCAAGCGACCCTAGGAGGGATTCCTGGCGTCTCTGAGGTGTTTCCCGGTGGGTTCGTGACATATTCTGCTGCAACAAAAAGCAAGCTCTTAGGCATCGATCCAGGGCTTTTGGAAAGTTATGGAACTGTTAGCCAGGAATGTGCAGAAGCAATGGCCGTCTATGCCCGCAAACAAGCCGAGACTGATTATGCGGTGGCGTTTACTGGTGTTGCTGGTCCAGACGAGTTAGAAGGTCAGCCTAAAGGCACCGTTTGGATCGCCTTAGCTTCTGACAAAGGCGTCTCGAGCCAGCTGTATCACTTCAACCGCGACCGCGCCTATATTCGGCATAGTGCCGTCATGGCGGGCTTAAATCAAATACGTAAGGAATTATTAAATTAATGCGAATGTTTGTTCGTTTTTTCTTGCAATTTCCCGTCAGAAGGACTATTATTATCTTATGAACGACACACGAAAGTGATGAATATAAGGAGGATTATCCGTTTGGCAGATGATCGTAAAGCAGCCTTAGATGCTGCACTAAAGAAGATTGAAAAGAACTATGGTAAAGGTGCCATCATGAAGCTTGGCGAAAAAGTTGATCAACAAATTTCAACGATCCCAAGTGGTTCATTGGCCTTGGATGTTGCATTAGGTGTAGGTGGTTACCCACGAGGACGGATCGTAGAAGTTTACGGCCCAGAAAGTTCTGGTAAAACGACAGTTGCTTTACATGCCATTGCGGAAGTCCAAAAAAATGGCGGAACAGCAGCATTTATCGATGCCGAACATGCGTTAGATCCTCAATATGCGCAAAAATTAGGTGTAAATATCGATGATCTTTTGTTATCACAACCAGATACAGGGGAACAAGGATTAGAGATCGCTGACGCCTTAGTTTCAAGTGGTGCGGTTGATATCGTGGTCATTGACTCGGTAGCAGCTTTAGTCCCACGGGCGGAGATCGACGGTGAAATGGGTGATACCCACGTTGGTTTGCAAGCACGTTTGATGTCACAAGCATTACGGAAACTTTCTGGTTCCATCAACAAAACGAAAACGATCGCGATCTTTATCAACCAAATTCGGGAAAAAGTTGGGATCATGTTCGGGAATCCAGAAACGACGCCTGGTGGCCGTGCGTTGAAATTCTATTCAACCATCCGTTTGGAAGTACGTCGTGCTGAGCAATTGAAATCCGGTACAGATATCATCGGGAACCGCACGAAGATCAAAGTAGTCAAAAACAAAGTAGCGCCACCATTTAAAGTAGCAGAAGTCGACATGATGTATGGTCAAGGGATTTCCCAAGAAGGCGAATTGCTGGATATGGCCGTGGAACAAGACATCGTCGATAAAAGCGGTGCGTGGTATGCCTATAAAGGGGATCGTATCGGTCAAGGTCGTGAAAACGCCAAAAACTACATGCGTGAACACCAAGAAATGATGTTAGAAGTTTCTGCTCGCGTCCGCGATGCTTACGGGATTGGAACAGGAGAGACCGTAACCCTTGAGGAAGCGCAAGAAGAATTACCATTAGACGACTAAGTCTTGAAAAAGCCAAACAACCTCGTTGTTTGGCTTTTTTGTGGCTTTTTGCTAGATTCGTCCATTGTTGAAAAAACATCCGTAAAAAGGAAGGGTTGCGAAAGTTTACTTTATTATTTAAAGTTGACACTCTTGGGTTCAAACATTAGAATAAACGTATGTGGATTTCCACATAAGAAGTAGCGAATTGATAATTTTGTTATCCTTTGTTAATCAAAATTACAAAATATTTAAAAAGATAGTATGGAGGTGGATTCATTGGAACTACTTTACATTCTCCTCGCTATCATCGGTTTAATTGTCGGTCTTGGATTAGGAGTTTATGTGACGAAATCTCGTCATGAGAAAGAAATCAACGGCGCCCAAAATTCTGCAGCTGGAATTATCGAAAGCGCTAAGAAAGAAGCAGAAACTCTTAAAAAAGAAGCATTGTTAGAAGCTAAGGAAGAAAATCAGAAGTATCGGTCAGAGATTGAAAGTGAGTTGAAAGAAAGCAAACTTGATTTAAAATCACAAGAAAATCGTTTACTCCAAAGAGAACAAGTTCTTGATCGTAAGGACGATTCTTTGGAAAAACGAGAACGCTCACTTGAAGATAAAGAAGGCAGACTTAGTGAGAAACAACAATTAATTGACGAGCGAGAAAAAGAAGTAGAAAACTTAATCGATGGACAACAGAAAGAATTAGAGCGCATCGCTGCGCTGTCTAGAGATGAAGCAAAAGAGTTGATCATGAAATCAACGGAAGAGGAATTGAACCATGAATTAACGATCATGGTCAAAGAATCTGAACAGCGTGCGAAGGAAGAAGCAGATCGAAAAGCAAAAAATCTCTTGTCCCTAGCAATCCAACGTTGTGCCGCAGACCAAGTGTCTGAAACCACGGTATCGGTCGTATCATTACCAAACGATGAGATGAAAGGTCGAATCATCGGAAGAGAAGGTCGGAACATTCGCACCCTTGAAACATTGACAGGGATCGATTTGATCATTGATGACACGCCAGAAGCAGTCGTCTTATCAGGATTTGATCCGATTCGCCGTGAAATTGCTCGTATGACCCTTGAAAAACTGATTCAAGACGGTCGGATCCATCCAGCTCGAATTGAAGAAATGGTCGAAAAATCTCGGAAAGAAATGGATGAGCATATTCGTGAATATGGGGAACAAGCAGCCTTTGAAGTCGGCGCCCACACCCTTCATCCAGACTTGATCAAGATTTTAGGTCGTTTGCGTTTCCGTACCAGCTACGGACAAAACGTCTTGAACCACTCGATCGAAGTCGCAAAACTAACCGGTGTTCTTGCCGCAGAATTAGGCGAAGATATCCAGTTAGCCAAACGTGCTGGACTCTTGCATGATATCGGGAAAGCCCTTGACCATGAAATTGAAGGCTCTCACGTTGAGATCGGGGCTGAGTTAGCTGCCAAATACAAAGAAAATGGTGTGGTGATCAATGCGATCGCTTCTCACCATGGAGATGTTGAAGCAACATCGGTTATCTCTGTTTTAGTTGCAGCCGCAGATGCCTTGTCAGCAGCCCGTCCAGGTGCCCGCAGCGAATCATTGGAAAATTATATTCGCCGCTTGCAAAACCTAGAAAATATCGCCAACGGCTTCAAAGGGGTCGATTCCAGTTTTGCAGTCCAAGCCGGACGTGAAGTCCGTGTAATGGTCAAACCAGAAGAGATTTCTGATTTGGATGCTGTACGATTGGTTCGCGACATCCGCAAGAAGATCGAAGACGATTTGGATTACCCAGGTCATATCAAAGTAACCGTTATTCGCGAGACCCGCGCAACGGATTACGCCAAATAGCAAGCAAAAGCAGTATCCTCTCAGAGGGTACTGCTTTTTGTGTAGCTGATTGTCAATAAGGACGGCTGAGTTGTGCAAAATCGACTCTATTTCATCAGTCCCATAAATGATCGTGCCTTTTTTATTCGTCGGCAACAGAACAACGAACAAGCAAAAGGATGGCTCGATAGCGACAGAGGCGAAAAATGGGAGGATCGATCCAGTATTATCGATTGGGGGGCTATTGAAAAACAAAACAGACCCAGACTTCTCGGGGAAGTCCAGGTCTGATTCATGTGTTTCACGTCTATACGTCCATCAAATCTTGCGTCGGCGGGCAAAGTCCACAAAGCGGAATTTATCCAGTCGGTGGATCGATTCGGTGTATTCAAAACAGCGCGTGTCTTCTAGATACACGAGGCTGCGAACCGTAACGACATGCTGATCTTCAGGACGCAGATCCATTAGATCCCGCAATTCTTTGTTGACGGGGTCAACAGTGATTTCTTTTTGTGCATAAGCGATCTCAAGGCCAAGATCATTTTCAAAGTAATCAAAGATCGATACTTTCGCTCGGTTTTCTGGCAACTCTTCGATGATAGAAGCATCAAGGTAATCTTTATCCAAAATCACCACTTCTCCATCGATTCTCCGCTGACGGATCAGTTTCCATGCCTCAGAGGCGACAGGCCAACCAGTAGTCTCGTGCAGCTTTGGCGAAACGGCGATCTTACGGATCTCGACAACCTTAGTTTCACTAGGAATGCGTTGGGTATCTTGCAGCTCTCGAAAACTCGTCAAGCCAGAAATCGGGAAATCAAAGCGATTCAAGTCTAAAACGATCGAACCTTTCCCTTGTTTCTTTTGGATATAACCAGCATCCCGCAATAAATTCAATGCCTTACGGACAGTCTCGCGGGAGACACCATAAGTTTTGATCAATTGGTTTTCGCTAGGCAGCAAAGAATGCGGAGGGTATTCGTTTGCTAGAATTTTTTGTTCTAAATCTAAAAATATTTCTTTGAACTTGTTCATCGGATTGCCCCCTCTTTGGCTATTATAGCGAGGCCAATTTGGAAATGCAATCGACTATTTCGCCAAAAGTTCGTCAATGTTTAGGTCCGTCAATTTTTCAACGATCACATCTGCACCGTGTAATTCTTCTCCTGAATAAACGCCTACCGCATACATACCAGCAGCTTTGATGCCGTCGATCCCTGCTTGAGCATCTTCAAAGCCAACTGCTTCTGCCGGTTCAATGCCTAGTGCCAGCGCTGCTTGGATAAAGATTTCTGGATCTGGTTTGCCTTTTTTCAAGGTTGCTGGGTCAACGATCGTATCAAAGTCTTGCATGACCCCAAGTTTGTCCAAAATAAACGGTGCATTTTTGGATGCCGAAGCGATCGCACAAGGAATGTTTTTTGCTTTGGCTTCATCAAGGAATGTCTTCACCCCTGGCAATAGATCATCAGGAGTCAAGCTTTGTAACAATTGTACATAGTGGGTATTTTTCTTCGTCGCTAACGCTTCTTTTTCGACTTCTGTGTAGGCATCATTTTTGTTGCCTAGGGTTAAGATTCGCTCTAAAGAGTCCATGCGGCTGATGCCTTTTAACTGCTCGTTGAACTTCAAATCGATCTCGATCCCGATCTCCGCAGCTAATTCTTTCCATGCAATGTAGTGGTATTTGGCCGTATCCGTGATAACGCCGTCTAAATCAAAAACAAATCCTTTTTTCATGTGTAACACTCCTTTTAGTAAGTAATCGTTGCTTCTTTCTTTGCTTCTAGAGAAACTTGTTGCCCATTCACTAAGATCGTGACTGGCTGATCAGCGGTAATCGTCAATGTTTCATGTGTAACATTCATTGCAAAGCGGGTGCCGCGAACTTCTAGCTGAAAGGCTAAGCTGTCCCAAGCTTTCGGCAAGTTTGGCGTGATCTGCAGCTGCTCTTCTCGAATATCGATCCCAGCAAAAGTGGTTAATGGAATAAACAACGTAGCAGCCATGACACCGGCGTGAATGCCTTCTGCTGTAGTCCCGCCTTGGATATCACGGTAATCAGAAGAGAGGGCTTCTTGGTATAATGACCAAGCCAACTCCTGATCATCTACCATTGCCGCCAACTGGGCATGAACGATGCGTGACAACGTCGAGCCGTGGGAGGTACGAGCCAAGTAATAATGGAGATTTTTTTCAATATAGTCTGTTGGCAGCTGGTAAGAAAGATCTGCCAAAATCTGATTGACTTGCTCTTTTGAGAAATTGTAGAAAATCATCAAACTATCCGCTTGTTTCGCGACTTTGTAGCTGTCAGCACTCTTGCCTTCAGCGTTCAAGATGCGGTCCATCCGATAGATGTTGCCATATTTCTCTTTGTAGTGAGCCCAATCCAGATCTTCCAGCTGGAAGTACCCTTCAAATTGTGCAATGATGCCTTCTGGATCGATCTCTAAGCCCAGCTTGGTACGAATATCTGCCATAGCAGCAATATCTGCAGGGGTTAAAGCCGTTTTCTCTAATACCGCTTGGAAGCTCTCTGCTGAAAGTTGTTGTTGAAGGTTCTCGATCTCTTCAAACAACCATACTACCATCATATTGGTATAGGCGTTGTTTTTCAAGCCGCCTTGTTCACTATTTGGGTAGCTTTCATGAAATTCATCTGGTCCCATGACTTTATCGATAAAGTAACGTTGAGCAGCATCATCCCAGGTAGCAGCACTTTGCCAGAAATGAGCGACTTCTAACATCAATTCTAACCCATATTGTTCCATGAAGACTCGATCTTGCGTGTTGTGCCAGTATTGCCAAATGTTATAAGCGATCGCTAAGGAGACATGGCGTTGCAAGCGACTGTGATCTTCTTTCCATTCACCGCTGATAGGGTTCAAATGCAGTTCTTGGGATTGCTCACTGCCATCCAATCCTGATTGCCATGGGAACATGGCGCCTTGGTAACCAGCTTTTTGGGCATCTTTTTTGGCAGCAGCTAAGCGGCGGTAGCGATACAGCAAAATTTCTTTGGCGGTGTCAGGAAAATGTAGAATGTAAAACGGTAAGATAAACAGTTCATCCCAGAAAATATGACCGCGATAGGCTTCACCATGTAGGCCACGGGCAGTGATACTGGCATCTAAGGACTCCTGATAAGCATTCGGTGCTGCGGAGACCAGCAGATGATACGTATGCAGGTTCAGCATTTTTTGCGACATCAAGTCACCAGTGACTTCGATGGCCGCTTTTGCCCATAATTCAGCCCAGGCTTGTTTTGAGGCGGTATACATCGTCGCAAAATCAGGTAATGCTAAGGAAGAAAACGTAAATGCCGGTTGCGGCTCTTCTTGGCGATAAGCGGCAACAGTAACTGATTTTTCGACCCGATAAGTTTGTCCTTCCGTCACCTCAAGGGTTACTTGCTGACGGACGAGCTGGTCGTTTGTTTCAGCTTGCAGCTCAGCCAATGGCAGGTCCTGTGAAAACAGTTCAGAGGATTGGACAACGGTAATCTGTGATTGGTTAGTGGTGACCACTAAATGCGCTTTGTTTTGTTCAGCTGCTGCCTCTTTCACGGTCAAGTGCTGGTTGGTTAAACTACGGTAACGAGCGACGTTATAGTTATAGACCGATCCGTCGGCTTCACTGACGAAGGTAACGACGCCAGAAAAGTTCAGCGGGGTAAACTGATAGACCAAGCTGTATTGGTGAACGTCTTGCATATTGGCGATTTTCTTCGTTTCGATTCGCAGACGCTTTTGTTTTTTGGTTTCAATTTCTGCCACTGATTGGAACAAGCCGGTCTTCAAATCCAATGTCCGTTTAAAGGAGAGGAGCTGATTGTTGGCGATATCGATCACTTCATCATCGATCTTTACGTACATTTTTTGCAGATTCGGTGCATTGACGAAGTCTTCATTGCTGATGGTATGACCAGAAACATCCGATTCCACCGTATTGTAAAGACTTGCTAAATACAGTCCTGGATAGTTCGCTTCACAAATGGTCATCTCAGGCGTTGTGCCTCGCAGGCCTAAATAGCCGTTACCGACGGTTAAAAGTGACTCCACCGAGTATTCATCTTTACCAGGGGTGTAGCCATAGTATTCGAGGCGCCAAGGAATTTCAGTACTTTTTTCTTCATACTGTTCTTTCGTAGTGCAAACAAAGGGACGATTTAATTTTTCTGTCAACCATTGGTCCAGTGAAAAAGTCCCTTCTTCATTCGTAAACACCAGCGATTCAGAGACGATCCCGCCACCTTCCATTTGCTGCAGCTGCGCGGTCAGTGCGGCAACGCGTTCACTGTCAGTCCCAGAAAACGGATAGGTCGTACCAGTTTGATCCGTTAACAGCCATTGTTCCTTAGACAATATAATCGTATTCACAGTAGTTGTCCTCCTTTAAACTTGTCTATACATGCAAAATGATTATAACGTAAATTGTAAGCTATTTCAATTTATCTAGCCTGTTTTTTTATTCTTTTTTGTCAAATAAACTGTAAATAAAGTTGTTGGCAATATTATTTTATATTAATGAAACATTTTAAAAAACGTTTATTTATCAAGGTTTTTATATGGTACCTTTGCTATTTGCTTGTATTGTTTATAGAAAAAGTGAAAAAAAATGGTTTGAAACGCTTGCAATATCAAAATTATCAAGTTATGATTAGTGCGTAATCAAAACATATATATACAAGTGGATATGAAAGGGGTTTATTAATTATGGGAAAGTATCGTGATGATGCTGAGAAGCTGCTGGAATATGTTGGCGGCAAAGAAAATATCGCTGCAGTAACACATTGCGCGACACGGATGCGTTTTGTTTTGAACGATCAGTCAAAAGCAAACGAAAAGGCAATTGAAGAAATTCCAAGTGTCAAAGGAATGTTTACCAATGCGGGACAATTCCAAGTCATTATCGGCAATGATGTCTCAACGTTTTACAATGATTTTACCGATGTATCAGGAATAGAAGGTGTTTCTAAAGAACAAAGTAAAGCGATTGCAAAAAACAATCAAAATATCGTGCAACGAGCGATCGCTACGTTAGCTGAGATCTTTACCCCGTTATTACCAGCGATTATTGTCGGTGGTTTGATGCTAGGGCTGAGAAATTTCTTAGAAGGTGTACCGCTAGAAGCTCTAGGTGGACAAACCATTACACAAGCTTCTACTTTTTGGAACGGTGTCAACGGCTTTTTATGGCTGCCCTGTGAAGCCATCTTTCACTTTCTACCAGTAGGGATTACTTGGAGTATTACACGTAAGATGGGAACCACGCAAATATTAGGGATTGTTTTAGGGATTACATTGGTTTCACCGCAATTATTAAATGCTTATTCAGTAAGTTCAACTTCTGCTGCAGAAATTGCTCAAAATTATACGTGGGACTTCGGGTTCTTCACTATTGATAAAATTGGGTATCAAGCACAAGTGATCCCAGCAATGCTGGCAGGTTTCTTATTGGTTTATCTTGAAAGATTCTTCCGGAAATGGATTCCAGAAGCGGTTTCAATGATCTTCGTTCCATTGTTCTCATTGCTGCCAACTATTTTAGCAGCCCACATGGTGTTAGGTCCAATCGGTTGGCAAATCGGATCAGGCATTTCTTGGGTCGTAAATGCTGGCTTGACCTCACCATTAAACTGGTTATTTGGTTTCATTTTCGGTGGCTTGTATGCGCCTTTGGTTATTACCGGATTGCATCATACAACGCTAGCGATCGACTCTCAATTAGTAGCGGATTTTGGGACAACCAACCTTTGGCCAATGATCATGCTGTCAAATATTGCGCAAGGTACGGCAGTATTGGCGATTTGGTTCCTTCACCGTGGCAATAAAAAAGAAGAACAAGTCTCTGTTCCAGCAACGATTTCTGCTTACATGGGGGTTACTGAACCAGCGATGTTCGGGATCAATTTGAAATATGTTTACCCATTTGTCGCAGCAATGGTAGGTTCTGCCTTTGGTGGTATGCTGATCACTGCAACGAATACCCGTGCATTAGGTATTGGTGTAGGGGGACTACCTGGCTTCTTATCATTTAAAATTGAAAACTATCCAATGGTCTTCATCTCAATGGCGGTGACGATTGCGATCACGTTTGTTTGCACCATCATCTTTAGAAAAGTTACCTTCTTAAATAAATTAGAACCGCAATTGGCTGCTGATACAGCTGCAGCAGCGGCTGTTGCACCAACGACGGCTGCACCGACAACTGCAGCCCCAGAAGCGGCACAAGTTTCAGAGGAAACCCTTTATGCTCCAGCTGATGGGAAAGTAGTTGCCATCACTGAAGTTTCTGATCCTGTCTTTTCTCAAAAAATGATGGGTGACGGCTTTGCTGTTCAGCCAACGAATGGAACGATTTATGCTCCTGTTGCAGGTACGATCTCTAGCATTTTTGAAACAAAGCATGCAATTGGGATTTTAACGCCTGGTGGCGCGGAAGTTCTTGTTCATATGGGCTTAGATACTGTGGAATTAAAAGGTGCGCCATTTGAGGTCCTTGTTTCTGAAGGTGACACGGTCACACCAGAAACGAAGATTGCAGTGATGGATCTAGACGCAGTGACCGCAGCTGGCAAACAGACAGATGTTTTGACGGTCATCACGAATGCCGAAAAAGTGCGTCAGCTTTCATTGACGACTACAGGCACAGTGACAGCCAAAACAGCGGTTGGTTCCGCTGAATTAAACTAAAAAAATAATCCGTTTCCGAGAGCACCCTTTGACTAAGAAGGGGGATCGGAAGCGGATTTTTTTATGGCCGCCCTCAAGGGAGAGCGGCTTTTTCTTGGTTTTCAATGGGTAAAGCCGCAGTTAGCTGACGGCTTTTTTGTCGGTGCTTTTGCGGAAGTAGTTGATCGTTAATAGGAAAGTCAGTAAGACTAAGGCCCACAAAAAGAATAAGGCGATTTGAGAGCCGATGACCGTCCCTAGGGTGTAATCGGTCGCCGCATTTTGTGCCAAATTGATAATGGTCGCCACCACAGCCGTCGCCACTGCACCAGAAAATTGCTGCAGCGTATTAAAGATCGCATTACCGTCCGCGTACAACGCAGGAGTCAGCTTGTTTAAGCCGGTGGTCATCATATTGCTGTAGGCTAAGCCGATCCCGATCATGTAAAAGACATGTCCAGCAACTAGGCTCCAAATGAAAGGCGAACGCAAAACGAGGGCTAAGGCAAGCCAACCGATGGCAATCAACGTCAAACCAGACAGGATCGGTTTTTTCGGTCCAACTTTATCCAGCAACCGACCAGAGATCGGCGCAAGGATCGCCCCGATCGCCGCCCCAGGAAGCATAACTAATCCTGCAGTAAAGGCATCTTTTCCCAAGACGAGTTGGACAAAGTTCGGCAAGACAAAGGAAATGCCCAGTAAAAGGAACTGACAAACAAGAAAGCCAAACAGAAACAAACTGAAGCTGCGGTTTTTCAAAACAGCCAAACGAATCAAAGGGTTCGGGCCTTTTGAGCGTTGATAAAACAAGCCAGCACCAATGAAACCGAAAATCAGCGGCAGTAGACTCGCTAAGGTGCCTACTTGATTCAAGAACAATAAGAAGCCGCTGAACATCAAGACGATTCCTAATACACTCAGTAAATCCAGGGAAGTGTCTTTTGCCCCAGCCGTTTTAGGGATCGAGTAAAGGCCGAGTACTAGGGAGATCAGCAAGACTGGGATCAAGAAAAGAAAGATCGCATTCCAAGACCAATGGGCGGTCAATAAGCCCCCATATGTCGGTCCGATCGCTGGAGCGATGGAAGTGGTCAAATTCCCTAAGCCGATTGCCGCTCCCCGTTTTTCAAAGGGGGAGTAAGTCAAAATGATGTGGAACATCAAAGGCAGTGCGATCCCTGTGCTGGCACCTTGGAAAAAGCGGCCAATCAGCAAAATGGCAAACGTCGGCGATAAAAAGTCGATCACCAAGCCAACAAGGAAAAAGGCGTTGGCAGCTAGAAACAAGGTTCTCAATGAGAAGCGTTTCAAAAGGTAGGTCGATATTGGGACAATGATGGAGATGACCAGTAAGTAGATGGTCGTCACCCATTGAACATCGGATGTTGAAAGCGTAAATTGATCGATCAATGTCGGAAACGTTACATTCATGGCTGTTTCAATCAGCACACCTGCAAATGACATCAATCCGGTTGCGAGGATCGCCCCCACGAGTTTTTTGTTGTTTTCCATATTCTCACCTCTAAAAATTCGCAAAAAAAGAGACCGTTTCTATTCTCATAGAAACCGCCTCTCTCTCGACAAGCGAACCCGCTTGTTATCTGTACGATTTAATCTATCGCTATTCTACTGACTTCATAAGAAAGTGTCAAGAGAAGTGGATAAAAAAATAGCAAAAAACTTTTTTGAAAGTTTTCAAACTTTTACTTACACGAAAAATTTTCTTCTGCTAGAATAGTCGAGTACGAAAAAGAGAAAGGAAGTTGTTACATGCCCATCAATAAAAAAGAAAGTTTGATCTATACGACACTTATGTGTATTTTCATGGTGTATTTTATGAGTGTTTATAACCTCATGTTTCAAGTCGGTGTTTCGGCATTGGCATTCCAATTGGCGTGGAATGAATTGCCATTAGCCCTTTGTGTCGCCTTTATTTTGGATTGGTTCATTGTTTCTGGTCCGGCAAAAGGTTTGGCGTTTCGATTTTTGGACCATCAATCAGCTACTTGGAAAAAAATCGGTTTGATTTCTTCATTGATGATCGCCGGCATGGTGATCTGTATGTCACTCTTTGGTGCGTTGATGCACCCAAACCCTGATCACTCGGTGTTCGTCAATTGGCTAAGCAACATTGGGAAAAATGTGATCGTCGCATTGCCGTTGCAATTGTTCATTGCAGGTCCAATCGTTCGCCGAGTGTTTCGCGCCTTGTTTCCTATTGGCACTGTGCAAGAACAGCCAGTACTAGGGGAATAATCGATCATTAGAAAAAACGTACTGCAGACAGGTTCTGCCAAGGTTAGCTAAAACAGCTGGCTTGGCGATACCTGGACTTGCGGCACGTTTTTTTGCTTTTATAGACAGCAAAAAAACCCATAGGATGGTATGGGTTTTTCTGGTTACCCTATGAAATAGGATACAGGATGTACCTATATAGTAATATGGTTCCGTCAAAAAGAGAAGTTCAATTTTTTCACCGATACATGAAATTAATGCAAATTGCTAGTTTTTCTGACGAAAAAATCAACTTATAATTATTTTCCGTCTGTTATTCCGTATAGAAACCAACGAGTTGATACCAGCGGCGATGCTCAATATGGTAGGCATCAGGTGAGTAGCCTGACATTGAAAAACCGATAAAGGTGATGACCAGTCCGAGAATAATAAACAACAGACTGAGAAAAACGAAAAAGCGCTTATTGATTTTGATCATAGGACTGCCTTCTTTCGATAGTTTTGAACAAATGATTTCGGCCAAACGACAAGGGAGTGGGTAAGACGTGAAAAAGGTCGGCTCATACTATAAGTGGCGATCAGGCAAAGCAGTCCTAAACCAAATAAGAAAATCCCCATGCCTAATTGACTTAAAAAGAGATAGAAACCATCCGCCATCAGCATGGGACTTAAGACAACGCTGGCGATCCCACCGATAAACGTAGTGACACCAATCATGCCAGTGGTGAAAGGCACACACCAGATGATTATTAAAAAGCTTAGGATCAGCAAAGCGGCACTTAACAAGAGGCTGCCCCACAATGGGAAGCCCAGTACTAAAATCAAGAGCAAGAAGGGATGAAAGCGGCGGGGAATCTCTACTACGACCTCTTCCGTTTCGGTGACTGCTTGGATCAGTTCTTTTGGGGAGCCAAGGCGTGCCACGGCTTCTTCTTCGGTGTATCCTTCTTCCATCAAATCTTCGATCATCTCGTCATAATAGTTGATCAGCTGATGAATCTCGCTAGGTCTGACTTTTTCAGATAATTCCGCAGCCAATGCCTTGATAAAATCAACTCTGTTCATCTAATGTTCCTCCTTTAATAAATCGCTGGATCAATGTCAATTGGGGCCAGTCGTTGGTTAAAAAATCGTCGATCCGCTGTTTTCCGATTTTGGTCAAGCGGTAATATTTTCGGGTCCGTCCTTGATGGCTTTTATTATAAGTCTCAACCGCTCGGCTGGCTTCTAAGCGCTTCAAGATAGGATAGAGCGTTGATTCTGAGATTGGCAGTAAAGGAGATATGTTTTTGACTAATTCATAGCCGTAAGAGTCACCATGCTGCAAATAAGCCAAAACACAAATTTCCAATAATCCTTTCTTTAATTGGGCATCCAAAGGCTCTCCTCCTGTTCATACTCATACTATACATTACATAGTATCATTCCACAAGCAGCACCAGTCAAAATCAGCCTTAAGTCTGAGCACCATAAGATAACAAGAGTTTCTTTAATAAAATGGTCAAAAATAAAAAATAAAATTAAGAAAATCGGCGGAAAGTATAGGTTAACGTGCTCTTTTTTGTTAAAGTAGAAGTATAAAGATTACTTTCAGTAAGAAAATGGGCGTTGGTTGTGCTTCTAAAAGCTGCAAGTAGTCAAAGTGAATGAGACGAACATCAGCAAGAATTGGTGACGTCCAGAAAGGAAGGGGTATTATGAGAAAAGCAACGATTACGAAAAAATATTTGATCAATTGCTTAAAAAAATATCTGGTGGAATATCTTTATCGACCAATCACTGTCCGCGACATTGCTAAATATGCACGAACATCGACCCAACCGATCTATTTAAATTTTTCAAACATGCAAAATTATAAACAGGCGATGGTTGATGATGTGTTTCGCGACATTCACGAAACAAAAAAAGAGTCAGAAGAGACACTCGATTCCTTATACAGCTTTTGGCAGGACTATTACGTATTTGCCAGCCGCAATCGCAACCTCTTTTTCGCACTTTTTTTAAATGATATTGGCTGTGGTCCTTACATAAAAGAGCGTTCTTTTGCTTATTTTCAAGAAGCAATTGCTGAATCAGCTGTTTTTCAAGGTGCGCATAAAAGCGATCTGAGAAAATATCATGAAGAAGCCTTGATCTTTTTTAGTGGGTTGGTATTGCTGTTTATTCGTGAAGGGTGTAGTGACAGCAAGAATGATTTTATGAAAGATACCATTGAGTATTGGGAACGAATGTTAAAGGAACCAAAAAGCGCGCCACGTGATCGGGGACCGCAAGCATTGTTAGAGGCTGGTGCGTTTGCTGTAGAAGAATAGGTACTTGAAATCAAGCATTAAAACAAATATCTGAATATTTCGACACCAAAAAACCGTTAGTGATCAAACATTCTTCACTAACGGTTTTTTTTGAGGAGGCAAGTCTTGCGGTATGAGTAGAACAATTGTGGTTTTTTCACCTTTTACTGATTGAATCGCTAAGGAAGCTTGCGTGCCATAGTATAATGCTAGCCGCTGGCGTACATTGTTGATACCATAATGTTGATCAGAAGGTTGCTCCAGTTGTTTTAGCTGTTCAGGATCAATCCCGGGACCATTGTCTTGAATCTCAAACCGCAGCCATTGTCCTTCTTTGAGGCAGCGGATCGTCAATACACCTCTGCGGTCATCTTCAATATGATCCAGCCCATGAAAGACGGCATTTTCGACAAACGGCTGCAAGAGTAGATTGATCATCGGATATTCATCGATATTTGAGTCAATTTCGAGGACTAAATCAAAGGAATGGTGATGCATTTTTTGCTGAATTTTAGCATAGGTGATCGTCAGATCGAGTTCTTTGCTGACGGATAACCGATTGGATCCTTGGTTTAGGCTGAGACGGTAGAATCGAGACAGCAGCTGAGCCATCTCACGGATTTCGTGATTGCCGTTTAGTGTGGCAGTATTGCTGATCAATGCTAAGGAATTATAAAAGAAATGCGGATTGATCTGGGCTTGCAGAACCCGCAATTCGTATTCTTTTTGTTTCAGTTCGGCTTCATATACTTCATTGATCAGCTCAGCGATTTTATCTAGCATTTTTTGAAAATTGGTGTATAACTGTCCAACTTCATCTTCTGAAGAATAACTATGCTCGATTTTGAATTGATCCATTGATAAAGAAGCCATTTGCTGGGCCAAAGAATTGATCGGCTGTACCACTGTTTTTGCTAGCCACCAGCTGGATAAAACCAATATCACTAATACAAAACCAAAGATAATGAGTGCCGCACCAACTAGATACAGTAGACTGCTGAAAAATGACTGTGCGGTTTTAACAAAAACGATTTGCCAATGATTATCCAGCAGTACAGGGGCTTCTTCAATAACTGCGCTTCCAACCAACCACTGTTTTTGAGTACGCTGCTGCTTCGTCAAATAATCAATGCGGTAAAGCGTCTGCCCGGTCTCTGACTGGATCGTCAAATCGTAAGGTTCCTCAGTGACTGCATCAAGATTCGTGAACAATGCTGCTCGATCGATGGTCAAAACGATGTAGTTTAGGGAATCTGCGGTATGGCCTTTTAAAAAAAGGTTGGTATAAAAAGAAAGTTCCTCCCGTTCTTTGTCAAAATACGTGCGAATTTCAGTCGAGGGTTTCTCTTTGAGAAAAGGTAGCGCCGTGTCAGCAGTAATTTTTTTGACATATTGCCCATGATCATAAAGATCGATCGTGGTGTATAGTGTGATGCCTTTAATATCTGCTTGCGGAAAACGAACACTGTGAAACAAAGGCACGATCGTATTTTGAAAGAGATTGTATTGATCAAAGTTTGAGAAGCGTTGACTAGAAAGTTCTTGCGTCAAGGCGGTATTGTTGGCTAAGAAAAGCAGGCTGTCCCGATAGGTATGGATCTTGCTTTCTAACTGATAGCTGATACTTTTGAGATTATCGGAGTAAGCACTTTTTTCCTGCTGTTGGATAAAGGCTCGGATGATAGATACCCCGACAAAGGTCAAAACGATCAGAGGAACAATGCTTGAAAGAATCGAAATAAGGGCGATCTTTTTTTGAAAACGAAAATTTTTAAAACAATCGTGGACTTTTCTTAACAAGAGGGACCTCTCTTTCTATAGGCATCCGGCGTCATTCCGACAATTTCTCGGAACGTTTTGCAAAAATAGGAATAATGATTAAAGCCAACTTGTTTGGAGATAGTTCGAATGCTGCAGTTCGAGTTCTTTAAACGCTTCTGAGCCTGTTTGATACGGTAAGACTTGATGTATTTGGTGATACCCATGCCTTCAGAAGTACTGAATAATTCGCTTAGGTAGTTAGGATTGATATTGACTTCCTTTGCTAAGCGCTCCAAGCTCAACTCTTGGTGAAAATGAGCGAATATATAGGATTTTACTTGGCACACATAGTCATTTGACTGACTCCCGTTGATTTGAAGCAGTGCATCATGGATATAACGGAAGAGGGCATCAAAAATATCCGCAATTAATTGTAGACTTGGCGCTTCCAGTATTTTTCCGATCTGATTAGCGCCATGCTCCGCATCAAAGGCGATCGTGCACTGATCGATGATGGTTTGATAAAAGGTCGCAAAATAAAATTTGGTATTGGTTGGTTCCTCACGTCCATTTGTTTCAAAGCAGTCGAAAACTGTTTTCACAAGCGCGTGTGCTTTTTTACTTTCGTATTGATTCACATACGAAACGGTTTTTTCAAAAAGAGCTTTCTTGACGATGTAGTGATCTCCCGGAAGCAGCTGGCAGATTTTCCCTTTGTTTTGCTGATAAAAAGACCGCTGACTGGTCTTTAGTAAGTCATGATAGGTGCCGTACACCCCGGAATGATGGGGAACTGGTCCGCTGTCAAAAAGTGTTATTTTTTGCTGAAACTGCTCGGAAAAATAGGTAGTCAAGTTGTTTTTTCGCTCCTCGATTTCCCTTTTTGGCAAAGGTTCGTTAAAAAAGAGCAGTTGTGCTGGAGCTAAAAATAAACTGAACATTTCAGGAAATGCAGCAGACAGTGAAGGGACGAAATCCGGCGCATTCCAAGAATCCAGCGGCCAAGTAACGAGAAAAAAAGAGGGATGAGTCTTAAAAAAATCTTGTGCAACCGATTGCTCTTCCTTCGGTAGTGAATGCCAAGGATAGCCATAAAAAAGTTTACTCAAAATCTCTTTCAAATAATGGGTTTGTGCGATTGTTTTTGTGTAAGAGCGCTGCTTTTGTTGATCGATAAAAAGAATGATTTTATTTATTTGTTCATAAAAATCATCAGGGTCGATTGGTTTTAAGAGGTAGTCAACCGCTTGTAACTGTATGGCTTTTTTTACATAATGAAAATCTTCAAAGCCGCTGATAAACATCACAGGAATTTCAGGAACTGCTTCTTTGATTCTCGCTACGAGGGCATGTCCATCCATAAAGGGCATCTTTACGTCGGTAATTATCAAGTCAAAGGGCTGTTTCTGAAAAAGTTGCCAGGCTTCGCGGCCATTTTTGGCTTCTTCGATCCGCCATTCTTTTTCATGCTGACTCAAGAAGTATTTGATCACTTCTCTTTGATCGTAGCTGTCATCAGCAAGCAGCAGTCGGTACATGGTTTTCGCCGTCCTTTCGTATAGAGAAAATTACACAGTCGCTTCTTCTTTCTATAGTAAGCGATAAACAAAAAAAGCAACAGAGCAAATTTGTAAACGTTTTATTTTCTGGAAATCGTGCTATAAATCTGAAAAAAGTGCTATATTTTCTATGGAAGCGATTGCGTATAATAAGGATATCAAAAAAGTTTGAGGAGGAAAACAATGAAATTCAGGCGGGGAACAGCAATTTTAACAGCCATGGCTTCAGCACTTATTATGACAGGATGCAGTTCAGAAGAAGCAAAGACCAATGAAAATGGGGATACCGTGATTACGATCGGACGCCAAACCGCACCGAACTCAAAACTGCCGGAGGGGGACTCTTACAGCAACAACGCGTATACTCGATTGATTCAAGAACGCTTGGGCATCGAACTGGAGAGTGCCTTTGAAGCTCACGGGGAAGATTACGATCGGCAAGTATCGCTAGCGATCGCTTCAGGGGAACTACCGGATACAATGATCGTCGGATCAAGAGATGAATTGGAAGAATTAGTTAACAATGATTTAGTGGAAGACTTGACCGAAGTATTTGAGGAGCATGCCGACGATTTTCTAAAAGACATCTATGATTCGTTTGATGGGATTCAGTTAGAAGCAGCTACGTTTGATGATCGCTTGATGGCGATCCCATCTACTAGCGATGACTTCGGGCCCAATCTTGTCTGGTTGCGCCAGGACTGGCTAGATGAGCTGGGGATTGAACTGGATAAAGATGGCAATCGCTCAATTACATTGGATGAGTTGAAGGAAACAGCGATTGCTTTTCAAGAAAATGATTTAGCCAACACCGGAAAAGCGGTTGGTTTGCCATTGGCCTTCTGGTTGTCCTCGCCAAATCATGGCGGCACGGCATATACAGGGACAGCCATTATGAATGCGTTTGGAGCCTACCCAAAATCGTATCTCCAAGATGAGAATGGACAGATGTTTTATGGATCCAATACGCCAGAAATGAAAGAAGCACTAACGCTGCTGAAGGAATGGCAAGATGAAGGGTTCATGGATCCGCAATTTGGTACCCGGACGTATGACGATATCCATGCCATGATGGTTAATGGAGAAACGGGCATCGCTTTTGGTCCTTGGCACATGCCTGACTGGGGGTTAGTACAAGCTAAACAAAATGATCCGAATGCTGAATTTGTTCCTTATGCGCTTGAAAATGCTAACGGCGATGGCGAGGTCAATGCCGTGGCTAACCGTGGCACTGGGCAATACATCGTGGTGCGCAAAGGTTTTTCTGAGCCGGAAAAAATCATGGAGATGATCAATCTGATTTATGGTGAAGTTGCCAACTCGGAAGATATTGAAACCGAGTTTCCGGAAATTTATGACTATGCGAAAGTGGATGTCGATGGGACGGTTCGTCCATGGAATGTTGTTTTCTTAAAAGCCTATAGTGAGATTGATGATGCTGTAGAAGCTTCCAAGGCGGCGGTTGGTGAAACATCTATCGATGATATCTCTAACTTCTTCATCAAAGAAAATGCCGAAAAAATCAAGCAATATCTGGATAGCCCTGAAGAAACCGATCCGGTGGACTGGACCCGCTATGCTTCCCGCTATTTAGCCGTCAATAATGTGATGGGCGGTATCAGAGAGCAAGGACGTTTGAATGAAGTGAAACCACCGCGTTTTGATTCGATCAAAGCCAATGAACGAAACGGCGCACAAGTAGGGAAACTGGAGGAAGAGACCTTCATTAAGTTTATCACTGGAGAAGAACCCCTGGAAAACTTCGACAACTATGTTGAGACCTGGAATAGCCAAGGTGGGACAGCCATACTTGAAGAAATGCAAGAAGTAGTAGATCAGCGAGCAGATAATTAAGCGGCCACTCCAGCGGTTCTGACACTCATCTTTCGAACAAAGAAAAGCAAGGTTGTATGCAGGAAAATCGACTGCAGGTGCCTTTTCTTTGTTCGAATTTTTTCATCAAGCGGCTGGTGAGGCAAAAATTTTATGGAGGAGTAAGTAAATGGAACTTTCTGTTGAAAAAGAAAGCAAAAAAGAAAAGAAAAAGTGGTTTTCTCGAGACCAGCTTTTCTTTTTAGGGATGATTTTACCAGGCATCATTTTTATTTTGATTTTTTCTTATGGTCCTATGTTTGGGCTGTTGATGGCATTTCAAGATTATGTGCCAGCGAAAGGTGTATTAGGTTCTGAATTTGTGGGATTCGAGCACTTTCGTTATTTGTTCAGTTTACCGGATATTTTCTTAGTGACTAAAAACACGATTTTTATCGCTTTTTGGAAAATTATCTTTAATACGATCGTACCGATTCTTTTTGCGATTCTATTAAATGAAGTACGTATAAAGTGGATGAAACGCTCCATTCAGACCATCGTTTATTTGCCCCATTTTCTTTCATGGGTCATACTGGCTTCAGTAGTGGTCAATTTATTCAGCCTTGATGGAACGGTGAATCAGATTTTACAAAACTTTGGTGTAGAACCATTAAACTTTTTGGGTAGTAATCAGCTATTTCCGCGTTTGCTGATCGGGACCGATGTTTGGAAAAGTTTCGGTTACAGTTCGATCGTGTACCTTGCTGCCATTACCTCGAT
Organism: Enterococcus sp. DIV0755f; assembly: GCF_051713725.1. Classification (NCBI taxonomy): domain Bacteria; kingdom Bacillati; phylum Bacillota; class Bacilli; order Lactobacillales; family Enterococcaceae; genus Enterococcus; species Enterococcus sp. DIV0755f. Next base: position 59,252 of record NZ_JBIOQL010000001.1, read on the forward strand.
TGATCCAGGGTTATATGAAGCAGCAACGATGGATGGTGCTTCTTGGTCAAAAAAAGTCTGGCACGTAACCCTGCCGGGGATGATGCCTTTTATTTTGCTGATGACGATTTTGTCGCTGCCTAATATCTTAAATGCCGGCTTCGACCAAATTTATAACCTGTATTCTCCGGTTGTGTATCAAAGCGGTGATATTATCGATACCTATGTCTACCGAATCGGTCTGATCGGTAGAGACTACAGCTTAGGGACTGCCGTTGGTCTGGTCAAATCGGTGATTGGTCTATTCTTGATTTGGTCTTCCAACAAAATTGCGGAGAAGAAGACTGACAGAGTGATGTTTTAAGGAAAGGAAAAAAGAGATGAAAGAAAAATTTAGTATACGGCATGCAGTAATTTATTTGATCGTCATTGTTTTAGCTCTTTCTTGTTTAGTACCGATGTTGAATGTCGTGGCACTTTCTTTAAGCAGCAGCAGTGCGGTCGCGGCAAATGCTGTGGGGCTATGGCCAGTGGATCTGACCTTAGCAGCTTATGAGCGCATCATGAGCGATCAGCAATTTTGGCGTTCCTTTGGGATCTCGGTCATTCGTGTGATCGTTTCGCTGCTGTTGAACCTCTTGATGATCGTAACGATGGCTTACCCGCTGTCTAAATCAAAAAAAGTATTTCGAACGAGAAAATTATTCATGGGCGTGATGGTTTTTGCTATGCTCTTCAGCGGCGGCATGATCCCAACGTATTTAGTCGTTCGCAATCTAGGGTTATTGAATACGATTTGGTCCCTGATTTTACCTAGTGCAGTCCCTATCGGCAGTGTGATCTTGGTGATGAATTTCTTTCGGGGAATCCCCAAATCATTGGAAGAATCTGCTCGGATCGATGGTGCCAACCCACTGCAGATTTTGGGACGAATCTATATCCCAATGTCATTGCCTTGTTTGGCAACAGTTTCTCTATTCAGTATTGTCGGCAGTTGGAATGATTTTTTCAGTGGACTGATCTATATGACCAAGACTGAAAACTATCCTTTAATGACCTATATCCAAACACTATCAGTCAACATTGCTGAAACAATGCAACAAGCCGGAAATTTGACTTCCGAGCAGCTACAAAGTCTACTAGCGGTCTCTGATCGAAACTTGAATGCAGCGAAGATCGTGGTGGCAGTGGTGCCGTTATTGATTATTTATCCGCTTCTACAAAAATATTTCGTTCAAGGAATCGTTGTCGGATCAGTAAAGGAGTAAACCCACATGATACACTTTTTTCATTCAGAAAACTTCTTCGCACGAATCGCTTGGAAATTCAGCCAGTTGCTCCTATTGAATGTACTGCTCTTGTTTTTTAGTTTGCCGCTCTTCACGATCGGCGCAGCCATCACTGCGGGTTCTAAAGTGGCGACTGATCTGACAGAAGGAAAAGCACCGACTGTTGTTCAGCAGTTTTGGTCGGTCTTTTGCCAAAGCTTTCGAAAGAGCACTCTCATCTGGCTTAGTCTACTTTTTTCTTTGTGGCTTTTGACTGCTGATTGGTTGTATTATTTCCAACTAAAAGGGACTCCTGATCTTTTTACCGTAGGCTTAGTAATTTGTACGTTCATGTGGCTTCAGTTTTTCCAAGTTCCGTTTTTCTTACTCGCACGTTACGATAGCGAAATCAAAACGATCCTTTTGAACAGCATCAAAGTCGCTGCAAAGCACCCTTTTAAAATACTTAGTCTTCATCTTCTGACTGCAGCCCCTATTGTCATCATGCTTCTTTCACCCTATGCGCTGGTTTTCAGCATGTACATTGCCTGCTTTTTTGGTCTTAGCTGTTTTTTGTATGTACGCTGTCAGTTATTGTTGGCAATTTTCAAGAAATATGAGAAGGTAGAAATAGCAGAAAAGTAACTGGGTTTTATAGTTAGCAACGTTGAATGGAGGAATTTTGATGGGACAAAACACGCAGTATGGAGAAAAAAAGATTGCGATCGATCGCAGGATCGGTTTTTTAGAAGAACATACGTACCACGGGAATGATCTTGGTGTGACTTTTCAAGGACAGCAAACCACGTTCAAATGCTGGTCACCAGAAGCAGAGGCCGTTTCAGTATTGATTTATCAAAGCGGTGTCGCTGGGACTGACGATCGCCTGCTGACACTGCCAATGGTCCAAGAAGACAACTGTTGGCAAGTCACGACGGAAGAAACCGTCAAAGAGCTGTTTTATACGTTTGAATTTCAACGAGACGGTCAAAAAGTCGAAGCGGTGGATCTTTATGCCAAGGCAGTAGGGATCAACGGGAACCGTGGGGCCATCATTGATTTAAAGGAAACAGATCCTGAAGGCTGGCAGGAGACTCACGGCGTCGGTCAGCAATCGATCACAGATGCCTATATTTGGGAATTGCATGTCGAAGATTTCAGTGGCGCCGAAAACAGCGGGATTTCACCAGAAAATCGCGGGAAATATTTAGCCTTTACTGAAAAAAAGACCCATCTGGTGGGGGATGAAAGTCAACCAACTGGCATGGCTTATTTAAAAGAGCTGGGGATCAATTATGTTCATCTGCTGCCGATCTTCGATTTTGACAATGATGAAACTTCGTCTGCCTACAACTGGGGCTATGATCCGAAAAATTACAATGTCCCTGAAGGACGATACGCTTCTGATCCTAGTGATCCCAAGGCGCGGATTCGTGAATGCAAGCAAATGATCCAATCGCTGCATGAAGAAGCCATCGGCGTTGTAATGGATGTGGTCTTCAATCACACTGCGATCACAGAAGAATCATGGTTTAATTTGACGGTGCCTGATTATTACTACCGCCAAGATGATGCGGGGAATTTTGCGGACGGTTCTGCTTGCGGCAATGAAGTGGCTTCTGAACGGAAAATGATGCGCAAATTTATCATTGATTCAGTTTTATATTGGGCGCAAGAATACAAAATCGACGGCTTTCGTTTTGATTTGATGGGCTTGATCGATGTGGAAACCATGAACCAGTTGCGGCAACGCCTAGATGATGCCGGCTTCAGCCATGTGATTTTATACGGCGAGCCATGGGATGCCGGCAGCAATCAAATTATTCAGCCGAATATCCCAGCGAACAAAAGCAATGTTTGGGCACTGTCAGAAGGCGTTGCGGTTTTTAGCAATGATTTAAGAGACAGTATCAAAGGCGATGTCTTTGAAGAAACAGACGGCGCGTTTATTCAAGGAATGAATGGTCAACCGCAAGTCAAGCAAACCTTTTATGCAGCAAATTTGGCAACGGCGATTCAAGGAAATACGAAAGTTGCTGGGCAAGAAGGCGCCGAGCGTTGGGCAAAATCGCCCCGCCAAGTGATCGCCTATGCGTCAGTCCATGATAATTTGACCTTATGGGACAAACTGGTGGCAACCATGCAGGCTTCAGCGAAGGAAAGAAATTATGATTTTGATCCTGAGCTTTTAGCCCGTAACAAACTAGCAGCAGCCATTTTGTTTACTAGCCAAGGAGCCGTGCTAACCCAAGCTGGGGAAGAATTTGGCCGTACCAAAGAAGGCGATGAAAACTCCTTCCGTTCGCCACTGACAGTCAATCAGCTGGATTGGGCACGTGCCAAAACCTTCAAAGAATTGCGTGAGCTGTATCGGGGCTTGTGGGCATTGCGGCAGTCCTATGCACCATTGAGAGATGCCACGACCCAAACGGCTGAAAGCATGGTCTTTTATGAGACAAAGGATGAAAATCGCTTGGCGTATCAAGTACCCAATCGTGACGAACAGCATCCATGGCGTTCCTTGTTCGTTTTACTCAACAGCACGGAAGAAAGCTGGTCCTTTGGCTTACCGACGGCAACAGAAAATACTTCTTGGCACCTCGTTGCTGACCCCAAAGGAGCTGGGATCGCTTCTCGCGGCGTAGCAGCGCCAAGGATAACCATCGACCCATTGTCCTTCTACATTTTGGCAGAACAAAGTAACTAATCAAAGTAGAAGCTAAAACAAACTAAAAATTTTAGTTTGTTTTAGCTTTTTTGGTAGTAAAAAAACAATTCTTTTGCTATACTTTTAACAGAATGAGAAGCAGAAAGCGGTGAGCAAATGAAAGTTGTGATCTCTGATATTGCCCGAAAAGCTGGCGTTTCCAGCGGAACAGTCTCTAATGCGATCAACAATCGTAAGGGGATCAGTGAACAAAAACGGCAAGCGATCTTGAAGATCGCTCGTGAGATGGGGTATTTTGATCAGCGAGAAATTAAAAAAACGGAAAGCCAAAAAATCAAATTTGTCGTAATGAACAAACAAGGAAATGTCGTAGGGGATACGCCTTTCTTTTCTGAATTGATCCGAGGAATCGAAATGGAGTGCAGTGCGTTAGGCTATGAACTGGTCATTTCCCATATCACACTGGCACCAGAAGAAGACCCGATCGAAAAGATCCGTCCAGAATTAGCAGATGGTTTGCTATTGTTAGGAACGGAATTGGAAAAACAAGATTTAGCAGTCTTTCGCCATTTGGAAGTACCGTTAGTGATTTTAGATACGGTGTTTAATTCGCAGGACTTTGATTTTGTCGCCATCAATAATCGTGACAGTGCCTATGAGATCGTTGAAAAGATGATCGAAAAAGGCCACCGTGACATCGGCATCATCAATTCAACCTTTCAAATCAACAACTTCCGTGAACGCAAGCAAGGGTTCATCCAATCGATCCAAGAGCATGATCTGATCCATTATGAAGAGACGGAAGCCTTAGTAGAACCCACCTTGGAAGGCTCCTATCAAGACATGAAGGTCTATTTGGAATCCTTGCGTGCCGATCAGCGACCGTTACCAAGCGCTTTTTTTGCGGTCAATGACAATATCGCCATCGGTGCCATGAAAGCCATTCGCGAAGTGTTTCCCGATCATCCGTTGACCATTGTTGGGTTCGATGATATTCCTTTGGCGGAATTTTGCAACCCACCACTGACCACCGTAAAAGTAGATAAAGTGTACCTTGGTCGCCAAGCCGTGCGACGCTTGATCGAGAAAATCACGAGTGAAGATGAAAACCATCTGAAAATGCTGGTCGCCACGACGATCGTCGAACGCGAAAGCATCAATTAAGAATAAAAATAATATGAAAAATAAGAAGAAGGACAAAACGTTTAGCAAGCGTTTTGCCCTTTTTTAGTTATTTAACAAAAATATTTATCTAAAACTATTGCAAAATATTTAGCTTGTGCTATATTTAAGGTGTAAAAAGTAAGGGGTTACATTTTGAGGAAGTGAATAGATGACACAGATCGGTCTCTTTTGTGCCACTGGGCTCTCCAGCGCACTGCTCGTCAAAGCGATTAAAGAACAACTAGCGGATGATCAGCATTACCAAGTCAATTCCGCGCCTTTTTCAGAAATATTTATGGTGGGGAATGACTATGATTTTTTGATTTTAGCTCCTCAAACCCGCTTCAATCAAGCGAAAGTCGCAGCAGCCTTTCCTGATAAAAAAATCGTTTTACTGACGGATGAGGAATTTCTAAGTAAAAATGTAGCACGAATCGTCGGAGAAATAAAAATTTAGCTAAATATACTAAAACGCAAAGGGTGGTTTTATGGATAAAGTAACCATCGGGTTCGCCCCGACTAGAAGAAATTTGTTTAGTGCAGAAGCAGCCATTGAGTACGCCAATCTGACACGACAAAAAATGGACGAACTCGCCATTGATTATGTAGATATTTTAGATATCAACGAAGACGGCTTACTATACGATGATGAAGGGGTTGAAAAAATCGCCGAAAAATTCAAAGCAGCAAAAATCGACGGTCTTTTTCTAGCCAATGAAAACTTTGGTACGGAATATGCCTGTGCTCGTCTAGCCAAAAAACTAGACGTCCCCGTCTTACTATGGGGACCCAAAGACGAGACACCAGCCGCCGACGGTTCACGTTTGCGGGATACGCAATGCGGTCTTTTCGCTATCGGGAAAGTCTTGCGCCGTTTCAAGGTACCTTTCACCTATGTCAAAAATTCTGATATTGATTCACCAGAATTTGCCCGCGGCTTGCAAGACTTTATCAAAGTCTGCAATGTCGTCAAGACCTTCAAACAAACACGAATCTTGCAAGTTGGCCCACGCCCCTTTGATTTTTGGACCGTGATCTGCAACGAAGGCGAACTATTGGAGCGTTTCAATATTTCGCTATCACCAGTACCGATCCAAGAAGTAGTGCAAGAAATCAAGAAAGTCAAAGAACAGCAGCCAGATAAAGTGCAAGCAGTCATTGATTATTTTGAAACCAATACGGAAGTCCAAATTTCGGCGAAAGATTTGGAGATGGTGGCAGCCCTTAAAGTGGCTTTGCAAAACTTATGTGAAAGCTACGGCTGCAATGCAGGAGTCATCCAGTGTTGGACGGCCTTACAAGACGAAATCGGTATTTTACCGTATGCCTCCTTGTCGCTGCTACAAGAAGAAGGCTTGCCTTTTGTCTGTGAGACGGATGTCCATGGGGCGATCTCGGAACTGTTGGTCGAAGCCGCTTCGTTGGGGGAACACCGTGCGATCTTTGCGGATGTCAACTGCCGCCATCCAGAAAACGAGAATGGCGAATTGCTGCAGCACTTAGGAGTTTTTGCTTATTCCACCGCAGAGACCAAACCGATCTTGCCGCAACGACATTTTGTTTTTGACTATCCAGGATCAGTCGCTTTTCGGGCAATCAAAGACGAGTATACGCTGTGTCGCTTTGATGGGGACAACGGCGAGTACTCCCTACTGATGGGTACTGGTAAAGGGATCGATGGCCCATACAATCAAGGGACCTATCTCTATCTGGAATTTGCGAATTTGAATCGCTTGGAATTCAAACTCGTTGAGGGCCCTTATATTCATCATGTTGCGGCGGTCAGAAAAAATGTGGTGCCGATCTTGTACGAAGCGTGCAAATACATCGGCGTGCAGCCAGATTTTTATGATCCAATCGAAGAAGACGTCAAAGCATACTTGAGAGGGGATCAATCATGGAAATAAACGAGCTGGAGATGAAGGCTTTAACGATTCGAAAATCCGTGTTAGAGCTGATCTATCAAGCAAAAACGGGTCATACTGGTTCGGATCTTTCTTGTACCGATATTTTAGTGGCCTTGTATTATCGGATAATGAATGTCGATGCGAAAGATCCTCAAAAGCAAGATCGTGACCAGTATATCCAAAGTAAAGGACATGCGGCAGAAGTATTATGGGCCGTTTTAGCGGACAAAGGTTTTTTGCCGAAAGAAGAATTAGCCACCTTTTCGCAATTTGGTTCAAGACTGATCGGTCATCCAAACAATAAAGTAGCTGGTGTTGAGATGAATACTGGTTCACTAGGTCACGGTTTACCTGTCGCAGTAGGGATCGCTTTGGCAGGCAAACTGGATCACCGCACGTATCAAACCTATACGTTGTTGGGAGATGGCGAATTAGCAGAAGGCTCGGTATGGGAAGGAGCCATGGCGGCTGCCAACTACCAGCTGGACAATTTGACCGCCATCATTGATCGCAACGGCTTGCAGATCACTGGAGCCTCGGAAGATGTGATGGCAGTGGAGCCGCTAGATGAAAAATGGAGTGCCTTTGGTTGGGATGTGCATATCGTTGATGGCAATGATATGGCTGCCTTGGTGGCTGCATTAGAAAAACCGCATCAGCCCAATCAACCGAAGCTGATCATTGCCAAAACCATCAAAGGCAAAGGCTATTCTGCAGCCGAAAATCAAGCGCAATGGCATCATAAAGTGCCAACGGCAGAAGAGCTTGCACAAGCCATTGCCGAACTTGATCAGCAAATGGAGGTTTTGACTCATGGGAAAAAATAATATTGCCAATCGCCAAGCAATGTGCGACGTATTGATTGAAGAAGGAAAAAAGAATCCTGCGATCACGGTGTTGACCAGTGATTCTCGTGGTTCCGCTTCGTTAGCACCTTTTGCCAAGGAATTACCGACACAATTGGTGGAAGTAGGGATCGCAGAGCAAAACATCGTCAGTATTGCGGCTGGCTTAGCCCATATGGGCAAACGCCCTTTCGTTGCCTCTCCAGCTTGTTTTCTCAGCATGCGCAGTATCGAGCAGATCAAAGTCGATGTCGCGTATTCGAATAAGAATGTCAAACTCGTAGGCATCAGCGGTGGTGTCAGTTATGGGGCATTAGGCATGAGTCATCATTCCTTGCAAGACATCGCAGTGGCACGAGCGATCCCTAATTTGCAAGTGCTGTTGCCAGCAGATCGCTTTGAAACGATCCAAATGTTTAAAGCCTTAGCGGCATCAAATGAACCAGCCTATATCCGTCTCGGTCGCAATCCTGTTGAAGATTGTTATGATTCTGCAGATTATCCTTTTGAGATCGGCAAAGCCATTGAGCTGAGAAGCGGCCAAGATGTCGCATTGATCGCCACCGGCGAAACCGTGCGCCAAGCGTTGGATGCTGCGGAGCTATTGGAAAAACAAGGTATCACTGCTACCGTTTTAAATGTTCATTCCTTGAAGCCCTTTGATTCAGAAACGGTCAAACGAGTGGCGAAAGAAACAGGCACCGTGATCACTGTGGAAGAACACAGCCAATACAACGGCTTAGGAGCTGCCGTGGCGGAAACACTGACAGAAGAAACGGACATTCGACAAAAAATCATTGCTTTTCCGGATGAAGCCTTGATTACTGGTTCTTCGTCAGAACTGTTTGCCCATTATGGCTTAGACGGTGCCTCCATAGCGAAAACAGCGGTTGCGTTTCTAGGAGCTTAAGATGGACAAGACCTATCAGCTGGTTTTAGATCAGAGTACATCCGGTACCAAGCTCTTACTGTTTCAAGAAGGGAAAATCCTGCAACGTTACGATAAAAAACACCGCCAAATTTATCCAAAAGTCGGGTGGGTCGAACATGATCCCCTCGAGATTTGGCAAAATGTCCAAGAATTGCTGGCACAAGTGTTTCAAGAACAAGCGATCACTGCAGATCAAATCGTTTCCTTGTCATTGACCAATCAGCGAGAAACGATCGTTGCATGGGACCGATTGACTGGCAATCCCTTGTACAATGCGATCGTGTGGCAATGCAACCGCAGCGCCGCGATTTGTGAAGAATTGACGGCACAAGGCTGGGAAAGGACGATCAATCAAAAGACCGGTTTACGCTTAGACCCGTATTTTTCTGGCACCAAAGTGAAATGGCTGGCACAAGAATTATCGGCCATCAAGGAAAAGTCGGGAACTGGCGAGTTGGCGATCGGTACGATGGACAGCTGGCTGTTGTGGAATTTAACGCAAGGGACAGTATTTGCGACCGAAGCCAGCAACGCTTGCCGAACATTGTTTTACAATATTGAAGAGGGCCGTTGGGATGCAGAGCTCGTCAAACTTTTTGGCATCCATCTAGCAGACTTGCCAGCGATCAAACCTGCTGATACGGTTTTCGGTAACTATCACGGAATCCCTATCAAAGGAATCTTAGCCGATTCACAAGCGGCATTATTCGGGGAAGGTTGTCAAAGCCTTGGGGATGTAAAAATCACGATGGGTACCGGTTGTTCGATCATGATGCAAGTGCAGCAGGAGCAGACGTTGCGAGATCGCCGCATTTTGACGACGGTCGGCTGGCAAACTAGCCAGAAAACAGCGTTTGCGCTAGAAGGCATCATCCGTTCCTGTGGTGACGCCATCAACTGGTTCAGTGAGCAAGTGGCTCCGCTGCCAGATGTAGCTGAGATCTGTCAAGAAGTGCTGACCAATGACAGTCAAGAAGACATCTATTTTATCCCAGCATTGCAAGGAATGGGTGCCCCTTTTTGGGATAATACGATGACTGCCAGCTTTGTCGGCATGAAACGCACGACGACGACTCATGAGCTGTTGAAAGCCGTTTTAGAAAGCATCATTTTTCAAATCAAAGCAGTGATCGATGTGATGGAAGAAGTCGCTGAACGACTGATCAATCAGGTAATGATCGATGGCGGTGTTTCGAAAAACCGCGCCTTGATGAGCTTATTAGCGACTTTGATCAATAAACCCGTCATCGTCAGCGAAGTCGAAGAATTTTCAGCCATCGGCACGATGCTTGTTGCCAATCCAACCATGAATGAACCAGCTATTCAGCAAACCACGATCGTTCCGCAAGCCGAACAGGCCGTGATCCGTTTGAAATATGAAAAATGGAAACGGTTCATTGAGAAATCAGCTGCTTTTAGTGAAGGATAAAGGAGGAACTATATGGAGACCCAACGAATCCAATTGAATCAAACGGCTTACGTGGATACCTATTTATTGCACCAATCCAAAGAGTACAATATCGGCAAGAAACGACCGCTAGTGATCGTCTGTCCAGGCGGCGGCTACGCATTTACCAGTGATCGAGAGGCGGAAGTCATTGCCTTGAAATTCAATAGTATCGGGCTAAATAGTGTTGTTTTATGGTACACCACCGGTGACCAAGTGAAAAACGTTCCCCACAATGCCTTGATGGAAGCCGCCCAAACCGTCAAAACCATTCGTGCGCATGCTCAAGAATGGTTGGTGGATGAGGAGCAAATCATCGTTTGCGGTTTTTCAGCAGGCGGACATCTAGCGTTGCAGTTAGCGACGCGCTGGCACGATGCTGAGCTGGCAGAAGCGTTGGGCGTTAGCAGTGACTTACTGAAAGTGAATTTGGCGATCGCCGGCTACCCATTGGTTTATCAAGAGCATGCCTTCCCAATCGATGAGCTAGGCTTTGCTGCTAGTCTGATCGAAAAATCTTTAACTGCCAACGAACGCTTTTTTGGGAGTAAACAACCGACGGAAGAAGCCATTCAATCCATGAACATTTTGCATCATGTCGATCAGTGGACACCTCCGATGTTTCTCTGGCATACGACGGAAGACGTCTTAGTCGATGTGGCGCACTCGTTGAAGCTGGCGGTCAAATTAAGAGAAGCCGAGATTCCATTCGAACTGCATATTTTTGAAAAAGGCGAACACGGACTGGCATTAGCGAATCGAACAACGGCACGCAAGCCAAGTCACCACAATGCCCATGTCGCTAAATGGTTTGAGCTGTGCGAAGGCTGGCTCAGTAGTTATATTGATTAAAAAACCGTCGGTGCACAACTTGTGCCGATGAAAGGAGAGCACCACTGTGAAAATCACCGTAAGCCAAAACAAACGCACCTTATTGCGAGACGGACAGCATTTCTTTTATTTAGCTGACACTTGTTGGAGTGCCTTTACTAGTATTCAAGAAAATGACTGGATCACTTACTTAGACAAACGCAAAGAGCAGGGCTTCAATACCCTTCAAATCAATGTGTTACCGCAATGGGATCGCAGCCGTGGTCAATTTGACTGCTTGCCGTTTCCTCTTGATGCGGGCGTCTTTGATTTTACTGTTTGGGAGGATGCCTATTTCGAACGGGCTCAGCGTCTTTGTAAAATTGCCGACGAGAAAGGCTTTACTTTAGCGTTGGTCGTCTTGTGGTCAAACTATGTCGCAGGCACGTGGGCTAGCCAGTTGGACAAAGAACGCAACGTGTTGCCGGAGGATTGCCGCCAGGCCTACTATCAAAAAGTGATTGCGACTTTTGATGCCTTCCATCCGATCTACTTTATTGGTGGCGATACGGATTTCCCAACACAGCCAACCATCGATACGTATCTAGAAGCCTTTGCTTTCTTTGAAAAGCATTCGCCCAATACTCTGAAAACGATTCATATCAAGGGACGTTTTGAAGAGATTCCCGCAACGATCGTCGAACATTTGGACTTATTTTTATACCAATCAGGTCATAACAGCGCCTTTTTGAATATGCCTTATTATTTGGCAGAGCGTTTTTATCAAAGACAACCGCAGCTGCCGATCATCAACTCAGAACCTTGCTATGAACAAATGGGCTATGCCCGTCACGTATACGGCCGATTTGGTCAAAAGGATGTCCGCAAAGCGGCATGGCAATCACTGTTAGCCGGCGGCGCGGCTGGGATCACGTACGGTGCCCACGGCATCTGGAGTTGGCAAACCCCGACGGCGACTTTTGCGGAAGAAATCGGGGAAGCGTTTGATCGTCCGATGATTTGGCCAGAAGCTTTATCTTTTCCTGGGGCAGATGACTATGGCTTTATCAAGCAATTATTCGAATTATTAAATATTCAGGAGCTTGTGCCTTGCCAAGAGCGCTTGATCGATGCAGATGAACAGATTCGTATGGCAGCCATCGCAGGATCGAAGGATGCGTTGCTTTACTTGCCAAGCAATACAACAGTTCGTCTGCAAGGAGATCTTTCTACAGCGACCGTCACATTGATCGATTTGAATACCAATCGTTTCTTGAAACCAAAACTGACAGTTACCGATGGTATCACTGTTTTCCATCCCCACAATTGTCATGAAGATGTATTGTTTGTCATCCAAATAAAGGAGTGAAAAGAAAATGGATAAGTATATGGATAAGGTGTTAGTATTTGCAGATAAAATCTCCAACAATCGGTATTTAAAGGCAATTTCAAACGGGTTGATGGCGACGCTGCCGATCAACATTATTGGTTCGATCGCCTTATTGTTAGCAGTTTTGCCGATTCAAGGATGGACAGACTTTATCAATTCGATCAATATTGGCGGCTATTTTTCCGTCGGTTACAGTATGACCGTCGGGGTTATCTCAGTGTACGCTTCCTTTCTGGTCGGTCACCGTTTAGCGACAGAATTTAAGCAATCGGCGGTTCCTGCCGGCATCGTTTCACTGTTTGCCTTTTTGATGATGACGCCAATGGTTACCTTAGAGGAAACAACGACCCTCGACATGAGCAAACTCGGTGCTCAAGGCTTGTTTACCGCTATGATCTGTGGCTTAGTCTTTGCTCGTTTGTACTGCTTTATTTTAGAAAAAAATATCGCCATCAAAATGCCAGCAGGCGTGCCGCAATTTGTGACGGATACCTTCGCCGGTTTGATTCCAGCAATTATTTCTGGGTTTACCGCGATCGTCATTAGCTGGGCATTCAGTTTTACTTCTTATGGCTCATTCTCAGATTTCATCTATCAAATCTTGGCAATGCCGCTGCAAAGCTTGTCTTCTAGTGTAGGTTCGTTGTTATTTATTGTACTGATCCAAATGGTGCTATGGTTCTTCGGTATCCATGGTTCGTTGGTGGTGGGTAGCTTTGTCACCGCTTTGTACTTACCAATGGATGTGGAAAATATGGATGCTTTAGCTAGCGGCGTTGCGCGTTCCGAGCTGCCGAATATTTTGAGCAAGTCGTTTTATGATTTGTTTGCTGGTATTGGTGGGGCTGGAGGAACATTGTCATTGATTATCGTTATTTTGCTGTTGGCGAAATCCAAACAATCACGGACAGTCGCTAACCTGAGTGCCGTTCCTGGATTGTTCACCATTAATGAGCCGGTGATTTTTGGCTTACCGCTGATTTTGAATCCAATCATGGCGATTCCGTTCATATTAACACCATTGGTTCAAGTGCTTGTGGCGTACCTAGCGATCTGGAGTGGGATCGTCCCACGACTTAGTGGCGTACAAGTTCCCTTTGGCACACCGATTTTTCTAAATGGGTTTCTAGCTGGAGGCTGGCAGGTCGCAGTTCTACAAGTCGTTTGCGTTTTGGCAGGCTGCTTGCTGTACATTCCTTTTGTCAAAATATTAGATAAAGGAAAATTAAAAACAGAAGCAGAAGCAGCGCAAGCAGAGGTTCAAACTGAAAGTATCGATCCAGCTGGAGAAACCGTCTGACTTCAGGGGAACAATGCGTAAAAGGCAGGACCTTGTTCTTCTTCAACAAGGGACAAGGTGAATTTTTGCACACTTGATTTCTTAAGACGGTGAATCCAGTCAATGATCGGCCATTCCCGAAAGCAGATAGGCTTTGATTGATCTACTTAGTAATCGAATGGTTCGGGGAAACGCCGATGATCCTAATGCAAATGTGACACAAATAGATTTTCTGATTTTTGATTTTACTCAGTGTGGGTCTTTTTAAAAAAGATACTAGCTGCTCCCCCACAATTGCTATCAAGACGTTTTGTTTCTCGGACAAAGATCAAAAAGGAGTGTATTATATGACTTTCGCAGAGAAGTTCACCGAAAAAGGCCAGTACTACGCAAGTAAGATTCAGCAAAATAAGTATATGCAAGCAATCTCTAATGGATTGATGTCGCTATTGCCGATCATGATCATCGGCGCATTCAGTACACTGTTGTCTTCCATGCAAATCGAAGTCTATCAATCAATGATTGCCCCGTTTCGCGATATTATCGCCTTACCGGCTCAATTTACGACAAATGCATTGGCTATTTATGCCGCTTTTTCCATCGCTTACAAATTGGCAGGCTTGTATGGAAAAGAAGGCTTGATCCCTGGTTTTGTTTCCTTGTTCTCCTTTTTAGTCTTAACACCAATCAGTGTTTTTGAAGATGGAGAGCTTGTGATCAATGCCTTGACCTTTGACTGGCTGGGGGCTAGAGGGTTGTTTGCGGCGATGATCGTGGGTGTCTTAACTGCCCGTTTGTATGTGTTTTTTGTCGATAAAAACTTGGTTATCACGATGCCGGAGGGTGTACCACCAACGATTGCCAAAACATTTTCGGGACTGGTTCCAGCAGTGTTAGTAGCAGTCTTATTTACGATAACAGCCGGTTTGTGGAAGATGACGGAATTCGGTAGTTTCCATCAATTTGTATACACGATTCTACAAATTCCACTGCAAAGTCTTGGAGGTTCGATTTGGTCGATTTGTATCGCCTTATTGATCATGCAGTTGTTGTGGGTCTTTGGGATTCACGGAGCAATCGTTGTATTAGCGGTTATTCGTCCAATAATGACTGCTCTGGATCTTGAGAATTTGGCTGCTTATCAAGCAGGAGAACCGATGCCTAACTTAGTGACTGGTTCTTTTTGGAGTATTTATGCTAATTTTTCCGCCATGCTTGGTCTAGTAGTAGTTTTACTCTTTTTATCAAAGAGTAAACAATTCAAAATTATCGGGAAGCTGGGAGCACCAGGAGCACTTTTCGGGATTCATGAACCGCTGATCTTCGGATTACCGATCGTAATGAACCCGATTCTGGCGATTCCCTACATTTTAAGCCCAGTTGTTTGCGTGGTGATTGGCTATATCTTAACCATCACGAATATTTTACCAATTCCTATCGGGATGCAAGTGCCTTTTGGTGCCCCGATCGTTCTCTCAGGTATTCTGCAAGGAAGTTGGAAACTCGGGGTAGCTCAATTACTGATGATTCCTTTGTGTGCCTTGATCTATTACCCATTTGTCCGCATTTTGGATAAGAAAAATGCCGAACAAGAATTGGCGCAAGAAACGCAAGAAAAAGCAGCAGAACAAAGCATGGATCGAGTGATTTCTTGATGGTTGAAGATCAAAGGGAGTTGCTTAAACGTATAGAAAGGGTCAACAGTAATTGTTAGGAAATTGTTTAATGGCTACTCATAAAAAACTCTTTAAAAGAAGCTAATTTGACAGGGTTTACTGGTTAAATTTCCCCTTTTTTCAAAAGATCGCTGGTTAAAAGAAACCGATTTTATGATGACAAGCCAACGAGTTAGTGCTATAGTTAAAGAAAGAAAACCCACGTGGATTGTTACTGACTCGATCAGGCAAGACCTAAATAAGAAAGCGCTCTTCTCGTTTTAGCAGCGGCTCTTATTTAGGTTTTTTGTTTTTATCGGGGATTTTTCAGTAACCAGCTAGGTAGGTTTATCAAAAGAAAACAAAAGGAGAACGAGCAAATGGCAAAATTTCCAGAAAATTTCTTATGGGGCGGCGCGACCGCAGCGAATCAATTAGAAGGGGCGTTCGATCGCGATGGCAAAGGCTTGTCAGTGGCGGATGCAATGCCTGGCGGCAAACAGCGTTTAGCGATTTTAGGCAGTGATACATTTGATTGGACGATCGATGAGGACAAATACACCTACCCAAATCATCGCGGGATCGACCATTATGACCGTTTCAAAGAAGACATTGCGTTGTTTGCAGAAATGGGCTTCAAGAGCTATCGTTTTTCCATCGCATGGACACGTATCTTTCCAAAAGGCGATGAAACGACACCAAACGAAGCTGGACTGGCATTTTACGATGCGCTGATCGATGAATGTTTGAAATACGGGATCGAGCCAGTGGTTACGATCTCTCACTATGAAATGCCCTTGCATTTAGCCAAAGAATACGGTGGCTGGAAAAATCGAGCATTGATCGATTTCTATGAACGTTTTGCAAAAGTTGTCTTGGAACGGTTCCACAGCAAAGTCAAATACTGGATGACCTTCAATGAGATCAACTCTGCTTTCCATTTCTCCGCATTGAGTCAAGGGATGGTCAACAGCACGGGTGCCAGCGACTTTACAAACGTGATCCAAGCGTGGCACAACCAATTTGTTGCCAGCAGTAAAGCTGTCAAAATCGGCCATGAATTAAACCCAGAGTTACAGATCGGTTGTATGATCATTTATGCAACGACTTACAGCATTGATGCGAACCCAGTCAACCAAGTGGCGACGATGATCCATAATCAAGCCTTCAACTACTACTGTGCCGACGTGCAAGTACGTGGAAAATACCCATCCTTTACGGATCGTTTGTACAAAGAACACGGCGTCAATAAAGAGGATCTTGAGATTACCGAAGAAGACTTAGCCTTGATCGCTGAACATACTGTTGACTATGTTGGCTTCAGCTACTACATGTCTTCTGCCGTGGATATGACCACAGAAGAAGCCGATGAAGTACAAGGAAACTTGTTGGGCGGCGTCCGCAATCCATTCTTAGAAGCAAGTGAATGGGGCTGGCAAATCGACCCAGAAGGGCTGCGCATCGCGTTGAATGAACTGTATGATCGTTACCAAAAACCGTTGTTTATCGTGGAAAACGGCTTAGGAGCCATTGATACCTTTAACGAAGAAGGAAAGATCGAAGACGATTATCGTATCGATTACTTGCGCCGCCACATTGAAGCAATGGGGGAAGCGATCGCTGATGGCGTAGACTTGATCGGTTACACCCCATGGGGCTGTATCGACCTTGTCAGTGCTTCAACAGGCGAAATGAGCAAACGCTATGGCTTTATCTATGTTGACTTTGATGACGAAGGCAACGGCACGATGGATCGTTCTAAGAAAAAATCCTTCGATTGGTACAAACAAGTCATTGCAACAAACGGAGAAGAGTTGGCCTAAGTGTTTCGTTAGACTCACGGATGACACAGGATCCGTTATAAAAGAAAACCGATCAACGGTGCTCCTATAGAGGCGCATCGTTGATCGGTTTTTTGGTGATATTTGGGTTTAACGGGTACGTTCATAGCTGTCTCGTAACAAAGATTGGAGTTGTTTTTCTGATACAGAGCCATCTAGTAATGCGGTGAGCCAATGGTTTTTATTCATGTGATAAGCGGGTAAATAGCCGCGGCTTTGATTGATGATCGAAACCATTTCGGGCGCTGCTTTGACATCTAAAATTCCGATCATTTCCGTTCCTTCCAAGCCTAATTTTTGCTTTTCTACAGTCATCAGCAAGCCAAACCATTTGCCGCTTTTACGGTGCCGCAAGACTTGGTACTCGGGAAACTTTGCAAATGGATGGTCGACCTGAACATCATTGAAGGTCTGAGCGAAGGCGATCAGACGGTTTTTAAGATCCATGGGTATCCCTGCCTTTTTATAATAGAAAACTACTTATATTATACCACTGATTCCTTTTACCTAGCGTAACCGTTTCTGATAAAGCATTCGTGCCAAGAACCAGCTCACCACTACGATACCGCCGCACCAGCTAAAGGCACTGATCAAGGTGGTATCTTTCAAGTTTAACAAAAGCCCTCGCAAAGAATGGATGATCGGCGACATTGGTTGGTATTCAGCAAAAATGGCTAACGGACGCGGCATGGTTTCCGTAGGGACGAAACCAGAGCTTAAGTAGGGCAAAAGGGTGATCAAGACAGTAAACAAGGTCGCTGTCTCGGGGCTTTTGGCGATGAGACCAACCAGAACGGAGACCCAAGTAAAGGCGAAGGTGAAGCAAAAGATCAATAGGAAAGCGAGTCCCCAGCCAGCAACTGTGGCTTGGGGGCGAAAACCGATGATCATGGCGACGATCAACACGACCAAGGTGCTGATCAAGCTCCGAAGGGTCGCGGCGAAGACATGGCCGTTTAAAAAGGCTGAGTTAGAGATGTTCAAGGTCATCAGCCGTTCCACCATGCCGGATTTCAAATCTTCCGTCACCGTTACCCCAACGGAGGAGGCGCTTTGGGCGATACATTGGACGAGAACACCAGGAACGACAAAATCGACATAAGAGGTATCGCCGACGTTCATGGCTCCCCCAAAAACATAGACGAAGAGGATCATTAAAATCGCTGGGGTCAAAATCCCACTTAGCAAAGTCTCCATACTGCGAATCGATAGCAAGAGATTGCGTTTGAATAAGGTGTTGGTTTCTATAATTGCTTTCATTGGTTTCCTCCTTGGACAAGTGTTAGAAAAATATCTTCTAACGAAGCATTCTTTTGATTAAAACTGGTGATGGTGATCGGTAGTTGATTGAGTTCCTGCAACAGCGTGAAGGAATGCTGGAAGTCTTGACTGACGGGAAATGCCAGAGAGAGACTGGACTCATTGACTTGCAGCGGAAAGTCAGACAGATGCTGTCGCACGGTCTGCAAGTGTTCTTTCGTCAATACGCTGATTTCCATCGTTTGTGAAGGATGCAGTGCTTTGACTTCCGTTGGTGTTCCTTGCAAGATGATTTTCCCTTCATGCAAGATGGCGACTTGGTCTGCTAAAAATTCAGCTTCTTCGAGGTATTGAGTCGTCAGGAAAATCGTTCGTCCTTGAGCGGCGATCTCTTTGATCATGTGCCATGTGGCTAAGCGGTTTTGCGGGTCTAACCCGGTCGTTGGTTCATCCAAAAAGAGCAGGTCAGGTTCGCCGATAAAACTCATGGCGATGTCTAAGCGTCGTCGCATGCCACCAGAATAATTTTTGACTAGTCGGTTGCTGGCATCCACCAAATCAAAACGCTCTAACAAATGTTGGACGATAAACTGTTTGTTTTTGACATGGCGCAAGGCAGCAATCATCAGCAAGTTTTCTCGTCCGGTCAGTTCTTGATCGACGGCGGAAAATTGCCCTGTCAGACTGATTTTTTCGCGAATCGCTGCTGGATCTTTGGTCAAGTCGATCCCATCGATCCGCGCGGTTCCTTGGTCAAAAGGTAGGATAGTGGACAAAATTTTGACTAAAGTGGTTTTTCCAGCGCCGTTTGATCCTAGTAAGACAAATACTTCGCCAGGAGTGACGTCAAAAGTGACCTCTTTCAAAACGGTTTTGTCTTTGAAGCTTTTTTGTAAATGTTTCACGTGAAGCATTTTCTTTTTTATATGGGTATCCATAGCTTTTCCCTCGTTTCTATAAGATAATTCAACTATAAAGGCTCTTCGGGAAAAGCAACTGCTTATTTCAATATATTGAAAAAGAAGGTGAAAAAATGAACAATTATGGTGCGACAGTGAAAGAGCTTCGCAAAAGCAAAGGCTTGTTGTTGAAGGAATTAGTGGATGAACAATTGTCGATGTCTTTGTTATCGCAATTTGAAAATGGCAAAACGACGATTTCCTGCGAACGATTTCATCGTTTGCTAGATAAACTAGAAGTGAGTTTTTCCGAATTTCAGCTGCTACATACGGGGGAGCATCATTCGGAGGCTCAAAAGCTAATGGTTGACTATGTCCGTTCGATGGGGATCGAATCCATTGATGAAGTACCTAAATTAAAAAAGAAATATCAAAAGCTGACCACGTACTTTCAACAGCATTACTCCTTGGAGCTGGACCACTTCTTACAACTGATCCGTTTTGACTACTTGATGAAAGAGGAGCTTTTTAAAGGGGTGCCCATCGAGGAGGCTTACCTGAAACACAATTACTGTTTGGACTCTGCCAAGCATTACTTGCTGAATACCGATACATGGGGTGTTTATGAGCTGCGGCTGTTTGCCCGCGTAGCAATTTCGATGGAGCCAGCTTTGCTTTGGCGCTGCTTGACGATCGCCATCAAAAAGAGTCAGCGCTTTGCAAAAATTCCTGGCAATGAAGATATTTTGTACAACACGTTTGAGACGGTATTTTCTGTCTTTGCTGTTTTCGACGAGGCGAATTATGCGGAAAAGACCTTTCATTTATGGCGAGATCATGTTTATGAAAAAGAGCACATTGAACAAGCGATCTTTATGCCGTTTTTTGAAGGCTGGACGCATCTATTAAAACAAAATAAGGCACAAGCAGCGGACTTGATGCAGCAAACGTTAGATCAGCTGGAAAGATTAGGGATGAAGACCACGTTTGCTATGTATCAATTATTAAGCACATCTGTATTGAAAGAAGAGTTTCCAGGGATTTTATTGAGTGATCCATTGCTTTCTGAAGGAACCCGTTTTGGCTGGGACTAGCTAGAATAAGCTGTATTCCGCCGATGAAAGCGCCTTATGTTTAAGAATCGGAGAGGAAGTGATTAAAAAACAGTAAATGCAAGCAATTTGCTTCTTTTTTACTGATTAGAGGAGTATATTCGAAGTTGGAATTTTTCTTTATTTAGAATTATTTTAATGTACTTTTTATGAAATAGGAGGATGTAGGATGGATATTGTGACACTAGCGCGAATCCAGTTTGCGATGACGACGATTTTTCACTTTTTCTTTGTACCGTTTTCGATCGGAACTGGTGTCGTCGTTGCAATTATGGAGACACTTTATGTGATCAAAAAAGATGAAAAATATCGCCGGATGACGAAGTTTTGGGGGAATATTTTTCTATTGAGTTTTGCTGTCGGGGTCGTGACAGGGATCATTCAAGAATTTCAATTTGGAATGAACTGGTCTGACTATTCTCGTTTTGTCGGGGATATTTTTGGTGCGCCCTTGGCTTTAGAAGCTTTGTTGGCGTTCTTCTTAGAGTCGACGTTCTTAGGACTGTGGATCTTTACATGGGATCGGGTCAGTCCCAAGCTGCACGCCACCTTTTTCTGGTTGGTGACGCTAGGTTCGATGCTATCGGCGTTTTGGATCTTAGCTGCCAATAGTTTTATGCAGCATCCAGTGGGGTATACCTTGAACAATGGCCGGGCAGAAATGACTGACTTCGGTGCATTATTGGCAAATCCACAGGTGTGGTATGAGTTTTTACACGTGATCACCGCTGCCATCACGATGGGTGGGATCATTGTTGCTGGTTTATCTGCCTTTCGTCTATTGAAGAAAGACAAAGACATTGAACGTGATTTCTTCAAAAAATCAATGCGGATCGGTTTTGCGGTGGCATTGTTCGGTTCATTCACCGTCTTGCTAGCTGGGGATGAACAAATGAAATACTTGGTTGAAGAACAACCAATGAAATTTGCCGCAATGGAAGGGGCGTATGAAGATACTGGGAGTCCTGCGGCTTGGACCGTCGTTGCTTGGGCGAATGAAGCAGAACATCACCAAGTCTTCGGTGTTTCGATTCCCTATATGTTGAGTATCTTAGCCTTCAATGAACCCTTCGGCTCCATCGACGGGATGGATACGGTCAATCAGCAATTGATT
This sequence comes from Enterococcus sp. DIV0755f, assembly GCF_051713725.1. NCBI lineage: Bacteria > Bacillati > Bacillota > Bacilli > Lactobacillales > Enterococcaceae > Enterococcus > Enterococcus sp. DIV0755f. Next base: position 80,821 of record NZ_JBIOQL010000001.1, read on the forward strand.
GAAACCTACGGCGATCGTAATTACTACCCGCCGGTCAACACACTCTTTTGGAGCTTCCGGATCATGGCTGGTTTTGGTGCCTTGATGCTGTTGGTTTCTGGTCTGGGGTTGTATTTTACGCGTAAGAAGAAACCGTGGCTCTTTGAAAAACGCTGGCTGCTTTGGGTAGTGGCGATCACTTTGTTCACCCCATTTATTGCCAATACAGCTGGTTGGCTGATCACGGAGTTAGGACGTTACCCATGGACGGTTTACGGCTTGTTTACGATCGAAGATAGTGTGTCACCAAACGTTTCCGTGACCTCACTCTTGATCTCAAACATCGTTTACTTCCTCTTGTTCTCTGGCTTAGGCGGAACGATGGTCTATCTGGTGAAACGGGAAATGGATCATGGACCTGAAAAAGAAGCCTTCGGCGAAATCAGCCAAGGAGACAACCAAGAAGGGTACGAAGACCCATTTGATAAGGAGGCGTTTGAAGGATGACCGGTCTGCAATTACTATGGTTCACGTTGATTGGGCTTTTATTTTCTGGCTTCTTCTTCTTAGAAGGGTTTGACTTTGGTGTGGGGATGTCTGTGCAGACATTGGCCCACAATGAAGAGGAAAAAGACCAGATCGTTAAAACGATCGGGCCTGTCTGGGATGGCAATGAAGTGTGGCTATTGACCGCTGGCGGAGCGATGTTCGCCTCGTTTCCATACTGGTATGCTTCTTTGTTCAGCGGTTTTTATTTGATTTTGTTATTGATCTTAGTCGGGTTGATCATTCGCGGTGTTTCCTTTGAGTTTCGAGCAAACTTCCCGAAAGAACACAAAAACATTTGGAACTGGACGTTGACGATCGGCAGTACGATCGTACCGTTTTTCTTCGGTCTGATGTTTGTCAGCATGATCCAAGGAATGCCTTTGGGTGAAGATGGCAACATGACGGCAACCTTTACGGATTACGTCAATCCCTTTTCAATCGTTGGCGGGATCGCGTTGACTTTGTTGTGCTACTTGCACGGATTAAACTATATCGCTTTGAAAACGGAAGGTCCGATTCGGGCACGGGCACGCAACTATGCAAGTATTTTTTATGGCATCTTATATGCAGGCTTAGTCGTCTTTGCTGTGATGCTTTACTTCCAAACGGATTTCTTCGAAAATCATTTTGCGACAACGCTTGGTTTGTTGCTCGTGATCGTTGTACTGACACTGATTGCAAATATCGGCGTCTTTAAAGGCAAAGAAATGATGGCTTTCATTGCGAGCGGCTTGACGTTGATCGCTTTGGTGGCATTGATCTTCACAGGGTTATTCCCAAGAGTCTTGATCAGTTCGATCGATTCAAGCTATGACCTGTTGATCGCTGATGCGTCTTCAAGCCGCTACACATTGAAGATCATGAGTTATCTTTCACTGACGATCTTGCCTTTCGTCTTGGCCTATACGGCTTGGAGTTACTATATCTTCCGTAAACGGATCAGTCATACGGAGGCGTTGGAGGGGTATAAATGATTGATAAACAAATCATGAAGCTCCCAGGAATGAAACAACTTTTAGGGCTGCTTGCGGGACTTTCGTTCCTGCAGGCGCTCTTCATTATTGGGCAGGCGTATGGATTGGCACGTGCCATCACTGGCTTATGGGAAGGACGACCATTAGAGGAACAGTGGGGCTGGATTCTGCTGTTCTTTTGTTCGTTTATCGCCCGACAAGCCGTTATCTATTTCCGTTCCAAAAGACTTGATGATTACAGTTACCAGCAAGCCGCCGATCTGCGGGATCAATTGTTGGAGAAATTGTTTCGGGTCGGTCCTCAGATCGCACAACAGCAAGGGACGGGGAATGTAACAACGATGGTCTTGGAAGGGATCAACCAAGTCGAAAACTACTTGAAATTGATTCTTGCCAAAATCATGAATATGTCGATCATTCCTTGGGTCATTTTGGCACTCGTTTTTTATCTGGATTGGGAGTCGGGCTTGGTCTTGCTGTTGGTGTTCCCCTTGATCATCATTTTTATGATCATCTTGGGCTATGCCGCGCAAAGCAAAGCGGAAAAACAATACCGAACGTTTCAATTACTGTCCAATCATTTCATCGACTCCCTGCGAGGGATCGACACGCTGAAATTGTTTGGGGTCAGTAAAAAATATGGCAAGAGTATCTTTGCTTCCAGCGAACGGTTTCGGAAAGCGACGATGGCTTCATTAAAAGTCGGTATTTTATCGACCTTCGCCTTAGACTTTTTCACGACCTTATCGATTGCCGTCGTGGCAGTCTTGCTGGGCTTGCGGCTGATCAATGAAGGAATCTTGCTGTTTCCAGCGTTAACCATCTTGATTTTAGCACCAGAATACTTCTTGCCGATCCGCGACTTTTCCAGTGATTACCATGCAACCTTAGACGGAAAAAATGCGATGACTGCGGTGACGGAGATCTTGCATCAGCCCGAAGCCCAAGTACCGGCAGTAACGGTGCCTCGTTGGCAGGAAGACGCCCAGTTAACGATCGATCAGCTGGCGTTTTCCTACGAGGAAAAAGCGGCTTTGACGGATATCAACTTGAACGTGACTGGCTTCAAAAAGATCGGGATCATCGGTTTGAGCGGTTCTGGCAAGTCTACCTTGATCAATACCTTGAGTGGCTTTCTCGTGCCAGACAGTGGCGAGATTTCTCTTGGAGGGGCGAAGACCACGGCCTTTCGCCAAGCAAGCTGGCAAGAACAGCTGATCTATATTCCGCAAAATCCTTATATCTATCGGTTGACCTTGCAGGAAAATGTCGCGTTTTATCAGCCGACAGCTACCAAAGAAGCCGTACTGAAAGCCATTGAAGTGGCAGGCTTGACTGAGCTTTTAGCAGAGCTGCCGCAAGGGTTGGACACGATGTTAGGAGAAGGGGAACGGCATCTAAGTGGCGGACAAGCCCAACGGATCGCTCTAGCCCGTGCCTTTTTAGACCAGCAACGAAAGATTCTTTTGTTTGATGAACCAACGGCTCATTTGGATATTGAAACCGAAGTTGCTTTAAAGGAACGGATGCTACCGCTGATGGAAAACCGTTTAGTCTTTTTTGCAACCCATCGCTTGCACTGGATGGAAGAAATGGATGAAATCATCGTGATGGATCAAGGAAGAATCGTGGAACAAGGAACCTTGGCACAACTGCAGCAAAAGCAAGGTGCTTTTACAGAACTAGTCAATGGAATGAGGAGGGAACAGCTTGAATAAAATCGGCTTATTGCGCTCATTGAAAACTGATACGTGGGTCAAGCCTTTCTTGTCAAAATACAAAAACGTTTTGGCGCTGGCCTTATTCCTAGGCTTCTTGACCTTTTTCTGTGGTGGGGCACTGATGTTTAATTCTGGGTACCTGATCAGCCGCTCGGCATCGATCCCAGAAAACATTCTATTGGTTTACATCCCCATCGTACTGACCCGAGCGTTTGGGATCGGCCGTCCAGTCTTTCGCTATTTGGAACGGTTGACCAGTCATAGCTGGGTCTTGCGCATGACCTCTAATTTGCGATTGAAATTGTACAACGTAGTAGAAAAAGATGCGATCTTCTTTAAGCAAGCGCATCGCACGGGGGATATCTTGGGCTTATTGGCAGAAGATATCAACCATATTCAAAACCTGTATTTGCGGACGATCTTTCCTACCGTGATCGCTTGGATCTTGTATGCGTTCTTGATCATTGGACTCGGCTATTTTTCTTGGTGGTTTGCTTTGGTGATGCTGCTGCTATTAGGGATCATCGTCTTTGTCTTGCCGCTTTGGTCGGTGATCATCAACGGCGCGCGGCAAGAAAAGCAAAAACACATGAAAAACAACTTGTATACGACACTGACGGATAATGTATTAGGGGTTTCTGATTGGGTCTTCTCTCAAAGAGGCAGCGAGTACGTGGCTGCCCATAAGGAACTGGAAACGCAGTTGCGGGCGGTGGATGAACAGATGCTGTCCTTTGATCGCCGGCGTGATTTTCTTTTACAAAGCATCTTTGGAGTGATCGCTGTCGCATTGCTGCTTTGGACCAGCATTCGCTTTCCAGGTAACCACGGAGGAGCAGCCAACTGGATCGCTGCCTTTGTCCTGTGTGTCTTTCCTTTAGTTGATGCATTTGCGCCATTACCGTCAGCTGCTCAAGAAACCAATCGCTACAAAGACTCCATCGATCGCTTCAATGCACTGCCAGAAGAAAATCGCCAAGTCTCCATGGAGCAACCGTCAGTACCTGAAGTGACGGGCCTCGTGTCGATCACAGTCAAGGACTTGCATTTTCAGTATCCTGAAGGCAAAGAAGTGCTTCATGGGTTGGATCTAACGATTCCTGCGCATCAAAAACTAGCGATCCTTGGTCGCAGCGGTTCTGGGAAAAGTACATTTGCCTCCTTGTTGCGAGGCGATCTGCAACCGACGCAAGGGTCGATCACCTTAAACGACGTGCCTGTGACGGCATTGAGTGAGTCGATCAGTGACTTGATCGGTGTCATCAATCAAAGTCCCTATCTTTTCCATACGACCGTCTTGAATAATATTCGGCTAGGCAATGAGTCGGCTTCGGAAGAAGAAGTCTGGCGCGTACTGGAGCAAGTCGGGTTGAAAGAAATGGTGGCAGCTTTGCCTAACGGCTTGGCGACGATGGTGGATGAAGCCGGCTTGCGTTTTTCTGGTGGAGAACGGCATCGTTTGGCCTTGGCGCGGATCTTGCTAAAAGATACTCCGATCATCTTATTGGATGAGCCAACCGTCGGCTTAGATCCGATCACGGAGCAAGGCGTACTTGAAACCTTTTTCCAAGTGCTGGAGAACAAAACGATCATTTGGATCACCCACCACTTGCAAGGAATTTCGATGATGGACCGTGTGCTCTTTATTGAAGATGGTCAGTTGACCATGAGCGGAACACCTGCCGAATTGGCAGCAGAAAACAAACATTTTCAACACTTATTGGCCATTGACCAAGGACGACGATAAAAAAGAGCGTCCATCAAACAGTGATGGACGATTTTCTTCTCATTGCTCTATGGGTCAGTAATTGCGCTGCAAGAGCAGTTCAGTTAATGAACGAATTTTGGCTTTGCTAGGTGCTTCGGGCAGCAGATCGATGTCGTCTAAGGCTTTTTGCGTGTAGGTGACCGCGAAAGCGCGCGCTTTTTCAACACCGCCGTAACGGACGACAAGATCCGCAACTTCTTGGGCTTCTGCCAAGGAGAGTGCTGCTTTTTTATTCAAATAAGGAGCGAATGCTGCAGGTGCCTGTTCTTTGGCAAATAGCAGCGGTAAGGTATAGACTCCTTGTGCCAAATCTTCTAGAATCGGTTTTTTCAAAGTGCCGCTATCAGAGGTGTAGTCGAGAATATCGTCGAATACTTGAAAGGCGATCCCGATGTTGCGACCGATCTCACCCGCCCGCTCTTGGTTTTCTGTGTCGAGGCCGCCAAAATGAGCGCCTTCGAGACAAGCGAGCCAAAACAGTTCAGCGGTTTTGCCGTTGATGCTTTGCAGATAGTCGTCAATCGATTCATGGATGTTGTAGCGAGTGTGCATTTGATCAAGTTCACCTAAAAGGAGTCGTTTCATGGCTTGTGCGTTGGTTTTTAAAAACGGGGAGCCATTCATACTTTCGATCAAAAGCTCAAAAAATTGGGTGAACAAAAGATCACCCGTGTAGACCGCGATATCCTTGCCGTATTTGGCTTGAACAGTGACTTGACTGCGCCGCAGCGGCGAATCGTCAATGATGTCGTCGTGGATCAAAGTGGCCATGTGTAAAATTTCTAGAGAAGCAGCAATTTTTGTTAATTGGTCGGTTTTTTTATAATGGGGATCGCCTAAGTCAGCAAACAAAAAAAAGAGCGCTGGCCGCAGCATTTTTCCACCTGAATAAGTAAAGTCGATCAAAACATCTTGTATCTCTTTGTTACGAACAGTAACGTGTTCTTCAATGATGGAACATACGGTTTTCAATCGTTGTTCGATCGTCGGATAATCGATCCAAAAGTCAAACATAGTATAACCCTTTCTAACAGTCATTCAGCCCTTATTCTAGCGTAAAGGGGCGTGATTGACTAGTTTAATGCACTCACTAAAGGAGGTGAAGTTGTGACGCTACCTGTATTTTTAGAACTTGTCGAATTTAAAGCAAAAACCGCCAGTATTTTGCCATTTTTCATTGGTGTCTGCTACAGCTGGTACAATTATCAAACGATTCATCTTGGCTATGTCCTATTGTATTTCATTGCCATGCTGATCTTCAATATGGCGGTGGATATTTTAGATAACTACAACGATTACCATCATGCCACAGAAGGGCATGATTACAAAGAAAAGACCAATATCATTGGTCGGGAACAGTTGTCTGTCAAATTGGTTTTTTGGTTGATGGTCTCCATGATCATCGTTTCCGCCGCCATGGGAATCGCCTTGGCAATGGTGGTTGGTTGGCCGCTCTTTTGGATGGGACTGTATTGTTACCTAGTCGGGATCTTTTATTCCTCTGGTCCACGGCCGCTTTCTAGTTTGCCTTTAGGCGAGTTCTTTTCTGGCTTTACGATGGGCTTTATGATCTCACTGATCTGTGTCTACCTTAATGCCTATCAAACCTTTGAATGGAACATTGCCACGATTGGCAGTATTTTCTTGATCTCATTACCCAACACATTATGGATCGCCAACTTGATGCTGGCAAACAACATTTGTGATCTGGAAGAGGATGAAAAAAATGAGCGCTATACGCTGGTGCATTACCTTGGTAAAGCCCGTGCGTTGAAATTATTTATCACAATGAACGTCTTGGCGTTTGTTGCGATCATTGCCTCAGTTGCCCTCAACATTGCGCCTTGGTCACTGGTTCTGACCTTTTTCGCGGCGCCCTTTGTCTGGCAACAGACAAAACGATTTATGCAAAAACAAATCAAAAGAGAGACCTTCATTTGTGCCGTTCGGATCCTTGCGGTCGGAGCATGCGTACAAGTGCTGAGTTTTGCGATTGGTTTGATTTTATAATTTTTACAGCAAAGAAAGGAAGTAAGGAAACATGAAGGAAGTTGTCATTTTAGGAGCAGGGTATGCTGGATTGCGAGCATTGCACGTATTGCAAGGAGCAAAAGAAGCGTTTCACATCACATTGATCGACAAAAACGATTATCATTATGAGGCAACCGATCTTCATGAAGTTGCGGCCGGTACGCAACCAAGAGACCGCATTTGCTATCCCATCAATGATGTCGTTCGTCCCCAAAAGACGAGCTTTGTTCAAAAGGAAGTGGCGTCGATCGATCGTAACCAGCAAGTGATCGTTTTTAAAGATCAATCCACGTGCACCTATGATTATTTGATCGTGGCATTAGGCTTTGAATCAGAATCATTTGGGATCCCTGGTGTCGAGGAGCATGCGTTGGAAATGGTGGATGTCGACTCCGCAGAAAACATCTATCATCATTTGTTGAAACAAATGAAGGCATACAAAGAAACACAAAATCCTGACTACCTAAAAATCGTTGTCTGCGGTGCTGGTTTCACTGGAATCGAATTGCTAGGTTCATTGGTGGAAAACCGTAAAACCTTTGCGAAAGCAGCAGGTGTCAAACCAGAAGACATCAAACTGTACTGTGTCGAAGCAGTGACTCGTTTATTACCGATGTTTGATGAAAAACTATCGGATTACGGGATCAAAAATCTCGTTAAATGGGGCGTAAACTTCCTGACTGGTAAACCCATCAAAGCAATCAAACCAGGTGTCGTTGTCTATCAAAATGATGCCGATACAGGAGCAACAGCAGAATTATCAGCCAAAACCATCGTTTGGACCACAGGCGTCAGCGGCAGCCATGTGATGGCTGAATCAGACTTTTCTGCTCGTCGTGGTCGCGTGATGGTCAATCAAGACCTAACAGACCCTGATCATAGTAACGTCTATGTTGTCGGTGATGTTTCAGCAGTCATGGACCCAGCGACCAATCGCCCGTATCCAACAACGGCTCAAATCGCTTTGAAGATGGGGCAGCATGCGGGTAAAAACATCTTACGTCAAATGAACGGGGAAAAACCAGCAGATTTCCACTTTGAATCATTAGGTTCAGTGGCATCGATCGGCAATACCCATGCCTTTGGCTTAGTAGGGAAAATGGGCATCAAAGGCTATCCCGCTTCCGTGGTGAAAAAAGCCATTATGGACCGTTCCTTGTACCAAACCGGTGGGGTCAAAGAAGTATTGGCGAAAGGCCGCTTCGACTTTTATCATTGAGCAATAGAAACAGGAGACTGCGAGGGTGACCTCGCAGTTTTTTTTCAAAAAAAGCAGCAGCGGTATCCCGCAGACTACTTTTTTCTCCCAGAAACTGCTATGATAGCCAAAAGAACAGAACAAAGGAGCAAGGACAATGCCAGAAGGCCAACGAGTGTTACAGGGAATGGGAACGGTGATCACGATTTGGGTGCAGCATGAAACCCCAGAAGCGATCTTAGAGGAAGCAGCCAAAAGAGCTGCGGCCTTTGAACAGCGTTTTAGTGCCAATGACCCGACGTCTGAGTTGATGCAGATCAATCAGCAGGCAGGACAAGGAGCGATCGCTGCCACACAGGAATTGTTTGAATTGATCGCACTAGGGAAAGCCCATAGCGTACCCAAAGATAGCTACTTAAATATTGCCATCGGTCCTTTGGTGCAGGAATGGCGGATCGGGTTCCAAGATGCTCATCTACCAACGCCTGAGAAAATCGCGGAGCTGCTGCCAAAGACTGATCCTGCCAAGATCATTTTGGATGAAACGCTGCAGACCGTCGGGTTAGCTGCTGGCATGAAGCTTGATCTAGGGGCTGTGGCAAAAGGATATTTTGCTGATTTGTTGATGACCTATTTCAAACAGGTTGGTGTCACAGCCGCTTTGATCGATCTTGGAGGCAATGTGGTGACTTACGGCGATGCCCCGAGCCATCAAGATGGCTATTGGCGGATCGGGATCCAAAACCCTTTCTTACCAAGAGGGAATTTTGTCGCAGCGTTGAAGGTTCGTAATCAATCAGTCGTTACATCAGGGATCTATGAACGAACCTATCAGGTAGCGGGCAAGACCTATCATCATATTTTTGATCGAGATACGGGCTATCCGTTAGAGTCAGCCATTGCCAGTGTCACGATTCTCTCCGACCAATCGGTTGATGGAGAGATTTGGACGACCCGCTTGTTCGGCAAAGAGCCACAAGCCATCTTGCAGGAGCTGGCGCCGTTAGAAGGAATCACTGGGTTAGTCATTACCAAACATGGAGAGTTGATCTATCCGCAAGAATTAGCCCGTTTGATCGAAACGCCAACAGCAGAATGAAAACAAGCAGCGATCACCTAGGAATATAGGTGGTGGCTGCTTGTTTTTTTGTAAAAAGAAAGCTAGACGTGTTGCAAAAAGGTCTCGATCAAGTCGGCTTCGCTGTTTGACAATGCCCGTTCGGCTTGATGGGCAATAAAATAGGTGAGGGACAAGAGTTCCTCTGGCATCGGATAAAGATTAAAAGGAGTCGCAGTCGCTGCTTGCAGCACGCTTTCGGGTACGATCGCAATCCCAAGGTTGTTTTCTGCCAATGCTGCTGCTGTATAAATATTGCTGCTTTCTATGAGCACGGTCGCCTCTACTTTGTATTTTTGCAGCAATTGATCGATTTGGCGCCGAATCGCCGAGCCGCTGGCAGTCAAAATCAACGGACTTTGCAGCAAGTCTTTGACGGCCAATGAATCAGGTACTAAATACCGCTTCTCTGGTTGATATAGGGGAGAACAAGGCGGAATGATCGCTAGATACCGTTCTTGATTGGTACTGTGGACTGTTAGATTCGGTGCGATCGTCTCAGGATTTTGTCCGATAAAAAAGTCCAGCTGCCCATTCAACAGTCGTTTTTCATTGTGTTTGGGCAGGTCTTCCCGCAAGAAAAAGTGCACGTTGGGATAGTGTTCATAATATGCAGGCAAAAAGAGTGGCAGCAGATAGGAACCAAGGCTGGGCAAGATGCCTAAGCGCAAAGAACGCTTCTCGGTCGCGGTATACCAAGACAGCCGACTTTTCAATTTGGCAGACTCTGTTTCCAAGGTTTCCAGATATTGATAATAGATTTTACCAGCTTCCGTCAGTTGAAAATGACCCGGCTGCCGATTGATGATGGGGGTCCCTAGCTCTTGTTCGGCACGTTTTACGGTTTGTGTCAAGTAAGGCTGTGAGATGTAGAGGTCTTTGGCGGCTTTGGTATAGTTGCTATGCTTTAACAAGGTATCGAGGTATTGCAGCATCAGATGGGAATCTTTAAGTGCCATTGCGTGGTCCTCCTAGTCATTTTTTTCATTATAACAAATTTGTTATCGATAGATAGTTAAATAAATATTTCACAAATAAAGAATTCAGTCGTACACTAAATGGGTACTTGGGGAAGATTTTTTTGTTTAGGAAGAAGCCTTTCATCTCAGTAGGTCTTAAAAACCAACTTGAGAAACGATTGAAAAAAGAAATCAAAGCCAATGGTCAAAAACTTTTTATTTATTGTTAAATGTTAAATTATTCACAATTAGGAGAGATGATAATGAAATTGATTGGAATCGTAGGAACCAACTCGACGCGTTCGACCAACCGTCGCTTACTGCAATTTATTCAAAGCCATTTTAGTGACCAAGCGGAGATCGAACTTTGCGAAATCAGTGATCTGCCAGCATTTAATGAACCAGAAGATCGGACGGCACCAGCGGCAGTTCAAGCCTTGTCAGAGAAGATCGAAGCAGCCGATGGGGTGATCATCAGTACACCAGAATACGATCACTCGATCCCAGCGGTGCTAAAAAGCATGATTGAATGGCTTTCTTATACGACGCGGCCTTTGATCGATAAACCAGTGATGATCACGGGTGCTTCTCTTGGTGCATTAGGTTCATCGAGAGCCCAAGCCCATTTGCGTCAGATCTTAGATGCACCAGAAGTAAAAGCTCGAATCATGCCGAGTGCGGAATTTTTATTAGGGCACTCCATGCAAGCCTTCGATGAACAAGGAAACTTGATCGATAGCGAAAAAGTTGCCGAACTAGAAGATTGTTTCAATGAATTTGTCTTGTTTGTCGAAATCACGAACCGTCTGGTCAGTGAATATTCAACGGCTAAAGAACGAGCAAAGAAATTTTCGTGGGAACAAGCATAAGAAAGAGAGGAACCAGTCATGAAATTTGTCGGCCTAATCGGAACGAACGCCAAAAAATCCACCAATCGCCAATTAGTGGCGTTTATGCAGCGAGAATTTGCTGCCCTAGCAGAAATTGAACTACTGGAAATCAAGGATGTTCCAATGTTCAATGAAACACAAGATCAAACCAATAGTGAAGTGATTCAACGGTTAAATAGCAAGATTTTAGCAGCCGATGGGGTGATCATTGCGACACCAGAGCATAACCATTCGATTCCTTCCGCATTGAAAAGCGTCTTGGAATGGCTCTCCTTCAATCTCCATCCCTTTGATGGCAAACCAGTGATGATCGTCGGTGCATCCTACGATGTACAAGGCTCTTCGCGAGCACAGCTTCATTTGCGCCAAATCCTTGATGCACCGGGTGTCAATGCGACAGTCATGCCAGGAAATGAGTTCTTGTTGGGACGTGCGCATCAAGCCTTTGATGAACAAGGCAATTTAAAAGATCAACGAACGGTCGATTTTTTGGAAAGCTGTTTCCGCAAGTTTGTTCGGTTTACGGAAGTCGCTAATTTGTTGAACGTACCAGAAGAAGTCGTTTATGAGCCTGGCGAATACACCGTCACAGCACCAGGACATAACGGGGATCTACCAATGGTCGTCAAATTGAGTGAAGAACGGATCGAAGCTATCGATATCGATACTTCTGGTGAATCCGAAGGGATCGCTGATGTCGTTTTCGTACGGATTCCTCAAGAGATCATTGAAGGGCAAACCTTAAATGTCGATGCGATCTCTGGTGCTTCGGTTACTAGTAACGGTGTCGTTGATGGCGTAGCAAAAGCCGTGAAAATGGCTGGTGCGAACCCAGATGTCTTGCGCAAACGGCCAAAAGCCGCCAGTGCTTTGCAAACAGAAGATGAAACGTATACCACCGATGTCGTTGTCGTAGGTGGTGGCGGCGCGGGTCTGAGTGCGGCTGCCAGTGTGCTGCAAGCCAATAAAGACGTGATCTTAGTAGAAAAATTCCCAGCGATCGGTGGCAATACTGTACGTACTGGCGGACCGATGAATGCCGCGGATCCAAAATGGCAAAACGGCTTTTCCGCATTGCCTGGCGAACGCAGTGCTTTAGAAGAAGTGCTGACGATCGATGAGCAAGAGATCGATGCAGAATACTTACCAGACTTCAAAGCTTTGAAGGCACAAATCACTGCGTATCTTTCAGAAACGACGCCAGAAAAAGAATACTTGTTTGATTCTGCTTTGTGGCATCGAATTCAAACCTATTTAGGCGGAAAACGCAAAGATTTGAATGGTCAACCGATCTATGGGAAATACGAGCTAGTGAAGATCTTGACGGATCAAGCATTGGACTCAGTGAAATGGCTAGAAGAAATCGGCGTAGAATTTGATATGAACAATGTCGATATGCCAGTAGGAGCGAAATGGCGCCGAGGACATAAACCAGTCAAAAACGAAGGGTATGCCTTTGTCTCTGCTTTGCATCAATTCGTGAAAGAACATGGGGGAACGATCTTAACCGATACGCCTGTCAAAGAATTATTGATCGAAGATGGCAAGGTTACTGGAATCATCGGGGAAGGCCGTAACGGTCAAAAAGTCACGATCCATGCCAAAGCAGTGATTTTAGCTTCTGGTGGGTTCGGAGCGAATACGAAAATGTTGAAACAATACAATACCTATTGGACAGAGATCGAAGACGATATCAAAACGTCAAATTCACCAGCGATCACTGGTGACGGGATCAAACTAGGGGAAAGTGCTGGCGCGGACCTTGTTGGCATGGGCTTTTCGCAAATGATGCCCGTATCTGATCCAAACACAGGGGCTTTGTTCAGTGGCCTGCAAGTGCCACCTGCTAACTTTGTGATGGTCAATCAAAAGGGTGAACGCTTTGTCAATGAATACGAAAGCCGCGATGTATTGACCCAAGCGGCGATCGATAATGGCGGATTGTTCTATTTGATCGCGGATGAAGAGATCAAGAAAACCGCTTATAACACGAGCCAAGAAAAAATCGATAAGCAAGTAGCTGCTGGTACGCTGTTCCGCAGTGAGACCTTGGCTGGCCTGGCAGAGCAGATCAATGTTGATCCAGCCGTCTTAGAGGCGACCGTTGCGAAATACAACAGCTATGTGGATGCTGGGAAGGACCCAGAGTTTGGCAAAGATGTCTTCGACTTGAAAGTGGAAAAAGCACCTTTCTATGCCACACCAAGAAAACCAGCGGTTCACCACACGATGGGGGGATTGAAGATCGATCCGCAAACCCATGTGTTGACGAAGGAAGATCAAATCATTGAAGGGCTGTATGCAGCGGGGGAAGTTGCTGGGGGGATTCATGCTGGCAATCGCTTAGGCGGCAACTCGTTGACAGACATCTTTACTTTTGGCCGAATTGCTGGAAAAACAGCAGTCGCAGAACATCTCGAATAAAAAGCCTTGCGCGTTGTGTCTCGACACGCGCGCTAGCTTTTGAAAAAACATGTGAATAAAGTAACATGCTTAAAGCAAAGGAGAGAAAAAATGGAAACAAAAATCAATCGCTGGCTGATTCTGATCGCTTCGACCGCGGTATTGCTGTGTACGGGCGCCGTTTACGCCTTTAGTGTTTTTGCAGGACCTCTTAGTCAATTAAAAGGCTGGTCCATGGAAGAGATCATGTTAGCCTTTACCATCAATGCCGCAGTTGGCCCGATTACCATGATTTTGGGTGGTTTGCTGACAGACCGAGGAGCCGCTAGATGGGTCATCGCTGGTGGAGGCGTGTTGTTCGGAGCGGGCTTCTTCCTGACGGGATTGGTCAACTCACCCGCCATGCTTTACCTGACTTATGGAGTCTTTGCTGGTTTAGGGCAAGGCTTTGCCTATTCGGCTTGTTTAAGCAATACGATTCGGCTATTCCCAGATAAACGGGGACTGGCTTCTGGCTTGATCACAGCAGGTATGGGTGGGGCAGCGATTATTGCCGCACCGATTGCGAATCGTTTGATCGAATCACAAGATGTACTAGCAGCGTTTCGGACTTTAGGGATCGCCTATATCGTGATCGTCTTAGTGGCTAGTCTGTTTATTCGCAAGGCACCAGAAGATTATCGCCCAGCAGGTTGGCAACCAGCGGCGCAAGGAAAAAATGGCCCACAAATCAATCTGAATTGGTTGGACATGCTAAAGACACCAACCTTCTACTTGATTATCGTTATGTTAGGTGCAGGGGCTTTCTCAGGTTTGATGATTGCTTCTAACGCATCAGTGATCGGGCAAAGTATGTTCGGTTTGACGGCAGCCGCCGCTGCTTTTTATGTCAGCTTGTACTCATTGAGCAACTGTTTTGGTCGTGTCCTTTGGGGCACCGTTTCTGATAAAATTGGTCGAACGAATACGTTGATGATCATCTATGGCGTGGTGGCATTGTCCTTATTCTTATTAACGCTTGGTCAAACAACCGTGATCTTCACTGTCGGGATCATCGGTTTAGGACTGTGCTTCGGGGGCGTGATGGGGGTTTTCCCATCGATCGTTATGGAAAATTACGGACCGATCAATCAAGGAGTCAACTATGGAATCGTCTTTATTGGTTATTCTACGGCGGCATTCTTTGGGCCTAGAGTGGCAGCAGCAATCGCTGAAAGCAACCAAGGAGATTATACAAAAGCCTTTTATACGGCAATTTTCTTGGCGGTTTTTGGGCTCGTTCTCAACATTGGCTATGCGATGCTGAAAAAAGCCAAAAAGCCTGCACCTGTTATTAAATAACAATTCAACCAAAGCAGTCTTTTTGATAAAGGCTGCTTTTTTGGTGCCAAAACCACTCTTTTTTCTTTTTTTAAAACAGAGGATTGGCGGATGAAGCAAAAGAGAGAACTGTTTCATAGCAAGAAATTATCTCGTTGATTTCACTGTTTTTTCATCTTAACCCCCCATTTTTTAATAAATCGTGTTACAATAAAAAAAGGCTAATACGACGGAGGGATTAAATGACAATTCGTAAAGAACGACGCCGCTTAGAAAAGCGCTTGAAGCGCACACAATATACCCAAAAAAGTATTACGATGGCTACTACTTTAGTAGCGGGATCAACGTTTATCCCGACCTTAGGGCATGCGGCTGAAACGGCAACGACAGAAACTAGCAATGACCTCAAGGTCGTTGAACAAACAACAAACACTACACCAGAAACCGACAGCACACCGGTTGAGGAAACGACAGCATCGACGACAGCACCTGTTGTGACCGAAGAAACTTCGGAAACGACGGAGGAGTCAGGGACTAAAGCAGTCACTGAGGGATCAGAAACAGCGACGACAGAAAGCACAACAGTCGCTAGTGATGAAGTCTTAGAAGCAGATGAAGTACCATCAGCCCTTTCGGATTTGACCAGTCGGGCATTATTTTCACGGGCAACGATCGATCCGGCTGCCTTTATCAGTCAGATTTGCGGCTATGCAACGGAAGTAGCGGCAGCAAACGATCTGTATGCCTCTGTTATGATGGCACAAGCGATTTTGGAATCTGGCTGGGGCGCATCAACTTTGACGACCACGGCCAACAATATGTTTGGGATCAAAGGTAGCTATAATGGCCAATACGTGACAATGGATACGTATGAAGATGATGGTTCAGGCAATTATTATTTGATCAGCGCCAAGTTTCGGAAATACCCATCATTAAAAGAGTCTTTTGAAGACAATGCGTATGTGTTGCGCAACACGAGTTTTTCTAGCGGCAACTACTATTACAGCGGTGCGTGGAAAAGCAATACGACCTCTTACACGCAAGCGACCGCTTGGCTGCAAGGGCGGTATGCAACCGATACTTCTTATGCCAGCAAATTAAACAATTTGATCAGTACGTATAATTTAACGCAATATGACACTGGCAGCTCAAATGCAGGCGGCGGCAATAGCAATGAAACGATCGTCAGTGATGAAACAGCGATCAATCAGCAAATGAAAACCACGTCATCCATGAATATTCGTTCGGATGCCTCCACCAGTGCCTCTATTACTGGTTCGTTAGCAGCCAATACGACGTTTACGGCAACGGCGACCAAAACGGGCACCAGCGTCAACGGCAACACCACGTGGTATAAAATTTCTGGCAAAGGCTGGGTCAGCGGTGCATATTTGACGAAGGTTTCGACCGATTCTTCAAATAACAATAGCGGATCAGGCAACACCGGTTCTGACAATAGCAATTCTGGCACGACGATCAACAAAAAAATGAAGACGACGGAAGCGATGAATATTCGTTCCAGCGCTTCTACTAGCGGATCAGTGGTAGGATCACTTAGCAAAGGCACGACCTTTACAGCCACTTCTATGAAAACCGGCACATCAGTCAACGGCAACAAAAATTGGTACTATGTCTCTGGCAAAGGTTGGGTCAGCGGTGCCTACCTTACTGAAGTGACCAACAATAATGCTTCTGAAGCAGAAAAAGAAGACAACAGTTCAAGCATCAATCAAAAAATGAAGACGACGGCCGCATTGAATGTCCGCTCGGATGCTTCTACCAGCAGCCGTGTCGTGACGACGCTTGGTCAAGGGGTGACCGTTACCGTGACAGCGAAAAAGAACGGTACTTCAGTGGAAGGCAATAAAACGTGGTACTACGTTTCTGGCAAAGGTTGGGTCAGTGGTGCCTACTTGACAACAACCAGCAGCTCTTCCAATAACAGCGGTTCAACGACGACAAATCAGAAAATGAAAA
The DNA here is from genome assembly GCF_051713725.1 of Enterococcus sp. DIV0755f. Taxonomy (NCBI): domain Bacteria; kingdom Bacillati; phylum Bacillota; class Bacilli; order Lactobacillales; family Enterococcaceae; genus Enterococcus; species Enterococcus sp. DIV0755f. The sequence continues at coordinate 97,707 of NZ_JBIOQL010000001.1, forward strand.
CCACCGAGATTTTAAATGTTCGTTCCGATGCTTCTACCAGCAGCAGTATTACTGGTTCTTTAAGTAAAGGGGCAACCGTCACGGTTACCGCAACAAAAACCGGGACGACCGTCAATGGCACGAACAAATGGTATTATGTTTCTGGCAAAGGCTGGGTCAGCGGTGCCTACTTGACAGCTGCTAGCAGTGGGTCTTCTAATACGAATACCAGCAGTAGTTCAACGAAGACGCACACGGTGAAATCAGGTGACAGCCTATGGTCACTGGCACAAAAATACAATACCAGCATCAGCCAAATCGCATCATGGAACAAGATCAACAGCAGCTATACGATCTATGTCGGGCAAAAGTTGATCGTTTCCAAATAATAAGCAAAAGCAACCGCGTGTATGCCATTGGCTCACGCGGTTTTTTATGCTGGATCAAGCGTTCACTAAGCTGCTGGCGGTTTATCAAGAAACTACTTGTTTTTCGTAAGCGCAATCAAACTATTTGGTTAATCAGGGAACCCTGCGTTAGAATGAAAGAAGCAATAGAAATTGCTAGTTTTAAAAGAATTGCTTCAGAACCAGAACAATCGAAGCGTACACAAAATAAGGAGGATTTCACATGCACAACAGAAACCTAACGATTATTGGCAGTTACGACACTCGAACAGAAGTATTACCGGTTATTGAGCAATTGACAAACGAAGGCTATGGCAAAGACGATATCGTGCTGTATGCGAATCAAACAGTCATCGATCAATTTGGGTTAGAATCCATCGATGATGTGGAAGTGGAGCATGCTGCTAGTGAAGACGAAGATCGTTCGCTTTGGGAAAAAATCAAAGATGCGTTTTCTTTTGGCGATTCAGATCACAGAGACGATGAACATGATCCATTATACGGCTACCGAGATGACATCGAACGAGACAAACTCGTTGTCGGCGTCTACGATTATCAGCCGATGGACAAAATAACGGATCGTGATGCAGATACTGAGCCAATCATCGATCAACCGTTACCAGGTGAAACAGCGATGCCCGATGAGTCCGTTCATCCAACACCGCGCATGGGAGACAGTGATATTGAAGCACCGATCCATGACCCGAATCATCTGCGAAACTTATAAGTAAAAGAATTTCTTAAGTAAAGGAACTATTAAAGCCAGAGGAACGAGCATCCGTCGCACCTGCCAACCCTTAGTGAAGGGATGGGCCCGCAGGTGATCGACCGTCGCCCTCGGGCTTTTTTTGTTGCGCAACGGGCATTCATGTCTTTGTCATCTTTGAAAATAAAACTTAATTTGTTGACGATTGCTTTTTTTTGTATAATATAAGAATGAGATAGATCATTGACGGAAGGTCCAACCATATTTTTGGGAAAGGATGGGGAGTGCGATGAAATTCAAGTTCAATATGCAGTCGGCATTAGTCAGTTGTTTTGTTGCGGTTTTTTTGAGTGTGGCGATCAATCAAGATGCCAATGCCTTTGTTGCCGCGCCCTTTGTTCGAGATTCTTCCAGTAGTTCCTCCGAGCCACCTTACCAGACCGCAAGCAGCAGTATCGAAGAAACCTCTGATTCCAGTCAGATTTTTTATGAAGCCAGTGTTAGTTCGTATACACCGTCTTCAACGACTAGTCGCTCGATCGAAGCGTCGACAAATGAAGGCACGTCTGTTTCTGTAAGCGAAGTAGAGACAGAGCCTAGCGTCAGTACTTCTGCAAGTAGCGAAAGCAGTTCGAGTACCGCGCCGAGTGGCGGCTCAACGACCACCAGCGATACCTCCAGCAGTAGCGCTAGCAGCAGTTCTTCAAGCTCTTCGTCTACGAGTTCGACCAGTACTACAACAAGCAGCTCCAGCAGTGAAACGACTGAACCGTCTTCGGAAACCTCCAATAGCGATGACGAAGCTGCGGAAGATACGAGTGAAAACGTTGATCTAACAGTCGAAGGGGTCAACTGATCCCAGTTTATAAGGAAAACCAGTCCAATCCAAAGGCACCATTTCAGCTAGGCTTTATGCCTAGCTTTTTTATTTGCTTGTGTGAAGGAGTCACGCCTGGCCATTGCCATAAACAGGCTTTTTCGTGGCTGCGTCCCCATAAAGCAGCTATCCCTTTTGACTAGTGAAAAAAGCGACTACCCTCAGTCCTGCGTGTTTATTTCCTTCCTTCCTAAAAAAAGCTGCACTTGCAAGCATATCGTAAAGTGATTTTGAACAGTTTCGCTATAATAAGTGCGAGGAGGGGTGTTATGGGAAAGTATTTTAAGCACTTCGAAAAAATGATTAGTGTGATTGTTGATATTATGTTAGGACTGTTGGTTCTGTTGGTTTTGGTGGTGATGGCGGAAGCGATCTACAAAATCGTTGTCCATGTGATCCCGCTGCATGAAGTCAGTGATCTTTCCTTATTGATCGAAGAGATCGCGACATTGTTTATTTTACTGGAAATTATTTTGATGTTATTGCGTTACGTAAAAGAAGGTCACCATATTCCGGTGCGTTACTTGATTTTGATCAGTATTACAGCAATTTTAAGAGAGCTGCTTTTGGCACAAGGAAAAGGGTTAGAAACGCTCTTTTTGGCCTTAGCGATCTTGGTCTTGATCATTGTGCTGCAGGCGTTGGAAAAACTCAAAGCCTTTCATAGTTCTAAAGGACTGTAAAAAAAATCATCCGATTGGTTGACGAATGACTCGTCAAGGGATCGGATGATTTTTTAATTCTTCAAAAAGCACTCGGCTTTCTTGCTGCAGCCGCTTGCCGATATCTGTTTGCCCTACCGTTGTTCTTTCCGTTTGCCGCACGACGATTTTTTTCTGAGTGACGATGTCACGTCGCTGCTGGATGGCTTGCTGGCGATCTGTAAAGGGTTGATGGGCTGCTAAGGTCATGCCGAAGGAATTTGACAACAGCGTGTAACCAGCAATGCCTGTGACGGATTGATAGGAGCGAGAGAGTCCGCCATCGATCACCAATAAACGACCATTTGCCTTGATGGGCGTCTCGCCTTTACGCACTTTCACAGGGGTATGGCCATTGATGATGTGACCTGTCGGCGGCAGACCGAAGGCAGCTAGGACACGGCAGCAGAAGTCTTCGTTTTCCCTTAAAGAATAATAGGCATTTTTTTGTTCCGTATGGGTGTTGCGATCTGCTATAAAGTAGCGCTCAAAGGTTTTCATGGCTTTTTTGCCGAAGAGGGAAGAGCCTTCGCCGCACCAAAGATACCAGATCATATCGGTGGCAAGGTCTGTTTGCTTTTCTGGTTGGGCAAAGCTTTCCTGCAAACATTGCTGAAAAAAGTCCATCAACGCTTTGCCTGCTAAGGGCTGCTGCTGGAAAGTAAAGGCCAGGAAATCGCCGTTTTCCTGACAAGGCAGGCAGCCGTGATACAGCAGGTTGTCGTTGAAGCGCTGGTACAATGTGCCATGCTCAACTAAAAAGCGCATATGCGCAGCTAAGCGGGGCGAGCGTTGAAATTGGCTCAGCAAATCTTGCAGTACCTCATGTTCTTCTGCTGTCAAACGGTAAGGATCATCGGGAGCTACTAGTTGAAAACAGCCGTTGATCAAAGGATAGGTCTGGTCTAGCTGGATTTGTTGCCGATCTTGAGACAAGCGATGCAACAAGCAGCGCTCTGCCATCGCAAATGCTGGTCGCCGCTGGATCACGGCTGCTTCGACTTTGAATTGGATGATGGCAAACGCCTGTTGCAAAAGCATGGCTGCTTTTTTTTGCTGGTTTGATAAAGGGTCCACTGTTTTTTGCGGATAAAAGCCTTCATTTTCTGTGTAATATTTTTGGCTAAAAGCCAGTGCTTTTGATAGATCGATGCCATAACCATCTTGTAATAATGCCAGATTGCCGTAGCGTGCAGCGATGCGGATCGTATTGGCCAAACAGGGCAGCGAGCCGCAAAAGCTGCCGATCCACAAAATATCATGGTTGCCTAGCTGAATATCCAGTGAGGGCAAAGTCATCAAGCGATCGACGATTTTGTCTGGCGCTGGTCCGCGATCATAAATATCGCCTAAGACGTGGAGATGATCCACTACGAAGCGCTGAATCAAGTACGCCAGTTCTTGGCAAAAAAGCGGGGCTGCCTCTAATTCAATGATCTTATCAAAAATCGCCCGATAGTAAGCTTCTTTATTGAAGTCAGCATCATATTGGTACAACAGTTCTTCTAAGATATAAGCAAAAGAAGACGGCAGTGCTTTGCGTACCTTGGAGCGTGTGTATTTACTGGAAGTAAAGCGGGCAACTTTTACTAGCTGTGCCATCTTTAAGCGCCAATCGGCAGGGGTCCAGGCCTGTTCTTGTAATAGCTCCTCTGGATAATAAATGACAAAACAAAGTTCAGTCTGTTCTTCTTTCGTCAAGACGCCAGTATACAAAATCTCGACTTTTTCTCGGATACTGCCAGAACCATTCCGCAAAATATGGTCAAAGGCATCGTATTCGCCATGCAGATCGCTGACAAAGTGCTCGGTGGCTTTCGGCAGCTGCTGGATGGCTTCCAAGTTGATGATCTCGGTCAGGTTTGCCAAGGTGTCTTTATTGAACATGGGCCTGTTCTTTGGCTTGTTCTTCAATCAGCATCGCGCTTTCTTCAATGGAACGTTTGCTGACATCGATCACCGGAATGTTCAGCTTTTTGAACCATTCATTCGCGTAAGCTAATTCTGCTTCGATTCGTTCACAATTGGTGTAATGGGTCTCTTCTTTTAAGCCCAATGAATGCATTCGGGATCGCCGAATCTCGGTCAGAGATTCTGGATTCGTGGTCAAACCGACCATTTTTCGCGGGTCGACTTGGTGCACTTCGGCTGGCAAAGCAACTTCAGGAATCAAAGGCAGATTTGCCACTTTGTAGCCGCGGTTTGCCATGTATAAACTCAATGGTGTCTTCGAGGTTCGCGAAACCCCTAAGAGGACAAAGTCTGCATCGAGAAATCCCCGTGGGTCTTTGCCGTCGTCGTATTTCACCGCAAATTCCATCGCTGCCACCCGGCTGAAATATGCTTGGTTCAAGCGATGCAAGGCACCAGGCTCTTGGACGGCTTCTACACCGAATGTTTTTTCCAGCATCGTGGTCAAGGGCGACATAAAGTCGACATACTGCAAACCAGTCCGCTTGGCAAAGGTATCAACAAAGGCGACTAACTCTTTATTGACTAAGGTGGTAACGACGATCGATTTGTCTAGCAAGGCATCTTTGAGGATCTCGCCTAAGCTCTCTTCATCATTAGTAAAGGGAAAGAGCTGGATGTCTGAAAGGTCGATCGTGGGAAACTGCGCGGAAACGGCTGCGATCAGCTTTTGTGCCGTTTCGCCTACGGAATCTGAAATCAAATATATTCGAACGTTCTTCATTGTTTTTGCCCCCTAAAAGTGTGTGTTGTCACTGTCATTGCCTGCTTGAATAAAGTAATTCATCAGCCGTGTCTTCGTGATTTTGCCGATGACTTTTTTTGGTTCCTGCGGATCGACCACAGGCAAGGTATCGACTTCATGTCGCCCTAACAACGTACCAGCCGTCAAAATCGTTTCTTCGGGTGTGATGGTCACGATGTTTGGCATGCGAGTCATGATCATCGCTACAGGTGTTTTTTCTGGTGCGGCATTGCTGATCGCAAAGCGCAGTAGGTCTTTGCGGGAGAGGACCCCAATCAGCTCGTCTTGGTCATTTTTGACATAGAGGGAACCGACATCGTACATAAACAAAGTCGTGACCGCTTCATAAACGGAGACCGTTTGTGAGATCAGCAACGGCGGGATCATGACTTCTGCAACTTTGGTATGATAGAGTTTTTCGAAAAGCAAAGGCTCAACGGTTTGTCCTGTATAGAAATAGCCGACTTTCGGTCGGGCGTCTAATAAACCGGTCATGGTCAAAATCGATAAGTCATTCCGCAAGGTTGCGCGGCTCAAGCCCAACTGCTTCGCAATGGTCTCCCCACTGATCGGCTGATGCTCTTTGACGATCTCAATGATTTTCATTTGTCTTTGGCTTAATTCCAATGTGTCACCTTCTTTCTTTTATGTGCTATGCTATTGATTATATGATTTTCCGAATAAAAAGGCAATCCTTCTCTTTTAAAAAGGATAAATCCCTTAAAAGTTTTCTTTTTTCAGCTTGACGATTAAATGTGTCATACTATATACTGCTAATTAATCGAAATAGTATATAACATTTAAAAGGAGGAACATGATGGAAAAAGCAGTCGTATGGTTTTCAGAAGGCACAAAAGAGCAAAAAGCACTATTAGGCGGGAAAGGGGCAAATCTTGCGGAGATGACCAATTTGGGTTTGCCTGTTCCCCAGGGATTTATCGTCCCTGCGACTATTTGCCTGACCTATTTAGAAGAACAGGTTCTTCCTGAGGCGATCATCAAGCAAGTCAAAGCTGCCATCGAAGAATTGGCAGTCCGCAGGAACAAAACATTTGGCGGACTGCAGTCGCCGTTGTTGGTTTCTGTCCGCAGTGGGGCTAAGTTTTCCATGCCAGGGATGATGGATACGATCTTAAACCTTGGGTTGAATGATGAAACCGTCCAAGGCTTGGCTCAGCAGACGGGGGACCCCGTTTTTGCTTATGATTGTTACCGCCGCTTGATCCAGATGTATGGGGATGTGGTGAAAGGTGTAGCAAAAGAGCACTTTGAAGCCTACTTGACAGATTATAAGAAACAGCAGAATTATGCGTCAGACCAAATGATGACCGGCAATGATTGGCAAATGATCTGCCGCGTGTTTCAAAGTATTTATATGGAACATACTCAAGAAGCGTTTCCGCAAGACCCGTTTCAGCAATTGTTGGCAGCCATCACGGCGGTTTTTCGCTCATGGAACAACCCACGGGCAAAGACCTACCGATCTCTCCATCGCATCCCTGACGATCTAGGGACTGCCGTAACGATTCAAGAAATGGTTTTTGGTAACAGCGGGATAAATAGCGGGACGGGTGTCGCCTTCACCCGCAATCCAGCAACCGGGGAACCGGGACTTTTCGGCGAATTTTTAGTGTGTGCCCAAGGGGAAGATGTGGTTGCAGGGATTCGTACACCGCAACCGATCCAAGCGTTGGCACAGCAGCATCCCATGATCTATCAGGAATTAAAGCAACTGGCTGAGCGTTTGGAGGATCACTATCAAGACATGCAAGACATTGAGTTTACCATCGATGACGGCCAGCTGTTTGTCTTGCAAACGAGAAACGGCAAACGAACCGCCGCTGCCGCAGCGCAAATCGCAACGGATATGGTCGCAGAAGGTCGGATCACTATCAGGCAAGCACTAGATCGCATCACACCAGAAATGATCGATCAATTGCTGCACCCGTTATTTGCCCCCGAAGCCTTACAGCAAGCCAAAGCCTTTGCGCAGGGCTTGCCGGCTAGTCCAGGAGCAGCTTCAGGACATGTCTATTTCACTGCAGAGGCGGCGGAAAAAGCCAGCCGCGCAGGAGAAAAAGTCCTGCTGCTGCGGCAGGAAACCTCACCTGAAGATATTGAAGGCATGGTGGTGAGTGAAGCGATCATTACCGCTCGTGGGGGGATGACTTCGCATGCGGCGGTGGTCGCCCGTGGTCTGGGGGTCTGCTGTGTGGTAGGGTGCGAGGCATTAAGTGTCGATGTATTTTTGAAGCAGGCTCGCTGCGGCGAGCTGCTGATTGAAGAAGGTGACGTGCTTTCGGTAGACGGCAGCACTGGCAAACTGTATCAAGGGCAGCTGCCTATGACCAGTGTCCAGGAGCGGGTCTTGCTGGATCAGCTTTTGACGTGGGCACAAGCCCAGGCAGATCTAAAGGTTTACGCAAATGCGGAAACGAAAAATGACATTGAGGCTGCGCTGGCCTTTGGGGCAGCGGGCATCGGTCTGGCACGGACGGAGCATATGTTTTTTGGGGAAGAGCGTTTGTGGAAAATGCGGGAAGTCATTTTGGCGGAAACGAAGGCGGAACGATTGAAGGCGTTGGCTGAGATCAAGGCTTATCAAAAAGCCGATTTCCAAGAAATGCTGCAGGCCGCGCAAGGAAAGAAGTGTACGATTCGTTTATTAGATCCACCACTTCATGAATTTTTGCCCCATGAGCATGAACGCCTTGAAATGGCTCGCCGTAGTCAAAAATCATTGGCAGTGATCGAGCGGCGAATTGACGAGCTGCAAGAGGTCAATCCCATGATGGGGCATCGCGGCAGCCGTTTAGGACTGAGCTATCCAGAAATTTATGAAATGCAAACAGCGGCGATTTGTGAAGCGGCTGTGGAATTGCGGCAGCAAGGAGTCGAGGTAGAGGCGGCGATCTTATTGCCCCTGATCAGTTTGCCCGCAGAGCTGCAGGTGTTGAAAGCGACGTTGACACAGGTGATCGCTCAAGCAGAAGCAACCCTGCAGCAACCATTGCACATCGAGATCGGCATGATGATCGAGACACCTAGAGCGTGCTTGATCGCTGGGGAGTGTGCTGAAGATGCTGCGTTCTTTAGTTTTGGTACCAATGACTTGACCCAAATGACGTTTGGCTTTTCGCGGGATGATGCAGGCAGCTTTATTCAAGCCTATTTGCAGTCGGGGATCTTACAAGAAGATCCTTACCAGCACTTAGATCAGGCGGGTGTTGGCACCTTGATGCGCCAAGCGATCACTGGCGTAAGAGATCGTCAGCCAGAGCACTCGATCGGTGTTTGTGGCGAAGTCGGCAGCGATCCCTATTCCATTGCATTTTTGCGAGAGATCGGCATCGACTATGTTTCTTGCTCCCCATACCGAATCCCTGCTGCCTGGTTAGCGATCGCCCAATCCGCCCCCATCATCGAAGAGGCGTCAGTGGGCGATCGCTAAAATAGGAGAAAAAAATACACCGCAGTCCACTAGCAAGGCTCGCCTGCTTGGTGGATTACGGTGTGTTCGTGCAGCGTCGTTCTTACAGGGGCTGATCCGTTTTTTGAATCGCGGGTTTGCGTCCTTTTAAATACCAAGTGATCCCAATAACATGGGCGAGGTAGATGGCAGCGAGGACGAAACGTACCAGCAGATTAGGGATCAATAGTGCAGGAATTGCAAAGACTACCAGCATCATGGCAAACATCCGAACCATTCCCTTGGTACTCAGCTGTTTTTGTACGAGTGGTTTTTCAATGTATTTTTGATAATTTTCTGATTGAACCAAGCGTTGATAATAGGTATCGGAACTCCGCAGCCAGAAATAAGCCGTCAGCAAGTAAAAGACCGTTGTGGGTAAGAAAGGTAAAAAGATTCCTAAAGTACCTAGACCGAATGTCAGTGATCCACAAAGAAAAAATAGTGTTTTTTTCAAAAGTAACCCTCCTTATTTGGGTGTTTCGTGTCTTACCCTCAGTATAATGGAGGAGGGGCAGCTTGAACATGCGTTTTGTGTTTTTCCCCGTTTTTTAGCGACAATAAGAGTTTTTCTTCCCCATACTCCTGCTTTTTTGATAGACTAGAAACAACACAAAGGGGGGAAGCAGCATGGAAACGATTGAATTGAATACCGGCATTCAGATTCCAGTGATCGGCAGTGGGACGAATACATTTGGGAAAGAAAACCGAGAATACCAAGGTGCGATCAATGATGATACGACAGAGCTGTTGACTGCCATCAAGCTTGGGTATCGGCATTTTGATACGGCGATTTCTTACCGCAACGAAGCCGTGGTAGGCAAAGCCATCAAGGAAAGCGGGATCGACCGCAGCGAATTTTTCCTGACTTCTAAGATTCCTGGCAAACCAGAGCATACGCAAGATGCAGCTGCCGTGAAAGTGTCTGTCGAAGCGAGTTTAGCAGCCTTGCAGACGGAATCGATCGATCTTTATTTGATCCATCATCCGTGGGACAACTTGGCAGAGATCGCCGCTGTCTGGGCGGTTCTTGAGGCTTATGTCGATAAAGGAGTCTTAAAAGCGATCGGGGTGTCCAATTTCCAAGAAGAAGAACTTAGCTATTTATTGGCAAACAGTCGGATCAAACCAGCGGTCAATCAAATCGAATCGCATCCAGGCAAGTGGAACGATGCGATCATCGCCTATTCCTTAGCCAATCAGGTAGTTCCAGAAGCCTGGGGGCCACTTTCACGGATTTCAGAAGCGGCTCGGGAAACCTTGACCCAAATCGGTGAAGCGTATCAAAAAACCTGGAGCCAAGTGGTCTTGCGTTACCAAATCGAGCGTGGGGTGATCGTGATTCCGAAATCCCATTCAGAAAAACATCAAGCCGAAAATTTAGCGCTCTTTGATTTCGCTTTGACTGCGGAAGAAAAAGCCGTCATCAAAGAATTATAGGCAATAAAAAGCAGTCCCATTAAAGGGGCCCCTACAGCCAGTGCGGAAACTTCCGTGCTGGCTATTTTTATGCAGTCGCAACGCTCCTTCATGACTGAGGAGCTTTTCTATTCGTTAGATCAGCAACCGTAAGCCTTAGCAAAAAAGAAAATGCGCTTGCAGCCGTTTCTACCAATGAACCCTCTTAATCATTCAAAGAAATAACCGATTATCCTTACTAAGGGTCGTCTACGGACGAGTCTTCATTGGATCGTGTGAAATTGGAAATGAAGGAGTGGCACAGTTGTGAAAAAAAGAAAAAAGACGATAGGAATTTATGTGATGATCACCTTGATGCTGGTTGCGGGGATCCCGATCATTGTCATGCTGACAAGTTCCTATTTAACCACCAAGAACTTATTGATTGAACGAAATGATTTGAACAAAGAAAGTGCCGTCAATTTGATCTTGGCGGAAGAAAAGAGTTTGCGCCGATCGACGGAAAGCAAATTGAAATCAATGGCTGAACTGCCAGCGATGAAAACAGAATTCAGCATGGGACGCATCCGTTCAGATCTTTCTTTAGCGATTGCTGGAAGCAACAGCTTCTTAGCGGTGACTTTTGGAACAGAAGATGATGAATATGTAACCTTCAATCCCTTACCAGATGATTATAAGCCTACGATTCGGCCATGGTACAAAGGGGCCGTAAAAGCCGAAGGAGAAGTGTATTGGACAGCACCTTATTTAGATACAGTGTCGAATCAATTTGTGACGTCGGCTTCGATCAGGGTCAAAAATTCCCATAATCAAGTGGGGGTTTTAAGCGTCGATGTTTCCTATGAAAGCATTCAAAACATCTTGTCTTCCTTTACCGTAGGGCGGACTGGGAATGTCACCTTAGTTTCAGAATCTGGGGTCATCGTGACCTCAAAAAACACCAAACAAATCGGTAAGAATATCAAAGAAGAAGAAGTATTCCAAAAAATCAAAGAAGCTAAAAACCCGACAGGCATGGTTGGTTTAGGCGACTCGAATAAAGTCAACGATGTGTTGTATGACAAGTCTGCTAATTCCAATGTTTGGGCGTACTCCGAAGTCAAAGCTAGTGATCTAGACAAAGAGTTAGGGGCGTTAGTCCGCACCACCATTATCGTTACGATCTTGATGCTGCTCTTTGTAGGACTGGTTTCTTATGCCGCGATCAAAGTAGTCGCAGCAATCATCGATTGCTTCAATCGTTACTTTAGAAAAGTCGGTGAAGGCAAACTAGAGAAGATGAGCAAAACCAAAAGAGCCAAAGGCGAAAAATGGACATGGGAGCAATTGGCACGCCGAGTTGTATATCCAGACAAAGCAGGCAATGAGATCCAGCAAATGGCGGACAATTACAATGTGATGATCGAAGGCACGGGTGCATTGATCCAAAAAGTACAAAAAGAAAGCAACAGTGTCGCAGGAATGTCGGATTCTTTATTAGAATTGTCAAAACAAACCAATATTGCGACAGAAGAAGTCTCTCAAACCATTACGGGTATTGCTGAAGTGACCGGTGCGCAAGCCCAAGAAACAGAATACAGCGTGTCACAAATGCAAAATCTGTCGCAAGTCGTGAAAGAATTACGAGAAAATGTTGGCGGCATGAGCAGCAAGTCACAAGAATCTACGAAGATCAATCAAGAAAACTTAACGATCATGGATCAAGTCGATGACAGCTGGCGACAAGAGTTGGCACAGATGGAGCGTTTGATGTCGAACATGACGGGAATGAATGATAGTATCCAAAACATCAACTCGATCATTGGGGTCATCAACGATATTTCTTACCAAACCAACTTGCTAGCCTTGAATGCATCGATCGAAGCCGCAAGTGCAGGTGAGTCGGGCAAAGGCTTTGCCGTCGTGGCTGCTGAGATCCGTAAATTGGCGGAACAAAGCAAGGCTTCTACCAAAGAGATCGAAGCGATCATTGAAGAAATTCGTGAGCAGTCTAGTCAAATGGTCAAACAAACGTCGGCGTCTGTCAAAGGCGGCGTTCGCCAAACCAACTTGATCAAAGAAGCGATCTCGTCTTCAAAAGAAGTTTTCCAACGCAGCAGCTATATGATCGAAGGCATCCATCATATTGAAGCAGCCAGTGCCCGTATCGAAAACATTCAAAACAGTGTACTGGAAAACTTAGAAAACATTTCCGCATCAACGGAAGAAAATGCCGCTGGTACACAAGAAGTTTCCGCAAATGCAGAAGAAGTCTTGGCAACCATGGATGAATTTACCAACCATGTGGCCGATCTCAGAGACATTGCAGAAGAGTTGAAGCGATTGACCAATCGGTTTGAAGTGGAAAAATAAATGATTGACTAGCGAAAGCTGATCATCCCCCCATTCCCAATAAATTCGTTGGTAATGGGGGTTTTTTGATGTGTATGGTTAAATCAGAATTGTCCAACTGCAAAAAAAGAAGGTCAGTTAGGAAACCGTAGGGTGAGGCATGAAGCATCTGTTATAATGAGAAGAAGCAACCAATGGCTGTCGACTTTTGCCAAGCAGCAACATCAGACAGGTGAACTGTGATTGCTCATTAAGAAAGCGTACACTTTAAGTTGAGAAAAGGAGGGGTACGGTTGCTGAAGATTTTTGGAAAAGAATACCAATTGATTCGTCTCGCCTCTTGGCTGATGCTAGTTATGGGTATCATCATTTTAGGCTTAAAAGGGTTGCTTTTTATGGTTTTTGAGATTCCTTTTATTGACCGTTCCACATTGGTGGGCATTGTCATCATTTGTTACGGCTACTACAATTTATTTATAGATAAAAAAAACGATCGCCTTTGAAAGGGGATCGTTTTTTTAATTGGAAAAGGTTATTTATTGAGCAGCTGCCGTTTCAGTCCGCTGAATGATCATCTCCACGCGGCGGTTTTCCGAGCGGCCTTGGGGGGTGTTGTTATCGGCCTTCGGTTCGGTATCGGCAAAGGCTTGGATGGCAGCATTTTTTTCTAAAACGGCGCCTTTGCTGATGAAGTACTCCATAACGGTAATGGCCCGAGCGGAACTAAGATCCCAGTTAGATTGGTAGCGGCCATTGCCTTTTTCAGGTACGTTATCGGTATGCCCAGCGATCACGATTTTGTTGGTTTTTAATTTTTTCAGTGAGTCCGATAGCAGATCCAGTGACTGACGAGTGGTGTCCGTGATCTCGGCGCTGCCAGAGGCAAACAAGATGCTGCTGGCAAGCGTGATATGCAAGCCATCGGATTCCAAGCGGACTTCTGTCTGCTCTTTTAAGCCAGAAGCTGCCAGCTCTTGTGCCAGCTGGTCGCTCATTTTTTCTAGTTGCTGATTTTCCAGTTGGGTCCGAACCGCTGCTTCTTGCGCTTGTGCTTCGGCAGAAGTGGCGGCTTTTTTTCGCGGCGTGGTCTCGCCCATATCGATCACCGACCCAATCACAGATGAATTGCTGTGGTGGCTGGAAAGGATGGTGCCAAATTCGCTTTTGATTTCTTGGAACTTCTCATCATCGACTTTCGCCATGGCAAACATGACGATGAACAAAGCCAGCAGCAAGGTCAACATATCCGAGTAAGGCAAAAGCCACGCTTCGTCTACATGTTCTTCATGTTTCTTTTTTCGCTTCATGTCGCTTCACCCTTTATAATTGTTCTTGCCGTTTTTTCGGATCGATCAAGCTGTATAATTTTTTCTCAATGCTTTTCGGCGATTGCCCGGCTTGGATCGCTAAGACCCCTTCCACGATGATCGACATCATTTGGACCTCTTGCTCCGATTTCAAGGTCAGGCGTGAGCTAAAGGGAATGAACAGGACATAGCCGAAGAAAATACCATAAAGGGTCGCCACGAAGGCCGCCGAGATCATGTGCCCCAGTGCCTCTACATCCTCTAAATTACCTAGCGCCCCAATCAGCCCGATCACGGCTCCTAACACCCCTAAGGTCGGGGAACTCGTGCCGGCGGTTTTAAAAATAGCCGAGCCGATGCGATGCCGTTCTTCGATCCCATAGATCTCATTCTCCATGATTTCTTGGATCTGTTCGGCAGCGATGCCATCAACCACCATTTCCAAGCCCTTTTTTAAAAAAGGATCTTCTAAGTTTTGGATGGCACCTTCAAGAGATAACAAACCGTCGCGCCGGGCTTGGTTGGCTAATTCAACGATGGTATTGATGGTTGTTTTTAAGTCGTATTCTTTATTTTTCAGCAGAACGCCGAAGATCTTCGGGATTTTTTTGATATCACTGCTGGGAAATGAATTGATAACGGCTGCGATCACACCAACGAAAATGATGATCGCGGCTGCCGGATTGATCAAAACGGCCACATTGGCACCTTTTACAATCATCCCAACCACCACAGATATCAATCCTAAAATAATACCGATCAGCAAGAAAAAATCCATTTGTTGCGTCCTCCTAAATTCTATTTCCAGGTTTTAAACCCTCATTTATTTTATCGGTGAATTAAAATCATTCTTAATAGCAAAAAAAAATAATCCTAAAAATAACTAAAATAAATTTTCAGCTTCTTCTTTTTTTGTTGTTTTTTGGGCAAGTGGCGGCAAATTTTTGAAATGGTACAGCTTGCAATTTTTGTGAATATTTATAGATGGTACCGTTTTTTTTAGTGAAGCGTTTCTCAGGGTTTGTCATGTCATTCATCACAAATGAAAATGTTTTAATCAATTTTTCGAATAATGCTTGTTTTTTTATCAAAAATCATCTTTTGATCAAAAAGCATAGATATGCTTGTAAAACGCTTTATATCGATCGTTTACTTTTTATAACTGGGGACGAAATTGCGATGAAACAGTGTTTAACAAATAACATAACATGGTTGTAACTTAAATGTCATATCCGTAAAGTTGCAAAAATCAAATTGTAAAATAAAAATAATTCTACTATAATGACATCACGTCTTCTTGTTTTTTTAATCTATAACAAAAAAATAAATAAATATATTTGTTTCTGTTCCATCGCTGAAAAAAACGTTTGGTACAGAAGGTGGAAGGAGCAATTATTGTTGGATACCTATGATTTATTAAAAACAGCCATGAACGTTTCTGCCCAACGCGCAGAATTGATTTCGTCTAATATCGCCAATGTCAACACGGATGGGTACAAAGCCAAACGCATCGTGTTTGAAAGCGAATTAAAGCAGGCACTCGCTTCATCAGGGACGGACGCTGCAACCGAAGCGTCAGTTTCTCAAGTAAAACCGAAAATCACTGAAAATGCAACTACCAGCATCAAAGACAACGGCAATAACGTGGATCTTGAAGTGGAGATGTTGGATCAAGCAGCCAATGGGTTATATTACAGTGCATTGACCGCACAAGTCAACGGTCGCTTGCAAATGATGAACCTTGTATTGAGTAATTGATAGAAAGCGCAGGAAAAACAAATGGGTATGTTTAATGGACTAACGATCAACGCCAGCGGCCTAGCATTGGAACGGTTAAAACTAGATACGATCTCCAGCAATATCGCAAATGTAAATACGAATCAAACACAAACAACCGCGGCTTATCAAAAAAAGAGTATTCTTTTTTCAGAAAATTTAAAAAATAGTCGCGAAGGAACGCCGGCTACATACGGTGTCAAAGTGACGGGGATCGCTGCCGATGAAACGGAAAAACTGACCTATGATCCTACGAATCCCGCTGCCAACGATGAGGGATATGTCGGTCAATCAAATGTGGATATTGCCGATGAAATGGTGGCAATGTTGCAAGCGGTTCGAACGTACGAAGCCAATGTTTCTGCTTCAGAAATGAATAAAACGATCTTGAAAAAAGCATTAGAAATATCAAAGGGGTAACGAGAAAATGGATGGACTTTTAACGACAGGATTAACGGACTACCAAAACGTTTTGCGGACACTAGGCACGGGGGCTGCTTCAAACGAGACCAGTGTTGCAGGCGCCGAGGAAAATCAGTTTTCTTCTTACTTGACCCATGCGGTCGATCAGTTGAATCAAAAAACGGCGGTCATGGATCAAGATACTGTAAATTTGATCACCGGCGATGAAAGCGATCTAGGGAATGTGATGATTCGCATGACGGAGGCGCAATTGGCGCTACAAACAGCCGTTCAAGTACGAAACAAGTGTTTAGAAGCTTACAATGACGTGAAAAATATGCAGTTTTAGCAGTGGGTGAGGGAATAAGGATAAATGATGGATAAAGTGAAAGAATGGACAGAACAACTCAAAGACCGTTGGCAAATGCAAAGCTCTTTAAAGAAAATGATCGTTGTTCTTTCCGTTATCAGCGTTCTCGGAATCACAGCAGCTGTGTATTATTTAAATACGCGAATTGAATACGGTATCTTGTTTACGGATCTAAGCGATGCCGATGCGGGAACGATTAGCAAGGATTTGGAGGAACAGCAGATCGCCTACAAATTAGCCGACAATGGGACGACTATTTTGATCGACAAGGACCAAGTCGATGAATACCGCATCAATCTTGCCGTGGACAATAAATTACCAAATACCAGTACAGGCTTTGAATTATTTGATGATGCCAACATGATGACAACCGACGAAGACCGCAAGATCATGTATCAGCGAGCAGTAACGGGCGAACTGCAACGGGCGATCGAGTCGATCGATGCGGTCAAATCCGCCAAAGTTTTACTCGTGATGCCAGAAGAAAGTGTCTTTTCTTCTGAGGAAAGTGCGCCAACTGCTTCTATCGTGTTGACCTTAAAAAATCAGCAGATTGCAGACGAGTCCGTGCAAGGGATCGTTACCTTGACTTCAGGGGCAGTGGAAAAGCTGAAGCCAGAAAATGTAAAAGTCGTTGATAGTGCGGGCAATACCTTGACGAGAACCGAAGATGAAGCCAGTCAATTAAGTGGACTGAACAATAAATACATTGCCATCAAAGATTCCTATGAAAAAACGCTAGAAGAAAAAGTAGCGAAGTTGCTGACACCGATCTATGGTGCAGACAAATTCCAAGTGTCGATCAATTTAGACTTGAATTTTGACTCGATCGAGCGGAAGAAAGTTACTTATGATGACCCAGAGATCAAGAGTGAGACAGTGCAGGCTGCTGGTTCGCAAGGGACCGTCCAGGAAGCCCAAACAGGGACGGTGGATGACAATGTCTCCAATGTGACGGGTACGGATGGAGAGGGAAACAATTCCTATAGCCGTTCGGTGGAAAACGAATTGGATACCGAGACCACCACGACCATTACGGCCCCTGGCATGATCGAACGAATGACCAGCTCGATCGTGATCAATGCGAACCTTTCGCAAGCGGATCAAGCAGAATTGCAGCAGTTGATTGCTAGTGCCGTCGGCTATGACAATGACCGTGGTGATCAAATCGCGATCCAAGGATTTGACTTTGCCCAAGCAGAGGTTGATCCAGCCGTTGATCCGCAAGGGAATGAACCGATTGCAGCTGCCAAAGGTTATCTCAAGTATGCCATCATCGGCGGCATCGTGTTGACCTTGTTCTTAGTGATTTTAATGATCGTTGGCGTGATCCGACGTCGTCGTAAAGAAGACGAGCTGGAAGTCGATGTGACGGAGGAAATGGTCACTTTTGCACAACCGTCCGCAGTTAGCACTGGAGCAAGTCCGTCAGTTGCACAAGAAGTCGTTTTTGGCGGTGTCGGCAATCGGTCTGCTGAAACGAAACCAGCGGTGCCAGAAGCATCCACACAAGAAGCCGCAGCAGAACATTCAGGAGAACCAACATTGGATCAAACGGCTAGAAATTATGCCGAAAGCAATCCTGAAGTAGCGGCGGAATTGATCAAAGCTTGGATGAAAGAAAAATAAGGGGGCAGCCATGGATACAATAGACGGGGTAAAAAAAGCAGCGATTCTTCTGATCTCTCTAGGATCAGATACCTCTGCAAAGATCATGAAGCTGCTGCCAGAATCATTTATACAAAAAGTGAGCTATGAGATCGCCAACATCGACTTTGTCAGTCCCGAAGAGCGGGATCAAGTATTGGAGGAATTTTCTCATACCGCAACGGCCCGCAAATATGTCTTAGACGGCGGGATCGATTATGCCAAAAATTTGCTGAACCAAGCATTAGGCCCTCAAAAAGCCAAAGAAGTCATTGACGTATTGACTCAGATCCAGCTGCGGGAACGGCCCTTTAATATCGCTCGCAAAGCCGATGTTCAACAGTTGACCAATCTGTTGATCGGTGAACATCCGCAAACGGTAGCGTTGATTTTGTGCTACATGCAGCCGGACAAAGCGGCCAGCGTCTTGTCGCAGTTTCCCGATCATTTGCAAGTGGAGATCGCTGAACGGATCGGGACGATATCCAGTACGTCGCCTTTGGTGATCGAACGGATCGAAAAAGTGATCGAGAACAAATTCTCGAATTACATTGAGAACGATACGGAAAATGTCGGTGGTGTGCACACACTGGTAGAAATCTTGAACTCAGTCAGTCGCAGCACCGAAAAGAACATTTTGAACGACTTAGAAAAGCGGCAACCGGAACTATCCAACGAAGTGAAATCCAGCTTGTTTACTTTCGAGGATATCGTGACCCTCGATCGCTTGGATGTTCAAAAAGTCTTGCGAGATGTTCAAAACGATGTCTTAGTCTTAGCGCTTAAAGGCACGACCGATGACATCAAGAACTTTATTTTCTCCAACCTCTCATCACGGGCGGTGGAAAATCTGCAAGAAGAAATTCAATTTATGGGTCCTACCCGCTTGTCTGCTGTAGAAGAAGCCCAACAAAGTGTGGTGGCTGTGATTCGACGGCTAGATGAAACCGGTGAGATCTACATCGGAAGGGGCGACCAAGATGCAGTGGTCAAATAGCAGTTTATTGAAGCAGCAGGCGGTCAAAACGACCGAAGCTGCGCGCAGTATTTTGACGGATACGACCATCAAAGCGCCGATTGAGAAACCAAGCTTAGACCCAGAACTGCAAGCGGCTAGACGTGCACGCCAGTTGGAGCAGGAACGGCATCTGCAGCAAATGGAAGCCTTGAAGCAGCAGATTTTGACCGATGCACAAGAACAAGCGGCGCAAATTCTAGCAGAAGCGAGAACGGAAGGCTTTCAAGCAGGACAAGCAGACGGCTTTCAACAAGGCTATCAAGAAGGACTCAATGCCAGCAAAGAAGCCGCGCAAGCATTGATGGCCCAAGCCCAAGCCAATGTCGCTGAAGTCGTTTCTGAGATCAACACCTTTCGCTCAGAGAAAAAGCAAGAGATGATCGCTTACGGCACGGCAATCGCTGAAGCCTTGATTAATCAACGTTTTACAGATGAGCAAGCAGGCTTCCTGCCTTTTGTGGAGTCTGTGCTATGGCAATTTGAACAACCCGATCAATTTGTGACTGTTCGCAGCCAAGAGCAGCATCTTGCAGGGGTGCGAGAATTGTTGGAAACCAAAAAGCAGACGATCAGCGGGTTTCGCTATTTACTCATGGCAGATGACAGCTTGGCGGAACACGATTTTTGTATCGAATCTGAAAATGCCTTGGTGGTTTTTGAATTGAGGAAAGAAATCGCTCGATTTTTGAGCCAATTTCTAGAAAGCAGTGTGAAGGAATGACGTTTGAATTACCGATCACAGAGCTGCGCAAAACGGCGCAAGCACAGCCGTTTTTTACCACCTACGGCAAAGTCAGCGAAGTCGTAGGTCTGCTGATCAAAGTCGAAGGGCTGGCGGTTTTCATAGGGGAAATCTGTGAAGTCGCATTGCAAAACAAGACACATACAGCCTTAGCTGAAGTCGTAGGCTTTGTGAAAAAAACCGTGCTCCTGATGCCCCTTGATCAGCTAGAAGGCATCGGACCGGGCTGTTTGGTGCGGCCAACTGGCAAATCGTTGACGGTAAAAATCGATGATACGCTGCTAGGGCACACCTTAGATGGACTAGGGCGACCGTTAGATATGGCGCTGGAGCTGGAAAGTGCGCCAGAATATCCCGTTAGTCAAGATTCTCCTGACCCCTTTCGCCGTCAAAAAATCGCTGAGATCATGCCGACAGGTGTCCGGGCGATCGATGGTCTTTTGACCGTCGGCCTTGGCCAACGGATCGGCATTTTTGCCGGCAGCGGGGTCGGTAAGAGTACCTTATTGGGGATGTTGGCTCGTTATTGCGAAGCCGATGTCATCGTGATCGGCTTGATCGGCGAGCGGGGACGAGAAGTCAAAGAATTTATTGAAAATGATCTAGGCCCAGAAGGTTACCGCAAGTCGGTCGTTGTCTGTGCTACCTCCGATATGCCGCCTCTCGTACGATTAAAAGGGGCTCATGTGGCAACAGCGATCGCTGAGTATTACCGCGATCAAGGTAAGAAAGTCGTATTGATGATGGATTCGGTGACCCGTTTTGCGATGGCGCAGCGGGAGATCGGTCTATCGACAGGCGAGCCGCCGACGACCAAAGGTTATACCCCTTCTGTGTTTACAGCTTTACCGAAGTTGTTAGAACGCAGTGGGATGTCGGACAAAGGCTCGATCACGGCCTTTTATACTGTCTTGGTAGAAGGGGATGACATGAATGAACCGATCGCTGATGCGGTGCGGGGAATTCTTGATGGACATATTCTGTTGTCCCGAAAAATCGCCGCTCAAAATCATTATCCTGCCATCGATATTCAAAACAGCCTCAGCCGCTTGATGAAGACCCTTGTTTCTGAGGAACAGCATAAACATGCGGGGGAACTAAAAGAAAACATGGCCGTTTATGCAGAGGCCA
Organism: Enterococcus sp. DIV0755f; assembly: GCF_051713725.1. Lineage (NCBI taxonomy): Bacteria > Bacillati > Bacillota > Bacilli > Lactobacillales > Enterococcaceae > Enterococcus > Enterococcus sp. DIV0755f. The sequence goes on from NZ_JBIOQL010000001.1 coordinate 118,705, forward strand.
AGGATTTGATCGATATCGGTGCCTACAAAAGCGGCAGCAATGCGTTGACCGACCAAGCGATCGCGCTGCATCACCCCATCCTGCGGTTTTTACAGCAAAAAGTGGATGAGCGGATCCCATTTGAACAAACGATTTTTGAACTGGCGCATTTGTTCAGTGAAGAAGCGCTGATCGAGCGCCAGCGTTCGACCATGTAAAACAGATCATAAAGGAGCAGCTATGCAAGCATTTCACTTTTCCTTAGAAAAAGTATTGGATCACCGAAAAACCATTGAGCAAGAAGCCAAACGCGCTTACGCCCAAAAACAACAGTTGTTGATTCAGCAAGAACAGCACCTGAATACGCTGACACAGGAAAAAGCCCAGCTTTTTGATGTCAATGAGATGACCATTGGGCGGATGCAAGTGCAACAACGCTATTTGCTTGCGTTGAATGCCACCATCGATGAGGTTCAGAACAAAATGTTTCACGTGAAGCAAGAATTGGCAGAGTCTTTATCGGTGGTGGTAGAAGCGCAGCAGGAACGCAAGATCGTGGAAAAGCTGCGAGAAAAACAATTTGCTGAATACACCTATGAACAGCACTTGGAAGAGCAAAAACAATTGGATGAGTTCGGCAATCGCGCCTTATTTTCTTAAAGCACTAATGGTTTTAGTGATGAGACGACCTTGGTTTCAAAGCATCAGCTGAGAGGAGGTGAACAATGAAAGAGATCACAACAAGCGCCGCAACCGCTGTACCTATCGGTAGCAAATCAAAAAAGACGGAGGCGTCACCAGAAGTCTTCAGTTTGCTGATGCAACAGCTGACAGAACAGACAGCAAGCAATCTGCCAGCATCCTTCGAACCATCAGGTATGACGGAGCAAACCGCCACCGCACCAGAAATGGGGATTGCCAGCAGTATGGAACATCTGCCGCAGGAGCCAGAAATCACTCCAGCAGTCGAACAACCTGCAACGACACAAGCGCCAGAAATGAGCCAGATCAGCCAGGCACCTTTTGCAGGCTTGGTTCAAGAAGCGCCACAGGCATCAATGGCAACGACGGAGCAGAACCAAACGAGCGCCACAGCAGCTTCTCTCGACAGTGTTTCAGCAGCTTTTCCAGCACCAATAGACGTAGCCACCACAGTCGTCAACCCCTCCGAGCCTGCGCTTGAAGGTCTAGCTTTGATGACAAATGACAGAAGTGAAGCCGCAGCAACAACGCTTGAAACACCTTTGCCAGAAGACTTAGTAGGCGAGGAGCAGACCACGGCAAAAGAAATCGCTCCTTTCAAGGAAATCAAGGAAGTCGATTCAGTAACACAAGCCGCGATTGCGCAAACGACAGAAGCACAGCTGAAACAGTCCACCGAAGGGACCGCGCAATTGGGCCAAACGGGACCATTAAATCAAGTGTCGCCAGTGACCAACCAAGCGACGGATACGACTAGCACCTTGCAACGCACGAATGAAACAGTCGCCAAAAAAGCGGAAGCTGTTTCTGCACAAGCCATTGCTTCTTCAGCAGCAACCGACAATGAAATAGCGGCACCAGCACTGCAGCTACTTGATGTTTCTCCCCTTTTGACCAAGCAAGGACTAACGCCAACAAAAGCGAGTATGGAGCAAGCGGTCCTGCCCTTAGCAAAAGCGACTGCCCAACTCGTCCAAACGAGCAGCACGGCAAGCGAGAAAAAAATCACGCTGCAATTCGTTCCCGAAAAATTAGGCACGATCCAGCTTTCCCTAGAAACGAATGCCCAAGGCAGCCGCTTAGAACTGACCGTTCAGCAGCCACAAGCCAAAGAATTATTGCTGTCCATCAAGCATGAGCTAGAGCAAGTTTTGCAAAAGCAAGAGCAGCCGATCCTAGCGATCAAAGAACCTACGTTAGCTTCTGTCCAGCAGGCTAGTCCGCTGGCAAATCAATCCTTTGCCGGCAGTATGATGGCAAGTGACAGTCAGTTAAGCCAACAGCGGTTTTTACAGGCTCAAAAAGGACAAAGCAAAAAGCCATTTCATCAAAGCAATACGGCTGAGGAAGAGCCGCAATTAGCACCGATCGATCATGCGATCAGTATTTTAGTGTAAAGGAGGAGACCTATGGCAGATGAAATTACAGCAGCTGCGGCCGGTATTGCCAATACATCGGCATTAACGCAAACAAAAAAATCTTCAGATATCTCCATGGATGATTTTTTGAAGATCTTAGCCGCATCTATGAGCAACCCATCGATGGGAGGCAGCGATTCTTCTGGTGGTGGTAGCACCGACTATATCTCGCAACTGGTTCAATTTACGACCTTAGAGAGCTTGAATGAATTGAGCGAAACGTTGACGACCTCGGTGATTTTACAGCAACAGCAGCAAGCCTTTAGCTTGATCAATAAACAAGTCACTCTGATGGACGGCACAGAAACATTGTCAGGAACCATCGAAAAGGTCCGCTTTGCCAATGGCTACGCCACGATCGTCGTAAATGGCAAAGAATACAGTATGAGTGCGATCCAAGAGATTGGTGGCGAAGCAAAATGAGTTTGACGATTCAACAGGGGCTGCAAAAAGTTGCCGGGGAGCCTTATCAACATCCCCGCAAAGGCGTGGACAAACAAGCCTTTTCTGCAATGCTTGAACAAAAACAAAGCGACATCAAAGTCTCCCATCATGCGCAAAAGCGTTTGACCGCAAGAGAATTGACCTTACAAGACGATGATTATCAATCCCTTTCAACGGCGCTTAGTGAGCTCGCGGAAAAAGGCAGCAAAGAATCACTGCTCGTGTACAAAGATATGGGCTTGATCGCCGATGTCCATTCACGAACCATCATTACGGCGATGGGGATGAATGAGCTTCACACCGTCACCAATATTGACAGCGCCACATTTATCAAATAGCAGCTGGACTGAAAAGGGGCTGCAAGTATTTTCTGAATGACAGAGGAAAATACGCCAACCATAAGGAGGAAAACAAGCATGTTACGATCATTATATTCAGGTGTCAGTGGAATGAAAAATCTTCAAACGAAAATGGACGTGGTTTCCAATAATATCGCCAACGTCAATACGGTTGGATTCAAATCAAGTCGAGTACTTTTCCAAGACATGATGAGCCAAACGATGTCCAACGCAACTGCGCCAGGCAATGGCTTAGGCGGGATCAACGCAACGCAGATCGGTTTAGGGGTTCAGACGGGCTCCATCGATACTATCAATACAGTCGGTGCCCCGCAATCGACAGGTCGCAGCATGGATTTTTATATCAGCGGACAGGGCTACTTTATGGTGCAAGGACCAGGAGCAAATGGCGAAACCTATTACACACGAGATGGCGCATTCGTGCGCGACAGCAACGGAACCTTGACCAATAGTGATGGGATGCAAGTCTTAGGTCGTTCAGTCAATGGCGGTCAACCAGTTGTCTATGATGACAACTTTGATGAAAACACGGCATTGAGCGGACAAGATGCGGTATCTCCCTTGTCGATCCCAAGCACACTGACCGTCAATGGGGAAACCTTGACCTATAACTCCATGGCGATCGATGCCAATGGCTTAGTGTTGGCAAAATACGGTAATCAAACCTTTGTGATGGGAAAAGTCGGTGTCGCAACCTTCAATAACCCAGAAGGCTTAGAAAAAGTCGGCGGCAACAACTATATCCAAACCAGCAACTCAGGGAATCCGATCGTTGCAGGACCTGGCAACAATGGCGCAGGAACGCTGCAAGCAGGTGCCTTGGAAATGTCCAATGTCGATCTTTCGACAGAATTTACCGAAATGATCATTGCGAGCCGTGCCTATCAAGCAAATTCAAGAAGTATTACGACTTCTGATGAAATGCTGCAAGAATTATTGAATCTAAAACGTTAAGAACGTGACGCTTCATCATTGAGAGGAGTTTGACCATGATTCTAGTGACAGCATTGAATGGCAAGCCATTCTATTTAAATCCAACATTGATTTATCGGATCGAAGAAATGCCGGATACATTGATCACACTGACAGACGGCAAAACATTAGTGGTGACGGAAGCTGCGCAAGAAGTTGCGCAGCGGGTGATCGAGTATCATACGGTGATCCATTCGAACCAAGTGAAAACGTAAGGGTGGGAAAGATGGCAAAAGAAGAAAAAGCACCAAAAGCAGAAAAAGAGAAAAAAGGCTTGAGTATGGTTGTTTTACTGCCGATCCTCTTGATCGTGGTAGTCGGCGGCAGTATCGGCGGGACCTTAGTGACGAATCACTTTTTGACGGGGGAAAAAACAGCAGCTGCTGAAACAGCAAAAGACAGCAGCAAAATCTCCTCAGACGAAGCGATCGTGGCATTGGATGAATTTTTAGTCAATCTGGCCAAAGAAGACAACCAAGAGCAGCAATACATGAAGGTCAATTTTTCGATTTTAGTGGCAGATGAGGAAAAAAGCGCGGAAGCCACGAAAAATGTGGCCGTCATTCGTGACAGCGTCGTAAATTTATTGCGCCAACAAAAGGCCAGCGGTATTTTGAGCTCCGCCGAAAGTGTACCGAATTTAAAAAAAGCATTGAAAGAAACAATTAATCAGGAATACGGATCAGAAATCGCCAAGGATGTTTATGTGACGGATTTAGTGATCCAATAGAAAGAGGCATGTTGATGGAAACATTTTTATCGCTGGTCAAAATGATTGGGTTTTTGCTGCTTATTCTTTATTTGATCAACATCAGTTTGAAATATTTGAATCGTTACACGAACCAGCACAATCACCAGCTGCGTATTTTGCAAAAAATCGCCGTCAGCAAGTCGTCTTCGATCGGGATCGTCCAAATCATGGACAAATGTTATGTCATGAGCTTTTCTGAACAGCAAAACCAAATCATCAAAGAGTTGACGCCAGAAGAAACGGCCACTTTTTTACAGCAAAGCCTAGAAAGCACCCAAGTGCAAGCTGGTAAAGACTTTTCTGAATGGCTCAACAAAGCCAAGGCGGAAATTGCTGGAAAACGAGGCAAGCAAAAATGAAGATCAAAGGCAGAGATATCAAGATCATGGCTGCGGTCCTTTTCAGCAGTCTGATGCTTCCGCAGACGGCATTTGCGCTAGACACGGAAGACGTCAGTTCCACCATCAACAATTTATTGTCGAATGGGAATGGCTCAAGTGATACGATCAATACTTTCTTGTTGCTGACGCTGCTTTCCCTTTTACCAGTCTTGCTGATCATGATGACTTCTTTTACTCGTATCATTATGGTTTTATCCTTTGTGCGCAGTTCGTTAGGTACACAGCAAAACCCGCCCAATCAAGTGTTGATCGGGTTGGCCTTATTCTTGACATTTTTTATTATGAAACCTGTGTATACCGACGTCTACCAGCAAGCGATCGAACCGTTTGATCGACAAGAGATCAGCCAAGCCGAAGCCTTTGACCGCTCAGAAAAACGGATCAAGGCCTTTATGATGGTACAGACACGGGAAAAAGACATTGCCTTGTTTGCGGAAGCTGATGGGGAGACCGAAAAGTATCATTCTTCTGACGATGTTCCTCTGACCGTTATGGTACCGGCGTTTATTATCAGTGAGTTACGAACGGCTTTCAGTATCGGCTTTTTGATTTTTATCCCCTTTTTGATCATTGATCTGGTCGTCTCCAGTATCTTGATGTCGATGGGGATGATGATGCTGTCGCCGATCATGATCTCACTGCCCTTCAAGATCTTACTATTTGTTTTAGTGGATGGCTGGTATCTGATCGTGGAGTCGCTGATCAAGAGCTTTCAATAGCCGCTAAGAAAGGAGCCAAGAGGAAATGACAGTAGAAATGGTACTTGATGTGCTAAGGGAGGCCTTTCTTCGAATTTTAGCGATATCTGGCCCTGCCTTATTGGTCGGCATGCTCGTTGGATTGGTGATCAGTATTTTTCAAGCCACTACCCAAATCCAAGAACAAACGTTGAGCTTTGTGCCGAAACTATTAGCGATTTTTTTGACCTTGATCTTGGCGGGGAATTTTATGCTGAATCTCTTGTTGAATTTTACCAAAATGATCTTCAAGATGATTGCGGCAATGTAAGGAGGAAACCTGATGGCGCCGATTCAAGCGACGGTGTTGATTTTTTGTCGAATATTGGCGTTTGTCGTCCTTTGTCCGATCTTCTCACAGCAAAATTTTCCGTCACTGGCAAAAATCGTGATCGGCATGGCGTTGACGGTCCTATGTCTGCCGACGGCACCTGCGATTCCCGAGCTTTCCCTCTTTATGCTGACGGTTTTCGTCATCAAGGAAGTACTGTTTGGGATGGCGATGGGCTATTTGAGTCAGCTGGTCTTTACTGGTGTGGAAATTGCGGGTCAACTGATCGACTTTCAAGTAGGCTTTTCGATGGCGCAAGCCTATGATCCGACGTTGCAAATCGCCTCTTCCCAGTATGGCAAAACGTACTATTGGCTGACGATCGCTGTGTTTTTTGGACTTGATCTGCATCATCGACTGATCACAGCACTGCTGTTGTCTTTTCGGATCGTGCCCTTAGGCTCTGTGGTGATCCAAGGAACGACGGTTGAAGGCATCGTCAAACTTTTCAGCCAAATGATGGTGATGGCAGTCAATCTTGCGGCACCAATGATCATTGCGCTGCTGTTGGTGGACCTGGTGCTAGGTGTGATTTCTCGGTCGATTCCCCAGATCAATATTTTGATGATGAGTCTTTCGATGAAAACCGCCATCAGTTTTGTGGTGTTTCTCTTGCTACTACCCAATGTTCTTTCGTACTTAGGCAAACACTTGCCAGATACGGTCCGCTATTTGCAGGAGTTTATCGAGTCCTTTCAATAAAGTAACAGGTAGCCAGCAGGAGGTGAGAAGATGGCAGAAAAAGATGGCAAAACCGAACTACCTAGTGCCAAGCGGCTGCGGGATGCCCGCAAACGCGGGGAGGTCCCTAAAACCCAGGAATTAGCAGCAGCTGTTTCGCTATTGGTCTTCTCGTTTTTGATCCTGTCTTTATGGCAGTTTTTCGCAGCTTCTTTTTTGCCTTATTTTTCCCGAAGTTTGGCGCAGCTGGCTGATTATCAAACCAGTTTGGCGGATCTGCCGAAACTGGGGGTGCAGAGTATCTTGCTGCTGCTTTTGTTGTGTGCGCCCGTCTTTCTGGTCGCGCTCGGAGTCGGGCTTATCACGAATTATGCCCAAGTTGGTCTGTTGTTTTCTGGCAAGACCGTCAAGCCAGACTTTAAAAAGCTGAACCCCATCAGCGGGATCAAGCAGCAATTCAGTTTGCGCTCGTTGATGAATTTAGGCAAAACATTGGCGAAATTCGGCGTGATCGTCTACTTGTGCTACCAACAATTTTTAGCCGCCGTCCCTGTTTTACTGGGTTTGAGTGAAGTCGGGTTGGAAAAAACGATCCTGTTCATGCTGCTGCGGGCCAAAGAATTGTTTTTACAGATCTCGATTTTCTTGATCATTTTGGCCGTAGTCGACTACGGCTACCAACGCTATAGCCATCGTAAGAACTTGATGATGAGCAAGCAGGAAGTCAAAGAAGAGTTCAAGCAAATGGAAGGTGATCCGCAAGTCAAAGCACAGCGCAAAGCGAAGTACCGTGCGATGACCCAAAATGCCATCGCCAACGTCAAAGAAGCGACGGTTTTGATCACCAATCCGACCCATTTCGCCATTGCGATTCGTTACGATGCCAGTAGTGAAGGGGTGCCGCGGGTCCTGGCCAAAGGGGCAGATCAGCTGGCGCAGCGGATGAAAGCAGAAGCACTGAAAGAAAATATTCCACAGATCGAAAACCGTGAAGTGGCACGAGCCCTTTATCGCCAAGTAGAACCCGGGGATCTGATCCCGGTTGAGATGTATGAAGCCATTGCCGAAATCATCGCTTTGGTCTATCAGTTAGAAGAAAGCCAACGCGGCAAGATTTAAGGAAACAGGAGGAACAAAAATGAATGAGGCTGCCTCAAAACCGAAAAAAGGCATTGGTCTGGCGGATATCTTAATCTCGGTGATCGTCCTAGCTATTATTGGTTTGATTATTATTCCATTACCGAGTGCACTATTAGATATTCTGATCATTATCAATTTGACGATCGCGATCAACATTTTACTGATCACCCTGTTTACCAAATCAGTGTTGGAATTCACTACGTTTCCAACCTTGCTGCTGATCACAACGATGTTTCGTTTAGGTTTGAACCTATCTTCCACACGGTTGATCTTGACCCAAGGAAATGGTGGACACGTGATCGATGCCTTCGCCAATGTCGTTGCCGGCAGCAATTACATCGTGGGGATCATTTTGTTCGTGATCATCATGGTGGTTCAGCTAGTCGTCGTGACCAATGGTGCAGGGCGTGTCTCAGAAGTGACTGCTCGCTTCACATTGGATGCGATGCCCGGCAAGCAAATGGCGATCGATTCCGACCTAAATGCCGGTTTGATCACGGAAGCGGATGCCCGCAAACGACGAAAAGATCTGCAGCGAGAAGCTGATTTCTTTGGTTCGATGGATGGTGCCAGCAAGTTTGTCAAAGGGGATGCGATCGCAGGGATCTTGATCACTGTTATCAATTTAGTCGGCGGGGCGATCATTTTCTCCATGGGGGGACAAATGACCGTCATGGAAGCCTTCGCCCAATTCGGGAAACTGGCGATCGGGGATGGCTTGGTCAGCTCGATTCCCTCTTTATTGATTTCGATTGCTTCTGGGGTGATCGTGACTCGTTCCGATAACGATAGTTCCTTTGGTTTGGATATTGCGGCAGATGTGATGCGTAATCCCCAACTGTTTCGGATCGTGGGGGCGATTCTCTTCGTCTTAGCCTTAGTTCCTGGGTTTCCGTTTGTGCCTTTTGTGTTGATTGGTTTAGGCCTTTTTGCAGCCAGCTTTCTGGTGACGCAAAAAGAAGAAAAGCAGCGAGTGGAACAAAAACAATGGGAACAAAAATTGGCACTGGAACGCAAAAAAGAAGCACAGGAAGAAGACGATTCCGTGGCTTCCTTCCAAGTGGAACCAATCTCAGTGGAAATCGGTTATGGTCTGATCCCTATCGTGGATAGTTCGATCGACAACAGCTTGATGAACCGCATCGTGGCGATCCGTAAACAGAGTGCTAGAGAATTAGGGATCTTAGTCAGTCCCGTTCGTATTCGCGACAACCTCTACTTGGATGCCAATGATTACGTGATCAAGATCCGCGGCAACGAAGTCGGCCGCGGCGATATTTACCCGAATAAAGTCATGGTGATCAGTCCGAATGAAGAGCCGTTTCCTTTTCAAGGAATCGCAACAAAAGAACCAGCCTTTCATCTGGATGCTATGTGGATTGATGAATCCGATAAGGAGATGGCGGATCTGCAAGGGTTTACGATTATCGAGCCGTTGACCGTGATCGCAACACACTTAAAAGAAATCATCTATGCCCATGCACCAGAGCTGTTAGGTCGCCAAGAAGTCAAGAAATTATTGGAGGGCATCAAAGAGCAGTACAATGTCGTGATCGATGAATTGATCCCCGATATTTTACGGCTCGGCGAGGTCCAAAAAGTTTTACAAAATTTATTGGATGAGCAAATTCCCATCAATGACTTAGCAACGATCTTAGAAACTTTAGCCGATTACGGCGTTGTCACGAAAGACGTAGAAGTTTTGACAGAATATGTCCGCCAAGCATTGAAACGGACGATCGCTGCCAAGTATGCTAATGAGAACCACGAGCTGCAAGTGGCGGTGATCCAGCCGAAACTAGAAGAAATCATCGCTCAAAGTATCCAAAAAACCGCAACTGGCTCGTACCCGGTCTTAAAACCAGATACCGTGACCAAGCTGTTGGATTCCATCAGTGGGATCCAACATGCGGCGATCGCTCAAAATATCAATTTCGTGATTCTGGCATCGCCTAAGATCCGGTTAGCATTCAAAAAAATGATCGTTTTTAATTTTCCAGATATCGCCGTTCTTTCTCTAAATGAGATTCCCAATGAAATTGCGATCGAAACGGTGGGCAGTATTGACATTTAAGCAGAATTTTCTTAGGAAGGGGCATCGCCGATGTATGAAGTCGATCGAGAAGCGGAGATCATCAAGTATCTGCCGCTAGTGGAACGGGTGGTTCAGCGCCTGTCTATCAAAACCGCCGATTATGAATCAGGCGATCTCTATAATATTGGGGTGATTGGGCTGATGGATGCCTTGCGGAAATTCGATCCCTCAAAAAAAGTTCCTTTTGAAAGCTATGCAGCGATTCGCATCAAAGGGGCAATTATTGATGAAGTACGCAAGCACGCCAAAATCTCCCGATACAAAATGGCGGCAGTCAATCAGTTTTATCAAGCACGGCAAGAGTTGGAGCAAAGCCTCAAAAGAGAAGCGACCGACACCGAGATCTGCAAACAGCTGGGAATCAACCAAAGTCAACTAGCGGATATTTATGAGAGTCTGCACTACTTAGCCAGCGTCTCTTTGGAAGATACCTTGTTTGCTTACCAAGAAGAAGGCATGACCTTAAAAGATATGGTTCGGGATCCAGCCGAAAATGTCGAAGATACCTTGGTCGCTGAAGAAAAACGCACCGCCTTGGTGGCGTGCATCAAAAAATTAGGGGAACGGGAACAATTGATTTTAAGTTTGTACTATACCGAAGAACTGACGTTAAAAGAAATCGCTGAAATCTTAGAAGTCTCGATTCCGCGAGTTTCACAAATTCATGGCAAAACGATTGCCAAATTGCGCACATTGATTGAGGAGGAACTGGCATGATTCGAGGATTGGATGTCTTATCACGGAACATTTCATTATTACAAAAGCGACAAGAGACGACGAGCGGCAATATTGCCAATGTCAATACAACAGGGTATCAAGCAAAAACTTTGTTCCAGTCGGCGCTAGATGAAGTCGCATTGCATAATTACCAAAGCGGGCCCAATGCGGATACCCGCCGTGATATCGGTGGATTGTCTTTAGGGACCCAATTGGCAGGCAGTACCATCAGTCAAGACCAAGGCGCCGTCAAACAGACGGGACAAGCCAGCGATTTTGCACTGCTTTCCGAAGGATACTTTGTCGTTCAAAACAATGCGGGGCAGCGGTTGTATACGAGAAATGGCGACTTTACCGTCAATCAGCAGAATCAATACGTGACACAAGAAGGCTATCTTGTCTTGGGTGCCAATGGACAAGCAGTCAGCGCCTTGGGACCAGCGAACTTTCAGATCCAAACATTCCCCCCAGAAGCATTGACTACAGCTGGTCAAAACTATGTGACTAGCAACGCAGCAGGAACCACGGTGAATGCACCCGTGATCCAGCAAGGTGCCTTAGAACAAGCCAATGTAGCGGTTGCCGATGAAATGGTGGCGATGATCCAGACTTCTCGCGAATTTGAAGCCAATCAGAAAGCCTTGAGTTCAACGAATCAGACATTGCAAAAAGCGGTCAACGAATTAGGAAAGATTTGAGGATGAGTCAATGAATATCAGTGGATTATTAGGAATCAGCCGTTCTGGGTTGAATCATTTGCAGACAAACTTAGACACGACAGCCAACAACATCGCCAACGTCAATACCAATGGCTACCAAGCACAAACGACCCATTTTCAAGCATTGATGGAAAATGCCATCGGTGCAGAAGAAACGCTATTTAATGGCAACGCCGCCCAATATGGTGCGTCAATGGGGGCAAAAGCGACTACGACTACCAGTTTTGCCCAAGGCAATCTGGCGGGCACCACTCAGCCATTAGATCTCGCGATCCAAGGCAATGGCTTTTTCGGGGTCCGGGACCAAACTGGTCAATTGCTGCTGAGTCGAGCAGGCAATTTTCATTTAAGTGAGAACAAGCAATTAGTCAATAGTGAAGGGTACCCTGTGGCAATGACCACAAACGTACCGACCCCTCAGTGGCCAGATGCGCAGCAAATCGCAATAGATGCCAGCGGTCAGCTGACGACGGAAGAAAATGGTCAGACTCGCGTGTTGGGACAGCTGACCCTTTATCAGCCGACGAATACAGAAAACATCACGCCAGTGGGCAACCAACTGTATCGTGCCGGTGATCAAGCGTTGCTTACTTCGCAAACCAATCCAGCAGCCTTTGGCAGCGTCTTGCAAGGACAGTTAGAACAGTCGACAGTGGATCTAGCGACGTCCATGACAGACTTGTTAACGACCCAGCGTGCGTATGGATTGAACACGAAAGCCATGCAGACAGCCGATGAGATGTGGTCCGTGATCAATCGTTTTACAGATTAGAGGAGAAAGAACATGATTCGCTTAACCAAGGTCAGTAAAAAATTCAGCAATGGCACGTTGGCATTGGCCGATATTTCTGTTGCGATCCCTCAAGGAGAATTTATCTATGTGGTGGGTCCCAGCGGTGCGGGCAAATCGACCTTATTCAAATTACTCTTGAAAGAAGAAGAGCTTTCGGCTGGTTCTATCCAAGTCGGCAATGTCTTGTTGGAACAACTCAAAGACCGTCATCTCTATATGGTTCGACGACAAGTCGGTATCGTCGGACAAGAAGACCTTTTGCTTCCTTATCTGACGGTTGCCAAAAACGTCGATTATGCGCTGCAAGTACTAGGCACTCCCCGCAAGCTGCGTCAGGAAAAAACCGCCAAAGCACTGCAACTGGTGGGCATGTTTCTTCAAAAGGATCACTATCCTGAAGAGCTTTCCGTGGGACAGCGCAAAAAAGTAGCGATTGCGCGGGCGATCGTCACAGAGCCAGCAGTCTTGATCGCCGATGAGCCCACCGCCAATCTGGATGCGAAATCAGCCGTTGAAGTCATGAAACTGCTCTTGCGGATCAATCAAGTCGGTGCCACGATCCTCTTGGCGACTCACGACAGCACGATGGTCAATACGGTCCGTAATCGGGTGGTCGAGCTGCAAAACGGTCGCTTGGTTCGTGATGAATATCAAGGCGGCTATACGCGCTTTGCTGATCCAAAAGATACATATGTCTGGTGAAGATGCTTAACTTTTCTAGCAAAAGATCCGATTAAAGAACTAGAAGATTGTTTTCATAATCGGATAAAGAAGGAGTGACCCAACGATTATCAAGTGAAGAGCGAATCTTGATAAACAGCACGACTGATCATTTTGCATAGGAAAGGATACTGTTATGAAGAAGAAGGTACAAGCTATCATCAAAAAAATCCGCTTGGCGGCGTTGATTCCGCTAGGATTTACCCTGATCGTATTATTAGGATGCTATTTCTTCGTGATCCGCACCCACGGAGACGGACAAGCAGCAAAAAGTTTTTTTATTTTTTCAGTAATCGTACTGCTGCTAGAAATCGCAGTGTTAGTAGGAATGACCTATTTGGTAAAAAAAGAGACCCATTCGGGCATGGATACGTTATTGACAGAACTAGAAGCAGTCGGTTCTGGCGATCTGTCGCATATCGATGAGATCGGCAGCAGCGACCAGACTTCTCTTTTTGGGCAAGTTCAAAATCGTTTTCAAGGGGTTTTAAACACCTTCAAAGCGGTGATCGTTGGCATGCACGAAGAAAGCAGCCGAATGGAAAAAATGGTAGGCGGCCTAACGACAACCTCAAAAAATGCCAAAAATTCAATTGAAAATGTGCGTCAGACGATGAATGCCATCGCAGATGCCACTAGTTCACAAGCCTCCGAAGCGGAACAAACCTCCTTTGATATGGACGAGCTAGCCTTAAGTATCGAAGAGATCCACAAAGAGATCGAATTGATGAACGGCTATGTCGGTCAATCCCAAAGCAGCAATGTCCACAATTCAGAAATGATGTTCCATGTGTTTGAAAGCTGGGAGATCGAACGGCAAAACCAAGCAGAATTAGTAGAAAGCATGAACGACATGAACGAAGATGTCCAAAGCATCGGTAAGATCGTTCAGCTGATCAATGACATTTCTGATCAGACCAACTTACTGGCATTGAATGCATCCATTGAAGCAGCTCGAGCTGGAGAAGCGGGCCGAGGGTTTGCCATCGTTGCGGAAGAAGTCCGCAGCTTGGCGGAACAAAGCAGTCAATCAACGAAAAGCATTCGTTCGATCATTGAAACGATCCGCAAAAAATCGGAAAAAGTGGTCTCTGCAGTGACGGATTCCTTTGAAAGCGGCGAAAAACAAACCAACAATATCAACAAAGCGATCGAGTCAGCCAATGAGATCTCTGATATTGTCGAAAAATTGGTTTCAAGTATTCAAGCCGTGGAAGCCCATATTACGGGGATCGTTGAGAAAAAAGACATGGTTCAAGTTTCCGTCAGCAACATTTCGGCTGCTGTTTCGGAAACCTCTGCCGGCACCCAAGAAGTAACGGCAAACTTAGAAGACTTCTACTTAGTCATCGAAGACTTTGAACGGAATGTGCAAGAGATCGAAACGATCGCCACTATCCTTAAATTCCAAGTGGATAGTTTCAAATTCTAAAAAGGAGCAGTGACGCCAATGGAACAATACGTTGTATTTAAAAGTCATCAACAACTCTTTGCCTTGCGTATCGACTATGTGGTACGGGTCATTGAGGCTGCTTCTTTTACACAGCTGCCGGAAGTGGCGGATTTCGTGCTGGGGATCCAGCCTTTTGAAGAGGCAATGGTGCCGATCATTGACATCCGCAAAAAGCTGTTTGATGAATTTACACCGGAAACTGGGCAAAATGTGGTCTTGTTGTGTCACTGGCAAGAGCAGGCGATCGGCCTTTACGTGGAAGAGATCGTCGGCATTTTACCGCTAGTTGAAAGTCCTAGCAATGCGGAACTAAATACATCAGGACTCAAGCAAAACTATATCGAAGCCTTTCTGAAAAAAGACGATGAACTTGTGCTGGCATTGGAGCTGCCGTTTCTCTTCAGCTATGAACAAGCCGCTGAGATGACGGCGGAGTTAGACGCCTATCAGACAGAGGAATTGGCAGCCGTCAATGACCATGACAATGATGACCGTGAATGAGGAACTGCATGTGGGGATCTCGGAGTATAAGATCGCCCAAGCGCCGACGCGTTTGATCACGGTGGGTTTAGGTTCTTGCATCGGCACGATCATTTACGATGAAGCCAGTCATATCGGCGGCTTGAGTCATATTATGCTGCCAGATAGTCAGCCTTTTTTGCACAAGCGGGAAATCAAGCCCGAGAAGTTTGCGGACTTGGCATTGCCAGCGATGGTGGCTGAGCTGGAACAAAAGATCCGTCGGCCTCGCTTTCAAGCGAAAATCGTTGGCGGCGCCAATATGTTTCAGTTCCAGACGCTTAACGCTGCCAGCAATATTGGCCAGCGCAATATTGAAGCCGTCGAGGAAGTCTTGGCTCGGCTAAACATTCCGATCGTAGCCAAACATGTTGGCGGCAGCGCTGGTCGAACGATGATCGTAGATCTTCAGGATTTCAAGACCATGGTTCGGCAAGTCAAACAAGAAATCGTTTATTTGTAAAAGGAGTACAGGGACATGAAAAAAGTAATGATCGTCGATGATTCGGCATTCATGCGGAAAGTAGTGACAGATTTATTGAATCAGCTGCCTGATATCGAGGTGACCGTCGCTGCCCGCAATGGCAAACAAGCATTGGACTATCTGACCAAAGAAGCGATCGATTTGGTAGTAATGGATGTGGAGATGCCAGTGATGAACGGATTAGAGACCTTGCGGAGGATGAAACAGCAATCAGCCATTCCCGTCATCATGCTTAGTTCATTAACCAATCAAGAAACCACGATTGAGGCATTGGCGCTTGGCGCCCGAGATTTTGTGGAAAAACCCGTCAGTCTATCGATGATCGAAAAAGAATGGATCGCTGAATTTCATCAAAAGATTTTGGCGATGGATCATGAAGTTGGTACGGTTCACCCGCCAGTACCAACGATTGCCCAGCCCACTAAGCTGACACAAAACAGCTTGCCGGTATCACTTGATGCGCTAGTCATTGGTGCTTCAACAGGCGGACCCCGTGCTTTGCTGGGAATTATTCGCCGTCTGCCTGCACGTTTGCGTTGCCCGATTTTGATCGTTCAGCATATGCCAGCGGGCTTCACGGCTTCCTTTGCAAAACGCTTAGACACAGAGACAACCGTCCGAGTACAAGAAGCAGTCGACGGCATGCGGATCGAAAATCAAGTGTATCTTTGTCCAGGGGATTACCACATGACGGTCCAACAAGGGCACCTGCAGCTGGACCAGCGAGAAAAACGGCATGGGACGCGGCCAACCGTCGATTATCTTTTTTCCTCAGCAGCTGACTACTATGGCCCGCAACTAGCGGCAGTGGTTTTGACGGGGATGGGAAAAGACGGCACCGCTGGCTTACGACAGATCCAAGCGGCTGGGGGCTATACGATCGTTCAAGACAAAGAAACGTGTACAGTCTTTGGGATGCCGCGGTATGCCATTGAACAAGGAGTCGTAGATGAAGTCCTGCCATTGCAGGGCATTGAAGCAAAAATTGCACAGATGGTCAGGTGAAGAAGATGGAAGAAGAATTTGCCTTATTTAATGCGTGGGTGGATCGCCGATTAGGGATTCCCTTAGCCGCATACAAAGAAAATCAAATGCAGCGCCGCATTCTTACGATCATGGAAAACAGCGGGGCAAAAACGTTGAGGGAGTACCAGCAATTGATCGAAGGCGATGACGGGGTGCGGGCGGCTTTTTTAGCCCATATCACCATTAACGTAACGGAATTTTATCGCAACAAAGAACTGTTTGACGCCTTTGAACGCGTCTTGAAAACCATTGTTCTCCCGAAAACCACGCTGCCCAAAATTTGGAGTGCCGCATGTTCGATTGGGGCAGAACCCTATACGATCGCGATGCTGCTAGAAAAAAACCAAATTGCCGCAGCCAATGTCTTGGCTACCGATATCGATACGCAAATTTTGGCAAAAGCCAAGCAAGGACTCTATCGAGACCATGAATTGCGGAATGTCTCAGCGGCAGAACGTACCCGTTTTTTTGATGCAAAAGAAAAGAACCAGTATCAGATCAAAGCGGAAATCAAACGGCGGGTTCATTTTAAGCAACACGATCTTTTGAAAGACCCGTACAATGGGCCTTTTGATGTGATCGTTTGCCGCAATGTGACGATTTATTTCAAAAGCGATGCTCGGGATGCCGTCTATCAAAAATTCAGCGATGCATTGGTCCCAGGGGGCATTTTGTTTACGGGAGCGACAGAAACGATCAATTTTGCGGAACAATTCGGTCTCAAGAAAATCGATTCGTTTATCTATCAAAAAGTATAATTTTGTAAAGGAGGGACCCATTTGGATGACAATAGTGTCTATCGTACCCTTTTCTTTGAAGAAACAGACGATCATTTAGCGCAGTTGAATGATCATGTCTTGCAATTGGAAAACGATCCAAAAGATAGCGCCTTGCTGAATGATATTTTCCGTTCTGCCCATACCCTTAAAGGGATGGCGGCAACGATGGGCTATGACGTCATGACGCAGCTGACCCATAAAATGGAAAATATTTTTGAGTTATTTAAAACTGGGACCTTGCAAGTGACCCAGCAATCGATCTCATTGATTTTCAAATGTCTGGATCGTCTGTCAGAACTTGTGGAGGACTTGCGGGAAGAACGCGACCTGCAGCCAGCTCAAATTGCCGATTTATTGGCCGAACTTGACCAAACGGAACATTCTGGCGGTATATCAACCGAGACAGAAGCAAGCCAAAACCCCACCGCAGTGGGCGCGTTAACCCCACAGCTTCAACAGATCGATCCTTCTGATCTGTATGTGATCGAGCAAGCGGCTGGAGATGGCTATCAAGCGGTCCAAATTGCTGTTCGCTTAGATGCCCAATCCATGTTAAAAGGTGCTCGTGCCTTCTTGATCATGGAAAAGCTTGGCCAAGCAGGGGATGTTCTCTATACAGAACCAGATGCCCAAACACTTGAAGAAGGCACCTTTGAATCAGATTTTTCACTGCTGTATTTGACGCAGCAAACACTGGCTGATGTCGAGCAAAACATCGCCAGCAACAGTGAGATCGAAGCCTTCGTGGTGGCACCGTTTGATCCTTCAGCTGCTGTGTTGGAGGAGGCAGAAGAGCTGCTTCAACCAGTGCCGACCCCAGAGTCAGAGACTTCTGCTCTTCAGCAAGCGACAACAGAAACGAAAGAAAAATCGCCGGCGCCCGCGCATCATGCGTCCGCCCAAAATCAATCGATCCGAGTCGACTTGAATCGCTTAGATTCATTCTTGGATCTCGTGTCCGAATTGGTGGTCTATCGCAATCAATTGGAAGATGTCAGTGAGCGGGAAAACATCGAAGCAGTCAAAGACCCCTTAGAGCAAGTTTCGCGATTGACCTCTGAGCTGCAAGATTTGGTCTTGCGGATCCGCATGCAGCAAGTCAATGTCGTCTTTAGTCGCTTTCCACGAATGGTTCGGGACTTATCCAATGAACTGCAAAAGGAAATGGAACTTGTCATTTTTGGGGAAGAAACGGAATTGGATAAAACAGTGGTTTCTGAGTTGAGCGAACCTCTGGTCCATCTGTTACGTAATTCTGTCGATCACGGCATCGAAGCACCCGATGTTCGGGAAAAACTGGGCAAACCGCGCAAGGGCACGATTCGCTTGGCGGCCTATCAAGAAGGCAATCGCGTGATCATTACTTTAGAGGATGATGGCAAAGGCCTTGATCCGCAAGTAATCAAAGCAAGTGCTGAAAAGAAAGGCTTAGCAACGGAAGGTCTTTCCGATGAAGCGTTGCAGCAGCTGATTTTCCATCCTGGTTTTTCAACGGCGCAAGAAGTGACTAACATTTCTGGGCGCGGTGTCGGGATGGATGCCGTGCAATCGAAGATCACCCAACTAGGGGGCACGATCGAAATGAAGAGCCAGCCGAATAAAGGCACGCAGTTTGTGATCAAATTGCCATTGACTCTATCGATCATTCAAGCGTTGATGGTTCGCGTCGGAGCAGAAACCTTTGCGATCCCATTAAATCTCGTCGAACGCGTGGTGATGGTCAAAGAAGAAGAGATCATCCAGACGGTCTCAGATGAGGTCTATCGTTTTCAAGAGGAGTTGATTCCCTTGGTTCGGACCGATCAACTCTTAGCGATCGAAGGCGATCCATCTGAGAAAAAATTCGCCATCATCGTCAACAATGACCAGCAATTTCACGGCATTTTGGCAGATGAGCTGATCGGCCAGCAAGAAATCGTCATCAAGAAAATCGATCCGCTGCTGCAAAAGCTGAATCGCTATCAAGGGGCAACGATTATGGGCAACGGCTCGATCGCACTGATCCTAGACATTCATGCCATCTGTCAGGAAAAAAAGGATGACCGCTTATGAGCTATACAGCGCTGCAAATCGATGGCCTAAAAGAACTGATCAATATCGGCGGTGGTCACGCTGCGACTAGTTTATCAAAGCTCGTCCAACAACCGATCGATATGCGGGTACCGGAAGTCGAGATTCTAGCGTATGAGGACCTGTATCAGCAGATCATGGCGGAAGACAAAGAAGTTCATGTGGTGATGAGCCAGATCGAAGGGGCATTTCGAGGGATCTTCTTGTTTGTCTTAACGGATGAATCCGCCGCAAAATTGCGTCAGTTGATGATCCAAGAAAGCGATCCGTCTGAAGAATTGAAGCAATCGGTCATCAACGAGTTGACCAACATCCTTACCAATTCTTTTTTGATCGCGATCGGGCAACTGTTGGAAACCCAGCTGAGTGCGTCTTTACCAAGCGCCAGCTATGATTTCTTTGGCGCAGCGATCAGCTCCATCTATTTGGCGATGGCCCAGTATGATGAGCAGGTGATGGTGATCCGTAATGAGTTCGTCTACGCCAAAGAAACATTAGAGGCATCGTTATTTTTGATTCCAGAAATCGGTGTACTAGAAAACATATTTGATTCATTAGGAATTTGAAAGGGGCAAATACAATGTCAAAAAAAGTATTGATCGTGGATGATGCGGTATTTATGCGCATGAAATTAAAGGATATTTTAGAAAAAAACGGCTATGAAGTCGTGGGGGAAGCCCAAAATGGCCAAGAGGCTTTTGAAAAATACCAAGCAACGACACCAGACTTAGTGACCATGGATATCACGATGCCAGAAGTGGATGGCTTAGAGGCATTAAAAATGATCCGCACGTTTGATGCGCAGGCCAAAGTCGTAATGTGCAGTGCCATGGGACAACAAGGAATGGTGATGGATGCGATTCGCGCCGGTGCGGTGGACTTTATCGTGAAGCCCTTTGACACGGACCGCGTAATCACTGCCATCGACAAAGCCTTTGCCTAATGCCTAGGAGGATAGCGACATGCAGATGATTCTTTTCAAAATGGCTCAGCAGTACTATTTGATCTCGGCGGACTCGGTGGACGAGGTCATTGATGCCCCTTCTTTTACGAAGGTGCCCTTAGCACCAGAGTGGGTGGAAGGGTTGATCAATCTGCGGGGGTCTGTCGTAACGGTGATTCGTTTGGCAAAATTGATTCCCATCATGGAACCAGCCTACGAAAAAAACATATTGATCATGAAGAAGCAAGAGGAGACCAAAGGGGTCCTCGTAGAAGAAGTAATTGAAGTTCTTGATATCACCGAAGACGATATCCAACTAAGCAATCAAGAGACAGAACATGCCGTTGGGGTCGTGACGATCGGTGAAAAAGTAGCCAGTGTGATTCAAATCGATCACATGATTTTTTAAAAAAATGGGGGATTAGTGTGGATCAGGTATTGACGCAGCAAGAGATTGATTTATTGTTGAATGCGATGAGCAGCGGAGAGATCGATCAAGAAATTATTGAGATAGAAGACAAACAAGCCAAAGTGAAAGCCTACGATTTTCGCCGACCAACAAAGCTGTCGAAAGAATACGTCAATACCCTGCACATGATCTTCGAGGATTTCTCGAAGATGAGCAGTAGCATGCTTTCTACCCAACTGCGGACCAATGTTTCTTTGCAGTTGGCAGCTATCGAACAAGTCAGTTATGACGAATTTATCCATTCGATACCAAAATTTACTTTGTTGGGGCTCTTTCATTCGCAGCCTTTGAGCGGGATTCAAATGATCGAGATGAACCCACAACTGTGTATGATGTTGGTGGAGTTGTTGTGCGGCGGCTTGGATGTCTATCAAAACAAGCCGATCGAAATGGATTTTAGCGAGAAAAAAAGTTTTACTGATATTGAAACAGCAATCTTGGAAGAAGTGGTGGCACAATTTGTACGGGTCTACCAAAATGTTTGGAAGGACATCGTTGCCTTGGATTCGGTTTTGGATGGAATCGATACGAATCCGCAATTGATGCAAAACATGTCGCCCAACGAACCCGTCGTGTTAGTGACCTTTACTATCAAAATTTTTGAAGTGAAACATTTTATCAATCTATGTATCCCTTATGTCTTCTTTGAAGGGATCATTGATAAATTAAGTTTCCGCAATTGGTTTGATAGCAATCAGCCAGTCAACCAAGACGATAGCCGCGAGTTGCAAAAAAGTTTGAATGGCGTCGGTTTGAATTTAGAAGTTCTGCTGGGCCATGCTCAAATGAGTCTTTCTGAGTTTCTCCACTTAGAAGAAGGCGATGTCATCAAACTAGACAAAAAAATTACTGAACCATTGGAGACTTTCATCGATGGAAAACCTTACTTCCGAGCAAAACCTGGGAAGCAAGAGGACCGTTTAGCCATTGAATTATTAGACAAGTTAGAAGAGGAGCAAGAACTATGAGTGAACGTTTATCCCAAGCAGAAATCGATGCATTGTTGAATCAAAGTGCCCCAGCCCAGCCACAAGGATTAGAAGAGCAAGTCAAAGTCGACATTATCGGCGAAGTTGGCAATATCTCCATGTCGCAAGCGGCGACGACGTTGTCTTCCATTCTTGATCGTCGGGTCAGCATCACGACTCCCCGGGTGTCTAAAATCAAATTTGGTGAGATCTTAAACGACCTCGTTGCACCAAAAGTAGCGACGACAGTTGAATTTAAAGAAGGCCTTTTAGGCAGTAATTTGATGCTATTAGAAGTCAAAGATGCCATCGTGATCGCCGATTTGATGATGGGTGGAACTGGTGAAACCAGCAACACTCAATTTACGGAATTAGAGCTAAGTGCTGTGGCAGAAGCTATGAACCAAATGATTGGGACTGCCTCGACTTCGATGGCAACGATGATCAGCCGCAAAGTGGATATCTTGCCGCCGATCGTCAAACTATGGGAGACACCAGAAAACATTGAGTATAGCGGGATCGAGGCAGAGGAAGAGATTTACTGTATCTCATTTTCTTTGCGCGTCGAAGGTTTGATCGAAAGCAAAATCATGCAGATCTTTACGGATCCTGTGGTCAACGATATCGCCAGTGCGATGCTCTCAGACGAAGCGACTGTCGTTACTCGGGAAACACCAACACCGCAGCCAACGGCACCCGTTGCTGCGCCTACGCCAGAACCAGCGGCTGCATCAAAGCCCGTGGAAGTCAGCAAACCTGCGTTTCAAACATTAGCCTCCAGCGGTGTGAGCGATGGGGATAATTTGGACTTGATTCTTGATGTGCCATTGGATCTAAGTGTCGTGTTAGGCCGCAGCAAAAAAACTATTAAGGACATTTTATCTTTCAATACGGGGTCCGTCATCGAGCTGGAAAAACTGACGGATGAACCGCTAGAGATTTTGTTGAACGGCAAGCTGATCGCCACTGGGGAAGTCGTGGTCATCAATGAAAACTTCGGTGTGCGGATCACCAACATTCTTTCGCAAAAACAACGCATCCATAATTTGCATTAATTTGAAGAAATCGCAAAAAGTTAAACATATGGGTTTAACTTTTTTGTGATTTGACCGATAGTAGAGGGTAGAAGAATGAGAACGGAGGAGAACCTATGAAAATCGAAAGAGGTTACGCAGAATACAGCGACAAGGCCATCAAACGTGAAGCGGTCAAACAAGAAAAGCCATCTGCTGCTCAGACAGAAAAAACCGTCGATGTTCAATTGTCCGAAACAGCTCAAGCCATTCAAAAGAGTGCCAATCAAACAGCCAGTCGCAGTGAGCGAGTGGCAGAATTGAAACGAGCGATCAAAGAAGGCACCTACCAAGTATCTGCCGAAACGATCGCAGATAAAATGCTGCAACAAGATGAAAAGCAGGTCGACTAGATGACAGAACGGGAATTTGAGCGTCAGCTTCAGCAGTTCTTGCGGTTGCTGCAAAAAGAAAAGACCTGCTTGATCAAAAATCAAGCAGAAAAATTACCAGAACTCGTCGAGAAAAAAACCGCCTTCGTACCCGTTTTTTCCACGTATGAAGGAACTCTTTCAGTGACGATCAAAGAACTCATCCGCCAGATCCAAGTGCAGCAAGCCGAAAATCTCCTGCTGACGGAGCAAGCCATTAGTTTCCAAACTGTTTTGATGGATGCAGTCAAAGAAAATATCAAGACACCGGCAAATACGTATTCGAAATACCAAGAAAAACAAGCTGTCTCAACAGCGATCATCGATCAAAAAATGTAAGGAGTACTTCTATGACAGGACTATTTGGTTCATTAGGCACCGCAACCCGGGGCATGACCGCCAATCAAGCAGCGTTGCAAACCAGCAGCCATAACATTGCAAATACCAATACAGACGGCTACTCAAGACAACGAGTCAACTTGCAAGCCGAAGCGTCTTATCATTTAGCGGGTGTCGGCAGCATCGGTATGGGTGTGAAAGTCGGCAGTGTCGAACGGATCGTCGATGATTTTGTCATTGGACAAGTACGCAATGCCAATTCTACCTATACATATTATGAACAAAAAGCAGACATATTAGGACAGCTGGAAAGTTTAATGAATGAGCCTTCTGACAATGGACTGTCCAAACAGCTGGCAACGATGTTTGATTCTTGGACCGCATTAGCCAACAATCCTGAACTGGATACGTCTAAGACCCTTGTGCTGGAAAACAGCAGTACGTTTGCCGATACCATCAACCAAATGGGCAAACAAATGACGCAGCTGCAAAGCGATACGCTGGATACCATCGAAAAATCCGCGCTGGACTTCAATGAGAAGGTCAAACAGCTGCAATCCTTGAATGAACAGATCTATGGGTTGACGACGAGTGGTGAGACACCCAATGATCTTTTAGATCGTCGAGACAGTCTGTTGAAAGATCTCTCGGGTCTAGCAGGGATCGAAACCAAGACCGATCAGTATGGCCGTGGGTTTGTATCTATGAGCGGACAGACGATTTTAAGTGCGGAGGAACGCAATACCCTTAGTGTGGTGGTGGGACAAAGCGACACAGGCGCCTTGGTTTCCAAAGACGGCAACGCCTTGAATCCTGCCGAAACCATTACAGGGTCTTATCCAGCTGGAACCGTCTTGTTGACGAAAACCACCGACAATGGCGAAACCGCCTATACAGAATTGCCGATCAAAGAAGGCGCGATTGGTGGCCTGCAAGCATCATCTAGTGAAATCGGCAGCCGCTTGACGGAATTGAACAACTTTACGACGACGATCGCGCAAGCCATGAACATGGTCTTTACCGGCGGCGCTTCTCGCACAAGCGGACTATTTGAGATCGGCCAAGATGATACCGGCACAGCGACGACGATTCGGGTCAGCCAAGCACTGTTAGATAACCCAAGTCTGGTGACCGGCGGAACGAGCAATGCAGCAGGAGATGGTTCAAGAGCTGCTGCAATGGCGAAACTCAGCAGTGCCAAATTGGATTTCCCGTTGTCAGAAAAGACGATCGCTTCTTTTGATTCTGAGACATTGACGTTTGCTAGTGCAGCATCGGGCATGAGTGTCAGCAGTTATTTTAACAGCATCGTCACCAAAAACGGAATCTCAAAACAGCAAGCCGACAATACGGTCAGTGCCCAATTGTCGCTGCTGAATCAACTAGAATACAAAAATCAATCGGTGTCTGGGGTTTCATTAAATGAAGAAATGTCAGATGTGATTCGTTTCCAACAAGGATTTCAGGCCAATGCCCGCATATTATCGGTCGTTTCTGAAATGTTAGACACATTGATCAATCGAACAGGAGTGTAGACCATGCGTATTTCCAATTCAATCACCTACAATGATTTTTTACGAAATCTAGGAACCAACGCCTCCAAAGTCCAATCCACGTTGAATCAGCTATCGAGCTTAAAAGAAGTCAGCAAGTCCTCGGATAATCCGCTGCTGGTTTCAAAAATCATGGATCTCAATGTGTCGTTAAATCAAAACAAAACTTACAACAATACGATCAAAGACAGTATTTCTTGGACAAAAGCCCAAGATTCTGCTTTAGAAAGCGTCAGTACTTCGATGCTGCGGATTCGCTCGTTGGTTCAATCTTCTGCCAATGCGACAGCTGGCAGTGAGGAATTAGGGGCAAATCGTTCAGAGATCGAGCAAGAGATCGAAGGCATCGTTGAATCATTAAACACCAACTTTGATGGCCGCTATCTATTTAGCGGAACGAATACGACGACGGCGCCTTTTGAGATCGTCAAAGAAAATGACGCCATCGTCGGTATCAAATACAATGGCACCAGCGAAGACTTGCCGCGAGAAATCGCAAATGGGGTCTCAGTGGATCTGTTAGCCAGCGGTGATCGTCTGATGAACGAGACGGGCACCACTGCGGATCCCCAAAATTTAAGCACCTATTTCAATGATTTGTTGTCTGCATTGCGCAGTGATGATAAAGATGCCTTAGGGGGCGAGCTTTTAACCGCTCATGACCAGCATGCCACTAATGTGGTGAATGTACGGGCGCAGATCGGCACCCTCTACAATCGCTTGGAGGCGGCAGCTGATCGAAATGAGACGGAAAAGCTGAACTTGACCGAAACACTGTCCAACAAACAAGACGTCGATATTGCGGAAAAGTATATGGAATATCAAAATCAAATGACTGCCTACCGTTCAACATTAGCGATGGGAACAAAGATCATGCAGATGTCCATTCTAGATTATTTAAATTAACCCAAAAACTTTTGTTCTTTGCTGAGAGCAAAAGTTTTTTATTTTTTTTAGAAAAAAGGCTTAACCCTGAACGGTTTCTTCCGATAAATAGTAGCAGAGGGAAACCTTAGCGAATAAAAATTAGGAGGAACTACACATGAGAATCAATACAAACGTTTCAGCATTGAATACTTACTCACGCCTAACGGCAGCAAATGCTTCTAAAAGCAATTCTTTGTCTAAATTATCTTCAGGCTTACGCATCAACAAAGCTGGGGACGACGCAGCTGGCTTAGCAATTTCTGAAAAAATGAAAGGCCAAATCGGCGGTTTGTCACAAGCAAAAAGCAACGCACAAGATGGTATTTCATTGATCCAAACAGCAGAAGGTGCATTAAATGAAACCCACAGCATCTTAGGCCGTATGCGTGATCTTGCGGTTCAAAGTTCAAATGGTACGTTAAGTGATGACGACCGCAGTGCGATCAACAAAGAATACACCGCATTGTCTGATGAAATCGACCGTATCAGCAATACCACTGAATTCAATACAAAAAGCTTGTTAACTGGTGAAGGCGACGATGCGAAATCATTCACTTTCCAAATCGGTGCCAACGCAAACCAAACAATGAGCGTTTCGATCAACAACATGAGCTCATCTGCCTTGAAAGTAAAAGGCTTAGATTTAACACAAGCCATTGATACAAGCGATGCCAAAGCTGTTGCTGCAGCAAAAGATAAAGCAGTAGCGACTGCCTTCGAAGCAGATACTACAACAAAATATGCAGCGGACGGCACAGTTGATGCGGCAGCTGGTAAAACAGTTGCTGAATTAAAAACAGCCATCGAATCAGAGACGGATGATACAGAAAAAGCAAAGGCTCAAAAAACATACGATGATGCTTTAGCAACATTTACCGCTTCTGATGAAGGCAAAGCAGCAGCGGCAACTGTCAGCGTTGAAAACAACCCAATTACGAAAATCGATGAAGCGATCAAAGCAGTTTCTGCACAACGTGCGGATCTTGGTGCGGCGCAAAACCGTCTAGAACACACAATCAACAACTTAGGTACAACGCAAGAAAACCTATCTGAAGCAAACTCACGTATCCGTGACGTTGATATGGCGCAAGAAATGATGAGCTTTACGAAGAGCAACATCCTTTCTCAAGCAGCAACTTCAATGTTGGCACAAGCAAACTCAATGCCTAACAGCGTATTGAGCTTGTTACAAGGATAATTTTTGATCAAGTGAACCACTGACACAAGGACTGCCTAGGGGAAGCGCAGTTCTTGTGTTTTACATAGCAGCACAAAAACGCTTAGAAATGAGGAAGCTCTGATGGATATTCAGCCAATGTCAGGAATACACCCGATCGAAGCCGTTGCATCGGTCGCTAAAGCACGTCCGATCGAATCCCTAGATCAAGAGAACGCCAACCTTCAGCCGCAACACCAAGAGGGGAAACTGGCGGAGAAAAAGGAACAGACAGTGGCCACTGAACCGCCGATCCACTATTTTTCAGTAGCCGATCAGCACAAGATCGCAGCCTCCGTGGAGGAAGTGAATCAGCGACTACTTGGCAAAGATATGAAATTGGCTTATGAAGTACATGCGCGCACAGGGCGTACGATGGTGCGTTTAGTGGATATGCAGACCAACGAAGTGATCAAAGAGATCCCGCCCGCCAACATGCTAGACGTGATTGGGAAAATATGGGATGACATGGGCATCGCGGTCGATCGAAAGGGATGAAAACATGGCAAGTGTAACCAGCAGTTCAGGAATCAGTACAACGCTAGGGAGTTATTCTGGCGTGACTTCAGAAGATATTGAAAAATTATTGGCGGCAGATGCGATCAACAAGACCCGCGCTGAGAATAAAATCACGTCGCTTAAAGCACAAAAAACGGCGTGGAGTGATATCAGCACTCGCTTGACTAACTTTTTGTCAAAAGTCGATGCATTACAAAAAGATGATGCTTATCAAACGAAAAAAGCGACGACCACCAATAGCAGCATCGCTTCAATTGCAGGAACAACGGAAGCTCCAGAAGGCACCTATGATCTAAAAGTCAACCAACTAGCAACAGCCACGAAGGTGACGGGGAGTCAAGTAGCTCAAAGCAGCAAAACGGCCCTAAATGTCAGTGGTCAGCTGTCATTGACCAGTTCGGAAGTCGATGAAGATGGCAAACCGATCACCGCTTCGATCGAGATCACGGCCGAAGACAGCTTAAAAGATGTGGCAGCCAAGATCAATAGCCAAAGCAAGTCGACTTTCGTCGCGGCGAGCATCGTGGATAACCGTTTGATTTTAACGAACACCAAAATGGGCGACAAAAATTTCTTGATCGACGGCAATGCTGCCGAAGGGTTAGGGATCGGTTCAACTGCGACAACGACGCAAGGCCAACCGGCTATTTTTGAGCTAGACGGCATGAAGATCACTCGCGACAGCAACAGTGTGACGGATGTTATCGATGGTGTCACGCTGACGTTAGCGAAAAAAAGCGAGGAGCATGTGACGCTTTCTTTAGCCAATGATACCTCGAAAGTCGTTGATGCAGTGCAAGGATTAGTGGATCAATACAATAGCTTGATGAGTTTTATCGGCGACAATTTGACCGTGGGAGATCCTAGTAGTGAAAACAACAAGACGGGGACCTTGGTGGGAGACAGTGCATTGACCCGTCTACAGACCCAATTGCGAAATTTGATCACCATTCCAGCCGTCAGCGGCTCAAAGCTGACCGCCAATAAGCTAGGCATCTCCACAGTCGATAATGATGGTACATTGGGATTGGATACGACAAAGTTAAAAGAAGCCTTAGCGGAAGATCCCGCTGCTGTGAAGTCTTTCTTTTATGCAAGTACGAAAACCAAAGAAGCTGATGGCACTGCGAGCACGAAAGAGACTGGCTATACACTAGCCCTAAAAGAATTAGCCAACAGCTATGTCGTCAATACTTCAGCCAATAAAGGGATCATTGCCACCAAATCTGCGACCTATGACAGTACCATCAAGGATTTAAACAAGCAGATCACACGGTTTGATGATATTTTAGCAATGAAAAAAGAGCGTTACATCACAATGTTTACCAAGTTAGACTCCGTGATGATGGAGGCTGAAAATCAGCTGAGCTACCTAAGCAATCAGTTTGCCAATACGTCAAACTAGGCAGGATAGCCGATTAAAGCAGTCATTTTTCATTCGCATAAGAAACCCTCGTCAACATGAAAGGAAACAACCTATGGAGCCACACGTATCATTAGATGAACGTTTGAATCAGATTTTAACTGGTTTTGCCCAATGGCGCGGCGACAGCGAAGAAGCCAGTCGTTTGATGGCAGCCAATGCAGCGGTCATAGCAGCCATGCAAGCAGAAGCACAGAGCCATAGTCCACAAACCAGTGCATTGGCGCAACAAGTGATCCAAGCGTATCAAGCGTTCTTAGACCAGGTCAAAGCCCAGCAGCAAGAGATCAAACAAGAATTGGGGCGTTTGAACCGCAAAAACAATCTTGTCAAAACGTATTTGCAGCAAGAAGACAGTGCTGCCTTCGTCGAATTTGATTTATAGTGAGGAAAAAAAGATGAATTATCAAAAAATGCAAAACAACTATTTGCAGAACCAAGTAATGAGTGCTTCCCCCAACAAACTGATTGAAATGCTGTTGCAAGCAGCGATCAAAAATATCAAATTAGCAGTGATCGCATTGGAAAAAGAAGAGTTGAGCCAAGCTCATCAGCAATTTGTCAAGGCGCAGAATATTTTATTGGAATTACGGGTCTCTTTAGACCGTGAGCAAGGTGGCGCTATTGCAGAAGATCTCGATCAGCTGTATGGCTATATGTACGATCAGCTAGTCAGTGCCAATGTCCAAAAAGAGGCAGCCCCTGCAGAAACGGTCGTCCCGCTTTTAAGCGAACTACTGGAAAGCTGGCAAACGATCACCCAATAAATTTGAGAAAAAGCACAGAAACGACCACCTAAAACCTAGAAAAGTTTAGTAATTGGTTAAATTTTTACCATGTATCCCTTTTCACTAAGCTTTCTTTTTCCCCTCCTCGTCCCTATCTGGTACTCTTTTTATGAGCGTACCGAAAAGGTGCAAGGAGGTTTTTTTTTGAAACAAAAAATAGTACAAAAGCCGCTTTTCTGGCAAGTGGTGATTCTGATTGCAATGAGTGGTGTTTTTTTATTGCCGCAGATCTTAGGCCAAGGCATGATTTTGGGCTCTGATGTGGTCTTTCACTTCAATCGTTTTTATGAGACCAGCCAGCAGATCAAAGAGGGCAATTTTCAATATTTTCTTTCTATCTACGGGTTTCAGCAATCTGCTCGTATCGTCAATGCATTATACGGGCCCTTTTTTGCCTATTTCCAAGGATTGCTGGTCTTGCTGAGTCCTTCGTGGTTTTCCTACCAGCTGCTCGCCAACGGGCTGCTCTATTTGTTAGCAGGGTTTTCGATGTTTGGCTTATTAAAGAAATTACGAGTCAATGGTTGGCTGTCAGTGGGGATGAGCGTCCTGTTTATGGCGACCTATTCTGTCCAGTATTGGATTGAGCGACAGGGCTTTTCTGCTTGGGGGGCGGCTGTGCTGCCGCTGTGCCTGATTCCACTGATCGCACTAGGGGAACATAAACGGTTACGGCCTTTTGCGGTAGGGGTTTCCGTGGCGGTCTTATTTCAAATCCATGTGTTTTCAAGCATCTTGTTAGTGTTCTTATACGTGCCCTTTTTCTTACGCGCCTTTTTTGTTGGGACTTCTGGCGAAGAAAAACGACAATTGGTGCTGCGCTTAGCAGGAGCGATCGGGATCTTCTTGCTACTGACCGCCAATATTTGGTTAGGGATGTTGGATCTTTATACGAGTAACACGTTGATCGCGCCTTTTGTGAATCGCAACATGCAGAACAATACCATTACTGGAACCAGCAGCTATTGGTGGACGACTCCGTACCTGCTGCCCATCTTATGTGCTTTGTTCTTTTGCGGTGCGATCCGTGTGTGGCCGCGTCTATCTGGCGGCTTCAAATTAATGACGGCAGCTGCAGCAGTCTTTTTCGTTTTATCATCGAACGCTGTTCCTTGGCAATGGCTAGGCAGTCTGGACAATGGTGTAATCAATTTACTGCAATTTCCTTTTCGGTTCTTTGTTCCTGCCACGATTTTGATCTTAGTCGGTTTGTGCCTGCTAGTTCCTTATTATCGGGGCAAGCCATTGGCAAATCCGCGTTGGTTTGTCCTCATTTTAGTCTTGAGTGTTGGTCAAATCCTGATCCAAAACACGGTCAAGATGCAGGACTGGCACTCCGATGAAGCTGCGGTTTCACTGCGAAACCACACCTATCTGTCGGCGGAATCTGAAGCGCAATTGAAGGAAGCCTATTTTAGTAAAGACAAGTCCTTAGCATTAGCGCTGTATCAACGTTCTACGCCAGATTATCTGCCCCTCTATCAAGAGACCAAGAAGAACAAGTACAATTTGTACGGGGAAGAAATCATTGAAAAGAATGATACCGTGGCAAAAACCGTAGAAAACGGGAAGCTTACTTTACGTTGGCAAGGTGATCAAGAGACGTGGAAGGCGTTACCGATCATCAATTACCGATATACTGAATTGACCCTCAATCAGCAGCCACTAACTGAAAAAGATGTCTCTTTGAGTGCCATTGGTGCTGTTTCTGTCCAACAGCAAGCAGGGGAGAATGTCTTAGTCGTTGATTACGATGCGCCTTGGTTTTTCGACGGAGCTTTATGGCTGACGATCGTTTCTTGGCTCGCTTTACTCATCGGCTTTATCAGCTGGAAAACAAGACAGCTGTACCGTCGTCGTAAGGTCGTACAAGCTTTATTGAAAGAATCTGAATAAAATGAATCAGAAAAGAACTTCAGCGAGAGGGCTGAAGTTCTTTTTTTGCTGATCAACAACAGTGGACCTGTTGCTTTTCGTCAGAAACAATAATCGTTGCGCACGCAACGATTATTCCTTATAATAGATTAGACACTTTGAAGAACGAAGAAAGGCAGGAGTGCTCATGGAAGCCATTATCCGCTCAATCAATCATATTGCCCGTCTCGCCACCCTTTATCGGGAAAAAGAACTGAAAAAATTTGGTTTAGGCGGGATGCATCATACCTATATCTTAAACATTTGCCGCCAACCGGGGATCAGTCAAGAAGCCTTAGCCAAGAAGATTTTTGTGAATAAAAGCAATGTTGCCCGTCAACTAGCAATCCTAGAAGAACGAGGATTTGTCACTAGAACCAGCAGTCCCACCGACAAACGACAATTACTGGTTTATCCAACCGAAAAAGCACTCGCCGTCCAACCAGCGATCCAACAGCTGCTTCAAAGCTGGAATGAACAAGTCGTAGCAGGTTTTTCTGCTGCCCAACAGCAGCAGTTGATCGCCGATCTGGAAATCGTCAAAGAAAATTCCCAGCGGCTTTTAGCGAAAGATGAGGCGATGGAATGAATCTTTTGACTCAATATTTAAAACCCTATATCGGCCGCATCTCCCTTGGCGTCAGTATCAAATTCTTCGGCTCCCTGATGGACTTGCTATTGCCTTGGATTTTGGCGTACATCATCGATTCTGTGATCCCCACGAAGCAGGTATCTGCGATTTTTGCTTGGGGTGGGGCGATGGTGGTCTGCTCCATCATCGCAGTCGTCACCAATATCATCGCCAACCGGATGGCCTCCAGTGTTGCTCGCGATACCACCGGTAGTATACGCCATGATTTATTTGAAAAAGTTTCCTATCTGTCGATTCCGCAAGTCGAAGAAGTCGGGATCCCTTCTTTGGTGTCTCGCTTAACGACAGACACTTACAACATCCATCAAACGGTAGGCATGATCCAACGGATGGGGATTCGTGCCCCGATTCTGTTATTAGGGGGGATCATGATCACTGCCACATTAGATCCCGTGTTGACGCTGGTCTTAGTAGGCGTCTTGCCCTTCACTTTAGTGGCGGCAGTCACGATCTCGAAACGGGGGATCCCCTTGTTTGCTTCATTACAAAAGCAAGTGGATGTGTTGGTGCGAACTGTCCGTGAAAATGTGACTGGGGCTCGGGTGATCAAGGCCTTGTCCAAAGCAGATTACGAGAAAAAGCGCTTTGACCACGTCAACCAAGACGTAGTAGCTGCGGAAACCACCGCTAATCGAACGATGGCTGCAACACCGCCCCTGATGGACCTATTTTTGAATATCGGACTGACGCTAGTGATCGTCGTCAGTGCCTTTCGCGTCAATCAAGGATTGACGCAACCAGGCGTCATCATCGCCTTTTTGACCTATTTTACGATCATTTTGAATGCCATGCTCAGTATCACGCGCATCTTTGTGATCGTGTCGAAGGGGCTGGCTTCTGCCGATCGGATCCAATCCGTCTTGCGCCTGCCGCAAAATATGCAAGTCATTGAGGCGCCTGTCAAAGAAGAGTCTGCGCATATCGTTTTTGAAAAAGTTTCCTTCACCTATCCTAACGGTACCCAGGTGCTGAAAGACATCGATTTTTCCTTGCAGCCGGGAGAAACTTTAGGGATCATCGGTGCGACTGGTAGTGGAAAATCAACGATCGTCAAACTACTGCTGCGGCTCTATGACCCAACGAAGGGCATGATTCGCATCGCTGGTCGCGACATTCGCTCCATCGATCCGACGGAGCTGCATCAGTTATTCGGTGTCGTCTTACAAAAAGACGTGCTTTTTGCGGAAACGATCGAAGAAAATATCGCCTTTGGCCGGCGGTTTTCCAAAGAGCAGATCGAAGAAGCGGCGGCTCGCGCCCAAGCCAAGGAGTTTATCAATCAACTACCCAAGCGCTTAGCTCATCCACTGCATGCTAAAGGCAGCAATTTAAGCGGAGGTCAAAAGCAACGGGTCTTGTTATCGCGGGCCTTGGCGGGGGATCCAGAGATTTTGATTTTGGATGATTCTGCCAGTGCGCTGGATTATCGGACCGACGCTCAGTTGCGCAAGGTCCTGAGACAGCAGTTTCAACAGACGACGACGGTCTTGATCGCGCAGCGGATCAGCTCGATCCAGCATGCCGACAAAATTTTGGTACTGGAAAACGGGCAAATGAACGGCTTTGGCAGTCACCAAGAATTACTAGCAGAAAATGCGATCTACCAAGCCATTTATCAAGGTCAGACAGGAGGTGCCGACGATGCCGAAGAAAAAAACGGAAAAACCGCAGGATAGTAAGAAAACACTACGGCGTTTGTGGGGCTATCTTTACGAGTACAAAGGTCTCCTGCTGGCAGCCGCTGTATTGATGATGGCCAGCAACATTTTCGCCTTGGTGGGCCCGTTGCTTTCAGGGTACGCCATTGATGCCATTCAACCGGGTCCCGGCAAGGTCATTTTTGACCGAGTCTTCTTTTATTGTGGGCTGATGCTGCTGTTTTATCTTGCGTCTTCCCTTCTTAGTTATCTGATTTCGCTCATGATGATTCGCTTGAGTCAGCGGGTGGTGGCAGCGATGCGCAAGGCGATTTTTGATAAAATCACCGAACTGCCGGTGGGGTATTTTGACCGAGTCGCCACTGGGGATATCATCAGCCGCATCAGTTATGATGTCGATACCATCAATACGTCATTGGCCAGCGATGCCATTCAAGTCCTCAGCAGTCTTGTGACGATCATTGGTTCGTTTGTGATGATGGTTTTGATTTCGCCGCTGCTGGTGCTGATTTTTGTCGTAACGGTTCCCGCTTCGATCTTTTTGACCCGCTTTTTGATGAGCAAATTTCAACCATTGTTTCGCCGTCGTTCTCGCAAATTAGGCGAACTGAACGGCTTTGTGGAAGAGATTATTTCTGGTCAGCAAACGATCAAGCTGTATAACCAAGAAGAAGCGATCATCAGCCGTTTTGACGAAAAAAACCAAGAAGCGGTGGATGCCTATTACAATGCTGAGTACTACGGCAGTATGACTGGTCCTTCCATCAACTTTATCAACAATCTGTCGTTGTCCTTGATCAGTATGTTTGGCGCTTTGCTGTTTTTGTTCGGTCATCTGACATTAGGGAATGTTTCTTCCTTTGTTCTTTACTCCAGAAAATTCTCAGGACCAATCAATGAGTTAGCCAACATCTTCAGCGATTTGCAATCAGCATTGGCGGCGGCAGAACGGATCTTCCGTTTGCTGGATGAAGAACCTGAAGTTTCTGATGTTCCTGGAGCCTACGAATACCACGAGGTGTCTGGTGATGTCGCCTTTGACCATGTGACCTTCGGCTATCAAGCACAGCAACCCATCATCAAAGACCTTTCGCTACAAGTACCAGCTGGCAGCTTGGTCGCGATCGTCGGACCGACGGGAGCGGGGAAAACCACCATCGTGAACCTCTTGATGCGGTTTTATGACCCTGACCAAGGAGCGATTCGGTTAGACGGTAAAAATATCCGCCAAGCGACACGCCGCAGCTTACGGCAAAGCTATGCGATGGTGCTGCAAGATACCTGGTTGTTCACGGGAACGGTTTTCGACAATTTGGCCTACGGCAAGGCGAATGCGACGTTGGCAGAAGTCCAAGCTGCTGCACAAGCCGCCCATATCCATGACTTTATTATGAGCCTGCCAAAAGGCTATGATACTTTGATCTCTGAAGACGGAACCGGTATCTCACAAGGGCAAAAACAGCTGTTGACGATTGCACGAGCAATGCTGTTGGATGCCGATCTGTTGATTCTTGATGAAGCCACATCGAATGTCGACACGCAAACAGAGCTGTTGATCCAAGCAGCGATGACCAAATTGATGAAAAGCAAAACCTCCTTTGTGATCGCCCATCGCTTGTCCACGATTCGACATGCCGATACGATCCTCGTGGTGGAACAGGGGAATATCGTAGAGCAAGGGACCCACGAAGAGTTATTAGCCAAAGAGGGGCGTTACGCCGCACTCTATCAGGCACAATTTGATGCATGATCCATAGCTAGTCCACATCCTTGCAAGGAGAACGCCACTGCTTGCAAGGATGTTTTTTGCGTGCCATCGACTTTCTTGGCATAGGTACAAAATCTTCTTATGACAAATCAGGCAATTATCGGTATACTTAAGAAAGGGGTATCATCAAACAGAAAGAAGGGAAACAATTGGATCATAAACAACTAAAAGAATTCCCCAATGATTTTTTATGGGGTTCAGCATCAGCAGCCTATCAAGTAGAAGGCGCATGGCAAGAAGACGGCAAAGGCGCTTCGGTTTGGGACGATTTTGTCCGCATTCCCGGAAAAACCTTTAAAGCAACTAACGGAGATGTCGCGGTCGACCATTACCACCGCTTCAAAGAAGATGTTGCCTTGATGAAAGAACAAGGATTGAAAACCTATCGTTTTTCCATTGCTTGGACACGGATTTTTCCAGAAGGACGAGGAGAAGTCAATCAAGCAGGGTTAGACTTTTATTTAGCATTGATCGATGAACTGATAAAAGCAGGGATCGAACCGATGGTGACCTTGTACCATTGGGATCTGCCACGAGCTTTGCAAGAAGAATACGGTGGCTGGGAATCTCGCAAAATCATTGAAGATTTCACCAACTATGCAGCTGTATTGTTTGAAGCCTTTCGCGGCAAAGTCCACTATTGGGTCAGCTTGAATGAACAAAATATCTTTACTTCGTTAGGCTATCTTTTAGCTGCCCATCCACCAGGAGTGACCGATCCTAAACGGATGTATGAAGTCAATCATATCGCTAACTTGGCGAATGCTTCGGTGATCAACAAGTTCCATGAGATGAAAATCCCAGGGAAAATCGGACCAAGTTTCGCCTACTCACCAAACTACCCAATCAACAGCGACCCGAAAAATATTTTGGCAGCTGAAAACGCGGAAGACTTGATGGCGCATTATTGGTTAGACGTCTATCTATGGGGCGAATACCCGATTGCGGCAATGAATTACTTGAAAGAGCAAGGGATCGCACCAACGATCGAACCAGGAGATATGGACTTGCTGCGTTCAGCAAAACCAGATTTCTTAGGGATCAACTATTACCAAACAGCAACAAATGCCTACAATCCATTAGATGGTGTCGGTGCGGGGAAAATGAACACCACTGGGAAAAAAGGCAGCTCCGAAGAAACCGGGACACCAGGAATGTTCAAAAAAGCCGAAAATCCATTTGTGGAACGGACGAATTGGGATTGGGAGATCGATCCTCAAGGGCTGCGGATCGCTTTACGACGAATCACTAGCCGTTATCGGGTGCCTGTGATCATTACGGAAAACGGACTTGGTGAATACGACAAACTAACCGACGATCATCAAATCCATGACCAATACCGCATCGATTATTTAGCAGGGCATGTCCATGCCATCAAAGAAGCGATCAGCGACGGCGCGGAAGTTCTTGGCTATTGCACCTGGTCCTTCACTGATTTGCTAAGCTGGTTGAACGGCTACCAAAAACGCTATGGCTTTGTCTATGTCGACCAAGATGAAACGCAAGAAGGATCTTTGGCACGCTACAAGAAAGACAGCTTCTACTGGTACCAAGAGCTGATCAAAACCAACGGGCAAGAGTGCTAGCCTCCTAAAACCAATACCTGAATAAGCGAAACGACCCCTGCAACGGCAGTGATCGTTTCTTAGAAAAAAGTACGTTCCACCGGTAGCGATCGCCCAAAGGTAGACCAAAAGTCTCGCGTTTTGGGCCGCTTCAAAGGAGAACGTCCTTTTTTTGAGTATTATCGTTGACAAGTGTAAACGATAATTGTAAAGTAGAAGAAGATTACAACTGTAAACATAAAAGGTTAATGGGTTTGCATAGCAAGCAAGGAGGAAGGAAACAATGATCGAAAAGAATTATGGGGTAAAAGGGATGACCTGTGCGTCTTGTTCCCAGACCGTCGAAAAAACAGTCAGCAAGCTGGCGGGGGTCGACCAAGCAGCTGTCAATTTGGCTACTGAAAAATTACATATTCGTTATGATGAGCAGCAGCTCACCGAAGAAACACTCGCTGCGGCCATCAAAGCAGCGGGCTATCAACTGATCGGCTCCCAAAGACAAGAGACCTTTGCCATCTCGGGCATGACCTGTGCGTCTTGTGCCCAAACAGTAGAAAAAGCTGTCCGAAAATTAGCGGGTGTGGAGCAAGCCTCCGTCAATCTGGCAACAGAAAAACTGACGGTCAGCTATCAACAAGATCAAGTGACCGCCGCGAAGATCGCAGCTGCCGTGAAAGAGGCGGGCTATGATGCACAGCTGCCGACCGCTTCTGCCGACAAGGTGGATTCAAAACAGGCAGAGATTCGTGCTTTATGGCAACGGTTTTGGCTTTCAGCGCTCTTTACGATCCCCTTGTTCTATTTGACGATGGGGGAAATGATCGGTTTGCCGATCCCTGGCTTTTTAGATCCGATGGCCTATCCAGTCAATTTCGTTACCACTCAATTGCTTTTGGTCTTACCGGTGATGGTCCTCGGTCGCGCCTTTTACATTGCTGGTTTCAAAGCGCTTTGGAAAGGCCATCCCAACATGGATTCCCTCGTCGCATTGGGAACCAGTGCTGCCTTCTTTTATAGTATTTATGGAACCGTGATGGTCTACCTGGGCACGACCCACTATGCGATGCACTTGTACTATGAAACGGCCGCCGTTATTTTGGCATTAGTTACTTTAGGAAAATACCTTGAGTCGGTCTCGAAGGGCAAAACCTCCGAAGCCATCAAGAAGTTGTTGGATCTCGCACCGAAAAAAGCCCGCGTGCTTCGTGGCAGCGGGAATCAAGCCGAAGAAGTCGAAGTGGGTATTGAAGAAGTCGCAGCTGGCGATATCTTAGTCGTACGACCTGGTGAGAAGATTCCTGTGGATGGGATCGTTACCCAAGGGCGCTCTGCCATCGATGAATCAATGATCACTGGAGAAAGCTTACCTATCGAAAAACAAGTCGGTGATCGGGTGATCGGCGCCAGCATCAACAAAAACGGCTCCTTTCAATATGAAGCCACCAATGTGGGAGAAGATTCAACGTTAGCGCAAATCATTCAGTTAGTAGAAAATGCCCAAGGCTCCAAAGCGCCGATTGCCCGCATGGCTGACAAAGTTTCGGGTGTGTTTGTCCCGATCGTCATGGTCTTGGCGGTTTTTGCAGGACTTGCCTGGTTTTTCTTAGGACAAGAAACCTGGATCTTCTCATTGACCATTACGATCTCTGTATTAGTGATTGCCTGTCCGTGTGCCTTAGGATTAGCGACACCGACCGCCATCATGGTGGGTGCGGGCAAAGGGGCAGAAAATGGCGTCTTGATCAAAAGCGGCGATGCGTTAGAAACAGCTAGAAATGTGACGACGATCGTTTTTGATAAAACCGGCACGATCACAGAAGGCAAACCAGTCGTAACCGATCTCCTACCTGCAGGCAATCACACGCCGACGGAATTGCTGCAGCTGGCGGCTTCTGTTGAAAAAGGCTCAGAACATCCATTAGGCGAAGCCATTGTGATCGAAGCCCGCACGCAAGCTCTCGCCCTACAAGAAGTTGACGGGTTTGAAGCGATCCCAGGGCATGGGATTCAAGGAACGAGCGCTGGCAGTCCAGTCCTATTAGGCAACCAGAAATGGTTGGAAAAACAAAACGTTGCCATCGATGGCCTGATCGAGCAAGCCCAACAATTGGCTCACGAAGGGAAAACACCGATGTATGTTGCCAAAGACGGCGAAGCGATCGGGATCATCGCTGTGGCAGATACTATCAAAGAAAGCAGTCGAAAAGCCATTGAACGGTTGCATCAAATGGGCTTGTACGTAGCAATGATCACGGGCGACAATGCCC
This sequence comes from Enterococcus sp. DIV0755f, assembly GCF_051713725.1. Classification (NCBI taxonomy): domain Bacteria; kingdom Bacillati; phylum Bacillota; class Bacilli; order Lactobacillales; family Enterococcaceae; genus Enterococcus; species Enterococcus sp. DIV0755f. Next base: position 158,408 of record NZ_JBIOQL010000001.1, read on the forward strand.
GAACGGCCCAAGCCATCGCCAAACAAGTCGGTATCGATGAAGTGATCAGTGACGTCTTGCCAGAAGATAAAGCCGCCAAAGTAGCTGGCCTGCAAGCCAAAGGCCAAAAGGTTGCGATGGTAGGTGACGGGATCAATGATGCGCCCGCGTTAGCCCAAGCCGATGTAGGGATCGCGATCGGCTCTGGTACCGATGTCGCCATCGAATCGGCAGACATCGTACTGATGCGCAGCGATCTGATGGACGTCCCATCAGCGATCGAGTTAAGTCGGGCAACCATCAAAAACATCAAAGAAAATCTTTTCTGGGCTTTTGCTTATAACGTCTTAGGCATCCCTGTCGCAATGGGTGTGCTGCATCTTTTCGGTGGCCCCTTGCTCAATCCAATGATCGCTGGGGCGGCCATGAGCTTCAGCTCGGTATCCGTTTTATTAAATGCCTTGCGGCTGAAACGATTCCAACCCTCAGCGAAAAAGTAAACGAAGCAACGAATGCACCAACAAAAAGACCTACCCACGGTTTCTGATGGAAGAAAACCGTGGGCAGGTCTTTTTAGTGCTGGACATCTAAATAAGAGTAGGCCCGCACGTCATAACGGTTGCGACTACGGGAAAATTCGATAGGTGAGCCATTTTTCTGATAGACGATCTGTTCGATCTCTAAGACCGGATCATCGGCTTTACAGTCCAAATACTGTTGATCGTATGCGGTACTTTTATCAGCGGCAATGGTGCGGTAAGCGCCGGCAAACTGGACCCCTAGTTCCTCTTTGACATAACGGTAGATAGAACTTTCTAAATGGCCACGAGTTAAATTGGGCACCAAATGGACGGGCATATAGGTATATTCTAAAATAAACGGTTGGTCTTCAAGAATCCGCAAGCGGACAATACTATAGATCGGCTGTTCTTCCGTTAACATCAACTTTTCTTGGATCGTTTGGTCAGGAAATTCGACTTGAAAATCGATGACCTGACTGACTAGCTTGCGGCCAGCTTTGCCCATTTCCGTTGACAAGCCTTCATAGACCGTTAAAGCAGTGGTGTCTTTTTTTAAGAATGGGTGGTTCAATATTTTTGTTCCAGCGCCCCGCTGAGAATAAACCAGTCCTTCCATGGCTAAAATACCGATGGCTTTTTTGACGGTCATCCGGCTGACTCCGAATTCCTCGACTAAATCAGTTTGATTCGGCAGTAAGCTGTCAGGCGGATACGTTTTGTTTTTGATACGTGTGCGTAAAATATTGGCAATTTCTTGGTATTTTGGCATCTGATCACCTCGCAAGAAGTATAGCTGAAAAAAGCGGTTTCGACAATCAAACCTTGGTTTTTTTATAAAAAGAACGGCTGACTGAAAAAATTCAGCCAGCCGTTGCGCTTAATCGATTGATGGTTCTGCTTGACGATCTAACACACGTAAGAATGGATACCAGATTAAGCCGACGATCACCACGTCAATGACTTGCAGCAAACCACCTAACCAAGAGTTGGTTGCTAAGACACCACTGAAGACCACTGGAACGGTCCAAGGAACAGAAACACCAGTTGGTGCAGGAACAAGTCCAGCCGCCATCACTAAGTAGTTGAAGGTCGTTACCACAAGAGGTGCTACGACCCAAGGAATCAGGATCGTCGCATTCAAGACGATCGGCATACCGAAGATGGCTGGTTCGTTAACGTTAAAGATCCCTGGTGCTAAAGCCAAACGACCCACATCGCGGTATTGTTTTTTCTTCAATACGAAAGCCATCAAGATAACAACGGCTAACGTCATACCAGAACCGCCTAATCCAACAGTAAAGGTTTCCATAAATGGTTTTGTGACGATATGCGGCAGTGCATCCCCATTTTGATACGCTTCTAAGTTGTCTAACATCAATGTATTCCAAATCGGGTCCATCACAGAGTTGACGATGATTTGACCATGTAGACCGAAGAACCAAAGGAATTGAACAAAGAACAAAGCCAATAGAGTTGCTGGCAAGCTGCTGCCTAGTCCAGTCAATGGTTTTTGGATCAATTCATAAACCAGGTCATGCAAGTTGGCATTGAAGACACCCGTCATGATGGCATTGATCACTAAGAATACCGTTAAGGTGATAATTGCTGGAATCAAAGCGGCAAAAGATTTAGAAACTGCTGGTGGTACCCCATCAGGCATTTTGATCTGCCAGCCGCGTTTTGTGATGCGGCAATAGATTTCAGCTGCCAAAAATGCTGCGATCATCCCGATAAACATCCCTTTTGCGCCAAGACGATCAAGAGACAGCACACCGGAGATCGTTTCGCCAGATTCAGTAGTCATAAAGAAAGGAGTCAAGATCAAAAAGCTGGCAAACGAAACGGCACCACCAAAAATCCCTTCCACATCATATGATTTTGATAAATAATAGCCAATACCGAAAGTAACGAAAACAGTCATGATACTCATTGTTGCATTTTGCCCATTGCCAAACAGTGTTCCTAATGTTCCTTTAGTGGCATCACTGAAGAAGGGCAGGTTGTTTAAAACGACCACGATCGATCCAAACATAGTGATTGGGAACGAAAGCATAAACGCGTCCCGCAAGACGGTCAGGTAGCGATTTTGTCCTAAGGCATTCGCCAAGGGCAAAATCTTTTCAGATAACTTGTCCATAAAACCATTCATTATTATTTCACTCCTTAAATTTCTTTTTGCAATCGATTACATTGATAATGTATCATGTTTTATTTTAAATGTCTATACATTTATTTTAAAAAAGATTGATTTTTGTAACTGCTTCCTTTATGATTAGGGCAGCAAAGAAAAAATGAGGAGTGAATGAAGATGGATTATCAATTTCCAGCAGGCTTTTGGTGGGGGTCAGCCGCTAGTGGCCCACAAACAGAAGGTGTATTTGAAGGCGATGGCAAAGGGGCAAGCATCTGGGATTACTGGTATCAGCAAGAACCAGAGAAATTTTTCAATGAGGTAGGTCCTGAAAAAACCTCGCAAGTCTATACACGCTATCAAGAAGATATTCAACTAATGAAAGAAACCGGCCATACGACGTTTCGGACGTCGATCCAATGGAGTCGTCTCTTCCCGCAAGGCAAAGGAGAAGTCAATAAAAAAGCCGTTGATTTTTACAATGCCTACATTGATGAGTTGATCGCCAACGGGATCGAACCTTTCATGAACCTTTACCACTTCGATATGCCGATGGCGCTGCAAGAAAAAGGCGGCTGGTTGAACCGAGAGACCGTGGATGCCTATGTCGCATTTGCGCAAACCTGCTTTACATTATTTGGTGATCGTGTCAAGAAATGGTTCACTCATAATGAACCGATCGTCCCTGTTGAAGGCGGCTATCTTTACCAATTCCATTATCCAAATGAGATCAACATGAAACATGCAGTCCAAGTTGGGTTCCACGAAACGTTGGCGAGTGCTAAAGCCATCAAAGTCTATCATGAGATGAACCTTGATGGGGAGATCGGCATCATCTTGAACTTGACGCCAAGCTATCCAAGAGATGAGAACGATCCAGAGGATGTCAAAGCAGCGCAAATCGCGGATGCCTTCTTTAATCGTTCTTTCTTAGACCCTGCGGTCAAAGGCACGTTCCCAGAAGAATTAGTGACCATCGTCAAGGAATTGGATATGGTACCAGCGATGGAAGCCGATGATTTACAAACGATTCGCGAAAACACGATCGACTTGTTGGGGATCAATTATTACCAACCTCGTCGTATCATGAAGAAAGAATCACCGATCGATGAAGCGAAAAGTCCAATGCCTGATGATTACTTTGATAACTATGATATGCCGAACAAGAAAATGAACCCGTATCGTGGATGGGAAATCTATGAAAAAGGGATCTATGATATTTTGACGAACACGCGAGAAAACTATGGCAATATCAAGTGCTACATTTCTGAAAATGGCATGGGTGTCGAAGGAGAAGAACGTTTCGTCAATGCTGATGGCGTGATCGAAGATGATTACCGCATCGAATTTGTCTCTGACCACTTGAAGTACGTCCACCAAGCGATCCAAGAAGGAACCAATTGTGTTGGCTACCATATGTGGACCTGCATGGACAACTGGTCATGGACCAATGCTTACAAGAACCGTTACGGATTTATCTCCGTTGACTTAGCAAATGATGCTAAACGAACGGTGAAAAAATCAGGTCGTTGGTTTAAAGAAGTTTCAGATAATAACGGCTTTTAATAACAATGAAAAAAGCAATGCTGTAGGAATCAGCATTGCTTTTTTTGTGTAAAATCGCGGATTTCTTCTGGCTAATTTCAAAGGGGGGATTCTATTAAAAAACCACCTGTTTTTGCAAATGATAAGCTGGGTTAAATAAAAGCACAGTTTTGATAAAGAAAAGACTAGACATGGAAACGTTCTCGTGGTATTCTTTAGTAGAAATCGGTTTCATTATTTTGTTTAGGGTTTGAAAGGAGAAAAAACAATGGATAAATTTATTGGATTTATGGAGAAGCACTTTATTCCGATCGCTTCTAAAATAGGCTCTCAAAGACATCTAGTGGCCATTCGTGACGGATTTATCGTAACGATGCCGTTGATGATCTTAGGCTCTTTTGGGGTATTGATCAACAACTTACCGATCCCTGCCTATATTGATTTTATGAATGGCATTTTTGGTGAAGGAACATGGCAAGCCTTTGGGAACAACTTGTCAGCAGGTACTTTTTCAATACTTGGTCTGTTAATCGCTTTCACAGTAGCGTATAATTTAGCTAAAAGCTACAATCAAGACGCATTAGGTGCTGGGGCGATCTCAGTTGCAAGTTTCTTCGCATTAGGTGCTATGGCGACAGGCCCAGATGGTTTGTTAACAGCTGCCGGACTTGGTTCTCAAGGATTATTTTTAGCATTAATCGTATCGATCATTTCTACTGAGATCTTCCGTCGTCTAGCTGGCAACCCACGCTTAGTCATCAACATGCCTGATGGAGTACCACCAGCAGTCTCACGTTCATTTGCTGCATTATTCCCAGCAATGATCACCGTATCGATCTTTGCTTTGTTTACAGCAATTTTCCAAGCATTTGGTGTGACAAGTATCGTATTGTCCTTCTATGAATTGGTGCAACAACCATTCATGGGCTTGGCAAACTCTTATCCAGCTGCTTTGCTATTAGGTTTTATCTCTGCATTCTTATGGTTCTTTGGTTTACATGGTGCCAACATCATCGACCCGTTCATGCAAACAATCAATGTGCCAGCGATCGAAGCAAACGCACGAGCATTAGAAGCAGGAACAGATTTGCCTTATATCGTGAACAAACCATTCTTTGATTCTTTCGTGAACATCGGCGGAACAGGTGCGACACTAGGTCTTTTGATTGCGATCTTTTTAGTTGCTCGTCATCATAAAGCGTATATGACTGTCGCAAAACTATCTGTTGCACCAGGTGTGTTCATGATCAATGAACCAGTGATGTTTGGGTTACCAGTTGTCTTGAACCCAATCTTGTTCATCCCATATGTGTTGACCCCACTTGTTTTAGTAACGACTGCTTATTTTGCAACCGCAACTGGCTTAGTTCCTGCAAGTACCGTCATCGCACCATGGACGACGCCACCAATCATCGGCGGTATTTTGTCGACACAAAGTATTGCTGGCGGAATCTTGGCAGCTGTTAACTTGATCTTGTCAATCGTTATCTACTTGCCGTTCGTGAAAATGGCGCAAATTCAAGAAACACGCCGTTTAAAAAATGCGTAATGTCTGATCGAGTCGATTAGAAACAAGCGCCAAACGTAATAGACCTTATCCGGCCGCGATCAGAGTGCAATACCCCTTATCACACTGCTTCATTGGAAGGTGCAGTGGTGTGATGACACTCTTTTCGTTTGGCCGGTTCTTTTATCGTTTTTCAATCAATACAATACAACACACGTTTTGGAGGTGGCAAAATGCCCAAATATATGGAGATCGCAGATGTTCTGCGTAAAAGAATCAAGGACGGAACTTATCCGAAAGACAGTCTTTTACCTTATCAAACAGAGTTAGTGGAAGAGTTTGGCGTCAGCCGAATGACGATTAAAAATGCGGTGAATATCCTGATTATGGAAGGCTTGCTGCTGACAAAGCGCGGCTTAGGGACCAAAGTTTTGAATCATTCCTTTTGGGGCAAAGATACCTCATCGGTGACAGAATACAAAGGCCTGAGCTATCAGATGAAACAAGAAAAACGGACATTGACTAGCCAAGTCATCACCTTTGAAGTCTGTTTTCCTACAACAAGAATTCAAGAGATGCTTCAGATCACTGCCGAACAACCAATCTATCATGTGATCCGTTTGCGGATCTTAGAAGGCAATCCATACATACTCGAGCATTCCTATATGCCGTTGGATCTGGTCAGCGGTTTGACGAAAGAAATCTTGGAAGAATCCGTCTATGACTATCTACTGCAAGATTTAGGCTACAAATTTGCTGGTGCTTATCGGACCTTTCAGGCTGCCAAAAGCGATGAATACGATCAAACCTATTTAGCGTGCCAAGCAGATGACCCAGTATTGGAATTAGAACAGATCATCTATTTAGAATCGGGACGTCCAGTGGACTATTCCTGCAGCCGCAATCGGTATGATGTTCGTGGCTATTCCATGTTAGACATGAAGCCTGACCTGTTACAGCACCGCAAAAAGTAACGGCTTACAAAATGCTTCTTCAACGAAAAAACGCTTCATAGCTACTGTTGGCTATGGAGCGTTTTTGTTTTGACTTAAGAAGTGGGTTGGTTTTGATCACCTAGTTTGGCTAAGATAGTTTCCGCAACGGCTTTGGGGATGCCAGCTTGCTGGATCTCTTCCACGGAAGCTGCTTGGATGTTTTTTAACGACTTGAAGGTTTTCATCAGCTGTTGCTTGCGTTTTGGTCCTAAGCCAGGAATTTCATCCAGTTTGGAAGAAAAGCTGTTTTTACTGCGCAGTTGGCGATGGAAGGTGATCGCAAAACGATGGACCTCATCTTGGATCCGTTGCAGCAAAAAGAATTCCACAGAATTGCGTTCCAGCTGGATCGGATCTAAAAATTCCCCGAAAATCAACTCGCTGGTTTTGTGTTTGTTGTTCTTCACTAAACCGGCAACGGGAATATCTAAACCTAGCTGGTTATACAGCACTTCTTGGGCGGCACCGACTTGGGCTTTCCCACCATCGATGATGATCAGATCAGGAAAAGGCAGGTTTTCTTTTAGGACACGAGAGTATCGGCGGTAGATGACTTCTTGCATAGAGCCATAATCGTCGCCGCCTTGTGCAGTACGAATCTTATATTTCCGATAATCATCTTTAAACGGCTTCCCGTCGACAAAAACCACCATTGCAGACACTGGGTCGGTCCCCATGATGTGGGAGTTATCGAAGGCTTCGATCCGATAAGGTGTCGCGATCCCCATGGCTTCGCCTAGACGATCCACTGCACCGATCGTCCGTTCTTCAGTACGCTCGATCAACGCAAATTTTTGTGCCAAGGCAATGCGGGCATTTTTATTGGCCAAATCGACCAATTTCTTTTTGTCGCCTCGTTGGGGCTGCAGGACTTTGGTTTCCAGCAGCGCTTCTAATGGGGCAGCATCGACATTTTGCGGAACAAAGACTTCTTTGGGAATGAAGTGCTCATTCTTTTGGTAAAACTGGCCGACGAAGGTCAAGAAATCCTCATCCGCTTCATTGTAGAAAGGAAACAAAGAGACTTCTCGTTCGATCAGCTTTCCTTGACGGATAAAAAAGACTTGGACACACATCCAGCCTTTGTCGACACTGTAGCCAAAGACATCACGGTCCATCAGATCTGTCAGAGTCATTTTTTGTCGCGTCATGACGGTATCGATTGCTTGGATCTGATCCCGCAGCTCAGCCGCTCGTTCAAACTCTAACGTTTCAATGGCTTCGCCCATCTTCTCTTTCAGGTCTTTCAAAATATCGACGTGACCGCCGTGGAAAAAGTGTTTGACTTGATCAACGATCTTCTGATAATCCTTGGGATCTACATTGTTGACATAAGGACAGACGCATTGACCCAAATGATAATAAAGACAAGGCCGCTTTTGAGAAGGACCGCATTTTCGCAATGGAAAGAGGCGATCCAGCACCCGTTTGGTTTCGTTGGCTGCTCGTGCATCAGGATAAGGGCCAAAATATAAAGCCCCGTCTTTTAAAACTTTACGAGTGATGATCAGACGCGGATAGCGCTCTTTGGTCACTTTAATAAAAGGATACGACTTGTCGTCCTTTAGCATGATATTGTATTTCGGTTTGTTTTTTTGAATCAAATTGATTTCCAGCAATAAGGCTTCCGTATTTGATTCGGTAACGACGTACTCAAAATCATTGATTTCTTGAACGAGCCGTTCGGTTTTCGTATCGTGACTGCCGGTAAAGTACGAACGGACACGATTTTTTAAAATTTTGGCTTTCCCAACATAGATGATTTTGTTATTTTTATCTTTCATTAAATAACAACCGGGTTGGTCAGGAAGCAGCGCTAGTTTGTTCTTGATTTGTTCGTTCATTTCAAGATCCTTTCTTACTGGTTTGCTCACGAACTGCAAAAGTAGTCAAAGGGCGGTCTAAGATCCACCGAAAAGGGGAACATTAGAGCCCATAGCCAGTACTCTTCATTTTAGCACAAATTTCTTAAGAAACAATCAAACGGGCCAGATCGGCAGCGAGGAAGCGTAATCGTAAGAAAAGGTTAAGAAATCCCACGAGGCGGTGGTTTCCTCCCTTAAAAACAAGTGAATTTAGTTGCTTTCTGCTTGCAAGGAATCCTCTTGCGACCACTCCTGAATGAAGGTCCGCAAACCCTCGATGGCTGGTTCTGTGACGGCTTTGCGCTGGATGAGGTAAAATTGCCGCTCAAAATTTTTATCCAGCAGTTGATAGCCAATGCCGTGGGCGGCTCGCTTGGAAAGGATCGAACAGCCGAAGCCTTGTTTCAGTAAAGCGACGATCAATTCATTGCTGGCGATCTCAATGATCGGTCCTTGAATATTTTGTTCCTCTAGATAGCGCTTAGTGTAATAGTAGACACCAGAACTCGCTTCTCGGACGAGCCAAGGACCGACTTGGGGATCACCAGCTAAGACGAGCTGATCTTTCAAAATCGGGAAACGCAAAATACTTGGTGCAGATAAGGGTTTTTCAATGATCCCTAAATCTAGTTGATGTTGCTCAAGCGCTGTTAAGACTTCAGCGGAGTTCATCATCGATACCCGAAAACGCACCGTGGGAAAGGCGTTGTATAAAGCAATCATCAAGTCAGGCATCAAGGCCATCGCATAGGTATGAGAGATGCCTAGGGCACAGTGGCTTTGATGCTGCGTGTTGGTATGGATCTCGCTGGCGATCGTCGACCACTCATCCAATAAATTCAGTGCCTTTTCGTAAAGGTACTCTGCTTGGGGCGTGGCGATCACGTTTTTGCGACCATTGCGTAAAAAAAGCGGTGTATCCAGGTCTTGTTCCAACTGCTTGATCTGAGCAGAAACCGTGGGCTGCGAAATAAACAGCAATTCGGCAGCTTTCGAAAAATTTTTCGTTTCATAGACCATCTTGAAGGTCTCCAGTAATTTTAACATTGCAATCCCTTCCATTAGAAAATTCAATCATAACTATTATACCAATAAATCCTACTGATCGGTCAATCTGTGTATAATGGATGTTATATGAAAGGATGAAAGCAATGAAGCAACGACAAACAGCTTTGATACTTCCCGGTTTGTTCCTATCCTTTTCGGTAGCCGTCATCGCCCGAATCATGGCTTTGGCTGTGCCAAAATTAGGGGGAGCAACCCTTGCTATTTTATTAGGAATCATTTTAGGAAATACACTGTTCAAGCAAGAACGCTACCAAGTCGGAACGAAGGTTGCGGAAAGTCGGCTCTTGGAATATTCGGTGGTTTTGCTGGGCTTTACCGTCACTTTCCAGACCATCAGTGAAATGGGCCTTCGGGGCTTTCTCTTTATATTGCTGATGATGAGTTTGGTCATTACCGCTGCTTATTTGATAGGGAAAAAAATGGGCTTTAATCAAAAGATGAGCCTGATGATGGCAGGCGGCAACGCTGTCTGCGGGTCCTCTGCGATTGCGGCGATCGCACCAGCCATTGATGCCGATGATGAAGAAAAAGGGCAGATCATCACCTTGGTCAATCTTTTAGGAACAGTGATGATGCTGACGCTGCCGTTTTTAGGATTGGCCTTATACGGCGATGATCTGTTGCAAAAAAGCGCCTTACTTGGTGGCACGCTGCAATCCGTCGGACAAGTCGTGGCGGGGGCTAGTTTGATTGATGCCGACACCGTCAAATACGCGATGCTCTTTAAAATCGCGCGCATCATCATGTTGGCAGTCGTCGTCATTGTTTTTGAACGAATGACGACAAAGACCCCCACCAAAACCAAAGCCAAAGGCAAGCTGCGGCTGCCGATCCCTTGGTATGTGTTGGGCTTCTTGACCATCTGTATCTTGAACAGCTTCTTGCCGCTGCCTAGCTGGTTGAATGAGGGCGCTCATTTTATCAGTACGTGGTTTGAAACGACGGCGTTGGCAGCCATTGGTTTGCGCTTGGATTTCCGCAAGTTTTTAAAAGAAGGCCCGCGCTTTTTATTCTATGGTCTTTCCGCTGGCGCCGTCCAAACCGTGGGTGCTGTTGCATTGATTTGGTTGCTGCGGCTCTAATGTTTTCACATAAAAGCGATCCATCGTGGTATGCTGTGCTGCCAATAGTGGCTGGCACAATGCGCGATAGCCGGCTTTTTGATAGACATGCAAGGCTGCTTCTAGAGAATGATGGGATTCTAAATAGAGTTGCCGATAACCTAGTTCAACAGCTTTGGCCTCGATCTTCGCCAGCAAGGGATAGCTGAGGCGCTGCCCTTTGGCAGCATCACTGAGATAAAATTTTTGCAGCTCGGCGATTTTCCCTTCTGAATCATAAGCGGCAAGACCACCGCCGCCTAAAAGGGTACCCGATTCATTAGTGACGACAAAATAATGGCGGCTAGCAGGATCTGCTGCATAAAATTCACTTAAGTGGTCTAACTCGGGATCAAAATAGGCAGTCCCTGGAACCGCCAACTGGTGGTCGGTCAAGCTTTTGCGAATGATAGCGGCTAAGGGCGCATCATCTTGAGATTGGATCGAACGAAATATCGGCTTCATGCAGCTCCTCCTTAAAGTGAAAGTAAATGAATAGCTATAGTGTACCACAGCATTGAGGTAGTGTTTAGTGATGATAAGAAAAGCCATCCTCGCAATGGCGCCCCTCTTTAATAAGAAAACCGCCCCTCGTTGCCGGGCTCCTAATGTGAAAAGGAGTATGGCGCAACGAGGGGGCGGTTTTTGTGCGTTAGTCATGGAAGCAGTAATTAGAGCGTTTCACCATTGGAGGCGATCACTTGCTGGTACCACGCAAAGGAATCTTTTTTCAAACGATTCAAGGTTCCTTTCCCGGTATTATCTTTGTCGACATAGATCATGCCATAGCGTTTCTCCATTTCGCCGCTGCCGAAGCTGACGATATCAATGATCCCCCAAGGCGTATAGCCTAATAACGGTACACCATCTTCAACTACCGCTTTTTCCATCTGTTCGATGTGCTCTTTCAGGTAAGTGATGCGGTAGTCATCATGGACTTGCTGCTCATCGGTTAGTTGATCGTAAGCACCAAAGCCATTTTCCACGATAAATAGCGGCAAGTCATAGCGTTGATAGATGGTATTTAACACATAACGCAACCCGACTGGGTCAATAGGCCAGCCCCAATCAGAAGCACTGATATAAGGATTCCTCACGATTTTTGCTCCTGGGATATCCTCAGTTGGTGTGCCAGCCACTTCATCAAGGGTTGAGATCGTTCCTGACATGTAATAGCTGAACCCAATATAATCAACGGTTCCCGCTTTTAATAGCGCTTGTTCCTCGGGCGTGATCTCAATCGTGATGCCTTTTTTCGCCCAATATTTTTGCACATAGGTTGGGATCTTGCCTCGTACATGGACATCGCTGTAAAAATAGCGCCGTTCATTGGCTTTGACGGATGCCATCAAATCAGCTGGCGCACAAGAGTAGGGGTAGACCGGAACATAGGCCATCATACAACCAATCTGAAACTCTGGATTGATTTTTTTGCCTTCGATCACGGCTGCCGCACTGGCAATCAACTCATTGACGCCCGCTTGAAAGACGAGTGCTTCTTTTTGACTGTCATCCTCGATGATCATGGCAGAATTGGTCCAAACGTGCAGCGGCTCTTGCCCATCTGCTTGATTATTGATCTCATTGAAGGTCATCCAATACGTTACTTTGTCACGATACCGTTGAAAAACGGTCTTAGCGAATTTGACAAAGAGGGGAATCACTTCTTTGTTAGCAAACCCACCAAATTCTTCATAGAGGGCATAAGGCATTTCAAAGTGGGACAAAGTGATCACGGGTTCGATGCCGTTTGCCTGCAATTCGTCGAAAAGATCATCGTAGTATTGGAGACCGGCTTCATTTGGTTCTTCTTCTGTTCCAGTTGGATAGATCCGACTCCAAGAAATCGATGTCCGTAGACATTTCAAGCCCAGCTCTTTGAATAACTGGATATCTTCTTTGTACCGGTGATAAAAGTCAATGGCTTCATGGTTCGGGTAATACTCTCCTTCAATGACGCCTTTGGTGATTTTACGGGGAATACCGTTGCCACCGGCCGTCATAACATCAGCGGTACTCATTCCACGGCCAGCAACATTCCAAGCGCCTTCCGCTTGATGGGCAGCGATCGCGCCGCCCCATAAAAAATCTTTTGGCATTTTTGCGGACATAAATTTCATTCCTCCTCGACTCATTCGTTTGCTTATAATTCCACTTTTTGGGAACGGTTAGAGGCGATCACGAATGGCAAATAGATCAAGACCGAAATCGCAAGACAAACGACACCGACAACTGCAGCGATCGCATTTCCTCCAGTTCCTAAAAAGAGATTAATGATTCCTGGGGTCGTCCATGGTACCCCAATCGCTGGGGTCGGCATGATCGGCCAGACAACAGTGACAAAATAACCCACCAAAATATTGACCATTGGCGTCAAAATAAACGGAATGATCATGATTGGGTTCAAGACGATCGGTAGACCGAAGATCATCGGCTCATTGATTTGGAAAATTCCTGGAACTAAAGACATCTTAGCGATCTCACGTTGTTCTGGACGTTTTGAAGCGATGAAGATCGCAATGATCAAGCCCAATGTCATACCAGTTCCGCCCATATTTGCGAACATATCATTTAAAACGCCCCAAGTTTCTTTGTAAGGAACGTCCCACAAGGAGCCGCCTTGGTTGATAAAGTCTAGGTTAGCTAGGTCCTGTTCGGTAAAAATCGCTGAACGAACCGCATTCAAAGTATTTGGTCCATGGATCCCGATCGCAAACAACGTAGTTTGCAAGAACGCCAAGATCAAGACACCGACGACATTGCCCCCCAGATCCCGCAATGGACTTTGGATCCCATTATAAATCAGTTCATTGATGCCTTCTGGTGCGATCATCAAAACTAAGAAATTGATCAAAGCAGTGACTGCCACGATGATCACGATCGGAATCATGCCAGAAAAGGAACGAGAAACTGCTGGCGGTACCATTTCAGGCATTTTGATCTGCAGTCGTTTGACTTTGAAAAGCTTCGGCAAGAATTCACCGACCAAACAAGCCACGATCATAGCTACAAACAACCCTTGGGCGCCTAAATATTGTGTAGAGATCACATTGACATCATCTACTGCAAAGGAGGTCGGGTACAAGATCATAAAGGCAGCGACACTTGTCAAACCAACTAGCGTAGCATCTGCTTGGAAATGCTTGGCTAAAAGCTGAGCAACAAGAAACGCAATAAATAAACTCATAATGTTGATGGTCCCGTTCGCCACGGAAGCTAGGACTTGCTGAGCACTTTCCAGATTTGGGAAAAGTCGATTCAGTTGAAATAATTGCACGATGAAACTCTCATTGGAAAATAAAATATTGTTGACCAAAATAACGAGAGAAGAAGCGATGGTCAGTGGGAAAATCAGCATGAACGCATCTCGAATCGCTGCTACGTGGCGTTGATTGTTCAACTTTGTTGCGATTGGTACCAACGAGCGGTCTAACAGGTCATTGAATTTTTGCATAATAATAACACCTTTCATTAATTGATGCCATCATTATAGCGAATGAAAACGACTAAAAGTAAGCGGATACGGATTCCGTACATATCTCTCAAGAAATGAAAAAAATTCCGCAGCTGGAACACAGTGTTACAAAAAAAGATGGTTCAATAAACTGAACCATCAAGAATGGGTACGATAATCTTGCAAATAGCCGATCAGCGTTTCTAAAATCGCTACTGAAGGCAATTGACTAGTCAAATCAAGAAAGATGTCTTTGCGTTCCTCTTTGATCGCATACTCGATCGAATAATCGCACAGGCGTGCCAACGTACTTTCCCGATTTGGGGTAATGCAGTACTTCTGCACGATCGCCTGATTGTCTAAACCGGTAATGACTTCGATCAGTTCTTTGGTTTCACCAGAGACACTCAAAAAAACCAAAACATTCTTTTGATCTTTTCGTAAAAAGCTTTTGATTGGGTAGGTCAGTTCATCAATGCTGATGCTAAAGTAACCGAGGCTGGCTAGTTTGCGGGCAACGTATTGCGCGATCGCACCAGATGCTCCCATGCCCATAAATAAGATCAAATCGGCATCCCGCATCGCTTCGGCGAGTTTTCGTATTTGGTATTCCGCATCAGGGTGGAAGATCTGCATATTCAAGCCTTTGATGCGCGCTTCTAAACCTAAGTGTTCAGGGTGCGCATCAAAATGGGTTTTTTCTAAATGATTTTTGATATAGAAGCGAAATTCTGGAAACGACTGAAAGCCGACTTTTTGAATAAAACGAAAGACCGAAGTCGAAGAGACATGAGCATCATCGGCAATGTCGCGCACACGCATATACGGGATCTTTTCTAAGTGATTGACGATAAAACGGTAGATTTCTTGTTCTACCGCAGAGAGCTTGTTCAAGTTTAATTGTTCAAAAAGCGCCATGCTGGTTCCTCGCTGTCCTAGATAATCAATTTACACCAGTATAGCATATCCGAACTTTTAACGGTGCAGCTGTTGATGGATCTGATAGACTGCGCCGATCAAGCCGGCGTCGTTTTTCAGCTTCGCTGGACGCACAGGTGCGATGGTTTGTCCGCGCAAATAATTGATCGCTTCATGCCGTGTTTCCGTGATCGTCAAGCGAGCCTGCAGTCGTTCCCAGAAATAAGGATTGGCACTGATGCCGCCGCCGATCAATACCAATTCTGGGTCAAAGCAGCTGATCAAATTGATCAGCCCTACAGACAGATCCGTCAGAAATTGGTCCGTCAGCTTCAGCGCCAACGCTTCGCCTTGCTGTGCGCGGTCAAAAATCTCTTTGGCGTCTTGGGTGGGTTCAAAGCCAGGAACTGCTGCCCCCGCTAAATTGTAGAGGCGAATCAAGCCGCCTACGACGGCAGTTTTTTTATTGATGGAACTTTCCTCGATATTGCCTTCTTCTGGCAGCTGATCGATCACCATCCAGCCAAATTCACCCGCCATGCCATGAGCACCTCGGTAAACTTGATTATTGATCACGATCCCACCGCCTACACCAGTGCCTAGGACAAGACACAAATAGTTGGCAGCCTCTTGCGCATTGCCGATCCATTTTTCAGCGATCGCTGCTGCATTGGCATCATTTTCCACTGCCACAGGCAACCCTGTACGCGCTTCCAAGACTGCTTTGAAATTTTCGCCATATAACGATTTGATGGCGCCCGCAGTTAACATAAAGCCGTCTTTTTGAACGATCCCCGGGGCGCTGATCCCAATGCCATCAATCGTGTGGCGGTTCTGGGCATCTTCGATGATCGTGAGTAGATCCTGATAAAACTGGGCTGGTTCATAGCTAGTAGGGATCGCTGATTTTTCAAGGATCACTCCGCTTTCATCTAAAACACCATATTTAATACTTGTTCCGCCAATATCAAATCCTACGTACATTCTTCTTCCTCACCTTCTAAAACATTGTTGCCTTAAGTGTACCATCTGGCAGGAGGAATTTTTTTCTTTTTTTAGCTAATTTTTGCCTGCCGTTTCCGCTGCATCCAAATAAAACAAAATGTCACTTTTGCCTTCCTGATTGGTTCCTTTGTACACTTCCGTATCCAGACCTCCGATACGAAAGCCTGCTCGCAAGTAGAACAGACAGGCAGAAGGATTGTTGTCCTGTGCTTGCGTGTAGATGCCGCGATAACCTCTGGCAAGGGCCGCTTTCAGTGCCTGGTGGATCAGTAGTTGACCGATTCCTTGCTTACGGTAGTCTGTGTTGACCTTTAAGTCATAGAGGTACAGATACTTGAAAAAAGCGTCTTGAACGATCGCTAAGCCGATGCATTTTCCATCATCATAAGCACCGATAAACAGACTGTTTCGGCTCATTTCATCATAGCAATAATTTTCATCTGGGAAACGCATCGTCTGAATGTCTTCGGATGCAAATTTACAGATCGTGTACTGCCAGCTGCCCTCATTATAAGACGGCAGCATTTTCCCCCATAAGGAGAAGGGTTCGTTTTTTAAGCGGATATCAGCTTGATGTTTTTGATCGATCAGTTTGATTTCTAGCATGGGGCACCTCGATTTTCTATAGATTCTCTTAATTATTAATGACTGGATAAGCGCCATTGTTTTTTCTAGTTTCCTACGATCTGTTGAATTCGATGCATTTGCTTCATCACAATAATGGATTTTTATTGGTCATCTCATGGTATTCTTCATGAGAAGACCATCGAATGTTTTTGGCTTCCTAAAAAACGCGGATCAATGCGCAACATTCTATTCAAAATTAAGAGCATCTAATTCTTTGATTTGGTTAGTATTTTTTCTTTCATAGGTCATTGGAGCGCGACATGAAATAGGGTTTAATGGTGTTGTTAGCGTTATCATAAAAAGGAGGATGTAACATGAATGGATTTACAGAACGAATAGAGAAAATCGTTTCCCCTGCCGCTTCTTGGCTAAACAACAACAAAGTGATCCAAGCCATCTCAAAAGGGTTAATGATGTCTATGCCTATCATCATGGTAGGCGCAATTGCTTCGATTTTTCAAAATTTTCCCTTGGCAGCGTATCAATCTTTTCTTTCCGATTCTTACTTTGGTCAATTATTGACAACGATCGTCAATGTGACCACGAATATGTTAGCGGTTTATGTGGTGGCAGCGATCAGTTATACCTATTGTAAAATTTTAGGAAATTCTGATGGATTTATTTGTTCCTTATTAGCTTTGATGAACTTTTTCTTATTGACACCCATGATCGTTATTGGTGAAGGATTTGCTGCAACAACGAATCTACCGATTGAATGGTTAGGGGCAAAGGGACTGTTTACGGCAATGCTCGTTGCCATTTTGACAACCAGATTATTTGATCTCAGTGTCAAGAAAAATTGGACGATCAAACTGCCTGAGTCAGTACCTCCCTTTGTATCAAAAGCATTTGCAGCTATTGTTCCTGGTTTTTTGATGGTGATTCTTTTTGGATTGATTGCATTTCTATTTTCATTGACACCATACAATGATGTCCATCATACCATTTATTCACTGATTCAAGAACCACTAGGCAATATCGGAAATAATGTTTGGACAGCGGCGCTTATTTATTTTCTCTCTGGTTTGTGTTGGTTCTTTGGTATCCATGGGATTGCAGTGATTGGGGTAGTGATGCCAATCTGGATCGCAGCCGATGCAGCGAATATTTCTGCGCTGGCTGCAGGAGAGGCAGCGCCTAATATTATTACCTTCTCATGGATCAACATTGTTTCTTCACCAGGAGGCGGGGGCGCAACGATTGGGTTAATTGTATTAGCGACCTTTTTCAGCAAAAGTCAGCGTTATCGATCCATGGGAAAGATTGCGTTTGTCCCCTCTTTATTTAATATAAACGAGCCAGTCATTTTTGGTTTTCCAATGGTATTGAATGGCTTGATGGCGATTCCGTTTATTTTTACCCCGGTAATCAATATTTTGTTAGGTTATGCCCTAACAGTCATGGAGATTCTCCCACCGTCAAACGGTGCTGGTTCCATGGGGATGCCTATCTTCTTAAATGCACTTCTTAATGGCGGTTGGCGTCTATTGGCCTTTCAGATCGTAGCGACCCTGTTATCGATTGCGATCTATTATCCGTTCTTTAGAATATTGGATCAAAAAGAATACCAACTAGAAAATCCCGATCCAAAATAGTTCATAAGATACCCACAATCCACGCTCATGGGTTGAGGGTATCTTATTGATCGCTATGAGGGGACATCGTTTCTAGCCGTTGCTGACTTGCCAAGCGATAATCTCGAGGTGTCATCTGCGTTTGAGCATAAAATTTTTTATAAAAAAAACTGAGATTATGGTAGCCAACCTCTTCAGCGATGTTCTGAATCGTTTCATCTGTATAGGACAATAGATACTTGGCTTTTTTGATCTTTTGCGCCACGACCAACTCTTGGTAGCTACTGCCCGTGTGATCTTTTAACAATTTAGAGATGTAATTCGGATGATAGCCAAAAAGATCTGCAATGCGTTGCAGCGTACAGTCCGCAGCATGATCGGCGATATATTTTAAGATCGGTAAGATGATCGTATGATCGGATCGGTCAAAACGTTCATTCGTAGTCACGTGATCTAATCGGCGAATCAAGGTAGTTAAGAATAAAAAGAGGTACGATTTCAACATTTCCGCAGTATAGCTATCATTTCGAAAATATTCGATCAACATTTGTTCCATCAAGCCGTGAAGCTCTTGCGGAACGATGGAGCGAAAAAGCAAAAAATTTTCCTGTTGGTTTTCTGATAGCGCTTGAATGATGAATTGTGACAAGATACTATGCTCCGATAAGCGATTTAAAAAAGAATCAGTGAAGAACTGTTTTTGCAAAACGATATTGATGATGATGTCTTCTTCTTCGACCTCATAAAGCGTGTGGACGATGTTGGAGTCTAAAAGACAAAAATCTCCTTCCGTTAATTCATACGTTTTATCCGTAAAGACTTGTTTACAACTTCCACGATAAACATAGGTCATTTCAAGATGATCATGCTTATGCAGGGGAGGATTACTAAAACGCGTATGTTGGACAAACTCGATCGTACTATTTTTAAAAAGGCTGCGCTTGTCATTCGCAAAAAATTTATTGTTATGACCGGCATTCATCAAGTTAAACGTAGGGATCTCTTCATCAAAGCGTTGGAAAAACGGGGCACTCTTTTTCGGCTGTTGTTGATAATTCAATTCACTTTCCGTCATGGAAAAAAGCAATTCGCGCAACTGCTGTATATTCATATACACAACTCCAATTTTTAGTAAAAGGCGATGATAACATGGAAATCAATCAAATGACAATCAATTATTACACTGAACCGCTCGGCTATGATCTAAGCGATCCTGTCTTTCGGTATCAAGTAACGGACCAATCAAAAGCAGTCTTTCATGCCTTAGAAGTGGCGCTAGATGCTGATTTTCAAGCAATCGTTAGCCAAGTACCGAAACAAAAGCTCGCTGCGTATCGCTTTTCCTGCACCTTTCCAATGCAACCTCGACAGCGCTATTTCTGGCGTGTCACGATCTGGGATGCAGCAGGTGATCGCTATCAAAAGACGAGCTGGTTTGAAACAGGGAAGCTGCAAGAAGCGTGGCAGGGGAAGTGGATCACGCCTGTGACAACGCCACTTGAATCAGCGATCTTTTCTTATCAAGGAGACTTCGCTAAACCGATTAAGCAAGCCCGTTTGTATATTTGTGGGCTAGGTTTGTACGAAGCATACTTGAATGAGCAAAAAATTGGAGACGAGTTTTTTACTCCCGGTTACACTAATTATCACGAATGGCTCCAATATCAAACCTATGATGTGACTGATGATCTAGTTGATTCACAGTATACAATAAAGGTTCTCGTGGGAAAAGGCTGGTATCAAGGAAATTTTGGGTTTCATGGCGGAAAAGAAAACATCTATGGCGATGCCTTTTTATTAAGGGCAGAGCTGCATCTAGAATACGTGGATGGCACACAAGAGATCCATGGAACCAATCAGGAATGGCAGGTTCGCACCGGTTCGATTGGGAAAAACAGCATCTATTATGGCGAAGATATCGATGAAACGATTCCTCACCAGTCTATTCAAGGGGTGAAGGAACACCAAGGCCCACAAGGGAAGCTAACTGAACGATTTAGCCTGCCTGTAAAAATAAAAGAAGAGCGCCCAGCGATTGCTTGTTGGCAAGAAGAGGGGGATTGGGTGTTGGACTTTGGTCAAAATATGGTCGGTTGGGTCACGTTTTATGATCAGTTACCTCCTGGCGCCCAAATCAAACTCGAACATGCCGAGCTATTGGTCAATGGCAAGTTTTATCGGGAAAATTTACGAGCCGCCCGAGCAGCATTTACGTATCGTTCCAATGGCAACCGACAGTGGGTTCGTCCGCACTTCTCATTCTTTGGGTTTCGTTATGTTCGGATCAGTGGCTGGCCGTTAGAGTGTCCCTTTGCTAAAGACGCCTTTATCGGACAGGTGATCTATTCGGATCTAGAAACGACAGGGGATTTTCGAACGAGTAATGAAAAAGTGAATCGATTGTACCAGAATATTTTATGGTCACAAAAAGGCAACTTCTTTGATGTGCCGATGGATTGTCCTCAACGCGATGAGCGCATGGGGTGGACAGGAGATGCACAGCTCTTTTCCCAGACAGCGATGTATACGATGGACACGTATGCGTTCTTTCGGAAATATTTACATGATTTAGCTAGCGAACAACCACGTTTTGATGGTGCGCCACCAATGACTGTGCCGCATGTTCCGACAGATATCCAGCAGTCTGGGGCAGCAGTGGGGGTTTGGGGAGATGCCGCCACGATCATTCCTTGGCATTTATACCGCTATTATGGTGAACCACAAATTCTCAAACAACAATTTTCTAGCATGCAAGCGTGGGTCGAACACATTGGCCGTAAGACGCATATCAACGGTTTATGGGATAAACAATTTCAATTTGGGGACTGGTTAGCTTTAGATGGTGATGATCCAGCTTCTCCGATTGGAGGAACCGAAGCAAAGTTTGTTGCGAATATTTTTTACTGGCATTCCTTGAAAATCGTTGCGCAGGCTGCAGCAATTTTAGGGTATACTTCTGAAGCTAAGCAATACGATCAGCGTCAAAGAATGCTCAAACAAGCCTTGCGAGCAGAATATTTCACGACGAATGGGCGCCTTGCACTCGATACGCAAACGGCTTATGTGTTAACACTGGCATTTGATTTGGCTGCCGATCATGAAGTTGCGGGGATCGTGCAGAAGTTAAAAGAGAGACTAAAACGAGATGACTATCATTTGAAAACAGGTTTTGTTGGAACGCCTTTTTTAAATTTAGTTCTTAGTAATTATGGATTAAACGAGATAGCCTACACGCTCCTGTTAAATAATGATTATCCCAGCTGGCTTTATGCGATCGATTTAGGCGCAACGACGATTTGGGAACGCTGGAATTCGCTGTTACCAGATGGATCGATCAATCCTCAAGGCATGAATTCGTTCAATCATTATGCTTATGGAGCAATTGGCCAGTGGTTCTTTGAAGGTGTTTTAGGCATTCAACAAGCATCATCCAGCAGCGGTTTTCGGCACGTCCACATACAGCCCCAGATCCATTGGAGTATCAATCATGCCTCCGGCGGCATCGCCACACCGAATGGACGGATTGAGGTCGCTTGGGCTTACGTTGCCAAAGATATCGTGAAATTAGACGTTACCTTACCGACACTTACGCAGGCAATCCTTCATCTACCGGAAGTGGAGATTTACACCGATGAAGCGCTGACTGACCGCTGGTCTGAAGAAACACCCTTAAAAGCAGGGCAAAATCATTTTTATTTAAAAGCCACAGCCTATCAAAAACCAATCATTTCTGCTGAAACTACGTTAGGGGAGATCCAACAAACCCCCTTGATGTATGTGCGAGCAAAGCAACGATTTGCTGAGTCAAAATTATTTTCCAGCAGCAACGTAAGGGACCATCAAAAGCGATCACTAGCTTATTTTGTCAATCAAGAAGTGATTTCTGAGACGCAGTTGGCTGGTTTTATCGATGAAATGACGGCATTGATCAAAGGAGACAAGAACTGAGCCCGTTATACGAAGAACTGACTGGTCACAAGTCAAAGTGGTATCTATCGCTGAAGAAAAAAGCAGACGGATAATCTTTCCGTCTTAACGCAAAACCTATACCGATGCGTATCATTATTTGCGGACGATTGGTGTCGCGCAAGAGACCCTCGTTCATTTGCAAAGCAAGCTGATCGATGTGGCAGTGACGGTTTAAGGGTCACGAACAAACGGAACATCTAAGTGAGGGACTACTGCTTCTTTTGAAAAAGTGGTCCCTTTTTGTCTTAGTCACAATGACCGACGGAAAAATACGCCTTAAGTTTGATTATATTTATCGCTTGTTTTTTTATACTGAAGGTAGATAGAAAAAACGGAGGACAATCACTTGAAGAAAGCAATTAGTATGATCCTGCTCGTGTTAACGATCGGGACCGTCACATTGGTTACATGGTCTTATTTTACGAAAGATGATTCCAGCGAACTGGTTCAGCTGGTGGATCGTTTCAATCCGTTCGTACCGGAGAAAAAGGTCTATGTCAAAACATCCGACGAGTATGGCGTGTTGCAAGAACACGATTCCTACGAATATACACAAGAAGGGGTCAATGAAGATGGGCAAAAGATCAAAATCACGTTTTGGGCACCACAAAAGCTAAAAGAAAATGCCTACCTAGAGCTTGATGCAAAGGGCAAACATGTGGAGTCATATCAAGAGGTGACCGAGCAAGATCTCCCTGACGCCGTCAAAGACGAGTTGGTTACGACTCATTGATCATCAAGCCTGCTTGAAAAAAAGGACAGGAAGTCATTTCCCGCAAGTTGGGAGATGGCTTTTTTCGTGCATTCACTTAGATAAAAGCTCGCCAAGATTTGATTTAGGTGAAAAAGATTAGAGGATGATAGAATTTTCAGAAAAAATAGATAATTTTTTTAATTCTTAGTTGCAATAGCAGAAGCGTCTGGTATTCTCTATGAGGTAGTTAAAAAAAATCATTCATATAATTAAAAATAGCAACAGTGAGAGAATCACCTTTTATGGAGGATCAACGGTTTTCAAGGAGGAACCTATGACAGAAAAAAATCAAATAAAAAAAGCAGATGAAAACCAGACATATCACTATGTTGGCACTAGGTGGCGCCATCGGCGCTGGCCTATTCAAGGGCAGCGGTGAAGCGATCCAGTTAGCGGGGCCTGCGGTCTTGCTGGCGTTTATTTTTTGCGGGCTGATCTTATTTGTCGTCATGACAGGACTGGGACAGTTGGTCTTATCTGACCAAAAACAACATGGCCTTTCGGGCTTAGTCCAGCCATATCTTGGCGTGCATACAGCCGATTTCATCGACTGGATCTACTGGTCGATGTGGATGATCAACATCATCGCCGAAGCAGTTGCTGCCGCAAGCTTTTTGCAGTTGTGGTTTCCCAATATTCCAGCTTGGATCTTTGTGTTGATTTTGGCACTACTCACGACCATCATCAATTTGTTTTCGGTTCGCTTGTTTGCGGAAACGGAATATTGGCTTTCCTGGGCCAAAATCAGTGTGGTGATTGCGTTGATCTTGGTGGGTCTCTATCTGGTTGCCACGCAAGTCTTTGATTTGGGCTTTTTCCCGACGATGAGACAAATGACAGACTATGGTGGTTTTGCCCCCCATGGTCTCAAAGGATTTATCAATTCGTTATTGGTCGTAATCTATTCGTACGGCGGTTCTGAATTAGTAGCCATTACGATCAGTGAAGCGGAAAATCCCAAAAAAGCGATCCCGCAAGCAATCAAAGGAGTGATGACTCGGATTGCCGCTTTTTACATCATTCCCTTGTTTCTTTTACTGATCATTTATCCGTGGAATCAATTAGCCGATCCAAATGTCAGTCCTTTTGTGATGGTGTTTCAAAAAATCCATGTCCCATTTGCCTCCGACATCGTCAATTTAGTGATTATTTTGGCTTTGTTTTCGTCAATCAATTCTGGGGTCTATGCTTCTTCAAGAACGTTGTTTTTCCGATTAAGCAACAATGGCCAGAAAAAAAGCCGCTTTACGATGCTGAATAAAAACAGCGTGCCCCAACGAGCGATCATGTTTTGCAGCGGTACTTTATATCTTGGGGTCGTTCTTTCTTACTTTTTAGGCGACAAACTCTTCAATTATCTAGCAGGCTCCCTGTCTTATACTGTATTGCTGATCTGGTTGCTGATCAGTGCGGCGGCGTTTGTTTTGGTACGCAAGCAGAAGAAAATGGGCTATACGATTTTCTTGAGTGGGGCGATCCTTGCACTGATTTTGCTGTTTGTCGGTATTTTGGTCACTAACCCATTGGCGGTCACTGGCTTCACCGCATTATTGTATACGATCATTTTTCTTAGTTTTTATTGGAACCATCGAAAAATAGGGGAAACCAGTGAAAAAAGTTGAAGAAACGTCCCTTAAGACATAAACTGATGGGGAAGGAACCCTGCGTTCGGTTGTTTCTTCGGTTCTCAGGAATGTGACGATAAAATAAAGTGTAGGAGAAAACGAAAATGGTTAATTTTTGGACATTGATTTTCGGCACCCTCAGCTGGGTCGTGGTGGAAAGTCTGCTTTACAATCCGATGCATAAGTGGGGCAAGTTTTGGGCGAAAGAATCAGGAATGGCAGAGAAGATGGCTGATCAGCAGATGACGACCGGTGACATGCTCTTTACCTTTGGCGGCACGATCGTTGGTGGGATTCTCTTATCAGCAGCGACCTATCAAGTCGTCTATTGGTTTGCAACATTCGATCATGATGGTTGGCTGATGACCTCCTTGCAAGTCGCTTGCTTATTGTGGCTAGGGGTTTATGGGGTCGCCACCTTCGTGATGGCTGTTTACTCGGGACAGTCCCGCAAATTAGTCGGGCTGCACCTTGTGAACGGGTTTCTAGGAGTGATCGTTTTAGGACTTGTTGTCGGCTTGATTGGACAGTAAGCAACGATCATACCCCAGCGAGAGCGTTCAAAGGTCTCAACGAATCAATCCTAAAGAAAGCCGATCTTGTTTCAACAAGGTTGGTTTTTTTGTGCGTAAAATTAATCTTACTATAAAAAATAGCTATAAAAGCAAATAATTTATGCTATACTAAAAGCACTTTAATCTGTAGGAAACCAAATCCGCGGATTGCGGAAAAATCATCAAAGAAACAAAATTAGGGGCAACGAGGAGGAAAAAATGAAAACGAAAAGCATGTTAGGTAGAGGAATATTTGCTGCCGTTTGTTTAGCGACACTATTTTTCTTGACAAGCTGCAGTAGCTCAGGGGTTGGCTCTGCAGCTGCGAATCAAGTATTGACCAATAGCAACAGTCATCAACAAAATGCCTTGTACGTTTTGGAAGATGGAAAGCTCACCGTTAATAAAACGCTGAGTTTTTTGGTCGATCCGAATCAGGAACCTGCGGACTTGGTAAAAGAACAAGAGACGCAATTAGTGCAGATCAACGAAACACTGCAAGCAGAGTTTCCCAAAAGCAAAGCACTGACTGCGGCAGACATCGGTCCTATGCACACCTTTGAAGTGACAAATGCCCAAGTGATCATTGATCAAGAGAAAAAGGAAGTGCGCATGACTGGCGATGATTTTGAGAAAGTATTCAAAATGGCGGACAACAATGACAAGCGTCTGATCGATGACGAACAAAACGAGTACGAGTTTTCGTATGAGGAAAACTAGCAAGTGACAAAAAAACGGCTGCCTCCGACGAGACAACCGCTTCAGACAGTAGACAAACCTTAGACAAAACTGAGGTTTGTCTTTTTTTCGTTGCAAAATTTAGTGGCTATTACGGAAAACATTTTGCGCAAGGAGTAAGTCCGCGACTTTGCGCTTCTGCTAAAGTTGCAGGCGTGTAGGTACCGTTGCCGCATTTTCTCGTATGGTATTTCGAACCTGTTGGTGTAACGAGGACCGACGTTTGGGCTTGATTGCTAGCAGCGGCTGGCTGGTTTTCTTCTGGCACAGCTGCCGCTGCTTGTCGTTCTTCCTCCGTCTTGGCTTGGGCGGCTGCTTGTTCGTTGGCAGTGATCGTTTGCGCCACTGTTTTCGTTCGAGCAGCTAATTCCTCATCGGGGGTCTTGAGACGAGCGACAGCATCTTCTGCACGAGCAAGGGTATCTTTTGTCGGCTCCGCCTCTGCTGCTTCCACCGCTTGGACAGCTTCTGCAACGAGGGCTTCTGCTTCTTTCTCAGAAATCTTGGTTTCTACAGTGGATAACCGACTTTCAAACGTTTCCTTGTTCAAAACCGCTTGTGCGACCAATTCTTTTGCCTGATCGAAATCACTGCGTTCAAGAGAAGCTTCAGCAGTATCAAGGGCTTTGCCGATGGCAAGATGGTCTTCAACTACCGCGAGCCGAGTAGCGAGATCTTCGTAGGTTTTACTTAAAGCATGAATCAGCGTCACGGCTTCGTCGTAATTCTTTTGGTTTGGTTGGGTTTCGGCAAGAGCCAGTGCCGTCTCGGCTTTTACCAGTGCTTCTTGTTCTTGTTTTTCAGCTTGCAAACTCACTAGAAATGCGCGAGAAGGTTTGACGGTGACGACCTCTTCTTTAGTGATTCCACCCATGGAGGCTTGGAGAGTAAATTCCTGTTCCTCTTCATCTTCCAGTTGGACAGCATAAGAAAATGTTTCGTCCGCCAGCGAAAACTCCACCCCGTTGATCGTCAGTTGCGCTTCTGGGTTGGTTCGCCCAGTGATCGCCGCTTCGCCTTGCTCATTCGTAACCAGTTCTGCTTCATCTACGTGAAGCTCCGGTGTTGCTGCAGGAGTCAATAGTGCCCCGCCAATCAATAAGAGAAAACCACCCATAAAAATAACGATTTTGTTGCGAAGCGGCTTTTTCTTGATCAATCCAAGAATAAAAAAGATTCCGCTTACAACCATTGTCAAAAAACCAATAACAAAAATAAACATCCCCATAACTTTTTCCAATTCCTTTCTTGTGAATATTTTAATTATAACATTTTTATTAACGTATCCGCCATCAATAACCGACTAGTAAGGGTTGCTGAGCGTACGGAGGGAGTTTAATTAGTAAATCATCAGATATTTTTATCAATAATAAATAGATTTAAGGTATTTTTTATTATAAAATGATATAGAAAAGACTTGTTTTTCGTTTGCGGTTGTTTTTTTGCTAAACAGCTCTTGGTACAAATACACTTGTTTGCTTCATCACTGGAAAAAATGTTTCGAACAAACGGATGAGAGCGAGCAACTACCTGCAAACAAGCAGCTTTCCTTCGCTGCTTCCCCCAACTAACACCTTAAAAAAGATATTCCCCCTCACTTGCAACCAAGCCGCTTCATTGATAAGAAAATCAGTATGTGCAAAAGGAGAAGCAATGAAAATCACACAAATCCAATGTCCCAGCTGCTTGGGTCAGTTAACCGTTGACTGGGAGACAGGAAAAGCAGTCTGCCAGTATTGCTTAACTAAGTCAGTCCTACATTCGCCGCCAAAACAAACGCAAGAAGCTTCGAATGAACAAGCTCCCGTAGTTTTTCAAGAAGTCAAAGAAGGGTTTTATTCGTTTACCTTTAATGAAGACGAGGTAGCAAATGCCTTGAAAAAATGGCTGATCCAACAGGAATCAGTTCCTGAGGACATTGTCGTTCATCTTGAAGTCAGCGAGGTAAAACGATATTTTATTCCGATTTATGAATTTCAGGTGACCTATACGATGCACTGGGAGGGGGCCTTTGGCTACGATACCCATTCCATTGCTTGGGAGGGCTCGCATACGACCACGTGGGAAAAGAAGCGCGGCGACCATCCAGATGAGACGGTCATACTCTATCAATGCGGCAGTTCGGAGGTGATCGAGCAAGAAATTCCTCAGAGCTTCGAGGTCAATAATGAAATGAAAAGAAAACCGCACTTTAGTACCGATCAAAAGGAATTTCAACAGCTAATCTCAGCACATGCTATTCATGTTTTTCCCTTTGATATTGAGCAAGAGCAGGCGCTCTTTGGTTCTGAAAAACAAGCGGAACTGAGAGCCCATGCGAATGCCGTGATCCAGAAGAAAGAATCTGCCGATCATCTAAAAGAGCTGCACCTAGATCTTTCCCTGATCAGCTGTGCTACAGAAAAGCTCTACTTTCCCCTGTATATGGGCACCTTCAAGTACCAAGAGCAATCCTTTGAATTTGCGATCGATGGCAAAGATCCTGACCGAATGAAGCTGCCGATTATCCCACAATGCCAAGAAACCTTACAAACGGTTGCGAATTTTTCAAAAGCTCGCAAGGTTTTTGGCTGGTCCTCCGTACTCTTTTTTACGTTAGGTGTGCTCCTGCTGTTCTTTGCACTATTCATTTCTGAATGGCTCCCTCTAGGAAGAGTGTTCAGAGCTGTCATAGGGGGGATTGTCATGAGTTCCCTGCCAACTGCCGTCTATTGGGTAGTATCGGGGATAGTGTTGCACTTTCTAAAAGAACAGTATCTCAAAACAGTCCAAAAATTTAGAGATGAGCTTAAAAGAGAATTATTAGGTAAGAAAACGGCCGGGGCAGCTTTGTTAGCAAACTATGAGAAGCGTGGGAAGCACCTTGCAAGAATCAGGAAACTTTCTGAATGGCTCGATACGCTCGCTTATGTGGTCGTGGTCGCTACCCTTATTTGGAACATTCGTCGGTTTTTTTGATAAGCCATCTTGTTGAAAAAAATGATTCATAAAAAAGGAGAAAAAATGAAAATCACACAAATCCAATGCCCCAGCTGCTTAGGGCGTCTAGAAGTTGATTGGGACTCAGGAAAAGCAGTCTGTCAGTATTGCTTGAATGAGTTGTTGATCAAACCGGAACAAAAAAAACAGGAACAAACAAAGCAAGTCGTCTCGCTGAAAGAGTTGCCACGCATTCAAGGGACCGTCAAAGAAGGATTTTATCCGTTTGCCTATGATGAAAAGGCATGTGAAGCTGCGTTGAAAAATAAACTAGCCTGGCAAGAGACCATCTCGGAAAGTATCTTTTTTGAACTAGAGATGGTTCATCTAAAACGTGTATTCATCCCGATGTATTATTTTCAAATTGCTTATGATGCGCAAGTGAGAGGGAGCTATGTCCACGAGGAACAGCAGAGGGGGCGTGGGCGCATTACTGCCGACATTTCTTTACATAACAGCGGAAACACAACGGTTTTCAATGAATATTTTCCTACGGATACCCAAAAAGAAGCAGATTACAGCATCAATGGCAAGCTGCCGTTGCATCTTCAAAAAGGTGCCGCCTATTGCACGGATATGCAGCAGTTTTCGGCACTTAGCCAAGACGTTCAGGTGCTGCCCTTTGATATTTCCAGAGAAGCAGCACTTGCTGATACCCATCTATTGGAAGTCTTTGAAGCAAAAGCCAAAGACCATTTGGTGGGAGCAGAGGTTGCAAATGAGGTTCAACTGACTCTTTTTCCGAAACAATGTGATACGGAAAAACTATATTTTCCTTATTACATTGGCGAATTCAAGTACGGAAACCAAATCTATTCTTTCGTGGCTGATGGCACCGATGCTGAACGTCTTTTTCCAACCCAGCTTCCTGAATGTGAACAGCTCGTGCAAGTGAAAAAAAGTTTTTCCAAAACCAGCAGTGTCCTATGGCAGTTCTGCTATACCTTTTTTTCATTCGGAATAATTTCAGGGACCCTTTTTAATTTTCTTTTTGGTGGCTTTTTAATGCCTGCTGTTGCCTTTAGTCTGCTCGCTTCAGCGGTCATCCTGCTGATTGCTTGTCTTGCGACGTGGTATTTCTTGCTCGTACCAGAGGTCAAGTTTTTCTCAGAGTACGGCAAATTCAAAGCAGAACTTTCTCAGGCATTGAGTCAATCGGATGCATCAGCAACTGCAGTGAAGAAAGCTTTTGAAACGCGTAGGAAGAAACTCGTCCGACAGACAGTATTTTACAGCAGTCTGGAAAACATGGCGTATGAATTTGCCTTGATCCTTTTTTTAACATTCCTTATTTGGTATTTCGGTTTTTATGGCATATCGCTTCTAGTGCTGCTGGCGTTTGTCAGCTGGAATACGATCCGTATCTTTACCACGGATAGCTCCGATACCTGTATCGAAACGAAAGGATGATTCAATGGATATTATTCCGATTCAATGCCCCCACTGCCTAGGAGAACTAGAAGTCAATTGGGAAGCTGGCACGGCGATTTGTCTGTATTGTCGTGGGAAAATGGTGATCAAACGGTCCTTCGATCCTACCAAAAGCCCGCATGCCAATCCTATGACAGCAAAACAGCTTTCGTTGACGCATCTTGCTTTTTTACTGAAGAAAATCAGTCAGTCAGCTGCTGCCAACCAAACGATGGATCCTCTTCCCTTGGGAAACTCCTCAGCGTCAGGGGGTTCAAGTGATCACAAGCAGTCAAAGCAAGTGGCAATGAATCAGACGTCTTTGATTCAGCGGGCGCCAGGTGATCCTAGCAAGGAGCGACAAACTCGTTTGAATGCTTTTTTGCAAGAGCAAGATTTTTTGTTCTATTTTTCTGGAGAAAGACAAGTGCTGCCACGGCAATGGCAAAGACAAGTCCTTACCAGTTTTCAAGTGCCTGAAACGGAGACGCCTCTGGCACTGCTAACGGCACAGATGACTGGCAAGAAAGCGAATGCGGGGCTACTTTTTGGTATCGAGCGAGTGTATTTGTGCACGTACGAAAAGAAAGAAAAACGAATAGCCAGTTTTTCGTGGAGTATTTGGAAAAACCTCACCTTTGAGGTCCAACATAAAATCTTTGGCAGTTTTTTGGTGGTTCAACAGGAATATCGTGTTCCTCTTCAAGCATTGGGCTTTGCGACCCAATCATTTTTGCAAGAATTACAGCAGTTGTTGCAAGAGTGGGAGGCTGGCTAGTGCTGAGTATCAATAAAATCAAATACAGGATCAATTTATTGGTCAAAAAAACAAAGAGAGCGTCGCAAACAGCGGCGCTCTTTTTTCACTTTATGTGGTTTCCAACTCAGCGTCGTTGGTTTCTGATAAATACTCGGCTTCATCGTTTAAAAGACTGGCCGTCGTTCGCAGCGTGTCGTAAGAATGCAAAACGGCAGCGAGGCTTTTTTGCGAATCACTGATTTTCATGGTCGTCGAATCGGCACTATCTAACACGACTAAGGCTTGTTGGTTGATGGCTTGCATGGTTGCGGCAATGGTTTGGGTCAACTGCTTGGTCTGTTCGGCTAATTTTTGCATTTCATCCGCAACCACCCGAAAGCCAGCTGCCTGTTCGCCGATCCGTGCCGTTTCGATGGAAGCATTGAAGGACAGCAGTTTGGTTTGTTGCGCAATGCGGTCGATGTCATGCAGCACCGCTGTCACCTGTTGGCTATCCATTTCTAAGGCATGGGTCGTTGCTTGATTTTGATCAGACAGCTGTTTGACTTGCGCCAAGTTCTCTGACAAATGATCGACTTGCTGGTGTCCGTTGGCAGAAAGTCGTGTCAGGGAAGCAGCACTTTCTTGCACTTTTTTGATAGTGACCGCTAAGGCTTGTTCTCTTTGGGTAATGTCAAAAGCGATTTTGACGACGTTAACGACTTCTTGCTGCTCATCGAGGACGGGGAAGTAAATCCCTTCTAAAATCAGTTTTTCTCCTTGTTTGTTTTTCCGAATGATTTTGTCTTGAAACCGTTGCTTTGAGTAAAGCAGTTGATTCCAGAAAGCTTGGTAATCCGTACTGGCAGCATAATGGTCAAAACAAAAGGTCCGATGCGGCAAGCCAATGATTTCTTCTTGGCTATAACCTAGGATATCCGTCATGTTGGCATTGGCGAAAACAACTTCTTTTTGCGGATCAAAGACTATGACAGCGAGTTCTTGAAAAATAGCAGCGAGCAGACGGTTATTTTGTGTTTCATCTAATGTGAATTTCATACGTACTTACCTACGCCTTTCAGTTTTTTGGGAAGTTTACACAGCGAGTGTCTTACAGTTATCGGTGATGAAGGCAAGGCAGTTAAGAGTGCAAAAACCACCTTTTTTGTCGAGCGAAATGCCTGGAAGCAGAAGGAAGCAAGATTCTTTGCATCAGAATGACTTGGTGGTACCCTTAAGGTCAACACGAACGATTTCAAACAAAAGGAGAGAATCGTATGACAGATAGAATTTCGTTGGAAAAAGCAGCCGTTGAATTTAGTGAGGCAAATGCACCGCACCCACGGATCTATGAATTACCGCCAGAAGAAGGGCGCGCACTATTGGAACAAGTCCAAGAGTCACCCGTCAATAAATTGGCGGTTGAGATAGAAGATCAGACCGTAGATACAGGCGAATGGGGGACCATCAATGTTCGTTTTGTTCGTCCTGAAGGAAATCATGCGATTCTCCCTGTCATTTATTATCTCCATGGCGCGGGCTGGGTCTTCGGCAGTGCCGCGACTCATGATAAATTGATCCGTGAATTGGCGGTACGAACCAACTCGATCGTCATTTTTCCTGAATATAGTCGTTCACCAGAAGCAAAATACCCAACGGCGATCGAACAAAATTATGCGGTCTTGCAGCAATTACCGGGATTTGTCGATGTCAAAGGCTTAGACCTTAGCCGTTTGACCGTGGCTGGCGATTCCGTAGGTGGGAACATGGCGACGGTTATGACCTTGTTGACGAAAGTCCGTGGCGGCATTCCGATCGCACAGCAATTATTGTTCTATCCTGTGACAGATGCTCGCTTTGATACGCCTTCGTATGAAGCATTCGGTGAAAATTATTTTCTGACCAAAGAAGGGATGCAATGGTTCTGGGATCAATACACGACGGATGAGACACAGCGGGATCAAATGACCGCTTCTCCACTACGCGCGACCAAAGAGGAGTTAGCCGATCTGCCGCCAGCGTTGATCATTACAGGCGAAGCAGATGTCTTGCGGGATGAAGGGGAAGCCTATGCGCAGCATTTACGAGCAGCTGGCGTGGAAGTCACCCAAGCACGGATGCAAGGGATCATCCATGATTTTGTGATGGTCAATGCGATGGATCAGACCCAAGCCGCACGAGCGGCCATGACACTGGCTGTCGGATGGCTGACGGAAAAAAATGTCCCCGCAGAATAAGAAACCGACGAAAGCAGCTTCTTTTTTTGCGGTGTTCTGATACAGAAAAGGATGTATGGAGTGGAGCGATCCACTCCTTTTTTTGTCGGAAAAATTGAAAGACGTACACCTGCAGTCTGAAGCAGATGCAAACGCTCTCTAAAAAATCACGCTTTTATAATACAGATTTTAATAAGTGTTTTTCGTTGATAAATAAATGAAAAGTGCTATTATATGTATTGTGATTAATACAGTTTTTGAAAAGAGGTAATACAGTGAGTGCAAGAGGATCAGAAATCATTGTTGAAAGTTTAGAAAATCATCGGGTGCCTTATATTTTTGGGATTCCCGGTGCAAAAATCGATGGCGTGTTTGACGTGTTGAGTGATCGGGGACCAGAGTTGATCTTGGCACGACATGAACAAAACGCGGCCTTTATGGCACAAGCAATCGGTCGCCTGACAGGAGAGCCAGGAGTCGTCATTGCAACAAGTGGACCAGGAGCCAGTAATTTAGCGACTGGGTTGGTCACGGCAACTGCCGAAGGTGATCCCGTCTTGGCACTAGCAGGCCAAGTGAAGCGTTCTGACCTTTCAAAATTGACCCACCAAAGCATGAATAATGCGGCGTTGTTTGCGCCGATCACGAAATTCAGCAGTGAAGTCCAAGATCCTGAAACCCTTTCTGAAAGTATTGCCAACGCCTTTCGCATCGCAAAAACAGCGAAAAAAGGGGCGAGCTTTTTATCCATTCCTCAAGATGTGACAGACGGAACCGTTCAAGGGGCAGCGATCAAACCTCTATCTTCGCCTAAATTAGGCAGTGCCGATGCAGAAGATATCCAGGCACTCGTCGATCGGATCAAAGAAGCCAAACTGCCTGTCTTACTCTTAGGGATGCGGGCTTCAGGCGTGAAAGAAACACAAGCGATTCGTCAGTTAGTTGCAAAAACTGGGTTGCCTGTCGTAGAGACCTTCCAAGGTGCTGGAATCATTTCTCGTGAATTAGAAGAGCATTTCTTTGGCCGCGTCGGCTTATTCCGCAATCAGCCTGGTGATATGTTGTTGAAACGCAGCGACTTAGTGATCGCTGTAGGGTACGACCCGATCGAATACGAAGCCCGCAACTGGAATGCGGAAAAAGATGCCCGCGTGATCGTTATCGATGAAGTACCGATGGAGATCGATCCATTTATGCAGCCAGAAGTTGAACTGATGGGCAGTATCGCGAAAATTATTGAACAACTATCAAAAGCCATCGATCAGTATCACTTGAGCGAAGACGCCCAAAACTATTTAACGACGCTGCAAACCAAACTCAATGAAAAACCAGCGGATGTCGAAGGCAGTAACAATACCTTGCATCCCTTGGAAATCATCGATGCTTTGCAACAAGAAGTGACCGACGATATGACGGTAACGGTGGATGTCGGCAGCCATTACATTTGGATGGCCCGTCATTTCCGTAGTTATGAGCCACGGCATCTGCTCTTTAGTAATGGCATGCAGACCTTAGGAGTCGCTTTGCCATGGGCGATCGCTGCAGCGCTCGTGCGACCAAATACTCAAGTGATCTCTGTATCTGGCGATGGCGGCTTCTTGTTTTCTGCCCAAGAGTTAGAAACAGCTGTCCGTTTGAAACAAAACATCATTCACTTGATTTGGAATGACGGTACCTACAATATGGTGAAATTCCAAGAAGAAATGAAATATGATCGTGCTTCTGGGGTTGATTTTGGACCCGTTGATTTCGTAAAATATGCCGAAGCGTTTGGTGCCAAAGGCCTACGGGCAACCACTAAACAAGAATTGATGGCAGCCATCGAAGAAGGCTTTGCAACGGATGGTCCAGTGATCATTGATATCCCTGTGGATTATTCAGATAATGCCGATCTGGGCAAAACGATCCTACCTGATCAATTTTATTAAGACCAAAGGAGCAGCAAGATGAAAGTGAAAAGCAAAAGTTATTTATATCAGCATGGCACCCTAGGTGGGTTGATGCAGGATTTAATGGATGGCACGGAGCAAATCGGCAAAATGCTTGAATATGGCAATTTTGGGATTGGTACGTTGGCTGGCTCCAATGGTGAAGTGATTATTTTAGATGGTGAAATCTACCATGTAGACGAGTCGGGCAAGGTGCAAGTGCTCCAAGGCAATGAAGGAACCCCCTATGCGGCAGTCGTTGATTTTTCTGCAGCGAAGCACCTACAGGTCAGCCAAGAAATGACCGATGAAGAAGTGAAAAACCACGTCCTGACAGAAGTCAGCCCGAATTTGTTTTCCGCTGTCAAAATCCATGGGGTATTTACCAAGATGCACGTCCGCGTTGCCCCAAAGCAAGAAAAACCATATCCAAAATTCATTGAGATCATCCAGCATCAGCCCGAATTTCAGTCAGAAAATATCAGCGGAACGATCGTCGGATTCTTTACCCCGCTGTTGTTCCACGGTGCTGCGGCTGCTGGTTTCCACCTGCATTTTATTAGTGATGATCGGACATTTGCTGGCCATGTCTTAGACTTTGAAGTGGCAGCTGGTGAAGTCGAATTGATGGAACTAGCCGAATTTCGTCAGCATTTTCCTATCGACAACCAAGACTACTTGCAGCGGGAGATCGATGTCGCAAAAATCGCCAAAGATATTGAAGCTGCCGAATAAGCAGCAGGCAGCAAAAATAATTGATCGCCAGTAGAGTGGTCTTGAATCGAATGGAATGCAAAAAAGCAGTGAAGCCAACGCTTCGCTGCTTTTTTGCGCTTTCTTCTATTCATGCGGATTGCTGCAAAACCTGGATGCTTCGATAGAAAAGCTGGAAAATAGTCAAAAATCTGAAATAATTCTTACTTATAAGCAAATTAATTGATATATTTGAAGAATAATGATAATTTTTGTACTAATTAGAAGTATTTTGTTGAGAGTAATTGCACTTGACTGATTTTATAGAGAAAAGAGGAAGGATATGAAAAACGATTTGACGACTGCGCAAGGAGCCAGTGTAGCGGATAACCAGAATTCTTTGACGGCGGGGCGCCGTGGACCAGTGTTGATCCAAGATGTCCATTTGCTAGAAAAACTGGCACATTTTAATCGTGAGCGGATTCCCGAACGAGTCGTTCATGCGAAAGGTGCGGGGGCTCATGGTGTCTTCCGAGTAACAAACGACGTAACGATGTACACGAAAGCGGCTTTTCTTTCAGCCATCGGTAAAGAAACGGACCTGTTTATTCGCTTTTCAACGGTTGCCGGAGAACTGGGGTCTGCGGATACATTGCGCGATCCTCGGGGGTTTGCGGTTAAATTTTACACGGAAGCGGGGAATTATGACCTCGTGGGCAATAATACCCCGATTTTCTTTATTCGTGATCCGTTGAAATTTCCTGATTTTATCCATACCCAAAAAAGAGATCCGCGAACGCACTTGAAAAATCCAGAAGCGGTGTGGGATTTTTGGTCCCATTCACCAGAGTCTCTCCATCAAGTCAGCCTGTTGATGGGGGATCGCGGCTTACCGGCAACCTTTCGCCATATGCATGGGTATGGGAGTCATACATTTGCTTGGATCAACGCAGAGGGGGAACGCTTTTGGGTGAAATATCATTTTCGGACGGATCAAGGCATTATGAACATGAGTGCGGCGCTTGCAACAGAACTTGCGGGAAGCAATCCTGATTATCATATTGAAGATCTATACAAAGCGATCGAGGCAAAAGAGTATCCTTCTTGGACACTCTATGTTCAAATCATTCCCTTTGAAGAAGGCTGGTCAGCTGCTGTCAATCTTTTTGATGTGACCAAAACAGTCTCACAAAAAGACTATCCGCTGATTGAAGTGGGACGCATGACCTTGAATCGCAATCCAGAGAACTATTTCAACGAAGTCGAGCAAGTCACTTTTTCACCGGGCAATATCGTTCCAGGGATTGATTTTTCACCGGACAAACTATTGCAAGGTCGGCTGTTTGCTTATGGTGATGCGCATCGTTATCGAGTTGGCCCCAATAGCAGCCAGTTGCCGATCAATGCGCCGAAAGCGCCCGTCCACAATCACCAACAAGATGGCTTCATGAATACCAAAACGAATTCTTCAGGGATCAATTATGAACCGAACAGTTTTGATGGCGTCAAGGAAAACCCGCATGCCAAGGGCATCCACTATTCGTTAGAAGGAGAGATCGGTTCCTTTGAATACGACGAAGACTATTATAGCCAAGCAGGTGATTTTTATCGTTTGCTCTCAGAAGAAGAACGAACACGCTTGATTCAAACGATCGCGGGGAGTTTGGGACAGGTTCAAAATCAACAGATCAAAGAACGGCAGGTCATGCATTTTTACCGTGCGGACCCAGATTATGGCAGACGAATCGCTGAAGCAATCGATGTGAACATTTAAGAATGGAGGAAAAAGAATGTTACTGTTACATGTAGTTTTTGGCCTTTTATCTTTTGTCGGAGCAATGATGCTGGGGGTGGCCTTCAAAGGGCAGCTGCGAGAGCTTTCAAGGCTCCAGCAATGGGCAGTCGGTTTGAGTTATACGGGCACGCTGTTGACGGCGATTTTGGGGATCTTGTCTGCATCCTCTCATCCAATCATCGTGCTCGTGACCCTCGTAGGCGCATTGGCTTTTACGAAACGGACATTTTTGAGTGCCGATCAATCAAAAGAGCAATAATCGCAGATCGCAGCCACGTAGAAGGAAAAAGCGTGCGGCAATAAGTGAAAAAGTCCCTTGTAACGCTGCGTTCTCTAAATGGAGAACAGCCTTACAAGGGATGATTCGTAAGGGGCGACTGAAAGCTGAAAAAAAGCTTTTAAGAAGCGGCACTCAATGGTTGGTATCGTCATGTATTATCAAGTACAACTAATCGCAAAATCCTTGGATTGATCCGATTCAAGAGATGATTCCAATCGGCAGCATCAGGTATCGATTTTAATAAGACGCTTTCGACATCCAGCAAATACTCCGTCGCATATTCAGGGTAGTTAGTGATCAGCAAGTTGATATTTTTTTCCTTTAAGTACTCATGGGAAAGTTCGTTTGAATCAGGGTAGTACATTTCATGATAAAACCCTAGATATTTTCGGATAATGCTTTCGGCATGCTCGCAAACATATTCATTGCCTTCAAAAATAACAGCAATGATTCGCGGCTTACCCCAATTTTCTTCAATAATTGCTTCCATATGGAACGTGAGGCTTGTACAAAAATCATCCAAATGATCGAGAGAATAGAGATTTTTTACAAGCGGGTGGGAAAGGAGAAACTGGCGATTTTTCGCAAATTCTGCGGCAAACTTTTCTTGGACAAAGTCATTGAGGTCGTCAATATTGATATTCATCGTTGGCGATAACAATTCACGGAGTTTGACAACGATGAAAAAAGATTCTAGCCAAAGCAAGTCTTTTTGTTCATCCAAACTATGCCCGCGATTTTGTGCGTAAAAATCTGCAGTGATCTGTTTGATCTCTGGCCATTGGTTGTAATTGCGGCAAAACGCTTCGCTGGCTGCTAGGTCGGTGTTGATTTTGCGGCGACAAATGATACACGTCAAAAGGTAGACGGCTTCTTCTTGAGGGAATTCATAATGAAAATAACGCCGAATGATTGTTTTTAGCGCCTCATAATCAAACAGCAGATCATTTTTTTTGATCAGCTC
This sequence comes from Enterococcus sp. DIV0755f, assembly GCF_051713725.1. Taxonomy (NCBI): domain Bacteria; kingdom Bacillati; phylum Bacillota; class Bacilli; order Lactobacillales; family Enterococcaceae; genus Enterococcus; species Enterococcus sp. DIV0755f. The sequence continues at coordinate 197,341 of NZ_JBIOQL010000001.1, forward strand.
CTTGAGTTGAGGGGAGGGGGCAGCAAGTAAACCACGTTTGCTGCGCTCCACGCTAATATAAAGGATATAAGCAAAATAAGAAAACGAAGAGCTCTGTAAGGCCTTCGTTTCCAAAAGATCAGTGATTTCCATCACCGCATCTTGGACATGGATCGAAGGGAATAGCGTGTGGACATTAATGTCAGACTCGTAGTAAAAAAGACAGAAAAATTTCCGAATATCGATCTCCGAACCTGCCAAAGAGACGGGGTCAGTTTTGATTTTTAAACCGAAAGGGGATAAAAAAGGCTGTATTTTTCGGAAATAGCTGATCAGCGCTTGTTCAGAAATATTAAGCGTTAAGCTCCAATCAAAGAGTGACTGCTGCTCATTATAAAAAGTACTTTCTAAAATTTGGAAAATCGGTTCATCTTTTACCAACTCTTGCTTTTGCTTTCGATACCTATCCTGATCGATTACTTCAAAAAGGTACCCGATTTTTGCTGTATGGATCGCAATCGTCCCGTTAAAGTGCTCTCGCAGGCTAGCGATGTCAGTAATCAACGTACGGGTACTGCTTTCGGTCACTTCAGCAAGTTCTCCCAATGTACGGGTGGGACTTTTCTCAAATTCATTTAACAATTGCAGCCAGCGAATCAACGTGCGGTTTCGCATGAATTTTAATTGAAATGTTTTCATGTCAGCCTCCAACAAAATAAGTTTAAATAATTATAGCATAATCATTTGCACAGAGAATGAAACCCTCAACTGATCGGCGTTTTTGGTCATAGTCCCTTGAAGACTCTGACTGCCAGCAGAAAACTTCTAAGAATATCAATTCTTCAGAGTAATTATAGCAAGGACCTGAGAAACCAATTGCCAAAAATCATACATAAAGGAGGAAAAAGGAATGGACCGTCGCATTGTTTTTTTAGCAAGTACCTATGTTGTATTGGGGATGGTGAAGATTCCGCTGGCTTTTCCTCATACAGGACATTCTTTTGAACCCCAAGTCAAGATAGTAAAAAACATGCCTGATGTTACTGATCGATCTGCCGATGCTGCTGCTTTGATTGCTGGAATGCTTCCTGGACATGAACATGGCTTTTCCGTAAAAAAAGCTAGACCATCCGCCGAAGCCTTACAGCCAATCATGCTAGAGGAGGTCTTTGGGAAGGAAGCGAGAACATCAGCTTTTCAAAAGGAGTCCCATCAGGTGATGCAAAGCAACTACCCGACGACGTATCATGGCCAGCTCAGCATGATGTTATCTGGAATCGCTCTTTATGGTCAGCGAAGGGAGGAGGCATCCATTTGTGTTTCCAACGTTTTTGAATAAAAAAGATCAGCGTAAGCTGAATGTATACAAAGAATTGGAGCATGCGCCCTTCATGACAAGATCAAGGGAGCAATTAATGGATCGTTTCGGCATGTCTCCATTTTTAGTAGGCAAAATAGTGGAAGAATTAGCTGCTGATTTCGTTCAGTTTGGCTTACAAAAAGAAGTAGCACTCAGCTGGGACGGGGAATCAATTGAACTGCACACGAATGGTCGATTTACTTCTGAGCTCCTCTTTTCTTATTACGCTGAGGAATCGATCAAATTTTCACTGTTTACGGCCATTTTTTGTGAACAGCTGCATTCCATCAACAGCTTTGCTTTGGACCACTTTTTAAGCCATACAACCGTCTACAATGAATTTAAGGAGCTGAAAAAAGCGCTGCAGGCATTTGCGATCGACATCAATAAAGAGTTTAAGTTAGTAGGGGATGAATGGCGCATCCGAGAAGTTGCTTTGCTTTTTTTTAGTATGAAGAAGCGCTTAGACCCATTATGGACCCCTCAGAATGCGAAAGAAATCAATCATTTTGCTCAGCTCTTTTTCGGGTCAGCTTTTTCTTGTAGCTATTCTTCCTATATGGATTTACGGTTGAAAATCTATTTAGGGATCGTGACTGTCCGTATTCGAAATCAGTCGTATTTGACGAAGCGATCACATGATGCTTTAGCAAAACGACCAGCAAACCAAAAATTCAAAGCGATACAAAGGTGGCTGCGCAGTGGAAAGACCATGGATGCAGAAATCGTCAGATCCGAGAGTCTGGGCTTACTAAGCTATTTGCTTGTGGAAGGTTGGCTTGAGGAGGAAGGGTTCATGCAAGACTCGTGCCCAGAGATTCTTCGCTTCAATCAGCTGTTTATGGATTTTTTGAGGAAACGACTGAAAGAGAACAGTCGCCAATACGAGGCTCGACTAAAAGAACAACTAATGAGGATCCACTATGAGTTGGTTCATTTTCCTTTGTACGTGAAATACAAATATACGATGACAGAGGTGACGTACTTCTTCGAAGCGTATCCTGAATATGTGGCATGGTGTCGAACATTTTTGGAAAAGAATAAAAAGGAGCAGGTACTATGGGAAGCAAAGGAATTTCTATTTTATCGCTATTTGCTCTTATTAGTAACTACGATTCCAATGAATGAAATTATTGAACCATTGTATGTCTGCGTCGACTTTTCATTCGGGGAAGCCTACAATCGCTTTATTAAAGAATCGATTTCCCGTATCGTCAATCTGAATATTTTATTCCAGCGTAGCCCTACGCCACAAACCGATTTGATACTTTCGGATATTGTTTTAGCAGAAAACAGCGGCATCGATCAAGTTTGTTGGTTAACACCGCCAAGGCCAGCAGATTGGGCGATTCTCACAGAAAAAATCCTCGACTTGCGAAAGATGAAGCACGAATAGAAAGGGTTCCAGCGCTCGATGAAAGGCCAATGGAGCAAGAAGAGACAATTGAAACACTGTTGTTCAACGGGCAGCCGCCCATTTGAACAACAGTGTTTTTTTCTGATGACGCCAGAGGATCTTAGGCAACAGAAAAAAACTGCTGAAGCCGAGGATCGACAATGCGTTGGATGCAAAACCTGATCTTTTACCAGTAGACCCATTCTCCAAAAGCTCGTTCTCTTTCGCTAGGGCGGGAGTCATTTGCTTGAGTCGAAAAAACGAAGCGTAGTATAATAAAAGAGAATTGATATTTATTTACTAATTGGATGGCAAGATGTTTTTTCAATAGAGGTTGTTAAGAGGAAAAAGAAAGAGAAAGGATTTCGCCTATGAAGCATTCGCAAAAAGGGGTAGCGCTTCTTTTGGTTTGCGGACAACTTTTAGCTGGTGTGCCAGTTTCAGCTGCGGTTGTTGCATCGGAAAGTACGACCGTTACCCAAACATCAGAAACAGCTGCACAAGCAAGTGACAGCAGCACAGCAGGGACGATCGAAGAAACCGCTCCAGCAGTGGAAGGACAAGTGCCCGATTCTGAGCAAGGATCGGTACCTGTAGAAAGTGTACCAGAAGGATCTGAGACAGCGCCGGAGGGAACAGAGCAAACCGAAGAACCAACCCCAGTTCCCCAACCGACCCCAGAACCAGAACCAGAGCCAGAGCCAGAGCCAGAGCCAGAGCCAGAACCAGAGCTACCGAGTAAGCCAGAGCCTTCTCAGCCAGAAGAACCAACGCCAGCACCGAAACCAGAAAAACCAACACAGCCTGAAGCACCCAAACCTGAGACGCAGCCAGAGAAGCCCAAACCGTCAAAACCTGTAGAAACAAAACCGACACCAGAAGCAAACAGTGATGCAAGTCAAGAAACACCTGCGGCTGTGTCACCGATCATGCCACCAAGTACCCAAGCACCAAGCGCGCCAAGTCAATCCGATCCGACACCGCAGCAAGGTAGCGAAACGACCTTGACGGTCACACCAGTAAAAGAAGTGTGGGATTTTATCCAAGAAATTGGTGAAGATGCCCGAGAAATCGGCTTGAAAAATGATTTGTACGCTTCTGTCATGATTGCACAGGCTATTTTAGAGTCAGGTGGCGGGCAAAGCAGACTGAGTCAGGCGCCGTACTTTAATCTCTTTGGTATCAAAGGAACCTATCAAGGACAGGGTGTCGCTTTTCGGACACAAGAAGATGATGGTTCGGGAAATCACTATACGATCACGGCAACGTTCCGCCAATATACTGGCTACAAAGAGTCATTGATGGACTATGCTCGCTTGTTGAAAGAGGGGGTCGGGCAGCAGTCTGATTTTTATAAAGGCGTATGGAAATCAGAAGCGGCTTCTTATCAAGAGGCTGCCCGTTATTTGACTGGTCGGTATGCCACAGATACGACTTATGATCAAAAGCTGACAGCTTTGATCGAAGCCTATGCGTTGACCCGTTATGATCAGAAAAAACCTGATGTGGCCGCAAGTGAGACGTATCTTTTTCCTGTTGAAAAAGCCGTTGTCACTTCTACTTTTGGCCCACGTTGGGGAAGCTTTCATCGGGGCGTTGACTTTGCTGCAGCGTTTGGGACCCCAATCCTGGCGAGTCAATCTGGAACGGTCATTCGCTCAGAGGTTCATCCTTCTTGGGGGAATTATGTAGCGATTCTCCATGAGGACGGGATGACGACGCTCTATGCCCACAATCAACAGAACCTTGTGAAGGTTGGTCAACAAGTGGAACAAGGAGAAACGATTGCCCTCATGGGTAGTACGGGCAATAGCACAGGCGCACACCTGCACTTTGAAGTCAGTGCATCGCCTAGCTTGAGCCAAGCGCAATTGGTCGATCCAATCGCTTTTTTAACAAAATAAGAATAGTCAAAAAAGAGAGTATCATGGATGCTTTCTTTTTTTTTTGTCTTTTTCTAGTCATTGTTAGAATCGCCACTTTTTAAAATTTTTTTCACAAAAATAAAAAAAATATTTAAAAAAGGCGTAAGCGGATTCTTTATAATTTTTCACATAACAAGAACAGTTGCTAGGCCATGCTCTTTCAGATGGCCGGCAGTTGGGCTTGTTATCAATGAATTGAGAGAGGAGGATGAGCTATTGCTTCGAAAAAATTAAAGAAGAGCATTATTTTTAGTTTTTGCCTGACTGCACTACTGCATCCCTTACTGACTACGTCAACTCTCCAAGCCTATGAAGGCGAAACAGAAGTCTTAAGTGAGCAGATCGACCCGCAAGTAGCACAAACGGTGGATTCGGAAAGCTGGCTGCCTAGCAGTGAAACGGATGATACCGCCAGTGACGATCAGTCGGAGCAGGAATGGCAGCCAGAGACACAAGAAAGCAGCCAAACCAATGATGCAAGCAATCAACAAGCACCCGAAAATGAAGCGGATGAGTTTTCTCAGCTGCCGTCAGAACTAGAAAATGATGAGCCAGAGAAGGTAGAGACTACCGATTCACGGGAAGAACTAGAAGATTCGGAAGAACCCGAGCTTTTTTCCGAAAATGAAGCTGTTTTGTCCCTTACTATTGAAAACCAGGAGCATCTTCGAGCCGTCTTATTAGGAGAAGTTTACACGTTAGTAAACGGCAGTAGTCAAAATTACGGCTCAATCAGTGATGATACCCATCTTGTATTGACGTTCTTTCAAAGCTTGCAATTGACGGAACCGATCAGCGGGATCGCCAGAAAAGTCATTACGTTTGCTGGTGGCAGCGAAGGAATCACCTTTTCCCAAGCAGCCCCGCAAAACAACATTGAAAATACGATGACCTTTCTGGATGCCCAACGACTGACATTTGAGAATTTGACCTTTTCAAATATCATGAGCGCCGGTGGACTTGTGCAAACGCAAGGATCGGTGAACCTGTGGTTTACGAACGTGAATTTTGTGAGCAGCAATGCGACTGGTCGATTCAGTAGCAATAATCAAGCGATGATCACCTTTACGGGAAATAATCGCTTAACGACGGGCACGACAGGGATCCCTGTGTTTTTTACCGCCAATCGAATCACGATCAATGATCATTTTCACGCAACGATTGCTGGTAGCGGATCGAATCCGCTTTTCGAAGCCAACCAAGTTGCTTTTGCAGAGGAAGCCGATTTTCGCTTAGAAAAGAGCAACAATGCCAACACCGGTGCAGGTGTACGCTTAACAGGCAGCGGGCCTATGATGACGCTGGAACAAGCCAGTCACGTCTATGTCCGGCAAACAGGAATGTTTGTCACTGTATCGAACACCACCCAAGACAGTATCGTTCGGCTAGAAAATGGTGCGCACTTCGATGGTGGGTTAGGTCAAGGATTTTCGGGGAATACCACAGCAACGATTGGCGAGCTGCACTTAGCCAGCCGCAGTAAACTGACCTTCAGTGAATTCGGCACGGTGGCTGCGTTTCCAGCAATCAATGTCGGTCGATTATTTAAAACTGAAGCAGCCTCATCAGAAGAGCAAGGAGTCATCATTGAGGGGAGTCGATCTGGAGGAACCACCGGGGCGTTTATTCATCTGCGAAGTGCCAACTCGATTGCTGAACTAGGCAGCTACACGAAAACGAGGATTCAACAGCAAGGACCTATGTTTACGGGGGTTGCCACCAGTACGATTACCATCGGCGATCATGCCGTAATCGATAATACCCATAGCTTTGGCTTCAATGGAAATACCAATATCAATGCGATCGATATTGGCAATCATGTGTCACTGAGCATTCAAGAACCGACCAATGCAGCGACTAGTTCGTACTACAATACCTTTTTTGCTAGAAGCCGCTTTACGGTTGGGGAGCACAGCAGCATTGTTGTACCTCGTAGAAGAACGATCAATACCTCAGCCCTTAATGCGGTGATCCGGTTAAACGTTACTGGCGGCAGGGTCGTCTTTGGCAAGCACAGTACGCTGGAAGCAAACCATCGTGGTGCCTTGATCCATGCACAGCTAGGCGAAGTGGTGTTTGAGGAAAACAGTCGGGTCGAAGCGGTCTTGAGCAGAGGGGTCACCAATGGGTTTGCAGTCAGAAACTTCACCATGAAACAAGGAGCGGAAATGGTGATTTCTGAACACACGGCCAATCAGCAAGCGGTGGCAAGATTCAATGTACAAAGCACGTTTTTGATGGAGCGAGGAGCCAAACTGACTTCAACCCGCAGTTCTACCGGAACTCAAGGAATGGTGCAGTTTGCTGCGGCAAATGCCCGTTTCGTGACAGAAGAAGAGGCGCAGATCCATTTAACACAAAGAGGTGCCTTGGTCGTGGGGAATACCTCTTCTGACGCCTTTATTGGGGCACGATCAGAACTAACACTCAATACGACGAGCGGCTTTACTGGCAACACCATGATGCGCCGTTTAGACGTCGGACCGGGCGCAAAGATCAATGTGACTGAACCAAGTACCAATGCGCTGAATCTGCAATATTTCACCTTTACGACAGAAATTTTGATTCGCGAAGAAGCGGAAGTGACTGTCACACGGACCAGCAATGTAAATGGTCCAGCCTTTCGCTTGACTGGATCAGGTTCACGTTTTACGACACTAGAGGGTAGTAAATTGTCGGTCAGCCAGTTAGGGATGGCGTTGCGTGGGGTAACAACGACCGATGTATCCCTTGGGAAGCGTTCCATCAATACGATCCAAACGGGTTGGGGCTTTACCGCTAATTATACGATTCGTTCGTTCGTCTTAGAAGATCAAGGAACGTATCGTTACACACAGCCAACCAGCGGTAGTACCGCGCCGGCGGTAGGGACCAATTACGCTTCTATTCGAGTCGCACAGCGTTTTGTCCTTGGAGAAGAGGCAGCGTTTCAAGCGACGAGAGCGAGAACAACCGCAGATTCACGATTTATTTTATTGAATTCAGCGAATTCCACGGTCTTTCTTGGCAAAAATTCTACATTTGACATCAGCCAATCAGGTGGCATCTTCCAAGTGCAGACTACCTCGACCTTGACTTTGGATGAGGGTGCCAAACTCAACGTATTGACGGAACGCGGATTGAATACAGCGAATGGTGGTGCTGGTGGTTTCAATCTAACCAATGCCTTTGGGACGATCAACGTTGGGAAAAACGCGGAGTTTATTGTCAGAGATGGCTATCAAAACCAACGAACAACGGCAGAATTTACGAATCGTCCGTTAGTAAATGTTGGTCGTACCTTTAACGTCGACGAAGATGCCACCGTGCTGATTGAAACGACGATCAATAAATCGCTATCAAGTGCGGTGCTGTTTTTCCGACAGGCAAATGCCCAGTTGAATCTATCAAACGTAAAATCCTTTGAATTAGCGCATCCAAGTGCAGTTTCTGGGGGGAGCAACGGCAACCTGCAACGGCTGATTCGTTCTCAAGCGAATTTCTTGGCAAATGGTCTGCGGATCAATGTGACGCATCAGAAGCTCACCCTATGGCAGGGAGCAAATCAGACAGCTACCTCGCCACCAACTGAAGAGTTCATTAATTTGTCTGGGGTGTTCCGCATCAACAGAAATAACGGCACGAATGCCAATGGGTTGCCAGCAGGCGTCTGGTCAGGAACAATGAATGCTGTTTCGCAGGCTTTTCTGATGACCGCTGAATCAGTCACGGGGTCAGTGACCTCCACTGGCAATCAGACACCGATCGAAACGGCGATCGCTCGCAACAATTTCAGTCGGTTACGCTTTTCTGAACCAGAAGGCTTAATGGCTCGGATCGATCCTTTAAGTGACCAATCGACGGAGATCACGGGGTTTATGTATGAGGATGCTCAATCACGGATCACGTATGAGAATACTGAGGGGGAAACGGTGATCATCACCAATGAAACGGTCACTGAGAGTGGCGAGCGCATGATCCAATGGGGAGATTATCGTGACGAAAACCGAATCTATCGCTACTTTACGATCAAATTAGCAGAAAATGAACGATTAGAAACGGGTAGCAAGCTGAATGTCTTTCTTACCAAACCGGATCACGATTTTTACATTGATATCGATGTGGAGGTAACGGTCATCCAAGGGATAGAATACCAGGCATTCAACATCACCCTCGATCGTCAGACAATCAATCAACTGGCCACGGAAGAAGAATTGCACAAATTGATCATCAAAGAAAGTGACGCATCGGCGCGAGATGTATTAAGCAATGCAGATTTGACCGAGGAAATTCGTCTGGCTGAAACCAATTTAACTACAGATGTGACAGAAGACGGCACGTATTTTGCCGTATTAGAAGTCGGCAGCAAAACCTATGAGTTTACCGTAGGGATCGACGTTACAAGCAGCTTGGATCAATTATCCGTACGGATACCGACCCGCATGCTTTTTGAATCAATGTACGACAGTCAAGAAAGCAATCGTGACTTCACGAGCCCTGAATACGAAATCAGGAACAACTCGTATGTGGGGGTAGCTGTCAAAGTCAATCGACTAATCGTTGAAGATTCTGCTGGGATCGTCCTTCTAAAAGAGGGGGAAGATCCGTTGGATTATGCTGAACCAGATCCAGAATCGGAAGAAGAAGACCCAATCTTAACGGAAGAAGACATTTCGCAACCGTTGTTGGCATTGAATGTCATGACCGAACAAGCGACGGTTCGCCTATACGATCAGATGCCTGAAGCGGACTTGGTTTCTATGCCTGCTCGCAACCAATCCGCATTGACGCTAGGCGGCACATTTTATGGCAACTACCCTCTATGGATCGTTGATTCGGAATACGAGGAGGGCGGTTACTACGAGGACAATCTGCGCCCGCAATATCGCTTTGTCTTAAGATTCGTTCCTAAATAACACGAAGGAGTGGTTGTAATGACAGTGGAAAACCAAAAGAACAAAAAACTGTTTTTCCTTTTGTTGCTGCTCTCCTTTTTGGGTGGTATCGGCTTTTATTACTGGAATCAGCAACAAGTGAATGTTCCTGTGATCAGTGCCGATCTTTTACCAGAAATCGGCGATGCTTCCGATCGTGAAGTCGCTGAAAGAGCGCAAGAGGTAGCAGATGCGAATTATTTTACGCTGACAATCAATCCTTCTGCGGTTTTTGAAGCTGGCGATCGCGAAGGGTCCATTGAGATCATCAATCCGGCAACCAATGTTTATCCGATTGCAGTCGACATTCATTTAAATGAAACCGAGGAAATGATTTATTCTTCGGGTGCCATCTATCCAAATCAGCAAATTTTGACCGCTAAGCTTGCTCGTCCCTTAGAAAAAGGTGAATATGCAGCCACGGCGACGGTGAACATTTATGACCCCGAGACACATGAAAAGCAAGGGGTCACAGAAGCAGCAATGACGATAAAGATTCATAATTAATTGACAGGAAAAGGAGAAAACAGAATGAAAAAAATTAGCTCAATCGTATCAGCAAGTATTGCAGCACTGACTTTATTGGCTGGAGGTGTGACCGCAGCAGCGACGACACAATCCATCAATGCAGAAACCAGTGGGGATGTCCAAATCAACGGGATCATCGGCAGCTTTGACAACACAACCCCTGGACCAAACCCAGGTGACCTTAATGAATGGATCAATGTAACGATTCCGACGACTGCTTTGTTCTATACGACGCAAGAATCAGGCCATCAAGAAATCGTTTCGCCTACGTATACGATCACTAATAATTCTGCAAAAGGAGTGATCGCTACAGTAGCGGATGTCATTGACCCAGTAACGATCGAACCAATCAATCAATTAGCAGTCAATGACATTGACTTGATTACCGAAGGAGTCGTAGATGTTGTGGAAACCGACCTGTTTGAATTAGGATCAAATCAAACCAACGCAAATGTGGGTGAGTTTGTTTTTTCTGGAACAGCGACACCTCAACAAGATGCAAAAGAGATCAATCCAAGCTTTAAATTGGTTCTAAACTTTGCCCCAGTAGTTGAGTAAAACAAACGAAAACGCGAGGAGGGAACTGTGTGAGACATGTTCAAGGGAAATACGTACTAATCGTCCTCCTGTTTGTTTTGTTTGTGACACCCAGCCAAAGCTATGCACAAACTGCGAGCGGGAATGCAGCCACTCGCTCTGTGCAAGTCCAAGGGCGTATCGGAGAAACTGACGACAAGCTGGATGAAGAACAGCTAGATTCGGATGCCGTTGGAGACGATGGGAGAACCAAAATCGTTGCAGATGTTTCGGCTATTAACAAAGGCTCATTACCGAAAACCGGCAGTGAGCAAGCAAAAATAGCCTCTATTGCAGGGGTATTCCTTTTAGGCATTAGTTTTTATTTGCTTAGCAACAGGCAGCTAAAAAAGAACTGAAATAAAGAGGACTATCCGAAATCAAAAAGAAGCAGTAGCTCGAACCAAACTGCTTCTTTTTTTTCGGTACAAACGAAGCGAAAGCGACAAGCGATAAGTGAAACGACAGAGGAGAAGAACATCAGGCACATTTAGACAAATAAAGAAAACATAGTCGATTTTTCACGCAGCAACTTTTTCACGCAGCAGCTTTTTCAAGCATGAAGCAAGACGCGCATCCGCCCTAGGTGGTCTCTGAGGAAAGCAAAAGCGAAATCCTTGCACTATTTTCAATAGCCGATAAAATAATTGTTATACAACAGTAGTCTGGAATCCACGCTTTTTTTCATCAGGCTATGAAAAAACCGATTTTTTATGTAGGATGAAAACCGATATAATGAGACTGCTTAGGCGCCTTTCATGCGTAATTTAGCCGCAAAAAAAGAAATTTTTTAGTAAGGAGCTTATGTTTGAAAAATTTTCAATTGAGTTTTGTCACAAGCAAATCGACCGTCCGATGGCTGCAAATTCTAAGTGAATTTGAAAAAAATGAAATTTGCAGTGCTAGTCAATTGGCTGAAGTAACAACTAGTACCACCAGGACGATTGGCAAAGACATCAGTCAGATCAACGAGTATTTCTGTGGGCTGATCCTGATCACTTCCACCAATCAAGGCTATTCGTTTGAACTATTTGATTATTCACAGTATGAAAAGAAAAAAGCCTCGCTTTTAGCGAATGAACCGCTCTTTATTTTATTGGAAAATATTTTTATTGGAGAGTTAAAGACGATCGATGAGTGGGCGGACTGCTTGTTTTTATCTAAGAGTACCTTATCGAAGTACTTGCAGCGCATTCATGAACAACTGGCACGTTTTGATCTCCAGCTAGCATTAGATCCTGTGAATATCGTTGGGGAAGAAGCAGATATCCGCAATTTCTTCTGTACCTTTTTTTATGAAACGGACAGCACCCCCCACACTGTATTTCCGCCAGCTGCGGTCCAGCAGGCAGTAACGGAAATCGGCAGGATGTTTGACAAAAATAGTTACCACACCGTTTCATTTTCACAATACACGTATCTGCTCTATATTTCGCTTGAGCGATTTATGCAAGGTAAGACTGTGCAAATCAACACCGAATTGTACCACGCCTTGCGACACAGTATTCAGTTGATGCATTTTCAACGAATCAATGGGGTCATTGAAAAGTACTTTCAATGTCGATTGACGAACGATGAACTTATCTTCTTATTTGTTAGTATTATCACAAAGAAAAAACTGCAAAATGTGATCGTCGAACAAAAGTTTTGTCTTTCGTATAATCATTGGACAGAGATCCGCACGTTGACCAACGATTTTTATCAGATGTTGAATGTATCGTCGAAAAAGCCCAAAGAGGATCAGATTCTGATTGAATCCTTTTTTACCTCTGCTAAATTGAAGGAGTGCTTATCCACGTCTGCCAATCGCAATATCTATGATGTGAATGCGTTTATTAAGAAAACCTTTCCTAAGGAGTTTGCTGCTTACCGAGAGTTTTTAGAAAATAGTCGCGAGTACCACAACCTTTATTCTGAGGAGTATCTGACGGATTTTTGTGCAAACTTAGTGATTTATATCGAGTCTGTTCGAGAACGTCATTGGTTTCCCCGAAAAAATATCGCCTTTATCTTCGAAGGAAATAACAATATCGTTCAGTACATTGAAGGCTGGTCTAACCGCTATTTTAGCCGATCCCATCAAGTCTTTTATCCTGACTCAGGGGAAGTCAATGCTCAGTATTTAGAACAAAACGCCATCGATTTGCTAGTGACGAACTATGCCGAGCATGCGACCGAATTTCGAGATATCGTTGAATGCATCGTCTTCAAAACGATTCCTTCTTCTTCTGACTGGAATCGACTGCTTGAACGGATCAATCCTAACGTCACCCGCCAATTTGCCTTAAAAGACCTCTTCTAGTTTCCCATTATGTTTTGACCTAAAGAGCTGCTAGAAAGGGCCTTTTACATGAAAAGAAAGCATTTTTCCTTCACTGCTTAAACAGTGAGAAGGAAAGATGCTTTCTTTTTTAATGGCTTGACTCTCCGCAGCTGTGCAGGAGTGTGGGGAGGGGAAGTGGGGAGTGCATCAGGTACGGATGCAAGCCTTTGGAACCAGCGGTTTTCAATTCAATCGATCGATGTGGGCGAACTCATTGGGCTTCACTTAAGTAAATCAAACTCCAAGGCGCCTTTTGGTTTAGCTGAAGGCCGGTCAATTCCCGATAGAAACAGGTTTTGTCTTTGACCGTCAGCTGAATGATCTCTTCTTCCGCATACTCATTTAAAGAAGAAATTTTTAAAACATAAAGTTCTTTTAGTATTTGCAGCTGTGCGTCGATATCTAGTAGCAACGACATTTTTTCGAAAAAAGTACCCTCTTCTTGTTCATAGATCGCCAAAAATCGTTGGCGCAAAGAGAGATAAAAATTAAAGATTTTCGGATGAGTATAAGAACAGGGCGAGTGGATAAATTCTTCGTCAAAAAAGTTTAAATATTCTTCGGCTGATTGGATCGTTTTTAAGTTCATATCAATACTCCTTATAAGTGTTAGGAAAAAGCGACAATACGTGTCATTATCAAAAACAGTCACTGTTAAGCAATGTCTTACTGAGAAGGTCCGTTTGTTTTTTTAAAATGATTGGGGGAAGGACTTTCGCTACATTCAATGTACAGGATATTCCAAATTGGCTCAAACGCGTTTTTTCGTAACCATACGAAGATTTGTTTTTCGCTGGTATTAACGTCAAAAATGTTCAAATATTCTGATAATTGTTGTTATAAAAAGAATATTTCCGAATTGGGCGAAATTGCTGGGTTTCCATTCTTTGCCAGCAGGTTGTTTTTTCATTTGCTGAAATCATGGACGAGGACAAAGCAGCATCAGTTGACCGATAGGCTCATCCCCGTCATTTTTTCAAAGGTGTGATACTATAGAATTATCTAGAAAAACGATCCTTTGATTCAAGTGGTCAATGCCAAAACAGTGCCAAGACACGCAGTTGCAGTGAGACGCAACCGTCTGTTTTGACGAGAAGGTTTGGCTAAATAGGGTCGTTCATTAAAGCAAACGAGGAGCAATTCAATGAAAGAGAAAAAAACAGTTGTAGTGATCGGCGGCGGACTTGGTGGTCTATCAGCGGCGGTCTCATTAGCCCAAAATGGCTTTGATGTATCATTATATGAAAAAAATCAACACTTAGGCGGCAAGTTGAACCGACTGGAAACAAACGGCTTCGGCTTTGACTTAGGTCCTTCAATTTTGACGATGCCGCAGATTTTCGAAAAATTATTTACTGGCAGCAATCGCGATATGGCGGATTATGTTGCGATTCGCCGATTGCCATTGGAATGGCGCTCCTTTTTTCCTGACGGCACCAAGATCGATCTCTATGGCGATCTTGCACGTATGGCAAAGGAAAACCCGCACTTGTCGGAAAAAGACATGGCAGAGTACCAAGACTTTTTGGACTATGCGCAAAAGATTTATGAAATCACAGAAAAAGGCTATTTTGAGAAAGGCTTAGATACCACGAAAGAAATCTTGAAGTATCATGGCGTGATCAAAGCACTGAAAGGGTTTGATTATTTCTCTTCGATGCATGATGCTATTCAAAAACGTGTCAGCAATCCGCAGCTGCAAGACATGCTGAGCTATTTTATCAAGTATGTCGGCTCATCTCCTTATGACGCTCCAGCCGTCTTGAACATGATGATCTATATGCAGCATGCCCAAGGTGTCTGGTACGTGCCAGGCGGGATGCATCGTTTAGCCGAAGGCATCGTTCGCTTAGCAAAAGAGATCGGTGTGACCTTCCACACGGGACACAAAGTGGAAAAATTGATCGTTGAACAGGAACAGATCCGTGCCGCTCGTTTGGATGATGGCACGTTGATCGAAGCCGACTATTTTGTTTCCAACATGGAAGTGATCCCGGCCTATGAAGAGCTGTTAGAAGAAGCGCCGACCTTTACTCAAAAACTGGAAGAAAAATTTGAACCAGCAAGTTCTGGTTTTGTCTTGCACTTAGGGGTCAAAACCTCCTATCCGCAATTGGCCCATCACAACTTTTTCTTTTCAAATGCCTCAAAAGAAAACTTTGATCAAAATTTCCATCAGCATCAGCTGCCAGAAGATCCAACAATCTATTTGGTCAATGCCAACAAAACCGATCCTTCGCAAACAGTGGCAGGGCATGAGAACATCAAAATC
The DNA here is from genome assembly GCF_051713725.1 of Enterococcus sp. DIV0755f. Taxonomy (NCBI): domain Bacteria; kingdom Bacillati; phylum Bacillota; class Bacilli; order Lactobacillales; family Enterococcaceae; genus Enterococcus; species Enterococcus sp. DIV0755f. The sequence goes on from NZ_JBIOQL010000001.1 coordinate 212,613, forward strand.
TTGCCTCATATCCCTTATTTGCAGGATAAACCCTTTACGGAAGCGGAATACGATGCCTTTCGTGAACGGATCTTGATCAAGCTGGAAAACATGGGTTTAACAGATCTACGTAAGCACATCGTGTATGAAGACCGCTGGACACCCGAAGATATCCAAAAGAATTATTTGTCACATCGTGGCGCCATCTACGGCACGGTCTCTAATCGCAAGAAAAATCATGGCTTTAAACACCCGAAACACAGCGAACGCTACGACAATCTATACTTCGTTGGCGGTACGGTCAATCCAGGTGCCGGCATGCCGATGGTGACCCTCAGTGGCCAGCAAGTCAGTGAGATGATCACCAAAAGAGAACACTAAGACAAGAAAGGATGATGACTGTGTACCTGCTGCTCGCTGGTATTTGCGCTGCTTGGCTGGCAGGCTGGCTGATTTTTTTCCGCCTGCCGACGATACCCACCCGCAAGGAGACAGCCGCATCCAAAGACTTGACGGAGAGGGGAGAACTGTCGATCATCATCCCCGCCCGCAATGAAGCAGAAAATTTGCCGCAATTGTTGGCGTCCTTGCAGCAGCAAACCCTTCATCCTGTGGAGATTTTGGTGGTTGATGACGGATCGGAAGACGAGACGATCGCCTGTGCCAAGGGCTTCGGTGCGACGGTCTTGCAAACCACTGCTGATTCTGCTGGGAAAGCGGCGGCTTGTTGGTTAGGCGCCTCACAAGCGGTGGGCAAGTATCTATTATTTTTGGATGCCGATACCTTCTTTCTAGCAGAAGATGGCTTAGAGCGTCTTTTCGCTGTGTATGAGGAGCGATCGGGACAAGGACTGCTCTCGGTGCAGCCCTATCATCAAACGAAGCGCCTGTATGAACAACTGTCTGCCGTCTTTAATGTCGTCTTACCTGTCGGGTTGAACCGCTTTTCTATCGTAGGCGAAAAACTCTCAGCTGGCGGCGCCTTTGGTCCGTGTATTTTGTGCAGCAAAACTGCGTACCTTCAAGCCAATGGACATCAGGACATGCCACAAGGAATCTTAGATGATCTAGCATTAGCGAGACGCTTTAAGAAAAAACGCTTGCCGATCGCCTTGTATGGTGGAAAAGACTTGGTGGCCTTTCGGATGTATCCAGCGGGTGTTCGTCAACTTGTTCAAGGCTGGACTAAGGACTTTGCCACTGCTTCGCAATCCACTCACCCTTTGATTATGGCGGGCGTCATCTTGTGGATCAGCGGCGGCATTGGGGTACTGGCGGCACCATTTCTGATGGAACCGCTTTGGCTAGGACTGCTTTTTTATGCTGCTTATTTTGGACAAACTCTGTGCTTTGCCCGCCGTGTCGGCAACTTCAACCGAATCCTGTTGCTTTTTTTCCCATGTTACTTTCTTTTTTTCCTAGGCTTATTTGGTTGGTCGTGGATCCAAACCCATTTGTTGAAATCCGTGAACTGGAAAGGACGCAAAATCAATTTATAGGAGGCGATGCACATGCCGCTGATCACCTTATCCCCACTGCTCTTGCTCATTACAGACAGCTTGGCTTGGCTGCTGTTACATCTAGGCATCTCCTTTGGCTTGCGCAAAGTCAGTGATGCCTTTTTTGAACGTCATGCCAACTGGTTCCGTTCTTTTGCCTTTGAAAAAGGCGGTAGGATCTGGTCGGAGGTGTTTCGTATTCGTCAGTGGAAAGACAAATTGCCCGACGGCACTGTGATTGCCAAAAAAGGCTTTGACAAATCCCGCTTGGCTCAACAGCAAAAGGACTATCTGGAAAAATTCGTCATCGAGACACGCCGAGCAGAGCTGACCCATTGGCTGCTGATGGTTCCAGCACCGTTCTTTTTCCTCTGGAATCCTGCGTGGGCGGGCTGGGTGATGATCGTCTATGCGCTATTGGCTAACTGCCCATTTATCATGATCCAACGCTACAATCGCCCCCGTTTGGAACGAGTCTTGCGGAAAAAAAGTGCCCTGCAAGTCAAGCAGAAGGCGACGGTCTAGGTTCCTGTAGGTGCCGCTTTAAGATTCGCTGAAAAACAGGCAAATTGGAAATCAAAAGGATCGGAGGGCAACTGCCTTCGATCCTTTTTAAAAAATTGGTGTTAATTTTTATGGGATGTGCCAAGTCCATTTTTTGTACACTAAGGTCATTCAGAGGAAAGGGTGATCGTATGTCATCAGAAGGATGTGGGCAAATTTTCGAACTGCCATTGCAGACTGCTACATTGGTTGATCGTGTGTTTGGACAGGCACGAAGTATTTTTGTAAGTGTAGAAAAGAGGGAGGGATGCGCAAGATGATTGAAGATAGCCGACAACGGGACCACTATTACGACATGCTGATTGAAAAAAATTCCCAATATGAAGGGATTTTTTACGTTGGGGTAAAAACCACCGGCGTCTTTTGCCGTCCCACCTGCCCAGCGAAAAAACCGCTCAAAAAAAATTGCGAGTTTTTTCAGACGGCACAAGAAGCGCTGCTGGCGGCGTATCGTCCCTGCAAACGATGTCGCCCGCTCAGCTCACCTAGCCACTTATCCCCTGACGTGAAAAGCCTGGTGGAAGCCGTGGAGAGTAACCCAGAGAAAAAGTGGACCGACAAAGATTTTGAAGCACTAGCGATCCATCCCAATACCGCACGCCGACAATTCAAAAAATATTTTGGCATGACCTTTATCGAATACTCCCGTGCACGCCGCTTAGGATTAGCGTTTAAGCAGATTCGTGAAGGAGAACCGCTGATCCAAGCGCAATTAGAAGCCGGTTTCGATTCTGGCAACGGCTTTCGAGATGCGTTTTCTCGGATTATGGGGGAGTTGCCTTCCAACAGCCGCGAAAAAACGATTCTTTCTTCTGCTTGGCTTGAGACCAAGCTGGGGTCGATGTTGGCGATCAGCGACCAGCAGCAGCTTTACTTGTTAGAATTCGTGGATCGCAGAGGGCTAGAAACGGAGATTGCTGTTTTGAGAAGCCGTTTGAATGCAGTGATCATTCCCCAGCAAACAGCAATCATTCAGCAACTCAAACAAGAACTGACGGAATATTTTGCAGGGAATCGAACTGCCTTCACGGTACCCATCGCATTGATCGGCTCTGATTTTCAAAAAGCCGTCTGGCAGCAGCTGTTGGCAATGAAGATTGGAGAAACATACTCGTACAAACAATTGGCACAGCGAATCGGCAATGAAAAAGCCACCCGAGCTGTTGCCAATGCCAACGGAAAAAATCAATTGGCGTTGATCGTTCCATGCCACCGCGTCATCAATAGCGATGGCAGCATCGGCGGCTATGGTGGCGGGATCGAACGCAAAAAGTGGCTGCTGGCTTTGGAAAAGCAGGTGCAGCCGACCACAATGATTTAAAAAGGACAAGTATGCGTCTGAATCAGCGCTTCATTGATCGGTACATGGAATGGATCGAATCCTCTTCAGTAAAATATATATTTAGCGGAACTTATGGAACCTTTCATGAGTTCCGCTTTTTTTCTTAGATGTGGCGGGTTCATAGAAAAAAGGCGGGACCTTCGTTAGTGTCTAAGTGTTCTTTATCTCTAAAAAATAAGCATTGAATGATTTTCTTAAATAACCAAAGCATATCCTTTTACAACTTACAAAAAGTAAGTTATGATTATCTCGAATTCGAAATAAAGAGGTGAGGAAAATGGCGCATCAAGAAGAAGCGCTCAAAGCATACATCGGTTTGCTGCGTACGGCGAGTCGTTTGGAACAAGTGGCAAAAAAGGATGTCCGTTGTTATGGCTTAAATATCACAGAGTTTTCCGTACTGGAGTTGCTTTACCATAAAGGCACCCATACGACGCAAGCCATCAAGGAAAAAATCTTGATCGCCAGCAGCTCCACAACCTACGTGGTCGATCAATTAGTCAAAAAAGGCTGCGTGCAACGGGAACCTAGCCAAGAAGATCAACGGGTAACATACGTCAGTATTACGGAAGCAGGCAGGGCGTTGATGGAGAAAATTTTTCCCAGTCATGCACAAAAGATTGCGGCGAGTTTTTCCGAACTCAGCAGTGAAGAATTGCAACAATTAAAAACAATTTTACGAAAAATAACTTACGATCAGAAATGAGGAAAAGAAAATGAGAAAACAAGACCAATTATTAGGGGTACACCATGTGACGGCTATGACAAGTGATGTGGAACGGAATTACCATTTCTTTACAGATGTGTTAGGGATGCGTTTAGTGAAAAAAACCGTCAATCAAGATGACATTTATACGTATCATACTTACTTTGCGGATGATTTAGGGACACCGGGAACGACCATGACGTTCTTTGATTTTCCCAATACCGCTCGTGGTAGCAAAGGAACCAATTCGATCACCCGCACCAGTTTTCGAGTACCCAGTGATGCAGCCCTTGATTATTATGCCGCACGCTTTGATGAATGTGAGGTAAAACACGAGGCAATCACCACCGAATTTGGGAAAAAAGTGTTGCGCTTTTGGGATTTTGATACGCAAGCCTATCAACTGATCTCTGATGAACACAATACTGGCGTGAAAGCTGGTACTCCTTGGGAAAAAGGACCCGTTCCTACTGAGTTTGCGATTTATGGCTTAGGTCCTGTTGAAATGTCTGTTTCTTATTTGGCAGATTTCAAAGGGCTGCTGGAATCCGTCTTTGATTTCAAAACCATTGATCAAGTAGACAATCGCTATTTGCTAGAAGTCGGTGAAGGCGGCAATGGCGCCCAAATCGTTTTAGTGGAAGATACCACGAGCCCACAAGCACAACAAGGGGACGGCGAAGTGCATCATGTCGCTTTTCGTTTAGCCCACCATGACTCATTAGCAGTCTGGCAAGAAGTCTTTGATAACTTGGGATTGGCCAACTCTGGCTATGTCGATCGCTACTATTTTGAGTCGTTGTATGTGCGCATCGGCCATATTCTTTTTGAACTAGCGACAGATGAACCAGGGTTTATGGGGGATGAGCCGTATGAAACATTGGGTGAATCCTTATCATTGGCACCATTTTTAGAAAATCGCCGTGAATACATCGAAGGAGTCATCAAACCCTTCAATACAAAACGCGCCTAAGGAGGCACATAGTATGCAACCCATTCAACAGATCCACCATATTTCAGCCATCGTAGGCGATCCGCAAACGAACGTTGCCTTTTACCGTGACGTGTTGGGGTTGCGCCTCGTCAAACAAACCGTCAATTTTGATGATCCCTACACGTATCATCTTTATTACAGCAATCAAGCGTTAGAAAATGGGACCATCATCACTTTCTTCCCTTGGGCAAATGCCCATCCTGGACGAGTAGGAAGCGGACAAGTCGGCACGATCGCCTTTCGTATTCCTAAAGGTAGCAGTGACTATTGGCAAGAACATTTGGCGAAACATCAAGTAACTGTCCAAGAAAGTACATTGTTTGACCGGCCAACTTTAGAACTTCATGATCAGCATGACCTGTCTTTGGCGTTAGTCGAAGCCGAAGAATCGGCGGAAACACCAGCGATTGTAGGCTTTCATGGGGCCGTCTTGCTTTCGGCACAACCAGAAGCGACCATTCAAACGCTGGCAGATGATCTAGGACTGAACATTTTTAACAAAACAGAGAAAAGCACCCATCTTCATACCGCAGGCACCCTCGCTCATGAGATCGTCGTGCCCCATGAAGCACTGCCAGCAGGGCGCTGGGGTGTCGGCACCGTCCATCACATCGCGTGGTCTATGCCAACGGAAGCAGTGCAAAAAGAGTGGCAAGAGTACTTGTACGATCAAAGATACGGAGTCACTGAAATCAAAGACCGCAATTATTTCAAAGCCGTCTATTTCCAAGAGCGGGGCAACATCGTCTTTGAGATCGCAACAGAAACCCCAGGCTTTTTCGTTGATGAACCATTAGAAACGCTGGGACAGCAGTTGATGCTGCCAGCCCAATTTGAAAGCCGCCGTGTAGAGATCGAGGATCGCTTGCCAGATTTATCGGTTTAGAAAAGGAGACGCTGTATGCACTATTTAGATCCCAAGGATTTGACCCAACGAGAAAATTATAAACTACTGATTGGCTCCATCATTCCACGGCCAGTGGCAGTGGTCAGTACGCAATCAGCCGATGGTATCGTCAACATCGCCCCATTCAGTTTTTTTAACATCGTCAGCTCAGAACCCGTGATCCTCTCGTTGGCTATCCAGCGCAAAGAAGGGGAACTGAAAGACACCGCCCGCAATCTGTTGGCGACGAAAGAAGCCGTTGTGCATATTTTGGATCAAACAAATGTCCAAGAGGCCAATAAAACCGCGGCATTATTGCCCGCAGACCAAAGCGAGTTGACGGTTTCTGGATTTACCACAACGACATCGAAAATGATTGCCGTTCCTGGCTTGAACGAAGCCAGTGTCCGCTTAGAAACGATTCTGCATCAGCACGTACCCATCAAAAAAGACCAGCAGACCACTGCCGATCTCTTATTGTTGGAAGTCGTCGGCTACCAGATTGCAGAGGATGTCTATCAAGACGGCAAGATCGATCCCCGTGCCTTACAAGCAGTCAGCCGGCTAGCGGGAAATTCTTACGCAACGATTGGGGAGATTTTCGATATCAAACGACCAAGTTAAAGGAGGAACTTCGATGAAAGCAATCTACCAACAAGGAGCAGCCGACGCACCAGTTTTGGTGCTGCTCCACGGCACTGGTGGCGACGAACAGTCGTTGCTGGAAGTAGGCAAAGCCCTTGATCCCCAAGCATCACTATTAGGTATTCGCGGGAACGTTTTAGAAAACGGCATGCCCCGTTACTTCAAACGCCTGGCTGAAGGGGTGTATGATGAAGCCGACTTAGCACTTCGCGGCGACGAATTAGCCGATTTCATTCGGCAAGCCGCCAAAGAACACCACTTTTCGTTAGCGCAAGTGGTACTGGTGGGTTATTCCAATGGCGCCAACATTGCCATTCGCTTATTACTAAATGATAGCGACCACTTCAAAAAAGCGATCCTCTACCACGCCATGTATCCAGTCGAGAATGTACCGACGAATTCCTTGCCTGACACTCATGTGTTTCTGAGTTTTGGCAGAAACGACCCGATCGTTTCCCTAGCTGACAGTGCTTACGTCCAAGAGATCTTCACCTCACGGGGCGCAGTCCTTTCAACCGTTTGGACCCCAAGTCATCAGTTAACGTATGAAGAAGTCGAACACTCGCGCACGTGGTTGACCGAACAATAAAGCAGTGCCTCTTTCCTAATCAAACAGCGATCCTGCTGGTTGGTTAGGTTTTTTTGTTTCACGTGAAAACAGTGTATTTAGAGTAAATCGGCTCCACCAAGATAAGCTTTATATGAGATCTGTTAGTATGGGTGGTTTTTATATTCTTAAAGTTTCAGGATTATAAGGCAACATGTTATTTCTAACCTGTTTAAGTTAATAACATGAATTATTCTTAAAAAAATGGCAATACAATTTAATAAAACGCATAATGGAAAATGAGTTTGGCGATGATCAAAACCAGTTAGGGATTATACCTAACTGTTTTTTTTATTAATGCAGCAAATTTGCTAATAGTTCCTTTATTTAACAACGTTGATTGTTGTATCGATGAATGGTGGAGTGACTCCTGGTTCTTTAGATACCAGGACACAAAAACCAGTGGATTTATTAGTTAAAAATAACATTATTGTCGTGCTGTTGATGAATTTAAATACCTTTATCAAGTAGTTTATTGTTTTACAATCATTGTTTTGGCGCTCTTTTTCGTATTTAAAGATAACAAAGACATTTTTATATAAAAACAAAAATTTTATTGACAGACAAAATGAAAGCGTTTATATTGGATATGTGGTTACTACCAGTTGAGAATAAGGGGAGGACATAAGATGCTTGGTTTGGTTTTAACAGGTCATGGAGGATTTGCGCAAGGGATGGAAAATGCGCTTGCGATGATTGCAGGGCCGCAAGAACAGTTTCTAGCAGTGCCGTTTTTAGAGGAAAATCCGTTAGCTGGCTTTGAAAAAGAGTTGCAAGGAGCTATCGATCAATTAAAGGAAACCTGTGATGGGGTCGTGATTTGTGCAGACCTTGTGGGCGGAACCCCTTTTAATGTTGCGATGACCGCTGCCAATGAGGACCCGCAAGTCGAGGTCATCGGCGGCAGCAATCTACTGATGCTAGTGGAAGGTTCGTTGACTAGATATACAGCAGCTGATCCAGAGCGTTTTTGCCAAGAGCTGGCAGAGATTGGCAAGACCGGTATTTTTCACGGAAAGATCAAAGGCCATGAGGAAATCAATGAGGAAGAAGGAATTTAAACATGTGGGAAATGATCTTAGCAGCCTCAATCGTGGTGCTTGTTTTTCTCTTTCTCTTTTTGGCAGTCTCATCTTTCTTGAATGGGAAACATCTGAAAAAGCAAAAAGGCTATCTCGCTGAATTGCAGCAGTCCTTGAAAAAGGGGCAGAAAATCAAATTATACGGCGGCATTATTGGGGAGATTCAAGCACTTGGGAAAGAGACAGTGGATCTAAGGGTGAAATCGGGAACGGTGATTGAAGTAGAACGTAGTGCGGTTGCAGAAATCATGCAGTAAATAGAAGGAGGACATATTTATGGGAGAACCAAATATTTTATTGACGCGAATCGACAATCGGTTGATTCATGGGCAAGTTGCCACACAGTGGAACGGTACGTTGGGGGCAAATCTAATTTTAGTGGCAAATGATAAGGTCGCCAAAGACAAAGTCAGACAAGGGTTGATGGATATGGCGGCGCCAGCTGGCGTCCAAACGAGGTATTTCTCGCTTCAAAAAACCATCGAGATCATTCATAAAGCATCACCAAAACAAAAAATTTTCATGGTGGTTGAAAATCCGCAAGATGCGTTGAAATTAGCTGAAGGTGGGGTGCCGATCAAGAAACTGAACATTGGGAATATGCATATGTCAGAAGGGAAAAGACAGGTTGCTACGACAGTTGCCGTCGATGAAGCAGATGTCGATGCCTTTAAAAAACTGAAGGAAATGGGGGTGCAATTAGTGATCCAGCGGGTTCCAACGACACCTGTTGAAGATGAAAAGAAATTGTTTCAGTAATGCAGAGGTAAGGAAGGAGAAAGAAAATGGATTACACGATTTTTCAAATCATTTTAGTCTTCATAGTCACATTCATTGCCGCGATCGATCAATATAGTTTTTTAGAATCATTGTACCAACCCATTGTTACTGGGATGGTTATCGGACTTATTCTTGGAGATCTTCAAACCGGCTTGATCGTTGGCGGAACGTATCAGTTAATGACGATCGGCAATATGCCGGTGGGCGGTGCGCAACCGCCAAATGCGGTGATTGGCGGAATTATGGCAGCAATCTTAGCGATCACGCTGCAGCTGGAACCCACAGTAGCGGTTGCTACGGCGATTCCGTTTTCTTTGCTGGGGCAATATGGGGTGACGATTATCTTCTCACTAATGTCGCCAGTGATGTCAAAAGCCGACAGCTACGCCCATGATGCCAATACGAAGGGGATTGATCGAATCAATTATTTAGCGATGGCGGGTCTTGGTACGATCTTCGGCTTGATCGTGGTCTTATTCTTTATCGGCGGTGCTGCTTTCGGGAATCAGGCGGTCGCAGCGATCCCTCAATGGTTGATGGGTGGGCTCGGCGCAGCTGGGGGCATGATGCGGTATGTCGGTTTTGCGATTTTACTAAAAGTGATGGTTTCCAAAGAAATGTGGGGCTTCTTCTTTATGGGGTTTGGTTTAGCCACGATCGTAATGGCGGCACCTTCCTTGCAAGGACCAGCCTTGATCATTCTAGCCTTTATCGGTTTTGCATTAGCCTTTTGGGATTATCAAATCCAGTCCAAGTTTAAAGTAGCAGCAGCCAATACCTATGATTTCGGAGGCGATGAAGATGGCATATAATATTCCCGATTCTTATAGCGAACAAGCGCCCGCAGAACAACTGGATAAAAAGACCTTGAACAATATGGTCTGGCGTTCCTTATTTCTACAAGCCTCTTTCAACTATGAGCGAATGCAGGCAGGAGGCTGGTTATTCAGTATTTTACCGGGCTTGAAAAAGATCCATAAAAATGAAAAGGACTTGGCTGCTTCAATGAGCCATAACTTAGAGTTTTTCAATACCCATCCATTTTTGGTGAACTTTGTGATGGGGATCATTTTATCGATGGAACAAAACAAAGCCGATATTCCCATGATTCGGGCAGTGCGAGTCGCCGCGATGGGACCGTTAGGCGGGATCGGTGATGCGTTGTTCTGGTTTACCTTGGTACCAATCACGGCGGGTATCACAGCCAATATGGCGATCAGCGGCAATATCGCTGCACCGTTTATATTCTTACTGGTATTCAATGCGGCCCAATTTGGTTTGCGGTACTTCTTGATGCACTGGTCCTATCGTTTAGGGACAGATGCAATTGGCATCTTAACGGAAAATGCCAAAGAGTTTACCCGAGCAGCGAGTATTTTAGGGATTTTTGTTGTTGGCTCCTTGACCTGCGTGTATGGAGCGACGTCTTTGGATATTCAGATCCCTAATGGCACTACCAATGAAGTGACGCAAGCGACGACGATCGTGGATGATCAAGCAGCCATTGCCGCTTACGAAGACATGCTGTATACCACGGATGAGAATGGTCAATTGACTGACACATTGCAAGAAAATGCGGCGGTCAACGAACTGGCTAACGGCAAATATGAATTGACGTTTAACAAAGTCAACGAAGTGCCTGTGACGATCGATATTCAAAAAATCCTCGATGGGATCTTGCCGCAAGTGATTCCATTGACCATCACATTGATGCTGTATTTCTTCTTATCAAAACGCGGCTGGACGCCGTTGAAATGTATCGCTTTGCTGCTAGTGATCGGCTTGATCGGTTCTGGCTTTGGCCTGTATCCATCCATTTGGCCGCAATAAGCAAGCTAGCAGAAGAAACGGCGCAACACGTAGGAGGAGTTTTGCTAAGCAAGCAACAGCTGACTTTTCAGCTTAGCTCGTGCTGGCAATTGGTTCATTTTCCTGCGTGAAAAGACACAAATTCAGGAAACAGAGCCCCTGTAGACGATTGTTTGACACGCCTATCGGGAAATAGTACACTCGTTATGTGGTAGTAACCAGTTTGGAGGGGCTTATGAATATCAATAAAAATCGACAACCATTATACGATCAATTGTTAAATTTACTGATTGAAAAAATCGAAAATGAAATGGAAGCAGACACAATGCTTCCCTCAGAAAGAGAGCTGTCAAAGCGCTACGGATTAAGTCGGACCACCGTTCGCTTGGCTCTACAGGAGTTAGAAAAATTAGGCTATATTTATCGCCAACATGGCAAAGGCACCTTTGTCTCGGATATCCGCAAGCAGGCAACCAATTTATCAGGTTCGTATAGTTTTACCGAACAGATGAAAGCACTAGGAAAACAACCAGAAACTAGAGTATTGGCATTCAAAAAAATGGAAGCGACAAAATATTTTGCCACTCAGTTGCAAGTTTCCATCGGCGAGCCGATCTACAAGTTAAAACGATTGCGTCTTGCTGATGGCCAACCGATGATGATCGAGCGTTCTTATCTGCCGGTCAAACGCTTCATGCATTTAACGAGTGAGATGATCGAGCAAAAACCATTGTACGACATCTTCCATGAAGATTTTCATCAAGTGATCCGCCTCGCGGACGAAGAATTTTTTGCCAGCATTGCCAGTGCGAAAGATGCGGCATTGCTGAAAATCCACGAAGGTGCGCCAGTGTTGAACCTGGTACGCAGCACGTTCAATATTGAAAATGAAGTGATCGAATACACCTTGAGTGTTGCCCGAGCAGACCAATTTAGATACAAAGTCCGCCACTTGCGTAACGACGAGTAGCGCATTTCCTAGACAGTCTGAAATGATCCACTCGAGCAAAGAAAAGGCGTGTATTCAAAACCAGTGAGGTCGGGGAAGTTTGCCCTTTGGGTGATCGCTAAGCATTCATCCAAGACAAGCGCTCCTCGCACCGTCACTGGGAATACATACTGGAAAAACAGTAGCTAGGAGGAAGAAAGATGTTTCAACTGTCAACAAAGGAATTAGCAGAATTAGGTGCGGAGATTACAACAAGAGAAATCAAACAACAGCCAGAACTTTGGCAAGAAACCTTGACGATCTATCAAGAAAAGCAAGAGGCGATCGCGACTTTCTTACGTACCATCAAGCAAAAGACGGATAAACGCATTCGGGTGGTCTTCACGGGAGCGGGGACGTCGCAATATGTTGGAGATACGATCGTTCCTTACTTGAATAAGACGGGCGCAACTGCGGATTATCTTTTTGAAAGTATTGCTACGACGGATATTGTCGCAGCTCCAGAACAAGTTTTATTTGCGGATGAACCAACACTGCTCGTTTCTTTTGCTAGAAGCGGCAATTCACCAGAAAGTTTAGCAGCGGTCAAAATCGTCGATCAATTCGTTGCCGACAGTTATCATTTGACGATCACTTGTGCAGCCGACGGATCTTTGGCACAACAAGCTGCCGCTGATGAAACGAGCTATCTGTTATTGATGCCTGAGAGGTCAAATGATGCTGGCTTTGCAATGACGGGAAGTTTTTCTTGCATGGCTCTTTCCGCACTGCTGATTTTTGACCAGACGCCTCTGACAGAAAAGAGGCATTATGTTGAAACCCTTAGCCGATTGGGGCAAGAAGTGATCGACAGAGAAACAGAACTCCAAGTACTGACGGACCGTTCCTTTAAGCGGATCGTTTACCTTGGGTCAGGCACGTTGTCGGGGTTGACCAGGGAAGCACAGCTAAAAGTATTGGAACTGACTGCGGGAAAAATCGCCACCGTGTTCGATTCTTCGATGGGCTTCCGTCATGGACCGAAATCATTCGTAGATGATCAAACCCTCGTCTTTGTCTTTGTCAGCAATACGTCCTACACGCGGCAGTATGATCTTGATATGTTGGAAGAATTAAAGAGCGACGGCATCGCCGCCGCAGTGACTGCTATCGGACAGCCGACAGCTGTGAATTTCTCAGGAACAAACTTTTTCTTTCCAGATGACACATCATTGCCAGACGGTTATCTTGCCTTAGCAGATATTGTCTTTGCACAAACGATCGCACTGCTGGCATCGATCAAAGTCGGGAATACACCCGACACACCTTCGCCAACGCGTACCGTCAATCGGGTGGTCAAAGGCGTGACGATTCATCCGTATAACAACTAACGATGACTGAGAAAGCCCACCACGAGCACGTATCTTTTCGTGTACGAAGTCGATACGTGCGGTGGTCAATCAGTCGAACGGCTTCATCAATAGACATTTTTATACGTGCTGACAACCGTTTCGCCAACGCTGAAAAAAGTGAAAGCGGTTGATTCTTTGGCATGGACAAAAAAGGAGGAATTTTAATGAAAGCAACCGTAACGAAAGCCAAAAAAGCAGCGATGGATCGCCTGTCAACGAAAGAAGGAGTGATCGCAGCTTTAGCGATCGACCAACGAGGTGCCTTGAAAAAAATGATGGCAGCACTTGGCGTGGAGGCTGATGCAGAGAAAATCAGCCAGTTTAAAACGCTAGTCTCACAAGAATTGACCCCTTACGCGTCTTCTATTTTATTAGATCCAGAATATGGGTTGGCAGCTGCGCAAAGCCGTGATCCAGAGGCGGGGCTTTTGCTGGCGTATGAAAAAACCGGCTATGATGCGACTACGCCGGGGCGTTTGCCTGATTTATTAGGGCAATGGTCGGTTGAGCGATTAAAAGCAGCTGGCGCAGATGCTATCAAATTTTTGCTTTACTATGATGTAGATGAAGATGCCCAGATCAATCAGTTGAAACATGTCTTTGTGGAACGACTCGGCAGTGAATGCCAAGCGGCTGATCTGCCCTTCTTTTTAGAAGTCCTTTCCTATGATGCTAAGCTGCCTGAAGTCGACTCAAAAGCATATGCGCAACGCAAACCAGAAAAAGTCATCGGATTGATGAAGGAATTTTCAAAACCGCAGTACAAAGTCGATGTGTTAAAAGTGGAAGTACCAGTCAACATGAATTATGTGGCAGGTTTTGCTAAGGAAGAAGCCGTGTATACCAAGGAAGAAGCTGCCGCGTATTTCAAAGCGCAAAGCGACGCGACGCATCTGCCGTTTATTTTTCTCAGTGCAGGGGTATCGGCTAGCTTATTCCAAGAAACGCTGGTTTTTGCCAAAGAAGCTGGCTCCACCTTCAATGGCGTCTTGTGCGGCCGGGCAACGTGGAAAGATGGTGTTGAACCCTTTGTAAAACAAGGAACAGAAGCAGCCAAAGAATGGCTAGCAAGTACTGGAAAACAGCACATCGAAGACTTGAATGAAGTGATCCAAAAGACCGCCACTTCTTGGTGGGACAAAGTCGCGGTCGAAGAATAGTTTTTTCGCTGTTTGACAAGAGAAATGGCCAGTAATCAGACATCTTAAGGGCTTTTGAGAAGAAGTGGTAGGCTTCTGACTTAAGGCTTTAGGGTGTCTTTTTCTAGTGAAAAAAGGTTGATAGTATAACTGACGCTGCCCTCATCTAGACAAAAAAGGGTTAGCAAAAAATTATGAAAAAAAGTCAGAGCACTATGGATGATTTATCATAATTTTTTCATATAGACTAAGTTAACTTTGCTAGTTAAAAGAAAAAGAAGGGAAGAGAATCAATCCTAAAAGATTTGTTAACAGGTTAAGTCAAAAATCCCTCGAAATCTTTTCTCATTTTTCAGCAGTATTGCCAGTAGAAGATCGCTTGATAAAAAAGCCGTTGCTTGCTATTCTGTTCTGTAAATTGACAGAAGGAGATGGCGTATGAAGCAAATGGCAATCAAAGAGAATTCATTTTTGACGCGTCTGGATTATCAGCGGGCATTGGAAGATATGATCGCTCCTTTGCGAGAAGCGATCTTGGCAGATGACTATCCAGGATTGAATCTAGGTAGCAGTGGGGCCGTGTATGACCGAACACGGGCTGAGATGGAAGCGCTTGTGCGTCCTTTGTGGGGGCTGGCGCCTTATTGGAGGGTTTGCCCAGATGATCCGTTACGAGCAGCTTATGTGGAAAAAGTGATAGCGGGGACAGATCCTGAACACGCATTTTACTGGGGAAGGATCACGGATTATGATCAATACATCGTGGAAGCAGCCGCATTGTCATTGACCCTATTGTTGCAAAAGGACGCTTTTTGGACATCGTTGCCGCAGAAGAACCAGCGAAAGCTAGTGGCTTGGCTTTCCCAAGCACTTGAGTGCAAGATTCCTAAGAACAACTGGACATTCTTCAAAGTGTTGATACGCGTTGCCTTGTTTCACTGTGGGGAACCGTTGGCAAAAGACGCATTGTCCCAAGAGTTGGCATTGATCGATTCCATGTACGTTGGCGATGGTTGGTACGTAGACGGGAAAACGACGCAGCGAGATTACTACATTCCTTTTGCGTTTCATTATTACGGCTTGATTTACGCTACATTTATGCAAGACGAAGATCCAGAATGGGCGCAGCGTTTTAAAGAGCGAGCCACGCTATTTGCGCAAGACTTCGTCTATTATTTTGATGAAGATGGCGAAGCCTTGCCCTATGGCCGCAGCCTGACTTATCGGTTTGCGCAAGGGGCGTTTTTCTCGGCACTGGTTTTCGCAGACGTCGAAGCGATCCCATGGGGACAGGTGCGAGGACTACTGGCGAAGCACTTGCGCAATTGGATGGCACAAGAAATTTTCACTTTCGATGGTCGCTTGTCCATCGGGTACCACTATGAAAATCATGTAATGGCAGAAGGGTATAATGCACTAGGCTCGCCTTATTGGGGGCTGAAGACCTTTTTGCTTTTAGCGGTCGCAGAAACGCATCCTTTTTGGCGGGCTGAACCTGAGCCAATCAAAAGAGAGCCGCAAAAACGGATTGAAAAAGGCAATATGTTGCTGGTGCACAATGAAAAAAGCCATCATCTGTTGGGGTATCCTGCAGGCTTGATGCTTGAACAGCAAGCCCATGCTCAAGCAAAATACAGCAAATTCGTCTATTCGAGCAAACTTGGTTTCAGTGTCCCGAAAGCTGGCGTCACGTATGCCGAAGGCGCCTTCGATAGCACATTAGCTATTGCTCGAGATGGCAGCTATTTTCGCACGAAGGGCGCAGTCAGGGATTATCGGGTGACGGAAAAAGGGGTCTTTTACCAATGGGCACCCTTTGAGGAGGTAGTGATTGAAACTGAGATTTATCCCTTTGGTCAGTGGCATGTGCGCGTGCACGAGTTGACGACGACGATTTCGTTGGACCTCCGTGAGGGCGGGTTTAGTGTACCGCTAATCGGACGGTTGCCTCAGGCCCAAACAGGACCGACCTGGAGTCGAGTCAGTGAAGAAGGCTTTTGTTCTCAAATCATCAACATCGAAGGCTATCAACAAGCCAGTATTGTTCAGCCAGAAGCCAATACCTCCGTCTTTTTTCCAAGAACTAGTTTTCCATACTTAGCACAGCATATCCTGCCAGGGAAGCACCGTTTGATTTGTTTAGTCGGTGGTATCGTAGAAAAAGAAAGGAGCGATCCAAATGATTACGCTAGCAATAAAAAATAAGCAGGACCAGGTGATTGTTGGTCGCATCGACCATGAAAAAGAACCCGCGCCGTTTCAAGTTTCTGGTGATGATTTGGCCGTATTAGCCATTAAAAACTATCTCTATGAGGAAGGAGATAAAATCGTCGTTGAGGTGACAGGGGAAAATCCGTATTATGTCCTTCAGCTTGATGAAACCTTAGCACCATCACTGATCTATCTTTCCCAATCCACTTGGGAATATCAGATCCCTTGGACGGAATCTCATCGAAAGTCCTCGGTGGAAACGGCCTTTGCCTCGCAGCGCCATCACCTGATGGTGCGCAAAGCCCAGGCGTTTGAGATCACGAATTATCAAAATTTATCTTTCAATGCCCATGATCAAAAGTCAGCGACAGGGGCGTATCCTCATGCTTCAGCGAATGTGGAGACGCGAGATGATTCCGTCTTTTTTGCCAAGAATGCGATCGATGGAAAATATGGCAACCGATCCCACGGTTCGTATCCGTTTGCTTCTTGGGGCATCAATCAGCAAGCCGATGCTGCATTGACCATTGATTTTGGTCGTCCTGTCTTGATCGATCGGGTTCGTTTTCTATTACGGGCAGATTATCCCCATGATAGCTATTGGACCAAAGGGACCTTGGTCTTTGCTGATGGAGAAGAGCTGGTGGTGGAAACGACAAATACGGCGTCATTTCAAGAAGTTCGTTTTCCGAAAAAAGAAACGACTAAGCTAACCTATAAAGAGCTACAAAAAGCAGAGGATGATTCCCCGTTTCCAGCTCTTACACAAATCGAAGTATTTGGTTGGAACTGTTAAAAAAAAGAGGACAAGAGCATGACAGGTCTGCATTTGTGGGCAGTTGTCATGCTCTTTTTTTAGGAATCAATGAAGGAAGGTCGCTTTTTTTGTTCGTTTACGTTATAATGATTTCAGTTAATATGTTAACAAGTTAAGAGGAGGGTAAACATGCGTCTGCAAGAGAACAAACAACGCTTGATCCTGTTAGGAGAAAAAGTGACCGATGTGTGGTTAGCGGATAAAATCACCGCGTGCATCCAACAGATCGAAAAAAATAGTCAGCGCTTTGGCACACAGTTTCCTTCAGCCTGTGCCACCAATGGCAAATATCGGCTGAAAGGCAACGATGATTGGACCAATGGCTTTTGGACGGGGATGTTGTGGCTCGCCTATGAGTGGACCAAAGAGAAGAACTTTTTGACTCGAGCAATGGAGAATATCGACAGTTTTCAAACGCGCTTAGACGACCATTTTGTATTAGATCATCATGATATTGGTTTTTTATATAGCTTATCTGCCGGTGCGGGCTACAAGATCACTGGCGATGAACACTGCAAGCAAGAAGTCATTCAAGCAGCAGATGTTTTGTTGGCACGTTTTCAAGAAAAGGGGGAATTTATTCAAGCTTGGGGCACTTATGGCGACCCACAAGAATACCGCTTGATTATTGATTCGCTACTGAACTTGCCGCTTTTATTTGCAGCAACCCAATTATCGGGAGAGACTCGTTACGCAGAGGCCGCGAGTAAGCATTATCAGACAGTGCGAAAGACTGTCATCAAAAATGACGCCACCACCTTTCATACGTATTATTTCGATCCTGAAACGGGGCAGCCAAGTCACGGGGCGACGCATCAAGGAAACAGCGACCAATCGATTTGGGCACGAGGGCAAAGCTGGGCGATTTTAGGGCTTCCTTTGAATGAAAGCTACTTGCATAGCCAGCCTTTTCCAGAAAATTATCCGCAGATCGTGGAGGTGTTTTTGGCTCATTTACCCGCAGATCTCGTGCCGTATTGGGACTTTGATTTTAACGACCAACATCCTGCTGAAAAAGACAGCTCAGCTTTAGCGATCGCGGCTTGTGGCTTGTTGGAAGCAGAGAAAATGGAGGCATATCCTGATGCCCAAAAAATCGCTAAAGGGATGCTTTACCAATTAGGCGAGCAGTATGCAGCGAGCCAAGTGCCAGAAAATGAGGGCTTATTGCTGCATGGTGTGTATGCTCATGCGGAAGGCAAAGGCATCGATGAACCCAATCTTTGGGGTGATTATTTCTATTTAGAAGCATTGATCCGATTGGCATTGCCTAATTGGCGAAGATACTGGTAAAGGGGAAGACGACATGCGAACGTTTGAGATAAAAGAAGATTTTTTGTTAGATGGAAAACCAATCAAATTGATCAGCGGAGCGATCCATTATTTCCGCATGACACCGGCGCAATGGACAGATAGCCTCTACAATCTAAAAGCACTGGGAGCCAACACAGTTGAGACCTACATTCCTTGGAATCTCCACGAACCTCGTGAAGGAGTCTACGACTTTGAAGGAATGAAAGACATCTGTGCTTTTGTAAAGCAAGCCCAAGCGCTAGGCTTGATGGTCATTTTGCGGCCTTCCGTCTACATTTGTGCTGAATGGGAATTTGGCGGGCTGCCAGCTTGGCTGTTAAACGAACCGATGCGGTTGCGCTCAACCGACCCACGCTTCATGGCAAAGGTACGTAACTATTTCCAGGTCTTGCTGCCAAAGCTTGTGCCGTTGCAAATCACCCATGGGGGACCAGTGATCATGATGCAGGTGGAAAATGAGTACGGCTCTTATGGAATGGAAAAAGCGTATTTGCGCCAGACCAAAGAGTTGATGGAAGAATGCGGCATCGATGTACCCTTGTTTACTTCAGATGGGGCATGGGAAGAAGTCTTGGACGCTGGGACATTGATTGAAGACGACGTCTTTGTCACAGGCAATTTCGGCAGTCGTTCCAAGGAAAATGCGGCTGTGATGAAAGAGTTTATGGCAAAACATGGCAAAAACTGGCCCATCATGTGCATGGAATATTGGGATGGCTGGTTCAACCGCTGGGGCGAGCCAATCATCAAGCGAGACGGTCAAGACTTAGCCAATGAAGTCAAAGAGATGTTAGCAGTCGGCTCCTTGAATCTTTACATGTTCCATGGTGGCACGAACTTTGGCTTTTACAACGGCTGTTCCGCTCGGGGATCGCTGGATCTACCACAAGTGTCCAGCTATGATTACGATGCTTTACTGACAGAAGCAGGAGAACCTACCGACAAATACTATCAGGTACAAAAAGCCATAAAAGAAGCCTGTCCTGAAGTGTGGCAAGCCAACCCACGGACCAAGCAATTAGCGGCGTTAGGAACCTTTCCCATCGAAAACAGTGTCTCGTTATTGGCCATCAAAGACCAGCTGATGGCACCGCAAGAAAGCATGTATCCACTAACAATGGAAGCTGCCAGTACAGGCTACGGCTATTTGCTCTATTCGGTTCAGTTAAAAAACTATCATCGAGAAAACAAATTAAAAGTGGTAGAAGCTAGCGATCGGTTGCATATTTTTACCGACGGCCAATTACAGGCGATCCAATACCAAGAAACGCTAGGTGAGGAGCTGTTGATCCAAGGGACACCAGATAAAGAAACCATCGAGCTAGATGTCTTAGTAGAAAACTTAGGGCGCGTGAACTACGGCTTTAAATTGAATGGGCCTACACAAGCCAAAGGCATCCGTGGGGGCATCATGCAAGATATTCATTTCCATCAAGGCTATCGTCATTACCCATTGACGCTTTCCGCAGAGCAGCTACAAGCCATCGATTATCAAGCAGGAAAAAATCCGACACACCCCTCCTTTTATCAAACGACCTTCACGCTGACAGAGGTAGGAGATACGTTCATCGATTGCCGTGGGTATGGCAAAGGCGTCGTTATCGTCAACGGCACCAATCTTGGTCGCTATTGGCAACGTGGCCCCGTGCATTCCTTATACTGTCCGAAAGAATTTTTGAAAAAAGGCAGCAACGAAGTCGTGGTATTTGAAACCGATGGCGTGGAGATCAAGGAACTCGTTTTCTGTGATCAACCTGTCGTGGAATAAAAAAATAGAAGTAGAGACCCAAATTTACGCGGGCTCTACTTCTATTTTTGTTTTGAAATATTTCCAATGCTTGTAGCTGACGATGTATTCAGCGACACTTCCATCTGCTAAATAGGAGTGCTTGACTTGTTTGACCGCAGGCTCTCGGAAGCTCAGTTGCAATAAGTTCAACAATTCAGCGTCATCAGGAAAGACGATTTCGTTGGTTTCAACAGAAGCCAATGAGAAAAGATCGATCGCAAAGTCTTTTCGGACCCGCTCATAAACACTGGCATACCGGTTGAGGTTTTTGGCGATCGGTTCTTTCATCAGCTTCTTCGGCAGATGAGTGATGTGAACCAAGAAAGGAACATCGCCAAAATAGCGGACCCGTTTGATTCGGTAGTAGGAAGCACTGGCAGCCAAGCCTAATTCTTTCAAAATCTCAGGATCATTTCCTTCTTCCACCGCAAGAACCTTGACCTTTTCTTGGTCCAGTGAATGCAGCTCGATGTCGGAAAACTTCACACTCTGAGATACTTTTGCTTTTGAAACAAAGGTCCCTTTGCCTTGGATGCGATACAGATAGCCAGCACTCGTCAATTCATTCAACGCTTTGACTGCCGTGATCGAACTAACAGAATACATTCGCTTGATATCCGCCTCTGAATAAAACTTATCGCCGGGAATGAATTTATGGTCTTTGATTTCTTGTAAAAGATCTTGCTTGATCTGCTCATACTTTGGCAACACAGTGGTTTCCCTCCATTCCATATGAATACAACAAGCATAACATGTTAAATACTTTCCTGCCACTTAATTATTGTAGAAAATATGTTGTTTTCCAGTCTGTACATGCCTTAAAAATAAAATTCAATATGTTAAGATATTAGGTTTACGGATGGCTTGCCATGTGGTATAGTATGCTTATAAGGAACATAACATGTTAAGTAGGGCGACCTACGGAGTAGGAGGGAAATTAGTGGAAAACATTGTATTGATCAGTCATGGAGGCATGGCGGAAGGGGTCAAAAGCAGTCTGGAGATGATCGTAGGCCAGCAAGCAAACGTTCACACCGTTTCATTACGACCAGATAGTGACAATCTGCAGTTTGAAAAAGAATTGAACGAGAAAATGAAAGCCCTTAACGGTTCAACATTGATTATTGCGGATCTATTAGGAGGAACCCCGTGCAACGTTGCAGTCAAGAATTATTTAGAGGATGACGAAGTGGCGATTTTCGCTGGAATGACATTGTCCGTAGTGATCGAGGCAGTCGTCAATCAACGAGCGACGATCAACGAGCTGCTTTGCTTAGCCAAAGAAAACATCGTTGATGTCAAAGCAGGGATGAACCAGGCAGAACAAGAAATTTTAGAAGAAAAGCAAGAGGAACTAGGGGATTACAGTGCGTATGCTGGACAAGAAAATATTGTCAATAGTCGGATCGATGAGCGCTTGATCCATGGACAAGTTGCTGGTATCTGGTCCACCAGTTTAAACACGCAACGGATCATCGTGGCCAATGATGAAGCCGCCGCAGACCCATTACAAAAATCTTCTTTACGAATGGCAGCGCCAACTTCGATGCGACTTTCCGTCCTTCCAGTGGCAACTGCAGCCAAGAATATTCGCGCTGGTCGTTACGGCAAGCAACGGTTGTTTTTACTTTTCAAAAATCCCCAAGATGTTTTGCGTTATATTGAAGCAGATGGACCGATCAAAGCGATCAACGTCGGCAACATGAGCTACAAAGAAGGCGCACGGGAAGTGACCAAAAGCATTCAAGTGCTGCCAGAAGAAGAGCCGATCTTTGAAGCGATCGCCGCAAAAGGAATCACCGTCACGGCACAGCTTGTACCCAATGAACCATCGATCGACTTTATGAAGAAATTACGAGGATAAATCAGGCAGCGCTTCGATCGAGGAGAATATGTAGCGGAAGATTTGTCAAAAAACGAGTGTTTTTCACGATTTATCTGAGGCGACACAACGATCGATAACCAGTCAGTTAAGACTCGTTCATACAATTAGGAGGAAAATTCATGCATTTAGCAGCGTATCAAATCATTCTTATTACTGTTTATGCTTTTATTGCTATTAATGATTCACTTATTTCCAATACGTTGACCCAACCAGCGATCGCCGGAATGATTTCTGGAATGATCATGGGGGACTTGAAGACCGGTTTGATGGTCGGCGGTACCTTGCAGTTGATGCGTTTAGGGATCGCCGCATTTGGTGGTGCATCCGTCCCAGATTATTTTACCGGCGCAGTACTGGGAACGGCGTTTGCCGTGATCTCAGGAAACGGCGCGGAATACGGCATTGGCTTAGCAGTTCCAGTGTCCTTACTGATGCTGCAACTGGACGTCGTGGCTCGTTTTTGTAACGTATTTCTACTACACCGAATCGATAGAGCCATCGACAACATGCAAGTCAAACGAATCCCACGGTTAGTTTTATCGGGTTCTTTCTTATGGGGATTGTCACGGGCGATTCCGATTTTATTGATGCTTTTAGCTGGAGATGCAGTCGTTACGACGATTACCGATAACACGCCAGAATGGCTGATGACTGGACTAAAAACCGCTGGTGGCGTCTTGCCAGTCGTCGGGGTAGCGATCTTATTGCGCTACTTGCCAACAAAGCACTACATTCCTTATTTGTTATTAGGCTTCTTTTTAGCTGCGTATCTGCAAGTCCCAATGCTCGGCGTTTCCATCATTGGGCTCGTAGCAGCAATGTTAGTCTTTAAACGAGATAGCGAAAAAGGCACCGTTGCAACGGCAGCTGCTGGAGATTTTGAAGGAGGATATGATGGCGATGAGTGATCAAAAACTGACAAAAAAAGAGTTGAATACCATTAGCTGGCGCTATATTTTGGCAAGCCAATTAAACTGGAACTATGAGCGAATGATGAGTTCAGGTTACCTTTACGGCATCCTGCCCGTCTTGAAAAAATTCTATGGCCACGATGAAACCCAGCTGCAAGATATGCTGCGGACCCACAATCAATTTTTCAATACCAATGCGATCTTTGGGAACTTGATCATGGGAATCGATGTCGCGATTGAAGAACAAGATGGACACAAAGCCAAAGAAACGATCATCGCCTTGAAAACGGCCTTGATGGGTTCCTTGGCCGGTGTCGGTGACTCCTTGTTCCACGTGATTTGGGGAACAATCTTTGGCTCTGTTGCTGGCACATTAGCGCAAAATGGTTCCGTCGTTGGTTGTGTCCTCTGGATCATCGCCAACATCACGTTACTTTTCGGTCGGGCAGCGTTGCTTCCCCTTGGTTACAAACAAGGGGTCAAATTAGTGACGACCTTGAAAGACAAATTATCTGCCTTCACCAATGCCGCAACCGTTTTAGGGGTTACAGTGATTGGTGCCTTGATTCCCTCTGTGGTCAAAGCAACTGTTCCTTTTGTCTATAAAAAAGATGGCGTCGAATTGGTGATCCAAGACACGTTGGATGCCATCTTGCCATCCCTTGTACCTATCTTGCTCGTCTTGCTGACCTACTGGATGTTAGGCCAAAAGAAACTAAATTCCACTCGAGTAATTTGGATCATCTTGATCTTATCGATCGTTTTGAGTGCGTTTGGTATTTTGGGTTAGGATTAGCAGTAATAACTGATAGATAAGAATATGTAAATAGAAAAAGAGTGTGGAATATTTTTCCGCACTCTTTTTTTATAAAATAATTTTCTTATTTATACTCATAAATAATTTGATTTTAACAAAAAACCGTTATATTTACTCCTATAAATCAAATATTTTAATTATTTTTATTATATAATGATTGAAAAGCTGTCTTTTGTTTGGGCAGTGGACTAGAAAAATGAGGATCTTTGGCTTGGTAATTAATTGACCAATTCACAAGGGTCTTACGGTGATTATGGTGATAATCTACTATTAGTGATAAAGCTGCCACCAATTAATTCATAAAACAGCCAAAGGAGTGGGTATGATTTGCTTGCAGTCAGATATGATGAACTATCATTAGGGTTTGAAACAAATGAAAGCGTATTTTCCCCAAAAGGGTTAGATGTAGGAACGAAAGCGATGTTAAAAGAAGCAGTTATCAATGACCAGGATAGAATTTTGGATCTGGGATGCGGTTATGGGTTTGTAGGGATTTATCTGGCAAAAAAGTATCCTGACACAACAGTTACAATGACAGACATTTCAGTAAATGCCATCGACTTGACTACAAAAAATGCGCAACGAAATGACGTAGCACCAGAGATCGTCTTAAGTGAAGGTTTTAGAGAAATCAGCGACAAAACGTTTGATGTTATTCTGTCTAATCCGCCGTACCATGTAGATTTTTCTGTGCCAAAGGAATTTATCGAGCAAGCCTATCGTCAACTGGCACTCAACGGAAAGCTATACATGGTGACCAAGCGCCGAAAATGGTATGAGAACAAGATTCGCTCCGTTTTCGGTTACGTGAAAGTCACGGAAATTGACGACTATTAAGTATTTTACGCTGAAAAGCGGGCGAAAAAGCCGTTAGTAAAAAAGAAAGAAAAAAAGATGTCAAAGAAGCTGCAACGGAAATATGGGAAGAGATAAAGGTGCCTTCAGCTGAAGGGCACCTAATATCGGGTATTTCACCAAAGTGTTAAATCCTCTCGTTTATTTTCTCCCAACCAGCTGAATCAGCGTAATAACAATACTAGCTACGATCGTAATCAAAATAATATTTTGGATGCCACTATTGGCAATAACGATCGCAGCTAGGCTACCACCAACAGCTCTACCAAATTGATTGGCAGCACTATTCAGGCTGATTATCACATTTGATTTGTTCTGAGTTACTTGAGTAATACCGGTATTTAACTGCAGCTCGAGAAGGAAATATCACGAATGCCGCTAATTTTTTACATGTGACCCAAATGATGATTTCAAGACAATTGAAAAATTTAGAAGAGTTGGAGAAAAAACTATCGGTACAAAAAAGAGGATTGATAATTGAGAGCGCCGATAAAATCGGTTGGAGTTGAATCTTAATTCATCATTATAAATATTTTTTTCGAAACATTAGAGAGTATCCCAACTTATATACTCTATCTTTTTTATACCTAATTGATTAGCAGCTTCAGCAAAATAATCAATATCATTAGTATTGTAGTAGGTAATATGCCAAAATACATTTTCGCTCGTTAGCTCAAAAATTTTTTGGAAATATGGTCTGTCTATTACATTCATTGAGTGTCCTAATACATAAATATCTGTAACTTCTTCTAAGTTTTGCCTTTCAAAGAAGTTGTGATTTCTATTAATAATACTAAAAGTTTTTTTTGCAGTTCTCTTAAAATATTTTTTCACATATTTTTCATTCACTAAGTTAACGCCAAAATCGTTTCCTTGCACGTTATATTCTTCATCATGACCCATAATCAATTTTTTCGGGGGTGAGCCGTGTATATGGAGAACATTGGGTATGCCATAAAGCGTTTCCAAAGTTGACGTGTAATTGAAAGATAGAAATTTATCTTTTTTACAAATAAGCTTGTCTATCTTCTCTATTTTTTCCATACTTTTAAGATTATGGCTAACTTCTTTTATCCACGAAGACAGATAGATGCTCGTTTTCATGCCAAATTCTAACATTGTTTCAATTTCTTTATTGGGACCTCCAGTATAATCATCTGGTGAGTTCCAATCCCTGTGTTCCTCAACAAGCTCTAAAGGTTCCAGGCTACCTATTATATTTTCCAATTCTGCCCAGTTATAATCTTCATTTGTTACATCTATCGTAAAATAAGTGACAGAATAATTTCTTATAACTTTGATTAGACCATCATACACTTCTCTATAGTTTTGTTTTAAAAATAAAACAAATTGACTATAATTCGTAGGGAGACCATGATGTAGATCAAAACCATTTCCAATTATAAATAGCTTCACTAATTACACACCTTCCCATCATCTTTTTCATTAAATGGATTAGATATAATATTTTATCTACTCCTTCAAATAATACAGATTGACTATTTTTTTATAAAAACGTATATGCTGTTATATTACCATGAGGATAATACACATTGTTACATTTTTCTATATAAAAAGGAAATAGAAAATTTACAGGCATAATTCTTTTTCTATGATATATTGTTTAAAACGAGAAATTTTCAAACTCAAGGAGCTATTAATTATGAAAAAAGTAATAGGTGCATTTAATTGTGAATGTTTTATGTGCAAAAATAATAATAGTTTTGATATGCCTAATGAAATTATTGAATCAGTTAAAAAGAAAGAATTAGTGTTATTTTGTGGAGCAGGGATAAGTACAGAATCAAAAGCGGTTTTACCTACATCTTTTTACATGGATACATTGACTTTCTTAAATAGCGAACATAACTTAAATTTAGATACAGATATTGCTTTTTCAGAATTGATGAGTAAATTTTGTAGTATCGTTCCTAATGGTAGGAAACAGTTAATAAGAAAAATAAATGAACGCTTTGATAGGGTTCAGTCATTTCCAGAACTATATAATTCTGCTACCAGATTTCATAAAGAGGTTTCGAAAATTCCTCAGATCAAAACTATTGTAACTACTAATTGGGATGATTACTTTGAAAAAGAATGTTTAGCCACTTCTATTGTAGATAATAAGGATGTAGCATTATGGAATGCTTTTGACCGAAGAGTATTTAAGGTTCATGGATCAATAAATAATATTGGATCGATTGTGGCTACAACTAATGACTATGATAAATGCTATGAAAGATTATCAAGTGAGCCAATAGGCGATCGTTTAAAGACTCTACTAGGAAGTAATTGTGTAGTTTTTATAGGTTTTTCTTTTGGTGATGAAGACTTAAATAAAATTATTGATATACTTTCTGAAAGATTGGATGATTTTGCTAATCAGTTTTATTTAGTGACAGTTGACAAATCATGGGAAAAGAATAGAGACTCTCGCATTATTCCAATAATAACTGATGGACAGTTTTTTATTCATTCATTACGAAATATCCTCATAGAAGAAGGACACCTTGTAGCAAATGACATCTATGATTTTGCAAGATACGCAAGCCAAGTTGCTTCAGATTTTCATACAGATTGGCTTAATGAAGTTGATAATTTTAATGAAAAACTTGCTTCTTTTCCAGAGATAATACTATCGATAGCGTATCAAGATGGAGTGATACATGCGTATCAAAGATGTTATGCAAATAGAAAAAAAGGTGATTACTTGATTCCAGGTTATTTAAGTAAAATAGTAGCTTCATATCACAGTTTAGTAGGCCAACATGAAAAGAATAAAAATTATTTGCAAATGTATTACGATTTAGGTTATCAGGATGGATTGATTAATTTAGAAATATTTTTGGAAACAAATAATCACTTGATGCCACCTTTGTTTATATATGAAAGTGAAAATTTTGCTACAGAAAAAGAATTATTGGATTTTATAGTAGCTAATAGAAACTCTGAAATGTACCAGTTTTTGAAAGAGATAAGAGTACCTAATGATACAATTCCTCATTTTTATCCTTGGTATTGTTAAGGTTGGCTGCAAAATGGTAGCACTAACAAAAAAACCGTGAATCCCTTGATATTCAAAGGATTCACGGTTTTTTTATTATTCCCACTCCACAGTAGCAGGTGGTTTGCTCGTAATATCGTACACGATCCGGTTGACGTGTGCGACTTCGTTGACGATGCGGACGCTGATTTTTTGTAGGACTTCCCATGGGATGCGGGCAAAGTCAGCGGTCATGCCATCGATCGAAGTGACTGCACGAATGCCGACGGTATAATCGTAGGTCCGACCATCACCCATGACACCGACGGAGCGGATGCCTGGTAAGACGGTGAAGTATTGCCAAATGTCGCGGTCTAAGCCGGCATTTGCGATTTCTTCCCGCAAGATGGCGTCCGAGTCGCGGACGATCGTTAGTTTTTCTTCTGTTAATTCGCCAAGGACACGAATGCCTAGACCTGGTCCAGGGAATGGTTGGCGCCATACGATGCTGTCTGGCATACCAAGTTGAGTCCCTAATTCACGGACTTCGTCTTTGAACAAGGTGTTCAATGGTTCGATCAATTTGAATTGCATGTCTTCAGGTAAACCACCCACATTGTGGTGAGATTTGATGGTTTGCGCAGTTTCGGTTCCTGATTCGATGACGTCGGTATAAAGGGTTCCTTGGGCAAGGAAAGAAACGCCTTCTTCGCCAGCTAGTTTGGTTGCTTCATCATCGAAGACGTACACGAATTCATTTCCGATGATCTTGCGTTTTTCTTCAGGATCAGAAACCCCCGCAAGTTTTGATAGGAAACGTTCTTTGGCATCAACTTTGATGATGTTCAAGCCGAATTTGCCGCCTAAGCTTTCCATTACTTGCTCGGCTTCGCCTTTACGCAAGAGGCCGTGGTCAACAAAAATACAAGTCAGTTGATCGCCGATCGCTTTTTGTAAAAGAACACCAACGACAGAAGAATCGACCCCGCCTGAAAGACCAAGCAAGACTTTTTTGTCGCCCACTTGTTCGCGGATTTTTGCGATTTCCATATCGATGAAGTTGTCCATTGTCCAATCACCTGTACATTGACAAACGTCAATGGCAAAGTGACGCAATAAGTCGTTGCCGTATTCTGAATGGCGAACTTCTGCGTGGAATTGGATGCCGTACATTTTGCGCTCGGCATCTTGGATAGAAGCGATCGGGCAATCTTTGCTCGTCGCCACAACATCAAAGCCTGCAGGTGCTTGAGTGACCAAGTCTCCGTGGCTCATCCACACGGTTTGTGTTGCGGGCGTGTTTTGGAAAAGGGCCGCTGCATCAGAAGTGACTTCCAATTCTGCTTTGCCGTATTCACGGTTTTTGGCAGGTTCAACTTTTCCGCCTAATTTATAAGTAATCAACTGCATGCCGTAACAGATCCCTAAAACTGGGATGCCTAACTCAAAAATTTTCTCGTCGATGCCGAAAGAGTTCTCGTCGTAGACGCTGTTTGGTCCGCCAGATAAGATGATCCCTTTTGGGTTCATCGCTTTTACTTCTTCAGCGGTAATGCGGTGGCTCAATAATTCTGAGAAAACACCGAACTCACGAATACGGCGTGTAATCAGCTGGTTGTACTGACTACCGTAATCAAGTACGATAATTTTTTCGACGTTTGGCAAAGTGTCAACGTTTGTCACAATAAATTACCTCAATTCTTTTAGTTTTTATTGAAAAAAGGCTGGGCCTTTTCAACAGCATAATCATAAAAATGAAGCGGTCAATACTTGCGCAAGAACACTTCATCGATCAAATGGTGCTTTGTTTTATGAAGAATTATATCGGCTCTGCTGCGTGTAGGCAAGATATACTCGTGTAAATTCTTTAAATTCACATTTTTCCATACTTCTTTTGCCATTTTAATCGCTTCCTTGCGATCCCCGATCGCATATTGGTAATAATAATTGCTGGGATCTTGAAAGGCAGTGTCTAGTAATGATTCAAATCGTTCCAAATACCATTTTTCGATCAGTGCTGGTTGGGCATCCACGAAAATTGAAAAATCAAAAAAGTCGCTGATATAGATTTGTTGGTTGGCAGGCAGTTGCAGGGTATTGATGCCTTCCACGATCAAGATATCTGGTTGACTGATCGTTTCATACGTATCAGGAATAATATTGTAGACTTCATGGGAGTAGACGGGGATCTGAATGTCTGGTTCTCCTGATTTGACCGCATTCAAAAAGTTGATCAAGGCTTCCATGTCATAACTTTCTGGAAATCCTTTGCGATTCAAGCTGCCGCGTTCTTCCAATACTTCGTTCGGGTACAAAAAGCCGTCAGTGGTGATCAGTTGGACGGTTCTACGGGGAAACAAACGGGCCAACAAATTTTGGACGAGCCGTGCGGTGGTGCTTTTGCCGACGGCGACACTTCCAGCGATGCCGATGATAAAAGGCGGCATTTTGACGTAGCGGTGTAAAAAGAGTCCCTTGCTGAGGGTCAATGATTCAAACTCTTTCATATAAAGATGGATCAGATGGCACAAAGGCACGTAAACATCTTCCACATCTTGGACCGAGATCCGGTCGTTCAAACTTTTAATATTATCCAATTCTTCTTGAGTGAAAGGCATCATGCCGTTCGTATAAAACCCTTGCCATTGCTCACGAGGAATTTGATAAAAATTCATGGTTTCTTGCATAGTAGGCTCCTTTTTTGCGGCATCATCGGTTTCTATTAGAAGCGATAGGCCACTGTTCGAAAGTATTTTACCATAGAAACTTGCGGAACTTGGAAAAAAGACATGATTTCCTTTGCAGAAACAACAAAAAACTGTTTTTTCGTTGTTTTTTTTGCTGGGCGTTTACTTCTGGCTGTTTTTCGGTATGATTAGAAAGAAGCAGCAGACAAATCTTGCAGGGCTTTTTTACTGGTGATTTCACTATGTTCACTTGTTCGAATAGAAGAAACAAGGAAAAACTAGTAGAAACCAGTAGAAAAAACAAGCGAAGAGGAAATAGAAGAAAGGAGCATAACCATGAGTAATCATTACTATACAGAAAATCCTGATACGGCCCATGATTTTGAGCAGTGGTCGTTTGAATTAAGAGGAAAGAACTTTCATTTTGTGACAGATAGCGGGGTGTTTTCCCGTGACACGGTGGACTATGGCTCGCGGGTGCTGATCGATGCGTTTGAGTGGGGGGAGCTGCCAGAAGGAAGTCTGCTGGACGTTGGGTGCGGCTATGGACCTGTTGGTTTAGCGTTAGCTCATGCGAGTCAACGACCTGTCGAGATGATCGATATCAATCAGCGGGCAGTGGATTTGGCAAAAGGCAATGCCCAGCGTAACGGCATTGAACAGGTAGATATCCATCAATCCAATATCTATGCCCAATTAAATCAACCTGCTTATGCGGCGATCCTCAGCAATCCACCGATTCGGGCAGGAAAAGAAGTCGTTCATGAGATTTTGACGGGGGCGTTTCCTTTGCTTAAAGCAGGCGGGACTTTAACGATCGTGATCCAAAAGAAACAAGGGGCGCCGAGTGCTCAAAAGAAAATGCAAGAGACCTTTGGCAATGCCGAAATCATCAAAAAAGACAAAGGCTATTACATCATTCAAAGCGTAAAAGAAGCGTAGCTGCTCCTTGATTCTCAACAGATCAAAGGCATCGCCAAGACAAGCACTGGTTAGCGGCAACTGGACCAGTTGGTTTTTCAAAAAGCCTGTTGTCATCAGCCTTTGGAGCAATCGCAGCTCCGCTAAAAGAGCTGTCTGTATCATCGGGCCATTTTTGATCAACGAAAAAGAAAGTCGCACACTTGTTGAAAGTGTGCTATTTTTTTTGAGAAAAATTTGCTACACTTTAGGCAAGAGAGGAGAGAAGCAGATGAAATTGACGATTAAACAGATTGCTGAAATGGCTGGCGTCTCTGTCACGACCGTGTCGCAGATCCTAAACAATAAAGGCAGCCGTTTTAGTGAAGAAACCCGAAAGCGGGTCTTAGATATCGTAAATAAATATCACTATAAGCCGGATTTTTTTGCTTCGAATCTTATCAACCGCCATTCAAAAACGATCGGAATGATCGTGCCTGATGTGACGGATTTCTTTTTCTCTAAAGTCATTGAAGGGGCGGAAAGTTATTTCAATCCACTAGGTTACATGCTGGTGTTATGCAATTCGCGCCACAGCCAAGAAAAAGAGGTTCAATATTTGAATGAACTGTCTCATCGTTCGGTAGATGGCATCTTATTAGCGACGCCGCATTTGCTGCCAGAGGATTATTCCTTGAAGAGCGGGTTCTTTGATGACCGACCAATTATTTTAGTCGATCGTGGGATCAATCAGCGGGACAATGGTCGTTTGATCGTGAAAGAATACGAAGGCGCCTACCAAGCTGTTAGCTATTTGATCAAAAATGGTCACCGCAACATTGCGATGCTCAAAGAAATCACCGGCTACTATCAATTAGAGGAACGGTTCAATGGCTATCGCCATGCCTTAAAGGATCATCAGATCCCTTTTAAAGGCCGATATGTAGAAAATGCTGAATTAACGGTTACCGGCGGGTACGAAGCAACGAAGGAATTATTGAAGTACAAAGAGATCACAGCGTTCTTCTGTGGCAACGATGCTATGGCGATCGGCTGTTATCAAGCGATTTATGAGGCGGGCAAAAAAGTACCAGAAAACTACTCGGTGATCGGCTTTGATGCCTTGAAATTATCGGAATACATCACACCACCGCTTACCACGGTCATGCAGCCGACTTTTGAGATCGGGTTTACCGCAGCGAAGTTTTTAGTGGACGCCATTGAGTTTCCGACACGGCGAATTCCAAATAAGATTTTTGATACAAAATTAATTATTCGTGAGAGCGTGAAGACATTGACAAGCGAGAAATAATGCGGTATATTTCTTCTTGTAAGTGTTTTCATAGTTTTGCGATATTTAGTAAACTGTTTTACTAAAGTGGTTTACCCTACGAAAAATTATTGTATAATGTTAAAGGAAGCGAGGGTCATTTCGATGCGAATGGTGGATTTAATTGAAAAGAAACGTGACGGCAAGTCATTGACGAAGGAAGAAATTGACTACATTGTAACTGCGTATACTGAAGGAAGTATTCCAGATTATCAAATGAGTGCCTTGTTGATGGCTATTTTTTATGTAGATATGACAGATGAAGAGATCACGAACTTAACGCTAGCAATGGCAAATTCTGGTGAAGTGATCGACCTATCCTCAATTGAAGGAATCAAAGTCGATAAGCATTCGACTGGCGGTGTTGGTGATACGACCACATTGATCTTAGCGCCCTTAGTGGCTAGTGTTGGCGTACCAGTTGCGAAAATGTCTGGGCGCGGCTTAGGCTATACTGGTGGGACGTTAGACAAGCTTGAAGCGATCCCTGGATTTAAAATCGAGCTTTCTGAAGCCGACTTTATCCGATTAGTCAACGAAAGCAAAGTGGCCGTGATCGGTCAATCAGGAGATTTAGCTCCTGCAGACAAAAAACTGTATGCCTTACGAGATGTGACGGCAACGGTTAGTTCGATCCCATTGATCGCCAGCTCGATCATGAGTAAAAAAATCGCGGCAGGTGCCGATGCGATCGTGTTAGATGTAACCACAGGCGATGGCGCCTTTATGAAAAACTTGGAGGATGCCAAACGCTTAGCCCAAACGATGGTCCGCATCGGAAAATTGGCAAATCGCCAAACGATGGCAGTCATTTCTGATATGTCACAGCCTTTAGGGGAAGCGATCGGCAACAGTTTGGAAGTGGTGGAAGCCATTGAGACGCTGCAAGGAAAAGGACCGAAAGACTTGGAAGAAATGTGCTATGCACTGGGCAGCCAAATGGTCGTTTTAGCGAAAAAAGCTGATTCATTGGAAGAAGCACGCCAACTGTTGGAAGAAGCCCTGCATTCAGGCAAAGCGTTAGAAAAATTCAGACAGATGATCACAGACCAAGGCGGAGACGCTACAGTGATCGATGACCCGAGCAAGATTTTGACAGCGAAATATGAAGTGGAAGTCCCAGCGAAAACGAGCGGCGTGGTGACGAAATTAGTTGCCAATGAGCTAGGGATCGCGGCGATGATGTTAGGGGCAGGTCGTAAGACCAAAGACGAAGACATCGACCATGCAGTGGGCATCAAATTGCATAAGAAAGTTGGCGAATCCGTAAGCAAAGGGGAATCGTTATTGACGATCTATAGTAATACCGAAGCAATCGAGGATGTCAAAGCATTGATCGACCAAAATATTGAAATTGGGGAAGATGGCGCAGAACCGCCATTGATCCATGACATTATTACAGAATAAGGAGCGAATAAAAATGGAATTGAATCGCATGATCGACCACACGATTTTGAAAGCAGACGCAACGGAGGAAGATGTTTTACGAATCATCGAAGAGGCAAAAACCTATCACTTCTATTCTGTCTGCATCAATCCAACGTGGGTTTCATTAGCAGCAGAAAAATTACAAGGCGAACCAACGGCTGTTTGTACCGTGATCGGTTTTCCTTTAGGAGCAAACACATCTGAGGTCAAAGCTTATGAAACAACAGATGCGATCAAAAACGGCGCAGATGAAGTCGATATGGTAATCAACGTAGGTGCCTTGAAGTCAAAACAATACAAAAAAGTTCAAGCAGACATCGAAGCAGTCGTTGAAGCAGCCAAAGACAAAGCGCTTGTCAAAGTAATCATTGAAACAGCGTTATTAGACAACGAAGAAATCGTCAAAGCCTGTGAATTAGCCAAAGCAGCTGGTGCAGATTTCGTGAAAACCTCAACTGGCTTTTCAACTGGTGGGGCAGTCGTTGAAGATGTTCGCTTGATGCGTGAAACAGTAGGACCAGAAATGGGTGTCAAAGCTTCTGGTGGTATCCACAACGAAGCAGAAGCTGCAGCTATGGTCGAAGCGGGCGCAAACCGCTTAGGAACAAGCGCAAGTGTTGCTATCGTGACTGGCTCAACAGGTGCTGGCTACTAAGCCTAGCATCAAGTAGCAAAAAATAAAAATAAGAGCGGGGAAGACAATGACAATAGCGAAAAAAGAGTGGATCGACACCGCCGTTTCCGCCTTAGATAAAGCGTATGTGCCGTACTCTAAGTTTCCGGTCGGTGCTTGTCTCGTTGCCAAAAATGGTACGATATATCAAGGGATCAACATTGAAAATGCCTCATATGGCTTAACAAATTGCGCAGAACGAACCGCTTTTTTCAAAGCCGTTTCTGAAGGCGAAAAAGAGTTTCAACATTTGGTTGTGGCGGGTCATACGCCAGAACCGATCTCTCCTTGCGGTGCTTGCCGCCAGGTCATGGTGGAATTTTGTGCGCCAGATATGCCGGTGACCTTAGTCGGCGATGATGGTGTCATCAAAGAAACCACGGTAGAAGGCCTATTGCCTTATTACTTCACGAACAAAGATTTATAAACCATGTTCATTCAGTCGATGCGGCTGTTGAAAAAAACTATATTTTTAGGGGGCTTTACAGCAATGAAAAAAGCAAAATTATTTAGTTTAGGTATTGTTGCAGTAGCTGGGTTGACTTTACTTGGTGCTTGTGGCGGAGGAAATTCAGGTTCAACTGATTCAACTGGCGGCGGTTCTGCAGACGGTACGACTGATGCAGCGCATAGTGTCGCAATCGTTACCGATATCGGTGGGGTGGATGACCGTTCATTCAACCAATCAGCGTGGGAAGGCTTAGAAGCATGGGGTGAGGAACACGGGATCGCTCGCGGTGCTGGTGGTTATGACTACGTGCAATCAAATGAAGCTTCAGAATACACAACCAACGTAAATGGTGCCGTTCAAAATGGTTTCAAAACAGTTTTCGGTGTGGGTTACTTATTGAAAGATTCAATCGCAGCAGCAGCTGACCAAAACCCTGATACACAATTCGGGATCATCGATGATGTGATCGAAGGCAAAGACAACGTTGTTTCAGCAACATTTAAAGATAACGAAGCAGCTTACTTAGCTGGTTTTGCCGCAGCGTATACAACCAAAACAAACAAAGTCGGCTTCATCGGTGGTGAAGAAGGCGTCGTTATCGACCGTTTCGAAGCTGGTTTCATGAAGGGCGTTCAAGACGCAGCTGAAAAATTAGGCAAAGAAATCACGGTTGATCCTCAATATGCAGCATCATTTGGTGATCCTGCTAAAGGGAAAGCATTGGCAGCTTCAATGTACCAAAGTGGCGTTGACGTAATCTTCCACGCATCTGGTGGTACTGGTGCAGGTGTCTTCCAAGAAGCAAAAGCAATCAATGAACAATTGAACGAAGCAGACCTAGAAGATAAAAAAGTTTGGGTCATCGGTGTAGATAGCGATCAACAAGACGAAGGAAAATACACAACTGCTGATGGCAAAGAAGATAACTTCACATTGGCTTCAACATTGAAAGGTGTTGGCGCAGCGGTACAAGATATCTCAACTCGTGCGTTAGAAGACAACTTCCCTGGCGGCGAACACATTGTTTACGGCTTGAAAGATGGCGGTGTAGACATTACTGAAGGGTTCCTTTCAGATGATGCCAAAGCAGCGATCGAAACAGCGAAACAAGACGTGATCGACGGCAAAGTAGAAGTACCAGAAACACCTGAAAAATAAAGTTGTTCTTTTCGGTTATCTTGCCCTAGTTTAGGGCAAGATGATCGTCATTGGATTACTATGTTGATGAAAGCTACGGGTTTTCATGAGGATAGTAATCATCCTAAGCAATAGCAATTATTTTTTTGACATGACGAATGGTTTGTATAAGCGAATTAGAAAGTAAGGATGTGAGTAATTTGGCTGAGGAAAAATATGTTGTAGAAATGCGTCATATCACCAAAGAGTTTGGAACGTTCAAAGCCAATGACGATGTCAACTTGCAAGTAAGGCCAGGAGAAATCCACGCATTGCTTGGTGAAAATGGAGCGGGCAAGTCGACCTTGATGAATATGCTGTCAGGATTATTGGAACCAACATCTGGTGAAATCTGGATGAATGGTGAAAAAGTGAATATCACGAGTCCGACCGCAGCAAACAAATTGGGGATCGGTATGGTGCATCAGCATTTCATGCTGGTAGACGCCTTTACTGTAACAGAAAATATCATTTTGGGGAGCGAACCCCATCATCTCGGTGTGTTAGATCGCAAGAAAGCCCGCAAAGAAATCAAAAAAGTTTCTGAGCAATATGGTTTATCGGTTGATCCAGATGCCTATGTGCGTGACATCTCTGTCGGGATGGAACAACGGGTAGAGATCTTGAAGACTCTTTACCGCGGCGCAGATGTACTGATTTTTGATGAACCAACGGCAGTTTTGACACCGCAAGAAATCGAAGAGCTGATCGAGATCATGCGCGGATTGGTGCGTGAAGGCAAATCGATCATCTTGATCACCCACAAACTGGATGAGATCAAAGCGGTGGCAGACCGTTGTACAGTTATCCGTCGGGGACAAGGGATCGGCACCGTCAATGTCAAAGACGTCAGCTCGCAACAGTTGGCCGATATGATGGTTGGTCGTTCTGTGTCCTTCAAGACACCGAAGAAAGAAGCGTCACCAAAAGAAGTCGTGCTTTCTGTTGAAAACTTAGTTGTAAAAGAAAACCGTGGCTTAGAAGCAGTCAAAAACTTAAGCTTAGAAGTACGTGCAGGTGAAGTATTGGGGATTGCTGGGATCGATGGCAATGGACAATCAGAGCTGTTACAAGCCATCACTGGTTTACGGAAAGTCGAAAGCGGCAAGGTCTTGCTGAATGGTGATGACATCACTAACTTCAAGCCTCGGAAAGTCACCGAAGCCGGCGTTGGTCATGTGCCAGAAGACCGCCATAAATACGGACTTGTCTTGGATATGATGTTATCAGAAAACATCGCCTTGCAAACCTACTACAAAAAACCTTTGAGTAATGCAGGTGTCTTGGATTACGGAGAGATCAACGAGTTTGCTCGTGATTTGATTCAAGAATTTGACGTACGAACAGTCAACGAGATCGTACCAGCACGGGCATTGTCCGGCGGGAATCAACAAAAAGCGATCATCGCACGAGAAATCAGCCGCGATCCTGATCTATTGATCGTTGCCAATCCGACCCGTGGGTTGGATGTTGGAGCGATCGAATTTATCCACAAACGCTTGATTGAACAGCGGGATAAGTTCAAAGCGGTATTGTTAGTCAGCTTTGAATTAGATGAAATTTTGAATGTATCAGACCGCATTGCTGTTATTCATGCTGGTGAGATCGTTGGGGTCGTTGATCCGAAAGAAACATCAGAGAAAGAGCTTGGCTTGTTGATGGCAGGGTACTCCTTGGAGGAAGCAAGACGAGAGCTGCAAATGGAGGAAGTAGGTGGTTCGGTTGAATAACCGCAAAGAAAAGATCCGCAATATATTAGTGCCGATCATCGCTGTCTTGTTAGGATTCGTCCTTGGCGGGATCATCATGGCGGCCTTCGGCTACAGCCCAATCACAGGGTATACACAAATGTTTCGGACCGTTTTTATCAACGGACAAACAGGTGGGTTAAATGCCCGCAACATTGGTGAGATTTTTGTTACAGCAGGACCATTGATCTTTACCGCTCTGGGGTTTGCCGTTGCAAATTCAGCCGGATTCTTCAATATCGGTCTTTCTGGTCAAGCGCTAGCAGGTTGGGTTGCTAGTATCTGGGTCGCACTAGCGATGCCAGATGCGCCTCGGTTGGTGGTCTTGCCATTAGCCGTGATCGTAGGGGCTTTATGCGGGGCGATCGCAGCTGCGATTCCTGGTTTCCTACGGGCATTCTTTGGAACAAGTGAAGTCATCGTGACGATCATGATGAACTATATCTTGCTTTATACGGGGAACCATTTAGTCAATAATGTGATGAGCGAATCCATGATCACGACAAAAGGGGTCACAAAAATGGTGGGGGAAAATGCCTCCATGCAGACGCCGTTTCTAGCAAGCATCACGAGCAACTCTCGCTTGAACTTAGGGATCTTCTTAGCCTTGATCTTCTTAGTTTTGGTTTGGTTCTTGATGAAAAAAACCACTCTTGGTTATGAAATCCGCGCGGTGGGCTTGAACCCAAGCGCTTCTGAATATGCGGGGATGAGCAGCAAACGGACGATCATTATCTCCATGATCATCTCTGGAACGCTTGCTGGATTAGGTGGAGTCGTTCAAGGACTAGGAACGTTTGAAAACTTCTTCGTTCAAGGGTCATCATTGAGCATCGGTTTTGACGGTATGGCTGTATCCTTGTTAGGAAGCGGCTCATCGATCGGAATCTTGCTTTCAGCCCTCTTGTTCAGTATTTTGAAATTAGGTGGACAAGGCATGCAGTTTGCAGGTATTCCATCTGAATTAGTCGATGTCAATATCGCAATTATT
Source organism: Enterococcus sp. DIV0755f (assembly GCF_051713725.1). Lineage (NCBI taxonomy): Bacteria > Bacillati > Bacillota > Bacilli > Lactobacillales > Enterococcaceae > Enterococcus > Enterococcus sp. DIV0755f. Next base: position 251,951 of record NZ_JBIOQL010000001.1, read on the forward strand.
ATTTTCTTCGTAGCGATCAGCTTTGTGATTCGTTTCTTGTTGGCAAAAATCTTTGACGGCAAAAAAGAAGCGCTGGTCGTACAGGAGATTGAAGCCCAACCAAACGATCAAGATCAGGAAGGAGGAACCATCTAATGGATATTAGTTTAATTTCTTCGATTGTCACTCAAACATTGATTTATGCGTCTCCTCTGATTTTGACGGCGCTAGGTGGCGTGTTCTCAGAGCGCAGCGGGATCGTTAACGTGGGTCTTGAAGGAATCATGGTTATGGGTGCTTTTAGCTCGATTGTTTTCAATATTGAATTTGCGTCACAATTTGGTGCGTGGACACCATGGTTAGGGATGCTCGTCGGCGGACTTGTCGGTGTGGTTTTCTCCTTGCTGCATGCGGTGGCAACCATCAACTTCCGTGCCGACCACATCATCAGTGGTACGGTGATGAACTTGATGGCACCAGCTTTGGCTGTGTTCTTAGTCAAAGCGATCTACAACAAAGGGCAAACGGATAACATCCAACGGACATTGGGGTATTTCAATTTCCCGATTCTTAAAGATATTCCTATCATTGGCCCGATTTTCTTTAATCAAACATTCTTACCGGCGTACTTCGCTATTTTGATCTCAGTGATCGCGTGGTTCGTGATTTTCAAAACACGCTTTGGGTTGCGTCTTCGTTCTGTCGGTGAGCATCCACAAGCAGCGGATACCTTAGGGATCAATGTTTACGTGATGCGCTACTCAGGTGTCTTGATCTCTGGTTTCCTTGGCGGGATGGGCGGTGCCTTGTTTGCTCAATCGATCGCGGGTCGCTTTGCTGTGACAACGATCGCCGGTCAAGGGTTTATCTCGATGGCTGCGATGATCTTTGGTAAATGGAATCCACTTGGTGCAATGGGAGCTGCGATTTTCTTCGGTTTTGCGCAAAACATCAGTATCGTAGGTGGCCAACTGCCAATCATCTCTTCCATTCCAGCGGTTTACTTACAAGCTGCGCCTTATGCCTTGACGATCATCGTGCTCGTTCTTTTCCTTGGAAAAGCCGCTGGTCCGAAAGCTAACGGGAAGAACTACATTAAATCTAAATAATTTTTTCAGTATGAAAGGGTGGGGCTATGGGACATGAATGTGTTGCTGTGTCCTGCCCTTTTTCTATCCTCTGGGTGAAAGGAACGCATCAGGAAATTTCCAAAGCAACCCAGCGCAATTTTTGCTTAAGTTTAGTATGATAGAGGTAGTAGATCCGCTTGTAAAAGCATAAAATAAAGAAAGTAGGGAATAGAATGTTTAAACGTGTACACTTGATCGTGATGGATTCAGTCGGAATTGGTGAAGCACCTGATGCGGCAGCTTTTGGTGATGTCGGCTCAGATACGTTAGGCCATATTGCAAAAGAAGCAGGCTTGACGATCCCTCACTTGGAACAATTAGGCCTAGGGACGATCCGTCCTTTAGAAGGCGTGAAGGCGGTAGCTGACCATGATGGGTATGCAACCAAATTGGAAGAAGTTTCCGTTGGGAAAGATACGATGACGGGGCACTGGGAGATCATGGGCTTGAATATCCAAAAACCTTTCCGCGTATTTCCCGATGGGTTTCCCGATGAATTGTTGCAACAGATCGAAACGTTCTCAGGACGTAAAATCGTCTGCAATGCGCCGTATTCAGGGACAGCAGTCATTGATGATTTCGGCGAACATCAAATGAAGACTGGCGATCTGATCGTTTACACCTCGGCTGACCCAGTGTTGCAGATCGCTGCCCATGAGGAAATCATTCCATTAGAAGAATTGTATCGTATTTGTCAGTACGTTCGGGATATCACGAAAGATGAGCCATATATGATCGGCCGCATCATCGCGCGTCCGTATGTCGGTGAGCCTGGAAACTTTACTCGTACGAGCAATCGTCATGACTACGCACTCGATCCATTTGGCCATACAGTGTTAGATTCCTTGAAAGAAGCTGGAAAAGACGTGATCGCCGTTGGGAAGATCAATGATATCTTCAACGGACAAGGAATCACCGATTCTGTACGGACGAAGAGCAATATGGACGGTGTGGATCAGTTACTGAAGGTGATGAAACAAGACTTTACGGGTCTAAGCTTTACGAACTTGGTCGACTTCGATGCGCTTTATGGTCACCGTCGCGATGTCGTAGGGTATGCCCATGCCATTGAAGATTTTGATTTGCGTATTCCAGAACTTTTAGAAGCAATGGGAGACGAGGATCTGTTGTTGATCACAGCTGACCACGGCAATGACCCAACCTTTACGGGAACGGATCACACGAGAGAATATGTGCCATTATTAGCGTACAGCAAGAAATTCCAAGGCCAAGGCAAATTGCCACAAGGCTACTATGCGGATATTTCCGCAACGATCGCTGAAAACTTTGGTGTTTCAGCTACAGAAAACGGAACAAGCTTTTTACAACATTTAAACTAGAGGTGATGAGATGACAACGTTACATGAGAAATTACAAGAAACAACGGCATTTATCCAAGAAAGCGGCGTCGGTGAAGTGGAATTTGGGTTGATCTTAGGATCTGGCTTAGGTGAATTAGCCGATGAGATCGAAAACCCAATCGTGTTGCCTTACAACGATATCCCGCATTTTCCTGTTTCGACAGTGGTCGGTCATGCAGGACAATTGGTCTATGGAACATTAGCTGGGAAAAAAGTCTTAGCGATGCAAGGACGATTCCATTATTATGAAGGCCATTCGATGCAGACGGTCACTTACCCCGTCCGTGTGATGGCGGCATTAAAAGCTCACTCTTTAGTCGTGACCAATGCCTGTGGCGGCGTAAACGAAAGCTTCCAGCCGGGAGACTTGATGTTGATCACCGATCAAATCAACTTTATGGGGGACAACCCACTGATTGGTGAAAACGAAGAAGAAATGGGGCCACGTTTCCCAGATATGAGCCAAGCCTACCATTTGCCTTATCGGGAAGCGGCACAAAAAGTTGGTGCATCAAAAGGATTGCACTTAAAAGAAGGCGTTTATATGGGCTTCTCAGGTCCTACGTATGAAACGCCAGCAGAGATCCGCTTTGCTCGGACGATCGGTGCCGATGCTGTCGGTATGTCGACTGTCCCGGAAGTGATCGTTGCTGTTCACAGTGGCTTGAAAGTCTTAGGTGTTTCTTGTATCACAAACTTGGCTGCTGGTATGCAAGCGAGCTTGAATCATGAAGAAGTCGTGGAAACGACGGAACGGGTCAAGGCAGAATTTAAAGCGTTGATCAAAGAAACGTTAGCAGTACTATAAAAAGCAGACCAAAGGAGAAAAACGAATGAGCGTTCATATCGAAGCAAAAGCAGGCGAGATCGCAGACAAAATCTTGTTACCAGGTGATCCACTGCGGGCAAAATATATTGCTGAAACATTTTTAGAAGACCCGATCTGTTACAACAACGTTCGGGGGATGTTGGGCTATACAGGCGTTTATAAGGGCGAGCGGGTCTCTGTCCAAGGAACCGGCATGGGCATGCCTTCAGCGAGTATCTATGCCCATGAATTGATCAACTCTTACGGCGTGAAGAAATTGATTCGGGTCGGTACGTGTGGTGCCATCTCAAAAGATGTCCACGTGCGTGATCTTGTGATTGCCCAAGCGGCAGCAACAAGTTCATCGATGGTAGCAAAAAACTTCCAAAGTTTCCATTTCCCACCAATCGCTGACTTTGCACTGTTGCGTAAAGCCTATGATACAGCGATTGAATCAGGATTTACGACTCACGTCGGTAACATCTTATCTGAAGATACCTTCTACAAAGATGACATGACGGAAACGTTACAGTTGGCAGACCTTGGGGTGATGGGTGTTGAGATGGAAGCCGCAGCCTTATACTATTTAGGAGCGAAATTCCACGTTCAAACTTTAGCGATCTGTACCGTCAGCGACCACATCATCACTGGAGAAGAAACAACGCCAGAAGAAAGACAAACGACATTTAACGACATGATCAAAGTTGGCTTAGAAGCAGCGATCGCGTAAAAAAGATACCGCAGGATCGGTGCATGAACGATGCGAAGGCTGCTTGCTTTTGATAGAGCAAGCAGCCAAATCGTATTGGTTTGCATGCAACCGAGAATGTGTTATCTTTTTTTGTTGGCAAAAAGCCACGAAGAAGCGTTGCACTTTTGCCAGAAAATGGTTTAATGAAAAGAAAAGGTGTAAAAAGGAGATGAGACAATGAATAATTTTACGTTTCATGTAACGACGGACATTCGTTTTGGGAAAGACCGTCTGAACGAGCTGCCAGAAGTACTGAATACATTTGGAAAAAACGTCTTGCTAGTCTATGGTGGCGGCAGTATCAAGAAAAACGGCTTGTACGATGCAGTCATGGCGCAATTGACTGCCAACGGCAATCAAGTCACTGAATTGACTGGTGTCGATCCAAATCCACGAATCGAAACCGTTCGTCAAGGAGCCGCTCTTTGTCGTTCAGAAAAGATCGACGTCATTTTAGCTGTTGGCGGCGGTTCTGTAATTGATTGCAGCAAAGTGATCGCTGGGGCGGCTTGCAGTGAGCAAGAGCCTTGGGACTTAGTTCTTTCCAGAAGCTATCAAGGACCAGCGATTCCATTAGTAACGATCTTGACCCTTGCGGCTACTGGCAGTGAAATGAATCGCGGTGCGGTGATCTCTAATCTAGAAACGAAACAAAAACTTGGTGTTCACGGACCCGAATTTTTACCGAAAGTATCTTTTTTAGATCCAACAACGACCTTTAGTGTCAGTCGCTATCAAACGGCTGCCGGTTCAGCGGATATCATGAGCCATCTGATTGAAAATTATTTCAGTAAAACAGAAGGAACAGATGTCCAAGACGGTGTAGCAGAAGGATTGCTAAAAGCAGTCATTAAAAATCTGCCCATCGCATTAAATGACCCCACAGACTATGATGCGCGGGCGAATTTGATGTGGGCGAGCACCTTAGCCTTAAATGGTTTGACTGGAAGCGGCAAGGGTGGTGCTTGGTCTTGTCATGCGATGGAGCATGAGTTGAGTGCGTTTTATGACATTACCCATGGCATCGGCTTAGCGATTCTGACCCCACGCTGGATGCTTCATGTATTGAATGAAGAAACGGCGCCGAAATTTGCGCGGTTTGCCAGAGAAGTCTTTGGTGTCCAAGAAGCAGTGCCAGAATTAGCTGCCCGAATGGGGATTCAAAAACTGTATGACTTTTTTGCTTCTTGCGATATTCCAATGACTTTGCCAGAAGTAGGGATCGCCGATGACACCCATTTTGCTGAAATGGCGGCTCAAGCAGTTCAATTTAGCTCTATTGCAACAAATGCGTATGTACCGCTGCAAGAAGAAGACGTGATCGCAATCTACCAAGATTCCTTGACTCCTTCAACCTATCTTTAATCATAAAAAAGACCGTTCCTGCGACTTGGTTGTCGCGGAGCGGTCTGTTTATTTACCCTTCAGAAGAAAAAGCCAAACGGGCCATTAGCTGATTCGCAATCAAGGCGTGTCCAGCAGGAGTGGGGTGCACCCCGTCATCGCCTGTCAGTGCCTGCGGGGAGCTAGCAACGGCTGCTTCGGCAAACAAGCCATCCAGCGGCAGCAGCTGACAATGAAAGGCGGTAGCTAAGCGACGAACGATTTGGATTTTCGGATCAAGATCGATCCGCCAGGTTTGACGATCTTCAGGATATGGCAAAACAAAAGGTTCCAGCAAGAAAATACGCGTGATCCCCTGTTGGGTCACTTGTTCCAGAATTTGACGGTAGGTTGCCTCAAAGGACGTTGCGGCCTCTTCTGAACCAAAATCGGGACCACCGGCATTGTGCCACGTGTCGTTGATCCCAATCATAAAGACCAAGACGTCAGGCGCTAATTGAAGGCAATCTTCTTGGAGACGGGCTAAGACATCGGCAGCTTTATTGCCGCCGATCCCGCGGTTATAAAAGGTAAAGTCCGCAGTGGGGAATTTCTCTGCCAGCTGATCGGCAACGAGACGGGCAAACCCATGTCCTAAATCGTGGGGATCTTGGCGATCACGATCGCAATCTGTGATGCTGTCACCTAAAAATAAAACGGTATCATTTTTGACTAGTTTCATAATAAGCTCCTTTCGAGTACGCCCTCAATTATAAAAGAGGGGGGAGGAAATGCCAATAAAAAAACTGCCCTTTTTTAAAAAAGGGCAGCGATAAGCGAGGCTTATAAGTAGTATTTTTTCGCAACAGTCAAATCATCGTTCAATTCATAAACAAGTGGTTGACCAGTTGGGATCTCAAGATCCATGATATCTTCGTCAGAAATACCTTCGATATGTTTTGCTAATGCACGTAGAGAGTTTCCGTGAGCCGCAACTAAGACAGTTTTGTCGTCTTTTAATGCTGGGGCGATTTCATCTTGCCAGAAAGGCAATGCACGTTCTAAAGTAACTTTTAAGTTTTCTCCACCAGGTACGTCGCGAGGGTCAAGCATTGCATAACGACGGTCGTTTGCAGCAGAACCTTCATCTGAAGCTTCCATCAATGGAGGTAAAACATCGTAAGAACGACGCCAGATGTGTACTTGTTCGTCACCGTATTTTTCAGCAGTTTCTTTTTTATTTAAACCTTGTAATTTACCGTAATGACGTTCGTTTAAGCGCCATGATTTGATCGTTGGTACCCAAAGTTGATCAGAATATTCTAAAATGTAATTACAAGTTTTGATGGCACGAGTTAAAACAGATGTGTAAGCAACGTCAAATTCGATGCCTGCTTCTTTGATTTTACGTCCGCCTTCGATTGCTTCTTCGACACCTTCTGGCGCTAGATCAACATCAGCCCAACCGGTAAACTGGTTTAATTTGTTCCATTCGCTTAGTCCATGACGAGAAAATACTAATTTTGGCATGTAAAACTCTCCTTTAGATATTCGATATTTTTCTGAAATTTTCAATTCCGTATTTATTGTACACTCTTTCTCAAAGAATTTCCATGGTTTTGGAGGAAAAGCTGGGGGAAAACGCCATTCTTAAGGAAAAACAAAAGGGGATCATTAAAAAGAGGACCGCTTTTGTTTCATGCTGTTCTAGGGGGAGTCGACAACTATGAACGTAACTTGTTCCATTCTTCTTCGGATAATTTTATGTATTTATAGCATGTACCTACAGAAACACCGCATTTTTCAGAAATATATTGAATCGTTTCTTTTTTCTCGTAGTACAATTGACGGATTTTTTTGATCGTTTTCGGATCGATTTTTGGACGACCGCCAATTTTGCCTTTTTTGCGGGCTTTATTTAAGCCGACCAGCGTGCGCTCTTTGATGAGTGAGCGTTCCATGATCGCAAGTCCTTCCATTAAATTGAAGTAAACCTGTCCCATCGGACCGCGGGTATCGATTTGTTCTGCCAGTGAAACCAGATGAAGCTCTCGCTGTTTTAATAGATCAGTGAGATCGGTCAGCTGTCTGGTGGTTTTCCCTAAACGATGCAGTTCCGTAACGACTAAGGTGTCGCCGGGCTGCATTTGTGCCACCACTGACTCCAATGAATGATTTTCTTCACTTTCTTCCACGCTAAATGTCTCATGGAAAAATTCATGACACCCAAATTCTTCGAGCTTGTTTAATTGTTCACTTGTTGAGTTGTCGGTGATCGTTGAACGAGCATAGCCTATGATTTTCATAAACCCTCCTACCTTTCCCTTTTTATTGAATGTATCATAATTATTTCTTAAATGATAGGGTAATTTGCACAAAAAATAATAAAAATTAAGTCGATTGAAGAAAAATAACGAAAAAAAGAGAAGCGATATCGCTCCTCTTTTTTGTTTCCTTTATCTAACGTGCTTGGTACTCGGGCCTTCAGGCAATCCGACAATGATCGTGTGGACCATATCCAAAAACAGACCGTGTTCAACCACGCCCACTGTAGCATCTAATTCCTGTGCCAACTCAGTAGGGGCGGTGATCGTTTCTAGATGAAGATCGATGATGTAATTGCTACAATCGGTTTTTAACGGTTCGTCTTCTTCATTCAGACGCAGTTTTGGATGGTAGTTTTTCTTCTCGAACAGACGCAACAGCTGTTGGCTGCCGTAAGGGATCACTTCCACTGGCAACGGGAAGGCACCAAGTGTTTCGACCATTTTCGATTCATCAACGATCCACAAGACTTTTTTGGAGTTAGACGCCACAATTTTTTCGAATAAAAGGGCTGCACCGCCGCCTTTGATGCCATGATAATCCTGGCTGATCTCATCTGCACCGTCGATCGTAAGATCCACAGCGTCCACTTCATCGATGGTGCGAATCGGGATACCTAATCCTTCTGCTTGTTTTTTCGATGCCCAAGAAGTTGGGACACCCGTGATCGATAGACCTTCTTCTTTTACCCGTCGACCCAGTTCTTCAATCATGTAGTAGGCTGTTGAGCCAGTGCCCAAGCCAACCACCATGCCATCTTTTACATAACTAGCCGCTTCAATGCCGACCATTTCTTTTAGGTTCATTTTCTTCCCGCCTTTTTTAAATAAATGCTTTGTCTCTATTATATAGGAAGAAGCGTAAAATTTGCGGATTTTTTCGTAACAGATTTCTTTTGAAAAAAGCTTAGGGGGATACTTGACAGGTAAGAATAAGCATGATATTCTATCAAAGGTGCTTTATCTACAGGTCTCTCGTTGGAGACGTGCTGACTGTCTATCAAAGCATAGTTGATATGAATGCAGAGAATGCATTATTTTTTATCGCAAAAAAAGAACCACCTGGATGTGTGGGACTATAAAGCGAATCAAGGAAGGAGGACAACTAGGGATGCCTACAATTAATCAATTAGTACGTAAACCTCGTAAATCCAAGGTTGAAAAATCAAATTCACCAGCATTGAACAAAGGATATAACAGTTTCAAGAAAGCTCAAACGAATGTTAACTCACCTCAAAAGCGTGGGGTAGCTACTCGTGTGGGAACTATGACACCGAAAAAACCGAACTCAGCTCTACGTAAATATGCGCGTGTTCGTTTGTCAAACTTGATTGAAGTGACAGCTTATATTCCAGGTATCGGACACAACTTACAAGAACACAGCGTGGTCTTGTTACGTGGTGGACGTGTAAAAGACTTACCAGGGGTACGTTACCATATCGTTCGTGGTGCATTGGATACTGCCGGTGTTAACGATCGTAAACAATCTCGTTCTAAATATGGTACAAAACGTCCTAAAGCTTAATCTTTAAGACAAACAGATCAAATGAATCTTATTTAAATCAGAACTGATATCTCGGAAGGAGGAGTTACGGATGCCTCGTAAAGGTCCTGTTGCAAAACGTGATGTTTTACCAGATCCTATTTATAACTCAAAATTAGTAACTCGTTTGATCAACCGTGTAATGGTTGATGGTAAACGCGGTGTTGCTGCAAATATTATCTACAATGCTTTTGGCATTATCAAAGAATCTACAGGAAATGATCCATTGGAAGTTTTCGAACAAGCAATGAAAAACATTATGCCTGTATTGGAAGTTAAAGCTCGCCGTGTCGGTGGTTCTAACTATCAAGTACCAGTAGAAGTACGTCCTGAACGTCGTACAACTCTAGGTCTTCGTTGGGTGGTAAACTACGCTCGTTTGCGTGGCGAACACACAATGGAAGAACGTCTTGCAAAAGAAATCATGGATGCAGCGAACAACACTGGTGCTTCTGTGAAAAAACGCGAAGACACACACAAAATGGCGGAAGCCAACCGCGCATTTGCTCACTATCGTTGGTAAGATCCTCACTGCTTTTTATTGGAAGGTACTGAGACAACCTTAGCTTAAGTTAAGTAAGAATGAGAGGGGAACAACCTAGAATGGCAAGAGAATTTTCGCTAGAAAAAACTCGTAATATCGGGATCATGGCCCACGTTGACGCTGGTAAAACAACGACAACTGAACGTATCCTTTATTACACAGGTAAAATCCATAAAATTGGTGAAACACATGAAGGTGCTTCTCAAATGGACTGGATGGAACAAGAACAAGAACGTGGGATCACAATCACTTCTGCTGCGACAACTGCGCAATGGAAAGAAAACCGCGTAAATATCATCGACACACCAGGACACGTGGACTTCACAATCGAAGTGCAACGTTCATTGCGTGTACTTGATGGTGCTGTAACTGTGTTGGACTCACAATCAGGTGTAGAACCTCAAACAGAAACAGTTTGGCGTCAAGCGACAGATTACCGCGTACCGCGTGTTGTATTCTGTAACAAAATGGACAAAATTGGTGCAGACTTCTTATACTCTGTATCAACTTTACATGATCGTTTACAAGCAAATGCTCACCCAATCCAATTACCAATTGGTGCGGAAGATGACTTTACTGGTATTATCGACTTAGTAAAAATGAAAGCTGAAATCTACACAAATGACTTAGGAACTGAAATCCAAGAGACTGAAATTCCTGAAGAATACGTAGAATTAGCTGAAGAATGGCGCGAAAAATTAATCGAAGCTGTTGCTGATACTGATGAAGAACTAATGATGAAATTCTTGGAAGGTGAAGAAATCACTGAAGAAGAATTGAAAGCTGGTATTCGTCAAGCAACATTGACTGTTGACTTTTTCCCTGTTCTTTGCGGATCTGCCTTTAAAAACAAAGGGGTTCAATTGATGTTGGATGCAGTCATCGACTACTTGCCTTCACCACTTGATGTTCCTGCGATTAAAGGGATCAATCCTAAAACAGACGAAGAAACTGATCGTCCGGCTGACGATGAAGCACCATTTGCTTCATTAGCATTTAAAGTAATGACTGACCCATTCGTAGGCCGTTTGACATTCTTCCGTGTGTATTCAGGTATCTTGAACTCTGGATCATACGTATTGAATGCTTCAAAAGGCAAACGCGAACGTATCGGTCGTATCCTACAAATGCACGCCAACACTCGTGCTGAAATCCAAACAGTATACTCAGGCGATATCGCCGCTGCTGTTGGTTTGAAAGACACAACAACTGGGGATACACTATGTGATGAAAAATCACCAGTAATCCTTGAATCAATCGAATTCCCAGAACCAGTTATCGAAGTCGCTGTTGAGCCTAAATCAAAAGCTGACCAAGATAAAATGGGGGTTGCTTTACAAAAACTTGCTGAAGAAGATCCATCATTCCGTGTGGAAACAAACGCTGAAACAGGCGAAACTGTTATCGCTGGTATGGGAGAACTTCACTTGGACGTCTTAGTTGACCGTATGCGTCGCGAATTTAAAGTTGAAGCAAACGTAGGTGCGCCTCAAGTTTCTTATCGTGAAACATTCCGTGCAGCAACACAAGCGGAAGGTAAATTTGTACGTCAGTCTGGTGGTAAAGGTCAATACGGTCACGTATGGGTCGAATTTACACCAAACGAAGAAGGTAAAGGCTTCGAATTCGAAAACGCGATTGTCGGTGGTGTGGTTCCTCGTGAATACATCCCAGCAGTTGAAAAAGGACTTGAAGACTCAATGGCGAACGGTGTCTTAGCCGGTTACCCATTAGTAGACATCAAAGCAAAACTTTATGATGGTTCATACCATGATGTCGATTCAAGTGAAACTGCCTTCCGTGTTGCAGCTTCTATGGCTTTACGTGCTGCAGCGAAGAAAGCAAACCCAGTAATTCTTGAACCAATGATGAAAGTAGTTATCACTGTACCAGAAGATTACTTAGGTGATGTTATGGGCCACGTAACTGCTCGTCGTGGACGCGTAGAAGGAATGGAAGCACACGGTAACTCACAAATCGTGAACGCAATCGTGCCATTAGCTGAAATGTTCGGTTACGCAACAACACTTCGTTCATCAACACAAGGTCGCGGTACGTTCATGATGACATTTGATCACTATGAAGATGTACCTAAATCTGTTCAAGAAGAAATCATCAAGAAAAACGGCGGCAAAGCTGAATAATTGATGGAAGTATAGGAAATTAAGTAAAAAGCTATATTTTTTTCTGAGTTTCGTGTACAATATTATCGATGATAAGGGATGGGGAGCTGCGGCTCCCTACCTATCAAATATAAAAAATAAACTGCATTTTTAGGAGGAACATTTTAAAATGGCAAAAGAAAAATTTGACCGTTCTAAACCCCACGTAAACATTGGTACGATCGGACACGTTGACCATGGTAAAACTACACTTACAGCTGCTATCACAACTGTATTATCTAAAAAAGGTTTGGCTCAAGCTTCAGCTTACGACCAAATCGATGGCGCTCCAGAAGAACGCGAACGCGGAATCACTATCTCAACTGCTCACGTTGAGTACGAAACTGAAGCACGTCACTATGCTCACGTTGACTGCCCAGGACACGCGGACTACGTTAAAAACATGATCACTGGTGCTGCTCAAATGGACGGCGCGATCTTAGTAGTATCTGCTGCTGATGGTCCTATGCCTCAAACACGTGAACACATCTTGTTATCACGTAACGTTGGTGTACCATACATCGTTGTTTTCTTAAACAAAATGGATATGGTTGATGACGAAGAATTACTAGAATTAGTTGAAATGGAAGTTCGTGACTTATTGTCAGAATATGACTTCCCAGGCGACGATGTTCCTGTAATCGCTGGTTCTGCTTTGAAAGCTCTTGAAGGCGATGCTTCATACGAAGAAAAAATCATGGAATTAATGGCTGCAGTTGACGAATACGTTCCAACTCCAGAACGTGACACTGACAAACCGTTCATGATGCCAGTCGAAGACGTATTCTCAATCACTGGACGTGGTACTGTTGCTACAGGCCGTGTTGAACGTGGACAAGTTCGCGTTGGTGACGAAGTTGAAATCGTTGGTATTGCTGAAGAAACTGCTAAAACAACTGTAACTGGTGTTGAAATGTTCCGTAAATTGTTAGACTATGCTGAAGCAGGGGATAACATTGGTGCATTGCTACGTGGTGTTGCTCGTGAAGACATCCAACGTGGACAAGTATTGGCTAAAGCTGGTACAATCACACCTCATACAAAATTTAAAGCTGAAGTTTACGTTTTAACAAAAGAAGAAGGTGGACGTCACACACCATTCTTCACTAACTACCGTCCTCAGTTCTACTTCCGTACAACTGACGTAACTGGTGTTGTTGAATTACCAGAAGGAACTGAAATGGTTATGCCTGGTGATAACGTAACAATCGACGTTGAATTGATCCACCCAATCGCTATCGAAGACGGAACTCGTTTCTCAATTCGTGAAGGCGGACGTACTGTTGGTTCAGGCGTTGTAACTTCAATCCAAGCTTAATTTGATTGATCGAAGAGCAAAAGCGTACGCGCTTTTGCTCTTTTTTTGACTCTTGTAGAAAAAAAGCCGCTCTCTCTAGCGTGGATGAATCCGTTACGGTTCATCGAAGCTAAAGAGAGCGGTGCTTTTTATTTTATTAGATTTTGCTTCTTCAAGAAGGCGTCAAATCCTTGGTCAGGACGATTGCTGTAAAAGCCAGCGAATTTTTCTGACCATGGTTTGGTCTCGCGGGCTTCTCCAAAAGCAGTCATCGTTTGATCGTACGCTTCGATCGCCTCATAAGAATAGTCCTGATAATGGTTGTAATGAATGACCGCTTCTTCTGGCAAGCGAGGTTTGACCTTCATTTCTACGATTGGTTTACCGATGCTCAAGCCAGCCACAGGATAGACATATTCTGGTAAGTGCAACAATTCAGCGATTTTGGCGCTGTCTTTGCGGACACTGCCAGAAATGACGGTGCCTAAGCCTAGTGATTCAGCAGCGATCGCACCAGATTGCAAAGCGATGCTGGCATCAGTGGTGGCGATCAATAATGGCTGATAGCCCTCATCGATTGGATAGGGAGTCTGTTTTTCGTCAGCAACTTTTTTGGTTCGATTTAAATCAGCTAAAAATAGCAGAAAGAGTGAACTTGCTGCGATATGAGGATTGCCAGGATTCCATTCGACCATTTGTTGGCGGATCTGCGGGTCGTCGATCACTAAGATCGAATAGGCTTGCCCGTTCATCCAGCTAGGTGCTTGACGAGCCGCAGTCAAAATCGCGGTTACTTGCTCTTGGCTCAAGCGGTAGTCAGGGTCAAATTGTCGGTAAGTGCGGTGATTGTGCAAAAGCTCAATGGTTTCGTTCATAGGTTTGCTCCTTTAACTGTTGGGTGATTTTTGTGAATCGTTCTTGAAATAGCGGTAAATCATCTTTGGCTAAGCGGGTATAGTTCAAACGCAAGCCATTCGTATCGTTACTGAAAAGAAACGCGGGTGCTACTAAGCAATCGTTCGCCAAAAAGAGTGCCCAATCTTTGCGAGTCAATGTGCGGTGACGCCAAGTCAACCACAGGTAAAGACCACCTTTCGTCGGCTGCCATTGCCAATCCTCCTGAAATGCCTGCAAGAGTTGGAGTAAGTCTTGCTGACGCTGGGCCATTTCTTCAAGCAGTGTCCGCTGTTGCTGGTGGTAATCAAAGGAGCGTAAGGCGATGTTGGCAAGGACTTGCGGGAAGATCGTGGTATCGATCGCCATCCGTTTTTTCGCTTGGGCAAATTGGTCGGCTAACGCTTCTGGCACCAAAAGCCAGCCGATTTTGATGGATGATCCTAGTAATTTGGAAAGCGAGCCTAAATAAATGACGGTTTCGGGAGCCATGGATTTTAGCTTGGGCGGTACTTTCTCAAAAGCCAACTCGCTAAAAACATCGTCTTCTATGATCGGTACTTGATAGGTCTGGCAAAGGCGGATGATCGCTTGGCGCCGATGGTCACTCATAGTATGACCCGTTGGATTTTGGAAGGTGGGATTCAGATAAACAAATTTGATCTTCTTTTCCTTCAACACTTTTTCCAATGCCGCAGGCCGCATCCCTTCGCTATCTTGCTTGATCCCGATCAGCTGGACATTCATCGTGGAAAACAAGGGGAGAGAGAACAAGAAAGAAGGGTCCTCTGTCGCGATACAATCCCCCGCATGCAATAAGACTTGCATTAGCAAGGTGATTCCTTGTGTCGATCCAGCAGTGATCACTAGTTTTTGTCCGTTGGTGGGCAAATTGAAGGAATCAGCAAGGTGCTGCAATAAGATTTCTTGCAAAGGTTCATAACCCGTCGGTAATACTTTGGTGCTTTCTTTGCGAATCTCTTCCCAGGTAAAGGCAGGAAACGTGAAATCGGGGATCAGATCGGCAGGTAGATCACCTGTGTACAGATCCAGCACATCCTTCTCGGTGCGCAAATGCTGAATCTGTTGAACGTAAGGGTCTTGCTGCAGATAAGGGCTGCTTAAAGACGAGCGCAAATAAGAAAGCGGCGTTTGGCGGTTCCCCCAACGACCTTCCAATACACGAGAGCCGCTGCCTTGTTTTCGTTCGATCCATCCTAAGCTTTTCAATTCATCTAACGCTTTGACGACGGTGGAACGATTGACGCCAAAAGTCTGAGCAAGGCTGCGCTCTGGTGGCAAACGATCCCCAGGTCCATAGATTCCCGCTTGGATCTCTTCGATAAAATGAGTCACGATCTGCTGGTAAATCGGTTGTTTCTTCTGTTTGTCGATACTTGATGAAGCCATCCTGCACCACCTTTTTCAATTGGATGGTTTAAAAATAAGCCAAATGGCTCTTTTCGTCAAGGGGAAGATTGACTATACTTAGCAAAAAGCACAAGGAGATGAGGAAGATGGAAAAAGTCCTATCAATTGCTGGGTCGGATTCAACCGGAGGTGCCGGTATCGAAGCAGATTTAAAAACATTTCAGGAATATGGTGTCTTTGGTTTTGCCACGATCGCTTCGATCGTCACGATGGACCCACAAGCAGGTTGGAGCCATGAAGTAACGGCGATGGAAACAGCGCTTGTCGAAAAACAAATGATCTCTGCTTTTGCAGGTGATCCGATGGATGCTCTAAAAACGGGCATGTTAGGCAATGAAGACAATATTGTCCAAGCTGCGCAGATGATCCAACAGCAGCAAGTCAAAAATGTGGTGATCGATCCTGTCATTGCTTGCAAAGGGACTGCAGAAATCTTACAGCCAAAAAGCGTCGATGCCATCATCACGCATTTGTTGCCGTTAGCAGATGTTGTCACCCCCAATTTAGTAGAAGCGGGGATTCTTTCAGGTTTGGGTGATTTGACGAGTGTGGAGGCCATGAAGCAAGCTGCTGAAAAAATCCATGAATTAGGTGCTAAATACGTCGTGATCAAAGGGGGGCATCGCTTGCCAGGAGCAAAAGCCGTTGACCTCGTTTATGATGGGCAATCCTTCCTCTTGTTAGAAAGTGAAAAAATCGCTACCGATTTCAATCACGGGGCAGGCTGCACCTTTTCAGCAGCGATCGCTGCGGGTCTTGCAAAAGGCAAACCCATCGTGGAAAGCGTTCGGTTAGCGAAAGCCTTTGTCACAGCGGCAATCAAAGAAGGAGTGGTGATCAATCCTTATGTCGGTCATGTGTGGCATGGTGCCTATACCCAGGCCCAAGACCGTATGCAGGAGGAAGCGCCGCAATAGCAGGTTTTCTTCTATAATAAATAGGAAATGAAGAAGTGCTTAAAAGAAGCGGTCAACGCTTCTTTTTTTGTGTTACGAAACCAAAAGAAATTTTCTGAAAGAAATGCAAAAGAATCCCGGTTTTTCCATAAAAAAAGCTTGCAATCAATGTTTATCCGTAATATAATCATAAAGGTGCTGTTTACGTAAATACGTAAGTCACACTGGCAGCAAAGAAATTTTCTGCCGGCTACGAAACGAGAGGTTGCGACACGCCCGGACGCTTTGCCATGGACGAGCGTGACGGAAAATTTTCGTGGAGCTATGTCTACTTTTCAAAATAGGCGAAGGAGGGAAAACAATGGCAAAACAAAAAATTCGTATCCGTTTAAAAGCGTATGAACATCGTATTTTAGATCAATCAGCGGATAAAATCGTAGAAACTGCAAAGAGAACTGGAGCTGGCGTATCTGGTCCAATTCCATTACCAACTGAACGCAGCTTGTACACGATCATCCGTGCGACGCACAAATACAAAGATTCACGCGAACAATTCGAAATGCGTACACACAAACGTCTAATCGACATTGTGAATCCAACACCAAAAACTGTTGATGCTTTAATGAAGCTAGACTTGCCAAGCGGTGTTAATATCGAAATCAAACTATAATAATTAAGATGGAGGTGTAATCATGACCAAAGGAATCTTAGGGAAAAAAGTGGGAATGACTCAAATCTTCACTGAATCTGGCGAATTGATTCCAGTAACTGTAGTAGAAGCTACACCAAACGTAGTGCTACAAGTGAAAACAATCGAAAATGACGGCTACGAAGCAATTCAAGTCGGCTACCAAGATATGCGTGAAGTTTTGTCTAACAAACCTGCGAAAGGTCATGTTGCAAAAGCAAACACGGCTCCTAAGCGCTTCATTCGCGAATTCAAGAATGTAGAGCTAGAGGGCTTAGAAGTAGGATCAGAAATCAAAGTTGATATTTTTGAAGCAGGAGACATCATCGATGTAACCGGCACTTCGAAAGGTAAAGGATTCCAAGGCGTTATCAAACGTCACGGACAAAGCCGCGGACCAATGGCTCACGGTTCTCGTTACCACCGTCGTCCTGGATCAATGGGTCCAGTTGCACCTAACCGTGTATTCAAAAACAAACGTCTTGCTGGACGTATGGGCGGAAATCGCATCACGATCCAAAACTTGGAAATCGTACGCGTAGACGCAGAACGCAACGTTATCTTGATCAAAGGTAATGTACCTGGCGCGAAAAAATCATTGATTACAATCAAATCAGCTGTGAAAGCTAAATAAGTAGATAGGAAGAAAGGAGGAACTAAGGAATGCCGAATGTAGCATTATTCAAACAAGATGGAAGCCAAAATGGCGAAATTACATTGAACGAAGAAATCTTCGGAATCGAACCAAATGAATCAGTTGTCTATGATGCAATCATCATGCAACGCGCTTCATTAAGACAAGGAACACACGCTGTGAAAAACCGCAGTGCCGTTCGTGGCGGTGGCCGTAAACCATGGCGCCAAAAAGGAACTGGACGTGCCCGTCAAGGTTCAATCCGTTCACCACAATGGCGTGGAGGTGGCGTAGTCTTCGGACCAACACCACGTTCATACAGCTACAAACTTCCTAAAAAAGTTCGTCGCTTAGCAATGAAATCTGTATTGTCAGAAAAAGTTGCTTCAAATAACTTGGTAGCAGTAGAGGGATTAAGCTTTGATGCTCCAAAAACAAAAGAATTCAAACAAGTTTTAGCTAACTTGACAATTGACTCTAAAGTATTGGTAGTTTTAGAATCTGAAAACGACTTTGCCGCTTTATCTGCGCGCAACTTGCCAAAAGTTTCTGTAGTTACTGCTGATAACGTTAGTGTTTTAGACATCGTTTCTAACGACAAAATGTTAGTGACACAAACTGCTCTTACTCAGATCGAGGAGGTGCTTGCATAATGAACTTACTAGACGTTATTAAACGCCCAGTGATCACTGAAAAATCAATGCTTGCCATGGATGACAAGAAATACACTTTTGAAGTGGACACAAAAGCTAACAAAACTTTAGTAAAACAAGCTGTAGAAGCTGCCTTTGACGGAGTGAAAGTGGCAAACGTGAACATCATCAACGTTCGTCCGAAATTCAAACGCATGGGTAAATATGCAGGATATACAAAAAAACGTCGCAAAGCTGTTGTGACTTTAACTGAAGATTCTAAAGAAATCCAAATTTTCGAAGCTGCTGAATAAGCAACTCACGCATAAACTTTACATGGGAGGGAAAAAGACGTGGCGATTAAAAAGTACAAACCTACCACGAACGGCCGTCGTAATATGACAAGTTCTGATTTCGCTGAAATCACAACTTCAACACCAGAAAAAACATTGTTAGCTCCTTTGAAAAACAATGCTGGTCGTAACAACAACGGACGTATCACGGTTCGTCATCAAGGTGGCGGTCACAAACGTCAATACCGTTTGATCGATTTCAAACGTAACAAAGACAACGTCGTTGCTACGGTTAAAACGATTGAATATGATCCAAACCGTTCTGCTAACATTGCGTTAGTACATTACGAGGATGGAGTAAAAGCATACATCTTAGCACCTAAAGGATTAGAAGTTGGCATGACTGTCGTTTCTGGTCCAGATGCAGATATTAAAGTAGGGAATGCATTACCACTAGAAAACATTCCAGTCGGTACTGTTATCCACAACATCGAAATGAAACCTGGTAAAGGTGGACAATTGATTCGTTCAGCTGGAACAAGTGCTCAAGTACTTGGTAAAGAAGGCAAATACGTATTGATCCGCTTGAACTCTGGTGAAGTACGGATGATCTTAGCATCATGTCGTGCAACAATCGGTTCTGTTGGTAATGAACAACACGAATTGATCAACATCGGTAAAGCCGGTCGTTCTCGTTGGATGCGCAAACGCCCAACTGTACGTGGTAGCGTAATGAACCCTAATGATCACCCACACGGTGGTGGTGAAGGTAAAGCACCAATCGGACGTAAAGCACCAGTTTCTCCTTGGGGACAACCTGCACTTGGTTACAAAACACGTAACAAAAAAGCAAAATCAGACAAACTTATCGTTCGTCGTCGTAAAACTAAGTAATATACTTGACCGTGTGTCGCACATTTTGAGAGGAGGTACACCATGGGTCGTAGTTTGAAAAAAGGACCTTTTGTCGATGACCATTTGATGAAAAAGGTCGAAGCACAAGAAGGCGCTGAAAAGAAAAAAGTGATCAAAACTTGGTCACGTCGTTCTACAATTTTCCCTAATTTTATCGGATTTACAATTGCTGTGTATGATGGACGGAAACATGTACCAGTTTACATCCAAGAAGACATGGTAGGACACAAATTAGGTGAATTTGCACCAACAAGAACTTATCGCGGACATGCTGCCGATGATAAGAAAACAAGACGCTAATTTTGAGGGGAGGATATCCAAAAATGGCAGAACAAATCACATCAGCGAAAGCAACTGCTAAAACAGTCCGCGTTTCTCCTCGTAAATCTCGTCTAGTTATTGACTTAATCAGAGGGAAAAGCGTTGCTGAAGCAATCGCGATCTTAAAGTTCACACCAAACAAAGCAGCTGGAATCATCGAGAAAGTCTTGATGTCAGCTATTGCCAATGCAGAAAATAATTTTGACTTAGATGTTGAAAACTTGATTGTTTCTGAAGCATTCGTAAACGAAGGACCAACGATGAAACGTTTCCGTCCACGTGCGAAAGGTTCAGCTTCACCGATCAACAAACGTACAAGTCATATTACTGTAGTCGTATCAGAAAAATAAGGAGGGACAATCAGTGGGTCAAAAAGTACATCCAATTGGAATGCGTGTAGGCATCATCCGTGACTGGGATGCTAAATGGTATGCTGAAAAAGAGTATGCTGAATTTCTACATGAAGATTTGAAAATCCGTAAATTTATCGCATCTAAACTTGCTGATGCCGCTGTGTCTACAGTTGAGATCGAGCGTGCAGCAAACCGCGTGAATATTTCAATCCACACAGCTAAACCAGGTATGGTTATCGGTAAAGGCGGATCTGAAGTCGAAAACCTAAGAAAAGAATTAAATAGCCTAACTGGCAAACGAGTTCACATCAACATCGTTGAAATCAAAAAACCAGATTTAGATGCTAAATTAGTAGGCGAAGGAATCGCACGTCAATTAGAAAACCGTGTTGCTTTCCGTCGTGCTCAAAAACAAGCGATCCAACGCACAATGCGTTCTGGCGCTAAAGGAATCAAAACACAAGTTTCTGGCCGTCTAAATGGTGCAGATATCGCTCGTTCAGAAGGTTACTCAGAAGGAACCGTTCCACTTCATACATTACGTGCGGACATTGATTACGCATGGGAAGAAGCAGATACAACATACGGAAAACTAGGAGTTAAAGTGTGGATTTATCGTGGAGAAGTTCTTCCAACTAAAAAGAACACTGAGAAAGGAGGGAAATAAACATGTTAGTACCTAAACGTGTAAAACACCGTCGTGAGTTCCGCGGAAAAATGCGTGGCGAAGCGAAAGGCGGAAAAGAAGTAGCATTCGGTGAATACGGCTTACAAGCTGTTGAATCACACTGGATCACAAACCGTCAAATCGAAGCTGCCCGTATCGCAATGACTCGTTATATGAAACGTGGCGGGAAAGTATGGATCAAAATTTTCCCTCACAAATCTTATACTGCCAAAGCTATCGGGGTACGTATGGGTTCTGGTAAAGGGGCTCCTGAAGGATGGGTATCACCAGTTAAACGTGGTAAAATCATGTTTGAAATTGCCGGTGTACCTGAAGAAGTTGCGCGCGAAGCGCTACGTCTTGCTTCTCACAAATTACCAGTGAAAACGAAGATCGTAAAACGTGAGGAAATGGGTGGTGAATCGAATGAAGGTTAAAGAAATCAGAGAATTAACCACTGCCGAAATGCTAGATCAAGAAAAACAATTGAAAGAAGAATTGTTCAATCTTAGATTCCAATTAGCAACAGGTCAATTAGAAAACACTGCACGTATCAAAGAAGTACGTAAATCGATTGCACGCATTAAAACAGTATTGCGTGAACAAGCTAAGTAATAGTGGAAGGAGGCCATTTAGCGTATGACTGAAGAAAGAAATCAACGCAAAGTTTACCAAGGTCGCGTGGTATCAGACAAAATGGATAAAACTATCACTGTTGTCGTTGAAACAAAGAAAAACCACCCTATCTACGGCAAACGTCTGAACTATTCTAAGAAATACAAAGCACACGATGAAAACAACGAAGCAAAAGTTGGCGATATCGTGAAAATTATGGAAACTCGTCCATTATCAGCTACGAAACGTTTCCGTCTAGTAGAGATTGTTGAAAAGGCAGTGATTATCTAATCACACGAGATTTTCCTATATAGATTGTGAATTGCAAAATCTGAAAGGAGGATACACATCGTGATCCAAGCAGAAAGCCGATTAAGAGTGGCGGACAACTCAGGTGCCCGTGAAATTCTAACGATCAAAGTCCTTGGCGGATCTGGTCGTAAAACTGCCAATATTGGTGACGTGATTGTTGCTACGGTTAAACAAGCAACGCCAGGTGGGGTTGTCAAAAAAGGTGACGTCGTTAAAGCCGTTATCGTTCGTACTAAATCAGGAGCTCGTCGTACAGACGGTTCATACATCAAATTCGATGAAAATGCTGCGGTTATTATCCGTGACGATAAGAGCCCTCGTGGAACTCGTATCTTTGGCCCAGTTGCCCGCGAATTGCGTGAAGGCAACTTTATGAAGATCGTTTCCCTAGCACCAGAAGTATTGTAATAGTGATTCTTATCTAAAGGAGGTGCGAAACAAACATGTTTGTTAAAAAAGGCGATAAAGTTAAAGTTATCACTGGTAAAGACAAAAACAAAGAAGGCGTTGTGCTAGCAGCGTTTCCTAAAAAAGACAAAGTCGTTGTTGAAGGTGTCAATGTTGTCAAAAAACACCAAAAACCTTCTCAAACTGCTCCTCAAGGCGGAATCGTTGAAATGGAAGCACCAATTCATGTTTCTAACGTGATGGTGGTTGATCCATCGAACGGTGAAGCTACGCGTGTCGGTTACAAAGAAGTTGACGGCAAAAAAGTCCGCGTTTCTAAGAAAACCGGAGAAGTTCTTGATAAATAATCTGATGAAGGAAGGAGGGGCTAACAGATGAACCGCCTTAAAGAAAAATATTCAAAAGAAGTTGTCCCATCATTAATGGACAAATTTAACTACAGCTCAATCATGGAAGCACCAAAAGTTGATAAAATCGTTATCAACATGGGTGTCGGTGACGCTGTTTCTAATGCTAAAAACTTAGACAAAGCTGTTGAAGAATTACAATTGATCTCAGGTCAAAAACCATTGATCACAAAAGCGAAAAAATCTATCGCAGGATTCCGTTTACGTGAAGGAATGCCAATCGGTGCGAAAGTAACACTACGCGGCGAAAGAATGTATGAATTCTTAGATAAACTAGTAAGTGTGTCATTGCCACGTGTCCGTGACTTCCACGGTGTGAGCAAAAAAGCGTTCGACGGACGCGGAAACTACACTTTAGGTATCAAAGAACAATTGATTTTCCCTGAAGTAGATTATGATTTGATCGACAAAGTACGTGGTATGGATATCGTGATTGTAACAACAGCAAACACAGATGAAGAATCTCGTGAATTGTTGACACAATTAGGCATGCCATTCCAAAAATAAAAAAAGGAGGCGAACTACGTGGCTAAAAAATCAATGATTGCTAAAAACAAACGCCCTGCTAAATTCTCAACGCAAGAATACACTCGTTGTGAACGTTGCGGACGTCCACATTCAGTTTATCGTAAATTTCATCTTTGCCGTATTTGCTTCCGCGAACTTGCCTATAAAGGACAAATTCCCGGCGTGAAGAAAGCTAGCTGGTAAACTATACTCGCATAAAGGAGGTAAATTATCCCATGGTCATGACAGATCCAATTGCAGATTTTCTAACGCGCGTGCGTAACGCAAACATGGTTAAACACGAAAGCCTAGAAGTACCTGCTTCAAAAATCAAACGTGATATCGCTGAAATCTTGAAACGTGAAGGTTTCGTCCGCGATGTTGAATACATTGAAGATGACAAACAAGGCGTGATCCGCGTATTTCTTAAATACGGTAAAAACGGTGAACGTGTTATCACAAACTTAAAACGTATCTCTAAACCAGGCTTGCGTGCTTATGTCAAAGCTGACGAAGTACCAAAAGTATTGAATGGTCTAGGAATCGCGATTATCTCAACTTCTGACGGTGTAATCACTGACAAAGAAGCTAGAGCAAAAAATGTTGGCGGCGAAGTAGTCGCTTATGTATGGTAATTTAAAATATTCCACAAGGAGGTGCCTCTAAGTGAGTCGTATCGGTAATAAGATCGTCGTTCTTCCTGCTGGTGTTGAAATCAAGCAAAACGGAAACGACATTACAGTTAAAGGACCTAAAGGTGAATTAACACGTACTTTCTCTTCTGATATCACAATGAATATCGAAGGAAACGAAGTAACATTCACTCGTCCAAATGATAGTAAAGAAATGAAAACTATCCACGGAACTACCCGTGCAAACTTCAACAACATGGTTGTTGGTGTTTCTGAAGGTTTCCAAAAAGCGTTAGAATTAATCGGGGTTGGGTACCGTGCTCAATTACAAGGGAAAAAACTTGTATTGAACGTTGGTTACTCTCATCCAGTTGAAATCGAAGCGCCAGCTGGAATCGAAATCGAAGTTCCTTCAAACACTTCTGTGATCGTTAAAGGATCAGATAAAGAAGTCGTTGGCGAATTGGCTGCCAATATCCGTGGCGTTCGTCCTCCAGAACCTTATAAAGGCAAAGGAATTCGTTATGTTGGCGAATTTGTACGCCGTAAAGAAGGTAAAACTGGTAAATAGTCGTAATTCTTTACGACTAGCAGCTTAGGCTAGCAAAATTAAAAGAGGTGACAAATTGTGATTACAAAACCAGATAAAAACAAGACACGTCAGAAAAGACATCGTCGTGTACGTAACAAAATCTCTGGTACTGCTGAGTGCCCACGCTTAAACGTGTTCCGTTCGAACAAAAACATCTACGCACAAGTAATTGATGACGTAGCGGGTGTGACGCTAGCAAGTGCCTCTGCCTTAGACAAAGAAGTTTCAGGTGCAACAAAAACTGAACAAGCACAAGCTGTCGGTAAATTAGTCGCAGAACGTGCAGCAGCAAAAGGTATTAAAGTAGTAGTCTTTGACCGTGGTGGATACCTTTACCATGGCCGTGTAGCAGCTTTAGCTGAAGCAGCTCGCGAAAATGGACTGGAATTTTAAGAGAAGGAGGAACACCATTCATGGTTTATATTGATCCAAAACATTTGGAATTAGAAGACCGCGTTGTTGCGATCAACCGTGTAACTAAAGTTGTTAAAGGTGGACGTCGTCTACGTTTTGCTGCATTAGTTGTTGTCGGTGACAAAAACGGACACGTAGGTTTCGGTACTGGTAAAGCACAAGAAGTACCAGAAGCAATCCGTAAAGCAATCGAAGACGCGAAGAAAAACTTGGTGGAAGTACCAATGGTTGGTTCTACAATCCCTCACGAAGTTATCGGTGTATTCGGCGGCGGACGCATCCTTATGAAACCTGCTGTAGAAGGTTCTGGGGTAGCTGCTGGTGGACCAGTTCGTGCCGTATTGGAATTAGCTGGGGTAGCTGATATCACATCTAAATCTTTAGGTTCTAACACACCAATCAACGTTGTTCGCGCAACAGTTGAAGGTTTAAAACAATTAAAACGCGCTGAAGAAGTGGCAGCACTTCGCGGCAAATCAGTAGAAGAATTAATCGGTTAAGGAGGACACTATAATGGCTGAATTGAAAATTACTTTAAAACGCAGTATTATCGGACGTCCCCAAAACCAACGTGATACTGTAAAAGCGTTAGGTCTTACAAAGTTGAATTCAACAGTTGTAAAACCTGCTAATGATGCAATCAAAGGCATGGTTAACACTGTTTCTCACTTAGTGGACGTTGAAGAGGTCTAAGGATCAGCAGATCTAGTTTGATTAAGGAGGTGCCAAACCTATGAAACTTCATGAATTAAAACCATCAGAAGGCTCACGCCAAGTACGTAACCGTGTCGGTCGAGGAACTTCATCTGGTAACGGTAAAACAGCTGGACGTGGACAAAAAGGTCAAAAAGCTCGTTCAGGCGGCGGAGTACGTCTAGGATTCGAAGGTGGACAAACACCATTGTTCCGTCGTTTACCAAAACGTGGCTTTACAAATGTGAACCGCAAAGAATATGCAGTCATCAATCTTGATGTCTTGAACCGCTTTGAAGACGGTGCTGAAGTAACACCTGTTGCTTTACACGAAGCTGGAATCGTCAAAGACGAAAAAGCTGGAATCAAAGTATTAGCTAACGGAGAATTAACGAAGAAATTGACTGTGAAAGCAGCTAAATTCTCAAAAGCAGCTGAAGAAGCAATCGTTGCTGCTGGTGGATCAATCGAGGTGATCTAATGATCAGACTATTGAAGGATGCCTTTAAGGTTAAGGATATTAGATCCAGAATGTTGTTCACCGTCTTAATCTTGTTTGTCTTTCGTCTGGGAACACATATTACTGTGCCAGGCGTAGACGCAAGTCGCCTAAATACCATCGCGGATCTACCATTTTTAAACATGTTAAACTTGGTAAGTGGTGGCGCCATGCAACAATTTTCGATTTTCTCGATGGGGGTTTCGCCTTACATCACTGCCTCAATTGTTATTCAGTTGTTGCAGATGGATATCGTCCCTAAATTTGTTGAATGGTCGAAGCAAGGTGAAGTGGGTCGTAAGAAACTAAATCAGGCAACACGTTACTTGACGTTGGTATTGGGCTTTGTCCAATCCATGACATTAACGGCTGGATTTAACTATTACACTCAACTCGGGTTTGTAAACAATCCTAATATGGCAACCTATATCGTGATCGGTCTGATTTTAACAGCCGGAACGATGTTAGTCACTTGGTTAGGAGAGCAGATCACCGAGCGTGGTATCGGAAACGGTGTGTCAATGATCATCTTTGCAGGGATCATTTCACGCTTACCAGCAAGCATCAAAGAATTGATTGAAGATTACTTCATTAACGTGGATCAATCGGATATCTGGCTAAATGCTATCTTTATGGCGCTGCTTGTGATCGCTGTGTTGATCGTCATTACTTTAGTAACGTATGTTCAACAAGCAGAACGCAAGATTCCGATCCAATATACAAAACGGGTAGCAGGAGCGCCTACCAGCAGTTACCTTCCTTTGAAAGTAAATGCTGCCGGGGTTATCCCAGTTATCTTTGCCAGTTCTTTTATTACAACACCAAATGCGATCATTCAAGCATTAGGTAGTTCATATAGAGGAGAAACTTGGTACGAAGTGGTGCAAACGATCTTTAGTTACAACACTGTACCGGGTGCGATCATCTATACTGTCTTGATCGTTGCGTTTACTTTCTTCTACGCATTTGTTCAAGTGAACCCTGAGAAATTAGCGGAAAACTTGCAAAAACAAGGAAGTTACATTCCGAGTGTGCGTCCTGGTAAAGGAACCGAAGAATATGTATCACGTTTGTTGATGCGATTAAGCACGGTTGGATCGATCTTTTTAGGATTGGTTGCTTTACTTCCAATCATCGCTCAGATGGCTTGGAATCTACCGCAATCGATCGGTCTAGGTGGAACGAGTCTATTGATCATTATCGGTGTGGCACTTGATACTGCCAAGCAGTTAGAAGGGCTTATGCTGAAACGGAAATATACTGGTTTCATCAATTAAAGTTATTGAAGTGTTGAGGATTTCCTCAACACTATTCAAAAACTTACAGGAGGAATTAGAATGAACTTCATTTTAATGGGATTACCTGGTGCTGGAAAAGGTACTCAGGCAGAACGTATCGTTGCTGAATACGGTCTTCCTCATATTTCAACAGGCGATATGTTTCGGGCTGCGATGGCGAACGAAACAGAACTAGGCCTTAAAGCAAAATCATACATGGATCAAGGCGCATTAGTTCCTGATGAGGTTACAAATGGGATCGTTAAAGAACGTTTAGCTGAACCTGATACCGAGAAAGGTTTCTTATTAGATGGTTTTCCTCGTACATTGGATCAAGCAAAAGCGTTAGATGAGATGCTAGCTGACCTTAACAAAAAACTTGATGCCGTTATTGATATTCATGTTCCTGAAGAAGTTCTTGTAGAACGTTTAGCCGGCCGCTTCATGTGCCGCAATTGTGGGGCAACTTATCATAAATTGTTCAATCCTCCAAAAGAGGAAGGAACATGTGATCGTTGTGGAAGTCATGACTTCTACCAACGTGAAGATGATAAGCCTGAGACGGTCAAAAATCGTCTAGCTGTCAATATCAAAAGCAGTGAACCAATTTTGACTTATTACAAAGACAAAGGGTTATTGCAATCGATTGATGGGGATCGCGACATCGACGCTGTATTCGAAGATGTTCAAAAGATCATTGACTAATCATAGATTGCCCGAGTCCAACTTGCAGCTTAAAACTTTCTCTTGAAATCTTTGACAGGATATGATAGAATATGTCAGTCCGACTTCTACTTTTTATTAAGTAGGAGCATAGTTTGAGAATATCAGGTGGGAACCGAGTTTCCGCCATTTTATCGTGTGAAAATCACAAGTACAAGGAGGTACTGTGCGTGGCAAAAGAAGATATGATTGAAGTCGAAGGTACAGTCGTCGAAACTTTGCCGAATGCAATGTTTAAAGTAGAATTGGAAAACGGACACCAAGTTCTAGCGACCGTTTCTGGTAAGATCCGGATGCACTACATTCGTATTTTACCTGGAGACAAAGTGACGGTGGAATTATCCCCGTATGATCTGAACCGTGGCCGCATTACTTATCGCTTTAAATAATTGTACTCCGTAAAACCACAGGAGGTATTATCATGAAAGTAAGACCATCAGTAAAACCAATGTGCGAACATTGTAAAGTAATTCGTCGTAAAGGACGCGTTATGGTGATTTGCCCAGCAAATCCAAAACATAAACAACGTCAAGGATAATCGGAGGTGTAACAAATATGGCTCGTATTGCAGGAGTAGATATTCCTCGTGATAAACGTGTGGTCGTTTCACTTACTTATATCTATGGTATTGGTAACACGACTGCAAAACAAATTTTAGCTGACGCTGGCGTGTCTGAAGAAGTTCGCGTTCGTGATTTAACGAATGAACAAACAGATGCTATCCGTGCGGAAGTTGATAAATTAAAAGTTGAAGGTGACCTTCGTCGTGAAGTGAACTTAAACATCAAACGATTGATGGAAATCGGTTCTTACCGTGGAATCCGTCATCGCCGTGGATTGCCAGTTCGTGGACAAAACACGAAAAACAATGCACGTACTCGTAAAGGCCCGTCTAAAACAGTCGCAGGCAAGAAAAAATAATTCCTAAGTGAAGGAGGTTAAAACTTCATGGCAGCAAAAAAAGTGAGTCGTAAACGCCGTGTGAAAAAGAATATTGAAGCGGGTATTGCACATATTCACTCAACATTCAATAATACAATCGTAATGATCACTGATACTCATGGTAATGCATTAGCATGGTCATCAGCTGGTTCATTAGGTTTCAAAGGAAGCAAAAAATCTACTCCTTTTGCCGCTCAAATGGCAGCAGAAACAGCTACCAAAGCAGCAATGGAACACGGATTAAGAACTGTTGAAGTAACAGTTAAAGGACCTGGTTCTGGACGTGAAGCAGCAATTCGTTCATTACAAGCAGCAGGTTTGGAAGTGAGTGCGATCCGTGACGTGACTCCAGTCCCTCATAATGGATGCCGCCCTCCAAAACGCCGTCGTGTTTAATGAGTGCTGCTCATTTTGAGTGTAACAAATACGTCATTGAACAAGACACTTTTCGTTTTGAAAGGGGTAATAGATAAGAATGATTGAATTCGAAAAACCAAGAATCGCAAAGATTGATGAAGACAAAGATTATGGCAAGTTCATCGTGGAACCTCTTGAAAGAGGCTACGGAACTACACTAGGAAATTCCCTACGTCGTATTTTATTATCTTCTTTACCTGGTGCGGCAATCACCAATATTCAAATCGATGGAGTTTTACACGAATTCTCAACTGTTAAGGGTGTTCGGGAAGACGTTGCTCAAATCATCTTGAATATTAAAGGTCTTGCATTGAAAATGTACGGGGATGAAGAAAAGACCCTTGAAATTGATATTTCAGGACCTGCTACAGTAACTGCTGGCGATATCATCGTTGATAGTGATGTAGAAATCCTTAACAAAGATATGTATATCTGTACCGTTTCTGAAGGTGCTACGTTCCATGCTCGCTTAACAGTGAAACCTGGCCGCGGCTACGTTCAAGCGGACGAAAACAAAAAAGAAGACATGCCGATCGGCGTTCTTCCAGTCGATTCAATCTATACACCAGTACGTCGTGTCAACTACCAAGTAGAAAACACACGTGTCGGTCGTCGGGATGATTTCGACAAATTAACGATGGAAATATGGACTGATGGCTCAATCGAACCATTGGAAGCAATGAGTTTGTCTGCGAAGATCATGACTGAACATTTAGACATCTTTGTTAACCTAACGGATGAAGCGAAAAACGCTGAAATCATGGTTGAGAAAGAAGAAACACAAAAAGAAAAAATGTTGGAAATGACGATCGAAGAATTAGACTTATCTGTTCGTTCATACAACTGTCTAAAACGTGCAGGAATCAATACTGTACAAGAATTGACAAACAAATCTGAACCAGAAATGATCAAAGTAAGAAACTTAGGCCGTAAATCTCTTGAAGAGGTCAAAGTGAAATTACATGATTTAGGTTTAGGACTACGTAAAGACGATTAAACCGTTTTCGATTACGTTAGTTCGGTTCGTCTGACCGATACAACATTCGAAAGTGAAGGAGGGAAACCACGTGAGTTATCGTAAACTAGGACGCACATCTAGCCAACGTAAAGCGATGTTGCGTGATTTGACAACTGATTTATTCATTAACGAACGTATCGTTACGACTGAAGCTCGTGCGAAAGAAGTTCGTTCAACTGCAGAAAAAATGATCACTTTAGGTAAACGTGGTGATTTGCATGCACGTCGTCAAGCAGCAGCATTCGTTCGTAATGAAGTTGCAAGTGTACGTGAAGAAAACGAAGAAGTAGTTATTGAATCAGCATTACAAAAATTATTCAATGATATCGCTCCTCGTTACACAGATCGCCAAGGTGGATATACTCGTATCTTGAAAACAGAACCAAGACGCGGAGATGCTGCACCAATGGTTATCCTAGAACTTGTTTAAAATCACACTTATCATCACTTTATAGATGTTTACTAAGAGTGTTATGATGTTGGAAGAAACTTTCCGAGTCTAGCTCAGCGCCTACACCTCGATGTATTTCGAGGTGTACGCACTCATCATAAAGTGCTTTTTTTTTACTTTCGATTACCTGTCAAGACAGGTAATGGCAAGTGAAAAAAAGATCTGGAGACAAATCGTGCGTGAATCATTGAAAAACGTGCACTTTTTTGGTAGTGTTAGAAAGAATTAATCGCAAATGAAGGAGTCTATCATGAAGCCAATCATTGAATTGAATGCTATTACTGTGCGTTATAGCGAAGAAGAGCGTGCCGCGTTAAATAACGTATCCTTTTCCATCAACAAAGGGGAGTGGGTGGCGTTGATCGGCCATAACGGCTCTGGTAAATCAACTTTAGCAAAAACCATCAATGGCTTGATCTTGCCGCAAGAAGGCAGTGTTTCTGTCGGCGAATTGCCTTTGAATGAAGAAAATATCTGGAATATTCGAAAAATGGTCGGTATGGTCTTTCAAAACCCTGACAATCAATTCGTTGGTTCGACGGTGGAAGATGATGTGGCTTTCGGTTTGGAAAATCAAGGAATCCCACGTGAAGAAATGCTGGTTCGTGTCAAAGACGCTCTGGAACAAGTACGGATGAGCGAGTTTGCGACCCGGGAACCCGCGCGTCTTTCTGGTGGTCAAAAACAGCGGGTAGCCATTGCTGGCGTCGTTGCATTGCGCCCAGATATCATCATTCTTGATGAAGCCACTAGTATGCTAGATCCAGAAGGCCGTGAAGAAGTGATCGCAACAATCAAAAAAATCAAAGAGAAAAACAATTTGACCGTGTTATCGATCACCCATGATATCGATGAAGCAGCCAATGCCAATCGGGTGCTGGTGATGCGTCAAGGAGAGCTCGTCCGCGAAGGGACACCCGCAGAGATTTTTTCTGCAGGTCCAGAACTGATTGAGCTAGGCTTAGATCTGCCATTTCCTGAAAAATTAAAGGCGGCACTAAAACAGCGGGGCGTCACGGTACCGCAAGCGTACTTAACTGAAGAAGGGATGGTGGATTGGCTATGGACATCCGTTTTGAACAAGTAGGATTCACCTACCAACCGCATTCTCCGTTTGAACAGCGGGTTTTGTTCGATATCGATTTAGAGATCAAAGAAGGCTCTTATACCGCCTTAGTCGGTCATACAGGGAGCGGAAAATCTACGTTGTTGCAGCACTTGAATGCATTATTAAAACCAACGACTGGCACGGTCACGATCGGTGAGCGAGTCATCAAACCCGAGACAGATAACAAAAATCTAAAACCGTTACGTAAAAAAGTCGGGATCGTTTTTCAATTTCCTGAATCCCAATTATTTGAAGAAACCGTTGCGAGAGATATCGCTTTTGGACCGAAAAACTTTGGGGTCTCCGAAGAAGCAGCCAAAGGTTTAGCCCAAGAATACATTCAATTGGTAGGTTTAGATGAAAGTTTTCTGGAACGTTCACCATTTGACCTTTCAGGGGGCCAAATGCGCCGTGTAGCGATTGCAGGGGTCTTGGCTATGGAACCAGAAGTTTTGGTCTTAGACGAGCCGACAGCTGGCTTAGATCCACAAGGACGCAAAGAGATGATGGAAATGTTTGATCGCCTGCATCGGGAAAAGAACATGACGATCATTTTAGTGACCCACTTGATGGATGATGTGGCAAACTATGCTGATTATGTCTATGTGTTAGAAAAAGGCCGTCTCGTCAAAGCAGGCACGCCGTCTGTTGTGTTTCAAGACACTGCCTGGCTGCAAGAAAAGCAGTTGGGGGTGCCGACAGCAACCGCATTTGCGGAGCAACTACAAGCCAGAGGATTGGCATTTGAGCAGTTGCCGCTAACAGCTGATGAGCTGGCAGATGTTTTAGTAGCAAAGGGGGCGACTGCCCATGATGAATAAACTGATTTTCGGTCGTTTTATTCCTGGGGACTCCTTGATCCACCGTTTAGATCCACGAGTCAAATTGATTGCTAGTTTTTATTTTATCGCGATTATCTTTTTGGCGAATAATTGGCAAAGCTATTTATTAGCGGGTGCTTTTACGCTCTTTTGTATCTCCTTTTCAAAAATCGATTTTGGCTTCTTTATTCGAGGCGTGCGACCTTTGATTTGGCTGATTTTGTTTACCGTGGCGTTACAGATTTTGTTTACTACCGGCGGCGACGTCTACTGGTCTTGGTGGATCTTTAACATCACAGAATTTGGTGTCCAAAACGGGATTTTTATTTTTTGCCGTTTTGTTTTGATCATTTTCATGTCGACCTTGTTGACGTTAACGACGCCTCCATTAGAGCTTTCAGATGCGATCGAATACATTTTGCGTCCTTTAAAAGCGATCCGTTTCCCTGTCCATGAAATCTCACTGATGCTGTCGATCGCGTTGCGCTTTGTGCCAACCTTGATGGATGAAACAGAAAAAATTATGAATGCTCAGCGTGCCCGCGGGGTCGATTTCGGCGAAGGGGGACTGTTGCAGAAGATGAAGGCGATCGTTCCTTTATTGATTCCTTTATTTGTCAGCAGCTTTAACCGTGCGGAAGATCTAGCTACCGCTATGGAAGCCAGAGGCTATCAAGGCGGCGAAGGGCGTACGAAGTATCGGATTTTGCACTGGCATCAACGGGACACATTGGTTGTCATCGTTTTTGCGCTCTTTACAGTAGCGTTAGTGTTCTTAAGAGGATAATCGAAGACCTATGATTGAAGTCAACCCACGAAAGGTTCTTAACGAAGCAACGAGGCTGCTGGCGATCCCAGCGGCTGGTTCGAAAAGGCCTGTCGATCGATCAGACTTTTCTCATAGGCTTTTTTTGAAAAAATAGAAAGAAACAGGTGATTCAATGGTCCGCTATAAAGCGACGATCGCTTATGATGGCACGAATTTTCAAGGATTTCAGCGTCAACCCAATGGACGAACGGTTCAAGAAGAGATTGAAAAGACATTAACGAAGATGAACAATGGTCAGCCGATTCAGATTCATGGCTCTGGACGCACCGATGCGGGGGTCCATGCGCAGGGGCAAGTGATCCACTTCGATTTCCCTCAAAAGCGCCCACTGGAAAAAATGCGCTTTGGTTTAGATACCCAAACGCCAGAAGATGTTGCGGTAAAATCGGTGGAGATCGTTGACGATACCTTCCATGCCCGCTACTTAGTCGTTGAAAAAACCTACCAGTTTCGAGTGGACATTGGGAAACCTCGCAGTCCTTTCCGCCGTCATTATGCCAGCTATTATCCGTATCCGCTAGATTTGGAAAAAATCCAACGAGCGTTGCCAGATTTTTTAGGCACCCATGACTTTACCAGTTTTTGCGCGACGGGCAGTTCCGTCGATGACAAAACGCGGACGATCCATGAAGCGTCCATGGCGGTCAATGACGCTGGAGATGAGTTGATTTTCAGCTTTCGCGGCGATGGATTTTTGTACAAGATGATCCGAATCATGGTGGGCACATTGTTGAAAATCGGCAATGGACGACTCGCACCTGACAGTATTCCTGCGATCATTGCGCAAAAAGACCGAAATGCGGCAGGACCCACAGCTCATCCAGAAGGATTGTATTTGGTTCACGTTGCCTATGAATAAGAAAAAACACAAGCTTCGCTGCTCTTGTCCAAAAAGAGAAAGCGAAAGCTTGTGTTTTTATTTTTTCTCAGGCAAAACAGGGGCAGTTTCTTGCCAATCTTCAGTCCTTTCCGCAGCGGTTTTAGACGCAGCAGTGGTGGGTGTTTTTTCTAAGGTACTGGCAGCGACTAAGGCGGCGATGGCTACCAAAAATGCGAAAAGCAAGTAAAGCAGCCAGCTCCAAGCAACGTGGTAGCGATTGCCGATGCCTAAAAAGACCATTTGACCGACGGGTCCCCCTAGCATCACAATGGTGGAAAAGATCCCGCTGCTGATGGCGAGATGTTCTTCATCGATCTCACGAATCAGATGTGCCGAAAAGCGGGGATTGATTTTTCCAATCAAATAGCCTTCAGCAAAGAGCAGCACAATCATGAGCCAACGATTATGCAGGAAGAGAAAATTCAAGGTCAATAGACATAAAACGAAAGAGGTATACGCAATCAAGCGAACCAGACCGGTATTCTTGAACCAGTCGGCAGCAAACAAGGCGCCGGCGACCATGCCGATGGAAGTGGCGATGCCTGCCATCGCAACGGTGTTGCCATAAGTGGCAAACCAAAGCGCAAGGTCATCCAACAGCTGGAGATTTAGTAGACCGCTCGTGCTAGCAGCTAAGGTATTGATCAGTAAGGCAAAGAGGATCATCTTTTTAAGAAAAGCTGTACCAGTCAATAATTTAAAGGTTTCCGAGAAATTCTGAAAGAGTGGTGTTGGTGCTTGATTGATTTTCCCTGGCACCGCATAAAAGAGCGAGCGGTTCCAGAAGATCACGATGGCGGCTAAGAAAAACGTCACGGCATTGATCAAACCAAAAGCGGCAAAATTATTATTCAGTAAAATGATCCCCCAAGCACCGATCCCTTGAAAGACGATTTGAACGGTGGTTTGACACGCCATTTGAAAGCCCATGGCACTGTCTAAGGCGTCAGCAGGCACAAGACGGCGAACATAGGGCAGCTGCAACCCAGAACAATAAGCGCCCAAACAATCAGATACAATGTTGATGCCTAGCAAAAGGAAGAAAGACCATAAACTAGGCGGCAGTTGGATCAAAAAAGCGAGTGCTACAAAAAGGACTCCTTGTAATAGTCGACTGCTGATCATCCATTGCACTTTGTTTTTGGTACGATCGGCTAGATAGCCAGTCAGGATCCGTAAGAGATCAGGGACCAGCAGTGCCATGGAGGCTAAGGAAACAGCAAGGGCATTAAAGGGTAATGTACTGGCGTAAACCACGAACACGATATTAAATAAACTCATGCCGATGCCGCTGAGTAAGGCGGCGTTGACTAAGGCACGATAGCCTTTGTTTTGTTGATATTCTTTCATCGAAATCATCCTTTCACGTTCTACGTTGTAAAACCAGTATAGGATGCTTTATACTAAGAAGAGAAAATAATCCACTATAGTGGAATTTAAATGTACCAGGAGCGTACCAGAGGTTACTGTCACGAGTGGCTAACAGCTAAAAGAGTGGTATGTAAATAGGGGATCGTAGATTTTGTTCCTCAACATTTTATAAGGTTGAATCTAGATTTGAATCTAAAATAGTAGCATTTAATGGCAGAGCTTCATTCGTAAAGCAAGTTTGGTTTGGCGTTTGCAGACTGATCGCTAGGAGGATGGTTATGGAAGAAGGAAAACTGTACCGACAATTGCGCAAAGAGCGCGGCTATACGATCGCTCAAGTGGCGGATGAACAAAACAGTCGCTCGTTTATCAGTAAATTTGAGCAAGGTGCTTCAAGTATCAGTATTCATCGATTGGAGCGCTTATTAGAAAATATCCATGTTACGGTAGAGGAGTTTTATTATTTACGTGCGCAGCAAAAAGGCATAAAAAGTCACGACAACCTGATGAGCTTCCCCAGCTATATGACGAGCGAATTTATGGATTTACTGGATCGAATTTTAGGGATCAACAAAGAAGCTTTCTTGAGTAACGCCCACGCCCAGCGAAGCAAAGAAGGGCTGGAGGAAATGCGCAGCGAACTGATCGCCGCTTCCAAACAGCATTCTTTTGTTTTTCTGTACCTTGAGATCACAAAGGAGATACATGAAATCAATCTCTCAGGTCTTAAACCCAATCACTCTTCTGGTGACTATATGGAAAAGCTGCGCACCAAAACTCGCCCCGTCATTTCCTACCTTACGAAAGTAGACAACTGGGGCGTTTATGAGATTTTGCTGTTTCGGTATTTTCAATTCTTGTTTCCTGTCGAAACCTCCTATCACTTACTGCAGATCGCTATTTCCCGCACAAAAAAAGAGCAAGGCTTGTCCTTGATGCGAGAAATTCAAATGGATTTGATTTTTAGTTGTTTTACGACGTTTGTCAATTTTCGCCGCCTGGAGTGGGCAAAAGAGGTGTTGACCATTGCAGAGGAATTATTGGCAGATCGCGGAGACATGCTAAACAGCACGCATCTTCTTTGCTATCAAGGGTGGTACTGGTATATTTATGGCGATCAAGAAAAAGGACTGTTGAAAATCGACCAAGGGCTTTCGATCTTTCGCGTCTTGAAACAAACCAAAATGGTTAACTTATGGGAGCGATCGTTGCACTCCATCAAGAAAAATGCGGAAGAACCTAACAGTTATCTTATGTTTCGCTAAACGCTCTAAGGGCTAACGGGCTAGGCATTTGGCCCCGCATCGAAGGGGATCTAGTCGGTAGTGGAGGCTAAGGCCACTAGAGCGAACAACTGCGGAACGCCAGCACAAAAAGAACCAAACTCACCGATCATTGAGCGACACCCATAAGTCAGCGTTTGCTCTAACTTATGGGGAGCGCCTCAAAAGACGAGTTGGTTCTTTTTCGATTAGGTTTCTGGTGGTTGATCCATGAGTTGACGTTGGTCGTCTAAAACTTGCTTTTTGGCTACTTGTTTCTGGTAAAACCAAGCAAACAGGATAAACAATGCGATGCAGCCGAAGAACAAGCAAACACCGATAACAAAGCCTTGCGGCAAGAAGGACAGTTCCAAGTGATGGGTGCCACTTGGG
The DNA here is from genome assembly GCF_051713725.1 of Enterococcus sp. DIV0755f. Lineage (NCBI taxonomy): Bacteria > Bacillati > Bacillota > Bacilli > Lactobacillales > Enterococcaceae > Enterococcus > Enterococcus sp. DIV0755f. Next base: position 289,468 of record NZ_JBIOQL010000001.1, read on the forward strand.
ATCGTCACACTGATAAAGCCGTCTTGAAAGGCGGTGATTGGAACTTCTTTGCCGTCAAGCGTAGCAGTCCAGCCCTTGTCATAAGGGATGGTCGTTACAAGCTGCTGCTCTTTTTCAGTCGTGATATCGGCTTTGGCACTGCGTTTGCCGACCGTCATAGCGACCCCTCGATCTTGGATCGCATCAATTGCTTGTTGGTAGGCGTTGGTATCCAAGGTCACGACTTGCGGGTTTTGGAAGGAGATTTCAGGCGTTCCGTAGAAGCTGACGGTGAATTGAACCGTCGTATCGGTCTCATAGTGCCCTAAGTCGTAGTATTGACCGTTGATACTGATTTGCGTTTCTCGCTGCTGACCGTTGACTGTCACGGTGGCAGATGAGCTTTCCAATTCCCCAAAGTTGGCAGGGAAAAGACTCAAGTATGCTTGCGAGTTCGCTGGAACCTCCACTTGCCAAGTCACTTCTTTTGCGACATTGCTTTCTTGCTCGGTAAATTTCATATACATGCCGTCATTGGTGATATCTGTATTTTTACTATGGATCACCGTGATCGGCTGAAAGGCAAAATACTCTAAATTTAAATCGGCCAAGCCATTGAAAAGATTTTTCTGGCTCGTCAAGTTGTCGTTTTGCGGCTGTTCAATCGATTCAATGGTTGGTTCAGCCAAGAAACCTAGCGGTAACGCATTTTGATTCTCATAAAGCTTGTATTCACCAGATTCCCCCACACGTTGAAAGCCGTATTTGGTGAGATTTGGCTTGGAGATATTGTATTTGATCCCTGTAAAAGCATCCATCAGCAAGGTATTATTCGGATAGCGGATATTTAAATTGGTGCCGCGGGACCGAAAGCCCAGCTTATCCAGGTAGCTTGAGGAATTGCGGTTACGGATCGAAGAAAACATGCTGACACCGCTGTAGCCATAATTGATACTGTCGTTGGAAGAAACAGGATCAAGGTTTTCTAATCGGAAAAAGGTATCATTGTCTTCGTTGGCTTGAGTGACTAGTTTTTTGATGTCCGGATAAGGTTCTGTATACAAACTGCGAGAAGCATAGTTCCAATCATTCAAAATTCCGCGAACCATGCCGCTCGTATTGACGGCCATTTCTCCGCAGACGAAGATCAGCATCAAGATCGTCACTCGTTTTTGTGTTAAAAGACCTAATTGCCCGAACCCAATACATAACAAGTAAAGAACAAAGAATACGATCGTTAGCGCAAAAGAAGTAGCGGAAACATATTCATAGGTTCCAGGTCCTTTCAATGCGTAGGAGAGGGCAAACACCACGATCGTAGAAAGACCAATAATGAGAAACAATCCGCGATCTTTTTGCTGCAGCTTCTCCCACCCGTATCCCGCCAGCATGATCACTAAGAAGGAGAACAAATAGGCATAACGGAAAAGGAACATATTTGGAGCATGCATCCCGTGCCAAAAAAGATTCATCGGCACGATATAAAAACTGGCGATCAAAACAGCAAACATGCCAGCGTATAAGAATTTATCCTTCAAGCGGATTTTCTTCGAAACAAAATATAAAATACACAACAGCAGCGGCAATAAGCCGATATAGATGAAGGGAATGGAGCCGTATTTTGTCGTATCGTAAACACCGATCATGTTTTTCATCACGAGGTCAAAGACATCGGTGGCTTCGGTTTTAAAGGAAGAAATCGTTGTTAATTCTTCCCCGTTTGAGCGCAAATCCAATAAGGCAGGTAAGATGATCACCATTGAGGCGCCACCAGCTAACAAGGAGGTGATGCCGTAAGGAATGATCGCCCCCCGAGCTTGCTTCCAGTTGCGCCCCAACTGAACCAAGAAATACATCACGGAAAAGAGACCGATCATAAAGCCCATGTAAAAACTGGATAAAAATAACAGCAGATAACTGATAAATAACACGACTGGTCTTTTCTTTTTCACTAAACGGTCAATACCTAAAATCACTAGCGGTAGATAGATCATGGCATCAAGCCACATGATCAGTTCCGAATGGGCGGTGATGAAGGACATCAAGGCATAACAGACGGCTAAGGTCACATGCTGCCAACGTTGGATCTTAAAGGTTTGGCTGGCATAAAACCAAAACGCCAAGCCCGCACTGCCGATCTTGATCAAGGTCAAGAAGTACAACGCATCTGGCATCAGCTGATTTGGGAAAAACAAGACCAGAGGAGTGAAGATCCCGCCTAAGTAATAGGAGATCAGTGCCAGATAATTCAAGCCTAAAGAGGCATTCCATGTATAAAAGATACTTTGCTTGCCTAAGAGCATATTGCGAAAGCTGGCATGAAAGTTTGAGAATTGCGAAAAGGCATCACTGGCTAAGACACTGCGGCTGCTGCCAGGGTAGATGCCGATAGTCAAATAGATTACTGCCATGATAAGAAACGGCAAGAAGAAACTAGCAAGCATATAAGGCCAATGTTGTTTGGCAAATGTTTTTATTTTCGTCACAAGAAGTCACCTGTTCTTTATCAATTTTTTCTTAGTTTACCACAGGTGAATCGATTAAAAAAACAAAGACCTGTTTTCTTTAATGAAAACCTAAGTGAAAGCGCACCAAAGAAAAAAGGGTACAAAAAAAGCCGTTCAAAACGAACGGCCGAAAAGGTCTAATTATACGCGCTCAACTTTTCCAGATTTCAAAGCACGAGTTGACACCCAAACTTTTTTAGGTTTTCCGTCAATCATAACGCGAACTTTTTGCAAGTTAGGTTTCACAGTACGTTTTGTCGCATTCATTGCGTGAGAACGATTGTTTCCACTTGTAGTTTTACGTCCAGTAAAGTAACAAACTTTAGCCATGTGGTTATTTCCTCCTTTGCCTTGATGTTGGAGCGCTATTTCAGCTCATACCATCTGAATTTATCACAGAAAGGTGAAAAAAGCAAGAGTAATTTTCAAGAAACATTGACTTTTCCCGGTAAACATTGTAAATTAAACAAGGTCGAAATGCAAGACGTTTGGTCAGAAAGCCCCTTTTCATATGTCTCATCCTTTTATTTGCGGTACAGCTATGATAAAATATGTAAGAAGAAAGATGGGTCATGCCCATTGAAGGAGGCTATAAAATGGCTGTAAAAATTCAAACCTCATCAGGTATTATTGAAATCAGCAATGAAGTCATTGCAACAGTGGTCGGAGGCGCAGCAACAGATGTGTTCGGCATTGTTGGTATGGCTAGCAAGAAACAAATCAAAGATAACATCAATGAAATTTTACGAAAAGAAAATTATTCTCGCGGTGTCGTTGTCCGCCAAGAAGAAAACGGCATTGCAGTGGATGTATACACGATCGTCAGCTATGGAACAAAGATTTCCGAAGTTTCCCGCAACGTGCAGGAAAAAGTGAAATACAACTTAGAAACGATGCTAGGTGTATCTGCGAACTCGGTAAATGTATTTGTTCAAGGCGTACGTGTACTGCCAGATTAGGCAAGGGATCCGTTCATGGCGGATGATTTTAAGGAGGACTATCTAAGTGAAGGTAACGAATATCAGCGCAAGTCAGTTTCAAGAAATGGTGCAGGCAGGCGCGGCTCGTCTACAAGTTAATGCAGAGTTTGTCAACTCATTGAATGTGTTTCCTGTTCCAGATGGAGACACTGGGACAAACATGAATCTATCCATGACCAGTGGAGCAAAAGCGGTCGCAGATGCGACTTCAGAAAACGTCGGCGATCTTGCCGCTACACTTTCAAAAGGACTATTGATGGGCGCACGTGGGAATTCTGGCGTCATTTTATCTCAATTATTCCGCGGTTTTTCTAAAGCTATCCCGACCGCAGAAACACTCACTGCACCAGAATTGGCTCAAGCCTTTACTCATGGAGTAGAAACCGCCTATAAAGCAGTCATGAAACCTGTGGAAGGAACCATCTTGACTGTGGCACGCATCGCAGCTGAATATGGCGAGAAAAAAGCACAAACTACCGATGATTGTATCGAAGTGATGAAAGCCGTGGTTCACGGTGCAAAACGTTCATTGGCGAAAACCCCAGATCTATTGCCCGTCTTAAAAGAAGTCGGCGTGGTAGATAGCGGCGGTCAAGGATTGTTGTTCATTTATGAAGGCTTCTTAAATGCGTTGACGGGTGAATACCCAGCCGATGAAATCTTCGAACCTTCCCCAGCGGCTATGGATGAAATGGTCAATGCCGAACATCATCGCAGCGTTCAAGGACACTTAGCGACAGAAGATATCACCTTTGGTTACTGTACAGAAATCATGGTGAAGATCGGTGAAGGTCCGACTGTAGATAGTGAATTTGATTATGAAACATTCCGTAATTACTTAAATGAGTTAGGGGATTCCTTATTAGTGGTCAACGACGATGAGATCATCAAAGTCCATGTCCATACGGAACATCCTGGCGAAGTCATGAATTATGGTCAAAAATTCGGCTCATTGGTGAAAATCAAAGTCGACAACATGCGTCTTCAGCATGAAACGATTTTGGAACACGACCAGCAAGGTGCAAAACCTGCACCAGTGAAACGTCCACGGACACCATTTGCGATCATCGCGATCGCGGCTGGCGAAGGCTTGAAAGAGTTGTTCACTAGCCTGGGTGCTTCATATGTCATCAGTGGCGGCCAAACGATGAACCCAAGTACGGAAGACATTTTGTTGGCGATCAATGAAGTTAATGCCGACCAAGTGATCGTTCTACCAAATAACAAAAATATCTTTATGGCTGCACAGCAAGCAGCGGAAGTTTCCGAGATTCCAGTAGCGGTTGTTGAAACACGGACGATCTCACAAGGGATGACAGCGATGCTGGCATTCCACGAGCAATCCACACTAGCTGAAAATCAGCAAGCTATGACCGATGTCTTAGCAAGTGTTGTCAGCGGATCAGTGACTCATGCGATCCGTAATACATCAATTGATGGCATCGAAATTACAGAAGGCGACTTCTTAGGAATGGTCGACGGCAAAATCGTTGTTTCTGTTCCGGATCGTTTCTCTGCTTCCATGACTACCTTAGAAAAAATGATCACAGAAGATACTGAGATCGTCACCATCATTATCGGTGAAGAAGGCAAAGCCAAAGAAGCAGCGAAAATCGAAGAAGCGATCGTTGAACTGCATCCTGAGATCGAAGTAGAGATCCATCAAGGCGATCAGCCAGTTTATCCGTATCTTTTCTCAGCAGAATAAACAAATTAGGCGGCGGGGGCAAAAATCGTAGATGATTTTTGGCTCCGTCTTTTTCTATGAATGCAGGAATCTCTGCAATAAACAAAATCACTTTGGAAAAGGAGGGTACCTATGCTGAATCAGCCACTTACGGTATTAAAGGGTGTCGGAGAAAAACGCGCCCAAGACTTGGCGAGTTTAGGGATCGAAACCATTGAAGACCTGCTGAAGTATTATCCGTTTCGTTATGAAGACATTCAAGAACGGCAATTAGCGGAGATTCAAGACCAAGAAAAAGTAACGATCAAGGGGATCGTCGTTTCCCCGCCGGTCGTCAATCGCTTTGGCTATAAGAAAAGTCGGTTGCAATTTCGCATGATGCAAGACCACGATGTCTTTAATGTCTCCTTTTTCAATCAGCCTTATTTGAAGGATAAAGTAGAGGTTTCAGAAGAGATCGCCGTCTATGGCAAATGGGACGCCAAACGCAAAGGACTGACGGGGATGAAAATTCTCGGCAGCAAGAGCGCAGAAGACTTTGCCCCCATTTATCATGTCAATAAAGCCGTGCGTCAAAGTGTGTTGATCGAACTGATCAAACAGGCATTCCTTGATTTTGGTGATCAAATCACAGAGATCTTGCCTTTGTCATTGATCGAAAAATATCGCTTGTTGGATCGGAAATCCGCGATGTTTGCGATGCACTTTCCTAAAGATCCCCAAGAGAGTCATCAAGCGAAGCGTCGGGTGATTTTTGAAGAGTTCTTTTTGTTCCAAATGCAGATCCAAGGACTGAAGAAAAGCGAAAAAGCCGAGAAAAACGGCTTGGCGATCGATTATGATGTGCAACGCTTGAAAGAGTTTACTCGTAAACTGCCCTTTGAATTGACGAATGCGCAAAAGCGCGTGACCAATGAAATCTGCCATGACCTGAAAAGTCCGCAGCACATGCAGCGACTCTTGCAAGGAGATGTAGGAAGCGGAAAAACAGTCGTGGCGGCGATCGCCCTTTATGCCACGATGACGGCTGGCTTTCAAGGCGCGCTGATGGTGCCGACTGAGATTTTGGCCCAGCAGCACCTAGAAAGCTTGAATCAACTCTTTGACCCCTTAGAAGTGACCACCGCTCTTTTGACAGGCTCGACCAAACCAAAAGAACGGCGAGTCATCTTAGAACAATTAGCAGCCGGGGAGATCGACATCATCGTTGGGACCCATGCGCTGATTCAAGAAGGCGTGGACTTTGCACATCTTGGCTTAGTCATCACCGATGAACAACACCGTTTTGGGGTCAATCAGCGAAAAGTCTTACGGGAAAAAGGCTATCTGCCCGATGTGCTCTTTATGACCGCCACACCGATCCCTCGTACGTTAGCGATCACGGCTTATGGCGAAATGGATGTTTCGGTGATCGATGAAATGCCAGCAGGACGGATTCCTGTAGAGACTCGCTGGGTCCGTCCGCCGCAGTTTGAATCGATCTTAGAGTGGGCGCAAAAAGAATTGGCACAAGGGCATCAGATGTATGTCATCTGTCCTTTGATTGAAGAATCCGAAATGCTGGATGTCAAGAATGCCACGGAGATTTATGAGCAGCTGCAAAGTTACTTTTCTCCTACTTATCAAGTGGGGATGCTGCATGGGAAAATGAAGAATCAAGAAAAAGACAGCATTATGGAAGCTTTCAAAGAAAATCAACTGCAGATCTTGGTTTCCACGACGGTCATCGAAGTAGGGGTCAATGTCCCCAATGCTACAGTGATGCTGATCATTGACGCCGATCGCTTCGGGTTAGCCCAGCTTCATCAATTGCGTGGACGGGTAGGGCGCGGCGCCGATGCTTCTTACTGTATATTGATCGCAAACCCGAAGAATGAAACAGGGGTCGAGCGAATGAAGATCATGACAGAAACCACCAACGGCTTTGTAGTCAGCGAAAAAGATTTGCAGTTGCGAGGACCAGGAGAAGTCTTCGGCAATCGACAATCGGGCTTGCCAGAGTTTGCGGCTGCCGATTTGGTCGCAGATGCCCATATTCTAGAAGTGGCACAAGTCGAAGCTGCCCAGCTTTGGCAAAATAATGGCTGGCAGCTGTTGCCAGAATTTTCGGCATTGGCGAACTATTTAGCAGCAAAAAAAGCAGACAAACAATTTTTTGATTAAAGAATATGCTATACTGATTGGGAAAATGAAGGGAGTGGCAGCGAGATGCGGATTGCTGTTGATGCAATGGGCGGAGACAACGCCCCAAAAGCGATCGTAGAAGGAGTCATGCTGGCAAAAAAAGACTTTCCAGAGATTGAATTCCTCCTTTACGGAAAAGAAAATGAAATCAAAAAATACATGACGGATGATAAAAATGTCACCATTATCCACACGGATGAAAAAATCAATAGTGATGATGAGCCTGTCAAAGCGATCAGACGAAAAAAAACCGCCTCAATGGTCTTGGCAGCACAAGCGGTCAAAAATGGTGAGGCAGATGCGATTTTTTCAGCTGGAAATACTGGTGCCTTATTAGCGGCTGGTTTGTTTATCGTCGGTCGGATCAAAGGGATCGACCGTCCCGGATTGATGTCCACAATGCCAGTGATCGGCAAAGATGCTGGCTTTGATATGCTGGATCTAGGTGCCAATGCCGACAATAAACCAGAACATTTGGCAAACTATGCCGTCTTAGGGTCCTTTTATGCCCAAAAAGTTCGCGGGATCAATCGACCACGGGTCGGCTTGTTAAATAACGGAACGGAAGAAACCAAAGGCAGTGAATTAACGAAAAAAGCCTTTGAACTGCTTTCGCAAGACCCGACGATCCACTTTATCGGCAATGTCGAGGCTCGGGAATTATTGGATGGTGCAGCTGACGTCGTCGTGACAGATGGCTTTACTGGAAATGCTGTTTTGAAATCGATCGAAGGAACCGCCTTGAATTTGATGGCGCTGTTGAAACAATCGATTCTCGATTCCGGTGCCAAAGGGAAATTAGGCGCATTATTATTAAAAGATGCGTTGCGGAAAGTGAAAAATGAAATGGATTATGCGAAACACGGCGGTGCCGTATTGTTTGGGTTGAAAGCCCCAGTCATCAAAACCCATGGTGCGACAGGACCAGAAGCGGTGGCGTACACCATCAAGCAGATCCATACGATGTTAGCGACAGATGTCGTGGCACAATTGGTCGCCCATTTTGAAGAAATGCCGACTGACAAAGACGAAACGCAATCATAATGCAATGATTGTAATGAAATTGCAAAAATATCTAGACAAAAAGCATAGAAAGCAGTACAATGTTTGTTAGCCATTCTATGTTTTGTGCAAACGCGTGGAGGTGAAGCCAGTTGACACGAGATGAAGTATTCAAGAAAGTTGCGGTCGTGATCGCCAATCATTTTGAAATTGACGCAGAGAACGTAACGGATACGATGAGCATTAAAGACGACTTGAACGCTGATTCGATCAGTGTGATGGAATTCGTCCTTGAACTAGAAGATGAATTTGGTACCGAGATTTCTGATGAAGATGCCGAGCAGATCGAAACAGTCGGTGGAGCGGTTGATTATATTTCAAGCCATCTTGCTTAAGACAGACATAAGAGCTAAGTCCTAGATGACTTAGCTCTTTCTTTCTCATAATTGATCCGCAGTGATTTTGAGCGGCTTTTCTTTGGTAGCGGAATCTAAAAAACGGTCGTTAAACCTGACATGACGGCGTTGAAAGCATAATGTAAATTTTCTGAAAATTCAGTGTATTAACTTTTCTGGGACTTGCATTATTGGTGGCATTTCTATATAATTATTAAGAATATATTATACAATGTTAAGAAAGCTTTTGGAAATGAAATGCATGTTCCTTCTTTTTTTACATTAAATTGCAAGACATCTTAGAAAGTAGAGAGGGGTATTCGATTGTCCAGAGATAATCAATTACTAGATGTTCAAAACCTTCACACAGGTTTTCGTATTAAAGACGATTACTATGACGCAGTAGATGGTATTTCTTTTACACTGGATCGCAATGAGATCTTAGCGATCGTAGGAGAATCTGGTTGCGGCAAGAGTACGTTAGCTACAACGATCATGGGGCTGCATGACCCAAACAACACGAAAATCACCGGAGAAATCTTATATAAAGATTTAAACTTGTCAAACTTAAACGAAACGCTGTACAACAAAATTCGCGGAAATGATATTGGGATGATTTTCCAAGATCCATTGTCTGCACTGAATCCTTTGATGCGGATCGAAGATCAAATCAAAGAAGGGTTATCCTACCATACGGATATGACCGCCGAACAGCGTCAAGCACGAGCATTAGAATTATTAGAACAAGTGGGGATTCCCAATCCACCGCGAGTAGGACGTCAATACCCTCATGAATTGTCTGGTGGGATGCGTCAGCGGGTCATCATTGCGATCGCAATTGCTTGTAAACCACCAATCATTATTGCGGATGAACCAACGACCGCGTTGGATGTGACGATCCAAGCACAGATCCTTGATCTACTAAAAGATTTGCAAGAAGAAACACAGACGGGGATCATTTTGATCACCCACGATTTAGGTGTCGTAGCAGAGATGGCCGACCGAGTAGCCGTGATGTACGGGGGGCAGTTTGTGGAAGTCGCAACAGCCGAAGAGTTGTTTGCCAATCCGAAACATCCATACACCCGCTCATTGCTTAACTCGATCCCTCAAGAAAATTCACAAGACAGTGAACTGCACGTGATCGAAGGCGTAGTTCCTTCATTGAAAAATATGCCACGGACGGGTTGTCGGTTTGCCGCACGGATTCCTTGGATTCCTGAAAGCGACCACGAAGCAAACCCAGTCTTGCATGAAGTAGCACCTGATCATTTGGTCCGTTGCACATGCTACAAGCATTTTCATTTTAGAGACGAAGAAGGAGAAGTGTAGATGACAGAATTAATTACAATTAAAGATCTGAAAGTCCACTATCCTATTCGCAGCGGATTTTTCAACCGCGTCACAGACCATGTGTATGCCGTTGACGGTGTGGACTTCATCATAGAAAAAGGAAAAACCTACGGATTGGTTGGTGAGTCTGGTTCTGGTAAATCCACGACGGGGAAAGCCATCGTTGGATTAGAAAAAATCACCAGTGGCGAAATCATTTATGATGGGCAAGACGTGACCAAACGTTCCGTCCGCAAAAAAATGAACTACAACAAAGATGTCCAAATGATTTTCCAAGATTCAATGTCCAGCTTGAATCCTAAAAAACGCGTGGTAGACATTATCGCCGAACCATTACGCAACTTTGAACGCTTAAGCGATCAAGAAGAGAAAAAACGAGTGAAAAGCCTTCTGGATATCGTTGGGATGCCAGAAGATGCCCTATACAAATATCCTCACGAGTTCTCTGGTGGTCAACGTCAGCGGTTAGGGGTTGCCCGCGCGGTAGCATCCAATCCAAAACTGATCGTCGCCGATGAGCCGGTTTCAGCCCTTGACTTATCCGTTCAAGCGCAGGTGCTAAACTTTATGAAACGGATCCAGCAAGAATTTGGCTTAAGTTTCTTATTTATCTCTCATGACTTAGGGGTCGTAAAACACATGTGTGACAATATCGCCATCATGTACAAAGGCCGCTTCGTTGAGATCGGGACACGGGAAGACATCTATCAAGACCCGCGTCACATCTATACAAAACGTTTATTATCAGCGATTCCTCAAATCGACGTAAAAAATCGCGATGCTCACAAAGAAAACCGCCGCAAGGTCGAGTTGGAATATGTGACCCATCAAAAAGATTACTACGACGAAACTGGCAGAGTGTATGACTTGCGTAAAATCACCGAGTCGCACCAAGTCGCATTGAAAAACGGGGGTGCTGAATAATGTGGAAAACAATTCTACGTCGTTTGTTGTTGATGATCCCGCAAGTCATTATTTTGAGTATCTTGATTTTCTTGATCGCACAAGCAATGCCTGGGGATCCATTTACCGGTTTGATCAATCCAAACCAAGATCCAGCTGTTATTGAGCGGATGCGTGAAGCCGCTGGTTTGAATGACCCATGGTATACCCAGTATTTCCGTTGGATCGGAAATGCCTTAAAAGGGGACTTTGGTCAAAGTTTCATCTTTAAATTACCTGTTTCAACGTTATTAGCAGGACGTATCAGCAACACATTGTGGTTATCTTTATTGACGGTCATTTTGACTTACGTGATTGCCATTCCTTTAGGGATGTGGGCAGGACGTTACCAAAATTCATTGCTTGATAAAGTCGTCGTTGTTTACAACTTCTTCAGTTTCGCCGTACCGTTGTTTATCTTTGCGTTGATCGCATTGTTCATCTTCGGTTACCGATTGGCTTGGTTCCCAACGGGTGGTTCCGTTGCTCCGGGGGTCAGTGGCATGGCTGAGTTTTGGAGTCGCTTGTATCACCTACTATTACCGGCGATCACTTCTGCATTATTAGGAACAGCAGTGACGATCCAATACTTGCGAAGTGAAGTCATTGATTCGAAATCATTGGATTTCGTTCGTACCGCTCGTTCAAAAGGGGTACCAACGAATAAAGTCTTCTCACGTCACGTTTTCCGTAATGCATCGTTGCCGATCGCATCACAAATGGGCTACGAGATCACTTCATTGATCGCAGGTTCTGTGGTTATTGAAAAAATCTTCGCTTACCCAGGTGTCGGAAAACTGTTTATCGATAGTATCGTCCAACGGGACTATGCCGTGATCACTTCACTGACATTGATCTTAGGACTAGCGACCTTGATCGGTACGCTGCTATCAGATATCATCATGAGTATTGTCGATCCAAGAATCAGAATCCAGTAATAGGAGGGGATAAATGTGTCTGAAAAGAAAGAAAAAGTACTAAAACAAGAGAGCATCCCGCCTATGGGATTAAAAATGATTTTTCGCGAATTCTTAAAAGATAAAATGGCGATCTTTTCATTAGTGTTGTTAGTCGCAGTTTTATTGTTCGTGTTTATCGGCTCAGCAGTTATCGACCAATCACAAGTGATGCGTGTCAGCATCCTTGATAAATACGCTGTACCCGGCGCGATTTCGCCAAACGGCGGCACCTACCTTTTAGGGGCGGATGAAGGTGGCCGTGATGTTTGGGGACAATTGATCATCGGTGCGCGTAACTCAATCTTGATTGGTTTTTCAATCACGATCATTACGTCGATCGTTGGGGTCGGACTAGGGATCATCTCAGGTTACTATGGTGGCATCATTGATAACATTTTGATGCGTATCGTTGACTTTGTTATGATTTTGCCGATCATGTTGATCATTATCGTTATCGTATCGATCGTACCTCGTTATAACGTTTGGACCTTTATATGGGTCATGAGTGCCTTTTACTGGGTCGGAAAAGCAAGGCTCTTCCGAAGTAAGACCCTTTCAGAAGGCCGTCGCGACTATGTTAGTGCATCGAAAACCCTCGGAACCAATGACTTCGTCATCATGTTCCGCGAAATCATGCCGAACCTTAGCTCATTGATCATCACCAACTTAACAATGAACTTTGCAGCGAATATCGGTATTGAAACGACACTAACATTCTTAGGTTTTGGTCTGCCGACCAATGTTCCAAGTTTAGGAACGCTGATCGGATATGCCAGCAGCGGTGATGTGCTGGTCAACAGACAGTGGATCTGGTTACCCGCATCAATTCTAATTTTAGTCTTGATGTTGAGTATCAATTACGTTGGTCAAGCATTTAAGCGTTCAGCGGATGCGCGTCAACGACTAGGATAAACAAGGAGGATACAGGATGAAGAAAAATATTTTTGGTATGGTCACTCTTTTGTCAGTGTTAGCATTGGCAGCTTGTGGCAGCAACGGCGGCGGAACCGATTCTTCTGGTGGCGGCAGCAATGCAGCAAACGATACGGAAGATGTAAGCAACTTCCCAATCGAAGTTAGCAATGATGCAGAGGCAATCGAAGGTGGTACTTTGGATGTTGCAGTAGTGATGGATACGCAATTCCAAGGGTTGTTCCAAACAGAATTTTATCAAGATAACTATGATGCACAATTTATGTTGCCAAGTAATGAAAGTTTATTCGTCAATGACGCTGATTTCAAAATTGTTGACGGCGGGGCTGCAAACCTTGAGCTAGATGAAGACAACAACGCAGCAACAATTACTTTACGCGACAACCTGAAATGGTCTGATGGCGAAGATGTTACGGCAGATGATATCATCTTCACTTACGAAGTAATTGGTAACAAAGATTATACTGGTATTCGTTATGATAGTAACTTTACTAACATTGTTGGTATGGAAGATTACCATGATGGTAAAGCTGATACTATTTCTGGTATCACCAAAGAAAGTGACAAAGTCGTTAAAATTCAATACAAAGAAGTTCACCCTGGTATGATGCAAGCAGGTGGTGGTATTTGGGCTTCAGCATTACCAAAACACGCCTTTGAAGGAATCGAAGTCAAAGATATGGAATCAAGCGATCAAGTTCGTAAAAATCCAATCGTCTTCGGACCTTATGTAATGTCAAATATCGTAGCTGGTGAATCCGTAGAGTACGTTCCAAACGAATACTATTATGGAGATAAGCCAAAACTAGATAAATTATCATTTAAAGCAGTTCCAACTTCATCTATTGTTGAAGCGATGAACGCAAAACAATATGATATGGCTTTATCAATGCCGACAGATACGTATCCTACTTATAAAGATACTGACGGTTATCAAATCTTAGGCCGAACAGATACTGCTTACACTTATTTAGGTTTCAAATTAGGTAAATGGAATGCCGATGAAGGAAAAGTTGAATACAATCCTGATTCAAAAATGGCTGACAAGTCATTGCGTCAAGCAATGGGTTATGCATTAGATAATGATGCTGTCGGAAGCCGTTTCTACAATGGCTTGCGTACAAATGCAACGACATTGATCCCACCAGTATTTGGCTCATTACACAATACAGATGTTGAAGGTTATACTTTAAACATCGACAAAGCAAATCAATTACTTGATGATGCTGGCTACAAAGATGTCGATGGCGACGGTATGCGTGAAGACAAAAATGGTGAGAAATTAACCATTAACTTTGCTTCAATGTCAGGTGGCGAAACAGCACAACCATTAGCAGATTACTACATCCAACAATGGAATGAAATCGGACTTGATGTACAATACACAACAGGTCGCTTGATCGACTTCCAAGCATTCTATGACAAATTGGAAAATGATGATCCTGAGATTGATGTTTACCAAGGTGCATGGAATACTGGTTATGACCCATCACCAATGGGCTTGTATGGACCTAACTCTGCGTTCAACTACACTCGTTTTGAATCAGAAGAAAATACGAAATTGCTAGAAGCAATCGATTCAAAAGATTCGTTTGACGAAGCAAAACGTAAAGAAGCATTTGATGCATGGCAAGAATATGCTGCTGATGAAGCGTTTGTTATCCCAACACTTTACCGTAGTGCGGTGTTACCTGTATCAAATCGCGTCAAAGACTTCACATGGGCTTATGATGTGAATTACAATCCTTGGGCAACAATTTCAGTTACAGCTGAATCTCGTTAATCAATGATCGATGAAAAGACGTCCTTTCCAGGACGTCTTTTTTTTCTGTTTTTTTGCGGGTATCTGAGGAAAACAGGCTTTTTTATACAGGAGAAGATTAAGTAAATAAAATTATATTACAGTCTTTCCAAGAATTTGGAGGAAACATTTCATAATTCAGCAAAAACCAGTATAATAGGGAAGTGTCGATAAACTAATGAAGGAATGTGACAAATGAATACACAATTAACGAAAGAACTAAAAGAAAAGTTTGATATTGTGTTCCATGATGTAGATCTGCTTGAACAAGCGTTTACGCATTCATCTTATGTGAATGAGCACCGCAACTTGCACTTGTCAGATAACGAACGTTTAGAGTTTTTGGGCGATGCTGTCTTAGAGTTGATCGTTTCACGGTATTTGTATCGTGAATTGCCAGATCTGCCCGAAGGTAAGCTGACGAAGCTACGGGCGGCAATCGTTCGCGAAGACAGTTTATCCATGTTTGCCAAAGATTGCCGATTCGATGAATACATTCGTCTAGGCAAAGGGGAAGAAAACTCTGGCGGTCGTAAACGACCTTCTTTGCTTTGTGATCTATTTGAAGCCTTTTTAGGTGCGTTATACTTGGACCAAGGATTGGAAAGTGTCAGCGGCTTTTTGACGAAAGTTGTCTTTCCAAAAGTAAAAGCAGGTGCTTTTTCCCATGAGATGGATCACAAGACCCGCTTGCAAGAAGTCTTGCAGCGTGGCGGCGATGTTTCCATCAATTATCGTTTGATCAAAGAAGCAGGCCCCGCCCATGAACGGATTTTTTGGACGGAAGTCTATTGCGATGATACCTTGATCGGAAAAGGACAAGGGAAATCGAAGAAATTATCAGAACAGGACGCCGCTGCGAATGCCTTGGCGGATCTTGAACAGTAAGAGAGGACTGGCGGAGTGTATTTAAAACGAATAGAGATTGCCGGCTTTAAATCCTTTGCCGACCGCACAGTCATTGATTTCGAACATCGAGTGACTGCAGTCGTCGGACCAAATGGCAGCGGCAAGAGCAATATTACCGAAGCGATTCGTTGGGTTTTAGGAGAACAATCTGCCAAAAATCTACGTGGTGGCAAAATGCCTGATGTTATTTTTGCAGGTTCTGACACCCGCAGAGCGCTAAATATAGCGGAAGTGACGATCGTTTTAGACAATAGCGATCATTACTTGCCGATGGATTACAGTGAGATCAGCGTGACTCGCCGCTTGAGAAGAACCGGCGAAAGCGACTTTTTCTTAAATAAACAAGCTTGCCGCTTAAAGGATATCCAAGAGCTGTTTATGGACTCTGGGTTGGGGAAAGAATCATTTTCGATCATTTCCCAAGGCAAGGTAGAAGCAATTTTCAGCAGCAAACCAGAAGACCGTCGTGGGATTTTTGAAGAAGCGGCGGGGGTATTGAAATACAAACAGCGGAAAAAGAAAGCCGAGCAAAAATTGTTTGAAACGGAAGACAATTTAAGCCGTCTACAAGATATCATTTATGAACTAGAAGATCAGTTGGTGCCTCTGGCAGCCCAAAGTGAAGCAGCCAACCGCTTTTTAGCGTTAAAAGAAAAATTGACGACGGTCGATGTGGCCTATGCGGTCTTAGAGATCACGAAAGCAAAAGAAGCGTGGGAGACAGCCAAAGCTCAACTGAGTACCTTTAACCAAGAACTGGCGCAGATTTCCGAAAAGATCAACCAAGGGGAACTGTCGTTACATTCTTTGCGGCAACAACGTACTGCTTTTGATGAAACGTTGGAGCGTTTGAATCAGCAGCTTTTAGAGGTCACCGAAGGACTGAAGCAAGCCGAAGGGCAAAAAGAAGTCTTGGATGAACGTTCAAAGCATACGCAAAAAAGCTCTGCCGAATACCAAGAAACTTTAGAGGAAGTCACAGAGCGGGTCACACTTTTAAATGAAGAAAAAACGGAACTGATCGGCTTGCTTTCACAAAAGAATCGTAGTGTGCAGGAAGTTGAAGCAGCGATGCTGGCGTGTCAGCAAGAGCAGGAAAAGTACCAACGTTCAGCAAAAGAAATCATTGAAGAGTTGCGTAGCCAATATGTCGAAGCCATGCAGGAGCAGGCAACGATTGGAAACGAATTGAAATACTTGGAGCGTCAATACCAACAAGAAGCCGCGAAAAATCAAACGGCGCTAAGCAAGCAGACGCAAATGAATACGTCGTTGAAAGAAAAGACGACGGAAACGCAATTCGTGGAAGAGCAGCTGACGCAGGCTAAGGCGATTTTAGAAGAACAACGCAAGCAATACATTCATCTTCAAGAAAAAGCTCAGACCAACAAAAAACGCTTTGATGAAGAACAAAAGAAAATGTATCAGTTAATGAGTCAAGTGCAGCAGGTACGAGCGAAACAGCGCAGTCTGCAAGACATTCAAGAAAATTATAGCGGCTTTTATCAAGGCGTTCGCTTGATTTTGAAAAACAAACAGCAGATCAGCGGTATCGTTGGCGCAGTAGCGGAGTTGATCGATGTGCCGCAAGACTATACCGTGGCGATCGAGACCGCATTAGGCGCCGCTGCACAGCATGTCGTCGTTGAAAATGAACGGGATGCGCGAGCAGCCATCACGTATTTGAAAGAAAATCGAGGGGGGCGTGCAACCTTCCTACCGCTGACGACCATCAAAGCCCGTCATTTGCCAGATTATGCCCGCAATCAGGCCAAGCAAGTGTCTGGATTTATCGGCGTTGCCAGCGAATTGGTCCAGTCGCCCGAACACGTCCAAACCATTACGGATAACTTGTTAGGCAGTATCTTGATTGCCGAAGACTTGCAAAGTGCCAATGCGTTAGCACGGGCATTGAACTATAGCTATCGGGTCGTTTCTTTAGAAGGGGATGTCATGAATGCTGGCGGTTCCATGACGGGTGGCGCAACGAAGAAAAATGCCGGTAGTTTGTTTAGTCAAAGCAACGAGCTGCAACAATTGACGGCACAAGCGGCGCAACTGGATGAGCGGCTTTTAAAAACGGAAAAGCAAGTCCAGCATTTTGAAGCAGCGACCAAAGAAGCACAAGCAGCATTAGAAGAATTGCGGACGCAAGGAGAACAGGCTCGCATGACGGAGCATGAGCTGCAAAGCCGCTTACAAAATCTTGAGAATGACCTGATCCGCTTGAAGCAAGAGCAGCAAGTGTTTGATTTTGAACATCGCGAAGTGCAAGCCTTCTTTGAGGAATATGATGAGAAGAAGACGAGCTTAGAAGAACAGCAAAAGAATATTGCGGCGCAATTGGCGAAAATCGACCAAGATATTCATCAAATGAATGCCGAAGAAGACTTGATCGAGGAAAAACGCCAAACCTTAGCACAAGAAAGTGCGCGCTTGCAGGCAGCTTTCGCAGTTCAAAAAGAACAAGTGGCCCATTTGCAGCAAAAAATTGCCGCTACGAATCAAGCATTAGAAGAAAACGAAGCGCGTCAACTCTCCTTAGAACGGCAGTTAGCTGCCTTGACAAGCAACGTCAGCGATCATGAGTTTTCAGAAGAAAGCATTCTTCAGCGAATTGAAACCTTCACAAAAACCAAGCAGCAGGTAACAGCGGAATTGACGGTGATTCGTGAACAACGTCAAGTCGTTCAACAAGAAATCGGCACATTAGACGAAGCCCTGAGTGCTGAAAACTTAACGCAAAAAGAAAAGCTGTCAGAAAAAACCGAAGTTGAGATCGAAAAAAATCGCGCAGAATTGGTGATGGATAATCGTTTGTTGTATTTACAAGAAGAATACAATCTCACCTTTGAAAAGGCAGCGCAAGATTTCCCTGAAATCGAGGATGCAGAACAAGCCAAAGTCGACATTCAGGAACTAAAACAAGCGATCGAGCAAATTGGTCCAGTCAATTTAAATGCGATCGAACAATATGAGCAAGTCAATCAACGGCATTTGTTCTTGACGAGTCAGCGAGACGATCTGCTGTCGGCTAAAGCACAGCTATTTGATACGATGTCTGAAATGGATGAAGAAGTCAAAACCCGTTTCGGCGAAGTCTTCGATGCGATCCGTTTGCAATTCAAACAAGTATTTCCTAATATGTTTGGCGGCGGTCATGCGGAATTAGTCTTAACAGATCCGAAAGATTTATTGAACACTGGGATCGAGATCGAAGCCCAACCACCGGGCAAGAAATTGCAAAACCTCAGCTTGCTATCAGGGGGCGAACGGGCACTGACTGCGATTGCGTTATTGTTTTCCATTATTCAAGTTCGTCCAGTACCGTTTTGTGTGCTTGACGAAGTGGAAGCAGCATTGGATGAAGCCAATGTCTCTCGTTTCGGTCATTACTTGAGTGCTTTCCAAAATGATACACAGTTTATCGTCGTAACTCACCGTAAAGGAACGATGGAGGCAGCAGATGTGTTGTATGGTGTGACCATGCAAGAATCTGGAGTGTCGAAGACCGTGTCCGTGCGCTTAGAAGAAGTGCGTGAAGGCGGTAGTTTTGCAGCAGATCAAGCATAGAGGAGGAATGATATGATTAAACTGATTGCGATCGATTTAGACGGAACGTTATTGAATGACAAAAAAGAAGTGACTCCTCGCAACAAAGAGGTACTTGCTCGTGCCAAAGCACAAGGCGTAAAAATCGTCATTTGTACGGGACGTCCATTACGGGCGATCCGTCCGTACTTAGAAGAATTATCGCTGAAAGAACCCGGCGACTATAGCATCACCTTTAACGGCGGTTTGGTTCAAAAAAATGAGACTGGCGAGATCATTGAAAAAGCAGCGATGCAGCTGGCAGATATCCATGAATTGGTTTCAGTGGCGGAAGACTTGAATTTGCCTCTAGACGTGGTATCTGAAGAGATCGTCTTGAGTTTACCCACTTCAGCAGCGCATCCATCGATTTATGGCTCGTTGAATCCTTTATTGGATTGTCGTCCTTTTGCCGTAGCTGATCTTGATGAATCGATGCTCTATAATAAAGCGGTGATCGCCTACCATCAGGAAGTCTTGGATCCTAAGATCCCTGAGATTTCCTCAGAGATCCGCGAGAAGTATGAAATCATCAAAAGCCGGAATAACCTGTTGGAATTTATGCCTAAAGGAATCACCAAAGCCTATGGTATCAGCCTATTGGCGCAAGATTTAGGGATCAAGCAAGAAGAAGTGATGGCGATCGGTGATGAAGAAAATGACTTGCCGATGATTCGCTATGCTGGGATTGGCGTAGCGATGGCCAATGCCGTGCCAATCATTAAAGAGGCGGCTGACGTTGTCACCGTTTCAAACCAAGAAGACGGTGTGGCAGCAGTGATTGAAGAATATGTCTTAAAAGGAGGTGTGTAAGATGGGATTTTTTGACAAAATCAAAAAAGCGCTGATTGGAGAAACCAAAGAAGCAGAGCAAGAAACCGACAAACCGTTAGTCGATGCTGACTCACCAGAGGCACAGCGTTCAGAAGAAAGCCAGCCAGCACAAACTCCTGCTGAACAAGGCGCTTCAGAACCAGTGGCACCTGCAGAAGCCGCCGACTCCAGTGATTTGGAGGCAGAGCAAGAAACTGCTGAAGTGTCCCCGCAGCAAGAAGCAACGACAGCGAATAAAGGAGAAGAAGCACCAAGTATTCCAGAAGAAGTGGCTAAGGATACACCATCAGAGGAAACTCCAGCGGCTACACCAATCCTTCAACCAGCGCCAGAAACGGAAAGTGTGCAGGATAAATACACCAAAGGATTGACGAAATCACGGAAAACCTTTGGGCAACGGATGAACGAATTGTTTGCCAACTTCCGTACGGTGGACGAAGACTTCTTCGAAGAAGTGGAAGAAACGCTGATCGGCGCAGACGTCGGCTTTGATGCGGCGATGAAGATCGCGGATGCATTGAGACAAGAAGTCAAACTACGTAATGTGAAGAAAACGGCAGATGTCCAAAATGTCATCATCGAAAAATTGGTTGACCTATATGGGGAAGCAGGTGTCGGTGAAGTCAACGAGTTGAATATGCAGTCGGGGTTGACCGTCATTTTATTTGTTGGCGTGAACGGTGTTGGAAAAACCACCAGTATCGGGAAATTAGCCCACCAATTCAAAGCCGAAGGCAAGAAAGTCTTATTGGCTGCAGCGGATACTTTCCGTGCCGGTGCCATCGATCAATTAGTGGTCTGGGGTGAACGGGCTGGTGTTGAAGTCGTTCGTGGCAATGCAGGAGGCGATCCAGCAGCAGTCGTGTTTGATGCGATGGAGCGCGCAAAACGAGAAAATGCTGACGTTTTATTAGTAGATACAGCGGGTCGTTTGCAAAACAAAGTCAATTTGATGAACGAACTAGAAAAAATCAAACGGATCATTCAACGAGTGGACCCAACGGCCCCTCATGAAGTCCTGCTCGTGTTGGATGCAACAACAGGTCAAAACGCGATGAATCAAGCAAAACAATTTAAAGAAACGACGGATGTTTCTGGTCTCGTCTTAACCAAACTTGATGGAACAGCCAAAGGGGGGATCGTCTTGGCGATCCGTAACGAGCTGCGGCTGCCTGTCAAATTAGTGGGACTCGGAGAAGGTATCAATGATTTAGAACCATTTGATCCAAATGAATTTGTCGTTGGCTTATTCAAAGGCTTGATCAAAGAATAAAAAAACAGAGCCCTGTGTTAGGTGATACACCTACACATGGCTCTCCTTTATTGTTGCTTTTGTGAGATCAAAGGGAAGAGAAAACGGGTCGTCGTCTCTTTCCACGAGCTTGACTTGTGACGTAAAGCTGAGAACACTTGGCTTGGCAAATGTGGGTACAGCGATGCACGACTTTGCCAAAAAATCAGGAAAAGCAGTTTGAAGGCTTCGTTTTCTTCTGCACTGTCTAAAAACTTTGGGAAGTATCAGGCAGAATACAACGAGTTGAACGATGGGGAAAGATTATTTCTTAAGTTCCCCTTGGCGCTCAGTGATCATTTTTTCCAAGTTGTTCAATGTATCGATATCTTTATTGGTTTCGATAAAGTTCGTAATCAAATTCAATAAAGATTGATCAGACAATTCTGCTGCTAAGAAGTCTTCTTGGGTCACATTCGGAGAATACAACCGAGTCAAAACAGTACCGCTGTAGCCGATATCCGCTACTTTCAATAAGTCGTGGTTTTTTAGTTTACGTACGACTGCTTGAATGGTATTCTTGCTTAGATCTTGCTGTTGGACAGCAATGTCATTTGCAGAAAGAGGTTTGTCTGAATTCCAAAAGATATTCATGATTTGACGTTCGCGTTTGGTAAGATTAAGTGGCTTCATTCACTATTCTTCCTTTCAAAAAAGAGTAATATGGACATAATAATTTACTGTTCTATAAGCAGTATACTTTATTTTGAAGGTAAATATCAAATTTATTCAAGTATTTTATAAATTCTTGGTAATTTTAGTAAGAGATATTACAAGTGAGGAGCAAATTTCTGCATTTTTCACCAGTTTTCACTATAATAGATGGAAAGAAATAGCATTTGAGAAAAAATTTAGTAGAAGAACATAGAGGGCAGTCGAATGAAAATAAAAACATTGTTATCACATAAAGAGCTTTTTCCCTATTTATTGAAAGGACGCTACGGGATTGAGCGTGAAGCGCAGCGGGTGCGGCTCGATGGGACGTTTGCAGGTACCGATCATCCTAAAACGTTAGGCAATCGACGCTTCCATCCGTATATCCAAACGGATTTTTCCGAAAACCAACTGGAACTGATTACGCCCGTTGCTGATTCCGTGGATGAATTGTTCCGTTTTTTAGGGGCTATTCATGATGTGGTGTATCGTTCGATGTCAGCAGAAGAAATGCTCTGGCCATTGAGTATGCCACCGGCTTTACCAGAAAAAGAAGAAGACATCGTCATTGCTAAATTAGACCAATTTGAAGATGTGCTCTACCGCCGCTATTTAGCCAAAACATATGGTCGCCGCAAGCAAATGGTCAGTGGGATTCATTTCAATTTCGAATTTGCGGAAGACTTTTTGCAGCAGCTGTATGCTTTGTCTGAAACGAAGGAAAGCTTCCAGACGTTTAAAACGGCACTTTATTTGAAAGTAACTCGCAATTATTTGCACTATCGCTGGTTTTTGACGTATTTCTTTGGGGCGACTCCTGCTTCAGAAGCCAATTATTTTACGACAGAAAACGGACCGCAAGAACCAGTCCGTAGTATTCGCAATAGCCGCTATGGGTACACGAATCACGAAGACGTCAAGGTATCTTACGCTTCGTTAGAGACCTATCTTGCAGATATTGCCAAATTAGTGGAGACGGGAAAGCTTTCAGAAGAAAAAGAATTTTATGCGCCAGTGCGTCTACGTGGGGGAAAACGGGTCGCAGATTTAGCCTCAGCGGGTATCCGTTATATTGAGTTAAGAAATATTGACATCGATCCCTTTGCCCGCTATGGGATTTCCAAAGAGCAAGTCGCATTCTTGCATTTCTTCTTATTGTTTTTAAGTACAAAAGAAGAAGGCAGCGATGCGGATGCGTGGATCGAAGAGGGCAATCAGAAAAATGATCAGGTCGCATTAGAACATCCGCTTGCACCTTTGACTTATCAGCAAGAAGCGCAAGCGCTGATTACTGAAATGATGGACTTTGCCCAAGCCCTTGAGCTGCCGCATCCACCATTTTTGGATCAGCTCTCAGAAATGCTGGCTGAACCAGAAAGAACCTTCGCGGGACGTCTTTTCTCAGCAAGTCAAGCAACCAGTCAAGCCCAGACAGCAACAGTGCTGGGACAAAAGTATCATCAAGCTGCTTGGGAAAAACCGTATCAATTAGCTGGCTTTCGAGCAATGGAATTGTCGACCCAGATTCTCTTGTTCGATGCGATCCAAAAAGGAATCGAAGTGACGGTACTGGATGAAACGGATCAATTCTTGAAATTAGCCGTGAAAGACCACATCGAATATGTTAAAAATGCCAATATGACCAGTAAGGATCAGTACATCGTCCCATTGATCATGGCGAATAAAACGGTCACTAAAAAAATCTTAGCCGAAAATGGCTTTCATGTACCAAGTGGCGCTGAGTTCGCTTCGGCAGAAGAAGCGATCGCGTTTTATCCTCAGATTGCCCACAGCGGGTTTGTGGTAAAACCAAAAACCACCAACTATGGGATCGGTATCTCGATTTTCAAAGAAGGTGCCTCTTTAGCGGATTATCAAGCGGCGGTCGCCATTGCCTTTGCGGAAGATGATTCGATCCTCGTTGAGACTTTTTTGTCAGGGACGGAATATCGGTTCTTCGTGATCGATGGGCGAGTCGATGCGATTTTACTACGTATCCCTGCCAATGTCGTGGGTGACGGCAAGCGCACGATCACGGAACTCGTCGCAGAGAAAAATCTCGATCCATTGCGCGGCACCCATCATCGGACCCCATTAGAGCTGATCCAATTAGGGGAACTGGAACAACTGATGTTAAAAGAGCAAGGGTATCAAGTGGATTCAGTACCCGAAGAGGGGCAGATCGTTTATTTGCGAGAAAACTCGAATATCAGTACTGGCGGTGATTCTATCGATGTGACGGATGACTTCAACGATGATTACAAACAAGTAGCAGTCGATGCGGTAGCCGCATTACAAGCATCTATCAGCGGAATCGATCTGATTATTCCAGATAAAACCAAGCCAGCCAATGAACCGGGGGCTTATGGAATCATTGAAGCCAATTTCAACCCAGCGATGCATATGCACGTTTATCCATACAGCGGGAAAGGCCGACGCTTAACTATGTCTGTTTTACGCCTGTTGTTCCCTGAAGTTTTCGAGAGCTGATGGAAGTACAAAAAGCAAAGAACTGCACACTTTGGAAGGAGAGTTCCTTTCAAAGTGTGCAGTTCTTTTTATTAGGATTCAAAAGCAGCGATCTCAATCGTTTGTTTTGTTTCTTCCACCTTGAGACCCGTTCGGGCTTCCCACCATTGTTTCATTTCTTTTTCATACGTGGTAGGAAAACGTTGGATCAAGGTTAATAACGGTACGCCTTGAATCGAGGCGTAGGGAAAGTTTAAAACCAGATTGTACTTCAGTTCCGACAGGAGGCTATAATATTGAAACATCATAAAGTTCATTTCATTCTTATCCTCCAGCAGGAGTACTTTCGGAGCGCGATCCAGCATAAAACCCAAGCTGCGCATCATGAACAATACGCCATCTAGATGGCTGGATTCGATCGTGGGTGCCGTTTTTAACAAATCGATATGCAGATCCAAAGCATCAAGCAGTTCTTTCTTTAATGAAAGGTAGGGCGGTGTTGATTGTTCCATGATAGTTCCTCCTTTTAATGGAAAAGACGTTTCCAAAATGACGTTTTCTCTGGTTGTTCCTGCTCTTTATCCGATGGAGCAGCAGCTGCAGGGAATTTTTTTTCGATATCGATGACGTCTTCATTGACGGCTTCTTTCCCAGCAATCAGCAAGCCGATACTGTCTGGACCGGCATCTTGGGCATCGGAGACGATCCGAAATTCCATCTGTTGCTTGGTCAGTAAAGTGATGTAATCGGTCTGGATCGATTCTGGCAATTTTCCATTAAGCAGCACGAGCGCTCCTTGATAATCTGGTAAGGCGTTCAAGAGCGTTTTCTGGTTGTCCTTCTTCTTCATTTCTGTTACTGTCATACTAAGATAACACCGTTCACGAAACGTGCCTAAATACTTGCGCTGTTCATCTGGGTTGACGCGAGGCGTCCCATACATTCCTGTATCAAGGCGTTTTTCTAATTCGTCTGACATTGAAGTATCCTCCTCAAAGCGTTTACTTATGCTTATTATAGCATATCCAGCAAATAGCAAAAGAGGGGTGCGATCGTGAGAGAGTATTGACAGAAAGTAGGGATCCTATGACAACAAAAGAACGACATTTGCTATTGTTAGCAGAAAATCAACGGTTGGAGACACCGAGGCTGCTCTTGCGTCCTGTTTCCTTGGCAGATGCAGCGGACATGTTTGCCTATGCAAATGATGAAGAAACGACGACCTTCGTCTTTGCTAGACATGGGTCGGTTGAAGAAACAAAACTGCGCATCGCCGAGTATTTTGTTGCTGCACCCTTAGGAAAATTTGCGATCGAAGAAAAAGACTCAGGAAAAATGATCGGGACCATCGATTTGCGGGTAGAATCAGAAAAAGAGATCGCTGAACTCGGTTATACATTAAGTCGCGATTATTGGGGGCAAGGGATCATGCCAGAAGCGGCAATGGCATTGCTGCATTTCGGTTTTGAAACACTCGAATTGATTCGAATTTTTGCTCGACATGATGCCCGAAATCCCAAGTCTGGACGGGTCATGGAGAAAATTGGGATGAAATTGGAAGCAACGATCCCAGCTGCCCGCAAATCGGGTGAAGAAATCATCGATGAAGTCACGCGCGGCATCACCCTGGAGGAATGGAAAAAACGTATCATGTAAAGGAGGGCTCTCGTCATGGAACTGAACATTGAGCCAGCAGCAATTGAAAAAATAACCCCTTATGTGCAGCCAGATGATCGTCTCTATTTGGATTTTGAAGACGGCGTCGGTCCGTTTCCTGCAACGGAGATCACCTGCCGTTTGGACATCCATTTTCGCCTGATCATCGTGCCGCAAAGCTATCCAGAAGAAGGATTGGCGATCTACGACACCCCTTTAACGACACCCTTAGGCACGATTTGGTTGAAGCAAGGGGCTCAGGTGTATTTAGAAGAACAGACTCGGATGCAGGTGGAACCGACCTATCAACGGTTGCAATTGGTGGGAAATAGCGGGATCTTAGCTAACGATGTCCAATTGTTACGGATCGAAAAGCAGACGGCGGGCCGCTGAGATGGGCACGCTGGCGGTTATTAGCGACTTGCACGTCGATATCAACCAATTATTTGATCCCCATCTGCAGCTGATCGCTGATTATTTGCAGCAAAATCAGGTGACCCATCTGCATCTGGCAGGAGATGTGGCGAATAAAAAACAACGGCTATTAGACGTGGTCGCATTTTTTCAAAGTCGACAGGTGCCAACGACCTTTCACTGGGGCAATCATGAAATGGTGGACTTGACGGAACAAGAGATCGAGGCTTTCGATGATCCCGCCTTTCTTAATTTTCAGACGTATCGCTTATCAGAAAAAACACAGCTGTTGGGAATCAATGGCTGGTATGACTACCAATATTCTGATCTGACCAGTGAAGCTGAGATCTTGCGGCTGAAAAATTTGTTTTGGTATGACCGCATGATTCAACGAAAGGGATCGGATAAGGAGATCAGCCAAGCCATCAATGAGCGTTTAGCGGAAACATTGGCCCATTTGCCGCAAGACCAAGAAATTCTTCTTTCTACGCATTTTGTGCCCCAAGAAGCGTTTATTGTGCGGCAGACCGGCAAGTACGCCCGCTGGAACCACCTAAATGCTTTTTTGGGGTCGCCTGATTTTGGCGCAGTGATCGATCAGTACGCCAATGTGCGGGCAGTCGTCTTTGGGCATACCCATCGACGCTTTGAGAAAAAAGAACTTGCGGGAACCAGCTACTATTGCCGTCCCTTCGGCTACTATTATGAATGGCAGTTGACCCGACGCTTCGTTTTGGAAAATCACTTAGCAGAAGCATATTCTCCAACGAAAGTTCGGACGTTGCTGCGAAACCATCATGAGGCATTTGAGGACTATAAAACGGCGCATCTTTTAGAGGAATTGGCGCAAGCGATCACGCTGCTGCCGTATTAGCGCAGCAAACGAGTCCTGCTTGTTTTCGTGATTGAATTTCCAAGCAATTTAAACCATTAGAAGAAACACGCAAAGGAGAAAAATCATGACATTTGAAGAAATCTTACCAGAATTAAAAGCCGGCAAAAAAATCATTCGTGAAGGTTGGGGCGGCTTTGAACTTTATGTGACATTCGTTGAAGGCGAAGTCTACGACAATGCCCCAGTCACCCCTTACTTTTTGATCAAAACAGCAGATGAGGGATTCTCGAGTTTCGCACCGACTGTTTGCGACATTCTTGCGGAAGATTGGAAAATCGTGGAATGACGGCAGCGTGGATCGATGGCAAAACGATTGTGTTTGTCACAGGGGCTGCTTCAGGCATCGGTAAAGCGCAAGCAGAGGCGTTTCTTGCAGAAGGCGCTCAAGTATTTGGTGTTGACTGCCAATCGTTTCCTGATTCGCTTTTAGCCCAGCCCCGCTTTTTCGGCACATGTTGTGACTTAGCGGTGAAAGAAAATTGTCTTGCAGCGGTCCAAGCTTGTGTGACGCACTTTGGCGGTATCACGGTCTTGTTAAATACAGCAGGAAAGCTTGACGGCTATCGTACGATCGCTGAGACGACGTCAATGGAGTGGGAGGAGATATTTCAAACCAATGTCTCCAGCATGTTTTATTTAACGAAAGAAATTTTGCCGCTGATGCAAGCCAATGGCGGCGGAACGATCATCAATATGGCGTCCATCGCTGGAATGGTCGCAGGTGGGGGCGGGATCGCCTATACAACCGCAAAACACGCGATCGTCGGGTTTACCAAGCAGTTGGCATTGGATGTTGCAGATCAAGGGATCTCGGTGAAGGGCATCGCGCCCGGTGCGATTCAAACGCCGATGAATGCGGCTGATTTTGCCGGTGACGGGAAAATGGCGCAATGGGTAGCAGAGGAGACGCCGGTCAAGCGTTGGGCGCAACCAGAAGAAGTTGCAGCGCTGACTCTTTTTCTTGCCAGTCCGCAAGCTAGTTACTTGCAGGGGGCGATCGTGCCCATCGACGGTGGTTGGACCTTGAAATAACTAGCCTGAGCCCATTAGAGGAGGACGCCAATGAAGGAACAAGCGATCCAGAACTTGTTTGCAAAAAATCGTGAATGTCGACAACTGCTTACGATCATTGAAGCGTTGCAGCTGTCGGATTGCTGGCTGTGTGCTGGGTACCTGCGGAATTATTTATGGGGGTTTCTCAGTGGAAAAATAGCGGAGGTGCCAATAACCGATATTGATGTCGTGTTTTATGATCCGACTGTAAGCATAGAAGAAACAGCAGCGATCGAAGCGCAACTGCGCCGCTCGTTTCCCGAATTTCCTTGGGAGGTTCGAAACCAAGCGTTGATGCACCAACATAATTTTGCCGAGGAGCCGCCTTATACAAGTACCTTCGATGCTTTAACGAAGTTTCCAGAGCGTTGTACAGCGGTAGCGGCACGAATGAATCAAGGCAAGCTTGAATTGATGGCGCCTTTTGGTTGGCAGGATATTTGCAGTTTTCGGGTGCGTCCAACACCGCATTTTGCCCAAAATGAACAGTATCTTGCGGTTTATCGACAACGCCAAGCGATGAAGCAGTGGCAGAAAATTTGGCCGCAGCTCTCGATTGAAGAGGGTGAGAAATAAAAAAGAACACTCGCGTGATGCGGCGATTTCCAGAAGTTAGACGAAGAATCTAACTGATGGGAATCGCTGCATATGACGCGAGTGTTTTTATTAACGTAAAGCCAATGGTTGCGCCAAGCGGTTTCTTAAAAAGATACCTAGATAAGCTGCGGCAACGGCTTTGATGATCCCAGGGATAATAAACAGAACAAAGCCACCGTTAAAGGCAGCCGGCCATGCCATGCCCGTGCTCCATTTCAGCCATAATGTACCAAACAACAAAGTTGCCAGCGCACCGACAATATTGCCGATCACTGCTCCTGTGTAGTGAAACGCTCTTTTTTCTACGATCAATCCAGTAAGCAATCCATTAAAGAGGAAGCCAACTAAATAGCCGCCAGTTGGTCCTAACAAAACACCGACACCGCTGGAAAAACCAGCGAAAACGGGCAAACCGATCAATCCTAACAGCAAGTAGATGACGATCGCCATCGTTCCAGTTCGCGTGCCGAGGAAAGTCACCGCCAGCCCGATCGCAAAGGTTTGTCCTGTCAATGGGATCAAACCTAATGGAATCGTCAGTTGGGAAAGACCAGCAATAATGATCGCAAATAAAGCGGCATGGATTTGTTCACGTAATGATAATTTCATCGAATCCTTCTCTCTAATAATAATTTCGTTAACCTGAAATTAATTTATTTGGTTAACGAAATTATAAACGGTGGTTTACCAAAAGTAAAGAAGAATCTTGTTTTTTTAGTGTCCTTTTTTAAAAAGGACAATCAAGTTCTTTGAGGAGAGGAAAGGGGCGATCTCTTCCAGCTCATCTGTTGAGAAGGGCAGTGCTTGAACGAGCCGGCAGATCGTTGCTTCTGTCAGAAACGGCAGCAGTTCTTCGATTTCATCATAAGCCAAGCGTTCTGCTGCGGCAACGTTTGGCTGTTCCAGGGCGGTCAGCAGGAGTTCATCCAGATACGGCGCAGGTAAAAAGGGCAGCAGTTCTTCAATCTCAGAAAAGCGGAAGTCAGGATTTTCAAGCCAGCCTTTGATTTCTCCCGCCAAAAAGTTGGGGGGTAAAAAGGGCGCCGCCTCTTCCCAAAAAGCCATGGAATAGTGCTTACCTTTCAGGAGCTCTTCTACTTGGGGCTTTTTCAAAAAAGGCAGGAGTTCTTCCAGTACCTCTTCTGGGATATTCTCGGCACCATTTAGCAGGTGCTGCAAGTCTGCGCTGGTCAAATGAGGTGCTAGCCTAGGCAATAAGTCTAAATCTAAAGAAGTTTCTTGAAACGGTTCTTCTTGAATCAACGCTGACAATTCTTGTGGTTTGATCAGCGGAGCTAGTTCGGCGATTTCTTCTGGCTGTGCGGTTCCTGCTTGATAATGTTGCACCGCAGCTGCTGGCTTCCCTAACAGCTCATCGATGGATTGGTCTAAAATCGCTGCTAGCTGCGGCAATTTTTCAATGTCCGGCAGTGAGTTGCCCCGCTCCCAATTACTGACCGCCTGATAGCTGACAAGTAACTGGTCGGCCAAGTTGCTTTGGGTCAGATTTTTTTCTTTGCGTTTGGCAGCGATCTGCTGACCGATTTTTCTCATGTTGAATTCACTCATAAATGAATTCCCCCTTTCATGCTCTAAGTATAGTTTCTCAAAAGGTGAAAACGCAATCAAGCTGTGATTGAGCAGGCAAATGCCGACTCAATCACAGCTTGAGTTTACGAATGGATCAACTGAAGGAGGTGTTCACCAAACGCTTGTGTCGTTAAACAGACCGCTTCTGGCATCAACTGCGCGAAGTCGGCAGTGACGTGTTGACTTTGCAAGGCTTGTTCAATGGCTTGTGTTAGGATTTGAGCTGCTTCTGGCCAGTTCAAATGTTCTAAAAGCATGCACGCTGACAGCAGCAGCGAACAGGGATTGGCTTTGCCAAGTCCTGCGATATCCGGTGCTGTTCCGTGGGTAGCTTCAAAGATGGCTGCCCCAGTAGTGTAGTTGATATTGGCACCGGGGGCGATCCCGATGCCGCCGACTTGTGCAGCAAGTGCATCAGAAATGTAGTCGCCGTTCAAATTACAAGTGGCAATGACGTCGAATTTTTCTGGATACAAAAGGATCTGTTGTAAAAAGTTGTCTGCGATCACGTCGTTAACAACGATTTTCCCAGCCGCTTTTGCCGAGGCAAGGGCGGCTTCGGCTGCCTTTGAGCCGTTTTCTGCTTTGATTTTGTTGTATTGATTCATTGTAAAACACTGGTCGGCGTATGTGGTCTCTGCAAGCTGATAGCCCCAGTTTTTAAAGCCGCCTTCTGTAAATTTCATGATATTGCCTTTATGCACCAGTGTCACCGTGGGCCGCTTTTGAGCGATCGCATACTCAATGGCAGCAGCGATCAAGCGCTGACTGCCTTCTAAAGAGATCGGCTTGATGCCGATAGCGGCAGTTTTAGGAAAACGAATCGCCTTGACAGCAAAGTCTGCTTGCAATGTCTGGATCAGACGCTGCGTTGCGTCGTCGTCTTTGGCAAATTCGATACCAGCATAAACATCTTCAGTATTTTCTCGAAAGATCACCATATCGGTTTTTTCTGGCTGCTTTAAAGGCGAAGGGACCCCTGTAAAATAGCGAACAGGTCTGACACAGGCAT
Organism: Enterococcus sp. DIV0755f; assembly: GCF_051713725.1. Lineage (NCBI taxonomy): Bacteria > Bacillati > Bacillota > Bacilli > Lactobacillales > Enterococcaceae > Enterococcus > Enterococcus sp. DIV0755f. Next base: position 321,155 of record NZ_JBIOQL010000001.1, read on the forward strand.
AAAGATCCAGCGTTTGCCGCAAGGTGACATTCAAGGAGCGAAAGCCCTCGCCAATTGGGGTAGTCAACGGTCCTTTTAAGGCGTATTGTTGAGCCTTGATCGTATCGATGGTTGCTTGCGGCAACCATTCCCCCGTCTGTTCAAAGGCGGCTTCTCCAGCTAAAACTTCCAGCCATTCGATGCGGCGTTGATTGTCATAGGCTTTATTTACAGCGGCATCAATCACAGGTTGCGCAGCCTGCCAAATCTCGGCACCGATGCCGTCTCCTGCAATGTAAGGAATGGTGATCGTCGTTGCTTCATGGGTTGTTTGGTTAGGCATGGGCAGTTCCTCCTAATTCAGCTTTTTTTCGAATGACCATCGGTAAAATTCCTTGATGCTTCCAATAGCGAATATCTGCAGGGGCATCAAAGCGCAGGCGGGTCATAAAGGAGACAGTCCCTCCGTCGATCCGTTGCGCAGTGACTTCGATCAGCTGCTTGACCACTGGCTCTTCTGGCAAAGCGATCGAGAATGTTTCGCTGCCGTCCAAATCAAACGATGCGGCACTTTCACCAGCAAGATATTCAAGCGGAATGATCCCCATCATGACCAAGTTGCTGCGATGGATTCGTTCGAAGCTTTCTGCTAAGACGACTTTAACGCCTAACAATTGTGTTCCTTTGGCGGCCCAGTCGCGAGAAGAACCCATGCCATAATCTTTACCAGCTAAAATGATACAGCTTTGACCAGCTTTTTGGTAATTCATAGCTGCGTCAAATATCGACAGGGTTTCCCCAGTTGGAAAATAATGCGTGACACTGCCAGTACTGCCAGGCACTAGCTGGTTTTGCAGACGGATGTTGCCGAAAGTCCCCCGCATCATAATCTGATGATTACCGCGTCGCGAACCAAAGGAGTTGAATTCACGATACGGAACTTCTTTTTCTTGTAAAAATTTTCCAGCTGCAGAATCCATACTGATGCTGCCAGCAGGAGAAATATGGTCAGTGGTGACGGAATCACCCAATTTTGCCAAGACTTTCAGATCAGCTAAGACATCTGGTTTAGGCAACTCTTTGGTCAATGTTTCAAAGTAGGGCGGATGAGCGATGTAGGTGGATTGTTCCTCCCATTCATAACATGCGCTCGTGGTGGTTTCGATCGCATTCCAGCGTTCATTGGCATCAAAAAGATGCTCATAGGCAGCGCGAAATGCTTCTGGTCCGACGTACTCTTGAACGTAAGCATTGACTTCTTCATTGCTTGGCCAAATATCAGACAAATACACCGGCTCGTCATTGACGATAGCTAACGGTTCTTTTGTGAGATCTTTGCGAATGCTGCCAGCGATGGCATAGGCAACAACTAATGGAGGTGAAGCCAAATAATTGGCTTTGATCTGTGGATGGATTCTTCCTTCAAAATTTCGATTGCCTGACAGAACCGATGCCACCAGTAGATTTTCTGCCTCAATTGCTTCAGCGACCTGCGCTTCTAAAGGACCTGAATTTCCGATACAGGTGGTACAACCGTAGCCCACCAAATAAAAGCCGAGTTGCTCTAAATACGGCAGCAAACCACTGTTTTGCAAATAGGTGGTCACGATCTGGGAGCCCGGTGCAAGGGAGGTTTTGACCGTACGAGAGACGGTCAGACCTTTTTCAATGGCTTTTTTAGCCAATAAGCCTGCCGAGAGCATGACGAAGGGATTGCTCGTATTCGTACAGCTAGTGATCGCCGCCAAGACGATATCGCCGGTCACTAATTTGTCAGGTGCAGCATCTGGCCAGGTAACGCTGGCTTCTTTTTGCCATTCGTCCTCTGAAAGACCAAAGCCCTTGGGACCGACGGCAGCCGTGACCGATTGTTCAAAATCCTGACGGACTGCTGGAAGCAAAATCCGATCTTGCGGGCGCTTAGGGCCTGCTAATGCTGGCTGAACTTCTGCTAGATCGATGGTGATCGTCTTAGTATAGGTTGGCACGATCGCTTCATCATAAAAGAAATGGTTGGCTTTGGCGTAAGCGGCAACGAGTTCGATCAGCTCGCTGGAGCGACCGGTCGTTGCTAAGTAGTTCAAGGTCTCTTGATCAATCGGACAAAAACCGCAAGTCGCACCATATTCGGGAGCCATGTTTGCTAACGTTGCTCGATCAGCTAAACTTAAATGACGATAGCCAGGACCGAAGTATTCGACAAATTTTCCGACCACTTTTTCGATCCGCAGCACTTCAGTTACTTTTAGTGCTAAATCGGTGGCGGTGGTACCTGCAGGCATCTCGTTGATAAATTTCACCCCGATGACTTCAGGCGTAGGGAAGAAAGAAGGTTCGCCAAGAATCGCAGCTTCCGCTTCAATACCGCCAACCCCCCAACCGAGAACCCCCAAGCCGTTGATCATCGTGGTGTGAGAATCGGTTCCTTGCAATGTATCAGGAAACAGCAGTCGTTGATCTTCGTGTGTTTTTTGCAAGATCACATCAGACAACGATTCGATGTTGACTTGATGAATGATCCCTGTTTCAGGCGGTACGACTTCGAAATTGTCGAAAGAACCTTGCGCCCATTTCAAGAATTGATAGCGTTCTGCATTGCGTTCAAATTCCCGCTCCGTATTAAAAGCGATCGCCCCAGGAGTACCGGCTTGATCGACTTGCACAGAGTGGTCGACGACGAGTGTGACGGGGATCTCAGGATTGATGTCTTCTGCGGCACCGCCTAAAGCGACCATCGCATCCCGCATGGCAGCCAAATCAACGACTGCGGGTACCCCAGTAAAGTCTTGCAAAACGACCCGCTCTGGTTTGAATGGCACGACACCAGTAGGGGTTTCTGCCTGCCAGTTCGCTAAAAATGGTAAATAATCCTCTGTAATTTCCTCGTCTTGATGACGAGCAACACTTTCCAATAAAACTCGAATGGAGTAGGGCAAGCGAGATAAATCAGCCCCTAAGTCTTGGGTGATTTTCGCTAAGTCAATATACGTGTATTGCGTATCATTGACGGTGAGTTGAGATTGCCACTTCATAAGAATCCTCCTTTTTACGAAGATAAACGTACTTATTAGGAATAATTATACGTTGATAATTTAAAAAATCAATTAAATTTATGAAAAATATTTCATTTTCTCAACATCGTGCTATAATGTGTGAAAGTTTGTTAAAAAGCAACGATTTTATAGGATGACTATTTTAACGATGTTTGTATACGGTTAAATAACATTGTAATCGATAGTTTGTAGAAAGATTGGAGGTAACATCACCGTGGAAAAATTAGAAAAGAAAGAGAAGATGTCCTATCTTGCATCGCAATGTCAGAAATACAATTTGATAGATGTGAATCTTTATTCAGAATATGATGTGAAACGTGGACTGAGGGATTTAAATGGCACGGGGGTCTTAGCAGGGCTTACGACGATCTCAACCATTTATCCTGAAAAAATCATTGCTGGCAAGCCAATTGAAGCTTGTGGCGAGCTGCGTTATCGCGGAATTGACATCAACGAGTTAGTTGCAGGGTTCGTCAATGAAAAACGCTTTGGTTTTGAAGAGATTGCATATTTATTACTTTTCGGCGAACTGCCAAACAAAACAGAACTTGCGGCCTTTCATTGCCTATTAGCAGAAAAACGTACATTGCCGACCAATTTTGTTCGTGACGTCATTATGAAAGCACCTTCTTCTGATATCATGAATAGCTTATCTCGCAGTATCTTGACACTGGCAAGTTACGATCCACAAGCAGATGACATCAGCATTGAAAATGTATTGGAACAAAGTCTGATGCTGATCAGTGTCTTTCCGCTCTTGGCAATCTACGGCTATCATGCCTACAATCATTACAATCAAGGGGAGAGTATGTATATCCACCGTCCGACCGAAGAGTTGAGTACAGCTGAAACGATTTTGACTATGCTACGTCCAACGAAAGAATATAGCTTCCAAGAAGCCCAAACATTGGATATGGCACTGGTTTTGCATATGGAACATGGCGGCGGGAATAATTCGACCTTTACGACACGAGTCGTTACCTCCAGTGGGACGGATACCTATTCAACGATTGCTGCAGCGCTAGGTTCTTTGAAAGGGCCTAAACATGGTGGTGCTAATATCAAAGTGACGGAAATGATGGGAGATTTGAAGCGCAACGTTGCTGATCTTACCGATGAACAGGCGATCCGCAGCTATTTGGAAGCAGTCTTAGATAAAGAAGCGTTTGACCGTAAAGGATTGATTTATGGCATGGGCCACGCGGTATACAGCGACAACGATCCCCGTGCGGCGATTTTTAAAAATTATGTGGCAAAATTGGCCCAAGAAAAAGGATCAGAAGCTTGGCAAGAATATCAATTGTATACGATGGTCGAACGTATTGCTCCTCAAGTCATCAATGAAAAGCGCAAAATCTACAAAGGAGTCAGTGCCAATATCGACTTTTTCAGCGGGTTTGTTTATAACATGTTGGATCTGCCAGAAGAACTGTATACACCAATGTTTGCTATCGCGCGGATCGTCGGCTGGTCCGCCCATCGGATCGAAGAGCTGGTCAACGCACAAAAAATCATGCGTCCCGCCTACAAAGAAGTGTCAAACGATCGGGAATATATCGATATAGAGTCAAGATAGATCAAAACAGCAGGGAGTAAGCTCGCTGCTGTTTTTGTTTTGTTCAAAATCCTAGTGCTTATACGACCATCCAATTACTCAGAAGAAGTTTGTTGTTTTTTATTAATGAAAGCGTTGACAACGAATAAGTTTAACGTTAAACTTTGTCTTATAGTTTAACGTTAAACCTTCAAGAGACAGACTAAAAAATTGATTCACTTCTAAGTAAAAAACAATCAGGATGCGTGGCCAATGATTGTTTTACATTCGTTCTATAGTAGACGAAAGGCTATTTGGAGGAGTAGTTACTTTTTTCCTATCTCTACCGTAAAAAAAATGAAAAGAATGATTTTCTTTGTAGGAGGGTTACATGTGCAAAAAAAAAGCAACGCAAGTTTTCACAAGAATAAAATGAAAAATAGTCTTTCTTTGTACGTCTTATTAGCGCCGGCTTTGATTTTATTAGTCATATTCACTTATATTCCAATGTATGGTTTAGTAATTGCATTTAAAGATTACACCCCATCACTGGGTATTTTTGGAAGTCCGTGGGTTGGTTTTAAGCATTTTTCTCAATTTTTTAATTCGTTCCAATTTGGAGTAACCCTTAGAAATACGCTAACTATTTCCCTCTACAGTATGATTGTCGGCTTTCCATTGCCAATTGCATTAGCAATTCTTTGCAATCAAATTCGTGTAGAAAAATTCAAGAAGTTTTTCCAAGTCACCACCTATTTACCTCACTTCATTTCTACAATGGTTATGTGCGGGATGTTGATCTTGTTTCTATCACCTACCAATGGTTTGATTGTCAACCTCATGCGGCTTGTTGGCATAGAATTGCCTTCCTTGCTTTCTCAGCCAGGAAGTTTTGCAAGCGTATACGTTTGGAGTGATGTCTGGCAACATGTTGGGTGGGACAGCATTATTTATCTAGCGGCTTTATCAGCGATCGATCCCACTTACTACGAAGCTGCGACTATGGATGGTGCCACAAGACTACAAAAAATCAAGCACATTGATTTACCACTGATTCTTCCCACCGCAATGATCTTGCTTATATTAAGAGCAGGTAGTTTATTGAGTGTTGGGTTTGAAAAAGTGTTGCTGTTACAAAATGCCTTGAATTTAGCAGGAAGTGAAATTATCTCCACATATGTTTATAAAGTAGGGTTAATAAACTTTCAATATAGTTATTCAACTGCTATCGGCTTATTTAATACAGTGATCAATATAATCATATTGATCTTAGTGAATGCATTGTCGAGGCGCTTGACGAAAACTGGGCTGTTTTAGGAGGAGATTATGAAAAAAAGTAAAAAAACTGGTTCTGAAAGGATATTCGATTTCTTTGTTTATGGGGTAGCCATTTTGTTGATCCTTCTAATCATTTATCCGCTTTGGTTTGTGATCATTGCTTCCTTTAGTGATCCAGCGGATGTCGGGAATGGAAATGTTTGGTTGTGGCCAAATGAATGGCGATTAGATGGGTATATCCGCTTGTTTGAGCAGAGCTTATTCTGGCGAGGCTACTTGAATACCATTTTATATACCATCGTAGGAACCGCTGTCGCATTATTCGTTAATATCCCCGCGGGTTATGCCTTATCTAGAAAAGATTTGCATGGTAGGAAATGGCTGGCTTTATTGTTTATTATTCCCATGTTCGTTTCGGGCGGCTTGATCCCGATTTACTTAACGATCAAGAATGTTGGTCTCTTAGATACGTTTTGGGTAATGGTCATTCCTTTTGCAGTATCTAGTTACAATATCATCGTAGCTAGAACATTCTTCAACAATAGTATTCCTGCTGGTTTATGGGAAGCAGCTCAAATTGATGGTTGTGGAACGATCCGTTATTTCTTTAGCATGGTATTACCACTTTCAAAAGCGATATTGGCTGTTATCGGTTTATGGACAGCAGTTGGTATTTGGAACTCGTGGTTCAATGCATTGATTTATTTGACCAATGACAATCTACAACCACTGCAATTGATACTTAGACGATTACTAATAAGTAATCAATTACTACAAACACAAGCAACCGGAGAACTTGCATCTGAGCTAAGAGCAACGGCAGACATGATGAAATATGCAGCAATTGTCGTATCAACAGCACCAATTATGATGTTATACCCGTTTTTACAAAAGTATTTTAATCAAGGTGTCATGATCGGCGCGTTGAAAGAATAAAAAATGGAGGAATGATGATGAAACAGTTTAAATGGAGGTATTTGTTTTGTTCTTTAGGAATTTTAGGGATGATGACTGGCTGTGGAAATGAAGGAGCCGTAGAGGAGCAAGGAAGTGACACGAATCAATTTAAAATCACCACTGTTCGCTGGTCAGACTGGGGAGATGATTTTACAAAAGGCTTTTTAGAAGAAGCAGAAGAAAATGCAGGGATTCAAATCGAATGGGATATTCATCTTTCAGCAGATTGGGGTGAGAGAAAGTCTGTTTTGATGGCTGGAGGCGATTTGCCTGATGCCTTTTTAGGGTCAATCACCTTTAATGATGCCGAAATAGCCCAAAATCAAGATGTGTTTATCCCTTTAGAAGACTTGATTGCAGAAAACATGCCTAATCTTACTCGCATTATGTCGGAAGATCCGAAAATTAAAGCAATGATCACCTCTCCAGACGGGCATATCTATAGCTTGCCGAAAAAACTACCGATGCGTCCACTCATTGCGAACCAACTATTTATCAATCAAACATGGCTTGATAATCTTGGCTTGGAGATGCCTGATACGTATGAAGATTTTATTGATGTCTTAACAGCTTTTAAAGAAGAGGACGCCAATGGAAATGGAGATGCAACGGATGAGATTCCGTATGGTGTCGGAAACTTTAGTGAAACCTTCTCATTCATTTTACCGTTTAACAATCGGCTTGGAGCTGACAATACGTACGAAATGTCAATGAAGGATGGAAAACCAATCTACTTACGCATGGAAGAAACCTATCGTGATGGCATTGCTTGGATGAGTGAGGTGTATCAAGCTGGGTTAATTGATCCAGAATTGTTTACCCAAGATACATCCATGAGTGATGCGAAACGAATGAATAAAGATACCGCTCTTGTAGGGGTGGCTGCTGGATGGACGGCGGATGCAACGTTTGGCTTACATGCTGAGGAGTATGTTGCACTACCACCATTGAAAGGACCAGATGGACAACGCTATGTCATATCCGATCCAGATCATTATAACTACGGTCGGAATGAGTTTATGATAACAACGAGTTGTGAAAATCCTGCTGCGCTCTTAAAGTGGGCTGATCAATTCTATACAGATGATGCAAGCATTCAAACCTTTTATGGCTCATTTGGTGTTGGTGTTGAGAAAAACGGGGACCAGTATACAGTTTTACCACCACAGGATGGGAAATCAGCGGATGAATGGGCTTGGATCAATTCATTGCGCGATTTTGGACCAAAATATGTGGATGATCAATTTAATGAGCGTGTGACGATTGATGAAACACAAGGGGATGGATTGAAATTGATTCTTGATAGTGAAATCAATCAATACGTCCAACCTGCATTTCCGAATGTGATTTACTCGCAAGAAGAATTGGCTCGGTTGTCAGCACTTTATGTAGATATTAGTTCTTATGCTTCGCAAATGGCTGCCAAATGGGTAGTAGAAGGCGGAATTGAAGAAGAATGGGAGAGCTATCTGGAACAATTGAACGCAATGGGGATCGAAGAGTTTATGGGGATCCAAAATGATGCCTTTGATCGATACTCAGCAATTATAAATTAGATCGTGTGGGCTGAAGTAGAAATACTGCTTCAGCCTTCCTATTCTAGGTGAAAGGAGTATACATGAAAACTTTGTTTCGATTTGATACGCCATTGATGAAAGGATTAACAAGGATTACCGATATATGCTTGCTTAATGGCTTATTTCTTCTTACTAGTCTGCCGATCCTTACAATCGGCGTCTCTTTGACAGCCATGAACACTTGTTGGCAAAAAATACTGGCGGGGCAAGAAGAAGGGCTTGTGCGACACTACTTTTCTACGATAAAAAGGGATTTTTTTGAAGCAACAATTATTTGGTTAGGTATTCTTTTTTTTACAACGATCTTTTCACTCAATTTCTATTTGTTTACCCTTCAAGCTATAGTCTTTAGGGTGATTGGCTTAGCCATTTTATTCCCTTTCATCGTCTGTCTCTTATTATTGTTTGTCATGCTATTTTCTTATATTGGTAGATATGAAGATGGTGTGTGGCGTAGTATCAAGAACTGTTTGCTGATAGCGATTCAAAATGGGAAGCAAGCGGGTTTGCTGTTGCTCTTTAATAGTATGATGATGTATTTTAGCTTGAGTAGTCCCGAAAGATTGTTGACTGCTATTTACGTTTATACGTTTGGTGGGTTCGCCATGACTTCATTGATCAATAATCTGCTCTTAAAAAAAATGTATCAAAAGACTGAGCGAACCATCGCTGAACCCCAAGAAATTTGATGAGTTCGTAGTTAGCTAGAGACCTTGATCCATGTGCTGTGCCCCTTTGTCCTACAAAATAGAGAGCGTAAGAAGAACTCAAGGAGGAAAGAGTCCACTTTCTTAAATTGTCATAGTTCTAATAAAGGGTACCCGTTCTTGTCGGCTATCCTTTGATTGATGCTTCTCGACAATGCGGTATAATAAGGAAAAACAAGTACTATCGAAAGGACAAAGCGCATGAGGATTACAATTAAAAAAATTGCAGAAGAAGCAGGGGTCAGTGTGACGACAGTCTCGAATGTTATAAATAAAAAAGCGCACCGTGTGTCCCAAGATAAGATAGAAATGATCGAAGGGATCATAAAAAAATATAATTATTCACCAAATATGAATGCACGAGCGTTAGTCAAATCTTCTTCTCGCTTAATTGGGGTACTGTATTTTTCAGATCAAAAAAATTTGGACTTTGCGGACCCTTTTGTGACAGAAGTTCTAGATGGCATACAGCGAGTGACAAAAGAGCACAGCTTTTTTACACTCGTCCATAGCGTGACCAAAACAGATGATATTGGAGAATTACAGAAAAATTGGAAATTTGATGGGTTTATTGCAGTAGGATTTAGTCAAGAATTATTTGAAGAAGTCAATCGGATTGTCCAGGTCCCAATCGTTTTCATTGATACACATCTAGAAGATGAAGTGTTCAATCGAATCACGGACTATCCGAATAGTTTTTTTATCAATACGAATGATCAAAAAGCGGCATATGAAGCGACTGCCTTTTTACTTGAAAAGGGTCTGACTAAGATCGGCTTTTTGTCCTATGAATTTGATCAATCAAAGACATCGGTTATTCAACAAAGGTATCTAGGCTATCATCAGGCTTTGCAGGATTTTGGTATAAAGCCTGATGAGGGATTAGAGTATACAGAAGAACAACAAGCAACAATGATCAGCAGCATAGACAAGTTTCAAGCAGTGCTCGTTACAGCAGACTACTTAGCGATCAAGTTTATTCATAAATTAAAACAAGAAGCTATTTTTTATGAAAAGAAACTGTCGATCATCAGTTTTGATGATATCCGTTATGCAGCTTTAAATGATCCTCCGTTAACTACGATCAGATTAGATCAGATTAAAAAAGGGGAAGCAGCCATGACTACCTTGGTCAATATCATTGATAACCATTCGAATGAACCGCAAATCACATTACTCAATGGGAAATTGATTGTAAGAAAAACAACATACTAGAAAGGAACGTGTTATGGGGAAGATTGCAGATAGATACTATACGGTTGATCCGTGGAGTGTTTCAGAAGAAGGGTTTGATAAAGAACGAAGTGAAGTGTCCGAATCGATCTTTTCTTTGGCAAATGAATATATGGGCATCCGTGGTTATTTTGAAGAAGGATATTCGGGAGAACGATTGCTAGGTAGCTACTTCAATGGAATCTACGAAAATAGCCCTAAGGAAAACCGCGTAAAGTATAAGGGGATCATTTCGAGGAGTCATTTTATGGTCAATGCGGTCGATTGGCTATATACCAGAATTTGGTGTGGTGAGGTGTTACTAGATTTAGCTTATTCAGATATCGAATCTTTTCAACGACGACTTGATCTTAGAACAGGTATCTTGACTCGTAGTTTTTATTGGAAACCTGAGAAGGATATCAAATTAAAGGTGACTTTTGTACGTTCACTAGATAGAGAAACGGTATCATTAGGGTATCAGCAGATCTCGTTAAAAGTCATTGAAGGTAGTCCATCCATCTCAATTTTGATGGGGATTGACTTTGCCACGAGCCATCTATCTGAAGGTCAAAATTTTTGGGTGGAACGAGAAAAAGAATCTTCAAATAGGCATGCGTTTTTAGCAGCAGAAACAAGAAGCACCAAGCAAACCATTTATGCTGGCTTTTCTTTATCCGCCACTGAGTCCCTCGACACGCAACTTGTGGAAAGGGATAAATTTATTGGTCGCAAGTTTAACGTTAAACTAGAAGAAGGGATGAACTTTCAAGTAAACCGAAATGCGGTAAATATTGCCGATAAAACCGGACTTGATTTAAATCAACTAAAACACCATTGTCTCACCGATCTGGAAAAAAGTCTTTCCTTTGATGAGATGGAACGAAAGAGTCGCACCTATTGGCAAAATGTTTGGGCTAAGGAAGACATCCAAATCGATGGTGATCCAAGTAATCAACAAGGGATTCGCTACTGCATCTTTCAGTTACATCAAACATACCATGGTCAAGATCCTAGTCATAATATTGGTGCGAAAGGGCTCACTGGTGAAGCATACGGTGGACATGCTTTTTGGGATACGGAAACTTCCTGCCTTCCTTTTTACTTATTGACAAATCTTGATGCTGCAAAAAATTTATTAGAATTTCGCTATCATACTTTGGCGGAAGCAAAAAAACGAGCACGCCAGCTTGATTGCCAAGGAGCTTGTTATCCCATCGCTACATTGAATGGGAACGAAGCCAGCGATCTTTGGCAGCATGCCAGCCTTCAGTTTCAGCCAAGCACGGCTGTTGCTTATGGTATCTGGCACTACATGCAGGTAGCAAAAGATACTGAATTTTTGTATGGACACGGAATCGAAATGTTGATTGAAATTTCACGCTTTTTAGCTTCTAGAGGTGATTGGTCTCCAGAAGGTGAATTTGGCTTTTTTGGGGTGATGGGACCAGATGAATTTCAGATGATGGTAAATCACAACACGTATACAAATTATATGGCGAAAAGAACATTCGATTATACTGTAGAGGTATTGAAAAAATTGAAAACGAGTGACGAAACTAGATATAGTACCCTTCTATCAGCGCATGGTTTAAGTGAAAAGGAGATTGGCTACTGGCAAATTTGTAGCAAAGAAATGCTTATTTTAAAAACGGAGTATGGTTTGTTTGAACAACATGATGGTTTTTTCAAATTGCCTCATGTGGATATCCGCTCGATTCCCGTCGAAGAGTTCCCGCTTTATGATCATTGGTCCTACGATCGAATCTATCGTAACAATATGATCAAACAACCAGATGTCTTAATGTTTCTTTTCTTGTATAACCAATCTTTTCCGAAAGCGGAAAAGCAAATCAACTATGATTATTATGAACCAAGGACGATTCACGAATCCTCGCTGTCACCTTCGATTCATTCTATTTTGGCGGCAGAATTGGGCATGGAAAATGAAGCTTATCATTTTTTTGAATTTGCCACTAGAATGGATCTAGATAATTTCAATCGTAATACTCGTGAAGGATTGCATATGACTTCGATTGCTGCAGCTTGGATGAATATCGTCTATGGATTTGGTGGCGTGAGAACTGATGGAGAAGGAATAAAAATAGCCCCCACAATTCCAGCAGACTGGAAAAAATATACATTCAAAATTACGTATAACCAATGTTTGATTGACGTGTCAGTCAACCATCAGTCAATCAAAATTTCGCTAATAAAGGGTAGTGGTATTCAACTACAAGTCTATCAAAAGAAACTGACGCTTACTCAAAACCCCATCGTCATTGAGCGAGCAACGAAAAGAATCGTCTGAATTTCTTAGCGCTCATTCGCATAAAAAACAACGGTGAAGAACAGCACCGTTGTTTTTTGTTTTTTTGCAAGCAAGAGGAACTTCTTGTGCGTAATTAAAGATAGGGAAGAGTAGCGAAAAATCAAGTTTTTCTCGTTTTTCATATAGGAATGCAAAAATTGATTACAAAGTTTCTTGCATTTTTTGTATGATAGAGGGAGGAATAAAGGAGGAAAGTTCACGAATGAAAATAAAAAAATGGATGGCGATTGCCATTATTACCAGTCAATTTTCAACAATGCTGCCAGTATCGGCTGCGGCATCTGTTTTGACGAACGAGTCTACTGCAGGTCAAAATACAGCTGAGTCAACGGTTCCGGGAGTGAACGGGCCAACCATGGGCTTGGTCCCTGAAGATGCCGCAACGGTACCAGGAGAAAACGGCGAAGTAGTTCCAGGAGAGTCAACACCTGCTCCTGAACAGCCAACACCAGAACCTTTGCCAGAACCAGAACCAACCCCGACACCCGAACCAACACCAGAACCAGAAGAGCCGACACCAAATCCTGATCCTGAGCCGAATCCAGAACCAGAACCAGAACCAGAACCAGAACCAGAACCAGAACCAGAACCAACACCTGAGCCGGTGCCAGAACCAGAAGAACCAGAACCAAATCCAGAACCAAATCCAGAACCAGAGACAACACCAAATCCAGAGCCAGAATCAACACCAAGCCAGCCTTCGCCTGACATCAAAGAAGTACCGAATGTACCAGAGTTGACGGTAACGCCGCCGCAAGAAGATGAGCCAGCAAAATTTGAAGTCACGCCAGTCAAAGAAACGTGGGACTTTATTATGGAGATTGGAGAAGATGCTCGTAAAGTTGGACAAGAAGAAGATCTTTACGCATCGGTCATGATTGCCCAAGCGATTTTAGAGTCTGGCAGCGGAAGAAGCCGTCTGAGCCAGGAGCCTTTTTATAACTTATTTGGTATTAAGGGACTTTATGAAGGGAATGGGATTTCCTTCCAAACGCAAGAAGACGATGGTTCTGGTAATTTATACACAGTTCATGCCACTTTTCGCCAATATGACAGCATCGAATCTTCTTTGAAAGATTATGCGAAATTGTTGAAAGAAGGATTGGACCACAATCCGAATTTTTATAAAGGTGTTTGGAAATCAGAAACGGAATCTTATGAAGACGCCACGGAATATCTGACCGGACGTTATGCATCAGATACACAATACAATGAGAAGCTGAATGCGCTGATCGAAGCGTATGCCCTGACGAGTTATGACAAAGAGAAACCAGAATTACCGACAGGCAGCGAAAAGATGATCTATCCTGTCAGCAATCCAGTTGTCTCCTCTGTCTTTGGTCCACGAGGCAATGGGTTTCATCGTGGAGTGGACTTCGCCGCACCGCAAGGAACGCCAATCATGGCTAGTCTTTCAGGAACAGTGATCCGCTCAGAATATCATTCTTCATGGGGAAATTATGTTGCCATCGAGCACAAAGATGGGCTGACGACATTGTATGCCCACAATCATCGCAATTTAGTGGAAGTCGGTCAAACGGTCGAACAAGGCGAGGTGATTGCTTCTATGGGAAGTACGGGGAACAGTACAGGCCCGCACTTGCATTTTGAAGTCAGTCTTTCACCAAGTTTAGCGCGACACCAACTGATTGATCCGTTGGAAGTTTTGTCAAAATAACACGAAAAAAAGAGAGCGTTGTATATGCTTTCTTTTTTTTTGTCAAGAAAAACGAATCATTTCAGGAAAATTATGCTTTGAGATTTTTTTAGCGCATTCATTTTATCTTGCACGATAAATTTATTCCGAAAACAAGTGTTTTTCTTTGTAAAAAAAACAAAAAGAATTTATGCTAGAAAGGTAGGGAAAAAAATTCCCAAGAGGAATGTCCACTTTAGACAAGGTCGTGTATGCGACTTTGCGATGTCTCTAGTATCCTTTCTTATTTAACCAAGGAGTGTGAAAAATGACTGACGATCAGCAAACAACGAATGTGTCTAATGAAGCAGCGCAAGCAAGTCCACTGTCCTTTGAAGAGAAAGTCATTGAAACAATTGTTGGTGTCGCTTTGCAGTCAATTGATGGCTTGATTAGTGTAAATGGCAGATTTCTTTCAGATATGACCGAAAACCTTGAAGAACAGCCGCAAGTCGCTTCTGGCATTGATGTGGAAGTTGGCAAAGAAGAGGTTGCAGTTGATTTGGAAGTAATCGTGGCTTACGGCAAAGATATCCCCAAACTCTTTGCGCAAGTCCAAGAAGTGGTCTTAGAAGAAATTAGCCGCTTGACTTCTTTGAAAGTCAAAGAGATCAATATTCGAATCGCCGATATCGTCAAACAGGAAACGATCGATCAAATCGAAGGATGAGCACCAAACAAAAAATCGAAGTACATCAAAGAGAAAGGAAGAATGAACAAATGATATCACTATATACAACACCCAGCTGTACGTCATGTCGTAAAGCCCGTGCATGGTTGACCGAAAATGAACTGCCATTTAAAGAGAGAAACATTTTTAGCGATCCATTAAATAGTGATGAACTAATGGAGATTCTTTCTTTAACGAAAAATGGAACGGAAGACATTATATCTACTCGTTCAAAAGTGTACCAAAAGCTAGACATTGATTTAGAAGAGTTGAAGCTAGAAGAGTTGCTTTCATTGATCGAAAAATACCCGAACTTATTGAAACGACCAATTATCTTAGATGAGAACAAGCTCCAAGTGGGGTACAATGAAGAAGACATTCGTAAATTTGTGCCACGAAACTTACGAAAGATCATTTTCAAACGACGCCAAACAGAGCTGCTCATGTTTAATTATCGCCAAAAGCAAGAAGAAGGCGAATCTGTTGCGAACTTTATCTAAAATAGGAACAAAACCGGCAAATGAATACAGCGATGTATCATTGTCGGTTTTTTTGGTATTTTTTTAAGGGTCTTCTTAAAGGGATCCGTAAATCCGTTGAGTCCACAAAAAAACACGATTCCCAAAAGGAATCGTGTCGGTTGAAATCTTAAAGTTTTTGGTTGTAGAATTCAACGACTAGTGCTTCGTCAACTTCTGCAGACAATTCATCACGCTCAGGTAAACGAGTTAATGAACCTTCTAATTTTTCGCTATCAAAGCTTACAAATGACGCGCGGCCAGCTGTTGCTTCAACTGCTTCTTTGATTGTTGAGATGTTTTGTGATTTTTCACGAACGCTGATGACTTGTCCAACTTCAACGTGGTATGAAGGGATATCAACGCGTTTGCCATCAACTAAAACGTGACCGTGGTTTACTAATTGACGTGCTTGACGACGAGTAGTTGCTAAACCTAGACGGTAAACAACGTTATCTAAGCGTTGTTCTAGCAAGATCATGAAGTTAACACCGTGTTTACCTTCTTTGATTTTGCTTGCTTTGATAAACAATGTACGGAATTGACGTTCGTTCATGCCATACATATGACGCAATTTTTGTTTTTCAGTTAATTGCATGCCGTATTCTGATTTTTTGCCACGGCTGTTTGGTCCGTGTTGACCTGGAGCGTAAGGGCGACGTGCCAATTCTTTTCCAGTTTCTGATAAAGAAATTCCTAAACGACGAGAAATTTTCCATGATGGTCCTGTATAACGAGACATAATTTAGTTCCTCCAATAAAATAGTTTGGAGTAAAATAATCCGTTGAAAAACTCACATTCGTGCAGTTCGTTCTTCAATCTTCACCTTTGCAGCCGCGGTTACGCAATTGCACCCGAGGGGCAACGAACTGGTGACGAGCTGTTATTTTCCTGCTGCATTATTTTACACAAGGAATAGTATACGACAAACTAGGGGCAAAAGTCAAGATGGAGCTGGCTTTGGATTTGATGAAAACAAAGCTTGAAATTTTTCATTAATTACTTATATTTTCAAATATCTCTTTACAAATCAGCATTTCGTCATTAGAATATGGAAGTATTGTGCAAATTATAACGAAGTAAAATTTTTCATAAAAGGAGTAGAAAAATGAATCCAGTATCCCCATTATTTGAGAAGATCGATTCATCCATAGAAAAGAAAATCGATTTGATCAAGAGTAGTTATTTGCGTTACGCTGTACGTGCGATGATGGCTTGTTTATTCTTGACCCTCGGAACAGCTATTGCTTTTGCGATCGCTATGAAAGGTGAATCAATGGTTCACGGGTTAGGAAAAATTTTGTATGCATTTATGTTTAGCTGGTCTTTAGTCATGATTCTTTATATGAACGCAGAATTAGGAACATCGAATATGTTGTATATGACTGTTGGGGTTTACCGTAAACGTCTAAGTATTCCTTTGGCATTGAAAATTTTGCTTACGTGTGTCTTGTTCAACTTGATCGGCGGGGTGATCTTCGGCTCGATCGTTGCGCTAACGGGACCTTTTCAAGGGCTGACCGCAGACAACTTTATGCTGACCTCGATCACTGCAAAATTAGAAAAATCCACTATCCAAATTTTAGTGGAAGCGATGTTCGCTAATATCGTGGTAAACACAGCCGTGTTGGTAAGCATGCGGATGAAAGACGATGCTGGAAAAGTCGCAGCAATCATTTTCATCATCTTTATCTTTGCTTTCTTAGGCTTCGAACACGTCATCGCTAACTTCCCAGCGTTTACCTTAGCTTTCTGGGCTTCAGGCGGACACTTGGCAGGCATGACTGTCGGCAGTGTGATCCATAATTTAGTTTTTGCCTTTATCGGTAATTATATCGGCGGTGGCTTGGTCATGGGACTTGGCTATGCATGGTTGAACAACTCAAAATCGACCTATGTCGACTAATCAGAACCTACAAAAAGAAGCAGCGATGCTTCTTTTTTTCTTTTCTCTAACATTTCTCTAGGAAGAAGCTATCATCCCTTAACGGAGCGTTGAAATCAGCGGTCATTTGTGTTAAGAATAAGTATGTACGGTTTTTCTTGCTGTTTTTTGTAAAAATGACCGCAACCAAGACCAAAATCTTAGTTACTTCTTAATAGAAAGCGAGCCTTAACCTTTTATGAATCGGAAATTCTTTGCCTTTGATATTGATGGAACCTTGCTTGACTCGAACAAACAGCCACTAGACAGTACGCTAAAAGCCCTTGATCTTCTGCGAGATGCTGGCCATTTCGTGACCGTTGCCACTGGGCGCAGTCGTTTTCACGCCCAAGACATTATTCGTTCGTTGTCCTTTGATAATTACATTTTATGTAATGGGGCAGCCGCCTTTCTTTCGCATCAGCAGGTGTATAAAAACTTGCTCGATGAAACGCAATTGGCTGCTTTCGTGGCAGAAGCCCAAGAGCTTGGGATCGATACGGCCTTTGTCGGGATGGATACAGCGAAACGAGCGTCTTCGTTGGATATTGCTAAAATGGAAGCAGCGATGCATTCCTTTGGTGCCCAACTTCCTGAGTTGGACATGGACTTTCCTGAAGAAAAAGAAGTCTATCAAGCATTGGCTTTTTACGGAAAAGAGTATGAGCATTTCTTTGACGAGAAATACAGCAAACTGCGTTTTGTACGTTGGCATGAAAACAGTGTGGATGTCGTTCCAAAAGAAGGCTCCAAAGCAGCAACGATCCTGTGTGTCGCAGAACAATTAGGGATAGCGCAAGAAGATGTGATCTGTTTTGGTGATGGCCAAAACGATCGTGAAATGCTGACTGCCGCAGGTGTCGGTGTGGCAATGGGCAATGCGGTCCCTGAGATCCAACAAGTCGCAGATATGGTGACCGCTAGCAATGATGAAGATGGTATCTGGTTAGCCTTGAAAGAATTACAACTGATTTAAAAAGGAATCCTTTAGACATAGCACAGTCGATTTGCGGCATCTGTGCTATGTTTTTTTGTTTTTTCTCGGTCGCAAAGAAAATAAATTGGTACAATAGAAAAAAGGGGGAATGCAGCAAATGAAAATCGCATTGATTGCTCATGATCGAAAAAAGGATGTAATGGTAAAATTAGTGACTGCCTATCGAGAAATTTTAGCGCAGCATGAACTTTTCGCAACAGGAACTACGGGGAAGAGGATCGAAGAAGCAACCCAGTTGCCTGTCCACCGCTACAAATCAGGGCCGCTGGGAGGAGACCAGCAAATTGGCGCCATGATTTCGCAAGATGACTTGGACATGGTGATCTTTTTGCGCGATCCTTTAGCCGCACAACCCCATGAACCAGATGTAACGGCATTGATTCGCTTGTCAGACGTGTACGAGATTCCTTTAGCCACCAATATGGGAACGGCAGAGATCTTGCTGCGCGGGTTAGCAGCTGGCTTTGCTGATTTTCGACAAGTGATCCACGAAACGGACAATCGTCCCCTGTCGTTATAAAGATAGTAGAAGAATTGAAGAAAAAGGACGTGCAGAATTGAAAGCAATCTTAAAGGATTTTTTGACCTATGCAAAAATGAATACTCGCTCGGATGCCACGAGTCAGACCATCCCAACGACGCAGGGACAAGTTGAGTTGGCTCTTTTATTGAAAGATCAGTTGATCGAGATGGGATTAGCGGATGTTGCTTACTATGAAAAGAATAGTTTTGTGATCGGACGTCTACCTGGTAATCCTGAAAAAACGGCGATCGGCTTTATTGCCCATGTAGATACGGCAGATTTCGAAGCTGAAAATATTCAACCGCAGATCCATGAAAATTACGATGGCAAGGATGTTTGTTTAAATAAAGAAAAAGCTATTTATATGACAACTGCTGAATTTCCTAATCTCAAAGACTATGTCGGCGAAACGTTGATCACAACGGATGGAACGACCCTGCTGGGTGCAGATGATAAAGCTGGTATCGCAGAGATCATTGATGCGCTGCGGATCTTACAAACGATGGATGCGCATAAGCGTGGCGATGTCTGGGTCGCTTTTGGTCCTGACGAAGAGATCGGGACTGGCGCTGATCGCTTTGATGCGGCGGATTTTCCAGTAGCATTTGCTTACACGATGGACAGTGGTCGCGTGGGCCATATGGAGTATGAAACCTTTAATGCGGCTCGTATCGATATAACGATCGACGGTACGAGTGTGCATCCTGGGACTGCCTATGGTCGTTTGTTCAACGCCTTGAAAATCGCGCATCAAATCGATGATGCCTTACCAGCAGAGGAAGTTCCTGAACGCACCCGCGGGTATGAAGGCTTCTACCTGCTGCACAATTTGACGGGACATATTGGTCGAGCAGAAGTTTCTTATATCATTCGTGATCACGATCATACGCTTTTTGAACAGCGAAAAGCCAACATCGTGGGGATCATTGATGAACTGAACACAGCCTATGGGCAAGAACGTATCACCTATACGCTGTATGACCAATATTACAATATGGGGGATTTGATCAAGAAAGATCCCCGCAGTATCGAAGCTGCCCGAGCAGGGATGCAAGCGATTGGCGTGACGCCGATCGAAGCACCGTTTCGTGGCGGGACCGACGGCTCGAAAATCACCTATAAAGGGATCCCAACACCGAACTTATTTGTCGGCGGTGAAAACTTCCATGGCCAGTATGAATTTATTACCGTGGAAGCGATGGAAAAAGCCCGTGATTTGATCGTGGCGATCGTAGAACACGTAGGACAAGAGGACACCACTGTTTCCTAAGAGAATTAAGCGACACGCTAGACTGATGCGAAAGAGTCTAGCGTGTTTTTTTGTCCTGCTGCAGGGAAGAACCGCAAGTGAAAGAACCTTTTTTTTCTGGACCAAAACCCTTATAATAGAAAAGAAGCTAAAAGAGAAGAGGAAAAATGTGTGCGGGTATTATTCATTGGAGATGTAGTTGGTTCATTAGGAAGAGAAACGATCACGGAGTACCTTCCAAAATTAAAAAAGGCGTATCGACCACAGGTGACGATCGCAAACGGCGAGAATGCGGCGGCGGGTCGTGGGATCACTGGTAAAATCTATAAGAAATTTTTGCAAGATGGTGTCGATGTCGTGACACTAGGCAATCATACATGGGACAACCGTGACATTTTTGAATTTATTGGCGATGCGAAGAAAATGATTCGTCCAGCCAATTTTCCAGAGGGAACACCGGGCGTCGGCATGGTATTTGTGAAAGTCAACACCATTGAATTAGCGGTAATCAACATGCAAGCTCGCTCGTTCATGGTAGACCTTGATGATCCGTTTCGCAAAATGGATGAACTGGTTGCGATTGCCCGCAAACGTACACCGTTTATCTTTGTGGATTTTCATGGGGAGACCACCAGCGAAAAACAAGCGATGGGCTGGTATTTGGATGGCCGTGTTTCGGCAGTCGTCGGCACGCATACCCACGTCCAGACCAATGATGCGCGGATTTTGCCCCAAGGAACAGCTTATTTGTCAGATGTCGGCATGACTGGTCCTTATGATGGGATCTTGGGGATGAAACGCGAACCAGTCATTGAAAAATTTTTGACGGCGTTGCCGCAACGGTTTGAAGTGATTGAAAAAGGCCGCAGTATTTTGTCGGCTTGCTTGCTTGAGATTGATGAAGCCACTGGTAAAGCAAAATCGATCCGTCCGATCCAAATCAGTGAAGATCGCCCGTTTACAGAATAGGAGAAGCATGGAAGAGCAATTAGCCAAGGAACCACACGTTGCCCAAGAGCTGGCTGCTTTGCAAAGGCTCTTGTCTGATCATCCGATCGTTCAAGAATTTCAAGAAATTCAAGCACGAGCCTTGCAAAACCAAGGGCTATTGGAGCTGGAAGAAGCGCTGAAGCAAGCGCAAAAAGAGATCGTTCAATTTGAGCATTATGAGAAACCCGAAGCAAAAAAAGCTGCCGAGCAGCGTTATGCGTCATTGACAAACGAATACGAGCAGCATCCTTTAGTGGTTGCTTATCGCCAAGCGTTACTGCAAGCAGATGAATTGCTGCAATATGTCACGACGGAGATCCAAAAGAAAATGAATAAAGCCATCGAGGAGGATGAAACCAATGCCTCAAAAAACTAAAAATACCCCGATGATGGAACAGTATTTAAGCATCAAGGCTCAGTACCAAGATGCTTTTTTATTCTATCGTTTAGGGGATTTCTATGAATTATTTAATGAGGATGCTGTCAAGGCAGCACAAATTTTAGAACTGACGTTAACCAGCCGCAACAAAAATGCGGAGGAACCGATCCCTATGTGTGGGGTGCCTTACCACGCTGCCAGCAATTACATCGACACCTTGATCGAGCAAGGCTACAAAGTAGCGATCTGTGAGCAAGTGGAAGATCCAAAAACCACCAAAGGAATGGTCAAACGCGAAGTCGTTCAACTGATCACGCCGGGAACGGTGATGGACAGCAAAGGCCTATCCGCCAAAGAAAACAACTTTTTGACAGCTGTTTTGCAGCAAGGGGAGCGTTTTGGCTTTGCTTATGTCGATCTAAGTACCGGTGAATTAAAAGCAGCGCAATTGGAAGATGAAGAAGCTGTCGTCAATGAGGCCGCCGCTCTGCAAACGAAAGAAGTCGTTTTGTGCAGCGAGATCCCTGAGTCATTGCAAACAACACTGACCAATCGCTTGAATGTCGTGTTTTCTAAGCAAGAAACGTTGGAAGAAAATGCCGAATTTCAATTTTTAACAGAACCTCTCTCCCAAGAGTTAGAAAAAGTAGTCACAGGGAAGTTGCTAAGTTATTTGGCGATCACCCAAAAACGCAGTTTAGCGCATATTCAACAAGCCGTGGAATATCAGCCCAATCATGCCTTGAAAATGGATCATTATTCCAAATTCAACTTAGAGTTGACGCAGTCGATTCGAACTGGCAAAAAACAAGGGACTCTTTTGTGGTTGTTGGACGAGACAAAAACCGCAATGGGTGGCCGTTTGTTAAAGCAATGGTTAGACCGTCCCTTGATCCAGCCAAAGAAAATCACTGCCCGCCAAGAAATGGTCCAATCGTTACTGGACAGTTTCTTTGAGCGAGCAGATCTGCAAGAAGCGTTGACGAAAGTCTATGACATGGAACGCTTAGTCGGACGGGTCGCCTTCGGAAATGTCAATGGCCGCGATTTGCTGCAGTTGAAATCTTCTTTGGAGCAAGTGCCTTTGATCGCGCAATTGCTGCAAGGCATCAACCGTGGCGAGTGGAATGACTTGCTGCTGGAATTAACGCCCTTAGATGATTTGGTTGCACTGATCGAAGCTGCGATCGATGAAGATGCCCCGTTACAGATCACGGAAGGCAACATTATAAAAGACGGGTTCCATCAACAATTAGATGAATACCGTACAGCGATGCGTAACGGCAAGCAATGGTTGGCGGAATTAGAAGCCAACGAACGCCAAGCGACGGGAGTCAAAAACCTGAAAGTTGGGTTCAACCGCGTCTTTGGCTATTACATTGAGATCACGAAAGCCAATCTAGTGAATTTAGATACCTCTCGCTACGAGCGCAAGCAAACGTTAGCCAATGCGGAACGGTTTATTTCCCCCGAGTTGAAAAAACTGGAGACTTTGATTTTAGAAGCCGAAGAGAAATCGGTGGATTTGGAATACCGCCTGTTTCTTGACGTCCGTGAAGAAGTGAAAAAGAGTATCACCCGTCTACAAAAGTTAGCCAAAGCCGTCAGTGCGGTCGATGTCTTACAAAGTTTCGCCACAGTTTCGGAACGCTACCAATACGTGCGACCGACAGTAGCGAAAAAACGAGCGGTATCGATCATCGACGGCCGTCATCCTGTAGTGGAAAAAGTCCTTGGTCACCAAGAGTACATTCCGAATAGTATCGTGATGGATGAAGAAACAGAGATCTTGTTGATCACAGGCCCAAATATGTCTGGGAAAAGTACGTACATGCGGCAGTTTGCCTTGCTAGTCATTATGGCGCAGATCGGCTGTTTCGTACCCGCACAATCTGCAGAGATGCCGATTTTTGATCGGATCTTTACTCGCATCGGTGCCAGCGATGACCTGATCGCCGGTCAAAGCACGTTTATGGTGGAGATGATGGAAGCCAACCAAGCGCTGCGTCATGCAACGCCTAACAGCTTGATTTTGTTTGATGAGTTAGGGCGTGGGACTGCGACCTATGATGGGATGGCATTGGCACAAGCCATCATTGAATATATCCACAAAGAAGTTCATGCCAAAACACTTTTCTCCACCCATTATCATGAGCTGACGGTTTTAGATGAGGAATTGGCGCACTTGCGCAATGTCCATGTTGGTGCCGTTGAAAAAGAAGGCGAAGTCGTCTTCTTGCATAAGATGATGGAAGGGCCCGCAGATAAAAGCTATGGGATCCATGTAGCCAAAATCGCTGGACTGCCAAGTGCACTCTTACAGCGCGCAGCCACGATCTTAAAAGCGCTGGAAGAACATGAACCGACGGTACAGCCAAAACCCGTCGTCGAAGAAAGTCAGCAGTTGTCGTTGTTTAGTGAAGTATCTACGGAAGAAATCGGCGTCATCGATCAATTGAAGAAATTGAATCTGTTGGAAATGACCCCGATGGATGCTCTGAATACATTGTACGAGCTGCAAAAACGAATTTAGAAAGAAGGTCAGCAGATGGGAAAGATCCAAGAGTTATCCGAACGTCTGGCGAACCAAATCGCGGCAGGAGAAGTCGTTGAGCGACCGGCTTCTGTCGTCAAAGAATTAGTTGAAAACGCCGTGGATGCCGGCAGTACCCAAATCGATATTTTTATTGAAGAAGCGGGCTTGCGTAAAATCCAAGTCATCGATAATGGCGAAGGAATTGCAGAAGAGGATGTCTTGAATGCCTTTAAACGCCACGCCACCAGTAAAATCCACAATCGGGATGACTTGTTTCGAATACGTACCCTCGGGTTTCGCGGGGAAGCTTTGCCTAGTATCGCTTCGGTTTCAATCCTCTCGATTGAAACGGCAGTCAAAGGCGCCCAACAAGGCTCCTTTGTGCGCTTAAAAGGCGGCGCTGTTGAAGAGCATCTGCCTGCCAACTTGCGGCAAGGAACCAAGATCACTGTGGAAAACCTCTTTTACAATACACCGGCACGTTTGAAATATGTCAAGACGCTGCAAACGGAACTAGCGAACATCGGCGATATCGTCAATCGGATCGCCCTGAGCCACCCAGAAGTGGCTTTTCGTCTCGTTCATGAAGGCAATAAGATGTTGAGCACCACTGGAAGTGGGCAGTTAAAACAAACCATCGCAGGGATCTACGGGGTGGAAACCGCCAAAAAAATGATCGCGATCGATACTGAGGACCTCGACTTTAAAGTCACTGGCTTTGTGTCACTGCCAGAAGTCACCCGAGCCAGCCGCAACTATTTATCCACGATCATCAATGGTCGTTATATTCGCAACTTCGCTTTGAATAAAGCGATCGTTGCTGGTTACGGATCAAAATTGATGGTCGGTCGTTTTCCATTAGCTGTCCTTGAAATCAAAATGGACCCCTTATTAGTCGATGTCAACGTTCATCCGACTAAGCAAGAAGTTCGTTTGTCAAAAGAAGAAGAATTGACCAAGCTAATCAGTAAAGCCATCAATGAGGCGCTGCGGGAAATCAATTTGATTCCTAACGCGGCTGACAATCTGCGTTTTAAGAAAAAAGTTGCCGATCAGCCAAAAGCCCAGCAGCTTGGCTTGGAACTGGAGTCAGCAGGAAATTCGACTTCTGGGTTGTCTTATAATCGCGAAACAGGGAAATTTGAGGTGCAGAGCAACACTTATCAACAGACTGTGGATAAGTCTGTGGAAAAACCTGTGGAGGAAGGTGGAAAACTTCCAGAAATGCCACAGGAATCTAGCGACAACCTGTTGGAAGAAACCGAGGAAACCTTTCGCAGTTTGGAAGAGACGCTGCCAAATAAGCCTGTCCGAAAACCATTTGTGGAAGGCCAGACGGAAACAAAAGCGTCGCTGCCAGAAGCGCCAGTCTTTCTCCCAGATGAGACGCCAGAGCTTACGGCGCAGGATCTGCAAAGTCAAGCGACTCTGCATCCTGAAATGCATGGGGATGACCGCAACTACCTAAAAACGGTCGAACGGTTGCTGGAAGAAGAACCAGCGAAGGAGCGTTTTCCCCAATTGGATTATTTTGGGCAGATGCATGGGACCTATTTGTTTGCCCAAAGCGAGGCGGGGCTATATATCGTCGACCAGCATGCGGCGCAAGAACGAATCAAATACGAGTATTACCGCGAAAAAATCGGCGAAGTGACCAATGACCTGCAAGAATTGTTGGTGCCGATCGTTTTGGATTATCCCAACAGCGATGCACTGCAATTACAAGAACAAAGCGACAAGCTGGCAGAAGTCGGGATCCATCTGGAATCTTTTGGGACCAATAGTTTCATCGTCCGAGCGCACCCGACGTGGTACCCTAGCGGTGAAGAAGAAGCCATCATCCGCGAAATGATCGATATGTTATTGACGACAGGAAGTGTCAGTGTCAAAAAGTTTCGTGAAGCAACCGCGATCATGATGAGCTGCAAACGATCCATCAAAGCCAATCACTATTTGAATGAAGCACAAGCTAGGATCTTGTTGCAAGATTTAGCGAAATGCGAGAATCCCTTCAACTGTCCCCATGGTCGTCCGGTGCTGATCCATTTCACCAACAGCGACATGGAGCGGATGTTCAAACGGATTCAAGATCCTCATCGAGCAAGGAGTGGCATGGAATGATTATTTTGGCTTCACAGTCGCCGCGGCGCAAAGAATTATTAGCAGAGTTAGTCTCGGAATTTGCGGTCATACCAGCAGATATCGACGAATCGGTCCGACCAAACGAAGCTGCGATCCCTTATGTCCAACGGATGGCAGCAGAAAAAGCGGCGGCTATTGCACAAACCAATCCTGAAGATCTGGTGATCGCGAGCGATACGACGGTCGTGGTGGATGAAGAAATCTTAGGAAAGCCAGTCGACCGTAAAGATGCTCGGTCGATGTTGCGAAAAATGAGCGGACGTACCCATTGGGTGCATACCGCCGTCGTTTTGCAAAAAGGCAAACAGCAACGCCAAGCAGTGGTTTCGACGGAAGTTGTGTTTCGTCCTTTGACGGATCAAGAGATCGACAAGTATCTTGCCTTAGATGAGTACCAAGACAAAGCGGGCGCCTATGGGATCCAAGGGGCAGCCAAAATATTTGTCTCATCGATAAACGGCGATTTTTATACGATCGTAGGATTTCCTGTCGCTACGGTCTATCAGTTGTTGCAAGAGTTTACGGAGGAGGAATAAGGATGGATGTTTCTGGTAGTTGTCTTTGCGGCAAAGTCACGATCGACTTGACGGGAGTTGCGAAAGAAATCACGGTTTGTCATTGTAGTCTCTGCCAGAAATTTCATGGCGGACCGATGTTTGCTCTTGCGCCATGCGCTGAGGACCAGATGACTCTTCAAGGAGCGAAGTGGCTGCGACGTTACGATTCTTCTGAGTGGGCACAGCGAGGATTCTGCAGTCAATGCGGCTCGAGCCTGTTCTTTTACCTCAAAGAAGCACACACCTATTTTTTTGCGGCTGGGTTGTTTGGCAACTTGCCAGAAGCTGTCTTAATCGAAGAAATCTATACAAAAGACCAACCGCATTTCTACCATTTTGCGGAACCAACGACTCGTTGGCAAAAGCTGCAAAACCCTTAAGCAATTTGAGCAAGTCATTTTACATTCGCTAAGAAAAAAGGCATGATAGAGCATACAGGATGAGTCTAGAGGAAAAGCAGGTGAAAAAATGACAGATAAAAAAGAATTAAAAGAAAAGTTGTCGCCGATCGAATATGCGGTGACCCAAGAAAATGCAACCGAACGCCCCTTTACTGGCGAGTATGATGATTTTTATGAAAAAGGGATCTATGTTGATATCGTCAACGGAGAACCATTGTTTGCTTCTACTGATAAATATGACGCAGGTTGTGGCTGGCCGTCCTTTTCGAAACCGATCAGTCGCCAAGATATTCAAGAAAAAGCCGATTTTTCTCACGGCATGCATCGGGTAGAAGTCCGCAGCAAAGAAGCTGACTCTCATTTAGGACATGTTTTTTCAGACGGTCCTCAGGACAAAGGCGGTTTGCGCTATTGTATCAACTCGGCAGCATTGAAGTTCATCCCTTTAGCAGAAATGGATGAAAAAGGCTATGGCGAATTCAAATCACTCGTTGAGTAAGTATTAGGAACTGTGTGCGAAAAAAAGACGCAGCAGCATGTCTCGTTTGAAAAAATGCGACTGAAACAACGGTTTTTCCTCCGTTTGTTTCCTGCTAAGCCTTTTCCTTCGTTCACAGTCCTTTTTTTGCCCTCTCGTCTGTGCTACAATAAAGGGAACATATGTACAGAAAGGAAATCACATGTACGAATATATCATAGGAAAAGTAACGGATATCTTTCCGGCGTATATCGTCGTTGAGACCCATGGCATCGGCTATCAGATCGCTTTTGGCAATCCGTATTCATTTAGCGGCAAGTTGAACCAAGAAGTAAAAATCTATCTGCACCAAGTGATTCGTGAAGATGCTCATAGTCTCTACGGCTTTGCCACGATCGAAGGCAAGCAGTTGTTTTTAAAATTGATCAGTGTCTCAGGTATTGGACCAAAGAGTGCGTTAGCAATCATGGCCAATGAAGACCATACAGGGTTGATCACGGCAGTCGAAAATGGGGACGTCAATTATTTGACTAAGTTCCCAGGTGTCGGTAAAAAGACGGCGCAGCAAATGATCCTAGACTTGAAAGGCAAAGTGGCTGAACTGGTTGGAGAAGAAGCGATCGTTCCTCTAAGCGTAGCAACGACTGCTTTAGATGAAGCGATGGAAGCCTTGAAAGCATTGGGTTATAGCGAAAAAGAAGTCAAGAAAGCCGAAAAACAATTAGCGGCGAATACCACAAAATCGACGGATGAGTACTTGCGGGAAGCTCTCCGATTGATGATGAAAAAGTAAGGAGCAAGTAGACGATGGATGAACGAATTGTTTCGCCAGAAAGCACAGAACAAGAAGAGATCATCGAAAAATCCTTGCGTCCGCAAACCCTTGCCCAATATATCGGACAAGACAAAGTCAAGCAGGAGCTTTCGATTTATATCCAAGCGGCGAAAAATCGAGAAGAGGCGTTGGATCATGTCCTCTTATATGGTCCGCCAGGCTTAGGGAAAACAACGATGGCAATGGTGATCGCCAACGAGATGCAGGTCCAAATCAAGACGACCAGCGGTCCTGCGATCGAAAAACCAGGGGATTTGATTGCGATCTTGAATGAGCTGCAGCCGGGGGATGTTCTGTTTATCGATGAGATCCATCGCTTGCCTCGTGTCGCCGAAGAAATGCTTTATTCGGCAATGGAAGATTTTTATGTGGATATCATGGTGGGGCAAGGGACAACGGCTCACCCAGTTCATTTTCCGCTCCCGCCATTTACCTTAGTCGGCGCAACGACGCGGGCGGGGATGCTCTCGGCGCCACTACGG
Source organism: Enterococcus sp. DIV0755f (assembly GCF_051713725.1). Lineage (NCBI taxonomy): Bacteria > Bacillati > Bacillota > Bacilli > Lactobacillales > Enterococcaceae > Enterococcus > Enterococcus sp. DIV0755f. The sequence continues at coordinate 350,162 of NZ_JBIOQL010000001.1, forward strand.
GATCGCTTCGGGATCATTTCTCATATGCAATATTATGAAGACCATGATTTAAAAGAGATCGTGCAGCGGACTGCGTCGATCTTTGAAACGGATATCGTGGAAGAAGGGGCGATCGAAATCGCCCGCAGATCCCGAGGCACTCCACGGATCGCCAACCGGTTGCTTAAACGAGTTCGCGATTATGCGCAAGTGCAAGCGGATGGGTTGATCGATCGCACCGTTGCTGACCAGGCATTGGCGCTTTTGGCAGTCGATCATGCTGGCTTGGATTATATCGATCAGAAATTGATCCGCACGATGATCGAATTGTATCAAGGCGGCCCGGTGGGATTAAGTACGATCGCTGTCAATATCGGGGAAGAAACCGAAACAGTGGAAGATATGTACGAACCGTTTTTGATCCAAAAAGGATTTTTGAAACGCACCTCGCGTGGGCGGATCGCAACACCGTTAGCCTATGACCATTTTGGCTATCCCAAAAGAAGTGAATAGAACGAAGCAGCAATCAACGATGATTGCTGCTTTTTTGTGCTTTTGGTGAAACGTTTCTTTTTATTTTTTAATGATTTCTGTGAATTAATCGATGTTGAAAAAATACAATATTTGTGAAATTTGATTAAAAGGAAATGTTTGTAAAAAGGATTTATTCTGAAAAAGCTGATATGAAAGCTTTTTCATTTGTGAGGAACCCAACGAAATTTGTGAAAAAAGAAAAGCTGAAAAAAATAATTGGAAAGGCTTGCATTTTCGATTGGCAGCGGATATAATCTTTTTGTAGAAACGTTTCACCAAAATGTGGAGATATACGTAGTGTTGCGAGGATAGAAAGAAGGAGATTTTGTGTATGAGTAAACTGCAAAAGTTTTATAGTCAACGGCAGCTTCACTGGATGGTTTTTCCCGGCGTGGCATTTATGATCGTATTTAATTATATTCCGATCTACGGAATTATAATCGCTTTCAAAAACTATACGGTGATTGACACGATTTCATCAGCACCATGGGTCGGGTTAGAGAATTTCCGTATCATTATGAATGACAGTTTTTTCTGGGAAGCGGTTAGAAATACGTTAGCCATCAGCTTATTGAAATTAGGTTTAGGTTTTGCGATCCCGATTGTGTTAGCCATTATGATTTTTGAAATGCAAGATGGCCGCTTGAAGAAATTTATTCAAACGGTTTCATACATTCCCCATTTTTTCTCATGGATCGTGCTAGGTGGGATGATGATTTCTTGGCTGTCAACGAACGGCTTTATCAACCAAGTGCTGATGTCCGTAGGATTGATGGACAAAGGGGTCAATCATCTATTGGATCCAAGCAAATATTGGTGGATCGCGGTCCTTTCGGATCTATGGAAAGAAGTCGGCTGGGGAACGATCCTTTACTTGGCAGGTATGTCGCGGATCGATCCAACGTTTTATGAAGCCGCACGAATCGATGGTGCCAGCAAGCTAAGACAGATTCGTTCGATCACATTGCCATTACTGACACCGATCATCTCCTTAAACTTGATTCTGAATGTGAGCGGTATCTTAGGGTCAAACCTAGATCAAACATTAGTTTTAATGAATTCACAGAACCAAAACCGTTCAGAAGTCATCAACTCCTTCGTTTATAAAATGGGGTTGACGCAAGGTGATTTCTCTTATGCAACTGCTGTCGGCTTGGGGATCGCGGTCATTTCCGTCATCTTATTGGTGATCACGGATCGAGTGACCCGCAAGTTGAACAACGGCAATTCAGTTATCTTATAGGAGGAAAAAACATGATCAAAAGAAAAGCAAAAGAAAACACGTGGTTTTACTTCTTCAATACCGTGATCTTGATTTTATTCTCATTGATGATCATCGTACCGATTTGGAATATCTTGGTTTCCTCCGTGTCTTCTAGTTCTGGATTAGCGGGCAACGGCCTCGTGTTATGGCCCAAAGGCTTTACCTGGGAAAACTATCGGAAAGTTTTTTCCGACGCAAGTATCCCCCGTGCCTTCTTGATCTCAGTGTTAAAAACGGTTCTTGGGGCTGCGACCCATACCTTGTTTTGTGCGATCGTGGCTTACGGATTGAGTAAATCACGCTTGGTCGGCCGCAACATCTATACAACGATGGGGGTCATCACCATGTACTTCAGTGGTGGGATGATTCCAACGTACTTGCTGATTCGCTCGCTAGGATTACTGGATTCTTTCTGGGTCTACATTATTCCAGCCTTGTTCAGCTACTATGATGTCGTGATTTTAATGAACTTTTTCCGTGAGATTCCGCCTTCACTCGAAGAATCTGCGAAGATCGACGGTGCAAGTGAATTCCAAATCTTCTATAAAATCTTCTTACCATTAACGAAACCGGCCTTGGCAACCATCATCTTGTTCAACGGGGTTGGCCAATGGAACGATTTTATGACGACAAAACTGTATATCACAAAAGAGTATCTCTATCCACTGCAAATGAAGATTTATGAAATCATCGTCCAATCCAACTTGAGTACGATGACTGAAAGCGGTAGTACCGACTTTATCGTCCAAGCAACGACCCGTGGGGTTCAGTTGGCTACGATCGTCATCACGACAGTGCCAATTTTAATTATATATCCATTGCTTCAAAAACACTTTATCGGCGGTATGATGGCCGGTGCAGTAAAAGAATAGAAAGAGGGATAGACATGAAAAAAGTAGTAGGCGGTTTATTGGCAGCATCAGCATTACTCAGCTTAGCAGCATGTGGCGGCAGCTCAGACAATGCCAGCAGTTCGGATTTTTCTATCAAAGATCGGTATGAGTTAGATGAAAAGACACCAGCATGGAAACTCGATACCAAAGAAGAACCAACCAAGATCACATGGTACATCAATTCAGACTGGACAGCTTTGCCATTTGGTGAAGATGTGACGACAGCCCAAATCAAAAAAGATTTGAACATTGATATTGAATTTATTTCAGGGGATGATTCGAAATTAAACGCTTTGATTTCAAGTGGTGATATGCCTGATATCGTGACGTTGATGGATAAAACCAGCCAAGCAGCCACAAAAGCTGATAGCTGGGCATACTCATTGAACGATTTAGCGGAACAATACGATCCGTATTTGATGAATGTCGTGACCGAAGATACCTTCAAATGGTTTGCTTTAGATGATGGCAAAACTTATGGCTATCCAAACTATTCCAACACAGCAGCAGACTACGAAAGCGGCAATATTCCCGTCAACGACAACTTTGTGATCCGTGAAGATGTCTATGAAGCATTAGGCAAACCAGATGTTTCGACGCCAGAAAACTATGTGAAAGTCATGAAAGAAATCAGCGAGAAATTCCCTGATTTGACACCAATGGGCTTCACAACGATCGGCGAAACAGCAGGACCATTCTTAGATAAATTGCAAGATTTCTTAGGTGTTCCATTAGAAGATGAAGATGGTGCGTTCTACGACCGTAATTTAGATGAAGAATATATCTCATGGTTGAAAACCTTCAATCAAGTGTATCGTGACGGCAACATCAGTGATGACAGCTTTACCGATGACGGTCCAACCTATGATGAAAAAGTAAAACAAGGGGACTATGCAACGATCTTAGTCGCAGGAACGAGCGGACAAGGTGGGAACTTCACTGAATTCATGAAAAACTCTGACACACGCTACATCGCAATCGATGGCCCTGCCAGCACGTCTGGTCGTGAAGCAACCTTGAACCAAACAGGAATCTCTGGCTGGTTGATCAACTACATCACAAAAGATGCGGCGGATCCAGCAAAAGTAACCCAACTCTTCACGTACTTGATCGATGAACCAGGACAAATTTTGACAAAATTCGGTGTTGAAGGCGTGACGTATGAATACAACGATGAAGGCAAAATCGATTACTTGCCAGAAATCAAAGAAATGGAACAAACCGACAACGAAGGCTACAACAAAAAATATGGTATCAGCCGTTTCAACTACTTTAACAATGACCGTGTCAATGCACTGAAAGTCAAAACCGAAAATGCGTTGACTCAAATGCAAGAGTGGGGCGAAGGCAAATTGTATCCACACTTTGTGATCGAAAATACGGATCCAGATGCTGGAACTGCTGAAGCACGTTCAAACACAGCCATCAAAACCAAAATCAACAGCACGATCATCTCACTGATCCGTTCAAAAGATGAAGGAACATTTGACAGCACACTAACCGACTTTGAAAGCTTCTTAGATTCAAACAACTGGGATGCAATCAAAGACATTAAAACTGAAAAAATGGCCGAAAACCGCGAACGACTAAAATAACCCCCATAGGAGAGGAAAGGAAGCCAAAAAAAAGACCTTTCCTCTCCTTTGCTTTGAAACACAGGTTTTGCGCGCACTTTGCGTAAAATCTGATGTTTCAAAGTACTAGGCGACTGTAAGGAGCGTAGTGACCAACCAAAGAAACACAGGATTTGCGCGTACTTTGCGCAAAATCTGATGTTTCAAAGTACTAGGCGACCGCAGGGAGCGTAGTGTCCATACAAAGAATCACTGCGATTGGCTCACGTAGTGAGACATGCAAGCTGCACTTAGTGTGTTTTGCTTAGTGCAACTGTAGGCGAAGCGAAAGCGGAGACGAGCAGATGATGAAAAGTACTAGGCGACTGTAAGGAGCGTAGTGACCAACCAAAGAAACACAGGTTTTGCGCGCACTTTGCGCAAAATCTGATGTTTCAAAGTACTAGGCGACCGCAGGGAGCGTAGTGTCCATACAAAGAATCACTGCGATTGGCTCACGTAGTGAGACGTGCAACCTGCAACCCAGAAAACTGTACGTGGAGAAGCGACCCAAATTCACAAGAAGGCAAGAAACAAGTTTACGTAGCACCCGCAGCACAAATCAGCAAGTTTTGATTGGAGGATCATAATGAATCGACTATTTTCTTATGAAGGATGGTACTATCGGGTCTTTGCTTTTTTAGCAGATATGATCATTGTTAGTTTTCTCTTTATGATTCCAGCAATGACGCTGATCCTCGCAGGACCAGCATTGATCGCGCTGTATCAGACGATCGATCAATTGTACAAGGAACGGGATGTCCCGATTTGGCAGCGATACAAGCAAGCATTCTTAAGCAACCTCAAACGTGGGCTCTTCTTAGAAGGTCTTATTATTGCGTATGTCGCAGTCTTTGCTGGGTTGATCTATTCCTTGATGATGATTACACCTTACTTTGGCGTTTTAGCCGTGATCCTCGTCAGCTTGGCTGCGCTGTATCTCGTCGTGTTCGTTCTCTTGTACAGCTTGTTTGCCCAATCATTGCAAGAAACAGCAAAAGAAACGGCCTATGCGGTTCTTAGCAGTACGGCGAATGCGATCATTTTATTGGTGATCCCCATTCTTGTCTTTGTATTGTGCAGCAAAGTGAACCTATTCTTATTTGTTTGTTTAGGGATCTCAGGCTCAGCCTTTGTCCAAGTGTTGTTTTTCAATAAAGTATTAGCGAAGGGGGAAGAGACAAATGACTGAATCCACAGCGAAGGATCGATCCTATTTTTGGGCTTCGGTCCAACAAGAACTTGACACCCTTCCGCTAGCCTTTGAAAGAACCAAACAAGCGCCTTTGCTGAAAGGGATCGATTGTTTTACGATTTCTTTTCAAAGTCTTGGTAATGAAACGATCTATGGGCATCTGTTGCTGCCAGAACAAGCGGCAGATTGTCCAATCGTGATTGATTTTTTAGGCTATATGAATCATGTGCAAGAACCGGTCCAATTTGCTCATTGGTTATTGATCGGCTGCGGCTGTCTTGTCATCGACAATCGCGGACAAGGGGGACGCACGCAAGATCAGGTTCCCTATGAAACCACGCAGCATGAAGCACCTTTTGGACGCGGCATCTTGAAAAAAGAAGATTTTTATATGAAGCGATTGGTCGCAGATAGTTTGCGCACACTAGAAGTCCTTCAACAGATACCGGAAATCGATCCGCAGCGCATTATTTTAAGAGGCGGCTCACAAGGAGGCGGCATCGCCTTATTGGTCAACGCATTAACGAACGTCCCGATTTTTGCGACGTTTGCCGATGTGCCAAGCCACTCCAATCTTGTCCATCGGATCGAACAAAAAACAGGAAGTTACCAGGTGATTCAAGAGTATATCGAACAATTTCCAGAAACGCGGGAAACGATCTATCAAGTCATGAGTTATTTTGATTTGAAGTATTTTGCTCATCAGATAACTGGTCCTGTTTATACATCGGTCGGCAGTGCTGATCCCATCTGTCCCATGGAAGATTTCTTCGTTTCCTATAAAAAGATTCCTGGACCGAAAGAATTGCGTATTTACTTAAATAAAGGGCATGGCGGCGGCGAAGCGAAACAAATCCGTCGTGAGATGCAGCAAATCACAAAATTACTCAAAGGAAATGAATGCAGATGAAAGCAGCAACCTATAATCTACGAGTCGATACTGACTATGACCAAGAATGGCAATGGCACTATCGATCGGAGGCGGTCTGCTCCTTGATCGATTACTACGACTGGGATGTTCTGGCGATCCAAGAAGCTCGTCCCAGCCAATTTGCAGATTTAGCAAAGTTAGCGCAGTATGCTTCCGTCACGGCTGAACGTGACGGGGATGGCTTAGGCGAAGGCATCGGACTGTATTATCAAAAAGAGGCTTTCGAGTTATTAAATTCAGGTTCGTTTTGGTTGTCATTGACACCGACTGAACCAAGTATTCATCCAGAAGCTGCGTATTCACGCTTATGTGTTTGGGCAGTCTTGCAGGAAAAAAAGAATCCGCCTTTTCTTGCTATCACGACTCATTTAGATAATATTTCAGAAATGGCTCGTTTTGAAGGGATGAAAGTGATCCTTGAGCAGCTGGCAGATCAAATCGAACGCTATCCTGTATTGCTGATGGGCGACTTGAATGCGGAGCCAACGGAGCGGGTGCATCGGTACTTAGAGCAGCATTTTCAAAATGCCAAAGAACATGGACAAAAGCCCCATCATGGGCCAAAAGGCTCCTATCAAAATTTTATTTATACGTTACCATGGCAAGAACTAGAAGAAATTGATTATATCTATACGAAAGGCTTCACGGTGGTCAAAACCGCCTGTCTAACGGATTCTTATGATCGTCGTTTTCCCTCCGATCATTTCCCTTTAGAAGCAGAAGTCCAATTTGAAGAAAGCAAAGGATGAATAAAAATGGAACAGCAGAAATTAACCGAACTACTTTCAGAAATGACCTTAGATGAAAAAATCGATCAGTTGCTGCAACTGGCAGCGGCTTTTTATTCAGATAAAGCAGAAGAGAAAACAGGTCCGATGGGCGACTTAGGACTGACACAAGAAAACATCAACAATGCGGGAACAACGCTAGGTGTTTCTGGTGCAAAAGAAGCGATCCGCGTCCAAAAAGAGTATATCGCCAATAACCGCTTGAATATCCCGACGATATTGATGGCGGACATCATTCACGGCTTTCGGACGATTTTCCCGATTCCATTAGGATTAGGTAGTTCATGGGATTTGGCAGCAGCGGAGAAAATGGCGGAAGTATCTGCCAAAGAAGCAGCTGTTTCTGGCTTGCATGTGACCTTTTCACCGATGGTGGACTTAGTAAGAGACCCACGCTGGGGCCGTGTCATGGAATCGACGGGGGAAGATCCTTACTTGAACAGTCGCTTCGCTGAAGCCTTCGTCAAAGGCTATCAAGGGGATGATCTGCGAACGGATTTCAACCGCGTGGCTGCTTGCGTCAAACATTTTGCGGCTTACGGTGCGGCTATCGGTGGTCGCGATTACAACACGGTCAATATGTCAGAACGCCAACTGCGAGAAAGTTATTTGCCAGGCTATAAAGCAGCCCTTGATGCTGGTGCCAAGCTGGTGATGACCTCCTTTAATACGGTAGACGGCATTCCAGCAACGGCTAATCGCTGGCTTTTCCGCGATGTTTTGCGAGAAGAATTCGGGTTTGAAGGCGTTGTGATCTCTGACTGGGCAGCAATCAAAGAAGTGATCGCTCATGGCGTAGCGGAGGATGAAAAACATGCCGCTGAACTAGCCATCAAAGCTGGGGTCGATATCGAGATGATGACGACTTGCTACACCGATAACTTGAAAGAGTTGATCGCAGAAGGCACCGTTGAGGAAGCCTTAGTCGATGAAGCGGTGCTAAGAATCTTGACCTTGAAAAATGAGCTGGGGCTATTTGAAAATCCATACCGCGGCGCTGATGAAGCCGCTGAAGCAGCCACTGTTTTGTCTCAAGAACACCGAGAGATCGCCAGCGATATCGCAAAGAAATCAATGGTGTTGTTGAAAAATGAAGGTGTTCTGCCGTTGCAGAAAACCGAAAAAGTCGCGATCGTGGGCCCAGGTGCTCACTCCCGTGATCTATTAGGTGCTTGGTCCTGGCAAGGAAAACAAGAAGAAGTAGTGACATTAGTGGAGGGTGCTCAAGCCTTGGGTGCGGATCTGTTGATCGGTCAAGAGCCCTTTGATTATTTTGCACCGTCTGAAGCGGCGATCCAAGAAGCGATCGAATTAGTGAAGGCAGCGGATAAAGTGGTCCTAGCGCTAGGAGAGCAGGAATGGATGAGCGGTGAAGCTGCCAGCCGCAGCGACATTCGTTTGCCGCAAGCCCAATTGTCCTTGGTTGAAACCTTAAAAGAATACAACGAGCAATTGATCGTAACTCTTTATAACGGTCGTCCTCTTGATTTGCAAGGTGTGGATGCAGCCAAAGCGATCGTCGAGGCTTGGTTCCCTGGAACCGAAGGCGGAAACGCACTTGCTCAGATCCTGTGGGGAGAATACAATCCAAGCGGTCGCTTGAGCATGTCATTCCCAGAAACCGTTGGACAAGTTCCTGTGTATTACAACGTTGACAATACCGGTCGTCCTTATGAAAGTGCACCGGATGAAAAATATGTCTCGAAATATTTGGATGTCTCCAATTATGCCAAATATCCATTTGGGTTTGGCTTGAGTTATAGCCCAGTTGCGTATTCTGCGGTGACGTTGGATCAGCCGACTATGACCAAAGATCAAACGGTCACGGCTTCCATCACTGTTACGAACCAAGGAACAGCAGCGGTCTGGGAAACGGTCCAATGCTACATTCGCGATTTAGTCGGTGAAGTGGTTCGCCCAGTGAAAGAACTGAAAGGCTTTAAGAAAATTTGGCTAGAGGCTGGCGAATCAGCAACCGTTCAATTTGAGATCACGGAAGAACTGCTGCGCTATGTCCACAGCAACCAACAATTAAGCAGTGATCCAGGGAAATTCCACATCATGATTGGTGGGAACAGCCGAGACACCCAACAAACAACCCTGCAATTAGTTAGGTAAGATAGGAAGGTTTCTATGACGAAAAAAATAGTGATGAATAACGCAAATACGACCGTGACGTTTTTACCAAACGGTGATTTATATGAGATCCAAAGTCACGGTGTGATGATCAATCAGTTGAACGGAAATGCGCTAGATGGTAGTTTGAATCAAATCTATCTACGTCTGCGTGAGGCGGGGGAGTTGTCCTTTATTCCCTTGATCGGTTCAAATGCTAACAGTGCCTTTGCCTACTCAGACAAACAGCTGACTTGGACTGGGACGTACCAGTCCATCGATTACCAAGTTGATTTCCAATTGGCACAAGATTGCTGGTTCTGGCGGGTTCAATTGAGTGGTTCTGGGGAAGCGGAACTAGTTTACGGACAAGATCTTGGTAATGCCGCCAAAGGTGCTGTTCAATCCAATGAAGCCTATGTTTCGCAATATATCGACCATCATGTTAGCCATGATAAGAGTCGCATCGTGCTTTCTTCGCGCCAAAATCAACCACAAAATGGTCAATTTCCATTAGTGGAACAGGGCAGCTTCCAAGCCTTAAAAGGCTTCTCGACGGATGGCTATCAATTTTTCGGTCGCAGCTACAAAGAAACGAATCAACCAGCTGCACTTAGCCAAGAAACGTTAGCCAATGAAGTGTATCAATACGAATTTGCCTATACGGCACTGCAAACGCAATGGTTGACGGTAAGTGAGACGCCTACAGAAATCGTTTTTTACGCAGCGGTCAAAGCCAATCAAGCGACGGCAGTCAATGAACCGCAGTTTGCACTTGAAACGCTGAAAGAAACGTATCAAGCCTTGTCCTTTGACTCGTTGCAAGCAACGGCGCAGCCACGAAAAAACTTCGGTCGACCGCTCACAGGGCTGACATTTTCCACAGAAGAAATCAACGAACGGTTCCCGCAGCAAGAAGCAGTGGAAATCGTTGATAAGCAGCTTTATTCCTTTTTTACCCCTGACTATCACCATGTCGTGTTGAAGGAAAAAGAAGCACAGATGGAACGCTCCCATGGGCATATTTTGATGAGCGGACAAGAGTTGATCGTCGATCACCCCATTTTGAGCACGACTGTTTACATGACGGGGATGTTTAACTCCCAAATCGTATTAGGCAATACGAACATGAACAAATTGTTGAGTAATAGCCGCAACTCATTGAATCTGTTCAAACGTTCTGGTCAGCGGATCTATCTGAAAGACGGCGATCAATGGCGGATTTTAACGATGCCAACTGCTTTTGAAATGGGCTTGAATTCGGCGACGTGGTACTACAAAACAGCGGATGATGTCATTCAAGTAACGACCTTCACGAAAGCAAACGGACGCACGATCGCAACCACCATCACCAGTGAAGCAGGACGTGCCTACACCTGGGCCATCACTAATCAATTTGTGATGGGGATCGATGAAGCCGCACCGACTGCTACTGTTACGCAAGACCAGCAATTGCTCACCATCAAAGGAACAGCGGATTCACCGATTGCGGAAACTTATCCAGAATTGACGTATTATCTCCATGCAGCTCAACCTTTTGAACTGACCGATGAAGCAATCTTCAATGTGGCCGCTGCTGATAGCACGACCGTATTGACCTTTGCAGAACAGGCGACGGTTTCCTTCGTGATCCAAGGCACACTGACTGGTGAACCCTTTGTTTCCGAAACGTTAGATCGCCAGCAAGAAGACACTGCCTATACGGCCTTTGTCGATGATTTGTTGAATCAGTTTGAATTGAAACATTCGCAGGCGGACGTTACATCCTTCAATCACTTGGCACGTTGGTACACCCACAATATGCTTGTTCATTACCTGTCTCCTCATGGTCTTGAACAGTACGGTGGTGCTGCTTGGGGGACTCGAGACGTTTCCCAAGGACCGACTGAGTATTTCTTAGCACTTAATCGTCCTGAAATGGTGGCGTCCATCATCGAGCATTTGTTTGAAAATCAATTTGCAGATGACGGCAACTGGCCACAATGGTTTATGTTTGATCGCTATGAGAAACAAAAAGCCGATGAGAGCCACGGAGATGTGATCGTCTGGCCAATGAAAGTCGTTAGTGACTATCTCGAAAAAACCAAAGATTTCGCGATTTTGGAAAAAGAACTGCCTTATACGGATCGCGCAACCTTCCTGAAAACCAAGGCCAAAGCTTCGTTGTTTGATCATTTGAAAAAAGAAGTGGCGTATATCGAAGCGAACTTCTTGGAAGGAACGTACCTGTCTTGTTATGGCGATGGCGATTGGGATGACACCTTGCAGCCAAATAACAGTAAGTTGAAGAAACAAATGGCCAGCAGCTGGACCGTTGCCTTGACCTATGAAGTATTGAAAAAATTAGCCAGCCAGTTGCAGGCATTTGACCCAGAGTATGCCAAACATTTAACAGAACTGTCTAAGGGCATCAAACACGACTTTGAAAAATACATGTTAGCTGATGGCACTTTGCCAGGATTTGTCTATATGGAAGATAGCGAGCACGTGGAACTGATGGTCCATCCGACTGACAAGAAAACTGGTATCCAATACCGCTTGCTGCCGATGCAACAAAGCATGATCGGTGAGCTGTTATCTCCCGAACAAGCCGATCATCATGTGGCGATCATTAAGGAGCATTTGCAATTTCCAGATGGGGTGCGCTTGATGAATCGTCCAGCGACTTATGCGGGTGGTGTCAGCACCAATTTCAAGCGAGCAGAACAAGCAGCCAACTTTGGACGAGAAATCGGTTTGCAGTACGTTCACGCCCACATCCGCTTTACCGAAGCGATGGCGAAATTAGGTCGAGAAGAAGAGACTTGGCAAGCGCTTGGGGTCATCAATCCGATCCAGATCGCTCAACGGGTCGAAAACGCGGAGATTCGTCAAGCAAATGCGTATTTCAGCAGTTCTGATGGCGATTTCAAAACAAGGGTTGAAGCCCAAGAAAATTTTGGTAAACTTAAGGAGGCAGCAGTCGGCGTCAAAGGCGGCTGGCGCATCTATTCTAGTGGTCCAGGGATCTATATGAATCAGTTGATCAGCAATGTGTTAGGCATTCGTACCTTTGTTGATCACGTTGAACTTGATCCCGTCTTGCCAGCGGAGCTAGCAGGGTTGACACTGACGTATCGACTCTTTGATCGGCCGGTCGAAATCGTCTATCATTCGGCAAGTACGCCGAAAGTATTGATCAACGGGGAAGAAATGTCCACTGAGTTTGCGGAAAATCGCTACCGTCAAGGTGCGCTTGTCCTGAAGAAAGCAGCACTTTGCGCCAAATTAAACGAAAACCAAACCAATACGATCGATATTTATCGTTAAGAAAGGAGAAGCCATGGTAGGAATCAAAGATATTGCCCAAAAAGCGGGTGTCTCCATATCCACCGTTTCGTATGCATTGAATGGCAGTCCAAAAGTGACCGAGGAAACCCGCGCGCGGATTCAAGCGATCGCAAACGAATTGAACTATGTTCCGAACATGGCTGCTCGCACACTGAAACGCAGACAAACCAACATCATCGGTGTTTATCTCGCCGATTATGCCGGAAGTTTTTATGGGGAATTGCTAGATGGTATCAAGAAAGGGCTGGAACTTTTCGGCTATGAAATGATCGTCTGCAGCGGCAAGAAGTCACACTTGTTTATTCCTGAGCGGATGGTGGATGGTGCCATCATTTTGGATTGGACGTTTCCAGCAAAGGAGATCGAGCAATACGCCCAACGAGGGCATCAAATCGTCGTGTTAGACCGTGTCTTGTCTCATGAAAACATCCATCAAGTCTTGTTAGACAATAAAGGAGGGGCTGCGCTGGCAATCGATCGCTTGATCGCTGGACAAAGTCAAAAAGTCTTCCTCTTAGCAGGACCAGAAAAAGGCTACGACAGTCGGGAGCGCTTGGAAGCCAGTACGAAAGAATTGACGCGCTTTGGTATTCCTTATGAAGTCATTCCTGGTGACTTCACGGAACCTTCTGGTTATCGAGCGGCAAAACAGCTCTTAGCAAATGATCCCCAGTTTCCCATTGATATCTTTGCCTTCAATGATGAAATGGCGATCGGGGTCTACAAATATGTCCGCGAGACCGACTATCGCATCGGAAAAGAGATCCGCATCATCGGGTTTGATAATACGGAATTAGGCGCTTTTGTGCAGCCGCGCTTAGCGACGATCTCCTATTCGAAACATCGATGGGGCATGGTGGCAGCTGAGAAAATCGTACAATCGATCCAAGGGGATTCAGTGGCGGACGAGCATATTTATACCACTTTTGTGGATGGCGGATCATTTATTTAATTGATCCATTAAAGGAAAAATAGTTGAAAAAGCCTCAAACAGAGAACGCTGTTTGAGGCTTTTTTTGCGTTATTTCAAAAATAACTTTACTTATTTTATCAAAATCAGTGATTTATAAAAAAAATAATAATTTTTATTTTGTTATTTTATATGCAATGGAATTTTTAAATAACGTTTTTTATTCATTTTTGATTATAACATTATCATTATCTACAGTCAGAAGATAGGAAGCGTTCTTTTAACTTATTATTTTAGGTCGTTAGAAAAGAGTTTTGTGCCGCTGAATTTTGTCAAATATTCTAACTTTTTATTTATTTTTCTCATCTTAATTTAATTATGAGTGTTGATTTATCCCTCGTTTTTTGTATGATTTATGAAAGAGAAAAGCAGTTTTTTGAAAAGAATCGATGATTCATCCTGATAATTTACGCTTTTTTTCAATCGACGAGTCACAGATAGCTCTAAGATGTGGAAGTTACAAAAATCAGAATTATGAAAAACCAATTATAATCATAATTTTGAATGGAAGAAAAAAAGAATTATAATTCTCTTTCGCCAACTCGCTAAACTAAGAGTTGTAACACAGGGCGTGCACTGCGCGATACGTTTATTTTTTTTAGATAGGAGGGATAAAGTGAAACGGTTTTTAACAACTTTACTTGTTTTTCTACTAACATCAGGTCCGTGTTTTTCATATGCAATGGTAGTGGCACAAGCCGAAAGTGTTACAAAAACAAGTGAAGAACAAAGTATGTCTTCTTCTGACCCTGTCGTTTCATCGATCGACAGTCTGGAAGAGACGAACGAAACTGAAGTGCAAGCATCTAGTGAACCTGCTTCGACAGATTCGTCTACAGGAGCCACTGACACAGCTTCATCTGAAACAGAAGCTTCATCGGAAGCTGCAGAAGAAGTACAGGTGACCTTTCTGACAGACACGGAGCATCTATTTGCTACCGGGGAAACCCGCACTCAGATCAGCAAAAACAAAGGGGAAGCACTAAAAGAAAGTGAGTTGCCAGTTTTTGAAGATGATACTGCTTTTGAAGGCTGGTCGTTAGATGGCACGGTCTATACAAGTCAAGCGTTGACCGAATTGATTCTCACGGAGAACCAAACCTTAACTGCTGTTTTTAAACCGACGGTGAAGGCAAGAGCGGCGGACATCTCGTTGGCAGAGCAATCGATCAAAGAGATCATTGCAGAAGCCGATAAAACGAAAGTGATCGCTGTACCAAGCCCAGCTGGAGATGGATCAGCATATGCCGAATACACCAATAGTGCTGAAGGCATTCGTCAAGCGTTGTTTGATATGTATCAAAACGGCAATGGCCAAGAATTTGCTTTGTATGTTGGCTCGGGTGGATCGCTATCACTGCCAACGAATCTGACTTCAAAGACGATTCCAGCCACAGTCGATAATACGAACATGACTTTTTATGCGCTACAAGGAAAAGTCAGCCGCTTGATCATCACAGGGCATAGTGATGATCCCATCACAGATGCAACAACGTTGACCACTGGGAGTCGCACGGTTGCACTTGGCACGGACATTTACTTCGGTTCTGATGTAGTGATTCGAAACCTCAACTATAGTGGTACGAGGATGTACATGAATGGGTATAGCCTTTCGTTGAACGGTGGGTCCACCGGGAATGGTCTTGCGATTTATGGGGGAAGCAACAATGGCGACCTTTCGGGAAACCCAACGATCACATTGAATGCGACAGGTTCAGGAACTTGGAACATTTATGGGGGGAATCAAAACGGTGGTACATTGACCGGGAATACAGCAATTGTCGTAAATAATACAGTAGGTAATATCAGTACGATCGCTGGAGGTGCCAATATCGGTACGATTGATGGGAATACCAGTGTCACGATCAATCGTTTGAATGGGACCTTAAGTAATTATTATGGCGGTGGTTTTGGAACAAACGCTTCCAATACAGCCAATGTGACAGGCAATGTTGAAACGACGATTCAAACCACCAATGCAAGCTTCCGTTTAAGTACTTTTGCTGGTGGCGTTCAATATGGCAACATCAATGGAACGATCCGCAGTACGATCTCGGGTGCAGGCGGTTGGTCAGGGATATCCAATCGGTTTGTAGGCGGTTCATTTTATGGAAACATCGGCTCTGACCGTTCTAAGGATGCCATCGTGACCAACCTTGATGCCAGCAGCTATTCCACTGGACGGAGTGAATTTGAAGGTGGCAATCGGAATACTGGTACCATCACAGGAAACATCGTCAACACCGTGAAAGCGGGACCGAGTGCCAGCGTCGGCGGAATTGGTGATTTTAACGGCGGTGGGGGAAACAACGTTAGTACCTTGACTCAAAGTTCAATGGGGGCTTCGAATACGACGACGTATGACAATTATACTCCTGAGCAACGAGCAGCACTGGCAGAAGCAGCGGCAAGTTTTAAAGTTTATGGCGATATCACTTCTCATCTAGTCAGCGGTTCCTTTTCAAACGGTGCGATTTATTCGACGGCAGCTGGTCGAGGCGGCTATGTTGAGGGAAATACGACGATTGAAGTTGGTACGATCACTTCGGATGGTAGTCCTGGGGGAGATGGGATTGCTTACACAGGAACCAGACCGACAAATCTAGATTACTCAACGAGCAATAAAACGAGAGGCTATTCATCTGGATGGGATATCGTTGGTGGCGGCGGTTATCCAGGAACAGCTTGGGATATCTATATTAAAGGGAATACCAAAACGATCTTGAATAACACGGTTGCTCGCTGGACCTACGGTGGTTCCTTCTCAGGTGTCATTGAGGGAAATTCTTCCAATACTTTGAACTCTGGGATCGTCGATACGCTAGAAGGAACAGGCTATACTGGACGCCGTGTTTACGGAGATGGACGAACGACAGTAAATAATGGGCAAGTAGACTGGTTTTTATCTGGTGGCGGCTGGGATGACTTATTAGTGACCGGCAATGTCGCAGTAACGGTTTATGATGGGGTGATCAATGCCTCACTCGGTGCCTCTTATGGTGTCGCTTCTTCCCACACCATTAACGGAAACTCAGATAATCGAGTGTTTGACGGAAACTTCTCAGGTACTCCGCGTACAGGGTCTAATGGTTTTTCAGGCGGTGTTACGAACAATGGACGGTTATTAGGAAATGCCAGTTTGACATTGGATTTGAGAAATTACGATGGTGAGTTTGCCCTTCCTTCTGGAACGAACATCTCAGGCGGTAATCCGTTTAACAGTACAAATATCGTTGGGACCGACAGCTCCAATACGATTACATTGAACATTTACACAAAGCCGGGGTCAGATGCGCTGAATGGGGCAACGATCTATGGTGATGGCGGACGGACTGCTAGCAATACGAGAAGCGGCAAAATTTATATGAATATCCAGGCGGAAGGATCAAGTATCGGGAATTTATACACCACGTATTATTCCAATATTTCTTCCAATCAAATTTTAAGAGATGTCGAGATGCGACTTCAAGGAGCCAAAAGTATCAATGGGATCTCAGGCGGAAACGCGTCAGATAACTTTACGAACACGATCGTAGCCAACAGCAGTAATCAAGTGAAGATGAACTTTGGTGAAAATGTCGATGGGACAGCTTCTTATCAAACTGATCCAATCGCTGTGACGGGTCTGGGGATCGTCAACTTTACCGAATTGAATGTGACAAACGGCATCAAGCTGATGGCCAATGGGGGAGACATCAAAAATGGCCGTTCAGCGACTGCTGCCAATCACGCAACGACCTATCATCAGTTCGGTGACATCCATCTTTCAAAGGATGCTGGTATCGGGATTTCTTCCGCAACGAATTTGATTTCAGGGGCGAAGTTAACGGTAGAAGACAAAGGGACGATCGAGTCGCCGCCGGGAACGGGGCGAATCAATCTCTCGGATTTCGCCACACCAGATACGGATAAAGATCATTTAACGTGGCTGAAAACGACGACCAATGATGCAGGTTCTCGAGTCAACAGTCAAGGAACGTGGTTTGGGGCGGTTAGTGCCTATCAAGTACTGACCATAAATCCAACTGCTGCTAATGCTGCAGCAATCACGCCAATCAATTTCAGCGGGATCGAAAAAGCGACTGGGAAAACCTTCATCGGGGACAACGATGTGACCAATGCAGCCAATGGGTACGGTATTGCAATACCAGGCTCGATCATTAACTACGAAGTCGAAACACCAGGAGTCGCGAATGGGATCGGTGCCATTAGTCACAATGTAACGGCAGTCAAAGAGAACAATACGCCGCTGACTTTGCAAGCATGGGGAACTGAGCAGGCGGGGACACAGGTGCAAAAAGGGCGTTTATTGATTCCTTACACGGTAGCGGAATTGCCAACATTGACGTTCACACCAGAAACCCAAACGTCCGGTTCATGGGTCTATGCGGGTCAAATCAAATCCAGCAAGCTGGATAGCACGGATCAGCAGTTGACGGAACAACCAGATTCAGAGCCAGTTGATTGGACGAGTCCTGATGGGGAGTATAGTTACGATATCAGTGTCCGCTACTCAAATAAGGCGGAAGTCCAAGCCCGCAATGTGATCCTTACAGAGCAGGAGGCACAATCGCTGACAAAAGAACAAGCCGTGACTTATCTCGAAGCCAGCGGGCGTCCTTTCTTTAAGGATACGCTGACAGATGAGGTCTTAGCTGCGATTCAAGAACCGTTAGAAACAGCGGTCTACCGCAAACAAGCGGTCACTTTTTCCGTAGGGGAAAACGATCAGAATCAGGCAGAAACTACCGTGAATCTGGTGGTGGTCAAAAATGAAAGTGTCATTTCTGCTGATCGGCAATTTGCCGTCTATGCAAAAGATGTCCGTTTGACCTTACCAGAAGCAACGGCACTGACAGATGAAGCCGCTTTGGCAGACTATACCCAAGCAACCACGATTTTTGCAGATAATCGGGCAAATGTACCACCGACTGTCGATCCACAAGCTTTTGCCGCGATCCAGCAAGCAACGGAAGCTGAGCTGTTGAAAAATGTGTCAACGGCTTACCATTATGAAGCAGGCAGTCAACGGGCAGAAAAAGTCGTCAATGTCGCAGTTGCCGGCGAGCTTATTTTAAGCAGTGTGCCAACAGACTTTGATTTTGGGCAGCAGAAAGTTGCTACAGAAACACAAGATTATTGGCCAACGATTATAGGCGAGCTAGCAGTGAAAGATACGAGAGGGTCCGAACGGAGTCCATGGCGCTTGACGGTCAAAGAGCAACAGCCATTAACGGATGGGACAGATCAATTAACCGATGTCTTCCGCTTTGTGACAAACGGTCAAGAACAGATGATAACCAATGGGGAAATGATCATCGAGGAAACGGAATTGACAGAAAATGGCACATACGTCGTGAATCAGCACTGGGGCGAAAGTCAGAATGAAGGAATCAAGCTTACCGTTCCAGTCGAACAGCAAAAAGTCGGGGACTATCAAGGAACCTTGAGCTGGCAGCTAGTTTCGGCACCTGGCAACCCATAAAGGAAGGAAAATAAATGAAAAAAATCATGATCGGTATTATTGCTGGCTGTCTATTAATGTTTCCTCAGCTCGTTTCAGCAGCCGAAGCAGGTGCCTATGACAGCAATGGCATTACTTCCTTTTTCGGTGTCTATGAAGAACCAGTTGAGGAGCCAGAAGAGCCCGTAAAAGAACAGCCAGGGAATAAACAAGTAAATCAAAAAGGCAACAACATTCTGCCGGCAACAGGGTCGGATCACTTTAATAGCTATCAAAGCAGTGGTCTTGTCGTTTTGTTGGCAGCAGGAATCATTTTAATCAAAAGGAGAACAAAAAATGAAAAAACTTTTCTTGACGGCAGGCATTCTATTGATGAGCACTGCTCTGTTACCAACAACCGTTAATGCCGCTGAATACACCTCAAATGGAGCAATCACTTTTGAAGCGGACCCGAATCCAACCAATCCAGTTGATCCGACCGATCCAGAAAAACCAGTGGATCCCGTCGATCCAACCGATCCAGATGGACCAAACCCTGGAACAGCTGGACCATTATCGATCGATTTTGCTTCAAGCTTTCAATTTGGCAACCAACTGATCACTTCCGAAACAAAAGATTATTACGCACAGCTGCAAGAGTTCACAGCTGGCGCTGCTGGACCAAACTATGTGCAAGTAACAGATAAACGAGGAACACAAGAAGGCTGGTCATTGAGCGTTGTGCAAAACGGACAATTCAAAACGGCTGATGACGAAGAACTAGTCGGGGCTTCATTATCGATCGCCTCAGGTGCAGCAACTTCGGTCACCGATATGCAGTATGCACCAACGGTTACGGCAAGTCATACCTTTGTACCCGATAGTGAAATCACATTGGTCAACGCACCTGTCGGAAAAGGAATGGGCACTTGGATCTACAAGTTTGGGAACGATGCAACGGAAGGGTCAACGGCAGTAAAATTAAATGTACCAGGCAGTTCCGTAAAATTAGCCAAAGAGTATCGGACGACATTGACTTGGAATTTAAAGAATGTCCCTGAAAGCAATTAAAATCACTGATTTTCAGTAAAACAGATAAAGGAGTGTCAAATAGAAATGAAAAAAACAGCATGGATCTTTTTAAGTCTTGCCGTATTGGCAGCAGCGAGTGCAGCAACTGAGGTTTCAGCAGCTGAAGCGGCTTCTTACACCTCAAATGGGGCGGTTGATTTTATTCCAAATACCGATCCGACGAACCCAGTCAATCCAGAAAATCCAGATCCAGAAAACCCAGTCAATCCTGTGGATCCAACCGATCCAGATGGACCAAACCCTGGAACGAATGGACCATTATCGATCGATTATGCCTCTAGCTTAGATTTTGGCGTCAATAAAATCTCCAATAAAAACGAAGTCTATTATGCACGAGCACAAGGGTACTTGAATGACGATGACACAGTTTCTACATTAAAAACTGCCAATTATGTTCAAGTAACGGATAATCGCGGTAGTAATGCTGGTTGGCGGTTGTCTGTGAAGCAAAATGGTCAATTCAAAAACGAATCGACGTTGAATCAAGAATTGACTGGTTCTGTCATTACCCTAACAAGTCCTGCCGTTAAATCAAATGCGATCGGCGTTACTGCTCCAGTGGCAGAAGCGACGATCACATTGGATGCAGCAGGTGCTGAATCAGTGGTGATGACCGCAGCAAATCAAACGGGTGCTGGAACATGGGTCAACGCTTGGGGAAGCGTTGAGACGGTCACTGAAATAGATAAGGATGGCCAAGAAGTACAAGCAGATGTTACCAAAGCAGTCGCACTTTCTGTACCCGGCAGCACACCAAAAGATGCCGTTAGCTACACGACTACACTAACTTGGGTATTATCAGATACACCAGGAACGGAAGGATAAGGAGTATAGACATGAAAAAAACACTAGCATTTCTCTCAGTATTAGGGCTAAGCTTCGCTGCTCCTGTGCTGGCACAAGCAGCGGACAGCGCAGAATACAATTCAAACGGACAGATCACTTTTGAACCAAATACAGACCCAACCAATCCAATCAGTCCAACAGACCCAGATCCAGAAAATCCGATCAAACCAGTTGACCCAACGGACCCAGATGGACCAAATCCAGGAACCAACGGACCGTTATCGATTGATTTTGCTTCAAGCCTTTACTTTGGTACGCAAAAAATCACCTCAAAAACAGAGATCTACCATGCGGAAACCCAAAAATACGTAGATTCAGCAAATGTGAATCAAGAAGGACCAAATTTTGTCCAAGTGACAGACAATCGGGGAACAGAGAGCGGTTGGACATTGAATGTTCGCCAAAATGGTCAGTTCAAAACAGCAGAAGATCAAGAATTGACCGCCGCGCAAATTCGCTTGACGAAGGGAACTGTAGTAACACCTTCCTTGTCACCAAAACCATCAAATGTGAGTTCAACGATCACATTGAATCCAAATGGTGCCCAATCCTTAGTGATGAGTGCCCAAGATGGCGAAGGGGCAGGGACCTATCTAATGAGCTGGGGCGATAGTTTAGCTGCAGCTATGGATAGCATTGAGTTGGAAGTTCCAGGCTCAACGACAAAATATGCCAGCCAATACAACACCACGTTTACTTGGTTACTGACAGACACACCAACAAACCCATAAGTACCAGCTTTCTCCTTGAACCCTTTCGAGGTTTAAGGAGAATACATAGAAAGAAGGGACATCCATCATGAAAAAAATCAACCAGCTTTTGGCGCTCCTATTCGCAAGTATTTTCTTTTTTGTACCAACGATAGGAACCGCTTCTGAATTTAACTTTGCCGTCAATCCCGTAATTCCAGAAAATCAAATCGATAAAGAAAAAACTTATTTTGACTTGAAAATGGCGCCGGGTACGGTACAAACCGTTGAAGTTCAATTGCGTAATGACACCGATCAAGAGGTCGTCATCGCGCCAGTGATCGCTTCAGCTACCACAAACTTAAACGGAGTCGTGGAATATGGCGAAAATGACATCGAAGCGGACGAAACCTTGCCTTATGATATGGCTGATTTGATTGAAGTGGATGAAGAGATCACGATCCCCAAACAATCCCAAATCACCTTGCCCTTAAAGATCACCATGCCTTCAGAATCCTTTGAAGGGGTCATCGCAGGCGGATTGACCTTAAAAGAGACGACAGAGGAAGCCGATACTGCTGACAGTGAAGAAGAGCAAGGGTTAGCTATCAAGAATGAGTATGCCTATGTCGTTGCGATTTTACTGCGACAAAACACAACAGAAGTTTCACCGGATCTAAAACTGCTGGATGTTGGACCAGGTCAAGTCAACGCCCGAAATACTATCAATGTCACCCTTCAAAATCCTGAAGCAGCTTACTTGAATTCATTACGCCTGATCAATGAAGTGAAGAAAAAAGGTGATAGCGACGTCTTGTATTCTTCGGATACCTCACGAATGCAAATGGCACCTAATTCCAACTTCTCGTACCCAATCTCTTTAGAAGGACAACGTTTAGAAGCAGGGACCTACGTGTTGACTTCCGTTGCTTATGGTGGAAAAAGCGATGAAGGGCAATACAAAATTGAAAATGAAGAAGGCGAAGAAGAAAGCTATCTCTATAAATGGACCTTCGAAAAAGAATTTACAGTGACGGGAGAGGTCGCACGTGATCTTAATAAGAAGGATGTGACGATCGAAACAGATTACACATGGCTTTATTTCTTGATCGGCGGACTGTTGCTACTACTCGCCTTGCTGCTGCTTTTATGGTACCGACGAAAGAAAAAAAATGAAACGGATGAAGCGTGAGCTCCTTGAGAAATGCTTGATCGATGGGTTGATCATCGTAGGTATCCTTTTGCTGGCACTGCCTTTTCTAAAAGAAAGCATCGTCAGTTGGCAATTACGCACCACGCAATTGACGATAGCCACCCAACTGCCGGCAACGATCCCAGAAGAAGAAACGATCCAAATGCCAGCTCTGTCAGATGTATTGGCGCCTCAGCCGACAACGATCACTGGGTACGGCTTTGTCGCAATCGAGGCGATCGATTTCCAGCAGCCGCTGTTGGTGGGACTAACGAATCAACAGCTGCTGAGAGGCGGCGTCGTGATGTTTCCCGAACGTTCGTTGAAAAATAGCAATTTTGTCGTTTTAGGGCATCATCTTGGCAGACAAAGTTTGTTATTTGGTCAATTGCTAGAAGCACAGGTGGGGATGGAAGTATCAGTGACCTATCTCGAGGAGAGTCAACAGTATATCATTACGGATAAAAAAATCGTAGACGAATCGGACTTGTCGGTGCTAGAGGAAGAACAGACACCAAAATTGACCTTGATCACTTGTCCTACGCCTACTCGAACAGAAGAACGGTACGTGCTGACAGCAATTCCTGTTGAGCAGGCAACTGCCGATCACCCACAAAAACCAGCGGCGACAATCAGCACGCCGAAAGCAGCAAAAGTGATGGTTGAAAAACAAGAAACGGTATGGAAACAACAATCAATGAAAAATTGGTTTCTTTTATTTGTTATTTTATTTATAATTAGTGGATGTCTGCTGGGCGCCCATAAGTTGTTGGACCGTTCAGCGTCGTAGAAACATCATCAGAAGATGCGCTGATGATAAGGAGGGTGAATAAAATGAAACGCAGATTTGGCTTTGTCATTGGTGCGTGCATGATTATCGGAATGATCGATCTTGTTACAGAACAAGTCGTTTTTGCGACCATTTATAATCCGCTGGACCCCTCAGAAGAAATCGTCCCCACGGACCCACCAGAAGAAATACCAGAAAAAGTGGAGGAACCGCCAACTGAAATGGAAGAATCCAAAGAACAACCCGCGCCTGAACCAGAAACCGTTCCGAAAAAAGAGCCGGAGCGATCCTCACTGTCAGAAAGCAGTTTTTTGGAAAAGCAAAAACATTTTGCCCAACGAGTCATGCTGGAGGATGTCTTTGCGCCGGATCGTTTGAACGTCGATCTAGCACTGCCAGGAAATAATACAGATGGTGATGGCGATGATAAGCCTTCTTATCTTGCCAGCTTGTGCTACTTATTTTCAGGAAACGTCCTTTATGGCCAAAAAAACAATGGAGGCTTGAAAACGCATGTTTGTGACATTTTTGAATAAGGCGGACAAACGAAAACTGGTGATGCTGCAATATTTGGAAAACGCAGTCGCTCTTTCGGAAACGAAGGAAACATTGATGGATCAATTGACCATGTCGGAATTTTTGATCAACAAAACCGTTCAAGAATTGAATCTTGATTTTTATGAACTTGGATTGAACGAGGAATTTGAGATCGTGACCGATGGGACGGTCATTAAACTGAATGCCTCGGGGCTGGCAACTTCCGATACACTGCTGACCTATTATTTGGATCAAGCGTTGAAATTTTCCATGTTGAAAGAATGTTTTTTTGAGCAATTGTCTTCTTTATACGAATTTGCCACCAATCACTATTTAAGCCATAATCCCGTCTATAAAGAATTTAAACAGTTCAAACTGATCTTGAAAGAATATGATATTGAAGTGACGAAAGAATTTCAGCTGGTTGGGGAGGAAAGTGAGATCAGGGAATTTATTTTTCTCTTTTTTATGAAGGAATACTATCTGAATCATTCGCCTTTTCCAAAAGAAATCCTAGAAAAAGAAAAGACCTTTGATCGTTTTAATGAAAGCACCTGGCTTAAACCAGAACAGTCTGCTCGCATGCGGATTCGCAAGAAACATTATCTAGGAATCGTTTTGGCACGGATGACGAATGGTCATTACCTGCAAAACAGCGTGGAAAATGATTTAGTCTTGCTCAAACATCTCGTGATCATTGAGGAATTGAAACGCTGGCTGCAGGAGATTTTGACGATCACCGATCAAGAAGTGCTAGAGCGTGAAGCTCGAGATATTTTGCGCTTTTTGATCGTTGAGGGCTGGCTGATCGACAACAATAGCTACATCGATCAAGAACAAACCTATATCCAACAATTAAACGAGCATTTTATTCAGGCCGTCCAACAGCAGTTTTCCTTAACCGCAGATACGTTGGCACTTCTTCATGCTGAAACGACAACGATCCATTATCAGCTCTTGTCGTTTTCCTTTAGTTCTCGCTATGAATACCAATATATGGATGTGACGTATTTTCTTGAAACCTATCCAGAATATGCTGCCTTTTGCCGTAACTATCTGGAAGAAAGCCGCAACCGGCCGATCTTATGGAACAATAAAGAGTTTTTGTTTTTCAGGTACCTGATTCTGTTGATTTCCACGATTCCGCTAAAAGAGATTTTGGTTCCCTTGTATGTCTGCGTGGACTTTTCATTTGGCGATTCCTACAATCAGATGATCCAAAAGAATATCGAAAAAATCCTCGATTTAAATGTCCAATTCCAAAGTTACCCAGATGATCATACGCATCTGATTCTTTCAAACTTACCCTTTTATGGTGCATTGGGGATCGACCATATCTTATGGCTGGCACCACCTAGACCCATCGACTGGGCCAATTTCACTGAAAAAGTCAGTGTGATTCGAAGAGAACAGTTTCAAACCAAAATGGCACAATGAGCAACCTGCCGTTTGACTATCGAAAGCAACGTCTGCCTCAAATGGAGGCAGGCGTTTTTTGTAGAAACCTGTCCTATTTAAAAAGCGCCCAGGAATCTATTGCTCTGATGAAGGTTTCGGGGAAGGTCTGTGAAAAAGGACCATTTGATAGGATTTTTTTTTGCAGGAAAATTTGGTATGATAGAAAGAGAAGAAAAAGAGGTGCCCTATGATGGATGGGAAACAAACGAAGGCTGTGATTGGCCAGACATTGATCACCCTTTGTGAGACCAAAGAAGTGAATAAAATCAGCGTACAGGAGATCGCCGAAAAGGCGCAAGTCAATCGGCAGACGTTTTACTACCATTTTCCTGATAAAAAAGCTTTGATCCAATGGATCTATCGGCAAGATGCCCTGATTTTTTTGACGACAGAAGATGTCTCCCTTGATAACTGGGAAGAAGCCGCCTTGCGCATGCTGAAAGCAATGAAACAAGCGCCGGCCTTTTACCGCAAATCACTGGCTTATGACCGCGAAATCTTAATGAACGGATTTCTACAGATCACAGAACCGCTTTTTCAGCGCTTGTTCTTGGAGGTCGATCAAGAGCAACAATTGACGAAACAAGACATTCTATTTTATAGCCGGTTCTTTTCCTACGGCTGCGGAGGCATTTTGGAAAATTGGATTCACAACGACTTTCCAGAGACCCCTTTAGAGATTGCAACGCAATTGTTTCGTTTGGCGAAGGATGTGGAATTTTTTGGCCACCAAATCTATGAAAAAGAGGAGCAGTGAGCGATGACGAAAGTTTTATTTGTTTGTTTAGGTAATATTTGCCGTTCCCCCATGGCAGAAGCTATTTATAAAGCAGAAATAGCAAAACGCAATTTGGATTGGCAGATCGATTCGGCAGCGACCAGCTCATGGGAAGTCGGACATTCTGCTCATCCCGGAACCAAAAAAAGATTGCGTCAAGCAGACTTATCCAGCGAGGGACTCATTTCACGGCAGATCACAGAAGCAGACTTTGCCAAATTTGACTGGATCATCGGCATGGATCAAAGCAATGTTGAAACACTTCAAGCGCTGGCACCTGCCGATACCACCGCAAAGATCCGTTCGTATTTGAGTGTTGTTCCTGGTAAAGAAACCGCGGAAGTACCAGATCCTTATTATACAGGAGATTTCGAAGAGACCTATCAACTGCTACAAGAAGGAATTCCTTTTTGGCTAGAGGTTATTTCTTCTGAAAAATAAGGCGTGTTCGCTTGTATTTTACCAAAAATTTGCTAAAATAGAACCATGGAAATGCGAACGTATGTGTGGTTTTTATAAACTGCTGCAACGCGCAGAAAGGAATGTCCAATGGAAAAGAAACCATCGCCCATCAAACAATTGGGCAAACTCATTGTGATGACATCCACAACGTTGCTGGATACCTTTTTCAGTGATGATGCTGACAAGAAGAATCAGTCTGAAAAAGTCAAAGAAATCCAGCGAACGCTGCAAGAGGCAGCCGCTGCCAAGCACCTGGTCGTGCTGCAAGTAAAAACAGAGAAATTGGGTGGTTTTGAAACCGTTACCGGCTGGATCGTCGGCAAAACGGTAGCAAAAGAACAAGTTGTCTTGAAATTACAAAGCGACCGTCAGCAGCTGCGGATTATTCCCCTGCATCATGTGCTGAAAGTTAGCACCTTGAATACAAAACCTGGCTTGTAAACAAGCCTGTGCATAGCAAAAAAACCGCTGCGTCATTAGACACAGCGGTTTTTTTATTGCTGGTTAAGCGTGCTTGTTTTTGACTTCTGCGAGTCGCCAAGCGGTCATCACAGCGATCAGTTCGTAAGGGATCGGCTGTGCAAAAGGAAACTGAACCGCCCCTTTACTGGTTTTGTAGGGTTGTAGGTCTTCTTGGAAGGCCGTGATCGCAGAAGGCGTGGGATAAAAGCCAAGATGCTGTTTGGCGCAGGCAAAATGCACGATATTTTCTCCCTGATGATAGGTAGGCATTTGATAACTGATTTTTTCAACCGCTTCAGGTAAAACGGCTTTGATGGTTTGACGGACCTTTTTTAAAGTCGCTTGTCGTTCTGCTGGAGCTGCTGCAATGTATTGGTCAACTGTCGTAATGGCTTTTGTCATAGGACACCTCCTGGCTTTAGTATACGGCAAACCCCGTAAGAAAAAAAGGAGCCTGTCAGTGGGTAGCTGACAGGCAAGGAGTAAAAATGAAAAGTGTTAGTTAGGGTTGTTTGTTGGGTTATGTATACTATACTGTCCAAATATGAATTTTTTGTGGAGAAAAGATTGGAAAGTGTTTAAGTTTGCTGGCTGCGAAAAGAAGCAAAAAAAGACCCGTCGGTGGGTGGCCGACGGGAAGGAGTTAAAAATGAAAAAGTGTTAGTTAGGGTTGTTTGTTGGTATACATAGAGTATACGAGATAAATATGAATATTTTGTGACAAATCTTTTCGGAAGTTCTTAAGAAACCGTAACGGTTTGATTACAGAGAAAGGTTCTTTTCATCAAAACGGTTTTTCAAGGTACGATACAAATCAATGTATTGCCGATCATCTGCCGCATAATCCCAAATATAACTCATTTTTTCTGGTTTGAGTTTTTTCATCAACTGATTGGAACTAACGATGACATCATAGTTTTCTTGCTGGTTTAGATCATAAGGTTCTGCTGCTACGAAGGTCAAGTCATGTAAGAATTGATTCAATCCTTGAACGACTAAGAAATTGTCTTCTAACGCAACCCCTACCCGTAAACGATTCGAATAACGGATTTGATCATAAAACGGCAGCAGGGCGTGGGTATACATCGTTGCCATCTGCTCTTGGTTTTCATCGTTGATATAGTCCACTGCGGATTCTTCGCGATAACTCGTTAAGAATTCATCGATTTTTTGCTGCAGCTGCTCTTCAGCAGACCCGCGATTGATCGATGGCGTCAGCAAGCGATAGATATTTGGAAACGGCTGACGGAAAACGTAGTTGCCGAAAGTCACATTGATTAAATTACCCACGACCAATGGCTCATCTAACAGGCCAGGTTGTGAAGCAAAGAAGGTTGCTTTCATCTCTGCTAACAAGTCTGCGACTAATGGATAAACTGGGTTTTGTTTGCTTGAAAAGAATTGCAAGGTTTGTTGCAACGCTTCTTCTTCAGGACTCAAATAGAATGGGAAGATTTGCGCCATCAAGTAAATAAACCCTGATTCGCCTTTTAATTGTTTGTCTGTCATTGAAACTTCAGGATCAACGACTTGTGTCAAACGCTCAAAATCGAAATATGGATTATTTTTCATTAGGAAATTGTACCGCTTGTCGTATTTGGCAAAATTTCCTTTTTTGATTCGTAAAAGAATCAAGGCGGCGAAATACTTCAACTCTAATCGGCCAAGATAAGAATGAGTCATTGGGAAGTACTCCGTGAATCGATCCACCATTTTTTCTGTCTCACTCTCAGCGATCGCAAATGGCCATTCTATTCCACGAGTACCTAACCAAATGATATTGAATAGGGAGAGCCGCACAAGACGCTCATCGCCCACCAAGTTTGATTCAGTGTACGTAAAGCGAAGCTGAAATTGCTTCAAATGTTTTTTTAGATGTTCAAATTTGCGAGACACCGTTGAACGACTGACATCGTATTTTGCACAAAAATCCGTGATCGTAGGATGGTCTTCATTCAGCATGTAAAGAACATATAAGAACGGAACGCTTTTATTCAATAAATAGAAGCGGTATTCATCGATCGTTACCGCGATATTCTGAGGCTGTAATTTACCGCCACGACCGAGTATCGACATATGATCCGGAGTTAACTCAGTTAGATCTTGGTCGATCTCAGTCAACTCTATAAAAGCTTGTTGGTAGCTTAACTCCATTTCCTTTGCCAATTGTGCGATTGGGTGGCTAGGGTTTTGCAGAGTCAGCATACGCCGGAATATTTTAAATTTAATTAATGTTTGCGGGTCCATCATAAGTTCTTCATAAAACATAGGTATCCTCCTTTGTGGCTCTATTGTATCTTTTTTTTACGAAACTGTCAGTCTTTTTAATCAAAAAAATAGCCTACCCTTTAAAAAAAGGTAGGTTATTTTCATCTTTTTAACTAATTTAGGCTGAAACAGGGTCTTTTTTGAACCACGACCATAGCAAACCGATCAAAAATCCGATCGCAGCCGGTACGACCCACCCCATCCCGATTTGGAAGAAGGGCAGATATTCTGACGCAAAAGACAAGATTCCTTGCACGAAAGCGTTGTTGGTAATCAGTGCAGGACTTGCATTTAAACCGTCGATGATTGCAGCGATCAATGTGAAGTATGTCGTCATTCGATAGACACTGGCACGATGATGAAACAAGGGACTGATGATCGCCAACAAAATCAACGTGATCGCCAGTGGATAGATAAACATCAAGACTGGAATAGAAAACTCGATGATATTGGTCAAGCCGACATTGGCGAAGATCGCTGGCAAGATACTTGTCAAAGCGATAAAGAACCCGTAGCTTTGCTTGGGAAACAATCCAGCAAAGGTTTCGGAAAAAGCCGTGATCAAACCAATGGCAGTTTTTAAACAAGCGGAGATAACGATCAAAGCCAACAGCAGACTGCCGACAGTGCCAAGGTAATGGTTGGCGATTTGTGCTAAAGCGATCCCCCCGTTTTCGCTGATAGGAAATTGCCCTAGACTTTTGGTTCCCATATAAGAAAGTAAGGTATAGATGATCCCCATCAACACGATGCTGACAGAACCAGAAAGGATCGTGTCTTTTGCGACCGTCGTAGGTTTTTCAACCCCCATATTGCGAATCGTCGAGACGATGATGATCCCGAAGGCTAAAGATGCCAGCGCATCAAGGGTATTGTAACCGTTGGTGAAACCAGTAAAGAAAGCATCGCTTTGATAGCTAGGATAGATCGGCGCATCGCTGATGGTTCCTAGAGGTTGCCAAAAAGCAAAAAACAGCAAAACGCCTAGTAAGACCAGAAATAATGGATTCAAAAATTTCCCTACATAATCTAAGATTTTGCTTGGTTTACGAGAAAACCACCAGGCAGCGCCAAAGAAGAGGGCAGAAAACAACGCCAATAACCAAGTTTGCATGTCAGATGAAACATGGGGAGCGATCCCGATCTCATAAGAAGTGGTAGCCAAACGGGGCAAAGCAAAGAACGGCCCGATCACTAAATAAAGCAAAATCGTAAAAATAAGTGCGTAGCGTCGATTGATTCGAGAAGCTAATTCAAAAACACCGCTGCTCTGGGAAACCCCAATGGCGATCACCCCTAAAAACGGTAAGCCGATCCCTGTTACTAAAAAGCCAAGATTGGCCAAGCCGACATTCGCACCGGCTTCTTGTCCCATGTGGACTGGGAAAATCAGATTTCCCGCACCAAAGAAAAGACCAAAAAGCATTGATCCAACATACATATAATCCTTAAACTGTAACTTTTTTTCCATAAATGAAAGCTCCTATAATTCCTTAGTTTTAAAAAAAATAACAAAGTTTCTAACAAATAGCAATGGTTTTTTGTGATTTTTTGATAAATTCTGACAATTGTCGTTTAGAGAATAAAAAAACACTTAGCATTAAATTCTTCCAAGCGTACTGAAAAAGGACGAAAAAGCTCGGAAGAAGACCGCTAAGTGTTTCAAGACAGAAAATTAATTCAACACACGGGAAAGGAATTCTTTGGTGCGCTGTTCTTTTGGATGAATAAAGATATCTTCAGGTGTCCCTTGTTCGGCAATGACACCTTGATCCATAAAGATGACCCGATCAGATACTTCTTTGGCAAAGCCCATTTCGTGGGTAACGATCACCATCGTCAAGCCAGTATGAGCTAACGTATTCATGGTCTTCAACACTTCACCGACCATTTCTGGATCCAGTGCAGAAGTCGGCTCATCAAACAACATGACATCTGGATTCATCGATAAGGCACGGGCAATGGCTACCCGTTGTTTTTGTCCGCCTGAAAGCTGGGAAGGCTTGGCGTTGGCATATTGAGCCATACCGACTTGCTCCAGATTTTCTTTGGCAGTCGCTTCTGCTTCTTTGCGATCACGTTTCAAAACAGTGACTTGTCCCGTCACGCAGTTTTCTAATACATTCATATTGTTGAATAGGTTAAAGGATTGGAAAACCATTCCTAGATGCGTACGGTATTTCGGCAAGTCATAGCCTTTTTCCAGCACATTTTCACCTAAGTAGATGATTTGCCCACTGGTTGGTTTTTCTAACAAGTTGATGCAGCGAAGAAGTGTGGATTTTCCTGAACCAGAAGAACCGATGATCGTGACAACTTCTCCTTTATTAACAGACAAACTGATGTCTTTTAAGACTTCGTTGTCGCCAAAACTCTTTTTTAAATGGTCAATTTCAATGATTGCTGACATGTTCTTCCTCCTTATTCGTTCGGGTTGATGTCTTCTAATTTGACATACGCACTGGGACCATCCATTTTGCGTTCAACAAAGCGCAAGATCTGGGTGGCACTGATGGTCAAGACTAAGTAGATCACACCGATGATCGCAAATGTTTGGAAGTATTGGAAGTTCGTTCCAGCGGCTGATGTACCTTGGAAGAAGAGGTCCGCAACACTGATGACACTTAAGACAGCAGTATCTTTGATATTGATAATGATCTCATTTCCGGTAGCTGGTAAAATATTGCGCATTACTTGCGGCAACACGACTTTGATCATGGTTTGCCAATGGGTCATTCCGATGGCTTGAGCTGCTTCAAATTGACCGTCATCTACAGCAAAAATCCCTCCACGAACGATTTCAGACATGTAGGCACCCGTATTGATAGAAACGATCAGCACAGCTGCCAGCGTGCGATTCATGGAGACACCAAAGGCTAGAGCCGTTCCGTAGAAAATAACCATTGCCTGAACCATCATTGGGGTACCGCGGAAAACTTCGATATAGATGGTCAGCAGGCCGTTGACGATTCGTTGGAAGAAACGTCCTACTGGATTTTCTGAAAGCGGCAGTGTCCGGAAGATACCGACTAAAAGACCGATGATTAATCCGATGATCGTTGAAAGGATCGCGATGAATAAGGTCAAGCCAGCGCCTCGTAAAAAGAGCATGCCGTAATCATCAATGATTTTTTTGAAATCAGCGATCAGACCTTGATCCGCCGTTTCTCCGCTGGCATCTGCAGGCTGATCTAAGACTGCTTGATCCATCAGGGAAACCCGTTCTTCTTCAGAGATTCCTGCAAGGATCTCATTGACTTTTTCAACATCGGGATCGCCTTTGCGCATCCCGACTGCTACTTGGACGTCTTCTGGATTGGTTTCAAAACCTGCTCCTTCATCGAACTCGACCATCTTCAAATCAGGATTTGCTCCGACGGCAGTGACGCCTTCTGGTCGTTCGCTGACGTAGCCGTCAATGATGCCCGAAGCTAAAGCAACGCGCATGGAGGAGAAGTCCCGCATGGCTTGTTCTTTTTGGACCTCAGGGATTTGATCAATGACCGTATAATGGAAGGTATTCAGCTGAGCAGTGATTTTTGCCCCCGAAAGATCGGCGAGGCTTTTGGCATCGGCGAATGCTCCATCTTTACGTACTACGACCACCAAGTCGGATTCATAGTAAGGATCGGTAAAATCAATTTGCTCGCGGCGTTCGGCCGTTGGTGACATACCAGCGATGACGGCATCGATAGTCCCCGCCTGTAAAGCTGGCGGCAGACCGTCCCATTGGGTTTTAACGATCACTAATTCCTTGCCTAAACCTTCAGCGATTCGTTTGGCGATCTGGACATCGTAACCGCCGGCAAACGCCGAGCCTTCTTCCCCAGAAATCGGCACGGCACCATTGGCGTCCGTCGTTTGCGTCCAGTTGAAGGGGGCATAGCCTGCCTCCATACCGACACGGAATTGTTCCGCAGGCGTTTGGTCATCCGCTTGCACGGTTAGGGGCAGCTGAATGAGGGTTAGACAGAGGGCGAAGACCGCCCAGATCCAATTATTTTTTTTCATTTTATCTCTTTCCTTTCACGAGTTGGACAAGCAGGTAAGGATGAAAAAGCAAAAAAACAGCCGTACTCCATGATTGGAAAACGGCTGTTGACAGGTCATCGTCGACAAACCTTTCACAAAACATAGCGCAACTTAGACAAGCTAAGACAGTCCGCAAATTGTTCATTTGCGGCCCAACAAAATCGATGCAAGCAAAACCGATCTTGTTTCGGCGATGTTCCCTAGCTCTGCTGTAAACGTGTTGCTTCACTCAGCAGGATTAATGAACCTCGCGACCTCTACCTAAATGTTAAAGGGTACTCGTATTTAATTTGATTCTTCTCAGAGTTTAGAAGAAAAGCACCCAAATGTCAATTCTTTTTAACAAAAAAACGACCATTTCCCTATTTTTATCAAAGAGAAAGCGGATCGTTTTTACGAGTGTCTATTGGAACCCTTAAGCGACTTTCGCTTTTGGTTCACGGCCTAAAACAGCTTGGATGACTGTCAAGCCAAGCAATAAGCCAAGTGCTAGATAGATGAGGCTTGAGTATTGTGTAACGCCCCAATCTTGTCCTAAGGTACGGTAAACCACAAGGACGATGGCTTGAATGATTGCTGTGATGACATTTAAAAAGCCAAATGCCCATAAATTGCCATTTTCTTTACGTGCTAAATAGAAGATAGAGAAATATAAGCTGACTGCCAACCAACCGAAACTGATAATGATCATTGCCCAATAAATAATAGCTGCTACCAATGTATTTCACCTCACTTTGATTCGTGACTAGTTTACCACGTTTTTTGTTCCTTGTCATGAAGGAATCTCTTTCTTTGTGAGGCAAAAAACAAAGCGCAAAAGCTGCAGCAAAAAGATCGTCTTCTATATTTATTGCTAGAGGGGTTGCTGCCAAAGAGAGATTTTCTTCGAAAGGTGCATTTTCAGCTGTGTATAATAGAAATAAGTTGTTTTTTGCAAAAAAATACGAGTTAAGAATCAATTAATAATTAGTTAATAGCTGATTTAGATCTGCTTGCTAGAATGATCACAGAAGCAAGCAAGGAGGAAGTAGAAATGGAAAATGTTCTTAAAATCAAAGGATTAAACAAGCGTTACGGCAAACAGCTGGCGCTGCATGATGTCGATCTAACGATCGCCAAAGGAGATATTTATGGATTGGTAGGGAGAAATGGTGCTGGGAAGACGACCTTACTAAAAGCGATCGTGCAGTTGATCCAACCCACCAGTGGCAGTCTGCAGTTGTTTGGTGTTGAAGGCGGCAAAGCGTACATCCAGATGCTGAAACGGGTCGGTAATGTGATTGAGACCCCAGTCGCATACGACCAATTGACCGCAGAACAAAATTTGAACTATTATTGCAAAATCAGCGGGGTGGTGGAACCTGATGCCGTTAGTAAAGCACTGGCGTTTGTTGGTTTGACCAATGTCGGCAACAAGAAATACCGTGATTTTTCTTTAGGGATGAAACAAAAACTGGGCTTAGCGATTGCTTTGTTGAATCAGCCAGATTTTCTAATTTTAGATGAACCGATCAATGGCTTGGATCCTGTCGCGATCGTTGAATTTTGAGAGTTGCTTTTACGATTGAATCAAGAACGCGGCATGACGATTTTGATCTCCAGCCATATTTTAGAAGAGTTGTACTTAGTGGCTACACGCTTTGGGGTCATTAGTGAGGGGCGTCTGATCAAAGAGATGACCAAACACGAATTCGATCTGATGGCGAAACGGTTTATTCAATTAGAAGTCGATGATGTAGCCACAGCTAGCCGCTTACTGGACAGTCAGCTGATTTCTGAATATAAAGTTGTCAGTGACCACAAGATCCACATCTACCAAGAAAATGTATTGATTCGTGATCTAATCCGTCAATTGGTTTATGAAGGGATCGCTATCGACCAGATTTCTTTTGAAGGGGAAAACCTAGAGTCGTATTTCAAAGAGTTAGTGACAAGTGAAGGGGGAAATTAAGATGTTGAATTTTATTCGGGCAGATTTGTATCGTTTATCTAAAAGTAAAAGTTTTTGGATCACAGAAGGAATTATTTTATTGTTGGTGATTTTAGCGGTTGTTTCAAATGGTGACGTGGGAGTCACCCTGGGAGATAGTACGCAAACCACAGGCAGCCTTGCCGAAATGACGGGCTTTCTTGCGATCCAGACCAGCCTGTCTTCCATGTTGTTGTATTATTCACTGCCGTTAGTGATGCAAGTTTTAGGGAGTGAGTACACGAAAGGGACGATGAAGAATATCATTACCGTCGGTGTTTCTAAACCCGCCTATCTTTTTGGAAAATTCTTGGTGTATGCGTTGGTACTTGTCTTGCAAATTTTGGCTATTTGCTTAGTGAGCTTTGTTGCGGGAACGATCATTGGCGGTACCGGCTTTGAAGACATCTCTCAGCTAGAAAACTTAGTGTATTATTTCGCTGGCTTTGTATTGATCTTACTGGCTACCTCATCTTTTGCCTTGTTGGTGTTGTATTTGACCAAAAATACAGCAGTCAGCGTATTGGCGACGATCTTTATTCCAATGGGCTTTGCGATTGCACGTTTTTCTTTGCCAACCTGGAAATTCTTAGAATACTTGGATTTCCAAGGCGGATTAGAGATGGTGACTATGACCACTTTCAAAACGTGGGAAATGGTTCAACCAATTTTTGTTGGGAGTCTGATTAGTTTGTTGCTTTGTCTTTTGGCTGCACATCTGGTGTTTAAGAGACAAGAATTATAAAGAAAAGAAAAACGTCCAACAGGACCGACCGCAAAAGGTCAGACTGTTGGGCGTTTTTGTCCATGTAGCCAGTGTTTAATGGGACTTAGCAGACTGCTGCCAAGCCAAAGTCAAACGAAACGTCTCTTCGGTTGTATCCAGTTGAATCTCGCCAGCTAATGCATGAGTCAATGCCGCGATGATATACAGACCAAGTCCAGCTTGCTGTTTGTGCCGTGAAAGGTCTTCCGTATAAAAGCGGTGAGTCAATTTTTCTGGGTGCTGGATCGGTGTCCTCAGCTGATTTTCCTGTTGGAAAACGATGCGATCTCCTTGTTGTTTCAAGCGGATCGTTCCCGTTTCATTGCCATGTTCCAGCAGATTACCAAGGACATTTTGAAAAATACGCTGCCAACTTTTTTTATCTGAAATGATCATGATATTGGGTTGGATCGCAACCGTCAGTGATAAATGGTTTTCCTCAAAAGAAGGATAGAGCTGGAGCAGTTCCTCCTCCAGCAAACGAGAAAGATCGAATTCTTCTAAGATCAAAGCCAGTTGATTGTCTTTGAGGCGCTGATAGGTCAATAACTGTTCCAGATGATTTTCGACTTTTTCTAGGTTACTGCTGACTTTTTCCAACAGTTGCAGCTGTTGGTTGTCGAGGGTCGTATCGGCTTGCAGCAGTTGTGTGTAGCCGCTGGCGACCGTTAAAGGGGTGCGCAAGTCGTGAGAGATATTTTGAATGGCTTGTTCCAATTGCTGGTTTTCTTGCAGCATTTGATAGTGTTGCTGCTTATTTTTTCTAAGTATCTGATTGTTTAACAAGGCGATCGCTTTTAAAGCGGGCACTCGGGTCTGCAAATGGATCTCTTGATTTGTTTCGATTTCGCTGATTCTTGCTAATTGTTGGTGGTACTTTTTCAGATCATACAGTAAAAATAGCCAGTAACCGATCAATAAAGCAACGATCAAGGCAGCGAAAAACTGAAGTATATGCATGGGGTTCCTCCTTTTTAAGCTAGCTTGATGCCGATGCCCCAGACAGTATCGATATACGCTTCCTCTGGATCGAGTGTTTTGATTTTGCTGCGTAAATGGCTGATATGGACATTGATCGTGTTTTCTTCACCGTAATAGGGTTCTTGCCAAACAGCTTCATAGAGCATTTCTTTCGTATAAACTTTTTTGGGGTTGGCTAAGAGCAGGGAAAAAATCTCAAACTCCTTTTTCTTCAACTGAACCGTTGCTTCTCCTCGTTGCAGCTGAAACGAGTCAGGCAACAGTTGAATGTTTTTATACGAGAGGCTGCTGGCAACAGGAGGGGCTTGTTTATTTGTGCGCAACTGAACAATGATACGGGCTTTTAATTCTTCGACATTGAAGGGTTTCGTTAAGTAATCATTGGCACCCGCCAGCAAAAGGGTGGAAACATCGGCTGGTTCATCTAAGGCAGTCAAGATAATGACGGGGACCGTGGAGGTTTGGCGAATCTCTTGCAAGACTTGTGTCCCATCTTTACCAGGGAGCATTCGATCTAGCAAAATCAAGTCGAAAGCATCTTGCTGAAAAAGTAGCAGACCTTCCGTACCTGAATAGGCTTGCTGGACAGTATAGTCAGCTGCTAAAATAGTAGCCAACATTTCGCTGATCTCATTGTTGTCTTCGATAATCAAAATTTTCATTTGGTTTTCCCATTCTCCTTGCATTTGTTGCATCTATTATAAGCAATTCCGCACGAAAAAGCATTAGTTGCTTTTAAAAAAGAAAATGGCTGATTTTTCGCAAAAACGGTTCTTTTTCGGTTAGAATAAGAGAAAAGCCATAAAGGAAGTTAGAACGATGAAGGTATCTATTGAGCAAGCAATCGCAGCGGTCACCGCCGCATCATCCGTGACCTTTTTGACGGGGGCTGGTGTTTCGACCCCATCGGGCATCCCTGATTATCGTTCCTTAAAAGGGGTCTATCAAGGAGTGGCACAGCCAGAGTATTTGTTAAGCCATGACTGTTTAGAAAACGAACCGGAAACATTTTATCAATTCGTCAAGCACCTCTACCATCCTCAAGCACAGCCTAATATCATTCATCAAAAAATGGCTGAGCTGCAAGCGAAGAAAACCGTCTGGGTCGTTTCGCAAAACATCGATGGCTTGCATGAAAAAGCAGGCAGTCACCAAAGAATCGATTTTCACGGCTCCTTGTACAACTGTTATTGCCGAAAATGCGGCAATTCGGTACCTTGGCAAGCGTATTTACAAGATTGGCACCATGCAGGGTGCGGTGGTCAGATTCGGCCAGCGATCGTGCTTTACGGGGAAGGATTTACTGATGAAACCATTGAAGGAGCCATTCAAGCCGTTGCTCAAGCCGACCTGACGGTGGTCGTGGGGACTTCGCTGCAAGTCTATCCTTTTGCAGGGCTAGTCGATTACAGCCAGCAGGTGTTGGTCATCAATAAGGAACCATTGGCGATCCTGAATGAATATGGCATGTTGACCGCAGCAGCCGAAACGTTTTTCCAGAAAATTGAATGAAGGAGTTTATGATATGACACAACGTACCGAAAAAGAGAAAATGATTGCTGGCGAATTGTACTTTTCCCCAGATCCAGAATTGGTGGCAGATCGAAAATATGCCCGTGAACAAATGAACCTGATCAACCAAGAAACTGATACAAAAATCAAAGAGCAGTTACTAAAAGAAACTTTCGGCTCTGTGACTGGTCGAATCTATATCGAACCGAATGTCCGCTTTGATTATGGCTACAATATTTCTGTCGGCAAAAACTTCTATGCTAACTACGACTGTGTGCTATTAGATGTTTGCCCGATTACCTTTGGCGACAATTGTATGCTGGCACCCAATGTTCGGTTGTTTACGGCGACTCATCCATTACATCCGGTCAAACGAAACAGCGGCTTAGAATTAGGGGCACCGATCGTGATTGGCGACAACGCATGGATCGGTGGTGCGGCCACGATTTTGCCAGGGGTCCGCTTAGGCAACAATGTCGTGGTAGGCGCTGGCAGTGTCGTTACCAAATCATTCCCAGACAATGTTGTGTTGGCGGGAAATCCAGCACGGGTCATCAAGACGATCGATTTAGAAGAAGAAAACAACCAGCAAGATCCCTTGGCTGTTCAGCGGGCAGCGATCGATGACATTGATTGGCAACTCACGCATCTTTTGGAAAAACGTATGAGCACGGTCAACGAAATCGTACAATTGAAGAAAAGCAGTCAATTGCCAGTATTAGATGAAAATCGTGAAGAGAAAGTGCTGGAAAACATTCGGCAGGCGATTTCTAATCAAGCCTATGAAGAAACGATTTTGGCTATGTTTCAATCAATTATGAACCACTCAAAAACCTATCAAGAGAATCAATTGGAGGAATGAGTATGGATGGAGGAACACGTCGAGAAAACATTTTAGCGGCATTGAAGCAAGCGGACAAAGCGATCAGTGCCAGCAAACTGGCAGAATCCCTCGGAGTCAGCCGTCAAATCATCGTTGGGGACATTGCCTTATTGCGAGCAGCTGGTGAAGCAATTGTGGCTACGGCTCGCGGCTATCGTCTGCAAGCGCTGTTGGATGAGGCAGTGCATGTAAGTAAGCTAGCGGTGCAGCATCGACCTGAACAAACGGAAGAAGAATTGCGCATCTTTGTCGCTTGTGGTGTGGAAGTGGTCGATGTCATCGTTGAGCATGAGATCTATGGAGAGATCACTGGCAATTTGCAGATCCAAACAGACCAAGACGTGACTGATTTCATCAACAAAACCAAACATGCAGAAGCCCGCTTGCTCTCAGATTTAACCAATGGGGTACACTTGCATACGTTGCGTTACACCGATCCTGCGGCTCTGGAAAAAGCCAAACAACAGTTAGCAGAAAAAGGCATGCTCTACCAAAATTGAGGAGTGAAGTGATGCAAGATGTCTTATTGATCATTGACTTGCAAAATGGGGTCTGTCAAACAAATGACCAAACAATTGACCATTTGTCGGAATTATTGCTGTTCGTCAACCAACGAATCCAACGATATCGTAAAGAAGAAAAACCAGTTATTTTTGTTCAGCATGAAGAGGAGACGTTGCCCTACGGTAGCAAAGCATGGCAACTGCACCCAGCATTGGCCTATGAACCAACGGATCGTTTGATTCGAAAAAAACACGCCAATAGTTTTTTTCAAACAGATCTACAAGCGGTCTTACAGACAAACCAAGTGCGTAGTATCGAATTTGCTGGTGCTCAGACGGAATATTGCCTTGATGGCACGATCAAATTCGCGCATGGTCTGGGTTATCAAAACGTCGTGTATGCCCAAGCCACAACGACGTATCCAAGCCGAGGACGATCAGCAGCTGAAATCATTGATTGGTACGAAATGATCTGGCAAGGACGCTTTGCGGAAGTCTTGGCAAATCCTCAGATGAAAAAATTGTGATTTTTTGTTGACAAGGCGTTCATTTTCCAGTAAAGTACTCTTCAACAAGAATAA
The DNA here is from genome assembly GCF_051713725.1 of Enterococcus sp. DIV0755f. Taxonomy (NCBI): domain Bacteria; kingdom Bacillati; phylum Bacillota; class Bacilli; order Lactobacillales; family Enterococcaceae; genus Enterococcus; species Enterococcus sp. DIV0755f. The sequence goes on from NZ_JBIOQL010000001.1 coordinate 391,018, forward strand.
TGAATCTATTGAGAAGGAAAGTAACCGCGGATACTTCAAAGAGAGACTCTGGTTGGTGGAAAGAGTCAAGTCAGAAGCGATGAAAAATGGCCTTGGAGGATTGATTGTCGATAAGTAGGCAATCACGGATGCGCACTACCGTTACAAAGTGCACCAATCTCTAGCACGACTAGACGTTGGGTTGAGGGAAGGGAAACCTTCTAAACAAAAGGTGGTAACACGAGTATTCGTCCTTTTACTAGCAAATGCTGGTAAAAGGACTTTTTTTATACCCAAAATCAAATAGCACCACACACGAAGAATTGGTAAGTACAAAAGCACGTTTTTTCAACAGAGAGCTTCGGTAGCTGAAAAGAAGCATCAAACGACTTTTAGAAAATGGCCAAGGAGTGATTCGTTCCGAGCAGTAGTTTGCAAGGCGACGACGGTAGCGACCGTTATCTGGCTAGAGTATGATCGTACTCGAAAAGGAGCTGTATGCGAGTGCAGCTTAAACTGAGGTGGTAACACGCAAAAAGGCGTCCTCAAACAAGTCACAGGTGACTTGTTTGAGGATGCCTTTTTTTATTGAAAAAGACAAGAACTAGGGGGAAGACGATGATTTCATTAAAAGACATATCAGTAACATTCAATCAACCAAAGAAACCCGCGATCCAAGCGGTCAAAAACGTATCGATCGAGATCGACAAAGGGGACGTTTACGGCATCGTGGGCTACTCAGGCGCCGGGAAAAGTACACTCGTCCGTGTGATCAACTTATTGCAGCGCCCAAGTAGCGGCAGCGTCGTCGTCAATGGTACCGAGCTGACCACGCTTTCTGCGAAAGCCCTGCGAGAAAAACGGAAAACGATCGGAATGATCTTTCAGCACTTCAACTTGATGGACAGCCGCAATGTTTTTGATAACGTGGATTTCTCCTTAAAATATGGGGGACGGTCCAAACAGGAACGTCATCAAAAAGTAACCGAGCTGTTAGCATTGGTGGGATTGGAAGAAAAAGCCCAAGCGTTTCCTAGCCAACTATCTGGAGGACAAAAACAGCGGGTCGCGATTGCCAGAGCGTTAGCGAATGATCCAGAGATCTTGCTTTGTGATGAAGCAACCAGCGCCCTTGATCCGAAAACGACCTTACAGATATTGGCTTTGTTGAAAAAATTAAATCGAACCCTCGGCTTGACCATCGTGATCATTACTCATGAGATGCAAGTCGTCAAAGAAATCTGCAACAAAGTGGCAGTGATGGAAGACGGCGAAGTCATCGAGCAAGGTTCAAGCGTTCAGATTTTCAGTCAACCAGAAAAACCATTGACCAAAGATTTCATCCGAACGGCGACGCACATCGACCAAGCCTTAGAAACGATCCTTGGCAGTTCGAAGTTTTCTTCCTTGGCACCAAATGAATGGCTGGTGGAGCTGTCCTACGTTGGCGATCAAACCAATGAACCACTGATCGCCCAATTGTACAGCCGCTACAAAGTGACCACCAATATTCTTTACGGCAACGTGGAGATCTTGCAAGAAGTGCCGATCGGCAGCTTAGTCGTTAGCTTATCTGGCGAATATCATCAGCGTAAACATGCCTTAGAATACTTGAAGGCTCAAGGAGTTTACACCAATATTTTAAAAGAAAATCATGCAGAACCATTAAACAATGTGATTAAAGGAGGATTTTAGATGGCTGCCTTATTAGAAAGATATTTTCCCAATGTTGTTGCGATCCAAGATGAATTTGTGACAGCAACGATCCAAACCTTGTATATGGTTTTTTGGACCTCTTTGATTGCGGGCATCTTAGGTATCTTGTTAGGGATCGTCTTGGTAGTAACTCGACCGAATGGGATTTTAGAAAATCGACCGCTCTTTGAATTACTCGATAAAGTCATCAATGTGGTCCGCTCGATCCCCTTTATTATCTTATTGACGTTACTAGGAACCTTTACCCGATTCCTTGTTGGAACGACCATCGGCGAAACAGCAGCATTGGTTCCTCTGATTGCTGGGATCATCCCCTTCTTTGCTCGGCAGATCGAGATCGCCTTGCTAGAAGTTGACCCCGGTGTCGTAGAAGCAGCTGAAGCGATGGGCACCAGTCCTTTCGGTATCATTTTTCGGGTCTATTTACCAGAAGGCGTGGCGGGAATCATTCGGGTCTCTGCATTGACCGTGATCAATGTGATCGGATTGACCGCCATGGCAGGAGCTGTTGGCGCTGGTGGTTTAGGCAACTTAGCCATCACCCGCGGGTACAACCGATTCCAGACCGATGTCACGATCATGGCGACCTTGATCATCTTGGTATTCGTTTTTATCAGTCAATTTGTCAGCAACCTACTCATTAAACGAGTATCACACTGACCACCACTTACGTACAAATAAAAAATCAAGCAAGTCTATGGAGGAAGCAAAAATGAAAAAAATCGTACAATCAATCGTCTTAGGGGCAGCATTATTATTTATTACAGGATGCGGAAACAATGGCAGTGCCGCAGCCAATGACCAAGAAGAAGTGACGGTGAAATTAGGGGTGATCGGGGCGGACACCGACGTTTGGGATGATGTCAAGGATCGTTTGAAAGACGAAGGCATCAATTTAGAATATGTCCAATTCTCTGATTACAATCAACCCAATGCAGCTTTAGCTGATGGTTCCATCGACCTTAATTCATTCCAACACCAATTTTTCTTGGACAACTATAATGAAGAATTTGGTACTGATCTCGTATCGATCGGCAATACAGTCAATGCGCCATTAGGCATTTATTCCGACAAAGTGACGGATGTCAACGATTTGGCGGAAGGAGCTAAAGTTGCGATCCCTAATGATGTGACCAATGGTGGTCGGGCATTGCTTTTATTACAATCAGCTGGATTGATCAAAGTGGATGAAGCAGCCGGACAAACACCAACGGTCGCGGATATTACAGAAAACCGTTTGAACTTAGAAATTTCAGAACTTGATGCAGCGCAAACCGCCCGGGCACTTTCGGATGTCGATGTTTCGGTCATCAATAGCGGCATGGCGGTGGATGCAGGATTTGTACCAACCGAAGATGCGATCTTTTTAGAGCCTGTTGATGAAACGGCCCGTCCTTACGTCAACATCATTGCCGCCCGTAAAGAAGAGGAAGACAATGAAGTTTACCAAAAAGTGGTCGCTGCTTACCAAACAGAGGATACGAAAAAAGTCATCGAGGAAACGTCAAAAGGATCAAGCGTTCCTGCTTGGGAAACCTTTGGGGCAAAATAAGCACCATGTAATTTGATAAAAAAACTGAAAAAGCATGTATAAAAAGGAGAGATTTGATTATGACAACAGCAACTATTACGAAAGCAGCCATCAAACCATTTATCCAAGAGCGTTTAGCCGCTTATCAAGCCTTGGCATTAGATATCCACAATCACCCAGAAGTCAGCAACTATGAGTTTTATTCAGCCGATGCCCTGATCGCCCAATTAGAAAAAGAAGGCTTTGCTGTTAAAAAGGATGTGGCAGGCCATCGCACCGGCTTTGATGCCCGCTATGTCAGTGGGAAACCGGGTCCGACGATTGCCTTTTTAGCCGAGTATGATGCGTTACCTGGCATCGGTCATGCCTGCGGACACAATCTCTTCGGGACTTATTCCGTCTTAGCTGCCAGTGCTCTGCAACCTTTCATCGATGAGCTAGGCGGGGAGATTCGAGTCTATGGGACGCCAGGAGAAGAAGGTGGAGAAAATGGTTCCGCTAAAGGCAGTTTTGTCCGTGAAGGGTTCTTCGATGATGTCGATGCCGCTCTTTGTGTCCATCCAGCCCATCGCTATGGCAAAACGACGGCTTCATTAGCCAATGATCCAGTGGATATCAAGTTCTATGGTCGGGCTTCCCATGCGGCAGCTGCACCAGAAAAAGGCATCAACGCGTTAGAAGCATTGCTGCAAGTCTTTAACGGGATCAATGGGTTGCGCCTGCATTTACCAAAAGATGTCAATATTCATGGTGTGATCACCGATGGCGGCGTGGCAGCCAATGTCGTGCCAGAATATGCAGCCGGTCGTTTTTATTTACGAGCTGCCAATCGAGCAACCTTGAATGATGTCTACGAGAAAGTCGAAAACATCGTAAAAGGAGCCGCTTTAGCTACGGGAGCGACCTATGAATTTGGTTTGTTCCAAAACTCCGTCGACGATGTGATCGTGACACCAAGTTTTGATGAGATCTTCTTCGCCCATGCCCAAGAAGCGGGCGTACCTGCCGATGAGATCGATACGGAAGCCAAAACAAGCCTTGGTTCGTCTGATGTCGGCAATGTCAGTCAAGTGATCCCGACGATCCAACCCACCGTTTCGATTTCAGATGACTACATTGCGGGTCATTCGGAAGAATTCAAAGCCGCTGCCAAGAGTGAAAAAGGTTTGCAATCGATCGCCATCGCGGCGGAACTTTTAGCGCTGACGGCATTAGACCTTTTTGAGCAGCCAGCGTTATTAGAAAAAATCAAAGCCGATCATCAAGAAAGCCTAGCGAAAGGCAATTAATGCCAAAACCGTGAAGGAAGATAGTCAATAGTATAGAAAAAAAAGTCTCTGCCGCAAAATGTCGGTAGAGACTTTTTAGTTAGTCGATGACTAAAATGCCTTCTTTCAATGAAAAAGGATTTTGTTGATTGATATGATCGTAGAACATGACCCCGTTCAAATGATCGATCTCATGCTGAACGACGATCGCAGGATAGTTTTTCAAACGAACTTTTTTCTTTTTGCCGTTGATGTCGTAATAGCTGATCGTGATTCGGGCATGGCGCACCACGTAGCCAGGGACTTCACGGTCCACGGACAGACAGCCTTCGCCTTCACCCAAACAAGCTTCTTGCACGGAATGACTTAGAATTTTGGGATTGTATAGAACATCTTTAAAATCAGGTTCAGTTTTTTCTGGGTCGCTGCTAGGGACGAGGACCGCTGTGATTCGTTTTGAAATATCTAATTGAGGAGCTGCTAGACCAACGCCGCCTCTTAATTCAAGTTCTTCTGCCTTGACTGGGTCTTGGCTGTTTTCTAAAAAGGTCATCATTTCTTTTCCCAGTGCGATATCTTCTTCGCTCAAAGGAAAAGGTACTTCTTTTGCTACTTCACGCAAGGTTGGATTGCCTTCGCGAATAATATCATCCATTGTAATCATTGATGATGTGATTCCTCCTACTATGTAAAAATGACGAAAGCAAGTTTCGTTCCTAATAAAGTGTACCATAAGTGTAGAAAGAAGGGCATAAGAAAGTTTAAACGGTAAAGCTTTCTTATTAAATGAAACGATATTTCTATATTAACGATTTAATTATGAAATATAGTTGCGAATGGGAAAAGAATCAGTTATAATGCTTTTATAGAAAACGGTATCACGAAAGTGACCCATCAAGGAGGCAAAGAGATGTTCGGCTTTTCTGTATTTATGAACGAAGACTTGACGGCAGCAGAACTTGAGCAGATGACTGCGATGGCATCAGGCTTTAAAGGGATTTTCACCTCCATGCACATACCAGAAGATGATCGCAGTACTTATCGGCAGCGTTTGACGGACTTGGGAGGTTTCGCAAAAGACCATCAGCTGTCTTTAATGGTAGATATTTCTGGAAACGCATTAGCAGAAGCGGGCTTTTCCATCGACAATCTGGCGGAACTAAGGGAGATCGGTGTCACTGGTTTACGAATAGATTATGCGATCGACAATCAGCAAATCGCAGCTTTTTCAAAAGAAATGACCATCAGTTTGAATGCCAGTACATTGACGGAAAAAGACATTCGAGAGCTGCAGGCGTATGGATCCGATTTTACTCGTTTGGAAGCTTGGCACAATTATTACCCCCGACCAGAAACGGGACTGGATGTTGGCTGGTTTCAGGAGAAGAACCGCTGGTTGAAAGCACAAGGCTTTTTCGTCCAAGCCTTTGTTCCAGGGGATGCCAAGAAACGCGGACCGTTATTTCAAGGATTACCCACACTGGAAAGACACCGCAACTGGTCGCCTTTTGCCGCAGCGATCGACTTATTGGCAACTGGCTCAGTCGATGCTGTTTACATTGGCGATGGCATGGTTTCTGAAAAAAGTGCCCAGCAGTTTGCGACGTATCTGCAAGAAGCGCGGATCGTTTTGCGGGTCAAAGATCTTGGTTCCACTTACTTTGAACACGTCTTAGGGAATCACCAAAATCGTTACGATGAAGCTCGGGATGTCTTGCGCAGCGCCGATGCCCGTTTCAATGCCATTCCAGAAGTCAAACCTGAACTTAGTCAAGAGCGGCCAGTGGGGGCTGTGACGATCGATAACCAAGAGTACTTGCGCTATATGGGAGAGATCCAGGTGTGCAAACGACCTTTGCCGGCAGACCCAAAAGTCAACCTCGCCGCTCAGGTGATACCAGCCGATCTGCCGTTGATCCAACAAATCAAAGCAGGGATGCGATTTAAATTAGAAAGAGATGATTCCGATGAATAAAATCAATTTAGACAAATTAACGACCGAACGACGCAACAGTGAAACGAGCAATTTAGATGAAATGACGATTTTAGAAGCGTGTCAAAAAATGAACCAAGAAGATCAAAAAGTTGCCTATGCGGTGGAAAAAGAAATTCCTAGTATTGAAAAAGTGATTGAACAAACCATCGTCGCTTTTAAAAAGGGCGGACGCTTGATTTATCTTGGCGCTGGGACGAGTGGTCGATTAGGCGTCTTGGATGCGGCCGAATGTGTCCCAACCTTTGGGGTATCACCTGAGATGGTGGTCGGTTTGATCGCCGGTGGCGAAGAAGCGATGACGGTCGCTGTCGAAGGAGCAGAAGACTCCTTAACGCTAGGCAAACAAGACCTTATCGATTTGAAGTTGAACCAAAATGATATGGTGATCGGGATCGCTGCCAGTGGCAGAACCCCTTACGTGATCGGGGCGCTTGACTATGCCAATGAGCTCGGTGCCACAACGGCTACGATCGCTTGTAATAAAGATGCGGAGATCTCTCAGCATGCCAGCTTTCCAATCGAGGTCGATTGTGGACCAGAATTTCTGACAGGTTCGACTCGTTTGAAATCTGGGACTGCCCAAAAACTGATTTTGAATATGATCTCGACGTTATCGATGGTAGGGATCGGCAAAGTCTACAATAATTTGATGGTCGACGTGAAAGCGACCAACGAAAAATTGGTGGAACGCTCAAAACGGATCATCATGCAGGCGACTGAAGCTGATTATGAAACAGCCGCCGCGGCATTTGAAGAAGCAGATCAGAATGTCAAATTAGCGATCGTGATGCTGTTGACTGATAGCACGAAAGACGAAGCACAAGCAAAACTTGCCACGGCACAAGGGTTTGTCAAAACGGCGTTAGGAGGAGAAAAGTAATGGCAAAAGAAACACTGACGGTAGAAGAGTTAGCGGAGAAGATTTTTCAAGAAGCCGGCGGAATGGACAACGTAGAAACAGTCAATCACTGTATGACTCGCGTACGAATGACCGTCCGCGACCACGACAAGGTCGATCAACAAGGGTTAAAAGAGATTCCCGGTGTGATGGGTGTGGTCAATGATGAGCAGCTGCAAGTCATTATCGGACCAGGGAAAGTCAACAAAGTAGCCAATGCAATGGTGGCAAAAGCTGGTGTTGATTTAGGGCAAGAGATCCCACCGCAAAAATCAGGCAAAGAGGCGTTATCAGAAAAAACGGCAGAGATGAAAGCAGCCCAAAAAGCCAAACAAAAATCATCGCCATTAAAGTCGCTGCTGAAAGATATTTCTAATATCTTTGTTCCAATGATTCCAGCCTTCGTTGGTGCAGGACTCGTCGCAGGGATCGCTTCTGTTCTGACCAACATGATCACGGCTGGCCGATTAGATGGAGATACTTGGAATTATTATGTCATGATTTTAAACGTCCTCAGAAATGGGATGTTCACCTATTTAGCGATCTTTACTGGGGTCAATGCAGCGCAGGTCTTTAAAGCCAATCCAACCCTTGGTGGCGTGATCGGTTCGATCATCTTGCTGACAGGTATGAACCCAGAAGCCCCGATCCAAAACTTGTTCACTGGCGAAGCTTTAGCTGCCAACCAAGGAGGGATCATCGGTGTGATCTTCGCAGTATGGCTTTTGGCGAAATTAGAGGCAGTGCTGCATCGAGTGATTCCTGAAGCGATCGATATTATCGTGACCCCGACGTTGTGTTTGCTGATCATCGGTTTGACGGAGATTTTCTTGATCATGCCATTGGCAGGTCTGATCTCTGACAGCTTAGTCGGTTCGATCACTTGGGTCTTGAACGTGGGCGGTGCTTTCTCTGGGTTTGTCTTAGGGGCGGCCTTCCTACCAATGGTCATGTTTGGTTTGCATCAAATTTTGACCCCGATCCACATTCAAATGATCGAAGCAACAGGCAGCACGCAATTACTACCGATCTTAGCCATGGCTGGTGCTGGTCAAGTCGGTGCAGCTTTAGCCTTATGGGTACGACTACGTAAAGACAAAGAGCTTTCTGAAATGATCAAAGGCGCATTGCCAGTTGGGATCTTAGGCATCGGCGAACCATTGATCTACGGAGTGACGTTGCCATTAGGTCGACCATTTATCACTGCTTGTATTGGTGGTGGGATCGGTGGTGCGGTCATTGGCGCTTTGACAAATATCGGCGCAACGGCGATTGGACCATCAGGGCTAGCTTTGATCCCCTTGATTGCCAACGGCCGTTGGATGGGCTATATTTTCGGCTTGTTAGCAGGCTATGCTGGCGGCTTCGTTGCCACCTACTTCTTTGGGATTCCGAAGGATCGCTTAGAAGCAGTCAAAGAAAGCGAGGCAGAAGAAGCAAAACCAGCTGCAACCGTTACTGTGCAACCGCAACCAAAACAAACGAGTGAAACGGCTGCAAAGGAAACGACAGCAAATCCATCAAAAGAAACGATCGATACCCCTTTATACGCAGTAGCCACAGGCACGACAAAAGTGATCAGTGCATCAAGTGATCCGGTATTTTCGCAAAAAATGATGGGCGACGGGTATTTCGTCTTGCCAGACAATGGTGCGATCTATGCACCAGCAGCAGGAACCGTCACGACGATTTTTCCCACGAAACATGCATTGGGGATCAAGACTGCCAGCGGGCTAGAGATTCTGCTGCACATGGGTGTTGACACCGTCGAATTGCAAGGAGCACCTTTTGAGATCCTGGTGGAGGAAGGCCAAGCCGTGACACCAGCTACCCAAGTTGCCCAAGTCGATTTGGCACAGTTGACGGCTAAAGGCAAAGCTTCTGAGATGCTCGTGATCATCACCAATATGGAGCAAGTAGCCAATATCGAAGGGTTACCAGGAACAGAAACAAAAGCGGGTCAAGCCGTCATGCATGTGGCAACGATAAAATAATGTTAAAACCTCTATCGGATAAAGATAGAGGTTTTTTTTAAGAAGTTACTAAATAGATTGCGAAAAATTTTCCTTTATGTTACAGTTTCGTTACAAAGGGAGTGATCCCATTCGAGGAGGCAATGAGGATGAAAAAAATAATTTGGTTCGGACTAATGACGCTGGCTTTTTCACCACTGATGGTTCATGCAGATGAAACAGCTACGAGTGAAAGTGGCAATCAGGCTGCCGTTAGCGAGACGCTTTCATCAGAGGAGCAATCAGGAACGGATCAGACACAAGCTGCTGTCCAAGAAAGTACAGTAGAAAATCAAGAGACGGATCAATCCGCTGCTTCAGAAACTACGACTACCGAGAATCAAGAACCAGTCGATTCCGAAGCTGTTATTGCCTCGATCCAAGCAGAGACGGGGACGCAAGATGTCAGTGAGATCAACACGTTAGCCGATGAACCTAGTTCGCTGCGTAGCGCCTTAACCCAAGGGATCACTGAAGGAAGTGTGACCGCATTTACCCAAGAACAGTTGGACCAGTTGACAGATGAAGAATTGACCAATGGCAATCGTCTGGCGCTACGTTATTCCAGTGATGCGATGGGCTTTGATATTGCTTACTTAGCAAAAATCATCGGTGCCTTGTTTGTCGATCAGACGTTATCCTGGGAAGCCATTGAGCCGCAACTGGCTTTTGATGCAAATAGCTACGCCAGTTTTGCTGACTTGATTCCTGTTGTGGATCAGCTGCAGGAATATTTACGGGTCGTCTATCCAGCAGACGGAGTCTTTTTACATTTGAATCAAGCCGTTTCCAACGAATGGATGATCTCAATTTTGACCAATTTAAATCAGATGGAACAAGAGATGCAAGTCGATCCAGGTGCCTTTGTCCCAGGACGGATCTCGTATATCATTCAAGCGGCAAATGATTCCATGTATCTGCCTACAGGCACGCAAACGAGTACGACTGAAGAAGCGACCGCAACATCGACGAGTGCTCAAGAAACAGCGACAACGACTTCTTCGAAAGAGGCCAACGCTACTGCCGATGGTGAAAAAACATTACCTAAAACCAATGAAGCGCCAAGCTATACCTTACTGATCGCAGGTGTTATCCTGCTACTGATCGTTTTCTTGATTCTATGGCGCCGCAAGAAAAAATGATTGTTATTTATAATCGTCAGAATGAAAAAATAGCAACCTTCGTTTTCCATCAGGGAAACGAAGGTTTTTTTGTTTTCAGAAATTTCATTGGTTATTTCTTTTCAAATAACGCCCTTTATAAAAAGACCAGAATCGATTCCTTCATAAAAAAGTCAAATTTAAATTCTTGCATTCTCTGGTGAGGGGTGTATAATGACACAGTGTCATATGACAACGTGTCATATCGAGAGCTGTGATTTATTTTAAATTAGAAAGGAGTTGCTTGTGATGCCGACCGATACATTTTTTCACTTGCCGCCAGAAAAACAAAAGCGCATCTTAAATGCGGCGAAAAAAGAATTCTCAAGACTGCCGCTGAAAGACGCCTCGATCGCCAACATCATCAAAGATGCCGAGATTCCTCGCGGGAGTTTTTACCAATACTTCGAAAACAAAGAAGATCTTTATTACTATTATTTCCATACGTTGAAAAAAAATAGTCAGCGAGATCTGCTGAAATCGATCCAACATGAAAACGGGGATCTGTTTGCGGGGTTCGAATGGTACTTTTCACGGATGATCGCCGAGGTTTTCAAAGGCAAAAACGCAAACTTTTACCGCAATTTATTTATGAGTATGGATTATCGTTCCTTCCATAAAGTCGTGCCAGAGATGCAGCACAAGATGCATCAAGAAAACAAAGCCGATCGGCAGAAGCAGCAAGCCATCTTTTTGTCAGAGGTCGACAAAGATTTATTGAAAGTCAAAGACGACCATGAGTTGAAAATGCTGATCCAGCTGCTGATGCATACCGTTTTTTCGACGATTGCCGAAGCCTATCGCCAATCAGCGTTTGATCCAGACTATGATCCTGCCGAAGCGATCGCTGATTTCAACAGTAAAGTCCGCTGGTTAAGAGAGGGCGCAAAAAAAGAAAGAGGGGAAACCTATGATTAAGCTGATAAAACGCGTATCCGTCATTTCCATAATCATGGCAGTGGTGTTTATGGTGATCCAAGTCGTTTCTGATTTGTATCTACCGACATTGACTTCCAATATTATCAACAATGGGGTGGCGACAGGCGACATTGATTACATTTGGAAAACCGGCTTTTACATGATCGGCTTTTCATTGATCAGTATCATCGCCGCTTTAGGAAATACGTATTTCGCAACAAGAGAATCACAAAAATTAGGACAAAAACTACGTTCGGACATTTACCAAAAAGTTGAGAATTTTTCTTCTCGATCTTTTGATAAATTTGGGACCGCATCATTGATTACAAGAACCACCAACGACGTCAACCAAATTCAAATGGTGACGCAAATGTTTTTACGTATGATGATCAATGCACCGATCACACTGATTGGGGCGAGTTTCTTGGCCTATCAAAAAGATGCCCAATTAACCCGAATCTTTTTAGTCGTTATTCCTATCATGCTGGTATTGGTCGGCGGTATTATGTATTTTGCCGTTCCTTTATTCAAAAGTATGCAAAAGAAAACCGACCGTTTGAACTTAGTCTTTCGTGAAGGCTTGACGGGGGTCCGCGTTATTCGGGCATTTGACAAGACGGATTATGAAGCGAATCGCTTTGATGAAGCCAACAAAGATTACACCCACACCGCGATTAAAGTAAACACCATCGTCGCATTGATGATGCCATTGATGACGTTGATCATGAGTGGGACGAACATTGCCATCACATGGTTTGGGGGTCATTATATTGCCGAAATGACTTTAGAAGTCGGAAACTTGATTGCGTTTATGACCTATGCAATGCAAATTTTGATCAGCTTTATGATGCTGTCCATGATCTTCGTGATGGTGCCAAGAGCCCAAGCATCAGCTGATCGGATCAACGAAGTCTTAAATGAAGAAGATGAAATTCTCGATCCAAAAACACCAGCGACATTGAGCTTACAAGGGGACCAAGTAACCTTGGCCTTTGACCATGTGGCGTATCGCTACCAAGGCGCTGAGAAATTGGCGTTGGAAGATATCGATTTTCAAGCAAAATCTGGTGATTTTGTTGCCATCATCGGTGGGACGGGCTCAGGGAAAACGACCTTAGTCAATCTCTTGCCTCGTTTGTACGATGTGGAGTCTGGTGCAATCAAAATCAATGGGGTCAATATTGCAGAAGTCACCCAGCACAATCTACGAGAAGTCGTGGGCTTTGTTCCGCAAAAAGCGGTACTGTTTTCTGGTACCATTCGTGAAAATATGAAATACGGAAAACCCGATGCATCAGATGAAGAAATCTGGCAAGCCTTAGAGATCGCCCAAGCCAAAGATTTTGTCTCCGAACTGGCAGATGGCTTAGATAGCCGTGTAGAACAAGGCGGCGGCAACTTCTCTGGTGGACAACGTCAACGTTTAGCGATCGCTCGTGCGTTAGTGAAACAAGCAGATGTCTATGTCTTTGATGATTCCTTCTCCGCACTGGACTTCAAAACCGATGCTAACTTACGAGCAGCGCTGAAACGCGACATGCAAGACAGCATTATGGTCGTGGTTGCCCAACGGGTCAGCACCGTCATGGATGCCGATACGATCTTAGTATTGGATGAAGGAAAACTCGTAGGAAAAGGGACCCATGAATCATTAATGGCAGACAATGAAACCTACCAAGAAATCGTTTCTTCACAATTGAGAGAGGAGGATCTTGCATGAGTGAAAAGAAAACAACAACACAACACCGTGGCGGACCAATGGGCGGCGGTCCAGGCCGTAACATCGGTGCCAAAGGACCAAAACCAAAAAACTTTTGGGGGACGGTCAAACGGCTTTTCGGGTACATGTCGAAACGCTCCATCGCTATCATTGCCGTCTTCGTTTTAGCGATCGCAGCCGTGATCTTCCAAATCCAAACACCGAAAATTTTAGGGGAAGCGACCACTGAAATTTTTAAAGGTGTCATGATCGGTGCGCAGCAGATGCAAGCCGGCCAACAGATAACAGAATTTCCTATCGATTTTGAGAAAGTTGGTCAAATCATTTTGATCGCGATCGGCATGTATGTGATTTCAGCCGTCTTCAACTTTCTACAACAGTTTATTATGACCCGTGTCTCGCAACGGACGGTTTATGAGCTGCGTCGTGACTTAGATGAAAAAATGAACCGCTTGCCGATCTCTTACTATGATACTCACTCAAATGGGGATATCATGTCACGGGCGATCAATGATATGGATAATATCGCAAGTACCCTGCAACAAAACTTGACCCAATTTATTACGAGTGTCGTGACCTTTATCGGGGTTTTGTGGATGATGTTGACGATCAGTTGGCAACTGACTTTGGTTGCTTTAGCAACGGTTCCTTTAAGCTTGATCGTCGTGATGATCGTCGCACCAAAATCGCAAAAATTCTTTGCGGCACAACAAAAAAGTTTAGGATTGCTCAATGACCAAGTCGAAGAAACTTACGGCGGTCATACCGTTGTCAAAACCTTCAACCATGAAGCCGCCGATCAAGTCGTTTTTGAAGAAGAAAATGACCGTCTGTATTCCGCTGGTTGGAAAGCCCAATTTATTTCAGCGATCATTATGCCCTTGATGAACTTCATTAAAAACTTAGGCTATGTCTTCGTGGCTGTCCTTGGTGGGATCAAAGTGGCGAATGGGAACATGACGTTAGGGGATGTGCAAGCATTCTTGCAATACACCAATCAATTCTCTCAACCAATCACTCAAATCGCTAGCTTACTAAACACCATCCAATCAACCGTTGCATCTGCCGAACGGGTCTTTGAAGTCTTGGATGAAGAAGAAATGACTGATGAGCCTTCTGGATTGCCAGTGGAAGACAGTGAATACAAAGTTCGTTTCGATCATGTTCAATTTGGTTATGCGCCAGACAAATTATTGATGACCGATTTTAATCTGGATGTTAAAGCTGGTGAGATGGTGGCTATCGTAGGACCTACCGGCGCTGGGAAAACCACGCTGATCAATCTCTTGGAACGTTTTTATGATGTTTCTGGCGGTAGCATTCGTTACGATGGCAAAGATACCCGAGACTTGACTCGTGATGAGTTGCGTAGTAATATCTCGATGGTGCTGCAAGATACGTGGTTGTTTACTGGTTCCATCTATGACAACATTCATTATGGAAATGAAAAAGCAACCAAAGAGCAAGTGATCGCTGCGGCGAAAGCTGCCCATGTGGATGATTTTGTTCGCAAATTGCCAGAAGGCTATGATACGGTCTTGAATGAAGAAGCCAGCAACATCTCCCAAGGTCAACGTCAGCTGATCACGATCGCCCGCGCCTTCTTAGCGGATCCCGACGTTTTGATTTTGGATGAAGCAACTTCTAGTGTCGATACGCGGACGGAAATCTTGATCCAAAAAGCAATGGGTCGTTTGTTAGAAAATCGGACCAGCTTTGTGGTTGCTCACCGTCTCTCTACGATTCGTGATGCTGACAATATCATCGTGATGAATCACGGGTCCATTGTTGAGACTGGAAATCATGAGGAATTGATGGCACAAAACGGTTTCTATGCAGACCTGTATAACAGTCAATTTTCAGAAGAAGTGGCGTGATCCACTGTTTGTAATGAAAGAAATTCTTCCCCAAATGATGATAAACAGACCGCCAAAGGTTGACTGAAAGAAAGCAGTGATTGTCACTGCTTTCTTTTTTTTATGAATTTTTATCGCTTTAATTTAAATATTTATTGCAATTAACTGGATTAAAATGTATATTAATACATAATTTCGAATAATCCAAGACAAGGAGTGAAACCAATGAGTCATCTTTTTCCTAATTACAGCCGTTTACCCATCGATATCCAGCAAGGCAACGGCAGCTATGTGGTAGATTCGCAAGGCAACCAATATTTAGATTTAACAAGCGGCATCGGGGTCGTTAATCTCGGTTATGGGCATCCCAAAGTGCAAGCCGCATTGATGACACAAGCAGAGCAGATTTGGCATGTGCCGAATTTGTATGACAGCCAGTTGCAAGAAGAAGTTGCCCAAAAGCTGACCCAAAATCAAAAGAGCGCTTCAGACGAGCCGTATCTGGCTTATTTTTGCAATAGTGGCGCTGAGGCGAACGAAGCTGCTTTAAAGTTGGCTCGCAAAGCGACTGGCCGCAGCAAAGTCATTAGTTTTGAACAATCTTTCCATGGTCGGACCTTTGGGGCGATGTCTTTGACTGGGCAAAGTAGTATCCATGATGGGTTTGGACCGTTAGTACCAGAGATGGTGTATGTACCCTTTAATGACCTTGAGGCATTGCAAGCCGTTTTAGATGAGCAGACGGCAGCCGTGTTTTTAGAATTGATCCAAGGCGAAGGCGGTGTGATCCCTGCTGAGGTGGCGTGGGTCCAAGCGGTGGCAGCCCTTTGTCAGGAGTTGGGGGTACTACTGGTGGTGGATGAGATCCAAACCGGGATGGGACGGACAGGAACACTGTTTGCTTTTGAAGGATATGGCATTGAACCTGATCTTTTTACCGTAGCAAAAGGGCTTGGTAACGGGATCCCTGTCGGAGCGATGCTAGGCAAAAGCCATTTGCAAACGGCTTTTGGACCCGGTAGTCACGGTTCGACCTTTGGTGGCAATAAATTAGCGATGGCCGCTGCTAGTGCCGTTTGCAGTGTGTTGCAAGAAGGGGACATTCAAGTCAATGTTCAATTGCGCCAGCAGCAGTTTCTCGACGGATTGCAAGGACTATCTAAGGTGCAGGCGATTCGTTGGAAAGGATTGATGATCGGTATCGAATTAGCCGATTCGGAAAGCTTGCAATCCGTGTTGACCCAACTGCGGAACCAAGGCCTCCTCGCATTAAAAGCGGGAACCAAGGTTTTGCGCTTGCTGCCGCCTTTAACGATCTCGCAAGAGGAAACGACAGCAGCCTTGGCGATTTTGCAAGCTGTCTTAGCATAATTGCATAAAAATAGATTTTTCGGGCTTTCTTTCTTATAAAAACCGAATAATAGCGAATTTATTTTGAATAGTTTTATAAATAATCATTGACAGAGCGATGGGAGTTTCTTATAATCTTAAGTAAATTCTTTTGAGGAGTGACGTGTTTGAAGGCAGCAATCGTTGGTGTAACAGGGTATACCGGAATTGAATTGATTCGTTTGATCCAGCAACATCCCCAATTGGAGGTGGGCACCTTGCATAGTCATTCTATGCATGAAAATTCATCAGTTTTGTATCCTCATTTAATTGGACTGACAGAGCGGCTGATCGAACCTTTTGATGCAGAAAAAATCCAAAAGGAAAATCAACTCGTGTTTTTTGCGACTCCTGCTGGAATCAGCAAAGAACTCGCAGCGACTCTTGTCGCAAATGACTTTCCAGTGATTGACCTTTCTGGTGATCTGCGATTGAAGGATCGGGATAGCTATCAAAAATGGTATCACCAAGAAGCTGCACCTGCCGAGTTGTTGGCACAAGCGACCTATTCGCTGCCTGAGTTTGCAACGACTCCTGGCAATTTGATCGCCAATCCAGGCTGTTATGCGACTGCTGCCATTTTAGCTGCTGCGCCGTTGGTTCAGCAAAAACTATTCAGCGGTACGTTGATTTTTGATGGCAAGTCGGGTTTGTCGGGTGCTGGTAAGAAATTGACGGACAGCAGTCACTTTGCAACCGCTGCGGATAACATGACGATGTATAAGCCAAATCAGCATCAGCATATTCCTGAGATCATGCAGCAGTTTCAGCAATGGGATCAGGCAATGCCGCCGATCCAATTTTCTACCAGCTTACTGCCTGTCAAAAGAGGGATCTTTATGACGCTTTATGCGCCTATCAAAGACGCGATTTCGCAAGAGGACATCTATGAGCAGTACGTAAAAACGTATCAAGACCATCCGTTTGTCCGAGTGCAACCGTTAGGAAAGCTGCCCGAGCTGCGGCAAGTGACGGGAACGAATTTTTGTGACATTGGCATATGTTTCAATCCGCTGACCCAAGTGTTGACCGTTGTCGCAGTGATCGATAATTTAGGCAAAGGGGCTGCTGGCCAAGCGATCCAAAACTTCAATCGATGGGCAAAGATACCAGAAACGACTGGTCTTATGCAAGCACCGTTATATCCATAAAATAGCCAACAGACGCGTGAGGATACTCGTGTCAGCCAGTGGACAATCCGCAAAAAGGTGGCAGTAGGAGGAAAGAAAATGAAAGAAATCGAAGGAACGATCGCAACCCCCAAAGGTTTTTTTGCCGACGGTCTGCATTGCGGTCTGAAGAAAGAGAAAGTCGATCTTGGTTGGATCGTCTCTGAAGTGCCAGCCAGTGCTGCGGCAGTCTTTACCACCAATCAAGTACAAGCGGCACCCATTCTCGTTACAAAGGAAAAAATGCAAGCAGGCACCTTGCAAGGCGTGATCGTCAATGCGGGCAATGCCAATGCTTGTACCGGGGAGCAAGGTTTAAAAGATGCACAAGAGATGGCAGAATTGGCAGCAGCCCAGCTGCATACGAGTCCCGAAGCCTTTGCGGTAGCCTCCACCGGGATCATTGGTAAGAGCTTACCGATGGAAAAAATCACTGCAGGGATTCAGCAACTAAACAGGCAAGGGGATGCCCACCGATTTCAAAGAGCGATTTTGACGACGGATCTGACTGAAAAAAGCAGTGTCATCCAATCAACGATCGCTGACAAAACGGTGACTGTTGCGGGCTGTGCCAAAGGGTCTGGTATGATCCATCCCAATATGGCTACGATGCTGGCCTTTGTTACGACGGATGCGGCGATCGCTCCAGCACTCTTGCAAGCACTGCTGAAAGAATTAACCGACGTTACCTTCAATCAAATCACGGTCGATGGCGATACATCCACCAATGATATGGTGTTAGTTTTAGCCAACGGGTTAGCCAAAAATCCAACGATTGAAGCTGACACGCCAGCTTATCATGAGTTTAAAGGGATGCTCAAAGCAGTTCTGACCGCACTAGCCAAAGCAGTTGCAAAGGACGGAGAAGGCGCCAGCAAATTGATCGAAGCTCACACGAGTGGAGCTGTGACCGATGAAGCAGCCCGAATGATCAGCAAAACCATCGTTGGTTCGCCACTGGTCAAAACAGCCCTCTTTGGCAAAGACCCGAACTGGGGGCGTATCTTATGTGCAGTGGGCTATAGTGGGCAGCCGATCGACCCAGCAACGGTATCGATTGCATTAGCCGACATTCCCGTCTTTGTCCAAGGGACACCGGTAGCTTTTGACGAAACCATCATGCAAGAACAATTGGCGGAAAATGAAGTCAAAGTCGTTGTCGAGCTGAAAGAAGGGGCAGGTGTTGGCACCGCTTGGGGCTGTGATCTGACGTATGACTATGTGAAAATCAACGCACTATATCATACCTGAAAGAAATCAGGTACTAGACAAAAAGGAGCGAGTAGATGGAAACGATCGTAGTAAAAATCGGCGGTGTCGCCTCAGACAATTTAACCCCGTCATTCTTTGAGACGATAGCAGACTGGCAAGCTGCGGGCAAAAAAGTAGTCATCGTCCATGGCGGTGGTCACTACATCTCAGAAATGATGGAGAAAATGGCGTTGACAGTCACGATCAAAGACGGCCTGCGGGTGACCGACCCCCAGACGCTTGAAGTAACTAGAATGGTCCTTTTGGGACAAGTTCAACCGCTGATCACGACCGCTTTCCAGCAAGCTGGGTTCCATGCCGTAGGACTGAATGCTGGCTGTGATCAACTGATTCAAGGAGAAGTCATTGATGAAGAAAAATTAGGACAGGTGGGGAAGGTTCAACAAATCAACGCTGCTTTCCTGAAGCTCTTGACAGAGAAAAAACATGTCCCGATCCTGGCACCGCTAGGAATTACCCCAGAGGGGCAATGGCTGAACATCAATGCCGATGAAGTAGCGTGTCAGGTTGCTGCTAGTTTACAAGCCGAAAAACTATATTTGTTGACGGATGTCCCTGGGATCAAGCAAGAAAGCCAGTGGTTATCAGCTGTTTCTTTTGAAGAGATCCCCCGTTTGATCACCGAAGAAGTAGTCACAGGCGGCATGCTGCCAAAACTAAAAAGTGCGCAGAAAGCCTTGAAAGCAGGGGTAGCTGCCGTTTGTATCACCGATCGAATCGATCGTTTAGGAACCCAGATCCTCGCGGCAAGTCCAGCCGCAGCTGTCTGTAGCTGAAGCCATTAGCAACACCCAAATGCCTCTTCTCTACTCATAAAAATGCAAAATTCTGACTTTTCTGTGCTTTTCTTCTTATTTTCTCTAAAAAAAGAATAAAATAGGTAGGGATTTCATTTGCTAGAATTTCGTTTTATCAGTACAATGAGTACATATGTAAGTAGGGGGAGAAACAATGACAGATTTCTTATTGGGGAGCAGTACGAAGTTGCTGACTGTTGCAATCCGGGTAAAAGACCGCGATCAAGCGATTGCCTTTTATCGGGATGTACTTGGTTTTGAGTTGAAAAGAGAAGAAAATGAATTGGCCATCTTTGGTCTAAAAGGATTAGATAGAGAAGTTTTATGGTTGGAAGAAAGCCCGCGTGCCAACGATCACTTCGGCGAGATCAAAAAAATGCAGCGCATCGTCTTAGCCGTATCCTCATTAGAAGAAGCGGCAACTATCGCGAGCAATGCCCAACAAAAAGCGATTGCTTTCGAAGAAGCTCGTTATGAAGCGAATCAATTAGGCTTTATTATAGCTGATCCAGAAGGGAACAAAATTGAAGTCTTATTTACAGCACCCGCAGGAACTGCGGTACCAAAAGACGAAGCAGAATTGATCAAAGCGGCACCTGCAAAAGCGGCTGGCTTATCAAAAGAAGCTCATTTTGGCAAGCTGTATTTAAACGTCAGTGATCTAGCCAAAGAGCAGCTTTTCTTAGAAGAAAGCTTAGGCTTGAAAACAAAAGAAGCCGAAACGAAGGAATTTATCCTCAATGATGGTGACTTCCAAGTCGGCTTGGCTGAAGCACAAGGTGGTACGATCGATTTGCCGACCCATGAGGTGCTTGGCTTAGACTTCTTGAAAATCTCCATCAGTCAAGAAGATATCGATACATTGGAAAAGCACTTGTCTGAGAAGAACCAAGAGTTCTTCATCGACAAAAAACGGAAGTTGTTGACGACCTACGATGCGATCGGTATCGAATGGTGGTTTATCGTTAAAAAATAAATCTAAATAGATAAGAAAAAACATCGGAAACTCTTTTGAGTAGTCGATGTTTTTTGATGACTAAGAAACCAAGCAAGCGAATCGACTAGCTGATCGAGTCGGATAGTTGGAGGAAAAAAGGGGATAACGAGTTTTGTTTGCTGCTAAAAAGTGCTAAAGTTAGAAGCAAGACAAGCCTGAAAGGAGCGAGTATGGAACGATGACAATGTACCCAAAAACAATACAGCTCATTCAAGAAAAAATGCCGACCGTTTTCCCAGGAGCGGTGCTGCGTTTTATCGCTGGTGAAACCCAAGAGACCCATGTATTCGGACAGGCAGCGCTTCTTCCGAAAACCGAACCTATGACGAAAGATCTTTTGTTTGATTTAGCCTCATTGACTAAAGTCGTTTGTACAACGAGTGTTCTGTTAAAATTATGGGATCAAGGAAAAATCGAGATGGAGGCGCCGCTTACTCGTTGGCTGCCAGCGTTTAAAGACGATCGGGTAACGATCAAGCACTTGCTGACGCATACGGCAGCCATCAACACGTGGATTCCTCATCGAGACCAGTTGGATGCTGCTGCCTTGCGCAAGGCGTATTTGCAGCTTGAAAGCAGTGATACGATCGGTCAAACGGTCAACTATACGGATACTGGGACGATTTTGCTGGGCTTTTTATTGGAGGAGCTGTATCAAAAACCAGTGACCGAGATTTTTCAAGAAGAAGTCTTGACGCCTTTAGGCATGAAGAACAGCGGCTTTCCGCCTTTTCCTCCCTCACAGCTGCCAATGATCGTGCCTACCCAGCAGCAGCCAGACGGCAGCATCCTTAGAGGAATCACCCACGATCCTAAGGCACGGGTGTTGGGAAACCATGCCGGCAACGCAGGGTTGTTTTCTACCGTGGATGACTTGACGCTTTTCGTTCAACTGTTACTGGCAAATGGTCAGCAGCAAGGAGCGCCGTTTTTCTCAGAAAAAGTCATGCAGGCGCTGGCTCACAGGCAGACACCTGAAAGCACAAAGCCTCGCACCTATGGTTGGGACTTGTTAGGTGCACCGTATCAATTATTTCATACAGGCTATACAGGCACGTTTCTCGCAGTAGATATCCCTAACAAAAAAGCGTTTATTTTCTTATCGAATCGGGTCCATCCAGTGGATCATCGAGAAAGCTATTTGGGTCATCGTGACGAAATCCTGCAATGTTACTTAAAAGAAACTGCCGAATAAGCGGATTCATGCTATAATATGCACGAACAACTAGAGAGGGGAACAATTATGGAACCATTGTTTATGAAACCTGTTTTTCAAGAAAAAATTTGGGGCGGTAGTCGCCTGCATTCTGTTTTTGGTTTTGATTTACCGAGCGACAAGATCGGTGAAGATTGGGCGATCAGTGCGCATCCTCATGGGGTGAGCGTCATTGAAAATGGTCCGTTTAAAGGCAAAACATTGGCGGATCTTTGGCAAGACCATCAAGAACTATTTGGTCATTCAGACGAACCAGTCTTTCCATTATTAATTAAAATTTTAGACGCGGAAGATGATCTATCCGTTCAAGTCCATCCTGATGACACGTATGGGTTAGCCCATGAAGGGGAATTAGGGAAAACGGAATGCTGGTACATCATTGATGCCGAACCAGGTGCGGAAATCATTTATGGCCACCATGCCCAAACCAAAGAAGAACTTGCGGAAATGATCGAAGCGGGTCGTTGGGATGATTTGTTAACAAAAGTCCCTGTGAAAAAAGGCGATTTCTTCTATGTGCCAAGCGGAACGATCCATGCCATTGGAAAAGGGATCATGATCTTGGAAACCCAGCAGAGCTCGGATACGACTTATCGGGTGTACGACTATGATCGTACCGATGATCAAGGACAAACTCGGGAGCTGCATATCCAACAATCGATCGATGTGACGACGATTCCTGCACGGACGCCAGAATTATCGATCCGTGAGGTCAAACAAGGACAATCAGCAGTCGTTACCTATCTTGAAACGCCATTTTTCAATGTGTATGAGTGGGAAGTACGTGGAAAATTATCGTTGGCACAAAAGGCCGATTATACCTTGATGACCGTGATCGATGGGTATGGGCATTTGATGATCGACGGTCATTCCTATGAACTAAAAATGGGCACGAGCTGCATTTTGCCAAACCCGATCAAGAAATGGGAATTGGTTGGTGAATTGACTGTCATTGCCTCTGAACCTGGAAAAAAATAAAACGATCAGTAAGTGACGTGAGCCGCACGAGCAAAACAGCACACGTTCCTGATTTTTCGTAAGGCTGAACTCGTTCAGCTGCCTGTCATCATTGGCGATTTTTCCGCTTTTGACTGACAGGTTTTTTCGTATGGACACTCACGATAGACGTCTGAGGAAGATTTGTTATAATGGCAGTAATGAAGGATAGGTGAAAAGAATGGTTTACTTAGATCATGCAGCAACGACACCGCTGCATCCAGAAGTGATCAAAGTGATGAGTGAAACGATGCAGACATTTTTTGGCAATCCATCAAGCATTCATCATTATGGTCGAGACGCCCACACCCAATTAGAATTGGCTCGTCAAGCGATCGCTCAGCAGCTAGGAGTCAAAGAACATGAGATCATTTTTAATAGTGGTGGTACCGAAAGTGATAATACAGCAATCATCGGTACAGCCCTTAGCAAACAAGCACAAGGCAAACATATCATTACGACCCAGATCGAACATCCGGCGGTCATTGAGAGTATGCGCTATTTAGAAGGCTTAGGCTTTGAGGTGACCTATTTGCCCGTAGATCAAAAGGGGCAATTGGCCGTCAGTGAAGTTGAGGCTGCCTTACGTCCCGATACGATTTTAGTATCCATAATGACGGCAAACAATGAAACGGGCAATTTGCTGCCGATTGCAGAAATTGGGGCCCTTTTACGGGAGCATCCCGCCGTGTTTCATACCGATGCCGTGCAAGCTTATGGCAAGATCCCGCTTGAAATCAATGAAAACAGTATTGATCTTCTAAGCATTTCTGCTCACAAAATCAACGGACCAAAAGGGATCGGCTTTTTGTATAAACGAGATGGCTTGTCGCTGCCTGCGCTACTCCATGGCGGCGAGCAAGAAGAAAAACGGCGAGCAGGGACGGAAAACTTAGCAGCCATCATGGGAATGGCCAAAGCAGCTTCTTTGCATACCCCCGAAGCGCAGCAAGCAGCGGCGGAACAATATCAAACGTTTGCCGATGTGCTGATGGAGACCTTAGCAGCACAAGGCGTCGATGTTCAGTTGAATGGTGATCCAGCACACAAATTGCCGCATATTTTGAATCTGCGTTTCCCAGGTGTCAGCAGTGACTTGCTGCTGATGAAATTGGACTTAAAAGGGGCTGCGATCTCGACAGGCAGCGCTTGTACGGCGGGCAATGTGGAGCCCTCCCATGTGCTCGAAGCGATGGTGGGCAAAGAGCATCCAGCTATTCGGGAATCGGTCAGAGTCAGCTTTGGCTATGGTAACACATTGGCGGAAATCGAAGCATTTGCTCAGCTATTAGCAGAAACTGTCTTAGCCACGAAAAAGTAGGAGAACAGCTAGCAATCTCGCTGAAAACTATTTATAATGAAAGAAATGATGTTAAAGAGGTGAAGAACATGGCATTTGAAACAACAGCAACCGTTTTAGGCGCAGCAACCCAATACCGCATTGCTCCTGAAGCAAAAAAATATACGTTGCGGGACAATGGCTTTACAGAAACGAACGGCGGCAACTTCCAATTGATTCGCGGCCTTGAAGCAACACCCCAAAGCAAAGAAGGCTTTAAATTAAAAATCACTGTTGCAAAAGATCTGCAAACCTTCAAGATGTCCATCACGACAGCCAATGGGTTAAAAGCAGTCAACATTTTCAAAGATGAACAGCACAAAATGCTGCAAGAAAAATTTTACTTTTTAATGGATGGTTTTATCAGCCGCGGGTTGTTTGTCAAAGCGTAAGCTTTTGCCAAAAGCAGCTATATCATTCAAAGGGCAAGAAGTGTGTCACTCCGCCAAGCAGGCATGGGATTGATACACTTCTTTTGTATCTTTGGCGGTTTCTTTTTATACTATAGAAAACAAACCCTAGGTGTTCGCAGGAACAGGATGAGTTAAGACGAGAAAGAGGGAATCAAGATGAAACGAACCTTAAACAAGCAATCAGTGCTAGCCGTCGGCATGGGGACTTGGCATATGGGGGATGACCCAGCCAAGGAAAAAGCCGAGATCGATGCGTTGCAAGCGGGCATCAAAGCTGGAGCGGCTGTCATCGATACCGCAGAAATGTACGGCGAGGGAAACGCAGAAACGCTAGTTGGCAAGGCGATCCAGCCCTTTACACGAGGGGATCTTTATTTGATTTCAAAAGTCTATCCTTGGAATGCCTCCGCAGATGAACTGCCGAAAGCTTTAGACCGCAGCTTAGCGCGTTTAGGCACCGACTATCTTGATCTGTATCTGCTCCACTGGCGAGGAGATGTGCCGTTAGCAGAAACAGTTGACGCACTAGAAGCTGCCAAAGCCTCTGGAAAGATTCGTGCATGGGGCGTCTCTAATTTTGACGTGGCAGATATGGAGGAGCTGTTGCGGTTAGAAAACGGCGATCAATGTGCCGCCAACCAAGTACTCTATAATTTAGGTGCCCGGGGGATCGAATACGATCTTTTTCCTTGGCAGGCAGAGGCTGAGATTCCTGTGATTGCCTACTCACCCATTGCTCAAGGCGATCGGCTAGGGCACCACTTCAAAAATGATGAAGTGTTGAAAGAGCTGGCAGAAGCCAAAGGCTGCACGATCTTTCAGCTGCTTTTGGCATGGACCCTTCGACAACCCCACGTCTTAGCGATCCCCCAAACCAGTGACTCGCTGCATATGCTGCAGAACATTGAAGCTTGCAAAATCGTTTTTTCCCAAAGCGAATTGGCAGCAATCGATGCGCGGTTTCCTGCACCGACGAAAAAGCAGCCGTTAGCGATGATTTAAAGACGCTGATCACAGAAAAAGCACCAAGGTAAGGAGCGACTATGAAATTTTTTACGTCTGATACCCACTATTTTCATGCAGCCTTGCTCGGGGACAATGACTTTGCCCCACGCCCCTTTGAGACAGTGACGCAAATGCATGAAACGATGATCACCAGCTGGAATGAGGTCGTTGCGGATAAAGATGTCGTCTATCATTTAGGGGATGTCGCGATGCACCCTGACTACGAAGCGGGCTTTCCAGAAATTGCTGCGCTGTTAGCACAGCTGCAGGGCAAAATCGTTTTTATCAAAGGCAATCATGATACCAGAGCTTTCTTTGCGTACTTGCGCAAGCATGATCCTGGTTGTTTGGGAGCCGAAAAGTATGCGTTTGAAGATGTCGGTGTCTTGCTGAAGTTTGCTCATCAGCAATTTATACTGACCCATTATCCTATGCTGCTGGGGATCACCAAAAACAGCCGCAATCTGCATGGGCACATTCATCATCACAGTGTACCGATCGCTGAGAATCTCAACGTAGGAGTCGATGCACCAGAATTGGCGTTTCTGCCACAGCCGCGTCCTTTTGGTCGGCCAGTTTCCGAAAATGAACTGGCGGTGTTGTATCATGCAAAACAACAAGAACTTACTAAGCTGGCTCGTTAACAGATAACAAAAAAAGCAAGCGTCCAAACAGATTTGGGCGGCTTGCTTTTTTTGTGATGACTTTGACAGCAAGCTTTGATTAAGGAAATTTTTTTGATAAAAATAAACTTTATATGTAAAAAATAATCGATTCCAAGAGTTATTATTTGATGGATATTTAAGAAATGTGTATGCTTTAAGTAGAAAGCAGTAAAGGAGGTTGCCAATGCGTAAGATTTCTAAAGTGATTTTTATCATCGGATTGCTTTTACTCTTACTTGTCTTTTATTTTGGGATCATCGCCAATCAGCAAGCGGCTTCATTGCCTGTTTACTTGATTCCTTTGGATGAATATCCTTGGGTCGGATCTTCCATGAGTATGCTGCTCTTTTGGTTATCTGTTGGCTTTGCCATTTTTACCGTGATCGCGCTCTTTGTCGTTTTGTTTTATCCAAAACGTTCGGACCGCTTGATCATTTCCCATAAGACAGGCGATTTAGTGATTCAGAAGAAGGCGTTAGAGCATTTTGTGCTTGAACGGGTGAAACAAGCAGATTTCATCCATCAGCCATCCGTAAAAATCAAAATCGTCAAGAATAAAGTATCCGTAAAAATCGATGGAGAAATGAAACAAACAGCAGCCATCCCGCAAAAACAAGAAGCATTGGTTGGTGAGATCAGCAGCAGTCTGCAGCAGCTTTTCGGTATCGAAAGCAATATCCAAACGGAAGTTGTCTTAAAAGATACGCAAGAAACGCCAGCAGCCCATGACCAGCCGCGTGTAGTTTAGGAGGAACAGGTATGAGTGAATGGTTCTACCACTATAAGATCCCGCTTATCTTTGCAGGTTTCGGTTTGATCCTAGCGATCCTGTTTCTAACGATCGGCTTTTTGAAAACCATACTGCTGGTGCTGTTTACGGCACTAGGTATGTATCTGGGATTTTATCTCAAAGAAGTCGGATTCTTTGAACAATTTCAAAGACCGCGCCGTTAACTTTGGTAACATTATTAGTTTAATTTATATCAAGATTATAGTAGGAGGAATGTACGATGGAAAACCAAACAAAACCAACAACAGGTGTTAAAGGAGAATTAACTTACGAAGATAAAGTGATTCAAAAAATCGTAGGCATTGCATTAGAATCTGTAGACGGACTCTTAACAGTCGATGGCGGTTTCTTCTCAAATATTGCAGGTAAATTAGTCAACACCGATGATGTGACTTCAGGGATCAACGTTGAAGTTGGGAAAAAACAAGTGGCAGTCGATCTTGATATCGTTGCAGAATACGGCAGCGACATGACCACGATCTACGACCAAATCAAAGAGGTTGTTTCAACACAAGTCAACAAAATGACGAATTTAGACGTCATCGAAGTAAACGTGAACGTAGCAGATGTCAAAACACGTGAACAATTCGAAAAAGACTCTGAAACAGTTCAAGACAAAGTAAGCAGTGCGGCAGAAACAACTGGCGACTTTGCGTCAAAACAAACACGTAAAGCCAAAGGTGCCTTCAACCGAACAACGACGCGTATTCAAGAAAACAACGAACCACGCGTTCAATAATAGTAAGATAAGCAAAAGACTAGCTTCGGCTAGTCTTTTTTTGTCGCAAAAATGGTGTGTTTTTGCAGCTTCAGCCGATCAGAACATCAAAGCCAAAAGCTCCAATAATGGATTCCTTCTGCTTGAAAGACATCGTTAGGATAGCTTTTCTCATAATGGGCTTTTTCGGGGGAATCATTAGGATCGAATACTTGAATCGCTCCTTCTTTGTTCAAAGCCAATACCATGATATGTCCTGAGGTCGTAAAGGTTCCTGCTTGAACCGAGACCACAACGGGGATGCCTTGTGTCATTTTCTCATAGGCAGCCGCAAAGGAACTTCCTAAATCGGCAAATTGGTAACCAAAAGCTTCGGCAAACTGAGGAAAGATTTGCCAACTCGTTCCTTGTTTGGGAAGATAAAATTGATCGCCAGCCCACTTTAATAGTTTGTCAGGATTCGACGGATGATCCGTCCAAAAAGAATCGATCATCGCTAAAGAAGCAATAGCGCACCCGTTTGCTGCAAACGTATTTTGCGTTTCTCCATATCCATATGTGTCATTGCCCCAGCGTTGATCGGCTTGTACAATCAACGGCACTTGCTGCGTGTCTGCCATCGCTTGTTGAATCGCTTGATTGGCTTGGTGAGTGAACTCTTTTGAGACAAGCGCTGTCTGATCAAACGCAGCATCCCTGACCTGATCAATCACGTAATGAATGACAAAAATACCACCGATGAGAAAAAGTAGTAGCGCAAGGCTCTTTCTTTTCTTTCCGTCGTTTCTCCTAGTTTTCGATATCCCTGTGTGTGATCTCATGAAATGCCCCTCCTCGTAAAGTAGTATCTAAAAGAAGTATAGTCTTTTTCTGATAGCGGCATTTCTACATTTCCTGAAGAATTCCATACGATTTTATGACAAACGACCGTTTAAAAGGTAAAATGCGGCTTCTTAGCATTCACTTATCTAGTTGTCTTTGAACAATGGGAGTCGTTTGGACGGCTGTCGATAAGATACACAAAAAGCAGCGCTTCTTCTATTGGGCTGAATGGGGGGAGAACGGACAGCGGGTATCCTCCAGATGACTTTTCTAAAAAAGGAATTTATAAGAAAAGACAGCAAACAGTGAACTTTTTTGTGTTTTGTTGTATAATGCAAATTACTGAAAAGTTGCGACCTTCAAATCGTAGATGATTTCAGAATCTATAATTGAAATGATGGTGAAACGATCATGTCTAACGAAAACACCCGTGTGGTGGTTGGAATGAGTGGCGGGGTAGACTCGTCAGTAACAGCACTTTTGCTGAAAGAACAAGGGTATGATGTTGTCGGGATCTTTATGAAAAATTGGGATGATACCGATGAAAACGGTGTTTGTACCGCAACAGAAGACTACAAAGACGTAGCCAAAGTGGCTGCGCAAATCGGGATTCCTTATTATTCAGTGAATTTCGAAAAAGAATATTGGGACCGTGTATTTGAATATTTCCTTGCAGAATACCGTGCCGGACGGACACCTAATCCAGATGTCATGTGTAACAAGGAAATCAAGTTCAAAGCCTTTTTGGATTATGCGATGGATCTTGGTGCCGACTATGTAGCAACTGGCCATTATGCGCAAGTGACTGTTGATGAAAACGGCGTAACTCATATGTTGCGAGGCGTGGATAACAACAAAGATCAAACGTATTTCTTAAGCCAATTGTCACAAGAACAATTGAGCAAAACCATGTTCCCACTAGGCGGCATGGAAAAATCAGAAGTACGAGCGATCGCTGAACGGGCAGGTCTAGCAACAGCCAAGAAAAAAGATTCCACGGGTGTCTGCTTTATCGGAGAAAAGAATTTCAAACAATTTTTGAGTAATTACTTGCCAGCGAAAAAAGGCAATATGGTTACATTAGATGGCGAAGTCAAAGGACAACACGATGGCTTGATGTACTACACCATCGGACAACGTCAAGGCTTAGGCATTGGCGGCGGCGGTGCCACTCAAGAACCATGGTTTGTCGTAGGAAAAGACTTAGCGACCAACACTTTGTATGTGGGACAAGGATTCCATCACCCCGCTTTGTATGCAGATCGCTTGGAAGCAAGCCAAATCCACTTTACTACAGAACAAGACCGCGGCACGGAATTTTCATGCACAGCAAAATTCCGCTACCGTCAACAAGATGTACCGGTAACGGTGCGTCTATTAGATGGAGATCGAGCAGAAGTGATTTTTGACGAACCAGTACGCGCCATCACTCCTGGACAAGCAGTCGTTTTTTATGACGGGATGGAATGCTTGGGCGGCGGTTTGATCGATGCAGCCTACAAAGAAGCCAAAGAATTACAATATGTTTAACCACTAACACAATCAGTCCTAGCTAAGAACACTGAACCAATCAGTTGCACTTAGCTAGGGCTTTTTATAAATCAATTCGAAAATCCGAATAGAGCGAGCGCTTTCCATTTTAAAAAAAATAGTCAAATTATGCTATAATTTAGATAGAAAATGAATGTTTTTGATGCATTGGCATTTTTAAAAGAAAGGAGGAGGATCATGAATCGTACAAAAGCCAATCTCATGAAATCGGGGTTTGTCGTTAGTGTCGTAGGGGTGGTGATGCTTCATCAGACTCAGGTCATTTCAAGTCAAATCAACCATCTTGCCTTAGCCGTACTATTGGGTTTAGCCGGGTATTTGCTTGTTTTTAAAAAGTTCTACTTTTTGTCCTCTCAAATTGCGGGGCATTCCGATCAGTATAATCAAGCAGAAGTCAAGTGGGGCAAAATTGCGGGAGTGGTCGCCTTCTTTATTGCGCTGATCAATTTGATTTTGGTCTTTGTGTGAGTGTGGCGGAAAAAAAAGCCGCCAAAAGAAATCTTTGGCGAAAAATGGTTTACTTTGCTCATGACCGATCATCAAATTCGGCTTGGTGTGCTTGAAAAAAGCGGTAATACTGCTGGACACTGGCTAACTGGGTCCACTGCCGAACATCGACGGGCGTTTGATCCAAATCATAGATTTTGGCTTCCTTTAAAGATAAAACGAAAGGACTATGGGTAGCAATGATGAATTGGCACTGCTCATAGCGGACAAAATCTTCTAGTAACTGCACCAGTTCCAGCTGACGCTCAGCAGAAAGAGAATTTTCTGGTTCATCTAATAAGTAAAGGCTGTTGGGACGAATCTTTTCTTGAAAGAAGCGAAAGGCACTTTCACCATTGGAATATTCTCGGACATTGTCGATCAAGTGCTTGCGGGTGAATTTGGACTGTGTGTTGGATCGTGCAAGATTGATTTTCTTCAATTCATGGTAATCGTCAAAACCCGTGAAACGAAAGTCTGCATACTTTGCTTGGTAGTATTCTTGGAATACTTCTTCTCGGCGATGATCGATCCCTTGATTCAAATTTCGAATAGCCAGCATGTAATCAAAGACATCATCGCTGGTCAAAAGTACTTTTTCTTGCGGTTCGTCGATGCTGCCAGTAGTACAGTAGGCTAAGTAGTCCTCGAAAAAATTCGAGCGATTATACGCAGCAAAGCGCTGCGCGTGGATCTTTTCGGCAATCACGTTCAATGCGGTGGTTTTGCCAGAACCATTGCCGCCATATAAGATCGTGACCGGCTCAAAATCGATCTGCTGAAAAAGGCGGGCACTGAGAATCTGAAAAGGGTAGTAAGAATCATAAACGGTTCGTTTGATGGAAAGGAAAAAATCAAACTCGGTCTCTTGATCGGGAAAAGTGATTTGTTCGAGATACATGGGGCACCTCCTGGCAATTTCGTGATTGTCATTATTGTAGCATATCCATCGCAGACAAATTTTTTTTACGAGGTTAAAATAAATCTTGTTTGATATTTTTTTAATCTTTTGATGTTATATTCACAACAGGAAACATCTGTGCTAGACTATAGGGGCATAGAAATGATGTAATCTTAAACAACCGATAAATCGTACAAAAAAACGAGGGTTTAATGAATTTTTAAAGCAATGTCTAAATGCTGAAACTTATTCCTTGCAAGTTTAAGTAAAAGTGACTAATATGAGGAAGGAATCGTGAAAGGAGCAATGGAATGTATCAAGTAGTAGTCATGTATGGGGACAATGAACCGTGGTGGTTTTTTGAGGGATGGCAGTCAGATATTCAAGAGGCGTTCACATTTGCAACTTTCAGCGAGGCGCAGTCATTTTATGAACAAAAATGGCAAGAAATCAGAGAAGAGTATTCGTACATAAATGCAAAATCAAACTTTATGACGGCTTTTTGGAATGAAGAAGACGAACGCTGGTGCGAAGAATGCGACGATTACCTCCAACAATATATTGGACTGGCATTGCTTAAAGAATATCAGCAAGTCGTCGATGAAAGCAGGAAAGATTTTTATGAAACAACTAATTCTAGCGGAAAAGCCAAGCGTTGCCAAAGACCTCAGCAAAGTTTTGGGCTGTGAGCAAAAACATAAAAATTATTACGAAGGACCCAAGGCGATCGTTACTTGGGCCCTTGGTCATTTATTGGGCTTGAAAATGCCTGAAGATTTAAACAAAGACTGGGCATCATGGCAGATGGAAACGTTACCGATGATCCCTAAGTCCATCGGGATCAAGCCGTTACCAAAAACCGGTCATCAACTAAAAGCCATCAAACAACTGGCTCAAAGAAAAGATGTCGGGGAAGTCGTGATCGCTACCGATGCGGGAAGAGAAGGGGAGCTAGTCGCTCGCTGGATTTTGGAGTGGGTTCGTTTTGACAAACCAGTCAAACGTTTGTGGATTTCTTCGCAAACCCCTAAAGCCATCAAAGAAGGCTTTGCAAAATTGCAGTCAGCCAAGCACTACGACAATCTTTACTACTCCGCCCTTGCGCGGGCAAAAGCCGACTGGCTGGTAGGGTTGAATGTCACCCGGGCATTGACGGTCAAATATCAAGACAATCTTAGTGCGGGTCGGGTCCAAACCCCTACCTTAGCTTTGGTGCGCAGTCAGGAAATGCAAATCGAGAGTTTCCGTCCGCAAACCTATCATGTGATTACCCTAAACGTAGGCGATGCCAAGGCCCGCCTGCAGCAAAAAAATCCCTATCAACTAAAAGAACGCAGCGACGCCGAAGCATTGGTCAAGCAAATGAGTCAACAAAATGGTCGCGTGACAGCGATCGAAGAAAAGGTCAAAACAGAAAGTGCACCATTGCCCTACGATTTGACCGAGATCCAACGAGAAGCCAATCAGCGTTATGGATTTTCAGCCAAGAAGACCTTGTCGCTTGTTCAAAGCTTGTATGAAACCCATAAAATCGTCACTTACCCAAGGACGGATTCCAAGTATTTGACCAATGATATGAAGGCAACCATGAAGGAACGCCTGCAGGCAGTTGCGGATTTTGCCCCAGAAGTCAAAGGATACTTGAAAAATGGCGGACAAGTGGTGCAGCAAGCTGTCTTCAATGATAAAAAAGTTACCGATCACCATGCCCTATTGCCAACGGAACAGCGGGCACGTTATGAAAAATTAACTACCGATGAACAACGGATCTATCAAATGATCGTTAGTCGTTTCTTAATGCTCTTTGCGAAACCCCATAAAAAGCAGCAGCAGAAAGTGACCGTGACCTTTGGTTCAGAAACCTTTGTATTCAACCGCAATACCGTGTTAGAAGCGGGATGGAAAACGACTTCTGAAGAAGAAACCAGTGATGTGGCTTGGCAAAAAGGCAGTACCGTCAAGCCTGAGTTTACCATCCAGAAAGAGTTGACTACACCACCGAAACCGTTGAATGAAGGAACTCTTTTAGGCAAAATGGAAAAACACAGTCTTGGTACGCCGGCAACCCGTGCGGAGATCATTGAAAAGCTGATCAAATCTGAGCTGATGGAGCGGACCCCAAGCGGCTTGCAAGTATCGCCAAAAGGCAAGCAGCTGTTAGTCTTAGTCAATCCATCCTTGGTGACACCAGAATTGACGGAAAAATGGGAGAAGGAACTGGAAGCCATTGCGAAAGGCACCTATTCTGCCCAAACCTTCCTCGCACAAATCGAAGCAGACACAAAACAACTGGTCAAAGAAATCAAGCAAAGCGAAAGCAAGTACCAAGATTTCTCATTGACCCAAAAACGGTGTCCCGAATGCGGCGAACCCTTGCGGGAGAAAAATACCCGTGATGGCAAGATCTATGTTTGCTCCAGTGGCACCTGCAAGTACCGTCGTCGGAAAGACCCGAAAGTTTCAAACCGACGCTGCCCGCAATGCCACCGAAAGATGGAGATCATCGAAGGCAAAAACGGCGCCTATTTCCGCTGTAAATTCGATGGGACCACCGAAAAAATGGCGGATAAAAAGGAACGCAGCAAAAAGCTGTCGAAACACGAAGAACGCCGCTTGATGAACAAAATCAATCAAGAAGAACCGCAAGAAAGCCCATTAGCAGCTGCTTTAAAAGCTGCGATGGAGAAGAAATAACTGCATGAGGTAGAAAATGAAAAAGAGTGAGGACGATTTTGCTGTCCCTCACTCTTTTTTTGCATCCCTTCACTCATTTAGGCATTTTTTTGACGGTATTCTTTCGGTGAGATTTTTTCTTTCTTCTTGAACAAAAAGGAAAAATAATTTGGGTCATTGTAGCCAACATCAAAGGCGATCTCAGATAGCCGTAGATTGGTCGTTAACAGCAGTTCCTTAGCCAAGGTCAACCGTTGCTCGGTCAAGTATTCGATAAACGTAGAATCAGTGGCTTGCGAGAAGATGGTGCTGAAATGTGCTGGACTCAAATGAACTTTTTCAGCAACTACATTTAAGGAAATATTGGGATCAGAAAAGTGCTCACTGATAAAGGCTTTGGCTTGATTGATGACGCTTTGATATTTCGCCATTGCAGGATTGATGGGTTGTTGGGTCAATAATGGCAACAGTTCTGCCAGAGTCGTTTGATAGTTCTCTGGCTCATGGGTCAATGCCGCTAGATAGTCTAAGTCATGGGCGTGTTGAACGATCTGGGGCAGCGAATGACTGTCTTTTTTCTTCAACAATGCCAGCAGTTCGACTAAGACGAACAAACGGTACATTTGCGTTCGCTCAACGGTTCCTTGAGGCGCCATCAATTCAGCGATCAGCTCAGGGATCGTCTGTTTCCCAGCATTTGCCAGCCGTGAAGCAAGGTCGGTTTTGAAAGGATTGGTGGGGGATAGTTCCCCTTCGCGAATGTCGTCTTCATAGCTGATGATTTTTTCCTTGCGGATGCTGCCATAGGTTTTTAGCATGTCACGAGCTTTCTGATAAGAAAGAGAGATACCCGAGAAGCGATCTGCTACCGGTCCGATCGCCACTGCTACTTCTTCCCCAGAACCATGAACGAGGCTTTGAGCGATCTGATAGGCTTTTTCTAAAACTTGTTCTCGGTCATGGTCAAAAAGCAAAAACTTGATGAAGCGGCTGGAAACACTGGAGAACAAGACGGCATCGTCTTGTTCATAGGCTTTGGTCAGCTGCTGGCTAAAGCGAGTGTAGTCAGAAAAGCTTTGATTGAAGGGGGTTTTTGCTAATAGCACACAAAACTGTTTACCTGAAAAGCGCCGGCCCAGTTCTTCTGCTTGCAAAAAGGCTTCTGAGATCGTGATCTTTTGTTTAAAGAGGTGATTCAGAAAGTGATTCTTTTTGATTTCCATTTCGAATAAATCGTCTTCTTTGGATAATTGCTGATGAGTGGCTTGTTGTTCATCTAAGTGTTGAACGACGGTTTTGATGGCTTGTTCTAA
Source organism: Enterococcus sp. DIV0755f (assembly GCF_051713725.1). Classification (NCBI taxonomy): domain Bacteria; kingdom Bacillati; phylum Bacillota; class Bacilli; order Lactobacillales; family Enterococcaceae; genus Enterococcus; species Enterococcus sp. DIV0755f. The sequence goes on from NZ_JBIOQL010000001.1 coordinate 426,584, forward strand.
TTCTTCGTTTTTGATGGGCTTGAGCAAGTAATCGTCTGCTTGCAGCTGCAGTGCCGTTTTTGCATAGTCAAAATCATCAAAGCCGCTAACGAAAATAATGCGAACTTGCGGCAATAATTTCTTGGCTTCTTTCGCAAAGACCAAGCCGTCCATAAACGGCATTTTGATATCACTGATAATAATATCAGGACGCAGATCAAGGATCGAAGCCAGCGCCAATTCGCCATCTGCGGCTTCATCGCTATAAACGATCGGATATTGTTTGGCAAGAGTCATGATTTGGTGGCGCAAACTATCGCGGATCAGATGTTCATCTTCAACTATAAACACTTTGTACATGGTTGGGTTCCTCCCTTTTTGGTACTGTGACGTTAATCGTGGTGCCTTCTTGGTATTGACTGTGGATCATCAGTTGCGCTTCGCTGCCGTAGTTCAGCTGGAGACGGCGATAGACGTTATATAGGCCATAGCCGCTCTCAGAGGCGGGATCAGTGGTTTCTTTAAGGTTACGACGAATCTCCTGCAAACGCTCAGGGTCGATCCCAACGCCGTTGTCACTGATGGTCATTTGAATCTGGTGAGGCAATTCTGACACTGTGATTCGAATCATGCCGACACGACGGACAAACTTGGTGCCATGATATACGGCGTTTTCAACAAGGGGCTGCAGGACCATTTTCAAAACCTGTAGTTCTGGACTGACGGTCTGATCTTCAATGGTGTAAGACAGCATCCTGCCATAGCGGATCTGCAAAATCTTCAAGTAATCGTCCACATGCCGCAATTCTTTTTCCAGCGGAATCCAGTCTTGCCCTTTGCTTAAGGAAATGCGGAAAAAATCTGACAGCGCATAGGTCATTTCGGTTGCTTGCTCGTAACGGGCAGCTTCAATCAAAGAAACGATCGCATCTAAACTATTATAGATGAAATGTGGAGTGATCTGGGCTTGTAAGACCCGCACCTCACTTTGGGCTAAGTGATACTGCTTCAAGGCATTTTCTTCCAAGAGCCGAGTCAAGTCATCTGCCATTCGATTCAAGCTACTCGTCAGAGTCCGCAGCTCTGGGGTTTCGGGCAGTTCTGCTCGGTAGCTCAAATGTCCTTGGGATAGTTCATTGGAAAGGTCTAACAACCGATCCAGCGGGTATTGCAGATTGTCACGAACAAAGCGGCGGTTTTTATTGATGATCGCAAAGATGATCAAAAGCAACACGACCTGAAAAAGGATCAGCAGCAACACGGATTGGACCAGTTCGTGATTGGTTTGGCTGGCTAAGCTGATCTCTACCCCGACAAACTGCTGCAAAATATCGGATAGCAAATCGATCACCGAATCCACTTGGATCATGACGTATTGGTTTTGTTCCACCGGTTCATCGTTGAGAATATTATCGATCAACTGTTGCTGATAGGTTTCTAAAGAATCGAGCGTCCGAAAGGCGACTGCTAAAATATTGAGCTCTTTGGCAGTGCTGGTATTTTCTTGAATGTGCTGTAGATCGCTCCTTAGTTCATCGATCACATTGGTTTCTTGGACTTGTGCGACGGTTTTTTGACCAAAGACTAAATCCCACATTTCTTCCAAGACAATGGCATCGACTTTTTCCGATAATTGATTGGCTTCTTCAATATTGTTGATGGTGTTTTGGTAAATAAAAATCTGCCGCGAGTAAAAGACACTGCTTACTACGAGGGGGATAAAGGCGACGAGGATCATCAGTTTGTTGGTCTGCTGAAAGATGCCCTTGATACTTTTTGTTTTCATCTTCATCTCCTCAATAATTTCTCGGTGGAATCTGATCAAAGTCCATATCACTGGAAAAAACTGTTTCATGGACATAGATTTCACGAGGAATAGCATCGGCGCCGCGAGCCAAGTAGCGCGAGATGGCATTTTTGACGAACACACCAGCATCTGGGTTGCATTCAACGACACAATTGACGATCCCTTGCTTCAATTTGTCGATCATTTCTTTTTGGGCATCGATCGATACGATCACCAAATCCTTCCCTGGCTCAATATCGGTTTTTTCGAGGGCTTCAAGAGCGCCAAGAGTCATCTCGTCATTGTGACTGAACAAGACATCGATCTGCTCCATTTTGCCTTCTGCGATGTATTGTTCAATGACTTCTTTGCCTTTGCGGCGAATGAAGTCACCATTTAGCTCATCTTTGACTTGGATCGTTACATTGTTGTGGGCATAATCACGCTTGATGGTTTCTCGGAACCCTTCTGAGCGCAAATACGTCGGAGAAGTAGCATCCAGTCCCGTCAATTCTAAAACATTGATCGTTTCATTTTGATGTTCTTTATAATAATTGCTGACGTAGAGACCTGCACGATTGCCCTCGGCTTTGAAGCTTGGCCCGATATGAGTCAGAAACAAGGAGGGATCGCTGACGTTGACATGACGGTCCACCACGAAAACGGGAATCCCCGCTTGCGCAGCTTCTTCCAAAATCGGTTCCCAATTGTTTTCCTGAATCGGGGTAAAGACGATGGCATCGACTTGATACACGATAAAACTGCGGATATCTTGAATCTGACGTTCTTGATTCATATAGCCGTTACGATAGAGCACTTCATAGCCTTCCTTCTCTAATTCAGTGCGAATCGATTCGGTGTGGCGCTTGCGCCAGCTGCTTTCTGTTCCCGATTGAGAAAAACCGATCACGATACTTTCTTCCGATGTTTCAGCGGTCGTTTCTCTGACTGCTTGGCAACCAGCCAAGAAAGACAAACACAAACAAAGGAGTAACCCAATTTTTATATTCCTCATTTTTTTCACCTCTATGGTCTATTCTACTAAAAAATACGGAAGCGCTTTACACAAAATATCAAATCAAATAAAAACCAAGGGAATCTTAAAAAATCCAAGATTACGAAAAGAAATGGGGGCAACTGAGTCGTTTTTTCTCAAGAAATCCAAGAAACCTCGAAAAAATCTAAATGTAAGCGATTCCTTAACTGGCTATACTGAGAATGTAAGAAAAAGACATGGAGGGATCACAATGAAAGGTACTTTTGGTAAATTGGTCGTCCTAGCATCCACCTTATTGGTTGGCGGATTGTTAGCAGCTTGTGGGAATGGATCAGACAGCGGGGCAAACGGTGACGGAGACAAAGGATTTGTTGGGATCGCGATGCCGACCAAATCGGCAGAACGGTGGATCGCAGATGGCGACAACATGGTAGAAGAATTAGAGAAGCTCGGCTATAAAACTGACCTGCAATATGGAGAAGACAAAGTAGAAAACCAAGTGGCACAAATTGAGAATATGATCACCAAAGGCGTTGATACTTTAGTGATCGCCTCGATCGATGGTTCGGCACTGACAGACGTGTTGGAAAAAGCCCATAACGAAGACATCACAGTCATCGCCTATGACCGTTTACTGATGAACTCGGAATACGTCGATTATTATGCCACCTTTGATAATTTTGGAGTCGGCGTGCTGCAAGCGTCTTATATTGAAGACAAATTGGGTCTCAAAGACGGTGAAGGACCATTTAACATTGAATTATTCGGCGGCTCTCCAGATGATAACAATGCACTGATCAATTATAATGGGGTCCTTTCGGTCTTCCAACAATACTTTGACAGCGGACAGCTAGTCGTTCCTTCTGGTCAAACCAACTTCAACCAAATCGCTACTTTGCGTTGGGATGGTTCAACTGCGCAAGCTCGGATGGACAACTTGTTGAGTGCCAACTATACGGATCAAACATTGGATGCCGTTCTTTCACCTTATGATCCAATCAGCCTAGGAATCATTTCATCGCTTAAAGGCGTTGGCTATGGTTCTTCCGATAAACCACTACCTGTGATTACCGGTCAAGATGCGACGGTGGCAGGGGTGAAATCGATCATCGCGGGCGAACAGACCCAAACGATTTTCAAAGATACACGGGTGTTGGCGAAAAACACGATCGAAATGATCGAAGCCATCACCAATGGCGAGGAAGTGCCAGTCAACGATACGGAAACCTATGACAATGGCGTCAAAGTCGTACCAACCTACTTGTCAAATCCCGTTTCTGTGGATAGCGACAACTACAAAGAAGAACTGATCGATACCGATTACTATACAGAAGAAGAGCTAGGCATTTAAGCAAGAAGCGCTGATCCAGCGAGAAAAGATACTAGTTTCCCCGAAAGCAGTAGGGAAGAACGAATCATCCCCACTATTCGTTCTTTCCGCTTTTCTTACAAAGGCAGCGCACCACTTTTACATAAAAAGGAAAAGGGTGAAAGAACATGGCAGATAATATTTTGATGATGAAAGGCATCGTCAAAGAGTTTTCAGGGGTTCGCGCCCTTGATAACGTCAACCTCTCGATCGAGCGAGGAGAGATCCACGCACTGTGTGGAGAAAATGGCGCTGGCAAGTCCACGCTGATGAATGTCTTAAGCGGACTCTATCCTTACGGCAGCTATGACGGAGAGATCTATTATGAAGGGGAGTTATGCAAGTTCAAAGATTTGCGGGACAGTGAGGACAAAGGAATCGTTATTATTCATCAAGAGTTAGCATTAAGTCCTTACCTGTCGATCAAAGAAAATATCTTTCTAGGAAACGAACAAGCCAAACACGGCATCATTGATTGGGATCTGACCGAAAAGAAAACAGACAACCTCTTAAAGATCGTTGGCTTGAAATTAGACCCGAATACGCTGGTTTCACAAATCGGTGTCGGGCATCAACAGCTGGTGGAAATTGCCAAAGCATTTTCAAAATCCGTCCGATTGTTGATTTTAGATGAGCCAACCGCGGCGTTGAATGAAGAAGAAAGCGCCAATCTGTTAGAGCTGATCAAAGAGTTTCGCAACCAAGGAATCACCTCGATCATCATCTCCCACAAGTTGAATGAAATCGTCAATGTGGCGGATCGCATCACGATTTTACGAGACGGGCAAACGATCGAGACGCTGAGTGGTGCCGAAATCTCTGAAGAGCGCATCATTCGCGGCATGGTTGGGCGAGATTTGACCAATCGCTACCCAGAGCGGAACCCCACTATTGGTGAACCGTTTTTTGAAGTCAAAAATTGGACGGTCCATCATCCAATCGATCATACCCGTGTGGTGAATGAGAATTTGAACTTGATGATCCGCAAAGGAGAGATCATCGGCATCGCCGGTTTGATGGGTGCGGGACGGACAGAGTTTGCCATGAGTGTCTTCGGTCATTCCTACGGCAGTTCGATTTCGGGGGAAGTCTATAAAGACGGCCAACCGATTTCTGTCAAAGACGTGCCAACCGCCATCAAAAATGGGTTAGCCTATGTGTCGGAAGATCGAAAAGCGCTGGGCTTGAATCTGCTGATGGATATTCGCGAGAACACCACCATTGCTAGTCTTGCCAAAATCAGCCGCCAAGGGGTCATCGATAAAGAAAAAGAAGTCACGATGGCAGAAGAATTCCGCAAAAAAATGCGGACGAAAACCAATTCGATCTATCAAAACGTCGGCAGCTTGAGCGGCGGGAATCAGCAAAAGGTCGTTTTGGCAAAATGGCTGATGACCACACCAGACATCTTATTTTTAGATGAACCGACCCGTGGGATCGATGTCGGAGCGAAATACGAAATCTATACGATCATCGAAGAGATGGCAGCAGCTGGCAAAGCCATTTGCATCATCTCCTCGGAGCTGCCAGAACTATTAGGCATGTGTGACCGAATCTATACGATGAACGAAGGCCGCTTCACTGGCGAGGTCCTGCGGGAAGAGGCGGATCAAGAACGATTGATGAATCTAATGACATTAGAAGAGAGTGGGGTTTGAGATGGAAACAACCAATAAATTAAAAAAAGAACGCAGCCATTCGCTGAAAGAAAAGGCACTGGAAATCTTTAGCAAATACAGTATGATCATTATCTTAGCAGTGCTGCTGGTGGCCTTTCAGCTCATGACCGACGGGATTTTCTGGCGGCCGCTGAATATCACCAACCTCGTGTTGCAAAACAGTCATATTCTCGTTTTGGCAGCTGGTATGCTTTTGGTCGTCTTGTTAGGACACGTTGATTTATCCGTAGGGTCCGTGATGGCGTTTGTCGGTGCGATTGCAGGCGTCTTAATGGTCAATAACGGCATCAGTCCTTGGCTGGCAGTGCCTCTTTGCTTACTGATGGGCGCAGTGATCGGTGCCTGGCAAGGTTTCTGGGTCGCGTATGTCGGTATCCCAGCATTTATCGTGACCTTGTCTGGTTTACTGATGTTTCGAGGACTGACCCAAGTCGTCTTAGGGGGTCAATCATTGGCGCCGTTTCCCAAGGCATTCCAACAAATTTCTACTGGGTATTTGCCAGATATTGCAGGCGGTCAGATCCATTTACTTTCCATGATTTTAGGTGTAGTGATCACGGGCATCCTGATTTTAGGCCAATGGCGGACCCGTGAGCGTCGCAAAAAAAATCTTTTTGAAGTGGAATCAATGGCAGCCTTTGCCTTTAAAGCCGTCTTTACTGCGGTCGTATTTCTCGGCGCTACCTATATCTTTGCCTCTTATCAAGGGTATCCGATCATTTTGATCGTCTTAGGGGTGATCGTGGCTGCTTATGGCTTTTTGACTAACAAAACCGTTGCCGGTCGTCAAATCTATGCAACCGGCGGCAACAAAAAAGCAGCCGAACTTTCTGGGATCAAGACGAAGAAAATCACCTTCTGGGTCTTCGTGAACATGGGGATGATGGCAGCTTTGGCGGGCTTGGTTTTAGCCGCTCGGTTGAACGCAGCCACCCCGCAAGCAGGAACGTCAATGGAATTAGATGCAATGGCCGCAGTGTATTTCGGCGGTGCTTCCACCTCAGGCGGTATTGGTACTGTGATGGGTGCGATCGTTGGTGGGCTCGTGATGGGTGTCTTAAACAATGGGATGTCGATCTTAGGAGTCGGTGTCGATTGGCAGCAAGCCATCAAAGGGTTGATTTTGCTGCTGGCCGTCGTGTTGGATATCTACAATAAGAAAAAGAAAATATCGTAGGAGGGCCTGTTTATGGAGGAACAAGCACAAAAGACGATTTTATTGATTTGTACCGCAGGTATCACTACGGGTCTCTTAGTGAAAAATATGCAGCGGGCTGCAGATGAAAAAGGATTAGCCGTGCATATCTATTCGGCACCAGCCATCATTGCTGAACAGATCCTGCAGCAGCAGACTGTCGATGCCTTGCTGATCGGTCCGCAGTCGAAGTACGAAGTCAATCGATTGAAAGACTTTCTCATGGTCAAAGCGGTACCTTATAAATTGATCAAAGAAACAGATTACGAGTTGTTAGATGGCGAAGCTGTCCTTGCAGACAGCCTGACCCTCTTGCAAAACGATCGCTAACCAGCAGCTTGGCAAAAAGCTAGGTGGTCAGCAGTTGAATAGGCTCCCCAGAGTAGTGCTTGTCATCCCCTACAAGCACTACTCTTTTTGTGGTGCTTTTCTGCCTACACTAGCCAAGAAAGCCACTATTAAGCAGCAATGCGTGGCAAGCCCGTTGGTTCGTTTTCTCGTGTTTAGGACATCGCATCATAGACAAACAAAAGAGAAGTTGAGGGGGAAGAGGACGAAGCTGACACCACGCGTATGTTGTCTAAAGGCAAGTGATGGGCGAGTGTTTCACGTACTTAAAGCATCGAGGCTGTGGGCGGTAGAAGGGGGGGGATGAGCTGCTTACACCGCTTCTGGTTTCTCGTTCGTAACTAAGCGTTTCGTAGGAAACACAACGAAACCCAAAAACAGACAGTCTGCTGACTGTCTGTTTTTAGGGGATACAAATAAGGAATAAAAGTGGATATTAGTTAAATGCGACTGCCTAGGGGGCAAATCCGAGAACAGTGCATGGTAACTACAAATTAAGGAAGTGTGATGACATTTTCTGAATCTTTGTCGAAGAAGTGTGCTTTGTTGATGTTGAAAGCCAAATCAACTGTTTCACCTGGACGGTGGAAGTCACGAGCATCAACTTTCGAGATAAATTCAGTCGCACCTACGCGTGTATAAAGCATCGTTTCTGCACCTAATAATTCAGATACGACTACTTCGGCACGTACAGTTGCTTCAGGAGAAGCTTCCAATGCGATTTGTTCACTGTGAATATCTTCTGGACGAATACCAAAGACTAATTGTTTGCCTTCGTACCCTTTTTCCACAAGAATCTTGTTCTTGCCTTCAGGAATACGTAAGTTCAAGCTTTGTCCATCAGAGATCATACCGTTTTTCAACGTAACATTGAAGAAGTTCATTGCTGGTGAACCGATAAAGCCGGCAACGAAAATGTTTTTCGGTGTGTTGTAGACTTCTTTTGGTGAACCGATTTGTTGAATGAAGCCATCTTTCATGATAACGATCCGGTCAGCCATGGTCATCGCTTCTGTTTGGTCATGGGTTACATAGATCGTCGTTGTTTCTAAACGTTGGTGTAATTTTGCGATTTCCGCACGCATGGCAACCCGCAATTTCGCATCTAAGTTTGACAACGGCTCATCCATCAAGAAGACTTTGGCATCACGGACGATGGCACGGCCTAGGGCAACCCGTTGACGCTGACCACCTGAAAGGGCAGCAGGTTTACGATCTAAGTATTCTGTCAATCCTAAGATCTCAGCGGCATTTTCTACCCGTTTTTTAATTTCTTCTTTGTCGTATTTACGCAATTTCAAACCAAATGCCATGTTGTTGAAAACAGTCATATGGGGATACAATGCGTAGTTCTGGAAAACCATCGCGATGTCGCGGTCTTTTGGTGCCACATCGTTCATTACTTTTCCACCGATGCTCAATTCGCCTTCAGAAATATCTTCTAAACCAGCGATCATTCGAAGCGTTGTTGATTTTCCGCAACCAGAAGGTCCAACGAAAACGATGAATTCGCGATCTGCGATATCTAAATTAAAATCAGTTACCGAATACGCATCATTATTATCATATTTTTTGTGGATATTTTTTAAGGCCATTTCTACCATTGGGATTACCTCTTTCCATTTAGTTTACATGAACATCATAAATGAAAACGCTTCGAAGGTGCAACGGAAACATGCACAAGAAAAAAACGTTTTCTTGTGCATGTTGTTTAATTGCTCTGATGGGTGAACTGATCGATCAATAAATAGCAAAGCAGCAGATCATCCATATTTTTTAAATTTAAGCGCGTCAGTGTTTGAAACTTATCGATCTTATATAGGAGAGAATTCCGATGCATGAACAGTTCTTTGGCTGTGGAGCTTGCATTGCCTTGATTGCGCCACAGGGATTGAATGATCGTTTCGGTCTCTTCTTCAAACCAATCTAGATACAAGGTACGAAACAAGGAAATATACTCGGAAAAGCCGTTGCGAAAAAGAGAAAAGACCACTTTGGGCAGATCCATACTTTTACTGGTGGTTTTCGTTTTTAACTCATTTTTGAACAGGCTAGACTCACTTGCCCATAAGGCAGTGAAATCGTGGCGTGGATGATGGAAGGGACCGACGAACAGCTGGGAATAGCAGTCGAAATCCATATCCAAAGCGACGAATAAGCCGTCGAGATCTTCGATGGGCAAATTGGCACCATCTTGTTTTTCTACGATCACTGCATGGTCTTCGGTGAGGAAAAAAAGATCCACCACGCTAGGGAGCATTTGCTGAATCTCTGCGAGCCATTCGGATTGCAAAGAGTCGATGGTTCGGGTGAAATGAACTTGCAGCAAGCGAATCCACTCTGGCTCTTGAACGGGCTGATGTTCAAATAAAATCGGATACCATGGATGGTTTCGGTTATCGATTTCTGGTTGCAAAGAGCCGTTTCCCAGTTGGATCAGCAATTTTTCACTGTCACTTAATTGGTCAGTTGGCAGCCAAATATATTTTTTGCCGAAGGCGATGGATTCGATATCCTTCGTTGTGGCAACTTTGTCATGCAACGTTGCCTGGGGGAAACGTGCTTTGATGTCATTAAAAGAAAAAATGAGAAAGACCTCCTTTGAGATACTCTACGTATTCTTCAATTAGTATAGCATGTTCTAAAAAAACCGTTCAAAATTTTCCCAGGAAAAAAGCACAGCCCTTCACCGAAAGCTCTGTCTTCTCATGGCAGGAGGGCGGCTTTTTTCTCCGAAGCGATTGCTTCTATAATCCTAACAGTTGTTTTTTCTTGAATGCAAATTCTTCTTCAGTCAAAATTCCTTCGTCGACCAACACTTTTAGTTCGCGTAGTTCAGCAATGAGCGCTTCCGTCGGCTTCGCAGCTGGTGGTGGCGATGGGTTCGTTAACGGGACCGACCGCTCCCGAGGGAAGTTGGTGAGGTAGCGCTGTATGATCCGAGCAATCACCAGGTCTTTTTCGGCAAAGCAAAGGGAGTGATTCGGTTCCATTCGTCTGAAGGAATGGGTTTCTCTGATCGCTCCGCCGCCAATATACAATTCTAAAAAGCCATTGCCTTTCCAAAGACCTGATTCAGCAACTTCTTTCAAATTGACACTGGTAATTTGGGGAATCTGCAGAACCTGTTTCGCTTTCTTCTTGTAATCGATGATTGTAAGGGTATCTTCTGAAATGACCCAAGCATCACGATAATGATAGGAAAGTAATTTGATTTTTCCAGCCTCTTCATCCACGTAACTTTTGGCTGATTGCCCACCAAGTGCTGCCGAATGATCCGTTAAAAACTCATAGGCTTTTTGGGCATCGATTCGATTGGTGAAATAGAGCAATTGAGAATTACCTGGTACCTGCAGTCGGAGGTAGTCCACTAAGAGACCTTTGCCTATATGTAATTCCACATCGGCAATTTTTGCCATGGGAATCTTTTCATCTGGGATTTTTGGATGGGTGTTGTTTATCCAGACGCCTTTTTTTGTAATAAGCCAACGACAGCTGGCATCATGTCTGCGATTTTCTCGATATTTTTTTGAATACAAAATAATGGGTTCCTCGTAGGTTTCATTAGGTGTTCTCGTCAAAATACTTACCTCCTTAAACGTAATAAGCAACATTTTATTCAATTATACAACAAATAGTGTTTTGATTCGTTTTATTCTGATGAAAATAAGGGTAATTTATCATTTGCCTTCTTTTCGTTAGGTTTTTTTAGAAAAAAGCCATAGCAGCAATTGACACGGAAGCGGTTTCTTGGTATCTTAGATGTACGGACAACTTTTGAAAGATGGGATTAAAATGGCGAATAAGTACGAACAACTTGCGGATATCTTAAGAGAAAAGATCCGCTTAGGCACCTATCAAGAAGGCGATGCGATCCCTTCAGAAGCAACCTTACAGGAAGAATTTCATTATAGCCGTCACACGGTGCGCCAAGCGATCGCTGTTTTGGTCAATGAAGGCTATTTAAGAAAAGAACGGGGCTCAGGCACCTACGTTTCAAAACCTGAGACTGTCAATCATAAAAACCGCAAAACGATTGGGATCATCATGACCTATTTGTCTGATTATATTTTCCCTTCGATCATGCGCGGCGTGGAGCAGACATTGCGGGAGCAAGGCTATTCACTGCTTCTAGGATCAACCAACAATGACCATGAGCAAGAAAGAGCGTGCTTGCAGCAAATGATGGATCAAGGGGTAGACGGGTTGATCGTTGAGCCAACGAAGAGCAGCCAGTACAACCCAAATCTTGCTTATTATGTCGCCCTCCAAGAAGCCGGGATTCCTCTCGTCATGATCAATGCCTATTACGAAGAACTAGACTTGCCGCATATTTGTGTCAACGATACACGTTCTGGTTTTTTAGCAACCAATTATTTATTAGAACAACAGCATCAGCAGTTGATGATGATCACGAAAATCGATGACTTACAAGGGAAATATCGGATGAAAGGGTTTGTCAAAGCCTTGACCCAAGCCAAGCGGACGTTTGCAGCAGAAGACGTCTTGACGTATACGACCGAGACGAAAGAAGCCGTTATTGAACAAGCGATCCAGCGCTTGACGGCTGCCGATAATCAAGTCACAGGCATCGTTTGTTACAACGATGAGATCGCGCATCGCTTGATTCAAGCATTGACGGCTGCTGGGAAGAACGTTCCTACTGATTTTTCGATCGTGGGTAACGATGACTCGCCTCTTAGCACCTTGTCCACACCGACGATCACCACACTGACTCACCCGAAAGAAGCGATGGGGGAATTGGCGGCAGAATGGATCACTACAGGTAAGGCAACAGAAGCGCAACGCTTTTATTTTGAACCGGAGCTGATCGTTCGCGGTTCAGTCAATAACCAAAAAGGAGAATAAGAAGATGACGCAACAAGTAAGGCAAGCAATTATTGACGGGCGCACGTCTCTTGGGATCGAGCTAGGCTCGACACGGATCAAAGCTGTCTTGATCGATGAGCAGTTTCAGACGATCGCTTCAGGTAGCTTTGAATGGGAAAATCAATTGGAGCAAGGGATTTGGACCTACTCACTAGAGGCGATTTGGCAAGGACTGCAAGCCAGCTACCAAGAGTTGGCGCACAACATCCAACAGCAATTCGAGGTACCTTTGACGACGATCGGCAGTATCGGTTTTTCTGCAATGATGCACGGCTATATGGCTTTTGATCAGCAAGGCACGCTGTTGGTACCTTTTCGGACATGGCGCAATGCGATCACAGAAGAAGCAGAAAAAGCCTTGACGGCATTGTTCCAATACAACATCCCGCAGCGTTGGAGTATCGCGCATTTGTATCAAGCGATTTTGAATCAAGAAGCCCACGTCCCAGAGGTTGCTTTTTTCACTACCTTAGCCGGCTACGTCCATTGGCAGCTGACAGGGGAAAAAGTTATCGGAATCGGCGATGCATCAGGGATGTTCCCAATCGACAGTACGACAAAAAACTATGATGCGAATATGCTTCAGCAATTTGATGCACAAATCAGCAGTCAGGGGTATCCTTGGCAGATCAAAGACCTTTTGCCGCAAGTGTTGACAGCAGGCGAACCAGCCGGCACATTGACGGCAGAAGGGGCAAAAAAACTCGACCCAACTGGTACTTTGCAAGCTGGCATCCCGTTATGTCCGCCAGAAGGCGATGCGGGCACTGGCATGGTTGCCACGAATAGTGTGGCACAGCGAAGCGGGAATGTTTCAGCCGGGACGTCTGCTTTTGCCATGATCGTCTTAGAAGAACCCTTAACTAAAGTGTATCCAGAGATCGATTTGGTCACGACGCCTTCTGGTGATTTGGTGGGGATGGTCCATACGAATAACTGTACCTCGGAGATCAATGCATGGGTCAAACTTTTCCGCGAATTTGCCGATGCAGCTGGAATGAAACTTTCCACGGAAGAATTGTTTGCGACCTTATTCAACGAAGCATTGAAAGGGGATTCAGACTGTGGCGGGATGCTTTCTTATGGCTATTATTCTGGTGAAAATATCACTAAGATCCCTGAAGGACGGCCGCTTTTCGTCCGATCGCCAGAGAGTTCTTTTACTTTAGCAAATTTCATGCGCTTACATCTGTTTAGTGCCTTTGGTGCGATGAAGATCGGGATTAAGATTCTGGAAGCCGAAGACGTCGCTATTGATCGAATCGTTGGTCACGGTGGGATCTTCAAAACGCCAGAAGTTGCCCAACGTGTCTTGGCAGCTGTCATGGAAGCCCCAGTCACGGTCATGGAAACGGCTGGTGAAGGCGGCGCCTGGGGGATCGCCCTTTTAGCAGCGTACCTTCGCCGTCATACGCCAGAACAATCCTTGGCAGCATTCTTAGCAGATCAAGTGTTTAAAAATGACCACGGCGTGACCTTAGCCCCGACAGAAGCCGACATTCAGGGGTTCACCGTCTTTACCCAACGTTACCAAGCAGGGTTGCCGATCGAGCAAGCGGCAATCGATGCGTTGATTTAAAAAGAAAGAAGGGAATTTTGTGTTAGAAGGATTAAAAGAAGAAGTCTTTCAGGCCAATTTGGCATTGCCGAAGCAAGGATTGATCAAATACACCTGGGGCAATGTGTCAGCAGTGGATCGCCAACAGCAATTGTTTGTCATCAAACCTAGCGGTGTTGACTATGAAACCATGCAAGCCAGTGATATGGTGGTTTGTGATTTTGAGGGCAACGTAGTGGAAGGAGCGAAAAATCCTTCCTCCGATACGCCAACGCATGCCGTTTTATACAAAGCATTTCCAGAAATTGGTGGAATCGTCCATACCCATTCTACATGGGCGACGAGCTGGGCTCAGGCAGGACTCGATCTGCCAGCGATGGGCACGACCCATGCCGATACGTTTTATGGGGCTGTCCCATGTGCCCGCTTTTTGACGCAAACCGAGATCGATGAAGGTTATGAAGCACAAACAGGACAGGTGATCGTCGAAACCTTTAAGGAACGCGGCATCACGCCAGAAGAAATTCCTGGTGTCTTGCTTCACGGTCATGGACCGTTTACCTGGGGCAAAACGGCGGATGCGGCGGTGATGAACGCAGTGGTCTTAGAAGAAGTTGCTAAGATGAATTTTATCACGCGTCAGCTGAACAGTTACGCACCCGAATTGCCGCAGCGGGTCTTAGACAAACATTATTTACGCAAACATGGAGAAAATGCCTATTACGGGCAAAAATAACGAAAAAGGAGCAAGTAGAATGTTAGAAATCGGGAAAAAAGAATTTTGGTTCGTCGTAGGATCACAGCACTTATACGGAGAAGAAGCATTACAAGAAGTACGGGACCATGCAGAAGAAATGGTCAAAAGCTTAAATGACAGCTCAAAGCTGCCTTATCCAGTCGTTTTACAAGAACTCGCTGTTACTGCCGATACGATTACGAAAATCATGAAAGAAGTCAACTATCGGGATGAAGTCGCTGGGGTGATCACCTGGATGCATACCTTCTCACCAGCAAAAATGTGGATTCGCGGCACGAAATTATTACAAAAACCATTGCTGCACCTTGCCACTCAATACAATGAACAAATTCCATGGGAAACCATCGATATGGACTTCATGAACTTGAACCAAGCGGCTCATGGTGACCGAGAATATGGATTTATCAATGCCCGTTTGAAAAAGCAAAACAAAATCGTTGTCGGCTATTGGAAAAATGAAGCCATCCAAAAAGAAATCGCTGCTTGGATGGACGTGGCAGTCGGCTACAATGAAAGCTTCCAAATCAAAGTCGCTCGTTTTGGCGACAACATGCGTAACGTTGGGGTGACCGAAGGCGATAAAGTCGAAGCACAGATCCAATTTGGCTGGACCGTTGATTATTTTGGGATCGGCGATTTGGTTCAAGTCGTCGATGCGGTGACTGACGAAGAAGTCGATGCACTCTTTGAAGAATACAGCCAGCTGTATGATTTCGATTATGGCGATTACGACAAAGAAGAATGGGCACGTCATGTAAAAGCCCAGGCCAAACAAGAAATCGGTCTGCGCCGCTTCCTTGAAGCAGGCGGCTATACGGCATTTACCACGAACTTTGAAGACCTATATGGTATGCAGCAGTTGCCTGGTTTAGCTGTACAACGTTTGATGGCAGAAGGCTATGGGTTTGCTGGTGAAGGGGACTGGAAAACCGCCGCTATTGACCGCTTGATGAAAATCATGGCCCACAATAAAGCGACTGGCTTTATGGAAGACTATACCTATGAGCTGACACCAGGAAAAGAAGCCATCTTGCAATCCCACATGATGGAAGTCGATCCAGTATTAGCAGCCAACAAACCAAAAATCGTGGTTTCGCCATTGTCGATGGGGGATCGTGAAGACCCAGCCCGACTCGTCTTTGACGGCCAAGGCGGCGAAGGTGTCGTGGTTTCGATGGCCGACTTTGGCACCCACTACAAATTATTGATCAATGAAGTCGATGCCTTTGAGCCAACTGAAGAAGCACCAAAACTACCGGTTGCACGAGTAATGTGGACACCAAAACCAAATTTCCACGATGGCGTCAAACAGTGGATCGAAACAGGCGGTGGCCATCACACCGTTGTCTCACTTGTCCTAAATTCTGATCAGATCGAAACATGGGCGAAGCTTGTGGGATTAGAATACGTAACGATCAAATAAGTACCCAATCACAAAAGAAACCGTTGGCGATGGTCGGCGGTTTCTTTGCGTTTTTCTTAAGCTTTCTTGCCTTCTAGCTGCAAAGTGCGGATAAGCAGACCCCTGAAAGCACCAGCAATCAGCAAAATTGACTTTTAAATATAGGGGGCATAGACTTTTATGTAAGAGTGGAACAATGGACTAAAAGGAGGAGCACAATGAAGACAACCTACGATACACCAGAGTATTATCAGAAAATGAACGCTTGGTGGCGAGCAGCCAACTACCTTTCCGTTGGTCAGATTTATTTGAAAGACGATCCCTTATTGCGCCGCCCCATCGAAGAAAAAGATTTGAAAGTGAATCCGATTGGTCACTGGGGAACGATCGCAGGGCAAAATTTTATTTACACCCATCTCAATCGCGTCATCAATAAGTACGACTTAAACATGTTTTATATCGAAGGACCAGGCCATGGCGGACAAGTCATGGTTGCGAATGCTTATTTAGACGGCAGCTACAGCGAGATCTATCCAAAAGCCACCCAAGACGAAGCAGGGATGAAACATCTATTCAAAACCTTCTCTTTCCCAGGTGGGATCGCTTCTCATGCGGCACCTGAAACGCCAGGTTCGATCCATGAAGGCGGCGAGCTAGGCTATTCCATCGCCCACGCTACCGGAGCTATTTTAGACAATCCCGATGTCATTGCAGCAGTAGTGGTCGGTGATGGCGAAGCCGAAACTGGACCATTAGCGGGCAGCTGGTTTTCAAATACCTTTATCAATCCAGTCAATGATGGCGCAATTTTGCCTATCTTGCATTTAAATGGCGCCAAAATTGCCAATCCAACGATCTTGGCTCGTAAAAGTGACCAAGATCTCACGAAATATTTTGAAGGCATGGGTTGGACCCCTTATTTCGTAGAAGGGGACGATCCAGAAGCCGTTCATCCGCAATTGGCACAGAAAATGGATCAAGCCATTGAACAGATCCACGCGATCCAAGCAGAAGCCCGCAAAGGTTCTGCGGAAGAAGCCGCTATGCCTCATTGGCCTGTTTTGATCGTTCGCACACCGAAAGGGTGGACTGGACCGAAAGTCTGGGATGGCGAGCCGATTGAAGGGGGCTTCCGTGCCCACCAAGTACCGATCCCTGTCAATGCGAAACATATGGAACACGTGGATGCTTTGACGGATTGGCTGCAGTCATATCGTCCAGAAGAGCTTTTTGACGAAAACGGCCGCATCAAAGCTGAGATTCAAGAATTGGCACCAAAAGGAGAGCAGCGGATGGCGGTCAACCCAATCACCAATGGGGGGATCGATCCGCAACCGCTACGCTTGCCAGATTGGCAAGCACATGCCATTGCGATCGAGACACCAGGGGAAACGACTGCCCAAGATATGATGGTCTTTGGGAAATTTGCCCGTGACATCATCAAAGAAAATCCCGACAACTTCCGCATCTTTGGCCCAGATGAAGCCAAATCCAATCGGTTGAACCATGTGTTTGAAGTCACGGACCGCCAATGGTTGGAGCCAAAACATCCTGATTATGATGAATGGCTGTCTTCAGTGGGCCGTGTGATTGATTCACAATTATCAGAACATCAAGCAGAAGGCTTCTTGGAAGGCTATGTGCTGACGGGTCGTCATGGCTTCTTTGCCAGCTACGAGTCATTCTTAAGAGTCGTTGATTCTATGATCACGCAGCACTTCAAATGGTTACGAAAAGCTCATGATCTTGACTGGCGCAACCCGTACCCCTCATTGAATTTGATTGCTTCATCAACGGTCTTCCAACAAGACCATAATGGGTACACCCACCAAGATCCAGGGATCATGACCCATATTGCAGAGAAAAAAGCCGACTTTGTGCGGGTCTACTTGCCAGCCGATGCCAATAGCTTGATGGCTGTCATGGCAGAAACACTCGCTTCTGAAGAAAAGATCAATCTAGTGGTCTCTTCAAAACACCCACGTCCGCAGTTTTACTCGGCGGATGAAGCGAAAGTGCTTGTCAAAGATGGCTTGAAAGTCATCGACTGGGCATCGACAGATGAAGGACAAGAACCCGATATTGTGATCGCAGCTGCTGGGACGGAACCGAATTTGGAAGCTTTAGCCGCTGTTTCCTTGCTGATTGAAGCCTTCCCAGAGTTGAAAGTCCGCTTCATCAATGTGGTCGATCTATTGAAATTGCGTCGTCCAGAAGTCGATCCTCGTGGGTTAAGCGATGAAGCATTCGAAGCCTACTTTACGAAAGACAAACCGATCGTGTTTGCTTTCCACGGGTATGAAGGACTGATTCGCGATATCTTCTTTGGCCGTCGCAACCAACAGCTTCATATTCATGGGTACCGAGAAAATGGCGACATCACGACACCGTTTGATATGCGGATCCTTTCTGAATTGGATCGCTTCCACTTAGCCAAAGACGCCGCCGAATGGGTCTATGGAGAAAAAGCAACGGACTTTGCCCAAAAAATGGCAGACACCGTTGCGTATCACCATGACTTTATTCGAGAAAACGGCTATGATATCGCCGAAGTCGAAGAGTGGGAATGGAAACCATTGCGTTGATTTATTCTCCACAACGCCAACGTAAGACAGTTTAAGAACAAAAAAAGCACAAAAGAAACAAAACGATCCGCAACAGGGTCGGGACACCTTACTAAGGTAGCCCGACCGACTGTCTGCGGATCGTTTTTTTTAAAAGACGTCGAAACCGTAGTTTTTGATATGCTGCTTCAACAAGGCGAGATAGTCCAAAGCCATCTCACTCAGTTCCATTTTCTTGTGTTTGAGGTAACCTAGGGTCATCGCATCATCGACTTCCAAAGGGATCGCAACGATTTTTTCATCATTCAGCTCACTGCTGATGATCCCAGAGCTGATGGTATAGCCGTTGAGACCCACCATCAAATTGAAGATCGTGGCACGATCGCTGATGCGGATGTGTTTTTTGCGCTGTAAAGTGCTTAAGATCTCTTCAGAAAAGTAGAAGGAATTGGTTTCCCCTTGTTCGTACGACAAATAGGTATATGGTTCCAAATCAGCTAATGTGATGCTTTTTTTCTGAGTCAGGGGATTTTCTCGGCCGATGAAGACGTGGGGTTTGGCTTCAAATAAAGGAATGAATTGCAGGTCTTTTTCGTGGATCAAACGGGTGAGGACCGTCGTGTTGAAATCATTCAGATAAATGACCCCCAATTCGCTCTTAAACGTCTGGATATCATCCAGTACATTTTGTGTCTGGGTCTCCCGCAAGGTGAATTGAAATTCATCTTCCCCTAACTGTTTGACCAGCTCCACGAAGGCGTGGACGACGAAGGCATAGTGTTGTGCGGAAACACTGAAAACATGCTTGCGATGGCTGTCTTTGCGAAAGCGTTCGTCCAAGAGATTGACTTGGTCTAAAACATTTCGAGCATAGTTGAGAAAGGAACGGCCATCATCGGTCAAGGTCACCCCTAATTTACTGCGGTAAAACAGCTGCAGATCATACTCTTTTTCCAACTCTTTCATGGCTTGAGAGAGGGAGGGCTGACTGATGAAAAGCTGTTTGGCGGCTTCATTGAAAGAGCCAGTTTCTACGATTTTTTCCAAATATTCAAGCTGCTGGATACGCATGGGATGCAACCTCCTTTTTATGTTATAGGTATTGCCTATGGAATATATAAGTTTATAAGTATTATCTATAGTATAAGATGTTTGCTAGAATAAATCTAACAATTTTGAAAACTTTGTATAGGAGGAATGGATATGGCAACAGACAAATTTCAGCTTGTGGGGTCATTGTTACGACCACAAGATTTATTGGACTACAAAAATCAAATCGAGCATCGGGAGGACATCCGCTACCCGTTTTATGATGCGTTTCCTGGCTACCAAGAAACGGAAGCAAAAGCGATCGCTGAAATCATTGCAGCGCAAAAAGAACACGGCATCACAGTCATCACAGACGGCGAACACGGCCGCTCAATGTGGCACCTGGATTTTCTCTGGGGATTAAAAGGCGTTGAGCGCTATATCTCCGATCATGGGTATGCCTTTGAAGATTTGGACGGTGGACATTTTGAGACACGTAAAGACATCGGCATCCGAATCACAGAACCATTATCTGGCAAAAACCATCATTACTTGACGTTGTTTAAAGAAACCAAACGCCAAGCTGGCGACCTGCCAGTCAAAATCACCGTCTGGGGGGCTGCCCACGCCTTTACCGAGCTGACTGTCTTTAACGACCTCGTTGGTGAAGGTCAGGTGTATCCAACGAAAGAAGCCTTGCGGGAAGGGCTGCTTAACGCCTACAAAGAATTCTTGCAGGAATACCGAGAAGCAGGTGGTGAAATCGTTCAGTTCGATGATTGTTTATGGGAATTATTCGCCGAAGACAATGACAAGAGCTTCTTCACCCAAGGCAATGACGGCTTAGAAGCGTTAGCCGATGAATTCGTGGCGATCAACAACGAAGTCGCTGACTACGCCCACGAATTAGGATTAAAAGTCTGGACCCACAATTGTCGCGGCAATTACCAAAGCCGCGCGGCAGCCAGCGGTACTTACAAAGCGATCGCCGAAAAATTCTTGCGTGATCAGCATTATGACCGCTTTTTCCTAGAGTGGGACGATGACCGTGCTGGTGATATCTCGGCTTTAGAAGCGCTGAAAGATCGTCCAGAAGTGGAAGTTGTCTTAGGCTTATTATCCAGCAAAACCGCCACATTAGACGATGAAGAGCGAGTGATCGCTTTATTAGATAAAGCTAGTCAAATCATTCCTAAGGAGCGGCTTTATCTTTCTCATCAATGCGGCTTTGCCTCTTGTGACTGCGGCAATGAGCTTTCGACTGAGCAGCAATGGGCAAAAATCAAGCAAGGGCAAGCCTTAGCTGAAGCATACTTCGGTTAAGCAGTTGCGTCTTCTTTTCCCTGAATCTTCCCCTCGAAACCGGTACATTTGACAAAGTTTCGAAAATTTCAGAAAAAATGTTTGACATTTTCTTTAAGAGCGAGTAAAGTAAGACACAACTTAATGAAACAGACATCGAAAAGAAGAGTAGCAAGGCTTGCTGTTTGAAGAGAGTCTCTGGTTGGTGCAAAGAGATAACGCATGGTTGTGAAACACATCTTGGAGTCGTTTTTCCGAAAGAAAAGTAGGAAAGACCGGGTTTGCCCGTTACAGCAGCAGTCATTGATTGATGACTTTCTGAGTTCAGTTGCTGTGAAGCACTGATAAACAAAGGTGGAACCGCGTTGATAACGTCCTTTAGCTGTAATGGCTAGGGGACGTTTTTTTTCTCTTTTTTTGCGGCTCACCGAAAACCGAAAGTGGAAGGATCACAAGGACTGCACGAGGCCTTTTCCTGTGAAGGAAAGGCAAATTGAGGTGGAACCACGTATCAAGCGTCCTCTGGCAAATGCCAGTGTGCGCTTTTTTTGTTTTTCTTTGTTAGAAAAATGAAACTTGCCAGTTGCCCCTCACCAGCCAACGTATAGCGTCACATAAGCGTCGGAGCAAACCGTCGCTAAGCTGTATCGCTGCTAATCGAAATTGAAACCTATCAAGGAGGAAGTCATCATGTTTGAGTATTTAGTCAATGTTATGCCCCAACTGATTTCAGGAACTGGAATCACCGTTAAATTGTTCGCACTGACCTTAATCGGGTCCATTCCCTTAGGCATCTTGTTGGCCTTTGTTTTAGCCAGTCGCCTGCGTATTTTGAAATTGATCGTGCAAGTCTACGTATGGTTGATGCGAGGAACGCCTTTATTGCTACAGCTGATCTTCGTATTCTACGGTCTGCCGATCTTAGGGATCGTCTTTGACCGCTTTGAAGCAGCCTTGATCGCCTTTATTATCAATTACGCTGCTTATTTTGCCGAGATTTTCCGTGGAGGGATCCAATCGATTCCAGCAGGACAATACGAAGCCGCGAAAGTCTTGCGTTTGTCCCCGATCCAAACGATCCAAAAAATTATCATCCCACAAGTCGTCAAGATCACCCTGCCATCTGTCGGCAATGAAGTCATCAATCTTGTCAAAGACACATCCCTCGTCTACATCTTAGGATTGTCAGACGTGATGCGAATCGGGAAAATCGCCATGGAGCGAGACAGTACCTTGCTTCCGTTAGTCGGGGTCGGCTTGATCTACTTGGTGATGACAGGCGTCTTTACGTTATTGTTAAAACAAATCGAGACCAAACTGGACTATTACCGTTAGGAGGAACCACATATGTTAGAACTAAAACAAGTATCAAAGTCATTTGGCGCTAAAAAAGTCATCGATCAGCTAGACTTGACGATCGAAGACGGCAGTATCTTAGCGGTGGTCGGTCCTTCCGGTGGTGGGAAAACTACCTTGCTTCGGACACTGGCTGGTTTAGAAACGATCGATTCTGGAAGCTTTTTACTGGATGGCAAAGCCTTTGATCCCACCGACACAAAAGAACAAGAACAAGTCGTCGGTGTCGTCTTCCAAGACTTCCAATTGTTTCCGCACTTGTCAGTTTTTGAAAACATCACTTTGGCGCCAAAAATGGTGCTAAAACAAGACAAGGCCACGTATACAGCAAAAGCCGAACAGTTGGCAGAAAAACTAGGATTAAGTGACCTACTAGCCCAATATCCCTTCCAATTGTCCGGGGGGCAGCGGCAACGGGTGGCTATCGCACGAGCGATGGCGATGAATCCCAAAGTGTTGGCCTATGACGAGCCTACCAGCGCCTTAGATCCAGGCTTGAGACAGCAAGTCGAACAGCTGATCTTGGATCTGAAAAAAGAAGGAGTGACCCAGATCGTGGTGACCCATGATTTGGTTTTTGCCGAAAATATCGGTGATCAATTATTAAAAGTAGCAGGAGAATAAGGGGGAGAACAAAATGAAAAAATTACTATTGACGGGAATCGCAGCAGCAAGTGTATTTTTATTAGGGGCGTGTGGCAGCAGCAATGACACCACAACCAGTGCCGCTGACAAAGAAGAAGTGATCGTCGGCCTAGACGATACTTTTGTACCGATGGGCTTTAAAGACGACCAAGGCAACATCGTTGGGTTTGATGTGGATTTAGCCACAGCGATTTTGGATCTAACAGGAACCAAAGTCAAATTTCAACCAATCGATTGGTCCATGAAAGAAACCGAACTAAGCAATGGCACCATCGATATGATCTGGAACGGGTATACCAAAACCGCAGCTCGTGAAGAAAAAGTATTGTTTACAGATACTTATATGGAAAACAAACAAGTCTTAGTCACAGCAAAAGCCAGCGGCATTACTAGCTTTGATGATATGGAGGGCAAAGTCTTAGGTGCCCAAGAAGGTTCCTCTGGTTATGAGACCTTCAATAACCAACCGGAAGTTTTGAAGGATCTCGTAGACGGCAATGACGCAACCTTGTATGCCAGCTTTAATGAAGCCTTTATCGATCTAGAAAACGGTCGGATCGACGGTCTTTTGATCGACCGCGTCTACGCAGAATATTATTTGACTCAAACAGGCAAAACCGATGACTTCAACGAAATCGAAAGCCCCTTTGAAGCAGAAGATTTTGCTGTAGGTGTGCGTAAAGACGATCAAGCCATGGCAGATAAAATCAATGATGGCTTGAAAGAATTGCAAGACAATGGCACCTTTGCTGAAATCTCTGAAAAGTGGTTTGGTGAAGATGTCACACCAAACTAAAACAAGACAACAAGAGGCACTGGCTGCTTAGAAGCTGGTGTTTTTTTTATATTCATTTCTTTTGCGTATTTAAGGAAAGAAGGAACGATTGAAGTATATACTTGTGTATACATAGGCGTGCTCATGTTATAATGATAGGTAGTAAGGAAAATCCGATAAAGAGGGGGGAGCCGAGTGGAACATTATAAAGAGACCGCTCATTTGATTAAGTGGGGCAACGGACAGGGGGTTCGCTTGTCTAAGAAAATGATTCGGAAATTGGATCTCCAGGTAGGTTCTGAACTAGAAATGGAACTGGCAGAAGAAGTCAATGGCAAAAAACAGTTAGTTATTACAGAAAAGCAGTCAGTAGGAGCGTTGTCCCCAGAGGAGAAACTTCGTTTAGTCGATTCTTTGCAAGGCATTTTAGCAGATTCATTTGAAACACCTGACGTTGTGGACATCAAAAAAGTAAGAAACGAACGGCGTAGGAAAAAATATCTGGGAGAATAAAATAAGCATGACCAAATACAAAGCCAAACGAGTCGTGATTGACACCAATGTGATCCTTGACTATTTATTAGGAAGAGGGTCTAAAAGCCATCAAGAAGCCATCAAACAGATATACAACAGTTCCATTTATGGACTTTGCGAGGGCGTGATTACGGCAAGTACCTTAACGGATCTTTTCTATATTCTCGATGGAGCAGCAGGAGTCGATGCTCGGAGGGAAGTCAAAAAACTGATCCAAGTGCATACCGTCTTAACAGTTACGGAAGCAGATTGCCTTCAGGCGCTTGATTCAACAATGACCGATTTTGAGGATGCTGTTTTAGCAGCTTGTGCGAAGCGAAATCAAATCGACAGTCTAGTAACGACCAATACAGCTGATTTTGAATCATCGGGACTGATTGTCTATACAGTCGCTGAATTTGTTGACCAGCTAGAAAGAGGATGATCACTGCTATATCTGGCAGACATCCTCTTTTTTCCTTAAATTCCAACAGCTAACCAAAATTTCTCACAGGAAAACTTTTGTTCGCCTTCTTTTTTCGTTATAATAGGGAAAGATGAAAAGAGGGATAGAAATGGCGCAAAAAAAACGCGCAAAGAAACGCAAAACAAAAAAACAACAAAAACAGCAAGAGAAATTAATGCTGGTCGGCGTCGGCCTGCTCTTTGTCTTGTTTTCGATATTTGGCTTTTTCCATTTAGGTTTTTTAGGAACCTTGATTGCCAACGGGTTTCGGATCGTTGGCGGAAACACGTACCAATTTTTGAGTGTTGCCCTAGCCGCTTATGGTGTCTGGTTAGCGATCAAAACGACCGATGCTCGCTTTAAGAGTATTCGGCGAGTGATTGGCTGTGTATTGGTGTATTTTGGTTTACTGATCATCCTCCATGCGCAAATCTTTAGTAATGTGGTGGGAGAACAAGCCAATATCTTCCAAACGACGTGGATGACGCTGTTAGGCGATATTCGGCGCAGCCAAGTGACCCAAAATGTCGGGGGCGGAATGATTGGCGCCATGCTCTATGGGGCGACCTATTTTCTTGTTTCCCAGATCGGCAGCTACATCATCGCTGTTTTACTCATGATGATTGGGGCGTTCTTGTTCAGCCAAATGAGCAGCCACGAGTTAGTCGAGCACCTGCAAGCAGCTGGTGACAAGCTGCAGCGGTTGTTAGAAGGCTCTCCAGAAAAGCAAGCCGAACGAGAAGCCCGCAAAGCGGAACGAGCAGCAGAGAAACAAGCTGCGAAAGAAGCCAAAAAAGAAGCCGAACGAGCAGCAGTCATGGCGGAGATCAAAGAAAAGAATCAAGTCCGACCAATGACAGAAGACGAAAAATCAGCAAAAGAACAACAGATGCAAGCGCCAGCTGATTTTGAACCAGAGCAGCTGAGCTTTGTACCCATCGACCACTTCCAGGAATTGCCGCAAGCGGCGGGACCAGAGGCCGCTCAAGCACCACATCCAGCAGGAAACAAACCGGGACCAAGCAAAAAGGTCAATGAAGACGGAGAGATCCTTGATGATGATGGTGAAGTATTGGAATTTGAGATTTCGGAAGAAGCTGAAAATCGTGATTATGAATTGCCTTCAGCGCAATTACTCGATTCGATCCCTTCAACGGATCAAAGCAGCGAGTACAAAAAGATCGAACAAAATATCGGTGTGTTAGAAACCACCTTCCAAAGCTTCGGTGTTGATGCAAAAGTCGTCAAAGCCAGCTTAGGACCAGCAGTAACCAAATTCGAAGTTCAACCAGCAGTAGGGGTCAAAGTCAGCAAAATCGTCGGGTTGACCGACGATATCGCCTTGGCCTTAGCTGCCAAAGATGTGCGGATGGAAGCGCCGATCCCAGGGAAATCATTGATTGGGATCGAAGTTCCAAACAGTGCAGTCAGCATGGTTTCATTCCGAGAAGTGATCGAAGCCCAACCGGATCATCCAGATAAACTATTAGAAGTACCTTTAGGACGCGATATTTCTGGCCGTGTCCAAACGGCAGACTTAACGAAAATGCCCCATCTCTTGATTGCCGGATCGACCGGGAGCGGGAAGTCCGTAGCCATCAACGGCATCATCACCAGTATTTTGATGCGGGCAAAACCCCATGAAGTCAAACTGATGATGATCGACCCGAAAATGGTTGAATTAAATGTTTATAATGGGATTCCCCATCTCTTGACACCTGTCGTGACCAATCCCCGCAAAGCGGCGCAAGCGTTGCAAAAAGTGGTCAAGGAAATGGAAGAGCGCTACGAAAAATTTGCGGCAACTGGGGTCCGAAACATTACTGGCTACAACGATTTAGTGATCAATAAGAATTTAGAAGACGGCGAAAATCGTCCGATCTTGCCATTCATTGTAGTGATCGTCGATGAGTTAGCCGACTTGATGATGGTTGCCAGCAACGAAGTCGAAGATGCCATCATTCGTTTGGCGCAAATGGCACGGGCAGCAGGTATCCATATGATCCTAGCAACGCAACGACCAAGTGTGGATGTCATTACAGGGATCATCAAAGCCAATGTTCCATCACGGATGGCCTTTGCGGTTTCCAGCGGTGTCGATTCGCGGACCATCATTGATGGGAACGGAGCCGAAAAACTGCTGGGACGCGGCGATATGCTGTATCTGCCGATGGGTGAGAACAAACCGATTCGGGTCCAAGGGGCCTTTATCTCCGACCAAGAAGTCGAACGAGTGGTTGAATTCGTGACCGATCAGCAAGAAGCCAATTATGAAGAAAAAATGATGGTCACTGAGGAAGAAACGAGTACCGGCAGCAGCGGACAACCGCAAGATGAGCTATTCGAAGATGCCAAAGCCCTTGTGGTGGAAATGCAGACCGCCAGCGTTTCTCTCTTGCAGCGACGTTTTCGCATCGGCTATAACCGAGCGGCTCGGTTAGTGGATGAATTAGAAGATCAAGGCGTCGTTGGCCCTTCTGAAGGCAGCAAGCCGCGGAAAGTCTTGATCGAGCCGCAACCAGAAGACATTCCCACCTTTGATGAATAAGGAGAACAAGACCAATCCAATGAGAGAAAGGCGAGATAGCAATGAAACGCAAACACATTCTTTACCGTGATGTTGCCGATAAGCTCAAAGAAGACATCATGTCGGGTCGCTACCCGATTGGTTCATTTTTACCGACGGAAACAGAATTGGAAGCCACCTTCAATGTCAGCAAGATCACTGTCCGCAAAGCCATCGAATTGTTAGCGGCAGATGAGTATGTGGAAAAACGCAGCGGACGTGGGACGACGGTTTTAAGCAATCGCCCTTATAACAAGCTGTCAAAAGGCACGACGTTTAGCCAATTGCTTGAAAAGACTGGCAAGGAATACACGAAGAAAAACCTCAGCTATGAATTAGTCGAACTTGCGCCTGAGCACCCCGCGTATTCTTTGATGGGCAAAGAAGTCATGCGTTTACGTCGCATGTATTATTTTGACCACCAACCCTTTATTTACTATGAGTACCATTTGCCAAAGCAGCTAAAGGGTACCTCCATCGAGGTCTTTGAAGAAAAATCATTGTATCGCCTATTGGATGAACATCGAATGATCATCGATCGCTTTCAAGATGCGTTCGTGGCAACGACCTTGACCGAAGAGCAACAGAAGTTTATGATCACGCCAGAGGTCGCTGCCTTGAAACGAACCCGTTATTCATATGATCTACAAGGAGAAGTGGTAGAATATACAGAAGGGATCTATAACACCGCCTTGCATCCGTATATGATCGAGTTTGAAGCCTAGTCATTGATTAGGCTTTTTTAGCAAAAAGTGGTACCAAAATCAGAAGTGGAGCGTGAAAACTATGAGAAAAATCGCCTTTTTAGGAGCCGGTAACATGGCAAAAGCTATCATCAACGGCTTGATTGCAGCAAACCTGTATGAACCAGCAGAGATCCTGGTTTATAACCATCGCTACGAGCCGACTTTGGCACAATTAGAAAAAGAAACTGGGATCACTGGGACAACTAAGCTAGCAGATGTCACCGAAAAAGCGGAGATCCTCGTCTTAGCAGTTAAACCTTTTGTCTTTCCCCGCTTGCTTGCTGATTTAAAAGACGGCTTGACCAAGGAGCATTTGCTAGTATCTATTGCCGCGGGTGTGACGATCGCGCAAATGGAAGAAATCATCGGTGCGCACAAAATCGTGCGGGTCATGCCAAATACCCCTGCACTGGTGGGGGAAGGGATGTCTTCTATCAGTCCCAACGGTCAAGTGACGGAAGCCGAAGCCAACGAAGTCAAACAGTTTTTTGAAAGCCTGGGCAAAGCCGAGCAAGTACCAGAAAGCATGATTGATGCAGTCATTGGTGTCAGCGGTTCTTCACCAGCCTACACGTATTTGTTCATCGAAGCTTTAGCAGATGGAGCAGTGGCTGAAGGAATGCCGCGGCCGATGGCGTATGAATTTGCTGCTCAAGCGGTATTAGGCGCAGCGAAGATGGTACTAGAGACGAAGGAACACCCAGGTGTCTTAAAGGATCGTGTCAGCTCACCAGGGGGCACAACGATCCAAGCAGTTAAAACCTTAGAGGAAAATGGCTTTCGTGCGGCTGTCATCAAAGCAGTGCAAGCAGCTGCTGACAAAAGTCGGGAGATGTCTTGATCCCCAGTGAGTGAGGAAAAAATCTTAGCAAAACGAAGGAGCGTTTATGAAAGAACTTTTGATTTTTGATTTTGATGGATTGTTAGTCGATACTGAAAAAGTCTATTTTGATGGGTGGTTGGCGCTATTTAAAAAGTATGAGCTTCCGATTACAGCCGCTGATATTTTTGGTTGGCGTGGTCAAAGTTGGCAACAGACTGCCACTAAATTAGCCGACCTCGTAGGCGGTCAGCAGCGGGTGCAGGAATTACGAGCAGAACGAGAAGTCTATATTGCCCAGCAAATAACCGATGGCACCTTCAAAACCAAACCCTATGCGAAAGAAACTATCGCCTTGGCTCGTGAGAAAGGCTTCCAAACGGCATTAGCCACCTCGACGATGAAAAAAAGAGCCTCTGAACTGTTGACGCATTTCGATTTGTTGCAGGCCTTTGACTATCAGACCTTTGGCGATGACGTCTCCGCCCATAAGCCTGATCCAGCACCTTACTTGCTGACTTTAGAAAAAGCGCAAGTCGCAGCAGAAAAAGCTTTAGTCATGGAAGATTCTCTTGTGGGAGCAACAGCCGCGACGCGTGCGGGCATCGATGTCGTGCTGATTCCCGATCAAAGCTTTGATCAAGTCTATTCCCCAGAGGAAAAAGCAGATCTTCAGTTATATGGCGAAGCTACCTCATTGAAGTATGTGTATGAGTTATTGGCAAAGGATCAACTGAAATAATGCCTAAAAAAGCTTCCTTTTTCGTTGCAGAAAAAGGAAGCTTTTTTTGTATAGGAAAGGCCTGTAAAAAAACAGATCAAAGGATATGAGTGGTGTGTTTTTCGCCATCATGGTAAAGTTAAAGAAAGTTTAACAATAAGCGAAAAAAAACAAAAAGTAAAGGGGTTTCATTTTGACAAAAACGTCCATTTGTCAAAAGGACTTTTCTTGGTCGATCCTAGCCGTTGGCGGCAGGGGAAAAACATGGTAAATTATCCTTCGACGAAGAACTAGTGGGGGAAGAAAAAATGAATAAACTAAAGAATGTTTTCTATTTATATAAACTGGACTGGAAACGAATTTTCAGCAATCCAATCTCTGCATTTTTGATCATTGCCTTAATGATTTTACCCTCGCTTTATGCGTGGTTCAATATCAAAGCCCTCTGGGACCCATACGGCAACACCAGTGAATTGCCGATCGCCGTTTACAGTGCGGATAAAGGGGCAGAATTTCAAGACAAGCACATCGATATCGGTGATGAAGTCATCGACACCCTCCATAAAAACAAGCAGTTGGGCTGGCGCTTCTTGGATTCAAAAGAGGACTTAGTAGAAGGGGTCAAGTCAGGAAAGTATTACGCGGGTATTTACCTACCAGCGGATTTTTCAGATGATCTGATCAGCTTTACCAGTGGGAAAATCGAAAAACCGACCATCGAGTATTACAGCAACCAAAAAATCAATGCCATCGCACCAAAAATCACCGATAAAGGAGCCAGCAGCCTTCAAGAAGAGATCTCACAAAACTTTATTGAAACCGCCAGCTCCACGTTGATAAAAGTCTTCAATGAAATCGGCTATGACATTGATTCCAACTTAGTCAGCATCAACAAAGTCAAATCGATGATCTTAGACACCGATGACAATTTGGCTACGATCGATGGCTATACGAAAGAGATCGTCACCTTGCACGATAAGTTTCCAGAAATCAAAGAAAAGATCGCAAAAGCCGAAGAATTCACCGATTATATCCCACAAGTGGATGACATGGGGGAAAAACTGATCGGCTTAAACGATAAGCTGCCTGCATTGAAGAAAGAAGCCAGCATCATTTTGACCTTGCAAGAAAAGATCCCAGAAATCCAAAATGCTGGCAAACAATTGAAGATGATCGACGATGATTTCGATGACATTGCCAGCACCATGACGGACGGCATCGACACCGCCAAGCAAGGACTGCAAGTCATTGAACAAGTGCAAGCCGCGTTACCACAGATCGAACAACTAGGCGACCAAGCCGCCAGCTTCGCCACCGCGACCAAAGATGGGGCGCAACAATTGCAAGATGCCCTGCCAAGTATTTCTAGCAGTGTGAAGGTGACGATTGAGTCGATTCGTCAAGTGGCAACAACCACAGCAAAGTGGTCGCAAGCACTGAATGATTCAATCGATCAAGTTCAGTTGGACCAAGATCGAGAATCAATTTTACAAACGATTGATGGGTTGCAGCAAAGTATTCAGCAACAACAAAGTATGCTAGATGCCTTAATTGCATTTTTAGAAAATATTGAAGGCTCAGCTGAAAATGCCCAAATTCAAGGCGTGATTGGGCAGTTAACTGACATAAAAGGGCACTTGACGAATGTATCTGGATTGTTAACTAAGGTTAGAAGCGCTGTGCAAAGCGGTGATGTTAAGGCAGCTAAGCAATATCTTAGTGAAGTCACCGCAGCTGCTCAAAATGTTGCTAATCTTCTGGATCCTAATAGTTTTAATGTTGATGCCATTACTAAAACCATCAACGACATTCTAACCAAACTAATCGAAACCATCACCACCGCCGAAGATGTCTTGAAAAAAGCCCAAGAGATCGATTTTGACTCGTTGCTGTCTTCCACCAAATCAGTGGTCAGCAATGCCGTGACGATTTTGGAAAAATACCAAAAAGAATTGCCTGCCATCAAGCAAGAATTGCACGATGCCAATACGATGCTGAATGGTCACATGGATGAAATCGTCAATGCCATCAACAAAGGAGCCGACCTGTACAACAACGAATTGCCAGTGGTCGAAGAAAAATTAGGGTTGGCCGTAAACTTCTTGCAAAACGATTGGCCAACTATCAAATCAGAAATCAGCTCTACGATGGCAATGGTGGATGAAAAACTACCAGAAGTTGAAAAAGCCTTGGATGCGGCCGTTGATTTGATCAACAACGATTGGCCGAGCATCAAAGCTGGCATCCACAAAGCCGCTGATGCGATCCGAGCAGGAGAAAATGAAGTCGATCTTGGGGAAGTCATCAAATTATTGAAACTTGATGCCACCGATGAAGCCGACTTCTTCAAACAACCAGTGGAATTAAAAAGCAATGAAATCTATCCAATCGCCAACAATGGTTCAGCTAGCACACCGTTTTATACCGCATTGTGTTTGTGGGTAGGGGCATTATTGTTGTCAAGTGTCGCTACAACGGAGTATCATTTAGAGAAGAAAGACAAAAAACGCTTTACCCAACGTGAAACCTTTGTGGCACGAATGCTGACGTTCTTGACGATGGCAGTCGCCCAAAGTTTGATCGTGACCCTAGGAAATATGTTTTTATTAGGCGTTGATGTCCACAATCCAGTGTACAGTGTCTTCTTCGCATTACTCGTCGGACTCGCCTTTATGATGATCGTTTACGTACTGGCAGGACTGTTCGGCAACCTCGGGAAAGGGATCGCCATCATCATTTTGGTTCTCTCCATCTCAGGTGGGGGAGGAAACTACCCGATCCAAGTTTCTGGGAAGTTCTTCCAATTCATTAATCCGCTGCTGCCATTTACCCATGCAGTCAATCTGTTAAGAGAATCAGCTGGCGGGATCTATTGGCCAAATGCCGTACCACAATTGGTTATTTTAACGATTTTGTTCCTGGTCTTTGGGATCGTCGGTACCTACGCGTATCCTTATCTAGTCAACTCTACGAAGAAATTAAGCGACATTTCAAAAGAAAGTCATTTCTTCCACTAACATCGAAAAGCAGAAAGAGCATTTGTTCTTTCTGCTTTTGTGCCATCACGTGAAATTTCTAATAATCAAAAGAGGGAAAAAGGGCCGTTTTTTCATCTGATTTTCATTGACTTTTCGCGGTTACAAGAGTAGCATACAGTCTTGATAATTCAATATTTGTGAGGATATCGTTACAAGTTTAACGAAGGATTTTTTCATGAAAAGGAGTGTAGAAAAAGTGGAGTATTTGAAACGTTTGTTGGTCGGACGTCCATTGAAATCCGCAGAGAATGATGAACAAAAACTGAGCCGGACGGCGGCCCTTGCGTTGCTATCTTCTGATGCTTTGTCTTCGATTGCTTATGGGACAGAGCAGATCGTTGTCGTATTAGTGGCACTTTCCGCTGCTGCTATCTGGTATTCATTACCGATCGCTGCTTTTGTTATTATTCTTTTGATTTCATTGACCTTGTCTTACCGTCAGATCATTCATGCATACCCTCACGGTGGTGGGGCGTATGTAGTAAGTAGTGAAAATTTAGGGAAAAATGCGGGCCTGATTGCCGGCGGCTCACTGTTGATCGATTATATGCTGACAGTAGCAGTATCCGTCTCAGCAGGGGCGGAAGCCATCACTTCTGCTGTGCCAGCGTTGTTCGGCCATCAAGTGGCCATTTCTGTCGTGATCGTACTCTTGATCATGATGATGAATCTGCGAGGGCTGCGAGAATCAGCTAGCTTCTTGATGATTCCTGTCTACACCTTTATCGCAGTGATCACAGTCTTGATCGTGGTCGGCTTGTACAACATCGTAACTGGTGCGCAACCGTTGAATGCAACCGCACTGCCGGGA
This sequence comes from Enterococcus sp. DIV0755f, assembly GCF_051713725.1. Lineage (NCBI taxonomy): Bacteria > Bacillati > Bacillota > Bacilli > Lactobacillales > Enterococcaceae > Enterococcus > Enterococcus sp. DIV0755f. The sequence continues at coordinate 459,896 of NZ_JBIOQL010000001.1, forward strand.
GCTGTGGTGCCTGGGGTATCCGTAGCCTTGATCTTACGGGCTTTCTCATCAGGTTCCTCTTCTTTGACGGGGGTCGAAGCGATCAGTAACGCGGTGCCATTTTTCAAAAAACCACGGGCGAAAAATGCAGCTGCGACCTTGACGATCATGGCTGCGATCTTAGGGTTCTTCTTCGTCGGTATCACTTTTATCAACTATTGGTACGGTATCGTACCAGAAGCAGAAGTGACCGTCCTATCTCAAATCGGCTCTGCTGTTTTTGGTCATGGGTTTATGTACTACGTTTTGCAATTTGCCACAGCGCTGATTTTAGCAGTTGCCGCAAATACTGGATTTTCCGCCTTCCCCGTGTTGGCGTATAACTTAGCCAAAGACAAATATATGCCACACATGTATCAAGACCGTGGGGATCGTCTCGGCTACTCAAACGGGATCATCACCTTAGCTGCTGGTTCCATCGTCCTATTGTTTATCTTCCAAGGATCGACCGAGCGTTTGATTCCGTTGTATTCCATCGGGGTATTCATTCCTTTTGCACTATCCCAAAGCGGAATGGTCGTCAAATGGAAAAAAGAAGGCAAAGGCTGGTTCTTTAAATCGATCGCCAACATCATTGGGGCTTTGATTTCTTTTGCGATCATTGCCATCTTGTTCGTGTATCGCTTAGGCGATATTTGGCCATTTTTCATTATCATGCCGATCCTCTTGTATATCTTTTACAAGATCCATGATCATTATAAAAAAGTCGCAGAACAGCTGCGATTGGAAAAACAAGAAGCACTGCATGTCTATGAAGGAAATACCGTGATCGTTCTCGTCGGAAATGTTACCCGAGTAAATATCGGCGCATTGAACTATGCCCAATCGATTGGTGATTATGTCGTGGCGATGCACGTCTCGTTGGATGAAGATGTGAAGAAAGAAAAAGAGATCGAACAAGAATTTAAGCAAAAATTCCCAGACGTGCGTTTCTCCGTCGTTCATTCTTCGTATCGTTCGATTGAAAATCCCATCTTGCGTTATGTGGATCTAGTCAGCCGCAATGCAGCCAAACACAATTACACAACGACCGTCATCATTCCACAGTTTGTCCCAAGACGTCGCTGGCAAAATATTTTGCACAACCAAACAAGCCTGCGCTTGCGTTTCAGACTCTCTTGGCGTGAGAACATCATTGTAAGTACGTACAGTTACCATTTGAAGAAATAACAAAAACGCTAGTTTAGCGACCTGATTCCCAAAAGAAATGTTTGGGTCAGCCGCTAAGACTAGCGTTTTTTTTTTAGCTATAAAACATTTTCAGTTTGATATCCTGATCGTAATTCCCAAACCCCTTGCCAAAGAGGGTACAACCGCCGACATGCTCGGCATCTTCTTTGACTTCCACTTTTAAGTGCCACGTATCTTCGTAGGCAGGTATATCCTTGATCGTAATGTCGGAAAGAGGAACACCTTCCATGTAGGTTCCGTGATCCATGATGCGGATCGTCTTCAATAACCCGTACTGATTGAGATTGTCTGGATACCAATCCGGTGTATACTTGCCGCGAATATCTGCAAAATCCCCTGGGCTAGTCCATGTACCAAGCTCCACACCATTTAAGCTGAAGGTGATGTCTGACGGCCAGTTGTTATTGGAAAAAGGAAATTCAGACGAAACTTCCATTGAAATCTCCATCATTTCCAGTTTTTCTTCTCTTGCTAAGAAGTTTGGCGATTGGTATTCAACAAATCCTTTCGTAAACCACAAGATGCGGGCATCCATTCGTCGGGGATCCATGAAAAACTTCGGTTCATCCACCATTCCCACAAAATCAGCTGAAGTAGCAAGCCCGCACGTTGGTTCTACCGAATAATTTGTATAATGACCGATCGGTATCGCCGTTTCTTTTGTATCAAAGGCATTAAAGATTTTCTCAGGAAAGTTGATATCGATATGATCCACTCTTAAACTGGAAATCTTTTTTTGCCCCACACGCTCTGTTTTGATGATTTTGGCTTCTTCTAATTTTTTGATATGCATCGTAATGATGGCGCTGCTTAAGCCCAACTCCTGTGCCAACTCTTTGACATTCATCTTGTTTTTAGCCAGCAATTGAATGATTTTGATTCGCACGTTACTGGCAAGTGCCTCATAGACAGGCAATGCTTCTTGATTGATTTCTAATTGCATCGTGTCACCTCCGCTTAAACTGTTTGATTTACTTGAATGTTAACATATTTGCTAATTTGTGTAAATAGCGTTGTTTATTTCGCTAGTTATTAATATATTTATTAATTAATATAGATATTATCCTAAATAAATTAATCAAAATATTGTTGACAGCGATTACAAATCAAGTTATGATTTATTTGTAAATTGAAAGTGTTTGCAAACATCAATTTCTATGTTTTGTTTTTGTGAATTGTTTATAGGCTTCTTTATAGGAAATATCTTAGGTGTTAGGAATTATTATGAGCAGTTAGTAAGGTCTTTTTTAAGAGATGTCAATGAACAAATGTGATAACGTACCTGCAAATATCTATAAAACTTGAGAGGATGGAAAAGATGAACATCAAAAAGGTTATTTTTTCGGGAGCAGTTCTAGGTTTAAGTAGTTTGGTATTAGGGGCCTGCGGAAACAGTAATAATAGTTCAGGTGATGATAGCGGAAGTAAAGAAATTACGTTTATGTTTCGAGGCGGCGAGGACGAGAAGAAAGCCTATGAAACAGCAATTAAACAATTTGAGGAAGAAAATGATGTAAGCGTTAAGATTATCGCCACAGATGCTGATCAATATGCAACAAAGCTGCAAGCGGCAATCTCAGGCGGTAATATGCCCGATGTTTTCTATGTAGAACAAAGCAATCTAATGGCTTACGTTGATAATGGTGTTTTGCTAGATATTACGGATGAAATTGAGAATTCAGATTTTGATCTTTCAAACATTTGGGAATATGGGGTAAACAGTTATCGGTATGATGGTGAAAAAGTTGGTAGCGGTGCTTTGTATGGATTACCAAAAGATGTTGGACCATTTGCTTTAGGATATAACAAAGACATGTTTAAAGAAGCTGGTATTGATTTGCCAGATACAGATACGCCTTATACATGGGATGAATTCGTTGAAGTATCTAAACAGTTGACGAAGGATTCTGATGGAGATGGAAATCTTGACCAATGGGCAACAGGATTTAACGTAAACTGGAGTTTACAAGCTTTTGTTTGGAGTAACGGAGCAGATTGGATCAACGAAGCCAAAGATACCGTTACAGTCGATACACCAGAATTTGCGGAAGCATTGCAATGGTTTGCGGATCTGCAAAATGTGCATGAACTCACCCCTTCAATTTCTGATGCCCAAACATTGGATACGTATCAAAGATGGATGAATGGTGAGATTGCTTTCTTCCCTGTAGGACCTTGGGATATGAGTACGTATGCAGGATTAGATTTTGAGTATGACTTGATGCCTTGGCCAGCAGGCTCTACAGGCGAATCAGCAACGTATATCGGTTCTTTAGGAATTGGTGTTGCCAGCAAAACCAAACATCCAGAAGAAGCAGTGAAATTAGTTGAGTATTTAAGTGCATCTGAAGAAGGACAACAACAATTAGTAGACGCACAGATTCAAATTCCTAACCTGATTGATATGGCTGAAGAATGGGCTTCTGATACGGACAGTGTACCTAATAATAAACAAGAATTTATTGACATCGTCCAAGATTATGGTCGCGCTTTGCCAGTAGCAACAACCTACAATGCAGAATGGTACGATGAATTCTTTATCAATATCCAACCTGTGTTAGATGGAGATCAAACGGCAGCGGATTATTTAAAAGAAGTTCAACCTAAGATGCAAGAAAAACTAGACTCAGCGATTCGCCAACAAGAAACAGCAAGATAGACTCACTGGGGTCACATATCTATGTGACCCCAAAGATTTTTATGGAGGGACGCGTAATGGAACAAGTGGAAATAAAAAAAACAAAAAATAAAAATAGTCTTTATGCAAAAGAGCACAAAGTTGCTTTCTTGTTCGTTCTACTTCCAGTTTTAGGATTTATTTTGTTTTCATTGATACCTTTGGGCTATTCGGTTTATGCTGCCTTTACAGATTGGAACGGTCTAGGGCAAATGAATTTTATCGGTTTTGAGAACTTTCAGAAGCTTTTTAGAGATGAGTACTTCTATAAGACGATGTTTAATACCGTCTTTTTGATGTTAGGGATCCCAATCGGTTTGATTTTGTCATTTATGCTGGCATCAGCACTGAGCAGAGGAATTAAAGGAACGACGATTTTCCGAACGATCTATTATATTCCAGTTATCTCATCATTAGCAGCCATTTCGATTTTGTGGCAATGGGCTTACAATGGTGATTTTGGTTTAGTCAATCAGGTCTTGGATATCTTCGGTATCAGCGGCCCTAACTGGTTGCAAAACCCATCAACAGTCAAACCGGCAATTATTATTATGTCTGTTTGGAAGGGATTGGGCTATTCTATGCTCTTGTACTTGGCAGCGATTCAAAGTGTACCAAAAACCTTTTATGAAGCAGCAGAATTAGATGGTGCTTCTTCTTTTCAAAAGTTTCGCAATATCACTTGGCCGATGGTTAGACCAGTCACTTTCTTTTTAGTCGTTACGAATATTATCGGCGGCTCACAAATCTTTACGGAAATAAACATTATGACACCAACTGGCGGACCACAATATAGCAGTGCTACGGTCGTTTGGTATATCTGGCAAAAAGCTTTCAGAAATTGGCAAATGGGTTATGCAAGCAGTATGGCGTTGATTCTAGCAGTATTGGTTTTTGTGATAACAGCATTCCAATTCTATATGAACAATCGTTCAAGCTATAAATTAGATTAGGAGGGAAAAGAATGAAAAAACTGAAAGTAAGCAACGTACTCATTATTTTAATTCTCTCCCTTGGAGCAGTTATTATGGTGGGGCCGTTACTTTGGATGATCTCAACATCGCTAAAAGACCGAGCTGGCGTCTTCCAGCTGCCACCTCAATGGATTCCAGACCCAGTACAATTTGATGCGTACAAACGTTTATCTGAGCTGGACACTTTGTTCTCAGGAATTAAAAATACAGTGATCGTTTCACTTTCTGTGACTGTTGTAGGTACTCTGACATCCAGTTTAGCCGCCTTCTCATTTGCCAAATTACGGATGCCGCATAAAGATGCGCTATTTCTAATCCTTTTAGCCGCTTTGATGATTCCTTATCCAGCGGTGATGATCCCGCAATTTATGATGTTTTCCCAAATTGGCTGGGTTGATACGTTATTACCATTGATCATCCCAGGAATGTTTGGAAATATCACGATGATTTTCTTTTTACGACAATATTTATCTAATATTCCTGATTCGATCGTTGAGGCGGCGAAAATTGATGGTGCGGGCTATTTACAAACCTTTATCCAATTGATTTTTCCGTTGATTCGTCCAGCGGTTGCTGCTCAATTTATTTTATGGTTTATGGGCGCTTGGAATGACTACTTAGCACCCTTGATCTACTTGAATAGTCCAGAAAAACAAACATTGCAAGTAGTGATCGCAAACTTAAATGCCGCCTATGCAATTCAAACGGATTATCCGTTGATTATGGCAGCTTCCGTTGTTTCATTACTTCCGGTTTTGATCGTATTTATTATTTTCCAAAAGCAAATTATTGAATCAGTTGCACTTTCTGGAATGAAAGGGTGAGTAGATGTTTCTAAAAGCAATGAACTGGCTAAATGCATTGGTACTTCTGATAGAACTAAATATTTTGTGGCTTCTAGGTATTTTAGCTGGTTTTTTTGTGGTCGGCTTTGTTCCCAGTACTGTTGCTGTCTTAACCATTCTAAATAAAGAGGATCTATTTACAGGCTATTACTCTTATATAGAAGTATTGACTTTATTTTGGAAAAACTATGTGTCAGCCATTCGCTTATACAAATGGCGGGTCTTTATATTTCCACTTATTCTAGGCATTCTCTATTTGGAATTGCTGATTGTGCAGCAAAGTGATCTAATGAGAGCATTTTTCCAATGGCCACTTTTGTTTTTGTTCAGTTATGTGATTTTAGTATTGATCAATTTATCCTTAGTCACTCGATTGAGTAAAGATAAGTGGCGGAAAAAAGCCGTTTTTTCATTGACGAGTCCATTCTTGTTACCAAAAGAATCGCTTCTTTGTCTTTTGATGGTTCTCACATTTTCAATTGTTAGCATGGCGTATCATTGGTTCTTTTTTGTCGCAATTTCAATCTTTTTGTACAGTGCCAGCAAGTGCTTGTTGTCAGGCTATAGCAAGAAAGGATTGTTAAAATCATGATCAAAAAATTTCTTTTCTCGTGTGTTCCTCTAATGGTTCTTTTATCTGGCTGTACTGCTTCTGCAGTTGAAGAAGTCTTGTCCCCTCCTGAGTTTGCCGATGTTAGTGTCCATGACCCATCGGTGATCAAAGCGGATGATACGTTTTATATTATTGGATCACATATGCAATTTGCCAAGTCTCAGGATTTGATGAAGTGGGAGCAGATATCTAATTCAGTATCTGAAGATACACTATTTGAGAATATTCGAGAAGAATTGGCAGAAGAGTTTGAGTACGCACAGACAGATACTTTATGGGCTAGTGATATCCAACAGTTTAAGAATGGAAAATACTATTTGTACTATTGTTTGTGTCAAGGAACTTCACCGCTCTCCGTAATGGGAGTGGCGGTATCTGACTCTATTGAAGGTCCTTATGAAAAAGTCGAATCTTTTCTTTATTCAGGAACCTCTCCGCAGTTTGGTGAAGCGTACAATGCAGCGATTCATCCAAATGCGATCGATCCTCATGTTTTTTATGACAATGAAGGAAAATTATGGATGGTCTATGGATCATACTCAGGTGGGATTTTTATCCTAGAAATGGATGATGAAACGGGTTTGCCTAAAGATCGCAATTCATACGGAACACATTTGATGGGCGGAAATCACAGTCGCATCGAAGCACCATACATTCAGTATAATCAAGAAAATGGCTACTATTACTTGTTCACTTCATTTGGTGGGCTAGATGCAGACGGTGGATACAACCTTCGAGTCGCGCGGTCAAAGAATCCCGATGGTCCTTATGAAGACAGCCAAGGAAATCCAATGGCTGAGGTCAAAGGAAAATTTGGAACGGTTTTTGATGACGCAAGTATTCAAGACTTCGGAACTAAAATTATGGGGAACTTCCTATATACCGAAAATACGAGCAATGAAGGGGTTGGCTATGTTTCGCCAGGTCACAACTCGACCTATTATGATGAAGAAACCAATCAATATTACTTGATTTTCCATACACGTTTTCCAAATAGCGGAGAATACCATTCTGTGAGAGTCCATCAAATGTTTTTCACAGAAGCAGGCTGGCCGGTTGTTTCTCCATTGAGATACAGCGAAGAAACGATTGCTGACTATACAAAGAATCAAGTTACGGGTGCCTATACGCTGATTTCCTTTGACAAGTTTTTAACGGATGATTTGAAAGAACCACAGGAAATTACAGTTGAAAAAAATGGCACGATCAAAGGTGATCGCACTGGAACATGGGAACTAGCAGAAAAGAATAGTCAAGAAGATTCAAGTGTGGTTATCGATGACACTGTTTATAAAGGGAAGTTTCTTTCCGGCTGGGATGAAAATCAGCAAAAGCAAGTAATGACATTTACAGGTACCTCAGAAGCAGGAGTACCATTATTTATTGTTAGGAATGAGGAGTAAGGTATGGAAAAAGCAAATGCAGAGACAATACAAAATCCAATTGTGTACGAACGAGCAGACCCTTGGGTATATTTACATTCCGATGGTTACTATTATTTTACAGGTTCAGTTCCTGGGTATCAGTCGATTGAACTTAGACGAGCGAAAAGCCTCAATGAACTGGAAGATGCGGAAAGAAAGACAGTATGGCAGGCACATGAGTCGGGACCAATGAGTGAATTGATTTGGGCGCCAGAAATTCATTTTATCGCTGATAAGTGGTATATCTATTTTGCCGCGAGTGATAATGAAGAGATTAGAAATGAAAATCATCATCATCGAATGTTCGTGATCGAAAATAATGCAAGTGACCCTTTTGAAGGGGAATGGGAAGAAAAAGGACAGGTCATCACGCAATTTGAAAGTTTTAGTTTGGATGCAACGGTGTTTGAACATCAGGAGAAACTTTATTATGTTTGGGCGCAACAAGATCCAAGAATTCCAGGAAACTCTAATCTTTATCTATCAGAAATGGAAAATCCATGGACACTAAAAGGGAAGCAGCTTTTACTATCGATCCCTGAATACCCTTGGGAACAGATTGGTTTCATGGTGAATGAGGGACCAGCCGTGCTTAAGCGAAATGGTAAGATTTTTATCACTTATTCTGGCAGTGCTACAGATGAAAATTACGCTATGGGATTATTGTGGACAGACGAAAATAGTGATTTATTGAATGGATTTTCTTGGCACAAATCCCAAGAGCCAGTCTTTCAAACGTCAGAACGGAATTCTCAATATGGACCCGGGCATAACTCTTTTACAAAAGGGGCAGATGGTGAGGACATTTTAGTTTATCATGCAAGACCAGAAAAAAATCAGGCAGGCGATCCTCTGGCAAACCCGAATCGACATGCAGTTGCACAACCATTCACTTGGGATGAAAAAGGATTCCCAGTTTTTGGCGAGCCGGTCGCAAACAATAAATTAGAGATGAAGGTGAACTGATTGACGATCAACATTCAAAACACAAAATCAGGAACAACGATCAGTAAATATATCTACGGTCATTTTGCAGAGCATCTAGGCCGTTGTATCTATGAAGGATTATACGTTGGAGAAGATTCGCAGATCCCAAATAAAAATGGGATGCGGATCGATGTGGTTGAAGCACTGAAAAACATTCAAATCCCTGTGCTGCGTTGGCCAGGCGGCTGCTTCGCCGATGAATACCATTGGAAAGACGGGATTGGTCCTAAAGAAAACCGCAAAACGATGGTCAACACTCACTGGGGCGGCGTGACTGAAAACAATCATTTCGGGACCCATGAATTTTTTGAATTGATCAAGCAGCTGGAATGTGACGCGTATGTCAACGGCAATGTCGGCAGTGGAACGGTGCAAGAAATGTCGGAATGGGTGGAATACATCACGATGGATGGCATTTCTCCGATGGCTGATCTTCGCAGAGAAAATGGCCATGAAGATGCGTGGGAAATGAAATTCTTTGGCGTAGGAAACGAAAACTGGGGCTGCGGCGGCAATATGCGGCCAGAGTACTATGCGGATCTGTATCGCCGCTATCAAACCTATGTCCGCCAATACGGTGACAAAAAAATCTACAAAGTTGCTGGCGGAGCGAATGTCGCAGACTATCATTGGACAGAAACGCTGATGAAAAACGCCCATTGGTTGATGGACGGCCTAAGCTTGCACTACTACGTTCATCCGCAGGGCTGGGAAGAAAAAGGGAGCGCCTTGGAATTTGATGAGGCAGAGTGGCAAGTGACCTGTGAAAAAGCAGCCTACATGGATGAATTATTGACCCGCCACAGCGCGATCATGGACCAGTATGACCCAGAACAGCGTGTGGGAATCATTGTTGATGAATGGGGCACTTGGTTCTCAGCAGAACCTGGGACGAATCCAGGCTTCTTATACCAACAAAATACGATTCGTGATGCCATGGTCGCAGCGATCACCTTGAATATTTTCCATAAACATGCCAAGCGAGTGCATATGGCAAATATCGCACAAACCGTCAACGTCCTGCAGGCGATGATTTTGACAGATGGCGAACAAATGGTGAAAACCCCAAGCTATCATGTCTTTGATTTGTACAAAGTCCATCAAGATGCTGAAACCATTGATAGCCATGGAACTAGCAGTGATACCATTACGTATACGATTTCGAAAAAAGAGGATGCGATCCATCTATCGGTTTGTAATTTTGCTACCCAAGGCACGGAAGAATTAACCTTCTCCCTGGAAACAGCGATCAATGAAGTGAAAGAAGCTCGTTATATCGTGGGGGACAAAATGAACGCACACAATGATTTTGATCATCCTGAAGATGTGGTGATCCAAGACTTCACCGCTTACGATGTTGAAGAGAACAAAGTCAGCTTGCGGGTGCCAGCAATGAGTGTTCTAACGATCTCATTGACAGTCTGATCCCATGACTTGTAAAGGATGCGAAGTGAAAGATGCTGCTGCAGCAGCACAGGAAGACATTGAATCCTTGATTGCAGAACAACTTTCTTTAGAAAGCGACTTGGCTTCGCCGGAGATCGTCAGTAGGAGAATCGCTGTTTGTGAGACTTGTCCATTGCGATTGAATCATACCTGTACCAAATGCGGCTGCTTTTATCGGTTTCGCGCAAATTTAGCTAAGAAAAACTGTCCTGCAGGAATGTGGGAACAAACAGGACAGCTCGTCAAGTAGCTGTCCTGTTTTTATAAAATAGAATAAATCAATTAGGAGATGAGGGAAGACATGACAGCGATCAATGGGGTTCATGATCCTACGATTATTGAACATGAAGGTACCTTTTATTTATATTCAACAGACACACAACAGCCCAAAACGGCTGGTGTACCAATTCGTCGTTCAAAAGATTTGATCCATTGGCAATTTGAGAAACAGGCATTGTCAGAAATGCCTGAACCAGCAGTAAAATGGAGCAAAGCTCAAGGACTATGGGCACCGGAAGTTATCCGCTACAAGGACGAATTCCGTATGTATTATTCTGCTTCGACATTCGGCAGTACCACTTCTTTTATCGGCTTAGCTACAGCATCAGATCCTTTGGGCCCTTGGGAAGATCAAGGAGAGGTTGTTAAAACCAATGCAACTCTTGCACAGCATAACGCGATCGATGCCAATATTGTTTTTGACCGCTCGGGTGAGCAGTGGTTTGTCTATGGTTCTTTTTTTGGCGGAATCTATATTGCTCCATTGAACAAAGAAACTGGAAAACTTCAAGAAAAGAGTTATGGCCAACGGATTGCTTTTCGTCCGAAAACAGTTGATACTGCTATTGAAGGCCCATTTATCTATTATCATCCTGAAACCGATTATTATTATTTGTTTGTTTCTTTCGACTCCCTTAACGATTCGTATAACATCCGTGTCGCCCGAGCAAAAGAAATTACAGGGCCATATCTGGACTGGCATGGTACGGCCATGACGGATCAAGAAAAGACGCCAACCGAAGTAGGGACTAAACTGTTAGGCAGTTATCAGTTCTCAGAAGAACCAGTTGTATACGCTCCTGGTCATAACTCGATCTTTACGCAATCCAATAAAGAAAGCTTCGTTGTGCATCATGCACGGAGAAAACCATTCAGTGACCAATTCCATTTACAAATACGTAAACTCTATTGGCTGGAATCAGGCTGGCCAGTAATCTCTGCTTCAATCTATCAAGGAAGTGTTTCACGAATGCCAGAGCAGGAAACTCTGTTAGGGAAGTGGGAAATCATCCAATTTGATCATGAATCTCAAGTTATATCTTCTCAACTGCAAGAAATAACAGCATTAAAAAAAGAAGGACGAAGTTACTTGTGGGGAGAAAACGAATTTGTCCCATATTATGAGTACATCGACCAAAAAGAAAGGTTGTTTTTCTCTGGAATCAATGATCAAGGCGTTGCGTTTCTTGGTCGAAAAGTGTACGAAGAATAAAAAAATAATCAGCACAATGAGTAGGTTACATTGTGCTGATTATAAACGTATGCTGCTGCCCTTTTTACTAAATACTGCCTTTTAATAATCTGACACCATGAGTAGGAACCTCAGCATCGGCAATTGTTTGTTCTTTTTGTTGCCATAACTCAGTGCCGCTTTTAATTGGTAGGAAAGCAGCGATCGATTTTGGGATGGTTTGCGTTTGATCAGAAACATTGAAAATGGCATAGTAGACGGCTGTGTCGCTCAACGCCTCCCAAATGATCCACTCTTGATCACGATAGAACTCTTTTTTCGTATGGATTCTTCGATATATTTCTAAGACTTCAGTATTCGTCAATAAACGTAACGTAAAGGGATCGATGTCTGGTAAAGTACCACCGAACATCAATGGAGATTGGAAGATCGTCCATAAACTCATCAATAAGTATTGCTCGTCTTCCGTAAAACGTGTCCAGCTATCACCACCGCCACCATCAACTGCCCGAATGCCGATATGACCCAACGGCAGCATATCACAGTCAGGCCAGTTACCTGGACGGACGAAAGGTGCCCACTCTGCTGCTCGGTCAAACATGGCGTAAAGGGCGTCCCAATGATCCCAAAAGTCATCCGTCAAGCGCCACATATTGGCATGATTTTGAAAGAAACTACCATTTTTGAGGGCAGCTGGTCCGGGAGACAAAGAAAGGACGATCTCTCGACCCGATCGATCGATCGCACGGCGAATCGCTTTGATTTCTGCTTTATGGGCATCACCGTAAATTTTCGAATCGCCGATATCATCCACCTTTATAAAGTCAACACCCCAAGAAGCATATAATTCGAGCAAAGAATCATAATAAAGCTGTCCTTCAGGCAATGAAACATCGACCCCATACATATCGGAATTCCAAGGGCAGATTGAATTCATAGCAATGTCCCGTGCCCGTTTATCTGTTCCTTTGATCGGCGTATTTTGATGAACTGCTTGTCGTGGAATGCCGCGCATGATATGGATACCAAACTTCAGCCCTTTTTGATGCAGATAGTCACCAAGTTTTTTGAAACCAGCGCCATCTTTTGCTGAAGGGAAACGGTTCTCAGCAGGAATCAAGCGAGAATAGTCGTCCATACACAACGGATAAAAATCATTGTACCTTGTAGACTTTGCTTCTGGTTCGCTCCATTGAATATCCACGACGACGTACTCCCAACCATAAGCTTTCAAATGCTCTGCCATAAAATCTGCATGGGCGATCACTTCTGCTTCGGTTACAGAAGCGCCATAGCAGTCCCAAGAATTCCATCCCATTGGGGGTGTTTGTGCAAAATGTAAAAAAGACATTGATTTCCTCCTAGTACGTTTTTCTTATAGTATAGTAAGCAATAAAAAAGAGAGGGAAAGTTTTGTCTACTAGAAATAAAAAAGAAAGAAATCGTCAACTAATGAAAAAGGAGTTGATCAATGGTGTTTCCACAAGAAACAAACTATGCGAAGATTACAGCATACTATAGTGTTGCCCTTGAGCGTTTTTCCATGGATCCACATCAACACCCAGCGTGTGAGATCATGTTTGTGACCAAAGGGAAGTGTAAGATAAAGGTGCAAGATCAAGTAATTGTTCTGGAAAGAAATGATTTCGTTTTCATAAACGCGTTTGTGGAACACGCCTTACTCGTTGAAGGAGATTCCTGCACCTTACTGAATATTGAATTTCTTCTGAGTGAGACACCGTCCGGCCATTGTGTTCGTGATGTTTTTGCATACATCAAAGGAAATGTACAATTGAATGAGCCTTACGCGAAAAGTCGCGATGTCCGCCAATTTGGACAAGCGATCAAGTCATTGCTGCAGCTGCTAATGATCGATGATACTCAAGAGCAACCGTCTGCTGAACGGCAATTTACGATCGAGCTCTTGTTTAAGCGGATGTTGATGGAATTAGCCTTTTCATTACGTAAGAAAGAAACCAAACGGGGCAATTGCTATGTGAACGCTGCGGTCAACTATATTCAACAGCATTTTGATGAAGATATTCAAGTCTCCCAAATCGCAGCGGCTGTGGGGATTACGAAAGCCTACTTGCATAAACTCTTTCATGAGCAACTGGGAGTGACGGTCAACCATTTTCTCACCAGTGAGCGTCTGAAGCAGGCAGCATTTTTACTAAGCAATAGTCAGCTGCCAATCGTCGAAATTGCCGCTCAAGCAGGATTCAACAGTAGGCAGCACTTTACCAATACCTTTAAACAGAAAAAAGGCATGAGTCCTAAAGCCTACCAGCTCTTATATAAGCAAACGATCAAAGAGGAGGCAGGGCAACATATCACAGGAGATGATCCGGCCTTTTTATTAATGAAGTAAATATGAAACGAATGATCAAACATAAAAAAATAAAAGAACAGGAGAACGAAATGAAAGAATTCGCATTAAACAAGATCCAGCTCACGGACGAGTTTTGGCAAGGATACCAAGAGCTTGTTCGCAAAGAAACGATTCCTTACCAATACCAAGTCCTAAATGATGAAATCGATGTAGATGTTCAAGCAGAACGGGAAGATCCCAATTTGCCAGCTGGGAAAAGCCATGCATTGGCGAATTTTCGCATCGCTGCAGGGCAAATGGAAGGGGAACATTTTGGCTGGTTTTTCCAAGATAGTGATGTCTACAAATGGATCGAGTCGGCTGGGTATAGCTTGTTGAATACTAGCGATCCGCAATTGGAAAAGACAGTAGATGAAGTGATTGACTTAGTTGCTGCTGCGCAAGAAGCGGACGGCTACTTAAATACCTTCTTTCAATTGACCCGACCGAAGTTAAAATACCGTCAGCTGTATTTCAGTCATGAACTTTATTGTGCCGGGCATCTAGTCGAAGCGGCTATCGCTTATGATCAAGCAACAGGCAAGGATAAATTACTGACCGTGGCAGAGAAAAATATCGCCAATATTTGCACGTATTTTGGGCGGGAGCCTGGAAAAATTCAAGGTGCTGATGGCCATCAAGAGATCGAATTGGCTCTGGTGCGTTTGTATGAATACACCGGTAAACAAACCTATTTGACATTAGCTGATTTCTTTCTTGAAGTACGTGGGGAAGATCCTGCCTTTTACGAAAAAGAAATCTTGAAAAACCAAGCGGATGGCTTATCAGATGAAACGCCAAGGGTAGACCTCACCTATTTACAAGCCTACGATCAACCTAAAAAGCAGCATGAAGCCAAAGGGCATGCGGTACGAATGCTGTATATGGCAAGCGGGATGGCAAAAGTCGCCCAGCATACCCAAGATCAAGCATTAAGCGACGCTTGCGAAGCGATCTGGGAAGACATCGCCTGTAAGAAAATGTATGTGACCGGTGGCGTCGGCTCAACCGTTCACGGGGAAGCCTTTGTCGGTCCCTATGATTTGCCAAATGATACGATGTATTGTGAAACCTGTGCAGCTATTGCATTGGTCCAATTTTCTTTTGAGCTGTTCAAACTAACCAATGAACCAAAATATTTAGCGACGATGGAACGAGCGTTGTATAATAGCGTCCTTTCTGGTGCGGCAATTGACGGCAAACACTTTTTCTACGTGAATCCTTTGGAGGTCAATCCCCAACGAGATCAAGAAAATCCTGGCAAAGGTCACGTCAAAGCCCAACGACCTGATTGGCTCGGTTGTGCGTGTTGTCCGCCGAATTTTGCGCGGATGGTCGCTTCGCTGCAGCGCTTGGTTTACACTTGCGATCAGGAAAAGCTTTACGTGAATTTATTTGTGGCAAGCCGTTTAGAAGAACCTGATCAATTTACGTTTGAACAAACGGGCGGGTTTCCTTTTACAGAGGACCTCACGATTCGCTATCAAGGCATTCCAAAGACGCTCATCATCCACAAACCTAACGGACTAAGTAAGTTTCAAATCGATAGTGAACACGAATGGCAGGAGACGAACGAGGCAATCATCTTTGAGGCAGTCGAAAACGTGACGGCCAATATCCGTTTTGAACAACCATTGCAAATCTTGCGTGCGAATCCTCAGGTTATTCAAGCTATCAATCAAGTCGCATTGCAACGTGGCCCCTTCGTGTATTGCATAGAAGAAGCCGACAATGGTCAAGCACTCTGGCGTTGCCGCATCGACCCACAGGCGCTGGAGGCGACCTTTTCGAAAGAGGATACGTTGTTGCCAACTACTTTACGCTTGGCGATCAAAGGCTACCAAAGCGAAGAATGGTCGGGAACAACCCTTTACGAAGAACGAGCGGAAACGGTCATACCTCGTACGTGGCAACTGATTCCATACCATTTATGGGGCAATCGGGGTATAGGCGAAATGCGCGTTTGGCTGCCGCTCGTTGGAAAGAAGTAAGAAGTAAGCAGGGCCAAAGAGCTTCCCAAAAAGGAGGCTCTTTTTTTTCTAAACTCAACCTTCTTGGATTTGTTGCATGATTTCTTTAATTTGTTCCTATATTCCGGTCTTTGAAAGCGTTATCGTTTTAGTGTAGGAATGTTGGCGGGTTTATGTAAAACAAGGAGGAAGAAGTGTGACAAGGAAAATCAGTAAAGTTGGCGTATCTTTGTTGGTATTGGCAGCGGCAACGGCAATCGGTGGCTGCACCCAAAGTGAGGCGAAGACAACTGGAAAAGTCGTTTACCAAGAAACAGCCAAAAGTACGTTGGAAAAAGCGATGGACAATCAACCGGAGTCGTCTTATTGGTTCCCAGAGGATTTGTTGGCATGGTCTTTTGAAAAAGATCCAGATGCGAAATACAATACTAGCGTTGTTCCATTAGCGCAGCGGGCAGCTAAAGAGACGTTGCCGAAGATGAATGACACGCAAACGGCAGAAACCAAAGTCGTGGCGCTTTCGATCATGAATAGCAGTACGAGCGGCAATGCACCACGAGGGATCAATACCTTTGATGCCAATGTCTTTTCTTATTGGCAATACATTGATCAATTGGTTTATTGGGGCGGCTCTTCTGGCGAAGGGATCATCGTACCACCAAGTCCTGATGTGACAGATGCTGCTCATAGGAATGGCGTGCCGGTTTTAGGAACGATCTTCTTTCCGCAAACTGCCCATGGTGGGAAACTGGAATGGCTAGATACGTTTTTAGCTAAGGATGAGGATGGCAATTTTCCGATCGTAGAAAAGATGATCGAAGTTGCCAATACGTATGGCTTTGATGGCTGGTTCATCAATCAAGAAACCGATACGGCGGTCACTAGTTTTGATGATGCAGCGGAAGGTGTCGAACAATCGGGGGCTGATGGTAAAGGACTAAATGAAAGCCACGCCAAAGCGATGCAAGAATTGATCGCCCAATTCAAAGAACAAGCCGACGAGCATTTAGAGATCATGTGGTATGATTCCATGACGAGTGATGGGAAAATGGATTGGCAAAACGCTTTGACGGATAAGAACAAAGCTTATTTGGTGGATGCAGAGATGAACCCATTGGCAGATAGTATGTTCTTGAATTTCTGGTGGACCACTGACAAACTGGCGGACAAAGAGCTGTTGAAGGCCTCCAATGAAAAAGCCCGTGAAATCGGTGTCGATCCTTACGATCTTTTTGCTGGGATCGATGTACAAGAAAATGGCTATTCAACGCCTGTGCGCTGGGATCTGTTTACGGATGAAAGAGGCGTTCCTTATACCTCATTGGGCCTGTATGTGCCTAGCTGGACCTATTCTTCTGCTAGTACGCCGGATGATTTCCAAAGCAAAGAGAATGCTTTTTGGGTCAATAACACGGGCGATCCTCGGGAAAGCCAGCTGCCAGAAGCGACAGAGTGGCCTGGGATCTCCACCTATGCCCTGGAACAGACCGCTATCACAGAGCTGCCTTTTGTGACGAATTTTAGTCTGGGGAATGGCTACAACTATTTTATCGAGGGAGAAAAAGTGTCCAGCCGCAATTGGAACAACCGAAGCTTGCAAGCTGTTTTGCCGACCTATCGTTGGGTCTTTGATCATGGAAAAGACAATGATTTGGCTGTATCAATCAATTATGCGGATGCCTATAATGGTGGAAATGCACTGAAACTACGTGGACAGATGACAAAAGGCAGTACCAGTCACATGGCATTGTATCAGACAGCATTTCCTGTGACGAAAAAGACGAAGTTGACGACGACTGTCAAAGCAACGGTACCGACAGCTCTTGATTTGGTCGTGACTTTAGCTGATGGTTCAACACAAACGATCAAAGGAGACAAAGAGGTCGCAACAGACTGGACGACGATCACTTACTCATTGAAAGACATCAAAGGGGAAGTGACAGCGATCGGTTATGACATAACCACGAAAGAAACCAGTGATGTCTATGAGTTGAATCTAGGGCAATTAACGATCGGAGATCAGAAAGCGGAGAAATTCGCTGCCGAAGCATTGACGGTTGAGGATGTGCTCTTTGATGAAGAAGAGGGCAACTATGCGGGGGTCCGTTTAACGTGGGAAGCTGCCAAGGACAAGACAGCTGCGGTTTATGAGGTCTACCAATTGAACGATGACGGCTCACGCTCTTTCTTAGCAGCTACGCCAGCAACCAACCACTATTTGAATGCCGTTGAACGACCAAAAGGGACGAAAACCAAGTTCGCGGTGGTGGCAGTGGATCGCTATGGCAATCGCGGCAAGCTATCCGATACGGTGGAGATCACTTGGCCGAACAATCAGCTGCCAAAAGCAGCCTTTACAGCCTCTAAAACCTTAGCGGCACCGGGGGAAACGATCACCTTCACGAATACCTCATCTGCGAATGCCGAAGCATTTGAATGGACGTTTGAAGGCGGCGATATCACCAGCAGTACAGAAGAAAATCCCCAAGTGACCTATTCGGAACCAGGTACCTACAAAGTCACGCTTGTTGCCAAAAACGAAGCAGGAGAGACCCCTCTGGAAATGGCGGGATTGATCACGATTTCTGCTGATGCGCCAAAAGAGTTGCTGCTGCTTTCAAAAGATGCCGAAGCAACTGCTTCATCGTTTGTCAATGATGCCGAAGCACCAGCTTTTGCCCTCGATGGTGATTTGAGTACGAAGTGGTGTGCGACAGGCAATGCGCCTCATGAGTTGATGATCGATCTCGGTCGACCGCAAACGGTCAGTGAAGTACGCCTCGCCCATGCGGAAGCTGGTGGAGAAGGCCCAGACATGAATACGCGGGCGTATACGGTGCTCGTCAGTGAAGATGGCAAAGACTATGAGCCAGTTTCACGAACGTTGAAAAATGAAGCCGGCAATAGCACCAATACGTTTGCCGTCCAGAAGGTGCAATATGTAAAAATCAGTATCGATAAACCAACACAAGGAGCAGACTCAGCAGCCCGAATCTATGAAGTCGAAGTATACGGAATGGATAAATAGCAAAAAAGAGCAGGGCGTTAACCCTAAGAAGGGAAGCGTCTGAAGAGATACTTTTCTGAAAAATGACCGAACCAAAAAAGCCGTTGTGACCATTTATTGGTCACAACGGCTTTTGCTTTTTCCCAATAAGTTTAGCGTGACGTACGGCTGGCGGGATCTAAGCGGCGTTCAATAAAGCTTAGCCCAAGATCCGTAATGATCGCCATCAAGGCAGTTGGTAAAGCACCGGCTAAGATGATCGATGCACCATCTGTCGCATTGGTTCCGCGGATGATGATGTCCCCCAGTCCACCAGCACCAACGAAAGCGCCAATAGCGGTGATACCGATCGCCACGACTAAGGCGTTTCGAATCCCTGCCATGATCACCGAAACAGACAATGGCAATTCGATCATATACAATCGCTGCCAGCTAGTCATCCCCATCCCTTTGCCGACATCTAACGTATTGCGGTCGACTTGGCGCATGCCGGTATAGGTATTTTTGATGATCGGTAACAAAGAATAAAGGAAAATCGTTAAAATCACGACATTCACACCTAAGCCCATGCCGATCATTAAAATCGAGATCATCGCTAAAGATGGAATCGTCTGGATGATATTGGCGAAACGAATCACCCAATCTGCCAAACGCATTTTTTTAGAAATCAAGATCCCGATTGGAATCCCGACGATCGAGGCAAAAAGTACCCCGTAGATTGAAATCAAGAAGTGACGAATGAACTGGGCAAAAACATAGCCGCCATTTTCTTGAAAATAGAAAAGAAATTGTTGGAATAAATTCATGTCTGCCATTTCGTCACTCTCCTTCGAAGTAATTATTTTCTTCTAAGAAACGTTCGGCAACTACCGTTGGTTCTAGAAGGTCATTATCCACTTTGTAATTCAATTCTTGCATTTTTTCGGTATCGATTTTGCCTGCTAATTTGTTCAGGGCATCGCCGATTTCAGGTGTTTCTTTCAACAATTTGTCATCGACGATCGGTGCGGCATCATAAGGCGGGAAGAAGTTTAGATCATCTTCTAGCATCACGAGATCGTAACTGCCGATCCGGCCGTCGGTTGAGTACCCTAAAACGATATCCATTTTTCCGTTATCAACAGCATCATAGACGAGACCGATCTGCATCGGTAGGATATTTTGGAAAGAGAACCCATAGGCTTTCTGGAAGCCATCGTACCCATCGCCGACCCGTGTGATCCACGCGGTATCGACCCCTGCAACCAATTGATCTGCGACATCTTTCAAGTCACTGACTTTTTCCAATCCGTATTCTTCGGCAGTGTCTTTCCTGACAAGAAAGACATACGTGTTATCAAAGCCGTAAGAAGGGAACCAAGTCTGTTGGTACCGTTGCTCAAATTCTGATTTGACTTTGTCAAAGGCGGCTTGCGGATCAGATTCTGGCTCCAATCCTAACGTCGTGGTCAAGTCAGTTCCTGTGTAGCGAGCAGCTGAGATCGACGCATCGCCATTCATCATTGCTTGGTGATTGATGGTCGTTGTTGCTAAGTTGTTAATGACGGTTGTGTTTTTATCCGTATAGTGTTCGACCATACCGGCAACCACCGCGCCAAGAATTTGGGCTTCGGAAGTGATCCCACCTGTGATCGCCACGGTATTCTCATCAGAAGTCGAGGCTAAACCGGGAAAAGAACAGCCGGACAGTAAAGCGACACTTAAGGAAAACAACAGCGCTAATTTTGAAGTTTTTTTCATTACGCATCCCCCCTTAAGGCAGCTGGTGTCAGTTTGTTTTCTAACAAACCCAGTAACCAGTCAGCTAATAAAGCAAAGATCGTCACTGGAATCGTCCCAGCAAAAATCAAAGGCGGTTGGTAGTTGTTTAGTCCGCTAAAGATCAAATCACCAAGTCCACCGGCGCCAATGTAAGAAGCCAAGGTAGCCCAGGCTAAAACATACACGGCCGATAAGCGGATCCCTGCCATGATCGTTGGGATCGCTAGGGGTAATTCCACACTGATGATCGACTGCAAGTTGGTCATTCCCATCCCTTTGGCAACATCGCGGTAATTCCAATCGACTTTTTTCATTCCAATGTAGGTATTTCGCAAAATCGGCAACAAGGAATAAATGAA
The DNA here is from genome assembly GCF_051713725.1 of Enterococcus sp. DIV0755f. NCBI lineage: Bacteria > Bacillati > Bacillota > Bacilli > Lactobacillales > Enterococcaceae > Enterococcus > Enterococcus sp. DIV0755f. The sequence goes on from NZ_JBIOQL010000001.1 coordinate 481,031, forward strand.
AAGAGCGACGATAGCAGGGACTTTTCCGACACCTAAAATCGGGATCATCAATGCCAATAGCGCCAAAGAAGGCACGGTTTGCAGCGCACTGGTGATGCCGATCACGACCGTTGCTGCTTTGGGGAAACGGGTCAAGATCACACCGATCGGTACAGCAACAAGAATCCCTAAGAGCAAAGCCGCAAAAGAGATATACAAATGTTCGAGACTTTTGGTGACCAATTGGCCGCCATATTCATTAAAGAAGCTTTGCATGCGCTAGACCTCCTCAGTTTCTTCAGGTTTCGCCGACTCAATGGCTTCCATGATCGATGGCTCATCGCCCCAAATCACGTCATAAACGATATCAACTAAGGAAGCACGGGTCAAAATCCCGACTAAATGTTTGTCGGCATCTACTACCGGCACATATTTTAAGCCGCGTTTTAAAATGCGTTGCAAGGTATCCCGCAACAAGGCGGTTTCACGAACGAAAAAGACATCTTTGTTCAAGATATCGCCGACACTAGTAACTTTGCCACGGTTGCGGTCGATGGATTCGACATCGATGTAGCCTTTTAACACGTTGCTATTGTCGGTAACCAGCAAGGTATCGACCCGTTTTTCCCGCATCAAATGAATCGCTTCTTGTAAGGATTTTTCTGGTGTGATAGCGATCGGGGTATTCAACATCACGTCTTTAACTGGCGTTGTGTCAGGTTTTGCTTGTAACAAGCGGTCTTCACCGATCAATTCTTCCACAAACGGTGTTGCTGGGTGTTGCAGAATATTTTCTGGTGTATCAAATTGAATGACTTTTCCTTCACTCATGATCACGATACGGCTAGCAAGTTTCAATGCTTCATCCATATCATGGGTAACGAAGACGACGGTTTTTCCAAGCCGTTCTTGCAAGTCTTTGACCAAATCTTGTAGGGAATCACGAGTGATTGGGTCTAGTGCGCCAAAAGGCTCATCCATTAAGATGACATCTTGGTCAGCTGCCAAGGCACGGACAACACCGATTCGTTGCTGTTGGCCCCCAGATAGTTCGTTGGGGTAGCGGTCGAGCATTTCTCGCGGCAATTCCACCAAATCGATCATGCGCTCGGCAGTTTTGTTGCGTTCTTCTTGGCTGACTTTTAACAATTTTTGAACCAGTGTAATGTTTTCCCGAATCGTCATGTGAGGCATCAAACCGATGCTTTGGATCACATAGCCGATTTGACGGCGTAATTCCACTGGGTTGATCTCTGTGACGCTTTTTCCATTGATCAAGATTTTTCCTTTAGAAGGATCCGTCATACGGTTGATCATCCGCATACAAGTCGTCTTTCCGCTACCACTTGTCCCGATGAAGCAAATGAATTCGCCTTTTTCAAAGGAAAGATTCACATCTTCAACAGCGACTTTACCACCTTTGTAAATTTTGGATACCTGCTGAAACTCAATCATGATGTCACCTCTATTTTTATTTAAGCAATCTGAATAATGGCTTAGAATCTGTACTAAGTATGCCGAAAAGTCCCTTGTTATTCAAATAATCTGCCCATTTTTTTCATAATTGTATAGACAAAACCGAAAATAGCGCCAGAAGCAAGTCCACATTAAGGAGCGGTGCATAGAGAAAAGAAACGGCGAAGATCTCCCGTTATTTTTCATTGGGAAAAAGGAGGTTTTTTTGCAGAAGGCCTTGGCAGCAGTCTCTTTATTTTTTTCTAAGAAAGGGCAGAATAAAAAGCTGTTTTTTCAATTTTTATAAAAACATGCTAGAATAGAGAAGAATTTAGGGAAAGAGAGGAACAACATGCTTACAACTGAAGATTTTGATTTTGAATTACCGGAAGAACTGATCGCCCAAACGCCATTAAGCGATCGCTCAAGTTCCCGTTTATTAGTGGTTGACCGTGAGACTGGTAAATTTGAGGACAAGCACTTCTATAACATCATTGATGAATTGGCACCAGGGGATGCTTTGGTGATGAATGATACGCGGGTATTACCAGCTCGTATCTATGGCGAAAAACAAGAAACAGGTGCCCATTTAGAAATCCTTTTACTGAACAATATTGAAGGGGATACGTGGGAAACCTTGATCAAGCCAGCCAAAAGAGCCAAAGTCGGCACGAAGATTACCTTTGGCGACGGACGATTAGAGGCAGTGGTGGAAGAAGAGCTCGATCACGGCGGCCGGATCATTCGTTTTCAGTACAAAGGGATCTTTTTAGAGATTCTGGAATCACTTGGCGAAATGCCGTTACCGCCTTACATCAAAGAACGGCTAGAAGACCCAGACCGCTATCAAACGGTTTATGCCAAAGAAAACGGCTCAGCTGCTGCACCGACTGCCGGCTTGCATTTTACCCCAGAATTGCTGGAGCAGATCGCAGCAAAAGGCGTCAAGCTGGTTTATCTGACTTTGCACGTTGGTTTAGGAACGTTTCGTCCAGTCAGTGTCGATAATATCGCTGATCATGAGATGCACAGCGAATTTTACCGTTTGACAGAAGAAGCTGCCGCTCAATTGAACGAGGTTCGGGCAAATGGCGGCAAGATCGTTGCAGTCGGTACGACTTCGATCCGTACGTTAGAAACCATTGGGACTAAGTTTGATGGGCAAATCAAAGCCGATAGTGGGTGGACGAGTATTTTTATCACGCCAGGCTATCAGTTTAAAATCGTGGAAGCTTTTTCTACCAACTTCCATTTACCAAAATCAACCTTAGTGATGTTAGTCAGTGCCTTTGCAGGACGCGACCTAACACTTTCTGCCTACCAACATGCCATCGATGAGCGGTATCGCTTCTTTAGCTTTGGCGATGCGATGTTCTTAAAATAAACAAAAAAACTGAGCGACGTAAGCGGCTCTTTAAGTTGAAACAATTTCTCAACTTTTAGAACTGCTTTTTTGTCGCCCAGCTTACTACTAGAGGAAGGTATAAGTGGTGGTCGCTTTTTGTGGTCCATGCAAAGCAATGTTTCTCGAAAATTTGTTTTCATTTACAAACTTACACATGTTTCGTGTATTCCGATACAAAATGAGACGTATCATTTTTCGATATGGAAATGTTCGATCCTTGTTACGTTTTTCTTCTTGTTACTTTACACGTTTGGTACTAGGTGAAACTTGTACGTTCAACAACTTTTAGTAGATTGAGTTTGCGATATTTACGAAAACCACCAACAGAGTTGCTACCTTCCTTACACGTATACTATAACACGAAACGGAAGCGTTTGCAAAAGAAAAAGGTCGTTTTCCTCAAAAAAAAGACCGGCGAACCGATCTTTTAAGCAAGTGCTCGTTTAGGTAGATTGTCATAAAACGCTGCTTTGGTTGCACTGATGTATGGCGTCAACCATAAGTAGCCGATTCCTGCTGTCATGATGGCCAAAATGTGCCAGCCGATGAAGCTCAGATCAAGGATGAACAGTTGCCCTTTGTAGCCTCTCATTAAATGACGGCTACCTGTGATGCAGCTGAGAAAATCTGGTCGCATGCCCGTTTCTTCATAGGTATCATAAAAGACAAAATATGCTTGAGAATAAGAATAAGCTTTAATGATCCCAGGAATGATAAACAGGAATGTCCACAACGTCGTGAAGATAGTCGACAAAATATAAATGACGATGATCCCTAATACGAAAGCACCACTGAAGCCACGAAAGACATCAGAAAAGGGTTGGATCGACTGTTTTTTACCGCGTAAAAGATCAAGGAAAGTCCAAGAGATCCCAGCACCGAATAAGGCAGAAAATAGACCGCTGATCAAACCGCCGCCGCCACTGCCACCACTGCCGCCAGCGGAATTGACTGCATCGGTAGAACCAAGATCATTGAACATACCGCTTTGATACAATGGAATAACAGTAAGGACGATAATGACGAATGCGATAGCGATCGAGATCAAAGTCGGTACAATACACATCAAAACACTGTCTTTCCAGCGTCCTCGCAGCATTGCTTTTGCTTCTGCTTTTAGTTCTCTATTTGATTTCATTTCAAAAAACCTCCCTTCAATATAAATAACATGATAGCAAACTTTCGCTAAATCTTCAAAAAAAAGTAATAGATGTTTCGCATGACTAGGAGAAAATACTCTTAGTTTCTTTAAACTTCCTTGCAAAATGTAAGGGCAACCCTTATCATAGATAGCGTTGCACAGTTAATCGAGTATAGAGAGAAAGTAGGGAAATGAATGACGGAACCAGCCATTCGTTATCGTCTGATAAAGAAAGAAAAGCATACCGGTGCCCGTTTAGGCGAACTGATCACGCCTCACGGAACCTTTCCAACGCCAATGTTCATGCCAGTCGGCACATTAGCAACGGTCAAAACCCTTGCCCCTGAAGAGTTGAAAGAAATGGGTGCAGGCGTCATTTTAAGCAATACCTATCACTTGTGGTTACGTCCAGGAGAAGACATTGTTGCAGAAGCAGGCGGCTTACATAAATTTATGAATTGGGATCAACCAATCTTAACAGATTCTGGTGGTTTTCAGGTCTTTTCATTAGCCGAAATGCGTAACATCGTCGAAGAAGGTGTCCATTTCAAAAACCATTTGAATGGATCGAAAATGTTTTTATCTCCTGAAAAAGCGATTGATATCCAAAACAAATTAGGGTCAGATATCATGATGAGTTTTGATGAGTGTCCGCCATTTGATGAAAGCTATGACTACGTCAAAAAATCGGTGGAACGGACGTCTCGCTGGGCGGAGCGTGGCTTGAAAGCCCATGCCAATCCAGATCGGCAAGGCTTGTTTGGGATCATTCAAGGTGCAGGCTTTGAAGACTTGCGCAAGCAAAGTGCCCAAGACTTGATCAGTATGGACTTCCCAGGGTATTCCATCGGCGGCCTGTCAGTTGGCGAACCAAAAGCGGAAATGAATCGCGTGTTGGAATTTACGACTCCTTGGATTCCAGAAAACAAACCACGTTACCTGATGGGCGTTGGGGCAGCTGACTCCTTGATCGATGGCGTGATTCGCGGTGTCGATATGTTCGACTGCGTTTTACCAACACGGATCGCAAGAAACGGTACCTGTATGACTTCAAAAGGTCGTTTAGTCGTGAAAAATGCGCAATATGCCCGTGACTTTCGACCAATTGACGAGAAGTGTGATTGCTATACATGTAAAAACTATTCTCGTGCGTACATCCGCCACTTGATCAAATGTGATGAAACCTTTGGTATGCGTTTGACGTCTTACCACAATGTCTACTTCTTATTGAATCTGATGAAAAATGTCCGTCAAGCCATCATGGATGACAACTTGTTGGAGTTCCGTGAGCATTTTATTGAAGAGTATGGGTTCAACAAGGAAAATGCGAGGAATTTCTAACATTCTCTACTAAAATGGTGGGAATAATAGAGGAATTCTGATAAAGTATCTTATAGGAAAGAAAATAAATCGAGGTGAAAAAAATGGCACAATCTTTACCAATGCTCTTTATGCTGGTTGCTTTAGTGGCAATGTGGTTCTTTATGAGTCGTTCACAAAAGAAACAACAGCAAGAGCGTAAAAATCTTTTAGAAAATATGAAAGCTGGCGATGAAGTCGTAACCATCGGCGGACTCCACGGCGTTCTTTCTGAAGTCAACACAGAAAAAAGCACCGTGATCATCGACTGTGAAGGAATTTTCTTAGAGTTTGATCGTTCAGCGATCCGCACAGTGAAACCTGGAACTGTTGCATCCGTTGAAACACAAATCGAACCAGCTGATGTCGAAGACGCAACGAGCATCCAAGACGAAACCAAAGAATAAGCACAAACGCACCGTCGCTTTCTCAGAAGCGATGGTGCATTTTTTTAGTACTCGGACAGTTTCTAAAATAAAACGAGCACCGCAGCAAAACAGAGATCGCTCGTTTTGCTGCGGTGCTTTGATTGCCTTGGTTACTCGATCGGAATCAGTTTCTTTGACGCTTGTTTGCCTTGGTCTTTTGGCAACGTCAATTTCAAAATTCCTTCAGCGTAAGAGGCTTTGATTTCATCCTCTTTGACGTTTTCTAACAGGTATTGCCGCCGAACGCTTGTCAAGCTGCGCTCGCTGCGAACCAGACGTCCTTTTTCATCTTCGGTCGCATGATCCGTCTGGTGTTGTCCCGTAATCGTTAAAACCCCATTTTCATAGGTTACTTGAATATTTTCTTTAGGGATGCCAGGCAGTTCTGCTTCAACGAGAAATTCCTTGTCATTCTCGTGAATATCGGTTTTGATCAGGTTCGATGGAAACCCATCAAAAAAACTGCGGCCAAAATCTTCAAAGAAATCAAAAGGTGTCATACTGTATGAATCTGAGCGGCGTGGCACAATCTCATGTGTCATAAGAATCATCCTTTCTTTATTCTTTTGTTTTTACACTTTTTATTTTATTCATTTTTTAGCGAATTTCAAGTGATTTACTCGCTTTAAAAAAATCTTAAAAAACCTTTGATACCAACGTTTTACTCCTTGATTTTGGCGTGTTTTTACCTTGCTTTGTTCCTGTTTTCCTCCTCATTTCGCCTGCTTTTTCTGCGTGACAGTATATACTTAATGATATATACTAAAAGCGAAGTGGAGGAGGAAAAAAATGGCACGTTATAGAAAACGAATGCTTGTTGCTTTGATCTATGCATTGCTGTCGTCGATTGCCCTAAATCTCTTTTGGCTGCCGGGAAATATTTATGCGAGTGGGATCACTGGTTTGTCGCAATTGTTGTCGCAGCTTTTAGATGAGCAGTTGAATCTGCAGCTTTCGATCCCGCTTTTGGTGCTTTTTTTTAATGCGCCATTGTTAGCGGTTGCTTGGGTCAAAATCGATCGAGAATTTACCATCATGACGGTTTGTACCGTCGTCCTGTCTTCTGTTATGATGAAGGTGGTTCCGGTCATTGCTTTAACGACCGATCCGGTGATCTGTGCCGTGTTTGGCGGATTGCTGCACGGGGTGTCGGTGGGCTTGACATTGAACGACGATTTTTCAACGGGTGGGCTTGACATTTTAGGGATTTTAGTGAAAAAAGCCACTGGTAGAAGTATCGGCAGTTTCTTTATCGGCTTCAATGTCAGTTTGCAGCTAGCAGCTGGGCTGATCTTTGGTTGGCCTTATGCTTTTTATAGTGCCATTTCCTTCTTCATCAGTGGGCGGATGGTCGACTACGTCAACCTGAAGCAGCGGCGTGTACAGCTGCTGGTCGTTACAGAAAAAGCAGAACCCGTCATTACGACGTTGCAATGTGCCTTGCAGCAAGGCATCACGGTCATCAACGATGTCGAAGGTGGATTTGATCATCAACAGAAAAAACTATTATTACTGGTCATTTCCCATAGAGAACTCAAGACCGTCGAAGGCATGATCCAAGGAATCGATGAACATGCGTTTGTCAGTGTTTCTTCTGGCGTCAGTGCCAATCGATCGTTTTATGAATGGTAGCAAAGTGAAAGAAAGTAGGAGAGACGTTGAAAAAACAAGCAGTATTTCAAGAAGTTGCCCAGCAGATTGCGCAACGGGTTCATGAAGGTACGTACGTGACGAGCCAAAAGCTTCCTTCCGATTATGATTTAGCAGAGGAATTTCAGTGCAGCCGTTTAACGGTGCGCAAAGCCATCGATCTATTGATTGGCCAGAATTTGTTAGTGAAAGAAAAAGGCAAAGGAACCTATGTCATGAAACAGCCCAAGATCCAAAGCGGCTCTGGCGGGCTCCAAAGTTTTACCGAGACCGCCAAAATCCAAGGGAAAAAGACCCGTACGGAAGTTTTGCATATCGAAACCGTCAAAGAGCTCCCGATAGAGATTGGTCAGCTGTTTGGCGATTACGCCAAGGAACCAATCGTTTATTTGGTGCGCTTGCGCTACTTTGATGATGAGCCGATGACGGTGGAAAATCTTTACGTACTGAAACGCTATCTGCAAGAAGACACCTCAGAACTCACGAAAGCTCAATTAGAGTCGTCTTTGTATCAAGTCATTGAAGCCAACATCGAGATTGGTTATTCCCATCAAGAGGTGGAAGCTGTGAAAAGTCCTGCCGATATTGCGAAACTTTTACAGGTGCCTCAAGAGGAACCGATGCTTTTGGTCCATTCGATGACCTATTCCGCATCAGCCAAACCGATCTTATACGATACATCCTATTACCGAGCAGACAAATATACCTTCAAAAATACATTAGTGCGTCAAAAATAAAATCAATCCTTTAGAGGTGAAGACAATGGATCCACTCACAGCAAGTATTGAAGCCAATTGGTCAGAATTTCTCACGCTTTTGAGCGAGGTGATGCAGATCGCAAGCGTCAAAGGTGAGCCGGCGCCTCATGCGCCTTATGGCACAGGACCACGAGAAGTGTTAGCATACGTCATGGAAAAAAGCGCAGCATACGGGTTTCAAACAACGGTCATCGATGATGCGATCGGCTATGCCCATTGGGGACCAACGGATACCGACTATATCGGTGTGTTAGGACACTTGGATGTCGTCTCGGCAGGTTCTGGCTGGAGCTACCCACCGTTTGCACTAACTGAAAAAGACGGCAACTTTTATGGCCGAGGGATCTTAGATAACAAAGGCCCGATCATCAGCTGTTTGTTTGCCATGAAAGTATTGAAAGACCTTGGTCATCAACCGCAATTACCGCTGCGGATCATTTTCGGTACAGATGAAGAAAGCGGCATGTCGGATATCCCGCATTATCTAGCGGTTGAGCAGCCACCGCGTTTTGGTTTTACGCCAGACTGCAAGTATCCAGTGGTTTACGGCGAACGGGGTGTCGTCAATGTGCAACTTGATTTTCCATTGCCTGTCCAAGAACAGCAGCTGTTAGCTGCGTTTTCTGGCGATCAATTCCGCGATCATGTGCCAGACCACCTGTCGGTAACCGTAGGCAGCCAGTCCTTTGAAGCACTAGGCAAACGCTCCCCTAGCAATGCCCCTGAGCTAGGGGACAATGCCATTACAAAACTTGCGCAGCAAGCGGCACCGCGACTGGCGGCGACACCGTCATTGCAAGCAGCTTTGCAGTGGATCACCCAAAGTTTTCACCAGCAGCACTATGGCGAAGGCATTGATTTGGTACTAGAAGATGCCGACTCAGGAAAATTGATCTTGACCCCTGTGGTTCTCCAAAAATCCGCCAGTGGACTAGCGTTAGAAGTGGCCTTTCGCTATCCTGTATCGGTAACGGAGGAACAAGTGCTCGCTGGGGTGCAAAAGGCATTGCCAAAAGGGGCAAGCCTTACGATCCTTCGCAGCATTCCAGGGTTCTGCCGATCAAAAGATGCCCCCGAAATCCAAAAGCTATCGACAATCTATCACCAAGTAACGGGCAATGATCCAACCCCCGTGACGACTACAGGAGCAACCTACGCCCGCAAGATGCCAAACATCCTTGCTTTTGGTCCGTCTTTTCCAGGGCAAAAAGGGATCGCTCATAACCAAGATGAGTACATGGCGGTTGCCGATCTACGGACGAATCTTGAAATTTATTTGCGCAGCTTACAAGCACTGACAAAATAAGCGAAGACACGAACGAAGAAGAGTTTTTCCAATTTTTTTGAGAAACTCTTTTTTTAGTATAGACATAGTAGTATATACCGTATAGAATATACTTGAAAGCGCTATGAAAAATGGAGGGATAGTTATGTGGGGAATGATTGCTACATGGCGGATGGCACACGATGGCGTGCTCGCTGCTAAAGCAATATTAGAGCAACAAGGCTCCTGCCAAGATGCAGTAGAAACAGCCATTAAAGCAGTGGAAGATTATCCATTTTACAAATCGGTGGGGTATGGCGGACTGCCCAACGAAGAAGGCGTGTTGGAAATGGACGCTGCCTTCATGGATGGTGATACCTTCAAAATTGGTGCCGTCGCTGGGATCGTCGATGTGGAAAATCCTATTTCCGTGGCACGCAGCCTAAGTGAGGAGAAATTCAATAGTTTTCGGATCGGCCAAGGAGCGGTCGCTTATGCGCTTGCCGAAGGATTCCAGCCCAAAGAGATGCTGACACCCCGAGCCAAAACCATTTGGGAAAAGCGCAAAGCAGAGATTGCTGCCAACAACCTCGATCCCTATGACGGCCACGATACAGTGGGAGTAGTTGCGCTGGATGAACACCAAAGCATGGCAGCAGGAACCTCTAGTTCTGGTTTATTTATGAAAAAAAGCGGTCGTGTTGGCGATTCACCTTTATCTGGATCTGGTTTTTATGTGGATAGTGAAATCGGCGGTGCCGCTGCCACAGGGTTAGGGGAAGACTTGATGAAAGGCTGCCTTTCCTACGAGATCGTCCGTTTGATGGGAGAAGGGCTAGCACCGCAAGAAGCATGTGATCAAGCCGTTTACGACTTTGAAGCGCGATTGAAGAAGCGCTACGGCAAAGCCGGCGCCTTCTCGCTGATCGCCTTAGATAAACAGGGTCGCTGGGGGGTGGCAACCAATGTAGAATTTACCTTTAGTGTCGCAACCACCAATCAAGAGCCTGCTATTTTTATGGCAACGCCAGGACCTGAGCAGACAACCGTGATCGAACCCATCACGAAAGAATGGTTGGAGGCGTATGAAGAACGGATCAAAGCACCAGTCTGATCAAGGAATCAACCAGCTTTACCATGAAAGACACAAGATGAAAGGAAGAATGGAATGTTCAATAAAATTGAAAATATTTTGATGCCTCTGGCAGTCAAACTCGGACAAAATAAAGTCTTGATCGCTGTACGCGATGGTTTTTTAATCACAACGCCGCTGGTAATCGTTGGCTCGATCTTCTTGCTGTTTGCCAATTTCCCGATACCAGGATGGTCAGAATTTTGGGCAGGTCTTTTTGGCAGCGGGTGGGAATCATGGGTGACTAGAGTTTCCGGTTCTGTCTTTAATACGGTCGGTTTTTTCTCCTGCTTAGGAACAGCCTATGCCTACGGAAGAGAAAAGAAGACCGACCCAATCCAAGCAGCTGCCGTTGCCGTCATCGCCTTTTTGATCTTAACGCCGAATAAATTGGTAGTTGAAGGCGTTGCGGACCCAATAAGCGGGCTTTCTTTCAATCATTTAGGAACAAACGGTATTTTTGTCGGCTTGCTGACAGCGATCCTTTCTGTTGAAATCTATGCCTATACAACGAAAAAAGGGTGGACGATCAAAATGCCAGATGGGGTTCCGCCTGCTGTTACAAAATCATTTGCCGCATTGATTCCGAGTGCCCTCGTTATGCTTTTATTCTTTATTATCAACATTTTATTTGGATTGACCGCGTATGGTACCGTACATGACTTTATTTTTAATGTCTTGCAAATGCCTCTCAAGGGAGCGGGCAATACCTTGACTGCCCAATTGATTTACAGTCTGGCATGTACGATTTTCTGGTTCTTCGGCATCAATGGTCCAGCAGTCGCCAATTCCGTCTTTTCACCGATTTTGCGTATTTTAACGATGGAAAATCTAGATGCATTTCAAGCGGGACAAGCGTTACCGAATATCTTTACCGATCCATTTTCAAACTTCTTTACCAATTTTGGCGGCGGCGGTTCGACGTTGTCACTAGTCATCATCATGGTGCTGTTTTGTAAATCAAAACGAATCAAAGAATTAGGGAAACTTTCACTAGTGCCGGGGATTTTCGGGATCAATGAACCAATCATTTTCGGCTTGCCGGTCGTATTGAACCCAATTATCATTATTCCCTTTATTGCCGTGCCGATGATCAATCTTTTGCTGTCGACTCTCGTAACGAATCTTGGATTGATTCCTTATACAACAGGGGTATCTTTACCATGGACAACTCCGATCGGTTTTTCCGGCTACTTGAGTACCGGTAGTCTGGTAGCGTCAATCTGGCAGTTTGTTTTGTTAGCCATTGGATGCTTGATCTATTATCCGTTTATTATGACGCTGGACAAACAATATCTGAAGGAAGAACGTGAAGCAGAAAAAGCCAAAAATGACGCTTTGGAATTATCTTTTGATGATCTTTCCATCGATCATTTGCTTTAGAAAGGATGCAACCATGAAAATTATTTTTCTATTAGATCAGATTCAAGCAGGATTAGGCGGCAAGGAGCATGGTGATCAGCCGCTTGGCGGACAAAAAACGGCGATCGGATCAGTCAAAATGTTTGAGAAATTGCTGAAACAAAAGGAAATCGATGTTCTCGCCACTATTTATTGCGGAGATGACTATTATTTACAAAATCCGAAAGAATCGTCACTAAAAATTGCTGCTATGGCTCAAAAACTCGGAGCAGATGCGGTCTTATGTGGACCTTGTTTCAACTATGAAAAGTATGGCGAAATGGCTGCCCAAACAGCGCAGATCATTGAAGAAAAAGTACAGATCCCAGCAGTTGCCGCCATGTCGCCAGAGTGCCAGCAGGCAATTGAAACATATAAAGACCAAGTCACTATCGTGAAGATGCCGAAAAAAGGCGGTACTGGATTGACCGAGGCAATGAATGATATGCTGACGCTTTGCCAAATGAAAGCAGCACACCAAGAGATCACTGCCTTCGCTGAACAGCACTGCTATTAGAAAGGGCGAGAATATGGAAGAATTAATGCGTCAGTTAGAAGAAGTCGTTTATACACCTGGTGTTTCCGGACGAGAAAAGCCGATAGCCGCATTACTGGCAAAAAAGTATGCGCCTTATTGCGATGAAATCATCTACGATAATCTAGGATCTATTTATGCCGTCATTCGATCAGAAAGACCGGCGGCTCCTAAAGTGCTGGTGAGCGCTCATATGGATGAAGCAGGCTTTTTCGTGAAAAAAATCGAAGCAAATGGACTGATCCGCGGACTCATCATGGGAAAAATCGAAGCCAACAGCTTGCTGGGGCAAGAAGTTCGGCTAATCACCCGTAGCGGTGAAAAGTATTTTGGGGTGGTTTTAGGCATCGATAAAGACAATCATGGCAAAAGTCAAAAAGATGAAGTACTGTTGGATTTTGGTTTTTCATCAAAAGATGCGGTTTTAGCGGAGGAAATCACTTTAGGCGACATGGTGACCTTTGCGCCGAAAATGAAAGAAACCAGCAATGGACAAGCATGGATTGCGTCCAATTGGAACGGGCGCATCAATGTTAGTCAAACCATTGATTTAGTCAAAACAATGGCAGCTGCTAGTGTCAAATTGCCCTACGATCTGATGATCGGCTGTACGGTGCAGGAACAAGTCGGTACCAGAGGAGCTCAGACAGCAGCCAATGTAACAGCACCGGATTTTACGATCGTTCTTGATACTGCCCAGGCAATGGATTACCAAAACGAACAAGAAGATCAGCAAGGTTTTTTGGGTAAAGGCCTTCTGCTGACGTATTACAATCCGACCGTTTTGCCAAATCGCTTGCCGCTGGAGCGGTTGAAAGCAGTTTGTCAAACTGCGAATCTGCCCTGTCAGAGTTATTTTTCCTTTGAAGCATCAGATGGGGCTTGGTTCAACAAATTGCGTACTGGATGTCCTATTTTGTTAGCGAGTTTGTCTGTGCGGAACAAGAACACTGCTTCTCAAGTCGTTGCCCGCCGCGACTATGAAACAGCACTGCAAGCATTGGCGCGTTTTTTGACTGAGCTTGACGAAGAAGCAATCCGTTCTTTCAAAGAAGAAAACCGCTAGGAGACGATTTTAATGACAAATCAAACAATAGATATTCAGCTTCTGAAAGCCCTAAGTGAAGCTGATGGGATAGGCGGGCGGGAAAAAGAAGTGTCTCGTATCGTCAAAGCATATACACAGCCATATGTTGATGACTTGTTCTATGATGCCTTAGGTTCGCTGATCCTCGTCAAAAAAAGCACACAGAAAAATGCACCGAAAGTCATGCTTTCTGCTCACATGGATGAGGTAGGTTTTATGGTAAAAGAAATCACAGATGCGGGCTATCTAAAACTTCTGCCGGTAGGCGGATGGTGGGGACACGTCATGCCGGCACAGGAAATGCGTGTCACCACAGTATCTGGAGAGAAATTTGTGGGCGTCATCGGAAGCCGTGCGCCTCATGGTATGCCGACAGATGAGAAAAACAAAGTCATTCCGGCAAATCGTTTTTACTTAGACCTCGGTGTGGCCTCAGCAGAAGCTGCAAAAGATCTGGGGATTGCCATTGGGGATATGGTCACGCCGCATACGATGTTTCGTGAAATGAATGATCCTGATTTTTTGCTGGGTAAAGCTTGGGATGATCGCGTTTGCGTAGCAGCTTGTATCGAAGTAATGAAAAACTTAGCTTCTTCAGAATTGGCAGTGGATGTTTATTTTGCTGCTACAACTCAAGAAGAAGTCGGTATTCGCGGTGCACGCACGGCCGCACACCAAATCAAACCGGATTTAGCGATCGCATTGGATGTGACGACAGCTGAAGATACCTTGTTTGATCAGGGCGGATTGACATTAGGCGGAGGGACCGTGCTTTCCGTACTTGATTCATTGACGATCGGCAATCCCGGTCTTGTGGCAAAAATGGAAGAACTCGCTTTTGAGCAGCAGCTATCTTTCCGACACGATTTTATGACTGTTGGCGGCACCGATGCCTGTAATATCCACAAAGCAATGAAAGGCATCCCAGCAATGACCCTGTCGATCCCCACCCGCTATATGCATTCTTCCCGCTTGGTGATTCATAAAGAAGATTATCGTCAAACCATTCACTTGCTATGCGCCTTCTTGAATGTACTTTCAGCTTCCGATATTCGTGAATTTAAAGAATCAGCGGGGGTTTTTCCTTCAGGCGATTAGGCAATTAATAGAAGACTGCTGGCGATAGAGGATTCGTCAGCAGTCTTTTTGGTTCATCGACTAGAAATGCAAAAGCAGCGGATAAAGCCAAACTTGGCAATCTGTTGCTTCTTGCTTCTGGAAGATATATGATCAATAAAAGGAGTTGAGAAGATGTACCATACCGCATTTGGAGTATATGGAATTTTGTTTCAAGGCAACTGCTTGGCCGTCATCAAAAAGAAGGCGGGACCTTATCAAAACCGCTATGATTTGCCAGGCGGCAGCATGGAGGCAGGTGAATTGCTGGAAGACACGCTGTGCCGAGAATTTAAAGAAGAAACCGGCATGACCGTCACTAGCTATCATCAATTAGGAACAATTAATTTTCTCTATCCTTGGCGATACAAAGAGACAACAATGAACAATCATATCTGTGTTTTTTATCAAATCGAAGAAACAGCAGGAGCACCAATTTCACATGCCCCGCAGTTTGATGGACAAGATTCGTTAGGCTGTGTCTTTTTGCCGCTGGAACAATTTCACGCCGCCAATGCCTCACCGCTAGTGTTGAAGGCTTGTGAGTATGGACGTAAAAAGCAATTCATTGAGAAAGGGCAGCGGATTACGGAATGGTCCGTTTTAAGTAAGCCACATGTTCACGAATCTTTATAAATAATTTAGATATTGTTCAATATAACACATTTAGTTTTCTTTCTGCCTAGGACAGTTTTTCAAGGAATATTGCAGTTAAAAACGATGAAAACGCTTAATTTAATGGGAGTTTAATAAAACTGTGAAAAAAATCACAAAAACTATTTACAAACGAAAAAAGATGTTGTATGATCTGTATGTGAAGTAGTTAACAAACAAAACATGTTTAAAAACTAGGAGGACATACAATGGCTAAGACATTGGAAAAAGAAGTGACAATCGACGTACAAGCGATGATCGACGATTTAGCAACGAAGGCAAATGTGGCGTTAAAAGAAATGGAAAGCTTTGATCAAGAAAAAGTGGACCACATTGTTCATGAAATGGCAATGGCAGCATTAGACAAACATATGCCTTTAGCTAAAATGGCAGTAGAAGAAACTGGCCGTGGTATCTATGAAGATAAAGCGATCAAAAACATGTACGCTTCAGAATATATTTGGAACAGTATCAAACATGACAAAACAGTCGGCGTGATCAATGAAGACAAACAAAAAGGCTTGATTGAAATCGCTGAACCAGTTGGTGTCGTTTGTGGGGTAACACCAACAACTAACCCAACATCTACAACGATCTTTAAAGCAATGATCGCTTTGAAAACACGTAACCCGATCGTTTTTGCTTTCCACCCATCTGCACAAAAATGTTCAGCAGAAGCTGCACGTATCGTTCGTGATGCAGCCATCGCTGCTGGGGCACCTGAAAACTGTGTGCAATGGATCGAGCATCCATCAATCGAAGCGACTGGCTTATTGATGAACCACCCAGGAATTGCGATCGTATTAGCAACTGGTGGCGCTGGCATGGTCAAAGCAGCATACTCAACTGGTAAACCTGCATTAGGTGTTGGACCAGGGAACGTACCTGCTTATATCGAAAAAACAGCGAAAGTGAAACGAGCAGTCAATGACTTGATCGTATCAAAAACTTTTGATAACGGAATGATCTGTGCCTCTGAACAAGCAGTGATCGTTGATAAAGAAGTCTATGCCTCTGTGAAAGCAGAATTTGAAGCACATCAAGTCTATGTTGTAAAAGCAAAAGAATTACAAAAACTTGAAGATGCCGTGATGAACGAAGGGAAATATGCCGTAAATCCAGCAATCGTTGGACATTCAGCAATGGAAATCGCGAAATTAGCAGGCATCAACGTACCAGAAGGAACAAAATTATTGATCGCTGAACTTGACGGTGTCGGTGCTGATTACCCACTATCAAGAGAAAAACTTTCTCCAGTTTTAGCAATGATCAAAGCAAACAACACAGAAGACGCGTTCGAAAAATGTGAAGCAATGCTTGATTTAGGCGGATTAGGCCATACAGCTGTGATCCACACTGAAAACGAAGACTTGCAATTAGCATTCGGCCTACGCATGAAAGCTTGCCGTATCTTAGTTAATACACCATCTGCAGAAGGTGGTATCGGAAATATCTACAACGAAATGATTCCATCATTGACACTTGGTTGTGGTTCATACGGGAAAAACTCTGTATCACGAAATGTTTCTGCTGTGAACTTGATCAACGTGAAAACTGTAGCGAAACGGAGAAATAATATGCAATGGTTTAAATTGCCACCAAAAATCTTCTTTGAAAAGAACTCTCTAATGTATTTGGAGAAAATGGAAAACGTTGAACGTGTCATGATCGTTTGTGACCCTGGTATGGTTCAATTCGGCTATTGCGATACGGTTCGTGAAGTACTTGCTCGTCGTAAAAATGACGTGAAAATCGAAGTCTTCTCTGACGTAGAACCAAACCCATCAACAAACACCGTTTACGCTGGAACAAAAATGATGGTTGATTTCAAACCAGATACAGTGATCGCCCTTGGTGGTGGATCAGCAATGGATGCTGCCAAAGGCATGTGGATGTTCTATGAGCACCCAGATACTTCATTCTTCGGCGCGAAACAAAAATTCTTAGATATCCGTAAACGGACATACAAGATCGACAAACCAGAAAAAACGCAATTCGTTTGTATCCCAACAACGTCTGGTACTGGTTCTGAAGTAACCCCATTTGCGGTTATCACTGACAGTGAAACACACGTGAAGTACCCATTAGCTGATTACGCATTGACACCAGATGTTGCAATCGTTGACCCTCAATTCGTAATGTCAGTACCTGCTTCTGTTACAGCAGACACTGGAATGGACGTTTTGACTCATGCGATCGAATCTTATGTGTCAGTAATGGCATCTGATTACACTCGTGGATTGAGCTTACAAGCAATCAAGTTAGTCTTTGACTACTTAGAAAAATCAGTGAAAACACCTGATATGGAATCTCGCGAAAAAATGCATAATGCCTCAACAATGGCAGGTATGGCCTTCGCCAATGCATTCCTAGGTATTTGTCACTCTGTAGCTCACAAAATCGGTGGTGAATATGGTATTCCTCACGGACGTACAAATGCGATTCTTTTACCGCACATCATCCGTTACAATGCCAAAGACCCACAAAAACATGCAATGTTCCCTAAATATGACTTCTTCCGTGCCGATACAGATTACGCAGACATTGCGAAATTCTTAGGCCTTAAAGGCAAAACAACGGCTGAATTGGTTGAAGCATTGGCAACAGCTGTTTACGAATTAGGACAATCTGTTGGTATCGACATGAGCTTGAAAGCGCAAGGCGTCACTCAACAAACACTAGATACAACAGTTGATCGCATGGCTGAATTGGCTTATGAAGACCAATGTACAACAGCAAATCCAAAAGAACCACTAATCTCTGAATTGAAACAAATCATCGTTGATGCCTATAACGGCTAAACAATGAATCAAGAACACCCTGCGGTATCTTAGCTGCCGCAGGGTGTTCTTTTGTCGTCTCTTTTTTTGGAAAAGTAAGCCGGCAGTTGCCGCCTTTTTGCCCAGATCAGTTAAGAATGCGAAAAATAGCAAGTGAACAGGGGGGATCATAAAAAAGGAGTGGATTTCTCCACTCCGTAAAAGTCTCGTTTTTTCAGGATGTCACCAAGGCTGCTGCTTTTTTTTGCTTAAACAGATATACTCGTTACTTGCTGCCGTTTTTCTTCAAGCGTAGCATCTGGAAGCTTTGTTTTTCCAAGACGACACGCAAAATGCCGTCATTCAATTCCGCTGTTTTTCCATTGACGGGCACAACGTTGTTCGGGGTTGCTTCGGTATTGACGGCATGCAAGTCTGGGTGGTGCAAGACTTGATGGGTAGCGATTTGCAATGAATCATATTGACGCAAGTCGCAAGTGAATTCATTGGCATCCTGCAAATCCTTATTTACTAAGAAAAAGGTCAAATAGTCATCTTCATTTTCGATCGCAATGGCATCCACATAAGAAGCTTTTCCGTGGCTGCTATCGAAATCAGCCCCTCGAAGAATACTATGCAACACGTGACCGCGACCATAGTTGCTGATCATTTCATAGGGATAAAAAATCGTTTGTTTCCAAGCGGCAGTATCGGAAGTCATGATCGGTGCGATCACGTTGACCAGCTGTGCCATGCAGGCGATTTTAACGCGATCTGCGTGATGAAGCATCGTGATCATCATGCTTGCGACGAGTAACGCATCTTCAAAGTGATAGACGTCTTCTAATTGTGGTGGGTGTTGACTCCAAGGTTCAATTTTTTGATCCTGTTCATTTGAGTGATACCAGACGTTCCATTCGTCGAAGGAAATATTGATCGTCTTCTTGCTTCGGCGTTTGGCTTTCACTGCATCACAGATTGCTGCGACTTGACTGATGAACTGATCCATTGCGACATTGCTTGCTAGATAATCTTGGCTATCGCCGTTACGGTTGCCATAATATTGGTGCATGGAAATGTAGTCGACTTGATCGTAACAATGACTTAATACTGTATCTTCCCACATGCCAAAGGTCGGCATCGTGAGAGAAGAACTACCACAAGCGACGGTTTCGATCGTTGGGTCCACCAAACGCATCGCTTTGCCAGCTTCTTCTGCGAGACGGCCATATTCATCGGCTGTCTTATGTCCTTCTTGCCAAGGACCGTCCATTTCATTGCCTAGACACCAAAGTTTGATGTCATGAGGATCGGCCACCCCATGGGCACGCCGGAGGTCACTATAATAGCTGCCGCCTTTTAAATTGGTATATTCGATCAAGTTTTTCGCTGCTTCGATTCCTCGTGTCCCAAGATTGATCGCCATCATCGGTGCCGTATTGACTTGCTTGGTCCAATCCATAAATTCGTTTAAGCCGAACTGATTGCTTTCGATTACCCGCCAGGCCAAATCGATTTTTGCTGGCCGTTGCTCTTTAGGGCCGACGCTATCTTCCCATTTATACCCAGAGACGAAATTGCCTCCTGGGTAACGGACGATCGGCACATTCAACTGCTTGATCAAGGCAGCGACATCTTGACGAAAGCCTTGCTCATCGGCAAAAGGACTTTCTGGTTGATAGATCCCTTCGTACACACAGCGCCCTAAGTGCTCCACAAAAGAGCCGTAGATCCGTTCGTCGACTGGTGCCAAAATAAAGTGTTTGTCTAAATACATCGTAGTTTTCTTCAATTTTGCAACCCCTTTCTTTTCTTTCATTGTAGCGATAGTCCATGAAAATAAACACTACATTCTGTCTTATTCTATTGACGTTTTGTCCGTTTTCTTTATACTAAAGGCAAGTAGGAAGGAGTGAGAAGTTGAACGTAACCTATTCAGGATTTCAAATGCACAATGCTGTTTCCGATCATATTTATCGCCCCTCTGGCTTAAAGCATTATCTTTTCGTGTTGACGTTGTCTCCAATGGTTTTCACTTTTGAAGATGGTCATCAAGAAACTAGTGAAAAAGGTAGCTGCATTCTTTTTCCTCCAACCGTCTATCAAGATTATCGTGGCAAAGAAGATTTTTTTAATAGCTTTGTTGAGTTTCAAACGGATCAGGTGATCGAAGAAACCTATGCGATCCCTTGTAACCAACTGTTCCAGCCGAAAAATATTCAACAAATCAACAAATTGATCCAAAAGATCAATCATGAATCCTTGTTGCCACAACGGCACACGGAAGAATTGATCGCGGCGTATATGACAAATTTATTGGTCTTACTTGAACGCAATTTTGAAGAAAGCATCCCGCAACCACAAAACGAACACTATCAACTGTTTCAAGCGATGCGGTTGAAAATGTTAGTCAATTGCGAACAGCAATGGGATTTTTACCAGTTTAGCCGAGAGCTTTCCATCGGTAAAAGCCAATTCTATAAGCTCTATCAACAATTTTTTCATACCACGCCCAAAGAAGATTTATTGCAAGCTCGGTTTCAAAAGTTTTTTTATTTACGCAGTAACGAAACACTAACGATTCGAGAGGCGGCGTTTCAATCTGGGTTCCAAAACATCAACCATTTTAATCGGCTCTTTGCGAAGCGCTATGGCTGCGCACCGACAAAGTACCAACAGGAGCAATAGGCAGGTCTGATCGGTAAAAACGCAGAAAAAAGTCCGACGAATTCTTGACGGATGAAAGAGAAAACGGGACAATGTCATTAGGAGGTGGCGTATGGATACAGAAACGATCGTAAGCGAACTTTCTAAACGTTCAAGCGAATTGGAAGCGCTACAAAGAAAATTGAGTCAAAGCCAATTAATGAATAATGAAGCGGCACAAACGTTCATTTTTGACTTAAAGGATTATTTAGATAGCTTAAAGCTCGTAACGGATTTAGTACCGTCAGCGGCAACTACAGCAGCGGAAGTTGACCAGTTGTCGTACGTCTTAGGTGAACAAAATCAAAGCATCCAGCAGCTGCTGGTTATTTTGGAAGAAGCCGAAGCAAATGACGACCAGCGCTTTTTCGGCAAAAGTGCGGGAGAAGTGCGGCGGATGATTGGCAGTCTGTCTGGGATCCTGGAACTAAACGGTCTGTTGCTGCAAGACAATCGTGGCTTTCAGCAAGTCGTGAAGGAAACTGGACCGCTTCAGGTGACTGAAACAAAGGAAGTCCCTGAGAAAAAAGGGTTTCTCCAAAAGCTTTTTGGGAAATAAGCACTGATCGTCGATCGCAATACGTGTACTTGTATCTCAAACGGTTCTCCATAATGCGTGAAGAACCGTTTAAGGAGACGACTTTTTTTAGGAGAAAGGGGGGCTTGAAGATGGCAGAAACAGTCACACTTCAACCGATTACGGAAGAAATGATTGCTGAACTTTGGTCGATCAGCTATGGGCCTAAGGCAGATTTAGAATGGAAAAAATGGGACGGACCGTATTTCCAAGACCCCGTGTTGACGTGGGAAGAATTTCGAACGGGGTTTGGTGCTAGCTGCATCGACAACCCGTTACGTAAAGCGATCAGCTATCAAGGAAGAATCGTGGGGATCGCGACCGCTTACTGGGAAGACAATACCTTGCAGCAGTGGTTGGAATTCGGGATAGCCATCTATGATGCTTCCCTTTGGAATCAAGGGATTGGCAGCCAAGCAATTCGCCAGTGGATCAATGAGTTGTTTGAATCACAGCCTCATATCCAGCGTGTCGGTTATACCACGTGGTCGGGCAATCACCGCATGATGAAACTAGGAAAAAAGCTAGGGATGACCAAAGAAGCCCAGATCCGCAAAGTCCGTTTCTGGGAAGGCACCTATTATGATTCCATCAAGTATGGCATCTTGCGAGAAGAATGGGCACAGCAGAAGTGAAGGTAGGGGATGCGGCAGCCAATGTCGTATTCCTTTTTTTATTACAAAAAATTAAAAAATTTCTAGCATTACAGACAATAACCATGTACTATCTCTATGTAATACTTTATAATAATTCCAATGTACAGATTAGAAATATTTTAAAAAAGTCGGGAATAGCGTTTGAAGTTCATTCTCAATTAGTCTAAAATAGTGAGAAAGAAAAGATACTGGAGGGAAAGAAATGTCAGTTTTAGAAATCAAAAATCTACACGTCCAAATCGAAGATAAAAAGATCTTAAAAGGCGTTGACTTAGTGTTAAAAACTGGAGAGATCCATGCCATCATGGGACCAAACGGTACAGGGAAATCAACCTTGTCCGCTGCCATCATGGGTAACCCGAATTATGAAGTGACAGAAGGGGAAATTTTGTTCGACGGCGAAAACGTCTTGGAAATGGAAGTGGATGAGCGAGCTCGTTTAGGTCTGTTCTTGGCGATGCAATACCCAAGTGAAATTCCAGGCATCACCAATGCGGAATTCATGCGGGCAGCGATCAATGCCAAACGTGACGAAGACGACAAAATCTCTGTCATGGATTTCTTGAAAAAATTAGATGAAAAAATGGATTTATTGAATATGCCAGAAGAAATGGCGGAACGCTATTTGAATGAAGGCTTCTCTGGTGGAGAAAAGAAACGAAATGAAATCTTACAATTGTTGATGCTAGATCCAACCTTTGCGATTTTGGATGAGATCGACTCTGGTCTAGATATTGATGCCTTGAAAGTCGTAGCAAAAGGCGTCAATGAAATGCGCGGCGAAGGCTTTGGCGCTTTGATCATCACCCATTACCAACGTCTGTTAAACTACATCACACCAGACGTGGTTCATATCATGATGGAAGGCCGTGTCGTGATGACCGGTTCGGCAGATTTAGCCAAACGCCTAGAAGCAGAAGGCTATGCTGGGATCAGTAAAGAGTTAGGGATCGACTACAAAGAAGAAGAAGCGTAAGGAGGCAAGGTAAATGGCAAAATTACAGGATTATCTTGAACAAGTCAACGTTTTTTCAGCGTTAAAAGAAGAACCTGAATGGATGTTGGAATTACGCCAAGCAGCCCTTGCGAAAGTGGATGAACTTGCGTTTCCAAAAATCGAGCGGGTGCGTTACGAGCGTTGGCCATTGTTCAATATCGACGAACAAGCACTTGCTGGTGAGTACGCTTTGCCAGAAGAAGAAGTGGCAGGCGCAGTTCCCGCCTTTGACACGATGGATAACCATCCGACTCTCGTTCAGTTTGATGACACCACCATCTTTGAGCAATTACCGCAAGAGCTGATTGACAAAGGCGTGATCTTCACCGACTTGTTTACAGCAATGAAAGAAGTACCAGAGTTGGTCAATCAATACTACATGACCAAAGCAGTACCAATGGATGAAGACAAAATGACCGCAGCACATGCGGCGTTTATGAATAGCGGCATGTTCTTGTATGTACCAAAAAACGTGGTGATCGAAGAACCCCTTGAAGCGATTTTCTATCACAATGGCAATAGTCAAGTGCATTTCTTCAAACACATTTTGATCGTTGCTGATGAGCACAGTGAGTTCAGCTACTTGGAACGTTTCCAAACCAAAGGCGACCAAGCGAAAAAACTGTCTGGCAATATCGTAGTGGAAGTGATCGCCAAAGCAGGTGCGAAGGTCAAATTCTCTGCGATTGATCAGTTAGGTGTCAACATCACTACGTACATGAATCGTCGCGGCTACGTGTTGCGAGATGCGATGGTAGATTGGGCAATTGGAGTCATGAATGACGGCGACGTCGTGGCGGACTTTGATTCTGATCTTGTAGGCGAAGGCGCGCATTCGGAAGTCAAAGCGGTCGCAATCAGTGCTGGGCGTCAAACACAAGGAATCGACACTCGCGTCACCAACAAAGCACCGCATTCCATTGGCCATATCCTGCAACACGGCGTCATTAGAGAACGCGGCGTCTTAACCTTTAACGGTATCGGACACATTTTAAAAGGAGCAAAAGGGGCGGACGCGCAACAAGAAAGTCGGGTCTTGATGCTTTCTGACCAAGCCCGGGGCGATGCCAACCCAATCCTTTTGATCGATGAGCACGAAGTAACCGCCGGACACGCAGCCAGTGTGGGACGGGTCGATCCAGAAGAAATGTACTACTTGATGAGTCGTGGGCTGCGCAAAGCAGAAGCGGAACGTTTGGTGATTCGTGGCTTCTTAGGCTCCGTCTTGACCGCGATCCCAGTCAAAGAAGTGCAACAAGAATTGGTTGCCGTTATCGAAGGGAAGTTACTCGCATGATCGATGCCCAAAAAGTGAAACAAGCGTTTCCCATCTTGGATCAGCTCGTAAATGACGAACCATTGATCTACCTCGACAATGCCGCCACTACGCAAAAGCCAGAGGCGGTGCTGCAGGCGATCACCGATTATTACCATCAAGACAATGCCAATGTTCATCGTGGGGTCCATACCCTCGCAGAACGGGCGACCCATTCCTATGAAGGCGCACGGGAAAAAGTGCGCAGCTTTATCCATGCGAATGAAACGGCGGAAGTGCTGTTTACTCGAGGGACGACCACTGGTTTAAATTGGGTCTCCCGCAGCTACGGCGACCGTTTTGTCAATGAAGGCGATGAAATCGTGATTTCCTATATGGAACATCATTCCAATATCATCCCTTGGCAACAATTAGCAGCCCGAAAAAAAGCTACCTTGAAATATATCCAGCTGACGCCAGAAGGCACCTTGGACATGGAAGATGCCAAGAAACAGATCACAGAAAAAACCGCTATCGTTTCGATCGCTCACGTTTCCAATGTTTTAGGCGTGATCAATCCGATTGCGGAGCTAACCAAATTGGCGCATCAGCACCAAGCCGTCATGGTAGTGGATGGTGCTCAGGCTGTTCCACATATGACAGTTGATGTCCAAGCACTGGATTGTGATTTCTATGCCTTTTCTGGCCATAAAATGTGCGGACCAACTGGCATCGGTGTCTTATACGGCAAGCGGCAATGGCTGGATCAGATGGAGCCCGTCGAATTTGGCGGTGAAATGATCGATTTTGTCCATCTGCAAGAAAGCACGTGGAAAGAACTGCCGTGGAAATTTGAAGCTGGTACACCAAATATTGCTGGTGCGATCGGTTTAGGTGCAGCGGTGGATTACTTAACAGAAATCGGCTTAGAAAACATCCACGCCCATGAAGCAGACTTAGCTGCTTACGTTTTGCCAAAACTGCAAGCCATTGAAGGCTTGACCATCTATGGCCCCCAAGAAGCAGCAAAACGCACGGGAGTGATCGCCTTTAATCTAGCAGGCATCCATCCTCATGATGTTGCCACCGCTTTAGACATGGAAGGCATCGCGGTACGGGCAGGTCATCATTGTGCCCAACCCCTCTTGAGCTATTTGCAAGTCCCAGCGACTGCACGGGCCAGCTTTTACCTGTATAATACAAGAGAGGACGCCGATCGACTGGTTGACGCCATCAAGCTGACGAAGGAGTTTTTCCAACATGGCACTAACGAAATTAGATAATTTGTATCGACAAGTCATTCTGGATCATTCCAGCCACCCACATCATCGGGGCACCTTGGATGATTCAACGTACAAAGTCGAATTGAATAACCCTACCTGTGGCGACGTGATCCACTTGGAGCTCGCTGTCGAAGGAGACACCATCAAAGACATCGCGTTTACTGGCGAAGGCTGTTCCATCAGTACCGCCAGTGCATCCATGATGGGGGATGCGATTATCGGTAAGACACTAGCAGAAGCTGGTGAACTATCAGGCTTGTTTTCTGAGCTCGTCCAAGGAAATGACATTCCCCAAAGCGATCGCTTAGGCGATGCTTCCATGCTTGGGGGGGTGGCGAAGTTTCCTGCACGCATCAAGTGTGCGACTTTAGCTTGGAAAGCATTAGAAAAAGCCATTGCTGCCGACAGTACACAAGCATCTATCAGTCACAGCCACGCCAATGAATCTGACACTGAAGAAACCAGCGAATAGACAACCGCACTACAAAAGGAGTGAGAACCATGGGTGTACCCGAATTAGAAGAATATAAATTTGGCTTCCACGATGACGTGCAGCCTGTTTTTAGTACCGGCGAAGGATTGACCGAAGACATCGTCCGTGAAATCTCACGGGTCAAGCAAGAGCCAGAATGGATGCTTGAGTTCCGCTTGAAGTCTCTTGAAGCCTTCAACAAGATGCCCATGCAAAACTGGGGCCCAGACCTGTCTGACATCGATTTTGATGCCATCAAATATTACCAAAAACCAAGTGATCGTCCTGCCCGTGATTGGGATGACGTACCAGAAAAAATCAAAGAGACCTTTGAGCGCATTGGTATTCCAGAAGCCGAGCGGGCATACCTGGCCGGCGCTTCTGCCCAATACGAATCAGAAGTCGTTTACCACAACATGAAAGAAGAGTTTGAAAAACTTGGCATCGTCTTTACCGATACCGATTCAGCCTTGAAGGAATACCCTGAGCTGTTCAAACAATACTTCTCAAAATTAGTCCCACCAACCGATAACAAGCTTGCTGCTTTAAACTCAGCCGTTTGGTCAGGTGGTACCTTTATCTATGTACCAAAAGGCGTTCGTGTCGATGTGCCATTACAAACCTATTTCCGGATCAATGCCGAAAATACCGGTCAGTTCGAACGAACATTGATCATCGTTGACGAAGGCGCCAGCGTTCATTATGTTGAAGGCTGTACCGCCCCAACCTATTCAAGCAATAGTTTGCACGCAGCCATCGTTGAAATTTTTACCCTAAAAGACGCTTACTGCCGCTACACCACCATTCAAAACTGGTCAGACAACGTCTACAACCTAGTAACCAAACGGGCCAAAGCCTTAGAAGGTGCTACCGTTGAATGGATCGATGGTAACCTAGGTGCCAAAACAACCATGAAATACCCAAGTGTGTATCTTGATGGCAAAGGCGCACGGGGCACGATGCTTTCCATTGCCTTTGCAGGTGCCAACCAAATCCAAGATACTGGTGCAAAAATGATCCATAACGCACCAAACACCTCCAGCTCCATCGTCTCAAAATCAATTTCTAAAGACGGCGGTGCAGTAAACTATCGTGGACAAGTCACCTTCGGCAAGAAGAGCGCAGGCTCTATCTCCCATATCGAGTGTGACACCATCATCATGGATGATCTATCGAAGTCCGATACCATCCCATTCAATGAGATCCACAACAGCCAAGTGTCCCTAGAACACGAAGCCAAAGTCTCCAAAATCTCAGAAGAACAACTGTACTACCTAATGAGCCGCGGTCTCTCCGAAAGCGAAGCAACCGAAATGATCGTCATGGGATTCGTCGAACCATTCACCAAAGAATTACCGATGGAATACGCAGTCGAATTGAACCGGTTGATTAGTTATGAGATGGAAGGTAGTGTGGGTTAACAACTATTTCATTGCTCGAAACGTTGATGTTAAAGCGTTTCGAGCGTTTTTTTATTTGTATTTTAATGGTTGGCTACGTTTTTGGCTACGTTTGGAATTATTCGCCCATAAATTTTGCAAATCGGTCACCAGTTTTCTTAACAGATTGTGGTGTGACATGAGCATAGATATTCATGGTAGTTTTAATATCTTTGTGACCTAATCGTTCTTGTACTTCTTTTATCGACGCACCACTTTCAAACAATAAGCTACAGTGGGTATGCCTAAATCCATGTGGAGTAATTTGAGGCTCCATCGGTGTCTTTTTGTAAATCCAGTCTAACCAATCGTTTACTACTTGGGGGTAGTACAACTTGTTTGTGTTTGTAGTGAAAAGAAACTGTTTTGGCGAATTCGTGTTATAGCCATATAAGATCATTATTTTCATTTGTTCTTGTTGCCAAATACGCAGTTGTTTAAGTGTAAAATCATCTAGCTGAATCGTTCTTGATGAATTTTTAGTTTTAGGTACTTGTAGCACTACATGATTAAACTCGTCTTGAGCGATAGTTTTACCAATTGTCACTGTTTTATTGAAATAGTCTATATCTTCCCATTGTAGCGCCAATGCTTCACTTTTACGCATTCCTGTATAAGCTAATAAACGGAAAAAAGTGTACAGTTTAACTGAATTATTTTCTTTAGTATTCTGTAAAAATAGTTGTAATTGATCTTTCGTGTAAAACTTCAAGGGTTGTTCGTCTTCAATTTTTCTGGGAAGCAATGTTTTAGACATAGGATTATCCTTACAGACTTCCATTGCTACCCCAAATTTAAATATTTGAGCAGTTGTTTTTCTCAAGAAACCATATTGTTTTAATGTTTTGTGCCATTCATTCACCTGTTTTTGACAATAACTAACACTTATTTTATCCAATCGTAATTCCCCAAAAGCAGGTAATATATGGTTCTTGCAAAAACGTTGAGCAACGGCAACGGAAGACGGTTTTACTCTTGTTCTGTAGTTATCAATCCATAATTCATACAACTCTTGAAAAGTTGTAACATTGATTTTAAACTCTTGTTTTTCTTTAAAGTCTACAAGTAGTCTATTAAGTGCTGTTTGCGCCTCAGCTTTTGACTTGAATCTTCTACGCTTTGTACGTATATCTTTTCCAGTCTTGGGATCTTTCCCTAAATAAGTTTCAAATCCCCAATATTTTTCGCCATTTTGTAATTTATAACTAAAAAATGTTGCCATTTGATTCTCTCCTTACTTCATGATTGCAGGTAGAGAAGTTATTTGAAGAATCAATTGTTTTTAAATTTATCGTGATTATCAGTTAAAAATTTTGCGATTATACTATTTTTCTCATATGGGAAATTGTATTTTTTACTAAGATCTGAAATAAATTTTTCTGTTTCAAATTGGTTTTTAGTAATTTTATAAAAGAAATCCTCGACAGATGAATACTTTTTTTTTGTAACTGAAGTATCAGAAATACGTAAGTGGTTTAAACATATTTTTTTGACCTTGTTTATATCATCTATATCAATTTTATTTGTTAAAACATCATCATAGAAATTATTAAATATTTTTTTTCTTTGTACATCCGATAGCTCTCCTGAATAATTATCATGTATTAAATTATCAAAAATAGTACGTAATATTTTTAATAACTCCTCCAAATATAATTTTTTGAATTTCATTTCAATTGATCTGTTAAATTTTGAGTAATCCTCATCTAAAGAATATTGGGTAAAATCTATAGAGTGACTTTTTTGAATGTCTTTTGAAATAATATCAGCGATATATTGCCTATTACTAATGTAATTGGAATAACCAAGAAAAGAAATATATTCATTTATATACTCCTCAAAATCTCCCCATTTTATCCAATCTTCATTCACTTGCCCTAACTTCGCTATCTGGCTCATCTTTTCTTTTGAAGGAAGGTTACCACCATGTTCCCATGTTGACACAGTGCTTCTAGGAGAATTAGAAACCTTGTGCCCAAATTCCTGCATAGTAAGTCCTAATTTTTTTCTGATGAAATTAATTCTTGAGCCAACTTTAATTGCATCTGGTTTCATTTTATTTCACCTCGTCTCTTAAGTCATAGTATATCATATTATATTTAGTTTTGTACGGTTTTTGTATTGACAAAAAAAGACTCTATGATAGACTGTTGTTGTACGGTATTTGTACGGGTAGAGAAGTTATAGAATAATTAATTAAAAGGAGAGAGTTCAATGGAAGCAATAAAATTAATGATCTCAGAGGAGCAAGAGGAAATGTTCCTAAAACAGTTTTATCACATTGCTACAAAAGCGATTGAGAAGGCTCAAGAAAATGCGGGTATGACAAGAGAATATCTAAATCAAAAGGAAATGGCAGAATACTTAAATGTGAGCGAAAACTTTTTAAAAAATGCTGTGAGAAATGAGGGATTACCTGTTGTTGAATTAGGGGCAAGAAAATTTTATTCGAAAAAGGCAGTTAATGAGTTTATGTTTGCTCGAATGAAAAGAGGGGTAGATATTGAAAGATGATGAAGTATCAGAGTTGTTTTTTAAAGAAATCGAGATTTATCTTCAATTCGATTTAATGCGACGTGACTATGCAGAACAAGCTGTTAAACAAGTTTTGAAAAAAATGAAAAAGAGTGCACCCGATAGTTTTGCAGACAAAGGGGAACACTCGACAATAAAGTTCTGAGAAAACTTTATATGAATTCATTTTAACATAAAAATGAATTAGGTGATTATATGACAAAAATACGAAGAGGAAAGATAGATAGCCATTTTACTATTCTATCAAATGAAGTTCTTCGTGATAGTAAACTTTCATACAAAGCAAGAGGTTTGCTAGCTTATATGCTTTCTTTTTCAGAGGATTGGATTTTTTATACTAAAAAGCTTACTAATGATAGTGAAAAAGATGGAAGAGAATCAGTAAACACGGGAATTAAAGAGTTGATAAAATATGGATATTTGATCAAAGAGCAGAAACGAAATAGTGATGGGCGCTTTGATACTGTCGAATGGGTATTGTTTGAAACACCGCAAACGGGTTTTCCGGTTACGGATAAACCGTTTGCGGGAAATCAGCAACTAAGAAGTAACAAATTAAAGAAGAACAATTTTAAGAAAGAGGAAGATGACATATTTAAAGATATTTACGATACGATAATTGTTCTTTATGAAAAAAATAATGAAAATGGTCGAAAATTATTGCAAGTGTATCAATATTTGAAAAACGCTAATGTAGATATAAAAGATATCAGAAAAATCATTGAATTTTTATATGAAAATACCCAGTATCTTAACGCGCAATGCATTATAACACAACATAAAGCATGCGTTTTTCAAGCAAAAACAGATGAAGGACTATTCGATTACGCAAAATTTTTTCTAAATGGACTTCAAATTAGATATAAAAATCAGCTTTTAGAAAATATAGAGACTACAGATCAATTCAATTATGCATTCGAAATTAAAGAGTTACCTAAAATCCCTATGCATAATTGGTTAGAAGGAGAAAAAACATGATTAAAAATCGTCTAATAGATCAAAAATGGTGTCTTGATTAAAACACTGATACTCTCGAACTAATCGAGAGTATCTGCTTCAACACAGTGGTTCTCGATTTAAGATCTGAAAATGACAAATGTGTAACTCATATCATAATTGACAGAAAAATAGCTCAGAAACTCTCTGAGAGTCTCAGAAAATGGGCTGAGGGAGGTAACAATGAAAGTAATTAAGAGAAAAATTAATTGGTTGTCGATTAGTTTTCTTGTTCTCATAGCTATGATTATTTTTACGAGTAACGTTGCAGAAGGCAGTATTTTCAATTGGTTTGATGATACTGAGAGTCAAACTGAGTTTTTAACTAATCCGCTTTACCAGAATTATTTGAAAAAATACAACGGAAATTTTTACAGCCAGTTCGGTATGTGGATAGGCTGGTCAGTTATAAAATCAATGTTCGCTGTTGTCGACGGCATTCAAAATATGATTCCCGAGGTTTTAGATTTGTTTAGCTTTGTAGAAAGTACCGGATTGAACAAAGTCTATCAGTCAGTTTTAAGTACCATTGTTGTTGGCTTAATGATACTTTCACTAGTGAATATTGGTTATAAAATGATTACAGGTAAAGGAACAGTTGATCTAAAATCTGTTGGAATGAATGTTGTAATGTCAATTTCATTGATTCTTTTAATGCCAACTTTGATTCACAGCGGAATAGAGTTTTCTAAAACATTTTATAATGATACGACTACGATTACAAATTCGGACGAAGGCGTGGCGTGGTCGCTGATTGAACAAGGGGTCACTGATTTAGCTTATATCAATAAAACAGATCAGTATTCAATGATTAACAAAACGAATGACCGGAATAATCTAACAAAAGAAAATTTTTGGAAAACGGATCTTACGCAAGTATTGACAGATAATGTAATTGATAAAATGGAAAAAGAGAACCCAACAGCTGATAACCTGCGTTATGAATTAGTTGAAAATTCTGATAATGAATTTGTTGCTACTAAATTTTCAGATAATTTTTTGTCAACCTTTGTTGATGGTATCAAATCAGGATATTATCGCTATCAAGCGAATCTGTGGGGAATTTCAGTTGGATTGATTGCTTTAGCGGTAGCGTATGTTTTTAGTGCTTTCATTATAATTACAGCAATACTCGAGCTAGCATTTAAACGTGTGTTAGGTGTTATTGTTTTTGCTACTGACTTAGAGACAGGTCAACGATCAAAACAAGTTTTGTCAGATATTTTACAGTGTTATTTGACAGTCGGATTTCAAGGATTCGGATTGTCTATGTTTGCAATGTTCATAAATTATCTAAACGCTGGCGAAGGTATCTCAACAAATATTTTTATAAAAACAATTGCTTATATCTGTGCCGTGTTCGTTCTAATAAAGGGTAGTGGAACAGTCATGCGTTACTTTGGCGTGGATATTGGTTTAAAAGAAGGCTATGGCCAGCTTGCTTCAGCATTCGGCATGGGCGCTATGCTATTTAGAAAAGGATCAAATGGATTTAATCGTGCCAAGGGAAGTGGAAACGGAAATGGATCAGACAGCGGAGAAGGAGAAAATCGAAAACCAGAAAAGAATTTCGGCGAAACTCTATCAAAAAAAGCTGGCAAAACTGGAAGAGTTTTGGGATATGCCCATGAACGTGGATTATCAGGTTTAGCTTCAGATGGAGCTACAATGGCTAGTGAAAGAGCAACAAAACCATTTAAGAGTATGCGTGATATGGCTAATGATACCAAGAGTAAGTTCAAAGAAGGTTTAGATGATGGTACTGTGTCCGCTATTAATAAAAATAGCAAACCTATGTTAGCTAAAAATAAAGAAGATGAAACTGGAAAATATGCTGATTCCATGCCAATACGTCTTTCGGATAGAAAAGATGGTGCTAAGGTTGAAAATACCGATAGAATTATGTCTAGTTCTGAATGTATGCGTGAAGCAATGAAAAATAATGCTGAATCGAATAATAATCCTGCAAGTGCAATTCAGCAAAAAGTTCAACAAGATATTGAAGAACGAAAAAATGCTATGCACGGTCAAGCTAAGTCTGCTGAAGAATTAATTAATCAGAAGCGACAAGAAGCGAAATACACGCCTGAAGCAATGAATCGTGAGGAAATGTTAAGGAAACGTGTAGAAGGACGTACAGGCGCTAATATGGACGAAAAAGAAGCATTGATCAAAGAAAGAATCCAAGAAGCTAAAAATTCAAATACCGGATTAGAAAAATTGGTCAAAGAAAATCTACAAAATTCTACAAGTAGTCAAGGGTTTAAATCAGTGGACGTCCGAGAGAATGTGCAAGTCAGCAGTGCAGGTCAACCAAAAACAGTAGATGTCCGAGAAAATGTACAAAGTTCTACAAGTAGTCAAGGACTCAAAACAGTAGATGTTCGGGAGAACGTTCAAAAAGATAGTGGAGAAATGAAAGAAAAAACACAAAAAATCAATATCGTTGAAGACAGAAAGTCAGCGAAAAAATTTGATTCAAATCATGAAACAGTGATTATTGATAATGAAATTCGTGAAAATGATAAGGGATCAAAACCAAGACGAAGATTCACTTATGAAGATAACGAATTATTCAGAGATACACTTAATGATCCTAATCCGCTTTTCGATAATCTATTAAAAAAATAAAAGGGGGGATTGTCATGCAATTAATTCTAAAGATTAGTACGCATGATTTCTTAGAACTTGACGAATTATGTGAATCAGTAAAGAATGCAACAAATGAAAAAATCACGGTCACTAATTATATTGAACTGATGATTCAAGAAGAATTGAAGATAAAACATGAGATAAAAAACAACCTGAAATATTGTTATCCAGAAAAAAGTTAAGAGAAAATCCATGAATTAAATGTTTTTTGAAAATTGTATTTGACATGGATTTATGATAAAGAATTATTGGGGATTAAGCTGTTATTCTCTTCCAGTTCAGTGAAAGAATGGGTAAAAGAGTTAGAATATGTAGAGCAATATTGACAACATATAAAGGAGCTATTGTTTAAAATTGGAGTAACAAAAAAATAAAGAGAGGTTTACATCTGTCAGATTAAAAGTGATAGTATGTCCCATGAAACTTGCAAAAGAGTTGAACCGATATACACTAGGTTCAACTCTTTTTATTTGTATATTGAAAAAATATCACCGAAGTGACGAATGAAACTATAACCAAAGTAAGCAAGAAAATAAATTTTGTAAATAAAATAAAGTAGTGTAAAAAGATATTTATAAAGCCAATCAAAACTTAAAATTTCAAACGCTAGATAATCAAATAGATAAAAAAATGAAATCGGTTCTATGCGTACGACTAATAAAAATAATAAATTTTCAATAGAAGAAAATGGAAATGAAATCAAATAATTATGAAGAAAAAACAAAGCACTTAGAAAAGTCTGCAAGCAAATTTGAGTAATCGAGATCTAATTTTTTTAAGGAAGTTTAGCAAAAATATGTAATTCTATTGTCACTATTAAAGAGAAAGTTGGAGCGGAATATAATGAAAAGAGAAAAGCGATTAAACGCAAAAAATGTAGAACTTAAAAAATATAAAGAGGAACAACCGTTAAAATTAGGAATGATGTAGTGTAAACATTGTAATTGCTATGATATAAATGAAGTGTTAAAGAAAGCAAATTTAAACCAATTTTGTGAAGAGAAAAGAGAGTGGCAAGCTTTATTTTGCCACTCTTTTTTTGTGCGTAAAAGCTTTAGTCACTATGACCAAAACTACGGACGAAACTATGACCAAAAGTAGGTACTATATTATGACCGAAAATAGGTCCAAAATGGATTTTTTTGTGATATCAAAAAATATGAAGTGATTTTGAAAGAAAACCAGTTGGGACAGCCAACTTAGCAACCTTCCTGTAGGAAGGTGCTATCAGTTTTCCCTTATGCTCTTTTCTTTCTTTTTTGTTTCATATGTCAAATGCCATTTTGAAATGTACCATCTTAAGAAATTTAACCTTAAAAACAATTGCGTTATTGGATAAAAAGATGCTACATTATCTTAAAAAAGGAATCAAATATGATGAATTTAGTGGCTAGCATATCGTGTGATTAAGATGCTTTATAGTGTAAGTTGAAGGAGAAAAAATATTTAAAATATACTTCCCATTTCAGTGGGAAGTAAAATTAATCTTGTTGTTTCTACTAGTAATGTATCTTTTTGGAAACTATGTAACAATGTAAACAAGATTTTTTTCAGAAGAAAAAACGATAAAAGTTGTGATAAACGATTTAAAAAATAGGAGAAAATATATCAAGCGCATGGTATGAAACGCACATTTAAAAAGATTCGACTAACTAAAAAAATAAGTTTACAAAGCATTGTTGTGTATTACAAGTGATCTATACACTGAAAATGATAGAGAAAATCTGATACGTCCGCAACAATGGACAATTGAAAAAGAAAGTGAGGAAATTGGAAGAATGGTTGATGAAAATAAAGTTGTTCCGCTTGAAACACTAGTGATAAATAAGGAAGAGTTTGAGCAACTTTTTCTTGATTTTTTTGTTCAATATGACAGGATTTATGATTTTAGTTCGTCACTAGATTTATTTGAATTAGAGGCAGAAATAATAGAAAACAGTCGAGAGGAGAATGGTAAAATCATCATTTCAGTAGAAAAATTCAATGAATTATTCTCAGAAACATTTGAAATAGATACAGATTATTATCAACCACAAGAAGTTTTCCAATCATTTAGAAATCAGATTATTCGCTCAGGTAAGACCGTAAACTGAAAAACAATAAAAGAAACGTTGAAAGAATAATTATTCCTTCAACGTTTCTTTCAGACTGTAGACAAACCTTATACAAACATGAGGTTTGTCTTTTTTCTATGTAATATTCTATGGATAATCGATAGATTAGGCAGTTTTCCTTTAGGAAAACGCCTCTTTTGCGCTCTGATCCTTTTTATTTTTGCTAGCTTTTTCATATTAAGACACGCAAAAGTAAGCCCAATTTTCATGTGCATTTTTTCAATTCCTATTTGATTGGTATAACGTAGCCCAAGAAATTCTTTTGCTGTCCCAAAAATTCGTTCAATGGTTTCTTTTCTCTTTTTATAAAGTTCTTTGAACCAACTTAGATGGCGTATCTCTTCACAGGTCTCTATAGCTTCAGCCCAAATGTGTCTAGTGATTACTTTGGTATGATTTTTTGAGTTGGTACACTTAGCTAAGAAAGGACAATTTTTACAATCCTTGGGATTGCTTTTGTATTCGATATATCCTTTGCGATTGGTAGTGGTATAAGAGAGTATTTTATTATTGGGACAGATATAAGAATTATAGTAATCGTCATAAACATATTCATGTTTCTTGAAATAGCCTTTTTTAGTCATAGGACGTTTGTATGGGAAAATTGGGGTCAATTTATGTTCGAGTAGTAATTGTGCAATTGCTGGTGTCTTATACCCAGCGTCCATAATTAATTTTTCTAGGGGAAAGGCTCCTTTGAGCTTGTTAAATAAAGAAACAAACGTACGACTGTCATGAAAGTTCCCCGGGTGTGTAGTATAACCTAATATCCATCCATATTGATCACACGCCACTTGTGAGCTATAGGCAAAAAACTTCTTTGTGTTCACCTTTATGAAACCAACCACTTTCAGGATCAGTCGTACTTCTTTTTTTCAAGGAAGTTTTACTTTCTATGTTTGTTTTTTTTAAGGGCTTTTTTAAATGTTTTTCTCGATTCTTGGTGATTTCTTTTGTCAGCTTATCTGTATAAAAAACAGCTTGTTCCATTACTTCGACAGATTCTTTTTTGTTACGATTCGCATGTGCTTTAATATGCGTACTATCAATAAATACTTCGGAAGTATCTACGATACCTTCAGCGATACATTGTTCTAGAATTTCATAAAAAATTTTTTCAAAGAGATCTGTTCCTTTGAACCGTCGCGTATAGTTTTTACCAAATGTTGAAAAATGAGGAACAGGATTTTCTAAACTCAAACCTAAAAACCAGCGATAAGCGATATTCACTTCTATTTTTTTAATTGTTTGTCTCATACTTTTAATACCAAATAGATATTGAATCATTGGTAATTTAATTAGAAGAATAGGATCCAAGCTAGGACGTCTTTGGATTTCATCGTATTTCTCTTTAACCAATTCATAAATAAAGGAGAAATCAATACATTGATCTATTTGCCGCAATAAATGGTCCTGTGGGACCAAGTCTTCAAGAGAAAAGAAACCGATTTGTGCGCGTTTACTCATATCTTGTTTTGAGAGCATCTGGATACACCTCCATTTGATACTCTTATTTTAACGGATAAAAAAAGACAAAGCACTAAAAACTAGTACTTTGTCTATAGTCTGAAACAAATACTAAGGATTTGTTTTTTCTTTTATTATAAGAGTTTTCCACAGCTAAGATATTTATACACAGCAGTAGAGTAAACAAGTTTAGTAGTGTTTTATTATGCTAATTGCATAACAGGAACTAATGCTTTACATAAATCCTTATTACACATGTTGTATTATTCCACCCCACTTGTAACAACCTTCACACGCCTTACATGTTCTATCTAAATCATCAATAGGATTCTTCTTTTTTTTTTGCATGGACCAAAATAATTTCTATATTATAGTCTGGGTATTCTGAGTCTTAAATAAGGTGAAGTTTCATTCTCTGTTTTAATACTGTTAAATGCTTCACCAGATTGTATTATTAAATCTCCTTCTTGCTTAGCGATAGCAGCTTCAAAATCAAAATATCTATCATCGTTTTTAAAACTGATACCATATTGATTGATCTTTTCTAGTAACTCTACTGCAAATTGTGGCACTTCAGAATCACTAGAGTGTTCTTCATCCACAGCTGAAATTGTAGGGTTAAATACTAGTATTATAAAAAGCATTCCAAAAAAAAAACAAGTATCTTTCTCATAATTATAAATTTCCTTTCATCTTCAAAAATTTGTACCAAAAAACAACAAAATAAATCCAATATAAAGGAGCGCTCCCCCTCCTAAAAGAACAAAAAAGTAGAAAACGTATTTAGTTGTTTTAGTAATATTATTTGCACTTCTTATTTTAATAGTAATAATATAAAATGCTACGAGAATTAACAATGGTAGGGCTCTGATCAACAATTCTTGTTCCTCCTTTGGTAAAAGCGGTATGAACATTTTTTATAGTTTTCAATTAAACAATATTTCTGTGATCAGATACCTAAAAGTTTTTGATTTTATTTAGAATGCCCAATTCATATGCCCTTCATCAACTCACTTAAATAGTTCAATTATAAATTGTTTATGTATAAACATGATATATTTTGTTAGCCAAATTACCAGTTTTAATCTATAAATCATTCTTAAAAACGAAGTAAGTTGAGCATAATTAAGTATTAAACCATAGAATATTGATGTTGAAATTTTATAAAAAGAGTTTGAAAAAATAATAGAAACATAACATGTTGTATTAAAGTTTTAAAATATCATCAATCAAGTCAAATAATTGTCATTTGTATTATTCTTAAAGATGACAATGAAACTTTATTACAAGAAAACTTATCTAACTAATAATTCACTATAGTTTTTCTAATAAAAAAATAGAAAGTAATAAAGTAGAATAGATATTTTTAATTAGTTAATTATTCATCTATATTGATGTTAGATAAACATATTAAGTTTTATGGTAAAGATTATTAATTAAGCTTCAGCTAACATAACGCTATAACTTTTATTATTTTTATGTTTTTTTGAAATAAAAGGGTTTACAAAGTGGGTTTTTGTGGTATTATTAGCTAAGTCAACACGTTAAGTAAGAGAGGAAAGATAAAATAATGTTACCTAAGTATGAAATAATAAAACAAGACATTATTGAGAAAATTAATACTGGAGAATTTGAAACAGGGACAAAAATTTACTCCGAAGGAGAACTCAAGAGAATTTATGGTGTTAGTAATACGACAGTTGTCAGAGCTTTGCAGGATTTAGTTTTGGAAGGATATTTAATTAGAAGACAAGGTGAAGGTACGTATGTAAGAAGGAATTTACGTCATAAGAAAGTGTACTTTGATGAATTAGGGCCTTTTATTAAAAGGAAATCAGAAGAAACTATTAAAGAAGCAACTGAAAAAACAATAACAAAATTTTATCGTAGTGTTCTACAGAAGGAAATTGCAAAAAAATTGAATTTAAAAGAAGATGCAAGTCTAACTCAGATTGTTCAAATAGCTATGATTGATGACTTGATTTGGAAAATTCAAATTCGCTATGTGTCAGATGAAATGTTAACAGATGATATGATAGTTCAATTACAATCTGGGGGGAGTTTATCAGAGGAGTATAAAAAAAAGAGCCAATTAAAGCAATTACCAATGAATCAAGAAATTAAGTTTAGTGTAGTAGCAAATGAAAGTGATGTTTTAAATTTAATTCCTGAAGAAATGCTGTATGTTGATTGGGCATTAAATTTACCGATTGTTAAATTTAATAAAACTTATTTTGATAATCATAAAAAAGCTATTGAATTTTCAACGACATTAATTCATTACAAACATTATGCAATTAAGATTGAATATGAAGGGATATAAGTATGAACAAGTTAAATGTTGAAGTTTTAAAAGATAGTCATCGTTTTATGAATAATGGCTTATTGACTAAAGAGAAAGTTGAAAAAGCGATTGAAGAAGCTATTCAAAAGATTGATCACAACATGAGCCGTCTAGGTGAACGATTTCCATCTCCTAATACGATTAACCATAGTTATCAAACAATTGAAAATGTAGAATGGACAACAGGTTTTTGGACAGGAATGTTGTGGTTAGCTTATGAATATACACAGGATGAAAAATACAAACAATTAGCAGATAAACATGTGGATAGCTTTTTAGAAAGAATTGAAAAAAATATTGCAGTGGATCATCATGATATGGGTTTCTTATTCTCGCCTTCTTGTGTAGCATCATACAAACTTACAGGAAATAAAAAGGGTAGAAAAGCAGGTATTTTAGCCGCAGATAAGTTGATGACTCGCTACCAAGAGAAAGGAAAGTTTATACAAGCTTGGGGAGAATTAGGAACTAAAGATAATTATCGATTAATTGTTGATTGTTTATTGAATATCCCATTACTTTATTGGGCTTCTGAAGAAACAGGAGATCCTAAATATAGTGAAGTAGCGGATAAGCACTATCAAACAACAATTGCTAATGCAATAAGGGAGGACGCATCATCATTCCATACATTTTATTTTGATCCAGAAACGGGAAAGCCTGTTGGAGGAAGGACTCGTCAAGGGTATGCTGATGATTCAAGTTGGGCACGTGGACAAAGTTGGTTGATTTATGGTATTGCGTTAAATTATAATTTCAGACCAAAAGAGGATGATTTTGTTAGTTATGAAGCAGTTACTAATTACTTCTTAAATCGTTTGCCAAAAGATTTAATTTGTTATTGGGATTTGATTTTTGATGATCAATCACAACAATCAAGAGATTCTTCTACTGCTGCTATTGCTGTTTGTGGGATGAATTTAATGAACAAGTACTTACCAGAGTCTTTTGATAAAAAACAAGTTTATACTTATGCACAGCATAGCATATTAGAAAGTTTAATTGACAGTTATACAGAACAGTTGAGTCAAGGAACTGTAGCATTAATAAATCATGGCGTTTATTCTTGGCACAGTGGTAAAGGAGTAGATGAAGGAAATATATGGGGGGATTACTACTATTTAGAAGCACTTATTCGTTTTTATAAAGACTGGAAAATGTATTGGTAATAAAGGGGGAAATGTAAATGGATGAGAAGCCAAATATTAAGATGATTAGAATTGATGAAAGATTGATTCATGGGCAAGGACAGCTGTGGATAAAAAGTTTAGGTGTTAACTTAGTTATTTGTGCAGATGATAAAGTATCTTCAGATAGTATGCAACAGTCGTTGATGAAATCAGTTGTTCCTCAAGATATAGCTTTACGTTTTTGGGATCTTGAAAGAACAGCAAAAGTAATTTGGAAAGCGTTACCTAGTCAATCGATTTTTGTGATTGTGTCATCTCCAAAAGCTGTATTGACATTAGCAGAACAAGGTTTTCCAGTTGGGGAAGTGAATGTTGGGAATATTCATGCAAAAGAAGGTAAAGAGAAGATTTCACAATTTATTTATTTAGGTGAAGAGGATAAAGAGTCGTTAAGAACTTTACGAGACAAATATGGATGCTCATTTAACACTAAAACATCACCAATATCAAATGATGGAGCACAATCACTAGAAAAATTGGAAAATATTTTAGGATAAGGAGAAAAATTATATGGATATTTCAATGACACAAGCACTGTTAATTGCTTTAATCACTGGTTTTTGCTATGCAGGTCAATTGTTGGGGATTTATACAAATCGTGCGTTAGTAATGTCATTTTTTGTTGGGGTTGTTTTAAATGACATTCCAACAGCTATTACCATGGGGGCTATTGCTGAACTTGCTTATATGGGATTTGGCGTAGGAGCAGGAGGAACAGTACCTCCTAATCCAGTAGGTCCTGGTATTGTAGGTACAATAATGGCAATTACTTTGAAGGACCAAGGAGTAACACCAGAATCGGCCTTGGCATTATCCTTTCCGTTTGCCGTACTGTTTCAATTAGTAACAACTGCGCTTTACTCACTATTTGCTGGTACTACAAATAATGCAAGAAATTTAATTAAAAAAGGTAATTTTAAACAATTTAATTTGTTAGCTAATTTGACATTTGTAAGTTTCTTTGT
Source organism: Enterococcus sp. DIV0755f (assembly GCF_051713725.1). Lineage (NCBI taxonomy): Bacteria > Bacillati > Bacillota > Bacilli > Lactobacillales > Enterococcaceae > Enterococcus > Enterococcus sp. DIV0755f. Next base: position 522,802 of record NZ_JBIOQL010000001.1, read on the forward strand.
TACTGGATGTGCGATTGGTTTCTTTGCCTCGGTATCACGTCCAGCTTTACAAGCTTTTGTAGAAGCGTTACCAGAGTGGTTGATTACAGGATTTTCAGTTTCAGGCGGATTAATTCCTGCAATTGGTTTTGCAATGATTCTTTCTGTTATGCTAGATAAAAAACTTATGTCGTATGCATTACTCGGATATATTTGTGCAGCATACTTAGAATTGCCAACAATGGCAATTGCTTTAGTAGGAACTTTCTTTGCCTTAATTACTTTTTATGCAAACCAAGATAAAGATTCAATAAATAAGACTAAAACAAAAAATGATAAAGAATCATACCATGACTTATCTAATTTTGCGGAGGAGGATTTTTCTAATGGAATCTAAACAAAACAGATTAACACAAAAAGACTATATGAAAACTGCACTACGGTCTTATCTTTTGCAAAATGGATTTAACTATAATGTTTACCAAGGAACTGGATATTTGTATAGTATTTTACCAGCCTTAAAGAAAATATATGCAGATGATCCAGAAAAACTAAAAGAAACAGCTGGTGCTAATATTGAATTTTATAATGTAAATCCTCATATGGCTCCATTTGTTACAAGTATGCAATTGGCTATGTATGATCATGGAGAAGAAATTGAAGATGCTCGAAGTATTAAAATGGCTTTAATGGGACCTCTGTCAGGTATTGGTGATTCATTAGCACAATTTGGGATTGCTCCTTTATTTTCTACTATATTTGCTGGGCTAGCATTAGATGGTTTAGGATTTGCTCCTATGGGATTCTGGGTATCAATGTTGGTATCAATGTTTGTTATTAAAATGTTTTCAGGATATTTAGGGTTCAAATTAGGAACAAGTATTATTGATACATTAAGTGAGCAAATTAGTAAAATATCTGCTGCAGCTAACATCGTTGGAGTTACAGTAATTGCGGGGCTTTCTACTACCTTTGTAAAAGCTAATATCCCTATTCAATATACTTCTATAATGGCAGATGATACAGAACAAATTATCTCTCTTCAAGAAATTTTAGATAAGATTTTACCCAAATTGTTACCTGTTGTACTTACTATTATTGTTTTTTATTTAATTAAGAAACGTAACTGGTCAACATACCGTTTGTTAATTTTATTATTTGCGATTGGAATTTTAGGTTCTCTTTTAGGTATATTAGGATAAACTTAAAAAGGAGTTAATATAATTTATTAACTCCTTTTTTGAAAGGATCTATTGATGGATTTTAAATTAATTGAAAAATATAATAATGAATTTTTTAAAAATCAGTCTATAAAAGAGGAAGTATCAAAAAATAGAATTTTTTTTGATACGATTATTAATAGAGGAAATTACTTAAAAAAAGGGCAAATTATATTTAACGACTCCTTAGATATGGAAGCAGTAAGCACACCTTACAACCTAGACTTAACTAATTTGGAAGAAAGTCCAAATGGCGATTTAGAGTGGTGTTACATGGCTAGTCGTAATGGATATCTTGTAGACTTAGGAATTCTATACGCTTATACAAAAGAAGAAGTGTATTTTAAGCTTTGGAAAAAATATCTCTTTTCTTTTATTGACTGGCAAGAGAAGAGTCCTCATGTATGGCGAAGTTTAGATGTAGGGTTACGTTTAAATAATTGGATGAAAAGTTTTATTTACATTTCTGATTTGACTAATCAATTATCCAGTACAGAGAAAATTAAATTAGAGAAATCTATCATTAAACAGATTATTTATTTAAAAAAAAATTTTCCTAACAAAAGTTACTTAAGTAACTGGGGTGTATTAGCTATAACAGGAGTTTTATCTACTAGTCAATTATTACCAGAATTAGTTGATAAAGAAACAGAAGAATGGGCATGGACAACTTTAACAGAGGCACTTGAAATTCAATTTTATGATGATGGAATCCAGTGGGAGCAAAGCCCCATGTATCATCATGAAGTTACCATTTGTATGTTGCAATTATGGTTAAATAGCTATTACTTAGAACATTCTTTCCCTGCACATATACAGTCTATTTTAGAAAAAGCAATTAACGTTAGTTATTATTATTGCGATCATGCTTTTAATTTATTATCTTTACATGATAGTGATGCAGTGGATTTCACATATGTTTACAGCATCTATGAATTATTAGGTTTTTTGGATATAAATATGAATAAAACACCAGGAATTTTTTATACTGGAAAAAAAATTAATACAGAAAAGAAGAAACTGTTACCCAATCTATTTGAAACAGGTGAAAGTGGTTTTCTAGCATATAAAGACGCGAATATTTATTTAACTTTATTTAATGGACGACATGGTAGTGGGCATGGTCACGGGTCTTTAGGATCTATTACTTTGGATTATCAAGGAAAAGAACTAATAAAGGATCCAGGAAGGTATACATATCTTGAGGTTCCTTTAAGAAGTTATTTAAAAGAAGAGTTTAGTCACAGTTCATTAATTGTTGATGGGAAGCCGTTAACTCAAATAGATTCATCTTGGTCGTATAGAACGATGGCAGAACCAATTTTTCATAAGAGTTTTGAAGATAGGGAGTATGTATTATTTGAGATTAGTTGGCATGGAAAGCAAGAGAATAATTTAGTTATCTTCAAAAGAACAATTATTTATTTTAAGAAGTTAATGGTTATCCTAGTGGTAAATACAACAGATTGTCCTGGGAACCATATTTTGAGCACACGTTACCAAATGGGAGATAATCTTCAGCTAGATAAACAAGAAAATAATATTTTATTAAAGTCAACTCCATTTGCATTACTTGTTGGAAATCAAGCCGACGTGGCTATTAATAAGAAAACATGGTCACCTAAATATAATGAAAAAGAGCAATATGAAGAAATATTGCTTGAACAGTCATTTAATAATAATTTAGTGACGTATGAATGTTTTTATCCTTGGAATCAAGTGGAAGTTGAAAAAGTTGATTGTTATCAAAATAATCAATCAGATCCTTGTGATATGCTGTTATGTTTTGGAGTAAAAATGACTACTAATCAAGGAGAAGTTTATGAATATTATCACAGTGCATATGATACTTTTAGAGGCGATAAGCTTTATTTAGGGGACCAAGGACGTTTATTATATGGGAAACACAAAATCTTCAGAAAAAAGGTAGGGGAATAGTTATGATTGGGTTTATTATTACAGGACACGGAGCTTATGCGCCGGGAATTCACGGTGCCATGGAAATGATTACTGGAAAACAAGAAAAGGTTAAGGTAATTCCTTTTTTACCTGAAATGACATTAGAAGTTTTCAAAAATGAAATTGTTGCAAGTATTGATACTCTTAAAAAAGAGGTATCAGAAATAATTATTTTTTCAGACCTTTTGGGTGGAACTCCATTCAAGATTGCTGCAGAAATAGTAATGAACCAAGGTGGTATTGAGATAGTTTCAGGTACTAACTTATCGATGTTGGTAGAAGGTTCAATACTTAGATTAGGAATGTCAAGTTCTCAAGAATTAGTTAATCAGTTGCTTCAAACTGGGAAAGACGGAATTAGTAGATTAGAGTCAATTAGTGAATACTTTAAAAATGACACAGAGGATTTTTCAGATGGGATTTAATTAGAATCACTTAACCAAATATAGTACAAAATTGAATAAGCTGTAATAATAAATGTTTTTCCGATTGAAGGCATATCTTTCAACTCAGTGATAACCTAATATTGTTACAGTTTATTTAACTTTAATAAGCTCATACGGAACTTTTTTTGAAAACGTATACATTTTTTCGGAAGTAAACCAGTATAGGAGTAATTTTTTTAATATTTACGCTTAAAAATATTTTTTATTAACTATCTAATCGCCTTTCAGGACGGTTGCATTTTAAAAACTAAGATATATCGAGGGAGAAATTTATGATAATTAAGAATTAATTCAAGGGGTGTATCGTTTGATTTATAAAGAATAACCTAATAGGTGTTAATTTGACTTTTATTATAATATACGACAAGGAGAATAATTATGAAAAATAAAATAGTAGTGAAGAGCTTGTTTGTTTTAGCACTATTGACATCTACAAGTTTAAATGCCTTAGCAGAGGAACCAGAATCAGTTAATGAAGCAGAACAATCTATAGATAAAATAGTAATACAATCTGATGATAATCAAGGTAATTCTAATTTAGTGCAGAACGGTGATTTCTCAAATATTGAATCTCAAGAAGGTAAGTGGTCAGGAAATAAACCAAGTAGTTGGGGTATATGGATACCTAGAGATATGACTTCTGCAGACTATACAGCTGAAGTGAATGCTAACAATCAAATAGTATTATCTAGTTTAAAAGATGATTTTCGTGTAGGGATAACACAAAAAATTGAAGTAGATCCTAATAAACTTTATCAGCTTTCATTCAAAGTAAAAACGGATGAGTTAACAAATGTGGCTCGTGTACGAATTAATGAGCAGAATGAAAATGGTCAAACTAATTTATGGTATTCAAAATCTGTTAAGGGAACAACTGATTGGCAAACAATTATGCAAGACTTCGAACCAAATCCAGAAACTAGTTTTGTCACTATTGAATTGTTCTTTGAAAAAGGTATAGGGACACTTTATTATGATGACGTATCGTTTTTAGAGAAGCAGATTGAAGAAGATGATGGTATTACAATCGAAGATAAAATTGAGATCAATACAAACAATATTTATGTGACCAAACAAGAAAATTATAAATACGTTGTAAGTGATTCTTCACTAGCAACCGAAGAAGAAGGGATGTTGTATCCTGTTAAAGAAGGAGAAACAACTGTAAAAATTTTGGATGAAAAAGGTATTTTTATGATGGAAATTCCTTTGGTTATTTCTTCATATAATGAAACAAAGTTTAATAAAATGCTTAATCAATGGAATGGAATTATTGCTGGAAATTCTTATTACAATGATAATAATCATGTAATGGTTCAGCAAAATAAAGATTTGGATTCCTCAGTAGAAAAAATTATATCTTTATATACTTACAAAGAAAATTTTAAAACACTTTGGAGTGATATTACAGACTATAAAGTGTCTGCTAATATCACTGAGTCATATAGAAGAATTGAAACAATTTCAAAACAAGTGACTCAACCAGCTTCTAAATACTATCAAGATAAAGAAGTCATTCGCATTGCAAAAAACGCAATGGAGTGGATGAGTAAAAATGTCTATAACGAAAATTCTTCTCTTCAAGGTAATTGGTGGGATTATGAAATTGGAGCGCCACGTGCTATTAACAATACGTTGTCTCTGATGCAAGCATATTTTACGCAGTCAGAAATATTGATGTATACTAATCCGATTAATTATTTTGTACCTGATCCTTATAATTTTAGAGTGACATTAGGCACACCCTTTAAAGCTTTAGGTGGCAATTTGGTTGATATGGGTAGAGTAAAAATTATTTCAGGCGCCTTAAGAGAAGATGGAGATATTGTCAGTAAATCAGTAGAATCCTTGCAACAAGCTTTCGAGTATGCGAAACCTGGTGAATCAGGATTTTATGAAGATGGATCATATATAGACCATGATAATGTTGCTTTAACAGGTGCGTATGGGAGTGTTTTAATAGATGGCTTATCACAATTACTACCAGTAGTATTGGAGAGCGAATTACTCCCTGTTAGCAAGCTAGATAATTTATATAATTTTATAGAAAATTCATTTATACCGTTAATGTACAAAGGTGAAATGATGGATATGGTCCGAGGTCGAGCTGTTAGTAGAGAGGAGCTTCAAAGTCATGCTGCGGGAGGAGAAGTTCTTCGAGGTTTGATGCGAGTAGCTAATTCATCAGAAGAAACTCAAAAGAATCGATTGAATAAACTGGTTAAAACATTTGTTAAAGGAAATACCTACTATGATATATACGACAGTCTAAATTCATATAAAGATATTGATTTGATGGATAAATTATTAGCAGATGATTCTATTTCAATAACTGATTTTTCAACTAGTTTAGCAACTTTTAATGAGATGGATAAAGTAGCTTATCAAAATGTAAATGCTAAATTTGGTATTGGGGTAAGTATGTATTCTGATACAACACAAAACTATGAGTATATGAATGAAGAAAACTCGCATGGATGGTATACATCAGATGGGGCAGTTTATCTATATAATTTAGATTTAAGTCATTACAATGATAATTATTGGGCAACTGTAGATCCTTATCATATCCCGGGAACCACTATTATTCCAACGGAGAGAAAAGATGGGTCTGGAATGGTTAGATCACCTAATAGTTTTATTGGTGCAACTAAGCTGGATGACACAACAGCTTCAATAGTTATGGAGTTTACTAACTGGGATAAGACACTAAATGCGAATAAATCTTGGTTCATCTTCAATGATAAAGTTGTATTTTTAGGTTCAGATATTCAAACTACTGGAGATACACAACCAATTACTACAATAGAAAATAGAAAAAATACTGACACAACACAATATGATGTGTATGTAAATGGAGATAAGCAGATATTAAATAATGAAAAAGTAGAATTAAAGAATGTACACTTTTTATTGTTATCTTCACCAAATAACCAAGCAATGAATATTGGCTATATTTTCTTAGACAAAACTTCATTAGATTTTCTAAACAAGACAAACCAAGGGAGATGGAAAGATATTAATGCAAGCCAGTCAGATCAATTACACGAAAATAATTTTTTAACATTCTATAAAACACATTCTAAGGAAGACACAAGATATGCTTATGTGATGTATCCGAATGTATCAAATGATGAACTAGCAAAGAAAGAAGAATCAAATAAAGTCAAGATATTGCAAAATAATGCGTCTGTTCAGGCTGTCTATGATGCTGATGAAGAAAGTTGGGGAGTTGTATTATACGAGGATATGCCTTTTGAGATTGATGGAGCTATAACACTAACTAAAAAAGGTGTTTATAGTATTAAGAAGAAAGATGAGTATAGAGTTTCATATTTTAACCCGTCAGATGAGGAATATCATTCAGACACAATTGAGACTATCTTATCTCAAGAGATAGTACAAGAAGCAACAAATAAAGATAAAAGCACGATTATTAGACTTAGCATTGATAAAGATACAAGAAAAGCATTAAAAGACAAACAAAAAGAGAAAGAAAAACAAGCAGAAAAAGATAAGCAGAAAAAAGAAAATCAGTTAGAAAAAGAAAAAAGAGCTAAGAGAAATAAAAATCTTTAATGGATATAATTTGCTCGAAGGATAGAAATAATGAGCTTTTATATTATGAAGAAATAGATGAGTAGGAGAAATTGTATTGTTAACATTAATATTAAAAAACGAAAACAAAATTATTATGAAAAGAAGTCATTCTACAGAGACTTATTTAGCGTTGAAACGTAGAGAATATGCAGAAGGGGAAGTAGTAGAATTAATCTTAGATAAAGCTAATCAATTTGTATGGGTTCAGGTAGATGAAGCTATTGAACCAAGCCTAATTTATTTAACAGAAAAAAAATGGAAATTTCCGATTATCTTAGATGAGAAGTTACGTTTAGCATATTCACCTAAAATTTTTACAGGAGATCGTCATTATATAAGAGCTTGGTTACCTACAGAAAACGAAATTCATAGTTACCGCAATTTAGCACGTAATGCACACGATCAAAAGGATGTTACGAATACTTACCCTCATGCGTTTGCTAATGTCGAGACACGAAATGACTCAACATTCTTTGCTCGTAATGCGATTGATGGTATATTAGCAAATGAAGGTCATGGTGATTATCCATATCAATCATGGGGAATTAACCAGAATGAAGACGCAAAGATTACAATTGATTTTGGTCGTGAAGTTGAAATTGACAAGTTAGCATTAGTTTTACGTGGTGATTATCCTCATGATAGTTTTTGGACACAGATTTCAGTTGTTTTTTCAGAAGGTGAAGAAAAAACCTTAGAAACAACTAATGAACTGAATCGTCAATATTTTGATTTTCCTTTCATAAAAACAACAAAGATTACATTAAAAAATCTCATTAAGAATGAAGATGAATCTCCGTTTCCAGCGTTAACTCAATTTGAAGCATACGGAAGAGAGGTATCAAAATAGTTATGTTATATGAGGAAAAAAGATTTCAAAATTAGTTCCTGTGTATGTTATTTTGTTATTAGTATGAACCATTTGCCTTGCTTATTGCAGGATTAGTTCTCGCCTATAATAAGGTTGAATGGTTTAGAAATGGCGTTAATGCATTCTTTCAAGGTGTTTCAGATGTCGCCGTTGAGGTGTTCAACTTTATTGGGGGATACATTAGTGGAGTATTCGAAGGACTTTGGACAAATATTTCCAACGTATTCGAAGCTGGTAAACGCATATTCACTGGTTTTATTGATTTTATCACTGGAGTTTTCACAGGGGATTGGGAACGAGCTTGGAATGGTATTGTAAACATTTTTGGTGGTATCTTCGATGGAATTGTTGCGATTGCGAAAATGCCACTAAACAACATGATCGGACTTATCAACGGATTTATTCGAGGGCTGAATAATATCAAGGTTCCAAAATGGGTACCTGGTGTTGGTGTTAAAAGCTTCAGTATTGGAGAATTACCTTATCTAGCAAAAGGCGGTCATGTATTGAATGGTCAAGCGATCGTTGGTGAAGCTGGACCAGAATTACTTACGAATAAAAACGGTAAGACGACCGTTACTCCGTTATCAAACGAAGAAAAACGCAAAGGCATTGGTGGCAAAGTACAGCCTGCTAAAGTGGAACAACATATCCACATTGGGAATGTCGATGCGAATAACCCGAGCGAATTAAACAAAATGAACCGTAAATTTTACCGTGCAAGCAAACAAGCACTTGCCGGCGTGGGAGGATAAATATAAGGCACCTAGCTTATCGGCTGGGTGTCTTTTTTGTTATGCTTGCAACACCATGTACTAGGAGGATGATTAGAAAAGCGAAAATTATGATTGAGTTTGAAAATATCAATGTTCAATAAGCGTGTTACTTTGCCTATTCAGTAAATTACTATATAATTATTATGATGACGGAACATAGTTCCCCTTGCGCGGCGTATGAGAATATGCTGTGCTATTTTTTTTGCAAAAAAAACAACCACTCTCGGGGAGGAGTGGCACACGTAGATAAAAAAGTTTTTCAAATTTCATGCTGGTCAAAAAAAGTTATATACTTCTCTAAAAGTTTAAAATCCTGTTCCAAATTTTTTCTAATGATTATCTGATCTCCCAAAAACGATTTTCGAGATGTACGTGCTATCTTGTGATAAACATCATTTTTAATTAAATAGTCTAATTCTTCATTAATTTTCTCGAGGTTGCTTTGGTCAGACGAAGACTGAAAGTATCGTATCGAATTGTATTCTAGGTGCCTTGCGCTGTTAATGACTTTTCTATAATGTAGTTTATCAACTTTCATAGAATCACCTCTAATACAAATTTACATCATTCTTAACTTTCTATCAATATGTTTAATTAATAAAATGGAGATTTTAATCCTATAATTAATATAAATGGGTAAAATTTTAAAGTTAAGAACATATATAAGAGATTTCTAATCAATAATTTCTATTACGTTGAAATAATGATAAAATAAAAAAGAAGAGTATTAGGCGCACTTCCCCAAGTTTTCACCGCCTAACTACTCTTCATAAAATATTGCACGCACTAACTAATTTATAGCATAAACTAAATTACTGCAAGTAATATGAATATATTTATGTACAAGCTCGCCTTAGCAAGTCATTTGTTTACCAAGGAAATTTGATGAAGATAAGAAGAAAAAAATTATAGAACAATTGATTGCCCCCAGCTAAAAAAGCTATCTAAAAACTATCTATTTGTAAAAATAGTTGTGAATATATGGATTTTAGAAGATAACTTTTAGAGATTTTTTGTTGATATAACAGCATTTGTGCGTATTAAGATAGAAAATCGTTAAATGGAAGGTTCTGTGGGGTAATTGAATTGCATAAGCTAGAAATGCCTATTTGAAGGCGTTTCTGGCTTTTTTTGCTCTTTGTCAATAAGGACTGATGAGTTGTGCAAAATCAAATCTGGGTCAGAATGAACCACATTCTGGCTCAGATTTTTTGTTATCTTACATTGATTATTTGATTGATCAAAAAGATTCTAATTCTCATGTTCTCGAATGATTTAAATCCGTAGGATACTCGTTTCATTGTCTTTATGTGGGTATTCTTCGCTTCTATTTTCCATTGGAATAAGGTTAGATCATTGCGTTGGTAATGCCTTCTTCATAGGTCAGAAGGTTTTGAAGCTTCTCCCGAAAGCCACCATCTAACGTTTCTGGAAGTTCTGCCAATAAGGAGAAAAATAAGTCAGGGTCTTTGTCTCGAAAGGCTTCAACTAATTCATGAAAAATGGGATACGCCTCCTTTAGGGGCGTAGAAAACTCAAGCAATCGATCAATCATCATTGCTTCAGTAAGAAATGGGTATTTTGGTGCTCGGAAACTTTTCCATGTTTTGTATTCATAATGGTTGATGTTTGCACGATTTTTTAGCAAAAAGCGCCAGTTCTTTTTCAGTTTTTCTGCCTGGCTTTTCTGTCCTGCTTTACGAAGTTCATTCATTTCACGGATACGCAACTCATTGAACGCTTGATTCATGTGTTTGACAATATGAAAACGATCAATCACTACTTTCGCATTTGGCAGAACACGTTTGGTGAGCTGGAAGTAGGCGGCGTTCATGTCTGTCACCAAGAATTCTACTTCTTCTGGATTGGTACAACCTAAGAAATAGCTTGTTAATCGAGGTAATTTACGCATAGGCAAAACATCTATTAATTTTCCTGTTTCGCCATCTGCGCAAATAAAGCTCATTTTATCTTCTATGGAAGCATGCGAGCGAAATTCATCAACCATCAATACTCTGGGGAGAATCTTCTTAGATTGCTTTGGCAAATAGCTTTTAAACTCTTTCAATGTACGAATAACGGTGGTCAAAGATACCTGACAGCTTTTCGCAATAAAAGATAAAGATACTTTTTCAGTCAGTAAAGAAGCAATTTTATATCTAACATGATTTGCGATTGAATGTCTGGGTTGGACAAAATAACTTTGAGCAGTCCAATGGGTGCGGCAGTTTTTACAGGTATAGCGCTGCTTTTTTAGGCGCATAACCAAAGGCATATGATTGCATTGTTCAAAACGGACAATCGTTTCCTTCTTCCCATTTTTCACTATAATTGCTTTCCCGTTTCCATCTACCACAGTAGAACCACAACTTCTACAAGCTCGAGGAGTAGGCGAGAGAACAGCATCGACGACCAACGTCTTTTTCTTCTGAAGGGTCTCGTAAGAGACCTCTGTAATCATCAAATCTTTCTCTATTATTCTCAGCATTTTTTGATAGAATCATTCATATAGCATATCGTCCTCTCAGTTTGTTTATTTTGTGGTGATTTAATCATACTAGAGAACGATATGTTTTTTAATATCTAAAATGAAAATGGGGCTGAAGAATCAATTCTGATTCATCAGTCCCATAAATTATAGAGCCCTTTTTTCATGTGAAAACAATTACCACTTACGTCAACGTATGCTGATACCATTTCTTCCCTCAAAATCGCAGCAAGAAAATCAGGCCCCGAACGCCCCATTCGATGGTCATCACGACATAAATCCCTGTCAATCCATAAAACAAAACGATACGAGCCAAGTACCCATACCAATCCGGAAAATTTAAATCGAAAGCAGCGAAGCGATGGTCGTGAAGTTGGTATCGCCAGCAGCGCGCAATGCAGCAGGCAAAATGAAGACAATGCTCCAAGTTAGAAAGTGCATCACGATGGCAATCAAATAAAGCCGATAAATCGCTGGAACAATAACTGCCGGCGGATTGAACAGGCGCATCCCATATGAAAAGAAGGGCAGCAGACTTAAGTTAATCACAAGAAACGCCACCATACCAGTCAAAACAAAGGCCTTCGAAAACTTCTTGGCGTCTGCAATATTGCCCCGTCCAGTACTTTGGCCCACGATTAGCACAAGTGATGTGGCCAAGGCGCTAGGAATGATTTCTAAAATCTGAATCCCTGAAGACGCAATCGCGTTGGTAGCAATCACATTGGTTCCAAAACTGACGATCATTGTTTGGATAATGATTTTTCCACCATAAAAAAACAAAGAGTCAGCAGCAAAGGGAATACTGATCTTTAACACTTTGCTGATGACTTTCATGCGAATATGCATAAGTCTTCTTTCTTTAATATAAAGAGCCCGCGATTGATGCGCAATGTGTAGACAGCAAAGAGCAACCCAATCATCCCCATGCCTAATACATGCAAAAAGAGAATATTGAAGACAATGTAGACAAAGTTCATTAGCAAAGACAATTTTAAATGAGGCCTTCGTGTGGCCAATCCATCTCAAACTGCCATTGGTTCCTTCTAATATTGCTTGCAATCGGTATGAGGCCAATAGACCCAACAAATAAATCTTGGCATGGTCCAAAACCAGCGACTCTGCTTGTCCGAATAACAACTGCAAGATACCTTTCTGAAAAACAGCAATCAAAATACTGACTGAACAGGCCAAAAAGACGGTACCGTAGACTGTGCCACTGCACACTTTGCTATGTTGTTTGCGCTCTTTTTTGGCGAAATATTGTGCCATCAAGACTGTTCCACCCAATCCGATAGCAGTAAACGTATTGACCAAGAAGAAATGCAAACTGCCAACCATACTGACCACACTAACTGTTTCTGTACCAGCGGAGCTGATCATCGCTGTATTGACAAAATTAAAACTCACAAGAAAAAATTAATCGAGGATCACGGGTAACACAAGAGCGAGGATAAACGGATAAGCAATATCTTGCCCGAAATAAACATTCTTTAGCCAATTGCCGCTATGATGCAGGATAGACTTGATCATATTCAACGAGGACACACCTTATATTTAATTTTGCACACGGTTTCATTTTTATGCTATCGTTTATGGTAGCTTATGTCAATGTGGAATAAGTCGCAGGATGTGCAAATTGGCGAAATTGTAAAGGTTTATCTCGGATTTTTTATCACCTGACAAAAAGGATTAGGTGTTTTATGAAAAAGACAGTGGAAACGCAAAATATACATTGCTACGACTGAAAGTAAAGGCTATTATAATCTTGTTAATAAATAAAATAAGGGTGGTAAAAAAATGAAAGAGTACCAAGATATTATGGGTAAATATCAGAAACAAAAGCAATACTATAAAAAAGTCATAGTAGTATCTATCGGATTGATCCTACTAGCAAGCCTCATCGTTTTTTTAGATGTGGTAAGAATCAATCCTTTGCTTGTTTATTTGGTGGGAATGAGCACTGCTCTTTTTTATGCAAATAAAACTCGTGTTGAAAGTAAATCATATGCACAATTAAAAAAATATTTGCGAAAAGCAAATCCAAAATTATTGCAACAAGAAGCGCTTGTCTTTTTTATTGACCAACAACTCAATAAACTTCCTCAAGAAGAAGCAAGTGGTCTTTTTGATTGGTTAGCAGAAGAAAAAAAATGGCAAGACAAGAAGGAACGGTCATATTTCCATGGAAAAGTGGATGAATTGCGTGCGTATTATTTGTTCCTCAACGATATGACCGATGATGAAGAGAATGGGGAAATCACTTTGGATACATTTCGGGCATTAGGAATAAACAAATATAAAGAGTTGGTCTAATAGGAGAGAAAGAATGAAATTAAGAAAAGAGTTATTAGGGATTGTTTTGGCTTTTTCAATGACAGGGATCATTGCAACCTCTGTGAATGCAAATGCCTACCAAGATGTCTATGATCAGCAAGAAAAACAAGAACAAAAAATCAATAAATTGCTTCAATCAGTGTTTATCTCAGAAGATGAACAAAGCACATTAGAACATGAATTGACCTCGTTTGATCAAGTGAAGGATCGTGAAAATAGACAAGGTTTATTGGATTTGATTGCGCAAAGTGAAGCAACGCTCGCAAAAGTTGAAAAGAATGTGTCATCTGCAGAAGCCAATGCCGTTAAAACAGAACTTAGCCAAATCAAAACACAACTAGATGCGTTGGCTAAAAAAAGCGATGAAGCGTTTATTACCAAAGATGATCAAACGCAAATCAATGAAATCACAGAGAAGTATCAAACGGTATTTGGAACCAGTGAGATTACACCTGTCAGGTCTTTAGCAAATGAAGTAACAACACTGGCTAAAGCAGTCGAGAGGCATCAAAAAGAACTGATTTCTCTAGTTGATAAGCTCAAAGAAGATAACAAAGCAACAGATACATTGCTGAAAAAAGACTATTTGTCAGAGCGCGATAAAAAAGACTTAACGCAAAACAAAGCAGTCAACCAAACATTTTTCGAAGATGCAGATGAAAAGACAGCTGTTGAAGAACGACAGAGTGATTCGGCGAAGCTGATTGAAAACATCAGGCAAAAGCAAGAAGCGACTGCTAAAGAATTCAAAGACTATGAATTTAAAGCCAAATCACTGATTAAAGAAACAACATCATTGCTTGATGATGGTGATCTTACGAAGGATGAAACAAAAGAGCTTACAACTGCGAAAACAACTCTGGAAGATTCATTGGCGTTGAAAGATTACTCACCAGGTACCTTAAAAGATGACTTTGCTGCATTGGATAGTCAATATGACAGTGCAAAGACAAGCAGTGACAAACGGATCGCTGATAAGAAGAAAGAAGCCGAAGCGGCTGCAAAAGCTGAGCGTGAGAAACAGGCCAAAGAACAAGCAGAAGCCGCAGAGCAAGCGAAAGCTAATGAGGAAGCAAATCAGGCGAATGCCAACCAAGCCACCCCATCTCCTTCATTTGTTGGCGAATGGTACCAAGCACCTGCAGGGTATAAGTTCTTGAAGGTCGAAAGTGGCAAGACCTATGGACAAGTAAAGATTCCAGAGAACTTCACGTTGATTACAGATTCAGAAGCACAGAGTTATAGTCCGGGTCATGGTAACGGATATGCGAAGCAATAATGAATAGCCACGTCAGACAGACCAAATTTGAGTATTTGGTCTGTTTTTCTATATGCAAAAAATAAACGAATAATAACGATGTAACAGATGCCTTTGTTTTCGTTCATCAAAATACTACCTTATTAATAATTGGAATAATTTTATCGTAAAGTAATAGTTTTAGAATATTCGGACTGTTTTCTCGTCCAAAAAGAAGTTGGCAAATCGAAGAAAAAAACTGATTGATAACGGTATCAATCAGTAAGAGCTTAAAACGATCGAAGATTAGTATTACTTAGCATCGTTTTCTTTAAAGTAGTCATCAATGTAATCCTTAATTTTTTCAAAGTCCTTAGTCAGAAAAAATTTTGAAGGAACTTTTATGATAGGGAGGTTATTTTCATTATCAAAAGGAGCAAATGGCTCAGGAAGGACCAAGTAATCAACAGTATCTTTATCTCTCAGATAATTGATTGAAACGTCGTAAAACGGTGAAAAATAGTCTTTGAGGCTTGTGTCTCTTTGATAAAGAACACCTGGAGTTAATGGTGTGTAAGATAATCCATTGCTCAAAACTAAGACAAAACAAATTCTTTTCATAAAAAATCACCTTTCCTTTCGATTAAATACTAGCGTCATCTCAACAGTCAAGGATTCGTTAATCATTTAATAAATCCATTTTAATAGACAAATGGATAAAATAGTGAGCAATAGAAAAATAATTCAGTTGTTGGGTAGAAGGGAACCAACAATCACAAGTTGTTCCTTTAAAAAACAAGAGATAGGAAAATACCAAGAACAATTGTGGTTAAGATTTCTAGAGCTCTTTCCAGAAACAAATTGTTGCTTTTTAAAAATATTGTTTTCTTTTTATAAGGGAACCAAAATGACTGGTTTGCGTAGTCTGGCGGGTACACGAGATCTAAAATACCACTGATTAACAGTAATGGAATTGCTTCGAAAATATTGTCATGGACGGCTAAATAAATATAGTATGTTAACAAAGAAATTTGAGCGATCCGTAGATATCTTAGGCTGGTAACTGTATGGTTCATCAAATCATCCTTTCGTAAATGATTATCGCATATTGAATGATTTAGTCAAATTAAAATTATAAAATATTTATTTATTTTAATATTGAAAAATAATTTTTTAATTTACTAAACAATTTATAAATATCCTAAACAGAGGATGTTTGATGAATTGTCAAAAGGGATTTTCAGCTATTTATTTTAGAACGTCTTAGAGAGGATTCGTTTGAAAAGAGTTTCAGGATAATAGGTTAGTCTATTAAATCATTAGCAAAGTATGCACGTTGGACAAAATTAGTAGATTAATCAACAGTGATTTTTTTAGATAATGGTTATTTTGCTAAAACAAAAAATTACCAATTTTGTCTTTAATGCTTTAAGAGCAAAATATGCAATGATATACTAAAATAAATAACCTTAATGGAATAGACACTAAACGGAGACTCTAAAATATGACCAACCAACTAATCATAGAAGATCATCATTTCAAGAAAGGTGAGCTATCTAGCATAACGACGGCATATATCGATCAGTACCCAGTCGTGTACATACTCTACAACCGAAATGAAAAGAAAAGACCTGTTGCGTACATTGGTCAAACGGTTCAAGTGAATAAACGATTGAAGCAGCACTTGAATAACTCTAAGCGCAGAGAAATTAAAGAAGTCTTGCTGATTGGACATGAAAAATTCAATCAATCAGCGACCTACAATATCGAAACCAATTTGATCAATCACTTCATTGGGGATGAGCAGTTTCAGTTGCAAAATGTCAGTCAAACAAGACAGGTGCAGATGCATCAGTATTATGAAAAAGAGTATTATGATGAAGTGGTCTTCCAAGAGTTATGGGAAGAATTGCAAGGGCGTCAATTGGCGAAGCACTCAATCGATATGATTCGCAACAAAGATGTATATAAATTATCCCCTTTTAAAGAACTGACGCCAGAACAGTTAGATATAAAACTTGAAATCATTGAGTACTGTAAACAAGCGATTCAGCAGGATGAAACACAAAAAGTCTTGATGATCGAAGGAGAAGCTGGAACAGGAAAGAGCGTCCTATTGGCATCTCTCTATAACACCCTTCAAGACTATACAAAGTCAGAGCCTGTATTAAAAGGCACCGATAACTATTTGTTGGTCAACCATTCAGAAATGTTAAAAACCTATCATACAATGGCAGAAAGTTTGCCAAATTTAAAAAAGAATCATATGTTAAAGCCAACTTCCTTTATTAATAAAACAGATAATCAGAAGTTGCACCCAGACATCGTTATTGTGGATGAGGCCCATTTGCTTTTAACGAAGAAAGACAGCTATAACAGTTTTCACTATGAAAACCAACTAGAAGAGATTATCAAGCGAGCAAAAATCACGATTTGTATCTTTGATCCGAAGCAAGTATTGAAAATCAAAAGTTATTGGGATCAGGACAAATTGGATCAGTTTCAGAAAAGGTACAATGCTTCTCGCTTTCAGCTAAAAGATCAATTAAGAATGAAAAGTAGTCCACAAATTATTCAATGGATCGATGATATCGTAGAAAAACGTGTAACACCGATTCCAGAATCGACAGCATCTTTTGAGCTTCAGATTATGGAAACCCATGATGCGTTGAAGAATAAAATCTTTTCTCTCGATAAAAAGGAAGGGCTGTCACGGATCATCTCAACATTCGATTATGTTCATAAGAAAGACGGAGCTTCTTATCTTGTAGATCCTGGTGGGATCAACCTGCCCTGGAATACGACCGATACGAAGCGAACATGGGCGGAGCGACCAGATACGATCAGTGAAGTCGGATCAATCTACACCGTCCAAGGGTTTGATTTAAACAATGTAGGAGTCGTCATTGGCCCTTCCGTTGATTACGATCCAGAGACCGACCAGCTTGTCATCGATATCGATAAATATGAGGACAAAGGGGCGTTTACGGGACGTGACGATATGAACCAAGAATTGACGAAGAAAGCCAAAGAAACGATCATCCTTAATTCATTGAATGTATTAATGAAACGAGCAATCAAAGGGCTTTACATCTATGCAATCAATCCCAATCTCCGCCAAAAACTCTTAGCCCTACAAAACGAAAGGAGCCAGTCCTACCATGCAAAACCAACCCTCTTCAATGGAACGAATCAATAAATTCCGAGATGATCGCAATTGGCGACAATTCCATAATGAAAAAGATCTAGCTATTTCTATCTCCATCGAAGCCGCCGAATTGTTGGAGATTTTTCAATGGAAAACACCTGAAGAAGCCACTCAAGATTTCGAACATCTAAAAGAAGAAATTGCCGATGTTCTGATTTATTCCTATATGCTGGCAGACAATTTGGGCCTTGATATTGATGAGATCATCAAAGAAAAGCTGGAAAAAAACAACATGAAGTATCCGGTGAAAGAAAGTAAAGATTCGAAAAAGAAGTACAATGAATTGTAACAAAAAAGAAGCAAGGACGCTGCAAGTTCTTGCTTCTTTTTTTTGATGGAACAGGAGCAACAACGGCTTTCTGAATTCATCAGTAATTGGTTACGAACGTCAAAAATCTGTCATAATTGAGAAAGTTGAAGATAACTTCAAATTGGTTACAATTTTTCGGAAATTTGAAGTTATCTTCAAATAAGCCCAATTTTTTATAAAAAATGAAGTTAGACCTACTGTCTGCAAGAGCAAAAACAAGATTATCCTATCCGAAAATGAAGGCAAGATCATTGGGAAAAAATCGGCAATAATGAAGGTCATTTTCTATCAAAAATATTTCTCCCCAAAAAACTATTGCCCCCCAAGCACACTTACTGTATAGTAAACAAGAATATTTCATGAAAATAACCAAAAATAAGTAATTAAAAAGACTTTGTTATTGAAAATTGCGCTTAAACGATGCCGCGAACGGAATGTAAGAAGGAGAAAACAATGACGTATCTAACAAACAATTTTGTGAATTGCATGATCACTTTAGGGTTTATCTTCATCCATCTATCTTCAAATGTTATCTCATCCAGAAAACTAAACGTGCAATACATGAGCTCCTTTGCAGCTGGGGTAGGGATCTCCTATGCGATTGTTCATCTATTGCCCCATTTGGCGTACTTTCAAACGGTGTTGATCGATGAATTTGGCTGGGATTCGGGGATTTTTTATAGTCATGGGGTCTATGGCATCGTTTTGTTTGGCTTAGTCTTCAGTTACGTGATCTACAAAATCGATGAGCGGACGTTTATGGTGTTAGAAAAGAAAGACATCACCAGTGCCAAAAACGCCTTTTTTTGGTCGGATATCGCTTTTCATGTGATCTACAATATCATGATCGGCTATATCGTGATTGCCAATACGCTATCAGAGCGTTTTTACATTTTGACCTACTTTATTGCCTTTGGTTTGCACTTTCTCATGAACGATTGGCTGCTCTATCATCATCATGGTGCCCTCTATAACAAATATGGCCGCTTTGTGCTTTCCTTCAGTATTTTCGCGGGAGCTGCGTTCTCCCTCTTTGTTTCATTGCCCTACTATTTGGTGGTCATCATTGAAGCCTTGATCACTGGGGCTTTGCTGGTGAATATCATCAAATTTGAGTTACCCAATGAAGGAGAAGGCAGTATTCGTGGGCTATTGGTAGGCACGATCTGTTCTGGAATTTTGTTTGTATTTGTCTAACGCAAAAAGGAGGACTGAATCATGGATGATTCGGTCCTCCTTTTTTTATAAATACGCAAAGTAATTACTATTTTCTGTTTCAATCGAACAAATCACAATAGTTTTTTATTTTTTTGACCATTAATTACAATTTTGTTGCAATGTTCGCTTGCTTTTCCCAAAAACATTCTATAAAATGTAAGCGAATAGAAACCAAAAAAATAGGCACCTCGTATCTCTGCGCCAACAGATTTACGAGGCCCTGATCAGTCACTTCTCTAAACAGGATGACCAATCAAGTTGCCATAGTTGATCGCCAAAGGCATCAACGTGTTTATTGTACCCGATTTTCTTGTCGATTTCTAGTAGATTCAGGCAGGTTTTTGGGCAAAAACCGTGGGATGCTGGACGCTTATTTTGCTATGCCAAAGGCATTGGACAATCTTGTCCAATGCCTTTTTTGTCGTTTGAAACGGTTCATGCGCAGGATCGTTTGCGGCAAATAACAGGTGTGAAGATCAGTTGAGGACAGTCGCATGGAAAATAGGCAGTCATAGTTGAGAAATCCAATGCCATGCGTTCTTACTGTGTTCATAGAAATAGCGTTCTGGCGATCAGCACTTCAATCCTAGGTTCTTGAAGGTGGCAAGCCTTGGTTTCTATTCACACTTCGAAAAGATACCTGAAAGCAATCTGTCAGCGTTCTTTTAAGGTTAAGGAGGAAGCTTATGAAGGATTCGTTAAAGAAATTTATGGAAGAAAAAATGCTGCCCTGGGGAATGAAAATTGGCGGTGAAAAGCATCTATTTGCCATCCGTGATGGACTTGTCACTACGATGCCTTTGATTATTATCGGTTCCATTTTTGTTATTTTATCTAACGTTCCATGGGAAGGCTTTAACCTATTTGTTACTAGTATTTTTGGCGGGGAATGGCGCAGCAAATTAGACTTTGTCGTACAAGTGACCTTTGGTGTGATGGCGCTGTTCAATTCCTTTGCTATTGCGTATAGTTTAGCAACCACTTACCGCGTCAGCGGTTTATCTGCCGGTGTATTGGCAGCTTCGGTTTTTCTTTTAGTCACTCCGATTGAAGATGGCGGCATTCAAATGTCTTATCTTGGTAGCCGCGGGCTGATCGTAGCAATCATCACTAGTCTAATCACGGCGGAGATTTTCCGATTATTCGTACAAAAGAATATCGTGATTCGCATGCCAGAAAACGTTCCCCCGGCGGTCAGTCGCTCCTTTATTGCATTGATCCCCTCATTCTTTTGCCTCTCGCTTTTCTGGGTGATTCGTTTATTAGTGGAATCATTCGGTAACACGAATGTTCATGATCTGCTGTACAGTCTTGTGGGACAACCATTGTCGATCATTGGCGGAGGCTTTATAGGCGGTCTGTTTGCCATTATGTTTACGTCATTGTTTTGGTCAGTGGGCATCCACGGGTGGGACTTGGTCTTGAGCGTCTTGCAACCGACATGGATTCAAATGATCGATGAGAATCGAATCGCTTTTCAAAACGGCGAAACGATTCCGCATATCATCAATTATACCTTTATGAATACCTTTGTTTGGATTGGCGGTAGTGGGGTGATTTTGGGCTTGGCGATCTTGCTATTAGTCAGAAGTAAAAGCAAGTATTTAAAAGCGTTGGGGAAACTCGGATTTCCATCAACAGTTTTCAATGTCAATGAACCCATCATGTTTGGATTGCCCGTTGTCATGAATCCCTTGATTTTGTTCCCATATATTCTGACGCCGGTCGTTTGCTATATCATTTCTTATACGACAGTTGCCATGGGGATCGTCCAACCTGCCGTCGTTTTGGTTCCCTGGTCGATGCCGCCAATCATCGGCGGTTATCTAGCCACAGGCGGACATATTTCGGGCGCAATCTTACAACTGGTGAATCTGACGGTTTCTATCGCCATCTATTATCCATTCTTCAAAATGCTGGATAATCGGACATTAGCCAGTGAACTCGGTTCAGAAAGTGAGGAGTAAATGGAGACAAAACGATTATTGAATTGCACGGCAGCTGATTTTAAATCATTTGATAAAGACCAGCTATTGGAAAGTATCCGAGGAAGTGCGGGGCGGACGATCGTAGCAGAAAATGATGTCCAAATCGATCCGATGTCTAGAGGAATCACCAATGCTGAATTCGTCGCTGCATTTGGGGCGGATTTGATTTTACTGAACCTATTTGATTGCGAAAACGGCGCTATCAAAGGATTACCGACAACGGATAACCCCATTCGCTTTTTGCAATGCTTAACGGGGCGGCCTATTGGGGTCAATCTTGAGCCTGTCGACGATTGTGCGGAGCAGATGGAACAGCTGACAACTATCGCTACTGGGCGTTTGGCAACAAAGAAAAACACGGCTCGTGCAGAAGCACTTGGATTTGATTTTATCTGTCTGACAGGAAATCCTTCCACTGGCGTTTCAAATAAAGAGATCACAGCGGCAAGCAAACAAGCAAGAGCCATTTTCTCTGGGATCATTATTGCTGGAAAAATGCACGGAGCTGGTGTCAATGAACCCGTGTTAGATGAAGAAATTGCGTCTGCGTTCATTCAAGCTGGAGCCGATGTTATTCTTGTACCCATTGCGGGCACGATTCCTGGGCTGAGTGAACAACATATGAGTGATCTAGTGGCCTTTATCCACCAAAAAGAGAAGTTGGTCATGGGCACTATCGGTACTACACAGGAAGGTGCAGATACAGGTACGATCCGTGCCTTGGCATTTACTAGCAAACGTGCCGGCTGCGACCTTCATCATATCGGAGATGCAGGTTTTTCTGGGACCGCTGATCCCGAGAACATCTTGCAACTATCCATCGCCATCAGAGGCAAGCGCCATACCTATCACCGAATGGCCGTCTCAGTGAACCGATAGGTGGAACAAATCGGCACATGCCTATGAAAGGCAAGAATTGTTAGAAGAATTTTTCGTAGAATGTTGAATAATGAAGCAAGACCGAAACAGAGAGTGAACTCTTTGTTTCGGTTTTTTATAGTGAGTAGCATTGAAGTGTGGATAAAGTGTTTTTATAATACATCTATCGGAGGTGCGTATGTTTAAGATAGGTGAATTTTCAAAGCTCTCTCAAGTGAGTATCAGAATGTTGCGTTCCTATGATGAGATGGGTCTATTAAAGCCCGATAGGATTGATATGTTTACTGGTTATCGACTGTATTCGGCTGTTCAATTGCCTGAACTCAATAAAATACTCTATTTACGTGATAGCGGATTTAGTGTAGCAGAAATTGCGGTGTTGCTGAAAAAACCAGAGCAGGACTTCCTTGCAGAACAATTAGAAAGAAAAAAAGATGAAATTGAGACAACTATAGAGACGGAAAAACAAAAATTAATCAAACTAGAAGTGGCTAAATTAGAATTGACGAAGGAACGAACAGAGCGCCATTATCAGGTCACAATGAAAGCAGTCCCGAGTTATCATGTGCTCTCCCTTCGCAAAGTCATACCAAATTATTTTTCTGAAGAGGAACTGTGGAGAGAACTAGCCACTTTTATGGGAAAACAGAAAATAAAGAATTTCGGACAATCATTTTCGATTTATCACGACAAAGAGTTTAAAGAAAAAAATGTCGATGTTGAATTGTGTGTGCAAGTGAAAGCAGGCCTGCAGGTAGATTCCAAAGTATTTTCCATCTACGAAACGGAGGCAGTGCCAATTATGGCGTGCACGATGGTGTACGGTGCATTCTCCAACATAGCCAACGTCTATTTGTCCTTGGCTGAGTGGCTACAAGAACATCCTTATTACCAAATGGACGGACCAGACAGGCAAATCGTGCATCGCGGTCCTTGGAATGAGCAGGAAGAACGTAATTATTTGACTGAAATACAAATACCGCTCATAAAACGTTGAGTAACAGATTTTTTCTGTTTTTTCTTGACTCTCACACTGTGTCAGGCACTATTCTGAGAGCACAAAGAGGAAATGGAGGAAAGAAAATGACAGAATAGAAACTACAACCGATCGGGATCATTCAAAACAATGAGGACGGATGCTTCCTCAAGCTTAAGAAAGAATATATTCCAGCTTTAGCAGGGATTGAAGGATTTAGTCATCTTCAATTAGTATGGTGGTTCAGTGATTTTGCGGATGCAAAGTATCGAAAGATTTTGGATGCTGAGAAACCCTATAAATATGCGCCTGAAAAAATGGGGATATTTGCTACGAGATCACCCATTCGACCAAATCCAATTGCATTAAGTGTTGTTCAAGTGTTATCAGTCGATGTTGAGAAAGGAATTCTTTCTATTCCTTATATTGATGCAAACGACCAAACGCCGCTAATAGATATCAAACCTTACACACCAAGTTTAGATCGAGTAGAAGCGCCTAGAGTTCCTTCATGGTGCCATCATTGGCCGAACAGCTTGGAAGAATCTGCTGATTTTAATTGGGAAAATGAGTTTAATTTTTAGAGGATGAAAAAATAGAGGAATCAATCGGAAGATTATTGGCGCAACAATGAGTAGTTAAGAAATGTCGATGTTCGATTCAAGTAAAGAAAAAACACGGTTTGTTTTTAAGGGACATCATCCGCTATAAGTGGGGTAAACATTAGGAAGAGCGAAAGGAGTGTGCTACATGCTAACAGGCAACAAAGTCACTTTAACCCCTGCGGAAATCAAAGATAAAGAAGCGGTCTATCAATGGTGTTTTCACTCTGAAACCACAAAATATCATTCCGGACCACCTTCTTATCCTAATGCACCGATCGCCACCGAACCAGAGTTTTTTGAGGACTATCAAGAGTATTACTTTACTGGTGCCCAACCGCAAGATGGCAGAGGCTTTTTGATTCTACATGCAGGTGAACCTATTGGCTTTATTAGCTACTCTTCATTTCATCTAAAAGACGGCATAGCAGAACTGGATATCTGGTTGAATCGGGAAATTCATTGCGGCAAAGGATTTGGCACCGATGCGATCGTCACCCTCGGTGATCATTTACATGAAACATTCGGCATTCAAAAATTGATGATGCGACCATCGAGAAAAAATATTGCTGCAGTCAAATCTTACGAAAAGGCTGGTTTTACGCAATCTTCCCAAGACCTTGCTGACTATTTGTTGGAAGAGTATCTTACTTTATATGCCGAAGGGGATTATGGGGCAGAAGAAACGGTGACATTGATCAAAACGTTTCCGTCAACTGCATTGAGCTGATCTATAATAGTCGGCTTTAAACGGTTAAAGGTTATTTCATGAAAACAGTCCATTTCACTTTGCAAGCAAGGGGAAATGGACTGTTTTTTTACCTTTTAGCAATTTAAGGTCATTCAAAATACTCGTTCTTCGCTCTGTCTTCTAACTTCGTTCGCACGCTAAATTCCTTCCTATGCAACAGTTATCGAAAAATCGCATAAGCCCTCTATCCTTGCTATTCCAGCATTCAGAACAAAACATAAAATAAACATAGTTTTTTTTCAAAATTCCGAGAAACAGCGAGAATGTTTGTTCTATAATGGTCGCTCACTGAAAAAATTCAACAGAATCTGGGAGGGTATAGCATGCAGGAATACATTACGATCCACAACGCCAGGCAGAACAATTTGAAGGGCTTTGACTTGAAGATTCCCAAAAGAAAAATCACGATTTTCACGGGTGTCTCTGGTTCAGGCAAGTCATCGATCGTCTTTGACACGATCGCACAAGAAGCTGGGCGACAGCTGAATGAGAACTTTTCGAAATTTGTCCGCAACTTTTTGCCAAAATATAGCCAGCCCGATGCGGATGCCATCGACAATCTTTCGATGGCGGTAGTAGTTGATCAAAGCCGTTTAGGCGGCAATTCCCGCTCCACATTAGGGACGATCACGGATATCAATCCCTTGATCCGCTTGCTTTTTTCTCGTCTTGGTCAACCGTATTTAGGTCCTGCATGGAATTTCTCTTTCAATGATCCTCATGGGATGTGTCCCACTTGCGAAGGGATTGGGCGCATCGTCGGCTTAGATTTAGAAAAGGCACTGGATCTTGAAAAGTCCTTAAACGAAGGGGCGATCTTGCTTCCTGGCTATAAAGTTGGCTCTTGGCTGCTGAAGTCTTTCACCAATACGGGCTTTTTTGACAATGACAAGCCGTTGAAAGAATATAGCGAAGAAGAAATGAACCGCTTTTTGTATGCCCAAGGAGAAAAAATCGATTCCTTGTATATGGAAGGGATGAGTTCCACCTATGAAGGCTTAGTCGCTCGTTTTAATCGCTCCAATATCAAGGGTGGCAATGAAAGCTCCGCTGCTACCCAGAAGAAAATCGCTTCTTTCATGAATGAGCAGAAGTGTCCTGACTGTCAGGGAAAACGCTTCAATCCACAAGTACTCGCGTGCAAAATCGCGGGCTATTCGATTGCGGACTTTTTGGCGATGCAAGTGGATGAACTATTGACGGTTCTTCAAGAAATCTCGGAGGAGAGTGTCCAACCGCTGCTTCAAAACATCCAAGCGAGAATCACTGATCTAATCAATATCGGGTTGGATTATGTTTCCTTAGATCGTGAAACGACGACCCTTTCTGGTGGGGAAAGTCAGCGGGTAAAAATGGTCAAACACTTGTCTTCTAGCTTGAACGATGTGATCTACATTTTTGATGAACCGAGTATTGGGCTGCATCCAAGAGATGTCCATCGATTGAATGAATTGTTAGTCAAACTACGGGACAAAGGGAACACCGTCATCGTAGTGGAGCATGATCCAGATGTCATTAAAGCAGCTGACCATATTATCGATGTTGGTCCTAAAGCGGGGAAAAATGGCGGCTATATTACCTACGAAGGAACCTTTGAAGGATTGCTGCGCTCAGATACACTGACTGGCAAAGCATTTGGACAGATGGTGGACTTTAAAAAAGCACCTCGCCAGAGTCAGCAGGTTATCGAAACGAAAAAATCGACGCTGCATAACTTGAAAAATACAGTACTGCGGGTGCCATTAGGAGTATTTACAGTGGTGACCGGTGTCGCTGGTTCTGGAAAGAGTAGTTTAGTGAATGGGGTTTTTGCTAAAGAATACCCTGAAGCCATTACGATCGATCAATCAGCGGTGGCGGGAAATATCCGCTCCAATCCAGCGACCTATTCTGGGATTATGAATGACATTCGGAAGTTATTTTCGCAAGAAAACAAGGTCTCAGCAGGTCTTTTTTCCTACAATTCCGAAGGTGCCTGTGAAACGTGCAAAGGCCACGGGTCCATCAAGATGGAGCTGTCCTTTATGGATTCCGTTGAGGTTTTGTGTCAGGCCTGTGGCGGCAAACGGTTTAAAGAAGAAGTCTACCAGTATCGCTTGAAAGGCAAGTCGATCGATGAAGTCCTTGCCATGAGCATCACAGAAGCGGTGGAATTCTTTGAGGAAAAAGCGATTCAAAGAAAACTAAAACAGATTTTGGCTGTGGGACTAGGATACATGACCCTTGGACAGCCATTGAATACCTTGTCTGGTGGTGAATGCCAGCGACTGAAATTAGCAAAAGAATTAAGCAAAAAAGGCAATATCTACATTATGGATGAACCAACAACCGGATTGCACATGGCAAACATCAAGAGCATTTTGGCGATCATCGAACGACTAGTGGAAAAAGGCAACACGGTGATCGTGATCGAACACAACCTTGAGGTCATGAAAGCAGCGGATTGGCTGATCGATGTCGGCATTGATGGCGGGATTCGCGGTGGCGAAGTGTTGTACGAAGGGATTCCAGAAAAACTGATCGAGTGCCAGTCCTCGATTACAGCCCAGTATTTATTTTAATGAGAAAACCAAAATAGCCGCAAGCAGCTCTTTCATCGAGCGCTGCTTGCGGCTTTTTTTCTTTTTCCTCCAGCAAAAAAGAAAATGATAAGTCTAAAAAGTGAATTTCTCCTCGTTATTTTTTTCATTTTTAGTAGGTTTTTTGATTAAAAATATATAAATTTGAGTATATAATTACCAAATAGTGTGCTATTTATGTAATAGTATAGAAAAGAATTTCTTGAAAAAAGGAGTGGGATGAATGAGAGAGTTGCAATTGGCCTTCATCAGCAACCGTACGACTGCGCGCTTGTTTCGGCTGCTGAGTACGATTGAGCGAGACCGTGTGTTCACGATTGGCGACTTAGCAGAGCGCAATCAGGTGACGCAACGAACGATTGCCAATGATATCAAATACATGAAAGAATATTTTGGGGACAGTATTGCCCTCGTTTCGGGCAATAGCGGGTTTGTTTTCGAAGAGAAAAAGCCAGCAGACTATCAAAAAAGAAAGCAAAGCTTGTTAAAAAATGAATGCTTATTTGAAATTATCGGGAATATTTTCCATGGCAAACTATCTAAGGTGGATGAGCTGGCACATCATTATCATTTTTCAGAGAGTACGTTTCGGCGTCTACTCAATCAGCGAAACCCTATTTTAAAAAGCTATGGCTTGCAGTGGGCATCTAATCCCTTAACGATTGAAGGAAGTGAAGCCAACTTGCGTAAGTTTTTCAAAGATTTTTATTACGAAGGTGTGGAAACGATCTATACGTTGGTTCCAGATCAAGCCTTTCATGACTTGATCTTAGGTCAATTGGAGGACAAGTTCGGCTATTATGAAATCGGATCTGGGGCGACTCCCGCAGCGTTTTACTACACATTTTATATTGCCATCAAGCGTGCGAGTCTCGGCTATCGTATCACTATGCCGAAAGAACTGGTTAGACAGGCGTATAAAGGGAACAGTTTTTCCAAGCTCTACGCACTGAAGGAAGGCATTGAAAAAATCTATCAGGTTCAGCTGCCCAAAGAAGAATTCGCTTGGATCTACTTAGTCACCTTGTGCAAGCGAACCTTGGATCAAGAAGAACGAGAGGAAAAGTTTTACCAACAATTTCATCAAGGCGAAGCCATCACAACTGTGACGGACTTGTTTCTTAAAAACCATGAGGTGCCCCAAGCACAAGTCAAAACGGTTGCGACATTTTTACGTTCTTTCTTTTTATCGAGAAAAATTAACCATGCAATTGCGCCGGTTTTGAACAAAGAAATGGATGATATCAAAGAGGTGATCATGCGTTCCAACAGTGAGAGTTACCAAAAGAACTTACAATTTCTTAAGGAGCAGAGCAAAAAACTCTCTTTGTCTACTGCTTACTTAGAAGACATCTGTGTCAGTTTAACGATTTATAGCGAGCTGATTTTCGATTATTATTATGCACCAGCAAAAACCATTTATTTCCTCTTAGAAGGGGATCATTTTGTGTGCCAGCATATCCAAACAAGAGCGATCCAGCGATTTGGCAGCAAGCATAAATTGACGTTTGTTCAACTGCAATATTTAACAAAACATACGCTTAATGCTGCCCATATCGATTTGATCGTGACCAATTACAATCGCTACCTCGTTGATTATAAAGTCAAAACAGATTACTTATTGTTAAAATCTCTCCCGGATGATCGCGATTGGGAACACCTCGAAAGGAAAATAAATCCCCATCAAAAACCGCTCTTTTAAACCAATTGCTGTGCTGTTCACGCGTTTAAATAGGTATGTTATTTATTCATCTATTTCAGGTGTTTATGAAAATAATGATTTTCCTTTGAGAAACGACCACGCTATTCTTAGTTTAGTAAGCAACACGCGTGTCATACTTACAAATAGTTTGTCCCAATAACCTTCGTTTTTGAGAATCCAGAACTCATATGTAGTTATTATTTTATGAAAACTTAATCTAACAACTTTCTCCAGACATTTGATTCATCAAAATGTCTTTTTTTGTCGTTCCCTCAAAAACGAAGAATATTGAGACAGCTTTGCGTGAAAAAGCAAGAAGCTATTCCCTAGTTTTCAGCTTTCTTAACGCAACAAAGACTTGAAGAAAGGAGGATATGATGAAATTACTTACATTGTTTTCTGCCGTATTACTACTGAGCAGCACGGGCGTCAACACGACGATGGCGTTCCAGCAAGTTGCTTATGCAGAAACAGAGTCACTTTCTGAAGGGACGCAACAATCTTCTGGGGAGGAAACCAATAATTCTGCTGATCAATCGGAAACGCAAGAGTCAACCGAGCAAAGCAGCGAGGAACAAACAACCTCATCGGAAGCCACCGATGATTCAACGACCGCTAGCCAAGAAGAAGTAGAAGAAACTGAAGCACTGCCCGAAGCAGAAACGCCAGACAGCTCAGAAGATGAAGAGGAGCCAGAATCTGAAAACGAGCAAGTCGAAGGGTTCGATGCAGATACTGCAACCATCCAACTGACTGTAGCAAGTGAGGCGCAATTGCGGGCAATTTTACTTGGGGAATCCTTCACCGATGAAGAGGGCACGGAGTATCGTTACGAAGAAATCGCCAATGAGCAATCGCTAGTACTTACTTTTGCCAGCAACTTGGCATTAACTGAGCCAATCAGTGGGATCCAACGGACGAACGTTACTTTTCGTAGTCAAGAGATGCCTGTGATCGTTTCACAGACGGCAGCCGAGAACCTGATGCAGTTTGCAGCACCTGTTCAACTGACTTGGCAAGGGGTGCAGCAACAAGGCATCCAGTCAGCGCAAGGGCTGGCTCAAACAACTGGGGCATCAACGATTACTTTTGAAGATACCCAACTGGAGCTGACCACTACCGCAGGACGCGTGGTGAATAACAACCAAGCACAACTTCATTTCAAAGGAACCGATGTGGTGACGACAGCGACGTCTTCTATTCCAACCTTGTTCACGGCAGAAAGGCTTTTGGTTGAAGGGCAATTGACGATCAATCATCGCTCCTCAAATGCCACACCGATTTTTGAAATGAACCAAGTAGCAGTCGCTAGCCAAGCTGAAATTTCTGTCACTCGCAGTACCAACAGCAATACTGGCACCGTCTTTCACATGACGGGTACCGCAGCAAGCCTTGATTTTGGTCAAGGAAGTGTGACGACGATTCGCCAATCTGGTGCGATGGTCTCCTTGCCAAATGCCAATCAAGACAGCCGATTGACGTTAGCCACAGGGGCAACTCTGGATGTTGGTACAGGACAAGGACTTTCCGGGAACTCTACCAGTACGTTAGGAGAGATACGGTTACAAGCAGGTAGTCAGTTAAAGCTATCTGAATACGGGACGGTCAGCGGGACGCCTGCCATCAATGTCGGACGCCGCTTCATCGTTGAAAATAGTACTGCAGACCAACCTACCATCATCGAGGGAACGCGGACGGGCACAACGACCGGGGCATTTATTCAACTTCGAAGTGCGAATTCTGCCATCGATTTGGGGGAGCACACACAAACCAAGGTCTCGCAGCATGGACCGATGTTTACAGGTGTGGCGAGTTCCACGATCGTGATCCAAGACCACGTGAAAATGAACAATCAGCATAGCAACGGGTTTAATGGCAACATAGCCGTTGACAGTATTTCGATTGGTGATCAGGTGGATATAGCCATCAGTGAACCTAGTAATGTCACTGTTGGTCAAGCGTATCGCACCTTTTTCGCAACATCTTCGGTTCAAATTGGCAGTCATACAACAATTGACGTACCGAGAACGCGAACGACCTCTTCAGCAAGTACATCGAACGTCGTCATCGGTTTAGCATCGAGCAACGGAAAAATCACCATTGGTGACTATACAGAAATAGCTGTGAATCAGCGTGGGGCGTTCGTCAACGCAAGCTTGGCTCAGGTAACTTTAGGGAAATACGCGAAACTTACTGGTGTGTTAGGTCATGGCTTCACCGCTGGAACGATGGTCGATCAATTTGAGCTGCTTGAAGGGGCTGAAATCACGATTGCTGAACATTCAACGAGTGCAGCAGCCAATGCGTTTTCCGTGCAACGACGCTTCTTTCTAGGAGAAAAAGCGACGATCAACTATTCTCGCACGTCATCAGCCGCCAATCCTTTCATTGCATTGGGTTCAACGTCGGCGGCATCCCAATTTCTATCAGAAGCAAATGCAACCATCACCCTCAATCAAGTAGGACCATTGGTCACTGGTCGCAGCACAACAGATATCTATATTGGTGAAGCAAATACGATCAGCCTACAAACCGCACAAGGCTTTACCGGCGGTACCTCATCTGCTGCTTCTTCAACCATTCGCAGGTTGCATGTGGGCGATAACTCTGAGATCACCGTTTCTGGACGAAGCAATGCAAATGTTGATTTTTTCCGCTTTAGAGAAGAAATCAAACTCGGACGTGAAGCGAAAGTAACGGTCAATCATACTACACGACAAGCAGCACGAGCGGTCTTTCGTTTAACCTTGGCGAACTCGAAATTTACGATGGAAGAAGCAAGTAAAGTCGAAGTTGATACGGGGGGACGATTTTTACAAGGCGTCGGAACGACGGATCTGCTATTTGGCGAAAATTCCTATACGAGAATCAACGCAGCGAGGGGAATGACAGGAAACACCACTGTTCGTTCCGTTACGCTTGGACAACATGCTGAAGTTCATTTGACAGAGCCAACAACGACGGCGATTCAAAATTCAGCAACAAGTCAAAACTACTCCAGAATCCAAGTGTCGCAAAGAGTGGAATTGCAAGACAATGCCACCATGACGTCAAGAAGAGATCGAACGACTTCAGATTCCCGCTTTATATGGTTGACGGCTAGTAATTCATTTGTTCGGATTGGCAAAGGAGCTACCCTTGACGTGGATCAATCTGGAGGAATCTTTAGAGTCACGACTTCCTCTAATTTCATTCTCAATGATGACGCGACCTTTAAAGGAGTTGCGAGAGGGTTAAATACGCAAGGAGGCGGAAACTGGTCATCTAGTCACTCGAATTCGTTCGCAAACATTACCGTTGGTAAACGAGCGGAATTTTCCCTTACTGATAACCGAACAGGCATGGGGACATCAGCAGAATTTATCAATCGACCACTAGTCAATGTGCGTAATTCATTTTCGGCAGAAGAAGACGCTACGGTTGCATTAGAAACCATAAGAAATAAATCTGAAGTTCTTTATTTCAGACTAGCCAATGCACGATTGAATATAAACAATGTGAATTTGTTTGAAATTAGTCACCCTACGACAAGAACTGGTCAAGCCAATGCGCAATTGCAGCGTTTGATCCGCTCCGCACAAAATACGGTTGCGAATGGTTTGCGAATCAATGTGGCAAGTCAAAAACTAGCAGTTTGGGAAAATGCTTCTTTAGAGGCACCAACGGAAGAATTTATCAATATATCAGGAACGATGCGAATCAATCGAAATGGTGGCAATACCTTCCCCTATGGAGGCACAGGAAATGGCGAAGCACGTTCCAGATTGCTGAGTGGCGAACAATTCGATGGTTCCTTAGAAAGTCTTGAAACACAAACAGATATTTATCAAGTGATTGCGAAAAATAATTACAATAAAATTCGTTTTTCAGAACCAGAAGGCCTCGTTGCCCGAATCGATGCATTGAGTGATCAGTCGACTGAAATCACAGGTTCTATGTACGAGGATACCGATATCACAGTGATCTCCTATACCAATACTGACGGAGAACTCGTCGAATTAGACAAAAACTCTGAACGAATCGAATGGGGCGACTATCGTGATGAAAATCAGCTGTATCGCTATTTCCGTATTCCACTAAGAGAAAATGAACGATTGGAAACCGAGACAGAAGTGTCGATTTTCTTATCAAAACCGTCGATTGAGACCTATGTCGATGTCACAGCTCGTCAAACCGTCATCAAAGGGGTAAACCTTGAAGCGTACAATATCACCTTAGATCGTTATAAGATCAACGAGTTACCTACAAAAGAGGCATTGGATGCTTTGATCCTTCAAGAAAGTCGCGCGCAAGCCGCAAACGTCTTGACGGAAGCGGATATGACGGATGACTTTCGCATCGTAGAAACGGATCTTACACGAGAAGTGGACGAAGACGGCAGCTACTTTGCTGTTCTTGAGGTGGGGAATAAAGCCTACCAGCTGACTATCGGTATCGATGTGACATCGAAACTGGAGCATATGCGAGTGACGATCCCGACCAAAATGGTCTTTGAATCCTTGTACAATACGGCGGAATCGAATCGTAATTTTGAAAGCCAAACGTATGAGATCCGCAATCAATCGCCACTTGCCGTGGATACCTACGTCAATCAACTGGCGATCGATGATAGTGCCAGTATTGTCTTATTAGAAGCGGGAGAAGATCCTCTCGACTATGCCGAAAGTGAAAGCGAAGAAGAAGACCCAACCCTGACCTATGACGACATCTCAACCCCGCTGTTGCGATTGAATCTAAAAACGGAAGAAACACAGATTCAACTCTATGAAGCGATGGAGGAACAACACTTGGTTCGCCTAGAAGAAAGAAGCCGCGTGCCGATTTCCTTAACGGGGGACTTCTATGGAGACTATCCCCAATGGATCGTTGATACAGAAGCCGACCAAGGTGGGTATTATGAAGACTTGCTCGTACCGAAGTATCGCATCGTCTTACGCTTTGTCCCCCGAGATTAAAGAAAAAAGATCGTACCAAACGTGAAGGAGGTGAATCCATTGGAGCAAACGAATCAAACCGAAACTGTTTGTCGTCGCAGTAACAAGAAAAAAGAAACACGGTGAAAGCGTCGCTCCTTAACTATAGGCATCGCTAGAAGCGTAAAGGAGAAACTGTGGGGAAAACTTGCAGTTTCTCTTTTTTTGATGAAAGATTTAACAAAAAATGGACCAAAAGAAGAAACAGTACTTAGTGATACCACAAACGCTGCATAAGTGAGGTCAGTGATAGTTTTGAAAGAAGGATACAGAAGATGAAAATCAAGAAAGAAGCGTTTGAAAGAACCATCATAAATAGTGAATACATCGGGTACTATACCCATCTGCTGAGTGCAGATACTTGCCCGTATCACCAAGGAAAGCAACTCGATACCATGCGTTACTTACTAGAAAACGATCGTATAGAAGAAATAAAAGCCAGTGCTCGCTATTTATTTCCTTTACGTAAATATAAATTACCCAGCAACCTGCAAAAAGAGTATCAATTATTGGAAGAAAGTGTTTCCTTTATCTCAAGCTTAAACACCCATCTGCTGATTCCTCAAGCAGCCATTGAGCAAAGTCTTTCAATCAAGGCAGAAAATGGAGCAAAAGATCAAAAAGAGCATTACAAGCAGCTGGTTAGAGGATTGCTGGATATTCTGCATTGACACCTGTTCTTGGTACTTTTTCAGCAAATAGAAAAAATAGTGAATGAATAACTAGAAAAAAAGCTGAGCTTTACGAAGAAAATAACGGGGCTTGTTCCCCTCAAAGAAAGGAGTAAAAAGCATGACGGTATTTACTTCAAAATCAGAATACCTTGATGGATTTCAAAAGAAATTTGCGGAGTCTCACCGCGCCAATGGCGCTTTAGCGGCGTATGTTGAAAAGCAATTGGCCCTCCTTGATGAATTGGTAGCAGCCATTTCACCAGAAACATTTTGGGCGATCACCCCAGATATTTTGGGCATCGACGCCAAGCTGGTCTTAGTCACAGAAATGATGCGATTCGACGATTTTTCCGACAATGAGATCATTCGAATCGTTGAAAATGATTACCGCTTTTATCTAAAAGAACTGTGTGGTTACAATCTAGGAACAAAAGCGAAACATTCTCTGGTTTTCAATGTGAGATGAATCAAGGAGGGGAATGGTAGGCATCACTTCTAGCAAGACGAGAAGGTAAGAAGTGATGACTATTTTTAATACTTTTGCAATTAGGGAAGGTGAGCGATTGAAATAGAAGGGGTGTATCGAAAAAAGAATGAATAGACAAAAAGCATTCAGGAATTGACTTCTTGAATGCTTTTTGTCTATTCACCTATCAAAAAAAGGTCTTTTCTTTGATTTCTACTTTCTCTCATGTGAAATCACCGTTAAAACGATGCCGAATCAGCAAAAATTCTGCAAATAAAATTATTTGTGTTATATTTGAAGGGCATCTGTTCATTTTTTTAATAATCGTTTATTTTTGATCGCGTATAGTGAGAAAAATAAACGATGCGATGGCTATTTTTTTCGCTTTAATTGATCAGCTGGGGCAGGTTTGTCCAAATAAAACCCTTGTTGAAGAAAAATCTCTTCTTCAAGTAGGTACTCATGGATATCCGAGGTTTCGACCCCTTCGACAATAAATTGGATTTTACGATTGCTGGCGATATTTCGCCAGAAGTCGATCAAAAAGAAAATCTCTTTTTGGGACAGGACTCGCAACGAGATAGGCGAAAATTTGATCACATCGATTTTATCCAGCATCGGTGCAATATTTGTCAGTGAATGAATGCCTGTCCCTACATCATCCAATGCGACAGAAAAGCGCATCTTTTTTATTTGGTTGATTTTGTTCATAAGATAGGACTTGGGATCACAGGCGATAGAAGGTTCTGTATCGTCTTCGGTGATCTCGATCAAAATACGATCATGGTAGGGAGCTAAATCAGCTAACATCAAAAAGGTTTCTGGGTAGCTGAGTTGTTGCGGGTGGATATTGAGACTGATTTTTGTTTCTTCGTTCGGATGAAGCAAGCTGAAAATTTCATTTCGATACCACTGCAGTAAACGAGTATGTAATTTTTTGTATTTGATCACTTGCTGGAAGAAGGAAAGGGGAAACCTATTTCTTTCGGTACTTCTCAATAATAATTCGTAGCCAATCACTTTCTGACTATCTGCTTTCATTTGAAAGATAGGCTGAGCATCAAAATATAATTGGGGAAATATCGATAAGAGTTCTTGTTCTATTTTCTCAGACATTGGTTTCTGCTCCTTTCTGGGGTCGCTTTATTTTTGGTTTCATGAAGTGCAGGAAAAAAGCTTATCTCGTGCGCTGCATCGTTAAAGAATCGAGCCTTTCAAAATCATGGGCGAACGATTTTAAAGAAAAATCTATGAAAGAAAGAAGGAGTAGTGTGTTTGTCCATCTGATTTATGCTGCGATCTATTCTGTGTTAGTCGTGAGCTTGCTCATTTCGTATGATTTGTTTATCAAGAACTTCAAAGAATTGAATTTACGCCTGTCGTTTAAAATTCTTATTGGTATTGTTTTGTTTATTTCGCAAGTCTACTTTATTATATCATTTTCTTTGAACAGTATCGGTTATGTTGCGTATGAATATACGATTCCAATCTTTATTTATTATTTTGGCATTCTCAAAGAAAAAATCTATCTGGTTGGGTTAGTACCCGTCATTTTGCTGACCTTTTTTGCATTGATCAATAAATTTGAATGGGAAGCCATGCTCTTTATTATCGGATTAAATTACATCATTTTAATCGTTACGGGCTTATTAAAGAAAAGATTTTATGGACAACCAAATCACACGGCATTTTACCTATTTTCGATTTTCGTTACGGTTGTCTCGCCGATGCTCAACGCCTTGCTTTTTTATCGCCGCGAAATTAGCGTTTGGGATGTAGTGTCTTTAGGCATTGGATCTGTGGGGATCGTTTCTTTATGGAAGTATTATTTGCAGAATCAAAAAAATTTCCTGGAAAAAATTAACACAAAAATCATTGAACGCAATTATGATGAGTTGACCAAGGTGAAAAATTTCCGCAGTCTGAACGAGGATATTTCAAAGCTGGCGCTACCTGAGAAGGACCAGCTCGTCGTGGTGATGATGGATTTAGATCATTTTAAGCGCATCAATGATCACCATGGGCATCAAATCGGCAATCAAGCCCTATCCTTCTTTTCGGAAAAACTGATGACGTTTCTCTACCAGAAAAGTCCTTCCCATTTAGTCGAAGTCTATCGATATGGCGGCGAAGAATTTTTAGTCCTATTTAAAGAGAATACTTCTGATGCTGTGAAAAAAATTATTGAAGAATTCCATTTGTTTTTAAGCAATGAACAGTTGAAATTAGAAACCGCCCAACTGACCCTTTACTTTTCGGCAGGGATTTCAGAAGCAGCCTCTGCGTTAGACATTTCAGAAACCTTTTACCAAGCAGATCAAGCATTGTACGAAGCCAAAAGGAAGGGCAGAAACCGCACGATTATTTTTTCTTGAGACGTTTGCTTTTCTAAAGAAGGTTTCACAGTCTTTTCTCAAGTAGATCAGGTGTTGTAAAAAACCAAAAGGAAAGACAAGGTCGTATGATTTTTTTAGACGAATGCTTTTCAGAAGAAGTTTTAATAGAAAGACAAGGTTCGCAGGCTTCTTTGTCCAGCGTCGTAGCTTTTTCAAAAGGAAGAGAGGAAGCAATCTGGTAAGTATAACGGTTTACCGATTATCTTGAGAGGTTAATTGAAGGGAAAAAACAAGTAGAGTGCTTTTTAAGAAGTGGGAAGAAACCACTTCTTTTTTTGCACCAAGCATTGGGCAGTCGCGCTTGGCAGCATCGACTTGGTTTTCTGGCGTGTTTACAGTCTTTAAAAGCAATGGTATATTTATTTGATAAGTAAATAAAATTATTTTGTACCTGTGTGTAACGATTACTGACTAAGGAGACTTCCCTATGAAACCAATTCGACGAATACTGTACCAAAGTGTTTTGTACGTAGCTATTCCTTTGATCGTGAGTCTACTGATTGGTTACCTAGCCAAATGCTCACTCCTGATTCCTGCATCCATTATTTATGGCGTTCTTTTAGTGTTTATGATCCCTTCCGACAGCTTTTTATCAAGCAGCGTGGACTACCAAACGAGAAGCATGAATCCAAGTTTTCGTCCTCCGCCATTAAAGAGAAGGTTTGAAAGTGCGCCAGAGATGATCAATTTCCTCTTCGTTTTAACGGCACTGGTTTTGTGTTTGCTGCTCTTATTGGTTGGGTAAAGGGAATTCATAGAAATCATGTACTAAGAAGAATGACAAAAAGAAGAGGAGAACAGCGATGAAATTACTCAAACAAATCAATTTGATGGATGATAAAAAAACAATAAAGAGATTGAATCTCGCGGCGATCCCTAGTTTTATTTTTTTCTATGTGTTCTTTACACTCTTTGTCTTAGGTGGTCATGGGTCAAATGCTGAAACTTCGTTTGTTTTCGATCTTTTGATCTTAATGGTTGCGTATTTTATTCTCATCATTATTCATGAATTGATCCATGGTGTCTTCTTCAAGCTTTTTGACCCCAAAGGGAAGGTAAAGTTTGGGTTCAAAAATGGCGTAGCATATGCTACGAGTCCCCATTCCTTTTATTCAAAAGGGAAATTTGCCATCATTTTATTGGCGCCATTCCTTGGCATTTCTGTGGGTCTCTTTCTATTTTATTTATTTGGCTGGTTGACGGCATCTCTTTTTATCTTGATTGCTGCCGCACATGCCGCTTCTTGTGTGGGAGACTTTTACTTTCTTTTTCTGATTGTTAAAGCACCAGCGAACAGTTGTGTAGAAGATACTGAAGTGGAGCTGAATATTTATCAAGGAGAGTAGTTTATTTTTCAATTGATCTTGGCAAAATCAAAGAGCAAGAAAATGTATGCTAGAAAATCTCTTACAAAAAAACAAACACCTCAAAAGTGTTTGTTTTTTTATAGGACTGTTTATAAAAAACGTATATAGCAAGAAGACTGTTCGGTCGACAAAAAGAAAACTTGTTTTAAACGATCGTTTTCTTATTAGCGCTTTACCGATACAACGGTAAGCTGCCAGCGACTTTATTGATACTCTTTTTCTTGCCTTTTAAACAAAGGCCGAAATAAGCCAGTGTTTCTGTGGGAATTGTCTCAAGCGTCTGACGGTATTGCTCATAAGAATTGGTGGTCTGAGCAACGTCGGAAAAATCAATGATGGTTACTTCTGGATCTGCTTGTTGACTGATCGATTCACGAATGGTCTGCAACTGTTCCTTGTTCGTTTTTAAGATAGGAATGGGGAAGTTGACAATGCCAAGGTGTTTTCTGCCCGTCGAATCGTAAATAGCTTCTCCGATTCCTTCGGGAAACAATTTGCCTAAGGTTGCGCCTAAAATTGCTGCAGTATTTGCAACTAAGCCAATCGGTAATTGTTCATCGATAATCATGACACATTTTTCTTGGTTATTCATACGTTCTCACTCCATCTTCTTGGTAAATTGTTTGGTAAGCTTTCGGGGTGACCCCAATCAAGCTTTTAAAGATACGGGTAAAATGACTTTGGTCACTAAAACCTGACAGAAAAGCGACTTCTGCAATTGCTTCTTGTGCTTCTAGTCTTTTCTTGGCAGCACTGATGCGCACCGTACTTAAATATTGAAACGGCGACAGCCCATACGCTTTGGTAAACTGCCGAATCAAGACGTACTGATTCATTCCAAGAACGTCACTTAATTCACTCAAGGACAATTTTTCGGCATAATGTTGATCGATATAGGCTTTTGCCGTTGCGGCTTTATTTGACACCGGGTCCGTTTGTTCGTGGGTGAAATCCGCATACTGAACAAGCAGGTCGTGAAGCAGACAAGTAAAGCGTTCTTGCTTTTCAAACTCATCACCGTGATCCGACAGCAACAGCTGGTGCACTGCATGAAATTCCTCTTTTTCTTTCACTTGGCGAATGACCGGTTCAGGAAAGTGGGGCGTCAATTGAGTGTTAAAAATTTTTTGTACTTGTACCGCCATGTTCTCCGGGGTTAAGTGGATATTGCGGTAAACCAGCTTTTCCTCCGTGAGTTGCTGGCAGCGGTGGGCAGCCTTTGGCGGAATCAAAATCAAGTCGCCTGCTTCAACGATATAGCAGGTGTTTTGACAGGTGAATTGACGCGTCCCGGCTTCCATCAAGCCAATCACATAATATTCGTGCCAATGGTTAGGAAACTCCTGCTGGATGCCGTTAAATAACAAAGCTTCTACACCAAGGGTGCTATCTTGAATGATTTTTCGTTCATTTCTCATCTGCATTCTCCTTTTTGTTACTATAACAAAAGTGGTTTTTGGTGAATAGAATGATATTGACTTTTGACTATTTTTCTTGATGGAAGGCACTTGATTGGGAATGAGAAAAAGGGCTAGAGAAGTCGGGAAAGAGCGGATCAGCCTTGAAGAAAGAACAGCAGGTTATTTTGACGATTCTATGGAATGAATCAAAACAAATGGACCATGCGCCGTGAAAAAAATAATGATAAATCCTTGGCATTTGAAAGTTTTATTGATGGAAGTATGGTACCATTTGACTGCAGTAAAGTTTGTGACGGTGGCTATCTTTGAAAGGTGGTGGTGCTTATGAATGTAAGTACTAACTCTTCAGAAAGGAGAAGCCTTTTTGTCCACAGCGGAAGCAATCGGGCTAATGATCAGTTTTGGTACATTTACCGCCATGCTGATCTTTGGTATCCGAGCCGCAGTGAAAAATGACAAAAAAAAATAACCGTCAACTTTAACAGGGAAACGGTTATTTTTTAAATAATAAAAAACTGTTGCCTTCTTAAAAGGTGCGAAAGAGGAGTTGGTGACGCAACTCCTTTTTATATGGAGCGTGTAACAAAATTGCAAAATCTGTTCAACGGATTGCTGATTTTTTAGACAGCTACTGATAGGTCTTTAAGGAGTCCTTTACAATACGCAATCCTTTTTCTAACACCTCTAAATGATTTGATGACAGGGACAATCGAATAAATGGGTCCATTTGCTTTTGGGTCGTAAAACGATTGGAATGATAGATGCGCACGCCCTTTGCCAAATAGTCTTGTTCAATATCGAATTGAGCAACATCTGAGCGAATCGGTAAATGACGATAATAGGGATAGACTGCTGGTTTTGATTGACAGTCAAAGACAGCATCAAAAAGTGCATTCGCTTGTTTCGTAAGAGCAAATTTTTGATGAAGAATGGTTTGCGCCACTTCACTGTTCAAAACCTCGGTAACGATCTCTGCCTCCAAAGGTGAGGTTTTTACATTGATCGTGAAAATGGCTTGTTCGATTTTCCCTCGGACCGCTTCTGGAAAAACAAGATAAGCGATCCGCAGTCCCGAACAGATAAATTTGGTCATTCCAGAAAGATAAATGACTTGTTGAGGGAGCAGCGCTTGAAAGGGAGCGATCACTTTATTTTGTTGATACGTCGTTAAAAAAGAATGAATATCATCTTCGATCACCCACAATGATTCTTCTTCGATAATTGTTGCGAGTGCTTTTCGTCTGGACTCGGTGATTTGAAAACCAATCGGATTATTGCAAGAAGGCATCACGAAGAGTCCGTGTATTTTTTTCTTGCGGCATTCTTGTGCAAGTACTTCCGGACGCATTCCTTCCTGATCGTAATCGATAGGAACAATTTCTAAATGGAAGAGGTGTGCCAACTCAATAAAATTTGAGTACGTGTAACGATCAACTGCGATCCGATCTCCTGGAGAAAATAAAGCTGCCAAGGCAATCGCTAAGCCGTTTTGTACACCAGAAACAATCGCAGTCGTGTCTTTGTCTGTTTTGACCCCTTGCGTCCTTAACCAGTTGCTGGCGGTCGTCAATTGATAATCGGATCCTTGAGGTTCTCGATAATTCATGATCCCAACAATATTTGAATGATTGACGACTTTTTGAATCGTGGGCAGTATCAAGGAATTGCATTCTTCAAAGGAACTGACGAGTCCCAGATCAATGATGTGCGTTGCCACATTGCTGGTAGAAATAGAGATCGAGTCGAATGCATTGGCAGAAACATAAGTGCCGCTGCCAATCTGGCTATAGAGAATTCCTTTCTCGACACCATATCTATAGGCTTGACCAATCGTAGTGAAATTAAGATCTAAGAAATCTGCTAACTCTCTTTGAGAGGGTAAGCGGGTATTTTTGGCGAGCTTGCCAGAGAGGATATCTTCTTCTAAGCGCTTGATCAAGGAACGATAAAAGGGACGGGTAAGCTGCGTTTTGTCTGGGCGCCAACTAAGGGCATAATCTTCATAAGAATTGATGGGCATAAGAACACCTCCTAAATTGTATTCCATACAATTATATCATTGATTGTATGAATTGCTGAGAGTAGGATATTGAAAAAAGGAGGAATTTTTATGGAGATTATAACAGAAGAAGAGATTTTACGTGAACTGACATTTCCTGAAGCCATTTCGGCTATGAAAAACTGCTTTCGTGATTTTGAGCAGCAAGCTGTTTCTCAATGGCAAAGAGCGGTATTGCCGTTGCCAGACCAAAAGCAAGGAAATCTCTTTGCTTTAATGCCCGCTTACTTAGGTCCGAACCGAGTGTATGGCGCAAAAATCATGTCCTTTTTCCCAGAGAACGGAACGTTACAGCTGCCGACTCATTTAGGACAAATTCTTTTGCTTGATAGTCAGAATGGGGCGCCACTCACGTTAATGGATGCGAATAGTATTACTTGGATTCGCACGGCAGCAGTATCAGCAGTAGCGACGAATTATTTAGCAAAGAAAGAAGCGACCAAATTGTCACTAATTGGTGCGGGACATCAAGCTTCCTCCCATCTACAAGCGATGCTGACTATTCGTCCGATCCACACTGTATTTGTTTATGATCTAGATAAAAGAAAACTAGCGAACTTTGTTGAATCAGTCAAGAAAACTTATCCGCAGCTGCAGGTTATTGCCTGTAAACATCTGATGGAAGCGACACGTGAGACCGATATTATTTGTACCTTAACACCTAGCAAGCAGGCGTTTTTGGATAAAGATATGGTTTCACCTGGCACTCATATCAATGCGATCGGAACCTTTACCCCAGAAACACGGGAACTCACCAGTGATTTAGTGGCTTCGGCTAGTGTATATGTGGATGATTATCAAGCAACACTGCAAGAAAGCGGCGATCTTCTGATTCCAATCGCAGAACAATCCTTTCATCCTGCTGCTATCAAAGGGTCGTTAGGGGAATTAGTTACTCATAAATGTCACGGACGAGAGACAAAACAAGAATGCACGGTTTTTGATGCGGTGGGACTCGCAGTAGAAGATCTCTATTGCGCAGAGTACGTATACAACAAACGAAAGGGAGTAGGAAAATGAACTTAGCGTATTACGTAGTAGATGCTTTTGCCACAAAGGTTTTTGAAGGAAATCCAGCGGCCGTTTTTATTTTACCAGAGTGGCTGCCAGAAAATCTGATGCAGAAAATCGCGATCGAAAACAATTTATCGGAAACAGCCTTCGCCGTAAAAGAAACAGACTCTTATAGCCTTCGCTGGTTTACACCGGATCGTGAAATTGATCTTTGCGGACATGCAACGTTGGC
The DNA here is from genome assembly GCF_051713725.1 of Enterococcus sp. DIV0755f. Lineage (NCBI taxonomy): Bacteria > Bacillati > Bacillota > Bacilli > Lactobacillales > Enterococcaceae > Enterococcus > Enterococcus sp. DIV0755f. Next base: position 566,530 of record NZ_JBIOQL010000001.1, read on the forward strand.
AACAGCGTTTGTGCTTTTTCATTATTATGAACCTCAACGAACTTCTATCGTTTTCCAAACAAAATATAGCGGACAGCTGCGGGTGACGAAGGAAGGGGAGCTTTTATCACTGGATTTTCCAGCGATTCTCCCAGAAAAAACGGCGATATTGCCTGTATATGAAGAAGCGATCGGTGCCAAAATCAACGAGGCTTACTTGGCAAGAGATCTTTTCTTTGTGTTGGATAATGAAACCCAGATTCAACAGTTAACACCTAATTTTTCTTTCATAAAAACCTTTGAGCAAGGGGTCGGTGTGATCGTGACAGCTCCTGGGGAAACGGTCGATTTTGTTTCTCGAACCTTCTTTCCTAAGTTGACGATTGATGAAGATCCTGTTTGCGGATCGGCTCATTCGAACCTGATCCCCTATTGGAGCAGCCGATTGAACAAGACCCAAATGACCGCAAAGCAACTCTCTGCACGAGGAGGATTTCTTGAGTGTACCTTAGCAGATGAACGGGTTGGAATGGCAACAGTTTTTTTGACAAATTTTATAAGGTGCAGAACTTCCTTCCGTATGCTATTCCGATTGTCCTTGACAATGAGCCTCCTCGGATGTGACGATCTTCGGCAGGAGCTAACAGTTAAAGTTAGACTGCCTCGCTAGCGTTAGCACATCCGAGCTCATTATCAAGGATTCGCTGCGCCAATCTCTGGTTACGGTAACCAACCGGTGTCTCGTAGCCAAGTGTACCGTGCAACCGAAGGTGGTTCCACCAATTGACATAGTCAAATAACTCCAAATCCAATTGTTGTAAGGTTTCAAATGTGTATTGATAGACAAATTCTACTTTCAACGACTTATAAGTTGATTCAGCTACGACATTATCAAAAGGACAGCCTTTATGACTCAATGATCGATTGATGTCAAAAGTTGTTAATAATTCATCAATAGCTTGGTTATCAAACTCTTTTCCACGATCAGTATGAAAAATCTCAACCTCTGTCAGAGGTTGTTTGATACGGCTAAATGCTTTTTTTACTAGAACGGCATCTTTATGTTCTCCACAAGAATAGCCGAGAATTTCTCGATTGAACAGATCCAAAATGAAACAGATATAATTCCATTTTTTCCCGACTCGTACATAAGTCAAGTCTGTTACGATCGCTTCTAATGGGTTGTCTCTTAAGAATTTACGATTCAATACGTTTGTCGTTTTGGCTTCATTGCAAGTAGAATGATGTACTTTAAAATAAGCAACAGTATAGCTCGATTTTAATCCTCTATTTTTCATGATTCTACTAATTTTTCGTCGGCTGATCCGAATGCCTCGTTTTGATAAGGCTTTTTTTATTTTTCTTGAGCCGTAGGCCTTTCGGCTGCGGATAAATTCTTCAGCGACTACTTCTTCAAGTTCTGATTCGTCTTTCTTTGGTTTTGATTGATAATAATAGGACTGACGTGATAGACCTAATATTCTGCACATCGCTGATATAGGGTAAAGATGCTTATTCGCATCGATTACTTGTCTCTTCGTCCGAATATCAGCGCTGCTTGCTTTAAAATATCATTTTCCATTTCTAATTGCTGGTTTCTTTTACGTAGTTCTAACAATTCTTTTTGTTCAGGCGTAAGATTATCTTTTCCTTTGAATGAACCACTCGTTTTAGATTGCTTTACCCATTTGTCAAATGCTGAAGCCGTTAGTTCATATTCTCGAATGATTTCTACACGTGGCTTTCCAGCTAAGTAAAGATTGACGATTTGTTGCTTGAATTCTTGTGAAAAAGTTCTTCGTGTTCTCTTAGACATAAAAATTCCTCCTGGTATGTTTTCTTCTAGTCTACACACCTTAATTTTTCTGTCTAGTTAATTGTAGCCTATCCAGGTAATCATTGGCGGAAAAGATGTGCTTTATGCGAAAGGAACCTGTTTCTTATAAGCAATCTAGATTTCATTTTCCTAGAGTTTAGTCCACTTTTGCCATCTGTTTCTATTACTTATCACTTTTGAAAGGCGAATCATCAAGCTGATTCGCCTTTTTTGCGTTAAAAAACAAATAATGGTCTTCGCATATCCTCTTTTTATGTAAAAATGGTATGGTAATCCTTGAAATCACCTCTTCGGTCCATCGTTTAAAAAAAACGGAGTTTCAGTTGTACCGAGAAATGATGGCGATTTCATTTTGTGCAAGCTATAATTTAGGTGGGGGTAGCAAATATGATTCATTTCAAATTGACGTATCTGTTTTCAGAACCAAATGTTGAGGCGTTTCTTGATTTGACGAAGTGGAGGGATGAGGATTTTTTGGCGGAGATTGCCAAAATCAATCAAATCACTGAACAGCGGTTGAATCAACGAATCATGATTCATGAGGGAGAAGTTTTGATTCCTTCACTGATTCAACGAAAATGGCCGGAAATTCTTTTCGATGTCCAGAAGAATACGTTATTTTTTTCGGAAGAAGAGCGGCGGTCCATGATTTATCTTCTGACTTTTTCAGCAGTGAAAGATTTATCCGTCTATCAGTTTCAAGAGCTGTTCTATGTCAGTAAAAATACGATTTTGAAGGATGTAAAGGGGATCAGAGAGGAACTTGCAGCTTTCAAGATTCAACTATTGTACTCTCGAAAATATGGCTTTTATCTAGAGGGAGAGGAATATCAGATTCGCGCTCTTGCCTTTCGAAAGGTCAGCACGTTATCCAATACGAAAAACGGGAACTTGCTCTTATTTGAGGGAATCTATGAGCAGGATAAAACGATCTATGTTCAAATCAGAGATCGTTTGTCCGCAACACTGACTGATTTCAATCTGGTGATCGTTCCGAGTCGCTTCGAAGAAATGCTTTATTTTCTTAATTATCTATCCTTTCGGATGGCAGAAACGGCTGTTTCTTTAGCGGAGACAGAAATACCGCTGCTCCAGTCGCTGCATGTCCATCAAGTCAGTCAGCAGTTTTTAGCAGAATTTCCTGACATCAAAGATCGGAAAACAGAAGAACTTTATGTAACGATCCTGTTGAAAACGATTCTGCAAGGAGATATCGAAGATACTTCATTAGAGTTTTTATTGGAATGTGCCAGTAAGATCATTCATGAAATGGAACGGCTGGCAGCTATCGAGTTTGTGGACTATCGCACCCTTTTGATGAACACATTCTATCATCTTGTCCCAGCGTATTTTCGAATCCGCTACGGTTTTCCACTGGAGAATGTACTGATTGAAGAAATCAAGCTGCAATACAATGAGTTGTTTGAACTGACGAGACGAGCACTGGGTTCTTTAGAAGACCTAGTCGGCACGATCCCTGATGAAGAAATCGGTTATTTTACGATTTTGTCTGGTGGAGAAATCAGTAAACAAAAGGCCAAACGTGATTACTTCCAACTGAATGCATTAGTCGTTTGTCCCAGTGGCATCAGTTCATCCTTGATTTTGGAATCAGAATTAAAGGAACTGTTTCCCCAGATCCATTTTTTGCCGGCTCGTTCGATCGAAGAGTATGAAAATGTTCGGTTTAATGAAGAGATTGATCTGATTTTTTCCAGTGCGCCGATCAAAACCAAACGACCCTGTTATGTGATCAATCCGATTATGACACCCATTGAGAAGGATGAACTGGTTAAAAACGTACAAGCGGCATTTTTCCCTTCAAAAAATGGATTGCATTCCATTGACGATGTGTTAGAAGTGATTTTGCCCTATGTTGATTTAAAAGCAGGAATCAGTAAGCAAAAGCTGAGAAAAATTTTGCAAAGAAAAATCAATCGAGAATTGAATAGAAGGGAAGACCAACGTCCGATGTTATCAGATTTATTAACAGCAGAAACCATCCAATTTACCGAGGTGCCGCTGACTTGGCAAGAAGCCATTCGAGCAGCTGCTGCGCCATTAAAAAAGACCAATAAAATTGAGGAGCAGTATATTACCGCCATGATCAATAAAGTGGTGGATCACGGTCCTTTTATCCATATTGGAAAAGGCATCGCTTTGCCTCATGCACGTCCAGAAGATGGGGTCAATGCCATCGGGATGTCGTTATTAAAAGTCAAAGAACCAGTGCTTTTGAATGATGATCCGCAACACCCCATTCACGTGTTTATATGTTTGGCGGCGGTTGACAATGAACTCCATCTAAAAGCGTTAGCGAGTTTGACTAAAATTTTGTCGAATAATGAAAAACTAACTGCGTTACTTTCCGCAACCAATGCGGATCAAATAATTGAAGTGATTAGAGAAGGAGAAGATGAAAAATGAAATTTGCAGCAGTGTGTGGGTCAGGATTAGGATCAAGTTTTATGGTGGAGATGAATATCAATTCTGTTTTAAATGAATTGGGTGTCTCAGGCGTGGAAGTGTCCCATTATGATTTAGGAAGTGCCGCACCCGATATGGCGGATGTTTTCTTCGTTGGCGGCGATTTAGCCGATAGTGCGCAGCGTCTAGGTGAGATCGTAGTTTTAGACAGTATTATCGATCTCGATGAATTGAAGCAAAAGGTTCAAGCCGTTTGTCAGGAAAAAGGATTATTATAAAAAGGAGTAGACAGTCATGAACGAATTTTTAGATATTCTTGTTGATATCGCCAGTACCCCAGCGATCTTAGTTGCGCTGATCGCTGTTTTGGGGAATGTGCTGCAGAAAAAAGACATTGCCACGATCGTCAAAGGGGGGATCAAAACCTTTGTTGGGTTTCTCGTGGTCACTGCCGGGGCTGGGGTGATCGAAAGCTCTCTGGCGCCATTTGGGGAGATGTTCCAAGCAGCCTTTAACATGCAAGGGGTCGTACCAAATAACGAAGCGATCGTTGCGCTAGCGTTGACGACTTACGGCACCTATACCGCACTTATTATGTTAGCAGGAATGGCCTTCAATATTTTGATTGCCCGTATCACTCGCTTTAAATACATTTATTTGACTGGGCATGCCACGTTGTATATGGCTTGCATGATTGCGGTGATTTTGAGCGTTACTGGAATGAATACTTTTAATCTAGTTTTATTTGGCGGCTTAGCGTTAGGGATCTGTAACACGATTTTCCCAGCGATCGCACAACCGTTTACTCGAGAAATTACTAAAAATGATTCCGTCGCATTGGGGCATACGGGGAACTTCGGCTACGCATTGAGCGGGTTGATTGGGAAATACGTCGGCAATAAGGAAAAATCTACCGAAGACATCAATTTTCCGAAAGGTCTGTCTTTCTTGCGGGATTCTACTGTTAGTATCACGATTACGATGGCGGTTGTATACGTGATCGTAGCAATTTTTGCTGGGAGTGAATTTATTACGGAAAATCTTAGCAATGGCACGAACTCGATCATTTATTCGTTGCAGCAAGCAGGTTCGTTTGCCGCTGGTGTCTTTGTGATTTTAGCTGGTGTCCGTCTGATTTTGGCAGAAATCGTACCAGCCTTTAAAGGGATTTCTGAAAAGCTTGTTCCTAATGCGATTCCTGCATTGGATTGTCCAATCGTCTTTCCTTATGCGCCAAATGCTGTTCTGATTGGTTTTCTAACCAGTTTTGTCGGAGGGATCGTTAGTTTGATCATCATGGTCTTCACAGGAACAACCGTTATTATTCCAGGTGTCGTGCCCCATTTCTTCTGCGGCGCTACAGCAGGTGTTTACGGCAATGCAACGGGTGGTGTGCGAGGCGCCGTCATTGGGTCCTTTATTCATGGAATCATTATCAGCTTCATGCCGATCTTGTTGATGCCAGTCATGGGCGATCTTGGGTTCCAAGGATCAACTTTCTCTGATACTGACTATGGGGTTGCAGGGATCTTCCTAGGAAACTTAGCCAATATGGGCGGTCAAATCGCCATCTTCTCAGGGATAATTGCGGTAGTCGCGGTCTTGATCGGATTGACGATTCTCAAGAAAAACAGTCGGGCAAAATCTGTTTCTGAATAAATAGAGGATGGAGGGATAAATAGTGGCAATCAGTGAACAAAAATGCCACGAGCTCGAAGAATTAGCGGCAAAGATTCGTTTAGATACCCTTTGCAGCATCAAGAAAATGGGGCAAGGCCATCTGGGCGGTTCCTTTTCAATTGTTGAACTACTGGCCGTTTTGTACGGCAAACAGCTGCGGATCAATCCACAAGATCCACAGTGGGCGGACCGTGACCGACTCGTCTTGTCAAAAGGACATGCTGGCGCCGCACTGTATAGTGCATTAGCAAATACGGGCTATTTTGATCGGTCGTGGTTATGGACGATCAATGAGGGCGGCACGAGACTGCCTTCCCATCCGGATCGCTGGAAAACGCCGGGGGTTGATGCCACCACAGGTTCACTGGGGCAGGGAACTTCCATGGCTGCTGGGATCGCGACAGGCCTGCGCTTGGCAGGCAAGAACAGTTTTGTTTATTTGATCGTTGGAGATGGTGAACTAAATGAAGGACAGTGCTGGGAAGCCTTCCAATACATTGCTCACTTTAAACTGAATCACTGTATCGTCATTATTGATGACAACAAAAAACAGCTAGATGGGCCAACCAAAGACATTCTTGATCCTTTTGATATCCAGCAGAAGATGACTGCTTTTGGCTTTTATACAGAAAAAGTTCCAGGGGCAGACATGCAAGCCATTGATGAGGCAATCGAGCGCTGCAAAGCAATCGAAGACCAAGCGGTTTGCATTGTCTTGGACAGCGTGAAAGGACAAGGCGTTCCTTTCTTTGAAGAACTAGATGCCAATCACTCCGTGAAGTTTACCACGGATGAGATCAATCAAGCGGCAGAAGCGGCAATCAAAGAATTGACGATAAAAATCGAAGGAGGACGCTAAGGCATGTTTACATTAAGCAAAACCACTGCTGCTGCTAAAGAGCTGCGAACTTGTGTCGTTGACACATTGGTGGAACTCATGGATGAAAATAACCAGCTAGTTGCGTTAGATGCCGACCTTGGTTCTGCCAGCGGCTGGACCACGATTGCCAACAAACATCCCCAACGCTTTATCAACATGGGGATCGCGGAAGCCAATATGGTTGGTGTCGCGGCTGGCTTGAGTTTAACTGGTTATACACCTTTTATCCACACCTTTGGGCCATTTGCAACGCGTCGGGTATTCGATCAGCTGTTTATTTCTGGCGGCTATGGCGGCAATACGATCAATATTTACGGTTCTGATCCAGGGTTTGCAGTCGGGCACAACGGCGGCACCCATACGACATGGGAAGATGTGGCTTTGATGCGAATGATTCCCCAGTCGATCGTCTGCGATGCAGCGGATGAAGTCCAAATGGCTTGGATCATAAACACCTTTAGCCAATTATCAGGCATTCATTACGTACGAGGCAATCGGAAAGCGGTTCCGACGATTTATGAAAAAGGCTCGACCTTTGAACTAGGAAAAGGCAATATTTTAAGACCAGGCGATGAACTGTTGTTGATTGCCAGCGGCCAATTGGTTTCTGAAACACTGCAAGTGGTAGAAGAATTAGCAGAAATAGGAATCAGCTGCGAAGTGATCGATATGTTTACCATCAAACCAATCGATAAAGAATTGATCCTCCGCGAAGTTCAGGGGAAACGGCAAGTCATCACCATCGAAAACCATTCTATTATCGGTGGACTAGGGAGTGCCGTCGCCGAAGTGCTTGCTGAAACTGGCAGTGCTGTCCCCTTAAAACGTATTGGTGTCAATGAACGGTTCGGTCAAGTCGGCACACCCGATTTTTTGCAAAAAGAATATGGCTTAGATGCTGCTTCAATCAAGCAGCAAATAGTCGAAGGGAAGGTTAAGGGATAGAAAAAGGAAGCATCAACGAATCAATGGTTGATGCTTCCTTTTCATTCCTTTCAGATCTTGTAAAAAAAGCGTCAAACAGCGCGTCAGTCCTGCTGTTTGACGCTTTTTTTTTATGAACTAAGACAAAAACCAGCGCCGTAAGTTTTCTGCTTCGGTTAATGGAAAATAGAACAGCTTACTTTCGGTGAGAGTATCTTCGGTTTTGATGGTTAGCTGTGACTTGCCAAGCCCTCTTTTGTGCTGCCAATGCGTGGTGGTGACAGTGAAATCTTGGATTTTATTTTTCTTCAGATAAGCGGTCACCTTCGTAAGACCGCGGATCGTTTGGCACAACAATACGTGGTTATCTAAAAATTGATAGCCTTGTATTTTGCCTCGCCAGATGCTTGATAACACGAAGGAGCCAAAGAACACGAAGAAAATCAGCGCTATCCACCAGAAAAAGAAGGCAGAGATTCCTACAGCAAGCAGTCCGATCAGCAGCGGCCAACGGCAGAAGTACCAAAAGTTGGGTCGTGGATTTTTCACTAGAGCGGTTTGTTGAAACGACCATTCGGGTAAAAAGCGGGTCAATGTTTCGGTCAGCTGCGCCTCTTTCAAAATGGGGAATAGATAGACCGTATCATCGCTTTCTGACGAACTGCCAGCAGCCAGCAGTAATTTGACGGAGCTTAGATGAAAGATTCTTCGATAAAGATTTTGTTCGACACTCAGCCCTTGGATCCTAGCGAGGGGAATCGTTTGGTGACGTTTAGAAAACAAGCCTTGCGTGATCAGCAGCTGTTGTTGGTTCGTTTTCACCGTAAAGCCATAATAACGGAAAAGATTTCTGGCGATCGCAAGGAAGAAAAACAAAATCAGCAGCCCGAGTAAAATTGCAGCACCTAATAAAAGGCCAAGTTGCTGCAATTCCGATGCATAGGCAAAGAGATTGGGAATGTTGTCGATCACGTTGTAGCCGATGACTAGAACCAAGGTGAAAACAGAAAAATCAGTGAGAGAAAACAAGAAAATCTCCTTGAATTTCAAAGTGAATGTTTCCAGCGGCGGCTTGGCTGACTTCTCAGCTGAAAACGCAGCATAATCGTCGGTTGGTTCTTCTCTACTAGTTGTTTGGGCAATAGGCTGTTGTGGTGTCGCGGCCGCCTTTTTTGACGCTTCGATGGAGGCAATGAGAGCCAGCGGTAATGCAGGGAAAAGAATTTCGGCTTCGCCACTCGAACTTGCGGCGCTTTCCAACTTCACTTCAGCTAGTTTAAACGGACGTAAATAAAAGTAATGATTCTCTTGAATGGTTTGGATGCGTTCAAATGGCAAAATCGTTTGTTTTTGGATAAAGAGTCCTTTGTTGACTAGCACACTCGTTTGATCGATTTGAAAGGTAAAGCGGGCGTAAGACAGTACCGCAAAAAGCAGACAGACCAGTAAAAATAGCAGAATACCGCCCAGAATCATCGGAAAAGAAGGGGCGTCGTTGAATAATTTGAATACAAGCAGAAATGCTAGTACCAGAAAATTTTTGCAATTTTTGAACCAATAAAGACCGATACACAGCAACGGCAGTCGTTGTTTTTCATAGATCATCTTTGACCACCTCGACTAAATTCATGATGGTTTCTCGCAATCGTTCGGCTTGCGCCACTGGCAAGCCTTCAATGGTGTGGTTGGTGGCAGCCGTATGAATCTGTAAGGAGACTAAAGCGTATTTTCGTAAAAAGATCCCTTGGTCCGTTTCGATGTGCTGGATTCGGCGGATCGGAATATACGTGGTGCTGCGAAATAGATAGCCACGTTGAATAGCGATATCCTTTTCTTGGATCTCGTAGCGATGGAATTTGTAACGGTAGCTCATCAGCACAAAAGAAAGCAGATGACTGATCAAAGTCAGTGCCAATAGGCTTGACCAAAGGGCGAACACCCAGAAATGAAGCCAGTTTTGCATGGATAAAAACCAAAAAGAAGTAGCGAAAAGTAAACTGAAAATGATCAGTGAAGTAATTGTCCGTAACCGCCAAACACGGATGATGGTCTGAGGCATTTGTTCATTTAATAAGGGATAATTCAAGGGAAACGTCCTTTCTATAAAAAAATGACTAATAAGTATAAATATAATGGTGCAGTGTAAGAAAAACAAGAGGCAAGGGAGAATTCAGAAAGGACAGCTGGCTCGATTGCGAAAAGATCTGTGAGAAATCTTCTTATAAAACAAGGAAGAACTGTCGTCTAGTAACCTAAAAAAAAAAACCGTCTTAGATGACGGTCCTAGGGGGATCACATTCAGATGTTTTCGTTTAAAACAACCAATCATTGGTTAAAAAACTTGGATTACAGTGATCGCTTAGAAATACCTTATGAGTAAAACGAGAAATTCTCTCTTTATCTCAGTCTTTATTTATCGAATAGTACGAACGATTTTTTCGGACTTCATTGAAAATGAAGAGAACAAAAAGCAAGGTAAGGAGGGCACATACTATCCTAATTATTGACGAATCACCGATTTCTTCAAGCAGCAGGTAGAGCACAAGACCCAATGACAAAACATAAACACCTGTCCAAAAGGCGCATTTGCTCATTGATTTTGAGATTGCCTGACTATCTGCTTGTGCTTTTTGGTTTTCAGTCAAATCATTGTATCCAGCTATCAAGAATCCCCATTTTTGTTTGCGAAACTGAACACCACACAAAAAGCATCCGAGAGCAAATACAACGACCAAAAGATAAATCAACCAATACAAGTTTTCTCACTCCTTTCTTATCGTTCAAGAACGATCGTTAGGTTTCGTGTTTCAACACCACTCATTCAGCGAAACGTCGAACCATCGTAATATCTGTTTCCAAATAGCCCATTTTTTTGTATAACTGATACGCAGACTGATTATGGGCAAAAACGTGCAAGCCGATTTCAGTGATGCCTTGCTGGATCGCCCACTTTTCCAAAGCCTGTAACGCTTTGGTGCCATAGCCTTTTCCTCGCTGGTCTTCCTCGATGATAAAGTCATAGATGAAGGCTTTCTGGGCAGCTGTGTTGACCCAAATCACCCCGATCGGTTCACTAAAATCAGCTGCAAATAAAGAAAACAAGTGATTGTTTTCGGTGGCAGTCCCTTGAGGAAGCAGGGAAGCAAAGCTTTCTTTGGCTAGGGCGAGGGCCTCGTCTTTGGCCCATGTGCCTGCTTGGACTTTGTCATTGGCGTATTCGAAAACTGCATTGGTTAAGTAAGCAGCATAGTCGCTGTCTTTCATTGGGATTAAGTTCATCTATTTCTCCTTTTGTCCTTTTCGGCTCTTCTTAACCTACGGAATGATTGTAGGCAATGAGAAACAAGGACATTTGATATGAAACGGTTTGTTTCCCCTTCAGTTGAGGCGCTCTGGCAACGGGTCTCGTCGTTGAAACAAAAACAGGTCATCCGGTGCAAACTGGTGGCGTGCATCGCAAGTATAGCCTCGTAGCCAGTCAACTCCATCGATGCGGCGAACGTAGAATCCTTTGGGGAAATCGTCGGTTTTTTCCAAAGGCACAGAAGCGATCGTGATTGCGGCAGCTGGCGCTTTTCCTTGGGATTTCAGTCCGGTACTATTTGCCAGTTGGCGATAGCTAAGACGAAAGTGTAAGGCCATTTCCAAGGTACAACAAGTCAATCCATAAGAAGGCGCAGCTGCAAAAATCTCCGTCAAAGAGCCGCCTTGGGGGAGTCCCAGTTCTTTAAGGGGAACAATCACACAAGCAGCACGCTGTTTATCGGCACTGTGGGAGAGCTGGGGATGGCGCAAGAGCTGGTTGGCATACGCGTTTAAGTGAATCTGATTTTCTTCCAACTGCTGGCAAAGGCGGTTTAGCGAAACCCCGCCATACTGTACGATCACTTTTTTCAAATCAAACACTCCTTTCAATAGGGATCCTTTTCTTAAAAAAATCAATTCGCACCCTCGTTCTCGGACAAATTGGCATAAATCGCAGCAACTTCTTCTTGGTAACGATTCTTTAGTCGAGGGGGACTTAAAATGCGTAGGCTTTTTCCAAAAGAGAACAAATAGGGCACTACCCAGCTTTCCTCGGGCAAATCAACGGTAACCACAGCAGTGCCTTCCTCCGTCAAAGTAATATCCTGATGATCGAACTCATCATATAGCCGATAAAGAACGTCGGCTTGAAAGAACAAACGCGCAGGATAGGTGTCAACAGTCAACTCAATGGCAGAATCAGGCGCAGTGACTGGGAAAAAATGCTGGTCAGTGACGTAGACCTGACTCATGCGGCTGATTTTAAATGTCCGAAAGGCATTCTTTTGCTGGTCGAAGGCTTGCAGATACCAAGCTTGCGAGCGAAAAAGCAGTTTATAAGGCTGGCAGATGCGTTTTTGCAGTCCCTGTTTACTGACATAGTCAAAGGTGATCACGTGGTTTGTTAAAATACTCTTTTTTAATAAATCAAACATGTCGTGGCCGTTTTCTCGCCGATGCCAAGTGGAAAAATCCACTTCTAGCCAATCAGCATCGGGCTGCTTAAACAAGGATTGCAGTTTTGCCAGCGATTGCCCACTGATCTGTGGCGTCAGCTGGCGAATCCCTTTCAACGCCAAAAGCAGGTTTTTTCGTTCTTCCTCTGATAATAACACTTTATCCAACACAAAACTGCTTAACAAATAAACGCCGCCATTTCGACCCGTTTCAGTATAGATGGGCACGCCAATACTGCTTAGGGTATTGATATCTCTGGTGATGGTGCGAGTCGAGACTTCAAATTGTTTGGCCAATTCAGAAGTGGTTGCTTTTTCATGATTCAACAGGTGGTAGATAAGGCCGAATAGGCGTGTCGTGCTCACTTGGTTTACTCCTTTTATAAAAAGATGATAAAACACTGACACAAGGTGTCTAGGTTTCTATCGTATCATAAAGACAAAGAAGGAGGAAATCCAATGAAATTTTCGATAATGGCAACGGAAAGAACCAATAATTTTACTGATCCAGCGATTCAAGCAAAAATCACTGGCTTATGGGAGAAAAACAGCGAGGCGGTCAAGAAAGCCGCAGAAAAAGGAACGGTCATCGCTTGCGTTTACCACGAGTATGAGTCAAACTATCAAGGAGACTATGCCGTTTCGCTTTGTTTCGAAGAAACGGAGCAAGCAGACGAAGAAACGGAGCAAGCAGACTTTGATACAGAAAAATATACTTGGAAAAAGTATCCGATCGATCGGCGCGATGCGCAGGGCATTTTGACTACTTGGCGTCAAATCTGGTCTGAGGAAGAAAACCAGCAGCTGCAGCGCAGGTATTCCTTTGATTTTGAGCAGTATGCGCCAGACGGCGAAGTAACGATTCTTATCGCCATTGCTGAAAGCGACAAAGAGCAGCTATTTTCCTGAATAGGAGGACAAACAATGAGACAGTATGAAAGCAAAGTAGCGCTGATCCAAGAGATCACAGAACGTTACCAAAAATTTCGCCAAGAATTTGATGAAATTCCTGAAGCCTTGCGAAATCAACGGATAGCAAGTGTCGACAAGACCCCTTCAGAAAACTTGTCTTACCAAATTGGCTGGGTCAGTTTGTTATTGTCATGGGAAGCACAGGAACAGCAAGGGATGAGCGTTCACACACCTGCTGAAGGGTACAAATGGAACAACCTTGGCGGATTGTATCAATCTTTTTATCAGACATACGGCAGTTTGACCTTAGCACAGCAACAAGAGCTCTTAGACCAAAAAGTGACGGCCCTTTGCCAGTGGATCGAGGGCTTATCCGATCAGGAATTGTTTGAAGCAAGGCAGCGGGATTGGGCAACCACCAAAGCACAGTGGCCAGTCTATAAATGGATCCATATCAATACAGTAGCACCCTTTACCAATTTCCGAACGAAAATCCGAAAATGGAAAAAGGAAGCACTGCATTGATCAATAAAAGAAGCAAGCTGGTTGAGCGTTTTTTAGCAACTGAGGGAACAGCTAACTTAAAGATTTGTTAAACAGTTGATCTACGAAGATCAGCTGTTTTTTTGTTTTGTGTCATCGCAAGAAACCACCTGGAAAGCCTATGATAGCTTATTGTCTAGTCGGTTCAGGTTAAGGAATAAACTGTTATTTTAATTCCTAAAGTGACGCGAAGGTGACAAAAATGAAACGCCAATTCGTAAAAGGGTATGCTATATTTTAAACAGTACTTGTTTTTTTACAGAAAAAAAGCGGGGAGTCGATGGCGCATCTTACGCAATCGACGCCAATTGTTTTTATAGAAAAAACACAAAACCATTCCCAAGTCTGATGCAAGTTTGCTGAATATTCAGCAAAATAAAAGTAAATGACCAAGAATAGAAAGGGTGAGGATCATCGAAAACAACCAAACCATTGGCTTGACGTCAGGAGAAGTCAAGGCGCGGGTGCAGCGCGGTCAAGTCAATAAGACAAAAAAGGATACGACGAATACGTACCCGAAAATCCTTTTTACCAATATCTTTACCTTTTTCAATTTGATCAACTGTGTCCTATTCTTTCTCGTCTGTTTGACGGGTTCTTACCAAAACGGCTTGTTCGTCTTTGTTGTCTTCAGCAATGTGATCATCAATCTCTTTCAAGAAGTTCGTTCCAAACGAACGCTGGATAAGCTGGCATTGCTAAAAGTTGCCAAAGCCGATGTTTATCGGGATGGCAAGCTGGAGAACTTGCCAATCCACAAACTCGTAATGGATGATGTGTTACGACTGAAAAGCGGGGATCAAGTGCCGACGGATGCCAAAGTCATTCAAGGATCTTTAGAAGTCAATGAATCCTTGCTGACTGGTGAAATGGATACGATCTACAAGCAGCCAGCAGACGAGTTGTTTTCTGGCAGTTTTATCACTGCTGGCGAAGCGTTATGCCAAGTGATCCACGTAGGCGCTGACAACTATATCGCAAAAATCAACAAAGAAGCCAAAACCATCAAACGACAAAAATACTTGATCCAAGGCAGTTTAAACAAAATCATTCGTTGGATCAGTCTGATTTTGGTGCCGTTATGTACCCTCTTGTTCGTCAAACAGTTCTATTTCTCTCATGCAACTTTCAACACCGCCATCTTACGGACGGTGGCGGCAGCTGTGGGAATGTTCCCCGAAGGTTTGTTTTTATTGACCAGTGTCACATTGACCATCAGTGCCGTCTATCTGGCGCGCAAAAAAGTGATGGTGCAGGAATTGAACTGCATTGATGCCTTGGCACGGGTCGATGTTCTTTGCTTAGATAAAACGGGCACGATCACCGAGGGCAAGATGACGGTGGAAAAGACGATTTCCTTTCAATCGGACACACCGTTGGCAGAAATCACTGGTAACTTAATGGCGCAGCTACCCGATCAGAACCCAACGGCAATGGCGCTGCGAACCTTTTTCCCAGAAAAAACGACGTACCAGATGCAGCAAGTCGTCCCTTTTTCATCAGATCGTAAATTCAGTTGCGTCACGTTTGAAGGACAAGGCACTTATTTCATCGGAGCTGCGTCGATTTTACTAGGAACCAACCATGAAGCTGTCTTAAAACAGGAAAGGAAGCTGGCAGAAGAAGGCTACCGAGTGATCGTTTTGGCTCACAGTACGCAAGGCTATGAGGAGGCAGAACTGCCGACGGATATTGAACCGCTGGGCTTTTACTTACTGTCAGACACGATTCGTGAAGATGCCAAAGAGACCTTGGAGTATTTTCGTTCACAGGCAATCCAATGCAAGATCATCTCTGGCGATGATCCAGTGACAGTCAGTCAAATCGCGAAAAAAGTCAATCTACCAGGGGCTGCTGATTTTATCGATGTATCAAAATTAACTGCAGCCGAATTAAAAGAAGCTGTCAGCAACTATCAGATTTTTGGTCGAGTGACGCCGCAACAAAAGAAAGAAATGGTGCTCTACTTGAAAGAACAAGGGCATACCGTCGCAATGACTGGCGATGGCGTCAACGATGTTTTGGCGCTGAAAGAAGCCGACTGCTCCATCGCGATGGCTTCTGGTGTTGATGCTGCGCGCCAAGTATCAAATTTGGTGCTTTTGGAAAATCAATTTGATGCTTTGCCATCGGTCATGGATGAAGGCCGCCGAGTGATCAATAACATTACCCGCTCAGGTTCATTGGTGCTAGTGCAAGTCTTATTCTCCATCATGATCACCATGGGGACGTTGTTATCAGGAACGACCTATCCTTTTGAGCCGATCCAATTAACGATCATCAATGCCTGCTTTGTCGGCATTCCGACCTTCTTTTTAAACTTTGAACCAGACTTCAATCGGATCAAAGGGGACTTTATGACGACGATTTTCAAAAATGCTTTTCCAACAGCCTTGACGATTACGGTAGGAACTTTGCTGATCATCAACTTTGGTTATTGGTTCAACAGCAGCAGTAAAGCTCTATCGATCATGAGCATTATTTTTACTGCTTGGAACTATCGCTTGATCCAGAAAAAAGTCTATCCAGCGATCAACAGCTATCGAACGATGATTTTTTTCAGCACTCAGATCTTGTACTTTGCTGCTTTGATCGTCGGTCGCGACCTCTTTAACCTAGGCAATACCAGCTATCTCAACCTCATCCTCTTGATTGCCTTGTTGAATTTTTCCGCCTACATGCAACGCTTTGCGGATAAGGGCATCGAGCTGCTGATGCGAAGATATACGAAGAAACGTAAAAGTTTATCAAAAGAAATGATTCAGTAAATAATAGAAAAACTGATTGCTTAAGCAGCTTTTGCAGCGTGCTAGGCAGTCAGTTTTTGTTTATAAATAAATTTCTTTTCAAGGAGTCTAACTAAGTCTTGCTATGAAACTCGTTTCATACCGTACAATCAACCAAGAGACCTTTTCAGAAAATTGTCGAAAGTGGAACAACTAGTTTTCTATGGTAGACTTAGGTCACGAGCAAAACAATCAGATAGGAATGAAAGAAATGGCAACGATTCGCGATATAGCAAAAATTACTGGTTTTTCGATCACGACGGTCTCTCGTGTGATCAATGGCCATCCTTATGTTGATGAGCAAAAGCGAGCAGCGATTTTGGCGGTGATGGAAGAACTGGATTACAAACCGAATAAAATCGCCCAAAAACTTAGCTCGGGGAAAACCTATAATATTGGAGTCATCGTACCGTTTGTCAATCACGCCTTCTTTGATGGAATTTTAAATGGCATCATGGAAGAAGCCTTTGCCCAAAAATACAAGGTGACGTTGCTTCCGACCAATTTTGATCGGAAGCTGGAGCTAGAATATCTAGAAGAATTCGCTGCAAAGGGATTTGACGGCTTGATCGTCATCACCCGCGCAAATCATATCGAGACATTTTATCCCTACATGGAAAAAGGCCCGATTGTTTTTTGTGAAAATTCGACCGGTACTGCCGTTCCTTTCGTTGCGATCGACTTGGTCGGCTCTGTGACAGCCAGTATCAAGTATTTGAAAGAACAAGGTGTAAAACGCTTGGGACTGACGCTAGGGCGCAGCAAACGCCTCAGCTGCAATTCAGTCAACACGATCGCAAAAGCCAAGGAGCTGTTTCCAAATTTTTCTGAAGCGGATATTTATTGGGATTGCATCAAAGCACAAGATGGGATTCCCGCAGCTGCATTTTTTAAGGAACGAGGAATCGATGGGGTGATCACAAATGGGGACGAGATCGCAGCGATGATCTTAAATCAATACCCTCACGGGACAGCACCCATCGTGATCGGACAAGAAAACCTGCTCATCAGTCAAATGCTGCACTTTTCTTCCGTTGAGTTTCATCTGGATCAGTGCGGCAAAGAAGCCTTTCGCTTGTTTCAAGAAAGAAAACAAGAGCAGATCATTCTGCCTTACGAACTTATTATTCGTGAATAATCATTGTTATAAAAAGAACACACCTTTTTGTCGAGAGGTGTGTTTTTGCCTGCTTATTAAAGGGGAATTGTAGAGATAAAATAAAAAAATAAAGAAAAAATTTATTTTGAAAGCTTGCTTTTCACAGAGTAAAGGGCTACCATTGGTCTGTGGCTTTTTCGCCACAAAAATAGGAAACGTATCAGACAAGAGTACTTGGGGAAGATTCTCTTGGGGGAAGCCTGATACGTTTCCTTTTGTTCATTCTAACACTATTTATATATAAAGTAGAGAGATATTGAGTAGATAAATAAAAATACTACTGTAATTGATGAATAGGAAAAAGGCAATCTCACAGACGAGTATCTCTGGAGCGACTTCCTACAACATGCTGGATGGCAAATTGCTCCATCATGTTTTGATTAATTACAAAGCATCAACTAACTAATTGTGTTGCACCCACTAGAAAATTACATAATTTCGCAACACCTGTTTCAGCTGTTTCTTTGATTAGAACAGTCGCAGTATTTTCGTAAACATGAATCACACTAACTTCTTGTAAACCGGTAAAGCCAATAACATTTGCCTGATAGTTTTGACCAGGGAACACTTGGTATTTTTCCATGTTTTTATCTCCTTCATTAATCTTATTTCAAAAGAATAATAATTAAAATTTAAGAAAAAGTAAAGTGAAACGATTTTTCATTCAAAAACTCGTCCTTTCGGCTATTTATTCGAGTTGAAATCAACTTTTTCTGTAATTTTTCATTTGGTTTTTCAATAAATATACGATGGCTAGTTGAATATTATTCAATGGATCGTACCAATTTACTGAGCAATCGACTACAAAGTTGAGGGAAAGAAAGCCAGAAACTACCAGCTATATTGTTTGTTTTGTCCCGTCTTCACGCTTATAATAAAGGTAGGAAGAACGATCGGCGTCACCACTTCCTAATTCAATTGAAAAGGGCGTGCAAGTTATGGAAAACGTATACCGAAATAACTTTGTCAAAAGAACGGTTCAACTGATGTTTGCACCAAAAAAAATCAGAAAACGTCCACCCGAACAATGGATCAAAATGCCTACCGACCGAGGTATTCGGAGAAAGGACGCATGATCCAGCATCTCGCAGCTATGCGTGAAATAGTATTTGAAGAAACGAAACTCAGGAAGTCCCGTCATGGGACTTCCTTTTTTATGTCATTTTTATCACATTCTTCATTGAGAAAATTATTAGTACAGGCGCTCTTTTGCAGACGCAAGGTCAAGAATACGATGGAATAAGAAATCACAAACTACAAAGAAACCAATGTCAGCACTCAATGGATCATTGGATAAGGGACTACAATCCTTCTTTTCATTGAGGGATTTCCCTGTTTCTTTTGATCGATTTTAAATTGGATATTGCCAGGAAAAATACGCGCCAACGAATTATCATTCTCTAATGGTACAGGAGACCAACGTTTAAGGAACGTAAAAGCAATCAAAAAAGCGCTTTTTCGTACAAAGATTCTGTTAAAATGAAGATATGGATAAAAAAAAGTAATTGCTGCAAATCAATCATTTAAAGAAGGTGAAAGCATGGACTACCAAGAAATCGCGCGTCATTTTCAGACAACATCGTTTGATCCCCAACCGTTTGTGCAAACGGCGATCGATGATCGAAAGGTAAGGGAGAAGCTAGTGGAGAATGTCGTTGATGGTCAAAATCATATCAATGAGTATTTCAATAGTTATTTGATCATTAAAGAAGTAGCCATTAAAAACCCTGAGCTGATTTATGATGAGTGGGAACGGATCTGGGCACTGCATACCCACAAAAATTCCTATCATCGGTGGATCGCCCATGATCTGATCACGCAACTTTTGGTGATCGATCATGAAGACAAGTTTGAAGCAATCAAGCGAGAATATGTACTGCTGCCCAAAGAAGAAAAAATCAGTAATTACAAGAAGATGTCTGAGAATATCCAAAAGGCTATGAAGCTCAAAGACCTCAGCAAAGAAATTTCACTGTTATGGAAAATTAAGTACATGTGATGAATGAACGGAAAATCAGGTTGATGGTATTGCTTTCTATTAGCTAAATCATAGAAAAAACAGGCTATCTTTTTGTGATTCAAAAAAGAGCAGATGTATCAGTAGCAAGCAGTGATTATGAAGTTTAAAAAATTGATATCTCTGCTTTTTTAGCCTGTAGTTGACTCATTATCCGATACTGAGCGCGCGTATTTCAACATGTCGCTGTATGAAATAACAGGGAAATCTCCCTTAAGTCCTTGTAAGAAGCCAAGTGAAACTTTATACTAGAATGTAATACTTATTCAAAAAAAGGACAAATAAAATGAGGACATGAGCTTTTATGAAGAAATATTGTAAGGAAAATGTGCTAGAAGCGGCGATGACGCGTTTGGAATATATTTTTGATACGTTTCCCCATGTGTATTTCTCTTTCAGTGGTGGAAAAGATAGCGGGGCCATAATCCAGTTGGCTGACCAAGTCGCACAGAAAAAAAAGAAAACCTTTGATCTGCTGATTTTAGATATCGAGGCAAATTATGATGCTACGAGAACGTTCATGGAAAAAATCAAAGCGTTACCAAGTATCAATCAAACCTTCCACTTCTGTTTGCCCTTTTACGAGGACAACAATACCAGTGTCTTTCAGCCACAATGGCTGATGTGGGATGAACAAGAACGTGAGAAGTGGGTACAGCCGATGCCTAAAGATGCGATTTCACTTGCTGATTTGGATGAATCATTGATGGAAATCTATCAGAGTGCAAATATGAACCCTGATAAGTTTTTACGAAACTTTGCTCATTGGTACGCAAGCTATCATCAGTTTGAGCCGGTTGCTTGTGGTGTGGGGATACGAACCCAGGAAAGTCTGTATCGGTATCGATCGATCACATCGCCAAAGTATAACTTTCGGAAGCAATGCTGGATCAAACGGCAAGTAGCAGATTCAATGGTCGTTAATTTTTACCCAATCTATGATTGGAAGACCGAAGATGTGTGGGGAGCATATGCCCATTTTGACTGGCCGATCAATGGCTTTTATGAAAAGTTGTATGATCATGGCGTTCCGATCCATCAAATGCGGATCTGTCAGCCTTACGGTATGCAGCAACGAAAAGGCTTGTACCAATATGCTTTGGTGGAACCGGAAACGTGGGAACGCGTCGTAAATCGTGTGTCAGGAGCCAATTTTGGTCGATTGTATGCCCAGACAGGATTGCTGGCGCATTACAATACGAGAAAGCCTAGTCATATGACTTGGCAAGAGTATGCGGTCTTTTTACTGGAATCAATTGGACTTTATTCAAAGAAATTACAGGATCATTATTACCGCAAAATCACGATCTTGATTGATCATTATCGAGAAAAGCACGGGATCGAAGTGGAAGATATACCCGATGTGACCAAACGTAAGGACTGGCTGAAAAACGAAGTACTCTGGCATGACTGGAAAGGGATCGCTCGTGTGTTAGAAAAAAATGATTTTTCTTTGAGTACGCGACAATATAGTTTGACGAAAAAAGATGAGTCTGAATTGTATGAGTTGGCGGTCGATTTTGGGGCGGCTTTGGGGATCGAGCATTTACCCAAGTATCAGTTAAAAAAATTGAATGCCAAATACGAGTATTTAACGAAAAAAATCACCTAACGATGGACGAGTGCGTCCTTAGAGAGGAAGGGTTTTGTGAACGAACGATTGGTTTTATTTTTTTCACCGTATAAGAAAAGCCAATTCTATCAATTGATGGGGGCTTTTTTTGCAGAACGGGTGTATCAGCAGCAATTTCCGTACTTGGTCAATGATGAGAACTGCTACTGGTACGTGATTCTTGATGACGAAAAACGGGTGACTGCTTTTTCTTATTATGAAAAAGGCGCCAATAAAGTGGAGCTAGGGGAATTTTATGAAAAAGATCCAGCCGCTCAATTTAAAAAGTTTCTTTTACGGAAGATGCTGGTGGATATCAGCCGCAACTACCCAGAAGCAGAGATTCTCGCTTCTAGTAACCAGCCTAGTGAAATTGCACTTTTGGAGTCAAAAGGGTTTGCGGTTTATCGACAAACAAAAAATTATTCATTTCTAAAAAGGAGTGTAGTACCTCATGAGCGATATCGATTTTCCAGTGTTAGCGGCGAAGCTGATCCCAGTCAGCAAGATTCAAGCGAATACGTATAACCCCAACACCGTGGCTGCTCCAGAAATGGATCTACTGGAACTGTCGATTCGAGAAGATGGCTTTACCCAGCCATTGGTTTGTTACCACGATAAGGAGCAAGACAAGTATATTTTGATCGATGGGTTTCATCGGTACATCGTAGCAAAAGACCGCTTGGAATTGCCAAGTGTTCCGGTCACGGTGATCGATAAGCCATTTGAGAATCGCATTGCTTCAACGATTCGCCACAATCGAGCACGTGGTACCCATGGTATCGAGAAGATGGGAAACATCGTGCAGCAGTTGGTAGCTAACGAGTGGTCGGATGAACGAATTGCCAAGGAATTGGGGATGGACCGCGAAGAGGTCTTTCGCTTTAAGCAGCGTTCAGGTTTGAAAAGTGCCTTTTCTAACCATGAATTCAGCAAGTCTTGGATTGAGTTTGAAAAAAGATACTACAAAGGCAAAAAAGAGACCTGAGAGGTTGAAAAAACTATTTAAAAAAGCTATCTATTAGAAGATAGCGATTCGTTAATAATTCTTTTTAAATTTTGAATAGGTGTTTTTTACAACGATAATGATCAAATTGACCACCATCGACAAGCAAAGCGTCCCTAAGAGAATAGCTAGGATCACACCTAATGCGTCTCTTAGAAAGCTGAAGATCGCTTCAATGATAAACATGGTTTTTCCTCCTTTTCTCATCGTCTATTTTTTCTGACAATTGCAAAAACAGCTTCCTTGAGCAATAACTACCCAAAGACTTTGCCCTGCGGGGTACAAGCCTCAGTTTCTTGAGAACTCGTCGCTTCAAAATTGAGTATACTTTGTAAATAATGAAAAAACGTTTCTATTTTTTACAATCGGAGAAAAAATCGGAAATGTTAAGAATAACGACATCTTTTCTGATTTTTCCTCGGTTTACATGAATAATCGTATCAGGTTGCATAAAAAAAGTAAAATGATAATAAAAAATCGAATCGAGAAAAAAGATACTATTTCGTAACTTTATAACCGTAAGCGAATTCAAAAACCTTGCTGCACCAAGTCTTTAAAACGTAAAGATTTGGTGCAGCTCTTTTGTTTCCCGCTGTGACGAGGGTTACAAAATGACTGACATTATTTTTCCGTAAAAAGCATCATTGCATAAAAATCAATGCGGATTAAAACCGTTTTATAACAAAGATAGTAAGCGCATTTTTAGCTCGACGACAAAATTTTTTGTGATGCTGGGAGAAAGCATCAGTGGATGTTTTGACAATAAGCCGATCGACATGTGGGGATCAGGTAAAGGAAGCGAGACGATTTTTACTCGAGCATGAGTTTGCTCAATGATGGAACGAGGGATCAGACTGCAGTATCCAGTTCGTTCGATCAAGTAAGGAATCGTACTGATATTGCTGACAGACTCCCAATGGATCGAAGGAACCTGATTGTCAAGATAGCTTTCAATTTTTGTGCGAGCTGGACAGTCAGACTTGGAACGATAGAGATGGCTCCCTTTAAGATCGGCTAGCTCATTGATGATTAATGGGTTTGAGATTGAGGTAATGCAGCAAAGCTCTTCTTGAAACAATTCCTCGTAGGCAAAATGTTTCTCGTGAGGAAGTGAGCATAAGGCGAAATCAATTCGGTTTTCATTTAGTGCATTGGCTAATTCCAGTGTTGAGCCCACGATGATCTCGAAGTTTATTTTTGGATAGTGCTGCGAAAAATCGTGAAGCAGTGCAGGCAAAACCAAAATGTCATAGGGTTGAAGGATGCCCATCCGCAACGAATACTCGACCGTATGGGAAGCATTGATCAACTGTTCTTTGACCCGCTCCCAGTGGGCAATCAGTTCGGGTACTTCCTGTTTCAACAATTCGCCTTCCAAGGTCAATACATTGCTTTTTCCTTCCAAAAATAACGCTACTTCTAATTCGTCTTCTAACTTTTTGATATGGTTCGTAACGGTCGACTGGGCATAGTTTAGTTTGGCGGCAGCTCTAGTAAACGTACCTTCCTCGACGATTGTTTTGAAGGATTGCAGCTCCTTGATAAAATCCACGTTTGTTCCCCTCTCTTTTTACCTATTATACAAAAAAGGAGCGGGGAGAAAATTTCTTTTTTTTCTAGTAAATAAAAAAATTAGATACAAAAGTTATTTAAAACATGCAGTCTGTTATGACCGTATGTTTCTTTGCTTTTAAAATAACACTTCTCACAGCTGGGGCTAAAAATAGCCGCTAAAATTTCTTTCATTAAAAATTCACGAAGCAGGCAACTTTTCAGGGATTACGAACAGCACATAAAAACAAGACAGTGGCTTTCTCCGCTGCGCTTGAATGGAAAAGCGTTTATTAGGAAAGGAATCTTGCAAAAAAGGTCTGATTTTTTTCTGATGTGAAAAAAATAGACACGCTAAGAGAAAAGAAAAATGGATACTTAGGAAAGGGTCAAAATAGTAAACCGCGCAATGAAAAACTGGCGGCGCTTCCTTCAAGAAGGCCGTCAGTTTCCTTAGGTCAACGAATCGGTGTGATTCTTGGCTGAATCAGCTGTTCAATCGTTTTGTGGATGATCGTCCAGTCCGAAAAGGTGGGGACATTTGAAATGCGTAGTTGCTGAAATTTGGTGTTGCTTTTCAGATGCAAGTCAAAATTGCTGACGATCAAATCTATTTCCCGATGGATCAATTCTTGTTCATCAGGAGCCACTTCAAAAAAGTAACTGATTTCTGTATGGTCGTTTTTAAATAATTCCGTTGATGCAGCTAAGAAAGCATCTAATCCAGCACCGCCTTGAAAAGCAAAGGCTACTTTGAGGTGTTTTTTCAGCTGGGGATTAGGCGCTAACTCGCTTAACAAAGTCAATGTGACTGCGATATGTTCCAAGTGAGTAAAGGAAAAGAAGCGGCTTTGATCGTTGAAAGGTTTCAACCACTCATTCCAAGCAAGGTAATCCGTCTTGAATGTCGTTTCAACAAAGACTTTGATCTGCGGATCAGCAAACTCATAATTGGCAGAAATCATCGTCAGCAGGCGAAGATTCACGAGATACGCGATGATCTTGTGGGCGGCTGCAGGTGGAATAGCGACGCCAGATTTCTCTAAAAAGGCAGCCGCTTCTGCAATAATTTCTGGTCTTTCTGTATGGTGAAAAATGTAATCCGCATCGCTTTCGCCGTTGATGTCCATCGTACTATAGGAAAGACAATGGAGCGCATTGACAAAGATCCAAAGCAGTTCTTGTTGCGGCAAGTGGATGATTCGGTATTTTTTCAAGTAATGTTCGTTTAATATTTCTGAGAAAATAGCGAAGCGTTCTTTCTCCAATAGATTGCGTTCTAAAGACGGCGGCAAGGTCAAAAAGTAAGAATAGCGCCACCTACGCTTGGCGATACTTAGCCACAGAGCAAGTCGGTAATGGCTGTAATGCAAATCTTTCGTGTTGGCTTCCTTGGCTTTTTGGACCAGCAGGCGGGCATCCGCGGGACTATCCTTATCTAAAATCGTGCTATCGCCATAAGCAGAAAAAAAGACGAACAGACAAAATCGGATGTCCGCTTCGGTACCAATAAAGTCAAGATGATTCGTGGCAATAGTTACAGAATAGGTTTGCAACGACTTGTTCATGTAGCTGATCGTCCGTAAAAGATGACTGCGAGAATAACCGAATTCAATCGTTGCTCGGTGAATAGAGTATTTTTTATTATCAATAATACTCGTCATGATTTTAAACTCCAGCGTTTCCATCCCCAGGTATTGGATGGCAGAATTGATGGAAGCGTTCGGCGCATAAGCGATCGAGACGATGTTCGTTTCTGAGAGTGTGATCTTGACCAGGTCTTTTGGCAAACTGTCACTTAAAATACTCAGCTCTTTGGTAACTGTAGGCAAAGATAGCCCTAGTAATGTCGCCAATTCTTGTGGATGATACCCTGTCGGTGCAGCATTTAGCACTTGTAAGATTTTTACTTGTCGAGAAAATGCTTTGTCCCGAT
The DNA here is from genome assembly GCF_051713725.1 of Enterococcus sp. DIV0755f. Taxonomy (NCBI): domain Bacteria; kingdom Bacillati; phylum Bacillota; class Bacilli; order Lactobacillales; family Enterococcaceae; genus Enterococcus; species Enterococcus sp. DIV0755f. The sequence continues at coordinate 592,260 of NZ_JBIOQL010000001.1, forward strand.
GCAAGTTGATAGATAAATTTTCTAACATTGAAGTCACCACCTATCCATTGAAATTACGCTCGTTTTAAGTAAATTATATAATACTCTGCGCCAATCAAGAAGTCTTATCCCTTGAAAATTGGCGGATTTCATGTTAATGGTGCGCCGCATGTTTCATCGAGTGTGATACAGTCATTGAAAACAGCTTTTTAGAAAAAACAACCTTGCCAGTTGCAGACCTAAAACGCTTGGATAGATTGGTCCAAAGATAAGTGTGAATAACGTTGGGGAAAAGAAAAAGGAGAAAAAATGAAAATGAAAAAATGCGTAGTTATAAGTAAGAGCGCTTTAGTAGGGATGCTGATTTTAGGGACAACCTTTCCAAGCACATGGCCGATCGCTCAGGCAACAGAAACACAACAAACAGAGCAGCAAACACCATCCATAGACTCATCGGTTCCCTTGCTGGCAGATTCAACAGGAAGCATGGACTCAGGAGAAAAGACAGATTCCCAAGAAGGAAATGCTGACGTCGTATCTTCCGAAACAACCGCAAGTGAAGTGGTGACCACCCCTTCAAACCCAGAAACAAATCAATCTAACGCATCTGATACTGCAGAAAAAACTCAAATTTCAGTTACTGCCCCATCTGCTGAAACCATTGTAGAATCTACGGATAGTCAACCTTTCGCTGCAGAATCAACGAAGAGTATCGAGAGTTTCAACTACGATCTGACTGTAGAATATGATCCGATCAAGTATAAAGCACTGGTTTTGGATTTGCCAATCCCGGAAAAATACGCACACCAAACACTATACCAAGACCCGCAGCTGACAGAAGATTTTTATGTCTACAAAACGGATAAGGTATACATGCTGGTGGGGCTATGGTATACAAGTGAAGTGACTGGTACCAATCAATTAAATATATCTTGGACAAGCTTCACAGGTTTTACGATCAACTATTACGGTTTAACAGCGGTTTTAGAATATACCGACGTTAACGGAAACCTTTTGTTCACGGCGACATATAATGTTCGCTTTACGAATAGCCATTTGACGGTTAAATATGTGGATGAATCAGGGATGGAAATCTATCCTTCTCAAACCATCCATAATAGCACCAATGAACCCTATAATGTCTCTACAAGTGCGTTTATTCCAGAAATTCCAGGGTACGTTCTTGATACCAATCAACTACCGACGAATGCAAAAGGGAATTTTCCTCGAGGCGAAGCGACAGTGACCTACGTCTATCAAAAAGCACCAACGGATTTCACAGCGCTATCCGTGAAAGATACCACGATTTATGAACAGGATACATGGTCAGCGGCGGATAATTTTGAACAAGCAGTCTCAAAAGAAGGAAAAATACTGACTTACGAGGAATTCCTCGCTGAGGGCGGCAGTGTGTCTGGGCAAGTCGATACTAGTCAAGCGGGTACTTATACAATCAGCTACCACTTAAACAATGTAAGCAAAGAAGCAACGGTCCTCGTCAAACCTCGATTCACTGCGATTACTGTTCACGATTCTTCGTTGTACGTCGGCGAAAATTGGTCCCCAGAAGATAACTTCGACCAAGCCGTCGATCGGGACAACCATCCAGTTGCTTTTGCCGATGTGAGCGTTGACGGAAGCGTGGATACCAAGAAAGCGGGGACCTATGAGGTAGTGTATCGTTATGATGGGATAGAAAGCAAAGCCATTATCACCGTCAAAGCCGATCAAACCAACGTGACTGCCCATGATAGCGAGTTGTACACAAGGGAAAACTGGACAGCCAGAGACAACTTCGATAGTGCAACGGATCGGGATGGTAAACCTGTTGAATTTGGGGATATCACTGTTACAGGCAAAGCAGATACAACAAAAGCTGGCGAATATGTGGTTATTTACAGCTATAACGGAATAGAAAGCAAAGCCCTTGTTACCGTCAAGGCGGATCAAACGACAGTCAAAGTCCACAATAGCGAGTTGTATACAGGAGAAAACTGGACAGCCAAGGACAACTTCGATAGCGCAACGGATCGAGATGGTAAACCTGTTGCTTTTGAGGATATCACTGTTACAGGGACTGTCGATACAACGCAAGCAGGCAAGTACGAGGTCACTTACAGCTATCACGGTGTAGAAAGCAAAGCCATTATCACCGTCAAAGCCGATCAAACGACAGTTAAAGTTCACGATAGCGAGTTGTACACAGGGGAACAATGGGAAGCCAAGGACAACTTCGATAGTGCAACAGATAGAGACGGTTCATCTGTTGATTTTGGGGATATCACTGTCACGGGGACTGTCGATACAACGCAAGCAGGCAAGTATGAAGTCATTTACGGCTATCATGGCGTAGAAAGCAAAGCCATTATCACCGTCAAAGCCGATCAAACGACAGTTAAAGTTCACGATAGCGAGTTGTACACAGGGGAACACTGGGAAGCCAAGGACAACTTCGACAGCGCAACGGATCGGGATGGTAAACCTGTTGATTTTGGGGATATCACTGTTACAGGCAAAGCAGATACAACAAAAGCTGGCGAATACGTGGTCATTTACAGCTATCACGGTTTAAAAAGCAAAGCCACTATCACCGTAAAAGCGGATCAAACGTCCCTGAAAGTTCACGATTCAACGATCAAGCAAGGCGATGAATGGCTACCAGAAACAAACATTGATTCTGCCATCGATCGTGATGGCAAAGAAGTAGCCTTTTCAGAAGTAGAAGTCAACGGCACAGTGAACAACAACATAGTCGGTCAGTACACGGTCTCCTACCATTACGGAGCAGTGATTGCCTATGCCGTGATTACTGTACAAGCAAAAGTCAGCGAAGCGCCTAACGAAACACCTGAAGAAACGCCAACAGAAGTACCAGAAGAAAATCGTCCGGAAAGTGAGTCGCCTGTGACTGAAATCCCTGAAACTGCAGCGTCTGATCCAATAATAGAAGAACCGATCAAGACACGTCCTGAGACAGAGACGTCAGAAACAAACGATCAAGAGAGAAACGGAAAACGGCCATCAGAACAATCAGACAAACCCTCAGCAACGGAACAGAAAGCACGGATCAAAGCAAGCAAACAATCCACTGCTAAGCAACTGCCAAAAACAGGAGAAACAAGCAGTGTCTTGCTAAGTGTGACAGGTATCTTATTCTTAATCGGCGGACTGGTGTTCTTGTTCCGTAAGAAATCATGGAGAAAACAACAATAGGATCAACAGAAGAGCTAGCAGAATAAAACATACAGGACGAACAAGCTGGATGAATCGCTTATAAGAGAGAAAAAAATCGATCTTTAAGCCATCACAAACATCAGCAATGTTCGTCCTGTTTTTTATATAGTGAGAAGCCGAAAGTACGAAGTTCAACCAGCACGTGTATTTATGAAATGACCTCATCCTTCTCCAGACTAAGATAGCGATAAAAAGTCGAGCGCTTTAAGCCTGTTTGGGCACAGATATCCACAACGGCTTTTCCTTCCTTTTGATAAAGGTGCAATGCGTGTTGGATCAGTGCGGGATCGATTCGTGGACGACCGCCAATATTTCCTCTAGCACGCGCGGATTCTAAGCCTTCTTTGGTCCTCTCAACGATGATGTCTCGTTCGAATTGGCTAAAGGCTTGGAAAACAGTCATCATTAATTTTCCTTGAGGGGTTTGTGTATCAAAATTTTCTTTGATACTGATGACTTTTACCCCTTTCTTTTCAAAAAAGTAGACGAGATCAATCAGGTCTTTGGTACTTCTTCCTAGCCGCGAGAAACTTTCAATAATGATTTTATCGTTTTCTTTCACTCGTTTTTTTAGTTTATTTAATTCAGGACGATTTGCGCGTACACCACTGATCTTTTCAGTATAAATTTTGTTGCATTCATACCGGTCAAGTAAATCCAATTGACGAGAGAGATCCTGTTGTCTTGTGGATACACGGGCGTATCCATAAACCATATTTGTCATACAAATTCCTCCAGTTGCACAAAAAGAGTCTACATAGAGAATACCTTGTTTGTTCACTTAAGTACATATTCTAACACCAACTTAAGTAAATTTGGGAAATAGGAAGGTTTTTTATAGACGCAAATATTGTACTATAGAAAAGAAACCAGTCGGTGAAGGAGAAACACGGAGGGCAAAATGAGAGAATTGCAGTTAAATTTTATGCTAAACAAAACGACCGTTCGATGGCTTCAAATGTTAAATACCTTTGAGCGAGAACGGACTTGTTCCATCGCAAGTTTAGCCAACAAGCTTGATGTGACCCAACGGACGATCAGCTCTGACATCAAGGAATTGAAAACCTATCTGCAGGAGGCAGCGGAATTTACTCTTGAAGCCAATGGCTATCATTTTAGGGAAACTGATCCGAAAAGATACTTGTCTCAAAAAAAGGAGCTTGTTGCAGAAGAAGGCATGTATCAAATCGTGGAAGCCATTTTCCACGGGGAATTCTGTTCGGTTGAAGAGTGGGCGCAGCGCTTATATGTATCAGAAAGTACGATGCGTCGTTATTTGAATACCGCTTCTGCGACGTTACGAAAGTATCATTTAGAGTGGATCTTGCAACCGGTGAATTTGAGTGGATCAGAAGCCAATATTCGCAAGTTTTTTAAAGATTTTTATTATGAATCAGATGTCACGCCGCATACGCTCTTGCCCCCCAAAGAACTGATCGCGTTAGTCAGTGATGCCTTCTCAAAAATTCCCACAGCGCTGGTGAATACAGGCGTTTCTCCGAGTGATTTTTATTATAGTTTGTATATTACGATCAAGCGCTATCAACTGGGAAAGACTGTTCAGATTCCTCGATCGTTGGCAGCAATCGTCGAAACGCATGAGGCGTTTGCGATAATGAAGAACTTAGCGCCTAAAATCGAAGCGCTATACCGAGTAAGACTACCGCAACAAGAAATGATGTGGCTTTATTTAGTGACCGTGATGAAACGAACTTTGACCGAGCCTGAAAAAGAGCAGCAATTCGTTGCAGCGTTTGGGCTGTATCCTGAACTCGAAGAACTGAGTCAGCGCTTCGTGCAAGAATGGGGCATTTCCTTTCAAGAGCCTCAACAGGTCCAGACGATGATCCACGCCTTTTTCCTGTCAAAGAAAATCAATGAGCAGCTGGCGCCCGTTTTAAATCACTTGCTAACAGAAGTAAAAACTGAAGCGCAAAAGCATGGTTCTGCTGCTTATCAAAAAAATCTGGCATTTATGAAGCAGCACCAAGCGATTCTAGGGGTCAAACAGGAGTATCTGTCAGATGTTTGTGCGGCACTGACCCTTTACAGTGAAGCAATCAGGGAGCTTTATGCTCAAAAAGTCAAACGGATCGCGTTGATAATAGAAGGTGATCTCTATGCCTGTCACACGATTCGTGCGCGCTTCTTGCGTTATGTCGGCAATGATCATCGGGTATTTTTTCCAAAAATCAATGAATTGACGAGCGATTATTTGAAGGAAAACGCCATTGATCTTGTGGTCACGAATTATAGTGAATATTTATCAGAGTTCATCTTATCGACTGATTCTCTTTTACTCAAAGCAATCCCCGATCATCAAGATTGGCTAAGAGTGATTGAAAAAATCGATCCTCAGTTAGGGCAAGCGTTAAGCGTTCCCACAGCCTAATCCACGTGTTGCAACACAGCATGACGAGGACATGGGTGGATAGATCAAAGAGAAAAGCCGCAACCGTTACGATCGACGGGTGCGGCTTTTATTCGTTTGTCTAATAAAAAAGGGAGTTATCTGAAAATATGCCCACTATTCCTGAATACCAAAAGATTGGGTTATTTTGGTGAAAGAACAGCCTACGCGAAAATAATTAGTTGGCATTTACTAGTTTATCAAAAATCGCTTCAAAGGTTTTGAACGTATCACTGTCTAACTGACACAGCCATAAAAGGTAGCTTTTTTCTTTGAATGTCCATTCGATTGAAGGGTAAGAGGCAATCAAGGCTTGGTATTTCTCTCGTTGTTCACTGGTAGCTAATAACCAGCGCTTCTCAAAAATCTTTTTCTCTTCCATTTTTTATCTATCCCCCATAAAGAAACGTTGCCTGAAACTTCACTAACGGGCAACGTAAATCTAATGATATGCAGATCTACGTTTAGTATACCAAAGAAAAATGAATTTTTTTAGAAGATGTGTAAAATTACATATAATTTCTTTTATTTTGCTTTTTTCTGACATTTTTTATAGAAAAGAAGCATTCTGTTGAAGATAACTGTTGATAAAAATGTTTCAGACAATGCTAAGAATGAGTAGGCAAAAACAATGTATCCATCGTATTGAGTCAAGTGGTTACAGGTAATAACAAAAATGGACGATCCTTTTTAAATCATAAGGAATCGTCTTTTTTTATAACGCTTTTTTTTGCACAAACTTTCAAAATGCCTTATTTGAAAAGAAAATGAAAATCAATTTATTCACACAGGTTTGCAAATCTTGATTTATTGCTCGATGAGCAACCGTGTTAAATTTAACCTCGATTAAAACAATAAAATTTCGTCAAAAAAACATCTTTTTTTAGAGCTCATCTATGATATTTAGTGAGTTTCTATCGAATAGGTTGTTCCAATAAGGTCTAAGACAGATTTTTTTTAAGGGAGTAAGAAAGGACGCGTGATAAAAGTGAAATGAATCTTTAACGTACGAAAGAATAGAGAAGCAGGGGTGACTTATGAATAACTAATTTAGTGATGAAGTCACAGGTTTGTTAATGATCAGTCATCGGACAATGTTCTCCATTCTAGCAGCGGTGATTGGCTCAGAAGAAAATGCGAAGTCATTCTATGACAAACTACCTGATGAGGAAGGATGAATTCGTACAAGCATCATTAACCGGAGAACATGAAGAAATACAACGATAGAAAGATATATAGGTTGAGTTGGAAGGGAAAATAAAATGAAAAACAATTTTAAATTGAAAGCAACAGGTTTATTACTCGTTTGCCAAATGACTTTATCATCATTACTAGTGGTAGCGATGGCACAAGAGCACGAGGATTTGGAAGAAAATTATAACATAGAAAAACTAGTGGATGGGTTAGAAGAGAAGCAGCCAGAGGCAGCAAAACAAGCTGAAAATGAACCAGTCGATCCACAAGAACAACATTTAGCACCAGATGATACCCAAAAGTCAGAAGCTAGGGATATGACGGACACAAACGCATTATCTGAACAAGTACTACAGATGAATACTCAAGGAAGCCCCATCTATTCTTTGAAGGGTCTTAACAAAAGAGAAACACTCAATACAACTGGAAGTAGTGCTTATATTTTTAATGTATGGATAGAGGAAGATGCGAATGGGTTACCTGTATTCAATCATGATATCAGTAAGCATTTCATAAATTATGGCGCGAGGGTTACATTTAGCAATGGACAGTCGGCTCAGACATTTAAAAATGCTGCGACAGGCTCCCATATGATTTGGCAAGTAAATTTAAATGACCAATTGAGACCGAGACGTGGTGATACTTATACGATCAGAGATCTTAATCCATCAGGTAATCCGATCCATGCGGCAGCTACCGGCGTCTTGATGGAAGATCGCTATTATGAAGATGATCGCCAATTCGGGCAAAGTGTCTATGATCTTTTTGTAGGGGATACTTTTGAGCAACTACAAGAAGGTGTAACACAGCAAACAATTGCATCAACAAGAAGTAACTTAGAGGAACAAATGTTTCCTAGTGAAGAGAAGCAAAGATTGATTGAGGGGCTGGATTTCTTGGAAGAGTTCATCTGCCAAGACGATCTTTTTTAATTGTTCGGAGACAACGACAGTTTCTCCCGCTTGATGACGCTCAAGGATAATATACAACCAATAACTGATATACCAAAATGAAGCTGTATTATTGGTTTTGCCGCGTATATTGCGAAAAAAATCTAAGACGATATTTTGCACAGCGATGGTTGGACGTACCGTATGAGGCGTAGCATCCGACTCATAATAAAAGGCATGGAAAAATTTGCGAATATCCGCTTCTGATCCGATCAGACGGAAATTCTTATGATCAACAGATAACTGAAAGGGCTTCAGGGCTTTTTCAAAAAGTGTCAAATAGCGTAAAAGGGAACTCTCAGAAAGATAAAAATAGTCTGCCCATTCGGAAACTGTCCGATATTCTCCCTTAAACAGATGCTCAAGAATAACGAATAACGGTTCATTCTGAAGGAGCGCTCGTTTTCGTTCCAGATATTCTTTCGGTAGTAATTCATGAAGAGAATAGCCATTCGACGTGGATTCGATCATTAGCGTACTTCCAAAGTAGTTCCGTAGCCCCTCCATATCATAAATGATCGTGCGCCGCGAACTCTGGACAGCTTTTGACAACTCACGATTCGAAAGGGTCTTATGCCGTTCCAAAAGATTCAATAGTTTCAACCAACGATTGGTGGTCGTAGAAGTAATAAACGTCATCTGAAAATTTTTCATTCGTAACACTCCCATACGGTCTGTTTGATGGATCATCGCTCACGTCTGATTATGGAATATGGATACGGGCAAGGCAAGGGAAAGGTTTTTAGATTTAAATTATCGAAATGGGCGCAGAGTATAAGGAGAATTTCACCAATTCAACTTTGCTTTCCCTAGCTTTCATTGTATATTTAGGTGAAAGCGTATTTAGGAGGTAGCACGAATGGAAAATAAAGGAACCTCAGTCAGAAGTCTTTTGTTGCGCTATTTAAATAATCAGAAAAAACAAGACAATAATTACTTTATTGCACAGGCGATTCTAAGAAGTTTTTCGAAAATCCCTAAGATGACCATTTATGAACTCGCAGAAGAATGCTTTGTGTCGACTGCAGCGATTTCGCGATTCATTCGAATTTTGGCTTTTTCATCTTATACGGAATTCAAACAAGCGGTTGAAAAAGAGATCGATATCGTCAGCGATTATTCCAAAAAAGTGATCCAGCCCGTGGAACAAAGGGAGAAATTTCTGGACGAATTCACCTCAAATCTTTTGATCAATTTGAGGTACGCCAAAGAACATCTCTCGATTTCAGAACTTGAAACAGTGGTCTCTGCGATCTATGAAACAGAAAACGTTGCTGTGTTTGGCTTAGAATTTGCTGCTTTTATGGGACAGCATTTGCAAAGCAAATTAGCAAGCATGGATAAAATTATTCGGATTGGTTTTACAGTGGAAGAGCAATTAAAAATTGTGGAAGAAAGCTCGCCAGATAGCTTGGTTTTGATTTTTTCGATGGAGGGTGGTTTCTTTTACTTTAGTGAAAAAGTGATTGCAGCATTGAAGAAAAAGGGAATCAAAATTATCGTCTTTACGTTTAAGCATTCTCCAATCATTGAGCGAAGTGCAGACCAAATTATCCTCTGTGGAGAGATCAACGAAAACACCGAAGGACGGATTGCTATTCTATACACGATGGAGTTACTGATTTATATGTATATGAAAAAGTTCTATTTGCCTCAATAGTTTCATATTTTGAAACAAGACCTTTGGATTTGAAACCAGAGGTCTTGTTTTGTTGTCGTTAGAATTAATTCTGAATGGTATCGTTTTCTTATAAGGGAAAGGTGGAAGGAACAATGGTTAAAAAAGATTTTTATTGGGGGGCATCAACCTCAGCATTTCAAGTAGAAGGAGGCTTTGGTGAAGGTGGAAAAGGGATTGCAACAACAGATGTGCGTCACGTACCGGAGGGAATTGCAGATTCGAAGATCGCGTCCGATCACTATCATCATCTAAGCGAAGACATTGAATTAATGGCAGACTTAGGGATCGATCTCTATCGTTTTTCGTTCAATTGGACACGTGTCATGGGTGATGGTGATCAGCCGAATCAAGAAGGCATCGATTTTTATAATCGTTTGATTGATGGGTGTCTTGAAAAAGGAATCACACCTTTTCCTACCCTCTATCATTTTGAAATGCCGCAAGCATTGGTAACCAAATTTGGCGGATGGAAATCAAGAAAATGTATTGATTACTTTGTTGCTTATGCAAAAGTTTGCTTTCAGCATTTCGGTGATCGAGTCAAGTTGTGGGGAACGATCAACGAGCAATTGATCGTCACAGCAGCTTCTGATTTAAATGGCAATCACGAAACGGATGCAGATGAAAAAATGAAGCAGATGTATCAAATGAGTTACAATATGTCGCTAGCTGAGAAAAAGACAATTCAAGTTTTTCGAAAAATCGTAAGAGATGGGAAAATTGGACCGGTGTGCTCTATGCAAGTTGTTTATCCTGAAACACCTTCGCCAAGGAACATCTTAGCAGCTAAGAACGCCGAAGACTTTTTACAAAATTGTTTTCTCGACATGTCAGTATTCGGCGAGTACCCGAAAAGCTACTGCAATTATTTGAATGAGAAAGGTTGGTATCCAGAAACGGAACCAGCTGATCAAGAAATTTTGAAGAAGAATAAACCAGATCTTATAGGGATAAACTATTACTGTAGTACCTGTATACGTGCCGTTGAACCGGGAGAAGATACAAGCAAACTACCACCATTTTATCGAAATGAGCGATTTACCTTAGGGAACAATCCTTATTTAACGAAGACGAAATGGATGGAATTTGGTATTGACCCTGAAGGATTATATATAGGTATGCGGTCGATTTATGAAAAATACCATTTACCAATGATGGTGACTGAAAACGGTTTAGCGTATTCTGATCGTATTGAAGATGGGCAAATTCACGATGTCTATCGTATTGATTACTTAGAACAGCATATTAAGCAATGTGAGCGTTTTATGGAGGAAGGATATCCTTTATTGGGTTATAGTCCTTGGTCACTACTTGATCTGGTTAGTTCACACCAAGGGTTTAAAAAGCGATATGGTTTGATTTTTGTTGATCGCACAGATGAAGATCCAAAAGAATGTCGACGAATTCCTAAAGACAGTTACTATTGGTACCAAAATAAAATAAAAAACACTAAAAAGGGGTAAGAAAAATGAATGCATTTATCCACTTTATGGAAAAAAGATTTATTCCCGTTGCGAATAAAATTTCTTCGAATCGCTATTTAAAAAGTGTGAGTACAGGTTCGATGTCATTACTAGGCGTTATTATGTTAGGTGCCATCTTTACAGTTATTTCTAGTTTAAGCTGGGAACCGTATCAAAACTTTCTATCAGTGACCAACATTGGGACAGTAATGAATTATATTCCAGCTTACACAATTGATTTATTAGGTTTGTATATGGCATTTAGTATTGCCTACTGTGGAGCAGGAATATTCGGGATCAAAGAACAAGCCTTGGGGACGGGGTTCATCTCATTGGTATGTTTCCTGTTATTAACGCCACTCACTGAAAATCCCGAAGCAAGAGCTTCATTTTTAAGTACCAATTATTTAGGCGCGCGCGGGGTCTTCGTGGCAATTTTCGTTTCACTGATCACGATTCAACTGATGAAATTGTTTGTGGAAAAAAATATTACGATCAAAATGCCCGATGGGGTGCCAGAAATGGTGACCAAGTCATTTACTTCTTTAATTCCAGCAGTTGTGATTGCGTCACTTTTTGGAATTGTTAAATTTGGTTTTAGCGTAACTAGTTATAATTCAGCGACAGATTTTGTTTATACATTGCTTCAAGAACCATTGCAGCGATTGACGGGTTCCTTAACTGCCTTTTTGATTCTTATTTTGATCTCGAATCTCTTATGGTTTTTCGGGATTCATGGTTCAATGACCGTATTGCCGATTCTCATGCCGATTTTCTTGGGTTATCTTGCAGACAATAGTGCTGCTGTGGCGGCGGGAGAAGCAGTCCCTCATGCCATTAATTTTGGGTTATACGATTTGGCATGTTTAGGGGGGAGCGGTGCAACGATTGGTTTAGTGACTGACATGTTTTTATTTTCCAAGAGTAAGCGCTACAAATCATTTTCAAAAATCGTATTTCCAAGCGGTCTTTTTGGTGTAAATGAACCAGTTGTCTTTGGAATGCCGGTAATGTTGAATGTGATGCTTTTGATTCCGTTCTTATTGACGCCATTAGTGATCACTTCTCTTGGGTACGCATTGATTTCTATGGGAATCATTACCGCACCGATTGGCATCCTAGGGGCGAGCTCGTTACCTCCGCTGATCCACGGCATCGTTCAAGGGAGTCTCTCTTTTGGTATCTATCAACTATTTGCAGTTGCTATTTCTATGGCTATCTATTACCCGTTCTTTAAAACCTTAGATAATCAAGCAGTTCAAGAAGAACGTTTAGCACAAGAACAAGCTGGATAAGAAACTCGCACAGGATTTACAGTTAACCATAATAACAACAAACGAGCGCAAGAGTGAAGTGATTCTTGCGCTCGTCGTCTGTGAAACTATCGATTGGAGGACAACTCAGTGAGAGAGACAAGAGAAACACTTTTCAAATTTACAGAGACAAGGAAAAAACAAATTCAGAAGATCGTAGAAAACATGTCAGTTATGGAAAAAATTGGTCAGCTTTTTTTCGTGATTGGACAATCAGGTTCTGTAAAGGAATTGACGGCTTTTATTAAGAAATACCAACCGGGAGGAATGATGTATCGCCCCGACAATGCTGAAAAATTGAAGGATCAGCTAAGAGCAGTCCAAGATGCTAGCACAATACCGTTATTTCTTTCAGCAAATTTAGAGTCAGGTGGGAATGGTATTCTTACGGAAGGGACATGGGTCGGTAATCCTATGCAGATCGCCGCTACAGATTGCACCGAAAATGCCTATTACTTAGGAAAAATTGCTGGGCTGGAAGCGGCTCGAATTGGTATTAATATGGCTTTTTCACCGATTGTCGATATTGATTATAACTTCAAGAACCCAATCACGAATACTCGCACATTTGGAAGTGATCAAAAACGAATTATTCGCATGGCTCAAGCGCAGATAGACGGTTTTTCTGAGAGTAACATCATTCCAGTGATCAAGCATTTTCCTGGGGACGGTGTTGATGAAAGGGATCAACATTTACTGAGTTCGATCAATTCACTCTCCGCGAATGAGTGGATGGAATCGTATGGGACTATTTATCGCCAGTTTATTGAAAAAAACGTCAGCTGTATCATGGTGGGACACATTTATCAGCCTGCATGGGAGCGAAAACTTTCACCAACTATCAGAGAAACCGAATTGATGCCTGCTTCTTGCTCGAAACTTCTAGTTAACGGGTTACTAAGAGATACACTGGGCTTCAATGGGTTGGCTATCACTGATGCAACACCAATGGTCGGTTACACGACGATCATGCCTCATAGAGAGCGACTCGTTGCTTCAATCAATGCAGGAATCGATATGTTGCTTTTTAATAAAAATATTGATGAAGATTATGAAGTGATCGCATCTGCTGTAAAAGAGGGAAGCATTCGTATGGAACGTTTGGATGAAGCAGTCGCACGAATTTTAGCAGTCAAGATGTACCATGGTTTATTTACTGAAGTAAGGGAAGAGACAGTCAATAGTACTCCTAAAAGTGTCATCGATCGTACTGAATATCAGTGGGTAACGAAAAAAATTGCTGATGAGTCGATTACATTGGTCAAAGACAGAGAAAAACACTTACCACTCACCCCACAACGATACCCTCGAATCCGTCTCGTTATTTTGGGTGATTCTGACGACGGTGGATTTAAAGAGGGAGGACGAGTGGGTCCGCTTTTTAAAGCTGGATTAGAAGCTGCTGGATTTGAAGTCAACCTTTTCGATAATCAACAATTGGATTTCCAAGAGGTTTTCGAGGCAGGGGTTGAGGATCTTAGAAATAAATTTGATTTGGCATTGTATGTTGCTAATGTTGAGACCGCCAGCAATCAGACAACAGTTCGTTTGGATTGGAATCATTTGATGGCCGCAAATGCTCCCTGGTATGAAAAGGATCTCCCTACCATTTTTGTTTCTACTGCCAATCCCTATCACTTATTTGACATCCCTTATGTTTCAACTTTTATCAATGCGTATACAGGAAATCCAGAAACAGTGGAGGCTGTAATCCAGAAATTGCTAGGGAAAGAACCGTTTAAAGGTAAGAGCCCGATCGATCCATTTTGTGGGGACTTTTTAGCTAGAGCAAAATAACTTTTATAAGAAGGAGGAGAAAAAATGAGACAAAATCGATTACTGAATGATGGCTGGCAATTTCACTTAGGTGAGATAGAAGAGCCAATGAAAACAGTCAGAAAAGCCGCAGCTATCGGTGGCTTGGCAGCTCCGCTTGAAAATGAAGCGGGGGATACTGTTTTGATAGGTGCTGGTGGAGAACATTTTCTACGGCTGATTGCTCAAGGTGATCGTGAAAAAGGCTTGAGAATGTTGGCGAACACTGCTTTGGAAAGTGAACTTGACGAAGATTGGGTATCTGTTGATCTCCCTCATGATTGGAAAAATGAACTTCCGTATGTTAATGATCCCGATTTACTGATGAGTGGATCAAAGCCAGACGGCATTGCCTATTACCGTAAGACTTTTGCGTTAACTCCAGATGAAGTGAACGAAAAGCAAGTGACTCTCCACTTTATGGGCGTCATGCGTATGGCATCTGTCTGGTTTAATGGTGTATTTCTAGGTGATCATTACAGTGGATACTCTGATTTTTCTTTTGATGTCTCTGAACTGATACGCATTAGCTCAGAGGGAGTGAATGTGGTGTTGATCAAAGTGGATACGACGAAAGGCGCGGAAGGCTGGTGGTATGAGGGAGCAGGTATATATAAGGATGTATATTTAGAAATAAAGCCAAAGCTTCAGATCGTGGCAGAAGCATCGTTTATCGAAACAACTGAAATAAACCAGCAGGAAGCGCTCCTTAAAATCACCGTTGGTCTTGCTAACCATCATTTTGAGAAAAAACAAAAGATAACGATCAAAAGTCAGGTGGCTGATCAACAAAATATCCATGAGTGTAACGTGGATCCTTTGGCGACAACAGAATGGAGTTATTGTCAAAAAATCTGCGCGCCTCAGCTATGGTCTCTCGAGAATCCACATCTATACCAAGCTACTTTTCAACTATTTGATGGCGAGAACCAAATCGATGACTATCAGCTTTTTTTTGGTATTAGGACAGTCGCATATACTACGAAAGGTTTTCTGCTTAATGGGGAACGTAAAGAATTAAGAGGGGTCTGTGAGCATCAAGATTTTGGTGGTCTAGGTGTCGCATTACCAAAAGATATTTTACGGTATAAGCTGTTGAAAATGAAAGAAATGGGGGTAAACGCCTATCGCAGTGCACATCACTTTGCTTCTAAAGACCTCCTTGAATTATGTGATGAGTTAGGTATCATCGTTATGAACGAGAACCGCATCTTGGAATCTAGTGAGTGGCGGACAAATGAGCTGGCAAAAATGGTGAAGCAAACACGTAATCATCCTTCTCTTTGTTTTTGGTCCCTTTGTAATGAAGAGGTGATTGGTCATACGCCGCTTGCTTACCGAATGGCACAAAAATTAGCAGCTGTGATCCGAACCCATACTTCGCAAAGTCTTATTGTTTCAGCGGAATTACTTAATCCTGCTGGTCAGGTGGATGCTTCTTATATGCGTATTTTTGATGTGAACGGGGTCAATTATCCTGAGTCTGCTGTAAATGGGACAGGTTTAGTTGCTGTAAAGGAAAAGTATCCGCTATTTTCATATCTTAGTACGGAAAGTGCTTCTTACTTTTCGACAAGAGGGGTCTATCAAGATAACAGCGAAAAATGTCATACTTCAAACTTTGGTTCTCTTTATTCTATGGTCTTACCTGGGAAACGAAAGCCTGAAGAGCCCGGAACCGGTGGTACGGCTAAACCGAAAGAAGTACTGCGTTACTTAGAAGAACATGCCTATATGGGAGGTGTCTTCTTGTGGACATTTATGGATTACTACGGTGAGCCAGCACCGTTTCACTGGCCTGGAATCAGTTCTCAATTTGGAATTACAGATACGGTCGGATTTGAAAAGGATTCTTTTTATTATTATCAATCAAGGTGGACTGAAACACCAATGGTTCATGTGTTTCCTCACTGGAACAAAGAAGGGTTAACAATTGACCAAGGGGTTACGGAGGTGAGGATTTTTTCTAATTGTCATACTGTTGAGTTGTTTCTGAACGGGAAGAGTTTTGGAAAGAAAAAAAATGATAAAGATGGCCTATCTTGGCATATTCCTTATGAACCAGGTTGTTTAAAAGCCATTGGTGTCAAAGAGGAACAAACAATTGAAGCAACTCGAAAAACAAGTGGTCCGACTGATTCTGTCACAGTTAAAGAACGATTCTGTGGAGCGGACTACTCTCTATTTGAGATCCAAGGAATCGATTCAGAAGGGATCGAGGTGCCAACTGCAGACGAACTTGTAGCGGTTTTGGTAAAAAATGGCACAATCCTCGGACTTGCTAATGGCGATCCCGCAGATCTAGACGGGTATAATTGCCAAGAGAAAAAACTTTTTTCAGGAAAATTAATGGCAATCATAAAAAAAGAACCAGGAAAAGTACCACTTATCCAAGCAGCACTAAAAAAAGTTGAGTAAAAGAGAAACAATTGAAGGTAATAGTAGTTAGCTTTGGTGCTCACAGATTTTAACGGAAAAAGAAAAAAGCCGAACCACAACCTCGACAGTTTATAAAGTCATTGGTTGGTGGTTCGGCTTTTTCATCAAGCTGTTGCAAACTGGCTGTTATATAGTTGGGCGTAAAGGGAATCTTGTGCCAATAATTCTATATGGGAGCCTTTTTCGACGACAGAGCCGTCTTTCATCACTAAGATCAAGTCAGCGTTTTTGATGGTAGAAAGACGATGGGCGATGATAAAGCTGGTTCGTCCTTGGGTCAAACGATCCATCGCTGTTTGGATCATTTGTTCCGTCCGCGTGTCGACACTGGAGGTGGCTTCATCAAGGATCAGAATCGTTGGGTCTGCTAAAATCGCCCGAGCGATCGTCAATAATTGTTGTTGTCCTTGTGACAGTTCGCTTTCGGAACCAATGACGGTATCGTAACCGTTGGGCAGGGTCCGCACGAAGTGGTCGCATTGGGCGGCTTTGGCGGCAGCCAAGATGTCTTCTCGAGTGGCATCGGGATTGCCATAAGCGATATTTTCAGCGATGGTTCCTTGGAATAGCCACGTATCTTGCAGCACCATACCGAATTTTTTTCGTACTGCTGGTGCCGAAAAGGACATCATGTCTTGATCGTCCAGCAAGATCTTCCCACCATTCAATGGATAAAAGCGCATCAAAAGATTGATCATGGTGGTTTTTCCAGCACCTGTTGGTCCAACGATCGCGACCGTTTGTTTTGGTTTGACGGAAAATTCGACGTTTTCCATCAAGAGTTTTTCCTTGCTGTAGCCAAAGGAGACGTGTTGAAAATCGATTTTTCCTTTGATAGTTTGTGGAACTGGCAGTTGTTGGGTCGCAGTTTCTTCTTCAGGATAATCAAGGATCTCAAAAATTCGTTCGAGAGATGCTAAGGCACTTTGCAAGGTGTTCATAATATAAGAGGCTTGCGTGATCGGTTCAGACACTTGGTTGATGTATTGCAGATAGGCTTGTACGAGACCAATGGATAATTGCCCTTGCAACACCATCAGACCACCAACGACGGCGCTTAAGATAAAGCCGATTTGATTGATAAAGCGCACGAATGGATTGATAGCTGCACTGACGAACTGTGCTTTCCGAAAGGCTTTAAATTGGGCTTCGCTCAATTCCGCCATTTCCGCTTCAACGGCAACTTGTTGGTTGTAGGATTTGATCAGCGGATTTGCGGTATAAAACTCTTCCGCACGACTGCTGACAGCACCTAATGTTTCTTGGTTTTTGGTAAAGTAGCTCAAGTTTTTTCGTGCGAGAACGGTGGTCACAAAAGCACTCAAAAGCAAAATCAGGACCACACCGATCGTCAGTAATGGGCTGAGATAAAGCATGGCGATCAAGCCGAAGGTAATGCTGATGGTTGCGGTGATCAGCTGCATCAAACCGACTTGCAAGACTTCAGATACTTTATCTAAATCGAGAATCACTCGGCTTAAAATATCGCCAGTATGATGTTTGTCGTAAAAACTGATAGGCAGGCGATTGAATTTGTCACTGATTTGTTTGCGTAAAGTCAAGGTCAGGGTTTCACTGACACTGGCCATCGTATACTCTTGCAGCAAGGAAAAGAGACTGATCAAAAGCCACGTTCCCGCTAAAAGGACGACTGGACCTAAAATACTTTGCCAAAAATCATTGATCTGCCAGCCTTCTTGTTGAAACAAGGCAATCAGATTATCCAGTCCACGCCCCAAGATCAAAGGGGCGATGGACATTAGTAAGGAAAAGAACAAGGCGGAAGCGATAATCAGTAGAAAGCGGGCTTTTTGTTCCATCAGCAAACGCAGCAAGCGTCGGCTTGTATGTTTCATGTTTTTTGGTGTATCCATTGGTTGTTTACTCATCCTTCATTCCTCCCATTCCTTGAGATGAGGCAAACTCTTGATAAGTTTGGCAATTGCGTAATAATTCTTCGTGGGTTCCTTTACCGACCATCTTGCCGTTATCCAAGACAATGATTTGATCGGCATTTTTGACGGTCGATACCCGCTGAGCCACGATAATGACGGCGGCATCTTTCGTGTATTCTTTCAATGCACGCCGCAAATTGGCGTCTGTTTGATAATCCAAAGCAGAAAAACTGTCGTCAAAGAAGTAGATTTCTGCTGGCTTTGTCAGCGCTCGGGCAATACTCAGTCGTTGCTTTTGACCGCCAGAGAAATTGCTGCCTTTTTGAGCAACCGGGCTTTCATAACCTTCAGGCAAGCCTTCAATAAATGACTTGGCTTGAGCAACTTCAGCGGCTTTTGCCATCGCCTCATGGGTTGCTGGACGATTGCCGAAACGCAAGGTTTCTTGAATCGTGCCGCTAAGCAAGAGCGCTTTTTGCGGGACATAACTAATTTGGTCCCGTAATTCGGCTTGTGAGATCTCTTTGATGTTGCGGCCAAAAAGCGTGATCGAACCAGCAGTCACATCTTTGAAACGCAACAGCGCTTTGGCGATGGTGCTTTTTCCAGAGCCAGTTCCGCCAACGATCGCTGTCGTTTTGCCTCGGTGGATCTCAAAGCTGATATCTTCTAAGACAGGTTCTTCGGCGCCTTCATACGTAAACTGCACGTGATTGAAAGCTGCGATCGTTTCTGACACGGCAGTCTTGTTTAAGGTTTGGTCACCGTCGATCAAATCAATTGGTTCTTCCAAAACTTCTGTGATCCGTTGCAAGGAAGTCAAGCCTTTAGGCACCATCACGATCACCATCGCTGCCATAGTCAAAAACCAGAGACTCAGGATCGTGTATTCGATGATGGCAGTAATACTACCAATAGCAAGGTGGCCCTGCAGACTTTGATAGCCGCCGTAGACAAGGATAGTCGAAATCGAGAGTCCCATTACTAAATTGACGGTCGGATTCAAGACAGCAAAGAGGCGATTGACTTGGATCATGGTTTTCGCATATTCCGTCAGTGTTTGATCTGTCCGTTCTTTTTCGTAAGCAGCTTTGTCGAATGCTCGAATCACCCGAGCGCCAGTAAAGGTTTCTCGTAAGATCCGCATCATTTTATCGACTAGTTTTTGCGTGATTTGTGATAATGGGATCGCTTTGCGAATCACTCCATAAGCGATCATTGAAAAACATAGGATCGCTACGATTGGGACCCAAATCATCCGTAAAGAGACGGTGCCGGTTAGAAAAATTGAAGCAGCGACGATCATTGGGGCTGGTAAAATCATTTGCAGCGCCATCATCAAAATTTGTTGGATGTTGTTGATGTCGCTGGTGGTACGTGCCAGCAAAGTGGGCGTACCATAGCCATCAACGGCGGATACAGAGAGTTCTTGTGTTTTTTTGAAAAGGCGCATCCGCAAAAAATGCCCGAATTTTCCTGAAAGGTGGGCAGATAAATAACTACCGCCTACAGAGACGATCACGGTGCCGATGGCAATGGTAAACATCCACCAGCCATTGTGCCAAATGGCTGTCGTATCGACTTTCAAGATCCCTTCATCAATGATTTTTGCCAAAAAATACGGCAACAAGAGTGTGCCGAAGGATTGGACCAGCATCAAAAGAAATAAACTGAAAAAGAAGCGTCGTTCTTCTTTATAAAATAACTGTAATTGTTTCATGATTTCCCTCCAAAAATGTCGTTCTATGGTAGAATAAACTGTAACGTTACGTTACAGTCAAGCAAGGAGTGAAATTTTTTTGAAAAAACAATTGACCATCAGTGAGATGTCCGCTTATGCTGGCGTGAGTCGGCGCACATTGATTTATTACGATCAGATCGATTTATTCAAACCGCATTCGATTGGTGAAAACGGCTATCGCTACTACGGCTTTGAACAATGCCTTGAGTTAGACGTGATTTTGCTCTTGCGTTCTTTAGACATGCCCTTGCAAGACATTCGACAATTTTTGAAAAACCGCAACCCTGAATACACGCAAAAGGAACTTGTGGAACGGCGAGGAGAAGTTCGTGCCAAAATCGCTGCGCTACAAGAATTGGAACGAACCTTCGATCGCTACATCCAGCGCTATGAAAAAGTACAGAAAGCCGATTTTGAGACCTTTACGATAGCGCACCACGAAGCAGAGGCGTTTATCGTTTCTGAAGAGATTGCTGGCGATGATCCAGAATCTGCTTATCAAGTGTACGCTCGTTTTTATCCGCTAGTGGATTATAAAGATGCCTTCAGTGGCTACCCCATCGGCTTTTTAAGTGCTGGAACGACATTAGAGGATCAGACCTTTCACGCATCGCCTTATCGGGCACTGATCTTGATTCCACAAGATCGGCTGCATCTCTATCCTGAAAAGCTGATCATCACGCGTCCTACTGGAACGTATGTGTCTGGGTTTGTCAGTGAGGGAGAGGAGCAAATTGCTGCTTTTACCCATCGCATCCAAGCCTTTCTAAAAGAGAATCAGTTGAAGATCGATGGCGATGTTTGGGAATTGTTATGGCAAGATGAAGTCTTTACCGCCCAAAAAGAATTGCAGATATTTGAAGTGATGGTTCCAGTGAAGGCTGAGTAATGGACGAGGCACGCGTATCTGTAGGAACCGAAAATCAAGATACACAATCGCAATGGTTGTTGCGGGCGTTTCAATGGAAGCAAAATGGAAGCAAAGGAGATGGACGAAGCCAGATTGTATCCCTACAAAGAGCCCTGTGAAGCGTTGAAATTCCCATTTTCCTTTTTTCTCGTTATACTTGAAAGAACAGATGAGAAAAAAGGGGAAATTTTAATGAAAAAAGAAACAGGATTACGCTCGCTTTATGCGTTGATTGGTGTCGCCATTTTAGGATTCGGGGCGGCATTGCTGCGGGTCGGCGGAGTGGGACTAGACCCATACACTGCAGCCAATATCGGTGTCGGCGAGCTGCTAGGGTTATCTCTTGGGGTCTATCAATTGATGATCAATATCGCTGTCCTAGTATTGATTTTTATCTTTGGCCGTCGCCATATCGGCATCGGGACGGTCATCAATATGGTGCTGACAGGATTTTTCATCGACTTTTATACCAACGTCTTTGATTGGTTATCCGTCGGTCCAAATAACTGGTGGCAGCAAGGCTTGTTCTTGTTGATCGGGATTATCTTCTTTACCTTCGGTGCGTCGTTTTATATGTCAGCGAATTTGGGCAGCGCCCCCTATGACGCGATCGCCCCAACCATCGTCGATCAGACGAAAGCCAACTATCGAGTGGTGCGGGTGATTCAAGACGTTGCCTTTGCCTTGATTGGGCTCTTCACAGGCGGACCTATTGGCATCGGAACCTTCATCAGTGCCTTTTTAGTGGGCCCACTGATCAAATTCTGGGACAACCGTGTCTCTCAGCCATTCATCGAAAGCAGTGTCAAAAAAGCGATTTTTAAATAAAAAAGGTCTGCAGCAAAGAGAAGTCGAAGCGATTAGTCGCCCACTTCACTCAGCTGCAGTTTTTTTGCCATTTGATCAAGGAATTCTTGCATAATTGCTTCTCAGTCGCTAGAATAAAAAAGCCGAGGAGGGGTAAGTATGCAATTACCAACACCATTTATTGAAAAATACCAACGGTTGCTAGGAGAAGAAGCGCCAGCTTTTTTTACCGCTTTAACCGATAATCAGCCAGTCAAAGGCTTTCGTTTGAATGTTGCTAAGCCGCACGCACAAGCGATGCTGGCAAAATATGGACCAGCCGCTGTACCCGCCCCCTATGCAGAAGCTGCTTATATTGGCGAAGTCAAAGGCCGTTCGCTGCTCCATAAAGCTGGCTATGTCTACAGCCAAGAACCTAGTGCGATGATTGTAGCAACGATCGCAGCCGCTCAACCAGGGGAGCGGGTCTTAGATTTATGTGCGGCACCAGGGGGCAAAACAACGCAGCTGGCAAGCCAATTACAAGGAAAAGGGCTGCTTGTAGCAAATGAGATTTTCCCCAAGCGTGCCAAAATCCTATCAGAAAATGTGGAGCGTTGGGGCTTTCCGAATGTAGTCGTCACCAATCAGGCACCGCAAGAATTGAGCCGCCATTTTCCTCAGTTTTTTGACAAGATCGTGGTGGACGCCCCATGTTCTGGTGAAGGAATGTTTCGTAAAGATCCCGTCGCCTTAGAAGAATGGCAAGCAGAAACACCTGAGCAGTGTGCGATCCGGCAAAAAGACATTTTGGCACAAGCCGTTGCGATGCTAAAACCGGGGGGCCAGCTGATCTATTCCACCTGCACCTTTGCCCCAGAAGAAAACGAAGCGATGATGGCTTGGTTAATGGAGGAGTATCCCTTCACGATCGAAGCGATCGACTTGGACAATGTATCTCATGGGCGCAGGGAGTGGGGAGCTGCACCTGGGATTGAGAAAACCATCCGCTTATGGCCGCATTTAAACCAAGGAGAAGGTCATTTCGCTGCGAAATTGACCTCCCAAGCAGAAGCAGCGCCAGTGAAAAAGAAGAAAAAAGGCAAAGGAGCGATAGCCAAGAGCCCATTAGATGCAGCGACTCAAAAGTTGTGGCAAGCCTTTCGCAAGGAGTTTCCGTTTTTACAGGCACTGAATGCGACGCCACAGCTGCTAGGAGAAAATCTCTGGCTCGTTCCTGAAGAAATGCCTTCTTTAAAAGGGATCAAGTTTATGCGCCCAGGTTTGCACGTCGGCGTCGTTAAGAAGAATCGGATCGAGCCAAGTTATGCGTTGGCATTGGCGATCCATGCAGAAGAAGGGGCACCGACAGTGCCGATCACTTTGCCGCAATGGCAGCAGTATGTGGCAGGTGAAACCTTGAGCGTGCCAGGAAATGCTGGATGGGTGATTTTGACAGTCGATGAGATCCCAGTCGGTTTTGGAAAACAAGTCCAAGGAACCGTAAAAAACTTCTTTCCTAAAGGATTAAGATTCAAAGCGATTTAAACGAAATAGTGTTTTTATTTCAGTCCTCGTGCTATGATGGAAGTAGCAAAATAAGGGAGCTGATCGATATGAAAACATCATCAAAAGTAACGATTGGATTAAGCATTGCAGCGATCGCTGGGATCACTACTGCCGTCGTTGTATCAGACAAAGTATTCAATAAAGTACGCTTCGCTTGCAACCGACACAAAGTAAAGAAATTTGTCGATGACAAATTCAACGGCAATGAAAAATTGCTGGATGTCGTAGACGGCTTGTCTGACAATGAATTGGATTCGTTGTTAGGTGTGATGAAAAAAGTCAATGAGGGCCGCAACAAAATCTCTGTTTACGGAGACAATATCAAAGATTCGACAGAACATGTCAAAGACAAGTTGACGAGCTTTGTTGATTCCGTCTTTTAAGCCAATCATTCCATTTGAAACTCGCAGGGACATCGGTCTTTGCGAGTTTTTCTCGTCTTTCTAAGCGTTTTTCGTTATACTAACAAGGAAATGCACGAAATGGTGCGAGGTAGAGGAGTGAAAGTGAAGTCGTGGAAAAAACAAGTACCTTGACTGCCGAGGAAAAAGCCTTCTTTATGGAAGAAGCAATCAAAGAAGCCCGAAAAGCAGAAGGGTTGGCAGAAGTACCGATCGGTGCTGTCGTCGTCTTGGATGGCAAGATCATTGGTCGTGGGCACAATCTACGAGAAACGCAGCAGCAAGCCGCAGCGCATGCGGAGATGTTTGCGATCGAAGAAGCCTGTCGCACTGTCGGAAGTTGGCGCTTAGAACAAGCGCAGCTGTTTGTGACCTTGGAACCATGCCCGATGTGTAGTGGGGCGATGTTATTGGCACGGGTGGAAGAAGTGTATTTTGGTGCCTACGATCCCAAAGGCGGCACTGCTGGTACATTGATGAATTTATTGGAAGATGAGCGCTTCAACCATTGGTCCTATGTGGAAGGCGGCATTTTAGAAGAAGCATGCGGCCAGCTGCTAACAGATTTTTTCCGAGCATTACGAGAAAAGAAAAAACAAAAAAAGGCTGGCAATCTCTAACGAAATACGTTATACTAAGTTTTGCCGAAAGGCTAGGACAATGGAGGTCTTGTGAAGCGTGTCAGATCCGGAAGGAAGCAGCACTAAGCAGGATTCTCCATGTGTCTGATTGAAAAACTGCTTGTTTTGAAGAAAGCAGTAGTGCTAATTGAATCGATGATCATTCAAACCTGAGACAGACTGTCTTAGGGTTTTTTATTGTCTGAAAGTCTTTAGTTGAGTCTTCTCTTTGATAAATTTTCATGATCAATTATTAGCCAATCTAGTAAAAAGTGAATCACGATTGTTTGATTGTAGGTGAAGAATTGCTGATTAGCTAGTTACTTTTTTACGACTTTCTTGTGTATTTTCGAAGGTAGTCAGAGGTTGATCGTTTTAAAGTATCAAATTTATTTTCGTCATATTTCGCAATGTGCACCAGAAATGCAATCGTTTGATTTTGTTCGAAAAAAGTTTCATAGTGGTTAAGCTTGAAAAAAACATCCGTTGCCATGAAAGCCGTTCGTTTATTGGCATTATGAAAGGGATGTTTTTTGATTAAGTTGATTAGAAGGATTGCAGCTTTTTCCTCCATTGAGGGATATAATTCTTTTGAAAAAACGATTTGTTGCGGTTGTTTTACAGCCATGGCTAATCCAGATGGATCACGCAAGCCGATCTCTTCATTTGGTGTTTGACTTTTGATAAGCACGACATTCATTTTTATGATTTGTTTTTCTGATAAGTAGATTGTCAATGATTTGCGAGCTCCTTATACATCTCTTCATATTGAGAAAAAGATTGATCGATTAAACGATTGATTTCGAGTTCCTGCTCAGAAGGTAATGACTTTTTCGTGATTGCAGCAGCTAATTTGTCTTCATCAACAAATACGTAATCATTTTCTTGAATTCCTATTTTTTCTAATAATTCTTTCGATAATGTTAAAACAACTGAATTTCCGCTCTTTCTAATTTTTCGTTCTTGAATACTCACTTTACATCTCCTCCTTATATCGTATATACAGTATATACGATAAACGAGAATTACTCAATAATTGTATGATCGTATGTTAGTGCTATATATTTTGGATCGTATTTGCTTGGAAAAAAATCATTCCAACAATTGAGCAAAACATGGCGGTACTTTTTGACAAATGACTGTCTATTTATTCCATTCTTTTCCAAGCATTCCAATGGTTTCCCAGAGATTTTATGCTATGCTTATTTTGTAGAGACTTCCGTCGTCTTTCTACTGGCAACCCTTGATGCCAAGAGAAATGGGTAGTGATTTCAGGCGACGTATTTGAAAAGAGGCGCACAATGGAAAAAATTACGATTATCCATACGAACGATCTGCATTCCCACCTAGAACATTGGCCGAAGATGCGGCGTTATTTGGATCAAAGAAAACGAGAAGCGGATACGACCGAAGAGACAGTGATCGCGGTCGACTTAGGCGACTTTGTCGATCGCTGGCATCCTTTGACAGAAGCAACTGACGGCAAGGCGAATGTCGATTTGATGAATCAAGGACATTACGATGCGGTGACGATTGGGAACAATGAAGGGGTCGGCAATCCCAAAGAGGTCTTGCAGCATTTATATGACCAAGCAGAATTTCCTGTCATTTTAGGCAATTTATTTGATAAACAGGATTTACGTCCGCCGAAGTGGGCACAAGAATACAAAATCATGGAAAGCAATCAAGGAGCCAAAATCGGTTTGATCGCTTTTACGGCACCATTTCCGCTAACATATGCCCCAAACGGCTGGGATATTCGCGAACCCTTGGAGATTTTGCCTTCATTGGTGCAGCATTTGCGTCCCGAGGTCGATTTGCTGGTCTTGATGAGCCATCTAGGCATCAATGCTGACCGCCAGATTGCGAGGGACTTTCCAGAACTAGATGTTATATTAGGTTCCCACACGCACCATTTGTTTGAAAAGGGCGAAGTCATCAATGACGTTCAAATTGGCGCAGCTGGCAAGTTTGGTTTTAACATTGGCGAAGTCGAAGTGGTCTTAGATGATCACCACCGCCCGATCAAGCATCGCGCCCGTGTGATTCCGACGGATTCGTTGGTGGCTTTTCCGCAAGATGAGGAAGAGATCGCCGAATATCTGTCGATCGGCCATCGCTTGCTGCGGGCAAATCAGGTGGCAGAAATTCCAGCAGCGTTTACGAGGGATTGGCAAAGTGAACATTCCTTGGTTCGGGAGGCGCTTTTGGCATTATGTGCCAAAGGACAGACAGATGCCGCCATCTTAAATACGGGGCTATTCTTAGATGATTTGCCGCAAGGACGGGTTGATCAAGATCAGCTGCACACGATTTTGCCCCATCCGATGCATTTGATTCGGGTGACGCTGCAAGGCGCGGATGTCATTCGATTGATCTTAGAGATGGAAAAAAATCGCAACTTTTTGCGCAATTTCCCAATTATGGGAATGGGTTTTCGAGGGAAGATTTTTGGTGAACTGGTTTATGAAGGCATTCGCTTTGATGAAAAAAACCACCAAGTATTGTGGAAGCAAGAGCCCGTCGATCCTGCTCAAAGCTACACGTTGACCCTTGTGGATCACTACTTGTTTATTCCGTTTTTCCCGACGATCGAGATTGCTGGAACCGTTGAGTTTCTTTTTCCAGACTTTATTCGCACAGTGGTCGGAGATTACCTGAGTCAGAAATACCCCATTCAGTAGTTCGTCACTTCTCCAGCTGGTTTTTGAGAGAAAACCGCGACTATCATTGGGGAATAAAACAAGGTATAATAAACAGCAGGTGGTGAAAAAATGACCGAAAAACAAACGATCACAGATGAAATGACATCTGTACTAGAAGAAATTATTGAAGAACCAGCGAAACAACCGCAAAAAGGCGAGTTGGTGACTTTGTTAAATGATGAGGAATTAATGATTGGCAATCGACAATACAAACTGGTCATGGATTATCGTGAAGGCTTCAATCCAGAAAAGCTTGGCGAGCGTTATAGTGAAGTGTTGGCACGTTATGATTATATCGTAGGCGATTGGGGTTATGAGCAGCTGCGTTTGAAAGGCTTTTTTGAAAAGGATAACCGCAAAGCATTACCCGATCAGCGTATCGACATGCTGGAAGACTATTTGTATGAGTATTGCAACTTCGGTTGTGCCTATTTCGTGATCCAACGAGTTGGCGGCAAGAAAGAAAAAAGTACCTCCCGCCGACGCAAGAAAAAGCCAACCCAAAACAATCAAAATCAAAACGCACAACAAAACGCCCATATAGAAGGAAAGCGTGACACCGTACCGCAGAAAAAAAGCAAACCAACGATCAAAAATCGTAAACCAAAAGAAAAGAACGTCAAAAAAACCGAAACAACCACGGTGAAAAAAGGCAAAAAAGAGTTTACGATTCGACAAAGGGAAGAATAAGATGAAATATAAAGGCTATTTGATTGATTTAGACGGCACGATTTATTTAGGAAAAGCGCCGATCCCTGCTGGGAAACGCTTCGTAGAGTCCTTACAAGAAAAAGGACTGCCCTATTTATTTGTGACCAATAATACGACCCGCAGTCCTGAAGTCGTGGCGCAGCGATTAGCGGATGAATTTTCGATCCGTGTGGCACCAGAAACGATCTATACCGCAAGCTTGGCGACGATCGATTTTATGAAAGACCATGGCAAAGGCCGCAAAGTATTTGTGATCGGCGAAGCGGGGTTGATCGATTTGATCTTAGCTGCTGGGTTTGAGTGGGAGGAAACCAACCCAGATTATGTCGTGGTTGGCTTAGACAACCACGTGACGTATGAAAAATTTGTTTTAGCAACGTTAGCGATCCAAAAAGGCGCTACCTTTATCGGGACCAATCCAGACAAAAATATCCCGACGGAAAGAGGCTTGTTGCCAGGTGCGGGTTCACTGATTGCAATGGTGGAGACTGCCACCCAAACGCAACCGATTTTTATTGGCAAACCAGAAGCCATCATTATGGAAAAAGCGGTGGCACACATCGGCTTATCAAAAGAAGAGGTCTTGATGGTGGGGGACAATTATGAAACGGATATTCGCTCGGGGATTCAAAACGGGATCGATTCTTTGCTCGTATTATCTGGCTTTACCCCGAAAGCGGCAGTTCCGACATTACCAGTAGCACCAACCTATGTGGTGGATTCTTTAGATGAGTGGGATTTTGAACAATGAAAAAACAAGTGTGGCTTGAACGCTTAGGATTTGTCTGCTTGTTTTTGTTTTTGGTCAGTCTAGCGATCACCCTAACGATCAATTTTCGACCGTTATATTGGTTTGATGTCGAACACTTGAATCTGCTGGATTATACCTCGCTATCAAGAGAAGAGTTGTTGAAGAACTATGGCTTATTGTTAGATTTTCTAAACAATCCCTTTGCAAGTACGCTCGCCTTGCCAGATTTTCCAATGTCTGAAGCTGGCGCTGGGCATTTTTACGATGTGAAGCAGTTGTTTCTATTAAATTATGCCGTCATGATCGTCACTTTGCTGCCCAGTATCTGGTTCGTCAATCGGTTACGGCGAAAACAACAGCAATGGCGCTTGATTCGTCCCTTTCAATGGGGAATGATTTTGCCGCTGATTTTCGGGTTTTTGATGGCTGTCGGCTTTGACCGCTTTTTCGTTACGTTCCATGAGATTTTCTTCAGTAACGACGATTGGCTCTTTAATCCAGCCACCGATCCGATCATCAACGTGCTGCCAGAAACGTTTTTCATGCATTGCTTTATTCTCTTTTTCGTCTTGATTGAAGTCTTCTTTTTTGCCTTCTATTGGTGGGGCAAACGAGGCTTGAAAAAAACAGCGTAATGAAAAAAAGACCAACGATCCCCTTCCTTTGAGGGAGGCGAATCGTCGGTCTTTTTTTTATTGCGTAATGTAATGAGATTTACTTGGGTGTTGATGGGCTAAGCGACTTGCGGCAGAAGCTGCGATGGCACCTACGATATCATCTAAAAAGGTGTGAACGCGGGGACCGTCGTGCTTGTTCAGTTCTTTCAAAATACCCGGTTTGACTTTATCAATGTATCCGTAGTTAGTAAAGCCGATCGAGCCGTACACGTTGACGATGGATAGAGCGAGGATCTCATCGATCCCATAAAGCCCTTCGTCTTCTTTAACGATTTCTTGCAGTGGATGCAGCAGTTGATTTTCTTCTGCCAAAATATCTAACTGAACACCCGTTAAAATCGTGTTGTGGACTTCCCGCTTGCTTAAGACAGCGTTGACGCTTTCGATACACATCTCCAAGGTGATGCCTTCAATGTAGTCTTTTTGCAAAAACATCACCAATTCGCCGATGTCTTGCAGTGAGACACCGCGGTCGGCCAACAATTCTCTTGCTTTGTCTTCAAGTGTTTTGCTTTCTAATACCATATAGTTCCCCTCCATGTAAAAATAGTTTATTCAAAAGTCAACATGCGACTGATGGATTGCAATCATAAGTAGTGCCCTATTCCAGTTGCAGCCCATGCCGTTTGGGTTTTAATCCCTTCTGACATCCACTGAAGCACAGGTGTTGGCTAGTTCTGCTTTGGCTGCCACTGCCCAAGGATGGGGGACCACCAAGTCACCAGCAAAAAGCCAGTCCATATAATACCCAGCGGCGGCTTCCAAGGAATCATCGAGGCGGTCTAATAAGCCGGTTAAGAAAGGCGCTTGATCTTTACGATCCCATTTGATTTTGTCGGCTAAAAAAACGAGTAGATCGAGACGACGATAATGGGCCTTTAAGGTGGTATGACAGCTGATGGCAGACAGAATGTCTGGATCAGACACCTGAAAAACCGTTTTTGCCAACAAAGCGGATTGCTGCTGATGCAGCAAAAAAGGTGCTTGCCGCTCCGCATCTAAGATCGGTTCGCCTACTGCTATCTGCAAGGCGATTCGCTGGTCATGAGGGATGACGACGCTGACATCGTGCAGCAGTCCTGCCAAGTAAGCTTTCTCCGCATTGACTTGAAATCGTTCTGCCAATCGTTTGGCTTCTTGGGCAACGGCTAGATTGTGGACTGCCGTTTCGGCATGATCGAAGGCTTCCAGATACTGAACCATTTGCTCAGTGAGGGTCTCTCCCTGCAAAGGGAGAGTATAGGCGGCAAGTTGACGTTGACCAGCTTGTTTCATCTCAGCTACTCCTTAAAAAGACTTGTACTATGGGCTGGTTGTGTCCGCGTTTTGGGATCAATGTAGTGGAGCGCATTGTTCACCGCAGTTGGGGCTTCCCCGAAACCAGTAGCGATCAGGTCGACTTTTCCATCGTATAAAACGACATCCCCACAGCCATAGATCCCAGGAACAGACGTGCTCATATCTGAAGAGACGAAGACTCCTTGGCGGCTGCTTTTCATGCCCCAATCCTTGATGTTCAATGTGGAAGAAAAACCGTAATTGACGATCAAAGCATCCAATGAAAGGCTGACTGTTTCATCACCCTTGACTTGCTGCAACGAGACACCAGTCAAACGTTGCTCTCCTTGGATTTCTTGGATCACATAAGGAGTCAAAATGTTGACGGCAGAAGCCTGTAATTTACTAACGCTATGTTCATGGGCACGAAATTCAGGACGGCGATGGATCAAGTAGACTTCACTAGCGATCGGCTCTAGCATCAATGCCCAATCGATGGCAGAATCGCCGCCACCGGCAATCGCTACTTTGCGTCCAGCATACTTCATCAAATCGGTGACAAAATAGTCTAATCCGTATCCTTCAAACCGCTCGCTTTCTGGCAAAGTCAGTTTGCGCGGTTGAAAGGAGCCGTTTCCTAAGGCCAAAATCACGGCTTTCGAGTAATGGATTCCTTTGTCGGTGGTGACTTCGATATAGTCTTCTTGTTTTTCGACCGACAAGACGGTTTCTTCTAAACAATATTGGTGATTGAAGGTCGTCA
Organism: Enterococcus sp. DIV0755f; assembly: GCF_051713725.1. Classification (NCBI taxonomy): domain Bacteria; kingdom Bacillati; phylum Bacillota; class Bacilli; order Lactobacillales; family Enterococcaceae; genus Enterococcus; species Enterococcus sp. DIV0755f. Next base: position 623,545 of record NZ_JBIOQL010000001.1, read on the forward strand.
ACTGTTTTTCCAGGTTTTGGACAAGATCGCCCGCTTTGATTTTCGGATAACCTGGGATATCGTAGATGTATTTTTCTGGGTATAAAGTAGCAAGCTGACCGCCTAATTGCGGCAAGCTGTCGATGATCTTGGTTTTGGCGTTACGCATACCGGCATAGAAAGCAGAAAACATCCCGCTAGGTCCCGCGCCGATAATCGTTATATCAAAAATATCCATGTTATTCCTCTTTTCTAACCACGTTGGGGTGAAGCGTGTTCGTATTGTACGAATAGCTTCATTATAGCAAAAATTATCCAAACTAGCATTTTTTCAATTTTCTGCTATCATGGGTTTATGAGAGAGAAGGAGGAGTTAATGTGTCTGAATTTCCACAGTTAGCATTAGAAAAACAAACTGGCCATAAAGCAGTCATCAAAACCAATCGTGGGGATGTAGTTGTACAATTGTTCCCAGAATTGGCACCAAAAACAGTGAAAAACTTCGTTGAATTAGCGAAAAAAGGGTATTACGATGGGATCATCTTCCACCGTGTCATTCCTGATTTTATGATTCAAGGCGGCGATCCAACTGGTACAGGGATGGGCGGCGAAAGCATCTATGGTGGCAGCTTTGAAGATGAATTTTCAAAAGAATTGTTCAATCTTCGTGGCGCTTTATCCATGGCAAATGCTGGTCCGAATACTAACGGCAGCCAGTTTTTCATTGTAAACAATCAAAATGTTCCTAGCAACATGTTAGGTCAATTAGAAGGTGCTGGTTATCCAGCTGAAATCATCGAAGCGTATCAAGCAGGTGGTACTCCTTGGTTAGATTTCCGTCACACAGTCTTCGGTCATGTGATCGAAGGAATGTCAGTCGTTGATGAAATCGCTGGCGTGCAACGGGGACCACAAGATCGTCCAGTGCATGATGTAGTGATCGAAACGATCGAAATCAGCGAATAAAACAAAAGAACCCAAAAGCAGTTTCAACGGTTATCCTCAAGGAGATCGTTGAAATGGCAGCTTTAGGGTTCTTTTTTTCATAAGAAAGAGTTAACCGATCGGTTGGTCTTTAAACGCGGCGGCGATTTGATTGAGTGCTTTTTCTAATAGCTCTTTAGGACAGGCAAAGTTTAGCCGCATATGGTGACTGCCGCGAGGACCAAAGATATTTCCTTGATTCAATACGACATTGGCTTCTTTAATCAGTTTTCTTTGTAGCTGATTGTCCGTTAGGCCATAGGCAGAAAAATCCAGCCAGATCAAGTAAGTACCTTCGGGCTTTTGAAACGTCACTGCTGGGAGTTGTTCAGTCAAAAAGTCGCAGACAAAGGTGCGATTTGCTTCTAAATAGGACAGTAGTTCTTCTAACCATGCTTCAGATTCACGATACGCTGCCTCAGTAGCGACCAACCCAAACGTATTGATTTCCCCTTGAACGTTACGTTCCTGTGTTTTTGCAAATTGGCTGCGCAAGGTTTTGTTTTTGATGAATACCATCGAATTTTTGATCCCAGCTAAATTAAAGGTCTTAGTTGCTGAGGTCAAGATGATCGAAAAATCGGCAAAGCTTGGCTCGACTGTTTGGAAAGAGACAAATTGATTTGGTGCAAAAACGATGTCTTGATGGATCTCATCACTGACAACGATCACCTGGTGCTTTTGACAAATACGGCCGATCGTCAGCAGTTCTTCTTTTGACCACACGCGACCGCCAGGATTATGAGGATTACATAGAAGAAACAATTTTACCTTCTTTTCGATGATGGTTTGTTCCATCGCCTCAAAATCGATGACAAAGTGGCCATCTTTTTCTAGTAACGGTTCTTGAATTAAGGTCCGCTGATTGTTTTTGACAACATGGGCAAAGGGATGGTAGACCGGATCGTGGATCAATACGGCATCTCCTTCTTGCGTATAACTTTGGATCGCCAGTGCAATACTAGGGACCACACCGCTATTAAAAAGGATCGCTTCTTTATTGATGGTATAACCATGACGTCTTTGCTGCCAATCGATGATGGATTCAAGCAGCGAATCAGGGATGGTGGAGTACCCATAGATCCCTTGGGCAACTGCTTTTTCTAACGCTTTTTTCACAGGTTCTGGTGCCAGAAAATCCATGTCGGCTACCCAAAGCGGCAACAAGTTTTCTTCCTTATAGGTTTTTGCAATGGTATCCCATTTGACGCTATTGGTATTTAAGCGCGGATGAACTTTGTCAAAATTGATCATGCGTTTCCCTCCTATATTGTGCAACGTTGTTTCTGATGCTTCAAATCTACCACTAGTTCAAGTATAATGAAAGTGGAAAAGAGAGGAAAGACTATGAATTATCAAATCGGGAACATTATAGAAGGAACAGTCACTGGGATTCAACCCTATGGTGCATTTGTTTCGTTAGATAAGGAAACACAAGGATTGATCCATGTTTCAGAGATCCAATCTGGGTTTACCAAAAATATCCATGAAGTCTTACAGATCGGGCAAAAGATCCGTGTACAAATCATTGATATTGACGAATACAGCCAAAAGATCAGTTTGTCCCGCCGTACATTGGAAACGAGTTTTGTTCAGCCACCCTTTAAGCGTAAACGCTACTTTACAAATAAGAATAAGCGGATCGGTTTTCGTACGATTGGAGAAGCTTTACCAGTGTGGGTGAAAGAGGCCAAAGAAATGTTAGAAAAAGAAAACAGCAGCAGATAATCGTGCATATTTTCTGAAAATGTGCTAAAATTAGTTTACAAACAGATGAATAACTGAGGTGGGTATTTTGGGATCCAAAAAAGTAGCGGGTACAGTTATGATGCACTTAGCAAATGGTTCGAAACGATTTTTGATGCAAATACACGAAGGCACTGCGGAATTAGCGTCAACGGATTTTTCTGAAGATAAAACCGGCTTGGCTACGATCTTACAATTGTTTAAAGACCGTATCCACCTTGATGTGACAGCGATCGAACTCGTTGAGCTCACAAATGGCAATATTGATACGCAAAACATTCCTTTATTTGTTTTTGAAACACAAGAAGCAGGACAAACGCAACAGCTGCCAGAAGGGTATGCGTGGGAAGAGCCCAATATCTTTCGTAAGATCATTGAAGACTACGAGATTGAAGGCGTTCCGTTCTTTTAGCACCTGAATATTAGCGAAAAGACTGAAGACCGTTACGACGGTCTTTTTTTATTGAAAACTTTTTGTAAATAAAATGAAATATTTCCTTGACCTGAGTCAAGAAGAATGGTAAATTAGTCAACGTTGGCAATGGAGCCAGCGGGTCAAAACAACAGTTGAAAAAACTTCAAAAAAAGACTTGACCAAAAATGCAACAGATGATATTATAACGAAGTCGCAATAATAAAACAGTTAATCAATGTTGATACATCAACAAAATTAATTGAAAAAAGTTGTTGACAAATAACAAATCATTTGTTATTCTAATTAAGTCGCTGAGACAGCCGCTACGAAGTTGAAAAGCAACGAGCGAAAAAAAACTTTAAAAAAAGAGTTGACAATTAAATGTCACTCTGATATGATATAAAAGTTGCTAACGCAGCACGGTAGACCTTTGAAAACTGAACAAAGCAAGCAAACGAACCAATGTGTAGGACGTTTCAATTTATTGAAACAAATACATGCAAGCAATAGCTAGCAAAGTTAATTTTTATGAGCTTAATGACCGTATGGTCATTCAAACAAATCATTATGAGAGTTTGATCCTGGCTCAGGACGAACGCTGGCGGCGTGCCTAATACATGCAAGTCGAACGCTTTTTCTTTCACCGGAGCTTGCTCCACCGAAAGAAAAAGAGTGGCGAACGGGTGAGTAACACGTGGGTAACCTGCCCATCAGAAGGGGATAACACTTGGAAACAGGTGCTAATACCGTATAACACTATTTTCCGCATGGAAGAAAGTTGAAAGGCGCTTTTGCGTCACTGATGGATGGACCCGCGGTGCATTAGCTAGTTGGTGAGGTAACGGCTCACCAAGGCAACGATGCATAGCCGACCTGAGAGGGTGATCGGCCACACTGGGACTGAGACACGGCCCAGACTCCTACGGGAGGCAGCAGTAGGGAATCTTCGGCAATGGACGAAAGTCTGACCGAGCAACGCCGCGTGAGTGAAGAAGGTTTTCGGATCGTAAAACTCTGTTGTTAGAGAAGAACAAGGATGAGAGTAAAATGTTCATCCCTTGACGGTATCTAACCAGAAAGCCACGGCTAACTACGTGCCAGCAGCCGCGGTAATACGTAGGTGGCAAGCGTTGTCCGGATTTATTGGGCGTAAAGCGAGCGCAGGCGGTTTCTTAAGTCTGATGTGAAAGCCCCCGGCTCAACCGGGGAGGGTCATTGGAAACTGGGAGACTTGAGTGCAGAAGAGGAGAGTGGAATTCCATGTGTAGCGGTGAAATGCGTAGATATATGGAGGAACACCAGTGGCGAAGGCGGCTCTCTGGTCTGTAACTGACGCTGAGGCTCGAAAGCGTGGGGAGCGAACAGGATTAGATACCCTGGTAGTCCACGCCGTAAACGATGAGTGCTAAGTGTTGGAGGGTTTCCGCCCTTCAGTGCTGCAGCAAACGCATTAAGCACTCCGCCTGGGGAGTACGACCGCAAGGTTGAAACTCAAAGGAATTGACGGGGGCCCGCACAAGCGGTGGAGCATGTGGTTTAATTCGAAGCAACGCGAAGAACCTTACCAGGTCTTGACATCCTTTGACCACTCTAGAGATAGAGCTTCCCCTTCGGGGGCAAAGTGACAGGTGGTGCATGGTTGTCGTCAGCTCGTGTCGTGAGATGTTGGGTTAAGTCCCGCAACGAGCGCAACCCTTATTGTTAGTTGCCATCATTTAGTTGGGCACTCTAGCGAGACTGCCGGTGACAAACCGGAGGAAGGTGGGGATGACGTCAAATCATCATGCCCCTTATGACCTGGGCTACACACGTGCTACAATGGGAAGTACAACGAGTTGCGAAGTCGCGAGGCTAAGCTAATCTCTTAAAGCTTCTCTCAGTTCGGATTGTAGGCTGCAACTCGCCTACATGAAGCCGGAATCGCTAGTAATCGCGGATCAGCACGCCGCGGTGAATACGTTCCCGGGCCTTGTACACACCGCCCGTCACACCACGAGAGTTTGTAACACCCGAAGTCGGTGAGGTAACCTTTTGGAGCCAGCCGCCTAAGGTGGGATAGATGATTGGGGTGAAGTCGTAACAAGGTAGCCGTATCGGAAGGTGCGGCTGGATCACCTCCTTTCTAAGGAATATTTCGGAAGACTACACATCGTTTGCCTTTGTTCAGTTTTGAGAGGTTTACTCTCAAACAAAATTTGTTCATTGAAAACTGGATATCGAAGAAATAATCAAAACAAGTAACACACACCGAGTTGAAATGTTAAAAGAGTTTTTTAATAAGTTCAACGCTTATTTTCTTGAGCAACCTTCTATCGCTAGAAGAAGTACTCAAAACCGACCGTAAGGTCAAAGGTTAAGTGAATAAGGGCGCACGGTGGATGCCTTGGCACTAGGAGCCGATGAAGGACGGGACTAACACCGATATGCTTTGGGGAGCTGTAAGTAAGCTATGATCCAGAGATTTCCGAATGGGGGAACCCAGCATCTTTTATAGGATGTTACGTCTGCGTGAATACATAGCGCAGTCGAGGTAGACGCAGAGAACTGAAACATCTAAGTACCTGCAGGAAGAGAAAGAAAATTCGATTCCCTGAGTAGCGGCGAGCGAAACGGGAAAAGCCCAAACCAACAAGCTTGCTTGTTGGGGTTGTAGGACTCCGATATGGTAGTCTATTCAGATAGTCGAAATACTTGGAAAAGTATGTCAAAGAGGGTAAAAACCCCGTAGGCGAAATTTGGATAACACCTAGGAGGATCCTGAGTACGGCGGAACACGAGGAATTCCGTCGGAATCCGGGAGGACCATCTCCCAAGGCTAAATACTCCCTAGTGACCGATAGTGAACCAGTACCGTGAGGGAAAGGTGAAAAGCACCCCGGAAGGGGAGTGAAATAGATCCTGAAACCGTGTGCCTACAACAAGTTAGAGCCCGTTAATGGGTGATAGCGTGCCTTTTGTAGAATGAACCGGCGAGTTACGATAGCATGCGAGGTTAAGTTGAAGAGACGGAGCCGCAGCGAAAGCGAGTCTGAATAGGGCGAATGAGTATGTTGTCGTAGACCCGAAACCATGTGATCTACCCATGTCCAGGTTGAAGGTGCGGTAAAACGCACTGGAGGACCGAACCCACGTACGTTGAAAAGTGCGGGGATGAGGTGTGGGTAGCGGAGAAATTCCAAACGAACTTGGAGATAGCTGGTTCTCTCCGAAATAGCTTTAGGGCTAGCCTCGGAATTGAGAATGATGGAGGTAGAGCACTGTTTGGACTAGGGGCCCATCTCGGGTTACCGAATTCAGATAAACTCCGAATGCCATTCATTCATATCCGGGAG
>NZ_JBIOQL010000001.1:632500-1852500 GCF_051713725.1 Enterococcus sp. DIV0755f
CATACTGCGGAGCTTTGTGGGGCCGCCTTTGATTGAATCCTTCCGTGGATTGGGCTTCGATGAAGCTGCTGCCCAGCAAGCCGTTGCCTTCTACCGGGAAAATTATCGTCAAGCGGGCATGTTTCAAGTCCAACCATATCCGTTGATCGAAGAAACATTGCAGGAGCTGGCGCAGGATCACGATTTGTATATCGCTACGTCGAAACCAGAAGTTTTTGCAAAAGAGATCCTGACCCATCTCAAGTATGATGGCTATTTCAAAGGAATCTATGGGGCGGATCTCGAGAATAAACGTGGGGAAAAAGCGGCCGTTATCCGCTACGCGTTAACTGAGATCGAAAAGGAGCAAAAAGCGCAGCAAACCATCATGATCGGCGACCGTGAGCATGATATTTTAGGGGCAAAAGAAAACCAGTTACCGGCAATCGGCGTTTTATATGGTTTTGGGTCAAAAGAAGACTTGCTTGATGCTGGTGCGATCGCTTTAGCCGCTGAGACACAAGAACTCTTAGCGTTGATTCCAGATTCATTATAGAGAAAAAGAGCTGACAAGCACCTTACAAGGCGTTTGTCAGCTCTTTAGTTACGCATTCGTTTGTTTCAACTGTGGAGAGGATTCCAATAAAAGATTGGTATCCAAATAGCCGCTTTCGTTTTTCAAAATCAAGGTTCCTGAAGTTGGGTGAACATCTAGAATCAGATGACCAGTCAAGAACATTTGATCATAGGTTGATGTAAAGAAAGTAAACTGATTGCTTGAGACTAACTCATTGTATGGGTCTAACGGTTCGTCGATCGGTGTGATCAAAAAACGTTCGCCGATCATACAGCATCCAGCTGCTGAAGAAAATTGGTTCGATCCGTCATTACTCGTCAAAATATATAAGTCGTGTCCTTCTGGAAAGCGAGCAGCGGCAGTAGGGGTAATATGTAAGTCCATTTTGCATGATCTCCTTTTTGAAACGAGTGAGCAGCAAGCTGTTTCGTTTCGATAATTGTTGATAAACCAAGTGTATCACTCCTCTTAGGGATGTGACAGCAACTTGCTTTTCAACAAACCAAGCTTAAAGTTTTAGCAAGAAAAAGGCGATAATACCGATTATCAGCAAGAAAAGCCCTAAGTACAAGAGCACAGTGACCGCAGCCTGGAAAAAAGAGCGCATTTCTTTCACCTCGAATCATTCTTCTCTTTATTTTACTGTATAATCACGGAGACAAGTAAGGAACTTCACAAATCTTAAAGGAAGTTTTAGGTCTCTTAAGAGTAGACCTTGTCCTTTTTTGTAACGCTTCCATTTTTTGTGGTAAAATAAAGAAAAGGAGGCGATTTGGATGTTACGTAATTGTCAAAATGTACTTGTTGCCTTGGATGGGTCGGATCAGTCAGAAAAAGCGTTCCAAGAAGCACTCGCGATTTGTCGTATGAACAAAGCCAAATTGTATGTCCTCTCTGTTATCAACAATGCTGAGTTATCCACAAGTGCCTATGCTTTTGCAAAAATTTTTGACCAAGAAAAATTGCGTGTGGAAACGGACATGTTGAAAAAAATCTATGATGCCAATCAGCATGGGGTAGAAGATGTTGAGGTAATCGTTGAAGTCGGCGATCCAAAACGCTTTATCATTCATGCAGCAACAGAATTGTACCCGATTGATTTGATCATTATTGGTGCAACTGGTAAAGGCACATTGACCCGAGCTGTCGTAGGCTCAACTACCGATTATGTCGTCAATCATTCGAAATGTACGGTGTTGGTCGTGAAGTAAGAAGTTGAATCAAACGGAAACAGTATGTTATTTTTTAATTCAGCATAAAGCGTATCCTTTTAAAAAATTTAGTGTAGTTGTAAAACTCGCTCTTAGCTTTAGGAGAGCGGGTTTTTTGTTGTAAAAAAGATGTGTCTAAAATTGAGCTGTGAGCACCGATTGAAAAACCCGTTTTGTTCGTTTTATAAGAAAAAATTTATTTAAATTTATAAAAATCGACTATTAGAAGAGATAGTTTGTTACACTTTTAATAAGCAAAGGCTGTAGGAAAAGTATTGGAGAGAGGGGCTGATAATTTACTGAGTTCTACGATTCAGCTGGTTGCAAATGTCTATTGTTGAAAAGGAGAATGAAATGAAGCGTGTTGCAGAAAACTATTTGGTTGTTTTTTCGATTCTTTTGCTGATTATATGGCTAGGCTTGATCCAAGTGAAAGAATATTCGCAAGAAGCAAACCTGTCGATCATTTACTTTATTAATCTATATACGCTCTTGTTTAAATTTAAAGATACAGCGAAAATGATGAAAGCAGTTGTATCGGTCCTACTATTGGGTTTTACGATCTTATTTCTTTTGTATATCGCAGGAAATTAGGGGCGTACGAATGATTAAGTTCAGAAATTATCGCTATACTTTGGGAATTAGATGCACAAAAAAAGACAACGTCCGACAAACGTTGTCATATCAAAGCCACTTGACGGGCTTGAACCGTCGACCTCATCCTTACCATGGATGCGCTCTACCAACTGAGCTAAAGCGGCGTGTTATTTAACACAAGATATAGAATACCGTAAAGGCGCTGCTTTGTCAATGAGATTTTCGGATATTTCTTGAGAAAAACACTTTGCGGGAAGTGAAGTTTCTAAAAGGGGATTTTCTTGAAAAAAAGGAACAAAAACTTGATTTTTGCTCTTGCTAAATTATCTGACTATTTGGTATAGTACAGATAGATTCTTCCGGCATAGCTCAGTTGGTAGTAGCGCATGACTGTTAATCATGATGTCGTAGGTTCGAGTCCTACTGCCGGAGTATCAAAAACGACCTTCGTTTCGGAAGGTCGTTTTTTTGGTTGTGGATAGCCTGGGGATAATGGGTTCCCCAGTTTTTTCTCCAGAAAACTCACTCCGCTGAGGAAACCTTCTGTACTAGTTCCTCGTATAAATCCGTCGTTTCGGCGGCTTTTTTATTTGTGTAAAAAACGGTTGGCCCATCTTTGGTGGTGACTTTTAAAATAGGTGTCGAGTTTATGTCCACGAACATTCTGGCAGGATCACCAGCAACGGTAAATTTACCGATTTGGTAACTGGCGGTTCCTACACCCATATTACGAACACGAGGCGATGGCAAAGCTTCGATCAATTCCACCGTCTCTATATCTGCCAAAGAGACCGTTGTTTTCCCAGTCATTGGTGCATCGAAGGTGACTTCTTGTCCTTGCACTTCACCGGTGATCGCATCAGGAGCGAAATCTAAACGATACATCGGAATGATGGTACCGACCATTAATACAAGTAAGAAGACAGCGGTGATACCTGAGACGATTTGTCCGCTACGTTTGCCTAGATTGATGCCGATATTCATCCCAACACGGTCAGGAACAAACAGTCGCGCATCATTAGGATTGATGTAAAAACCATATCGCCAGTAAGCATCTTCACCATAATAGCGCGGTTGTCCTGCTGGTTCTAAGAGCTGATCTTGTTTTTTACGCAGATCTAGCAACAAGAAGAAGGTAAAGACGATCAAGAAAACAACCAAAACAACAAAGAGCACTAAGAGGATAGTACTGAATGCTCCAGTAGCGGACATGGATGCCAGCGGGACAGTCAACAAGAGTAGCGTAATGGTACAAGTGACAGCGATCAATAAGGACCAATAGCGCTTTGTTAAATCATTGATGTGCTGGTCGATAGCTGAATCACCGCTGATCCCGCGAACGGGTAAGCGGCTGATGATCACCCAGAGATAGACGAACAGCGCAAAAGTTGCTAAGGAGACGCCGCCCATCAAGTATCCTGTAGAAAGATCAGGCAACAGCCATGCTTGGTACAAACTGATCATCAACAAAATCCCTGCAGGAACGAGGCTATACCACGGCAGCATCCGTTTATTTTTGGCTTGAACGAGTTTGGTATCGATCCGAATCGGATCGATAGGTAGTTCCCATCCATTGGCAAGGATCAATTGCCGCATTTTCCCAATGTAATGCACTTGCACCAGGTAAGCTGTCCCCAGCAAAGCGGCCATATAAAGCCAGAACAGGGTAAGGATGATGGAGTCAGATAAATTGAACAAAAAAAGGAGACTTGCTACACTAAATGTACCAACGATTTGTAAGATACGCTTGCGAAATTCTGTGATCAAGCTGTGGACGCTAGGATCATCCAGATGCTCAGGGGCAAGGGTGTTTTCGACTAAAACATTTTTGTGGGGTTTACTGATCAAGCGTAAACCAAAGGCGCTCGTCCCACAGAGGACAAGAGCAATAATGAAAAAAAGATAGGTCATTTGCATTCATTCCTTTCAGGAAATTGGTCCAGCAGTTGTTGAACATCCGTTAAAAGCGCTTGCTTGCTTTTGCCGTGTAAGAGAGCGGTTGCTAGCTGCAGCTGCAAGTTTTGGCGATACTCCGCTTCTTGTCCAGAAGTAAACGGTGGTGGCGCGGCAACGGCGGTTCCTTTACGGCGATCCGTGACCAACAAGCCTTCTTCTTTGAGGGAATTGTAGGCTTTTGAGATCGTCATGGTATTGATGCCGATCTCTTCGGCTAATTGACGGACGGATGGTAGCAATTCGCCAGCGGATAAATCGCCTTTTGCGATACCGACAATGATCTGTTCCCGCAACTGCTGGTAGATCGGTTGGTTGCTTTGGGTTTGAATATCAAATATCATCGAAGACAGCTCCTTTGTATTATATATATTAATACAAAGTATACAAAATAGCAACTGGTAATCAAATGAACAAGAATCGTTAGGAAAAAGTAAATAGCTTGTTACAGTTCTGTTTCATGGATCAGGTATCCTTTGACAGATACAACTTAGAGGAGGAACTTTTTATGAGCCAATCGCAAAGAACGGCTTACTTTGATAATGCAAAATTTCTACTGATGATCTTGGTCGTCTTCAGTCACTTACTACAGCCTTTTATCGGCGATCAGAAGTTTTATCATGACCTATATTATTTTATCTTCACTTTCCATATGCCAGCTTTTGTTTTTCTGGCTGGGTACTTTGCCAAACCGTTGACGAAGGGACACAAGCTGCGTGAGCTGATGAAAAAGTTCTTGCTGCCTTATGTCTTCTTTCAGGTGTTTTACACCGTCTATTACTGGTTGATCGGTCTACGGGAGTCGTTAAAAATCCAACTGTTGAATCCGCAATGGGCACTTTGGTTTTTGCTTAGCATGTTCTTTTGGCAGCTCTCCTTGCTAGTCTTTCAAAAAATGTCCAAAAAGCAGGCGATCTTGCTGAGTATCGGCTTGAGTATCTTCGCTGGCTACGTGCCATTTTTAAATCAAGTGTTGACCTTGCAGCGGACCTTTGTCTTTTTGCCGTTTTTCATCATCGGGTTTTATTTTCCCAAAAATGAGATGCGCTTTTTATTGAAACCAAAGATTCGGACCATCAGTTTGCTTTTCTTACCGATCATCTACACCTTTATCGCGTTTTTTCATGGGATGAACAAGTACATGGTTTTTGGTTCCAAGCCTTATGACGATTACTTGAGCTATCCGTTGTTCGGCGGTCCCTTGCGTGCGGTCTTTTTCGTGATCGGGCTGATGGGGATCATCGGCTTTCTGAGCCTCGTGCCTAGAGAGCACCTCTTTTTTACGAAGTGGGGCAAAAACACCCTGCTGGTCTATCTTTTACAGGGGATCTTCATCAAGGGCTTGCGGGCATTAGCGATCACCGACTTGAACCTGTCGGTATTAGGCTTTGTGACGTTGGTATTAGCCAGTGTTTTACTGACGATCTTGCTAGCTAGTCGTCCGATCCGCTTCCTTTATGCACGATTTGAACGAGGACTATCCTTTGTTTTACTTGGCTTTTTGCTTTTGATGCTAACTCTTTAAATCCTTGATACGAGCAACCGCTCTTAGAAAGATGATCCTTTCATTTTTCTAGGAGCGGTTGTTATTTGAGAGGCAGAGGCGTAAAATGGAAGGAACGGAAAGTGAAAGGATGAAGAAATATGTCAGAAATTTCAAAAAAGACCACCGCTGCCTTTGCGCAAGCGTATCAAGACAATAATAAACAAACGGCACTGCAACGGAGTGTTGTGAAAAATGGAATCACCGCTTCTGCGGAAAACGTGTCAGCAAAAGTCAACAATGTGCCAGTTTTTTCAGTTGATGTGACAACCGGGAAAGTCTCAAACCAAAAACAATCAGGCCGCTGCTGGATGTTTGCCGCATTGAATACATTCCGTCATAAGATGCTGAATGATTTCAATTTAAAAGAATTTGAATTGTCGCAAAACCATACCTTCTTTTGGGACAAATACGAAAAAGCCAACTATTTCTATGAAAATATTTTAGCAACTGCTAACGAGCCTTTAACAAGTCGCAAAGTTGCTTTCTTATTGCAAACACCACAACAAGATGGTGGGCAATGGGACATGATCGTTTCGATTTTCCAAAAATATGGTGTCGTACCAAAAACGGTCATGCCAGAAAGCAGCAACTCTTCCAATTCTCGTGACCTAAACAATTACTTGAACAAAAAACTGCGTAAAGATGCGGTTGCTTTGCGTCAGCTAGTGGCTGAAGGCAAAACAGCTGAAGACATCCAAACAGCCAAAGAAGCGATGTTGGAAGACATTTATCGTTTCTTAGCGACTTCTTTAGGCACACCGCCAGAAACCTTTGATTTTGAATACCGTGATGAAGACAAAAACTATCACATTGATCGCAACTTAACACCGCAAAGCTTTTATGAAAAATATGTCGGGGTGGACCTTGACGATTATGTCAGCATCATCAACGCACCAACTGCCGACAAGCCTTACAATCAATCGTATACCGTAGAAATGCTAGGCAACGTGGTTGGCGGCAAAGAAGTCAAATACTTGAACGTCGATATGCCGACCTTCAAAAAATTAGCGATCGCTCAATTGGAACAAGGGGAGTCCGTGTGGTTCGGTTGTGATGTCGGTCAATCTTCTACCAGAGATACTGGGATCATGGCATTAGATGCGTATGATATCAACGACCTATTTGACATCGACTTTACGATGACCAAAGCAGAACGCTTAGATTTTGGCGAAAGCTTAATGACCCACGCGATGGTCTTGACTGGCGTTGACTTGATCGACGGCGAATCAACCAAATGGAAAGTCGAAAACAGCTGGGGTGAAAAAGTCGGAACGAATGGCTTCTTCGTTATGAGCGATGCGTGGATGGATGAATACACCTATCAAATCGTGGTTCGCAAAGAGTTCCTGACAGCAGAACAATTGGCTGCCTTTGAAGCAGAACCAACAGTCTTAGCACCTTGGGACCCAATGGGTGCTTTAGCGTAAGACAGCAATTTCTAATGATTGCCTGAATATTCTCTGAAATTTTTCAAAAAGTCGAAATGAAAAAATAACGAACCAGTTCCCGCAATCCAACCGTTAGGAAAGTAGAAATCCTAACAGTGTGGGGTTGCGGCAACGGTTCTTTTTTTATTTTCTGACAAAAAAGCGGTACCATCCCAGAAAAGTGGGAACTTATTTATTGTAAGATGAAGCAAACTTCTTTAAAATGGAATAGTCACTAATGATGCCACACGTCTCATTAGAGTGAACTGTTGAAGAATGGTCACTGGGAACCTTTACTTCCTCTGACAGACTTTGTCATGTTTATTGAACAAAAGGAGGATTCAAATGACAAATCTGTTAACTATTATTGTTGTTCTACTTTTTGCTGCCCTTATTTATGGGTTCTACTTATTGCAAAAACGTCACGTGAAGTTTTCTACGCGGGTCTTTGCGGCGTTGTTCGTCGGGATCGTTTTTGGTGGCGTGCTGCAGCTGATTTTTGGGACAGGCTCTGACGTTGTCACGCAAGCTCTTGACTGGATCACGATGGTCGGTAGCGGCTATGTAGCTCTCTTGCAAATGCTGATCATGCCCTTGATCTTCGTTTCGATCGTTGGTGCTTTCACCAAGATGAAAGAAAGCGAAAAAATCAAGAAGATCAGTTTTACGGTTCTTGCGACTTTGCTAGGGACAACGGCGATCGCTGCCTTGATCGGGATCGTGATGGTCATGGTCTTTGGTCTTGACGGTGCCAGCTTTACCGAAGGGGCAACGGAAACAGCGCGGATCGCAGAATTAGCGGAACGTTCGACACAAGTCCAAGACCTATCGATTCCACAACAAATCGTTTCCTTCATCCCAAGCAATGTCTTCGCCGACTTTGCGGGTACTCGTTCGACAAGTACGATCGGGGTCGTGATTTTCTCAGCCTTTGTTGGGATCGCCTTTCTTGGTGTCAAACGTAAATCACCGAAAGAAGCGGAAACTTTTGCGAATTTGATGGACAGCTTATATAAAATCGTGATGCGTATCGTCACGTTAGTTTTGCGCCTGACACCTTATGGCGTTTTGGCATTGATGACAAACGTATTAGCTTCAAGTGATTTTGAAGCCATCTTGAACTTAGGCAAATTTATCATCGCCTCTTATGCGGCTTTGATTTTGGTCTTACTCGTTCATTCATTATTGCTGATCGCTGTTCGGGTCAATCCAGTAACGTATTTCAAAAAGGCCTTTCCAGTCTTGAGCTTTGCCTTTACTTCTCGTTCAAGTGCGGGAGCCTTGCCATTGAACATCGAAACCCAAACCAAAGCGTTAGGTGTTGATGAAGCCACGGCTAACTTTGCAGGCAGCTTTGGGTTATCGATTGGTCAAAACGGCTGTGCGGGTGTGTATCCAGCGATGTTGGCAACGATCGTTGCACCAACGGTTGGGATCAATGTCTTTGATTGGCAGTTTATCCTGCTGCTAGTTGCAGTAGTTACGATCAGCTCATTCGGCGTTGCTGGTGTCGGCGGTGGGGCAACCTTTGCTTCATTGATCGTCTTAGGCTCAATGAACTTGCCGATCGCCATCGTAGGCTTAGTTATTTCTGTTGAACCATTGATTGATATGGCACGGACACTCGTTAATGTCAGCGACAGTATGGTTGCAGGAATGGTGACCAGCAGTCGTATCAACGAACTGGATCGTTCGATCTTAGATGATTCTGCCGCCGTGATCGAAGCCGAATAGAAACGTTTTGTAACAAGCGAAAGCAAAGAAAGACTGCGTGTGGTCTTTTTTTTTTTTGTCCGTTAAAGCTCAGCTCATAGAAAAATCTAGGTTTCAGTGCCCTTAATAGCGAAGTTTCTGCTATACTTTTAACTAGAACATCGCGGGAGGGATAAGCAATGACACAATTGATTCAACTAGAACGAGCAGCAAACGTCAGAGAACTTGGCGGCTATCAAACGACAAACGGCACGACGATCAAACGAAAAAAATTGATCCGCAGTGCGGCGATCAATGAATTGACTGCTTCAGATCAAGCAGTACTGGCAAACTATGGGGTCAATCAGGTCATTGATTTTCGCTCTATCGCTGAAGCCAATGCACAGCCTGATCGACCAATCGCCACAGCAAAGCAGCTTTTTTTACCTATTTTTAAAGAAGACGAAACGATGGTTTCCTTGTCGCCAGAAAGCTTGAAGCAGCGCTTGGAAGATGGGGAAGATGCCGAAGAGCAGATGAAAAAAGTCTACCGTCACTTTGTTGAAAGCGACTATGCCCGCCAACAATATCGGCAGTTTTTTGATCATGTGATCGCCAATGCGGAAGGCGAAGGTGCAACCTTGTTCCACTGTACCGCTGGCAAAGATCGCACAGGCTTTGGCGCCTTTTTATTGCTGCATGTGTTGGCGGTGGCACCAACGACGATCAAAGAAGATTATTTAGCGACCAATCGCTATTTAGCGCCAATGCTAAAAGAAAAATTTGCCCCAATGACCCAGCATTTGCCGCAAGAGCTGTTAACGGCGATCACGGTTTTGATGAGTGCCAAAGAGAGTTTTCTTGATGAAAGCTTGGCTGCGATCGATCAGCATTTCGGTTCGGTTGATCAGTATCTCCTGCAGGGACTAGGGGTGACGAAAGAAGAGCAAGCGTATTTGAATGCCCAACTGACTGAGTAAAGAAAGGGAGATCCGTATGGAGGAAGCATTGTTCGCAGCAATCGGGATGACCGGCTCGCTGACGCCCATCAGTGGTGGGGATGTCAATCAAACGTATCGTTTCACTACAGCAGAAAATCGCTATTTTTTAAAAACTCATCCTCATGTTTCATCGGTGTTCTTTCAAGCAGAGATCAACGGCTTAGCTGAATTAGCCCCTTTCGTGCGGGTGCCAAAAATCGAACATATCGGTCAGACTGAAGAGAGGGCATTTTTATTGATGGAATGGATCGATGGTGGGGAAGGACAGCAGCGACGCTTAGGTCAAAGCTTGGCTCGGCTTCATCAGCAGACGCAGGAGTCTTTTGGGTTTTACGAAGACAATTACATCGGCTTTTTGCCGCAAGTCAATCCGAAAACCACGGATTGGCTTGATTTTTACACAGTCTGCCGTTTGGATGTGCAAGTCGAATTAGCGAAGCTGGGTAACCGCTGGCATGCCAAACGGGAAGCTGCTTATCTGCGTTTGAAAGAATTTTTGCATGAAAATTGGCGTGATCGCAGCGTCACACCTGCTTTATTACACGGTGATTTTTGGCGGGGGAATGTGCTGTTCGATCAGCAAGGAGAACCAGTGTTTCTTGATCCAGCAGTCGCTTATGGGGATCGAGAAATGGATATTGCGATGTCCCAGCTCTTCGGTGGTTTTCGTCAGGAATTTTTGGAAGGCTATCAAGAAGTCTATCCATTAGATGAGGATTGGCAAGAGCGACTGCCAGTGTATCAATTGTATTATTTATTGGTCCATTTGAATCAGTTTGGCGAAAGCTATGGACCAAGTGTCGATGAAATATTGAGTCGTTTTTAGGAGGCAATTAGAACTATGGCAGCAAAGTATCAAACCACGCATGAAGTGGCGTATTATGAATGTGATGTCAACCAAACGATGACGTTTCCAGCCATGCTAGGCATCGCCATCAAGACATCAGAAGAACAAAGTGCGGCGTTAAACCGCGGACCAGAAGTCATCGCTAGTTATGGCTTGACCTGGATCATCACCAGCTATCACATAACGGTGACTCGTTTGCCGCGCGTAGGGGAGCAGATCCAAGTGGCGACCCAGGCGAGAGAATACAATAAATTTTTCTGCTACCGTTACTTCTGGTTATTGGCAGAAGACGGAACGGAACTGGTCAAAATCGAGGCGGTTTTTGCGTTAATGGACCCTGAGACGCGCAAAGTCAGCAGTGTACCAGATGAGATCGTGGCGCCTTTTGGCAGTGAAAAAATCAAGCGAATCAAACGCTACCCGAAGATCACCCCTATCACGCAAGGACAATTTTTGCCGTATCGAGTGCGTTTCTACGATATTGATAGCAATCAGCATGTCAACAATGCCATGTATTTCAATTGGCTGATGGACGTCTTAGGCTATGAGTTTTTAACAAAACATGAAGTGACACAAGTGACGATCCGTTTTGATCGGGAAGTGGCTTACGGCCATTTGATCGAAAGCCATTTTCAAATCAATGAGAAGACAGTCGATGAAGCCGGCGGGGCTGTGCCGCTGCAAACGATCCACGAGATCAAGATCGGTGAGGATACTTACTGCGAAGCCATCTTTACTTGGCGAGAAAAATAAAACAACCCTTTTGCCTCCATTAGCGGAATGGCAAAAGGGTTTTTGTTTGGTTAATTCTCCATGAAATCAGGCAGTTCATCCATGGTCAACCCACGGTTTTTCGCTATCAGCAATTTGATGCGGGCTTTTTGGCTATTGATGCTATTGCAGAAAATCACCCCAAGAGCTTGCAATTCGATCCCGCCGCCTAAGTAGTCATAGACCGGCTCGGCAACGCCGTTGAAGCAGCGAGAAACTAAGACGACTGGAATGTTTCTAGCGATCAGTTTTTTCAAAGGCTCTATGGTCTGCGGCGGCAGATTGCCAGCGCCTAAAGCTTCGATCACTAGTCCATCGATCAGCGAGTCGGCTAAAGCATCGAACAATTCCCCAGTCATTCCCGCATAGGCTTTGACGATCGGAAACAGACCATCGACACGATCAACATCCAAATGGCGGTTATTTAACAGCTCTTGCATGAACAAGATACGGTGCTTTGTGACTAAGCCGATCGGACCTAATGTCGGGGTGCGGAATGTCGCAATATTGGTGGTGTGGGTCTTCGTAACATAACGTGCGGAATGGATCTCATCGTTCATCACGACTAAGACGCCTTTTCCTAAGGCATCAGGTGATTTCGCCACCCGAATCGCACTTTCAAAGTTATAAAGTCCGTCACTGCCGATTTCATTACTTGAGCGCATGGCGCCAGTCACCACGATCGGTAACTGACCGCCGATTGTGGTATCTAAAAAGAAGGCTGTTTCTTCCAGCGTATCGGTTCCGTGAGTGATCACGACCCCATCGACACCGCTTAAATGCGCCAGCTGGATACGTTCTTTCAGCTGCAGCATTTCTTTTGGGGTCATATGAGGACTGGGAATATTAAAAATGTCTTCGACGATCAATTCAACATCGTCATCAATGTGGATCGGTGCATCCATCAGCGGATTGCTGACATCAGGGCTGACGCCGCCTGTCAGGGTGTCTTCTTTCATGGCGATGGTGCCGCCAGTGTGCAACACGAGAATTCGTTTCATTTTTTCATCACCTGCAATGATTTATTTACTCTTAACTCAAAACTATTGTATACTATTAAAATAAGAAAACAAGGAGCGATGGGAAAAAATGATTCGAATTGGTTGTACCACATTTAGTGAACATGGCAGTCTCGTGCAAAGAAAAAACTCGAAATTATTTGAGTATGCCCGTTATTTTCCGCTAGTTGAGCTGGATACTACCTATCATTTTTTGCCAAAAGAAAAAGACGTGCGCAACTGGTTGACCCAGATTCCCGAAAATTTCCGCTTTGTGTTGAAAGTCCATCAAAGTGTGACCACCCAAGGAAATTTGCCTGATCAGTTGACCATGACCGAAGCGCTGCAGCTTTATAAAGAAGCGATCGCGCCAATGGTAGAAGCAGGCAAACTCTTTTGCCTATTGGCGCAGTTTCCCAACAGCTTTAAATGTACAAAAGAAAATGTCGCCTATTTAGACCAAGTGCGAGAATGGTTTGCGGGCTACCCAGTGGCGATCGAGCTGAGAGACAGCAGCTGGTATCAGCCGAAACTGTATCCGGGAATGATCGATTATATGAAGCGAAAGCAGTTTTCCTTAGTAGTTGTTGATCAGCCGAAAAAGCTATCGACCACCATTCCCCTTGATCCAACCGTGACCAATCCCGCGTTTGTCTTGTGCCGTTTTCATGGACGCAACGACAGCGGCTGGACAGCGACAGGACCAGATGCCAAAAATCTGCGGACCTTGTATCGCTATGACCAAGCCGAACTAACGGAGTTAAAACACGCAGTCCAAGCCATCGAAGCCAATGCCAAAGAAGTCGCAGTGGTCTTCAATAATAATGCCGGTCGTGATGCCGCTGACAATGCTCGCGCATTGATCGATGCGCTGCAGATCGATTACGAAGCATTAAATCCTAATCAGTTGAAATTATTTTGAGGAGTCATATGATAAAAGCAATCTTTTTTGATATTGATGGCACGCTGATTGCCAGCAACGGCAAGGCGCTTGCCAGTACCCGTGAAGCCATCAAACAAGCCCAAGCCAATGGCGTCCTCTGCGGCATTGCCACCGGACGTGGTCCGGTTGATTTAGAGAAGGTGATCGATTACTTGTCGTTAGACATGTTTATCACCTATAACGGCCAATATGTCTACACGAAGGAAAACTTGATTTATGCTAAACCTTTTCCAAAACAAACGCTGGAAGCGATCGTAGAATACGCAGATGAAAATTACCGCCAAGTCATGTTTGGCGGAGAAACGCAAGTGGCTGGCAGCTTAACGATCCGCTTAAGCCAATCACCCGTCATGCAGCGCTACTTACGCTATGTACCGAAAAAATTTCCCGTCGGTTTTTTAAAGAAAGTCTTGCAGCGCTTTAGTCCCAATCGCAACGCCAAGCGCTATGAATCGTTGGACATTTTACGAGAGCCCATCTATCAGTGCATTATGCTGAGCCCTGAATCAGAGCGCGAAAAATTACGGTCCAAGCTGCCGCAATGTGATTTTAAGCGATCCAATGCCTATTCTGTTGACATCGTGCCGAAAAACGGTTCGAAAATCAAAGGCATCAAAGAGTTTTTGGCCTATGAAGGGATCGCGATGGAAGAAGCGATGGCATTTGGGGATCATTTTAATGATGTGGAAATGTTAGAAGGCGTGGGGATCGGGGTTGCGATGGGCAATGCCCAGCCCATCACTAAAGCCAGTGCTGACTTTGTGACGGATACCAACGATCATGACGGCATCAAGAAAGCCTTGATCCATTTTGGCATCATTGCCGAGGATGCCCAAGCCAGGGAATAAAAAAATAAGCAAGTAGCCAATCTATGAAGCAACGTAGAAGACAGCGCAGAACCATAAAACAGAACCATGAGAAAAAGCAGAAAGAAGCGAGCAAAATGAGTCCATTTGAAATGACGGAAGAGTTTCATAAAACCTTTGATCCAACGCGACCGCCATATCCACAAGCTTTTTCAGCGGAAAAAGCCCAGTTTCGTGCTGGTTTTAAAATTGAAGAATTAGTTGAGTTCCTTTATGCTGCCAGCAACAATGACGAAGAGACCTTCCAATCAGGTCTGGAGCATTTGCATCAAGCGATCGATCAAGCCCAAGCCAAGCTGGCTGCCAAACAACAGCCTGTCAGTGATTCTCTAGTAGAACAAGTCGATGCGCTTTGTGATCTGCTGTATTTTACCTATGGCTCGTTTTCACTGTTAGGGGTCGATCCAGCGCCGATCTTGGCTATCGTTCATGACGCCAACATGGGGAAACTTTTTCCAGATGGGCAGCCTCATTATGATCCTGAGACCCACAAAGTCATGAAGCCGAGCGATTGGGAAGAACGGTTTGCTCCTGAACCGCGAATCAAGGCAGAAATCAACCGCCAATTGGCACAAAAACAAGCGCAAGCTCAAGAATCGTCAGAATAAAAACCAAACGTGCCAGTTGCCCGTTCCGATTGCTTATCAGCAAAAGGAGTGGTGCAACTGGCACGTTTGGTTTAATCAAAGAAAGTGTAGTAAAGGGTTCTGACAGCGGCTTTTTCTTGTTCTTTGTGGATACCGAACATGATGCTGACCTCAGAGGACCCTTGGTTGATCATCTCTAAGTTGATATTTTTCCGCGCAAGGGCAGCGGTACTGTCGGCAGTGATCCCGACTCGTTGACGCATTCCTTCACCAACGACGACGACCATGGATAGATCGTGGGTCATTCGCAGTTCATCGGGATCGATCTCGTAGGCGATCTTGCGCAGCAGTTCTTCTTCCAATACTGGATTCAACTGGTTGGAGCGCATAATGATCGAGATATCATCGATTCCTGAAGGCATGTGTTCATAATTTAAATCAAATTCACGGAAAATCTCTAAGACCCGTAACGTGAACCCAACTTCGCGGTTCATCAAGTATTTGCGGATATAGATCATACAAAAGCCTTCGTCACTGGCAACGCCGATCACGGGCTGATCCAAATTGTCTCTCTGGTTGGTGATCAAGGTACCGGGATGACTTGGATTATTGGTGTTTTTGATCACCACGGGAATTTTCGCATGGTATGAAGGCATCAAGGCCTCATCGTGCAACACAGTAAAGCCCGCATAAGACAGCTCTCGCATTTCTCGGTAGGTCACTTCTTTGATGGACTCTGGATGATGAACATAGCCTGGATGAGCAGAAAAAATCCCATCGACATCGGTAA
Source organism: Enterococcus sp. DIV0755f (assembly GCF_051713725.1). Taxonomy (NCBI): domain Bacteria; kingdom Bacillati; phylum Bacillota; class Bacilli; order Lactobacillales; family Enterococcaceae; genus Enterococcus; species Enterococcus sp. DIV0755f. The sequence goes on from NZ_JBIOQL010000001.1 coordinate 648,286, forward strand.
AGTTTTCGTACAATTCTACTTGCAGACCAGCCGCCACGATGGCACCAGAAATATCTGATCCTCCTCGAGAGAAGGTACAGATCTCGCCGGCTTCTGTGTAGCCAAAGAAGCCAGGAATCACTAAGATTTCAGGACTGTCGCGCCATTGTGCGATCTTGGCGTACGACTTGTTCAAGATACGGGCGTTTTGAGGTTCATCCGTCACCAGCAACCCAAGTTCTTGCGGATTCATGTAGCGAGCAGCTAACCCACGGCTTTGTAAAATCCCTGCGATCAATTTGGCGTTGTTGTCTTCGCCGCTTGCCAAGACCGTATCATAAAGATGCGGATTGTCTTGGGTAGGCAGTGTTTGAAAAGCCGCCAATGATTGCCAGATGCGGTCTAAATGGACTTGTTCGATACCAAAGGGGGCAGCAATCGCTGTATAGCGGGTATAGATTTCTTCTATTAAATCAGTGATTTCTTCTTGGGCACACAGACGGGTACAGACAGCTAGTAACAGATCGGTGACTTTCTGATCGTCGCTGGAACGCTTACCAGGCGCTGAAACAACAACAAACCGTCTTTTAGGATCACTTTCAATTATCGCAACAACTTTTTCGACTTGTTCGGCTGAGGCAAGGGAACTGCCTCCGAATTTCGCTACTTTCATTTGACATTACTCCTGTTCAAGCTTTTTACTAGAGTACAGTTTCAATAGGGAGAAATCAAGCGGTTTCTTGAAAAAAATCGGAAAAATCAGAAAAAAAGTCACTTGTTGATGTAAATTTCACGATTTGTTTTCATTATCGCTGGAAAAGCCGTGATTTATTTTATTCGATGCGAAAAAAGTCGATCTTTTTTGCCTCAATCTAATGCTTGATTTTTTTCTTTATGCTATAATCTAGCGTAGATGCTTTTTTATAAAGGGACTATCTGTCCTTTTTATACTCAACGAACTTATCAATCAATCTGCTGATCAGCAGGTTTTAGACGAAACATGTATATTTGAAAATTGGAGGAACCACAAAATGGGAACTAATATCATCTTTGGAATTGTCATTGCCATCATCATCATCGCAGCGGTCTTGTATGCAATTGGCTTTTTCATGCGGAAGAAAAACCAAGAAAAGCTGAATGACTTGGAAAAACGCAAAGAAAATCTGTTTGACTTGCCGGTGATCGAAGAAGTCGATGAAGTAAAAAGAATGCACTTGGTTGGTCAAAGTCAAAACACCTTCCGTGAGTGGAACCAACAATGGACAGATATCTCCACAAAATCTTTTGCTGAACTTGAAAGTCAAATCTTTGAAGTGGAAGAGCTGAACGAACGCATCCGCTTTTTCAAAGCAAAAGGGGCGATCGTCCAAGCCGAAGCGACCATGGACGAGATGGAACGCCAAGTGGAAGAGATTCGCGCAGGCTTGAAAGAATTACGAGAAAGTGAAGAACGAAATTCACTGGAAGTTCAAAAAGCGCTGGACGTTTACGAAGACTTGAAGAAGAAGCTGCGGGATCAAGGCGAAGAATTCGGTCCTGCCTACAATGAGCTGCAAAAACAAATCAAAAACATTGAAATTGAGTTCACCCAATTTGTTACCTTAAATACTTCAGGCGATCCTGTGGAAGCACGGGAAGTGTTAGACCAAGCGGAAAAACACACCTATGAAGTGGAAGACCTAATGAAACGGATCCCAGCGGCGTACGAAGAATTAAATCGTACCTTCCCTGATCAGTTGAAAGAAATCCAAGAGGGTTATAAAAAATTATTAGAACAAAAATATGTGTTCCCAGAAGCAAACTTCCAAGAAGAAATCAACCGTGTGAAAAAACGGGTTGAAAACTCCATGAACGATCTAGCGAAAACAGAAGTCGCTTCCGTTGAAGTGGCAAGCCGTGATACTGCAAGTGATATCGATGCCTTGTATACGGTGATGGAACGTGAGATCAATGCCAAGAAATATGTCATGAAAAATCGTCAGATCATCGAAGACTACATTGACCACGCAACGAAGAACAACCGTCAGTTGTTGATCGAATTGGATCATACGGCACAAAGCTATACTTTGAATCATAATGAATTGGGTCGCGTCCGCGGCTTCCAAACCGAAGTGGACGAATTGGCTCGCCGCAACAACGAGTACTTACCGAAATTGGAAAAACATGAGATTCCTTATTCAGAAGTGCAAAGCTTCTACAAAGATGCCTACAAGATTTTGGATGATGTGGAAAGCCAGCAAGTCGAAATCGATGATTCTCTTGCGGAATTACGTCGTGGCGAAAAAGTTGCACAAGAAAAAGTGGAAAGCTTCGAATTCCGTCTACGCAACTTGAAACGGTTTGTTGAGAAACAACGCTTACCTGGTTTGCCAGGCGAGTATTTAGAATTCTTCTTCGTGGCAACGGATCGTGTCGAAGAACTAGGCAAAGAATTGAACAAGATTCGCATCAACATGCAAGAAATCAATAAATTGGTTTCTGTCTGTGAAGAAGATCTTGATCTTTTAGATGAACAAACAAAAGACTTAGTGGATGCTGCGGCATTGACTGAGCAAATGATGCAATATGCCAACCGCTATCGTCATTCTCATCCAGATATCAAGGCAGCGATCGACAAATCACTTTACTTGTTCAGTAAAGAATATCGCTATCAAGATGCGCTAGATGAAATCGGCACAGCGTTGGAACGAGTAGAACCAGGTGCCTTCAAACGGATCGAAAACTTCTACTTCAATAACCGCGACTTAGTATAATACGAAAGCCAGCAGTGAAAAACTGACTGGCTTTTTTCATGGAAAGAATGGCTCGCTGCATGAGTACCGCTTACGAAGGAAGGAAAAGTTTCCTTTAAAAAAAGCCAAAGCCAGCGAGTCACCTTGAAACTCAGCCCAAGAGCAGTTATAATGGGAAAGAATTTTTTTAGAGAAAGGGTCCTATCATTGATCTATTTTGACAACAGTGCAACAACCGCTATTTATCCACAAGCTTTAAATACATATGTCCAAGTCAGTCAGCGAATCATCGGCAATCCCTCAAGCCTGCATGATTTAGGAAATCAAGCCAATCGCCTGCTGCAGCAATCTCGTCAGCAGATCGCCGATCTGTTAAACGTTTCTTCCAAAGAGATCGCATTTACCAGTGGAGGAACTGAAGGAGACAACTGGGTCATCAAAGGGACTGCTTTAGCGAAAAAAGCCTATGGGAATCACCTGATTATTTCCAGTATTGAACACCCTGCCGTCAGTGAAACAGCGGCTCAATTAGCCGAGTTAGGGTTTGAGGTCAGTGTTGTGCCTGTCGATGCCCAAGGCTTTGTCAACGTGTCTGAATTAGCAAACCTGATTCGCAAAGAAACGATTTTGGTTTCGGTGATGGCGGTCAATAATGAGGTAGGGTCGATCCAACCGATCCATGAGATCGCAGCTGTGCTAGCGGACCATCCAACGATCCATTTTCATGTAGATGCCGTCCAAGCCATCACAAAGGTGCCGCAAGAACAATGGTTCAATGAGCGGGTCGATTTTGCCGTGTTCTCTGCGCATAAATTTCATGGACCTCGTGGCGCAGGCTTTATCTATTGGAAACAAGGCCGTAAGCTGGCGCCATTGATGACCGGCGGTGGGCAAGAGCAAAACCAGCGCAGCGGTACCGAAAACGTACCAGCAATCGTTGCTATGGCAAAAGCCCTACGTTTAGCGACAGAACAAAAGGCTGAAAAGCCGAACCATGTTCAATTATTAAAAGGCTATTTGCAAGAAGCACTGGCTGGGTACGAGAAAGTCACGCTTTTTTCTGGCACAGAAGGGTTTGCGCCGCACATACTTTGTTTTTCATTAAAAGGGATCCGAGGAGAAGTTTTAGTCCATGCCTTTGAAGAAAAGCAGATCTATCTTTCGACGACGAGCGCTTGTTCCTCCCGTAAAAAGATGGCCAGCAGTACGCTTCATGCGATGCACGTTCCAGAACAGTTAGCAACATCGGCTGTTCGTATCAGTTTAGATGAGAGCAATACAATGGCAGAAGTCGAGCAGTTTCTGATCGTCTTCCACCAGTTGTACCAAAAATTTTCGAAAATCAATTAAGCACGACAGACCACTATAAAATCAATCCAAATCAAAGGAGTTTTCTCGTGAATTATTCAGAAATCATGGTTCGTTATGGCGAACTGTCAACAAAGGGCAAAAATCGTCGTAGTTTTATTATGCAATTAGCTTCAAACGTCAAACGTACCTTAGCAGATTATCCCCATGTCAAAGTTCATGCCGAGCGAGATCGCATGCACTTGCTATTGAACGGTGAAAACAGCCAAGAGATCATTCCTAAGCTGCAAAAAGTCTTTGGGATTCAAAACTTTTCCCCCAGCATTCGGGTCGAAAAAGATATCGAAGTATTAAAGAAAGCCGTTCAAGACGTCATGGCAGAGATCTATACGGGTGTTGAGACCTTCAAAATCACAGCCAAGCGCAGTGATCATTCGTTTGTGCAAGATAGCAACCAGTTGAATTTGACCTTAGGTAATGCGGTGATCGACCGTTTTCCTGATATCAAAGTCCAAATGAAAAAACCAGACATCAATTTGCGTGTAGAAATACGGATCGATGGCGCTTATTTGTCTTATGAAACGATCCAAGGAGCCGCTGGGCTGCCAGTGGGCACCAGTGGAAAGGGAATGTTGATGCTTTCTGGCGGTATCGATTCGCCAGTTGCAGGCTACTTTGCCATGAAACGCGGCGTTGAGATCGAAGCGGTCCATTTTGCAAGCCCTCCTTATACGAGTGAACAAGCGTTGCAAAAAGCCAAAGATTTAACGAAGAAGCTTGCGCCTTATGTGGGAAGCATCCAGTTTATCGAAGTTCCGTTTACAGAAATCCAAGAAGAAATCAAAAATCGTGTGCCACAAGGCTATTGGATGACCATCACCCGTCGGATGATGCTGCGTTTGACGGATGCGATTCGGGAAGCTCGTCATGGCTTGATCATCTTAAATGGTGAATCATTAGGACAAGTGGCTTCACAAACTTTGCATAGCATGGTCGCCATCAATGAAGTAACCAATACGCCGATCGTGCGCCCAGTGGCAACGATGGACAAATTGGAAATCATTGAAGTTGCCGAAGCCATTGATACCTTTGAATTATCAGTTCAGCCATTTGAGGATTGCTGCACAATCTTTGCACCTCCTCAACCAAAGACGCGCCCAAGACTGGATAAGGTCCACCAATATGAAGAACGTCTCGATATCGAAGGGATGATGGAACGTGCGATGGCTGGGTTGAAACTGGAAGCAATCACGGCAAATCAAGAAAAAGCAGCAACGGAATTCGCTGAATTTTTATAATAAAACCCCGATTTTAATGCTACGACCACAACTGTTTTTGAATAGTTGTGGTCGTTTTTCATCGAGTGAGAGAGTTTGTGAATATTTTCTTGCTATTGAAAATGGAACATGCTACACTCAATATGTGAATCATTTAACAAGGAGGGTGGACAGGATGGAAGCATTAAGAGATAAAAAACTTCCGAAAGCGACGGCAAAACGTTTGCCAGCTTATTTACGACACTTAAAATTACTGGATGCCTCTGGTATTCAGCGAATCAAATCGAAAGAGTTTGCAGAAATCACGCAAGTTCCTTCAGCCACGATCCGCCGAGATTTTTCTCATCTAGGAGAATTGGGCAGAAGTGGCTATGGCTATGATGTTCCTTATCTGATTGAGGTATTGAGCTATATCTTAGAAACCAATGAAGAGAAAAAAATCGCCTTGATTGGTTATGGAAATTTAGGAAAAGCGTTAGCCAACAACAATTTTCGCAGAAATGAAAATCTTTCCGTGGTCGCGGTTTTTGACAATGATCCAGAAATGATTGGTCAGACCATTAGTGGGCGTTATGTCTATGGAATGGATCAATTGGCGGAAGTCGTAGCAGAAAAAGGGATCACCGTAGCGATTTCGACCGTTCCTAGTCGTTATTCACAAATGGCGATCGATGCGATCGTGGATGCTGGGATCACAGCGATTTTAAATTTTGCCCCTGATCCCGTCATCGTGCCAAAAGACGTCAATATCCAATACATTGATTTGACGACAGAATTGCAAACATTGATCTTTTTTGATACGACCTACTCGCAAAAATCGAAAGTCTGAGCAAATCCTTTTCGTTTTTTGACAATCTTTCTTATACTGGGAGAAAATGGTATAGGAGAGATGTTATGCAAGTTACACGCAAAGAAACGGTTTATGAGATGCCTGGCAACCAACCAAAAGTAGGGGATAAAGCGGCTGATTTTCGCTTGAAAAGTTTAGAGGACAAGGAATACACACTGACTGATTTTTTAGGAAAACCAACGATCATCAGCGTGGTTCCCGATATCGTGACACGCGTCTGTGCATTGCAGACCAAGCGTTTCAACCAAGAAGCAAGTCAATTGGATGACATCCATTTTGTCACGATTTCTAACAATACAAAAGAAGAACAAGCGCAATGGTGCGGCCAAGAAGGTGTTGACATGATCATGCTTCATGATCCGGCGAATACCTTCGGTGAGGCCTATCAAATCATGATCCCAGACTTCGGTCATTTTGCCCGAGCAATTTTCGTTTTAGACCGTGAAGGCGTGATCCAACACGTTGAGATCGTGCCTGAGATCTCCCACGAACCGGATTATCAAGCAGCCATTGATGCTGCGAAAGCAAACCTCTGATTGACTTTCAAAAAAGTTCATTGTAGAATGTAGCAAGATGAAACAAGAATCTATGATAGCAAGACAATGTTCAAGAGGAGTATCAGTGACCCTGGCGGTCAGAGAGAAGTCGGTCGGTGCAAGACTTCCCCAGACACTGAAAAGGTAGCTTGAAGGTCTTTGATCCGAACCACGGTTTGTTTCTTGCAGACAAAGCCGAACAGTAAGATCAAGCGCGTCGTGAACGTTACCTCACGTCAAAGTGGCAGAGCAATCTGCAATTTAGGTGGTACCGCGTATCAGCGCCCTAATGCCTCGGCATTAGGGCGCTTTTTGCTGTGAATCACTGCGAGTGGCCCACAAAGTGGGACAGAGCAGATGATGAACAGTACTAGGCGACCATAGGGAGCGTAGTAACCGTACTAGGAATCACAATGAGTGGCCCACAAAGTGGGACAGAGCAGATGATGAACAGTACTAGGCGACCATAGGGAGCGTAGTAACCATACTAGGAATCACAATGATTGGCTTGCGATGCAAGACAGAATAGATGATGAACAGTACAAGAAGTCATCAAAATTGGTTCACGAAGCGAGTCAGATCGGTTGCCAAAAGCCCTAAGACACAATAGCGGATCACGGAAGCGAGCCTTGACCTCTGTAAGCAACGTTTTTTTACGAACAACAAGCGAGGCGTCAACAAACAGCTGATAATCATCTCTACCACGGCACTAATCCTGAACGATTCAAACATTGTCACGCTTTACCCAGCAACAGGCACCAAAAATCCACACCAACCATTACGTCTAAAAAACGTAACTTTAGGAGGACCAACAATGACAGAAACTGAAAATCTATCCACCAAGTACAATCCCCAAGAAGTAGAAGCGGGGCGCTACCAAGATTGGTTAGAACATGACCGTTTTAAACCAAGCGGCAACAAAGAAGCAAAACCTTATTCTATCGTGATTCCGCCACCAAACGTAACAGGAAAATTGCACTTAGGTCATGCCTGGGATACCACGTTACAAGACATCATCATTCGTCAAAAACGGATGCAAGGGTATGACACCTTATGGTTACCAGGAATGGACCATGCCGGGATCGCTACCCAAGCCAAAGTAGAAGAAAAGCTGCGGGAACAAGGGATTTCTCGCTATGACCTTGGTCGGGAAAAATTCGTTGAACAAGTATGGGATTGGAAAGAAGAATATGCCGGTCACATTCGGGAACAATGGGCGAAACTAGGTTTATCTCTAGACTATAGCCGTGAACGGTTTACGTTAGATGATGGATTATCCGAAGCGGTTCGCAAAGTTTTCGTGACGCTATATGAAAAAGGCTTGATCTATCGTGGCGAGTACATCATCAACTGGGATCCGCAAGCCCGCACGGCATTATCTGATATTGAAGTGATCCACAAAGACATCGAAGGTGCTTTTTACCATATGTCTTACGAATTAGCAGATGGCAGCGGTGTGGTGGAGATCGCAACGACTCGTCCAGAAACGATGCTGGGGGATACAGCAGTCGCGGTTCATCCAGAAGATGAACGTTATCAAGCATTGATTGGTAAAAAAGTGATTTTGCCTTTGGTCAATAAAGAGATCCCAATCATCGCAGATGAGTACGTGGACCAAGAATTTGGAACTGGGGTCGTAAAAATCACTCCTGCCCATGACCCGAATGACTTTGAGGTCGGTAACCGCCATGACCTACCACGGGTCAATGTCATGAATGATGACGGAACAATGAACGACTTAGCAGGTACTTATGCAGGCATGGATCGTTTTGCTGCTCGTAAGCAAATCGTGAAAGACTTAGAGGCGTTAGGTCGTCTGATCAAAATCGAAAAAATGGTTCATAGCGTAGGGCACTCAGAACGGACAGGCGTAGTAGTCGAACCTCGTTTATCGACACAATGGTTCGTAAAAATGGAGCCATTAGCAAAACAAGCCATCGACAACCAAGAAACCGACGATGCGGTGGACTTTTATCCGCCACGTTTCAACCAAACATTCTTACGTTGGATGGAAAATGTCCATGACTGGGTGATCTCTCGTCAGTTGTGGTGGGGCCATCAAATCCCAGCTTGGTACCACAAAGAAACGGGAGAAATGTATGTAGGACTTGAAGCGCCAGCGGATGCCGAAAATTGGCAGCAAGATCCAGACGTATTGGATACCTGGTTTAGTTCTGCTTTATGGCCGTTTTCAACAATGGGGTGGCCAGATGAAAACAATGAAGATTTCCAACGCTATTTCCCAACGAATACATTAGTGACCGGGTACGACATCATTTTCTTCTGGGTAAGCCGTATGATCTTCCAAAGCTTGGAATTTACTGGCAAACGACCATTTGAAAATGTCCTGATCCACGGATTGATCCGTGATGAACAAGGTCGCAAAATGAGTAAGTCGCTTGGAAATGGGATCGATCCGATGGAAGTCATTGAACAATACGGTGCCGATGCATTGCGTTGGTTCTTATCAAATGGCTCTGCACCGGGACAAGACGTGCGTTTCAGCTATGAAAAAATGGATGCCGCTTGGAACTTCATCAATAAAATTTGGAATGCTTCCCGTTTCGTCTTGATGAATGTCAGCGAAATGACTGCCGAAGACATTGATTTTTCTGGTGAAAAATCAGTGGCGGATCGTTGGATCTTGACGCGCTTGAATGAAACGATTGAAAAAGTCACTGACCTTTTTGAACGCTTCGAATTTGGGGAAGCGGGTCGTCAATTATACAACTTTATCTGGGATGATTTCTGTGACTGGTACATTGAAATGTCGAAAGAAACCTTATACGGTGACAATGAAGCAGCGAAACAAGTCAATAAGAGCATCTTAGTCCATGTTCTTGATCAAATTTTACGCTTGTTGCACCCAATCATGCCATTTGTTACAGAAGAAATCTGGAGCAAACTGCCGCATACAGGGGAATCATTAGTTGTTGCTGAGTATCCACAAGTGGCACCAGAATGGACCGATGAAAAAGCGGCGCAAGGGATGGAAGTGTTGAAAGAATTGATTCGTTCGGTTCGAAACATCCGTGCAGAAGTAAACACACCACTTTCGAAACCAATCACTTTGCTGATCCAAGCAAATGAGCCTGAGATCGAAGAATTCTTGATCGCCAACAAAAACTATATCGAACGCTTCTGTAATCCAGAAGAACTAGAAATCTCTAACAGCTTACAAGCCCCTGAATTGGCGATGTCAGCCATCCTATCAGGCGCGACGATCTACTTGCCGCTAGCTGGGTTGATCAACATTGAAGAAGAAATCGCGCGTTTGGAGAAAGAACTAGCGAAGTTCACCCAAGAAGTTCAACGGGTACAAGGCAAATTGGCAAATGAACGCTTCGTTGCCAATGCACCAGAGGAAGTCGTAGCACAAGAACGCAGCAAAGAAGCCGATTATCTTGAAAAACAAAAAGCAGTCCAAGAACGGATCGAGCAATTGCGCACGATTCAATAGGAAGCGTCGACTGTCTGCAAACAAGCATCTCTTGTAGATGCTTGTTTTTGCGTAATCGATAGAAACCGTCAAACAAATTTCTCGTTTAAAGGAAAGAAATTGGGAAAGCTGTGGGATTTTTGATAAAATAAGAGCGAGGTGAAGGAGATGACAAGCGAAGAAGCAACAGCGTGGATCCATTCGCGTTTGGCATTTGGGCAAAGACCCGGATTGATGCGTGTCGAAGCATTATTAAAACGAATGGGCAATCCTGAAAAAAACATAACCATGATCCATATCGCCGGCACGAATGGCAAAGGATCAACCGTCAGCTATTTGCGCAGTCTTTTAGAAGAAGCTGGGCAGCAAGTGGGGACTTTTACTTCCCCGCACATTGAAGCGTTCAATGAACGGATCGAAATCAATGGACAATTTATATCAGATGAGGATTTGGTCGCTTGGGTGGAAAAAATCCAGCCGCTGGTTGCTGAAATCGATCGTGATGAAACCCTGACGGGCATCACTCAGTTTGAGATCATTACTGCCATGGCATTAGGCTATTTTGAAGAAAAAAAGGTCGATGTTGCGATAATGGAAGTTGGCCTAGGGGGACTTTTAGATAGTACCAACGTTATTTCCCCGATGTTGACAGCGATCACGACGATCGGCATGGATCATATGGATGTCTTAGGCGATACCATTGAAAAAATCGCTGCCCATAAGGCGGGGATCATCAAGCCACAAATTCCCCTTGTGACTGGCAATATCGTTGAAAGCGCGCTTTCGGTGATCGATTTGAAAGCTGCAGAAGCACAGGCACCTGCGTATCATGCAGGGCAAGAGTACCGTGTGACCTATCGTCATCCTGATGAAGAGTGGGGCGAATTGTTTGATTTTGAAAATGAGCATGGCAAAATCAAAGGCTTGAAAACACCGATGTTAGGCCGCCATCAACCAGAAAATGCCGGTGTTGCGATCCAATTGTACAGTCTGTATTGCGACCTGCGGCAGCTGCCATTTTCAGCTAAAGAAATTCGCAATGGGCTAAGAAAGGCCTATTGGCCCGCCCGAATGGAACGAATCAGCAGTGAACCACTGGTGATCATCGATGGCGCCCATAACGTGCATGCCATGGCTCGCTTGGTGGATACGATGAAAGAAGAGTTCAGCGACTATCGCATCCATGTGCTGTTCTCAGCCTTAGAAACCAAAAACGTCAATGAGATGCTTCAGCAATTGCTGGCAATTCCGCAAGCCGAGATTTATTTAACGACCTTTGATTTCCCAAAAGCATTGCATTTAGCAGACGGCTATCAGGAACTCGATGAAAAACGAATCTCAACCGTCTCTTTATGGCAGTTTGGCTTGGCAGAATTATTAGAAAAAATGACCAATGAAGATTTGCTGCTGGTGACAGGATCGTTGTATTTTGTTTCAGAAGTTCGTGAATTGTTGTTGGCAATAGGAGGAAGAAATGGCTAAGTTACGTGGTGTGATTTTCGATATGGACGGCTTGATTTTTGACACGGAGCTGCTCTATTACCAGGCTACTCAAATCGTGGCGGATCAAATGGGGATTCCCTATACAAAAGAGTTGTATTTAGCTTATGTGGGGGTCTCGGATGAAGAAGTCTGGGCAGCTTACCATGAGCGGTTCGACGAAGCCTTTGGCCATCAAATGATCGAAGACTTTATCCAAGCGGCTTTTCAGCAAACGCTGGAAATGTTCCAACGGGGCGAGGCTGAATTGAAGCCAGGTATCCACGAGTTATTGCATTATCTTGATGAGAAAAAGATTCCCCGAGTGTTGGCGTCTAGCAACCAGCGCAAAGTGATCGATACCTTGCTGGAAGCAGCAGGCTTAACGGCGGAATTTCCTGAGATCGTCTGCTTTGATGATGTCACACGGGCAAAACCAGATCCTGAGATTTTTGAAAAAGCCCACGCATTATTGGCGGTACCAAAAGAAGAATTGGTGATCCTTGAAGATTCGGCTAACGGTATTCATGCTGCTCATGGGGCAGGGATCTCAGTCATTATGATTCCCGATTTGATCGCGCCGACGACCATCATTGAAGAAAAAGTCTTGAAAGTCTTACCATCACTAGAGGATGTCCCAGATTTTCTAGAAACCGCCTTTTCGATCTAGCTGCGATTTTTTGCGCACCTGATTCATGAAATACTCTCTCCTTTGCGTATCTTTTATTAGACCGACGCAAAGGAGTTTTTTTATGATCAATGAAACTGTGATTCCCCAAAGTTCGTTTCCCCGAGAGCGTTTAGTAGAATATGGAGTGGATGCCCTTTCGAATCAAGAATTATTGGCCATTTTGCTGCGAACTGGCTCACGTCCTCTGAATGTCCTCGAATTAGCGGCCAGTGTCTTGAATCGTTTTCAAGAATTGTATGAACTAAAGCAAGCGACGATCGATGAATTACAAGAAATTCGCGGCGTCGGACAAATCAAAGCCATCGAGATCAAAGCGATGGTTGAATTAGGTGTGCGAATCCAGCGCTCCGCTCAACTAAAGTACGGTAAGGTCAACTCTAGTATGGCGATCGCCCATCAGTTGATCCAAGAGTTGAAGGATTGTCGTCAAGAGCATTTACTAGGGCTTTATTTGAATACGAAAAATGAGATCATTCAGAAAAAAACGATCTTCATCGGATCGTTGAATCAGTCGATCGCTCACCCACGGGAGATTTTTCATTGGGCGGTACGCTACAGTGCCGCCCGAGTGATCGTCGTCCACAACCATCCCAGCGGCAGTCCCCAAGCCTCAGAGGCAGATCTGCTGTTTACACGCCGCTTGATCAAGTGCGGAGACTTGATGGGGATCGACATATTGGATCATTTGATCATTGGCGACAATGCCTATGTCAGTTTGCGAGAAGAGGGGCTGTGGCAACAGGAAGACGTGTGAAAATAAGCCGAGTTTGCGAACATTATTAAAAATAAAGGTGAATTGTCTAATCGTCTGTCTTGCAAAAAAATACGGGCAAGTGTAAAATATTATTGTAATTTTGTTTGCTGAATAGATGTTGAAACGCACGTTAGGCCTCTATCGCACAAAGGCAATGTTACACACAATTAAGTGCTTATGCACGAGGAGGTTTTTTTTAATGGAACAAGGTACAGTAAAATGGTTCAATGCTGAAAAAGGGTTTGGTTTTATCTCTCGCGAAGACGGTACAGACGTATTTGTACACTTTTCAGCGATCCAAGGTGAAGGATTCAAAACTTTAGAAGAAGGTCAAGCAGTAACTTTCGACGTGGAAGATTCTGATCGTGGACCTCAAGCAGTTAACGTAAACAAAGCGTAAGCTTTCAAACAAACTGCCAGTAAGAGCACTTTGAAATCAAAAACCCCAAAAGACCATCGATTCGATGGTCTTTTTTTTGCTTTTTATAAGGGAAAGGAAAAAGGGTAGTTCTCAGTAACCTGAGAACTACCCTCGCATGTGAGACTATAAATCGTCCGGCGTCATGATCATCGAAAGGATCATTGGATGACGCTCGGTTTTTTCAAATAGGAATGGCTGTAACGCCGAAGACATCGCTTCTCTTAATTTATGTTCTGTTGGGTCTGGTTGGTTCAAGACTTCCCTCAATGCACGGAAGAGGATCTGCTGTGCTTCGTTGATCATCTCGCCAGATTCCCGCATATAAACAAACCCACGAGAAAGGATATCTGGTCCAGCAAGGACTTCTTTCTTCGCCACATCGACTGTCGCGACAGCTAAGACGAGGCCTTCTTCTGAAAGAATGCGACGATCTCGTAGGACGACATTTCCGATATCACCGATACCGCTGCCGTCGACATAAACATCATTGGCATTGAAATGACCAGCCAAGCGAGCGGTATCCGCTGTTAAGGCCAACATGTCACCATTTTCCATAATGAAACAATTTTCTTTTGGTACACCGACATCTTGTGCCAACTGGGTGTGGATGTTCAGCATCCGAAATTCCCCGTGGACAGGCATAAAGAATTTTGGCTTCATTAGACGCAACATCAGTTTTTGTTCTTCTTGGCCACCGTGACCAGAAGTATGGATGTTGTTCAATTTGCCATGGATCACGTTTGCGCCAGCTTCCAACAACAAGTTGATCAGCTGATTGACACTCGTGGTATTTCCTGGGATTGGTGAGCTTGAGAAAATCACGGTATCATCTGGGTGAATTTGGATTTGACGGTGAGTCCCGTTGGCAATCCTACTTAAAGCAGCCATTGGCTCTCCTTGAGAACCCGTACAAAGGATCATGGTTTCGTTTGCAGGCAAACGATTGATCTCATGAGATTCCACAAAGGTTCCATCTGGCACCTTGATATAGCCAAGGCGCTGTCCGTTGACGATCGCATTTTCCATACTGCGTCCAAAAACGGCGATTTTACGTCCAGTCGCAACCGCCGCATCTGCAGCTTGTTGGAGACGGAAAATGTTGGAGGCAAAGCTGGCGAAAATGATCCGACCATCGATTTTTTCAAAAATCTTTTGGATCGAGCTGCCGATCGTTTTTTCTGATTTGGTAAAGGTCGGAATTTCTGCATTGGTACTATCGGAAAGGAGGCAAAGGACGCCTTCTTCACCAATTTTTGCCATTTTGTGCAAGTTTGCTGGTTCGCCCACAGGCGTAAAGTCAAACTTGAAATCGCCAGTTGCGACGATATTGCCAGAAGGCGTTTTGACAACGACACCTAAAGCATCAGGGATACTGTGAGTCGTTCTAAAGAAGCTGATGGATGTTTTACGGAAACGAATCACCGTATCTTCATTGATTTCGTGTAATTCCGCATCCCGCAATAAGCCATGCTCATCTAATTTGTTGGTGATCAAAGCAAGTGCCAAGGGTCCCGCATAGATCGGGATATTGGCTTCCCGCAACAAGTAAGGGATTCCGCCAATATGGTCTTCGTGACCATGAGTGACGATCAAGCCTTTGACTTTCGGTAAATTTTGAACGATGTAGCTATAATCGGAAATGACATAGTCGATCCCAAGCAGTTCATCTTCGGGGAATTTGATTCCCGCGTCAATTAAGATGATCTCATCTTGGAATTGAACCCCATAACAGTTTTTTCCGATTTCGCCAAGTCCACCGACGCCGAATACGCCAGTCTCATTATTTTTCAGCGAAACTTTCATCTTAAAACTCCGCTAATTTGAAATCAGCGTTTTCTTTTTCGTAAGCTAAATGTTTTTCATCTAGTTCTTGAACGAACTCGATGTTGTATGGGGTATTTTGTTCAACCAGACGGCGTGCGATCACTGCATCGTCTGCTTCAATGTACAAAGAGTGGGTTTGTTCTCTCTTTGGGTTGCGGTCTTTTGTTTCTTGGTAATAAATTTTGTAAATCATATCTTTTCTCCTTTATCTGCTTTTCGCAGTAGTCTATTTGGTTGATGAATTCGCTGCATCACAAAATCGAGGTCCGAATAAAGTGACCTGAAAAGAAGGCTTCGAGAGCCGCTGCATGCTTTTTTCAGACAATCGTTGTGAGAAAAAAGAGAAAGCCTCGTCTTTGCTTTCCAAATGTCGTCATAAAAAATTCACCGGGTTTGTAAGTCGTTCCACTACAAGTATCCCTAGTTTATCACAGAAAAACGAATAAGTATAGAAACACGTCATTTTGAAAAGGCTTACTGAAAGAAAATGAAAGGACTATCGCTGAAGTTTGCTTTTTTTCGTTGAAAGTGCATTACAATAAGAATATTCCTATGCTATAGTAGAAGTAATGAAGTAAAAAAGGAGGGGATTTTTTGAAATTAATGTGGCACTACACGATGAGAAACAAGAAACTGCTGGTTTTTAATTTCATCTGTGTTTTTGGTTTTATTTTGATTGAATTAGGTTTGCCGACGTTATTGGCAAGAATGATCGACAAAGGGATCGCCGCTGGTGATCGCGACTACATATGGAAAATGGGTGCGGCGATGATCGCGATCACCATTGTGGGGATCACGATGAACATTTTGTTAGGCTATTTCACGTCACGTATCACCACTAACATTGTGGCAGATATTCGTGACGATCTTTTTGAAAAAGTCCAAGGCTATTCACATACCGAATATGAAAAAATCGGGGTTTCATCATTGATCACCCGTGTGACCAATGATGCGTATCAAATCATGCTGTTTATGCAAAGCATCTTACGGACAGGTTTGATGACACCCATGATGTTTGTGGTCAGCTTGTACATGGTCATGCGGACAAGTACACAACTAGGGTTGTATGTTTTGGGGGCATTGCCGATATTGCTGATGGCCGTCATCGCCATTGCCAAAATCTCGGAACCCTTATCCACTAAACAACAAGCCAATCTAGATAAAATCAATGGCATCTTGCGGGAAAATCTCTCTGGTTTACGAGTGATCCGTGCCTTCGTCAATGAAAAATTTGAAGAAAAACGCTTTGGCAAAGTCAACCAAGCCTATGCTTCTAGTTCTCGCAGCTTGTTTCGCTTGATGGCAACGGCACAACCAGGCTTTTTCTTCTTATTCAATATCGTGATGATTTTGATTATTTGGACGGGAAGTATTCAAATCGATCAAGGGCAACTGCAGGTCGGTGACTTGATTGCATTTATCGAATACATCTTCCATGCGCTGTTTTCTTTCATGCTGTTTGCGACTGTCTTTACGATGTATCCACGAGCGGCGGTTTCTGCTCGTCGAATCCAAGAAGCGTTAGATGCGACTTCTGAAATCAAAGAGCCAGAACAGCCAGTGACTGAAACTAAGACGAAAGGCTTCTTGGAATTCAAAAATGTTACCTTTGCTTATCCAGGACATGCTCAAAGTCCAGTGATCCGTAATGTTAGCTTTACCGCTTCACCAGGGGAAACCGTGGCGTTTATCGGTAGTACTGGAAGTGGAAAATCAACCTTGATCCAATTGATCCCACGTTTTTACGACGTCAGTGAAGGCCAAGTTTTGGTGGATGGTGTTGACGTTCGGGATTACAGCTTAACGACGTTGCGCAACAAGATCGGGTTTATCCCTCAAAAAGCGTTGCTATTTACAGGGACGATCGCAGAAAACCTACGCTATGGGAAAGAAGATGCCACGCAAGCAGAGCTGGAACGAGCAGCCGAGATTGCGCAAGCGGCAGATTTCATTTCTCGCACACCAGATGGCTTTGATGCTCACTTGGCAGAAGGCGGAACCAACTTCTCTGGCGGACAAAAACAACGCCTAGCGATTGCCCGTGCGGTGATCCGCCAACCAGAGATCTATATTTTTGATGATAGTTTTTCTGCATTGGATTACCAAACGGATGCAAAATTGCGGGCACGCTTGAAAAAAGAAACCACAGAATCGACCGTTTTGATCGTTGCTCAACGAGTAGGAACGATCATGAATGCCGATAAGATCGTCGTCTTGAACGAAGGCGATGTGGTTGGCATCGGCACCCACAAAGAACTGCTGCAAACTTGTCCAGTATACTACGACATTGCGGCGTCACAATTATCAGAGGAGGAGTTGGCACAATGAAAGCAATCTCTTCTTTAAAACGGTTAGGTGCTTACATCAAACCGTACAAAGTACAATTTATCCTAGTCTTGCTGTTTACTGTTGCAACCGTCGGCTTCAATGCGGCAATGCCGTATGTTTCTGGATTACCGACGACAGAGATCAGCCGCAACATCGCTGCAGGCGAAGGCGTTAATTTTGATTACGTGATCCTTTGCTTGATCTGGATCGCAGTCGTTGGTGTCGGTTACTGTTTCTCACAATTGATGTCAGGGCTGCTGATCACCAACGTTGTCCAATCTGCGATGCGAGATCTGCGGCAAGACATTGAAGAAAAAATCAATCGTTTGCCCGTTTCTTACTTCGACCGCAACCAACAAGGGAATATCTTGTCACGGGTGACCAATGACGTGGATGCCGTCAGCGGTGCGATGCAACAAGCCTTGATCGGGATCGTCAATGCCTTCTTAGGAATCGTTATGGCGGTTTCCATGATGTTTTACATTAATACCTACATGGCGTTGGTTTCATTGATCATGATCCCAGCCTCCTTATTGATTTCTCGCACGATCGTCAAAAAGTCGCAAAAAGACTTCCAAGGCATGCAAAATGCGTTAGGGGATCTGAACGGCTACGTACAAGAAAACATGACTGGATTCAGTGTGTTGAAAGTGTATGGACGGGAAAAGCAAACACTTGAAGGGTTTAAAAACGTTAACCACCAGTTGCGCTATTACGGCTTTCGTTCTGCCTTTGTTTCAGGATTGATGATGCCGTTGGTGCAAATGACCGCTTACTTTACCTATATCGCAATGGCAGTCATGGGGAGCTTTTACGTGATCAGCGGCGTGATCGTTGTTGGTCAGCTGCAAGCATTCATTCAATACATTTGGCAAGTCAGTCAGCCAATGGGGAATATTACCCAGCTGTCTTCCGTCTTGCAAAGTGCCTCAGCAGCAGCAAAGCGGGTCTTTGAAATCCTAGATGAGGAAGAAGAGCCAGTCAATCAAACCGATATCCAATTGCCAGAACAAATCAGAGGCGACGTGACCTTTGAACATGTCGGCTTTGCCTATGATCCGAAAAAACCGTTGATCAAAGACTTGAACTTTGAAGTCAAAGCTGGACAAACCGTGGCGATCGTGGGACCAACAGGTGCTGGGAAAACCACCTTGATCAATTTGTTGATGCGTTTTTATGATGTCAATGAAGGGGCCATCAAGATCGACGGCATCGACACGAAGAAAATGGAACGTCACGATGTTCGGTCACTATTTGGGATGGTCTTACAAGATGCATGGTTGTACGAAGGCACGATCGGCGACAACATTCGCTTTGGGAAATTAGATGCCACCGATTATGAAGTCGTTGATGCAGCGAAAACCGCCAACGTCGATCACTTCATTCGCACGATGCCAGACGGCTACGAAATGATCATCAATTCTGAAGGGGACAATGTCTCCTTGGGGCAAAAACAATTGTTGACCATCGCTCGGGCAGTCATCTCTGATCCGAAGATTTTGATTCTCGATGAAGCCACCAGTTCGGTGGATACCCGCTTAGAAGCGCTGATTCAAAAAGCAATGGATAAAGTGATGGAAGGTCGTACCAGCTTTGTGATCGCCCATCGTTTGTCAACGATTCGTGAAGCAGATCTGATCTTAGTGATGGATCAAGGGTCGATCATTGAAAAAGGCAATCACGAAACCTTGTTGGCAGCTGGCGGCTTTTATAGCCAACTGTACCAAAGCCAATTTTCAGAAGAAGCCGAGTAAGCCCAAAAGAGCGTCCAGTCAGACTGGCGCTCTTTTTGCATTGTCGCAAGGGTGGTGCTATAGTGAAAAAAGAAAGCGCAGATCCGTTTATGGATTGGAAGGAGAAGTTGATGGACAAAGAACAATCAGGGAATGAAACCCACAAAACAGTTTCGCCAGCCTCGTTGCAAGGAACACCTTGTTTTGTGGCAAAAAATGCGACGATCGTAGGAAACGTGACTCTAGGAAAAGAGAGTACGGTCTGGTTTCAAGCAGTGATTCGAGGCGATGCCAATCGCATCGAAATCGGCGCGCGTACCAATATTCAAGATGGAACGATCATTCACGTTGATCACGATGCCCCGACGATCGTGGAAGACGATGTGACTGTTGGGCATCAGTGTATGCTTCATGGCTGTACCATCAAAAAAGGGGCGCTGATCGGCATGAGCTCGATTGTTTTGAATCATGCAGTGATCGGTGAAAATAGCTTGTTAGGTGCTGGTTCGTTAGTAACGGAAGGAACCGTCATTCCGCCCAATGTGTTGGCGTTTGGTCGTCCTGCACGAGTGATCCGCCCGTTGACAGAGGAAGAAATCGCCAAAAATCAGGCAAACATCACGCATTACGTGGAAAATGGGTATGCTTACCAACAGGGCGAATATGGTGAAGTCTGACGCCGAACCAAAAGACGCAAAAAGGTGTACGAATTGCTTCGTACACCTTTTTTTATGCAAGCTTATTTCAATTTGTTTGATTCCATGATCTCGTCGATCAAGCCGTAATCTTTGGCTTCTTGTGCGGTCATGAAGTTGTCACGATCGGTGTCGCGTTCAATCACTTCGATTGGTTGACCGGTACGTTCTGACAAGATTTTGTTCAGACGTTCGCGGGTTGCCAAAATGTGGCGGGCAGCAATTTCGATCTCAGTTGCTTGTCCTTGTGCGCCACCTAATGGTTGGTGGATCATGATCTCTGCATTTGGTAATGCAAAGCGTTTGCCTTTTTCACCAGCGGTCAATAAGAATGAACCCATAGAAGCAGCCATCCCCATAACGATGGTTTGGACATCGGCTTTGATAAAGTTCATGGTATCAAAGATCGCTAGACCAGCAGTAACGCTTCCGCCAGGCGAGTTGATGTACAAGTAGATGTCTTTTTCAGAATCTTGCGCGTCCAAGAATAAAAGCTGAGCAATGATCGAGTTTGCTAAGTCATCGGTTACTTGACCACTCAACATAATGATCCGGTCTTTTAATAGACGAGAATAGATGTCATACGCTCTTTCACCGCGAGATGATTGTTCAATGACTGTAGGAATTAAATTCATAGTGATAGTCCTCCTAAAAATCGTTATAGATATAGTTTAGCATAAAGTTTTCGCAATATCTAAGAGATAGTATACCGATTAGGTCAAGAAAGGTCAAATAAAAAGTTCGTTATCTTTTTTGCGAAACTTTCAAATATGATACAATATGAAAAAAGGAATGAGGAAGGATCGAAGAATGGCAGTAGCAATAGCAGGTTTGATCGGCGTCTTAGTGGGCGCATTGTTAGTAACCATCATTTTTAATTTACGCATTCGGTATGAGGAGCAAAAAGAAAAACAACGCCGTTTGTTGGAGCATAAAGTCAAAGAAATCGAAACGTTGGTTTTATTGAATCAAAAAATCAGTGAGATTCTACAAAAACGGGTCATGCTGATGGATGAGTATGTCAGCTTTGATGCCTTTGACGACTGTTATATCACCATCGATGATTTTGCCTATCTACAATCTTTTGCGGCGCAAAACAGTTTTTATCTACCGAATTTTTTCTTGGAAGAATTTTTCAAAAAAATCGGAACACGTCGGGTGATTTTATCGCCAGAGGAAACTGTTAAAATCGGTGGGTATACCTATAAAGGCGGTCGGATCATTATGGAAAATTTCCTTGATCAATTAGTCGAAATGGTCAATGAGCGTAAAACCCAAATGAAAAACATGACGAGCGAACCGTTGACCTATTTTTCAAAAACGATTTGATTCTACTGATCAGCCGTTTTCCTTGGTTAAGGCAACCAAACCAGAGTATCGACGGTTGCGCTTTTTTAACTGATCACACACACTCTTACTGCGATCATAGTAAGGGTGTTTTTCTTTGACCGAAACAAAGCGTTATTATTCATTAAGAGGATCGAAACAAACAGAGGCTTTTTGGTTCTAGGAGATTCCATGGTAAAATAAAGAGTGAGAATGGAGTGAAAGAATGATGGTACAAATCGTTGCCCACCGCGGGAGTAGCGGCAATCGACCTGAAAACACGCTACCAGCATTTGCGGAAGCGGTGCGGGTCAAAGCTGATATCATTGAGTTAGATGTACATCTATCAAAAGATGGCGGCTTGATCGTCATGCATGATGAAACGGTTGATCGAACGACCAACGGCAAAGGTCGGATCTGTGACCTGACGGTTGCTGAACTAAAAGAACTCAATGCTGGCAGCTGGTTTTCTGAGGAATTTCAAGCCGCCAAAATCCCCACGCTAAAAGAAGTGTTGGATTTACTTGCAGCGAAGAATTATCGTGGCATTTTGACGATCGAATTAAAAACCGATCATTATGAGTATGAAGGAATCGAAGCCAAAGTATCCGACTTATTGAATAGCCAAGAATGGCCCTTTACTCATTGGTATTGTTCCTTCAATATCGAGACCTTGGATCGGATGCATGCGATCGAACCGGATGCGACCCTTGATTTTATTATGGGACGCGGGGAAGACAAACCACCGTTGGCGCTCAGCCGACCGTATATCGAAGGAATTCATCCTGCCTATCGCTGGGTCCAAGAGACAGCAACGATCTTAACTGATTTTCCGATCGCGATCCGTCCGTGGACTGTCAACGAAGAAGCGGCGATTCGCACCTGCTTGGCTCTGGGTTTGACGGGGATCATCACCGATTTTCCAGAAAAAGCTCGGGCAATTGTGCAACAGGTTCGCGAGGAAACAAAAGGATGAAAAAAATCTTAGTAATCGTGGGACCGACCGCAGTTGGCAAAACCGCCTTGAGTATCCAGTTAGCCCAAAAATACCAAGGGGAGATCATCAGCGGGGATTCCATGCAAATTTACCGTCAGTTAGATATCGGTACCGCCAAAGTGACGAAGGAAGAAATGGCAGGGGTTCCTCATCATTTGATCGATATTCGTGCAATGACGGAAGCATACTCTGCCGCTGATTTCCAGCAAATGGGGCGTGAAGCCATCGAGACGATCCAGCAGCAAGGAAAGCTGCCGATCGTTGTAGGGGGAACAGGGTTATACATCCAAGCGCTTTTGTATGACTTTCGTTTAGGGGCAGAAGAAGGCGACCCAACGATTCGTCAGCGTTACGAACAAGAAGCAGTAGTCATCGGCAAAGAAGCTTTATGGCAAAAGCTGCAGGCGGTCGATCCCTTGGCAGCAGCGAAGATCCACTACAACAATGAGCGGAAAGTGATTCGTGCGTTGGAGGTTTTTGAAACGACTGGCGAAAGTATCGCTGCACCAAAAGAGACACCACAAGCTTTGTACGATTTCTTCATGATCGGGTTAACCACTGAGCGAGAAGTGTTATACCAGCGAATCAATCAGCGGGTGGACTTGATGATGGATCAAGGCTTGATCGAAGAAGCAAAAGCTGTTTTGCAGTATCCAGAAACGCAAGCCGCTAAGGGGATCGGCTACAAGGAATTTTTGCCCTATTTTCAAGGGCAGGCCACATTGGAGGAGACCATTGAGCAAATCAAGCAAAACTCACGCCGCTACGCCAAGCGGCAGCTGACGTGGTTCAATAACCGAGCACAGCCCCGATGGATTGATTTAGTGAGGCAACCTGAAGAACAACGTACCCTTGAAACAGAAATCGACCAATGGTTGGAGGAGAAAAGATGAGCCAAGAACGTGTGATTCTTGTCGGAGTAGAAACGGAGAAAAACTATCTTCATTTTGATTCGTCAATGAAAGAATTGAAAAGCTTAACAAAAACCGCCAATGGTGAAGTTGTTTTTTCACTGGTGCAAAAACGGCAGCAAGTCGATCGACAAACCGTGATCGGCAAGGGGAAAGTTGCGGAATTGCAGCAGTTGGTAGAAGCACATGAAGCAGATCTAGTGATCTTCAATCATGAACTGACACCAAGGCAAAGCCAGTTGATCGGTGATGCGCTAGAAGTGCCAGTGATTGATCGCGTTCAGCTGATCCTTGATATTTTTGCGATGCGTGCCCGTTCCAAAGAAGGAAAGCTGCAAGTAGAATTGGCGCAGCTGGATTATTTGCTTCCACGCTTGATAGGGCAAGGAAAGAACATGTCTCGGCTAGGGGGCGGAATCGGAACGAGAGGGCCAGGGGAAACCAAGCTGGAGACCGATCGTCGACACATCCGCAACCGCATTACCATCATCAAACGGGAATTGAAGGAAGTGGCAGCCCATCGAGACCGGACACGCCAAAAGCGCAAAGACAGCCAAGTCTTTCAAATGGGCTTGATTGGTTATACCAATGCTGGAAAATCAACTATTTTAAATATTTTGACCAGTGCGGACACGTATGAACAAGACCAGTTGTTTGCGACACTCGATCCCTTGACGAAACGCTGGCGGATGCCAGAAGGATTCGAAGTCACCATTACCGATACGGTTGGTTTTATCCAAGAATTGCCGACCCAATTGATCGATGCGTTTCATTCCACACTGGAGGAAAGTCAAAACATGGACTTCTTGCTGCATGTCGTCGATGCCAGTTCCGAAGAACGGGTCCAGCAAGAGGAGACGGTCTTAAAATTAATGGAGGAACTTTCTTTGACCCAATTACCGATGTTGACGGTCTACAATAAGGCGGATCGCATCGACGCCGATCAGTTTGTCCCAACGTTATTTCCCAATGTCTTGATCTCGGCAAAGAGTACCAAAGGCAAAGAGCGCTTGACTCAGGCGATCAAAATGGAATTGATGCAGATCATGCAGCCTTATCATCTGGTGCTGCAAGCCGATGAAGGCAATGCGCTGAATCGTTTAAAACGGGAGTCGCTAGTGTTGAGTAATGCCTTCGATGAAGCAACACAGACCTATCATATCAAAGGATTTGCGCTGGAGGATACCTATCCACTACGCAGAATGGCGCAAGAACAGGAATAAACAGAAAACGGTGCAGCCGATGCACCGTTTTTTTTGTGGTGACAAAATTATGGAAGTATAAGTGGTTTGACTTCCTTCAAGTGCAAAACCCGAACATTTTTGGCTAAGGCACGATTTCTTCCAGAAAAAGGACTGCTTGAACAGGCGATCAAATCAAGGACTCAGTGGAAAAATCAAAAAAATTTGCATTCATGTCACTTTTTCTAACATGAGGGGTTGACACGCAAAAAAAGAATTGGTATAGTTTCCATAAAGTTACGCAGCATCATTGAAACGGAGGGGAGCCAAGTTATGCGGGAAAAAGAATTGCGGCGCTCAATGTCAGTCTTTCCTATCGGAACAGTCATGAAATTGACCGATCTCACCGCCCGTCAAATTCGTTATTACGAAGAACAAGAATTGATCCACCCGGAACGCAGCGATGGCAATCGACGAATGTATTCGCTGAATGATATTGATACCTTGCTAGAGATCAAAGACTATCTTTCCGATGGACTGAACATGGCGGGAATCAAACGAGTTTATGAAATGAAAGTTGCCAAAGAAAAAGAAGCGAAGAACAAACCGCCGCTGACCGATGAAGATGTACGTCGAATTTTTTATGATGAACTCTTGGCTCAAGGTGGATTGAATCAACAACAGCCATACCAGCAAAAAGGTCCACGAATGTAGAGCAATTAGTAGATCGTTGCTGTGATATAAAAAAAGAATTGGGAAAAAGGAAGGGATACTATGCCAAAATTTGAAAGAACTGCCGAAGACATCAAACAAATCGTAAAGGATGAGAACGTGCGCTTTTTACGCTTGATGTTTACTGATATTTTAGGAACGAACAAGAACGTTGAAGTACCTGTAAGTCAATTAGATAAAGTACTGGAAAACAAAATGATGTTTGACGGTTCTTCTATTGAAGGATTTGTCCGTATTGAAGAAAGTGACATGTATCTGTATCCTGATTTGTCCACCTGGATGATCTTCCCTTGGGAAAGTGAACATGGCAAAGTGGCTCGTTTGATCTGTGATATCTACAATCCAGATGGCACCCCATTTGCAGGCGACCCTCGCGGCAACTTAAAACGGGCATTAGCTGACATGCAATCCCTTGGTTTTACTTCTTTCAATCTTGGACCAGAACCCGAATTTTTCCTATTCAAATTAGATGAAGCAGGCGAAATCACAACGGAATTAAACGACAAAGGCGGCTACTTCGATTTTGCCCCAACCGATCTAGGGGAAAACTGCCGTCGCGATATCGTATTAGAATTAGAAAGCCTTGGCTTTGAAGTTGAAGCGTCTCACCATGAGGTAGCACCAGGGCAACACGAAATCGACTTTAAATATGCGGATGCAGTGGAAGCATGTGACAACATCCAAACCTTCAAGCTTGTCGTGAAAACCATTGCTCGTAAACACGGCTTGCATGCGACCTTCATGCCAAAACCATTGTTCGGCATCAACGGTTCAGGCATGCACTGCAACATGTCCTTGTTCAAAGGTGATGAAAATGTCTTCTTTGATGAAGAAGGACCAATGCAATTAAGCCAAACAGCGTATCACTTCTTAGGCGGTTTGATCGAACACGCCCGTGCTTACACAGCTGTCTGCAACCCAACTGTCAACTCTTACAAACGCTTAGTGCCAGGTTACGAAGCGCCTGTATACGTGGCATGGTCAGGACGCAACCGTTCACCATTGATTCGGGTACCAGAATCAAGAGGCTTGTCAACGCGTTTGGAATTGCGTTCAGTTGACCCATCCGCTAACCCATACTTAGCAATGGCTGTTTTATTACAAGCAGGACTTGATGGCGTTAGACGTGAGTTGACACCACCACCAGCTGTCGACCGCAACATCTATATCATGAACGAAACAGAACGGGCAGAAGCACAAATCGAAGATCTGCCATCAACGATCCACAATGCCATCAAAGCATTGCGTAAAGACCAAGTGATGATCGATGCCTTAGGCAAACACATCTATGCCAACTTTGTCGAAGCAAAACGATTAGAATGGGCAGCCTTCCGCCAAACAGTCTCCGAGTGGGAAAGAGAACAATACTTGGAACTCTATTAAAATCGCAAAAAAAGCCGCTAGAGATAAACAATCTAGCGGTTTTTTTATGATGAAACCAGCGTTTATCCTACTGACTCTGGTTTTATTTATTTCCGATCGTCAATAGCTACTTGATCAAAATTTGAGAAAAAACCCATTGCGAACCTAGAGCGGTTCTGTCTATAAGAAGTGTAACTCTTGACCATTGGGAAAAATCAAAAAATACCAGTCGGGCGAGGACTGGTAAGAGGAAGAAAAATAGTTTTGGTATAAAGCTAGCATAGTCGGTCAAAGTAAAATGAACCTTAAAAAGTAGAAAGTTTCTTGTAAGAAGTCCTTATTCGTCAAAGGTTTCCAGCTCAGATAGTATTTTTGCGGGGACTTCTGATTGAGGGACTTCATTGGGACCAGAAATGATGCGGGTCTTACTGATTTCTGCTTTGACTAAAGTATTTGGAGCCAATGGTTTTACATTTTCGCCCGTCAGGTCATAGGTCATGAGTTCTTTTTCACCATTTTTCTTTACGAATTCAAAGGTGTATTTGTAGGTAAAAGAGCCATCGATTTTTTCACCAGAATCGCTGTAGGTCTGTGTCTTTTCAGGGACTTTGTTGGGTGTGATAGCATAAGCCGTGATGCCGCGATACGTTGTTGCATAGTACGTGTAGCCGAAATAGCCGGCTACGACAATAATCAAAACGCCAAGCGTTAATAGTAGTTTTTTCATGGGTGTCATTCCTTTCCATTACTAGCATCACTATAGCATGTGGCCACTAAAAGCACTCATCGAAAGGGATAACAATATTGTAAGTTTAGCATTTTTGAATAAAAATCCTGTAACTTTCTGTTTAACAATTGTGATAATGAAAAATATTTCTGAAACCTTCCTGCAATATTGTAATGTTATTCTCTTACTTGTGCCCGATAGCGGGACAAATAATCAAAAGAGAGGTTTTTTCATTTGAAAAAATTTGCATTTACAGTTGTTGCAGGATTTGGTTTATTCGTTGGTGGAACAGTTGTGTCAGCAGCAGAACAAACCCATGTTGTCGAACCAGGAGACACTCTATCTGGGATCGCTGCTACTTATCAAACAACGGTCGAAGACCTTTTAGCTTTAAATGATTCGATCGAAAATCCAAATATGATTTTTGATGGCGAAACATTGTTGGTTTCTAACGATGGCCAATCAGTAGAAAACAAAGAAACAAGTACGAAAGAAAGCACAGAAAAAAGTGAATCCACAGCGACTGCTAACGTGAGTCAAACTCGTTCAAGCGTTCCTGGTGCTGGTTCTGGTGTCTTGAATCCAGTGGATGGGATCAACTATTTCAATGGTGTGAGAGAATCGTACTACTCACAAAAAGTCTTGCCAGGAGGCGGATTGAATATCCCTGGTCGCCATGTAGCATCAGACGGAACCATCCGTGATGCCGATGGGTACATCGTTGTTGCCAGTGATAATCAACCGAAAGGATCGACTGGTCAATCATCTTTAGGTGCCTATAAAGTCTATGACACAGGTGTCGGTCATAGCGGTATTGATGTTTATACGAATTGGTAAACAAGTAGAATACGAGTAGAGACGAGCGCATTTTAGAGCTCGTCTTTTTTTTGATCGGCGAGAAAAAATCGTCATCTGGTCTAGACTAATTATTGTAATCAAACACAACCTGTGGTATTATTGGACTATACCAAATAGAAACGGAGCGCTGATCATGGAAATTATTCGCGTTAAAGATGCTGCTCAAGGCGGAAAGAAAGCTTTTGAATTGATTCAAGAAGG
The DNA here is from genome assembly GCF_051713725.1 of Enterococcus sp. DIV0755f. Classification (NCBI taxonomy): domain Bacteria; kingdom Bacillati; phylum Bacillota; class Bacilli; order Lactobacillales; family Enterococcaceae; genus Enterococcus; species Enterococcus sp. DIV0755f. The sequence continues at coordinate 676,627 of NZ_JBIOQL010000001.1, forward strand.
TATGGCAAATGGCGCCAAGGTGCTAGGCTTAGCAACAGGAAGCACGCCAGAAACCCTTTATGCAGAAATGACTGCCAGTGAAGTTGATTTTTCAGAAATGACTTCAGTCAACTTAGATGAATACGTAGGACTAGGCGGCGAAGACGAACAAAGCTATCGCTACTTCATGAATGCTCATTTATTCAATAAAAAACCATTCAAAGAAACCTTCGTACCAAACGGCAAAGCGGAAGACTTAGAAGCAGAATGCCAACGCTACGATAGCGTGATTGCGGATCACCCAGTTGATATCCAAATCTTGGGTATCGGTCAAAACGGACATATCGGCTTCAACGAACCTGGTGCATCTTTTGAAGGAACGACCTCAGTCGTTGATTTAACTGAATCGACCATCAATGCCAACAAACGCTACTTTGATAAAGTCGAAGACGTCCCAACGACGGCAATTTCAATGGGGATCGGTTCGATTATGCAAAGCAAAAAAATCATTTTGATGGCATTTGGCGAAGTCAAAGCGGATGCGATCCAAAAAATGATTGAAGGACCCGTAACCAACGAATTACCGGCTTCTGTTTTACAAAAGCATGATGACGTGATCGTGATCATCGATGAGGCTGCTGCCAGCAACCTGTAAAACAAAATCAGCCCTTTTCAGAAATAAGTCAGAAGGAAAAATGAGCCATCCTCGCAGCTTCCCCCTGCGCTTGTGCAGTAGCGCCAGCGCAGCTGCGAGCAATGGTTTGTAGCTTACTTGCTTATTTTCTGAGGGGGCTTTTTTTATTTGACTGATTCGGCGCTGTTTTTTTCTTTTTTTCATCAGAGATGCTATAGTTAAAAGAGAAAATACGAAGAAAAGAGGGATGCAAATGGTTGATATGCATTTATCCATTCCTGAAGTAGCGCTGAGATTGCTGCTGGCAATGATCATGGGAGGAGCGATTGGGTACGAGCGGCAATACAAAAGCCGACCAGCTGGTCTTAGAACCCATATCTTGGTTTGCATGGGGGCTTGTGTCATTGCCTTGATCCAAGTGGAGATCGCCACAGGTGCCATGCGAGATGCGCTGGATCATCCAGATTTAGCGGGCGTGATTCGTTCAGACGAAGCACGATTGATCGCCCAAGTCGTCAGCGGGGTCGGTTTTCTAGGCGCTGGAACGATCATTGTGACGAAGCGCTCAGTGACGGGGTTGACGACGGCTGCTTCCTTATGGGCGATCGCAGGTTTAGGAATTGCCATCGGGATGGGCTTTTACACCATCGCATTAAGCAGTTTTATCGGGATCTTCTTTGCATTGACGATCGTTAAGCGGATCGTCCGCGTACCGACAGCAAAAAAATTAGAGATCCAGTACATTCATCGCACCGAGACCAAAGAGTTTTTGACGGAGTACTTCCAAGAGAAAAATATCGTGATCGAAGATGTCAATTTTGATGTCAAATTTATGGAAGACTATCGCATTTATACCAACATTTATACGATTGATCTCCCCCGAGGGCTAGGCTTTTCTGAAGTGATCGAAGAATTGTCTGTCTACAAAAATGTCACGAAGATCCGCTTAGTGGATATTGCTTAAAAGCAACAAAAAAGCGAGATTGAAACGTAACGCAAACAGGTATCGTTTGCTTCGTTCCAATCTCGCTTTTTGTTGTGTTTTAGAAACGTGGATCGATCCAGTTTTTTGCCATAGCGCGACTAGCATCCCAGGAATCCCAGCCATACCAAGCAGGCTCATTGATCGTATCGATGGATAACTTATAGGTCCAGTACATATGTCCGGCTCCTTGGTTCCAAGCTGTGATTGAAGCACGCCACAAAGTTTGATAAACTTCTTCTAATTCACTTTTTGTCAAACTACGGTTACTGCTGAATTCTTCTTGTGTTGGATTGATGCCGCCTTTGGTATCTGTACCAACAGCATAGGAGTTGAACAAGGACCACTCTCCAACAAAAACCTCGACATATTGTGCAACCGTGGCGATCTCTTTGGCTAAGCCATCAATGAAAGACACGTAGGCTTCCAAGGATTGCTCTGTGCCAGCCATTTCTGCCATCATAACGTATTGGTGCGTATCTAGCATGACATTGTGAAAATCGTTTTGGGCGAAAAACTCTTTCCAAGCATGCAATTGGAAGCCGTCATGAAAGACGATCACTTTGTCATTGCTTAAATAGTTGCGCATTCTTCGATAGGCATCTTGATAAAAAGTTTTCAAAAAGTCTAAAGAGATTGGTGCGCTACCTTTTGCTAACGCAAGATCACGAGGTGGAAAACGATCCATGGGATTCATGCTGTGCCATACTTCACCATCTGTGATCGGTTCGTTTAATACTTCAATGCCCCACAATGCTTCGTGATCTGCATATCTTTGCGCCAAACGTTCCAAGACCGTTAATTCGAACGCCACTTCTTCGGGCATTTGTGCCCATCTGACTACACCCGAGAGACCACCATTGTCAAAACCATTTTGGCTGAAGGGTGCGGTATGAAGATCGATCAAGATTTTTAGGTCATAAGCCTTCGCCCAAGCGAAGGCTTTATCCAAATAGTCGATACAGCCAATAAAGGGGGCACGATCACCAAAAATAAAATAAGGGACAGGTATTCGAACGGTATTGAAGCCAGCTGCTGAAATGCGCAAGAAATCAGCTTCAGTGATGAATGTTTCACGATGAATCAACAACCGTGCTTGGTATTCAGCTTCTGGTAGATCATAGGCTAAATAATACTCGTCATCGGCAGGTGTTCCTTGAAAGAGACTAGGTGCCATCCATTTTTCTAATACAAGCCAACCGCCTAGGTTGACGCCTCTAAGTTTTTGTTCCATCTTATAGTTCCTCCTTACTAATAGGTGTGGTCGTTTTGTTGAAAGCGAGAAATAGAAAAATCAGAGCAATGATCGCCATGATTCCGGCAGCGATTCTGACTTGCATGACTGCCGTTGTCATGCCAAGTAGTTGACTGATAAAGTTTATGACATAGGGGGAGGAAAAAGCACCAAGATTACAAGCGACCATTGCCAAAGAAACAACTAAGTTATTGGCTTCTGGATCTACATCGCTAAGAATGACACTGTATACATAAGGAACTACAAGATTGGCAAGATAAACCACTAATAGACCAATGAAAAAGACGGTCATCGTAGGTGCTAAGGTTATCGTGAAAAAACCAACCATTGCGAAACTGATGACGACAACTGGCGTAAAGCGCTTTAATAATTTGGTGATTTGACCAAAAGCTAATGCGACCAAGCTGCTAAAAATACCGGCGATCGCTAATGCGGTGGAAAGAAATCCTTGATTCGTCAGCGCCAATTCTTGAATCAGTAATGCAGAAGAAGTAATGACGACCATCAAACTAATGAAGAATAAAAAGAGAGTCAAAATACCTAAAGTTACGCTTAATGGCAGCTTTCTTCTTTTTGTAGCGGTGGTTGATGGCTGCGTTGTTTTTACGGGCTTTTCATTGACGTTGCGGTAACCGAAAAGAAAAAGAAAGAGAATCGGTAAGATGACCAAGTACACTAAGAATGAAGCTTGCCACGAGATCGTTAACAGTAGGCCCGCAGCGAACGTCGCTAGGCTATTTCCTAAAGTCATCACGGCTGATTGAATACCTAATAAATTTTTTTGCTCGGCACCTGTAAAGTTGTCGCCGATCAAGGAGACGGTCATTGAGTTAAAGAGTCCCAGACCTGCGCCAAACAAAATACGGGCAAATAAAATCAAGCCAAAGTTCATTGTAAATGCCGGTAAGATGCCACCGACTAAAGCGATCATCAAGCCTAAACAGACCGTTCGCTTTTTGCCAAGTGCTTTGATAAACCATGAACTTAGCAGAATGAAAATCAAGATTGCCATTGATGGCAGTGTCAAAATAGATTGGACTTGTGCGGTGGTTCGGTCAGAAAAATCGTTCATAATAAAAGGTACGGCTGCTGCTACTGCACCAGCAGCTTGTACGACCAATGAAAGACTCAAAATTCCGATTTTTAACGGCAACCGACTTTTGATTGACATTGAATTTTCTGAAATCATACATATTCCCCTTAATGTAGTGCAAAGCAAGTGTGCTGAGAATACCCACTCATCTTGCTCTTTTGCAACTAACTGTTTTTATTCCTGCAAACGATTTCTTGGTATTAATCATAAAGAATGCAGACAGGACTTGAAATATCAAAAAAAAGGGGAAATTTACCATTTTTCATTTATTATGCGAAAAAAAAGCTTTTTTTGCATCCTCAGAGGAAGATGTAGCAGTCGCTTTTCTCGAATCATTATTTGTCGATTACTTATTTTGCTGCTTCTAACTGGAGCTTACGGTATTTATTCGGCGATATGTTTGCCCATTTTTTGAATTGTCTCGTAAAGTGGGCGGCATTTTGATAGCCAATGATCTCTGCGATTTCGGCGATGGTCAATTTGGGTTGATGGAGATAGAATTTTGCCTGGTTGAAACGTAATTGATCTAAGTACTGTTTTGGACTACTAGCATAAACTTTTTTGAAAACCGTCAGCATCGTACTATTACTAATGTTCAATGAATTGGCTGTATAACTCATGGAAAGCAAGGCTTTGTTTTCTTCCGTTGGGCTTTGTGTGTACGTACGAAAATTTTGTTGGATCGCTTCAGCGATCGCTTTTGCTAAAACAAGGGAAGTGTTATCTGTATGCGCTAACTGATTTTTTTCATCTTCGACATAGTCTAGTAAGGCACGCATCAGTTCTAACAGTAAGATCTCAATGGCGATTTTTTCTTTCATTCCAAAGTATCCGCTTGCCAAAAACGCAATGTATTGCTGAAGGATCGCAACGATCGCTTGGTAGGCGGGATTCGTCTTTTTTAGTAGTAAAGGACAATACATCAACAACTGTTGCTGAATCTCAGGATCATCAAGATCGAAATGCATACAAAAATACTCTAAACCTTCTGCTACGAGACAAGTATTTTCATGAGCGGTACCAGGTGGTATCAGGATCACATCATTTGCCACAAAATCAAACTGCCTGCCTTCAAAAATTGTTCGCTGCTCTCCATCAATGATCATCATGATCTCAAAAGCAAAGTGGGTCTCTTGTGGTGCACACCATCCTTGGGAAACACGTTGCTTGTGTCCACCAAAGGTTTTTAAATTGATATCGATATCGGGTAATTTGACCAGCTGTTCTAGCCATTTAGGTGTTGGGTTCATTCAGAACGACCTCCTTAAAAATGAAAAATGGTAAGTATTGGCTTTTTTTTGATATTCATTCTACCCTAAAAGTTTCGTAAGATAAATGTAGCAACCAAATAAAACGGTTTCAATTTATCGCCTTCGCCTGCAAACGATGATAAAAAAACTGTCGTTTGGTTGCAAAACGAATAAAAAGTTAAGAATAGGAAGGAAGCTTATGACAATCATCAAAAATCCAGTTATTCCTGGAATGGCGCCTGATCCCTCTATCATTTGTGTGGATGAGCGTTATTATATCGCAACTTCAACCTTCCATTGGACACCTGCGATTCAACTTTTCGAATCAAAGGATCTTGCGAATTGGCAACTTGTTGGCTATGCCTTGAACAATGAAGAAGTGAATTTACGTGGAACCAATACACCAGCTGGTATTTGGGCACCGCATTTATCTTATGATCCACAAACAAAACGATTTTGGCTGGCGTATTCACATATGGTCAACATGGCAGGACGTGAATTTAATGCTGATTCCTATGCCATTTGGGCGACTGACATCCGAGGACCATGGTCAGAACCGATTTATTTTACCTCAATTGGCTTTGATCCAGCGCTGTTTCATGACGAGGATGGGCGGCATTATTTAACGATTTTGGAATGGGAAACAAGAGAAGGTTATCAAGCGCCGGGACATATTGTTCTTGCAGAGATCGACTTGCCTTCAGGTAAATTACTGTCCCCTTGGCATCGCGTAACGCAAGGGTTCACCACCAGAGGGTGTGCGGAAGCACCCCAAATCTACAAGCATCAAGGGGCGTACTTTTTATTGCTGGCATCTGGAGGCACGGGCTATGCTCATGGTGTGGAAGTCGGTCGCGCAGAAACTATTTTTGGCCCTTATGAAGCGCATCCTTCAGGCGAACCGATCCTTACTTCTTCTCCAAGGCATCTGTTTTCTTTGGGGGACCCTGATGCTGGGCATTTTGAAATGGTCAATCCTCATTCAGTGATGCAAAAAGCAGGACATGGTTCGCTCGTCCATACCCATACTGATGAATGGTTCATGGCTCATTTAATGGCAAGACCCTTAGAGGGGCAGCTGTTGAATCCTCTTGGAAGAGAAGCTTCTATTCAAAGGATGCACTGGACCGAGGACAATTGGTTGGAAATGGAAGATGGAAGCAATTTGGCAAAAATGACTTTTAAAGGATTAGCTGGTGTTCCAATTGACAATGAACCAAACACTGATTTATTTGATTCATTTCAAGAGCCGCAGTATCTGTTAGAATTTATGACACCGTATCGCCAACAGCATCAGTCATGGGTCAGTACGCAAAAGCGGCAGGGGTTCTTACGGATCTATGGGGGCAATTCCTTGTTTTCACAGATGAATCCTGCCATCATGGCAACACGAGCAACCTCTTTCACCTATGAGGTGGAGACCTTGTTGGAGTTTCAACCGAACCATTATTCACAAACAGCAGGACTTGGGCTTTATTATGATTCAAACAATTGGTTATATGCTCATGTTACCTATTCAGAAGAAAAGCGATGTCCTTATTTGACTCTCTTACAAGCAAAATTAGGACAAAGGATCGAATATGTAAATACGCGCGTCGTCGTTCCCGAAGGAAATATTCAGCTGAAAATTGGATACGATCACGGGATCGCAAATGTCTACTATCGATTAGAGGAACAAGAGACTTGGCAAGTTTTGCTCCAAGATCTGTCAGTGGCTTACTTATCTGATGAAGGAGTCAATGGAATGCCTGGAGAAATAGGTGGCTTCACAGGATTGTTTAATTTTATTGGTGCCGTGGATGCACATCAACATCAATCCTATGCTGATTTTGCTTATTATAAAGTGACGAATCATTCGCCTGCATCTTAATCAGGCTCCTTATGGAGTGAGCACCCGTATCATTCTTTCACTAAACAAATAAAAACCTTCAAGAGAAACACAAACGTGTAGCTCTCGAAGGTTTTTTGTATGAAGGAACTGTCACCGCAGTGGATTGCCTGATTACTTGAAAAAATAGCCAGTTAGCAAGACCGATACAATAACAATCACTATTGAACTCAGCAAATTGACCCCTTCATTCGTTACAAAGGAAAGACCGCCGACTTGCTTGGTGGCAACGTCGTGGTGGACTTTTTTTTCGGTGTATTGGTGACAGACAGGACATTGATAGCGCACCTGAATCGTTGCGCCCAGTAAGCTGTCCAAAAGACTACCGCCAAAGCCTAAAGCAGTCAAGGTCAACCAGAGATCAAAGGAGAACGGCTTGCCGTTCAACCATAAGGCTGCTGCGAATAAACCAGTGATGGAGAGACTCCCTGCTAGGGAAGCGGCAGTTCCCAACCAACTGACACCACCGGAAAGTCCCGGTGGTAATTTTTTTCCCGTTAGTAAGTGACGCGGTGGACTTGGACTCAGCACGCCGATTTCTGAGCCCCAAGTGTCAGCCGTACAGCTAGCGATTCCCGCTACAAATCCCCAAAGGAATAGCGGTTCTTTCGTCCAAAAGGCAAGCAGTAGAGCAAAGATGCTTGGTGTGATGTTCGCAAAGACTTGTTTTGCATCACGGCGAGCACCTTTGGCAAGCACAGCTAACTCTGGCTGACTGCGCATTTTCTTTAAAAGACCAATGATGCCAGAGCTGGCAAAGAAAAAGCCAATCAAAAAGATGCTGTACCACGGACCAAAGCCAATGACCAGTGTGCCGCAAAGAATCGCAGCCAGTGCGCCAGAAACAGTCAGCCACTGAAAGACGAATGCTGCCGCTGCAACGAATGTACTGGCAAACAATCCCAGCATGAATTGATAAAAGAAAACCATTTGAACACTCCTTTGCGTATAGTGTAGCATAGGTCTCATTTATTTTACCGCAGTTAACAAAAAAATAGTCAGCCTGATAGCTTTTTACTCGTCAAATGAGAGCGTTTCATTTAAGCTAAGGGAGAGAGGTGATCCAATGAAAATCATTATCATAGGCGGGTCCTTTGGGGGTGTCAGCTGCGCCCGTGAAGCACGCCGATTATACCCTGACGCAGAGATTTTATTGATAGAAAAAAAAGCCCATCTTGGGTTTGTTCCAAGCGGTTTGTTATTGCTGATCGAAGGCAGGATCGCATCGCTGGAAGAAGCATTCTTTTGTACGAAGGAGCAGCTGGAGGCAGAAACGATCGACGTTGCCTTAGAAGAAACGCTTCTGGAGATTTTTCCTTCGGATCATCGGATTCGAACGGATAAGCGAGAACTAAGTTATGATCGACTCGTCTTGGCAGCAGGCTCCAGTCAAGATTCCACTGTTTTGCCACAACCAGAAGAAGCACTACTGACCTACAAGGAATATGAGGCAGCCAAGCATTTCTTGCAGCAATTGCCCCAAGCAGAGTCGATTACCATCGTAGGTGCTGGTCAAGCGGGGATGGAAGCGGCGAATACCTTGACTGCGATCGGAAAAAAAGTCAGTGTGATCGAATCAATGTCATATCCTTTATTCAAGTACTTTGATCACGATTTTTTGCAGCCCTTTTTAACGGAGATCGAAAAAATCCCCAACTTGCAGCTGCATTGGTCCAAGCCAACTTTGGCAGTCGTTAAAACGGAAACAGGCTTTCGGATCGAAACCGCCGATCAAGGCTATGAAAGCGATCTGGTATTGACGACAGTCAACGTTCATCCTCACTTGCCAGAGGCATTTGCGGTCTTTGAATTACACAGTGATCAAACCATCTGGACAGATGCCTACTTGGAAACTTCTGCCACGGATATTTTTGCGGTCGGCGATTTGATCCAAATTCCGAATGCTATTACGAAAGACACGGTCTATATGCCCTTAGTCAACAATGCTGTTCGCTCAGGAATCGCAGTAGCTCGCAATCTGGCAAGCAAAACCACCCCGTTTCGTGGCGGATTGCGGACAGTCGGTACGAAACTGTTTGGGTGGTACTTAGCAAGCACCGGCTTGACCGAGTCGGATCGGTTTTTCTTCGAATCTCCGATCGTCTGTCATGCGTTTACTGCCGCCAGTTCCTTGTTTGATCCAACACAGGTTCATGGAAAAGTGATGATCGAACAAGCCAGCGGCCGAATCGTTGGTGCGCAGCTTTTATCAAAAGCCAATATTTTGGAAAAAATCAATTTACTAGCGTTTGCGATCGAGCAGCAGGCAACGATGGAGGAGTTGACCCAAAAAGACTTTTTCTTCCATCCACGGTTTACTAATGTAATCGACGAAACTTTTCTATGGTCGGGAAGTGATGCCGATGAGACTTGATCAGTTATTAGAAAAAAAAGAAGCAAAGCAATTGCAGCTGCTCAAAAAGCTTTTACTGGTGGGCGGAAAAATGGAGCTGCAAGAGCTGGCGAGCTATCTTGGCATCAGTAAGCCTTCCTTGGAAAAATATGTGGAGGAGTTGCAAGATGAGCTGGCTCACTACCAAGAGCAGTGTCAGTTGTATTATCGAAAAGGTGTCCTGGTTTTTGAAATGAGTCCCACTTTTTCCCTTAATCAAATCGAATGGGCGTTTTATCGTTCAGCATTGAAATTTCAAATCCTCGAGCATCTTTTGCAGCATCAAGAGGTGACCACTGTCCAGCTGGCACAAAAATTAGCGGTCAGCGAGTCATCCTTGTTTCGCAAAATCAAAGAGCTAAATGGCTTGCTAGCAGAATTCGAGTTAGAGATCTGGCAAGGAAAGCTGATTGGGGAAGAAACGCAAATTCGTTATTTCTATTTTGAACTCTTTTGGTATGTCCATTCTTTCGACAGTCAGCCGCTGCCGATCGATGAAAAATACGTCGGTCTGATCACACGAGGTCTGAACATGACCTTCACGAAAGAAGCCCAACAGCGCTTGTCCCTATGGCTGAGGATCATGAAGGCGCGACTGAAAATTGCTACTCAATCCTTTCAAGTCTTACGGGAGAAAATGGTACCCTACACGAAAGATCCTTTGTTTCAGCAATTACGGGAGTTGGTATTTCGTGGGTTTGGCCATTATGCATTAGAAGTCAGAGAAGAGGAGGCGATGCTGCACTTTGTCTTTTTACTGTCGTTCTCGGTGTTATCCGAACACGATCTGCAAGTGTATATGCTGCAGCGTTCTCGGTTTACGCCAACTGCCTTGACGGATACCTTGATTTTGGAACATATTTTGCATCTCTACCGCCCATCGTTTGTTCCCCGTGAAATCGAAGCCACTTGTTATGGTCACCTGCTGCAGATCCACAGCCGCGTGTATTTTTTCAAAGGGGATGTGGAGGTTTTTGATCGAGAAAATATTTGGCAGTTAGAAGCGCAGCTATCCAGTCGTAACATCCAGCAAATCAGTCACGAACTATTGGATAAGGCTTTAGCAGAGCTTGATATCAAGCCATCTGATAAAAATAGTTTGTTGATGATGACGATGGTCAAATACTTGAGTGTGATCACGATCATCGATTATCAAATCAATCGGGAGTTTCGCGTCGGGATCGCTTTGAAAATGGATGAACTGTTTAAAGAAGCCCTCTACTACATGTGGCTGCTGTATCTCAAAAATTTGAATGGCGTAGTCGTAGAACGCTATCGCCCAGAACAAGAATATGACTTGATCTTGGCAAATTATGCTATCGAGACGAAAACACCGACTTATCGAATCAGTGAACTAGGTACCGCTTATGATCGGGAAACGATCAAAAAAATGATCCGCGAACGCTTTCAATAGTGGATTTCGTCAATTTCTTAGAAATTCGAAAAAAAATTGACGAACCACATAGCGAAAGTTCAGCTAAAATAAAAGCAAGTCAGAAAGCGCTAACAAGAAAAGCGTATAAAAAACTAAAGGGAGCGAATCAAATGGCAGAAAAAAATTATGTAATGGCGATCGACCAAGGAACCACTAGTTCAAGAGCAATTATTTTTGATCGTAACGGGAAAAAAATCGGCAGTTCACAAAAAGAGTTTCCGCAATACTTTCCAAAATCGGGTTGGGTAGAACACAACGCCAATGAAATTTGGAACTCTGTCCAATCAGTCATCGCAGGGGCATTTATTGAATCAGGTATCCGACCAGAAGCAATCGCCGGCATCGGGATCACCAACCAGCGTGAAACGACAGTGGTTTGGGACAAAACGACAGGCCAGCCGATCGCAAATGCAATCGTTTGGCAATCCCGCCAATCTTCACCGATCGCTGACCAATTAAAAGCAGATGGCCATACAGAGATGATCCATGAAAAAACTGGGTTAGTCATTGATGCGTATTTCTCAGCGACCAAGGTGCGCTGGCTTTTAGACAATATCGAAGGGGCACAAGAAAAGGCGGATAATGGCGAGCTACTTTTCGGAACGATCGATTCATGGCTTGTGTGGAAACTGACAGATGGGCAAGTCCATGTCACCGATTACTCCAATGCTAGTCGGACGATGCTTTACAACATTCATAAATTAGAGTGGGATCAAGAAATCTTGGATCTTTTGAACATTCCAAGCTCGATGCTGCCAGAAGTCAAAAGCAACTCAGAAGTCTATGGTCACACCCGCAGCTACCATTTTTACGGCAGTGAAGTACCAATCGCTGGAATGGCTGGGGACCAACAAGCCGCCCTCTTTGGACAAATGGCCTTTGAAAAAGGCATGATCAAAAATACTTACGGCACTGGGGCATTTATCGTCATGAATACGGGAGAAGAACCACAATTGTCTGACAATGACCTACTGACGACCATCGGGTATGGCATCAACGGCAAAGTCTATTATGCCTTAGAAGGAAGTATCTTCGTTGCTGGATCAGCGATCCAATGGCTGCGGGACGGTCTACGAATGATCGAGTCTTCTCCGCAATCAGAAGAGATAGCTGCCAAAGCAAAAGGCGATAATGAAGTGTATGTGGTGCCTGCCTTTACTGGATTGGGTGCACCTTATTGGGATTCAGATGCAAGAGGAGCCGTCTTTGGCTTGACTCGTGGGACGACGAAGGAAGATTTTGTTCGGGCAACATTGCAAGCTGTTGCGTATCAATCAAAAGATGTCATCGACACGATGAAAAAAGATTCTGGCATCGATATCCCATTGCTGAAAGTCGATGGCGGTGCAGCCAAAAACGATCTATTGATGCAGTTCCAAGCGGACATTTTAGACATTGACGTGCAACGAGCTGCGAATCTGGAAACAACCGCATTAGGTGCAGCTTACTTGGCAGGGCTAGCGGTTGGCTTCTGGAAAGACTTGGATGAATTGAAATCAATGGCAGAAGAAGGGCAAATGTTTACACCAGAAATGCCAGCAGAAGAAAGAGACAATTTGTACGAAGGCTGGAAACAAGCGGTGGCAGCTACTCAGACCTTCAAATTCAAAGCGAAGAAAGAAGGCGAGTAAGCCATGACCTTTTCACATAAAGATCGGAAGCAAACCATTCAAGAAGCGGCAAAGACCACCTATGATGTATTGATCATCGGTGGTGGGATCACTGGCGCGGGGGTTGCTGTTCAAACCGCAGCCGCTGGGATGAAGACGGTGCTTTTGGAAATGCAGGATTTTGCCGAAGGAACGTCTTCGCGGTCCACCAAACTCGTTCATGGCGGTATTCGCTATTTGAAAACCTTTGACGTGGAAGTGGTCGCTGACACCGTGCGGGAGCGCGCGATCGTGCAGCAAATTGCTCCGCATATCCCGAAACCAGATCCAATGCTTTTGCCAATCTATGATGAACCAGGGGCAACCTTCTCCTTGTTTTCTGTCAAAGTGGCGATGGATCTTTATGATCGCTTAGCGAATGTGACAGGTAGTAAATACGAAAATTATCTGCTGACGAAAGAAGAGGTCTTAGAACGCGAACCTCAGCTGCAGGCGGAAAACTTAGTCGGTGGCGGTGTCTATCTTGATTTTCGCAACAACGATGCCCGCTTGGTGATCGAAAACATCAAACGAGCACAAGCCGATGGGGCAGCAATGATCAGTAAAGCCAAAGTCGTCGGCATCTTACATGATGAACAAGGCATCATCAATGGGGTAGAAGTGGAGGATCAACTGACAAACGAGCGCTTTGAGGTTCACGCCAAAGTCGTGATCAACACGACAGGCCCTTGGTCAGACATCGTTCGTCAATTAGACAAGAATGATGAGTTGCCGCCACAAATGCGTCCGACGAAAGGTGTCCATTTAGTGGTCGATCGGGAAAAACTAAAAGTGCCGCAACCAACCTATTTTGATACTGGGAAAAATGATGGTCGGATGGTTTTCGTGGTACCAAGAGAAAATAAGACCTATTTTGGCACAACCGATACGGATTATACAGGCGATTTCGCCCATCCAACGGTCACGCAAGAAGATGTTGATTATCTACTGACCATCGTGAATGAACGCTTCCCTCACGCTCAGATCACCCTTGATGATATCGAAGCGAGCTGGGCAGGATTGCGTCCGTTGATTGTGAATAATGGCGGGTCTGATTACAATGGCGGCGGTAAAGGCAAACTATCGGATGAAAGCTTTGAGCAGATCGTTGAAAGCGTCAAAGAGTATCTTGAAGATGAGCGGCAGCGACCAGTCGTAGAAAAAGCCGTAAAACAAGCACAAGAACGAGTAGAAGCCAGCAAAGTGGATCCATCGCAAGTTTCTCGCGGCAGCAGTTTGGAACGCTCAAAAGACGGACTATTGACGTTGGCAGGGGGAAAAATCACCGATTATCGCTTGATGGCGGAAGGAGCAGTCAAACGGATCAATGAATTGCTCCAAGAAAGCGGTACATCCTTCGAGTTGGTGGATTCAACCACGTACCCAGTTTCTGGTGGTGAGCTTGATGCAGCCAATGTAGAGGAAGACTTAGCGAAGCTGGCTGACCAAGCGCAAGCCGCTGGATTCGATGAAGCAGCTGCGACGTATTTGGCTCATCTTTATGGGTCGAATCTTCCCCAAGTGTTGAACTACAAGACGAAGTTTGAGGGCTTAGATGAAAAAGAAAGTACGGCCTTGAACTATTCCTTGCATGAAGAAATGGTTCTGACGCCTGTCGATTATCTATTGCGTCGGACCAACCATATCCTATTTATGCGAGACACCTTAGATGAAGTCAAAGCCGGTGTCGTTGCAGCTATGACCGACTTCTTTGGCTGGAGCGAGGAAGAAAAAGCAGCCCAGGTAGCAGAATTGAACCAAGTGATCGCAGAATCAGATTTAACAGCCTTAAAAGGAGGAAAAAAAGATGAATGAAACAACCCAGATCTTTAGTGAATTTCTAGGAACGGCTATTTTGGTTTTGTTAGGGGATGGTGTGTGTGCGGCTGTCAATCTGAAAAAGAGTAAAGCAGAAGCCTCTGGCTGGATCGTGATCGCAATGGGCTGGGCGACAGCGGTAACGATTGCCGTTTACGTTTCAGGGTACATGGGACCTGCTCACTTGAATCCAGCCGTTACATTAGGCATGGCGATGACGGGGAATTTTTCTTGGAGCTTGGCTGTACCGTTTATGCTGGCACAAATTGCTGGTGCGATCGTAGGGGCGATCCTCGTTTGGCTCAACTACTTGCCATTATGGGATGAAACAAAAGACCAAGGCGCGATTTTAGGTACCTTTGCAACAGGGCCTGCAGTTCGTAATTTAGTATCGAATACCATCACTGAAGTGATTGGTACCTTTGTCTTAGTCTTTGGCTTATTGGCTTTTGGTGCCAATACCTTTACGGATGGATTAAATCCCATCGTCGTTGGGATCTTGATCTTAGCGATCGGGCTGTCGCTTGGTGGACCAACAGGCTATGCCATCAATCCGGCACGGGACTTAGGACCACGGATCGCTCACCAAATCTTGCCAATCAAAAACAAAGGGACTTCCGATTGGGGCTATGCGTTAGTACCAATCATCGGTCCAATGATCGGGGCAGCGATCGCTGCTGGTTTGTTTATGATGTTGCCATTATAAACGATGTTATTTTAAGGATGATGCCTATTGGTATCATCCTTTTTTAATCTTTAGCGATTGTCATTGAATTTGCTAAAAAAACATGGTTAAATGAAAAAGCTGAAACAGAAAGAAGGAAGGAGCTTTTACTTGAAAAAAATTCTGCGCTTTTTCATGTGGGTGGCGATTGTCCTGATCGGACTCTTAGCTGCCGTTTTTCTGGCTTTTCAACTCTCCCCACGACCGGGGGCTTTTTTGATCGGTCATCTGTTTAACCAAGAAGTGACCATCAAGGATGAGGCAGCTTATCAAAAAAGTTTGCCGAATGTGACGGTCAAACAGGACTTGACGTATCAATCGGATTATCAACGTAGTACCTTTGATCTATATTATCCCAAAGAGGCACAAGGCCCTGTTCCAGTCATTTTTTGGGTCCATGGGGGCGGCTATGTCGGCGGAGACAAAGAAGGGGTCAAAGAGTTTGCGACCTATGTCGTCGATGAAACCAAAGCCGCTGTGATTTCGATCAATTATGAATGGGCACCAAGTCTGCATTATCCTGGACAGGTCAAACAAGTAGCCCAAGCGGTAGACTCGATCAAAGCAGATGCCCAAGCATACCCCATGCTGGATTTCGATCAACTCTTCTTTGGCGGGGATTCTGCAGGAGCCCAAATCGCTGGGCAATATGTGGCGCTGCAAACCAATCCAGCGTATGCGAAGGAAATGTCCTTTGATCAAGACATTCCTGCATCGGCCCTGAAAGGGTTTATTTCCTATTGCGGACCGCTTGATTTGAAGCAGATCGCCGGGACTTCTTCAGATGATCGCTTTATGAAATTCTTTGTCAAAACGGTGGCTTGGTCGTTATTAGGAAAAAAAGAATGGCAAGATAGTCCCCAACTGCAGGAGATCTCACTGGTGGATAAATTGACGGCTGATTTTCCACCAACGTATATCACGGATGGCAATGCCTATTCCTTTGAAGACCAAGGCATTGCCTTTGCCAACCAGCTGCAAGCTCTTGATATTCCCGTGACGAGTCGCTTTTACAAAGAGGATTCGGAAACGGTGACCCACGAATACCAATTTGATTATAGCTTGCCCCAAGCGCAGGCCTGTTTGACAGAAACGTTGACCTTTATCAAAGACCAGTTGGCTCACTAAAAAACACCTTGTTTCTCACCCTCAATTGGCGAGAAACAAGGTGTTTTTTTGTCAGCAGATCAATCAAGTCCGATGAAGTAGTCATCGTCTTTCATCGCTTCTACGGAACCAAGCAGATACCCGTTCCCAACTTGTGAGAAGAAGTCGTGGTTGCTGGTACCAGTTGAAATACCGTTCATGACGATTGGATTGACATCGTTGGCGGTATCTGGGAAAAGCGGGTCTTGACCTAGATTCATCAAAGCCTTATTGGCATTGTAACGCAAGAAGGTTTTGACTTCTTCGGTCCAGCCGATCTCATCGTATAATTCTTCGGTATAACGCTCTTCATTTTCATACAACTCATACAACAAGTCGTACATCCAGTCTTTCAGCTTTTGCTGTTCGTCTTCTGGTAATTCGTTGAAACCTAATTGGAATTTGTAGCCGATATACGTGCCGTGAACGGATTCGTCACGAATGATCAATTTGATGATCTCCGCTACGTTCGCTAGTTTGTTATTGCCTAAGTAGTAAAGGGGTGTATAGAAACCTGAATAGAATAAGAAGGTCTCTAGAAATACACTGGCGATTTTTTTCTCTAGCGGTGTGCCATTTTTGTAGATCTCATTGATTCGTTCGGCTTTCTTTTGCAAATATGGATTGGTGTTGGTCCATTCAAAAATATCAGCGATCTCCGCTTTTGTATTCAGGGTGCTGAAAATCGATGAATAGCTTTTTGCATGGACAGATTCCATAAATTGGATGTTGTTCAAGACCGCTTCTTCATGTGGGGTGCGGACATCTTTACGCAGTTGATCCATACCGCTTTCTGATTGAACGGTATCTAATAAAGTCAAGCCGCCAAAGACGTAGCCCACCGTTGTTTTTTCTAATGGAGATAGCGTCCGCCAGTCATCAAGGTCATTTGATAAAGGGATCCGCGTATCTAACCAGAATTGTTCTGTTAATTTTTCCCAAGTGGATTTATCGATGATATCTTCGATCTCATTCCAGTTGATTGCTTCATAGTAAGTCTTACCCATAGTCGGTTCCTCCAATAATCGTATCAAGACAACAGCCGACCCGCTGTCAAGAAAGAGCAGGGGCAGGCGGTTGGTTCGTTTTCAGGCAAAAGTTGGATTAGATGACGCAGCTTTCACATTGGTTGCTGCCGATCTCTTCTGCATCATCTGTAAAGGTCCGTACATAGTAGATCGATTTGATGCCTTTGTGGAAAGCGTAGTGACGCAAAATGTTCAAATCACGCGTGGTTTGTTTTGTCGTTTCTTTCCATTCGTAAAGACCTTCTGGAATATCTGAACGCATAAACAAGGTCATACTCATACCTTGATCGACGTGTTTTTGAGCAGTTGCGTAAACATCGATCACTTTGCGCATATCCATATCGTAGGCTGATTTGTAGTAGCCGATCGTCTCATTGCTCAAGTAAGGTGCTGGATAGTAGATCTTGCCGATTTTCTTTTCTTGGCGTTCTTCGATCATCCGAGTGATTGGGTGGATGCTGGCACTCGTATCATTGATATAAGAGATCGAACCATTTGGTGCAACGGCTAGGCGGTTTTGGTGATACAAGCCGGTTTCTTTGACGGTTTGTGCCAAGGCTGCCCAATCTTCACCAGTTGGTAAAAAGACGCCTTCGAACAATGCTTTGACTTTTTCCGATTTTGGTTGGTAGTCACCTTGGATATAATCGGTGAAGTAGCTGCCGTCTGCATACGCTGATTTTTCAAAGTTATGGAAAACTTCGCCTTTTTCTTTGGCGATGGCATTGCTTTCAACCAATGTCCAATAGTTCAACAACATGAAATAAAGATCAGTAAATTCAAGGGATTCTGGTGAACCATATTCCATTTGATTTTTTGCAAAATAGGTATGCAAGCCCATTGCGCCTAAACCGATCGTGTGGTTCAAGGCATTCCCATTTTGGATCGATGGTACTACGTCAATGTCAGACGCATCAGTAACAAAGGTCAAGGCACGAGTCATTGCTCGAACAGATTTCCCAAAGTCAGGGCTGTCCATCAAGTTCACGATATTGGTGGAACCTAAGTTACAGCTGATATCTGTTCCTAAAACTTCGTATTCTTGTTTGCCGTTGATCTCAGATGGTGCTTGGACTTGAAGGATCTCGGAACAAAGATTACTCATGATAATCTTGCCATCAATTGGGTTGCTGCGGTTTGCTGTATCGATATTGATGATATAAGGATAACCAGATTCTTGCTGCAATTTAGAAATTTCGTTTTCTAGATCACGGGCTCTGATTTTGGTTTTGCGAATCCGTGGGTTCATGACTAAGTTGTCGTATTCCTTGGTGATATCGACATAAGAGAAGGGCACGCCATATTCTTTTTCGACACTGTAGGGACTAAAGAGATACATCTCTTCATTTTTACGCGTCAATTCGTAGAATTTGTCAGGTACGATCACGCCTAATGATAAGGTTTTGACACGGATTTTTTCATCCGCATTTTCTTTTTTCGCTGATAAAAAGCTGATGATGTCTGGGTGGAAGACGTTCAAGTAGACCACGCCAGCCCCTTGCCGTTGACCCAATTGGTTTGAGTAGCTGAAGCTATCTTCAAACAATTTCATTACAGGCATCACACCACTTGCTGCCCCTTCGTAGCCTTTAATAGGCGCGCCGGCTTCCCGCAAGTTTGATAACGTGATCCCGACACCGCCACCGATTCGTGAAAGTTGCAGCGCGGAGTTGATCCCACGACCGATCGCGTTCATGTCATCAGTGATTTGGATCAAGAAACAAGAAACCAACTCACCGCGACGTTTGCGTCCTGCATTCAAGAAAGAAGGGGTTGCTGGTTGGTAACGTTGGTAGATCATTTCATCTGCCAAGCTCATTGCTAACTCTTCATTGCCATCCGCAAAGTAAAGGGCGTTGAAAGCCACCCGATCTTCGTAACGTTCTAGATACGCGGTACCATCATTCGTTTTTAATGCGTATTGTGAATAAAACTTGTAAGCAGCCATAAATGATTTGAAAGTAAAGTGTTGCTCATCTAAGAATTGATACAATTGCTCAATAAAGGCAGGGCGATACTTTTTGATAAATTCTTCTTCTAAATAATCATTTTCAATCAAATAATTGATTTTGTCCATTGCAGTCGCAAAGGTTAAGGTATTTGGTTCAACGTTTTCTTTAAAGAATGCCGCTAAGGCTTCTTTGTCTTTATTTAATGGAATTTGACCATCTACTGGACGGTTGATCTCATTATTCAATTTGAAATAACTGACATCTTTGATTTCTTTCAAGCTCATAAATGGCTAACCTCTTTTCTTGTTTTGTTCGTATAAAAAAGGACTTGCGGTCTGGACGACTGACAAATCCCTCAAAAGCATCACATTGAGAAAAATCTTAGCTCGCTAATTGACGTAGTTGATCTGGACGGAAACCGATGATCGTTTGCGCATCAGAGGTAATGACTGGCACACTTTGGAATCCTTGTTCTTTCAAAAATTCTAATGCTTCAGGCTCATTATCAATATTGATTTCTTCAAATGCAATCTGATTTTCACTTAAAAAGCGTTTCGCCATTTTACATTGCATGCAGTTGTTTTTCGAAAATAGTTTGATATTCATAATTGTTTCCTCCGAGTTGTAATAGTTATAAACCTAGTATAAATAAGTCTCGGAGAAAGTCAACGAAAAAACACTATATCTTGTGCTTGTGAATTCGACATACACAATTTATAGTGTTTCTGTGTTTTTTATGCAAGGGAAAAAAGCGAAAAATACTTAGAATTACAAGGTTTTTGCGTAACTAATACAGGGGATATGCAATCAAAATGAGTAAAAAAAATCCGTATTGTGAAGGAAGATTCAAAGTGAGGCCCAAAACAGATTGACTTCTTATGGAAATGGCTCTATTATAATGATAATCATTCTCAATTAAAGTAGGTTAATTATAACAACACTTCACAAAAGGAGTAAGAAGCAATGAAAATGGCGCAAACTCTGGCTTCTGGAACATACAAAATCGACTCGTTGGCAACCACCAAAGAAATCACGGCTCATTTAAATGATCTTGGTATTCGCACGGGCGTTGAAATCGTTGTGGTACAAAAAGATCGCAAAGGCGGCATCATTTTACACCAAGGGACGCGGATCGCTTTAGATGAACGGGTCATGGAACAAATCGATGTCACAGAAACCCAGCAGCAAACCATCATTACCTCTTTGGATCAGCTACAAGTCGGTGAAAGCGGGAAGGTCAATCAGATCGCCGCCAAAGGTGCGGTGCGCCGTCGATTGATGGATATGGGGCTTACGAAAAACGTCCATTTGGAAGTGGTGAAGCTGGCTCCTTTGGGTGATCCGATGGAGATTCGGCTCCGCGGCTATGAATTGTCTTTGAGAAAGCAAGAAGCAGCGTTGGTTTTTGTCGAAAAAGGAGTCGAAGCGTAATGACCTATCACTTTGCATTAGCAGGAAATCCCAATAGCGGGAAAACGAGTACCTTCAATCAATTGACCGGTGCCAAACAAACAGTGGGGAATTGGCCAGGCGTTACCGTGGAACGAAAAGCGGGGCGACTGCGAAAAGACCGACAAGTATTGATCCAAGATCTACCAGGGATCTATTCCTTGTCGCCGTACACACCAGAAGAACTGATTTCTCGCAATTATTTGATGGAAGCATCATTGGATGCGGTGATCAATATTATCGATGGAACCAACCTGGAGCGCAACCTGTATCTAACATTGCAATTATTAGAAATGAATGTCCCGACTGTGGCAGCCATCAACATGATCGACCTATTAAAGAAAAAAGGCTTGCAGATCAATTTCGAAAAGCTGGCTTACGGTCTAGGGGTTCCCGTAGTAGGGATCAGTGCTTTGAAGCAACGCGGCTTAACCAAAATGATCGAGGCAGCGAAGCATGTAGCCAATACACAACCGCTTCCTCCCCGCTACGATGCTCGTCTAGAAGCTGGCTTGACCGAGATCATGGCGATTTTGCCAGAGACGATCCCTCAGCAGCAAAAACGCTGGTTTGCCATAAAACTCTTTGAAAAAGATGAAGCGATTCAGACGATGTGTAAACTGACTGATTCCCAGCAGGCAGTCCTTCAGGAGACGATTTCGATTTTAGAGCTGATCTTTAAAGACAGCAGTGACGCCATTCTCGTCAATGAGCGCTATGGCTTCATTGAAGAATTGTTGGCGCTGGCAGTCATCAAGGAAACAGATCAGCACTTAGCCTTCAGCGACAAAATCGACCGTGTGTTGACCCATCGCGTATTGGCACTACCGATTTTTGCCTTCATTATGTGGGGAATCTACTATTTATCGATTCAGACGATTGGTACGATTGGTACTGATTGGGTCAATGATGTATTATTTGGCAGCTGGATTCCCGAAACAGCAGCGCACTGGCTAGAACAGCTGCAAGTCGCCCAGTGGCTGCAAGAACTGATTTTAGACGGCATCGTGGCAGGTGTCGGTGCGGTCTTAGGCTTTTTGCCACAGATCTTCGTGCTGTTTTTTTGTTTGGCTATCTTGGAGGACTGCGGATACATGGCACGGGTGGCATTTGTCATGGACCGCCTGTTTCGCAAGTTTGGTCTATCTGGCAAGTCGTTTATCCCCATGTTGATCGCTACCGGTTGCGGGGTGCCGGGGGTGATGGCAAGCCGAACGATTGAAAATGAAAAGGATCGTCGATTGACGGTGATGGTCACGACCTTCATGCCTTGTTCTGCCAAATTGCCGATCATCGCATTGATTTCAGGAGCCTTTTTCCCTCAGTATAGTTGGGTCGCCCCATCGGCCTATTTTGTCGGCATGGGTGCTGTGATTTTTTCAGGGATCGTCTTGAAAAAAACACCGCTGTTTGCAGGTGATCTGGCACCATTTATTATGGAACTGCCAGCGTATCACTTGCCGCAGCTCACAACGATTTTGAAAAGTGCCTGTGATCGAGCCATTGCTTTTGTGAAAAAAGCCGGGACGATAATTTTTGTGGCTTGTATCTTTGTCTGGTTTACCTCCAGCTACAGCTTTGCCTTGCAGCGGGTCACAGAAGACCAAAGCATTTTGGCCTTTTTCGGACGACTTTTGGCGCCGCTTTTTGCTCCCCTAGGCTGGGGAACCTGGCGAGGCGCCGTGGCGACGATTACTGGCTTGGTCGCCAAAGAAAATGTGATCGGCACCTTTGGGATCCTCTACGGACAAACTGGGGAGTTGTCAGAAAGTGGGACGGAGATTTGGCAAGTGTTGCGCGGCGATTACACTGCTGTGGCGGCATACTCTTTTCTCGTCTTTAATTTACTATGTGCCCCTTGTTTTGCTGCTATCGGTGCGATCCACCGTGAAATGGGGGACAGCAAGTGGACGTGGTTAGCCATTGGCTATCAATGTGGCTTGGCGTACTGCGCTAGTTTGTTGGTCTACCAATTCGGGCACGTCATCTTTGAAGGCGGACACCTCACTCTGGGTGTTTTCGCGGCAATCCTCATTGCTGGGCTATTGGTATTTGCTCTGTTGAAGAAACCATTCCGCGGGAGTGTACCCTTGATCCAAGTCGTAGGAGGCGAAAAATGATTGCTACAATAATTCTAAGCGGCCTGATTTTTGGCTATGGCACCCGTGTAGTGTACCGCATGGTGAAAAAGGATCATTGTTCTGATTGTCATAGCAGTTGTCCCGTGAAGCATGAGGAAGCAAAGTAGCAGATAGCTTCAGGAAACAAAAATTTCTGAGGTCAGAGCTACTATAGAAAAGAATAAAAGAAACGAATAAAACAACTCAGAAGCGAATAAAACAGTTCGATCACGATCGGGCTGTTTTTTTATTCTTTACAAAACGACCTATTAAAGGAATCTCAAATATAGTATAATTATTTAATAAAAAGATATTATTTAGTGAGGTTCGCAGGAAAGGGAGCAGGGAATCTCGTTAGAACGTAAACGAAGATAGGTTTTTGATAAAGCAGAGTGAAAGGGTGAGGGCATGAGACAACAACGAAGACGGGAGCGTCAGAAACGCCAGCGGATCATTGTGGGGTTAAGTACAGCGTTGCTGGCAATCATACTTGGAGTGATTTATCTAGTGATTCAAGCGACAAGCATCCCTGAACAGCGTCTTACAGCAGAATCGACAAAGGCAACAAAGCCAATGCAAGAAACGAGTAGTTCTACCGAAACAAAGCCAGCAGTAAAAACCATCACAGTGACAGCTAGTGGCGATATGCTTTATCATACACCTGTTTATTTAAGCGCTTACGACGGGAAGCGTTATGATTTTGACAATGATTTTGAGCAAGTCAAACCGCTGATTGCATCGGCGGACCTTGCTTTAGGTGATTTTGAAGGAACCATCAATCCTAATAAACCGCTTGGCGGTTTTCCCTTATTCAACGCCCCTATCGATGCTGTTGCCAGTATCAAAGACGCGGGCTTTGATGTGATTGATCTTGCCCATAACCATATTTTAGATACAGGGATCGAAGGAATCAAAACAACGGCGGCTGCTTTTCACGACCAAGGCTTGGCAACGATTGGTGTCACGGTCGACAATAGCGGAATCCTGGTCAAAGAAGTCAACGGGATTAAAGTTGCTCTCTTGGCCTATGCCTATGGCTTCAATGGCCTTGAAGAAAGCTTAACTCAAGCAGAGTATGACACCTATTTGAAAGACTTGTCGTTAGATAAAGTGGAAGCAGAGATCAAAGAAGCGGAAAGCTTGGCGGATATCACCATCGTGATGCCTCAGTCTGGTGTCGAGTATTCTTTAGAACCAACGGAAGAACAACAAACTGTTTATCGGAAGATGATCGATTTTGGTGCTGATATTATCTTCGGCGGCCATCCGCATGTAGCAGAACCAACCGAAATCATCGAAAAGGACGGTGAAAAGAAATTTATCATTTATTCAATGGGAAACTTATTGTCGAATCAACGTTATGAAACCGTCAATAACAACTATTGGACCGAACGAGGCGTCATCCCAGAAGTTGAAATCTCCAAAGAAGGGCAGCGGACCTATTTAAGCAAGATTGCCATGCATCCGACTTGGGTCTCTAAAGAACCGATCCCTGATCGTACCTATTATGATCCAGAATACGGCGTCTTGCAGGCCTTTGATTTTCAAGTCTACCTTGCCGAAGATTATCTGCCAGATGGGCAATATGCCAAAAATGTCCCTGAAGAAAAACGCCAGCGGATCGAAACCGCCTACCATGAAATGCTGGAGCTGTTGGATTTGAAGTGGGAGTAGTGAGGACAAGAAAGCAATCTGGCTAACAGGTTGCTTTTTTATTGGCTATCGAAGAGTATGAACCATGAAATGAAAGTCAATCTATTTTTTAAAACATGACACCAGATCACCATTTATGAACAAAAAATGACACCTCAAGCTGATAAAAATAAGTAATAATGTCAACATAAAGTATTCAGAAATCATTTCCAACTCATTTCTGAATAAATAAGAAAGGAAAGTAGGGTGTATCATGAGAATTATCATATTGACGAAAAATATATCATATGAGATTGATTTGCAGCGGGAGCTGCAGATTTTGAGCCATGAAGTGTTCGTGGGCAGAAGTACCGAAGAGGAGGAATGGTTGATAGAAAGTGCCAAGTTATTTGACTGTTTATTTGTCAGTGAAACAATTGCTGATCCAGAATTTTTATTGCTCAATCAGACATTGGCTCCTTATTATCAACAGCGGATCGTTCGAATCTTGCCAGGGAATGACGAACAAGAAATGATACTGGAAAAAGCGGAAAATGCGACCTATCTTAATCGGTCATTTGTCGAGTTGAGAGAATTTTTGGCGGCTTTGCCACCAAATACTCGCAAGTTAGAAAAGGCATCAGTAACGAAGGAATCGTTCCCTAAATTTCTTAGTCTGCAAGAACAGATCTTTTTCAATAATCTAGCAGAAGAGCAATTTATCAACCGAGAGGACCTTTGCTGGAAAATTTGGGGCAACGGCGGCACGAATTCCCGAAAATCGCAGCTATCGATTTTGGCGAAACGAATCAATGAGAAATTAGATGAATACGACTATACTGAAAAACGCGTCCGTACCGCTTGGGGCAAAGGATATATCTTGCAATAAAAAAGCTAAAAATGGGTTTAACTTTTTATGTCTGACAAATAGGCCTTCAGGTAAATTTGCCTATCTTGTAGAAACGACTCTGTTTTCAAAGCGAGTCGTTTTTTATATAAGTATATTAGCAATAAATGAAGAAGGTTATGGAAAAATATGATAATGCTTTTTTTTAGTGATAAAATAGAGATAATCAGTAATGGAAAGAAATACTGCGTAAATGAAAAAAGCATTTGTAGAAAATTGATGGAATACCTTTTGGAGGAGGAAATATCGTGAAGCAGGTTGAATGTGTGATATTTGATTTAGATGGAACTTTATTGGATTCAAAAGAATGTAGTGTGAAGGCGACAAAAGCAGGTTTTAAAGAGATGGGACTCAAAGTACCCAGTGAAGTAGTCATTGAACATTATATGGGGATACCGATCGAAGAATCATTTTTTAAAATGTCTGAACAGCCATTAGATCAAGAAACCGCAGCGGAATTGATTCGGATTTTCCGAGCCTATTACCAAACCTATGAAGAAAGTACCTTGAAAGTATTTCCAGAAATTCCCCATGTCTTAGAAATCTTAAACAAACGAAAGGTACCTTGTTTCGTCGTTTCAAGTAAAAAGACAGCGGTCGTCAAACGAAACCTAGCTGCTCAGGACCTTGTGGCGTTCTTTGAAGAGATCATCGGCTCTGATGCGGTGACCCACTACAAACCTCATCCCGAAGGAATCAATAAAGTCGTGGCACACTATCAATTTGACCCGACAAAGACGATCATGGTAGGAGATGCTATTTTTGATATCCAAATGGGAAAAGCCGCGGGTGTCAAAACGATCGCCGTTACGTGGGGCAGCCACGATCCGAAAAAGCTTTCTGAAGAAAACCCAGATGCTTTGGTAGACGCGCCACGTGAGATTTTAGATTTTCTATATGCATGATCCTTTTTTGTGCTCACAGTGTAAGAGGACGTTTTAGCCTCGCTTATATCTTGGCATGATCGAAAAAGAAAGGACAGATTGTCCTTTTACAAAATGTAAATTGAGAACTTTGACCAATGATCGAAACCAGCGATCATTGGTTTTTTGTGCTGTCGTGAGAATGAAGGCGCCACAGCATTGGTTAAAAGCATTCATTTCCATTCGTTCTTTTGGTTGATCGTGTAATCATCGGAAAATCACTGCAAATAATTTCCTTTTGATCTTTCTTCTTAGATAAAGCAATGCGGGTACGCTGGATTTTTCTCTCTTATTCCTCTGCTAGAGCAAAAAGGAATTATAAGCTTGGAGAAACAAAAAACTATAATGAGAGTAACTGATTTCCTTAGATCATGCATTGGAGGTGAGCGCAGAACGGGATGCCACCCAAGGATTTCATGTGATTTGAAATACTAGAAGATAAAGCCTTTGTTTTATGTGAAGGGATGTAGGGGCGATTAACGAAGAAGGAAATCATTACGATTAAATGAGGGATCAATGCTATCATTGAAGAAAAGCCATGGATGGAAAGGAGTGATTCTGTGTTATCAGAAAAAATAAATGACCCGAAGGATTATCTGTCTTATTCAAAGGAAGTATTGTTAAGCGCTGGGGTACTGACAGCCTATCCGAAACTTTTTACTTATTATCAGGAACTTTGTGTTGACTTCGAAGACATTTACTATGATCGAACAAAGAACTTATTTGATACCTTTCGAGCGCTTCTGGCTGTGGACGCACAGATCCAAATTCTACTGGAACTTGTGACCAATACCAAAACTGACCTATGTCAAGAGCTGGGGATGAAGGAAGAGGAAATTATCAGTATGATCAAGCATGACAAACGGTACTATTATCGCGAGCTTACGGGTCATGCAACTAACCAACTACCTAAATGGGGGTTGATTTATTTAAGTGAAGAGTAAGCTACGCAAAGGATAAGTCACCTTAAAAGTGATCAAATGAAAGCCATTTGACGATCATCAAGGATAAAGGGCATCGAGAAAAAAGGAGAGCGTGTTTATGTATGAGTCAGTAAAATAGTCTAGCGAGGTTATCTTGTGATTTGTTATACTAATAGCAAGCGGCTGATGGTGACATCTTGGGTTCAGCAAATATGTTCATGTGAGCGCTTTATTGATTGGGTTAGGAAAGAGGGAATGAAATGACGAAGAAAATTGTCTTTTTAGATGTAGATGGAACATTGTGCGATGATGCGGGAAACGTACCTGAAAGTGCTCGCCAAGCGATCACAGCGGCACATAAGAAGGGGCATGAATTTTTCTTGTGTACGGGTCGTTCAAAAGCCGAAATCACAGAAGATGTACTGGCACTGCCTTTAAGTGGAATGATTGGTGCCGGCGGCGGTTATTGCGAGGTGCACGATGAGGTGATTTTGCACAAAGTTTTTGAAAAGGAAGCCTTATTAAGACTGATCGATTTCTTAAAAGCAAACCAAATCGAGTATTACTTGGAATCGAATCAAGGATTATTTGCAAGTACCAATTTACGAAATCGGTTGATTGAGATCGTCTTAGCAGGTGAGCCTGTTGAAAGTGAAGCAGGAAAACAACGTGTTCAAACTATTCAGTGGTTCCTTGATTTATTGATCGAGGACGAAGCGAAAATCGATTACGATGACGTGAACAAAGTTTCCTTCATCAATCATTCCATTCCTTATGAACAGGTCCATGACCAATACCACGAACAATTCCAAATGATTCGCAGTACAGTTCCTGTTTTTGGCAAAGACAGTGGCGAGATCGGCATCAAGAATATCCACAAGAAAACAGCCATCGATTTTCTCTTGAACCACCTAGGGATCGATAACAAAGATACCTTGGCGTTTGGTGACGGCCATAATGATGTCGAAATGTTTGAAGCCGTTGCGACAGGAATTGCGATGGGCAATGCCTGTGAACAGCTATTGGCAGTAGCTGACGAGGTGACGGCTCGTCCAGAAGACGGCGGGATTGCGCAAGCGCTCCAAAAGCACGGTCTGGTGTAACCACTAAGAAGCAGATGTCTGCACAATTCTTTTGTTTCCTAGAGGAATTGATCAGGAGTTGAGCGACGTTGTTAAAGTGACCTGTAAAACCAACGATTGACTAGGAGGCTGGGTAAATGAAGGAAACGACCTTTTTTTGTTATCTTGAACAAGCTTTGAAAAACCTGAAGGCGACAGAAGCCCTGCGTTTTAATATCGAAGGCGAAGTCAAGCGGCTGATGAAGGTGTACAGTGAAGCAGAAATTTGTGAGAAAGTAAAAGAGGATCCCTTTAAAAAGTAAGGACATTTTCTTATGAAACACAGCGAATAGAACAAACACCCAACCTCGTGAAAGGCACAAAAGCGATCAATGCTTCCTTTCAGGGAGGAATACTCAGGTAACTAGTTGTTGTATCAAAAAAGACTGATTTCAATTGAATCAGTCTTTTTCGTTTTTCTCAAGCAGTCAGATAAGCCACTAAAATAGCAAACAGGTCGAACAAGACATGTGTGCCCCAACTAGTCAGGATCGAGTTGCTCTTGATGGCAGCTTGGT
Source organism: Enterococcus sp. DIV0755f (assembly GCF_051713725.1). Lineage (NCBI taxonomy): Bacteria > Bacillati > Bacillota > Bacilli > Lactobacillales > Enterococcaceae > Enterococcus > Enterococcus sp. DIV0755f. Next base: position 705,445 of record NZ_JBIOQL010000001.1, read on the forward strand.
TAAATAGCAAGCGCGCCACCCCTTGAATGAAAAGAATATGGACCAAGGTATGGAAAACATTGCCGTTGTCATAAGTGCTGTAATGAACCAAGCCAAAGATGATCGCGGAAAGGATGCTGGCAACTGGCAAGGTACATTTACTAGAAAAAATCGCTAAAAAGAAGATGGAAAAGAGTTCTTCTCCAAGTAACATGATTGGAATAACTAGCAGAGTCAACCACTGAAAGCCTTCGTTCACAGGGTTTCCGTGAAGATCCCACTTTAGTCCGTATTGCAAAACGAGAGAAACGAGAAAGCTGATCAGGATGTTTAAAAGAAAATACTTGCTGATCGTCTTCACTGGCGCGATGGGTTTTCCAAAGAGCTGCTTGACTGCTTCTTTACCGTAAACTAGCCGTAATGCCCAATAGCTGGCAATCGACAATGAGAAGATGCTGACGATGGCAGGGGCATACAAAAGACCGACCAAACCGATACCTGCGAGGACTGTTCCTAGTAAAGCGTGGTTCCATGAGATTTGTTTTCCTATAAGTTTGTTCATTTACTTTTCTCTCCTTATTAAGCTATAGAGCATGTACTATTTAGCTGTTTTCTCTGATTCTTCTGCAGTGTGCTTTTTGTGCCGTAATATAAGCGATAAGTACAACAATGAACGTTTTGGGTGATTTTCATATCATCGCTTCATTTGCGCCAATTCTTTGTACGGTACAAAAGATAGAGTAATCGATAACGAGTTTCTGAAACAAGATGGTCGTATATTTCGGACTTTTTTATGGTTGAGCAACTAAGTGATGGCGGATGCACAAGTACTAAGTTACTTCATTAAGAAAGGAAAACTGACTTCCAGATTCGATGGAATAATCGTCAACAAAGAAACGACATCGCTATGTTCTCTTGAAATCGACTAAAAATTCCAGAATATTTCGAAAAATACCATTGCTTATTTATGGCAAAACCATTAGTATTATTAGAAAAACTGATGGTGAATCGATGATAAAGTGTGACTTTAGCAGTGAGAAAGCCGAATCAGTGGCATGAAATAGGAGTGATAAGTGTGGAAGAGTTATGGAATGTATTAAAACCAGCCGAACAAGTCGAACTGAAATTAAGAAAATTGTATACGCAGCATCATTTTTCACCTTATCACTCGAACAATTTTGAAGAGTATCGCAACTATCAGCAAAATGATCAGTTCTTGCGTGGTTCTTCCATCATCACGTTTACAGGCACGGATGGCAGGACGATGGCGCTAAAACCCGATGTCACCTTGTCGATTGCCAAAAATACACCTTCTGGAGAAGCGCGCAGAGTGTATTATGTGGAGGATGTCTATCGACAGGATCGTCAAGCAGGGGAATACCAAAAAATCGATCAAATCGGTTTGGAGCTCATTGACCAAATCACATGGGAAGATCAACTGGAGGTTGTAAAACTGGCTTGGGAAAGTTTGGCTCAGGTGGGAAAAGGGACCTTGGATCTGTCTCATATGGGGATTTTGGATGGCATCTGCCAACGCTTCCCCGAAGCGGATCGACAAAAGGTACTGCACTGCCTGCGGGACAAGAGTTCCCATGGCATGGATGCACTGACTGAAAAGGCTGGCTTGTCAGCAACAGAAGCTGAAAAATTGGCGAAACTGGTACGTTTGTCAGGTGATTTTGAAACCAAGTATCAAAAGACCAAAGAGCTGCTGGCAGAGTATCCCCAAGCACAAGCTGGTTTAGCAGAACTAAAACAACTGTATCAAGCATTGCAAAAAGAACAACTGTCAGCCTCCATTCGGATAAGGCTGGATTTTTCAATTTTAAATGATGCCGATTATTACAGTGGCTTGCTGTTTCAAGGATTCATCGAAGAAGCAAGAGAGACGATTTTATATGGCGGCCGTTATGATCGCTTGATGAGTCGGCAAGGCAAAGAGCAAGGGGCGATCGGGTTTGGTATGAAGCTCAACCATGTAGGGCAAAAGGTGCCGACTGACAACGAAAGTTCAGGCTATTTGAACATTGCGCTACCTAAAGGCCGCATGGGGGATGCCGTATACGATTTATTCACGAAAGCTGGAGTTGCTGCGCAAGGCGTCTTCAAAGACAATCGCCAACTAATTTTTTGTGATGAAGAAAACAAGTTGCGCTTTTTCTTAGTCAAGCCGAGCGATGTGGCAATCTATGTGGAGCACGGAGTGGCGGATATCGGTGTCGTAGGCAAAGATATTTTAATGGAAAGCAAGGCAGAAGTCATCGAATTTCTTGATTTGCATATGGGGGTCTGCCGTTTGGCAGTAGCTGCGCGTACGGATTTCGAGGAAGATTTCTCCCGCCCGCTGCGGGTCTCCACAAAATATCCGCAGATCACCCGCCAGTTTTATCAAGGGTTAGGTCGCTCGGTGGAATTGATCCAACTGCATGGATCGATTGAATTGGCTCCTTTGTTAGGTCTCTCCGATGTGATCGTTGACATCGTCGAAACGGGGACGACACTAAAAGAAAATGATTTAGAAGTGATCCAAGACATCGCGCCGTCTTCAGCGCGTTTAGTGATCAACCACGCCACGTGGCGTTTCAAGCAAGAACGCATTCAAACAGTGATTGAGAAGGTGAGGGAGCAATTATGAGAATTTTTTCGACCCAAAAAGATACGATCGAAACGATTGTGGCAAGGAAACAGTCGGAAACGAAGGATGTTTCAACCGTTGTCGCCCAAATCATTGCCCGTGTTCAGCAGCAAGGAGATCAGGCGTTGTTTCAATTAATTGAAGAAATCGATCAAGTGACCTTGTCTTCCTTAACCGTCAGTCTTGAGGAGGTTGAAACGGCTGTCCAAGCCGTCTCCCCTGAGCTGCTTGAGGTGATGGAACAGGCGAAGGAAAACATTTTGGCATTTCATCAAAAGCAAGTCCAGCAAGGCTTTGTCTTGACGAAGGAAAATGGCGTTGTGATGGGACAGCGGGTCTTGCCACTAGCAAAAGTCGGGGTCTACGTTCCTGGCGGCACAGCAGCTTATCCTAGTACGGTTTTGATGGATGTCCTGCCCGCAAAAATCGCCGGGGTCAAAAAAATCGTTATGATCACACCGACGGACAGCCAAGGAAAAGTTCCAGCTGCTATCTTAGCGGCAGCTTCCGTTGCTGGAGTGGATGAAATCTACAAAGTCGGTGGTGCCCATGGCGTAGCGGCATTGGCTTATGGGACAGAAACGATTCCCAAAGTCGACAAAATCGTGGGGCCAGGAAATATTTATGTCGCCACAGCGAAAAAAATGGTGTACGGCGAAGTTGATATCGATATGATCGCAGGGCCCAGCGATGTGCTGATCATCGCCGATGCCAGCGCAAATCCTCGCTGGCTGGCAGCGGATCTTTTGGCACAAGCCGAGCATGATATCTTAGCGCAAGCCATCTTAGTCACAACAGAAGCAGCCTTGATTGAACAAGTCCAAGTAGAGCTTGACTTGCAGCTGAAGGAACTGCCCCGCAAAGACATTGCTGCTGCGGCGCTTGAATCTAGCGGAAAGCTGATCCTAGTCAAAGATTTGACCGAAGCTCTTACCATTGCCAATCAAATCGCCCCAGAACACCTTGAATTAGCAGTGGCAGATCCTTTTGCTTTGTTGGGACAGGTAGAAAATGCGGGCAGTGTCTTTTTAGGACATCATACACCAGAAGTGCTGGGAGATTATTTTGCTGGGCCAAATCATACCCTACCGACGGAAGGGACCGCCCGTTTTTACTCGCCGTTATCAGTGGATGATTTTATTAAGAAAAGCAGCTACTTGTATTACCCAGAAGCAGCCATGAAGGCGGCTGGTCCAGCCGTAGCGTTGTTCGCAGAAATCGAAGACTTGATCGGCCATGCCCGTTCGATCAATGTACGAAGAGAGGGAGAAAAATGACCTTTTTACATCAAAAGTATCACAAGCTGACTCCTTATACGCCAGGGGAACAAGTAGACGAGCAAGCCGTTATTAAACTGAACACCAATGAAAGTCCTTATCCGCCAGCGCCAAGTGTTCAAGCAGCGGTTGCCGATGCCGCCCACAAGCTGAATCGTTACTCGGATATTGCTGCTGAAGTGGTGACAACCCCTCTGGCTGCTTATCTTGGCGTTACACCAGCCCAGCTGTTTCTCGGTAATGGCAGTGACGAAGTCTTGTCCTATCTCTTTCAAGGCTTCACGGAAAACGGCATCGCCTTTCCCGATGTGACCTATGGGTTTTATCAAGTGTATAGTGCCTTGTACCAAGTCGCTGCCACCGTTGTTCCGCTGCAAGAAGATTTCTCGATTGCGTTAACGGACTACGATTCGCTCAAAGGGACCGTTATTTTTGCCAATCCCAATGCGCCGACTGGGGTTTATCAAGAACAAAGCGAAATTTGTGCCTTTCTAAAACGGCATCCCGATCGCTTAGTGATTGTCGACGAGGCCTATATCGATTTTGGCGGCACTTCAATGGTTTCTTTGATCGATCAATACCCAAATCTCTTGGTCGTGGGGACGTTTTCGAAATCTCGGCAGCTGGCAGGGGCACGCCTAGGCTTTGCGGTTGCTAATGAAGGACTGATTCAAGACTTGAATCGGTTGAAATTTAGCTTGAATCCTTACAATGTCAATAGTTTGACCCAAGCCGCTGGTGCAGCCGTTTTGCAAGAACAAGCGTATGTCGATGAGAAGATCCAAGCAACGATCCACGTGCGTGAGTGGAGCAAGCAAGCCCTAGCGAAGCTCGGCTTTGAGCAGACCGACAGCCAAGGAAATTTTTTGTTTGCAAGGCACCCTGCGATTGCTGGGGAAGAGTTGTATCAGGCACTGAAAGAGCAGAAAATCTTCGTCCGCTGGTTTAATCAGCCCCGCATCAAAGAGTATTTGCGAATCACGGTAGGAACGAGGGCCCAGATGGAACGATTGATGACGGTGTTAACAACGATCATAGAAGAGGTGAAGGAATGAGAAAAGCAGAAGTTACCCGCAATACGACTGAAACCAAGATCCACCTGCAGTTGACGATCGATGGTACTGGTCAGCAATCAATCAAGACTGGTGTGGGGTTTTTAGACCACATGCTGGAATTATTTGTCCGCCACGGTCGCTTTGATTTGACGTTGGTCTGTGATGGCGATACAGAAGTAGATGCCCATCACACAACAGAAGACGTTGCCATCGCCATTGGCCGAGCGTTTTCAGAAAGTCTTGGGGAGCGACGAGGCATCAAACGTTATGGCAGTATGCTGCTGCCGATGGACGAAGCCTTAGTTATGACAGCGATCGATATCAGCGGTCGCGGCATGGCAGTCGTAGAGTTGGCGATACCGAGCGAAAAAATAGGGCAGCAGTTTGATACGGAATTGGTTGAAGAATTTTTCATTGCTTTTGCCCGTGAATTAGGTGCTACGATCCATCTCCATCAAATCGCTGGCAAAAACAGCCACCACATTGTGGAAGCTTGTTTTAAAGGCTTTGGGCGGGCTTTAGGTGAAGCAGTAGCGATCAACCAAGCAGCCCCAGATGAGATCCCTTCAACCAAAGGGACGATCCAGTGATTCATGAGGGAAAAATGATTACGTATCTTCCACACAGATGGATGAGATAAGGAAAGGGGCGTATTATGTTAGCAATCATCGACTATGGGGTCGGCAATTTGTTCAGCTTGTCTCGTTCGCTGGATTATTTGGGGGTTGACTGCCGAATCACGCGTTCACTAGCAGAATTAAAAGCTGCCGACCGCATTCTTTTACCCGGCGTAGGCGCTTTTGGCGATGCCCGCCAAAAGTTGGCAGAGTTGTCGCTGATCGAACCGATCCAAGAATTGGCAGCAGCTGGCAAACCCTTTTTAGGCATTTGTTTAGGGATGCAGCTGTTGTTTGATAGTAGTGAGGAGTTTGGCACACATGCGGGGCTCGGTTTGATTCCAGGACGGATCGTTTCCATGCAAAGCGCCTTTGAAGAAGCCAAACTGAATCTGAAAGTGCCACAGATTGGTTGGAATCGGCTGACTGTCAGAAAGGAAAGTCCTCTCGTCAGCGGGCTAGGGGAACAAGACTTTGTCTACTATGTCCACAGTTATTTTGCTACTGATTGCCAAGAGTATGTCATAGCAGACAGTGATTATGGTCTAGCAATTCCCGGTATCGTGCAAAAAGACAATGTCTTCGGTACTCAGTTCCACCCAGAAAAAAGTGGGGCTGTCGGGTTGAAGATTTTAAAAGCATTTACGGAGGTGCCGCTATGAAAATTTTTCCAGCAATTGATCTGTTAGATCAAAAAGTGGTCCGTTTGTACCAAGGAGACTATGAGCAAAAAGAAGTGTTTGGGGATGATCCAGTGGCATTTGCTCGTTCATTTGAAGAAGAAGGTGCCAACTATCTGCACCTCGTCGACTTAGATGGTGCCAAAGCTGGCAAACTCCATTACTTTGATGTCGCAAAAAAAATCGTCCAGCAAACCAATCTGTTTGTCGAAGTTGGCGGCGGGATTCGTGAGGAAGAAACGATCCAGCATTGTTTGGCAGCAGGCGTTCATCGGGTGATCCTCGGCACGATTGCCCAGAAAGACCCAGCATTCACAAAAGCGATGCTCAAGAAATACGGTAATAAGATCGCGATTGGGGTCGATGCCAAGGAAGAAAAAGTGGCCGTGGAAGGCTGGCTCGAGAAAACGGCAACAGACGCGTTTACTTTTTGCCAACAATTGGTGGAATGGGGCGCGCAAACGATCATCTTTACCGAAATCTCGCGTGACGGTACAGGAGAAGGCATCAATCTGCCCTTATACGAAAAACTCAATCAATTAGATTGCGACATCGTGGCTTCTGGCGGCGTGGCTTCATTGGCAGATATCAAAGGATTAAAACAGTTGGGCATCTCTGGCGTGATCGTTGGGAAATCCTTATATAACGGCAGTCTCCAATTGGCGGATGTCTTAGCAGCAGGGGAGGCAGAAGCATGATCGCCAAACGAATCATTCCTTGCCTTGATGTGCGAGATGGGCGAGTCGTGAAAGGAGTCAATTTTGCTGGCTTAAAAGATGTCAATGATCCAGTGACTTTGGCGCGCTTTTACAATGAACAAGGCGCCGATGAGCTGGTTTTTTATGACATTACTGCTTCTGCAGAAGAACGCGGCTTATTCACGGACATTTTGCAGCGCGTGGCGTCAGAAGTGTTTATTCCTTTGACGGTGGGCGGTGGCATCAATCAAGTAGCAGATTTTGAACGAGTCTTAAACTGTGGCGCCGACAAAGTCAGCGTCAATTCGGGGGCACTTCGCAGACCAGAGTTGATTGCAGAAGGCGCGAAACGCTATGGCAGCCAGTGCGTTGTTTTATCCGTTGATGTTCGCCGTGTCGGTGAGAACTGGCATGTGTTTGCCAAAGGCGGACGGGAAGATACAGGCTTAGAAGCATTGGCGTGGATTCGCCAAGCGGAGCAGTTAGGTGCTGGTGAACTTGTTATCAACAGCATGGATACCGATGGCGTGAAGCAGGGGTTTGATTTAGACTTGCTGAAAGCTGTCAGCGAAATCACCAAATTACCGATCGTCGCATCGGGTGGTGCTGGCAAAAGTGCCGATTTTATCGAGCTGTTTCAATTGCCAAATATTGAAGCAGGGCTGGCAGCCTCGATTTTTCACTATGGCGAGGTAAAAATCCCAGAGCTGAAAAAACAATTACAGGCCGTCGATATTCCCGTACGAATCGTATAGCGTTGGCGTTTTGATAGGTAATAGAAGGAGTGGATAACATGGTGCAAGTACGATTTGATGAACAAGGATTGGTTCCAGTGATCGTGCAGGATGTGGAAACGAATGAAGTCTTGACCTTGGCTTATATGAACCAAGAAAGTTTGACCTTGACCCTGAAGGACCGATTGATGACCTTTTATTCCCGCAGTCGCCAAGAATTGTGGCGCAAAGGAGAAACCAGCGGCAATTACCAGCATTTAGTATCATTGACCGCAGATTGCGATCAAGATGCCTTAGTCGCCAAAGTAAAAAAAGACGGACCTGCTTGCCATACAGGCACAAAAAGCTGCTTTACAGAGGTGCTTTATGGTACAGAATCCTCTCCGACCATCGATGCGTTGTATGAGCTGATAAAAGGTCGTAAAGATACGCCGCAAGAAGGTAGCTATACCAGCTACTTGTTTGAAAAAGGCAGTGAGAAAATCTTAAAAAAAATCGGCGAGGAAGCAACCGAGGTCGTGATTGGGGCGATGAAGGAAGACCGCCAAGAAACCGTTTATGAGATTGCTGATTTGGCGTATCATACATTGGTTTTAATGGCAGAAATGGGGATTGATTTAGCGGCTATTCGCCAAGAGCTTGCCAAGCGTCATGTTGTGGATAAGAAAGTCAAACAAGAACGGATGCAATAACGGTCAGGGTTTTTCAGTAGAAAGAAAGCAACTGACGATAAAAAAAGAAGCCCTTCAGCCATTGCTTGAAGGGCTTCGTAACCGTGGCGATAAAGTTGATCTGCTGGTTCTTTGAGTGAGCACACAAACTGGCTATTTGTTTTCCAACTCTTCGATCAATTCTTTCATTTCCTTGATTTCTTTTTCCTGTGCGTCAATGATTTTTTCTGCAAGTTCTTTTACTCTTGGATCAGACAAATCGGCATTTTTACTGGTTAGAATCGCAATCGAATGATGGGGAATCATGGCTTTCATCCAGGCAGTATCTCCCACGGCGGTTTGGCTTCTGACCATAAACAGTGAACCAAAAAAGAGTACAACACTGACAACTAAAATTCCGATATTCATTTTCTTGTTGTCATACATCTTCCACATAAATAACAGCATGATGATCGCCATCATCGCGCCCATCATCAGTGCCATAAACAGGCGGGTTTGGCTGAAAAAGATATGATCGAGGGAGTAGACATTGAAATACATCATACAAAACATAATCACCGTTGATACCCCAATCATCACCAAAAATTTCCCGTATTTCTTCATTTCTTTCCTCTCCTTTTTGTTTCTGCTACACGAAATAAAACAATAAAATCAACCAAAAGGGTCAAGAACACTTGCCTTGCTTTTGATTATTTTATTGTTAAGCAAAAAATTTTCTCGTTAAATTAAGTATAGCGGATAAGAAGAGTTTAGAAAAATAATACACTTAAGCAGGTTCCTTTTAGAGATGAGGAAACGATGACCAAGCGTGCATCCTGTCATCCATATAGAGGCAACGATCGGCTAAGCCCTCCATTTTAAAAGAAGATTGAAAATCAGGGTATTTTAAGCAGTAAATGAAAAAGGACGAAAATACGCCCTTCCTAAAAGAAATCAAACTCGCTTATTTCTTTTGTTCGTTGAATAGATACTAAGCACAAGGGCAAGTCCTATACATAGAATCAACACAAATGTCATTTTTTCCCCTCCTAGTCCTTTGTCCTGAAAAGCGAAAATCATACATTTTTTGTTCCGTCAGTGTTTGATTGCTTTATGAGGAAAAAAGGATAAAGCAGACCTCCTTTTATCATCGGTAATGATTGGCAGTAGAAAATACTCGAATGATTTTCCTAATCTATGTACCATGTTACAGTGAAGAAGACAGATGATGGCGACAGAAACTGTTTTGGTCGTTACTGATTGTGTCGTGAATCAGTACAAGTGACTTTCACATGAACGCAAACTGGTGTTATCTAAGCGTTTGGCATTTGTTTTTCTAGCAATCCCAAGCAAAGGAAATCAAAAATGATGGTTCTTAAGCATTTTTATTTGTTATAATCAACCTAAGAAATGGATGGTGTATAGAATGAATCACAATGATCGCTTGACGCGTTTACGCTATGCTTTGGATATCAAAGATACCGACATGGTGAAAATTTTTGAACTTGGCGGCGCTTCTTTCACAAAAGAAGAAGTAAGACAATTATTGAAGAAAAAAGATCCTGAGACCTACGAGATTGAGTGTACCAATGAAGCCTTTGAGCGTTTCTTAAATGGTTTGATTCGCTCGCAACGAGGAACAAAGCCAGATGCTGCAGAACCTGTCCTAGAGTTGAACAATGGCAATGTAAATAATTTGATGCTGAAGAAAATAAAAATCGCCCTTTCCCTAACAACAGATGAAATGCTAGACATTTTCGAGCAAGCGGGAGTCAAAGTTTCAAAAGGTGAATTAGGCGCCATTTTACGCAAAGAAGGCCATCGCAATTACAAGCCATGTTTAGACAAATATGCCCGCAACTTTTTAAAAGGATTGACGATCGAGTATCGGGATAACTAGTTTGACAGGTAAAAGGCAGATAGTGGGAAAAACATATGAAATAGTGGCACTTCGGCAATAGAGACTGATGAGTCATAGCTGAAGAACCCCACCAATTTCTAGATTGATACACACAAGGATGATCTGCTTTTACTTATCCGTCTTTTTTCTATTCAATACATGTATATGTATTGAATAGAATTTGATGAAATCTCAAAATAGCCTGTTTAGATAGTTTCTTTCATACAGAATTGTCTAAATTGTGATCTTAGCAGTTATTTAGCTACTATTTTTCTTTACTCTTGAAAAAATATAAATTTATCATAATCTTTTAAAACAATACAAGGAGGAAGAAATTTGTTCGGATGCGCCCCAAGAAGCTGATCCGAATTGGTTCTTCGATATGAATAATCTGGTAGTGTATTTTGCTTCAGTTAGGGCGGCTGCCATTGGCTATTATCAGAGCATTATGCAAAGCAGTATCATGATTTTCTTAAAATTTGGATGACCTGATTATATACTAATAAAAGTGAAGGTGTGAGTACCTGAAAGTGAAATACCTAAGTTTTATCATAGATGTCTGAGTTGTGCTTTTATGATAATAGTCCATAAATAGTATTCGTCATTAATGAGAAATATGGTAAAGTTATTAATGGAATTATGACTTTATTTTTGGTGAAAGTGATTTAATACAACAACCAGTTGACCCATCAATGATAGAAAGCTAGGCGACAATTGCTATGAAAAACAAACTATTCTTTTCTTTAGTATTGTGCGGATTACCAATAATCCCAACTATTTATTTCTTTTCAGATCTTCCTGATCAGATGGTTATTCATATCAATAGTGAGGGAATACCAGATGCTTATGCAAACAAATACTTGGCTACATTTGGTGTTATTCTCTTTTGCATGGTCATTCAATTTGTACATTATAAATGGAAGATTCAGAATAAAAATGAGTTAGATGGTATGGCAGAATTAATATCTTTGCTGGTCATGCCAGTTATTACTAATCTTACGCTATTAAGTATTCTACACTATTCATTAAAGGGGCAAAAATTGATTATTGATCCGACTAAAATAGTTGGAATCCTGTTACTTATTTTGGGTTTACTTATTTTCAACTTTAAATGGAATTTTATGTTCCTAAATCCGTGGAGAAAAATAGAACAGCCACTTAACGATTCACTCATTAAAATCACTTCAGTATTATTTTCTCTTTCAGGTTTGTTTCTAATTTTTTTGCATCCCTCGGGATTGTTACAAATTTAGTATTAATAATATTAATTGTGGCTCCTAGATTTTTTCTATTGTTATTAAACTGAATGAAATAGCTTTTTGTCAATAAGGACTAGTGAGTTGTGCAAAATCAAATCTGGGTCAGAATGAATCTCATTCTGGCTCAGATTTTTTGTTATCTTACTTTGAATACTTGATTGATTAAAAAGTTTCTAATTCTCATATTTACAAATGATTTAAGTCCGTAGGATATTCATTTCATTGTCTTTATGTGGCTGTCCTTCACTTCTATTTTTCCATTGGAGTAAGGATAGAACCTCGCAATGTGATGCCTTCTTCCTTTGAAGTAAAAATCATTCATTTTGAAAGGGGCAATGGAGTGAAAGTATTAGGAAGTTGTGTAAACACTCTAGGTAAGTAGCAGTGGCTTCTCCAAAATCCTTCGTATCAATAAAATTCGTTTTCTCATGACCGGCAGGAATGCAAGTCAAGCAATCCATAACTGAAAACTTTTCCTGTGGTTTTTTGGCAAAGTCAATCAGACAAACTTTTCACAAAATATTTTCTTTCTTTACTATGGGTTCAATCAGGGGAAAACCGACTTTGAGATGAAAAAAATACTATGATTACAGGTTTTAAAAGAGATAAAAATAACCAGTATATTGAATTCGAATTTATTCGTAATTGTTATTTTTTATTGGATGCGCTTTCTATGGTGAAGGAAATATGTCACAATTATCATAAGATAAGAGGATTTTTTCGGTTAAAAGAAGAAAACAAAAGGAGGAGTAAAAAATGAAGACAGTCCTTTTTCGAGGCATGATGAATGGATTGGAAATCGATCGTTCACAAAGAGACAGTACGTATAACATGGTGAAGCATTGGCATCCAGAATGCGAGATTCAATATTTTATTGAAGGGAAACGCTATTTTTTAATCGACGAAAAAACCTATGAAGTTCAAACGGGTTCTTTGGTTCTGGTTCCTTCAACACTTGTCCATAACACATTTTCGGGAAACTATATCTTTCACGATCGTATATTGGTCCTGCTTGAAGCAAACAAGTTTCCTAGAATCAATCAAGCTATTGGCGAACCCCTTTGTCAGTTTTTTGTAAAGCATCAAGGGAGGGTTCAAATTCCTAAAGAACAGCAAGCATATGTTCAAAAACTTTTGACTCAACTGGCAGACGAAGTCATCCAAAAGGAATCTAACTATCAGGCAATGGTCGAAACAAAATTGATTGAACTCCTGATCTTTCTTCAGCGAATCAAGCAAGCCGATTGTTTAAGTGATAAACCCTCGGGAAGCAAAGTGAAGGAACTTGTAGAACAGCTTTCTGCTTATATACGGCTTCATTACGCCACGATCCATTCGCTAGATCAGATTGCAGCTGCTTTTTATTTTGATAAATCGTATTTAAGTCGGATATTCAAAAGTGCCACTGGCTATACCATTACTGAGTATTTAAATATTCAACGCATTCGCCAATCACAGCGTTTGTTGGAAGATACCGATTGGGATATTGCAGAAATAGCGAAATCCGTTGGGTATAGTAATATTACTTATTTCAACCGTGTGTTCAAAAAATACACAGAGACATCGCCCCTTCAATACCGTAAAAAACAAAGCGCCTACAAAGAAAGTTTACGAGAAAAGAATAATTTTTGAACAGCTCATCTTATGTTTCTTTGGTTTTGCCACGTAACATAAAACTACAATCAAAAGAAAAAGTCAAAATTGTATAAGTTTCATGATATTTCATCACTATTTTGTGGAGGTTTTTGGGATCCATTGCTGAGAAAACATTCCTTCGTTAAAATCGTTAATGAATAGAGGATCACTGAAATGAAAACGTGTGCATTTAATGAAGGAGGAAAGAAATGTTATGAAAAGAAAGCTATTATTAGTCAGCCTTTTTAGTACGTTGGTTTTAGCTGCTTGTGGAACTCCGGCTGATTCCGACAGACCAGAAAGCGGAAGTACAGAAGAGGTTACCATCAAGTTTGCTTGGTGGGGCGCAGACAATCGTCATGAGGCAATGCAAGACTTGGTACAGCTATTTGAAGAAGAACACCCTCATATTAAGGTGGAAACTGAGTATGGCGCTTGGGATGGTTGGCAAGAAAAAACCTTGACGCAGCTATCAGGAAAAACAGAAGCTGATGTGATGCAAGTAAATTACAATTGGCTGTTTTCATTTGGAAAAGGCAAGAATATTTTTATGGATCTAAATGAAGTCAGCGATTATTTGACCCTGGATAATTGGGGAAGCTCTTATTTAGAAGCAATGCAAGTTGATGGGGAACAAGCGGCTGTTCCTCACGGATTAATGACTGGGCGAGTCCCCTTGATGAATCAAGCGTTGTATCAAGAAAATGGCCTTGACTTACCAACGACCTATGATGATTTACTTGCCGCGGGTCAAACGATTGCTAAAGATAATACGGCTACAGGAGAAGACAATCAGTATGCCTATTTAACAGTTGGTGAATTTGCACTCGATTTGTTTATTGCCCAAATGCTCTATGACTACACTGGAAAAATCATGCAAACCGATGGTACTGTCAATTATAGTGTAGAGGAAGTCCGAGAAGTGTTGGAACGCTACAAAGCGTTAGAAGATGCAGGGGCATTGCCAACCTTTGAACAGACAAGTCCAATTGATACGGAGTCTAACCCGCAGTGGGTCGAAGGAAAAGCGGGTTCGGTTTATGAATGGGCCAATACCTTGGCGAAGTGGACAGACTCTTATAAAGGCGGTCAGGCACAAGAGGAGCTGGTTGTGGGAGATTTCTTACAAGTTGATGCTGCAACTAAGCCGAAAGTTTATGTTAAGCCCACTTTCGGATACGCAATTTCTAGAAATTCCAAACATCCAGAAGCTGCAGCCACATTTATTGAATTCTTATTTACCAATGAAGAAGCAGTGAAAATCGCTGGTGACACATTAGGAATTTCTAGCAATGCTGTTTGTTACGACTATCAAGTAGCGAATAATCTAGTAGAAGGTGCAGTTGCCCAAGGATACGAAAAGCTCGATGAGTATGAGACAACTGTTTTAGATCCCTATTTCGAAGACGAAAATGTTCGTGGAGAAAGATACACCGTTTATGAAGCATTTCGAACAGGTAAATTCACTGCCGAAGAAGCAGCCGCTCAATTTGTTGAAAAACAACAGGCGGCGTTAGATAAGCATTATCAAGAATAATTGATGGTTGGGAAGGAGTTGGGAAGGAGTCTGAACGAAGCTTTGCGGAGAGTCCTTCCCTTCTATTTTCAAAAAGCAGACACGGCTGTGGTTATTTCGCGTTTATTTTAAAGACAAAGGAGTCATTTGCATGTTGAAAAAAATGAAACGGTCACATTGGTTGATTTACTGTATGTTAATGCCATGGGCCATTGGGTTTGTTGTATTCAAAGTCTATCCCATCGTTGTTTCTTTCTATTATAGCTTATTAGAGTACCCGATTTTAGGAGATCCGGAGTTTATTGGCTTGCAAAATTATGTTGAAATATTCACAAAAGATGATACATTTTCAGCTAGCTTTTTTGCCACCATCAAATATGTTTTGATTGGTACGCCTGCTGTGATCATTGTGTCATTTACAGTTGCAGCTATCTTGAATTTTAAACTCAAAGGAGTAAATTTCTTTCGTACCGCGTATTACATCCCTTCCATATTAGGTGGGAATGTCGCAGTCTCCATTTTGTGGACTATGCTGTTTGATGTTAATGGTCCTGTCAATACGATTCTGAGTGTATTTACACTAGGCAATGACGTAGCGATCAACTGGACCAAAGATCCTAGATTTGCGATTTTTACCTTGATTATTTTAAAAACGTGGCAGTTTGGTTCCACCATGTTGATTTTTCTATCTGCCTTACAAGGGGTGTCCAAAACGGTTTATGAAGCAGCAGAGATGGATGGTGCCTCAAAAATCAGACAATTATTCAGTATCACTGTCCCTATCATTACCCCTGTGATCTTATTCAATGCGGTGAATGTCTTAGTCAAAGCATTTCAAGAATTCAATTCCGCCTATCTGATCACTAAGGGTGGGCCGAATAAAACCACTTATTTCTTGAATCTTTATATTTACGATCAAGCATTTCAAAATGGAAATTATGGTTATGCCAGTGCACTGACATGGATTTTGCTAGTGATAATTGGGGTCTTTACGATTATTATCTTCAAGTCATCCAACCGCTGGGTATTTTATAATGATTAAGGAGGCGAACTAATGGAAATGAGTCGTTCACGTAAACGGATGAATGAAATCATCCGCTATGGTTTGTTGATTGTTGTCGGAATAATTCTGATATATCCCTTATTGTGGATGCTGGGGTCAGCATTTAAGGAAAATCGCGATATTTTCGGGAGCATCAGCATCTTTCCACCAAGAGATCGGATAGTGACGAATAATTTTGCTGATGCTTGGCAAATGACCCGAGACCGATCGATCTGGTTTTTCTTTGGCAACACTTTACGATTTCTAATCCCCAAAACCATTTTTACCGTTTTATCTTGTGTCATTACGGCTTACGTCATTGCTCGCAAGTCATTTAAAGGGAAAAAGTTTGTTTTTGGTGCCGTGATTGTCACATTATTGATGCCAGAACTTGCCTTTCGAATCCCCCTTTATCTTTTGTATCGCGAAGTTGGTCTTTTAGACACCTTTGCCAGCCTGTATGTTGCGGATATTTTTGCTAGTTCTTCCTTCTTTATCTTTATGATCATTCAATTTATGCGGACTATTCCGAAAGAACTAGATGAAGCGGCTGTCATGGATGGCTGCAATGAATTTCAAATTTTGTTTAAAGTCATTATTCCTGTCATCAAACCAATTCTGATTACAGTCGCTCTTCTTAGCTTCATGTGGGGAATGAATGATTTTCAAGGACCATTGATCTATTTGAATAGCTCCGATAAAACAGTTCTATCCGTTGCCTTAAAGCAATTACTCGATGGCGAAGCGATGATTTCATATGGTAGAGTTTTTGCAGCATCTTGTTTAGGCTTATTACCGATGATTGCGATCTTCTTCACGGGTGCGCGGTATTTTGTTGATGGTGTTGCTTCAACAGGAAGCAAAGAATAGGTGGATGCAATGTTGATAAAAAGAGTTCTTGCACAAATTATTGACTTTGTATTAGGTATCTTAACCATCTTTTTAGTTTTTACAAAAGGAATTCCAATTATTAGTCAGATCATAGCAAATGATTTCGTGGTCGTGTTTCTTGCGATTGGTTTGATGGGAAGTCTGTATTTCCTTATTCAATACCCCTTTATGCAAAATCAGCAAACGATTGGAAAAGCATTCTTTCATTTACAGATCATTTCAACCGATCAATATCGCAAAGAGGTACCAGTCGCAGTCATCTTTCAACGGGAGATTTTATGCAAATTAGCCAGCTGTTTCTTCATCTGTTTACCGCTTTTTTTCGGCAAAGAAGGAGGACATGAGGCTTCCACCCACACCAAGTTAATATCAGTTATGAATGCAAAGGAGCAGAGGATTTGGAAGAAATCAGACACTATTTAAATCAGATCATTGAACGTTCATCTCCAGAGTCACCAATCTGGAATCAAGAAGCTCGTTTAGATAAGAAAACGGGGGGATGGAGTTATATTGATGGGTGCATGCTCATCGCTATCCAATCGGTGTACAATACAACCCAGGAGCAAACGTACTTTTCGTTTATTGAAAACTTTATTGACTACTATATTGACGATGAGGGACACCCCTTAGGATACGAGCCAGAGACTTATAATTGCGATTCGATCAATGAAGGAAAAGTCTTATTTCAATTATATGCGCAGACCAAAAAGGAGAAATACCGTAAAGCGTTGACTCACCTTTATCAGCAAGTTGTCTTACAACCGCGGACGAAAGAAGGCAGCATGTGGCATAAATTGATTTATCCGCAGCAAGTCTGGTTAGACGGGCTATATATGGTACAGCCATTTGCTCTTGAATATCAATTAACCTTTGGCACATCTCAAGACATCAGCGACATTGTTCGGCAATTTGAAAATGTGGTGACAGCTATGAAGGACCCGCAAACCGGCTTATTGTTTCATGGATACGATTGTACCAGAAGCGCTTTTTGGGCAGACAAGATAACGGGGTGTAGCGCCAACTTTTGGACGCGTTCTATCGGGTGGTTTGCGATGGCATTGGTGGATACTCTCGCTCTTTTAAACGAACGTCAAGAATACGGTTCAGAAAGGAAAAAATTGCAAAGGTATTTGCAAGACTTGATGGAGGCAATCCTCGCTTATCAAGATCGTGAAACGAGCCTGTTTTATCAAGTCACAGATCATATTGGGGCACAAGGGAACTATTTGGAAACAAGTGGTTCAGCTGCATTGAGTTACGTCATGCTAAAAGGTGCACGGCTAAAACTATTACCATCTAACTTTCAAGCGATTGGAAAAACAATACTGACCTCGCTTTTAAAAGGCAAGCTGACCTGTGAAAATGGTGTGTTTTCATTGGACGATATCTGCTTGGTAGCTGGTCTGGGGGGAATCTCAGGAAAAGGCAATTATCAAATAAGAGATGGTTCTTATGACTATTATGTATCAGAACCTGTCGTTTGCGATGATGCCAAAGGGATCGGTCCGTTTTTGTATGCCTATAGTGAATGGTTGTTGCTATAAAAACTGCTCGTTCTTTCAATTATAGATGCGAACATAAGAAATCGAAGAAAACACAAGTCAGAAATAGATGTAGTTGCGAAGAACACTGCAACCTATTAAGTAAAATCATTTAAGAAGACGTCTCTCGATCTATCGAAATGAAGCAACCCCAAAAGTTAGACCAAGAAATCTAACTTTTGGGGTCACTACAAGATGCATGTTATGTGTCTTTTTTTTTGTGTAAATTCAAAAAAACAATGTAAATCAGTGATTGTAACGCTAACTGAGGCCAAGCTTGGAGCATGAAGGAGCAGGTGAAGTGAACGATCTGTATGCTTGAATAACCTGTTCGTTAAAACCTGACAAGTTTGGTCATTTCTGATACAAATGTTGACGTGTTCAGAATGATCAACCATGTAATACTATCAAAATGAACAGGGGTATCCTGTGTCTAAAAGTTGTAATTAACAAGTCGTCACCATCATCAGAAGGGGAAGTTTGTCGATAGGTGAAAGATAGGAAAGCGTATCGTAGTTAAACGAATACAAAAGGAGAATGTTATGAAAAGGAACTTTTGGGGTTATTTGTCATTGGCGATCTTGTTAAGTCAGCCTGTGTTGGCACCTTTGGCACAAGTTATGGCTGAGGAACAGGAAACCATTCCATCAAACAAAGAAATAACGACATTAGGAACATTAGAAAAAGTGGAGGAGACTACTGAAACAGTCGATTCTTCTCGTATAGAAGAAATCAATGGAGACACCACAAGTAACTCAGAATCGCAAGAAGTGGTTAATGATGATGAGAAAAGTGGCTCGACGGAAAGTACAGAAAAAAACCTCCCTGATTCAAGTAAAGACACAGCTAGCTCGGCAACTGAATCATCAGCGGAAATGAAAGAGGCATCTAATCGCAGCGTTTCATTAGACGCTTGGATGCCAGATAAGAATTTGCAAAATGAGGTAGCGAAAGGGCTAAACAAAACCGTTGATACAATCACTCAAGCAGATATGGTGAATCTAAAACAGTTAGATTTTTCTTCTTTAGTCAAAGACACAGTAGTCGATTTTACTGGTTTAGAATACGCAAGCAACTTGCAGGCGTTATACACGACATCTATTATTGCTACGAATGTTCCCAAAATCACTATGGCGGAAAATGCAACATTGTTTACTCGTCCTAATGTACTAGCACACATTCTTCCAAAAGGATCTTTTTCAAATATCCACATAGGTAATTATGATGCCTATTTGACAGCCCAAGAATTGATTGGGGTTGGTCAATATCTTAGTGGATGGGTAACAGATTATCTGACGGTCTATGCAAGTAGCATGACGGATTTTTCTAAGTTAGAGCTATCTCCAGAACACCATCAAAATTCCCAACTATCTATTATGACTCAGGAGAAAATACTATTAGAGCCAATGCTAGTAAAAGATGGCCAATCTGATGTTCTTTATAAAGACCGTATGATGGTTGATACCCAAGGAAATGCGTTGCTCTCTTCTTTGTCCAACAAAAAGTATTCTTATTCGATTCGGGGGATAGATAAAAATGGCTATAGCTTTCCCTTATATGAAAATGATGGGTTTGAACTGACTGAAGAAGGAATTCAATTTAAAAATATTCCCGCCAATGTTGACTATTTGTCAATCACTTCTCTTGTTCCTAATCGTTTATCCACCGAGAGAGCTGCTAGTACAGGTACCATTCAATATTTAGTGAATTATCAAGTACCTGTGAAGTATGTGAATACTGCAGAAGATGTTACGGTCAAGTATCTTGACGAAAACGGACAGACGCTTGCACCAAATGTCACTTTATCAGGGTATGTAGGCGATCCCTTTACTACGGAAGAAAAGGATATCTCAGGCTATACACTGAAAAAGATCCAAGGGGATAGGATAGGGACCTTCAGTGATGTCGCGCAAGAAGTCGTTTATGTCTATGAACGTAGTAATGCGGCCCCAGTTACCGTGAAGTATGAAGATACAGAAGGCAATGAATTGGCAACACCAACCGTAATGAATGGCAAAGTAGGGTTACCCTATACAAGCGAAGCCAAAACGATCCCAGGCTGGTTTGTAGCTCAAACGCCAAGCAATGCTAATGGGACTTATAGTGAAACAGCTCAAGAAGTCGTCTATGTCTATGAACGTAGCGATGCAGCGCCAGTTACGGTCAAGTATGAAGATAAAGAAGGAAATCAACTATCTGCCCCGACAGTATTGAGTGGCAAAATAGGTCTGCCCTATGAAAGTGAAGCTAAAGCCATCCCAGGCTGGTACGTTTCTCAAACACCAACTAACGCCAACGGGACTTATAGCGAAACGGCACAAGAAGTCGTCTATGTCTATGAGCGTAGCGATGCAGCGCCAGTTACCGTGAAGTATGAAGATACAGAAGGCAATGAATTGGCAGCACCAACCGTAATGAATGGCAAAGTAAGGTTACTCTATACAAGTGAAGCCGAAACAATCAATGGCTGGTACGTTTCTCAAACACCAACTAATGCCAACGGGACTTACAGTGAAACAGCTCAAGAAGTCGTTTATGTCTATGAACGTAGCGATGCAGCCCCAGTTACGGTTAAGTATAAAGATACAGAAGGGAATCAACTATCTGCACCGACAATATTGAACGGCAAAGTAGGTTTGCCCTATGCAAGTGAAGCTAAAGCCATCCCAGGCTGGTATGTTTCCCAAATGCCAACTAACGCTAACGGCACTTACAGTGAAAATGAGCAAGAAGTAATTTATGTCTATGAACGTAGCGATGCAGCCCCAGTTACCGTGAAGTATGAAGATACAGAAGGCAATCAACTATCTGCCCCGACGGTATTAAGTGGCAAAATAGGTCTGCCATATACAAGTGAAGCCAAAACGATCCCAGGCTGGTACGTTTCTCAAACACCAACTAACGCCAATGGGACTTACAGTGAAAATGCACAAGAAGTCGTTTATGTCTATGAGCGTAGCGATGCAGCCCCAGTTACGGTCAAGTATGAAGATAAAGAAGGGAATCAACTATCTGCCCCGACAGTATTGAGTGGCAAAGTAGGTCTGCCCTATACAAGTAAAGCCAAAGCCATCCCAGGCTGGTACGTTTCTCAAACACCAACTAACGCCAACGGGACTTACAGCGAAACGGCACAAGAAGTCGTTTATGTCTATGAGCGTAGTGATGCAGCGCCAGTTACGGTCAAGTATGAAGATACAGAAGGGAATCAACTATCTGCCCCGACAGTATTGAGTGGCAAAATAGGTTTACCATATACAAGTAAAGCTAAAGCCATCCCAGGCTGGTATGTTTCCCAAATGCCAACTAACGCTAACGGGACTTATAGTGAAAATGCGCAAGAAGTTACCTATGTGTATGAACGTAGTGATGCAGCACTGGTTATCGTAAGATATGAAGACATGGAAGGAAATCAATTAGCTGAACCAACGATCCTTAGTGGCAAAGTTGGCTTGTCTTATGAAAGCAACGCCAAAGAAATAGCTGGCTGGCGGGTTTCAAAGACGCCTAAAAATGCAAAAGGGACCTTCAGTGATGCCGTCCAAGAAGTTATTTATGTTTACAGTGCTGATAAAGAGAATGAACCGGGAGAAGATTCAGGAAAAGATACACCAGAATCAGAAAACAAGGCGCCGAAAGAAGAGAACGGGAATAGCTCAGGAAATAACAGCAAGCAAACAAACACACAAACCAAATCAAAAAATAAGTTGCCTGCAACAGGAGAACAACTTACAGGTCAACGAATCATGGGCTTTTTGGGAGTCATCACTGTTCTGTTTTCTTTCGTAGTAATTTTGAGACGAAAAAGAAAAACTGAAAATTAAAAGCTTTTCAATAGAGAGGAAAGAGTATCCAGAAATGATTGTTTTCTGGATACTCTTTGTTTAACCCTATTTAATTATGAGCGAGAATATGAGATTTTTGTCAGTTATCTTTCGAATATTACGTTCTTGAATTCATCATTCAAGCCATCCCGATAGGCAATAGTCAAGACTAATTTTCCTGTTGTTTTGTCATAGTCTATCACGTTTAGTTCTAGAGAGAAGTTCTTAACATTGGCATCAATATAAGAAACAATTTCTTTTTCTTCCTCACCGATTTTTATCGAAAGTGTACTTTCTCCTAATAAATTCGCCTCCTCCAGAGCTGTTTTGGTTGAGCGTATTTCAGGCTGATAGAAGACAGTGTTTGTTTGAGTTAAATAGGTTCTATTTATTCGCAACGGAACGGTGATCTTTCCAAAGTCATTTGAGACAACGATCCCAGGTTTATTACTAGGGGAGAAAAAGACAGCGATACCTATTAAAATTAGAACGAGAATACTAGCAACACTTGACCATACTATTTTTTTTGATATTTTCATTGATTTCAGTTCATTCAGCGAAGCATGAACACCTGTCCCACCATTCTTTTTAAATAATGTAAGAAGTTAGCTTGATTATGGCGAAGATACTTTAAAAATGACTGTCACTAATTTTCAATTTTATATAAGCGTAATTGATAGAAAGTAGAAGCTTTTGGAATTGTTGAATTGCTCAAAGGCTACTTAACTCTTCGATTGTAAATGCTCCTAAAAACCGACCCGCTTTTTATCGTAGCAAAATATACGATTTTTTACTTTTATTATTATAAAATAATTTTTTGATAAATATCGGTTTGGACTGTTTTGTCGTCTTAAACGAGCTGTTAGAAAGAGCAATGCTCTCCAGACGTAGTAACTCGTAGTTCTAAGTAGTTGTAGCCATGCTTTTGCTTATCCTAAATGATTCAGAAGGTGATAGTTTCAGAGACAGCTTCTTATAAAATGAAATAAGTAGTCAATGAATACACACTGAATGAAAATAGATCGTGAAAGGAGTATAATTACCTTAAAAATAAAGTTAAGAGGTATTATTATGTATAAATTTCTTTTAACTAAATTAGACCAAGATGTTTATGAATTGTTTGCGCATTTTTTTGAGCAGGCGGTGGAGCGTGAAAAACTAAATGACCTTGCTGAAAAGACAAACTTATCAAAACGACGAATCGTCTTAGTTTTTGAGCGAGCACTCGATTTGCAAAAGGCGTATCCTTATTTTGAGATTGCGTTGCATGAAGGTAGAGAGATGACGCTTTATTTTGCGCCGAATTTTCTTTTGTCTAAGCTTTATTCGGTCATGCTAGCAGAAAGCATGCCATTTCAAATTTTAGACAGACTCTTCAGTGATAAATATGTGTCGCTGGAAGAAACCGCCCAACAACATTATGTCAGCAATCGCACGGTTCAAAGAAAACTAAAGGAAGTAGAAACGATTCTTGAAAATTATCACATTCGATTGAACCTAAAAAGAAAACCGCTTTTTGTGGGCGAAGAATACCGCATTCGGCATTTTTTCCACATCATGTATTGGCAGATCTATGATGCAACGAACGCGCGTTATAGTGGATTGACGAAACAAAGTGTCAGTACATTGAAGAAAAAGTTGACAAGTTATCCCAGTTTTTATCGCGGGATTGATCAGGAGAAATTTGTTCAATTGCTGGCATTGAGTATTTATCGTTTTAAAAGAGGCTTTCCTGTAAAAGAGATTCCTCAAGAGATGAGGGAGATGAGGCATCTGACGATTTCCTTTGAAGAATTTAAAGAAGAGCTCATCAAGCCATTGCTAAGAGACAATTTGATTCTAAATGGGCTTCCAGAAACAGAATTTCTCTTCTTGTATTATATGTTTTCTGTCATGACGACGTACTTACCTGAAGAGATTCCTAGTCAGCTAACAATTGGGGATCATTTTTCTCCTCAAGCCATCGCTGCAGCAAGGCTATTTGCGGAAAACGCTCAGAAAGTTTTTCTCGTTTCTGAAAGCAATATTGATTATTTGTTGGTCAATGCCTTGAATATTCATTCGGTTTCGCTTCTTTTTGCATCGAAAAATAAGATCGATGCCTTTGGAAAAAGCACCACGGACAAAGATTATCGCCGTGTCTTTCCTAAGATTTTTCCGCTTGTTCAGGAGATGTACCAATCGTTAGCGCAACAATCACCAATTTTTTCAACCATGTATGAAGCGAACAATCGCTTGCTTTTTCAATATAGTATGCTTCTTTCTCTGGTAGCGAAAATTGATCGTTCTACGGTTCGTATTTTTCACGAATCAAAATTCGGAAAAATCCAAGAAATCAGACAAAAGGAACGATTGAAGCGCTGGTTTGGGTACACACTTTCATTTGTTTCCGAAAATCCCGATTTTGTCGTGACAGATTACCCCGTCAATCGGCAAGCTTTTATTGACCAAAATCCCAACGTCCAATTTTTTAAATGGAATAGTTTTCCAACGGGGGATCGCTGGCTTGAACTGATTGAAGCAGTTGAAAAGTTCCAGAATGAGTTTAGTCAAAAACATACGTAAAACTGTGGATTTCACAGTATGAAAAAAAGGGAGGATTCTCAAAACCAGAGAATCCTCCCTTTTTTTAGTGGGAAGTGAAAAGTTTTGCACAGCGTTTCTCAGATTTCCTATGTAGTTTGTCAATCGCTCAATCGGCTCTTGGGCTTGTTTACTTTTATGAAACTAAAATTGATACGATCCAACCCGAAGGTATCTAACAGGACTTTATTTGCTTCTAACAAACAAATGATTGGCGTCTCCTTTCCAAAAAAACATGTAATAATGCAGGCATAAAGATTTCGGTCAACAGAAACGTTTTACGAAAAAGTGAAGGCAAAAAAGTGTTCGAATCTTCTATTTAACGTAATGCTAGTGATTTCAGCCTAAAGGTCGATTTCCTTTCAATATTTCCATAGAGTAAGCATCGACGTATTCGTTCCAACTATAAACATATAAACAGGATTTTACATAAGATTCACCAATCAATAGAACAGGAGGGTTAAAGATGGAGTCAGCATTTAAGATCCATTCAATGGAAGAATATTTAAACTTCTACATGGAGGAAACGGAGCGGCTTTTTTTCAAGGAAGAGTTTCCAGAACTCAAAGAAAAGATTCTTGCCAATTGCTTCGAAATCAAACGAGCGATCCAAGAAATCAATCACGAAAACTTTTTTGAACAGTATGCGAGAATCAATACATTAGAAGCAGAAATTTTGATTGTTTTGGAATGCAGTGAATTGCGGGGGAGTGACAATGTGGTCCCTTTTGCTGAGGCAGAAATTTTGCAAGTGGCGAAACAAGATAGCAAAACCTATTTTAAAGAAAGATGTGGGCTGACATTGATCGCGCCTACGCCCCATTCATTGCATTTTTCCGTGGAGTAGTTGAAGTAACAACAAAGATCATTCGTGAGGAAAAAGTGTTATAGGAAGTTTGAAAGGAGCCTTTCATTTAGGTTTGTGCAGGAGTAATTGTTTTACCAAAAGAAAAGGCTGCAGTCTTTTTATGCAACTTTGGAGGCATTGTGGAAAAAAGCTGTACCTTTGATATAAATTCATTTAACAAATAAGTGGAGGTCACAGATGAATGCAATAGAAAAGAGGATCCAGTTTATTGTCGAAGCTGACAAGCTTAAATCTATCCTTAGACAATCAACACTGATCTATGATAGAAACCAACGGGAAAATGATGCAGAGCACACCTGGCATTTGACATTATGTGCACTATTGCTTGCAGAACATGTCGCAACCGAAGGGCAAGTGGATTTGTTGCGAGCACTCAAAATGTTAATTATTCATGATATGGTAGAAATCGAAGCGGGTGATACCTATTGTTATGATGAAGCTGGGTACCTGGATAAAGTACAGCGAGAACGGGAAGCAGCTACAAGTTTATTTTCTACATTACCGAGTGAACAATAAGATGATTTTATGGCTTTGTGGGAAGCGTTTGAGGAAATGGCAACCGTAGAAGCAAAATATGCAGCGGCAATCGATAGGTTACAGCCTGTCTTGCAGATATACTACTGTGACGGGAATACCTGGTTAGAAAATAACATTGATGTTGAACGCGAATTAAAACGAAACGAGGTCATCAAAGAAATTATGCCAGAAGTTTGGGACTATGTTAGAAAACTTATAGATGATGCCGTAAATAAAGGTTGGCTGAAGCAATAAAGCAAAAATCAATAAGCTGTTAAACATGAGCCAAAGTAGAAGAGCATCATCAAAATGAACACCAAATGTACTAGAAGAGAAGGAATGGTTATGAGTATCGGGGAAGTAGGGTATATTTTTACAAAGTATTTTATCGTAACAGTGTCTATTCTTACATCAATATATGGGGGCTATTGGGTATACTATGCCTTTGTCCAAACGAAAGATGAACAAGAAAAAGCGCTTGTTTGCTACACGGCAGCAAAAGCATTCGGTGTCACTGCCCTCTTGTTTTTCCTCTATTATCTTTTACAGCTGATCGTAAAAGCCGCAAATGTAAAGCAGCTGACAAGGCTTTGGCAGATTCTTCATTTTGGAAGTCGTGATGAGTTTTCTGTAGGAATGGCTCTTTCCATCATGATGGTGGTCCTAGGAGTTTTTCTTTTGGTTGAAAAACGAAACATTCATTTGCGGTAATCATTGAATTTCCCGTGTTTTGGCAAAATATAGGCATAGAAGTATTTTTTATAAAAGTAGTGAAAAAAATGGCTCAAACGCAAAAGGAGTAAAGAAGAAAATGATAAAACGTTATGATATTAATGAGGAATGGGCGCTTTCGGGCGTGATCGAAGCAGGAAATTTTGTTTTTGTTGGCTATTGCGTGGGAAATATTGGCGAGCCGATCGAAAAGCAGATTGTAGGAGCACTGAAGCAATTAGAAGAGCGATTAAAATTGGTGGATTTGGCACTAGCAGATGTGGTAAAGATGGATGTACTTTTCAAAAATATTTTTGATATTCCGATTATGGAAAAGATTTTAAAAGAAACCTTCCATGGGAAATTTCCTGTTAGAAAATCGATTCAGACAGAATTTGCTCATTCTGGCGAGGTGGGGATTCTTTTTCAAATTGATGCGATAGCTTTTAAGGGATAGCGCGATAAAGGGAGTACATTTCGAAAAAACGGAACGTCTCTTTATGGTTACCTATCGGCAAAAGTAATGGTAAGCCAGTGTTTTCTTGAATGACGGTGTTGCTTACGCTTCATTGATTAAAAAAGCAGACAAAGAAAAGGGGGCTGAAGAATCAGTCCTCTTTTTTTTGATTCTAACACATCTTTTTAGAATCACAGAATTCCCATCAGTGTGGTAAGTTATTGAGAAGAAAGAGTTAAAAATAGAGTGTAGTCTGACAATGACGTGTTATTTATTGTATTTTGTATACACTTTTAGCGGTCGTCCCCTTCATATTCCTTTATTTTCTTTTTATAAAATAGGACTTTTTTTGTATTTTTCAAGCCGTTTATTGTCGTGTCCTGCTCCGAGAACCATGTAATAATGCAGGCATAAGGAATGAGAACAACGAACGTATTACATAGAAGTAAGAAGTAGTTGTCAACGGGCAGCTTTTTTGCATTGGGGAGAGTGTCGCTGCGCTTATTCACTTAAATTGAAAGAGGGAACAGTAATGAAAAAATCAGCGAAGCAAGAACTATTGTCGCGTCTTCTTGTTAGTTCGTCAGTGTTTATTTTGGGAAGCCCAATTGTTACACAAGCAGTTGTTAGCATCCCTGCTGCGGCCGAAACAATCAGCACTTCAGAGATAGAGGAAGCAACACTGAGTACGAGTGAGAATCTTTCTGAACAGCAAGTTTCCGAACCAGCAGTAACGGAGGAAACGACCACTTCTGAAACGGGGAGCAAAGGAAAAGCAGTTGAACAAGAAACTGAACAAGAAACAGTCGAGACAACTCAAGTAGAAGAAACGGAATCTGATCAGCGAACAGAACAGTCTGCAGAAAACGCCAGTACAGAAGAAGACACAGAAAGCAGTATGGCGGCTGATGAGAGTCAGGAAGTAAAATCTGCGCTAGCAGAAAATATATTGTGGACGGGCATGTGGGGGACTGCGCCAGCAACATTAGATATTGAAGGGGTTTTGGCTGTAGGAGCAGGTACATTAACAACTGCGGTGGATCAAGTGATTCCTTTAACGGAAGAACTTAAAAATATGGTCATAAAAAAAGTTATTCTCACAGCACCAGTCATTCTACCAGCAGATGTGCCAGGTCTGTTTGAAAGTACCTCTCATGATGGGAAAGTCCCTTCGGAGTTGGATGAAATTGTAGGACTGACTTTTCTTGATACGAGTCAAGCGACCACAATGAATAATATGTTCTATGGCTTTCGAGGATCATCGCTAGATTTGTCGAACTTTGATAGCAGTAGTGTAATAAGCTCATTGGGAGCAGGGATGAACGAATTTTTAGGCAATGCTTTGTACTTAAAGGAATTAAAGTTGGGGCCGAATTTTAGTTTTGTTGGGTGGAAAAATTCGTCAAGTAATCCCTATCCGGTCAATTTGTCAGAGCCTAGTGACATGTATGGCTTTCATTCCAGTTACTATACAGGATATTGGCAAAATGTAGGAAATGGAACAGTTGATGCGCCTTATGGCGATTATGTCTACTCATCAAAAGATCTTGTTATGTCCTACGATGGCGCGTCTATGGCGGACACTTATGTGTGGCAGCCTCATCACATTGAGGCCGCACCAGTTACGGTCAATTACTTAGATGAAGATGGCAATGAATTATTGCCCCCGAATGTACTGACTGGCGGAAATATTGGCGATACAATTGAAGTTGTTCCTGAAGATATTCCTAACTATACATTGAAGGAAGTCCATGGTGATGAGAAGGTTGTCTTTAGTAATGTTCCGCAAACGGTCACGTATATCTATAGTCCCTTGATAGAAACCAAGGAAGAAAGGAAAATTGTCGCACGAATCATTCACTATTTGCATGAAGACGGTACGGAAGCTGCTCCAGATCATGTAGATACAGTTGAATTTACTCGAGAAATAAGGACGAATCTAGCCACTGGCGAAGAAACGTTCGGTGAATGGCAAGCAAGAGATGATGATACGATATTTGATTTAGTCAAAAGTCCGGAGATAGCCAACTACTATACAGACAGGGATTTTATTGATGAAGTCATGGATGTAAAGGCCGATTCAGAAGATATTGAAGAATTTGTCATTTACTCGCCAAAGATAGTCGAATCAACGGAAACAAAAGAAGTCAAGCGAATGATCCATTATGTGTATGAAGACGGCAAAGAAGCTGCGCCAGACAATGTAGACACGGTCACGTTCACACGCACAGTGACCACGAATGAAGCAACCGGTGACAAAACTTTTGGTGAATGGCAAGCCAAAGATGATGATACAACGTTTGATGAAGTACAAAGTCCTGAAATTGACAAATACAATGCAGACCAAAAAATGGTTGATAAAGTCATTGAGTTGACTGCAGAATCAGAAGATCTTGAAGTAACTGTCACTTATTCGCCAAACATGATCGAATCTACGGAGACCAAAGAGGTCAAGCAAACGATCCATTATGTTTATGAGGACGGTAAACAAGCCGCACCAGACAAGACGGACACTGTGACTTTTACACGGACAGTGACAACGAATGAAGCAACAGGTGACAAAACTTTTGGTAAATGGCAAGCCAAAGATGATGACACAACGTTTGATGAAGTGCAAAGCCCTGAAATCAAGAACTATCACGCAGACAAAACAAGCATTGAGGAAGTCACAGGTTTGACAGCAGAGGACAAAGATCGCGAAGTGACTATCACTTATTCGCCAAACATGATCGAATCTACGGAAACCAAAGAGGTCAAGCAAACGATCCATTATGTGTATGAAGATGGCAAAGAAGCCGCCCCAGACAAAGTAGACACGGTCACGTTCACACGCACAGTGACAACGAATGAAGCAACAGGGAAAAATACCTATGGAGAATGGCAAGCCAAAGATGATGACACGACGTTTGATGAAGTGCAAAGTCCTGAAATTGACAAATACAATGCAGACCAAAAAATGGTTGATAAAGTCATTGAGTTGACTGCAGAATCAGAAGATCTTAAAGTAACTGTCACTTATTCGCCAAACATGATCGAATCTACGGAAACCAAAGAAGTCAAACAAACGATCCATTATGTTTATGAAGACGGCAAAGGAGCCGCACCAGATAAACTAGACACGGTCACCTTTACACGCACAGTCACAATGAATGAAGCAACAGGTGACAAAACTTTTGGTGAATGGCAAGCCAAAGATGATGATACAACGTTTGATGAAGTGGAAAGTCCTGAAATCAAGAACTATCATGCAGACAAAACAAGCATTGATAAAGTCACAGGTTTGACAGCAGAGGACAAGGATCGTGAATCGACTGTTACTTACTCACCAAATATGACTGAGTCAACAGAAACCAAAGAAGTCAAACAAACGATCCATTATGTGTATGAAGATGGCAAAGAAGCCGCCCCAGACAAAGTAGACACGGTCACGTTCACACGGACAGTGACAACGAATGAAGCAACAGGGAAAAATACCTATGGAGAATGGCAAGCCAAAGATGATGACACGACGTTTGATGAAGTGCAAAGTCCTGAAATTGACAAATACAATGCAGACCAAAAAACGGTTGATAAAGTCACAGGTTTGACTGCAGAATCAGAAGATCTTAAAGTAACTGTCACTTATTCGCCAAACATGATCGAATCTACGGAAACCAAAGAAGTCAAACAAACGATCCATTATGTTTATGAAGACGGCAAAGAAGCCGCCCCAGACAAACTAGACACGGTCACCTTTACACGGACAGTTACAACGAATGAAGCAACCGGTGACAAAACTTTTGGTCAATGGCAAGCTAAAGATGA
Organism: Enterococcus sp. DIV0755f; assembly: GCF_051713725.1. Classification (NCBI taxonomy): domain Bacteria; kingdom Bacillati; phylum Bacillota; class Bacilli; order Lactobacillales; family Enterococcaceae; genus Enterococcus; species Enterococcus sp. DIV0755f. The sequence continues at coordinate 736,317 of NZ_JBIOQL010000001.1, forward strand.
TGACACGACGTTTGATGAAGTGTCAAGTCCTGAAATCAAGAACTATCACGCAGACAAAACAAGCATTGATAAAGTCACAGGTTTGACAGCAGAGGACAAAGATCGCGAAGTGACTATCACTTATTCGCCAAACATGGTCGAATCTACGGAAACCAAAGAGGTCAAGCAAACGATCCATTATGTGTATGAAGATAGTAAAGAAGCCGCCCCAGACAAAGTAGACACGGTCACCTTCACACGGACAGTTACAACGAATGAAGCAACCGGTGACAAAACTTTTGGTGAATGGCAAGCCAAAGATGATGATACAACGTTTGATGAAGTACAAAGTCCTGAAATCAAGAACTACCATGCAGACAAAACAAGCATTGACGAAGTTACAGGTTTGACAGCTAACACCAAAGACTCCGAAGTAACTGTTACTTACTCGCCAAATATGACTGAGTCAACAAAAACTAAAGAGGTCAAGCAAACGATCCATTATGTGTATGAAGATAGTAAACAAGCCGCACCAGACAAACTAGACACGGTCACCTTTACACGCACAGTCACAATGAATGAAGCAACAGGTGACAAAACTTTTGGTGAATGGCAAGCCAAAGATGATGATACAACGTTTGATGAAGTACAAAGTCCTGAAATCAAGAATTATCACGCAGACAAAACAAGCATTGACGAAGTTACAGGTTTGACAGCCGACACCCAAGACCGAGAATTGACCGTTACTTACTCGCCAAATATGACTGAGTCAACAGAAACCAAAGTGGTCAAGCAAACGATCCATTATGTGTATGAAGACGGCAAAGAAGCCGCCCCAGACAAAGTAGACACGGTCACGTTCACACGCACAGTCACAACGAATGAAGCAACAGGAAAAAATACCTATGGTCAATGGCAAGCCAAAAATGATGACACGTCGTTTGATGAAGTGTCAAGTCCAGAAATTGACAAATACAATGCAGACCAAAAAATGATTGATAAAGTCATTGAGTTGACTGCAGAATCAGAAAATCTTGAAGTAACTGTCACTTATTCGCCAAACATGATCGAATCTACGGAAACCAAAGAAGTCAACCAAACGATCCGTTATGTTTATGAAGACGGCAAAGAAGCCGCCCCAGACAAAGTAGACACGGTCACCTTCACACGCACAGTTACAACGAATGAAGCAACAGGTGACAAAACTTTTGGAGAATGGCAAGCTAAAGATGATGACACGTCGTTTGATGAAGTGAAAAGTCCTGAAATCAAGAACTATCACGCAGACAAAACAAGCATAGATGAAGTCACAGGTTTGACAGCCGTCACCAAAGACCGCGAATTGACCGTTACTTACTCACCAAATATAACTGAGTCAACAGAAACCAAAGAGGTCAAGCAAACGATTCATTATATCTACGAAGGCGGCAAAGAAGCCGCACCAGACAAAACGGACAGTGTTACTTTTACACGAACTGTCATTACCAATGAAGCAACAGGTGACAAAACTTTTGGAGAATGGCAAGCTAAAGATGATGATACGACCTTTGATGCGGTGAAAAGCAAGAATATTGATGGCTACACGGCAGATGTTACGACGGTCAAAGAACAAACAGGATTGACTGTGGAAGATGAAGATAGGGAACTGACTGTGACGTATATAAAAAATCCAACCGAACCGACAGACCCATCAAAAGAGCCAAGCAACACACCAAATGATCAGACAAATCCAGAAGTTACGACATCGTCTACTGATAAGGAACCAACGACTAAAGTACCAGAAACAACAAAAACAGCAACTAGTGAAAAAATTCTTCCGAAAACTGGGGAACAAGCAACGCCTTACGGTTTGTATGGAGGAGTGGCATTGGTTGTCGCATCACTATTAGGTCTCTTTATGAAACGCTCAAAAAGAAAGAGTGAGTAAGAAGGATCGAAGAAACGCTTGAAGAAGCTTTGATCGAGTGTTGCTTATACTAAATTAGAGGTAGGAAACTGCAAACAATTTTCGAATGTTACGATTGTTTGCAGTTTTTCTGCTTTACTTCTGCGAATAAAAAGTGAGTGATCTATGAACAGGTACTGATCACAGAAAAAAAACTCGGTTCCCATCTTAAAGGGACCGAGTTTGTTTTTTATAAAAATTGTTTTCTATACTGATAAACCAAACTCAGCCCGCTCACTATAAAAGCCAGAGCATACTTGTAAAGGAAAAACTGATTCCACATGTAATCTTTTGGAAAGAGAATGTCTAAAAAGACGATCGTTAGCAGCATCGCATTCACGGAGATGTAATAAATTTTTTGCGAATGTTCATCTTCTTTGCCAATTTTTTTAGTGTAAACATAAACCAAAGCAATGCCAAAAATCAGTAAAAGCATACCGATACCTAGCAATAGGTTCCAGTTGGCATTAGAATATTCGGCCCAAGTTTTCAGACGGTAAAATAATGCGCTGGGAATATCTGAAAGTGATTTAATGACCATATTTCCTCTCTCCTTCTGTATAAGTAAATAAATCTGTGATGTCCACTTGAAAAACGTTCGCTAGACGATAGGCTAATAAAAGCGTTGGCGTATAGTTGCCTTTTTCCATGACAAAAATCGTTTGTTTTGAAACACCTACTTTGTCCGCAAGTTCTTGCTGAGTAAGCCTAGCTAACACCCGATATTCATATACTTTATTAGCAATAGAGTCGCCAAAATCTTCCTTCAAACGATCACCTCCCAAAACCATTGTAAACCATAGTTATATAAAAGTAAAGTTTAATTATACTAAAGCTAACTATATCTATACTGAAACTGAATGAATTGCCATAAAATAGCCGCCAGAAGTGAACTGACGGCTGTTTTTTTAGATATCATCAATGTCCGCTGGTAAACTTGATGCCCAAAATCCCGACTATTAATAAAGCAACGAACACCCAAGTCAGAAGGGATAGCTGGTCTTTGAAGAACACGACCCCGACAATGATCGAACCAACTGCGCCTATCCCTGTCCAAACGGGGTAAGCAATACTTAATGGTAAGTTTTTTACCGCTAAAGCCAGGAAGCCAAAGCTGAAAATCATTCCGAGTAGTGTAGAGACACTATACCAAAAGTGGGTAAATCCATTACTTAGCTTCATAGTCGAAGCCCATACTACTTCAAAAAAACCGCCTAAAAATAAATACATCCATGTCATATACTTTTTCCTCCTCAAAAAAAATAAGCATCCAGTAAACTCTTCAAGGACCTAATGAGTTTACCAAACACTTCAATCACCCGGTGGTGGTTTGGATATTCAATTAATGTGACAATAAGAAAATCTTAGCTGAAAAGGGAGGGATTGTCAAATAAGTGGAAATTGTTGGTAACTATCGCTCTTTTGATTTTTAGTTGATAGTTGTCATTTTTTTCTATTTAAAGCAATTACTTTGAATAAAATGATACAATGTCTATAAGTAAAAAAAGTTTTGTCAGAGTCTAATTAAATATACATTCGCATCTTATTTAGATGGTATAGAATCTCACAATTATTTTGAAGATTATTTAAAAATAATCCTTAGAAAAGGAGAAGAACAATGTATCAGAATAAGAGTCTAGCTATTCAAGAAACGGTATTGATTAATATTTTGAAAAAAGATACTACTCTTTACAAGATCATTAAAGATGTCTCGGCTTTAGGTATTCCAAACCTCTATGTCGGTGGAGGAAGTGTCACGCAGTCTGTATGGAATCATCTTTTTTCTAAGCCCATCGGTTACGGAATAAGTGATGTGGATATCGTTTATTTTGACACAGATTTGAGTCAAGAGAGAGAACGCATGGTACTAGAACAAATAGTGGAAACTACTAAACAAAATCAATATGCGCTGGATGTAAAGAATGAGGCAAGGGTGCACCTATGGTATGAAGAAGAATTCGGGTTTTCTATTCCCGCATATACCTCTACTGAAGAAGCGATCAGTACTTGGCCTAGTACTGCAACCTCGATCGGTGTTTTTTTTGATCAGGAAAGCAAGCTCCAGGTTTTTGCCCCTTATGGCATGTATGATCTCTTTTCTGGGATAGTAAGACCAAACAAAGCGATGATTTCCCGGGAAGTTTATGAAAAAAAGATTGAAAAATGGTGTTCGAAGTGGCCAGAACTTAATGTGGTTGGCTGGCAGTAACAACTGGTGAACATAGTGATTTATGCATTAATCTTTGAATAGAAACTGTTTGATTTTTAACATATGTCTATCGTTCATGATTTCAGAAACCTTCTATTCCTTAACCATAGTTTGCATGCATTTCACAAAAGTTAGAATCAACAAAAGGAGCTGGATTCCCCAGCTCCTTTTATAATTGCTTTATACAGCTCAAAAAGTGGTGATAGTCACTTTTTTGCAGGATTGCTTGTTGAATATCTTCACGATCCATCAATTCTAATAAAAGACTATAGATTTCTTCGGTATCTTCATATTCGTCTTTTTGAATCGCAAAGAGAAAGACAAATTTAACCATATCACCATTTCCCCAATCAACACCATCAGGAATGATCGCCACTGAAACGGCTGAGCGTTTTGCCATCAATGTCATGGGATGGGGGATAGCAAGCCACTCGTTAATATTGGTCTGATTGATTGCTTCTCGTTTTTTCACACTATCATAAAAATCTTGGGGCACAAAATCTTTTTGGTACAATTGCTGCGCCATTTTCTTTAGTAAGGTTTCTTTATCTGCATGATTTTCATGAAGAAAAAATGCTTTTTGAAACACTGAATAGATACCATCTTTTGATTCACTGAGCGTTTCAATGAACGGTTCGATTTTGCCAATTTCTTTATCTAGCTTGGCCATGTTGATGTAAATAGAAGGAACCGAGAACTGTTCTAATGGAACGGTTGTGATCACAAAATCAATGGAAGAAAGATCACATTGTTGTAGCTCGACGTAAGAAAAGCGATCAACGACTTCGATCGTTTCTTGATAGTGTTTGATAATTTTTGCTTCAATAATACGACTCATGGCTCGTCCGGTTCCGCAAACAAGGATGACGCGATGTTTATGATGATTTCTGATGGAACTCCTTTCCATAGCACCTGCGATGTGCAAAGCGATATAGCCGATCTCATCAGGAGAAAAATAAAAACCGTGTTTCAGGCTTACCGTTTCTAAATGAGTCAAACATAAATCATAAGCCTGTGGAAAAGATTTTCTGATCGTTGCCAGCAATGGATTGCTACGGCGTGCATCCATTAGATTCATGTTGATAAAGCCCTCAATATGAGATGTCAAATCGTCCATTAGCATCTTGTCTGTCTCTAACGCATAGTTTGACGTCTGTTTGATCGCAGTTAATAATTCTTCCACAATGGCTTTCGCAGTTTTCGTGGAAGAATCGCTTGCATCGCCTGTTTCAACTAAACGTGGTGCATTCATCGCAAGATAGTAAATGAAGTATTGTTTTTCTCCAGCAGTCAATTGTATATCAAATGCATGATCGATTTCTTCTAAGAAGTGACCAACAACTTTCTGGGCGTCTTCTTTGAGCGCGGGCACGTGCAAGGGAAATTCGTTGATCTGATGGCCAGCTATAAAGCGACTGATTGCTAAAGCAAAATGAGAAAGAATGTTTTTATGATAGTAGTCAGAGTCTAACAAGTCTAAGGGCGCCAGATGATTTAATGACAATTCTTGCAAGCGGGTCAGATCAATCGTATCAAACAACTCAAGTTCCATTTCCGTAAAACCCACCAAATACTCTTGGAGATCTTTTTCAATCAAAAGATCACTGATTGCTTGTCGCTTGGCGAATTCGTTACCCAAGACTTCAAAGCCAATATTTGGACGATTTACTATTTTTAATTGATAGGTCGCTAAATTGTCTCGAGCCGTTTTTAAGTATGAGTAAAAGGTGTTTTTACTAATAAATAATCGATCAAGAAAATCATCTAAGGATAAAGGGTTTTCATTCTTAAATAAAAGGAAAAGTAGATAGGCTTGTCGTTCTTCACTCGTATTTAGAAAGGACTCGGTAGTCGACATACTTTCAGTCCACCAGTCATGAAATCGTTCTTTTGAACCAATAGACAACAAATAGCCCTGCCCTCGAATCAACTTGATGGAGGCACCCACATTTGTTAACAAATCGTTCAAATTTGCAATGTCTGTCCGAACCGTTCGCTCAGAAATCGAGAAGCTTTTTGTTAACTCCTTCATTGGTAGCGGCGCCGTTTGTCTAGTTAATACTTCCATTAGATCATCTAATCGTTGATAAGCAAGTTTTGACACTTGTTTCACCTCCGTGCTCTTTCTCATCATACAATAGAAAGGATAAGAATGAAATGCTTCACCAGTACCGAAAATTTCCAGAAGAGTTGGCAATCATTTTGGAAAACGCTTTACTAATGATTGCCACTTGAATTGGAAATTTGTTGTGTTTACATCGTGAATTAGAAACCGTAAATTAAACGTGTACAGAAAATAAACCACACGAATTACGATAATGGTTTCATAATAAAGGAAAGGAGCAGATGAGATGGATTTTCAGAAAAAAAATATTCTCTTGAATGTGGCTGTTACATCAAAAGAAGAACTGTTTCACGTAATTGCGCATCATGCCTATGAATCAGGGATCGTTACCAATGCAGCAGATACATGTGCGGCATTCATTGAACGGGAAGCACAATATTCAACCGGCTTACAAGAAGGCTTTGCTATTCCACATGCAAAAGCTGAACCGGTTTTGGAACCGACCGTTTTGTTTATTCGTTTAGAGCAAGCCATCGAATGGGAAACCTTCGATGATTCAGCAGTCAAAAATGTGTTTGCTTTGATGGTTCCTAAAAAAGATGAAGGAACGGTGCATCTGCAAATGTTGAGTCGCCTAGCAACCGCATTGCTTGAAGAGACATTCATCCAGCAGATTCAACAATCAGAAGACAAAGCTTATTTAGCAGAATTGATCAAAAAGGAAATGATGGGAGAGAAAATTGTATGAAAATAGTAGGAATTTCCGCCTGTCCAGCTGGATTGGCACATACACCGATGGCGGCAAAAGCTTTAGAAAAAGCTGGTGCTAAACTTGGCTATGAGGTCAAGATCGAACAGCAAGGCTCATTAGGGCAAGTCAATGAGATCACTGCAGCCGAAGCAAAAGAAGCAGATTTCTTGCTTTTAGCGACTGACCAAAAAGTTGTTGGGATGGAACGGTTTGAAGGAAAACCGCAAATTCGAGTAAATATCAATACGTGTATCAAAGCACCGGAAGCGGTGCTGAAGAAATGTGTAGCTGCTGTTGAACAAAGAAACGCAAACTAAAGGAAAGAGGCAAGGATGATGAAAAGAGTTCTAGCAGATTTAAAAGGCCACTTGATGAGTGGAATTAGTTTTGTACTGCCATTGATTATTGGTGCTTCACTGGTTGTTGCCATTCCGAAAATGATTGCTCTTGGTATGGGGATCACAAGCTTAGATCCTTATGCTGACACGGAAGGCTTTAAACATGCGCTTTATTTGATTGAACAAGTAGGGTGGACAGGAATCGGCTTGATCAATACTGTCTTGGCTGGTTTTATCGCGTATTCTGTTGGAGATAAGGCTGCGCTAGGTGCCGGCTTTATCGGTGGTGCAGTCGCTTCTAGCACCAATGCTGGGTTTTTAGGGGCAGTTATTGCTGGGTTCTTAGCAGGATACTTAGTGAAGTGGGCGAAAGAACATATCAAATTACCGGAGTCGTTTGCTGGGGTGATGCCGCTGGTAATTTTACCCTTGATTGCTACATTGTCTGTAGCAATCGTCATGGGCGCCTTACTCTCTGAGCCATTGGCGTGGATCAATACTAGTTTGGTTGAATGGATCCGAACCATGATTGAAAATGATGTTAACAAAATTTTACTGGCAGTCATCATGGGGGCAATGATTGGCTCTGACTTAGGGGGACCTGTAAACAAAGCTGCTTGGATGGCAGGAAATGTGTTACTAGCGGAAGGAGTCTATTTACCAGCCATCATCGTGAACGTTGCGATTTGTGCGGTACCATTTGGATATGCCTTAGCAACTTTGTTCCACAAAAATCGATTCAACAAAGAGCTACTGGATGCTGGGCGTAATAACTTTATTATGGGGTTCATCGGAATCACAGAAGGAGCAATTCCTTTTACATTAGTCAATCCATTACGGCTTGTGCCGATCAACATGTTGGGAGGTGCAATTGCTTCTGGTTTGGGGATCGCATTAGGAATGTATGACAAAATGCCACCAGTTGGGGGAATCTACGGCTTCTTCACTGTTGGAAACGGTTGGGCGTATTTGATTGGACTATTTGCAGGAGCAGCCTTCATCGGTTTTGTCGCGCCTTTATTCGTGAATTTCAATAAGCAAGAAGAACAAACAGAAGATATTGCCCTCGATGATATTGAAGTGAGCTTTGAAAACTAAGCAACAAGGCTGATTAGCTAAATAGTAGCAAAAGAAAAGGCACGATCAGGTGAATTTTCAAGAACGGTTTAAGGTATCTGACAAGGACAAGACTTGGGGAAGAAAATAAGAGTATTTGAAGAGAAACGATTTTCAAAATTCGAAGCATTTATGTAAGGATCAAATTATGCGTACCAGATGGTAAAAAAATTGAGAAAAATTAATAGGCACGAACGACACCCATCGTTACGTGCCTTTTTTAATCACGGGAGAGGAATGATTGAATGAAAAAAACAGTACATGTCGTACCCCACAGTCATTGGGATCGCGAATGGTATTTTACGACGAGTCGCTCGAAAATCTATTTGATGCACGATCTAAAAAACGTCATTGAACAACTAGAAAAGGATGATCCTTATGAAAGTTTCATTTTAGATGGACAGGCTTCTCTGTTAGATGATTACTTGAAATGGCGCCCACAGGACAAAGAAAGGATTCAACAACTTGTCCAACAAGGAAAATTGATCATTGGCCCATGGTACACACAAACCGATCAATTAGTGATCTCGGGAGAAAGCATTGTTCGAAATATGTTATATGGCATGAAAATTTGTGAAGCATTCGGAACCTACATGAATGTCGGCTATGTGCCAGATTCTTTCGGACAAGCAGCTAGTATGCCACAAATCTATCGTGAGTTTGGTATCACTGACACGATGTTTTGGCGCGGTGTCAGTGATGACGATGTTAAACACACAGAGTACAAATGGCGTGGAGAAGATGGTTCTGTGGTCAATGTTTACCAGATCCCAAGTGGGTACTACATTGGCGGTGCCATTCCTGAACGAGAAGCAGAATTAGCAGAGTTCTTACATCAAGAACCGTTTAAAACGACTTGGGGACGCAGTGCAACGGATCAAGTGTATTTTCCAAATGGTTTCGACCAAGCACCAGTTAGAGAAAATCTTCCAGAATTGGTTGATCGAATGAATCAACTGTATCAGGATGAGTATGAGTTACAATTTTCAACGATCGAAAAATACATTGCTGCGGTCAAAGCACGCCATCCTGAGTTGGAAGAAATCGCTGGTGAACTGATCAACGGCAAATTGATGCGAATTCACAAAACGATTTTTTCTTCACGTCCTGATTTGAAGGCGATGAACACTCAGATCCAACATTACTTAGTCAATGTCATGGAGCCTATCTTAACCATGGCTATGCAATTAGGATTTGAGTACCCCGTAGAAACAGTCATAGAGATTTGGAAGTTAATGTTTGAAAATGCGGCGCATGATTCGATTGGTTCTTGTGTTTCTGATACGACAAACGAAGATATCTATATGCGCTATAAGCAAGCGCGAGATATTTCTATGAATCTTGTCGAATTGATGTTACGACAGATTTCTATTGCAATCAACAACCCACAAGCAAAAGAAATTACTTTTACGCTTTTCAATACCTATGACACAAAACGTAATGGGGTGATCGAAGCAGAGGTTTATTTGCCGCAAAAAGAATTTGCGATCCTTGACCAGTCAGGTCAGGCGTTACCTTATACGATTTTAGAGCTTACCGACCAAACGGAGTATGTGTTGAATCAGGGGAACATATTAGATCCAGTCAAGGAGATCTATTTGCCGGAGAAAGTCTATAAAGCAAAGATTGCCATAGAAACGACTGACGTGCCGAGTATGGGGTATACTCAGCTGACAATTGATTTAAAAGGTGATACAAGCGCACCATTGCAGGAGATTACAACCAATACGATCGAAAATGAGTACTATCAGATTACTGTCAATAGCAATGGCTCGTTAGATATTCTAGATAAAACCAATCAGGTGCTTTATCAAAATCAAGGGATCATTGAAGAAAATGGCGACGATGGTGATTCATTCAATTATTCACCACCTGTGAAAGATTTTGTGATTTCATCAATTGATGCGCAACCAACGATCTCGATTCAGCAATCAGCAATCTACCAAAAGATTGATGTGGCATTCACGCTGAGGGTTCCGAAGGATTTAGCTGAACGTGCAGAAAAGAAGGTCTCGGCTTCACTACCGATCCAATTGACGATCGTGTTGAAAAAACAATCGCAACAAATTGATTTCAACTTAACGGTTGAAAACCAACAAGTGGATAGTCATCGGGTATGTGTGCTATTTGATACCGGAATTGCCTCGAAATTTTCGCTGGCTGACCAACAGTTTGGTACGTTGCAGCGCCCTGTTGTGTTTGAAAAAGAAATGGCTCTTTGGGAAGCTAATAAAGAGCAATGGAATGAGCAGCCGATCGCCATAGAAACTTGTCAATCGTTTGTCGGTTTATTCGATGCATCCCATGGCGTAGCAGTCATGCCCAAGGGTGTACGTGAATATGAGATCGTGGGCAAAGCGTTTAATACGATTCGCTTAACGATTTTCCGAACCTATGGCTTCATGGGGAAAGAGAATCTACTGTATCGACCAGGGCGTGCTTCAGGAGAATCAGTGATTGCAACACCAGCTGCACAGTGCCACAAAACGATGCACTTTGATTTCTCTGTTGCTTACTTTGCTCAAGGATTTGATCAAGCAAATGTTGCACAACGTGCCAAACAAGCAGTAACACCGATCACTCTTTATCAAACCGCAGAATTCCTGAATTCCCGCTTGATTTTTACTTTAGGACCGGTTGAACCAACCTTACCGGCAAACTTTAGTCTTTTTGAGATCAATGGCAATCTGACCCTGAGTGTATTGAAAAAAGCCGAAGATCGTCCAGGTTATATTTTTCGCCTATACAATGGGCTTTTAGATGAATGTGGACACGCGACGATCACATTCAATCATCCAGTGAATGTAGTAGAAACAGTCGATTTAAAAGAAGCTACAAAAGAAGCACTTGTTGTGAAAAAGAATGTAGTCACTCTTGAAAAAATAGGCCACGCAAAATTTGTGACATTGTATGTAGAGTAATCACTACTGAGAAAAAGTCACGCGAAGCGGCGAGTCCGCTTGTGCCATAGAAAAGTGAAAAAGGTTCGTAAGTCTTATCAAAGTATTTACGAGCCTTTTTTAATACTAATGCGAAACAGACGAGAATCTTTGTAGGTTGAATGCCAATAGCGAATGTATACCTAAGCCATCCTTTCCAAGGTATGCAAAAATCTCTCCTCTGTACGAGTTGCACGAAAGGAGGAAAGTCAGAAGGCAGCTTGTCGGTTTTCTTTTAATTCTTATTTCAATCTCAGTTTATGTAGTTTTTGGTATTTCACATCAGCGGCGCAGAACGGGCTTTCTTGACAAATAAGCATTCTAAAAATATAGTTGAGTCAAAAGCTGCAAGACAGGAGAATATCATGAAAATTAGAGCCGCAGCATTGTCTGATCATAAAGAACTAACTCATTTGTCGAAAGTACTAGGCTATCCGATTGAAGAAGAAGTATTGATCGAAGGCCTAAAGAGAATTTTAGCTGAGGAGGATCATCTCTTGCTTGTTGCCGAAATAAAGGGAAAAGCAGTTGGGATGATTGAAGCACAGCCGTATTCAACAGTTTATTCTGCTGGGCAATTTTTTAATGTCTTAGGTTTGGTAGTGGATGATCAAGTGCAAAAGCAAGGCGTTGGCGGGAAACTACTGTCGGCAATTGAAGAAGAAGCCCGACAGCGAGGAATGCAAGGCATTCGATTAAATTCGAATGTTAAACGCCAAGCTGCTCACAGGTTTTATGAAAACCATGGCTATCATAGCAGTCATGAACAGAAACGGTTTATCAAGGAATTATAAAAATACAAAGACGCTGGAGGAGTGACAAACGACACTCCAGCGTCTTTTTTTGTATTCACTTTAATTGGTTCAAAAGACTAATATTTATGGAATCAATGCCAACAACAGCCGTTTAATCTCCTCATAAACCTCTCCGGTTTCCGGCGTCACACGCTGACGATTCTGAATGATAAAAAGATCACGATAGCGGTACTCTGGATCAAGTTCCTGCCAGGGCAAGTCTTCTGGTAATGAAAGTTTCGAAATGATCGATTTGCCGATGTTTTGTTTTAGTAGGGACAAAATCACTTCGCTATTATTGGCTTTGATGATTTGCGGATGCAGGTGCTGTGCGTACAGATAGGTTTCGTTAATGTAATACATCCCCGAGTCGTTTTCTCGCAAGACCCAAAAATCAGAAGCGAGGTTGCCTGCTAACACCAATTCATCGCGATAAACGAATTCTTTTTGGATCAATGGCGAAACGATTGATTTTTCGATCAGGCCGATATGGGCTTTGTTTGATTCGACGGCATCGATCACTTCTTGCGAATTCATGATTTTGATTTCAAAGGCAAACGTTGGAAATTCTGCAATCAGCTGTGCCATGATGCTGGGCAGTAAGTAAACGGCGGTGGTATTCGAACAAGCGAGCACACACGCTGTTTTAAAATTTTTGGTGTCTTTGGCTTGCGAAAAAATAGTGGACAAAGAGCGGAGGGACTCGACCACACGAGGATACAAAAACTCCGCTTGGCTAGTGGGTAAAATCAATTGTTTTCCTTTACGTTCAAAAAGCTTGAAGCCAAGTTCCGCCTCTAAGCGTTGGATTTGTAAGGAGATCGTTGGCTGAGTTTTATAGAGCTGTTTGGCGGCAAGACTAAAGTTTCTCGTTTCATAAACAACAATGAAGGTTTTGAGCAATTCAATCATTTTGCGGACTCCTTTATTATTAATAAAATTTATAATTAGTATTTAAAAGAACAATTTTACAAATAGTTATCAGGTGATTATAGTATAAGTGTAGAGAAAAAAGAAAGCAAATTTAATTGAAATTTTCATACATTAAGAAAGGATGAGTTGATGAAAACATCGATCCAGCATTTTTTACATTCATTGCCAATCCCGATTTGCGGCTTGATTTTAGGCACTGTGTCTTTGGGGAATTTATTGTATTCAGAAGGAATGGAGACGGTTGGAAATGGGTTTTGCACCCTTGGTATTTTCATCATGGGGCTCTTCCTTCTGAAAGTAGGCTTTACATTTAAGCACACGATGTCAGAGTTGCAAAACCCAATCGTTGCTTCGGTGGCGCCGACCTTTACGATGGCGCTGATGGTGATTTCCACTGTTTTTGAACGGGTCATTCCCAATGCAGTGGTGAATGATCTGCTCTGGTGGGGGGCTATCGGCTTACATTTTGCTTTAATGATCTATTTTGTTGTCGTGCATATTTTGCCTGTTGACCTTTCGCTGGAATACATTTATCCAAGCTGGTTTATTACCTTCGTCGGGATTGGCGTAATTCCCAATACTTCTGCTGTCTTTTTTAAAGAGCTAGGAGAAGTGATCGTCTGGATCACATTGGTATTGTATTTTGCGCTTTTGCCGATTATTTTAAAGCGAATCGTCCATCAAAAGCTGACGGAACGGGCGGCAGTTCCATTGATCACGATTTTAACAGCACCAGGTTCTCTTTGCTTAGCAGGTTACCTTTCCGTATTTGAACAAGGCTCTGCTTGGTTTGTCGCCTTTATGCTGTTATTGTCACAAACGATTTATTTCTGTGTCGTCGCTTATATGAAAAACATGCTGGCAGTCGGGTTTTACCCAAGCTATGCGGCATTTACGTTTCCTCTTGTGATCTCGGCGACGGCAATGTTCAAATCAGCACTGTTTTTTGCAAATCACCCACTGATATTTGGGTTTCTACAAGCCTTAACGATTATTGAAACAAGCTTTGCCGTGATTATCGTCAGCTATGTGTTAGGAAAATATGCTGTTCATTTGTATCAGCAAACCAAAGCGCTGATTGCCGATCATAGTTACTAAGAAAGTACAAAAAATCATCCATTTTTCAAGAAAATGCGTACTCTACGCAAAACAATAGTACAAGTATTTGAAAAGAAAGGGAAGGGATCGCACATGAAAAGTACAAGCAGAAAAGTTGTCGTTGTCGGAACAGGTTTCGTTGGAACGAGCATTGCGTATTCCATGATCAATCAAGGACTGATCAATGAATTGGTCTTGATCGATGTCAATCGGGACAAAGCAGAAGGAGAAGCCCTCGATTTGTTAGACGGTATGTCATGGGGGCAAGAAAACATCAAAGTTTGGGCGGGAGAGTACTCGGAATGTAAAGATGCTGATATCGTCGTTATTACTGCAGGGATCAACCAAAAGCCAGGACAAACACGGCTTGAATTGATCGATGTGAACGCCGAAATTATGGCAAGCGTCACAAAACAAGTGATGGCTTCAGGCTTTGATGGCGTGCTTGTCATCGCTTCAAACCCAGTCGATGTCTTAACTTATCAAGCATGGCGTGTGTCCGGGTTGCCAGCCAATCGTGTCGTTGGTACGGGAACGACCCTCGATACCACAAGACTTCGAAAAGAAGTGGCGGCAAAATTAGCCATCGATCCACGAAATATTCATGGGTATATCATTGGGGAACACGGTGATTCGGAAGTCGCTGTCTGGTCCCATACAACGATCGGTGGGCAACCGATCGTAGAATTGATCAAGCAAAAGGATCGTTTGACCGTTGCCGATCTAGCGGTTCTTTCTGAACGAGTAAAAAATGCCGCCTATGAAATCATCGATCGAAAACAAGCAACTTTTTACGGGATAGGCATGAGTGTCGCAAGAATCGTTCGAGCGATCTTAAATGATGAGCAAGCGATTCTGCCGGTGTCTTCCTACCTTGATGGGGAATATGGCATCAACGATTTATTCACAGGTGTTCCTGCAGTCGTGGACCAAAACGGCGTCCGCGAAATTATTGAATTGACGCTTACCCCTGAGGAAAAACGGCAGTTTGATACTTCGTGTCATCAGTTACGAGCAGTAATTTCCACAATTGGACAAAGCAAGGTCAGCTGATCTTTAGAATACGATTAATGAAATCCTCGTGTTCGTTTTTGCCTAAGCATGGTTCGACTATTTACGGTCGGCCATGCTTTTTTTACATCTAGCCAAGAATGTTAAAAGGAAATGGCGTATTTTACGCGAAACGCCCACTATTCAACTCTCTTTTTTCTCACTCCTTTAAAAAAAAACATCCTCAGTGAATGACAGAAAAAGAATGATCGATCAACCTTACAAACTTTCCGAGTTGTAAAAAGTGACAAAGTGTCACCTTGTGTGGTATTCTTCAAAAAGTGACACTTTGTCAACATTTGGAAAACAGGAGGAAAGAGCAATGTTTCTGGCTATAAAAGAAATGCGTTATTCAAAATTAAGATATGGGCTGATCGTAGGAATCATGTTTTTGATCGCCTATGTTGTTTTTATATTGTCTGGCTTAGCTACCGGGCTTAACTGGGATTTTAAAAAGGCCATCGTCGACTGGGATTCATCCGCGATCGTTTTATCAGAAGATGCGAATGACACATTTGCGGCTTCGCAATTGACGAGAGGGGATCTTGACCGTGTAGCAGGGACTCAAAAAGCCCCGATTGGTTTATATAGCAGTGTCATCACGGTCAACGATGAACAAGTCAATGTGACTGTTTTTGGTACACAAGACGATGCGTTCTTGTTACCAGAAGTCTTAGAGGGCAAGCTGTTTTCAAAAGAAAATGAGATCACGATTTCAGAAAACTTAGCAGAAGAAGGTATCAAGGTCGGGGACCAAGTGAAAATCGGGCGTTCAGATGAAACCTTCAAAGTCGTTGGGATCACCCCAGAAACGTCTTATACGGTCTCACCAGTGATTTATACTTCCCTGGATACTTGGACGAAAATGAAGTTTGCTAATCAACCATTCGCATCTGATAAGGAGCAGCCAATCAATATCATTGTGACCAAATCAAGTGATCCGAAAGTCGATAACCAAGAAGGAACCCAGCTCAAAGTGTTGGCAACGGAAGACTTTATTGAAAAGCTTCCTGGATTTTCTGCCCAAAACTTGACCTTAAATGCCATGATCTACTTCTTATTTGTCGTTGCAACGGCAATCGTGGGGATTTTCATGTATGTGATCACCCTACAAAAAACGGCGATTTTTGGTGTGATGAAAGCCCAAGGGATTCGGACCAGCTTTATTGCTAAATCAATTATTGCGCAAGCATTTATGGTCGGTGTGATCGGGGTAGCCCTAGCCTTTGCGGCGGCATACGGCACCAGTTTGTTTTTACCAGATGCCATGCCATTTTTCTTTGAATTAAAGCAGTGGCTGCTTTATAGCGGCATCTTGATTCTCGTGGCAGTTCTAGGCGGCTTATTCTCCATTCGGACGGTCACAAAAGTCGATCCAATCACGGCAATAGGAGGGTAACAAAGATGAAAGACATTTTAGTAATGAAGGATATTATAAAAAAATTTGGCAAGCAGCATACCGAAGTAACGGCATTAAAAGGACTGAATTTTCATGTTCAAGAAGGGGAATTTGTCAGTATCATCGGTCCTTCTGGTTCAGGAAAAAGTACCTTTTTGACCATCGCTGGCGGCTTACAAAGTCCAACATCGGGAGAGATCATCATAAACCAGGTGAACTTTTCCCAATTAAATGAAAAGCAACGAGGAAAGTTGCGTTTTAAAGAGATTGGGTTTATCTTGCAAAGCTCGAATTTGATCCCTTTTCTAACGGTAAAGGAACAATTTTATTTGGTCGACAAAGTTTCAGGAAAAGCCAAGGAAAAGGAACGGATTGATGAATTGCTTGCTTCATTAGATATTCTCGATCTTCAAGACAAGTTTCCCCGCGATTTATCTGGTGGGGAACGTCAACGAGTAGCGATCGGCCGGGCGTTGTTTAATGACCCAAGCTTGATTTTAGCGGATGAACCAACAGCCAGCTTAGACACGGATCATGCGTATGAAGTCGTGAAGTTATTGGTGAAAGAAGCGCATGAGAAAAAGAAAGCGACAGTCATGGTCACTCACGACGAGCGAATGATCCAATGGAGTGATCGCATTTTCCGAATGGAAGATGGCAATCTGATCGAACAAAACGCCCCGTCAAGAGAAACTGCACAAGTCTGAGTGGAAAAGTAGAGGGAATTGTTTATAATAGAGGGAGTAGATTGCGAATGATGGAGGAGAATCCCTTGCCAAGTACAACATTTTTTCATTTAAAACAAGAGAAAAAAGAAAAAATCGATGCCGTGCTTTTAGAAGAATTCTTCAGCAAGCACATCAGTCAAGTCAAGGTCTCTGCCATCGTCGAAAAGTCGCACATTTCTAGAGGGGCGTTTTACAAGTACTTTCAAAACTTAGAAGATGCCTATGACTATGCGATCGCCGACTATTCAAACCAAATCCATTCCGCGATTTTTACGTTTATCAATCGCAACAAAAATGATTTTTTCAAAGGGATCGAAGAATACTTGGCTTGGTGCAGTCAATGGTCACCTGAAGATGATCATTGGAAAATGATCCACTTATGTACCCAAAGCAATGCCTGGACGAAGCGCGATGCGATCCCTGACGATTCGCCCATGATTCGCCAGTGGTTGGAGCTGTTGGAAGAAAATCGCTTCACGATCCATGATACGCAAGAAGCCGTCAGTTTCCTTTACTTTATTATGGCGGTCGTGATGGATAGTCTGACAGATTTTATTTCGAATGAATGGACCGCAAAAGAGCTGATCAAAGATTTTCGCTATAAGGTGCAATGGATCAAGTATGGAATCAAAGAGGAAAATGACGAAGAATGAACGCTTCGGCAAGAGGATGGACCAAATGCCTCGCACGGCGGAAAAGTTCATATATAAGGAAAGAGGTGCCCGACAACCGAAATAGTTGTCGGACACCTCTTTTTTGAGGGAATGATTATTTTTTATTTACACGTTTCGCAATGATCGGCAAGATCAAGCCAATCAAAAGAAAGGCGATTGGCGTAATGATATTTAAGGCCAATTGGAAGAACCAAGCTTGCGGATCTGCCGCATAATCAAGCTTAGGAACCATCCCTAAAATGCAGGCAAAGGCCGTGAATAAGAAGCACCATAAGCCGATTCCAAAGCCAACCTTGGTGTTTTTCACGAATTTATAATCGGAAGTAAAGCGATTGGCGTGTTTGTTGACTAGCATAAAGGCTAAGAAGACCCATAAGTAACGCAATGGCATGACAACTGAATTCAAGTTCAGCAACCAACGATACAGTTCGGTCATATTGCCGATTCCTAGTGCTGGAATAATGATCAAAATGCTGACTAGGATACCAGTCATAATATACCCATTCACTGGTGTTCCTTTTTTGTTTAGTTTTGCTAAGCCATTTGGTACAAATTCTGAATCAGCATCAGACAATAATATTTTCAATGGGGCATCAATTGAAAATGCCAACGCAGAAATTTGCGCTAACGCATTGGCGATGGAATAAAGAATGACAAAGAAATTGCCGATTCCGTAGAAGTTTCCTAGTCGTTGAAAGGCTTCATAAGCGCCGTTGACCATCAAATCTTCTGGAATATGATTGGCATCAAAAAGCATCCCCATAGCAATCGAGCCGAGCAAGGCACATAACGCCACCATACCGGCTAAAAAGATCATGCCTTTTGGAAATTCTTTGGCAGGATTTTTTGTGTTATTTACGTAAGGCGAGATTTTTTCACAGCCACCTACTGCAAATACCAGCATCGAGATCGTGGTTAAATAGGTAAAGTCAAATTTAGGGATATAGGTTGAAACAGATGACATGTTTGGTGTAGCAATTTCAGCACCAGTCATTGCTGGAGCAGTCACTGCTAAAAGAATAAAAAGAATCGACATCACGAACATGGCTGTTCCGGCGATGTTCCCAATCATTTTTAAGGTCGTCAATCCTTTAGAGGCAATCCATAAAAAGAATAGAAAAATAGCTAAACAAATCAACGAGACTTCCATGGAGCCCATCGTTGATACAAATGTACCATTTCCTTTAAATAACCAACTTAATGATACTAAGATTCCTTGGGGTTTTTGTGCCAAATAAGGCACGTGAACGACCCAATAAGTCCAAGCAGCAAAAAAAGCCAACCGCTTTGTTGAGGTTTCTTTGATCCATGAGGAAACCCCACCACTTGACTCTTTGAAGGTCGATCCTAACTGACCAACACTTAATGCATAGGGTACAAAATAAAGAACCATAATTAATAGCCACGAAACAACAACAGTCAATCCTTGTTGAGCGTAGTTGTTTACAACATTTCCCAGTCCCCAAACAGAGACGAACGCCATCAGCGCAATATTATACCAGCGTAATTGTTTCTCATTCATCGCTTTCTCCTTCTTAAAATGATTTTTCTGACTGGTTAAAATAGAGCGTTTTTTGAAATTTAGTGAGAAAAAAATTTCTTTCCATAAGCGCTTGATCACTATCAAGTTTCTTATGCATTTTTTCACAAATGTCAAAGGTCAAATTGAATAAAAAAATTTCATTTGCTTCTTTTTATCCAGTCGTTGATTTTCCATAGTTAGGATAAACCTCTGAAATCTTTTGGTCAAGAAAAATTAAATTGTTATTTAAAAAAAATAATAAATTTCTGATGATAGCAAAAGCAAACATCATCATTCATTAATAATCTGAAAGAAATCCAACTACATTCGGTCAAGGGCATGGATGAAAGAGGGATCATTTCATTTAAATGAATGGACGTATAAAGATGGAAGAAACCCTTTCGAAAGGCTTTCACTGATGCTTTTTGGATAGATTTTTAAGCAAAGGAAACAGGAGAGTAGTCGTAGTTTTTTTTTTTTAATTTTATGCGAACATTCTTTCAAAGAAACACGAAAACAAAGTTAGCCGAATGCTTCGTTCCATCGAAATCACTCGTTTTTTTTCGCCAATTTATAGGAGGTGGGTGTTATTCGCTCAAATACTGGCCATAAAAGCAGATAAAAGACGAAGTTTCCGCTGGCATGGAAGAAATCGAACAGTAGTCCTTGAAGGTAATAGGCAAGAAACGAAGGAAACTGATAAAGCCAAACTTCCATCAACGAAACGATCAAGCCATAAAGAAGTCCGCAAAGAAAGGCAAAGAAAGCTTGCAAGAAGCGGTTTTTCTTGATGATCGGTATTTTTCCAATCTGATGAAAAAGAACGATGGTGACAGTAAGTGCAGCCAATTGACTGATCGTCCAGGGACCCATGCCTAGATAGATATTTGTTCCGAGCAAACTTAATAAGGCAATCACCAACGCATCAGATAAACGATAAGAAAAAGCCACTAAAAATAAAAGGGCACTCATAGGCTGAACGTTAGGGATAAAGACAAAAACTAACCGTCCAACGATACAAGCCGCAGTGATCAGTGCTAAATGAGAAATTCTTTGGATGGAAAATATCTTGGTTTGGGGAGGAAGCATGAAAATCGCCGTCTTTCTAATTGATAATCATTCTCATTATACATGTAAAATAATAAAATTCAAGATTGAAATACACATTATATAGTACGATAATTAAAAACGAGCGCAATATGTTGTGTTTTAGAAGGCGAGGGAAAGAAATGGAATACAAAAAACAAACGATTGAGAAATTGAACGAGGATATCAAGTTGTTCCAAGAAGTTTCGGCGATCACACCAGAAATGACCCAAACATTTGAGGGAATCGCTCGTTTGATTATGCTGGATCGTTATTCATACAAGGATCAAACCCATCTAACATTGCGTAAGGATGATTTGGTGATTTTGACAACGAAAGCTGATCCTAAATATCCTGCGCGAGGAATCGGTGTTGTGAAAGCAATCGATGGGGAACTAGTCTCTATCGAAGTGGAAGAGGCCTATCGCTCAGCGTTAGAAGATATTGATGAACAAGCCAATGGACTTGTTAAAAGAAGAAAAAGTGACATTGAAAAACCGTTAGAACTCTTTTTTGAGCAAGTGGCGCATCGTGTAGCCAAAGGGATTTCTGCCAACGAGGCCCATGACCAGGAGCGCTTCTTTGAGGCGTTTTACCAACAAATCGTGGCGCAAAACCTAATCCCCGCAGGCAGAGTACTTTATGGAGCAGGAACAAATTCTCAAGTTACCTACTTCAATTGCTTTGTGATGCCTTTCATCCATGATTCCCGAAAAGGGATTGCTGTTCATCGACAAGAAGTTATGGAGATCATGAGTCGAGGTGGCGGGGTTGGAACCAATGGGTCGACCTTGCGACCAAAATCAAGTGTGGTCCACGGTGTCAGTGGTCGGTCTTCTGGGGCAGTTTCTTGGTTGAATGATTTGGCAAACTTGACGAACCTTATCGAACAAGGAGGTAGCCGCCGTGGAGCGCAGATGATTATGATGGCAGATTGGCATCCAGATATTTTTGCATTTATTCTTTCTAAAATTCAAAATCCTGCTGTATTGCTTCACCTAAAAAAAACAATCACAAATGCGACGATCAAACAACTGATCAATGAAAAACTGCAATTTGACCCTCTGACAAAAATGGAAGAAAGAATGTTCGCTTATCTAGCACAACTGCCTGAATCGTCAGATAAGGAACATAATGAAATGATCCAAAAGGCAAAAGAAAAATTGCGCATAGGTGGCAGCTATACGGTGAAAGAAAGTGATTTCTTAACTGGCGCGAATATCTCAGTCTGCTTGACAGAAGAATTCATGGAAGCAGTGAAGACAGATGGGTGGTATGAGCTACGCTTTCCAGATATCGACAATTATTCAGAAGCAGAGATGGCGCAATATGATGCAAAATGGGCGGAAGTCGGGGATGTGCGAGAATGGGCAGCTGCTGGCCATAAAGTCAAAACCTATCAAAGGATCAAAGCTCGTGAGTTATGGGAGTTGATTACTTTTTGTGCAACATATTCTGCTGAGCCTGGTATTTTCTTTATCGATAATGCCAACAAGATGACGAATGCTACAGCATACGGACAAAAAGTCGTGGCAACCAATCCGTGCGGTGAACAGCCCCTAACCCCTTATGCGGTCTGTAACTTGGCAGCCATCAATCTCGCAAACATGGCGGATCGCCAAAAGGGCACCGTTGATTTTGACAAACTAAAAGAAACCGTGAAAACAGCGGTTCGTTTCCAAGACAATGTTATTGACGTAACGCCTTACTTTTTTGACAAAAATGAGCAGCAGGCGAAAGGGGAAAGACGTGTTGGATTAGGGATCATGGGCTTGGCAGATTTATTGATCTACTGCGGGAAAAAATACGGATCGGCAGAAGGAAATCAATTCGTTGATCAAATTTTCGAGGCAATGGCAGTCACTGCCTATGAGGCATCCATTGAACTGGCGAAAGAAAAAGGCAGTTTTCCCTTCCTGATTGGAAAAAATGACCAAGAGACGCAAGCGTTGCGGAAGAAATTTATCGATACAGGATACATGAAAAAAATGCCAGCGCACATCCGCGAAGGCGTGCTGCGATTCGGTATTCGCAACTCTCATCTTTTGACTGTTGCGCCAACAGGATCGACAGGCACGATGACGGGAGTTTCAACTGGTTTAGAACCTTACTACTCCTTTTCTTATTTTAGAAGCGGTCGACTAGGTAAGTTTATTGAAATCAATGCGGAAATCGTTGACGAATACCTGATGGATCATCCTGAACGAACCAAAGCGGAGTTGCCGGCATGGTTCATTTCCGCTATGGAGTTGACGCCCGAAGAGCATGTCGGTGTGCAATGCACCATACAACGCTGGGTGGATAGCTCCATTTCAAAAACGGTCAATGCACCAAAAGGATATACAGTAAGCCAAGTAGCCAAGGTTTATCGAGATCTTTATGAAGGAGGAGCCAAAGGAGGGACTGTCTATGTAGACGGCAGCCGAGATTCACAAGTACTTACCTTAGAAGCGGTTGAAAATGAGCTGACCGCACAAGTTGAACCGCTGTCTGTCGTTCAAGTAAATGAACCCGTCACCTCTGGTGAAATCTGTCCCATCTGCCATGAAGGAACCATTGAGGAAATCGGTGGCTGTAGTACCTGCACAAACTGTAAAATCCAATTAAAATGCGGGCTCTAAAAAAAAACGAGATTGATAAAATAATTCTTATCCGCATACTGGATAGAAAAACGATTAGTATTTTGACTATTGGAGAGGAAGAAATAGATGAAAAAAGTATTTGTCGTATTCATGCTAGTGAGCACACTACTCGTCGCTACAGGATGCCAACAGGCAAGTGTAACGCCAGAAAGCACGCAGCAAAGTTCCTTGAAGCAAGAACAAGGAACAGCTACGATCGTCATCCAAAATCAAGAAGCTGTGACCTCAAAAGAAGTAACGTTCCGAGAAAATGAGTCGCTGCTGGAAGTAATGAAAGAAAACTTTGCGATCAAAGAAAAAGATGGCTTTATCACCTCTATCGACGGCATCAGTCAAGATCAAAAAGCTAATCTATTTTGGGTCTATACCGTCAATGACGAAATGACCGATAAAGGGGCACAAGCGTTAATTTTAAAGAACAATGACACTATCACATTTGATTTGAAAGCATTCTGATTTGTTTGATTCTAAGGATCTTTATTAGTGCAAAAGAACTTGCACATAAAGATCTTTATCAATACAGATAGACTCTTACGTTGATTTTGGAGGCAGTTTTGCATTCACGTTCTACTCAAGAGTCTATTCCTGTTTTTCTATCAGGCGTTGGGGTGGTCGCTTAGTTTATTTTAAAATTGGAATAATAGAAATAAAGATACCATTACATACATAAGTTTTAGCCATGATGTTTCTTTCGTATTTTGGCTTTCGTTCCTATTTTTTGTAGAAAATAATTTTTTATAGTAGAGTGGAAATGGACAAAAATTTGATTTATCCGTTAGCTTAAGTGGCTAACGCTTCTATTCTCTAATATATGGTTTTACTTACTATTTTTCTTGCGATTGTTTCCCAATCTGCTTGTTGTTCATAAAAACAATGTTATCATTGTATCTTCAGATGTGGGTGGCGAACAGTGGTCTAAAACATGAGCGTTGATTACAAATAAGGTTTTTTCGTTCTCTTTGTTTATTGATCAGAAAAGGTAGGAGGAGAATAATGGTTGAGGTACTTTTGATGTGTGGCGTTAGTGGTGCAGGCAAAACCACTTACTCAAAACAAAAAGAGCAAGAAGGCTATGTAAGATTAGCAATAGATGAATTGATTTGGGAAGACTATGGCGTTTATGGTGTTGATTACCCTTCGGAGAAATATGCAAAAGTTTCCTCATTATCTTCAATTAAATTGAAAGAGCTTACAGTAAAGGCTGTTCAAGAAGGAAAAAACGTAGTTGTCGATTCTAGTTTTTGGGCTAAAAGTCACCGAGACGCTTATAGAGAACTACTGGCAGCATATGATGTGACGATTAAAGTAATCTATCTAAAAGCTGATTATGATACTTTACGAAAACGATTAGCGATCAGAAATAAAGTCCAGACTGCAAATTCCGCTTTTCCTATTACAGAAGAAATCCTTCAACGGTTTTTTTCAGGATTCGAAGAACCGATAAATGAAGATGAAGTAGTGATTGAGCAAAAGAATAAATGAAGTAGCATCAAAACGTTTTTTACTCTTTTTCAATACAGTTAGTCTTATTCCTGTGCAGGACACGAAGGACAGTCATGCTAGAAGCAAAATAGTGATTGGCAATTTCTTTTCTTGTTGCATTTTTCAATAGAAGAAATAATTTAGCGGTGACCACCCCAAATGAAGAATAAGAGCAGCTATTACGAAATTTGTATCCAATTGCTGATGAGAGGAATTAGATCAGCCAAAATTGTAAAAGAGGGTAAGAAATAGGAGAACTATTTTAAAAAGACGATCGTCCCCTCAGAACCTTCAGAATGCAAATAGAATAAAATCAATTGATTGTATAGGTGAGTTATGAAAGTTCAGTATAAACTAATTTATCTTTTTATATTATTTATTTTGATAGGGTTAGTTATAATTGGAGATCCTACAGATATTTTTTATTTAGTGTTAAATTTTTCTCTTCTTGTGTTATTTATAGTTTTTAGATTGTTTTTTTCTGATGTGAAAAACAGGAAATTGTTTTGGCAAAAAAGGTCCCATACTTTGGAGAGCAAAGAAGAAAAATAAATAAAAACATTTTAAATCTATTTTTTATAATAGGATTAGTATGGTTTATGTATTTAGTTTATCAATACCTGAATTAAAAAAACAAGGGACATGACATAGGTTAACTAGTTATGCTCCTTGTTTTATGGTATTACGATAATTAGTGTTAGTGTAATATCCATGGATTTTTTGAAGAATATATGGAGATAATATAAGTAGGGGTTCGCGCCACGATTTACCTGTTCATTGGGTGTCAAACCCACTGACTAAAAGTTAGGTAATTTGAAGAAGTAAGATTTCTTATGCGAAAAATAAATTTATTTATGAGTATAGTAAGTGAAAATAGCGTTCAAATAGAGTATAATATGAGTATAAAAAACTCTTTTTGGGGGTGCGTTATGAAGAAGGAAAAAGAAAGAATTCAGATTGCGGTTGAAAAAGATCTAAAAATGGAAGCAGAAGATATTTTACATGATTTAGGAATGAATCCCACTACGGCAATTACTATTTTTTATAAACAAGTCATAGAAAAAGGGGGATTACCCTTTGAGGTAAAACTTTCTGAACAAACAAAGCAAGCTAGGCGAATTGCTAAGTTAGCGAAAAAATCTACTAATGTGACGAGGATAGATGATAATAAGGCTTTCGAGGCTTGGTTGGATGAAGATGAATAAAATAGTTTCAATGTATGTGGCTTATGTGGGTAAACCAGAAGGAAAAAGACGACCAGTTTTGATTATTGAGAATAGTGAAAATGAATTTCTTTTTTATGCGATTACAAGCAAGTTTGAACACAAATCAGAGCGCATAAAAAAGCTTTATTTTCATATCAATGATTGGCAAGATTCAAATTTAAAAAAAGAGTCTTGGATTGACACAGGAACGTTATTCGTTCTTTCCAAAGAAAAAATAGATTTTAAATATAAAGATATAGGGGAACTATCTCAGAAAGATTTGAATCGTTTAGAAGAGTTTCTTAAGGATCGCTCTTAGAAGAATGAACAGCATTAAAAATACACTACCTTTTCATTAGGACTAGGTAGTGATTTTTTTGATTTCATATCTAATTTGTAGTGGTAATAGTGAGAAAAAAATTACTGTAAAGGTTTTTGAACTAGCGAAGCACTCACTGAATTTATACAGAAGCTATTACTTCCACAAATTATCTGACTCAGTTAATTTATGGAAAAACGAAGCATTTCACGTGCAAAGAGTTCAGTCATCTCGTAGAAAAAAACTTTTCGAAAAGCATAGCTCTTACATACATCATTTAAATAAGAAACTTTTTGACAGCAAGGCATTTCTTCTTATTCACTTGGCAATAAATTAATTATAAACAAAAAAATGGAACAGCATAAATGTTTTCGAAATGCTTTCGCACCAACATTTACCTGTTCCGTGGGTTTGGCACCCAATGGGCCGTGAGGGGCTCGAACCCGCGACCCGCTGATTAAGAGTCAGCTGCTCTACCAACTGAGCTAACGGCCCGTACCAAAAGTACTTCATTATCTTAGCACTCCATTGTTGAAAAATCAATCATTCTTTTGAAAAAAATATGCGCTTTTTTCAGTTGGGAAACTGGCGTTATCTTAATAAAACACCATTTGTTTCCCAAATTCAAATGATAGGAAATTCTTAAAAGATTGATCAGATTGCTTTAAAAACTCAGAAAACCGTGATAAAATGTATCTAGTTATCAAAACTAGATGATTAGTTTGTGATAATCTAACCTTCTGTTCGTCAAAATGGAGGATGACATGGAAAAATTACAAGCAGACATGAAAAATTGGGGCAATTCATTGCTGAAATTCCACCTGCCGAGATGGGAAGAATTGCCAACGCTGGAACTGTATATGGATCAGGTGATCACATTGATCGATCAATATTTATCACCGGTGATCCAAACGGAAAAGCATCCGCTATTGACCTCTTCCATGGTCAATAATTATGTCAAAAAAGGGATGATTCCAGCACCAGAGAAGAAACGTTACAATCAAAAGCATCTCGCATTTTTGATTGCGATCACGATGCTCAAGCAAGTGCTGACGATTCCTGAAATAAAGACGGGGATCCTTTTTCAAGGGAAAGTTGTCGGCATCAGAAATGCCTACAATGTATTTTGTGAAGAACAAGAAAAAGCGATCCACCTTGTCGGCAAAGAAGCGATGGGAGAACCCGAACAAATGACGTCGGAACCGATCCCGATTGAATTAGTAGCCATGAAAGGTGCGACGCGTTCCTTTGCCAACAAACTATTGGCAGAAAAAACGATTGAATTAGAAGTCATTTATTTAGACACACATAAAGGAGAAGCCCATGAATAAAGAGAAAATTGCCCTATTAGTTGATTCAGGTACCGATGTTCCCGCACAGATCATGGAGCAATACGGCATGTATATGCTGCCATTGCAAATTATCTACAAGGATCGGACCTATACCGATAAAGTTGATATTACTGCGGAAGAAATTTACGAGCGCTTGCCGCAAGAGATCCCTAGTACCTCGTTACCTGACGGTGCTGCGATCGGGGAAATCTTTGATCGGATCAAAGCCGATGGGTATGAGAAAGTCTTTGCCGTAACCATCTCCAGCGGATTGAGCGGAACGTTTAACGTCGTTCGCCTGTTAGGTGAACAACGGACGGATCTTGAGGTTTTCGTGCTTGATACGAAAAATATCGGAATCGGTGCAGGGCTGCAAGCGATTCGTGCAGCAGAACTGTTAGAAAAAGGCGTGACTTGGGAAGAACTGCGGGCACAATTAACGAATGAAGTGCCGAAAAACAAAGTCTTTTTCAACGTAGCTACCTTAGAGTATTTACAAAAAGGCGGCCGCATCGGTCTGGTTGCATCCATCTTAGGTAATGCCTTGAAATTGAACCCAATTATTTCTTGTAATGAAGAAGGGATCTACTATACGGTCGCAAAATCTCGTGGACGGAAGAAAAGCTTGGACAAAACCGTTGACTTGATCAAGCAATTCATCGGTGATCATCGCCATGTGCGTTTAGCTGTGGCGCAAGGTGATGCACTGCAAGAAGCCAAAGAAATGAAAGCACGATTAGAAGCCGAATTTCCTAAGGTCAAAGAAATCTTATTTGGACAAATCTCTCCCGCATTAGTCGTCCACACGGGTCCTGGGTTGTTAGGGATCGGTATCCAGCTTTTAGAAGAGTAAAAAAGAAAGGCCCCGTGCCTTTCTTTTTTTGTGCTTTCCTTAAGAATAAGGCCGCGGTTTTTGGGAAAGATGAAAAGCCCGTTTAAATAATGTATAATAAGTAAGAAACCAAAAAAAATTGAGGTGACATTTTTGAAAAAGATCCTAGTCGTGGACGATGAGAAACCAATTTCTGATATCGTCAAATTTAATTTAACCAAAGAAGGATATGAAGTATATACCGCCTATGATGGAGAAGAGGCATTAGAAAAAGTAGCCGAGGTCGATCCTGATCTGATTTTGCTTGATTTGATGCTGCCAAAAATGGATGGGTTGGAAGTTGCACGGGAAGTGCGCAAAACCCATGACATGCCGATCATCATGGTCACAGCCAAAGATTCTGAAATCGATAAAGTACTAGGCCTCGAGCTTGGTGCGGACGATTATGTAACCAAACCATTTTCAAACCGGGAATTGGTGGCCCGCGTCAAAGCCAATCTGCGTCGCGGCTCGGCAGCTGCGAAGGAAGCAGACGATAACGCCAACAGCGAATTAACGATTGGTGATTTAACCATTCATCCTGATGCGTACATGGTCACTAAAAATGGTGCAGCCATCGAATTGACGCACCGAGAGTTTGAATTGATGCACTACTTGGCAAAACATCTTGGTCAAGTGATGACCCGAGAGCATTTATTGCAAACGGTTTGGGGCTATGACTACTTTGGTGATGTTCGGACCGTTGACGTGACGGTGCGTCGTTTACGTGAAAAAATCGAAGACAGCCCGAGCCATCCAAATTATTTGGTTACTCGTCGCGGAGTGGGCTATTACTTGCGGAACCCAGAACAGGAATAAGCTATGAAAAATAAAGTTCGCTTTTTTCAATCGGTGAACTTCAAAATCGCCCTGACTTTTATCTTGATCTTATTGATTGCGATCCAGATTATCGGGGCGTATTTTATTCGCGAATTGGAAAGAACAACGGTCGATGCCTTCAAACGCGACATGGAGGCACGTGCCAGCACGTTAGTGGTAACATTAGGCTCTGAATTGAGTCGAATGGATAATGATGACGGTTTAGATTGGGATTCCATGAATGCTTCCTTGAATCGAATCTTAACGAGTACCAACTCATCGGAAATTTTGGAGATGCGGGTGGTGGATGAGCAAGGGATCATTCGTGCAACCACCAATATCAATGATCGTGGCTCGGTGGGAGAAAAAAATGATTACCGTGATTACGATACGAACCGAAGTGAAGTCCTCTATGATGAATCCAGCGGCCAGCGGGTGTTCAATATCGTGCAGTCGATCCAATCACCGACAGGGGATACCGTTTTAGGAACCCTTTATTTACGGAGCAATCTTGAGTCAAAATACAATGAAGTCAGTACGACTGCGGTCATTTTTGTGACAGCCTCGCTGATTGCGGCAGTGATTTCGATCATTGTGGCACTATTGGTCTCTCGTTCCATCACCCAACCGATCGGAGAGATGCGCGAACAAGCGATTCGCATCGCCAAAGGAGATTATAGCCGCAAGGTCGCGATTCATGGAAAAGATGAATTGGGGCAACTGGCGGAGACCTTTAATCAACTAGGGGAACGAATCGAAGAGACTCAAGAAGCGATGGAGTCCGAGCGAAACCGCTTGGACAGCGTCTTGTCTCACATGACAGACGGCGTTGTTGCCACCGACCGACGAGGCAAAGTCATTACCATCAATGAGATGGCGATGTCCTTGTTAAATGTCAGCAACGAAGAAGCGATCGGGCAGTCGATTTTGACGTTATTGGAAATCGATGAAGAATACACGTTACGAAAGCTTTTGGAAAATCCTGAAGACATGCTGTTGGAGCGTCCTAGCAATGATTTGACGGGAACAAATATGATTTTGCGCATCGATTTCTCCATGATTCGTCGGGAGTCTGGCTTTATTTCTGGGTTAGTTGCGGTGATGCACGATGTTACAGAGCAAGAAAAAAATGAACAGGAACGGCGAGAGTTCGTTTCCAACGTTTCTCATGAGTTACGGACACCATTAACGAGTATGCGCAGCTACATCGAAGCGTTGAGTGAGGGTGCTTGGAAAGACCCAGAAATTGCGCCGAACTTTTTGAAAGTGACGTTGGATGAAACGGATCGAATGATTCGGATGATCAATGACTTGTTGAGTCTGTCGCGGATGGATAGCGGCAATTCGCAACTGCAGTTGGAATACATCAACTTCAATGAAATGGTCAATTTCGTGTTGGATCGTTTTGACATGATGGTGACGAATGAAAGCAAAAAATACTTGATTCGTCGGGAGTTCACTAAACGAGAATTATGGGTGGAAGTCGATACCGATAAAATGATCCAAGTGATCGATAACATCATGAATAATGCCATCAAATATTCGCCAGATGGCGGGATCATTACGGTGAAATTGATGGAGACCCATAACAACATCGTACTTAGCATCAATGACCAAGGACTAGGGATTCCGAAAAAAGATCTCACGAAGATCTTTGATCGTTTTTACCGGGTCGACAAAGCTCGTGCCCGTCAGCAAGGAGGTACTGGCTTAGGATTGGCGATCTCAAGAGAAGTCATCAAAGCTCATGGCGGTGCGATTTGGGCGGAAAGTCGAGAAAATCGCGGGTCAACATTTTACATCATGTTGCCGTATGAACCGTATGAGGAGGATTGGTGGGTATGAGAATCTCAGAAAAAATCATTCGTGTAGGCTTGATCGTGATGATCGCCTTGAGTTTTTATTTCTCCTATATGATTTGGCTGAATCCGACTGGGTTCAACAATGCCAGCACGGAAACAGATACCGGCGTCAATCCTTCGGTTCAAACCTACAAACAAAAAAGCGATTTGTTTTTGCCCCTGTATTTGACTTGGAATGACGAGGACGCGATCAAAGAAACCAACTCTGAAGCGGTGATTCGTGAGATCCAAGAGGCGATCAATGAGGCAACGATCAGTGATTTGACGCTGCGAACCTATGGCGAGGAACAAGCTTTTTCAAAAGCCCAAGAAGTCAATCAAGGGGTGTCCTTAAACTACTATACAACGTTTTACTTGAAAGATTATGAGAAAACCTTTGAAAAAGAGCTGTCCTTAGAGGACGAAAGTGAAACAGAGGATTTTCCGTTTTCCCGCATCCAGTTTGACCTTGAAGAAAACACGATCCAATTTGTTGATTTTACCCATCAACGAGTGGTGCGAGGCAAAATCGACTGGGACAAAAGCCAAGTAAAACACTTACTAGCAGACAACCCTCGGGAATGGACGACAATGGTGGCAGATGAAGAACGATCCAGCAAGCAATATTATACGCAGGATTCGATCAAGCTGAAAAAATACAGCTACTATTCTTCGACCCAATCTCAGAGCTTGTTTCGAGAAGCTTTTTTCAGCAATCCTAAAAACGTCAAGATCAATGATGAAAGTGTCGATACCTACTATTATGAAGGTGGGCAAAACATGACGGTCTTGCAAGATCAGCAGCAAGTCAAGTTTGAAACTACCACAGACAGTTCCGATGAAACGGATCTGGCGATGTTGAGTGCGGATTATATTATTCGTTTAGGCAACAATTTTGGGACGATCCGTTATTTTGATCAACAAGACAAGCACTTGGATTATCGGGTTTTCGTTGAAGGCTATCCAGTCTTTAGTACTGGTGGTCAAGGGGTGATCAGTGTGGCTTTTTCAGAAAGTGGTCAGACCGGCAGTCGGGAAATGACGATTTCTGCCAGTTTGAACGCGATTCAAGTGCCGATTCCTTCTGAAACCGAGATTGAATTGCCCTCTAGTTTGTCGGTCAAAAATGAGCTGATTGCGGCAGGGGCTGATCCTGAATTATTGCAACAGATCATCGTTGGCTATCAATGGGGGGAGATCAAAGATGCACCACTCGTTGATTTGACGCCTGCTTGGTATGTCAATTATGACTCGTCTTGGATCAGTTATGATGCATTAATGACAAAATTAGCAGAAACGGAGGAGAATTAATTGGATTTTAAACGAATCGAATGGATTTTTTTCCTCGCTTTTCTTGGTCTGAACGTCTTTTTATTCAATGTTTACAGTGAGGCTCGCAGCGAGCATCAGATGGTTTCACAATCAAACCAAACGATTCCTATCGAACAGCGCCTCGAGTCTGAGGACATTCGGTATTCTGGCGAATTATCAGATGAGGTCTTGAGTGGCTATTATTTGAGCGGTGAACAGACGGATTTTGATGTGGAGCTACGAAATCCGCAACTCAATACGCAGTTCAAAAGAGGGTCGACGGTCAAAGGGCAGCAGTTGATCCATGTCTCAACCAATGGCTTTTACATCAGTGATGATTCCCAAACGGAAGAAACCGTGAATGGTTTTTTGCAACGAAAAGATCAAGTCCTGTTTGGGGATGAATATGACTATTTGGAAAACCTCTCTGTCTTGAACGCCAATCATCCGACCGTGGTGGCGGTTCAATCCTATGAAGGCATTCCTTTCAATGACAGCTCAAGTCGAATCGATATCACCTTAGAACAAACGGATGATCTATTGCAGATTGCTCGTTACACGCAAACACATATCTCCAATATTACGCCTCTAAGGGAAAAGATGACGGTCTATTCAGAAAAAGAAGCAGTAAATACGCTTTATCTAAACAACAAGCTGCCGAGTCACTCGAAAATTCTCTGGACGGAATTAGCCTATACGATGATTTTGAAGGTTAGGGAAAAAAATGTGTACATTCCTGCATGGTTTATTGCGTTCCAATTAGATGGCGATGACACCATCCAAATCGAAACGGTCAATGCCTTTAGCAATCGGATCATCACGAATAATGCCGTTCAAAAGGTAGAAAATCCATAAAAAAGCGGGTATAATGGAACTCGTTGAAACAACCAGAGAGGAAGTCACGTAAACCATGATGAAGGAAAATGCCTTTCAAGTAAGTATTCTAGCCAGCGGAAGCTCAGGAAATTCGCTCTATATCGAAAGCAATAAAAAGCGGATCTTAGTGGATGCCGGTTTGAGCGGCAAGAAGATCACTTCATTATTGGATGAAGTAGGGCGTAAACCAGAAGATTTGGACGCCATTCTTGTGACCCACGAACATCGAGATCATATCCACGGTGTCGGAGTACTGGCGCGAAAATACAAACTTGATGTCTATGCGAATACAAAAACATGGCAAGCGATGGATCCAATGATCGGTAACGTCGCTGTCGAACAAAAACATATCTTTGAAATGGGAAAAGTGCTGACCTTGGGTGACTTGGACATTGAAAGCTTTGGCGTCTCTCACGATGCTGCAGCGCCGCAATTTTATCGTTTCCATAAAGACGGCAAATCATTCGTGATGTTGACGGATACCGGTTATTGCAGCGATCATGTACGAGGCATTATCAAAGGTGCCGATGCGTACCTTGTGGAAAGCAACCATGACCTTGAAATGCTGCGAATGGGCC
This sequence comes from Enterococcus sp. DIV0755f, assembly GCF_051713725.1. NCBI lineage: Bacteria > Bacillati > Bacillota > Bacilli > Lactobacillales > Enterococcaceae > Enterococcus > Enterococcus sp. DIV0755f. The sequence continues at coordinate 770,218 of NZ_JBIOQL010000001.1, forward strand.
CTTACCCATGGAGCCTCAAACAGCGAATTCTTGGAGATCGTGGTCACTTATCGAATGAAGATGGCGCTCTGGTCATGACGGATATCTTGACCGACAATACCAAACGGGTCTATCTTGGTCATTTAAGTAAAGAAAACAACTTGAAAGAGTTGGCGCACTTAACGATGGTCAACACCATGAAAGAACATGATCTAGGTGTTGGAGAAACATTTGAAGTCTATGATACCGATCCTGACAAAGCGACGGAATTATTTGCAATCTAATCGATCAACAAAGGATAAAATTGTCGGGTGGAGGCAGCAGGTATGTTTGATGAAGAAAAAATCAAGCGTCTGAACGAGCTTGAAATGGCTGTTTATAAGTACATTGTCCAGCATTTTGAAGAGATCGATCAACTGACGATCCGCGAATTGTCAGCTGCATGCCATGTCTCGACCTCGACGATTTTACGATGTATCACGAAATTAGGCTATCGCGGGTATTCAGAGTTAAAGTATGCGATCTGTCAAAAAAAGGAACAAGATGCACGAGCGTTTGATCTTTTCTATGATGCAACGATCCAAGTCAATACATTCTTAAAAAAAGTCAATAATGAAGATTACCGTAAGTTTATCCAGCCAGCGGTAGAACTGATTCTTTCCGCACGCCATGTGGCGTTTTCAGGTATCGGCACAAGTGGCATTCTTGGCACCTATGGCAGCCGCTATTTTGCTAATTTAGGCATCAATGCCTATAGCATCGTCGATCCCTTTTTGCCAGTACCGCCTCGTGGGATGGAAAATACGTTAGCGATCATTTTATCAGTTTCGGGGGAAACCATTCAAATGATCAAGCAAACGGAGGACTTCAAACGGTATGGGGCAAAAGTACTCAGCATCACCAATGATGAAAAATCGACGATCGCCCAAATGGCAGATTACAATATTTCCTACTATATGCCCGTCGTCAGTGGGGGAAAAGAAGTCGATTTGAACCTGACGACGCAAGTCCCAGTGATTACACTGATCGAACTTTTAGCCCATCAAGTCTACAAGCAAATCTAAGTGATCGTAAAAAAACAGCTTCGGCTGTTTTTTTTGTTGGAACATGTTTCATAACTTAGAAAAGCTATAGGCAAGGGGAATATTATCCATTAAGATTTATTTGTAAGCGAATTCACTGGCCAGTGGATGGAATTTTATTTTAGGAGTGATGTGAGATGAACGAATGGATCAATGAGAAATTATTACCTCCAATATTAAAATTTGTCAATACGAAAGCAATCACTGCATTAAGAAACGGTATGCTCTATACGATGCCCTTTTCAATCGTAGGATCGATTTTCCTGCTATTAGCAAACTTTCCCGTCCAGTCGATTGCGGATTGGGTAACGAATAGCGGCTTAGGTGAATACTTCAACCAAGCCTATGGCGCCTCTTTTGCAATTATGGCCTTTTTCGCCGTAATGGGCATCGCCTATTCATATGTAAAAGCAGAAGGTTACGAAGGACTCCCTGCAGGAATGATTGGTTTAGTTATTTTCTTATTAACTATGGAGTCAAGTGTGACGGATGCTGAAGCAAATGTGACCATCGCAAATGTCATTGATAAGACGTGGACCGGTGGACAAGGAATGATCAGTGCCATCTTAGTGGGACTTTTTGTGGGTTGGGGCTATACGTGGTTCTTGAAACGCGACATCCGAATCAAACTGCCAGAGCAAGTACCCACCAATGTCGCAAACTCATTTACAGCATTGATTCCAGCCGCTGTTTTGACGACCATCGCATTAGGCATTTATATTTTCTTTGATAAAGTTTTTCAAACAACCGTGGTCGAATGGATCTACACCGTGATTCAAAGTCCAATGCAAGGGGTGACGGATTCCCTTGGTGGTGCAATGATGCTAGGCTTCTTAGTGCCATTCTTGTGGTTCTTTGGGGTTCACGGTTCGACGATCGTGGGCGGGATCATGGGACCAATTTTACAAGCCAATTCACTAGCCAATACGGCTATTCTTGAATCTGGTAAAGCATTGACATTAGAAAATGGCGGACACATCGTGACCCAGCAGTTTTTGGATCAATTTATGACGGTAACTGGCGCAGGAATGACGATTGGGATCGTGCTATACATGGTGGCTTTTGCCCGTTCGGCGCAGTTCAAACAATTAGGACGTCTTTCCTTGATCCCGGCATTCTTTAATATCAATGAACCAATTATTTTTGCGACACCGATCGTCATGAACCCAATCATGGTATTACCATTTATTTTGACACCGATGGTTTCAGGCGTGATCACGTATTTTGCACTTTATACCGGTATCGTACCGCTATTTACTGCTGTGCAAGTTCCATGGACGACCCCGCCGATCATTTCAGGTTTTCTAGTAGGTGGCATTCGGACCGCTATCTTACAATTTGTTGTTTTAGCAATCGGCTTCTTTATTTACTATCCCTTCATTCGTAAGGTCGATAGTTTGAACTATAAACAAGAAACAGAGATTGTTTAATACCAAGGAAGCAGGTTGAATAGAAATGAATAAACTAAGAAGCGATTTTTTATGGGGTGGCGCAGTCGCTGCTCACCAATTGGAAGGCGGCTATCGTGCGGGTGGAAAAGGCGTGAGTGTCGCTGATGTCATGACTGTCGGAGGCAACGGAATTCCTCGCCGAATCACGGAAGGGATCCAACCGGGCGAAAGCTATCCCAATCATGAAGCGATCGATTTTTATCATCGGTATCCTGAAGACATCAAGCTTTTTGCCGAATTAGGGTTGAAGTGCTTCCGAACATCGATTGCCTGGACCCGTATTTTTCCAAAGGGGGATGAGCGCGAGCCGAATGAGGAAGGCCTGGCCTTTTATGATCAATTATTCGATGAGTGTTTACGCTATGGCATTGAGCCAGTCATTACCCTGTCTCACTTTGAAATGCCTTATCATTTAGTGACCGAATACGGAGGTTGGCGTAACCGTAAGCTGATCGATTTGTTTGTCCGCTTTGCAGAAGTTTGTTTTACGCGCTATCAAAAGAAAGTGAAGTATTGGATGACCTTCAATGAAATCAATAATCAAGCAAACTATAAAGAAGATTTTGCGCCATTTACCAATTCTGGTCTGTTCTTTACGGAAGGAGAAGACCGAGAAAAAGTCATGTACCAAGCAGCTCATTACGAGCTCGTTGCCAGTGCAAAAGCGGTGGCGCTAGGACATGCAATCAATCCTGCGTTTCAAATCGGATCGATGATCGCGATGTGCCCAATCTATCCGTATTCTTGCGATCCCAAAGACATGATGGCAGCTACGGTGGCCATGCAACGGCGCTATTGGTTTTCAGATGTTCATGCCCGTGGGCACTATCCGAGCTATATGCGCAGCTATTTTGAAAGAAAACAATTTGATTTAGATATCACCCCTGAAGATGAAGCAGCTTTGGCGAAAGGGTGTGTTGACTACATTGGTTTTAGCTACTATATGTCTTTTGCGATCAAAGGCAAGGAGAATGATCCAACCTATGACTATGATGAGAGCCAAGATCTGGTGGACAATCCTTATGTCGATGCTTCTGAATGGGGCTGGCAGATTGATCCCGTAGGCTTGCGCTATGCCCTGAACTGGTTTAACGAACGCTACGAATTGCCGCTTTTCATTGTAGAAAATGGCTTTGGTGCGGTGGATACGGTGGAAGAGGATGGACAGATCCACGATGACTACCGTATTGACTACCTAAAAGCCCATATCGAAATGATGAAAGAAGCAGTAGCTTATGATGGCGTCGACTTATTAGGTTATACACCGTGGGGCATCATTGACTTGGTTTCTGCGGGGACAGGGGAAATGAAGAAACGCTATGGTGTGATCTATGTGGACAAAGACAATGAAGGAAATGGAACCTTTGCTCGTCAGAAGAAAGATTCATTTGCATGGTATCAGCAAGTGATTGCGTCCAATGGCACGAAGGTCTAAAGAAAAAAACGTTACGCAAAATTTCTGCGTAGCGTTTTTTCTTTAGGGCATTTGGATATAGCCGTAATGAAGCAATAACTGAATAATAATAACTAAAGTGTTCATTCCCACATGGGTGATCATGGAAGTCCAAATACTGCCGGTCAAAGCATAAAGCCCAGAAAAGAACAGTCCTAAGAAAATATAGACTAAGAGATGATTGTCATTGTGGGCAAAGGCAAAGGCTACGGCGCTGACCACTACACCAACCCAAACATTGCTGTATTTCCCAATGATGCCAACTAAGGCTCTGCGGAAGACAAATTCCTCCATAATTGGCCCACCGACCATTGCTGCGAGAGCAAAGAGTGGGTTTTGCACCACGATGGCAATGATGTTTTCGGTATTTTGCGAAGCGCTGACTTCTCCGAAAAAGGATTCGATAAAGATGGCTAGATTTTGCAACAAAATCGCTGCGACAATGCCGGTTAGCCCGTAAATAAGAATCGCTGAGACTTTGGTTTTTTTGTGTTCAAACGATAGCGGTTCTGTTTGTTTGAAATACAAGAAAAACATGATCGCTGCACCAGCTAAGTAACCGATCGTTGTTGCTGCTACTTGATGTCCGCTAGGGACGAAGGCGATCGGTAGAAAAAAGACGATGCCGTAAGTAAGAATCGTGGACAAAGAATATTTTGATAAAGACATAGTTGTTTCCTCACACTCCTTTGCTTCATTATAGACTAGGTTGCTTCTAGAAACAAAAAATCCTACTATATTTATCAATCAATTAGAAATGCAAAAAAAATTTAGCAAAAGGCTTGCAAAAATTTGGGAAAATGAGTAATATTGAAACTGTAAGTTAGCACTCGATACAAGAGAGTGCTAATGCTAAATTCTATAACATTCATTGGAGGGATTTATCGTGTTAAGACCATTAGGTGATCGTGTGATTATCGAAGTCGCAAAAGAAGAAGAAAAAACTGTAGGCGGAATCGTGCTTGCATCAGCAGCAAAAGAAAAACCACAAACGGGTACCGTTATTGCAGTCGGCGAAGGACGCACGCTCGAAAACGGTGAAAAAGCTCCTGTTGCTGTCAACGTTGGCGAACAAGTAATGTTCGAAAAATACGCTGGCACAGAAGTGAAATATGAAGGAACAGAATATTTGATCGTTGCTGCAAAAGATATCATTGCAGTAGTAGAATAAGAAAAATAAAAAATACTTGAGGTGATGAAATCATGGCAAAAGAAATCAAATTTGCAGAAGACGCACGCGCAGCAATGCTTCGTGGGGTAGATAAATTAGCAGATACAGTAAAAGTAACCTTAGGCCCTAAAGGTCGTAACGTGGTTTTAGAAAAATCTTACGGTTCACCATTGATCACAAATGACGGTGTAACGATCGCTAAAGAAATCGAATTAGAAGATCATTTTGAAAACATGGGCGCAAAACTTGTTTCTGAAGTCGCTTCAAAAACAAACGATATCGCTGGTGACGGAACAACGACTGCTACGTTATTGACACAAGCAATCGTTCGTGAAGGATTGAAAAATGTCACCGCTGGTGCGAACCCATTAGGTATTCGTCGTGGGATCGAAATGGCAACAAAAGTGGCTGTAGAAGAGCTACACAACATTTCATCAATCGTTGACTCAAAAGAAGCAATCGCACAAGTTGGTGCTGTTTCTTCTGGTAGTGAAAAAGTTGGTCAATACATCGCTGATGCAATGGAAAAAGTCGGCAATGATGGTGTTATCACTATTGAAGAATCAAAAGGGATCGAAACAGAATTAGATGTTGTGGAAGGAATGCAATTTGATCGTGGTTACTTATCACAATACATGGTAACTGACAACGATAAAATGGAAGCAGCGTTAGAAAATCCATACATCTTGATCACTGACAAAAAAATCTCTAACATCCAAGATATCTTGCCATTGTTAGAACAAATCTTACAACAATCAAAACCATTATTGATCATCGCTGATGACGTTGATGGCGAAGCATTACCAACACTTGTATTGAACAAAATCCGTGGAACATTCAATGTTGTTGCAGTGAAAGCACCAGGATTTGGTGACCGTCGTAAAGCAATGCTAGAAGACATTGCGATCTTAACTGGTGGTACAGTGATCACTGAAGACTTAGGTCTTGAGCTGAAAGATGCAACCATCGATAACTTAGGTCAAGCAAGCAAAGTGGTTGTGGATAAAGACAACACAACAATCGTTGAAGGTGCTGGTGAAAAAGAAGCAATTGACGCACGCGTTCAATTGATCAAAAACCAAATCGCTGATACAACTTCTGACTTTGACCGTGAAAAACTACAAGAACGCTTAGCAAAACTTGCTGGTGGGGTTGCAGTGATCAAAGTTGGGGCACCAACTGAAACTGAATTGAAAGAATTGAAATTACGTATTGAAGATGCATTGAATGCAACACGTGCCGCTGTTGAAGAAGGCATGGTCTCAGGTGGGGGAACTGCCTTAGTGAATGTCATCAACAAAGTTGCAGAAATCGAAACAGATGGCGATGCAGCAACAGGTGTCAAAATCGTTTTACGTGCCTTAGAAGAACCAGTTCGTCAAATTGCTGAAAATGCAGGCTACGAAGGTTCAGTTATCATCGACAAATTGAAAAACGCTGACTTAGGCGTTGGTTTCAATGCAGCAACTGGCGAATGGGTAAACATGCTAGAAGCTGGGATCGTTGACCCAACAAAAGTGACGCGTTCTGCATTACAAAACGCAGCTTCTGTTGCCGCATTATTGTTAACAACTGAAGCAGTCGTTGCCGACAAACCAGAACCAGCAGCGCCAGCAGCTCCTGCAATGGACCCATCAATGGGTATGGGCGGCATGATGTAAGCAAGCCTTGAGAACTCCTCTTTTGAGGGGTTCTTTTTTTGTGCGATCAAAAAATACTTCAACACAGAAAAAGACAAAAAACCTTTCTTCTTAGTATTCTAAGCACCAAAGAATTGGTTCATTGCTTGAATAAAAGGAGAAAGGATTGGTAGATATAAGCTATCTATTTGTCTTGTAAAGGCAGCGAGTTTTGTAAGGAACGTCAATCACAACCGTTCCCAAAATCCCTGCGCAAAACCAGTAATAAATTCGTAGAGAGCCGGCAGTATCACCGAAATACATAAAACGGCAAAGACCATTTTCTGAACAGCAGTTAATTGTTTGAGGAAATGGTTTTTTGTGAACAATAAATACGCGATACAGATAACGGCAAGCAGCTGCAATAGATCAAATAAAATGGACAAGAAAATCACCTTTTCTGATTAGATTGAATGGACGATAGAATGATGGATTCTCTCAACATAGAGCAAAGAGTTGAATGATATGGTTCTGAGAAAATGTGAAGATCAACGTTTATAAAGAAACGGTATTTCGACTCCAAAGAATGCGAAGATCCCGCTTAAAAGAAAGTAAGTCAATAAGCCTAGATAAAAAAGGACTTTCCAATTCAATTTCTTTTTCATTCGATCCACTCCTTTTGTGTATCATAGCATAAAAAAACGATAATATAAATAAATAATCTAAAGATGCAAATTTGCATTTTTCAGCAAGTGTAAGCTCTCTCAAGCTACATTTTCGCTATCTTGAAAAACCTGAGCTAAAATAGAAAGAGGAACAAAATCATGGCTCACTTTGATTTTTAAATGAACAACGAGTCGAAAGAAGGAGACATTTCTTTGAAAAAACCATGGATAAAACGCAAAAAGAAGCAAAACGAAAATGAATTATTAACGGAACAGTCCGTTCAAGTCGAGCAAAGTCAAACGAGAGAAGAGCTGCAAGAAGAAGCGGAGTTTACTTCTTTTTTTGCGGATGTCATGAAGCGAATGCCGAAAAAATCGGCTGCCCTTGTGATGAAAGGCTATGACGGATCAAAAGCCCAGGCGGAAAAAGTGTTAGCGAAAAGCAAGGATCAATTTGATCAGGTGTTTGAGGAGTTTTTGGTTGGCGTAGATGATGAAACGCGGAAAAAAGCCCACCGCACGATCCATGCGGCTTCTTTGACGGCGGCGATCATCGGCTGTTCACCGATTCCCTTTTCAGATGCAGTGTTACTTGTGCCAGTTCAGATGACAATGATGGCCCGTTTGTATCGTATTTTTGGGCGAACATGGCGTGAAGGGTTAGCGAAAAGTATTTCGAAAGAGCTAGTCGTTGTGAGTTTTGGTCGCAGTGCCGTTGGCAATATCTTGAAATTTGTCCCAGCAGTCGGCACCGTTGCTGGAGCTGCAATCAATGCCAGTGTGGCTAGCGGTATTACCGAAGCATTAGGCTGGGTGACTGTCAAGATGCTGAATGATGGGGAAGATGTGTTTGAGCAAGTGATGTCCTTTAAAGGCCAATTTCACACGCTGTTCAATGCGTTGAAAGTTGGCAAGAAATCTAAGTGAGACAAACAGAAGAAGAACGAAGCAGGTCCAGACGACTTGCTTTTGTTGCTTCTTTTTCTTCACAGCAAATAAAAAAAAATTTAAGGAGTGAGTAAAATGAAACAACGAGTGACACGGGAAGAAGTCAAAGAACGGTTGGTCACCGATGCGTATTTTCAAAAAGGTCGTTCCGCTTTAAAGACCCGCCAAACGATTTTGACGATTCTTGCTTGGCTGATGGTCTTGGTTCCCTTTGTCTGGCTGGCCATTCCGTTGACGCTGCCGAATCTGGCGGATCGGATCGCCTTTCGAACCTATTTAGAAGAAGCAGTCACTTTCGAATTTCTAGCGTTATTTTTAGGCATTTCTTTTTTGGTTTTAGTTCTTACGTTTACTTTATTAACTTTGAGAAACAACCGCCGCTTCAAACGATTGCTGCAAAAGCAATCGATGCATGATGAAGCTGCTTTGGAAAAACGCAAAGAGTTGCTAGAAGCATTTTACGAAGAACGCTTCGGGACGAAAGAAGAACGCCACGGGGCAAAATACTACGCGGTTGCACCGGAGCAAAACATCGGAGAAAGAGAGATCCAAGAACTTTTCCGTAGAAATGGGGTGGGCTGATGGTTGTCAATTTTGATACTGGGTTCCCGTGGTTGGACACATTTTTAACAGTCGTTTTGATGATTCTCTTCACGTATCCAATTTTAGGTGGCTTTGCTTGGTTCATCGGGGTGATCTGCAATCGTTTTTTGTTCCGTTATCGACAATTAGAGTGGATACCGATCCCCGAAGTGATCGAGCCGATGATCACGATTATGGTACCAGCTCACAATGAAGAAATCGTTATTGAAGACACGATTCATTATTTAATGAATAATCTGAACTACAGCAATTATGAGGTGTTGGTGACTGATGATGGCTCAACGGATCAAACTCCTGTGATATTAGACCGATTGATGGAACAGTACCCAAATCTAAGAGTGTTGCGCATCGAAAAAAACCAAGGAAAAGCCCATGCCTTTAATATTGGGGTAGGGTTTGCCAAAGGGGAATTGATCTTGAGCAACGATGCAGATACGGTTCCTGAACCTGATGCGTTATGGAAATATGTCAATTATTTCATCCGCCAAGACTCCATCAATATCTCTGCCATTACGGCGAATATGGATGTTCAAAATCGCACAACGATCGTAGGGAAATCACAAACCGTTGAATTTTCAAGTATCGTAGGAATTATCAAACGGACCCAGCAAGCCGTTTTCGGCGTCATCTATGCCTATAGCGGTGCCAATACGATGTATCGCCGCGCGGCATTGATGGACGTGGGTCTGTTTCGACAAAATCGAGCCACAGAAGACATCAGTATTGCCTGGGACCACCAATTCCGAGGTTGGCTGTCTTTATTTGCTTCACGAGTGATGTTTTTCATGGAGGTGCCAGAAACACTCAAGATGCTCTACCGACAACGGAAACGCTGGGCGAAGGGCGGTACAGAAGTATGGCTGACCAACTTTAAAAAGGTCTTTTTGCATCCTTTTGAAAACATTGGTCGAACCGCTATGTTTGTCGATCAAACATTAAGTATCATATGGTCATTCTTTTTCTGGCTTTCATCTGCCTTGTTTGTCTTCTATCTGATCTATTATGGTGCAACTGGGAATTACGAACGGATCTATCATATGTTTACGATGGCCTTTCTCTTCGTTTGTTTCGAGATGATTGCGGGGGTGATGCAGCTATTTACCAGCCTCCTGGCGGATGATAACCGCAGCAAGCTGAAGTATTTCCGTTTTGCTCCTTTTTACATGCTGTTTTACTGGATGATCAATGCCATAACGATCGTCACTACCTTTATTCCAGCCGTCAAGACCATCCTTGGCTACGGCAGCGGCGTTTGGGTCAGCCCTGAGCGAACGGCGAAAAAAACCGGAGAATCTTAACGAATTCACCTTCCCTGGACAATAAAAACAAGTCTGAGTTTTCTTCAGACTTGTTTTTTTGCCATTAAGGTTCAGAAAGATAGTAAATCTCACGATTTTGGTAAGGATAACGAGTTTGCGAAAATTCGAAGGGTCGTCCGTCGGAGAGACGAGCAACTTGTTCCAATTCTAAGATCGGATCATTCGGATCGACTTCTAAATATTTGATATCATAGGAATCTGCTTTGTCGGCACGGATTTTACGTATGGCGGGACCTATTTTGAGATGTAAGGAATCAGTGATATATCGATAGATCGAGTGTTCAAGGATCGCCATATCAATATCGGGAATGGTTTTGATGGGCATGATCGTGTACTCCAATTCAAAGGGTTCGTTATCAACATAGCGCAGTCGTACGATATCATAAACAGGTTCGTTTTCTCGCAAGGACAAGTAATCCATTTCGTTGGCTTCTGGAAAACGTACATTGAAACTAATGATTTTACTTTGCACTTTATGCCGCCCGCCATATCGGTTGACTAGACCGATATACTCATTGATCTGTCCTTGGTAGGTCGCTGAATTGACATAGGTGCCATGACCTCTTTTGGTGGAAATCAGGCCTTCTTGCTTCAGTTGATTTAGCGCTTTTTGGATCGTCATTCGCGAGGTTTGAAATCGTTTGGCTAACGCCGTTTGTTCCGGTAGTTTTGATAAAGCAGGAAAAACTCCTTCATAAATATCCGTCCGCAACTGATCAACGATCTCTTTGTATTTTGTCATAGTCATCACTCCTTATGTAAAGAAATTCATGGACTTGAGTTTTGTTTGAAGGGGATAAAAACAAGGTCTATCACTAAAGAATCCGCTGAAATTCACATGTATAGAAAAAGCTTTACATATGTTTTTGAAAAATTTACATGCCTGTTTCACCTAATTATAATAGGTTTTGTAAGCGAATACAAATGATGGAGGAATCAATATGAAAAAATTTTACTGGGGAAACAGTGTCAGCAGTATGCAGACAGAAGGTGGTTGGAATGAAGGCGGTAAAAGCTTATCCGTTTATGATATACGGGAAGCTTCGGAACAGGCTAGCGATTGGCATGTAGCAAATGATAACTATCATGCGTATACAGAAGATTTTGATTATATGCAAGATTTGGGGATGAACATGTATCGTTTCCAAATTTCTTGGTCAAGGGTCGTTCACGATGGAGATGGTGCCTTTAATGAAGAAGGGATCGCCTATTACGATCGTTTTATTGATGATCTGTTAGCTCGAGGGATCGAGCCTATGATTTGTTTGTACCATTTTGATATGCCTTTGCATCTGGCGAAAACCTATAACGGGTTCATCAGCAAAGAAGTGAAGGACGCATTCATTCGTTTTGGAAAAGAAATGGTAGATCGTTTTGCGGATAAAGTCCATTATTGGTTAACCTTTAACGAACAAAATCTTTTTCACCAAGACCATGGTTTTAAGATCAGCGGTTATTTAGAAGGGGAAGAAACGACAGAAGAATTGTATCAGATTTTCCACAATGTCATGGTTTGCCATGCAGAAATCTGTAATTATCTTCATGAAACAACAAATGCGAAGATCGGCGGCATGCTGGCGTATTCTGAGGCGTATCCAGCGACTTGTCGTCCACAAGACATCAAAGCAGCAAGAGAGTTTGATGAATTTGCGAACTTTACTTTATTAGATTGCTATGCGCACGGCAAGTATTCGGCAGCACAAGACCGATACGTGAAAAATCATCAACTCAATATGAATATTTTACCTGGGGAATTAGAAGCGATCGCAGCGCAGAAAAATGATTACATTGCCTTTAGCTATTATGCTTCTTCTACCTTGAATGCTGAAAAAATTCCTGAAGGAACGCCGCCGAATCGGTACATGACTTTTGGAAAACAAGACAATCCGTATATTAAAACGACGGAATGGAATTGGCAAATTGATCCGCTCGGCTTCCGTGATGTCTTAAATAAAGTCTATCAGCGGTACCGGTTGCCAGTGTTTCCGATTGAAAACGGGATTGGTGTCAGAGAGCATTGGGATGGCAAAGAACCGATTCAAGATGATTACCGTATTGCCTATCATCAAGAGCATATTCGAGCGATGTTTGAAGCGATGGTGGAAGATGGAGTGGTCTGTCTTGGGTATCTTGGTTGGGGGCTGATCGACATTTTGAGCTCGCAAGGTGATATGGAGAAACGATACGGACTCGTGTATGTCAATCGTGGCAACCATGAGTTGCGAGATATGAAACGTGTACCGAAAAAATCGTATGAATGGTTCAAAGAAGTGATCAAAACCAATGGTAGTACGATCTATACAAACCCATATACAGAATAGGAGGAACAAAAATGGCAGCAGAAAAGCGCACGTTTTTAGATAAATTTACAGAGTTTTCGGTCCGTCTCGGCAATCAGGTTCATCTCAAAAGTCTTCGTGATGCGTTTGCGACCTTAATGCCTGCCTTTATTATCGCAGGGATCGCTGTGTTGTTTAATAATGTCTTCTTTCCATGGTTTTTAGAAGGGGCTGCCTTGGCGCGAATGCAAGTGTTTGGCAATTCCATCACCAATGGAACATTGAATATCGCCGGTCTGCTGATCGCCCCGATGATCGCTTATTTTCTTTGCCGCAACAAAAACAATCCGAGCGCCATCAATGCAACCTTTGTGGCAACGACTTGCTTAGTGGTCATGTTGGCGATGGCTCATGCCGTGATGCCAGAAGGCGCTCAAGCAGAAGTGACCATCAGTGGTGTGATGCTATTTGACGATGTCGGGACCAAAGGGATGTTTTCTGGAATCATTTGTGGGTTAGTTGCCACGGAATTATTTATTCGACTGTCAGAAAACAAGCACCTAAAAATCAATTTAGGGGATCAAGTTCCTCCTGCCGTCAGCAAATCCTTCAGCACGTTGATCCCTGCTATTTTGGTGATTTCCTTCTTTGCCGTAGTTGCGACCGTGCTAGCAGCCTTTGATACCGACCTGATTCAAATCATTTCAACAGTGATCCAAGAACCACTGCGTTTATTGAACACATCGATTTTTGGGTTCTTGATCATCTATTCAACGGGCAATTTTTTGTTTACTTTAGGCATTCACCAAACCGTCATCAATGGCACCTTGTTAGATCCATTGCTGTTAGTCAATATGAATGAAAACATGCAAGCCGTGCAAGAAGGCGCTACGCCACCCAATATCTTAAATTCAGCATTCGTGACGGTTTTCGCACAACTAGGCGGGACTGGATTTACGATCAGCTTGATCATTGCAGTGCTCTTATTCGTCCGCAATTACCAACCTTTTCGGGATGTCGTCAATCTATCCCTAGCTCCGGGTATTTTTAATATCAACGAGCCAATCATCTTTGGTTTACCGATCGTCTTCAATTTACCCATGATCATTCCCTTCGTTGCAAGTCCAATTGTGGCGACGTTGATTGGCTACTTTGCTACCGCAGTAGGATTCATTGAGCCACTTTCTGTGATGGTTCCTTGGACGACACCACCAATTCTTAGTGCATTGTTGGCATCAAAAGGGGATTTTAAAGTTGTTTTGGTTCAAGTGATCATCATCGTCGTCTGTGTAGCAATCTATTTTCCATTTTTAAAAATCGCTCAACGGGTTGCAATCAAATCTGCTGAATTGGAGCGGGCAGAATAAACAAAACAGGATGAATCCTATACTAGAGTGACCTACAAAAGTTAGAACAAAATTCTAACGTTTTGGGGGTCACTATTTTTTGAGGTGATTTTTTACTAAGTTTCTATTTTGAACTTTAATTAAATGGTATACTATCCCAAAAGGAGCGACTATGAAACTTTCAGAAATGCAAAAAGCGATTTATCAAAACAAGATTGATCACCAATTCAATGTCACAAATATTGAAAAAGAGTTTTTGGCTTTATATGGTGAAGTAGGGGAAGCCTTTGACGCGTATCGGAAGCAACAAGAGGTAGGAGAAGAATTGGCGGATGTGGCGATTTATCTTCTTGGGATAGCGGAAATCCTTTCCATCGATCTTGAAGCAGAGATTCATAAAAAAATGGCCGTCAACCAAAAGCGTCGTTATACGAGTTATGGCAATGGCTATGCCAAACGAATCGATAAATGATACACGCACAAAAACTAGTGGATTCCTCGAGTATAGGCCCTTACCGAAATAGAAATGGAAGCAGGAGATAGGATGGAAAAGAACGTAAGCATGCGTGAATTAACCACGGCGGATTTAGCAGAAGTCGTGGACCACTATATTGCTGTATTTTCAGCAGAACCATGGAATGACCAATTGACAGTGCCGCAAATCACCGACTATGTATCATCAATGATGGCAATGAATACTTTTATTGGTTATCGACTAACAGACCGAGCATCGAATGAATTGATTGGCCTTTCATTAGGCTTTATCAAGCCCTGGTATCAAGGAAAAGAGTATGTGATCGATACTTTTTTAATTACTGGCACGCACCAAGGAAAAGGCCTTGGTTCCACTTTTTTAGAAAGGATCAAAGAGGATCTGCTCAAGAAAGAGATCCCAACGATCCTGTTAGATACTGAAGAAAGTATGCCAGCAGCGGATTTTTATAAAAAGAATGGCTTTAAACCGCTACCAGATAATGTGAGCTATTATTTATCTCTAGAATAATAATAGCTTGTCAATAAATAAAAAAGTCTGCGAAAAAATCGCAGGCTTTTTAGTTATGCACAGTTTCAACAGGTTTATCCACAATATGTTGTAGGAACATGTTTTCGCCTACTAAATATTGGGTGTGTGGTTTTTAGAAAAGGATTTCAAAGAGATTCTTATGGACCAATGAGCGTAAAAGTGAAAAAAGTACTGAAACGCTTATAGAATATAGCAAAATTTATCTAGATGAGAGGCTCTGTTGGTACCGATCAGCTAATTTCTATCATCTTCGCGATAGGTCTTGCGATACTGTAGCGGCGTTAAACCAAATTTACGCTGAAATCTTTTGCTAAAGTAGCTCAAGTGATTGAAGCCAACGTGGTAGCAGATGGTTGAGATCGGCTCATCCGTTTCGATCAATAGGTTTTTGGCTTGAGACAATCGATAATCAATCAGATAGTTGATTGGGGTCAATGTCGTGTATTGCCGAAAAAGGGCGGTACAAGTACGTGTATTGATGGCAGCAGCTTTAGCGATCGCAGGAACCGTTAATGGTTCTTGATAATGCTCATGGACAAATGCCAGCATTAAGTAGATAGTTTCTTTCTTTGGTGAAGCAGGTCTTGCAGCCATTAGCTGTGAAAGGGCAGCTAAAAACAATTCATAGAGAGTAAATCGTTGTTCAATAAGCAGAGGCAGACGCACGGTTTGAACAAATGCTTGATGTTGGGCGGTTAAGGTTAAGCGCCGATAGCTGCGGGTGCGATCGTGGACTAATTGTTCGATCGCTTCTTTAAAAACAGGGTCAGCGATAAAGCCTGAAGAAAAATCAAAGCAGCAATATCGGACGTTTTCTGAAGCTAAAACAGCACCATGGAGTACACGGCTATTAATAATGATCGCCTCATTCTTGCTTAGCAAAATTTGCTCGTCGTCTATCGTATACACGAAGCTACCTTCTTCGACCCATACAATTTGCAGCTCGTCGTGCCAATGCAGAGGCAATTGGTCGCCACGCTTTTGTTGCAAGCAACGTTGATAAATTGCGAAGGAGCGATTTGTAGTTGTATGTTTGGTCGTTTCTTCGTTTTCTTCTGTGCGTTCAAAGTACATACCGCACCACCTTTTTACAGAATAGTGTTAAAAACAATCAGGATATTGACAAAAGTTCACTATCTGATTCGGTATAATACTAACAAAGTAAAGTGAAAGACAAAAGGTGTTTTTATGAAAAAAACAGTTGGGATTGTTTATGCTTGTTCAGCAGCAGCTTTGTGGGCAGTTTCTGGCATCGCTGGACAAATTTTATTTACGAAATATAGTATTTCAGCAAATTGGCTCGTTTCAACACGATTGGTTCTTTCAGGGTGTTTGTTGCTAAGCATTGGGTTAAAGGATCGCGCCCGATTGATTTCCCCATTTCGGGAGAAAAAGGACTTCATTCAGCTGCTCTTGTTTTCTTTCTTAGGCATGTTTCTCGTTCAATTTACCTACTTTAAAACGATTGAGCAAAGCAATGCTTCGTTTGCAACGATTATTCAATATACAGGACCTTTCTTTGTTTTACTCTATGCCGCGATAGCCAAAAGGCAGCTCCCCTCTTTAAAGACATGTTTCTGGTTATTGGTAACCTTACTTGGTGTGACGGCTGTGGCATCAAAAGGACAGATTGAGCAATTAGCGACTTCCCAATCTGCACTAGGCTGGGGGTTAGCATCAGCGATATCACTAGCTTTTTATTCTATACAGCCGCGTAAACTCTTGCAAAAATATGGGAGTTTACCAATTGTCGGCTGGGGGATGTTGATTGGTGGAGGCTTGGGGAATGTGGTTCATCCAATGTGGCAGATCGGTAGTCAACTGAACGTTCAAGTAATTCTTTATTTGCTGGTGGTCATTTTATTTGGAACAGCACTAGCGTACTTGATTTTTTTAACAAGTTTACGCTATTTATCCTCAACACTTGCAACAGTTTTAACAGCAGTTGAGCCACTGCTGGCTGCTTTCTTATCGATCATTGTTTTTCATGATCACTTCACAGTGGTGGAGCTAGTAGGATTTATGGCAGTTATAGGGAGCATCATGTGTTTACAAAAAAATATGGAGTGAGTTAAGTAATGAAGTAATAGAATAATGAAATCTCTCTATGATCCTTTATCAATGAAGGAACATAGAGAGTTTTTTTTGTTATACCCATGTCAAAAGGGTTACCCACCAAATATTAGGAGAACTTATTTTCGCCTACTAAATATTGTATGTTTAGAGTTTTTTGATGATGAGAAGGATAGTGGAAAGTTCCAAATCGTTGATCAAAACATCGAAGCTTTTTTCTAATTTTCTTAAGATCTTTGCAATAATCAAAGCATCTTGCTTAAATGTTTTCATTACAGCGAGATTTGCTTTGGCAATGTTGGGTGAACGATTTTCTAATAACCGTTCGATCAGACAAGCTAAGTGCATGAATAAGCCAATGGATTGATCAAGGGAAAGAGGATAAAGGGCGCAAATCTCATCAATGACTTCTGGCAAGACCATTTTTAATTTGCCAATGTCGGTATACTTGAACGAATCAGCTAAGTAATTATAGACTTCTGTGTAATCAAAGAATTGCGTCTTTACGGGCTCAAATAAAAGTAAGCGATCGAGTGTTTCCTTTGGTGTCTCAAATACTTTCCCAATTGAGATAAAGGGAATACCGAAAATGTTAGGATCATAAGTCCCGACAAAAGCATGTACTTTATAGACTTTCTTTAAGTTACTCACTTCTTTGATTAGTTCATTTCTCGAAGAGATAGCCAGTGCTTTAACTTTCATACCAAGTTTCGAGTAACTTTCGATGTACCGTTTTAGTTGTTCTGCGCCTCCTTCTCCGGTATGGCATAAAGTAATGATCAATTCATATCCTTTTTCCGCTTTTTGTAACAAGTCGTTCATACTCATACTGACCGTGTGATAGACATAATCAATATCGGTTTCCATTGCACTTTTTCGAGCTGCTTCGATGCCGATAAGAGTTATAGGTAAGTAAATCAGTCGAAGCTTACAATTTAATTCCTCAGCGATCGTTTCAACAATCGTTTTTATTGAACCCATATCATAAAGAACGATCACACCTTGTCCTTGATCAATTCGTTTGATGACTTGTTTAATTTCGATCATCGACTGGCGAGGTGTGCTATCAAGTTTCATGTCGTAGCTATAGATGTTATTTGTCTGAGTCAGCATGTTTGTTGTTTCAGCCAATGAAGAAGCTGTTCGATTTCCATGCATGATATATAACAATACTGGATGACCTGTTAATTGAGTCTGCTCTTGGTTAATCAGAAAAAGTAAAATCAGAATGATCTCATCTTTTGGTAAATTCAAGTTGAGCTGCTTTTTTAATTCAATCGAAAGCTGAACACTTAGCGCATATTCCTCAGGGTATTGTTGAATAAATTGAGTGACTTCCTCTTGCGAGAGGGTTTGTCGATTGGAAGCCAGTGTCAATAAGGAGTTGATATGAAGACAAAGCCCATAAAATACGCTTGATTTAAATTCTCTGTTGAGTTCCTTTTTACAGGTTTTTAGCCAGAAATCAACAATTTGAATGACTTTAGCATCGACGATTTTTGCTAATTGAGTAATGTTATATTGATCATCAAAGACATTGTAATAGTTGTACTTATTAAAAAGATTTTGCACATACTTGTTCATTAGGGGAGTGATCGTTAATTCATTGATGCCGCTCTCCGAAAGTGATTGATATTGATTGCGAATCTCCTCATAAAGGTATAAGCGTTCATTTTTTCCAAATTCTTTTAAGTAACCCTCATTCTTATCATAAATAATATGCTCAACATTTCCGAATAGCTCGTCGAAAACCATCGCATTTTCTTTCACCCGTAACAAGCTCTGTTTGATTTCTGGTTTGAAATCAGCGAGGGAAAGAGCAATATCTTGGTCACCCTCATTGATTACGCGAACATACCCTTTGGCACAAGCAGCTGTAATATCCATTTTCAGCTCTTTTACTTGATAAGAAAAATTTGCTAACAATAGACCTCGGATCACTTCTGAGGGAACAACGATTGTACGTCTAGAATGAACGGCTTCTCTGGAAAAGAAATGATTGATCAAGTCAAAACGTTCTTTATAGGAGCGCTTCTCTATTTCAGGCAATTCGATCGTCAGTGGAATCGCTTGATTAATTAAAAGTTCTTTTGAAGGCATGATTGATAAGATCACCATCACATTATTCGGCTGAGATTGCTTTTTTTCTTGAAATAGGGGGATTTTGTTGTTTAAAAAATCTAAAATTTTGTTTTGCTGCTTCGTGTTTAATGAATCGTATGCTTCTAGAAAAAGAATACCAGACCAAGCTTTCTCAAATACGCTATTGGCATAATCCTCGTTGGTTCCGAAAAGATCCTCATCAAGCAAATGAGGATCTTTGGAATAATTTCGACAATTAATTTTTATATAAGGAGCTTCTTTAGTCAGCACCTGTCGCTGTTTGGCAAAATCTACTAGTGTATCAACAAAGTAACTAGTACCACAGCCTGGTTTGGCTTGAATCAGCACATTTAATGGATTTTTTGGATATAAGACGGCGGCTTTTGCCAATTGAATCGCATTTTTAAGACTTTGATTGGCACCAATGATGACGTCAAATGCATCCTTTTCAGCGATTGGTTCTGCTAAAGAATAGAGAACAGGTCTCGATGTGGATTTCACTAACTTCTTTTCTTGAACAAGTTGATTAAGAAGGGTGCTGGCATTCGATCTTTGTAGGTTCAATGCCTCAGCAACCTGCTTTGTAGTCAGACCATTCACTTGTTCTTGATTGGTGTAGATTTGATTTTGGATAAAGTCAAATACGATAGCTTTCATTCTACTCATAGTTTTACTCCTTTGAAACATTCTCAATGTATTGGCTTAGAAATCGCCTATCCCCATTCTATGTCAATTCATCAGGACAAATTAGTCCTCCTCTTCTCATGGATTTTTTTTTGGATATCGAATAGAGTATCAGACATTCTTCCTAAATAGACACCTTCGCTAAAGAGCCGCATCAGTCGGTTTTGTTTTTTCATTTCAAAACTTTCGATGTGCTGTTCGAATTGTATCTCTAAACCGTTTTCATTTTCTTGTGTTGTGTACTTAAGAAAATATGTCTCATAGGAAGAGGAGATTTTGACTTCATAAAGTGTGCCACGAATATAGTTGATCACGAAAACTGAAATTTCCATTTGGGTTTTGGAATCAGTTTTTTTGTAATTCAGTCCTTTCTCAATCTTTGTTTTCGTGAGCTGACATTCGCGAATGAGTTCACTTTCAAGATAGTCATAGAATTCGTTTTCGCTTATTTGTAACGTTCGTTTGATTTTCATGAGTGTATTATAGGGGGAATTAATTGAGGGTGCAACCGACGGTATTTTCTAGAAATTGACAAATTTTATACAACTATTTTATAGGATTATACAGTAGGAAGAAATTGATTTACTTCTTTATACACTAGTTATAGAAATGGATGAATGAAGGTATTATTTTGATTTTTTCAGATTTTAAAGGTTGTTTTTGTGAAACTTAGTGTATAAAAAATTTTTTTCTCGAAATGTAAGCGCTTGATTAAAAAGGTGTTTATGATAGTTTTGATTTTGTAAGTGAGAAAAAAATTGGGAAGGAAGAGTCACTATGGAAAAAATAAACAATACAGAGTCGGCAGCCATGAACTTGATTGCTAACTCAGGAGATGGGCGTTCCTATGCATTCCAAGCATTAGAGGAAGCGCGTAACGGCAATTTGGAAGAATGTAATCTTTTATTGAGAAAATCGGATGATGCGATCAAAAAAGCCCATCAGGCACAAACAGAGCTATTATTTTCAGAAGCAAGGGGGGAAAAGCAAGAAATCAATGTCCTATTGATACACTCACAGGATCATTTTATGACAAGTATGTTAGCCAATGAATTGATCAAAGAAATCATTCGATTCTATCAAAAATAAAATGGAAAGAAGGGAAATTCATGAAGAAGATGAAAATTTTATTGGTTTGTGCTGGAGGTATGTCTACCAGTATTTTGATGCAAAAAATGAGTAAGTACTGGAAAGAAAATGATATGGAGTTAGACATTAAGGCCGTCGGACTATCGGAATATCAGGATGTTTATCAAGAGTATGATGTAGTGATGGTGGGACCACAGGTCTCTTATCGTTTGAAAGAAATCGTGGAAAATACTGGTTTGCCAACTGAAGCCATTCCATCTTTTGATTATGCAATGGCAAATTGCTCGAATATTATGAAGCTCGCAACGAAATTGTATGGTCAAAAGTAAGACACAATAATAAAAGGAGTGTGGATCATAATATGGAAAAACTTTTTGATAGTCCAGTGATGATAAAATTACAAGATTTTGGACAGAAACTCGGGAGTAATAAGTTTCTAGCAGCTTTGCAAGCATGTATGATGTCTTTGATGGGCATCATTATGGTTGGGGCAATCTCTCAAATCACTGTTTCGGTTTTAGGTCCTACGATGTTTAATGTGATTGCTGCGGAAAGTCAGCTCTACGAAATTATTTATCTGCCTTATAAGTTCACAATGGACCTTTTATCTGTATGGGTCGTCATTCTATTTTCTTTTAATTATGCCAAAAACTTAAAAATGAAGTCGCCCATCATGAATGCAGTTGATGCATTGATTTGTTTTTTCTTGGTTGCTGGCACGTTAATGATCAGTGAAGCAGGAGTTACTAGTATCGATATGACTTACTTAGGATCGACTGGTATGTTTATCGGATTTGTTGTTGTCTTCCTTTCTGTTCAAATTGAAAAATATTGTGCGGATCATAATATTCGCATCAAAATGCCAGACGTAGTACCGCCATTTTTACAAGATGGCTTTGCCTCGATCGTACCGTTAGCAATTAGCGCCTGCTTTTTCTTAGCGTGCAGTGCTGCGGTAGATATCTTTACCAACGGCAATTACACGATTGCCTCTGGTTTTATGGCGCTTTTAGGCATTCCATTGTCTGCATTGTCTTCCACCGTTGGGATGTTTATCATGTGTGTATTTGCAGCGTTATTATGGTGTTTTGGGATTCATGGCACGATGATCTTAGTGCCGATTATTATGCCTCTTGGAATCCAAGCTGCAACCGCAAATGGCGCTGCTGCTGCTGCAGGCGAGCCACTCGTTTTTTATCCCGTGGCTTTGTTTGGTGGGATGGCAATTGCCGGAGGAACAGGGAACACGTTACCACTAGCTTTAATGGGTTTAAAATCAAAATCGAAACAAATCAGCGCGATATCAAAAATCGCAGCTGTGCCAGGATGGTTTAACATCAATGAACCGCTGACTTTTGGTATGCCGATTATGTACAATCCAATCATTTGTATTCCATATGTGCTAAATATTCCTGTGGTGATGTTACTGACATTAATTGGCTATCGAATCGGTTTTCTAACACCTGGTTGGATTTCCATTTCTGCTTTGCTGCCAATGGGGATGGCAAGTTATCTCAGTACGCTCAAATGGCAAAATGCTATCTGGGATTATCTAATGTTGATTCCTGCAGGCTTAATTTATTATCCATTTTTCAAAGCATATGAAAAACAATTGATCGCCAAAGAAGCGTTGGCGGAACAAGAGGAACAATTTGGTGTAGTAGCAGAACAAGAATAAAGGAGCGAACAGAATGAATAAACGATTTCCAGATAATTTTTTATGGGGTGGCGCAACTGCTGCGAATCAATTAGAAGGAGCATTTCTTGAGGATGGAAAAGGATGGTCAACTGCGGATACTGCCCTTTACATTGGAAAAGAGGCACGGACACAAATGCTGTTAGGGGAACCTATGACTAGAGACCAAGTCGAATTTGCTATGAAGGATAAAAAGGGACATTATCCAAAAAGGCATGGTATCGATTTTTATCATCGATACAAAGAAGACATCGCGCTTATGGCAGAGATGGGATTTAAAACATTTCGTTTATCAATCTCTTGGCCAAGGATCTTTCCAAATGGCAATGACCAAGAACCCAATGAAGCTGGTTTAGCCTTTTACGATGCAGTCTTTGATGAGTGTCTAAAGCATGGAATCGAACCGTTGGTGACGATCTCACATTACGAGTTCCCATTGCACTTAGCGCTGACTCAAAATGGCTGGCTCTCACGGGATACTATTGATCATTTTGTTCGCTATGCAGAAACGCTGTTTAACCGTTACAAGAATAAGGTCAAATATTGGTTGACGTTTAATGAAATCAATATAATTGGGATGACTGGTTATCTGAGTGGAGGGATTTTGGCAGACGGAATTGACAATATGTTAGCAGCACAATATCAAGCAGGACATCATCAGTTCCTTGCAAGTGCTTTGGCTGTAAAGAAATGCCATGAAATTATCCCAGATGCCAAAATCGGTTGTATGTTGGCTCGAATGGAGGCGTATCCTGAAACATGTAATCCGCAAGATGTTTTGGCTTCTGTAAAAGCAGATGAAATGAATTTCTTTTATACTGACGTTCAAATACGTGGAGAATATCCAGCATATATGGATTCATTTTTTGAAGAGAATGGAATTGTGATCGACGTTCAGGAAGGCGATCGTGATATTTTGAGAGAAGGAACAGTGGATTTTCTTTCCTTTAGTTATTATATGTCAATGGTTGTAGGAGAATCAAAAGAAGAAACTGGCGGGAATCTTTTTGGATCCATCAAGAATCCTTACTTAAAAGCAAGTGATTGGGGCTGGCAGATCGATCCAGTAGGTTTACGAATCACCATGAAAAAAATGTATCAGCGTTATCAAGTCCCTCTCTTTATCGTTGAGAATGGTTTAGGTGCTGAGGATGTGGTGACAGAGGATAAACGGATTCACGATGCGTATCGAATTGATTATTTACGTGACCATATCGAGCAAATCGGTATAGCGATTCAAGAAGGAGTTGAGGTGATGGGCTATACTCCTTGGGGATGCATCGACTTAGTCAGTGCTAGTACAAGTGAAATGTCGAAGCGTTATGGGTTTATATACGTGGATCTTGATGATGATGGAAAAGGAACCTTGGAAAGAATTCGTAAAGACTCTTTTTATTGGTATCAAAAAGTGATAGCGACCAATGGTGAAGAGCTGGCATGAAAATTTTATCGCTATAATAATCTTAGCTTTCATGGATTCCCACTCTGCATTGGGTAATCCTACAATCTATATCGAACCCAACAAAGTTCAAAAAAAGTGATCGGACTAAGTATTTTTTAGACAAAAATAGTAATTGTCAAAAAAGACGAGATTCGCCAAAATCGGTGAAGTCTCGTCTTTTTTATAAATCAACAGAAAAAGAAAACGCAGGAGTCTACGCTTTCTTTTTCTGTTCTTCTTTTTTCTTGTCTGTGGTCGGTACGGAATCTAAGGCTTTTTTGAAAATCTCTTCTTTTTTCGTTTTATAGTTATGTTGTCGTTCAGCATACACTTTTTCTTTCGTCTTTGTTTTCATACTCGGTCACCTCTTCCTTTTTTTAAGTATAGCATGATTTCACAAACTTATGCAAATCCTTGGTTTTATCCTTGGTGTTATAATCTTTCTTGTAAAATACATTGTGAAAATATTTCTTTTGGCAGAGATGAGGGACTTCTCTATTAAGAAATTCGCATCCGGTTGGAAGCGATGTAACAGGATTTCATCTAAGCGTCGATCACACAGGTGAAAGCAGCGTTCTTTTTGAAACAATTTTTTCACAGAATCCCTCGTGTAAAAAAGGAATGATAAATGGGTGGTTTTAGTATCGATTTTTGAAAAAGGGAATCAGGAAAGAAATGTTATTCAAATAACAGTCTTGTTTTTCAAAAAGTGGGTTTGTTTGCAAAAAAAATCCTGTTTTTATTCGCGAATTAAAATAACGTTGAATGAAATAGCGTTTTTCTCTAGTTTATAGAAATCTTTGTAAATAGAGTGCCATTGAGCAACATCAAAGAGAAAGTAATCAAAAAGAATAACGCAGGAAAATAAATGACACGTTTTATTAAACGTAAAGTAAAAAAATACAAAACGAAAACAATATCAAAAAATATTAATTTTTGTTAAAATGGGGTACAGGGGGTGTTTTATTGGAATCTCGGAAAATCAAACGTAAGCGTTTAGTGAAACAAAAACGGTCCCTTTTCGTACAAAAAGGATTGGGTATCACAGCAGCGTTAGCATCGACTTCAGGTGTCTTTACGTCTCTTGCTCATGCGACCGAAACGACGAACGCTTCGTCATCAACCAACACAACTGCTACTCTTGCCAGATCGTCAGCTGAAACGGCGATCAATCGACAATTTAAAACAACAGCTTCACTGAATGTTCGTTCAAATGCTTCAACAAGTGCCTCTATCGTAAGTGGTGTAGGAGCAAATACAACAATCACTGCGGTGGCTCAAAAGAACGGTACCTCAGTGAATGGCAATACAACATGGTATAAGCTATCAACAGGCGGCTGGATCTCAGGGGCTTATGTGAAAAGCACTTCAGGCTCTTCTTCTGCCAATACAGGCTCGTCCAATTCGTCGTCTTCATCGGAAAAAGCAATTTCGAAATCAGTGAAAACGACCACTGCATTGAACGTCCGTTCAAATGCAACGACTAGTTCTAGTGTCGTACGTGGACTAAGCAGCAATGCGACGGTGAAAGTCGTTGCACAAAAGAGTGGAACGTCGGTGAATGGCACGACCACTTGGTACAAATTGTCCACAGGTGGTTGGATCACGGCGGCCTATGTCAAAGATGTTTCCAGCAGTTCGACAGGAAATAGTTCTTCTGGCGGCAACACAAGTGTTTCTGCAGAAACGGCTATCAACAAGAATGTGAAAACAACAGCGGCATTGAATGTCCGTTCGAGTGCCTCAACAAGTGGTAGTGTCGTTGGCAGCCTAAGCAACAGCACGACGGTGAAGGTCGTTGCCCAGAAAAATGGCACATCCGTTGGCGGCACCAATGTTTGGTACAAAGTATCGACTGGTGGCTGGATCACAGCGGCATATGTACGTGACGTCACGTCTAGTTCTGGAAATACAAGTAATAACAATAATTCAAACACAGGTTCAAGCAACACTGGTTCATCAAACGGCTCAAGCAATGCGAGTGAGCAAGCCATCAATAAAACGTTCCAAACAACCACTGGTATGAATGTCCGCTCAAATGCATCGACTTCTGCAAGTGTAGTCAGCAGTTTGGGCAGCAATGCGACCTTCAAAGCAGTCGCTCAAAAACAAGGAACGTCAGTCAATGGCAATGCCACTTGGTATAAGTTATCAACGGGTGGCTGGGTATCTGCAGCGTATGTGAAGGAAGTCAGTGCAACGACTCCTGGCAACAATATCAACGCAGGCAATACCAATGTTCCGATGAGCGTGAACGGAGCAGCGATCGTTGCAGAAGCTAGAAAACATATCGGCACTCCTTATCAATGGGGAGGCAAAGGACCAGATGTCTTCGACTGTTCCGGGTTTACACGCTACGTCTTCTTAAAAGTGACGGGCAAAAACATCGGTGATTGGACAGTCCCACAAGAAAGCGCAGGGACAATCATTCCTGTCTCGCAAGCACAAGCTGGCGACTTGCTGTTCTGGGGTCAAAAAGGGAATACCTACCACGTAGCGATCGCTACCAGTAATACAAGCTATATCCATGCGCCAAGCACGGGTTATACAGTCACCGAAGCACAATCAGGCTTTTCGACTGCTAGCTTCGCTCTACGAGTGAAATAAATGTTTCATTGAATAGGCAAAGGGTTTGTCCTTTGTTAGAAGCGCCCCTAAGAAAGCTGCCATCAGTTTTCTTAGGGGCGCTTTTTTGGGTTGGGCGCAGATCTTTTTAAAAGGTGGGGCTTTGCCCTGTTTTTTTGACAAAAAGGCCGATTTGTCAAAATCACTTGTTTTTACTAGTACAAATTTTTGTCAAAAAAAATAGTTACTGATACCATAAAAACGTACCAATATTAGGAGGGATCTACATGAGATATACGAACGGAAATTACGAAGCTTTTGCAAGAAGCAGAAAACCGAAAGATGTCGAAAAGAAAGAAGCCTATATTGTTGGTGGGGGATTAGCAGGACTTGCTGCGGCAGTCTTCTTGATCCGTGACGGCCATATGGCGGGTGAGAAAATCCACGTCCTTGAAGAACTTTCTTTATCAGGCGGTTCATTGGACGGAAAATTCATTCCCCATGATGGATTTGTGACCCGCGGCGGTCGAGAAATGGAAAATCATTTTGAATGTCTGTGGGATCTATTTCGCTCGATTCCATCTTTGGAGGTGGAAGATGCTTCGGTGCTAGATGAGTTTTACTGGTTGGACCACGATGATCCAAATTCGTCTAACTGTCGGATCATCCACAATCGCGGCCAACGAGCAGCAGATGATGGAGAATTTACCTTGTCTGCTACAGCACAAAAAGAATTAACCCAATTATTTATGACTTCAGAAGATCAATTGATCGGGAAAAAAATCGAAGATGTTTTTGGCGAAGAATTCTTTGAATCTAATTTTTGGCTATACTGGTGTACGATGTTCGCCTTTGAAAAATGGCATTCGGCGATTGAAATGCGCCGCTATGTGTTGCGTTTTGTGCACCATATCGATGGCTTGCCTGATTTTACTGCGTTAAAATTTACCCGTTACAACCAATATGAGTCATTGGTCAAACCACTACTTGCTTATTTGGAAGAACAAGGAGTTGACTTCCAATATGAATGCACCGTCAGCAATATCGATGTTCGGATCGTGGGCGAGGAAAAAGTTGCTCAAAAACTTGTGCTGGAAAAAGCGGGAGCAATCGAAGAAATTCCTTTATCAGAAGATGACTTGGTCTTTGTTACCAACGGATCGATCACTGAAAGTTCCACGCAAGGGGACCATTATACTCCAGCGCCTATCTCAAAAGCACCTGGTGGCAGCTGGCGTTTATGGAAAAACTTGGCGGCGCAATCGCCTGAGTTTGGTCATCCAGAAGTCTTTTATGAAAACTTACCTGAAGAAAGCTGGTTTGTTTCGGCAACCGTGACTTGGCAAAATTTTGATGTGGAACCTTATTTAGAAAAATTGACCCATCGCAAGTTACGAACAGGCAGAATCGTCACTGGCGGGATCATCACCATCAAAGATTCCAATTGGATGATGAGCTTTGCGACCCATCGCCAACCGCACTTTAAAGAACAAAAAGACCAACAAACGATCACATGGGTGTATGGCTTGTTGTCAAATACACCAGGGAACTACATCAAAAAACCAATTGAACAATGTTCTGGACAAGAAATCGTGCAAGAACTGCTTTACCATTTAGGCGTGCCAGAAGCAGAAATCCAACGCATTTCAAAAGAATCAAGTGTGGCAGTTCCAGTCTACATGCCGTTTATCACTTCTTACTTCATGCTGCGTGAACCAGGGGATCGGCCATTGGTTATTCCAAATGGCTCCAAAAACTTAGCTTTTATCGGTAATTTCGCAGAGACTGAACGAGACACTGTTTTTACAACAGAATATTCCGTTCGGACTGCAATGGAGGCTGTTTATCAGCTATTAGCTGTGGAACGTGGGGTACCAGAAGTGTTTGCTTCCGCTTATGATCTACGTACTTTGGCCAAAGCTGTCTATTATCTGACCGATAAGAAAAAAATTACAGAAATGGAGCTGCCGTTTATCGAACGGAAACTCTTGGAAGGCTTCGTTAAGAAAACCGAACATACCTACATTGGCGATCTGTTGAAAGAAAACCATTTGATTTAAAGAAAACGCAACGACAACGAGGCGAAAGAAGCTGCTCGTTGTCGTTGCGTTTTTTATTTACTTTTTAGCACAGTTTGAACGAATCATTATTCCTCAGATAAAATCCGAACTTGGATCTCTGTCAAATAAGCTTGCTCGTTGCTAAGGGTCGTTTCGTGGATCGATCGTTCATAGAAGTAGTCATCGATTTGCCATTGGTGCGTCGCAATCAGCTGCTTGAGTTTTTGATAGAACTGCTTCAATCCTTCGTCATCCCCCTGATAAATGGCGGTTAAATAGCATCCTGCTGGTTTCACGAAGGAAGTCCCTTGCGGCTCTTCTTGCCGCACGTAAACGTAGTCGATGTCTTGCGTATCGTCTTTGTTCGTCCGAATCATAAAACCGTACTCGTTATTCGAAAAAAGATAAGGCTGTGCCATCAAAAGGTCGTAGGCTTGGGTGATCATCTCTGGGATGGAGCTGCCGTTTAATCTAGGACTAAGGGAGAAATATTCCTCTGGCTGTTCCTTCAAGGTGAAGGGGGAAGTTTTTTCTGCAGCCAGGCGCAAATCCGCAGCTTTTCGTTCGATGATTTTTTTGATGTTGGTCAACTGCTGAATTTTTTCATCGATGGTTTGCCGCTTGGCTTCCAATAAGTTTCTCATGGTCTCGGCATCCCCCTGCAGCGCTGTTTGGATCTCTTTTAAGGGCATCGATAATTCTTTCAATGACAGGATCAATCCGAGATCCAAAAGTTGATCAAGGGAATAATACCGATACCCGTTCTCGGCTTTGCTGTTTGGTTGAAATAGCCCAATCTCGTCATAATAGTGGAGTGTCCGAGGATTGATCCGCGCTAAGCGTGCCATTTCCGATACTTTTAATTTGGTTTTCATGAAACTCCTCCTTGACTTTACAGTTACTGTAAACTTTATACTAAGGATAGTCAACTACTGGGAGGAAGATAGAATGAATAAAAAAGTAACATATCGACCATTTAAACGAGAAGATCTGCCTGCGCTTGTGCAAGTAATTATTGATAGCTGGAACTACGACAAGCAATTTGACAAGAAGACCGCCAAGCACTTTGCTCATGTCTTTTTGTGTTATGAACTTGCCCGTGCGACCTATTCGCGGGTGGCTCTTTTAAATGGTGAAGCTGTCGGCATCTTGTTAGCAGACAGTAAAAGCGGGAAGAAGCTTCATCCAGCGCGCTATTGGGGGAAAACGATTTGGCATGCTGGCTGCTTACTGCTTACGAAAGAAGGGAGAAACACGCTGCTGCATTATGCCAAGGAGGTGGCTGAGTTAAATCAAGCGATGTTGAAAGACTTACAAACTCCTTTTCAGACCGAAGTTGGTTTGTTTGCCGTTAGTCCCAAAACACAAGGATTGGGTGTAGGCAAGCAGCTCTTTACTTCCTTTTTAGCGATGGTCCAGCAGGACAAAACGGCTCCGTTTTTCCTTTATACCGATACCACCTGTAATTTCGGTTTTTATGAGCATATGGGCTTGAAGCGGGCAGCTGCTGTGAAACGCTGGATCAAAAAACCGATTAAGAAGGAAATCGAGTTTTATATCTATACTTCCTAAGAGTGCAGCGATGCACTCTTTTTTCATTGGCTAGTATGGTAAACTGGAAGCAAAGAAGGTCAAGGAAGCTGTTTTCGTTTTATGGAAACGGCGCTTATTTTGGTCGAAAGCGATGGCTCAACTCCCTTTCGTAAAAAGGATGGGGAATGGGAAAGGATGGTTTATTTGGAAAAAAAGCAGATAGGGTTTATTTTAAGTGATATTGATGGGACGATCTTGGATCATAAGCATCAAATCGATCTGGATTTGATTGAAGAAATCAAACGATTGAAGCAGCAAGCGATTCCTTTTGTTTTGGCTTCCGCTCGCTCCCCGAAAGGAATGCTACCGATAGCTCAAGAATTAGGGATAGAAGACTGGCCCTTGGCTTGTTACAACGGTGCCCTGATTGGAGGGTACGATCAAAAGGGCACACTGGTACCGATTTTCAGTCATGAGGTCAAAAAAGCAGAAGCAAAAACTTTGGTTGCGCGCATCAAAGCTGATTTTCCTGGTGTTTCCATCAATGTCTACTCTGGTGATCAGTGGTATTGCGAAAGAGTGGACCAATGGGCACGAGCAGAAGCGGCGATCACCAAAGAGACTCCTGTAGAAACTTCATTAGAACAACTGTTGGCACAAGAAGCTTTTGAGGTTCATAAGTTTCTTTTGATCGGCACAACGGCAGAAATCCAAGCGCTTCATGCTGCCTGCCAGAACGCTGGATTTTTAGAAAGCGCCTTTTACTTATCCAAAGAGAATTATTTGGAAGTCACTCATCAAGCTGTGGGAAAAGATAAGGCGCTAAATGAATTGGCGGCCTATTTTCAAGTGCCGCTGGCGCAAACCTTAGCGATCGGCGATAATTTTAACGACCTGCCAATGATTGCTTCAGCTGGTATTGGTGTTGCGATGGAGAATGCGCCCGAATTGGTCAAAGCAAAAGCTGATTTTGTGACGACTAGCAATACAGACCATGGGGTTGCTGATGCGTTGCGGCGATTTGTCACAGAATAGATAAAAAAACTAGGTTTTTTGAACAAATTGATTGACTTTCATTTCTACTCTCCTTAAACTTTTAGCTATACCTAAAAAGGTAAGTGTTTGTTGGAAAGAAGGAGAAAAATGAATAAGAAGATCGAGAAGACATTGACCAAATTTGCCGAGCCGTTGGGGCTCTCCGTTGATACTTCCACTGGGGTGATTTATGGAACGTATCATAGTTATAAACTTTTTTTAGTTCAAGAGAATAACAATAGTTATTCTCTAGTGGCTCATTTTTCACTTAGCAAAGATGGCGAACTTCCCAACCAAGAAGAAGTCAAAGAAGTTCTAAGTGAGTCAAAAGAGATCATCGACTGTGTGATCCAAGGATATCAAGTTGCCTATACATTACGCGGAGCGATGACTGCAGGGAAAACCGTGGACAAGTTACGTACTGCGTTGGACCAGTTGACGAATTTTTTGAAGACGGAAGGCTTCCAAAATGCTTGTACCTTCTGCGGCGCGGTCACTGAGCCGGTTTCGCTGTATGCTATTGGCGGCGCTCCCGTCATTGCCTGTGAAGCTTGCTTTAAGAAACAACAAGAAGCAGTCCTTGCGCAAGAACGGGAAAAGGGGCAGAAAAAAGAAAATTGGTTAGCTGGAACCGTGGGTGCGTTTCTTGGCTCACTGATTGGTGCCGGCGCAATTATTTTATTAGGACAACTGGGGTATGTTGCTGCATTGTCTGGGATTGCGATGGCGATCTGTGCCATCAAAGGGTATGAATTATTAGGTGGAAAACTCAGCACAAAAGGTATTATTAGTAGTATTATCGTCATGATTATCATGGTCTATGTCGGGAATCGTATCGACTGGTCGATCAGTGTAGCAAATTATTACACGGACGTTGATGTCTTCTATGCCTTCCGTATTTTACCTGATTTGATTCGTGAAGGATATTTGGAAGCGAGTCAATATTACGGGAACTTAGGTCTGGTCTATCTCTTTACGGCGATTGGGGCTGTGCCAACTATTATCGCTACGGTACGAGAGGGGAAAGTGACGCGTCAAAGCTATAAAATGGAGTAATCCACGTTTCTATCCAAAGATAAAAAAACACAAAGCGAGATCTTTTTCGCTTTGTGTTTTTTGTTTTTGTGTCATAAATAATAACATGCAGTGTTAACATAAAAAATAAATAATAATAAAATGAGAAAAATAGCTTGCTTTTATAATTAATATTTATTAAAATCTTATTTACATTCAGAGTTTTGTAATAATTCTGAAAATTTTGGATTTTCATAAGGGGTAGGTAAGATGAAGAAAAAATGGGGATATGGTGTCGTCGCTGTTTGTGGAATCGTATTAGCAGGTTGCTCAACAGGAGGGACATCAAGTACAGGTGAAAGTTCAAGTGGTAGTGGGACAGCAGCTGCCGAACAAATTTTTAATGTTGTGGTTCAACAAGAAATGCCGAGTGCCGATCTATCCTTAGCCACCGATACGATCAGTTTCAGTGCTTTAAATAATGTGTATGAAGGGTTGTACCGCTTAGATGCTGATAGTAAGCCCGAACCAGCAGGTGCCGCCGAATTAGCGGAAGTCAGTGAAGATGGTCTGACCTATAAATTGAAACTACGAGAAGATGCCAAATGGTCAAATGGAGAACCAGTAACGGCAGCGGATTATGTGTTTGGTTGGCAACGCACCGTAAGTGCGGAAACAGGTTCTGAGTATGCGTACTTATTTGCGCCCGTAACCAATGCCGAAGCGATAACAGCAGGTGAAAAAGATGCCTCAGAATTAGGGATCAAAGCAGTCAGTGACTATGAATTAGAAATCACGCTGACGACACCTACGCCATACTTCCAATACTTATTGGCATTTCCATCCTTCTTCCCACAAAGCCAAGCAGTCGTAGAAGACAACGGCGATCAATATGCTTCAACGAGCGACAATGCCGTTTACAATGGACCCTTTGTGTTGGCTGGCTTTGATGGGCCAGGAACCGATACAGAATGGTCATATGAAAAGAACGACCAATATTGGGACAAAGAGACGGTGAAACTTGACACCATCAATGTTAGTGTCGTAAAAGAATCATCGACCTCCTTGAATCTATTCCAAGATGGGCAAGCAGACGACGTCATCTTAACAGGAGAATTGGCACAGCAAATGGCCAATGATGAAGCGTTTGTGTCAGAACCATTAGCCCGTACTTCCTATATCGAGTTGAATCAGCGCGAAGAAGATTCGCCATTCCGCAATGAGGATCTGCGTAAAGCAATCTCTTATGCCATCGATCGTGATGCATTAGTGACATCGATTTTAGGGGACGGTTCATTGGCTTCCACAGGATTGATACCAAAAGGAATGACCTTTAACCCAACTGATAATACTGATTTTGTCGATGAAGCGGAAAGTGTCATTGAATACGATCAAGAAAAGGCCAAAGAACATTGGGAAAAAGCCAAAGAGGCGTTAGGAATCGATTCCTTGAGCTTTGAAATTTTGGCTTCTGATACAGATTCAACCAAAAAGGCCATTGAGTATATTCAAAGTGCGATTCAAGACACGCTGGATGGGGTGAAAGTTAGCCTAAGTCCTGTTCCTTTCTCCGTTCGTTTAGATCGTTCAAACTCAGGTGACTTTGATGTCGTCATGGGTGGTTGGGGAGCTGACTATGCGGATGCTAGCAGCTTTACTGATTTGTTTGTTACCGACAATTCCTACAACCGCGGTCGTTGGACAAGTGAGGCGTACGATGCAGCAGTGAAATCGTCTGCCACGACAAACGCTGGCAATCCAGATGCTCGCTGGCAAGACTTGTTAGATGCAGAGAAAATCATTATGGATCAACAAGGGGTCATCCCTGTGTACCAAAACGTTGAAGCTCATTTACGTGCACCAAAAGTAAAAGGGGTCGTATCACACGGTGCTGGTGCGCAATATGACTACAAGTGGGCAGTTATTGAAGAATAAGCGCCTAAAGAAGAAACTGGTTTTGCGTAAGCAAGCCAGTTTTTTTTCTTGGGCTTTGTTCTTACTTACACAATGTTAGTAATGAGAGCGGATGCAATTGTTTATAAAAAAACAAAAAAAGTTGGCAAGGGATCAACGATCGACTTGCCAACCTCGTTTTTTGTTCATCTATTTCACAGAAATCCAGTGAAAGATTATTCGCTAACTGTTACGTCACCTGTTACAGAAGCGCCATCTTCGTCAAGTGTTGCTGAATCTTGGAATTCTTTTGAAGTGAATGTTACGTTACCTTCAACTTTTGCACCGTTCAATACAAAGCCGTTAGCATTCACTTCAACGTCACCTTTGATTACACCGTGAACGATGTTGAAGTTTTCTGAGTTAACGATCAATTTAGGAACAGTTACTGTGTATTCAGCTGTTACGTTGCGGTCTTCATCTTGTGAGTACAATGCAAATTTACGGTAGATATCAGCAGAGTCGTCACCTTTGTCGTGGAATTCGCCATCAACGGTCACATCGTTATCAAATGTCATGTCGCCAGTTACAGCAACGATCCAGTTACCATCTGCGCTCAATGCTTTTTCGATCACTGAAGTTTGGTCACTGATAGAAGCAGTTGAAACAACGTCATCTGATGATTCAGTTGATGCAGCAGTTGAAGCTGCTGTTGATGATGATGAGCTTGCAGCTGTATCGTTATCTGAACTACATGCAGCTAAAAGAGTGCCTCCCATAAGCAATGATGCAGCGATTAAAGTGATTTTAGTTTTTTTCATGTTTCCTTCTCCTTTGTATTCCCATAGTTTTCTTAAAAACAAAATGATTATACCATACCGAGGTGAAGTTTGTGAAACAAAAAACATAAATGAGGAGAAATTTAATAAATAGCAGCCTAGGATTAAAAAAATTTCAAAGAAACTAGGAATAAATGAGTGACGCTTACGAATGAATGAGACATCTTATTCACAAAGAACCCTCCATTATGGAAGAAATGCCCTTC
The DNA here is from genome assembly GCF_051713725.1 of Enterococcus sp. DIV0755f. Classification (NCBI taxonomy): domain Bacteria; kingdom Bacillati; phylum Bacillota; class Bacilli; order Lactobacillales; family Enterococcaceae; genus Enterococcus; species Enterococcus sp. DIV0755f. Next base: position 805,388 of record NZ_JBIOQL010000001.1, read on the forward strand.
TTCTATAATGGAGGGTCATTACTACATGCGCTTTCGATCCGTCAACTGCTTGAACTTCGATACGATCAAATCCATGATGAACTGATACATAAAAGCATGGGTTTGAAAATGGGTTTGGTGAGGGAAGATGATTGCTTCTTGGACAAAGGGCAGTTCCGAGATCTGTGGATTAGCGGTGATCACGATGACTTTGGCTTTGGTTCGATCGAAGAAATCTTTCCGTGGTGTTCCATTTCGAATTTGCTGTTTCGTTAGGTAGTCACCGGAGTTGGTAAAAATGATAAACAGCGATTCTTCATCAGCGGTCTTGATGATTTCTTCCTGTACGAGATCGTCTTGGAAGGTCCGAATGAACTTGCCGTTGTATGCTAGTTTGATCTGGAAATCAATAGCAGCCGATTCTGAGAATAAAATTCCAAAAGCAAAGACATTTTTATGCGTCACAATGGCTTTTGCGACCCGTTCGATGGCTGGCAGATCAAGATGATGACGCAGATAATCGATGTCTTGTACAACTGCGTCAAAATAGGAGTCTACGCCCTCTTGCTCTAAGGCAGACAAAATATTCGAACGATAATTCAGGGGATTGTTGAAGCGGTTTTCGATAAAGGCAGCGTTGTCTTTTAGATCGCCATAATCATCAAAGCCCAAGGTGCGAGCGAATTTTGAAACGGTTGACTTTGACACATGGCAAAGAGCAGCGAATTCACCAATGCTTAGAGTTTGGATCTGATCATAATGGTTGATCATGGTCAAACCGATATAGTAGTTGGTGGAATCAGTGGGTGCATTATTTAAAAGATTCAATAAACGAATGATTAAGAGGCCCATTTTCTTTCCTTTCTTGTAAGCAGTTTCCAAATTGCGAACTTTCGCAGGTGAGAGAAAAAAATCTGCTATAGTAACGCCATAAAGCGCTTTATAAATCAAACACGGGAGTGAGTCATTTGGCAAAAGATTATTCAAAACTTGCTAGTGAAATTATAGCACAGGTCGGTGGGGAACAAAATATCGTTAGCCTGTATCATTGCATCACTAGATTGCGTTTTAAGTTGAAAGATGTCGAGTTGGCACGAAAAAATAAGGATAAGATTCAGCAGCTTGATGGGGTATTGTCTGTCATTGAAGGAAATGGCCAGTTTCAAGTCGTGATCGGTAATCATGTAGCGGATGTTTTTCAAACGATCATGAGTAAGTATTCGATCCAAAATGCTTTGGAAAGTGATGGGGATGCCGAAGAATCAACAGAAAAACAAGGCAATGTATTTATCCGATTCTTCAATGTATTGTCTGCGATCTTTAATCCAATCATTGTTGCTCTTGCAGGGGCAGGGATGTTAAAAGCTTTGCTAGTTGTTTTTACAACCTATCATTTGATGGATGCGGAAGGAAGCACCTATAAAATATTAGCTGCTGCTGGCAATAGTGTCTTTTATTTCTTGCCTTTATTTTTAGCGATCAGTGCAGCGCGGATTTTCAAAGTCAATATGTTTATTGCTTTAGCAATCGTTGGGGCGTTGCTGGAGCCGAATTTTACAGCAATGGTGACGGAAAATGGTGTGACGGTCGATTTCTTTGGCATCCCAGCTGTGTTGATGGGGTATTCGGGTACCGTGATTCCAGCGATCGTTTCGATCTATATCTACTCGCACTTGGAACGACTACTCAAACGGATCATTCCTAAGAGTATCGAGATTTTTGCTCTATCACTAGTAGCTCTTTTGATCATGGTGCCTTTGACCGTTTTGATCATTGGACCGGTCGGTGTAATGCTTGGGGACGGTTTAGGCAATGCCATGAACTTTATCAGCGACAAGAGCGGGCTGTTGGCTGGCTTGTTGATCGGTGGCGGTTGGACATTCTTAGTAATGATCGGGATCCATTGGGGAGTTGTACCGATTATGGTCAATAACCTAGCGGTATATGGCTATGATACGCTGCGCCCGATGATCGCAGCAGCAACATTTGCGAGTGCTGGGGTTGCTTTAGGTGTGTTTTTACGCTCTCGCAGAAAAGAAACCAAAGGCTTGGCGCTATCTTCTTTGCTTCCAGCATTGCTTGGAGGAATTACAGAGCCAATCGTCTATGGACTTTCGGTAAAATTTAAAAAGCCGTTGATTGCTCAAACCATCGTTGGTGCTCTTGCTGGTGCGTTTATGGGAATGATGCAAACCAAGGCCATCGTCTATGTTTTCCCAGCATTGACGACATTGCCAGCTTTCTTTGGGGACACCTTTGTGTACTATTTGATCGGCATTGCCTTTGCGTTCTTCGGTACTGCTATTTTGACCTATGTATTAGGATTTGAAGAAACGGTAGAACCTGTTTTAGAAGAAGGTGCAGGGCTGCAAGTGATGACACCAGTTGCTGGTGAAGCGATCACGCTTGATGATGTCAAAGATGAAGTATTTTCTTCTCGAGCAATGGGGGATGGATTAGCCGTTTATCCATCAGCCGGCGATATTTATGCGCCACTTACTGGTACGGTTGTGACAGTTTTTCCAACTGGACATGCTTTTGGGATCCAATCAGCTGCTGGGACGGAAGTGTTGGTTCATATCGGCTTAGAAACGGTTGATTTAGCAAAAGGCGTGTTTGAGATTTCGGTGAAACAAGGGGATCAAGTCGTGAAGGGGCAAAAAATTGGCACCTTTGACTTAGCAAAAATTATTGAAAAAGGATATGATCCGACAACCATGTTGGTCTTTACCAGTGTGATCAAAGAAGATGCATTGACAGTTGTGGATCAAGCGAAAAAAGACGTTACCGCTTTGGTAGCAAATGATTTATTAAAAGGAGCGATTTCATGAGTGTATTTCCAAAAAATTTCCTATGGGGCGGCGCGATCGCCGCAAATCAAGCCGAAGGAGCTTATTTGGAAGGAGGAAAAGGATTAAGTGTAGCAGATATTTTACCAGTTGGTGAAAAACGTATTGAGCAAGTTTCACTGCAGCTTGAAGAGGATAACTTTTATCCGAGCCATGAAGCCATCGACTTTTATCATCGGTACCCAGAAGACATTGAACTGTTTGCGGAAATGGGCTTGAAGTGTTTGCGTACCTCAATTGCTTGGAGTCGCATTTTTCCGAATGGGGATGAGACGGAACCCAATGAAGCAGGTTTACAATTTTATGATGATTTATTTGATGCCTTGAATGAAAAAGGGATCCAACCAGTTGTTACATTAGCTCATTTTGAGACGCCACTGCATTTGGTGACGAAATATGGTGGTTGGCAAAATCGTGCACTGATCGATTTTTTTGATCGGTATACAAAAGTGGTTTTTGCACGCTACAAAGGGAAAGTGAAATATTGGATGACTTTCAATGAAATCAACCATACCCATACGATCCCGTTACTCGCAGCAGGTATCGATGTGTTTTCTTTCGAGACTGAAGAAGAAAAATTACAGGCACTTTATCAAGCAAGTCATAATATGTTTGTTGCAAGTGCCAAAGCAGTTCTGAATGGGAAGGCAGTAGATGAAAACAATCAGATTGGCTGTATGCTGTCACTGAGTCCGATTTACCCTGCAACGTGCAACCCGCAAGATGTTTTTGAATCGTATCAACTGCGCCGTCGTTCCTTGTTCTATAGTGATGTGCAATTGCGAGGAGCATATCCGGAATACTTCGACCGCATCGTGAAGGATAATCATCTGTTGCTGGACATTACAGAAGAAGATCTAGCGATCATTAAAGCGGGGACCTGCGATTATTTAGGCTTTAGTTTTTACCGCAGCTCATTGCATGAAGCAGGCATGAAAATTTTAGGCAATACTGGCGGATTACTAGGGAAAAAGAATCCTTACCTAAAAGAAACTGCTTGGGGATGGCCGATCGATCCGCTGGCATTACGCTATGTTTGCAGCGAATTGACTGATCGCTATCAAAAACCATTATTTATCGTTGAAAATGGAATTGGTTTAAAGGATGTTGTCAATGAAGATGGATCGATCGTCGATGAAGAACGGATGGCCTATTTGAAAGACCATGTAGAAGCAATGGCGGAATCGATCAAAGATGGCGCAACGATTCTAGGCTATACATGGTGGGGACCGATCGATATCGTTTCTGCGGGGACAGGAGAGATGGAAAAACGATACGGCTTTATCTATGTCGATAAGCAAAATGATGGTAGCGGAGATCTTTCCCGCCAGAAAAAAGCTAGTTTTGCGTATTATAAGCAAGTGATCGCCACGAATGGGGAAGCGTTGGCGTACGAATCATTTTTGAAAGGCGGCAAGTAAAATGAAAAGTTATTTTCCAAAAGATTTCCTCTGGGGGGGAGCAACAGCTGCCAACCAAGTTGAAGGAGGTTCTGGAATCGATGGAAAAGGCTTGTCGGTTTCTGATGTCTATCTATTCGATTCCTCAATGCCGAAAGAACGATGGACGGACCAATGGCATATGATGACTCATCAGCAAGTTGCAGAAGCACAGGATCCAAACAGCACGAAATACTATCCGAAAAGACAGGGAATCGATTTTTATCATCACTTTAAAGAAGATATTCGTTTATTTGCTGAGATGGGTTTCAAAGCCTATCGGATGTCAATTGCCTGGACACGGATCTTTCCAAAGGGGGATGAGGTAGAGCCAAACGAAGCTGGATTGGCATTTTACGACGCAGTCTTTGATGAGTGTTTGAAGTATGGGATCGAACCAGTGGTATCACTATCCCATTATGAGATGCCTTTGTATTTAGTGACTGAGTATGGAGGATGGCCAAACCGGCAAGTGATCGACTTTTATGTCCGTTTTGCCAAGACGGTGATTGAGCGATACCAAAAGAAAGTCAAATACTGGGTAACTTTTAATGAAATCAACTGTGTTAAACACCATCCATATGTTAGTGTCGGGATCATTGAAGAAGGTCATCCTAATATTGAACAAGACAAGTACCAAGGGGCGCACCATCAATTTGTCGCCAGCGCAATCGTGACTGACTATTGCCATCGATTGATTCCCGATGCCAAGGTCGGCTGCATGATCAGCTATCAATTATTAACGCCGTACAGCTGTGATCCAGACGATGTCCAAAAAACAGTTGAAAGTCAACGAACCTCACTCTTTTTCAGTGATGTGCAGGCAAGAGGCTATTATCCAGCATATGCCAACCGCATGTTTGAAGAAAAAGGAGTGGAATTGGTGATCGAACCAGGAGACTTAGAAATCATCCGAGAAAATCCTGTTGATTTTGTTTCCTTTAGTTACTATATGTCCAGTGCAGTCAGCGCACATCCAGAACGCTTGGAAAGTGCTGTCGGGAATCTGATCACTGGTGGGATTAAAAATCCTTATTTGCCAAGCAGTAAATGGGGCTGGCAGATCGATCCCAAAGGGCTGCGAACAGCATTGAATCAACTCTATGACCGCTACCAAAAACCTTTGTTTATTGCCGAAAACGGTTTGGGAGCAGAAGATGTCGTAAACGAAGATGGTACCATCGATGATTTTTATCGAATCGACTATCTGCGTCAGCATATTGAACAAATCAATGAAGCGTTGCATGATGGCGTCGAGGTCTTTGGCTATACGGCATGGGGCTGTATCGATATCATTAGTGCCTCAACCTCACAAATGTCGAAACGTTATGGCTTTATCTATGTTGACCAAGACGATGAAGGCAATGGCACAAAGAAACGCATCAAGAAAGCGTCATTTGATTGGTACAAAAAAGTAATTGCTTCAAACGGCGCAATTCTTTGATTTTTGATTCTTCCGGATAAAGCAATTGCTAGGCTTAATCATAAGGTTTCTTAACAATTTACCTTTTTATCAAGAAAAAAAGCCAACTTTATTTGCTATTTTATTTTAACCATGCTATGATGAATAGGTAAAGTTCTGATATGTTAATACTTGTTTATCTTTTCTATTGATACACACTTCAATTACACATCATTTTCTATTACAAACAAATAAACACAGTCGATGTGTAATATGGAGGTATACGTTTATGAATAACGGTACAGTAAAATGGTTTAATGCAGATAAAGGTTTTGGATTTATTACAGGTGAAGACGGCAATGATGTATTTGCTCACTTCTCAGCTATCCAAGGCGACGGCTTCAAAACTTTAGAAGAAGGTCAAGCAGTGACTTTCGACGTTGAAGAAGGCCAACGTGGCTTACAAGCAACAAACATCGTTAAAGGTTAATTGACGTTAACAAGCGAGAATCCATTGGGTTCTCGCTTTTTTTGTTTTATTTTATATAAATATTGAAATGGATCGGGTGTTGATGATCTGCTACAAGAGAATAGTTGCAGGTTTTGAGGACCTGACATGGTAAATAGTACATCTTTGATTTCACTATTCAACTAGCCCTAAGCGTCGCGGTTTACTTACCCATGATTTCTCATTCGATGATAAGCGTATAAAAAGAGGAAAACAGAAAGAGGGGTTGTATACCTTATTCAATAAATTAATAAAGTGGTTGAATAGGCTTAGTAGCGTTGCTACCATTAAAAGCAATGATTACTAGTGATTCAAATGGCATGACTCACGTGAATGGAATAAAGAAACAGGTAAAGCGGAACATGCCACGATTCAGGTACCCCGTACATATACAAGAGTAATCGATGTGAAAGATCGATATTTCTTATTCGTTTCATCGATATTGTCTTGAATGAATTGTAAAAGTAGAATATATTGGTACAAATTAGCTACTTTTTTTATTGCGATTGGAACACAGATGATTACATTTCGAGGGGGATTTATATGAAGCCAAAAGAAATACTTTGCCAATGGGTTGATGCGTTTAATCAGGCAGATGTTGAAATTATTTCAGAATTATATGATGAGAATGCAATAAACCACCAGGTTGCCAATGAGCCAGTTGTTGGGAAACAAGCGATCAAGCAGATGTTTGAGCAAGATTTTTCTAACGCAAAAATGGTTTGTATCGTTGAGAACATTTTCGAAGATGGACAATGGGCAATTTTAGAGTGGCGTGACCCCTTAGGTTTGAGAGGTTGCGGTTTTTTTCAAATAGTAAATGATAAAATTTTATTTCAAAGAGGCTACTGGGATAAATTATCTTTCTTAAAACAGCACGACTTGCCTATTGAATAAAAGGAATTCCCTTATAGGAATGGTTAGCAGATATGCATGACAGGAAGGTTGATCGCTTCACGTAGAATTCTTAAAGGAGCAACACTGTTTGAAAACAATACCTTTTGTTTAAGTAATGATTAAGAATGAGTTAGTTTACTTCCGTCGGCGCCTAGTTGCGTGGTATAGTTATTGATAAGCGACAAATATTTTTGTACCACACGTTACTTGTTTTGAAGAAATTTATTCAAACCTGGCGTAACTTCAGAGTTACAAGGATACAATAGAGGTTAGGGATTGTATCGTTTAAATGAGAAATAAATAATAGTAGTAATAGTATGCTGCACTTTCAAAGAATAAATATTGACTCGTCAGATAGCCTTCTCGTTTACCCAAACGAGAGGGCTATCGTTCATTAGAAAAGAAAAAGTGTCTTTTTCCTAAAAGAAAGGAAGAAGACACTTTTTGGCTTTATTCTACTGTGAGGGGGATCGTCAGCTTGCGATCATCGGTTTGATCGTCCAGCATTGAATCGACATATTGCTTCAAAAAGTAAGAATAGGTCGCTAACCACTGATACTCCTCGGAGTCTTTGATAGCAGCTTTTTCTTCGGCTGAGTAAGTATCATTGCCAGTAAAAAGGGCAGTGTTCAGCCTCGTGACAAACGTGCAAAGTTTTGTCATCTGGGCATCTGACAGTTCAGACACTGCGGACAATTGGTCACGGACCAGTTGGTCGGTGTCTTTTTCAAAAATACTTTTCTGGTAGTTTTGATAGTTCAGCAACTGTTCATTAGTTTGCTTCGTTTCAGCCGCCCAAGCATCGAGATCAATCTGGCGAGCTTCATAGTTGATTTCCTTGTCAGAAAGAGAAAGGACGCCGTAGCCTAGTTCTGCTGTTGAATAAGACCCAGTGACTGCTTCATAAAGCGAATCATTCCCTTCGTTAATGTCTTGAATGTGGATATGACCAGAGAAAACGGCTGGCACGTTGAAGCGTTCCAACAAAGCGACAGTCTCAGAGGCGTTGTCGAGAACATAACCGTCTTGTAAGAGTTCATTATGACCAAACAAGTTATGGTGCAAAAAGACCAGTGGTACTTGCTCCGCTTCTTTCGTCAGGGTTAATTGCTCCTCCAACCAAGTTAGAGTAGCCGGTTTTAACTCACCATTCGTAGTAGGATCATCCCAATTAACCTCAGAATCGTAGATACATGAATCGAGCAAAAAGAGACGATACTTGTCGTTTAACTGAATGCTGTAGCTAAGGGAAGACTTGTCGATACTGTTGGCTTTTTCGTAACCTTCAGCAAAAATCGTTTGAAAATCCTCAGGACTGATTTGATCTGCGTAGTATTCCTTTTCACCTTTAAATGCTCGCGCCCAACCATTGTAAATCTCGTGGTTGCCAGGTAATGCTAAAACCATAATGTCAGCTTCTTGCAATGGTTCAAGCAATCTTGCCAACTCTTGAGCACTTGCTTTCTCGCCATTGAGCGTCATATCACCGGTCAAAATAATTCCCGTGGGTTTCTCTTTTAAGGCTTGAGCGGTGAAGGCCTCGATCGATTGTTCTTGATACGTCATCTCTTTGCCAGCAGCTCCCTTTGTGAAGGTCTGAAAGGCTGCGCCGTTATCATGGAGCGTGGAGGAAAGAAAATGAATATCACTTAAGAGCCAAAACTCACTGTTGCTCGCCTGTTGCAATGGAGTATCGGCTTCATGCACCTTACGAAATTGAAAGAATAACAGGAAACAGGTGACAAAAAGTGTAAGTAGTGCCAATGGCCAAAACCATTTTTTGTGTGTACGAATCGCGATTCCCTCCTCGCTTGTTTTATTTATTATAGAAAGGAATAGGGATCTTGTCACATAAATGGTCTTTTTTTGAATGATTTCTTGTTTTCATAGTTTTTCTTATTAAAAAAAGTGTGATCAAGCTTTAAACCCTGACGAATTAGCTTTACTTTCGATAAAGATAACATGAATTGATTTTAGTTTTGATGATGAAAATGAAAAGAAAACGCGGTAATTTATTCAGAAACGTTGATTTAACGGTCTTTAATTGTCCTGTTATTTATCGTTGAGATAAAGGGAGTGTTAGATTGAAACATTTTTGTAACATTTCCTTTATCTGTGTGTCATATCATTATGGTAGAATTCATTTGTCGTTAAATCGAACATTAAACTTTCTTAGACAAAATTAAGTTTTTATAAAGGCAGTTCATCTGTCAAATCAACCAGCTAGTCGGAGGAAAAACGAGTGAAGAATAGTTTGTTATCAGCATTAATGGTGTGTTCACTAACATTAACAGCAGTTGCAGCACCTGCATTAGCATTTGCAGATTCCATTGATGATCAAATCGAGCAGCAAGACCAAAAAATCAATTCTCTTAAAGGTCAGCAAGCTGACGCCCAATCACAAATCGATTCTCTAGAAGCAGAAATTGAAACAGTGAGTGCAAAAGTTGCTTCATTAGAAGCGAAACAAGTTGAGTTAGGTCAAGAAGCTGAGAAATTGCAAGACAAAATCGCAACATTGAAATTGCGTATTGCCAAACGTGAAGAAGCAATCCAAAAGCAAGCCCGTGATGTGCAAGTTAACGGTCAAAGCACCAATTTCATTGATGCTGTTTTAGAAGCAGATTCTTTAACGGATGTTATCGGTCGCGTACAAGCGATGACAACGATCGTCAATGCAAACAATGATTTAGTTGAACAACAAAAACAAGACAAACAAGATGTTGAAGACAAAGTCAAAGAAAACGAAAGCAAAATCCAAGAAGTTGCTGCGAACCAAGCAGAACTTAGCCAACAAAGAGATGCCATTGCAGCAAAACAAGCTGATTTAAATGTCTTGAAAGCAAACTTAGCAGCAGAACAAGCGACTGCTGAAAAAGACAAAGATGCATTGAATAAGAAAAAACAAGAAGCGGAAGCTGAAAAAGCCCGTATCTTGAAAGAACAACAAGAAGCTGCTGCTGCTCAAAAAGCAGAAGAAGAAAGACAAGCTGCTGCTTTGAAAGAAGCACAACAAGAAGCTGCTGCTCAATCAACTGAAAGCACGACAGAGAATACAACAGCTTCTACTGAAACAGCAACAAGTAGTTCTTCAAGCAACACAAGTTCAAGCAATACCAGCAGTTCTAACAGCTCAAGTTCATCGAACGCAGGCTCTTCAAACACTGGTTCAAGCAATTCAAGCTCAAGTAACTCAGACTCAAACTCTTCATCAAACAATAATTCTACCGGAAGTATTTCTACTGGCGGCGGAAAAGATCATTCAAGCTCAGGTAACATGTATGCTTGGGGTCAATGTACTTGGTATGTGAAAAGTGTTGCACCATGGGTAGGTACTTACTGGGGTAACGGAGCACAATGGGGTGCGTCAGCTGCAGCTGATGGGTACACTGTCAATGGTACACCAGCAGCCGGTGCCGTTGTAGTCTTTGCCGCTGGTCAATCAGTTGGTGGCGAATGGACTGCTGATCCAGTTTATGGACACGTTGCTTATGTTGAATCATACAACCCATCAAACAATACCATCACAATCTCTCAAGGCGGAATGGGCTTTGACAGTCCTGGTGGACCAAATAGAGCTACGATGAACGCATCTGGATATACTTACATCCATCGTTAATCAATTCAAAAGCAAAGCATCAACGCAATCGCGTTGATGCTTTTTTATTTGATCGATAGCTTTCTAAATCAGTCAGATAAGAGAACTACTCAGAGAGGCAAGACAGGGTTCTCTCAAATCTCATCAAGATTCTATAGAAAATAGGAGGTTTCTCGATCTACTAGCAAGGAGGGAGAAACGGCGAAAAGGTTCCTTTGGAAGTTACCACCAGTTCTTCCATTGCACGAGAAATCGCCGTGTAGAGAATCCGCCGGTCTTGATCGGTATGATAATTTTCTTCCGAGACATCATATAAGAGGACCTGCTTAAATTCCAATCCTTTGGCAAGATGAATCGGTAAAACCGTTCCATGAAATGACACGGCCTGTTTATCGAAGAACTGTTTGAGCTCCTCACTGGATCGACTATCTTTGGTGATGATCGTTACTGGTTGCTTAAGTTCCTTTACTATGTCTACTAACGCAACGTCAGGCAGATTGGCATAAAACTGTGGCAACTTTCCTTCTGGTCGAACGGCAGAGATGTTTAAATTGGTTTCTTTTGGTAGCATTTGGGCAAATAACCGCGTGATTGCACCGCTAGAACGATAACTCGTAGTCAGCTGATACGTTTCGAGGAATTTCGCCTGTTGTTGAAATAACGTTTGGATTTCTGATACGGTGATGGCACTTGTAAAGATCGCCTGTTGCTGATCCCCCACGAGGGTAAAAGCGGTCATAGGAAAAAGACATAATAGAAACTGAATTTGTGCTGGCGTATAATCTTGGACTTCATCGATAAACAGATAGCGTAACGCAGGGACAGGTTGTTTTTCGGCGAGCAAATGACGAATCAGCAATAGACAAACGGTATAATCCAAACTATCTGTTGTTTGCGTCAAAGTGATCTGTCCGTGAGTAAAATAGTCGGCACTGTCTGCTAACAATCGTTTCGTATCAAACCAAGTAAGGTCTTTGATTTGTTTGGAAACCGTTGCGTATTTTTTCTTCAGGAGGCGAATGGCTGCTTTCTGAATTGTTTTTTCTGAATCATCCTTTAAAACTGTCCCTAATAGGGAGCGCTGTTCGTCTTCAGTCAAAGAACGAACTTGGTCGTGAACATTTGTTGCTAAGGCATTTTTTTGCAGTCGATCCTCCCAAGCGTAAGCCAATTTCTTTTTGACTGCTTGGATGCGATCGCGCAAGGATGCCTGTTTCGGTGTCTCTTGGAAGAAAGTATCGATCGTTTCTTCAGAAAAAGGACGACGTTTTTTCTTTTGATTGCTTTAAACTGAAGCACAAGTTCTTCTGGCAGCTGTTTGCTCAAGGATTGAAGAAAGCGACTAAAGTCAGCACTGCGCAAAAGGTCGATTGCTTCACTGGGTGTTTGCTGGATGCGGTCAAAATACGCCTCTTCCGATTCTAAGTCAACACTAGGAAATGCTTGGCAAAACTGCCGCATGGTCAGCGTCAATGGATTTTTTTCACCGAGGGAAGGCAGCACTTGCGAAATATAATCAATAAACCGAGAGTTCGGGGAGAGGATCAAGACATTCTCAGCGGTCATCTCTTCACGAAAATGGTACAGCAAAAAGGCGATTCGCTGCATGACAGCAGACGTTTTTCCGCTTCCAGCAACACCGTTGACCAGTAGGTTTTTATGCGCTAAGTCACGGATGATGACGTTTTGTTCGTGTTGGATCGAAGCAGTGATATCTTGCATTTTTTGACTATTATTGGCTTCAAGGGCTGCCAGTAACACTTCATCTTGAATCGCGACTGAGGTATCAAAGGCTTGCTTCAAGTGATCTTTTTCGATAATAAATTGTCGGCGATGTTCAAGAGCGGCAGAAATCGTCTGATTGTTCACTTGATAAGAGACCGGGCCCAAGCGTTTTGCATAGAACAATTCGGCAATTGGGGAGCGCCAATCATAGATCAGCCCTTCCTTATTTTCATTAACAAAACCATTGATCCCAATGTAAAAATCTTCTATCATTTCCTCATCTTCAAACTGTAGGGAGATTTTACCAAAGTAGGTACTATCCAGTAGACGGTCGATGGCAGCTAATTCACGTTCAGCAGATTGAAGAGCGGCGTTCATTTGGTCGATCTCACGGTTCTTACTTTCGATGGCAGCAAAAGTATCTAAACGGTCAGCAAAATTATCAAAGTTTAAGCGAATCTCTTCGCCGATGCTTTGCATCGCAAGGCGATCTTTTTTTCTGCCTTCAGTCAATAAACTGTTCAGCACTGTCTTTCGCGTCAGCAATTGCTGGTACGTGTCTGCGAGATGCTTCTTTTCAGCCTTTAGGTCGTTCATTCAGACTCACATCCATTCTCCAAAGTATCTCAATTATACGAGCATCCACCAAAAATACTAGTCTATTTTTTTGACTCTGGATGCGGTATAATAATAGTGGAAAGAGGCAGCTGATTGTTCCAATGTCATGGGAGCAAGCAGAATGCGTCTATTTTTTTGTTTTAAAAATGAGAAAAAGGGTCATTGCTTGTGTTTTTGAAGGGGCTGTTTATACTGAATATAGAGAAAAATACAAAGCGAAGAATCGTTGAGGGAGTGTCAGCATGTCCAAATTATTGTCACCAGTGAAGCTAGCGAATTTAGCATTGGCCAACCGCGTCGTTATGTCGCCGATGTGTATGTATGAAGTAAAAAAAGAAGACGGTGTTGCGGAACCCTTTCATTTTGTTCACTACGGGGCACGAGCATTAAGCAAAGTCGGCTTGATCATTATTGAAGCGACTGCCGTTGAACCAGACGGACGAATCACAAACAATGATCTAGGGTTATGGAATGAAGAGCAGCAAACAGAGCTGACGAAATTGGTGGAACTGCTGCATGGGTTCGATGCGCAAGTAGGCATCCAACTAAGCCATGCAGGACGAAAAGCAGTTGATGCCACCAATCCTTTGGCACCAAGTACCGTTGCCTTTAACGAACGCTACCCGTTACCGTCAGAAATGACCCTGTCGGAAATCAAACGGGTGCAAGATAGTTTTGTTCAGGCTGCCCAACGAGCAGCCAAAGCGGGTGTCACGATGATCGAACTTCATGGGGCTCATGGCTACTTGATGGATCAATTTCTTTCGCCTCTCGTCAATCAACGAACCGACCTGTATGGTGGTTCCTTAGAGAATCGGTATCGCTTTGTAAAAGAAACGGTACAAGCAGTTCGAGCAGTCTTTTCTGGGTCCTTGTGGATGCGCTTGTCACTGACAGACTATGAAGAACCAGGACGCCAAAATTCGTTGGAAGATTGGCAGCAAGTGGCCCAATGGCTTCAAGCAGATGGCATTGATTGTCTTGACTGTTCCACAGGCGGTGTGGTGGATAAAAAGCCTAATATTCCGATCTATGATGGCTACCAAGTGCCCTTTGCTGCAGCTATCAAGCAAGTGGTCGATATTCCCGTAGCAGCAGTCGGTTTATTGGATAATCCTGATCTTTGCGAATATCTTTTGCAAACCAATCAAGTGGATTTGGTTTTACAAGGCCGCGCATTGATCAGAAATGTCAACTGGTTGGCAGATGCAGCGGCGAAACTTCACGATAAGTCCTTTCAAGCGTACAATGATTCCTATCAACGCGGGGTGAAGCGTTGATTCATGTTTTATTACATGAGCGTTGATTCGAAAGAATGACTTATAAGTGTAGATATCGGAAATGGAAGAAAAGTAGAGATTTACTTACGGTTCTTCTTTTAAAAAATTTTTTAGTATAGGTTAGGTATTAATCGAAATAAGAGAGCAATGGACGATGATTTGTCGTTCTTTGTTCTTTTTTTTGACTTTTATAGATCATTTTTATGAACTTATCCCACTTTTTTTCGTCTATTTGCATTAAATAGCTCATAGCATTGAACTGTTTAGTTCACGATGGTATAGTTTAGGCAAGTTTTCGAAAACGATTACAAAAAATGGAGGTGTTGAAATTGGATATCGGTCAACTGATTGATGAACGATTCATTTTATTTGATGAACAAATTCGGACAAAAGAAGAATTGTTTACTCAAGCATCTGTTTTATTCGAGTCCTCAGGAGTTATCAGTAATATAAAGAAGTACAAAAACGATTTATTTCGTCGCGAGAAACAAACCTCTACTGGGATTGAGGATCATTTTGGTATTCCTCATGCAAAAAGTAAGGCAGTGCTAAGACCCGCAATCGCCTTCGTAAAGTCGAGTCCAATTACTGATTATCAAGCAATTGACGGAACGGCAGTCACCTATTCTTTTGTCATCGCAGTACCTGAAAAGAGTACTGACGATCATTTAATCATCTTAAGCAATCTCGCACGATTGTTGATGCACGAAGGATTTCGAAATGCAGTAAAAAAGGCAGAAGACGCCTCAGATATTATTAACAATATTCAATCAAATCAATCAGAAAAGAGGGAACATGTATGAAAATTGTCGGTATTTCTGCTTGTCCGACTGGAATTGCGCATACGTATATGGCTGCTGAAAAACTGAAAAAAACGGCAAAATCATTGGGATATACAATCAAAATCGAGACACAAGGTGTAAAAGTCGAAAACATTTTGAGTACAGAAGAAATTCAACAGGCAGAGGTTGTCATTTTAGCGGTTGACAAAGAAGTACAGACCGACCGATTTGCTGGAAAAAAAGTTAAAAGAGTGTCAACCGCAAGAGCAATCAGAGAACCAGAAAAAGTAATTCAAGAGGCAATAGATGGGGTAGAAGTGACCACGATTGCCCAAGCCGAGCATGCTTCAAACGAATCTGGAAAGAAAGCTGGCATTTATAATCATTTCATGAATGGCGTTAATTACATGTTGCCTTTGGTTATTGCCGGTGGAATTTTAATTGCGTTTAGTTTTGCTTTTGGGATCAATGCAGCTGATCCTAGCGATCCTTCATACAATCAAATTGCCGAAGTTTTAAGCACGATTGGTGGGAATACGGCTTTTGCATTGATGGTTCCTGCACTTGCAGCAGGAATTGCCACTTCCGTTGCAGGTAGACCGGGCTTTGCCGCTGGTTTGGTTGCGGGAACGATGGCGGCAAGTGGAGGATCTGGTTTTTTAGGTGGGATGGTTGGTGGTTTACTCGCTGGGTATGCTACGGATTATTTAGCGAATAAAGTAACAGTAGCAAAATCATTTGCCGCACTCTATCAGTTGATTATTGTTCCTTTGATCTCAGTTGCTGTGACTGGCTTTGCCATGTTTTATTTCATTGATAAACCAATCTCTTATGTATTGGATGCTTTGACGAATTGGCTTAATGGACTTGGTTCTACGAGTGGTGTGGTATTTGGCTTAATGATAGGCATTATGATGGCAGCTGATATGGGCGGTCCCATCAATAAATCGATTTCAACCTTTAGTATTGGATTGATGTCGGCAGGAGTTAATGCACCAATTGCGGCTTGTATGGCTGCCGGGATGACACCGCCTCTAGGCATTGCCTTAGCTTCTATCTTGTTTAAGCAAAAATTTACTCAAGAAGAACGAACTTCCGCTCAGTCTTGCTGGGTTTTGGGATTATCTTATATTACTGAAGGAGCGATTCCATTCGCTGTCGCTGACCCATTACGAGTAATACCTAGTTTGATGGCAGGTTCAGCAACCGCTGCTGCAATATCAATGGGCGCCGGCGTAACTTCATTAGCTCCACATGGGGGTATCTGGATCTTACCGATTCCCAATGTATTGAACAATCCGTTGATGTATGTCGTGGCAATCGTTTCTGGAACGGTGGTTACAGCATTGATGTTAGGATTTCTGAAAAAATCTAGAACTGAAATGGAACGCCAACCAACCGATGAAGGAAAACTGATTTAGAAACTATTTAAAGGTTGAAGCGAAACGAATCAAAAGAAAAGAGGAATGTCACAATGTTAATGACAATGAAAGAATTACTTGCTGTAGCAAAAGAACATAAATTTGCTGTTCCAGCATTTAATATTTGCAGTTTTGATATGTTAAAAGCAATCATGGAAGAAGTTGAGGCACAGGATGCACCAGTCATTTTAGAAATTCATCCTGATGAGATCGAATACTTAGGAGATTTTTTCATAGCGACAGTGCGGGAGTACGCATTAAAAAGTAAGGTACCAGTCGTTATTCATTTGGATCACGGGGGATCAATCTACGATGTCATGCGTGCGATCCGTAATGGCTATACCTCGGTGATGATCGATGCATCATTAGCCGATTACGAAGAAAATAAAAAAATCACGAAAGAAGTTGTTGAACTGGCACATACGGTTGGTGTCAGCGTTGAAGCAGAAATTGGTACGATTGGGAACAACGGCTCCGCAGAAGGGGGAGCTGCAGAAATTATTTACACAGATGTCGACCAAGCCGAAGACTTTGTACGCGCTACCGGCATTGACACCCTTGCCATTGCGATCGGAACGGCTCATGGGTTGTATCCAAAAAATATCACCCCTAAACTGAACATCGATTTGTTGAAAAAGTTGAACGATCGTATTGCTTTACCATTTGTATTGCATGGTGGGTCAGGAAACCCAGATCATGAAGTGCGAGAGTCTGTAAAATATGGCGTATGCAAAGTAAATCTTAGTTCTGATTTGAAATCCGTATTTTTTGATTCAGTCAGAAAAGTATTGACGGAAACCCCTGCTATGTATGAACCAAATCAAGTATATGTACAACCAATAGAAGATGTGAAAACTGTTGTACGCCATAAATTGACACTGCTGAATACGGTTGACAAAGCAAGTTTTTATCAGAGATAATATAGGAAATGATTGATTGGCACAGGATTAAATTGGTGGGAATTTCTTTTTTAAAAGGAGTTTATGTATGGGGAAAGCAAAAGATGAGCGTAAGCAGAAAATCATGATGTATTTAAATGAAACGAAATTTGCTTCTCTGGGGGAATTAGTTGAATTCTTACATTATAGTGATGCTACGGTCAAACGCGATCTGATTGAACTGGAAAACGAAGAACAAATCAGACGTACCCGAGGTGGTGCTATGCTGATCGATTCAGAGAAGGTCGATGCGGCTTATCTGACAAAAGTGGGGAATTATGTCAATGATGAAGAAAAACGTAGAATTGCAGAACGTGCAGTGACGTATATTGAGGACGATATGACCATTTTCGTAGACAGTTCTAGCACAGCTTTGCACCTGATCCCTTACCTGAAAAAAATTCATGGGTTACGAGTGGTAACCAATAGTGTGCTAACTGCCGCACTACTATCGGAACATACTGCTGCTGAGGTGACAATCGTTGGCGGGACGGTAACGAACAAAAAGTTTACCGTTAATTCAGTTACAGCAGTCAACCAGCTCAGGACCTATCATTTTGATCTTGCGCTTCTCTCTTGTAGGGGATACGATGAAGAAAAAGGAGCCACTGAGAATACTGAAGGGGAAGCAGTATTTAAACAGGTATTGAAAGACTGCACCGAAAAAATTATTCTAATGGTTTTAGAATCAAAGCGGAATAAAGTATATTTTTACAAGAGCCTCTTACCCGAGGATATCGATATTGTCATCTAGAAAAAAAGCATCGAGTTTGTCAAAAACGGTCTTATTTAAAAGGCCGTTTTTATTTTCACTACTAGTATGCTTTACAAACTAGTGACAAACACGTATACTAGGTACAACACTAGTTTGTATAACAAACTAGATAAAGGGAACCAAAGGAGGGAAATCGTGAAAGAGACGCAATTGCTAAAAGGGGTTTTGGAAGGGTGTGTTTTGCAAGTGATTGCTCAAAAAGAGATTTATGGTTATGAACTGGTACAGGAACTGAAGCAAAGAGGCTTTGAAACGATCGTTGGCGGCACGATCTATCCTTTGCTGCAGAAGTTGGAAAAACAAGAACTTATTACCTCTGAGATGAAAAAATCACCTGAAGGACCTGATCGCAAGTATTTCTCGATCACCCCAAAAGGCATAGACTATTTGGCACAATTTAGAGAACAATGGACGAACCTAATGAAGAAAGTCGAAGGATTATTTAAGGAGTGAGGAAACATGGCAGATAAACAAGAGACGACCTATTGGCGAGAGCAAACCAATCTGATCGAGCAACAATTCAATGAGAAAAATCGCCAATTTTTTGATGATTTTCGAAGTTACCTCTTACTTTCCAGCCTTTTTTACGATGAGCATAAAGTAACAGAGCAGGTATACGCGATTGCAATGGATTTATTAGAAGCACAAACTCATGGAGAAGAGGCGCAACACTATTTTGGCAATGATCCGAAAGGGGTGGCAGATGAACTGTTGGCAAACACGCCAAAGAGCAATCTCAAAGAGCGTCTCAAATTGGCATATCTAGCGGTTGGTATCAGTTGGGGGATCAAGTTTATAGCTGATTTTACAAATCAAGGACCACTGGTTCTTAACCTGCTGGATTATCTTTTAACAGGATTGGTAACTGTGGTAGCGGTCATCGGGATTTTTGCGATCATCAGCAAAACCATCTATCAAAAGAAGGGCACAAGCAAGGTGATTCGTTTCGGCTCCCTTTGGCTCGTTGTGAGTGGCTGGATTGGTCTTTCACTGTTGATCAATCTGCTGACCCCAAACTGGTGGCTCCTGACGATCGCATTTCCTTTTGATGTAGTATTGGTTGGCAGTTTGCTGGTAGCGGCGATCGTTTTTGTTGTATCACGCAAAGAAAAAGCTTTTTATCCGATCGTTTTTCTACTGGGGGTATTTGTGTTGCTTGGTTGCCTGCAAAAAGCCATGGCATTTTATCACATTGGGGATCCATCGTGGATGACCGGCGGACTTTTGACACTGCTCGTTGTAGGGTTTCTTATTTTTCTCTGGTGGACCCGTCGAGTGATGAAAAAGCAATAAGCAAAGCCAGAAACAAGTGTGTTGCTTGTTTCTGGCTTTTTTACATGGACAAAAGCATTATCCTGAGGAATCTTTCTGCTTCATGCTACACTTAAAAAAGAAACGGAGGGAAATCAAGATGTTGACAACAGATCGGTTCTTTCACGGCCACAATAAGCAGACCGCTTTTTTTGAAGGCTGGTACCATAAGCACCAAATTGGTGAAGAAGTCTATGCTTTTATTCCTGGTCTTTCGATTCAAGAAGACGGTACCAAAGAAGTGTTCATTCAAGTGATCAATCATGAGGGCGCGCATTACTTCTCCTTTCCAGAAACTGATTTTCAGGTTTCAGAAGAGGAGCGAAAAGTAACGATTGGTGACAATATCTTTAGTGAAGCAGGCATTCAAGTCTCTTTAAAAAATAACGATCTCCAAGTACAAGGAGCAGTAAAATATAACGACCACAAACCGATTCAGCGGACACGTTATGCGCCGAGTATCATGGGGCCTTTTTCGTATCTGTCATTTATGGAGTGCTACCACGGTGTCTTGAGCATGAGTCATACCTTAGAAGGTACGCTGTACTGGAACGAAGAACCAATCGATTTTACGAACGGGATCGGTTATTTGGAAAAAGACTGGGGTACCTCCTTTCCAGCAGCTTATATTTGGGTTCAGTGCAATAGCTTTGATGCGCCAGATGTTCGGTTCTTTTTCTCCGCAGCCGACATTCCCTTTGCTGGTTTTGCTTTTTTGGGAACGATTTGTGTTCTGCAAGTCGGAAGCCAAGAATATCGTTTTGCTACTTATCATGGTGCAAAGATTCATGATGTCAAACGTACGGAAGACCGTTTAGTGATCCAGCTCAAACAAAAACAGTGGCTGCTGACGATCGAAGTGTTGACGAAAGAAGGCCATTCGTTGTTAGCACCTTCTATTGGGCAAATGAATCGGATCATTCGCGAAAGCGCCAGTACGGAAATTGCCTTGACCCTTTTAGAAAATGGGCAGGAGATCTTGCGGCAGACAGGGACGTCAGCTGGTTTTGAAGAAGTAGCGAATCTGCGAGGATTTCACTATTAAAAAAAGGCGGGAAAAAAGCAGAAAAATTCGTTTCTTTTGATATACTAGTAGATAGTTACTGCGAAAACACGTATCTTTGGAGGGAAACGGATGGAAAAAATAACGAATGAGACACTGTTTGAACTGAAAACGATTGCGCAGCCTGCAGTGGGGCAAAATCAGGTTTTTTACTTGGAAACGGCAGTCAACCAAGAGACTAATACGTATGATTCAGCGATTTATAGTATTGACTCAAAGACCAACGAACGGCGTGAGTGGGGCACCGAAGCGACGACCCACAACAACCTAAAGGTCTCGCCAGATGAGCAATGGCTCAGTTTTGTGACGACCGATCCAAAGAAAGGTGAAAGTACGTTATGGACGATGCCAGTGTCCGGAGGCAAGCTCCAAGCACTTGTCACTGAGAAGGGTCTGGGGGACTATTTTTGGAAGCAAGACGCAACGGCGGTCTATTATAAGCTGGCACAAGAAGAGCCGGTCTCAGAGAATCAAGACGACACAGAAAAGACGGACAAGCAAAAGGAATTTCCAGAAGTAAAAGCTACTACGAAAGTCAATTATTTGGCGGATGGCGTCGGATTTTTAAAAGAAAAAAAACATTCGATCGTCAAAAAAACGATCGCGACACAAGAAACGGAACTGATTTTTGAGAATGATTCTCCCTTTGTTTTTTCTGGCATCGCGGATGATCAGAAGACGTTGTTCCTCACCTTTGACAAAGAGGAAGAAGATGAATGGGACTATGGCTCGAAGGTTTGTCTCCTTGATAGCCAGACGAAAAAGACAGAAAGTTTAGAAAACATCCTGCCAGAAGGAACCTACACTTTTGCTGCTGCGCGCAATGATCAGCTGTTACTATTAGGCAATGATCTCTCTTACGGATTTGTGACCTTGGATGATTTGTTTTTGATCGACTTAAAAACGAAAGCAGTCAAAAATCTTTCCAAGGAGTTAGATGTTGCCTTTGGCAATGCGATCATCAGTGATTTTCAACAAAAAAATCGTGGCGTAGCTATCACCTGGTTGACGGATGACACATTCCTTGTACCCGTAACAGAACATGGCAAGCTACAATTGTACCGTGCCACGACCCAAGGAGAATGGACCAAACTACTTGATGAAAAAATGGATATCCTCGATGCGGCGATCTATTCAGAAGCCAAACTTGCTGTTGCTTATGCGACGCCAACGATCCCTAGTCGCTTAGCGTTGATTGACTTAACAAGTGGCGAAGTAACCGATCTCTATGATCCTAACCAAGCAGTTATGTCACAATTAACGATCAGTAAACCTGAAGCGTTTTGGTACGAAGGAGCAGATGGCTGGCAAATTCAAGGCTGGTATTTGCCTCCGACCGAAACAAAGGAGAATCATCCAGCGATTTTGTACATTCATGGCGGTCCGCAGGTCTGTTATGGGGAAACATTTTTCCATGAGATGCAAGTCCATGCCGCTAATGGCTATGGGGTCATCTTGTTGAACCCTCGTGGCGGGCAAGGATACGGTCAAACATTTGTCAAATCGATTTTAGGTGATTATGGCAATAAAGATTATCAAGACTTGCTGTTAGGGATGGATGCCGTGGTGGCAAACCATCCAGAAATCGATACGAACACCATCCATGTGGCTGGCGGCAGTTATGGTGGCTTTATGACCAACTGGATCGTTGGCCATACCGATCGTTTTTGTGCGGCCGTTACGCAACGCTCAATCTCAAATTGGATCAGCTTTTATGGGACGAGTGACATTGGACCTGCCTTTGTCAAATTCCAATTGTTGCGGGAACTTGATGAGACCGAAGGACTTTGGAAGATGTCGCCTTTGGCCTATGCCAGCCAAGTCAAGACACCCACGCTAGTCCTCCATGGGGAAAATGATTTGCGATGTCCGCAAGAACAAGGACAGCAGTTTTACATGGCATTGCAACGTCAAGGCGTCGATACGAAGCTGATGCTGTTTCCTCAATCCTCTCATGGTTTGTCGCGCAATGGCTTGCCGAACTTGCGGATAGAACGCTTGCAGGCGATTAGTGAATGGCTTGCGTCACATGAGAACCAATCAGTAAATTAACCGAATGAAATCACCTGACAAAGAATCACGACTTGGGCTGCTTGAAAAGCCCAACCAGTGATTTCTTAAAGATCAGGTGATTTTTTTGCGCGATCAAAAGCTATAGGTTCCTGATATCTTGCCGCCAATGACAGCGACGGTTGAAAACAAATTCATATGACGTTTTCTTCACGTGTTAAATAACAAAAAGAAGAAATAGTTTTGCTTGCTTCCTGTGTTTTAGTGTGATATGATACAAAACGTAATCGTTACACTTTGAGTGTTCTTTTGGTGTGACGCAAGAGAAAGGAGCTGGTTATTATGAGAAACAATATTATTTTGGCATGTGTGGAGACAGGGGAAAGACTTTATTTGACCAATAAGAACCAGCGCAATACGCCGGAACGTTTAGAATTAAAAAAATATTCACCAAAGTTGCGGCGCAGAGCGATTTTTCGTGAAATCAAGAAATAGGAAGGAAAATAACTGAATGGCAAAAAAATCAAAAATTGCAAAATACAACAAACAAGTACAACTGATCGAACAATACCGAGCAGTACGTCAAGAACTAAAAGCACAAGGAGATACCCAAGCATTGGCCAAACTACCGAAGGATTCGAATCCGACGCGTTTGAAGAAACGGGATATGATCGATGGTCGTCCACGCGGCTACATGAATAAATTCGGCATGTCACGGATCAATTTCCGTAAGCATGCACATCTCGGAGAAATTCCCGGCGTTACAAAAGCAAGCTGGTAACAGAAAGGAGTCAATATGGAAAAAACGGACTTGTCTAGTGCGTATCGACGTTTAAAGAGCCCGAACATCAAAACAAGGAAACGCGCATTAAAGATCATTCATGAATTTAAGCGAAATAAACGAAAAAATGCATTGCAGCTGCGTGCATAATGAGAAAGTGAAAGAAAGTTGGAAATGACATGGCAGTACCTGCAAGAAAAACATCCAAAGCAAAAAAGAATAAGCGCCGGACCCACTATGGCGTCAAAGCACCAGCGATTTCGTTTGATGGGACAACAGGAACCTTCAAGCGCAGCCACCATGTATCTTTAGCAGAATATAAAGCGCAGCACCCGATCGAAAAGAATTAACGGCGTCATATGACGCCGTCCAGAAAGCAGGGGGAAAATGGAGATCATCTATCCGTCATTGATTGAAGAAGCCTATCGTCACAGTAAAAAATTTCATCCAGAGATCACCAAAGAGGCAATCTATCGCCATTTTTACGAAGCGGGCTTGATCAAAGAAAACGGCGATCCGACGGAAAAAGCCTTGTCAGAAGGGGTCGTTAAAGATTATACTGAGGACTGGGATCTTACCTTTGAAGAATTTTTGATGATCTACCCCGTGTTTCGTTCCTTTGACTCAAAGCATTTCAAGAAGATCGAGCATTTTTGGGAAATGGATTTGACTTTGCAAGAACAAATCCTTGCCCAATGGGAGCAAGAAACCTTCACAGAGGAAGAGATCATCGACCTAACTGCTTTTTTTGAAGAGCGATTACCTTCTAAAAAGCAACAGTGAATGAACCGTGAAAGGCGTACATGTGATGAAAAAGACGATCCAGCCATTTTTAAAACTTTTAAAGCCCTATGATTATCTGCTGTTTGTTCTGTTAGTTGTCGGCTCTTTTTTACCGCTTTTTCTATTTGAAGCACAAGCTCAAAGTGATACCGGCGATCGGTATGCAATCGTGCGGATCAATGGAGAAGAGGTTGACCGTTTTAACTTAGAAGAAATCGATGCGATGGAAAAAACCTACTATCCAGCAGAAGGTCAGTACAATATCGTCGAGATCAAAGATGGCGCGATCCGAGTTCGTGAAGACAATAGTCCCGACCAGATTGCTGTCAAAACCAGCTGGATCTATCGCAATGGGCAGACGAGCATTTGCCTGCCTCATAAGCTGGTGATCGAGATCAAGCAAGCCGGTGCCTCTGACTATTTAATTTATTAACAGAAAAAGGAAGCCAGCTGAACAATTCCTGTTCAGCTGGCTTTTTTATGAGGATGAGCAGAAGAAGCTGTCAAAAACGCCAATCGACCAACGTGTAAGTCAGCCAGAAACAGCGTTTTTGATACAAGAAAAGCGCAGAATTCCAACCGTCAGAAGAAATGAGAACTATGGGTGGAAATAGCAATCTCTGTCCAATCGTTCACAAAAAATTCTGCCCAATCTTCTAAAATAGTTGGGGAACTGCGGCTCTATTTGGTATACTTAGGCAAGTCAGTTCCTTTGAAGCTTCTTTTTCTAAGGACTATGAACGAGCGATGATACGAATATGACCAATTTTCGGAAGTGATAACTTTACTAGATGGGGGCTTAACGAAGATGGGAAATGAAACAATTTGGGAAAACACAGACAATTTTTATCTGTTATGTCAACCAATCATGCAGGTAGAATCGCTAAGTCAGCAAGAGGTGAACGGCTATGAGGTCTTGCTGCGCAGCGAGAAAAACAACCGCTTTCCGCAACAAGAATTCAGCGCAATGATTCAATCTGAAAGTGGCAACCAGCAGTTGATGGAGTGGTATGCCCAGGAGCTGCGACGGTTGTGCCAAAAAAAGCCGAAAACCCGCTTTAGTGTCAATATTCATCCACAACAGCTGCTGTGGCAGTCAACGTGGACCTTTTTTGAGGGGATGACTGCCCACAAAGAGCAGTTGCAGATCGAATTAACAGAGCATCCTGTAAAAGGTCAGCATGATTCTTTTGATTTGTCTACTGCCCTTGCAAAAATCAAAGCCTATGGCTATGTGATCGCTGTCGATGACATCGGCTGTGGCCAAAATACCCTGTCATTGGTCTTTGCCAATCTTGAAAATGTGGATTGTTTGAAATTTTCACTACTGCCGTTTATTCAGCTCGATGAGGAGATCGGGTTTAGTTTCTTGACCTGTTGGTTGAAGGTCGCCAAAAAGTATCAGCTTGAGTTGATCGTTGAAGGCATCGAGACCCGCGATAAGATGACGCAGCTGCTTGAGATGGGGGTTCATTTACAACAAGGATATTTATGGTCTAAAGGAGAGCGATTGTGATGGAATGTTAGAACGAGGCGTGCTCTTGGCGTTTGGTTTGCCGCTGATGATTGCCAGTTTACTGGTGACCGCAGATGTTTTTGTACGAAGTGTGCAAAAAATATCGGTTTCTCGTCCATTTAAGTATTTTATTATTGGTATTCTGACGTTTACGCATTTGTATTTTATTCTTTCTTTCTCAATGAATTCAGTTGGGTTTATCTGTTATCAATACACAACTGCTTTTATTGCGAGTCATTTTTTCTATGGTGATCGTGGCAAGATCTTGATTTTGATAACGCCGTGTATGGTCGTGTTCTATTTACTGTTTGTCGGTTTTTCTGACATTGGCAAAGCCTTTTATTTACCACTATTAGGTGTCGGCGTCTTTGTCCTTGATTTTCTCTTATCAAAAATCAAGCCGCTGCGTCCGCAACAGCAATTTTATTTGATGTATTTTTTGACCTGTCTGCTCTCACCGCGTTTTTCGATGTTGGTCCATCATACGACGACCTATGACTGGGAAGCGATGTTGGCAGTACTTGTTGGTTCTTTTGTGCTGTTGGGCGGCTTTATGTGGCTGCATCGGTTGATTGAAGGCGAAGAGTACCAAGTACTGGCAGAGTTGGCGAATAGTAAGATCGATGCGTTGACCGGCTGCTTCAACTATGGGACCTATAACCACGATCTGCTTCAAGCCGTTTCACAGAAAAAGACTGTGACGATCGCCATGATCGATCTTGATCACTTCAAAAAGGTCAACGATCGTTATGGTCATATCGCTGGAAATGAGCTGTTGAGAACCTTTGCCACACGGACGACTACTTTTTTAGAGGCGCATTTTGCTGAGACCTTTTCCTTTTATCGTTATGGCGGCGAAGAGTTCTGTGTCGTGATCGAAGGGGATGTCAAAGAAAAGACCGTAGCTGCGATGACGACACTGTGTCAAACTATTTCCAGCAGTATGTTTCCTGTCGCCAATTTTGAAAAAGGGACGATGTCTTTGTCTTGCGGCGTTGAAGCGAGCACCGTTTGTCATGGCGATATCTTGGCAGCCGTCGAAAGAGCCAATCAAGCACTCTATCTCGCAAAACAAAGTGGTCGAAATCGGGTGTGCACCTTACCTGAGACGTAAAAAAATAATGAAAAAATGATTTGCACAAATTCACAAAGAATTAAATCTTTATGCACAAATTGTTAGTAATAATAAAGAAATAATGTTATTTATTTAAAAAATATACATTTTGCTTTTTTTATTTATCTTGAGAATCTTCGTATATCAACAAAAAGATTGAAACTATGTATAATTTCTGGTAAATTATTCTAAATCAAGAGTGATAAAAACTGTCAATAATAAATAGTGATTCTTACTTGATGCTTTGTCCGCTTTTCCAATGAAATGTTTCTGGAATTGTCCCGTCGAATCAGCAAGTAAGGGTTCTTTTTTTTAGAAAGGAAGCACAGGAAATGGCAAATACGCTGGTTGTCAATACACTCGCAAATTTAGGCGCAATTATCATCAATATTTATTTGTTATTCAAAATCAGTGACGGATTCGTTGGCCAAGGGACGTTCAAAGTGAAACAGATCGCAGCTGCGATTGCTTGTGAAACCGTGGTGGGGATGCTGATGATGAATTTCTCTTACGTCGTATACGAAACGCGATTTGACCTGCGCTTTTTGCTTTACGCTTTTTCCATGAAATATCTGGGGTGGAAGGTGACCGTACCGACGATGGTCAATCTAGCGTTAGGGCGTTTCTTGTTTGAAGTATCAAAATCGTCTTGGTTGAACTTATATCTTACGTTTTTTTTGATAGTGACACTGACATTTCTGCATGCTTGGGCCAAACGGCGATTTACTGACAAACAAGAGTTATTCCTATCAATTACCTACTTGATCGCTATCTCCTTTCTTTTTGGTTTTTATCTGACGGGTGATATTCAAAAAACGACCCTAATTTATATAGTTTATGGCATTCTCGCCTATACGTTGGCGTTTTTCCTTTACTCGATAGTAAATGATATGCAGCGCATTTTGGCATTGGTCAAAATCGATGATCTTACGCAGTTGAACAACTTCCGTAAATTTCAAGATGACCGCCAACGCCTAGACACGACCGAGGTGGACTTATCGATCGCTTTGATCGATATCGATCATTTCAAAAATTACAATGACCGTTACGGACACCGTGCTGGGGATGTGATTTTGCAAGAAATCGCTCGTATTTTTTCGACCTACTGTACGGCGAGCAACCCGGTCTATCGCATCGGTGGGGAAGAGTTTGCGATCTTGATCCAAGGAGACGCACAGGCTGCTGCTTATCTCCTCGAAAAAATCCAAAAGCGCATCCGTTACCAAGAGATCATCTTGGATGCAGGCGATTCGGTCAGCATCACGTTGTCGATTGGGATCGCACAACGGCAAAAGGGCGAGTTGCTACAGCAAACACAAGAACGAGCCGATCAAGCATTGTATCGAGCCAAGCGCAGCGGTCGCGACCAACTCTGTCTTTACTGACGGGGTTGGCTTCTTTTCTTTTTTATTTTCAAAAATACTACCTTAAATGAGGAGCGCATATGGAAAATAGTTTAATCATGATTCCTTCGCTAGAACCTGACCACAAACTGCTGGCTCTGGTGGAGAAAATTCGTTTGCATAACCAGCACCTGCCGATTTTGGTCGTGGATGATGGCAGTGGGGTAGCTTATCAGCCTGTCTTTTCGGCATTGGCACAGCAGTTTGGTTGTCAGGTTTTGACCCATCCAAAGAATCTTGGAAAAGGCGCAGCCATCAAAACCGCTCTCACTGAAGTGCTGACAAACCAGCCAGCTGTTGAATTTATGGTGACCATTGATTCGGATGGGCAGCATGAGTATACCGATATGATGGCTTGCTTAGCAAAGGCCCAAGCCCATCCCGACAGTATTATTTTAGGGACCCGATCCTTTGGCAAAGAAGTGCCCTTGCGGAGTAAGTTCGGCAACATTTTGACCCGAAATATCCTACGTTTAGCGACTGGTCTTGCCATCGAGGATTCGCAGACGGGCTTAAGGGTTTTCCCTCGGAAATTCATGACAGATTTGTTGGCGATCTCAGGTGAGCGCTTTGAATATGAAACGCGGATGCTGATCGAAGCCCAGAAACGGGGGTGGCCGATTCTCTCGCAACCGATCGCCACCATCTATATTGAAGAAAATGCCTCTTCCCATTTTCGGGTCTTGGCAGATTCCGTCGCTATCTATAGCGTCTTTTTGAAGTATTTGTTTTCATCTGTGGTCTCCTTTTTTGTCGATGTGATCGCCTATGCGTTATTGATCCATTTCTTGTCTGTCATCGATCTGTCCTCCATCGTGATCGCTTCGTTGGGTGCCCGCTTGATTTCGGCGATCGTCAATTACTACATCAATCGCGAGCTTGTTTTTGGTCAACGGACAAAGAACAGTATGCTGCAGTATTTTTTATTAGTGATCGTACAGATTTTGCTGTCCTCTTTCCTCGTCTACCTGATCTATTTGATCCTGCCGATCGGGGATTCTGTGTTGTTAAAAATAGGCGTCGATTGCCTGCTCTTTTTCTTTAGTTACCATGTGCAAAAAAATGTCATCTTTAAGGAGTGATTGAGGTGGAACAAAAACGTTTGCCTTGGGCGAAAAAAGTCGTTTACTTTCTGGCGTTTGTCTTTTCGCTGATCTATTTATCATGGCGGGGGCTGTATACATTGCCATGGCACGAGTCTTGGTTTGCCCTGCTGTTTGGTTTGCTGCTTTGGGGTAGTGAGATCGTATCGAACTTTACGGGCTTGCTGTTGATTTGGAACAAAAACAAAGCAAAGCCTTTTGAAAAACCGATCGTGCCAGAAGCCGACTATCCAGCGATCGATGTGTTGATTGCTACCCATAATGAAGAAGTGCCGCTTTTATTAAAAACAGTCAATGCGGCAGTTCATATGAAATACCCCGATCCCAAAAAAGTTCACATCTACTTGTCAGATGACACCAACCGTCCAGAGGTCAAAGCACTGGCAGATAAATTTGGCATCGGCTATATCGGATTGACAGGCAATCAGCATGCCAAGTCAGGCAATCTCAATCATGCATTGTCAAAAACCAATTCGCCGCTAGTGGCGACCTTTGATGCAGATATGATCCCTTACTCAGATTTTTTGCTGGAAACAGTACCATATTTTGTGGCAAATCAGCAGGAACGGCGCAAAGATCAGACCATCAAACCGTTGGGCTTTGTCCAAACACCGCAAAGCTTTTACAATGCGGATCTTTTTCAGTACAATCTTTTTTCAGAAGCGGCGATCCCTAACGAGCAGGACTTCTTTTCCAGAGAAGTCAATGTTTTGAACAACGCCCATGATACAGCTATTTATACAGGTTCCAATACGGTGATTGCACGAGAAGCGATCGAAGCCGCTGGCGGATTTCCGACAGACACGATCACGGAGGATTTTGAATTAGGCGCCTTGATCAATTGCCAAGGTTACCGCAGCTTATCAACACTGCAGCCCATGGCCAGCGGTCTGTCTCCCATTGATATCCCAAGTGCCTTAAAGCAGCGGATTCGCTGGGGAAGAGGAGTGGTCCAAAGTGTCCACAATCTCCATCTTTTTAAGAACAAGACGTTGTCTTTGGCGCAAAAAATGGTTTTCTTAAACAGTTATTTGTATTGGTGGTCGTTTTTACGTCGGTTGCTGTTTATTTTCGCGCCGATTTTGTACACCGTCTTTAATGTAAGGGTCGTAGAGACCAACTTTTGGGTCTTGCTGCTGTTTTGGCTACCAAGCTATACGTTCTTGCATTTGGCGATGCAGGATTTGAGCAGTGATATTCGAACGCAGCGCTGGGGCGAGATCCAGGAAACGATTTTTGCACCTTACCTAGTGATTCCTGTCTTTTTACAAGCCATTGGCATCAAAGAGACCCGTTTCAAAGTGACCAATAAAGCAGCAACTCAGTCTAAAAAAGACTTGTTGTTTGTGGTGCCGCATTTGTTGCTGTTGATTTTGACGATTATCGGCTTAGTGAAGTTTAATTACGGCAAATTCGGCTCAGAGATTTTCTATGGCAGCGTGTTGACTTTCTGGTTGCTGACCCATTTCTTTAACTTAACCTTTGCGGTCTTATTTTATCTCGGTCGCCCGATTTACCGAACGACGGAACGGTTCAGAGCCCATTATCCTGTTGAAGTTTCCGACCAAGACGCCAGCTATTCTTTGATGACAGAAAATATCTCAGAAAACGGCTTGTCCTTTGTTTCTGACGTTCCTCTTTATTTTCCGCCAGATGCGCAGCTGACGTTTAAAATCACCCGTAATGGCTACCAAGCAGAGATGACGGGAAACGTCGTCCGCGTTTATTCAGGCAAGGATCGCTGGGTCTATGGGGTTGCTTTACACCAATTATCAGAAAAAGACTACTTAGCTTATTTGCAGATCATTTATGATGGCTTCAATCAAAGCCTGCCAGTTCTGCGTGACCCGTGGATGACCTTCTTTGACAGTCTTTTTGAAAATCTCGGTAAGCATCTGCTGCAAGCCAAAGAAAAGCCATTGCCGCCTCAGCGAGTGCCTGTCCTGTCGGTTGATCAAGAATGGGTCTTTGAAGAAGGAGCCTATACGGTCACAACGTTTGGTTTTGACCAGCTCACGTTGGTAAAAACAGAAGAAGTCGAGATGCCTGCCCGTCTAACCTTGCCGATCAGTAATCTTGTGCTTCACGCTGAAAAAGCAACGCTTCAACCAACAGAAAATCAAGTGATTTATCAAGTAAGCAATCTTTCCGAGCTGCGTTTTACAGCAGCCTTTCAAGAATGGGTAGACAGCTTGCTGAGAAAGGAGGAAGATGATGATCGAGATCCTGCTGCGATTTAGTCTTTTTGGTTTATCATTAGCTGGCTATGCCTATCTTTTTGTACGAGTTTGCCATTTTCCCAAACACATCAGCTGGATCGCTGCTTGCTGTTTGCCGATCCTCGTTCTTTCCTTTGTCGCATATGGTCCAAAAGGATGGTTGATCCGGGGGGCATGGGTTTTATTTGGTCTTGGTTTACTATTATGCGTTTGGCGTTTTTGGCAGGAGCGCCATCAGGTACGTTGGGGCTTGCAAGAGCCCATCCTGCTGTGGTTTTACGGCTATTTTGCTTTGTTCGTTTTAACCTTGCTTCACAGTCATTTGACCCACTATGACAACTTCTCCCATTGGGCGACGATCGTTAAATTCCTTTATACGCAGGGACAATTGCCAACGGCAGCCGATGCCATCATCAGTTTTACTTCCTATCCTTTAGGCAGCTCGCTGTTTGTTACTTATACAGCGATCATTGTTGGCTATCATGAGAATGTCTTGCTGATTGGTCAATTGATTTTGATTTTCTGTAGTCTGTATAGTTTCTTTGCGATTATTCGTGATCCGAAAAGAAAGCTGGCTTTTGCCCTGATCTTCACCAGTATGGCGGTTTTCAATTATTTTAATATTGCGATTCGAATGAATAATTTGTTAGTGGACTTCATCCTGCCAGTGTTGACTTTAGCTGGCATCGCTGGCTTATTCGCTTTAAAAGGCAACTTACTACCGTCGATCAGTTTCTTTCTTTTGATTGGCGCCTCTCTTGATTTGGTCAAAAATAGCGCCGTCTTTTTTCTGCTGATTTTAGGCGGCTATTTACTAGTCTGCTTATGGCAGGCATCAGTTCGTTGGCGGCAACGGCTGGGCATGATGATTGTAGGATTAGCTGCCATTGGGCTATCTGTCCTGCCAGCGATTCTTTGGAACCTGCATGTCAAAGCGAATTTTCCTAAATCGAAGCATGAAGTCAGCGTGACCGCTTATAAACAGATTTTTGGCGAAAAGGATTCTCAGATACTGCAGCAGATTACGGATGTTTTTGTCAAAACCATCACGGATGTTGCGACGATCTCCACGCAAGGGATTCTCTTGATCCAGGTCATTCTTTTGGGCAGTTGGCTATTTGTCCGATTTATCATGAAAAAACGCAATCCATTTTTCAAAGAACTGCTGTTGATCGATGGTATCATTGGGGGGTATTATTTAGGAATCTATGCCATGTTCTTGTTCTCGATGCCCACTGATGAAGCATTGTCTTTGGCAGGGTTCGATCGCTATGCCTCAAGTATCGTGATTTTAGCACTTGGATTAATGACCTTTTTCATGGTCCGAGGCATTGATCATTTGTATCATGAACAAGCGATCGATCGGCGAAACTACCGTAGTTTTGCCAGCTTGACCACGAAAAAAATCTATCAATACAGTACCTTGATTCTGCTATTTTTTGCGACATTGCTGATCCTTTCAGAGAATAATGGCATGCGTTATACCAATCGTGAATATGCTGCTTCGATTCCAGCACAAGTTTCAGCCGTTACTGGCGATCACTTTGACCTAAACGAGAAAAAATATTTGGTGGTCAGTACTAACAAAGAAGCAGTAGATAGCTACTTAGTTGGCTATGTCGGAAAATATTACTTGTTTTCACCTAATGTCGATGGCCGAGAGAATTTCCTCTTATCCGATGCTGAATTTCGCACGCTATTAAAGCAATACGATGAAGTCGTCGTCTTAGAAGAGCACTATACCTTTAATGCCATGACGAAGAAGCTAACAGGCAAGACCTTTGCCCCAGGCGTTTATTCGGTGGCGGAGGTGTTGGGGCGTTAAATGAAGATTATACACAAAAAAGCCGATCCTACTCTAGAGAGGATCGGCTTTTGTGGTGTCTGAAGGTTGATTTATACGGAATGCACATCAATAAAAGGAACGGCTGACATACAAAACGTTTCTTATAGCGAACAATAAATCTCATAACTGAAGGCATCAGCATTAACGACTTCTGAAAAAAGTTCCGTTTGGAACAGGACGCGAGGTTTTGATGTACGCAAAAGGTCTGAAAAGACGGTACTTGCTTTTTGAATGTTTTGTTCCTTTGTTGTTAGGGTGACATAGGTCGCTGCTGGTAAATGAAGGATTTGTTCCATTTCTTCAAGCACACTTGATTTTGCTAATTCGATAAAGAGATAGGTCTCGAACTTATTCTGATCCACAAAGCTGATCAAGCCACACTCATAGGTAGGCGTTAGCTGATGTGAAACGATGGTATCATAAGCAGCTGCCATTTTTTTATGGTAAGCAATATCACCAATTTTTCCTTCATAAGGAACCAGCCAAAAATGAGCTTCAGGAATTTCCAATGTGTGGACAACTTCACGCTTTTTGATTTCTTCCGAACGTTGGATCTCCGTTTTTATTTCGGTTAATAAGGTAACTATTTCTTTCATTTCCGCTATTTTCTCTATTGCCGCTTTCGTGGCAAAATCGATCAAATTTGTTCGTTCGACTTGGACGCCGTCTCTAGAAACGAATTCTTTCAGTGTTTTTAATGGAAGCTGAAGATCTGTCTATAGTCGAATGACTTCAATTAGAAAAGCATTGTAACTGACGGATATCGTGCCTTAAGAAACCCTAAATTGAATCAGTCGGAGGATCTGGCGATCATTATTGAAACGAATCAATAAACATGCCAACTTTTCAAAT
The DNA here is from genome assembly GCF_051713725.1 of Enterococcus sp. DIV0755f. Taxonomy (NCBI): domain Bacteria; kingdom Bacillati; phylum Bacillota; class Bacilli; order Lactobacillales; family Enterococcaceae; genus Enterococcus; species Enterococcus sp. DIV0755f. The sequence goes on from NZ_JBIOQL010000001.1 coordinate 839,600, forward strand.
AAGTAAAACAGCAAGTGCAGTCATTTTTGTTCATGGCTTCACCTGCTGTTTTTTTTAGTTATGAAAAAGCTTTGCCGGTTGTCTTTTCAATAAGCATTAGGAGAAATACTGCCTTTTCCTTGATAATACCCCAAAGTTCGCTCGACTTTCCTTAAAAAAACGTATCTGGAAAACTATGGCGCTGATTTCTTGCTAAAGCAGGTCCTGAATTTGTTGAAGAGGAACACGGGGTGAAAGTTTCTGTCCGTCTTGCTATTGAGCAGTGAAGAATGACAAAGCGAATTGATTCTTTGACTGGCTGATTGATCAAAGGCCGATCATAACGAGAAAAATGATACAGGGGAGAGAGGAGAGCAAATACCAGATTAAGTTTTACATGATAGGTATAAAGGATGCAAAAAGACGAATGTAGAAAATACAAGTAAAGACAAGAAAATGGTCAAACGGGAAAAATAGGCATTAACCTTCAACAAAATAAGATTCATACCTTCTTTATGATTATTTTAATCAAAAAATAAAATTATTTTTAGCTAATTTGCACAAACGTATAAAAATATTTGTGTTTCCTGTTAAATGTAAGGAAACGATTCGCACATTACAATATGAATAACGCATGAAAACGCTTTTATAGCGATCTTCTATACGGATTCGCTTGATTGATCATCTCTGAATCATTCGCGATAGCTATCAGCATTTTGTTTGTGAAAATGATCGATCGAGACAAATAAAGACAAGGAGGAGGAATAGTGGAAAATAAAGATTACCAAGTTTCAGAAGAGGAAGCCGCACGATACCGGGAAAGAGGGTACAACGAAGATATGCTTCCTAAAACACGTGAGAAAAGAAATATGGGAACAAAAAACTATTTTACACTTTGGATGGGATCGGTACATAACATCCCCAACTATACGGCTGTCGGCGGTTTCTTGTTCCTAGGTTTGTCTCCCATTAATGTGATGTTAGCCCTTATACTCAGCGCATTTGTCGTTGCGCTATTCATGACCATGAATGGGAGAGCTGGTTCGAAATATGGCATTCCCTTTGCTATCCATCTTCGGTCGGTCTATGGGGATGTCGGAGCAAAATTGCCAGGATTTTTACGAGGGTGTGTGGCTGCGATTGCTTGGTTTGGCTTGCAGAACTATACCGGATCTTTAGCACTTTTAGTATTGATCGGTAAAATTTGGCCCGAATTTTTGACGCTTGGCGGCTCTGCCGATTTTTTCGGTATCAGTATTCCTGGACTCATTGCATTTACACTTTTTTGGCTGATCAATATGCTGATTGGACTTGGTGGTGGAAACATTCTTAATAAATTTACAGCGATCTTAAGTCCGTTAATCTATCTGGTATTCGGAGGAATGGCGGTGTGGGCTATTCAAGCCGCTGGAGGGATAGGTGAAATCTTAGCTTTTGATACAAGCGGTGCAGCGCAAAGTGTCAACCCGATTTTTGCCTATTTTATGATTATTAATTCTGTCTTAGCAGTTTGGGCTGCGCCGGGAGCAAGTGTCTCTGACTTTACGCAAAATGCCAAGTCCACTAGAGACCAAACGATTGGACAGATGGCAAGTCTACTGGTTGCTTATATTATTTTTGCATTCTCCAGTGCAGCGATCTTAATCGGCGGGTCCATTCATTATGGCATTCAAGAGTGGAATGTGTTGAATATTGTGGAACGCTGGGATAGTTTTCCTGCAGTTGTGATTGCAATGACGGTTTTCTTACTTACCACAATCTCAACGAATGCTACCGGTAATATTATTCCTGCAGCGTATCAGTTGTCTGCGTTGTTTCCAACAAAGGTCAATTACAAGAAAGGGGTTATCATTGCAAGCTTGATAAGTTTCATGATTATGCCGTGGAAGTTAATGGAAAATGCGGACAGTATCTTTATTTTCTTGAATTCAATTGGCGCTGTATTGGGGCCGGTTGCCGGTGTGATGATTGCGCATTATTTTTTTATCGGGAAGCAAACCATTTGTTTAGACGATTTGTATATTGATCGCAAAAAGGACAATACCAAAAATAGCTATCGCGGGCTGAATCGACAAGCCTACACCGCAACCATCCTTGCGCTGCTGATTTCATTTAGCGGACAATTTATTCCAGTGTTGCAAGCGGTTTCTAATGTCTCATGGTTAGTTGGATTTTCCTGTGCATTCATTATCTACGTTGGTTTAAAGAAATTAGGCTCTGAAGATAATACTGAAGAAGCCGTTAATTAAAAAGGAGGAAGTAGAATGAGTCATGATTTGGTTATAAAGAATGGTTTAGTAATTTTGGAAAATGGAGAGGTAGAAACGGATGTTGCAGTCAAGGACGGGATAATATCGGCGATCGGAAAAGATCTGACTGGCGCTCAAACAATTGATGCCTCAGGACTGGTAGTAAGTCCCGGTATGCTAGATGCTCATGTTCATATTACTGATCCTGGCGGAGGTTATCGTGATCATTGGGAAGGATACGAAACTGGAACCGCATCGTGCGCCAAAGGCGGCGTTACTTCATTTATGGAAATGCCGTTAAACCAAGTTCCTGCAACAACCGATGCAGAGAGTTTGGCTATCAAGTACCAAGCAGGAAAAAATAAACTGCGGGTAGATGTTGCCTCATTCGGCGGGCTTACTCCGTTAAACTTAGACGGTGGTATTCAAGAACTGGATGAAGGCGGCGTCACTGCATATAAATGTTTTATGGGGACTTGCGGCGATCGGACAATTGACGGCGATTTCATGAATGTCGACGATTATTCATTATATGAAGGAATGAAGCAAATAGCTAAAACTGGAAAAGTGTTGGCGATTCATGCGGAAAACGCCCCTATCACTGATAAGTTAGGTGAAATTGCATATAAAAATGGAGAGACCACACTTGAAGCGTATGTCAACACGCGTCCTGTCTTTACGGAAGTGGAACCTATTCGCCGTGCCATTCTTCTTGCAAAAGAAACTGGCTGCCGCATCCATATTGTCCATGTTGCTTGTCCAGAAGGTGTAGATGAAATCACGAAAGCTCGCGCTGAAGGTGTGGATGTAACATGCGAAACGTGTACGCATTATTTATACTTTCATACAGCGGAGCTCGACTCGATTGGCCCTGTAGTGAAATGTTCACCGCCAATTCGTGATTTATCTGCTCGTGAAGCATTATGGGAAAAGGTTTTAGCCGGTGAAATCTCTTTTATAACCTCCGATCATTCTCCTTGTACGCCAGATTTGAAAGACAAAGAAAATGCTTTTGAAGCATGGGGAGGAATTTCTGGGGTTCAAAACAATGTCGACGTTCTCTTTGACGAAGGTGTCCAAAAGTGAGGGATGAGCTTGAAAATGTTTGCCGATATAATAGCAAAAAATCCTGCTGATCGTTATAATCTGCACTCAAAAGGACGCATCAGTATCGGAAAAGATGCCGACTTTGTTCTTATTAAACCGAACGCGCCTTATATACTAAAAGCAGAGGACTTAGAGTATCGCAACAAAATCAGCCCATATATTGGTCGTGAGATTGGCGCGCAAGTCGTACAAACGATTTTACGCGGAGAAACGATTTATAGTCAAGAAACTGGAGTAACAGAAGCATTCTCTGGGAAATTTTTCTAACTGAAACGATTCATTCGATGAACTGCGGATTTTTCCGCGGTTCATCGTAATTTTAAATTCAGGGAGGACGTGTGAAATGAGAGAAAAAACAGAACGTGAGCGAGCTCCCTACTGGAAGCAGATCGTTTTTGTCTTAACAGCCGGTTGGATTGTTATTTGGATCTATCGAACGATCTTAACACCCATTTATCCAATCATCAGCAGTTTTTTTGGCGGAGCAAGCGATGCAAGTCTGGGAAATATTTCCAGCTTTTATTTTTTAGGATATGTATGTATGCAGATTCCTTCTGGTATATTGGTTGATCGTCTTGGAAAAAAGAAAATTTTAATCCCTGGGTTTCTGCTATTAGGCATAGGTACTTTGGTAGTTGCGCTCTCTCAGAGAATTTCGACAGTTTTTATTGGAAGTATCCTTGCTGGAGTGGGTTGCGGAACCTACTATGGTGCAGCCTATTCATTAACGACTGAACATGTTCCGTTAAACAAAAAAAGTTTGGCAACTGCTATCGTAAATAGCGGAACTGCGGTTGGAAGCGGTCTTGGTCTGATTTCCTCTAGTTTTTTCGTTGGAGAAGGGATTTTACCCTGGCAGTCTTTACTATACATAACAGCTATTTTAGTTTTAATCATGATTGTCATTTTCCAGAAATTTATTCGCGAAGAACTGCCTGCATCGAAGAAAGAAAACGCGCCTGTTAAAAAAAGTAGAAGGTCTTTAAAAGGTTTATTTAAGCTTCCAATGATTTCAGCCTATATTCTCTATTTTTCAACATTGTATGCGTATTATTTAATTGACACATGGCTGCCAAACTTTTTAGAAACTGAAAGAGGTTTTCAAGGAACCGCAATCGGGGTGACTTCTTCTTTAGTTTTTTTCGCTGCAATCCCTGGTGCCTTGGTTTTTAGCCGAATTGCAGACAGAATTCCAAGTAAGAAAGTGACGATTATTATTTTTCTGGAAATCGCAGCTGCCTTTGTGCTGTTTATCACAGTCACGACATCAAATCCATCCTTGCTGATTTTTGGGATTATAGCGTATGGATTTTTAGGGAAATTAGCAGTTGAACCGATTATCATTTCTTGGCTAGGACAATATGCCCCCAGAAAAAGTATTGCAACTACTTATGGTGTCTTTAATTTCTTTGGAATGTCCGCCTCTGTGCTAGTTCCTTCAATAACAGGTATGATCTCAGATGCGACAGGAACAAAAGTTTATGCTTTTTATTTAGCAATTGGTATTCTTTGTGCGGGCACACTGCTGTTCTATTTAATTAACAGATTTTATGAGAAAAGTAAGAAAGAGTTTGAGGAAAAACACAGCAGTTGATACAGTGTTTCTGCAATTGTTTCAGCGGTTAGATTATCGAGACGCCAGCTGCTGACTGGCGATGCGAATTTTAAAAAGCATTTTATGAGATAGTATAGACATTCATTTCTCAAAAATGTCTTTATTTTTTTAGACGCAGCAATGAATAGTCACCAGAAAAGCTGCTCTTTTGTTATCGTTTCTAAACAGTCCTTGCCAGCAGTGCCTATCGAAAAGGTGCCGGCAAGGGCTGTTTTTTGTAAAGAAAAATAGTTACCGTCCATTCTCCGTCTGGCGATAATCACTAGGTGAAATGCCGACTTTTTTCTTGAATAAACGGCTGAAATAGGCGGTGTTTTCGATGCCGATCGCCAATGAGATCTCTTTGATGGAAAGCCGAGAATAGCGCAAAAGGTCTTTCGAATAAGAGATGCGTTTGCTAATCTGGTACTCGATGGGGGGCAAGCCCATATATTTGGAAAACTCCTTGACGATTTGATACTTATTGATATGATACCTTTCCTCCAAAGATTCCAAGGTGATCCCTTGACGGAAATCTTCTTCTAGCTGGTCACGAATCTGCAAAATATAAGGCGGGATTTCACTATCCGAAAAGTCGAGATGATATTTTTGCAGGAGCAGTTCATTGAGCAGCTGATGGATCAAAACAGAGCTTTGGAAGGCAGTTTTCGCATTTGGTTCTGGCTGTAACATCAATAAATCTTGTAAGACCAAATGGATCGGATTTTGACGACTGCTGGCAGGATTGGTGTGAAAAACTGGACTGCCATTTTTGAGGAATTCCTCATAAAACGCTGCGACGTTGGCGCCATATAGATGGATCCAGTCCATTTCCCAGGGCTCTTGACTAACGGTGCGGTAATACTGATAGTCTAGACAGTCGATAAAAAACACATCACCTGCTTTCAATTGATAGCTTTTTCCTTTGTAGCGCAATTCACCGCAGCCGGACAATGTATACTTGATCAAATAAGAAGGCAGGTTTTCTCGTTCTGTAAAGTAAGGTTTGCTGGCTTTGAAATAGCCGATTTCTTGAATGTAATAGAAAAGTTCACGCTGCTTTTGGGTTGAAGTATTGATGTAACGCAGTGAATCGGTTGACCATGAGTGGTTGGCTTTTTCCCAGTAATCCATCGGATCCTCCTTTTTACCAAGATTGTGCAAGTCTTTATCAAAATTGTGTGATGAAACTCGTTGATTGTCAAGCTAAAATTGAGTCAACAAGAATGAATCAGTGAATTGTAATCGGTTTATTTTTAAACAAGATAATGAAAGGTGGAGACCAGTGAACACATTTATCGCAATCGATATCGGTGCATCAAGCGGTCGTCTGATGCTGAGCCGTTGGGAAAATGAGCAGATCACTTTAGAAGAGATCCATCGCTTTAAAAACGGCTTTCGTCCTCATGAAGGCTTTGACCGTTGGGCGATCGATTATTTGATCCAAGAGATTTTAGTAGGACTGCAAAAAGTGAAACAAGCAGGTATCAATGACTGCTTCGTCGGAATCGACACCTGGGCAGTGGATTACTGTTTGATCGATCAAGCAGGCGAACGTTTAGGCGACCCAGTCGCTTATCGAGATAGTCGCACCAATGATGCGATCGCAGCTTTTGGTCAGCGCTATTCTTTGCAAAAACTGTATGAGAAAACAGGCATTCAGCTGCAGCCCTTCAACACGATTTTTCAGTTAGCCGCAGAAGAAGCGCAACTGCTGCAAAAAGCCGACAAGCTGCTGCTGATTCCAGACTACTTGGGCTACGTTTTTACTGGCAAGATGGTCACGGAAAAAACCAATGCTTCGACGATGCAGCTTCTAAATGCCAACACCCAAACATGGGATGCAGAATTGTTAGCTGAGATCGGCGTAACAGAAGGCCTATTCCCACCATTGGTTGATGCTGGAACGGTTTTAGGCGCACTGCAAACACAGAAGTTTCCAGCCTATGATTTGCCACAAGCGACCTTTGTCACTGTCGCTAGTCATGATACGGCATCAGCGATCATCGGTACACCTGGAGAGGGGGCAGATTGGGGCTACATCAGCAGCGGGACTTGGTCATTGCTGGGGATCGAAACCAAAGTACCCAATGTTTCCCTTGCCGCCTTTGATGAAAATTATACGAACGAATGGGGTGCCCACAACACGATTCGCTTTTTAAAAAACATCATGGGCATGTGGCTGATCCAAGAAGTGGCTCGGCAGCAAGACTATCAGTATTCCTATGCAGAATTGGCGGAATTGGCGCAAGCAACGCCTGCTTTTCAACAGTTTGTCGATGTCAATGATCCTCGTTTTTTGAATCCAGAAAACATGATTACTGAACTGCAAGCGTATTGTCGAGAAACCCAGCAGAAAGTTCCAGAAACCGCAGGGGAACTGGCTCGCTGTGTGTATGATAACTTAGCGCTTTGCTATGCCAGTGAATTACAAAAGCTGGAACAGCTGACAGGTACGACGAGCAAGCTGCAAAAACTGCATATCGTGGGGGGCGGTTCCAACAATCGCTTTTTAAATCAACTGACGGCTGATGCTGCGCAGCTGACGATCGAAGCTGGCCCAAGTGAAGCAACGGCGATCGGTAATCTTTTAATGCAGATGATGAGTGCTGGCATCTTCACGTCGCTGGCTGAAGCACGCCGCGCGGTCAAACACTCATTTCCTTGCAGTGTTCATGAACCACAGCCTTTTGATCACAAGATTTTAAGCAACTATCAACGTTTTATAGAAGGAGTAGGAAAAAAATGACAACGATTCAACAGCGTTATGAAGAAGCTAAGACAGCATATGCCAAATTAGGTGTCGACACGGATGCGGTTTTGAAAAAATTAGCCGATGTGAAAATCTCGATGCATGTTTGGCAAGGGGACGATGTCCAAGGATTTTTGAGTGATGAAGCATTATCTGGTGGGATCTCTGTAACGGGGAATTATCCTGGTGCTGCCCATACCCCAGAGGAGTTGCGCCAAGATTTAGAAAAAGCCTACTCTTTGATTCCTGGAAAACACAAATTGAACCTTCACGCCATCTATTTAGACACCGAGGAAGCAGTGGATCTAAATGAATTGGAGCCGAAGCATTTTGAAAAATGGGTCGCTTGGGCGAAAGAACAAGGCTTAGGTTTAGACTTCAATCCAACCTTTTTCTCACATCCCATGTTCAAAGATGGCTTTACCCTTGCTTCACCAGATGAAGAAGTTCGTCAGTTCTGGATCGAACACGGCAAACGTTCTCGTCAAATCGCTGCTTATATGGGGAAAGAAACTGGGCAAGTCTGTGTCAATAATTTCTGGGTGCCAGATGGCTACAAAGACAACCCGATCGATCGTTTTACACCACGGGAACGCTTGATGACAGCATTAGATGAGATTTTTGCTGAAGAATTGCCAGCGGAATACACGGTAGATGCCGTGGAAAGCAAGTTGTTTGGTCTTGGTGCCGAAGCCTACACCGTCGGCTCTCATGAATTTTATATGGGCTATGGCTTGACACGCGATAAATTGATTTGTTTGGATGCTGGACATTTCCATCCAACCGAAGTGATCTCCAATAAACTGTCTTCATTGGCACTATTTAGCAAAGGCATTTTGCTGCATGTCAGCCGTCCTGTACGCTGGGATAGTGATCATGTCGTGATCATGGACGATGAATTGCAAGAGATTGGTCGCGAATTGGTTCGCAATGACTTATTGCCAAAAACCAACATTGGGTTAGATTTCTTTGATGCGACGATCAATCGGGTCGCTGCGTGGGTGATCGGGACGCGCAATACTCAAAAAGCGTTGCTAAAAGCGATGCTAGAACCGATCGAAGAACTAAAAGCAATCGAATTGTCAGGTGATTTCACCACTCGTTTAGCCATGACGGAAGAATTAAAAGACTATCCGTATGCAGATGTTTGGAATTACTTCTGTGAAAGCCAAGGGGTACCAGCAGGTCTGGATTGGCTATCAGAAGTGAAAGCCTATGAAGAAACCGTCTTAAAAGCCAGAAAGTAGGAGAACGATGAAAAAGATTGATATTTTACAAGCGAATTTTGTACAAGAAATGATGGAAACGACAGCAAATCTTTACCGTTTAGGGTGGGATGAGCGCAACGGCGGCAATATTTCTTACTTATTAACAGAAGAAGAGATCTTGCCTTTCATCGATCCGCAAAGCGTCTTCCGGGAAATTCCCATGATTTTTGATGCCACGGCACTAGCTGGCAAGTACTTTATCGTGACAGGTTCAGGAAAATACTTTAAAAATGTAGCGGCACATCCAGCGGAAAACCTTGGTGTGATCCGAGTCAAAGAAGATGGGCAAACATTGGAATTGCTTTGGGGCTTGGAAAATGGTGCGGTGCCAACGAGTGAACTGCCAAGTCATTTCATGAGTCATATCGCACGCTTGTCGGTCGATCCAGAAAACCGAATCATCATGCATAACCACGCATCTCATCTTTTAGCCATGAGTTTTACCCATGAGTTGGATGAACGCAGTTTCACGCGGACCTTGTGGCAAATGTGTACGGAGTGCTTGGTGGTCTTCCCAGAAGGCGTCTCCATCATTCCTTGGATGGTCCCAGGAACGAATGAGATCGGCGAAGCAACGGCTGCTAAAATGAAAGAGACCCGTTTGGTTCTTTGGCCGCAACATGGGATCTACGGTGCTGGCAAAGATATGGACGAAGTCTTTGGCTTGATTGAAACGGCAGAGAAAGCTGCGGAAGTGTACACCTATGTCAAAGCACAAGGCCCAATTTTACAAACCATTACAGATGAAAATCTGAAAAAACTGGCTGACGCTTTCAAAGTTACTCCCCGAGCAGGCTATCTTGAGGTATAATCAATGGTAGAAGAATAGAAAAGGCTTTCAGTCTTTTCTATTTAAAATATATTGTGAATAAACAAACAAATGGAGGTAGGAAGAATGGCAAATAGAATGATTTTGAATGAAACATCGTATTTTGGAAAAGGAGCGATCGAGAACGTACCAACCGAATTCAAGGCACGAGGGTTTAAAAAAGCGGCAGTGATCACCGACAAAGATTTGGTGAAATTTGAAGTTGCGACCAAAGTGACGAAATTATTGGATGAAGCAGGTGTCGATTATGCGTTATATGATGGGATCGTGCCGAACCCAACAATCCAAAATGTCAAAGACGGCTTAGCGTTTGTCAAAGAAGCCCAAGCCGATTGTATCATTGCGATTGGCGGTGGTTCACCGATCGATACGGCAAAAGCGATCGCGATCATTGCTACGAATCCTGAATTTTCCGATGTGATTAGTTTGGAAGGCGTGGCAGACACGAAACATCCATGCTTGCCGATTTTAGCGGTACCGACAACTTCTGGGACTGCAGCCGAAGTAACGATCAACTATGTGATTACAGATGAAGACAATCATCGGAAATTTGTTTGTGTAGATCCTCACGATATTCCTCTGGTAGCCTTTGTGGACAGCGATATGATGATGGGGATGCCTAAGAGCTTGGCAGCCGCAACGGGAATGGATGCCATGACCCACGCCATCGAAGGCTTCATCACCAAAGGCGCTTGGGAAATGACTGATATGCTGCACATCAAAGCAATCGAGATCATCGGACGCTCATTGCGAGATTCCGTGAATGGCGATCAAGCAGGACGAGAAGCGATGGCGTTAGGACAATACATTGCCGGTATGGGCTTTTCAAACGTCGGCTTGGGCTTAGTCCACGGCATGGCCCATCCATTGTCCGCTTGGTACAACATTCCTCACGGAGTAGCGTGCGCGTCCTTGTTGCCAACCATCATGAAATACAACAAAGACTTTACGGGTGAAAAATACCGTGAGATCGCGATCGTTTTAGGCATTGAAGGGGCAGAAACGATGTCACTTGAAGACGTCCGCGATGCTGCTTGCCAAGCAATCGATCAGTTAAGCAAAGATGTGGGCATTCCAGCGACCATTTCTGAATTAGGCGTCAAAGAAGAAGATATCCCAGCCATCGCTAAAGATGCCTTGAACGATGTCTGCACACCAGGCAACCCGCGGGATACGACTTTAGAAGAAATTATTGAGCTTTATCGTTCGTTGATGTAAAAAGCTCAAATCATTCCTTTCAATGAGAGTGGTTATTTCGCTTGCTGCACAAGCCGTTTAAACCTAGATTGTTTTTTAACGGGGGTTGAAGGGTTTCGATAAACGGCGTTTTCCTTCTCGTTTTATTGGAACTAGCAGCTTTTCTTTTCTTATTCCAACAGTTGAATAAGGAACATTGATGATAACACAGATTTTGTTACAGCCATTTTGAAAAATGGCTGTTTTTTTTGTCCTTAACGTTGTATTGTAATTCTTATTATCGATCGTCTTTGTCCCTTGAAGGGGACAAAGAATGATAGAACGTTTACATTTCCTGGTGCTATGATAAGTGTGTAGAAAGGAGAACGGTTACATGACTGTTATGGAACAACGAAAGAGAAAAATCATCCATATTCTTTCCAATACGAGAGAATTTGTCACAGCCGATGAACTATCCGCAGCGCTTCGACTTTCTACAAAGTCGATTTATCGCATCGTAAAAGCGATCAATGAGGATGCCACGATTGACTATGTGATTCTCTCAGAAAAAGGGAAAGGCTACCGCTTAAGTTTCCATCATCAAGAAAAGCCCCAGAGTCAGAAAGCAGAAATGCCGAATGCACTGACACCAGTGGAACGCCGTAACAAGGTGATGGAGGAGCTATTGCTTATTTCCCCCAAAAGAAAGAATATTTTTTCCCTATATCAGCCTTTTTATGTGAGTGAAACGGTCATCAACAGTGATGAGAAATTAATTTCTGAAGCTTTGCAGCGTTTTGAGCTGACGGTTTCCCGCAAAAATAAAATGATCGGGGTGAACGGTGCAGAAAAAAATATCCGTCGTGCATTGCAGGAGTATATCCAGCAAACCCGCAATATCCGCTTGGATGATCTGCATGTGACGAATGAGGCGTTCAACCGTTATGATGCGGAGTTTGTTTTGCGACAGCTGAATTTGATTGAAAATCACCTAGGCTTAGTAATTCCTCACCCATACAACATCAATCTTTTTTCTCACCTGTATATCTTATTGCGGCGGTTTCGCAAAGTAGGGAATTCGTTTAACGAGGATATTTTAGATGAGAAAGAGAAACAGCAAATGCAAGAAAACCCAGAGTTAGCCACCATCGCCAAAGAGATCATTGGCAATAGCGAACAGTACTTGCATACGAAATTACCAGAAAACGAAAGCTATTATATGTATCAGTACCTCGTCTCCTCACGGATGCAAAAGGCCACGGATGAATTAGAGGATCTGTCAGAACAAGTAAAACTGATTTCCAATGCATTTATAGAAAAAATGAGCACCCAGCTGCAGCGCTCATTTGAAGACGAGGAGTTATTCGGTAAATTGGCTCGCCATATCAAACCAATGATCAATCGATTGCGACATGGGATTGAAGTCAAAAACAATCTTTTGGAGCAAATCAAATTAGAATACACAGATTTGTTTTTTGCTACCGAAGAGACTGCAAGAGAAATCTGTCAAGTGTACGATTTGCCAGCACTCACAGAAGATGAAATCGGCTTTGTCACCCTTTACTTTGCTCAAGCGATCGAAGAACATCCTCAACAACTCAAGGTTATGATCGTCTGTACTACGGGAATCGGGACCTCCGAATTATTAAAAGTAAAAGTGCATAAGAAATTTCGTGAGTTGGCAATCACCGCTGTCCTACCTTCTCGTGATGTGGAAGCGGCTTTAAAGCAACACCCGGATACGGAGATGATCATCTCAACCGTTCAATTAACGATCGATAGTCCGATTCCGGTCGTGATCGTGAGCGCCATGCTGACGATGGAAGACCAAAAACGCCTTGAAGCGATGATTGGGAGGGTGAGAAATGACTAAATTCCCTTTGTCCCTTACGTTAGTTTCAACAGAAGCAGGAGAGACGAAAGTCGATGTTTTAAGGAAGATTGCAGCTGTTAGTCAAACAATCGGGCTGACGGAGAGCAAAACCCTGCTATTTGAAGCACTGCAAGCCCGAGAAGCGAGCGGCAATACGATGATTGCTGAAGATTTTGCGCTACCACACATTGAAAGTGATGTGGTGAAAAAAAGCGGAATCGTTCTAGTCAGAGGTGAAAAAGTCCTTTGGCAGGGAACGCTGCAAGCAAAAACGATTTTTGCGATCCTGATGAAGACTGACGAAACAACCGCGGTGAAACAAGCAGTCATCCGCTTAATGAAATGTTTCGCCTATGAAGAAAATCTGCAATTCATTGCAGAAAAATCAAAAGAAGAAATCGAAGCCTTCCTTCTCAACCAATGCGGCTGATAGGAATGAATGATCAATTCAGTAAGGCAAGAGGTACTCAACTAGAGGAGGAAAACGAATGGATATTTCAACAGTAATTGATCCAAAAATAATCAAAACCAACATGGAGGCAGCTTCTAAAGAAGAAGCCCTGCAGCAATTGAGTCAGCTTTTATATACCAATGAGTACTTGACGGATCAGGCAGCATTTTTAAAAGATGTCTATGAGCGGGAAGCAGTTGGTCAAACAGGGATTGGTAATTACATTGCCATTCCTCATGGAAAAAGTGCTCATGTGAAGGAGATCGGCGTAGCAATCGGGGTTTTAAAAGAAGAGATCCCTTGGGAAACGTTGGATGGCAAGGGAGTGAAAGGAATTATCTTATTCGCCGTCGGTGATGACACGGAAGGGGCGCAAAAGCATTTGAAATTGCTCTCTTTGTTCGCTCGGAAATTAGGAAATGACGAGGTGACGGCTGCCTTGTTGAAAGCAAAAGAGCCGCAGCAAGTGATTGAAGCATTTCAAGGATAACAGAAAATTTAAGGAGGAATTAGTTATGAAAATCGTCGGCGTATGTGCATGTACAGTAGGGATCGCTCACACTTATATTGCTCAAGAAAAGTTAGAAAATGCGGCTAAAAAGGCAGGTTACGAGATCCATGTGGAAACACAAGGAACGATCGGTCGTGAAAATGAATTGTCACCTGAAGCGATTGCGGCTGCAGATGTCGTGATTTTAGCAGTTGACGTCAAAGTAGCAGGACGTGAACGATTTGAAGGGAAACGGATCATTCAAGTGCCGACCGAAGTTGCCATCAAGTCCCCAAGTAAATTGTTGGAAAAAGCCAAAGAGGTCGTCCAACAGCAGGCGGTCTAAGAAAACCGAAGGAGGAAGGAAACTATGGAAAAAATCAAAGCATTGAATTTAAAAGGACACTTGTTGACAGCCATCTCCTATTTGATTCCGATTGTCTGCGGTGCCGGATTCTTGATTGCCATTGGCATGGCTTTCGGCGGCACCAGCCAGGGACAACTAGTGCCAGGTGAATTTACGATTTGGGATGCTTTAGCTACGATGGGAGGCGCAGGACTCGGGTTGCTTCCAGTGGTCATTGCGACAGGAATTTCTTATGCGATTGCCGAAAAACCGGGGATCGCGCCAGGGTTTATTATTGGTTTGACAGCCAATGCCATTGGTGCAGGTTTTATTGGGGGAATTTTGGGCGGCTACTTAGCTGGATATCTAGTAATTGCTATTTTACGATTTATTAAAGTACCAAATTGGGCGAAAGGCTTGATGCCGACATTGATCATTCCCTTTTTGACCTCTTTGATCGGTGGTCTGATCATGGTCTATATTATCGGTACACCGATCACTGCCTTTACGAACTTACTGACGAACGCATTAAATAGCTTAGGCTCCTCTTCATTATTGGTTTTTGGTGCCGTCATCGGCTTGTTGAGCGGCGTTGATTATGGTGGACCAATCAATAAAACGGTCTTTGCTTTTGTTCTGACGATGCAAGCAGAAGGGATCAATGGACCGATCACTGCACTGCAATTAGTCAATACTGCAACACCGATCGGCTTTGGTTTAGCATTCTTTATTGCAAAACTGTTCGGCAAAAACATCTATACGCCTGTAGAAGTGGAAACGTTAAAATCTGCCGTACCAATGGGTGTGATCAATATCGTTGAAGGGGTGATCCCAATCGTTATGAACGATATCGTCCGAGGGCTGATCGCAACAGCTATTGGCGGCGCTGCAGGCGGGGCTGTTTCAATGGTCTTAGGGGCAGATGCAACTGTACCGTTTGGTGGTGTGCTGATGCTGCCGACCATGACTCGTCCGTGGGCTGGGGCAGTAGCTTTGCTGGTAAATATAGTAGTGACTGGGATCACCTTGGCTTTGATTAAGAAAAATGTCACTGAAGAACAAGTAGCCGCACAAGCAGAAGTGGAAGAAGAAGAAATCGATTTAGATGATATTCAAATTTTCTAAAAAAGCGATTCAATTGAAAGAAGAGTCGTTCCTCTCAGTACAAGACTGATTGAGGAGAAAGGATAAGTCTATGAACAAAGTTGAATTTTCACCGTCATTGATGACGATGGATCTAGATAAATTTAAAGAACAAATCACTTTTTTGAATGACCAAGTTGACTCCTATCATATTGATATTATGGATGGTCATTACGTACCCAATATTTCCCTATCCCCATGGTTTATTCAAGAGGTCCGCAAAATCAGTACTTTGCCTCTGTCCGCTCATTTGATGGTCACTGAACCTGCTTTTTGGGTGCAGCAGCTGATCGATATCAACTGTGAATGGATCTGTATGCACGCTGAGGTTTTAGATGGATTAGCATTTCGTCTGATCGATCAAATCCATGATGCTGGATTAAAAGCCGGGATCGTTTTAAATCCTGAAACGCCAGTATCGGTCATTTTGCCTTATATCGATCTTTTGGATAAAGTCACGATCATGACAGTTGATCCAGGGTTTGCTGGCCAACGCTTTATTGAAGGGGCGTTAGATAAAATTGTTGAACTACGGGAATTACGGGAAGAATACGACTATCACTATGTCATTGAAATGGACGGTTCCTCCAACCGGAAATCCTTCAAACGGATCGATGAAGCCAATCCAGACATCTATATTGTCGGACGCAGTGGATTGTTTGGTTTAGATGACGACATTGCCAAAGCATGGTCGATCATGGTCGCAGATTATCAAGAAATGACTGGAAAAGTTTTGAGCAGCTAAGCAAAGCCAAAAGCAAAAGAATCGGACGACCAAAGTTAGGACTGTTAAAAAGAGGAGCATTCGTTGCCTATTAGCCAGTAAACTTTGGACGTCCGGTTCTTTTCTATTGTGAAAAGGCAGTGAATAGAAACATGCTGGCTGAAGAAAGTGAAGGAGGCAATTTAATTGAAAAAACTATTTGATAAAATCGATCAATTAGGAGTGAATACCCTTCGTACATTAAGTATCGAAGCCGTACAAAAAGCCAATTCAGGACATCCAGGATTACCGATGGGGGCAGCACCCATGGCCTATGCCTTGTGGACGAAACACTTGAAAGTCAATCCAACGACTTCTCGCAACTGGGTGGATCGTGACCGTTTTGTTTTGTCTGCTGGACACGGTTCGGCGTTATTGTACAGCTTGTTGCACGTGTCTGGCTACGATGTGACCATTGAGGATCTAAAAAACTTCCGTCAATGGGATAGCCGCACGCCAGGGCATCCAGAAGTCGATCACACAGACGGCGTGGAAGCAACCACTGGACCTTTAGGACAAGGGATCGCCATGGCAGTCGGTATGGCGATGGCCGAAGCCCACTTGGCTGCAACCTACAATCGCGACAAGTATCAAGTCATTGATCACTATACCTACGCTTTATGTGGCGATGGCGACTTGATGGAAGGTGTTTCGCAAGAAGCTGCATCCATGGCTGGTCACATGAAATTAGACAAACTGATCGTCTTGTACGATTCAAATGACATCTCCCTAGATGGCCCAACTTCAAAAGCCTTTACAGAAAATGTCGGTGCGCGTTTTGAAGCGTATGGCTGGCAACACATTCTCGTTGAAGACGGCAATGATTTAGAAGCGATCTCGAAAGCGATCGACGAAGCAAAAGCTGAAAGCGACAAACCAACCTTGATCGAAATCAAGACTGTGATCGGATACGGTGCGCCAAATCAAGGCACCTCTGCCGTTCATGGTGCGCCGATCGGTGCCGAAGGCATTTCTGCAGCCAAAGCGATTTATGGTTGGGAATACCCAGAATTTACCGTACCTGAAGAAGTTGCCGCGCGCTTCAAAGAAACCATGATCGATGAAGGGCAAAAAGCTGAAGCAGCTTGGAACGAAACCTTCCGTGCCTATGAGGCAGCCTACCCAGAACTTGCTGTGCAATTCAAACAAGCCTTTGCGGGTGAATTGCCAGCAGATTGGGATGCAGCATTACCAAGCTACGAAGTTGGCAGCTCACAAGCTAGTCGAGTATCTAGCAAAGAGATGATCCAAGCCTTATCCAAAGCCGTCCCTAGTCTCTGGGGTGGATCGGCTGACCTTTCTGGATCCAACAACACGATGGTGGCAGCAGAAAAAGACTTTGAACCTGGCCAATACGAAGGCCGCAACATTTGGTTTGGCGTCCGAGAATTTGCGATGGCGGCAGCGATGAACGGCATCCAATTGCATGGCGGTACGCGAATCTATGGCGGAACCTTCTTCGTCTTCGTTGATTACTTGCGTCCAGCGGTGCGCTTGTCTGCGATCCAGCATGCACCTGTGATCTATGTCTTGACGCATGACTCCGTGGCGGTTGGAGAAGATGGACCGACGCATGAGCCAATCGAGCAATTAGCCAGCGTCCGTTGCATGCCGAATGTCCAAGTGATTCGTCCAGCAGACGGCAATGAAACCCGTGCTGCCTGGAAATTGGCCATGACGACAACGGATAAACCAACGGTCTTAGTCTTAAGCCGACAAAATCTACCAGTGATCGAAGGCACGCAAACCGGTGCGGATGAAAATGTCGCAAAAGGTGGCTACGTGATTTCAAAACAAGCTGGTGAAACACCAGCGGGGATTTTGATCGCCACAGGTTCTGAAGTGAATCTTGCGGTCCAAGCACAAGCTAAATTGGCAGAAGAAGGCATCGATGTATCGGTGGTCTCCTTACCAAGCTTTGATCTGTTTGAAGCACAAAGCTCAGAATACAAAGAAAGCGTCTTGCCAAAAGCAGTGAAGAAACGGGTAGCGATCGAAGCGGCTTCCCCATTTGGTTGGGAACGTTACACCGGTTGCCATGGAAAAGTGATCGCGATCGATCATTTCGGTGCATCCGCACCTGGTGACAAAGTCTTAGCGGAATTCGGCTTCAGTGTTGAGAATGTCGTGAATACTTTCAACTCACTATAATCAAAAAACAGGCGATCTTTAGAGGGAACACTCCTTTGAAGATCGCCTGTTTTTGTTTACTAAAGAAGCATGGCTAATTCTGCGCTTAATTTTTCTCTATTGTTAAAAGGAGCCATGAAATCATCTCTCGATAGCACTCATCAGCGCTCGCATTTGGTGTCCGATCAAAGTCATGCTGATCTAAGTCGA
Source organism: Enterococcus sp. DIV0755f (assembly GCF_051713725.1). Classification (NCBI taxonomy): domain Bacteria; kingdom Bacillati; phylum Bacillota; class Bacilli; order Lactobacillales; family Enterococcaceae; genus Enterococcus; species Enterococcus sp. DIV0755f. The sequence continues at coordinate 857,960 of NZ_JBIOQL010000001.1, forward strand.
GCCAAAGTGTTTTGGCATGGGGGACTTGTGCAGCGAAAGCTTCGGATGCGCTGAAGGGAACATCTGGATCTTTTTTGCAATGAACGACAAAGCACGGAGGAAAGTCTTGGTAAGCGGCAGCAGGAATCGCCAAGGTTGCTAGCTGTTCCCGATTCCCTAAATAACGCTGCCAGTTGCCATATTGACGGGCGGAAAGGTACAAAGGGAATCGTTTTTCTAACGTGCCGTGGGTGATGGGTTGGCTTTCGATCATGGCTTCAGCGACGAATGGTGGGACTTTCGGAAATTGTGTGTAAAAGCGTGCCGGCTGCAAAAATTCTTTACAAAACAACTCTTGGTAACCGTAAAATCGGATCAAACCCTTTTGCTCCGAGTGCTTTGTGCGTGCGGTCAGTAAGGTCGCTAAAAAACCGCCGGCGGAGCGACCGAATAGAACATACTCATTTGTACCAACGCCGCTGAACTGCCAGCCTTCATCCAAAAACCACTCCACTGCCTTTTTTGCATGAAGGTAGATATCGTGTAGCGCTACTTCGGGAGCCAGTGGATAATCGAACAGGTAAAGGCTAACACCGGCAGCCAGCAATTGGTGGACATAATCCTGTGGAAGGTCTTCCCGCTGACCATAGAGGAAGCCACCACCATGAAAATACAAAAGGCTGATCCGAGGCTGCGCTGCTTTTAGGATCGTCACTTCTAACGGCAAAGTGCCGTAGGTGTCAAATTGGATTTTTTCTGTTTGCGCAAAGGCATTTTTAGGATAAACCATTGTTTTCTTCCTTTCTCTTCTTCGATAGTATAAGGAAGAGTATAGGAGAAGGAAGCGGTTTAAAAAACAGCGTTATGACTAAAAATAGAAACGGTTTTGTCGAAATTGAACAATGATGTCCTTCAGTAACACGCTTACAATAACCGTATAAATCAAAGGAGGCAGAACAATGGAGTTGAAAAAAGAAGTAGCGGCAATGATCGATGCACTATCTCAGATTGGGAGTGATCCCACTGGAGGAATGACTAGACTGCTTTATACCGATTCATGGAAAGAAGCGCAATCATTTGTAGAAAAACAATTAAAAGAAACTGGCTTAACGACGTCCTATGATGCAGTCGGCAATCTCTTCGGCAGAATGGAAGGCAGCCAGTATCCAGAAGAAACGATTCTTTCAGGGTCACATATCGATACCGTCGTTAACGGTGGCACATTAGACGGTCAATACGGGGTCGTTGCTGCTGCTTTAGCGATCAAGTATTTAAAAGAGACCTATGGGCAACCTTTACGCTCCTTGGAAGTCATCTCAATGGCAGAAGAAGAAGGCAGTCGTTTTCCAACCGTTTTTTGGGGAAGTAAAAACTTTGTCGGAGAGGCCAAAAAAGCCGATGTTGAAGCGATCGCAGATTTTGAAGGCAATCGCTTCGTGGCAGAGATGCAACGCCAAGGCTTTGATTTTCGCGACCCACAAGAACCGGTTCGATCAGACATCAAAGCCTTCGTGGAAATCCATATCGAACAAGGCAGTGTTTTAGAAAAAGAAAATTTGCAGATCGGTGTCGTCAATAGTATCGCTGGTCAAAAGCGCTACACCTTTGTTTTAAAAGGACAAGCCAATCATGCAGGAACCACACCGATGGGCTATCGCCAAGATGCTGTGTATGGGTTTGCCAAAATGTGTGCCGCAGTGATCGACCGTGGCTTAGAGCTTGGGGATCCATTAGTAGTGACATTCGGTAAAGTTGAGCCAAAACCGAATACGGTCAACGTGGTTCCTGGTGAAGTGTTGTTTACGATGGATTGTCGCCATACCGATGGGCAGCTATTGGATGCCTTTACTGCTGAAGCAGAACAGATCATTCAAGCGATCGCCAAAGAGCACGACCTGACAGTGGAGATGGATCTATGGATGGATGAACGCCCTGTGCCGATGGACGAGACGATCGTTGCCACGGTGGAACAAGCGGTGAAGCAAACCGGCAAACGTTACAAAGTCATGCATAGTGGGGCGGGGCATGATTCCCAAATCATTGCACCACATTTTCCAACTGCGATGCTGTTTGTACCAAGTATTGATGGGATTAGCCACAACCCAGCCGAAGCAACGACTATCGAAGATTTAGTAGCTGGGGTTGAAGTTTTAGCAGCTTCCCTTTACGAGCTAGCATACAAAGAATAGAAAGCAGGGACACACATGGGATATAAAAATAATAATACGGGCTATTTAGATGGATTGCTGCAATCACGAGCAGTCATTAGAAAAAATAATTTTGCGATCTTGCCGCATGATGGGCTAGTGAATAATGTCATTCCAGGCTTCGAAAACTGTGAATGTTCGATACTCGGCACACCAAAATTAGGGGCGTCTTTTGTCGATTACATCATTTCATTCAAAAAAGATGGCGCCAACCAATTGGGCTTCGGCGGTCCAGAGATCGAGAGTTTCTTGTATGTCATCTCGGGCAAACTGGAAGTAAGTGATGGCAAAGAAACCCATACATTGACGAACGGAGGCTATATCTATCTGCCTGCTGGAGAAAAACTGTATATGAAAAATCTCCAAGAAGAAGCGACAGAAGTGTTCTTGTATAAGAAACGTTACCAACCACTTGAAAATCACCAAGCCTACAAAGTAGTGGGGAATCTTTCAGAGTTGACGCCGATCCAATACGAAGGGATGGCAGACGTCCTACTTTGGGATTTCTTACCGAAAGAGTTGGGCTTTGACATGAATATCCATATCCTTTCCTTTGAACCAGGGGCAAGTCATGGCTACATTGAGACCCACTACCAAGAACATGGAGCGTACTTACTGTCAGGTAAAGGGATGTATAACTTAGATAATGAGTGGTTCCCAGTGGAAAAAGGCGACTACATTTTCATGAGTGCCTATGTTCAGCAAGCGGCCTATGGTGTTGGTCGTGACGAACCATTGACCTATATTTATTCCAAAGATTGCAACCGCGATCCGGAAATTTAAAGGAGTTTAGAAGATGGAAGAAACGGTTATTGTACAGTCACAAGAGTTACAGCAATTGATCCAAAACAAATTAGCGGCTGCTGGTTTGTCTGAAGAGCACGCAGCCATCGTTGCAGAGCATTTGGTCTTTGCCGATGCCAGCGGGATCCACTCTCACGGGGCTGTGCGGGTAGACTATTACGCAGAGCGGATCGCTAAAGGTGGGATGAATCGCACCCCGCAGATCACGTTTGAAGAGACTGGACCGAGCAGCGGGATCGTTCACGGTCAAAATGGCGCAGGGCAGGTCGTCGTATTAGAAGCGACAAAGCATGCCATTGAGATGGCCAAACGTTCTGGGATCGCGGCGGTTGGTGTGCGGAAAACGAGTCATAGTGGGGCACTATCCTATTATGTCAAAAAAGCCGCAGAAGCTGACTTGATTGCATTATCTATGTGCCAATCGGATTCAATGGTGGTTCCTTTTGGCGGCAAAGAAAATTATTTTGGTACCAATCCGATTGCCTTTGCGGCACCGCGAAAGCATGGTGCGCCGGTGGTCTTTGATATGGCAACGACAGTCCAAGCGTGGGGCAAAATTTTAGATGCTCGTTCCAAAGATAAAGAGATTCCAGCAACATGGGCCGTTGATGCCCATGGCAAGCCAACGACGAATCCTCATCATGTTCATGGGTTATTGCCAATCTCAGGACCAAAAGGCTTTGGGTTGATGATGATGGTGGATATCTTGTCTGGAATGCTCCTTGGGCTGCCTTTTGGCAAGCATGTTTCCTCTATGTACAACGATCTGACGAAAGGTCGCGACTTAGGGCAGTTTATTTTGCTGATCGATCCTCAACGCTTCACTGACTTAGACACATTTAAAGAGTCAGTCGAAACGATGATCGAAGAGCTACACGCCATACCGGCTGCTGAACAGTTCCAGCAAGTCTATTATCCAGGCGAGATCAATCAACTAACCTACGAAAAATATATGGCAGAAGGCATTCCTATCGAAAAGAACATTTATCGCTATCTCATTAGCGACACGGTTCATTTTGACCAGTATTCTGGGTCAGATGCCTTTGCACAGACAGGAACAGGAAAGTGAGGAGACCCATGTTACACACTATTATTCAAAAAAACAATTACCAAGATTCCATTGTTTTAATGCTTTTGACCAATCGTTTACTGACGATCGAAGGGATCAACAACGCTTCGGTCATGATGGGTACACCTGCCAATAAGGATATCTTCAAGACGGGTGGTCTTTATACCGAGGAGATGAGCAATGCGACATCCAACGATATGGTGCTCGTGTTAGACATTGAAGAGGAAGAAATCATCGAAACAGTCCTGTCAGAAATCGATGCCTTCTTATCGGACCAAAGCAATAGCGCAGGAGAAGAAACCCAAAGCGTCAAAACTTGGGAAAAAGCCTTAGATCTTGGAAAAGATGCGAAGGTCGCTGTCTTATCGATTCCTGGTACTATGGCAGCACCAGAAATTGAAACCGCATTAGCAGCAGGCAAACATGTTTTTTGTTTCAGTGATAATGTTTCGTTGGAAGAGGAAGTTCGACTAAAGAAAATGGCTCATGAACAAGGACTTCTTTTAATGGGACCAGATTGTGGCACAGGGATTCTCAATGGGATACCAGTAGCCTTCACGAATGCCGTTCGTAAAGGGAAAATCGGTGTTGTCGGCGCTTCGGGTACGGGCATCCAAGAAGTCACCACCATCATTCATAAATTGGGTGCCGGTGTGACACAAGCCATCGGAACCGGTGGACGAGATCTCAAAGAAGAAGTCGGTGGGATCACCATGAAAGACAGCATTCTTGCCTTGGAACACGATCCTGATACGGAGGTGATCGTGGTGATCTCCAAGCCACCTGCACCACGTGTCCGCGATGAAGTGTTGGCATTATTAAGAAGAGGAACAAAACCTGCAGTCACGATTTTTCTTGGGGAAGAACCAACGGATCACGAAGAAAATCTTTACCGAGCCTACACGCTGGAAGAAGCGGCACAATTAGCCGTGCAGCTGCTACGTCAAGAACAGATTGGATTAGAGCCAGTAAAAGAGGAAACGGCAGCTGCCGCTTTTGGACCTGAACAGCAAAAAATCAAAGCTTATTATTCTGGCGGAACATTGGCGTACGAAGCAGCGATGCTGGTCAAAGCAGGATTAAATCTAGAACAAGAAGATGCCCATCAAGAAGGGTACATCTTAAAAGCAGCTGGCCATGAGATCATCGATTTAGGTGATGACATCTATACGCAAGGCAAGCCCCATCCGATGATCGACCCAACAAAGCGGATCGAACTGTTGAAACAAGCGGGAGAAGATCCTGAGACGGCAGTGATTTTGTTAGATATCGTTTTAGGGTACGGCTCTCATCAAGATATGGCGAGTGAATTGGCACCGACCATCAAATCGTTGAAGGAAGCAGCGCAAGCAGCTGGCCGGGAGTTAGCGGTGATCGCTACGATCGTCGGAACTGATTTAGACCCCCAAGACAGCAACGAGCAAGCAGAGATTTTAACCGCAGCTGGCGTGATTTTGTGTCAAAGCAATGCCCAAGCAGTCAAACAAGCTTTAGCAATGCTAGGTCACCCGTTTTCCCCAATTAGTCGTAAGCTGTTGCCAAAAGCAGTGACAACTGCCGATGCGTTGCCAGAGTCATCTGAAAAGAGCCGCGAATTGTTGGCGAATGACGCGTTTATCAATGTAGGGTTGCGTAGCTTTGTGGAAGCGATCCAGGAACATCACGGTCAAGTCGTTCAATATGACTGGCAGCCAATTGCTGGTGGAAACGTAACGTTACAAAAAGCCTTACGTTTCTTAGCACAAGTGTCACTATCAGAGTAGGAGGAAGTTATCGTGTACAAAACTATTGAAGAAGCAAACCAAGCCGTTATTGCCAAAATCGTTGCGGGTTCGCCTTTTTTGCTGGATGTCGTTCCAGCAGTCAGTGTCATTCCAGAATTAGGTGAAGGAAAAGTCCTATTGCATGCAGGACCACCGATCCGCTACGATCAGATGATCGATCCGATTCAAGGTGCTTGTGTTGGTGCGGGGCTTTTTGAAGGCTGGGGCGAAACGGAAGAAGTGGTACGTCATTTATTAGCATCTGGGGAAGTTCAACTGATTCCTTGTCACCACGTGCAAGCGGTTGGCCCAATGGGGGGCATCACCTCTGCCAATATGCCAGTGCTCGTAGTGGAAAACAAAACCGATGGCAACCGAGCGTATTGTACGATGAACGAAGGGATCGGGGCAGTTTTACGTTTTGGCGCCTATTCTCAAGAAGTCATTGATCGCTTGCATTGGATGAAAAATACGTTAGCACCAGTTTTAAGTGCTGCACTACAAACAAAACCCGATGGCTTGAACATCAATGTCTTAGTCGCAAAAGCTATCGCCATGGGGGATGAGTTCCATCAACGGAATATCGCTGCTTCGTTGGCGTTCTTAAAAGAAGTAGCACCAGCGATCGTTACCCTGGAAGGATTTGAAAAAGAAAAACCAGAAGTCATTCAGTTTCTTGCAGACACGGATCAGTTCTTCTTGAATATCATGATGGCTTCTTCCAAAGCGGTGCTTGATGGCGCCCGGACGATTGAAGAAGGCACGGTTGTGACCGCAATGTGTCGCAACGGGCATGAATTCGGTATCCGTATTTCTGGCATGGGAGACGAGTGGTTTACTGGTCCTGTCAATACACCAAAAGGGCTGTATTTCTCAGGATTCAGTGAAGAAGATGCCTCTCCAGATATGGGCGACAGTGCCATTACGGAAACCTTTGGTGTTGGGGGAATGGCAATGATTGCTGCCCCAGCTGTGACACGCTTCGTTGGTTCTGGTGGATTTCACGATGCGTTGAAAACCAGCAATGAGATGTTAGAGATCTCCATTGATACCAATCCGAATTTTCCCGTTCCTACATGGGACTTCAAAGGGATCTGTTTAGGGATCGATGCTCGTAAAGTCGTGGAAACAGGGATCTTACCGGTGATCAATACAGGGATCGCCAACAAACAAGCTGGACGAGGACAAATTGGTGCCGGGACAGTGACACCACCAATGGATTGCTTTGAAAAAGCTGTCTTGGCTTATGCAAAAAAATTAGGATTTGAAGAATAAATCAGGGACTGAAAACGTGAAAAAGGAGCAACCTAACGATGATACAGGCAAAATGGATCGACCAAGCTTTATTTGAACCCGCATTTATCAATGGCAACTGGCTCGTTCACAGTGTGTTTCAGCATAGTTTCAATCTGCAAGATCCTCGTCAGGATCAGCTGATCTGTGTCTCCAAACAAGCGGCTCGCGTGCCCAAAGGGATGATTTTAGCTGCCGACGATTATGCAGCGTTGGCGACAGGCTTAGTTGCTGGTACCACTCTTTTGGTTCAGCAACGGGTGATCCATTTTCCGCATCATCGTCTGTCTTTTCAAAAGGCAGCCAAATTTACAACGACCGTTCCAACTGGCACAGTCCCATTCGATCGAGAACTGTTTTGGTCAACCCTTCAAAACGTCACGGAAAAGACGGGGATTCAAGAAGCTGTTTCAGAAACCATCCGCAGCAATTATCCGTTTTATGACGCAATCGATCAGCTATGCACGCCTTCATTTAAGGAACAACGGCAAGCAGTCGCTTATTTAGTCGGACGGGGTGTCGGATTAACCCCCACAGGCGATGATATGCTAGTTGGTCATTTACTGGCTCGCCGAGTGATGGGGCAAGAAGATACCCGCTTGGTGGCTTATCTACAAAGAAGGCTGTTGACAGTCAATGATTTAACGACTGACGTCAGTAAACACTATCTTCTGCATGCGTTGACAGGCGCATTCAATCAATCGGCATTATCCTTGACCAGGTGTACCGATTCAGCGGCTTTTTCCCAAGTAATCAAAGAGATACTAGCGATCGGTCATACCTCGGGGGCCGACTTTTTGGCAGGGTTTGCTCGCAGTATCGATCAATTTCAAAACAATAGAAATGAGGAATTCATATGGCAAAACGAGTGGTCATCGCTCTAGGGGGCAATGCAATTTTAAAACCGAATCAACCAGCGACCGTTGAGACACAGCTTGCAAATATCCAGTTAAGTGCAGAACAGATCGCTAAAATCGAGAAGCTTGACCATCAAATCGTCGTGACGCACGGCAATGGTCCGCAAGTCGGCAATATTTTACGACAAAATGAAGAAGCCAAAGAAGTCGTGCCGCCTTTTCCACTGGATGTCTGCAATGCAGAGTCACAAGGCTTTATCGGTTATTTAATGGAGCAAAGCATCAAAAATAAAATCGAGCAAGAAGAACTGACCAGCAATGTCGTGACCTTATTGACCCAAGTGGAAGTGGCAGCGGATGATCCCGCGTTTGAAAAGCCAACGAAGCCAATCGGCTTGTTCTACTCAGAAGAAGAAGCAAAAACAATGGCTGAAGAAAAACATTGGGTGATGGAAGAAGATGCTGGACGTGGGTACCGTCGCGTCGTGCCATCTCCACAACCTGTGACGATCCACGGCGTGGAATCAATGGTTCATTTATTGAATCAAAATACCATCGTGATCGCTGGTGGCGGCGGTGGGATTCCAGTCGTAAAACAAGCGGAAGGCTTGAAAGGGATCGAAGCAGTCATCGATAAAGATCGAACTGGGAAAAAACTGGCAGAACAAGTGGATGCCGATGTATTTATGATGCTGACCGACGTCAACAACGTTTATATCAATTATGGAACACCGAAACAAGAAAAATTAACGGGCTTATCCGTAAGTGAAGCGCAAGCATATTTTGATGCGGGGCATTTTGCAGAAGGTAGTATGGGACCGAAAATGGAAGCGGCGATTGCGTTTGCCAAACAAGGAAAGACAGCAATCATCTGCTCATTGGAAGAAGCGGACTTAGCATTGTTAGGTGAAGCAGGCACAAGGATCGCTGGGTAACACCAGCGATCCAACTGCTTGATTCGCCTATTAGTCGCCTTCTTCCGACAGCTCAAGGGCTAAACGCAGATCCAGGCTGATGCTAGGATCATGCACGTTTTTTCCTAGCAGCTTTTGACACTGTTCGATGCGGTATTTGATCGTGTTGCGATGAACGAACAAGGCTTTGGCGGTGCGGGTGATCTCACATTGATAATCCAAGTAAGCCCGCAAGGTTTTGCGCAATTCGATGGTGGCATCTTCTTGCGGAAACGCCAATTCTTTAAGAATCGTACGGCAGAAATAATGGATATCTTCAGGACTCATTTTTTCAAATAGACTCCGCATTCCCCGTTGATGGTAGAAAGAGACGATGGACGAATCATGTTGGCCTCTTCGTTCTTCATAAGCAGTCTTTGCTTCGATGTAGGAGCTGGCTAAATCATTGATACTTTCACAGACACTCCCTACCCCAAAGGCCATTCGAAATGGCAACCGATTGGTCAAAGCATTGGCGGTCTCGATCAAATGGTCTTCTAAGACATCACACTTGTGCTGCACGAAAATCGCAAAGTGATTGCTGCCCTTTAAGCGAAAGAGACAAACATCTTTGATGCGATAAGGCAGTTGTTCACTAAACCACTGATAGACCAGGTCACTTTCTTCTTTTAGGTATTTGTCTTTGCCTTTGGTTTCTTTGGTTGGTTCACAGGCACCATAGATGACACGATAATGGCGGGCTTTGACCAAACCGTAAGTCTTTCCGAGATCTAACCAATCCTTTTGTTCTTGCTTGGTGGATTGCTGGTATTCGATCATCCGTGTTAAAAAGTCACTTTTTAAATCTTCAAAAGATTCTTGCACTTTTTGGTTCTTGAAGAGCATAAACGACAAGACCAAGGCTGCTTGTTCCAGCGCAAAATCCGAGACAGGATAAGGAATCGCCTCAGGATTCAAAATGACTAAATAATGGGGGAAATAAGTGGAGGTTTCAATGGCATAATAAGAAATTTGTGACGTTTTTTCATGAAGATCTTTGATAGGGATCGCCCCGCTTTTTTCACCAGTAAAAACCCCTTTCGTTTGTCCTAATTGATGGATGTAATACTCCGCGGGTTTTGACATGCGGGTGAAATGCTTGGAGTGGGCAATCACTTGTTTAAAAGGATTCAACAAAATGATCGGTGTATTGACCATTTGGCCAAAATCAGCGATAAAGCGAGCGATGCTGACATCCTTCATCAAGGAAGCAGAGAACCGTTTTTGAATGTCTAAGGCATAGCTCAGCTGCTCGGTTTTGGTGTTCCACAATAAATTCAAAAGCTGGTGCATCAAACGACCCAGCGGCATCGTGGCAGGTACTTCTACGATGGGGAAACCCAAGCTATCGGCGTAGGTGATCACTTCAGGATCGATGACATCTAAAAAACGACCGATCTTGATGCCTAATCCAGCGGCATTTTTGGCTACGAGAGAATCGATCAGCTCCAGAAGCGCTCCTTGATTATCTTTATAAACCATCGCCGTGCTTAAGATAAAGGTATGCTCAGGAATATAGTGGGCGATATCGGGGGTCTCGGTGATTTCGATACTGTCGACGGGAATTTCCGCAGTCAGGGGATCTGTCAATAAACGCAAATTGGAAAAGCGTGGTATAGCAAGCAATTCAGCAACTAACTTCATAGAGAAACTCCTTTTGGAATTGAACAAAATAAACAAAAACATGTCCTTTTTTAGCTTTATTGTACAACAAACTTGGAAACGTTGACAAGGCGTTGGACAGTGAAATCAAAAAGAGAAATGAGGGAAAAAGATGTATAAAGAGTTAACGATCGCACAACGTACGATCATGACACCTGGGCCTGTAGAAGCCCATCCTGCTGTTCTACAAGCAATGACCAATCGCATTTTGGGGCAGTTTGATCCGAATTTTTTGGCGATCATGGATGAGGTCAAAGAAATGATCAAACAACCGTTTGGAACCAAAAACAAAGAGGCATTTGCCATTGACGGGACTTCCCGAGCTGGTTTAGAAGCGGCGCTGATCGCTTTGATCGAACCAGGGGACAAAGTCTTGATCCCAGCCTATGGGCGCTTTGCTTTCTTACTGGGAGAAATCTGTGAACGTGCTCAAGCACAAGTCAAATATGTAGAAAAAGAGTGGACGGCTCCTTTTGCACCCGTAGAGGTCATCAAAGAAATCGACGCATTTCAACCCAAGATCGTGGCGATGGTCCACGGGGAAACCGCCAACGGGCAAATGCAGCCGTTAGCAGAAATCGGGCAGTATTGTCGCGCAAAAGATATTTTCTTTGTCGTTGACATGGTGGCGACTTATGGTGGCGTGGCCCTGTCAGTCGATGATTGGTGTGTCGATTTAGCGATTGCCGGTACACAGAAGTGTTTAAGTGTGCCGTCTGGTCTTTCATTAGTGACCTACAACGATCGCGTCGAAGCCGTCCTTAATGCCCGTTACCAAAAAGAATTAGGCTTGAGTAAAACGGATCGAAACAAGCGGCACATTATGAGCAATTACCTGGATTTGAGTCAACTGCAACGCTACTGGAACACTGAACGAATCAACCATCACACAGAAGCGACGAGTATGATCTATGCGCTTCATGAAGGATTACGGATGCTGCTAAACGAAGGCCTTGATGCAGCCTATCAACGTCATTTGACGAATGAAGGCGCGTTGGTCGCTGGACTGGAGGCAATGGGGCTGTCGATTTATGGCGAAAAAGCAACCAAAATGCCGACAGTTACCCCCATCTTTATTCCAGAAGGGGTTGATGGCGAAGCTGTCCGAGAAGAGATGCTTCACTCCTTTGGTGTAGAGATCGCTAGTTCATTTGGTGATCTAAAAGGAAAAATCTGGCGGATTGGAAATATGGGCTACAGCAGCCGCAAAGAAAATATTTTACATGTCCTAGCCGCGTTAGAAGGGGCACTATTGTACCAGCAAGCACCAATTTCTGCTGGCAAAGCGCTCATCGCTGCGTTAAATTACTACCAAAAAACGACTTAAATTTTTAGCACAAATGCACAGCAACTGAAAGCGCTTTGTGAAAAATGACAAATGCAATCGTCGGCAAAAAAACGTACACTAAGACTATCTTAAAGCGCTTTCGTTGGCGTGCTTCACAAACTTTACTTGTGTAACTGATGGAGGGAAAAAAATGGAAATCAATAAAGAACGTGGTGGGCTTGCCTACTGGAAACAAATTATTATCTTAATGTGTTCAGGCTGGGTCACTATCTGGATTTATCGCGCTGCATTATCGCCAGTCTATCCGCAAATCAATGAGTCACTTGGCGGCAATATTTCTGATACAGCATTAGGATCGATTGCCAGCTTTTACTTTTTCGGCTATGTAATCATGCAGATTCCTGCCGGCTTTTTGGTGGATAAGATTGGGAAGAAAACAGTTCTGCTTCCAGGATTCGTGGTATTTGCACTGGCAGCTTTACTGATTTCACAAGCCTCTTCAATCTCCATGATCTATACCGGTAGCTTTTTAGCAGGGATCGGCTGTGGGTCATTTTACGGCTCAGCGTATTCTTTGACCTCACAGAACATTCCGAAAGAAAAGAAGAGCTTCTCAACAGCGATCGTCAATAGTGGTTCTGCCGTTGGTTCAGGGTTTGGGATGATCTTATCAAGCTTTATCGTTATTCAGATGAACATGCCTTGGCAAACAATGATGTATTTATCCGCTTTCTTGATCGTTTGTATGACGATCGCTTTTGCATTGGTGATCCGCAGCAACAAAGAAGACGTGGCTTTCTTGGAGAGCCAAGCAGCAGCTGAAGAAGAAACAACGGATCAGCCGAAAGAAAAAGTTTCCCTTTCGACCTTGTTCTCACTGCGGATGCTCTTTACTTATGTGTTATATTTTGCGACGTGTTATGCCTACTATATGACGGTTACTTGGCTACCAAACTTCTTAGGAACAGAACGAGGCTTCCAAGGAGTCGCGATCGGTTTCTCTTCTTCATTGGTAGCATTTGCTTCCATTCCTGGGGCATTGTTCTTTAGCCGCTTGGCAGACAAATATATGCACAAAAAAGTAACTTTTATCGTTATTTTAGAAGTGTTGGCGGCGTTGATGTTATTAGTAACGGTGCAAGCGACAAATTCGACCTTCTTAATGATCGCGTTGATCTTGTACGGGTTCCTTGGGAAATTAGCGGTTGAACCAATCATCATTTCTTGGCTAGGGGAAAATGCACCCAAAGTTGGGGTCGGTACGACATTAGGGGTCTTCAACTTTTTCGGCATGATGTCTTCCGTTATCGCACCAACATTGACCGGATCGATCTCGGATGCAACAGGGTCAAAAGTAATGGGCTTTTATATCGCAATTATTTTGTTGATCGGTGGTACATTCTTATTCTTGACTGTAAACTCTAAGAAAACAGCCAAGTAGAAAAGTGAGGCACAACAGATGAAAAAACGATCCTTAAAAATCAGTTTGACCAACCAAATCATGATTGCAACGGTATTGGGGATTTTTTGGGGCGTTTCCTTTCCCGGGTTAGGTGATCAAATGCAGCTAGTCGGGGACTTCTTCTTGCGACTGATTCAAATGTCTGTGGTCGTGCTGGTCATGGGCTCGGTGATTGAAGCGGTGGGGGGACTTGATCCAAAAGAATTAGGTGGGATCGGCGGGAAAGTCTTCCTTTGGTTTACTGGATCGACCCTCGTCGCCGCTATTTTCGGTCTCTTGTTCGCCTTGATCCTCAAGCCTGGCGCCGGCCTTGATCAGTCCCTGCTGCAAAGTACAGAAACCGCATTAAGTACCAGCAGCATGGAAGAAGTCATCTTAAACTTTGTTCCACTGAACATTATTCAAGCCATGGTGGAGCAGAATATGATCCAAGTGATTATTTTTTCGCTCTTCTTTGGCCTTGCCTTGAGCTTGATCAAGCATGAAAAAAAGAATCAGCTGTTTCTAGATATGATCAGCAGTTTTAATAATATTTTGATAAAAATGGTCAGCATGATCATGAAGTTGGCGCCGATCGGGATTTTCGGCCTTGTTGCTTCCTTAGTAGAAGATACCGGTATTCGTGTGTTGGGAATGTTAGCCAGTTTTTTATTGACGTTAGCAGCAGCATCTTTGCTCTTTTTGTTTCTTTGGTTTCTCTTGACGTCGCTCTATTGCAAAGTTTCCTTGTTTCGTTTGATAAAGAACATGTGGCGCCTCTCGGTGGTTTCCTTTACGACCACCTCCTCTGCTGTTTCATTGCCGTTTCAAATCGAAGATGGCAAAGAGCGATTTGGGATCAGTGATCGAATCAATAAGCTCGTGATGCCTCTGGGCATGACCTTAAATAGCAATGGGCTCTCCTTATTTTTAGCCCTGGCAATCGTAACCGTTGCTCAGGCGTACCAGATCCAATTGAGCTGGGGGGATCTTTTGCAAGTGGTCTTGTTGTCCTCGTTGGCATGCTTGGGAACGATCGTCGTTCCAGGCGGCGGATTAGTCACACTGGCTACGGTTTTACCTATGTTAGGACTGCCTAATGAAAGCATCGCCTTACTGGCTGGGATCGATTGGTTTTCTGGGATGTTTCGGACCCTCTTGAATGTTGACCCTGACGTCACAGTGGCGTTGATCGTTGCTCATGATGAAGGAGAACTGGATCATGCAGTCTTCAATGGTGAAAAAGCCTCGGTCAAATTAGCAGAAAAAATCACCGATGGCGTATAAGACCAATCATTCTTGTGATGAAACTTTACTCTTTTTTGAAAACGTGCTACGATTGATTCGTTGATAGACGAAAGAAGCTTCCTGAAATACCGTGAACGGTAACCAGTAGCGGCTGATTTTCCGCTCGTCATTCAACAGACAACTACGACAAAAAGAGGAGGAAAAAACATGACAGCATCGATGAAATTGTGGATTGACCTTTTGAATAGCTAATTTAAATCTATTTCAAAAGTCTAGGCAATCGTGATTTCAAGGGATGAGTGTCCTCTTTTTTCCAATTTCTTATTAAAATCAGGGTATAGCGGTAGGCTATGCCCTTTTTTTGTGCTTGCGTTTTCCTAGACGGGAAGGACAGACTGATGGAACAATTAAGTGTAAAAATAAACAATCTAATCAAAAATTATGGGTCCAAAGAAGTACTGAACATTGAAGAACTGAGCACCTATCAAACGGATCGTATCGGGATCGTGGGCGCAAACGGGCAAGGCAAGTCTACCTTGCTGAAATTGATTGCGGGAGTCGTCGATCCTGATTCAGGAACGATCCAAAAAGAAAATTCGTTTCACTATTTCCCGCAAATCGCTGAGGTGACTGAAAAGACGGATGCCCTTGACTGGGCGCTGTTCGGTCGTTTTTCGATCCCAACAAATGAATTGGCGACACTAAGCGGCGGGGAGGAGACCAAATACCGGTTGGCACAAACGTTATCTTCCTATCAGTTAGGACTTTTGCTCGATGAGCCAACAACCCATTTGGACCAGCAAGGAATTCAAGTCTTGATTGAGGAATTGCAGTATTATTATGGCACCCTGATCGTGGTCAGTCATGATCGGTATCTATTGAATCAGCTGGCAACGAAAATCTGGGAAGTCGATCAAGGAAAAGTCACCGAGTATGCTGGCAATTATGACAGTTACCGACAGCAAAAAGAGCAAGCGGCACAGCGTATTGCCTGGGAGGCTGCGCAGTATCAGCAACAAAAACAGCAGTTGACCCAAGCAATCCAAAAGAAAAAAGAACAAGCGATCAAGAGTAGTCGCATTTCTGAAAAAAAGCGACAGCAGAACATCCGACCAGACCGTTTGTCGTCATCAAAACAAAAAGACACGGTGCAAAAGTCATTGCAAAAAACAGTCAAAGCCATGGAAAGCCGCTTGGATCAGTTGGAAGAAGTGAAGGGCGTCGCCCGGCAGCAGGTGATTCGTTTTCCAGTAGTCCCTGCAGTGGAGCTGCATAATAAACGACCGATTCGTGGGGAGCAAGTAACCATTCAAAGAGGGGCGAAACGTTTGCTAGACAGCAGCAGTTTCCAGTTTGCTGCCGGGAAGAAAATCGCTATCGTGGGTCCGAACGGTTCGGGAAAGTCGACTTTACTAAAAGAAATCATCGCAGGCGGAGAGGGAATCTATGTATCACCGAAAATCGTCTTTGCGGTCTACGAGCAAATGGGCTATCGAAAAAACAGCACCACACCGCTTTTGACGGAATTGATGGCTCAAACAGACTATCAGGAACCACTGGTCCGCAGTATTTTACACAATCTGGGATTTAGCCAGATTGACGTGATGAAGCCAGTCAATGTGCTAAGCGGCGGAGAAGCGACACGGGTCGAGCTCGCACGCATCTTTACTCAACCTGCCAATGTTTTGATACTTGATGAACCGACGAACTTTATTGATCTGCCGACAATCACCGTCTTGGAACAATTGATTCGCAGCTATCGAGGCATGGTTTTGTTCACATCTCACGATCAAGCGTTTATCGATGCCGTCGCGGATGATGTGTATCAAATCGATCATGGAAAATTAACATTGGTTTCCAGTAACTAGCAGCATTGTCGCTTTTATAACTGTATAAAGAAAAACAGCGCGGGAAAGGAAGCGACCGCCCAACGTTCGATCAACAATCGGCCGTTGAGCGGTCACTACAAAACCCGTGCTGTTTTTTTCGCAATCATCGGTATCGCCTAGCTGTTGCTACACGCTTAATAAATCTTTTTCGTAAAGTATTTTAAGATCAGGGGAGAGATCAAGGTACTCAACAAGACAACGATCACCAAAGGGGAATACAATGCGGACGAAATCAATTGGTTTTGTTGACCAATCTGCAAAATGATCAATGCCATTTCACCTCGGGAAATCATTCCAGCTCCCACCATCCAAGCACTGTTGTTCGAGAATTTCGCGATTTTCGCCCCGACATAGCCGCCGACCAGTTTGGTCAAGATCGCGACCACGGTAAAGGCAAGAATAAAGAATAATTGCTCATTTAAGCGGGAAAAATCAACTTCTAAGCCAACGCTGACAAAGAACACCGGAATGAAGACGGCGTAACCTAATGCTTCGACACTGTGTTCCACTTCCTCACGAACCTTCGTTTGACTGACAGCGATCCCTGCGAAGAAGGCACCAATGACCGAGCTTAACCCAACGAGGTCAGCAAGATACGCCATTCCTAAGCAGATGATCAGTGACATGATGATCACCGCGGAATTTGCAAATAGCTTTTCTGCAAGTGCCATTAAGAACGGAGCGATCCATTTCACCAATAGAAAAATCAACACAAAATAAATCAATTCTACCAATAAGGTGACCGGCAGTGGTGTTGCTTGGCTGCTTTCGCCGCCTAAAAAGGAAAGGCTAAGACTCAAAACCAACACGACCAAAATATCATCCACGACGGAAGCACCAAGAATCGTCGATCCTTCTTTCGTATTCACCACATTCAACTCTTTCAATACTTCGACAGAAATACTGACTGAGGTGGCAGCTAATACGATCCCGAAAAAGAACGCTTCTGTGGGACTGCTTTGAAAACCGACCCCTGTGGCATACCCGAAGAGCATTGGGAACACGATCCCCAAAAGGGCAACGAGCATCCCAGGACGAAAATAGCGTTTCAATAAAGAAATATCACTTTCCAGTCCCGCTAAAAACATCAGCAAAATAACACCAATCTCTGAAAAATCATGAACCAGAATATCTGGATGGACCCAATTGAGTCCTGCGCCTCCTAATAAAACCCCTGCTAACAACTGCCCGATAACAGCAGGAACGCCCATCCGTCTCGCCAGATGCGAGAAGAGGGTCGTCGTGATTAGGATCAAACACAAAATCCCGACAAAATGCATAAAACCTCATCCTTCTTTCCTATAACATACTCCCCTTTAGTATAGCATTCTCTCTTGAATTGAGCCTGTATCAAGCCTTTTTTATTAAAAGAGTTTCATTAAACCGCACGTTTTTTGAGATAAGGAGGAAGCGAAGGCAATCAGAGTTTTTCTGTGCACTCGTCGAAATAAAAAAACATTATTTTCACTTTACTTGTATCAAATTATTGTTTGAGCCAACGGGCGAGCTGCTGAAACACCATTTGGACTTGCGGCTCCTCGACGTTTTTCAAAAAGTCGTGGGGCAAATCATAGACAGGGACAAATTTGCTTTTAGGCACTTTCTTCAAACCTTTGCTGTAGCGAAAAGGAACTTCCTCATCGGTACTGCTGGCACTGCTGAAAATTGGAGGAAATTGAGCAAGCAGCTCAGGATCAATGGCATAGTCAGAAAGAGCTTCAGCTGTTAGACCATAGATCGTGGTGAGTTCTTGCTGTTGAACCCAATAAACATAAGGCAAATAGCGCTGAAACTGCGGATCATCCCAAACGATCTCGGTTTGATCCAAAGAAGGGACTTGCTCTTTGCTTAAGAGCGGCTGCTGCAAGACTCGTTTGTTTTCAATAAAAGAAAGATCGGTATACCCATAAAAGTTGACCAGTTTTTCAGGCAATCTCTGTTGTTCCTTCAGTAATTGCTGGGTCAGCGCCAGCATCAAATAACCGCCAGCTGAGCGTCCGCAGAAACAAAACGGGTTATCTTTAAGCACAGTTGCTTGTAATTCTTGAAAATTTTGCCAGTTCAGCGCCAAAATCTCCGCTAACGAGGAATTGGGCGCCAGTAAATAATCGACTGTGAGGACGCTGTATTGCTGCTCTTGAAATAGTGCGATCAGTGATGCGGGAATGTCTTGACGGGTTCCATAAACAAAACCGCCGCCGTGAAAGTAAATCACGTATTTCTCCGAAGCAGGATAAAGGGACACCGAAGCACCGGTGGTCAATTGCCATTCTTTTTTCATTTTGCTTGACTCCTTTTCTGAAGCTCTAATAAATAGGTGCCGATCTCGTAATTGACTAATTGGATCGGACTTGTCAGATCGATCTCTAGTAGCTGTTCGATTTTGCTTAGCCGATAACGAATCGTTTTGGCATGAAGAAACAAGGTTTCAGCCGTATTTTTGTAATTGCGATTCGTGATAAAAAAGGTATACAGCGTTTTGAATAGCTCTTCATTTTCTTCCGAGAGTTGATACAGCTTCGGGGGAATGCTTTGCTGCAGCTTTTCCAGTTGGTTCTCCTTGATAAAGGAACTAAAGATACCTAAGTCGCTATAGGCAATGATCGGCGCCAAATAAAACTGCCGATTGAAGCGGATCGCATCCAAACACTCTGGCAGGATCTCTTTGATCTGTTCCTTGCGCAAGACTTCGCTGACCACCAAGCAGCCATGTTCATCGGCTAACAGGGCATCATCAAAATGTGTCTGCAGCATCTGTTTCGTCACCTGATGGGCGATCGATTGGAAATTATAGAGGATCACCAAATAATTGTGGTGTTCAAAAAAGACATGAGGTGTTTTCAACGCCCGCAGCTTGTGCAAAACGACGGACTTACGCTCCTTATCTTTAAAGCTGTTGGAAGCAAAGGCGATGCCTTGGTAGAAATCGTAGCGATCCAGTTGCGCTTCTTCTAACAAAAGATCCAGCTCAGCCAAATTACTAGGAGTGTTTTGTAAGATCGCATCGGCCAGATTGTTCATGCGATTGTAGCGTTCTTTCTTCAACAAATACTCCATTTGGAGGCGTTCATAAATGACGTCGATCACATTTTCAATGATCATGACTTTTGCCTCAGGAATCTGCGAATCTTTCTGATAAACGATCAAGGTACACAGATCATTGTAAGGATTGATGATCTCTACTTTTATGGCGGTCACATATTGATTGTTCTCATGAGAAAATAATTCCAAATATTCGTAGTGGTTCTTGGTAAACTCGATGGTTTTCATGGGTTCTTGTTTGGTCACCACGAAATTCTTAAAGGATTGACCGACGGACACATGCACATCTAAATGAGGAATGCGCAACGAACAAGGCTTTTCGATCAATTGATAGAACTCCTGCATGATCTGATCGAAAGAAGAGTGGTTGCGCTCAACTTTCATGAAGCGCTGGCGAACTTCGTAATAGGTACGCAGCAGCTGGGTTTGGTGATTTAGCAATGGTTCGTAAACCGCTAGCATGATGGCTTCATAGCTGACTTCTTGCTGCACTTTGATCAAAGGGATCTGATAAGCAAAGCTAAGTTCGATCACCCAATCTGGGATCATAGGGATCAAGCGATCCACTTTGATCACTAAACCGCTGACACCGATTTGCTGCATTTTTTCAAAAAAAACACGCAGTTCCTCAGGGGATTGGTCTTTGAAGGCATAAAAAGAAGTCAAAATTAATTGATGGGCTTTGCTCCACTTCTCAATGTCCATCGCTTCCAGCACCATGACGGAACCAACGGAATTTGTTAAACCAATGGAGCCAGTCAGGACTTTACTTTTTTCAAAAAGCGGCAGTTCAACCAATTCTTTTAATTTCATAAAACGCTCCTTTTTTCTCTTTTGGATAAAAAGTATAGCATTTTTTTAGAACTTTATCCAATGAAAACGCAAACAAGGCTCGTTAGAATGAGAGTATAAGAAAAGGAGGAGAACAAATGCTGCACACAGTAATCTTAAAGAATAACTACCAAGATTCCATTAACTTAATGCTGCTGACGAATACGATCAATGATCTAGGCGATGTCGAAATGAGTCAAATCATGATGGGGACGGATGCAAACAAAGACATATTAAATAACACTGGCTTGCTTTCTGAAGAGGCTGAAGGTGCTTCACCCAACGATATGATGATCGTAGTCGATAGCCAAAACGAACAGATCATGGATCAAGTAATGCCAGCGATCGATTCATTTTTAGCTGATCTTTCAGCAAAAGATCAAGGCAAAGAAACGCCAGCGGCGGCTTCATGGCAAGAAGCCTTGAGCGCAATGCCAGATGCCAATGTTGCACTATTTAGTATTCCTGGGGAATATGGCGCAGCCGAGATGGAAAAAGCCTTGAAAAATGACTTGCATGTTTTCTCGTTTACGGACAATGTCGCTATCGAAGATGAAGTGCGTTTGAAAAAGCTGGCTCATGAAAAAGGCTTATTGATGATGGGGCCAGACTGTGGGACCGGTATTATTTCCAGCATTCCGATTGCCTTCACGAATGTCGTGGCACCAGGAAACATCGGCGTCGTTGGTGCCTCTGGTACGGGGATTCAAGAAGTGACGACGATCATTGACCGATTAGGCGGTGGTGTCGTTCATGCCATTGGGACCGGCGGACGTGACTTAAGCGACAAAGTTGGGGCGATCACTGTCAAAGATGCCATCGTTGCTTTAGAAAATCATGAACCGACAGATGTGATTTGCGTGATCTCGAAACCACCTGCAAAAGAAGTGCGGGATGAAGTCGTTCAATTGCTGCAAAGTATCAGCAAACCAGTGGTAGCGATTTTCTTAGGAGAAAAACCAGAAGCCCATGAAGGAAAAGTCTATTTGGCACATACTCTGGAAGAAACAGCGCGCATCGCTGTTGATCTTGCCAATGAAGAACCCGTCAAAGCGAACTATTTTGAACGCGTGGCAACCCCAGATGTGCCCAAACTCGCTGAAGACAAAGTGGTCAAAGGTCTTTATTCTGGCGGTACATTAGCTGCCGAAGCAGGAATGCTGATCTCCGAAGCCTTGAATCTAGAAGGCCTTGTAAAACAAGAAGGCTATATCTTGCATTCCCACGGCTATGATGTGATCGACCTTGGTGATGATATCTATACCCAAGGCAAACCGCACCCAATGATCGATCCTGAAGTGCGCATTAAAAAAATCGAAGACTATGCGCAAGATGAGCAAACCGGGGTCATTTTATTTGATGTGGTGTTAGGTTACGGCGCACATGCAGATATGGTAGGTGCACTGTTACCAGCCATCGAAGCTGCACAGCAAACAGCCCAAGCAGCTGATCGCGCGCTGTACTTTGTTGCTACCGTCTGCGGAACTGAAAAAGATCCGCAAAACTATCAAGAAGCAGTCAACCGTTTGAAAGCAGCTGGCGTCTATGTGGCACCAAGCAATGCTCAAGCAGTGCAATTAGCCCTCGCCTTAAAAGGGGCGACTCTTTCTGAAGCAGACAAAGCGGTCAATGACTATACTGGTAGCAAAGTTGAGGTGCCGACAGTTAGCGAGAAAGTGATGGAGCTGTTGACCACCAAACCACGGATCATCAATGTTGGCTTGCAAAGCTTCAATGAATCGATCCTGCAATATGGCGGGAAAACAGAACAATTTAACTGGCGTCCTCGTGCCAACGGCAACAAGAAAATGATCCGCATTTTAGACGCGTTAGAAGAATTTGACGAAAAAATCACAGCTGAAAACCAAGCAGTGACGGATAAAATCAAAAATGCCCAACCATTCTTGATTGATGTCGTTCCAGCTAAATCAGTGATCGCTGAATTAAACGAAAGCCAGAAAACCTTGCTGCATGCAGGACCGCCGATCCAATGGTCGGAAATGACGGGACCGATGCAAGGGTCTTGTATCGGCGCTGCCTTGTTTGAACGCTGGGCGAAGGATGAAGACGAAGCCCGCCGCTTACTCGAAAGTGGGGAAGTCCGCTTTATGCCATGTCACCATGTCCAGGCAGTTGGACCAATGGGGGGAATCACTTCTGGGAATATGCCTGTCTTTGTGGTTGAAAACCGCCTTGTCGGCAACAAAGCCTACTGTATTTTGAACGAAGGGATCGGTAAAGTCTTACGATTTGGTGCCTATTCACAAGAAGTCATCGATCGTTTGGATTGGATCAAAGACGTCTTAGGACCAACCATTGCCAGGGCATTGCAATTAACAGAAGAAGGCATCAACTTGAATGTATTGATTGCCCGGTCGATCACAATGGGGGATGAATTCCATCAACGAAATATTGCAGCATCATTGAACTTTTTGAAAGAAATCGCGCCGTTGATCATCCAAACAGAGATCGATGAAAAGCAAAAATATGAAGTGATCAAGTTCTTAGCAGATACCGATCAGTTCTTCTTGAATATCATGATGGCAACCGGGAAAGCCATCGTTGACGGTGCCCGTGTCGATGCCAAAGGAACGATCGTGACCACCATGACGAGAAACGGTGTTAACTTTGGGGTTCGTGTCGCCCAAACAGAAGACCAATGGCATACTGCACCAGTTAATACGCCGAAAGGTTTGTACTTTACTGGGTTTACCGAAGCAGATGGCAATCCTGATATTGGGGACAGTGCCATTACTGAAACCGTCGGCGTCGGAGCAATGGCGATGGTAGCCGCACCAGGGGTAACACGCTTTGTCGGCGCTGGGGGCTTTGAGGATGCGCTGGAAACTTCCAACGAAATGGCAAAAATCTGTTTCGGTCATAATCCGACCTTCTCGATCCCAACATGGGACTTCCAAGGGACTTGTTTGGGGATCGACATCCGTAAAGTCGTTGAAACAGGCATCACCCCAATCATCAATACTGGGATTGCCCATAAAGAAGCAGGTGTCGGTCAAGTTGGCGCAGGCACGGTGCGTGCACCGTTAGGCTGTTTTGAAAATGCCTTGACGGCTTATGCGAAGGATCTGGGGATCGATGTTGACTGAGAAAATCAAAATCAGTGATTATCTAGACCCATTGCAACGATTTGGTCGTATCGGTCGGGTGCATAGCGTGTTTGATCGTTCATTCAATGTGATGATCGGGCAGCAGCTGGTCAATATCAACAACTATCGCAACTATTTGACTGGCTTCGGGGTCTTTTTACCCGATGCATTGTTTGAACAAGTCTTGCCTTTGATCGAAGTCGGCAATCGCGTGCAAGTCCGAGAGCATGGTCTGACCTTTTACAGCACAAAAGGAACATTTTCTCTTTCATTAGAGGAGAAAGAATTGGTTTCGCTGCAGGTGAAGGAGTTATCCTTCACCTCAGCGGAATTGCAGCTTTTGAAAGAAATACTGCTTCAACAAGAACTAGAAACCAAGATTGGGTTGCCAGAAGATGAGAAAACCCAAGCAGTGTTTGCGGCATTGCGGCAGTCTGTCTCAGATTGGGAACCAATCATTGACCACCTGATTGGTCGCGGCAAAGGATTGACACCTAGCGGCGATGATCTTCTCGTTGCCTATCAAGCGATGCTCTATGCCTTGCAGCAGCCAGAAGCCGAAACGTTAGCGCAAGCATTGGCAAAACCGCTGTCTACGACGGATGTCAGCCTTGCATATATTCAAAGTGCCAGTCAAGGGTATGTCAATTCGGTAATGCTGCAATTATTTAAAGACTTAAAAAAGCAAAACCCACAGGTTATTGAAAAAGATGTGCAGCAGTTGATGTCCGTTGGTCATTCGTCAGGCAAAGATCTTAGCTTTGGGTTGTTGTTAGCGTTGGAGTCATTGTCACTTGAGGAGAAAGAATAGAAAAGGGGAGAAATCATGGAAATCAGTAACCAGAAAGATGCGGTCAAAGTAAGCAATTCTTACTGGAAAAAAGTCGTTGCTATTTTCTTTGTCGGCTGGATTTTAATGTACGCCACACGGACGATCTTCAATCCAATCATGGGTGTGATCGGTGAAGAATTCAATTTAAGTAACACACAACTAGGACTTGCCAATAGTATTTTCTTTTTGACTTATGCCGTTGCGCAAATTCCTTTTGGGATCATCGGCGACAAAATCGGTCGCAAATTAGTGATCGCTCTAGGCTTTGTTTTATTGGCGGTGACTACGTACTTCAGTGGGCTAGCCACAAGCTTTGTTTTGTTTTTATTGATTCGTGCCATTGCAGGGATTGGTCAAGGTGCCTATTACGGTCCGCAATACGCATTGTCTACCGAAGCGATTCCCGACAACAAACGAACCGTCGGAAATGCCATTATCAACAGTGGGATGGCGTTTGGAACGTCTGGCGGGTACTTGCTTTCTAGTAAATTGGTCTTGGATAACGGGGGCCATTGGAGCCAACCCTTCTTCCTAATGGCAATTCCGACCTTGATCGTCGGTGTCTTGTTCTATTTTGTTTTGAAAGAAAAAGTGATTCGTCCAGAAGATGAAGGACAAGAAATAAAAGAAGAAGGGCCGAAAGAAAAGATTTCCTTGAAGCAGATTTTTTCAAACCGCAATCTCGTGGCAGCCTTTGTTCTATGCTTTACCAGCATTTATGCAAACTTTGTGATCATTACTTGGCTGCCGCAATTCTTGATTGCCGAGCGTGGTTTTGAAGGGGCGAGTGTCGGCTTTATTGCTTCCTTAGTCCCATGGGCATCAATTCCAGGTGCGTTGATTTTTGCTCGATTGAATGATAAAACGGGCGCAACGAAAAAATTAGTCTATTTATTGGTCCCATTGGCGACCCTTTCCGTATTTGCCATTGCCTTTGTAACGGATCGTACCTTATTGATCACTGTCTTGATTTTGTATGGATTGACTGGCAAGCTGGCGCTTGATCCAATCGTCGTGACCTTTGTGACGAAAAACGCACCAAAAGGCGCCTTAGGAACGACTTTGAGTGCTTATAATTTTATCGGGATGTCGGGGTCGATCTTAGCACCTTATGTTACTGGCTTTTTAGCCGATTCTTTAGGATCGATGCAAGTCGGGTTTTACCTGTCTTGTCTATTACTGCTGATCGGATTAGGTGTTTTTGCCGTATTAGCAAAGGAAAATCAGAAGGAGAGCATAAAATGAGTTTGAATGTGATCGCGTTAGGCGGCAATGCTATTTTAGATAAAGACCCTAGTGATGAAGGACAAAAAGCAGTTGTTGCGCAAGCAGCACGTTATATTGCCGATTTTGTCGAAAAAGGGGAAAAAGTCATTGTTTGTCACGGCAATGGACCACAAGTCGGCAACTTACTGTTGCAGCAAAAAGCAGGGGAAAGTGAAAAAAATCCCCAATTGAAATTAGACAGCTGCGTGGCTATGACCCAAGGAAGTATCGGTTATTGGCTGCAAAATGCCTTGATCAATGAGTTCGCCACACGTCAAGCACATCCTTCGGTGATCTCATTAGTCACCCAAGTTCGTGTCGATCCAGCAGATCCATCCTTTGAGAAACCTTCCAAACCAGTCGGACCTTTTTATAGTGAAGAGGAAGCCAATGCTGCGATGGCAGCCAATGGCGGGGTATATCAAGAAGATGCTGGGCGTGGTTACCGGAAAGTGGTTCCATCCCCGAAACCGCAAGAAATCGTTGAAAAAGAAGCCATCAAAACATTGGTCGATGCTGGTGTGATCACGATTTGCGCCGGTGGTGGTGG
Organism: Enterococcus sp. DIV0755f; assembly: GCF_051713725.1. Lineage (NCBI taxonomy): Bacteria > Bacillati > Bacillota > Bacilli > Lactobacillales > Enterococcaceae > Enterococcus > Enterococcus sp. DIV0755f. Next base: position 884,041 of record NZ_JBIOQL010000001.1, read on the forward strand.
CGTACCTGTCGTTCGCAACGACAATGGGTTTACTGGCGTGGAAGCCGTCAACGACAAGGACTTTACCGCTAGTGTCTTAGCAAAAGACGTGCAGGCCGATCGCCTAATCATTTTGACTGGTGTCGACAATATCTACATCAATTACAACCAGCCGAATCAGCAAGCCTTAGGGGAAATCAGTGTGGCACAAGCCAAGGGCTACATCGAGGAAGGCCATTTTGCAGCGGGCAGTATGTTGCCAAAAATAGAAGCTGCGATTGATTTTGTTGAAGAAGATGCAGCCAGAACCGCGATTATTACCTCAATCGAAAAGTTAGCTGAACTGGATCAGCATACAGGAACCATACTTCGAAAATAAAGAGGGGATCAAAGTGAAAGCAAAAAAACTACCGATGGTGACGCAGATCGTTATTGCCGTTCTACTAGGGATTCTTTGCGGTTTGTTCTTTGGGCCAGCCGCTTCGTTCCTAAAAATTTTGGGCGATCTTTTCTTGCGTCTGATGCAAATGGCGATCCCATTATTGATCGTTGGCCAAATCATTCAAGCAGTTGGGGGGATTGCCCCGAAAGAACTCACTCGTTTGGGTGGAAAAACGATCGCTGTCTTTGGGATTTCCTCCTTATTCGCTGCTGCATGGGGCGTGCTGATGGCGCTCTTCTTTGCTCCAGGCAAAGGGATCGACTTTTCACAAGCTGCCGGCGAACCTCTGCAAGCACAAGAAATTTCTATATCAGAGACAGTGATCAACTTTATTCCCACGAATATTTTCGATGCGTTGAGTAAAGGGTCAATTATTCAAATCATCGTTTTTGGGTTATTTTTTGGTGTTGCCCTCAATCGCTTTATACAAAAGAAACCTGAGTCAGCTCTTTATGGGCTGATCGTGGATCTGAATGAGGTCGTCATTGCCATCATTCGTTACGTGATGATCGTGGCACCAATCGGTATTTTTGCTTTGATCGCTTCAACGATCAGCTCCCTGGGCTTGCAGATCATTTTGCCATTAGGCAGCTATTTGCTTGTCTACGGTCTAGCCACCGTCACGTTCCTTGGGCTGTGGCTAGTCTTGTTGACCGTGTATTGTCGGATCAATCCGTTACGATTGATCAAAAATATGAAAAATATGTCGGTCATGGCATTGGCGACAACCTCCTCTGCCATCACGCTGCCGATCGCTATGGAAGAATCCCAGAATAAATTAGGACTCAGTAGCCGCATCACCAATTTGGTATTGCCGTTAGGGATGTCTTTGAACAGCAATGGGTCAGCGATGCATATGGCGATTACAGTCATGACGATCGCCCAAATGTATCAAATCAACTTTGACGGGATCCAAATGGTGACGGTGGCTGTAACTGCGACTTTCGTTTCTTTAGCCAATGCAGTTGTTCCCGGAGCGGGGTTAGTTTCCTTGGCAATCATTGTTCCCCAGCTCGGTTTACCAATCGAAAGCATTGCGCTATTTGCTGGTGTCGAATGGTTTGTTGGCATGCTGCGGACGATCTTGAACGTGAACTCAGACGTCTATTCAGCGCTTTTGATCGCTAAGTCAGCCGATGAACTCGATCATCGCGTGTTTAATCAATAAGAGAAGCCGTTGCCAAGCGTGCTTCTCTTTTTCTAAGGAGGAGAAAAGATGGAAGAAATGAGCAGACGTTCTCTGCTGGAATTAGAAGCATTGATGAAAAAGAAACTCTTGGCTGCTGGTTTGCCAGAAGCCGCTGCCAGTGAAACAGCGGCGCATTTGACCTTTGCGGATGCTTGCGGGATCCATTCTCATGGTGCCGTGCGGATGGACTACTATGCCGAGCGCTTAGTAAAAGGCGGCATCACGCTAGAACCAAACATGTCTTTTGAAAAAACAGGCGCCGCTACTGGAATTTTTCACGGAGATAACGGCATGGGGCATTATGTGTGCAATGAAGCGATCGCGATCGCCATTCATCTGGCGAAAGAAGCAGGAATCGCTGCAGTAGGAATCGAGCAGACCAGCCATAGCGGGACGATGGCGTATTACGTCAAACAGGCTGCTGAAGCCGACTTAGTGGCGATCGCCATGTGTCAATCGGATCCGATGGCGGTGCCTTTTGGTGGGACCGAAAACTATTTTGGCACCAATCCAATCGCGTTTGCAGCACCACGAGCCAATCATCCGCCGGTGGTTTTTGATATGGCGACAACGGTTCAAGCGTGGGGCAAAATTTTGGACGCTCGCTCGAAGAAACAGCAGATCCCCGATACTTGGGCCGTAGACGAGCAAGGCTTGCCTACCACCGATCCCTATGCAGTCCAAGGATTATTGCCTATCGCTGGTGCCAAAGGGTATGGCTTAATGATGATGGTGGATATTTTAGCCGGCTCGATGTTGGGCTTGGCTTTTGGTAAACAGGTCACCTCCATGTATGCGGACTTGACGGAAAAACGCCGCTTAGGACAATTCCTTTTGGTGATCGATCCGTCTCGTTTTACGGACACCGAAACCTTCAAGCAAAGCATCGATCAGATGGTGACTGAGCTGCATGCAATCCCGCAAGTAAAAGGGCAATCACAAGTCTACTATCCTGGAGAGATCAGTCAAATACACTTTGAAAAAGCTCAGCAAGAAGGGGTCCTGATCCCCAAAGCGATCATCGATTATCTCGAAAGCGAAACCCTCCATTTTGATCGCTATGGGAGTCAAGATTCCTTTGCTAAATAAAGATCTGCAGAAGACGGTTGGTTCATAGGGGATTGAACCAACTTTTTTTTGCTGTGTGGAGCAAAGAGGATTTTTCCGTCAAAAAATCGCAGCTTTTTGACAGGAGCAGACGAATTCTTTGAGTTGGTTCATTTTTTTCAAAGCATTTCTTAAGCCATTTAACCTTTGATTGCTTGTTTTTTGGAATATGGTAGAATAGGTCGCATAAGTTTAGATCACTCAAGAAATGAGAGAAAAGCGAGGATGCAGCGTGGCAATGAATAAAGTGGTTCTTACTGGGAAAATCGCAGCGATGCCTAGTAAAGAAGCGTTTGATGCGGCGGACGATCAGGGCGTACGTTTTGATCTTGTCATTGTATCTCAATGGCAAAACAGTGAAGAAGTGCATCATGAATGGTTTGCTTGTGTCGTTCATGGGAAACAGGCAGAGACCTTTTTACGGTATACTCAAAAAGGAGCAAGTATCAAAATCAACGGACACTTGCAAGGCTGTCCGTATGAAACAGCAGAAGGGCAAAGATTTTGTGCGGCAGAAGTCGTGGTGGATACCTTTCAAATTTTAGAGTTAGCAGAAGAACCAGCGGCGCCTTTTCCTAAAAAGCGACCATCGACACTTGATGAACCGACGCAAACAAAGTCGATCCGTAATGAAAAAGATCCCCTAAAAACACAGATGCTGGAGTTTTTAAAAGACAATCGATTATTTTAATGACGAAACATGCGGAAAGCCACGGCTTCTCGCATGTTTTTTTACGTAGAAAAAGCATTGGCAAAATTCAACTATATCGGACTAGCGGTGTTCTTTATTGCGAATCAAAGAGGCGGTTGAATAGAATGGTGATTGTAATAAATGATCGCGAAAGTGAAAATAGTGTTTCACAAAAAGTGCCGATTGGTTTAGAATAGTTGAAACATATCTTGAGGGAAAAAGCGGCGCTTGCCTTGTTCAACTGCTAGATGCCGCTTTTTTCTGAAAAAATCGTTAATCAGGGAGGGATGTCGATGGGCAAACCAATTATAGGGATCGCTGCGAATGAAGTGCAAGATGCTGGCGATGTGCTGCATCATTTGCCGATCGCCTACACACCATTAGGGTATGTGCGAGCGATCCAGCAAGCGGGCGGACTGCCATTGCTCTTGCCAATCAGTGAGCCAGCTATAGCCAAGGACTATGTTTCACAGATCGATAAACTGGTGTTAGCTGGTGGACAAGATGTTTCACCCAAGTTTTATGGGCAGGAGGCCCATCAGGCAACTGGAAGCGGCTTTTTGGCACGGGATGAGTTTGAACTGGCGCTGATCGATGAAGCGCTGCTGCAAAAGAAACCAATTTTTGCGGTTTGTCGGGGGATGCAGCTGGTCAACGTGGCCTTTGGGGGCACGCTGCAGCAAGACATCAGTACCTTCAGTGAGATCATTCATATGCAGGCGCCGATTCCGAAAGAAGTGCCGACCCATGCCATCGCGACGGCTGAAAAAAGCATGTTGGCTCGTGTATACGGTCAAAAAACAAAGGTCAATTCCTTTCATCATCAAGCGGTGGATCGATTGGCTCGTCCATTGCAAAAGACAGCTTGGAGTCCTGATGGCATCATTGAAGGCATTGAACACGTGGGTCAGCGCTTGTTGGCGGTTCAGTGGCATCCTGACTTTGCCTATGATGCGCTTTTACAAGAACAAGCGGTTTTCAAGTATGTCGTTGATGTGTTGTAAGAAAGAGGGTCACGCAAGGAGGAGAAAAATGAAAAAGAAAATGATGGGTATCACTGCTTTCACAGTATTGGTTTTAAGTGCCTGCAGTACCACGAGTCCCACGACGGATTCTGGACAGCAAGAGGAGCAAGGCGCTGTTGCGCAAGAGATTCAAGTGTCAACCGCGGGCGCCTTATCGACCCTTGATAGCGGGCAATACACGGATGTCAACAGTTCCGATATGATCGGACAAGTGGCAGAAGGGTTATACCGTCTGGATCAAGAGGGGGATCCTGAGCTTGCGATGGCCGCTGAAGAGCCTACGGTATCAGAAGATGGACTGGTTTATACCTTCACCATTCGTGATGCAACATGGAGCAATGGCGATCCTGTTACAGCAGATGATTTTGTCTACGCCTTTCAATATGTTGCCAATCCAGAGAACGGTTCTAGCAGCAGCAATCAAATGGATGTGTTGAAAAATGGCAGTCAAGTACGTCAAGGAGATGCTGAGGTCAGTGAGTTAGGTGCCAAAGCATTGGACCAGCAGACGTTAGAGCTGACATTGGCAAGTCCGATCTCGTATTTGGATCAGATTCTGGTCGGGACACCTTTTATGCCAAAAAATCAGGCATTTGCTGAAGAAAAAGGCGCCGATTATGGGTTGTCAGCGGAAAATTTTGTCGGCAATGGCCCATTCTTGATCGAAGGGTGGAACGGGACAAACGAATCATGGACGTTAACGAAAAATCCTGATTATTGGGATGCTGAGAATGTCCAATTGACCAAGATCGACGTGCAAGTAGTGAAGGAAACGGCAACTGGTGTCAGCCTTTTTGAAACAGGAGAACTGGACTACACCACCTTAACGGATACGTACGCGCAGCAATACCAAAACTCAGCTCAAGCCAACTATGTGCCAAAGGCGCTGGTGGGGTATTTAAGTGCCAACCAAAAACGAGAAGTCACAGGCAATGTCAAGGTACGTCAGGCGATTTTACAAGCCATCGACAAAGAGGCATTTGCCGAAAATATCTTAGGTGACGGGTCCACTGCATTGAACGGCTTTGTGCCAAGCAACTTTGCCAAAGATCCTGAAACAGACCAAGATTTTCGTGAAGAAAATGGCGATTTACTGCCGTATGATCTAACAGCCGCACAAGCGCTTTGGGCACAAGCCAAAGAAGAGTTGGGACAAGACGAGATCACTTTGGAACTGTTGTCAGCAGATACAGCAGCAGCCAAGAAAACCATCGAATTTGTCCAAGGACAGTTAGAAACTAATTTGCCTGGATTAACCATCGATGCCAAGTCGATTCCTTTACAAAACCGCTTGGACTTGCAATCCCAAGGTGAATTTGATCTCGTCTTCGGGACTTGGACACCAGATTATGCGGATCCAATCAACTTCTTAGAATTTTATGATTCGACAGGTGGCTTGAATACCTCTGGGTATGCTAGTGAAAGGTACGACCAAGGGTTACAAGAAGCACGGACGACTTTAGCAAACGACCCAGCTGCCCGTTGGGACTTATTGAAAGAACTCGAGAAACAATTGATCGTTGAAGATACAGCCGTCTTGCCGTTATATCAAGGAGCGGTAGCGTATTTGAAAACAGATCGTTTGCAAGGGGTGCAAGTGTTTCCTTTTGGACGAACAGTATCCTATCGCCTAGCATCTGTCTCAGAATAAACAAGAAGTAAGAAAACAGAGGAACTTTTTTTCAACCAAGTGTGCTGACCAAACAACGCTTGTTGAAGAGAGGGGCATCTGTTTTTTTATTTTGCCAAATTCCTTGCAGCGCTTAGGATAAATCGAGAATTCGTTTTCAAAAAATAGTTGTTAAAAAGCGAGAAATTGAGAAACGCCTTTTTAGAAAAGTCAATCTTTTTGAAAAAAAATTAATAAAAGTTGTTGCATTCTCAGAAACTTATCTGTAAAGTGTTAGGTGTAGTCAGCAAAAATAAAAAGAGAAGGAGGGATTACGATGCAAAAAGTATTTGATAAAAAAACAACCAAATTGAATAAAGTGAATCCCTCATTCGGTAACCATTAGTGTACAGATAATGTCTATAATAACGACGTTTATGCTCTGTCCTTTTTCCGAAGGGACAGAGCTTTTTTTGTGTACTTTTTTAGAATGTGAGGGATAAAACATGAAGTATGTATTAAAACAATTAACAACGTATTTTAAAGAACATAAGGTGCGCTATACCTTTGTATTCGTCTTTATGGTGATCGCTAGTGCGATGTATGTCGCACCGATCTATATTCTGCGCTTGTTCATCGATGCGTTGATTCAAGATAATTTTGATTACTCCGTACTGATCCAATATGTGAGCCTCTTCGCGGGAGCTATCTTGTTAGGATATTTGGCGGAATTTGTTTGGACGTTTAATTTATTTATTGGTTCCTACGATCTGCAAAAACAATTACGGGAACAATTGATGAGCCACTTTCTCAAAATGGGGGCGCCGTTTTACCACCGTTTCCGAACAGGTGATTTAATGACTCGTTCCAGTGACGATGTCCAAGTGATGGGGATGACCATTGGGTATGGACTGATGGTTTTCTTAAATACTAGTTTGTATCTAAGCTTTATCGTAGCGATGATGGCTGGGACGGTTTCTTGGCTACTGACCTTGATTGCCTTGATTCCAATGCCGCTTTTAGCCTATTACATTTTCAAATGGGGCTCGCAAGTCGATAAGGCGTTTACGGAGGCGCAGAATTCTGTTTCTGAGATGAACAGTGAAGTGCTGGAGATCATTGATGGCATTCGGGTCGTCCGAGCTTATGGACTAGAAGGAGCCACCACGGAACAGTTTCAAAAGAAAACACTGGAAACACGAGCGAAAAACAATATCGTTTCTGAGATCGATTCCCGTTTTGGGCCGCTGATTACCATCATCTTAGCGATCAGTTTCGTGATGAGCTTTGGTGTGGGGGCGTTTCTTGTTGCCAACCAAACGATCACCATCGGTGCGATGGTCTCTTTCCAAGTGTACTTGACAATGGTCGTTTGGCCGATGATCTCAGCAGGAGATCTTGTGAATGTGATGCAGCAAGGTGCCGCATCCTGGCGTCGGATCAATGAAGTGCTGCAGACGGGAGATGAATTAGAAACGCCAGGTGAAGCCGACCTGCAAGCCATCAATACGATCCGTTTTGAAGCATACCATTTCCAATACCCGCAAGCAGCTCGTTATGTGTTAGAAGGTCTGGATTTGACGATTACTCGTGGAGAAGTCTTAGGGATCGTTGGGAAGACCGGCAGCGGAAAAACGACGCTGCTAAGACAATTCGGTCACCGCTATCCATACTCTGATCAAGTCCCCTTGATCAACGAGCAGCCGTTGACGGCCTATCAAACAACAGCAGTGCGCAACCACTTTGCAGAAGTACCGCAAGAACATACCTTGTTTTCACGAACGATTCGCGAGAACTTGTTATTCGGACAGCCAGACGCTTCCGAAGAAGTATTGTGGGAAGCACTGGAAGCTGCTTGCTTTAGCGAAGACATCAAGCGGATGCCAGAAGGGCTCGAAACGGTCGTCGGTGAGAAAGGCGTTTCCCTTTCTGGTGGACAAAAACAACGCTTGTCCTTAGCACGGGCGTTTTTACGAAACAGTGAAGTCCTCTTACTGGATGATGCCCTTTCGGCAGTTGATGCCAAAACGGAACAAGCCATCATCACGAATTTGAAAACGATGAAGCAGGCACCGACCTCCATCATCGTGACCCATCGATTGTCCGCCATCACCGAAGCGGATCAAATCATCGTCTTAGAAGACGGACGGATCACACAGCGTGGTACCCATCAGGAGTTGATCGAAACGCCAGGCTGGTACCAAGAGCAGTATTATCATCAACAGTTAAAGGAGGACGATACGAGTGTTCTCAACGATTAAACGTTTGCTCACGTACTTGAGCTATTATAAAAAACAATTTACCGTGGGTGCGATCTTGCTGTTGCTGGCTGCAGCGCTCGAACTGACTTCACCACTGATTGCCAAGCAGCTAATCGACCGAGTGATGACACCAGCGGTTAACAGTAGCAATTTAGACACGATGCTTTTGATCCAATTGCTCGCTGGGTATTTGCTGGTCAATTTGATTGGTTCCCTCTTTCGTTATATCAGCTTGCTGCAATTGCGAAAAATGTCCAACAGTATCGTCAAAAAAATGCGGGATCAGCTTTTTGACCATATGCACAAATTACCGGTTTCTTACTTTGACCAAATCCCAGCAGGTAAAGTCGTTGCACGAATCACGAATGACACCGAAGTCTTGCGGTCGAATTTCTACGTGATCGTGATCAGTAATTTGTTAAGCAACATCATCCAAATCATTGGTGCGTTTATTGCATTGTTTCTTTTGAACCGCACCTTAGGAGCAGCGATGCTGATTTTGATCCCGATTTTAGGAATCTGGCAGCATTTTTATACCAAATATGCTTCTCGTTACAATTTAGCAATGCGGGAATACATCTCACAAATCAGTGGGCAGTTGAATGAATTTGTCCAAGGAATGGCGATCATCCAAGCCTTCCAACGAGAAAATCAGTTGCAGAAAGAATTTAATGAAACAGTAGAGAAATGGTTCAAAACTGGACGTAAATACCTCTTGCTCGATTCAAGTATCGCTTGGGGATTAGGCAACTTGTTGCGAAATTCAACGATCTTGATTTTGATCACGACCTTGGCCGCCTTTTTCCTTGATGGCCGCTTGGCGATCTCAGCAGGCTTGCTGTATGCCTTTATTGATTACATCAACCGCCTGTATGATCCCATCGAAGGGCTTGTCCAAACCATCACCAATGTGCAGCAATCATTAGCTGCTGGACAGCGGGTCTTTGAGTTTGCTGATCAGCCGGTTGAAAAACAACAAAGTGAGCAGCTGACTGTCACGAATGGCGATGTTTCTTTCCAACAAGTGACCTTTGGCTACGACCCTGAGCAAGCGATCTTGCACGATATCAACTTTGACGTTGCCGCAGGAGAAACCATTGCTTTAGTTGGTCATACTGGTTCTGGAAAATCGAGTATTTTGAACCTGTTGTTCCGTTTTTATGATCCGCAGCAGGGAAAAATCGTTGTGGATGGACAAGTGATCGCTGATTATGATCGTCATAGTTTAAGAGATTCAATGGCGATCGTCATGCAAGATCCCTATCTATTTACTGGAACGATCGCCAGCAACATCGGGATGAACGATCCAACGATCACCGAAGCGATGATTATCGATGCCTTGAAACAAGTCGGCGCTGACTACCTTTTGAGCCGCTACGAAAAAGGCATCCATCATCCGGTCGTTGAAAAAGGCAATGAGTTTTCTAGTGGGGAACGCCAGCTGATCAGTTTCGCCCGTGCGCTGGTGTTTGATCCAAAAATCTTGATTCTGGATGAAGCGACGAGCCATGTGGACACTGAAACAGAGTCCATCATTCAAAAGGCGATGACCGTCTTGCAAAAAGGACGGACGACCTTTATGATCGCTCACCGTTTGTCAACGATCAAACAAGCCGATCAAATCTTGGTCCTAGACCAAGGGAAGATCGTGGAACGGGGAACCCATGCGAGTCTTGTCCAAGGGCAGGGAATCTATCAGCAAATGTATCAAATGCAGGCAGAGCAGCTGTAATCAGCGGTGATTGCCGACAACAGTAACCGTAAAAGAAAATCCTTGAGCCTCCTGCATGGGAAGTGGCTCAAGGATTTTTTATATAATGCGAAGGTGCAGCCAATCATCTATGGGGAGTAGGAAGAGGAGGCCTTCGCTTATATATCAGTAGGAAACGCGGCAAGGTGTTGTCGTAATTTTGTTAAGAAACGCTCGCCGATCACTGATAATGGGCGATCGTTCTTTTTAATGAGGATGATCTCACCCTCGGACGCGTCGATCAAAGGAAGAAAAGCCAAGCCTTGGCGTTCTGGTTGGGCAACGATCCCCGAGCCGGTTCCATAAAGATCCGTCTGCTGTAATAGCTGGACCATTGTGCCTCGATCGCTGACATGCACCACTTGAGGGCTTTGAGCAAAGTCGATCAAATCCTCGGAAAAGAACGAATAGCGTTCATCTTCTTGCAAAAAGCGTACTTGCGGATAAGGGGCGAGATCCTTTAAGGAAAGTTGCTTTTTTTCTGTCAAGGGATGAGTCGCTCGTAAAAAGACATGGGGGCGAAACCGTCCCAACGCCTCGAAGGACAATTGGGCGCCTTGTAACAGTCGTTCCAATCCTGCTTGGTTTTGCTCATTCAAATAAAGAACCCCAAATTCACTTCGATATTGCTGCACGTCCGTGATTACCTTTAAGGTCGTGGTTTCTAATAGGCGAAACTGGCGGCATTTGGGAAATTCCTTTAGCAGTTCACTGAAAATTCCAGCCGTGAAATCATAGTGCTGGCTTGCGATGGCGAAGGTTTGACTCGCTGCTTGCTTGCTGGAAAAACGCGTTTGCAGCTGCGCCACTTGACTCAAGATCGGCTGGGCATGGTCTAGAAATTCCGAGCCTTCGGCAGTCAAGCGGGCACCTTGATTCGTACGCTCGAAAAGCTGGACCTCCAATTCTGTTTCCAACTCTTTCACGGCTTGGGAAAGACTTGGCTGTGAGAGATACAGCCGTTTGGCTGCTTCACGAAAACTTCCATGGTCAGCGATCGCTTGCACGATCCGCATTTGTTGAATATTCAATTTTTGACCTCCTTTACAAAGATTCAGACGGAAAAAGGGTCCACCAATCAATAGTAGTCAGTTCTTTTCCTTCTATAATAGAAGCTTCTTAAAAAATAAGACGACAGTTGCTGCTTATTGCTACTTGTGAAGCGGTTATTGCAATTCTTCAGGAATAAACCAATAGCCCGTTTGATTCTCTTCTGCCAGCAGTTCTTTAAAGGCTTCAGAACGATATGCTGCCACCACTGCCTGTGCCCAATCACTGTCTTGGTTGGCTTCTTTGATCGTTGCCACCAGTTCATACTCTTGCAAAATGTCTTCACTTAATAAGCTTTCCTCTGCAGCAATTCCAGCACTATAAACGATGCTGCCGGGAATCACCGCATAGTCTAAGTCTGCTAAGCTGCGGGGGATTTGCGCAGAATCCATCTCGACGATATCCAGGTTATAAGGATTGTCAGTAATGGTTCTTAACGTCGCGTCAATGGGCGCCACTTCGGGGTCAAGTTCGATCCAGCCAGCTTTTTGCAGCAGCAACAGGGCACGGGCGCTATTTGACGGATCATTGGGAATCCCGATGGTATCGTTTGCTTCAATCGCTGCTAAATTGTCCTTTCTGCCAGGATACAAGCCAGCTGGAACGGTAGGGATCGGTGTGATACCCACCAAATCGGCACCCGTGTTTTCATTAAAGTTCTCTAAATAGGCGGTATGCTGATCGACGTTTAAGTCGATTTCGCCATCGTTCAGTGCAATGTCTGCTTCCAACACCCCAGTAAAGCCAATATCGGTCACGGTATAGCCAGCTTCTTCTAAAATCGGTTTGATTCCCTGAAGAAACAGCTCGCTGTAAGGTCCTGGTGTCGTACCAACTCTGATTTCTGTCTGCTGTTCTTCGGCATTTCCGGTCACTTCTTCTTGGTTGCCGCAGCCAGTAAATAAGACCAAGGACAACAGACCAATGCCCATACCTAATCGAATCCTTCGTTTCATACTTCTTCCTCCTTTTTTATAAAAAAAACCTTCCCAAAGACAATTCTTTGGGAAGGACGATCATTTCGCGGTACCACCTTCATTTGTTTTTTGCTGAAACAAAAAACCTCAGTCAGTTCATCAAATAAACTGCATTGCGCTATCGGGCTTTCTCCGTCGGGGATTGTTCGTCCACGAATGCTCAAAGGTCATCTTCGGATCGTCTTCCTTACTCGTTTCCACCAGTTCCGAGCTCTCTTGAAAGAAAGGGGGGATCGTACTCTTCTTCTCACTGCATGTGTATGAAATTAGTAGTATCTTAGAACAAGATGAGAAAGTTGTCAATTGCTTTCGTGATAGGTGATTCCAATCACTACGCAGGTAGTAGGGGAACAAATGGGGAAGGGTAAGAATAGATCAATAAGGCAGGAAAAGCAGATGAATGGTCGAAATCGCTTGGCTGGGTTAGAATCGAAGCACAAAACAAAAAAAGAGGCGAGCAAATGAAATTACTTTTGATTGGACATACCGGCACACTTGGGCAGCTTTTAGTTGAAGGCTTTCAGCAGCTACCAGAGGTGGAGCTGATCACGGCTAGCCGTAGCAGCGGCGATCATCAAGTCGAAATTGCGGATGCAGACAGTGTCAGCCAGCTATTTGCAGCTACTGGGAAAGTGGATGCCATTGTTTCCGCTGCGGGAAGCACAGTGTTTAAACCCTTTGAGGAATTGACGTCAGCAGATATTCAACAGTCGGTGGCTTCGAAGCTGCAAGGACAAGTCAACCTTGCGTTGATTGGCCAGCATTTTCTCAATGAAGGCGGCAGTATCACACTGACTTCTGGAATTATCAAAGATGAATTTATCCCAATGGGCACGCCTTCAGCACTGGTCAACGGCGGTTTAGAAGCCTTCGTGGCATCGGCAGCTTTTGAGATCGGTCATGGGGTACGAATCAATGCAGTCAGTCCCAATGCACTTGTGGGCTCTTGGGAAACCTTCGCAGATTCTTTCAAAGGCTTTATTCCCGTTGGTGACGCACCCGTTTTTGCAGCGTATCAAAAAGCAGTCTTTGGGATCATGACTGGCAAAACCTTCACCGTTTATTAAGAAAAAGCAGACGTAGGAAAAACCGCCAAATCAAAGCTGACTTGGCGGTTTTTGTTCTGCTGAAAAAGAAGTAGCAAGCAGTTAAGAAGAGAGCAATTGAGTTTTCAGCTTGGGCATTTCTGCTTTGAGTTGTTGGCGAGCAAAAGCCAAGTCATTGATCCAAGAAGCAATCGCTTCTTTTTCTAAGAACAGAGGCATTCGATCATGGACTGGTTCAACAGAATCGTTCGCGGCAGTCGTTAGAATGATTGATTCGGTTTCGATTTGATCCTCTTTTTGAAGGATGCGATAAAAACCAGCGGCATAAATCACGTGATCTTGCGAAAAGAGAAACTTTTCCTTTTCATGATTCCATTCATAGAAACCAGACATCGGAAAGACACAGCGATGCTCTTGGAAAGGTTTGCGAAAAGTCGGTTTTTCTTCAACGGTCTCAGAACGGGCATTGATCATCAAATGCCCTTTTTTAAAGCCGGTAAAGCCCCATCTTGTCACACCAGCTACAACTTGTTGTTGTTGATTTGCACCGATGGTTACGACATGATTGGAAGGGAAAACATCATTGACAGCGACAGTCTGTTGGCGCTTGTGGGCTTTCGCCGCGGCTTCTTGATAATATTCTGACAATTCGCCAGTTGTTGGGTCAAATAAGTATCGGCCGCACATGGACGGGTCACTCCTTTTTTTGGATTGGCTGGTGCCTTTGTTTCAGTATAAAGACTCAAGGCGTCAAAACCAACTAACTTGCTTCACTTCTCGATTCAACAAGAAAAGGAGCTTAAACATATGTAAAAAATCAGGAGTATCGCTTGATTTGCTGGAAATCAGATAACAAAAAAAGGCAGTCACCTACTGAGGTTGACAGCCTTTTTTATTCTAGTTGGTTAGCCAATTTTTTTAACTCTCCCGCCGATTTTATTTGCGAAACGTTCAGCATCTTCTCTGCAAGTATAGGTCAATGCAATTGTTTTGTCCCGTGTTCTTTTTCCTTCGGCGGTTAGATAACCATGAAAGATTTTAATCGCATACAATAGATAAACACCTCCTTATCCTTGGTAATAATAACAAATTTACCGCTTACATTCAAGGGATATAGTAAAAGTTTATTTTTTGTTAGTTATTTTATTAAGAATTTATTCAAAGGTTTAAGAAACGATTGAAGGAGAAAGGGAGGGGTGATGGAATAGACCAATGATTGCTGTTAAAAGGAAAAAACTCCAAGGAAAAAGAGGCATGTTTCTGAATTTCCATCAAATAAAGAAACTGACAACTGCTTGAATTATTCTTTTGCTGCGCCAATCGAATAGACCAATTCACGGGAATCAAAATGGCCGAAAGAAAACCTATGATAAAGCATAGCTGCCAAGCAGGGAATCCATCGTAAGGGATAGGGGCAAGTACGAAAAGGGAAGGGTGGTCCAAATTAAGCACCTGTTTCTGTATTTTTTGATCAAAGAAAAACACCAGACCTTGTACTTTCACAAGATCTGGTGGTTCATGTCAATTACGCCGATAAACAAATCGCCCATCAAATACGGTCGCTTCAACGGTCGTTTGAAGCAATTCTTCGGCAGTCAAAGGCAAGATGTTTTGGGACAAAATACAAAGATCGGCTAAACAGCCAACTTCTAATCGCCCGATATCTTGCCGACTCAAGGCTTTGGCGGCGCCTGCGGTGTGGGCATAGAGGGCATCGGCGATGGAGATTTTTTCTTGTGGCATCAATCCGCCTGCTGGCTGGCCGTTTTTTTCCTGCCGAGCAACCGCATAATACAGCGAGTCTAAAGGAGTCACGTCGATCACGACTGGCGTATCAGTCCCAAAAGCCAAGGTTGCGCCTTGCTCTAGAAAGGACTGAAAAGGAAACATTTGACTGGCACGCTGAGGGCCTACTTCTTCATCGAGGGTCTCATAACCGACTAATAAATGGCTAGGCTGTACGGAGAGTACCAGTTGTTCTTGGCGAACTAGTGGCAGATCAGCGGCATCCATCACTTCCAAGTGTTCCAAGGTATTGGCTTTGCCTTTAGAAAGCGGGTGAGCAGCAGCACTTTCTTGATAAAAGAGGAGTGCTTGTCGAATCGCTTCATCACCGATGGTATGGATGCGCATCGGCCAGTCTTGCTGGTTGGCTTGTAAAATAAAGCGGCGCATCCGTTGAACATCGATCAACGGCATCCCGACATCACCAGCAAAATACGGTGTTTCATATTCCTCTTTTAAAAAAGCCGTGTGCGTACTCGTCACGCCATCAAAAAATTGTTTGACGCCGCCCATTTGTACTTTTTCGGAGCGATAAGTACGGTAAGTTTCTTTCAGTTGCGTGATGTCTTCTCGCATGGCTGGATAAAAGACAGCGCGCAAGGTCGCTTCTGCTTCTGTTTGCCGATAAAGAGTGGGGTAGACCAAATCGTCCCAGCTTTCTCCTGTCAAGGCCACATCACCGATCGTCGTAATGCCGTATTGATTGAGCTGCTTCATATAGGTCAGAAAGGCAGCAGGGCTTTGTGCCTGAAATGACTGTAAGACCTTTGCTAAATAATGAATGGCGATCGCTTCTAAAAAGCAGCCGCTTAATTGTCCGCTGTTTTCGTCAAGCAGTGCCTCCCCGCTGATCCCTGCTGGTAAATTCTCAGGTGTGATCCCTAAAGCAGTGATCCCTTGGCTATTCAACCAAATACTGTGGGCATCACCTGAAATCAGCATGACAGGCGTGTCGGCACAATAGTTGTCGATCGAATCTTTCGTCGGGTAGACTTGCTGACCGAAATCACTGCTGAACCAGCCGATGCCGATTTTCCATCCATGGGTGATGGGCAAGGCGGGCACTTGCTGGGCAACGGCTTCTTCTGTCACTCCCGTAAGATGGGTCAGTGCCCCTTGATGGAGTAATGCGGAAAGATAAAAATGAACATGAGCATCAATAAAGCCTGGGATGATCATTTGTTCTTTGAGATCAATGACCTGGGTGTCTTCAGTAAGTGTTGGCAGCGCTGAAAGAGGACCCACAGCCGTGATTTTCTGGTCTTCTATCAGGAGAAAGCCCGCAAAAGTCGTTTTTGTTTTGGTATCAAAGATGTGTTCAGATTTTAGTAAGAGTGACAATTATAATCCCAACTTCCATTCAAGGAAAAGATCGTTGTAAAGCTCAACTGTTTCTTTTCCTAAGTATTCATAATGTTCCATTTGTTCCATCGCACTTGGCTCAGGGTAGAAAGCCTTGTCAGCAGTCAGTTCTACTGGCAGCATAGCTTTGGCCGTTTCACTCGGCGTGGCGTAGCCCACGTATTCGGCATTTTGTGCGGCATTTTCTGGTCGCAGCATAAAATTGATGAAGGCGTAGGCTCCCTCAAGATTGCCAACGGTTTTCGGGATCGCAAAATTGTCTGTCCAAATCGCACCGCCGTCATTGGGAACGATATAGGTGACGGCAGGATTTTCCGCCATCACATAAGCGGCATCGCCCGAATATCCGATTCCTAAAGGGGCATCGTTGTTGATCATCAAGGTTTTGATCTCGTCGGTCAAAACTGCTTTGACATTGGGACGGATACTTTCCAGCTTCTTCAAGGCTTTGGTGACCTTGGTCGGGTCTTTTTCATTTTGGGAAAGACCGAGCGTCTGTAACGCGATTCCTAAGGTTTCGCGAGCACCATCCACCATCAATACATCATTTTTAAATGCAGGGTCCCATAAATCACTCCAGCCATGGATCGAAGAAACATCAACTTCTTCAGTATTTGCCATGATTCCGATCGTGCCCCAAAAATAGGGGATCGAGTAGGTATTGTCAGGATCAAAGGCTTGATCCATCAAAAAAGGCGACAGATCTTCCGTTCCGGTCAATTTCTGATGGTCTAAAGGCACTAACAATCCTTCTTCGATCATTTTCGGAATGATCGATTCGCTAGGGAAAACCAAATCATAGCGCGAGCCGCCTTGTTTGATTTTGGTTTCCATCGCTTCGTTGGAGTCAAATGTATTATAAATCACTGAGTAACCAGTCTCAGTTTCGAATGTTTTGATCAATTCGGGGTCAATATATTCGCCCCAATTGTAAATAATCACTGTATTTTTGTCGGACGACGTTGCTGCCCCCGATTCTTTCGTTAACACCGAAGCACCTAAAAACAGCAACGCGGTGATGCCGATCACACCGCCAAAAAATACCCACAACCTTTTCAATTCATCAATTCCTTCTTTCTCTACAATTTCGTATTTCTTGAGTAGCGTAATTGATTTTTAAAGAAAAGGCAATAAAAAAATGAAGAAAAAATAAACCCGTTTCTTTCAAGGCTTTGAAGAAGGAACGGCCAGGTGGCTGGGGCAGTTTCCAAACATATCATTTGTCAAATTCCCTCCTTTTGCCTAAGCTAGGGAAGTGAGAAATCAAGGGATGGAAAAACAGGAACCTCTCTTTGATGAAGAATGAATGTAAGGAGTGAAGCATCAATGGAAACACGTGCTGTCGTTATTGAAGCCTATGGTGGAAAAGACCAATTAAAAGAAGCAACGGTCCAATTACCAGAATTAAAAGCAAATCAATTATTAGTCAAAGTTGCCGCAACATCCATCAACCCGATCGATTGGAAATTAAGAGAAGGCTATTTAAAACAAATGTTTCCGTGGGACTTCCCAATTATTTTAGGCTGGGATGTCGCAGGGGATATCGTAGAAATAGGTGCTGACGTGACAGAATTCAAAGTTGGTGATGCGATCTATGCCCGCCCTGAAACGACTCGTTTTGGGACGTATGCTGATTACGCCATCGTGGATGCTGAGTTAGCAGCGATCAAACCAGAAAACCAAAACTACGCAGAAGCAGCTGCAGTGCCATTAGCTGGTTTGACTGCTTACCAAGCGTTGTTTGAACACGGTCGTTTAAAAGAAGGGGAAAAAGTCTTGATCCATGCCGGAGCAGGCGGAGTTGGTACCTATGCGATCCAACTAGCAAAAGCAGCTGGCGCTTACGTCATCACGACGGCTAGTCCTCGTAACCATGAGTTATTGCAAAAACTTGGTGCCGATGAGATCATCGATTACCATACGACAGATTTTGAAGAAGTCTTGCAAGACATCGATTTGGTCTTTGATACGATGGGGGGCGACACCCAGAAGAAAAGTTTCACTGTCTTAAAACCTAAGGGCCGTCTGATCTCGATTTTGAGTATTGAAGACGAAGACTTGGCAAAAGAAAAAGACATCTTCGCCAAAGCAATTTGGTTACGAACCAACGGCAAACAATTGGCAGAATTGACAGAGCTGATCGAAGCAGAAAAAGTCAACAGTATCATCGGTGCAACCTTCCCATTGACAGCACAAGGAATTTACGATGCCCACGCATTGAGTGAGACACACCATGCAGTCGGCAAGATCGTTATTGAAAACCAAGACAATTTCATCAGCCAAGACGCAGAATAAAGGAGGCTGAACCGATGCGCTTATGGCATGAAGCGCTGATACCTGCTTTGCCTCGGCAGCAGCTGTTAGGCCAGCATCGTGAAGCAGCAGCCTTGCGGGGGCTAGGCTGGGGTAAAAAGCACGCAACCGTCGATTACGTTTTTACCCATCCGCCCTATAAATTGTTTCAATACCATCAGTTAGTGCTGGATGAAATGACCTATCGAGACTATCGGCCAGCACCTGAATGGTACGATCCAGCGTATCGTGGCAAAAATCTGCCGCTGGAACCCTCCGTTCAAGCTGTTCCTTTGACTACGCCGATCTATCCAGAACATGATGAAGCATACTTGGAAGAATGCTTAGTGAATCTCCATAGTAAAGGGATCTATCTTTAAAGACCAAACACTTTCCTGAATTTTTGTTCGGGAAAGTGTTTTTTTGCTTTAAAATCGATAACTTACAAAAAGTAAGCATATTGTTCGCAACTTTTTTTGTTCCTTGTTATAGTGAGAATAGAGAATCAGTAATGAGAAATGAGGAAAAGAAAATGACCATCAATCACAGAAATCTTGAATTTGGGTTAGATACGTTTGGCGATCTAGCCTTTGATGATACAACGAAAGAACGGATCAGTTACAGCGAATCGTTGCGCAATATCGTGGCAGAAGGAAAATTAGCCGATGAAGTCGGCATCGATGTCATTGCCTTAGGGGAGCACCATCGGGAAGAATATTCGATCTCAAGTCCTGATACGGTACTAGCGGCTTTAGCGATGGTTACCAAAACCATCAAATTAGGTACCGGTGTAACTGTCTTGAGTTCGGATGATCCCGTGCGGGTCTACGAACGGTTTGCGACCGTTGACGCGTTGTCGAACGGTCGTGCACAAATCATGCTGGGACGAGGATCTTTTACTGAATCATTCCCTCTATTCGGCTATGACTTGCAAGATTATGAAGAACTATTTGAAGAAAAAACAGCGATGTTCAGTGAATTGAGAAAAGGCAAACCATTAACTTGGGAAGGCAAGTTCACGCAATCCTTAAAAAATGCCGACGTTTTTCCAAAAATCGAGGGACACCAATTAGATACCTATGTGGGTGTCGGTGGAACCCCTGAATCGATCATTCGTGCCGTCCGTTATGGGTTTCCCGTTATGTTAGCGATCATCGGTGGCGAACCTGCTCGTTTTGCGCCCTATGTTGATCTGTATAAGAAGGCAGCGCAGCAATTGGGGCAACCGATTCTGCCAATCGGCATGCACTCCCATGGTGTGATCGCCGACACCGACGAAGAAGCCTATGAAATCGGCTGGAACTACATCAAAAAGAGCATGGACAAAATCGGTCTTGATCGCGGCTGGCCAGCCATGAGCAAAGAGCGCTTTGACTTTGAAGTCGAACATGGATCTTACTATGTAGGCAGTCCAGAAACCGTGGCGCAAAAAATCGCCCGTATGATGCCGCAAGTCGGTGTAGAACGCTTTGATCTGGTTTACGGTACTGGCGGACAGCTGCAAAAAGACCGTTTCAAAACGATTGAATTGTATGGAACCAAAGTGATTCCACGGGTGAAAGAATTGTTGGCAGCAGGTGATAGCAATGCCTAAAACCATCGGTATTTTAGGCGCAGGCAAGTTAGGCTTAGCGCTCGCAAATCTTGGTGTCCAGGCGGGCTATCGGGTCTTGATCGCCAGTACGAAGCCAGCAGAAAAAATTGCCTTGTCCGTTTCTGTGTTGGCTCCGGGAGCGATCGCAAAAAATGCCGCTGAAGTGATGACAGAAGCCCAAACGATCATTTTGGCAATCCCATTGAGTAAGTACCAACAGCTGCCAGCAGAAGCTTTGGCTGGCAAGCTAATAATCGATGCCATGAATTATTGGTGGGAAGTCGATGGCAAAGAAACAGAATACTCATCCATCGAGCAGACTTCTTCGGAACGTGTGCAACGCTATTTTTCCCAAAGTAAAGTAGTCAAAGGATTCAATCATATGGGGTACCACGACATCCAAGAGGAATCCTTGCTGACGAGAACGGCTGCTCAAGGGACTACCAAAAAAGCCATCGCCATTGCTGGTGATGACCAAACCGCCCTCGATCAGACAGCAGAAATCGTTGCTGCCTTCGGCTTTGATCTCTTTCCTATCGGTGCTTTAGCTAATGGCATCATGTTAGAACCCGGCAGTCCTTACTTTGGTGCCAATCAAACCAAAGAGGGATTGACGGCATTGATGAAGGCGTTTTGGAGCAGTGAGAAAGGGCAAGCGTTTCTGGCGCGTCCTTCTGCTGTGAGTAACAAGCAGCAGGTTCCTCATTAAAAGAGCCGGCTCCACGTACGGCTGGATACGATAAAAACAACCCTCTTCTCAAAAAAAGAAGAGGGTTTTTCCCATCCAGTCAAATCAGCACGTGGTCGCTAAAAAATGCAATGTGATTGTTACGATTGTGATTCGTAAGCAGTGGTTGTTACGTTTACGTCTCTGCCAGACGATCCATAGTGTACATATCAGCCTGTACCTGCTTTGTGCTCGCCTTTGACACCCACCCATGTTTGTTAAAGATCGACTAGCCAGTTGGTTTGTTGGATCTTTCCATCTAATTCTCGCAGCTGTTTGGCGGTCGCATTCAATTGCTCCGTTAGCGTTTTTGTATCGATCGTACGCACCAGTCGAATTTCGTTGCGACCCATTCGGGGAGCTGCTTTGGTTTCATCCAGTGCTTGCGTAAGCAGTGCATGCTTGCGGCGCAGCTGTTCTCGCTGTTCTAGTGCTTCCATCAACAATAACGCACTATCTGCTAAAGAGGCAGTCGCATTTTTCCGATTGATGGCTACGACTAATTCTGAATACTGTTGATTGATCTCATCGTATTCCTTGAACAATTCTGTGATACTGCGATCCAAGGTATCGCCTTCTTGGACTAACACACTGCTAGAGATTTCGTTGCGCAATTGAAACAGACGATTGTTCAAATCTCGTCTTAAAAGTAACGCTTCTGCTAATTTCATTTTGGCACACTCCTTTTTTACAAATCAGAAGGCTTATCTAGTTCTTATCCTAGAGAAGAACGTGACGAAAGGCAAGCAAGACGCAAAACAAGCTCTGATAGAAAAATCATAAAAAACTGAATATTCGCAATTCTTGTTGACTTCCAAAAACACCAATAGTATACTTTAAAACAATCATGAAATAGACAAAAAAACGTCATTTACCTGTTTTTTAGATAAAAAGAAAGACGATGAAGAGAAGAGTAGCTTTGGAATCTGTTAGAAGAGAACCCGGATGGTGAGAAAGGGCAGCAGAAAAAAAGTGAAGATGAGCTCTGAGTGATCTGATTTGTTCACGCAAATCAGACGGAAAGCAGCCGTTACCGTGCCAAGTATCTTAGCGTACTGTTGAGGTGCCATTTGTGAGAGTGGTGCGAAAAAGGGTGGTAACACGAAAATCTCGTCCCTTTGTTTGTCAAAGTTGATAAGCAAAGGGATGAGGTTTTTTCTTTTTATCGTTGAATGCGTTTTTTGCTGTCATGAAAAACACTTGCGTTGGTTGCGCAATCACATAGGAGGAAGAATGAAAATGATCTGGAAGAAGCGTTTATTGGTTGCAGCAGGAGTGATTGGGTTGACCCTTTCTGGCTGCACGACAACAGGAAATACTGAGGGATCAGAGGCTGAAACTAACGGAGCGCCGAATCAAGCGATCGCGGTGAGTCTACCAGCTGAGCTGACGACTCTCGATACGACCCAAACGACGGATAAAGCAACGTTTACCATCGTACAACATTTATTCGAAGGGCTTTATCGTTTCGATGAAAACAGTGAACCAGTTCCAGGCTTGGCAGAAGGAGTCGAAATCAGTGAAGATGGCAAAACCTATACCTTTACTTTGCGAGACGATGCGAAGTGGAGCAATGGCGAAGCGATCACTTCGGCTGACTTTGCTTATGCGTGGAAAAAGTTAGTTGATCCAGCAACGATGGGACCAAACGCCTATTTGTTGGATAATGTAGTCAATAGTAAAGACATTCGTGAAGGCAATGCAGACGTAGAAACGATTGGTTTGGAAACCCCAGATGACTCGACCTTTATCGTGCAGTTGGAGCAGCCGCAGCCTTCGTTTTTATCCTTGATTTCCATCGGCTGGTTGGCACCGCAAAATCAAGCCTTTGTTGAAGAAAAAGGCGAGACCTATGCCCGGACAAGTGAAGATTTGTTGTATTCTGGTCCCTTTACTTTAACCGATTGGCAACAGACTGGAGACGAGTGGACGCTAGTGAAAAACGACCAATACTACGATGCTGATGTCGTTCAATTGGAGGAGATCAAAGGCTCCACCATCAAAGAAGAAAATACGGGGATCCAATTGTTTGAAAGCGGCGACCTTGATTTGCAAAAAATCAGCGGGATCTACGTCCAACAATACGGGGACAATGAAGAACTAGTTACGCAAAACGATGTGGCGAACTTTTTCTTAGACTTCAATAAAACCGCCAACGATGCCTTAGCAAATGTTCATGTGCGTAAAGCAATCGCGTTGGCGATCGACAAAGAAAGTCTCGTGGATAATGTGTTGAACGATGGAGCGAAAGTTTTAAATGGATTGATCCCTACTGGATTAGCAGCGAATCCAAATACTGGCGAAGATTTTCGAGCATATAGCGGTGATTATAATCTGTATGATTTAGAGGCTGCCAAGGAAGAGTGGGAAAAAGCCCAAGCGGAAATTGGTGAAAGTACGACGCTGCGTTTATTAGTGACAGATGATGACAATGGTCAAAAAATCGGGGAGTATTTGCAAAGCCAACTGCAAGAAAACTTGCCAGGCTTGTCGATCTCCATCAACAAACAGCCACGTGCCAGCTTGAATCAATCAAGAGCAAATAGTGATTATGAGCTTTCCGTTTCTGGCTGGATCGCTGGAAGCAGTGACATGGATATGTTCTTTATCTTATACAAAAACGGCGCTTCCTTTAACTACGGCGGCTATGTCAATGAAGAATATACGGCGTTGACGGAAGATGCGCGCACCGTTCATGCCAATGACCCCGATCAATATTTTGAAGATTACAAAGCGGCAGAAGAAATTTTGTTGGAACAAGATGCTGCGCAAGTCCCTCTTTACCAAAGTGCTTCAAATTATCTGATCAAATCAAATGTTAAAGACATCCAATTCCCAGCTTATGGCGCGCATTTCTTTTTCCGCACCGCCTATGTTAGTGAATAAGGGGAAAAATAGTTGAATGAAACGCGCATGTTTATTCGATGAACATGCGCGTTTTGCAACAAAAAAAGCAGTTCAGAAAGCTGAACTGCTAAATGCGGAAGATGGGAGTTGAACCCACACGAGATAAACTCACACGCGCCTGAAGCGTGCGCGTCTGCCATTCCGCCACTTCCGCATAAGATAAAGATAATCCTTTCTAGGAAGAAAATCAAGTCCAATCTCACAAAAAGGAGCCCGCCAGCGGGGACTGGCGGGATAGGAGTAAAAATGAAAAAGTGTTAGGGTTGTTTGTTGGTATACATTTATAATAGCGGGAAAATGTGAAAAAAAATTGACGAATCAAACAGAATTCTGAGAAGAAATCGCCAAGAAAAAGTGAAACCATCTAAAACAGTCAGAAGACAAAAAGGAGCCCGCCAGCGGGGACTGGCGGGAAGGAGTAAAAATGAAAAAGTGTTAGGGTTGTTTGTTGGTATGCATTTATAATAGCGGGAAAATGTGAAAAAAAATTGACGAATCAAACAGAATTCTGAGAAGAAATCGCCAAGAAAAAGTGAAACCAGATAAAACAGTCAGAAGACAAAAAGGAGCCCGCCAGTGGGGACTGGCGGGAAGGAGTAAAAATGAAAAAGTGTTAGGGTTGTTTGTTGGTATACAAGTATCATACCGAGAAAATATGAAGAATTTTCGCGTGAAATTTAGAAATTGCGTGAATCTTTTGACAAATTATGGCTTCTGTTTGAATTTTTTCTTAAAAGAGAATTGACAAAAGGCACAAGCTTTGATAATTTTAATGAAACAAAATGCAAACGCGATGAAAAAGAAAGTAGAATCACGGGCGTTGTCTAGCAGAGAGTTCCAGCAGGTGAGAAGGAACGACAACAAATGATTTGAAAATGACTTTGGAGCGGATTTTCTGACTAATTAGGAAAATACGGTTGCCCCGTTAACAAGCGACAGTCTCCGAGTGTTTTCGGGTACTGAATGAGGTGAGGCCTGTGAAGGTTTTACAGATTAAGGTGGTACCGCAGGTGATGCCCTTAGCTTTGGCTAAGGGCTTTTTTTGTGTCTGTAGGGTCAGCTGTTTCATGCGAAGGTTTTGTTGATAAGGAGAAAGGTTGTTGGGAGGAGAGAAAATGCACAAATTAGTGGTTCAAACCGATTTTGGTTTGCAAGATGGAGCGGTCAATGCGATGTACGGGGTAGCCTATCAAGTGGCACCAGAGCTGGTCATTGCGGATTTGACTCATGAGATCGAGCCATACAACATTCATGACGCCAGCTATCGCCTGCTGCAAAGCGTCACCTATTGGCCAGCAGGAACAGTCTTTGTTTCAGTGGTCGATCCTGGCGTAGGGTCTGATCGACGAAGTGTGGTTGCCAAGCTGGCGACCGGGCAGTTGGTTTTGACACCAGATAACGGTACCCTGACCTATTTAGCGACTTATATCGGAATCGCTGAACTTCGGGTGATCAATGAGGCAACTGAGCGCTTGGCAGGATCAGCCGAAAGCCATACGTTTCATGGTCGGGATGTTTATATGTATAATGCCGCTCGGCTCGCCAGCGGTGCCATCAGCTTTGAAGAGCTAGGAACACCTGAACCTAAAGAAGCGATCCAAGTTTTTGCCATTGAAAAGCCAAGCCAAACAGCTGAAACGATCACAGGGACGATCGATATTCTCGATATCCGCTTTGGTTCGTTGTGGACGAATATTCCCCACACGTTCTTTAAGCAATGGCAGGTCCAATACAATGAGTCGCTGCTCGTCAGTATCTACTACCAAGATACCCTGCGTTATCAAGAAGAAGTGCGTTTCGGACGCTCCTTTGCGCAAGTGGCAGAACAAGAACCCGTCTTATATGTCAATTCCTTGCTGAATATCGGTTTAGGGCTCAACTTGGCTTCATTTGCTGAAACCTATAAAATCGGCACTGGCACGAATTGGAAAATTACCCTCAAAAAAAGGAGAAATGAAAAATGAATCAATCAAAATTTACAGTAAAACACATTGTTGCAATCGGTATCGGTGCTGCGGTCTTTTTCGTCTTAAAACGTTTCGTCACGATTCCGACGGGTTTCCCAAATACAGATATCGCCACAGCCTATCCTTTCTTGGCGCTATTAGGCGTTGTCTACGGTCCGATCGTGGCTGGTTTAGCAGGTTTTATCGGGCATGCCCTAGGAGATTTAACGACTTATGGTCCATGGTGGTCTTGGATCGCCGCCTCTGGGATCTTAGGGGTGTTCTTTGGACTTTTGACTCGTTGGATTCCAATCCAGCAAGGAACCTTTGGCGCTAAAGAAATTCGGACCTTCTTGATCGGTGAAACGATCGCAAATTTGGTCGTCTGGGTGATCATTGCCCCGATCGGGGATATTTTGATCTATGGCGAACCAGCGAACAAAGTCTTTACGCAAGGAGTCATTGCGGGATTGACCAATGCAGTCGTAACTGGGATAATCGGAGTGATCCTGCTAAAAGCCTATGCCCAAACCAAAACCAAAAAAGGCAGCTTGAGCAAGGAATCCTAACCAAAGAAATGTGTGAAGGCTAAAAAATGAAACAAAAAATTATTCAATTTACGAATTTTTCTTTCCAATATGATGCACAAGCGGAACCGACCTTGAAAAACATCGATCTAACGATCTATGAAGGAGAAAAAGTCCTGATCGTCGGTGCCAGCGGTTCTGGCAAAAGTACATTAGGAAAATGTTTGAACGGTTTGATCCCGCAAAACGACAAAGGCAGTAGTACTGGAGAATTGACGATCGGTACCAATGCCTTTGGGCAAGCTTCCATCTACGAGCTGTCTTTGACCGTCGGCACGGTGCTGCAAGACACCGATAGCCAATTTGTAGGCTTGACCGTAGCAGAAGATATCGTATTTTCATTGGAAAACGATCAGCGCAGTCAAGCAGTGATGCAAGAGGCGCTGCGTTTTTGGGCAGAAAAGACTGACTTAATGGATCATTTGGCGAAAAAACCGCAGGAATTATCGGGTGGCCAAAAGCAACGTGTTTCAATGGCAGGTGTTTTGATCGATGAAACACCGATTCTACTGTTTGATGAGCCGCTAGCCAACTTGGATCCGCAAACAGGTGTGGAAGCCATCAAAATGATCGACCAGCTGTATCAAGAGAAGCGTTTTACCACCATCATCATTGAACATCGCTTAGAAGAAGTGTTAGCCGCAGCTGTCGATCGCATCATCGTGATGGAAGAAGGCCGCATCCTTGCCGACAGTACACCGAATGAACTATTAAAAACGGATATGCTGCAGCAAGTCGGCATTCGTGAACCGCTGTATTTAGCTGCTTTAAAAAAAGCGGGGGTTCCCGTGACCGACGCTGCTGATTTGGTCGCGGTAGAAGCATTTGCATCACCTGAGATTGTCGAAAAACTGACTCAGTTTCAAGAAAAATTTCCGAAACCGGCGCTTCCTAGCCACCAGCCACCGTTGTTGGAAGCAAAAAATCTATCGTTTTCCTACCAAGTGGGCAAACCCATTTTGCAAGCACTGGATTTTACCATCCATCAAGGAGAAATGATTAGTTTGGTCGGGCATAATGGCGCAGGAAAATCGACCTTGTCCCATTTGATTACCGGCTTTTTGACTCCGACTTCTGGCAAGTTGCTTTGGCAAGGAACGGACATGGGCAATGATTCCATCAAAGAACGAGCGCAAAAAATCGGGTATGTGTTGCAAAACAGCAATCAAATGCTGTCAAAAAACTTCCTGTTTGACGAAGTTGCCTTAGGCTTGCGCAACCGAAACGTTCCAGAGGCTGAAATTACAGAAAAAGTTCATCAGACCTTGAAAATTTGTGGTCTTTATCCGTTTCGCTCATGGCCATTGTCGGCACTAAGTCATGGGCAAAAACGCCGAGCCGCCATTGCAGCGATCCTCGTCTTAGATCCTGAACTCATTTTATTGGATGAGCCGACAGCGGGACAAGACTATCGCCATTACACCGAAATGATGCAATTTTTACAGGAGTTGAACCAGCGGGGATTAACGATCGTTATGATCACCCACGATATGCATTTGATGTTGGAGTATACACAGCGGACGATCGTTTTGACACAAGGAACGATTTTGCTGGACGCACCGCCAGAAGTTGTCTTAGCAGACAAACAAGTGGTGAGTGCCGCAAACCTCAAAGAAACCAGCTTGTATACACTGGCGACCCTTAACCAGCTGACAGATCCCGCCGCTTTTACTGCCGCCTTCATTGCCAGCGAGAAGGAGGGATACGATGGAGAGTAATCTAATCGGCTATCTTGACCGCAAAACGTGGATTCACCAATTAAGCGGTGCCGCAAAACTGATTTGTTTTTTGCTGCTATCCGTCATCGGGATGATCTCTTATGATACGCGTTTTCTCATTGGACTGGCATTGTTTTCGGTCTTTCTATTTGCCAGTGCTGGAATTCGCTACCGAGATATCGCTTTTGTATTGAAATTTATCATCTTCTTTTCGCTTTTGAATTTGGTGGCGGTCTATCTTTTCGCACCAGAATATGGGGTGGAGATCTACGGTACGCGCCACGTGATTTTCGAAGGGATCGGTCGGTATACATTGACCCAAGAGCAAGTGTTTTATGAGCTGAATCTGTTGATCAAATATTTTGTCACGATTCCCCCAGGGTTGATTTTCCTGTTTACCACCAATCCAAGCGAGTTGGCGTCCAGCATCAACCGCATCGGGATTTCCTACAAGATCGCCTATGCAGTCGCACTGGCTTTGCGTTACATTCCCGATATTCAAGATGATTTTCGGACCATTGCCAAAGCGCAGCAAGCACGGGGCGTGGAGCTTTCTAAAAAAGCACCTTTGCGCAAGCGAGTGGCAGGCAATGTCGCGATCGCGATTCCTTTGATTTTTTCCAGCTTGGAACGGATCGACCATATTTCTGCTGCCATGGAGCTAAGAAGGTTTGGCAAGCATAAGCAGCGTACCTGGCTGAAAGCTAAGCCGATCCAAGGCAAAGATCTCTTGGCGATTGCTGTCGTTTGCTTGATCGTGGCGCTTGGATTGTCCTTGATGGTCCTTAATGGCGGACGTTTCTACAATCCATTTCGTTAACAAATCACCCCATGAAAACTTAAAAAACGGACGCATTGTCAATAATGAAAGTGGGACGGATGAGTCAACTCTGATTTATCCGTCCCAGAAATGATCGAGCAAAAAAACGCAGACCTAGCAGCAACTGACTTTAGCAAATGTAGCACGCGCTAAAGTTAATTGACTGACTATGCTGCGTTTTTTTGCCGATAAAAAAAGGAGCCCGCCAGCGGGGACTGGCGGGATAGGAGTAAAAATGAAAAAGTGTTAGGGTTGTTTGTTGGTATGTATTGATAATAGCGGGAAAATGTGAAAAAAATAGGAAGAGAAAGCAATAGAAGTGTGTCAATCTGTTGATGATTTTCGTAAAACATTCCAGCGGAAGCCTTTTAGATGTTTGATTGACGGAAACATGAAATAAGGCTACACTGATGGCATCAAAGCAGTACAAGGAGGGGACAGGATGGATGCCATTACGATCAACGGACTAAGTAAACAATACAACAAGAAGTACGCCATCGAGAACGTATCATTGCAAGTGGCAGAAGGAGAGATTTTTGGCTTTATCGGACCAAATGGTGCGGGAAAATCAACGACCATCAAAGTATTGTTGAATTTTATCAAACCAGATGCAGGACAGGCGGCGATTTTTGGACGAGATTGCCAACAAGCAGCCAAAGAGATCAAAACGTTTACTGGGTATGTTTCCAGTGATGTACGGTTTTATTCAAAAATGACGACAGCAGAACTACTGGCATTTACGGCGGATTTTCATCAAGTCAAGCAGCCAAAAAAAGAGATTCAGGAGTTGATGGAGCTTTTTCAAATTGATCCAAACAAATCGATCGCAGAACTTTCTTTAGGGAACAAGAAAAAAGTCGGGCTTGCGAGCGCCTTGATTGCACAACCGAGAATGTTGATTTTAGATGAGCCGACCAATGGCTTAGATCCTTTGATCCAAAAACGGCTGTTTGAAGAGCTTCTCAGAAGAAACAAACAGGGGATGACGATTTTTCTATCCAGTCATGATCTGCATGAAATTCAGACCTATGCCCATCGGACCGCCTTTATTCGTGAAGGACAGATCATCACCGTAAAAGAATTGAGTGAGGAAGAAAATTTCGGCAAAGTTGTAACGCTCACGAATGAGAACAGCCTCTCATTAGCCGGCTTGGAAAATGTACAGGTTCTTGCTCAGGAATCACACAGCTTGCGTTTTTTCTATCAAGGGGACATGAATCAGCTGGCACATTTTTTAACCAATCCTGCCATTAAAGAGTTCACGATCGAACACCCAACCCTTGAACAGCAATTCATGCTGCTCTATGAAGGAGGTTCTCAAAAATGACTTTAATGAAAATCGACCTTAAAAATACCTTCAAAGGCTGGCTGGTCTGGACGATCCTTTTTGCAGCAATCATTTTTGGATTTACGGCTATCTATCCTCAAATGATCACGCCAGAAATGAAAACGTCATTAGACCAGATGTTGGGCTCTTTCAGCCCAGAATTACTAGGCATCTTTAACATCCAACTGACAGATCCTTCAAGCTTGGTTTCACCGACAGGCTTTTTCGGGTACTACTTTCAATACTTATTTATCGCCGCGTGTATTTATGGGATGCTTTTAGGCTTGAACAGCCTGATCACTGAAGAATCAGAAGGAACGATCGAGTACTTGTATGCTCAGCCTATTAGCCGTAGAGAAATCGTTGGGTGGAAGTTCCTCGCTCGATTGTTGTTGCTGACTGGCTTTTGGCTGATTGCTTATGGCAGTAGTCTGGCATCATTTGCTTTGTTCAAACTGCCAGAAGACGACCTGTCCGCTTTTATAGAAGAAATCAGCAAAATCTTCGTTGCCGAGTATGGTGTCTTAGTCTTTTTCCTCTGTCTAGGTTTCTTTTTATCCACGATCTTGCGTTCCAGCAAACAAACCGCCAGCGTCGGCTTAGGCTGCGTGTTCGGTCTGTATTTGCTCGGCATCGTGGGGGAACTCTACGATAAATTGGAATGGCTGGCAGGACTTTCACCCGTCCGCATAGCATTACCCGTCCAACTCATGGATAACGGCGCCACATCAGTCCTATGGGTACTGCTGATCGGTATCATCTGTTTCTTTGGCACCTTTTCCCGTTATGAGCGCAAAGACTTGCAAGTCTGAGTATATCAATCAAAAGACAAAAAAGAGCCTGTCAGCGGGGACTGACAGGCAAAGGAGTAAAAATGAAAAAGTGTTAGGGTTGTTTGTTGGTATGCTTATATAATAGTCTCGAAATGTGAAAAAAGTATGACGAAGCAGGCACGTTTTTGCGAAAAAATCATTGCGAAAGTTAAGAAAGCGTAAAGCGTCCCTTCACCAACAGGCTTGAAGGGGCAATAAGAACCTAAAATCACTCCGAAGCAGCAGGCGGTTCATGCTGTTTCGGAGTGATTTTTTAGTTGAAGCTACTTGCTCAAGTCAAGGCTATCGACGTTAAAGGTGTCGCCATGTGCTAAGTCACCATAACGATAGCCACGGTTAAACCAGTCCACGCGTTGCTGCGATGTGCCGTGCGTAAAACTATCTGGAACAACATAGCCTTGGTATTCTTTTTGCAGCGTATCATCCCCGATGGCATTGGCAGCTGTGATTGCTTCTTGAATGTCGCCAGCTTCTAAGATCGGTTGTCCTTGATAGGTTTCGCCTTGCAAGTATTTCGCAAAAGTACCAGCTAAGTAGTCAGCTTGCAGTTCCAAACGAACGCTGTACTGATTGTATTCCTTTTCTGAAACTTGTTGGCGGATTTTGTCCAATTGTTGGGTGATTCCCAGCTCATTTTGCACATGATGACCGACTTCATGGGCGATGACATAGGCCATTGCGAAGTCGCCGCTTGCGCCATATTTATCGGAAAGCTCATTGGCAAAGCTAAGATCAAGGTACACATTCTCATCTGCTGGGCAATAAAACGGACCAACCTGTGACGTGGCATAGCCGCATGCCGACTGGACACTTCCCGTAAATAATACGAGTGTCGGGTCTTGATAGGTTTCTTGCCGCTCTTGAAAAACGTCTTGCCAATAATCTTCTAAATAGCCGAACACGACTGCGGAAAATTCTTTTTCCTCCGTGTACTCACTGGTGCCCACATTTTCTGTCTGGTAATTGGCTGCTTGACCGCTGCCACCCAAGACATCCGGCAGCGAATTTAAATCACCACCGCTAAACAGGAAAAATAAAACAGCGATGATCACCGTACCGATCCCGCCACCAGCAGCCAGCATCCCGCCTGAGCCAGATGATCGCCCCGTTCGATCATCGACATTTCTGCTTTGTCTACCCCCACGCCATTTCATGTTATCTCCTCCTATATAAATCCTAGCTTAATTATAAGAGAAAGGCGGCAGATTGTGAAAAAAAGCGCCTTGAAATTGTTATAAAATGCCTGCAGGAGCCTTGAAAATCAAAGTGTACACTCCTTTTAATCATTCTTTAATCTAACAATTAGCCTTCTAATTTGGTACAGTAGCAATAAAATAGAGGTAGAGGGTGAGCGTATGAAAATGAATTATTCGGGGACATCGGAACGAAGGATTTTGATTTTTAAACGGTTGATTGCTGGCGAGCACCTCAGCTATCAGCAGTTATCAGAGGATTATTTCGTTTCCCGTAGCAGTATTGCAAAAGATATTTCTTATTTAAAAGAACTGTTTCAAAAAGAAAGCTTACGTCTGAGATTTGATAATTCAGGTACATTTTTTGAAGGAAGTGAATCCCAGATCCATCGGGTGCTGAAACGCTTTTGCTTAATGATGCTGGATCAACCAGCGGCGTTTTCCTTGTTGGTGGAACCTGAGAAATACCAGGAAGTAAATCAGGCGTTTCGTCGAGCGTTAGTGGAAAAACAAGTGGAAATGCCCGACAGCTATATCCAAAGTATCGTCCTTTCCATCGTGCTGCTGATCGAACGGGCGAGTCATGCGGAAAACTTAGTGATTGAAGAAAATCGCCAAGTGGGGAAACTGTTTTTGGAGTTCGACAAATATCCGTTAGTCTATGAGCTACTGAAAGAAATCGAAGAACAGCACATTTATCAATTTTCACCAAAAGAAGTGCAATATCTAACCTACCTGATTGTCGGTAGCGGCTTGAAATTTTTTATGAAAAGTGAAAAAGTTCCTTTCGTCTTTCGGGGAAAAGTGCGCAACTTGATTCAAAAAATCAGCGAAGGCTTAGGCACCGACTTGACCCAAGACAATCGATTGGAAGAAGATGTGACGATCCATCTGTATCAACTGCTGTTGCGGATCGAAGCGCAAACCACAGTCATCAACCCTTTGTTAGAGGAAATCAAACAAAACTATCCTGCCTTGTATGGCGTGGTCTGGTTCTCGCTCCATGATTTCTTGAAAGCGTATCAAGTGGGGATCTCTGATGATGAGATCGGATTTGTCACGATCCATTTTCAAGCAGCGATCGAGCGAATGCGCCGCATGAACAAAATCATTTTTGTCTGTCCCAATGGCGTCGGCACTAGCTCGTTTGTCTCTGCGAAAATTCGTCGCATTCTGCCAGAGATCGACAGTATCGAAACCGTTTCAGTAGAAAAATTAAAGCAGATGGACATCTCGGCGATCGATTTTATTATTTCAACCATCGATCTCGTCGAGATTCAAAAACCTGTGGTGCGGATCTCGCCTATGGTGACCAATCGCGACATGAAGCGGATCATGAATCACTACATCGATTTAGTCATCGATAATGAGGCGGCGGTCGATCAAAATGGTTTACTTCTTCAAGCCCAATCGATGATCCAGCCAACCGTCTTTTTCGAGCGATTTGCCAGCAAAACAGAAGCCATCAATTTTTTGATCGAACAAACCCCTTTTAGTGATGAAAAACGAAAAGCGCAGTTTCAGCAATCCGTCATTGAAAGAGAGCAGCTACAATCAACCTATTTAGATAATGGCTTTGCCATCCCTCATGGCAATCCGAATTATGTCGAAAAAACAGCCATCTCGATTTTGCTTTTGGATCAGCCAGTAGAATGGGGCAACCAAAAAGCCGACATCATTATTTTATTGATGATCCGAGAGGATGAGACGCAAAAGGTGGAACCAATGATGAAATTGATCATGCAAGGAATCGAAAACAAAGAATGGTTCCTATCAAAAATGTTGGAGGTTAAATCAGAATGAAAGTGAAGGATTCTTTGCCTGAAAAGCATATACAAACGGATGAGACAGTGACAGATTGGCGCTCAGCCGTAAAATTAGCCAGCCAGCCCTTGCTGGATAAAGCGCTGATTACGTCAGAATACATCGAAGCGATGATTCAAAGCGTGGAAGAAAATGGTCCTTACATGGTGTTGGCGGATTACTTTGCGCTGATGCATGCCCGTCCTGGAGAAGGGGTTTTGGAACAAAGTATGAGCCTTTTAGTAACGAAACAGCCTATCGATCTTGAGGGCAAACCGGTGCGGATATTTCTTGTCTTAGCCGCCGCAGATAGTCAAAGCCATCTAGAAAGCTTGAAAGAGATCATGGCGATCTTTATGGATGAAGAAAAATACAACGTGATATTAAATGGCGATCGGGAACAAATTTGTCAATTATTCCAATAGGAGGAAAAGGATATGAAAATTTTAGCAGTATGTGGATTTGGTGTAGGAAGCTCAATGGTATTGAAGATGACGATCGACAAGGTGATCAAAGAGTTAGGGTTGACGGCAACTGCCGAGAATACTGATTTATCGACGGCAAAAGCGACACCAGCAGATGTTTATTTTACGAGTAATGAATTATTGAATGAGTTAAAAGCATCCGTGAAAGCACCCGTTTATCCAATCAAAAAGTATATGGATAAAGAAGAAGTCAAACAGCAAATGGAAAAATTTTTAGCTGAAAGAGAGGGATAATCATGAATTTTGTCACGGATTATATTTTAAAAAATCCGCCAGTCCTACTGGGGATTATTGCCATGATTGGGTTATTGGTACAAAGAAAACCTTTTGCAGAAGTCGTCAAAGGAACCTTAACAGCTTCCTTCGGGATGGTGGCATTGACGGCTGGGGTAAATATGTTGGTGGGAACGATCGCACCGATCAATGCAGCGGTTCAAACCCAATTAGGCGTTGCTGTGTCAGATGGGCTCTCTGACATCACCTTTACGGCAGAATACGGCGGAACAGTTGGTTTAGCGATGTTTTTCGGACTTGTCATTCATTTATTGATTGCTCGCTTTACACCTGTGAAGACGATTTTCCTCACCGGTCACATGTTGTGGTGGTTCCCGTTCGTCATCGTCGCTGGGGGCGTTGAAGGCGGACTTACCGGAATCCCACTGTTGATCTTAGGGGCGGTTCTATCTGCTTGTTACTGGTCCTTCATGCCATGGATCATGCGTAAATATGTATGGGATGCCACAGGCGATGATTCATTCTTGATCGGTCATCCAACGGGGATCTTGTCATTGGTTTCAGGCTTTGTTGCAAAACGGGTCGGAAACAAAGAAAAATCGACGGAAGATTTGAAAGTGCCTGAAAATCTATCGTTTTTCCGTGAAATATCGATTACTGGCGCGTTAGTGATGTTTTTGATGAATGTCGTCATCGGTTTGATTGCGCCCGTATTAGTTCCTGAAGGGGGCAACTTGGTGATGTTTGCGGTTGATGCTGGCTTGAACTTCGGTGCAGGACTATTGATCATGTTGTATGGGGTACGTCTATTGATCAATCAAATCATTCCCGCCTTTCAAGGGATCGCAGAAAAAGTCGTTCCTGGAGCAAAACCAGCTTTTGATGTACCAATCTTGTTCAACTATCGTCCAAATGCTGTAATCATCGGCTTTATCGTGGCGATGATCACCTCAACGATTTTAGTGATCATTGCCAATACGACCAACGTCTTTGGCATTTTGATCGTTCCTTTAGTCATCACCAGCTTTTTTGAATGTGGCGGTGCTGCGGTGATCGGCGAAGGACAAGGGGGCTTGCGAGGTGCCATTATTGGTACGATCACAGCTTCTGTCGTTATGGTAGCACTCGTTGGGATCTCTGCAGCGATGTTCTCAACGACGATTCAAAACTGGATCTTGATTTTCGGTGGGAACGATTTATCTCTATGGGGCATCCTTGGTGAATTGATCGGCAAGCTGTTTGGAGGGTTTTAAATGTTTCAATACTTTGAAAAAGCAAAAGAACTATTGTCTATTGTAGAAGAAAAAGAAGCACCAGTGATTGAGCAAGCCATTGAATTACTGACGCAAGCCAACTTGACCAAAAAAGCCATCTACATTTTTGGCGCAAGTCACGCTGGGATCTTAGCTGAAGAGATGTATTATCGAGCAGGCGGCATGATGACCATCAATGCGATCTTTGGAAGAGAACTGATGCTTGATCGCAGCCCAATCACCTTCACTAGTAAAATGGAGCGCTTAGAAGGCTACGGTAGTGCCTTGGCGGCGACCCAACCCTTTACAGCAGGTGATGTGCTGATCTTGCATTCGGTGTCTGGGCGAAACCCAGTTATCATCGATATGGCGCTTCATGCCAAAGAAAAGGGGGTCAAGATCATCGCATTAACGAATCTTACCTATTCGAAAACAGTCACCAGCCGCCATACTTCAGGCTTGCGTTTGTTTGAAACGGCGGATATCGTCATCGACAATCATGGGGAGATTGGCGATGCTGCGTGTACGATTCCTGACGTCGAACAAAAAGTCGGCCCCACATCCACCGTAGTCGGTGCAACGATCTTAAATGCGATCATCGTTGAAGTTTGCCAAAAACTAAAAGAAGCCGGTGTCGACTATCCGCCGATTTTTTACTCAGCGAACCTGGACGGCGGGGATGAATTGAACCAGTCCCTGTTTGAAAAGTACCAAGAAGCGATCCATTATCAGCTGTAAGTCAAGAGTTAGTCGTTCCTTAGCGAACTAAGATGGTCAAAGAAACCATTCAAGACATTTTCTCCTTGCGAGAGAATGTCTTTTTTTGCTTACTTGTTAGAAAAGGGCCGGAGCATAGGGATGAAAAAGCGATTCAAGCAAAGAAGGCTTAAACTGGAATTATGTATTTTTACTTAATAATGGTCTTTAAAAATAAAAATATATAAAATAATAGCTAAAATATGAATAAAATACTGCAAAAACGATTGTTGTTTAACTTCTCGCTCGGTATAATTAGCTTGGGAGCTACAGCAAGACAACAAATAATGAATAAAAAATCTACAAACCGTTGATTAGAAAGGAGCAGCTTATGGAGTAGGTAGTGGGTATCGATTTTTCGATAAGAAGGAGAGGAAGAATATGAAAAAAGAAAAGAGAATGTTAGGTGATAAAAGTTATTGTGAAGAAACAGACAAGCGAAGGAGTCGGAAACTACATAAGTATCTGCTTGTCGGACTGATCGTTGTCCTTGTACTTAATCTATTTCCATTTGGTCGTTATGCTGACAATGTGGTAGAAGCCGTTACTTCTACAGAACAAAAGCAAAATAGTGAAGATGGTATCGAATATACAGAGATTCATTCAGCAGAAGAATTAGATACCTTAATACGTAAGGAACTAAACGGTAATTTTAAGCTAGTTAAGGACATTGATCTATCCGACTATCGTTCTAATACAAATACTGCGAATCAAGGATGGCTACCGATCCCAAACTTTACGGGTGTGTTCAATGGTAATGGCCATACGATCAGTGGGTTGCGGATAAATCGAACAGGTAGTAGTTTTTTAGGTTTATTTGGTTCAGTCAATGGAGCGACAATCAAAAATGTGACCGTTGCACTTGGTGGGGATATCCTAGGATCTTCCGCTGTTGGTGTCATTGCAGGGCGAACGACGCATGTAACAAACAATGGTGCCGTTTTAGAAAACAATCAGGTGATTGGCAACGGGCATACAGTTAGAGCCACGGCGCTGCTTGGGTATGCCGGCGGGCTGATTGGTTATTCTGGAGATAATACACGACTGGAAAACAATCAGGTTGACCATATCAATGTCCTGACAAATGGCGTTAGCAATTACGCCGGAGGACTTGTCGGTGCTGCTCGTAACTCTTCATTATTCGATAATGCAATCAATCGTGCCAAGGTAGAGGCGTATTCCTATGCTGGAGGGATAGCTGGGGTTACTTATGGATACTCTGCTCAGGCGCACAGCAATGGCACATTAGTAACGAAAAACATTGTCGATACTGAAAGCAGTGTACAGGGAAGAGGCTCCTATGCCGGAGGGGCATTTGGGGCAATTTATGAAGGCAGTGAAGTGCGGCAAACACTGACGCATGCGAAAGTAGTCGGCAAAGGGTCCTACAATGGCGGTTTTGCTGGAGTTATTTACGATCGTTCAACGGTTGACCAGTCTGCGGCTTATGGTTCTGTCGAGGCTGTGCGCTATACAGGTGGCTTTGTCGGAGCGTTGTATAACTCGGCCTCTGTAAGTAATTCTTACGCACGAGGAGCAGTGACTGGAACAACCGAACTAGGTGGCTTTGTTGGTACATTCTATGATTCAGGGATCATTGAAAACAGCTATGCAGCGAATACGATCCATACGGATGAAAGAAATCAAGAGCGTGCAGGTGCTTTTGCCGGTCAACATCTTGGCACACGGCAACAATATGCAGGGACGAATTATTTTGATCAGCAAATAGCTGGTATCACACAAAATTTAAGTAATGCAGGCGGCGAGCAAACGAGTGGTGCTAGACCTCAAGGAAGAGATACGCAAGAATTTTCACAGTCAGGGACATTCGATGGGTGGGACTTTGAAGATACTTGGATCATTGATAAGGGCTATCCAGTATTTCAATTTTCCTATAAAGAACCTGACATTCCAAAGGAGATCGAAGAACCCATGATCATTGTTCATACAGCGTTTCCAGAAGGAGAAGTCACTGTCCCATTCATTGACATTGAGTATACAGCAACCCCAACAATAGGCAATGAGATTATAGAAGTCTATGTGAAGATCAACGGTAATTTTGATAGTTATTTGTATCTGAAAGGCGGGAATGGTATTACGCCCAAGGGTGAGTTGGGCACAGGGAGAGTCTTTTTCCGACCGATACAAGGAGAAAATCATATTGAGGTCGTTGCTTTTGATAGTAGTGGTGTGACAGGAAGTTATAAAGTTGATCAGCCTGTGAAAGTGGTGGAACATCCTGTTCCAGATTCACCAAAACCAGAAGAAATTAGTACGGAGTTCTTTTGGGAAGATGAACGCACCTTTGTGAATAATCGCTTCCAGTTATGGCTTACAGGAGCTACCGTTGAGGAAAGAAAAAATGTGACGCCAGAGATGATTGAAGAAGCACTTGCTTCCATTGATGCCACTTTATTGATCGAACCTGATTGGCTCGGTCAGCTTACTGTTCAAGTGAAAGAAAGTACAGCAGAAGAGCTGATTGAAATGATTGAAGATGTGATAGAAAATTTCCCAGAAGTCTTTGAAGATGGCAATCTTGATACATTAGATGATGCATCAACCAACGAAGTCACCCCTGTGGAAACAATGAGCAATAAGGAATATTTTCCTGACGATCCTTGGTGGAATAACGGTGAATGGGGGCTACGTGCGATTAATTTACCCGAAGCATGGGCGTTATTTGGCACACATGAAAGGGAGAATGTCAAAGTAGGGATTATCGATGATGGTGTATGGGGGGAGCACGAGGACCTACAAATACCAGCTGGAAATATTGAAAATGATCCAAACGCTAAATTAAAGACGGAACTATCTACAAATGATCATGGGACGCATGTTATGGGAACGATCGGAGCCATTCAAGATAATCAACTAGGAGTTAGTGGAGTAATTAATATTTCACGACAGAATCTTCTTAGTTATAATTCGTTTGATGGAATAGCTACAAATAGAAACACGGGTAAAAAATTTTTATCAACCAGTGCTAATGCTCAATTAAGTGGTTTAAAATGGAATGTCGAAAATGGGGTCCAAGTTGTAAATGTGAGTATTGGTGGGAGAGGATTTCGCTTTCCACAATGGGGACGTTTTAATATTTTCACTAGGAAAACTCAACGATTAGTTGATGAGAACTATGAGTTTGTCATTGTTCATGCTGCAGGAAACAATGCGATTGATGCTAGATATGGGCAATCCTTTTCTAATATTGGAGAAAATCATGCATTAAGAGAACGAATTATAAC
This sequence comes from Enterococcus sp. DIV0755f, assembly GCF_051713725.1. Classification (NCBI taxonomy): domain Bacteria; kingdom Bacillati; phylum Bacillota; class Bacilli; order Lactobacillales; family Enterococcaceae; genus Enterococcus; species Enterococcus sp. DIV0755f. The sequence goes on from NZ_JBIOQL010000001.1 coordinate 924,034, forward strand.
AGTCGGAGCAACAATGAATGTGAACAATCAAGTTGAAATGTGGAGCGATACAAATTATGGAACGATTATAGATGTTGTTGCTCCAGGGCATGATATAAAAAGTGCTTCATCGGTTAGCAAGGACTTATATGTTAATAAGAACGGTACTTCCATGGCAGCACCTCATGTTGCTGGTCTTGCCGCTCTTGTATGGTCGGAAAACCCAGGTCTTTCTGGTGCTCAAGTTAAGGGGGTTATTACCCAGTCTGCGATACGCTCTGGTTTAAAAGTCACAGAAACCAGACCAAATACTCCTGAAATGACTTACTATCAGGTGAATGCTTTTGAGGCCTTAAAGCAAGCTCGTGGTGTAGATCCGGACAGGGATACGGTTCTGATTCGAGGGAAAGTCAGACAAGAATCTACCGGTTACTTATTAGAAAATGCTCGCGTTCATTTGTATCAGAATAATAAACTATTAGAACAAACATGGACGAATTCATTGGGTGAATTTCGTTTCTTCAATCAACCATCCGGTCATGATTATCGAATCACAGTTCATTACCCATGGCATATTGCTGCAAGAATCAATAATTTTTCTGTTCCAGAGGGTATCAAAGAAAGAGATGTTGGGACAGTTGTTCTACATGATTCCTCTTATTTAGGAATTGACACTGTCTTTTTATTAGATGATTCTGGCAGTATCAGCGCGAATAATTTTAGGCAGATGACTAATGAAGTACAGGCATTATTTTTAAATAAAGATGCTTTTACGAGTGACGATCGGATTAGCTTGTTTACCTTTAATTCGAGAGTAAATCGACATTTCTCATTTTTAAATCCTTTACTTGCAGCTGAAAGGCTTCCTAGGCAAGTTGGCGGTAGTACTGCTTTAAACCAAGCAATCGCGCAAGGTAACCACGAATTTGAACAGTATGGACGAAAAAACGCCAAGAAAGTAATGGTTGTTCTTACAGATGGGCACAATAATGTTTCAGGTCCACCAGAGGTACAATTGATCCAACAGGCTAAAGAAAACGATGTAACAATCTTTTCTATAGGGGTGGGGAATAATCTAAATCAACGCTTTCTCGAAAATATTGCAAAAGAAACAGATGGTGAATTCTTCCATATCTCTAACTTCCAACAATTAGCAGAAATTTTTGAAAAAATTCGTTACGAACTATTTGACGAAGATATCCAAAAGCTGCAAATCGAACTTTCAGAAACTAGTGCTCAAAATCTTCAGACGACCAATGTGGAGTCTGAACGTTTAGCAGCATAAGGTTCTTTTTAAGGAATATGAATTTGTTGTTCATCAAATGGTTGTCAATTAGTTGATTTTAACTAATGAAGAAATAATCATTTGATGGACATTTTTCATAAACTTCGAAAACCTTAGATGTAAGGAGTGAATTGAATGCAATCAGATAAACGCATAACCGCAATGAATAAGAAAGAGGCTGATAGAGCAGAACCCTTATGTATCATTCTTTGTATTTTATTTATCTATTTCACCATCTGTCACTTTTTAGTTTTACCTGTAAAAGCAGCCGAAGTTTCAGATACTGATTCAATTCAGATAGAAGGCACCTTAGCCGCCATCCTTAACAGCGAAAGGAATACTAAAGAACCCACTGAGCCGCTCACTGAACCATTGCTGGAAATCGTCACGGAACTTCCCGATTCAGAATTAATGATTCCCTTTTTTGAATTGATTTATGCAGTGACACCAAGTGCGGGGCAAACGCTGAAAGAAGTCTATGTCAATGTGAACGGTGAATATGATCGGCATTTGTATCAAAGAGCGATAGGAGAAACCAAGGTCATGGAGCGAACATTTGGTGAGGCGAGGCTTTTTCTTTCTGCTGATCAACAGGAAAGCCGATTTGAATTGGTCGCCGTCGATAGTAGTGGTGCTGTCGGCAGTTATCACCTCCAACAGTCATTTTGGTTGTCAGAAAACCCCGAACCACCATCGCTGACTATCGCTGATGTAACGACAGAAAATTATTATTGGGAAGAAGTCACCTTTATTAGTAATCGACTTCATCTCCAATTGCACGGTGAGAGGTTTACCCAAGAAAATGAGGGAGGATTCGAAACGATGCTTGACCTTGTTCTTGATGAATTTTCCTACTACGATATGGAACTGATTGCTGGACCAGACAGAAATGATCGAATAGTGGTTCAGTTGAAGCAAACTTCGAACGATGAACTGGGCAGACTTATTTTTGATTTGAGACTTTCCACAGGTGGTGTGATTGCCAGTGGGAAGAGAGGGGCGATCGATTTAGCAACGGCTGAACATCTCCCAAAAACAGGGGAACCTGTCAATCGTTCTGTAGAATTCAAACCAGAGATGCTAAAAATCGGCTGGGTACCAGGCTTGTTTTTCCGAAGGTATCAGGACAATGTGATAGTGTTTAAATACCACCATGAATTCGCTTTCTTAAATCCGGAGTCGTTTCCTGAAACTTATCTCAGTAAAGCACTGATAGAAGAAAAAATTGATGAAGCTGTTGCAGCGATTGACGGCATTCGTTTAGAAGAGAATCGACTTTCTTATCCTTATGTGAAAGTAGGCGTTGCAGGAAATACGCCAAGGAATTTAGTAAAAAAAGGACAACAACTAGTTACAGATTATCCAGAAGTCTTTTCAGAAGCATATATAGTAATCAGAGAAAGTCAGAAACTTCATGATGTGTCAACTGTCTATTTACGACGATGGCGTGTTTTAAGTATCTTTGAAGAACGAATCTACTCTGTTTTGGGGATCATCAACCCGAATGGTACAGTTTCTTCATTAACGAGTATGGGCTGGGATGGTGTGACTGTTAGCATGGCAATAGTGATAGGATTTGGTTCTATCGGCTTTATTGTGTTTATATTTGAACTTTTTGCTTGCCAAAGGGCAGAAAAACGGAAGAGGAATAGGCAATCAGGTGAAAACTGATTCTCGTTGGCCATTCTTAAATTCTAATAGAATTCTGTTACCTCCAAAGAAGAAAGGAGCAAAGTGAATGCAAGTCGCTGCGCAAATAAATTCAACCGACGAAAAAGGCATTAAAAACCTCTTTCGCAACCATAAAATCTTTTGTTTGTGTTTCTTTGCTCTTGCCATCTATCATATGACCAGTTGGCAAGTATCAGCAGCCGAAGGACCAACCGACCAGTCCCAAGGCGTCTTAGCTGACATCCTCAACAGCGAAAGGAATACCCCAGAACCCACAGAGCCACTCACTGAACCATTGCTGGAAATCGTCACAGAGCTACCCGATTCAGAACTAATGATTCCCTTCTTTGAATTGATTTATGCGGTAACACCAAGCGAGGGGGAAATGCTGAAAGAAGTCTATGTCAATGTGAACGGCGAATACGATCGGCATCTGTATCAAAGAGCGATAGGGGAACCCAAGGTGACGGAGCGAACATTCGGTGAGGCACGACTCTTTCTCTCTAGCGACCAAAAGGAAAGTTACTTTGAATTGGTCGCCGTCGATAGTGGTGGTGCTGTCAGTAGCTATTTTATTGAGCAGTCATTTTGGTTGTCCGAAAATCCTAAACCGCCGTTACCGACTATCGCTGATGTAACGACGGAAGATTATTATGGGGAAGAAGTGACCTTTATTAATAATCGGCTCCATCTCCAATTGAACGGTGAGAGTTTTACGCGAGAAAATGAGGGAGGGTTCGAAACGATGCTTGACCTTGTTCTTGATGAATTTTCCTACTACGATATGGAGCTGATTGCTGGGCCTGATAGAAATGATCGAGTAGTGGTCCAGTTGAAGCAAACCTCGTACAAGGAACTGGGTAGACTTATTTCTGATTTGAATCTTTTCACGCGTGATGTGATTGCCAATGGGAGGAGAGAGGAAATCGATTTAGCAGCGGCTGAACGTCTCCCAAAAACAGAGGAACCTGTCAATCGTTCTGTAGAATTCACACCAGAGATGCTAAAAATCGGCTGGGTACCAGGTTTGTTTTTCCGAAGATATCAGGACAACGTGGTAGGTTTCAAGCTGCATGAAGAAACCACATTTTTAAATCCAGAGTCATTTCCTGAAACTTATCTCAGTAAGGCGCTGCTAAAAGAAAAAATCGATGAAGCTGTTGCAACGATTGGCGGCGTTCGTTTAGAAGAAAATCGACCTTCCTATCCTTATGTGGAAGTAGGTGTAGGAGAAAATACACCAAGGAATTTAGTGAAAAAAGGGCAACAACTACTAACTGATTATCCCGAAGTCTTTTCAAAAGGGTATGTAATAATCAGAGAAAGTCAAAAACTTCATAGTGTGCCAGATGTCTATCTACGACGATGGCGTGTTATGAGCACCTTTGAAGAACGGAACTATCCTATCTGGGCGACCATCAATAGGAATGGCACAGTATCATCCATATACAAAATGGGCTTGAGAGGGTTGCCGACTATCGTGAAACTACTAGGAGGCGCCGGTCTATTTTGTGGCATTCTGAGTTTCGGCATCTTCATTTACCGAAAAAGACCTCCTCGCAAGAAACATGAGTTTTGGGGTTGAAATTCATTGAAGAACAAATGAATCTCCTTTCATTACGAAGGCAGGCTTCAAAGGCAATGATTTATTTCTATAAGGTAGAGAATGTTTTTGTGTAAACCTTTTGGTTCCAAATGTGTAACAAATTAGAATCTGATACAGCATACGATGTGGTGCGTATCTCAAATCAATAAAAGAAGGGAGTTAAATAGATGCAATTCATTGATTATGCGGAATCAATCGTCGAGAGAGTCTTTAGGGAACTCTTTCGCCACTTGAAAATCTGCTACCTGCTCTTCTTTACTCTTGCCACTTATCACTTTACAAGCATACAAGCACCAGCAGACGAAGTACCAACCGACCAGTCCCAAGGCATCTTAGCCGACATCCTCAACAGCGAAAGGAATAGCCCCGAGCCCACAGAGCCGCTCACTGAACCATTGCTGGAAATCGTCACAGAGCTACCCGATTCAGAATTAATGATTCCCTTTTTTGAATTGATTTATGCAGTGACACCAAGTGAAGGGGAAATGCTGAAAGAAGTCTATGTCAATGTGAACGGTGAATATGATCGGCATTTGTATCAGAGAGCGATAGGGGAGCCGAAGGTCATGGAGCGAACATTCGGTGAAGCTCGTCTCTTTCTTTCTGCCGATGAACAGGAGAGCCGATTTGAATTAGTCGCTGTCGATAGCAGTAACAAAAGGACTTATTATCCCATAGAGCAGTCATTTTGGTTATCGGAAAATCCCGAACCGCCGTTGCCGACTATTGCCGACATATCAATACTTGATCGTTATGAAGGAAAGATAGCTTTTGTACATAATCGTCTCCATCTCCAATATAATGACGAGATACTTACAGGAATAAACGAGCAAAACGGCGAAACGAGTTTAGATCAGCTGTTGGATGAACTTTCTTACTATGACATGGCGTTGATTGCTGGACCAGACAAGAATGAGAGAGTAACGATTCAGTTAAAGCAAACTCCTTATAGAGAGCTTAATAGATTCTTTCGTGATTTAGAAACATTTACTTCTGGTATTGTTACCGATGGAGAAATTGAAGAGATGACTTTAGCTGAGGTGGACCAGTTACCCAAAACAGCAGCACCCGTCGATCGCTCGGTTGAGTTTAAACGGCATATGTTAAAAATCGGCTGGGTACCGGGCTTGTTTTTCCGAAGGTATCAGGACAACGTGGTAGGTTTTAAGTTACATGAAGAAACCATTTTTTTAAATCCCGAGTCGTTTCCTGAAACTTATCTCAGTAAGAAACTGATAAATGAAAAAATCGACGAAGCTGTTGCAGCGATTGATGGCATTCGTTTAGAAGAAAATCGACTTTCTTATCCTTATGTGCAAATAGCTGTAGGAGGAAATACACCAAGGAATTTAGTGAAGAAAGGGCAGCAACTACTGACGAATTATCCCGAAGTCTTTTCAAAAGGGTATGTAATAATCAGAGGAAGGCAAATTATTTATGGCTATACTACCACAGCCGAATACAAACGACGATGGCGTGTTATGAGCACCTTTGAAGAACGGAACTATCCTATCTGGGCAATCATCAACCCGAATGGCACAGTTTCGTCGTTAACGAGTATGGGTTGGCACGGCGTGACTGTCAGCATGGCGTTAGTGATAGGATTTGGTTCTATCGGCTTTATTGTGTTTATATTTGAACTTTTTGCTTGCCAAAGGGCAGAAAAACGGAAGAGGAATAGGCAATCAGGTAGAAACTGATCCTCATAGGTCATTCTCAGATGGCAATGAATGTTATTAAACAGATCATTTAAAGTGTTTAGACCTTCATAAGTGAAAGGAGTGAAGCAAATGAAATCCGCTGACTGCGCGGCATCTATCGACGAGAAAATTTATGAAAACTTCTTTGGGAATCATAAAATATTCAGCCTGTTTTTCTTTGCTCTTGCCATCTATCATATGACCAGTTGGCAAGTATTAGCAGCCGAAGGACCAACCGACCAGTCCCAAGGCACCTTAGCCGCCATCCTCAACAGCGAAAGGAATACCCCGGAACCCACAGAGCCGCTCACTGAACCATTGTTGGAAATCGTCACGGAACTTCCGAATTCAGAATTGATGGTTCCTTTTTTAGAATTGATTTATGCGGTCACACCAAGCGAAGGGCAAACGTTAGAAGAAGTCTATGTCAATGTGAACGGCGAATACGATCAGCACTTGTATAAAAAAAAAGCGGGAGAACCTGAAGTTACAGAGCGAACATTCGGTGAAGCTCGTCTCTTTCTTTCTACCGATGAACAGGAGAGCCGATTTGAATTAGTCGCCGTCGATAGCAGTAACAGAAGGACTTATTATCCCATAGAGCAGTCATTTTGGTTATCGGAAAATCCCGAGCTGCCGTTGCCGACTATCGCTGATGTAGCGACGGAAGATTATTATGGGGAAGAAGTGACCTATATAAATAATCGGCTTCATTTCCAATTGTATAATGAGAAGTTCGTGCAAGAAAATGAAGTGAATGCCAAAAAATTTTTAGATGATTTGCTTGATGAACTTGCATATTACGACATGGTATTGATTGCTGGTCCAGACAAGAATGCCCGAGTAACGATTCAGTTAAAACAAACTCCTTATAGAGAGCTTAAAAGATTTATTCGTGATTTAAAAACATTTACTGAGGATATTGTTACCGACGGAGAAATTGAAGAAATGACTTTAGCAGCGGCAGAACGATTACCGAGGACAGAGGAACCTGTCAATCGTTCTGTAGAATTCAAACCAGAGATGCTAAAAATCGGCTGGGTACCTGGTTTGTTTTTCCGAAGATATCAGGACAATGTGATAATGTTCAAATTTCATGAGGAATCCGCTTTTTTAAATCCAGAGTCGTTTCCTGAAACTTATCTTAGCAAGGCACTGATAAAAGAAAAAATTGATGAAGCTGTTATAGCGATTGACGGCGTTCGTTTAGAAGAAAATCGCCCTTCCTATCCTTATGTGGAAATAGGTGTAGGAGAAAATACACCAAGAAATTTAGTGAAGAAAGGGCAGCAACTACTGACGGATTATCCCGAAGTCTTTTCAAAAGGGTATGTAATAATCAGAGGAAGGCAAAATAATTATGGCTATACTACCACAGCCGAATACAAACGACGATGGCGTGTTATGAGCACCTTTGAAGAACGGAACTATCCTATCTGGGCGACCATCAATAGGAATGGCACAGTATCATCCATATACAAAATGGGCTTGAGAGGGCTGCCGACTATCGTGAAACTACTAGGAGGTGCCGGTCTATTTTGTGGCATTCTGAGTTTCGCCATCTTCATTTACCGAAAAAGACCTCCTCGCAAGAAACACGAATTTTGGGGATAATGTTCACTGATGGGCGTGTGGAAATTCCTTTCAAGCTGAAGGAGAACGGGGGAAACGCTGTTGTCTTTAAGTGTCGAAACAGTGAAGCACAACCTTCTTTCGAGAAACCGACATTCGATTAAAAGCTGTGATGAACGCCTAGCTGAGGCTTGTCACCTTTAAGAAAATCGAACTGCTAGCAAGGGAATTTCTGCCAAAAAGAATATTTTATCGTACGACTTTGATCCAGGCAAAGCTAACCACTGGAGCCTTGGTTACATAAAAAACCTCTCAAAAGCAGCTGGTCGCTGATTTTTGAGAGGTTTTGTCTACCAAGAGATAGCTATGGTGTTTTTTTCAGTTGAAATTGTTTATTCAAATTCTTCATACTCATTTGGGTCTTGACCATCGATGCGGCCGTCTGCTTTGTTTAACTGATTGATTTGATTGATTTCATCTTCAGTCAGTTCAAAGTCGAAGATCGCAAGATTTTCTCGTTGATGGGCGAGGTTTCTTGATTTTGGAAGGGGCAAAATGCCACGATCCACATGCCAGCGCAAGATGATTTGACCAGCTGATTTTTGGTATTTCTCAGCTAATTCAGTGATCAGTGGTTCTTTCAGGGCATCGCTGCCACGACCTAATGGGCTCCAGGCTTCCGTTACGATGCCGCGCTTTTTGTTTTCTGCGACCATTCGTTCTTGGACCCAGTAAGGATGGATCTCAATTTGATTTAGTGCAGGGGTCACACCAGTTGCTTCAATGATGGCATCCAAATGTTCTGGTTCAAAATTGGAAACGCCGATGGAACGGATCAAGCCTAATTTTTGGGCGGTCACTAAGGCTTGCCAAGCTTCGACATATTTGCCGCGTTTTGGTAATGGCCAGTGGATCAAAAAGGCATCGAAGTAGTCGAGCCCCATGCGAGCAAGGGATTCTTGAATGCTGGTTAAGGCATCATCATAGCCATGGTATTTTCCTGGTAATTTTGAGGTGATATAAAATTCTGAACGTGGGATACCAGAGCGACGGATCGCTTTGCCGACAATGCCTTCATTGTCATAATTGGTTGAAGAATCGATCAAGCGATACCCGTCGGCGATCGCTGCTTGCAGCTGGCTCAATCCTTCGCCACCACGGATCTGATAGGTACCGATGCCCACTGCGGGGCGTAAATTGCCGTCGTTTAATGTCAGTAAAGGTGCTTTCATAAAATGATTCCTCCTTTTCTTCTCTACATTCTACTCTAACGCTTTTTTGACAGGAACGTAACCAACTTGCTCAAACAGACAAAGAAAAAAGAGCAACGGTTTCTGTTTCAGAAACAATTGCTCTTTTTGATCAAATTATTTTTCAGGCGGTGTGCCATACATTTTTGGTGTGACTTGATCGAGTTTTGGCGCTTTTCCTTCGACTTTTGGTTCGTCTAGCCATTGGTATTCGCCTTCACCATCAAGGGCTTTGCCTTTCGCCCAAGAGCCTTCTTTACTTTGGTCGCCTTCTGAGAAGTTATAGAAATCATAAGCGATATCTAAGCGTTCGTTTTTGCGGTCAAAGGTAGTCGGCACTAAAATCGAGCCTTCGTTTTCTTCCAATTCTTTCACGGCAGCTGCCCAAAGATTTTGGTGGTAGCTATCACGCGCTAATAAGACCGAAAGTAAGTCTTTGACCCCACGGTCATCGATCATTTCATAGATGCGTGCTACTTGCAGACGACCTTGTGATTCCGCATTTAAGTTGGCACGGAAATCAGCAAGTAAGTTGCCACTAGCAATGATATACGCACCTGACCATGGATTGCCGACGCTGTCAGCAGGACGTGGTCCTAAGCCGGCAACGATGGCATGTTGCGGATTCATGCCAGAAATGATCGCACCGATCGTTGGGTCTTTTTTCATAGCCGCTTCTTGATCTTCCACAGGTGCACCTTCCAGTAGACGTGCAACCATCGTTGCTAACATTTCAACGTGTCCAAGCTCTTCAGTAGCGATATCCATCAACATGTCTTTGTATTTTTCTTCCCCACGGCAACTCCATCCTTGGAATAAGTACTGCATGGCAACACTCATCTCTCCATATTGTCCACCGATTAATTCTTGAAGGTATTTCGCAACTAACGGATTTGGTTTTTCTGGTTTAGCTTCAAACTGTAATTCTTTCTGATGACGAAACATACGATTCCTCCTAAAATTTTTTATTGGGCCCATAAAAAGTTTCTCATGAATTGAAAGGTTCGTCTAATAAAACGCACTTTGCCAAAATGAAAAAAGCATCGAAAAGAAAAGCCATTTATTTTGACAAAAAGCCTGAAGCGTTAGATAGTTAGATTAAGAGAGAATTAGAAAAGGAGCGAGTCACCATGTTTCAGTATTACAAAATGGAAGACCGAAAAATAAGTAAATCTTCGGAGGAGGATTACAATTGGCTAGTGGTTTCTGGCACAGATCCAGAGGAACAACGACACTTGTTAGATAAGTATCAACTGCCTGAAGATATTTTTATTGGCGCCAATGAACCGGAAGAAGTGTCACGGTTGGAATACTTGCGCAACACCAAGTTAAATCATCCGATTCTCTATACCTTGATCGATTTGTCGGAAGTGACTGAGGATCGAATCGAAGACCGTCTTGAGCCTGTGACTTTTATCTACACCAAAGATCTATTGATCACGTATGTCTCTCATCAATCCAATCTGATCAAACGATTGATCGAAAAGCATGAGCAAGATATCCAGCGGTATGAAGATATCGTTGCCTATTCGACGTTGATGATCTACACCCATTACATCAAAGGTCTGCAGGAGATGAAGAAGCAAATCGATGATTTGGATCAAGCAGCCCGTAAAACGACAGAAAACAAGGAATTGTTTAACTTAGCCGATACCGAGCGAGACATGGTCTATCTTGATCACACCTTGCGGGACCAAAACCATACCGTCGATCGTTTGATGGATCGCAAAGAATTTTTGGATCGTTTGGATAATGAAGCCCTTGTTTATGACATCAAGCTGCGGCAAAAATTTGCCATGAAAATGGTCACTATCTATCGCGACTTGTTAGAAACCATCGGTGGCTTGTTCTCCGATATGATGGACAACAATCTAAACCATCTGATGAAATACTTGGATTCTGCGGCATTAGTGGTGGCTGTGCCGTCCTTGATCGCGGGGCTATGGGGGATCAACACCGGAGGACTGCCAGGAAAAGACAATGCGATCGGTACGATTGTCGTCTTTGGCTTGGCTATTTTAGTCGGCATTTTAACTGCCGTCTACTTGTCACGAAAAGACTTTTCAAAATAAAAAGTGCCGCTGCTCTGTTGCACCATTCATCCATAAAAGGAGAAAGGTGTGACGAAGCAGTCGGCACTTTTTTTATTTTAGTCCGCTGTCTAAATTGCTATCGAGAATCCAGCGCTGAAAGGCGAGGAAGACCAGCAGCAAAGGCAAAATGGAAATTACCGAGGCAGCGATCAAAATCGTCCAATTGATATTTTCCGCGCCCACCAAGCTGCGGATCGCCACTTGCAAGGTGTATTTTTTCGGATCATTCAAGACGATCAAGGGCCAGATATAATCATTCCACCGCCACTGAAAGGAAAAGATCCCCAGTGTCATAATGATTGGTCGGGCAATCGGCAGCATGATTTTCAAAAAGATCATCCCATCCGAAGCGCCATCGATGCGGGCTGATTCAATCAGATCGTCAGGAACGGAGACGAAAAAGGTTCGGAACATAAAGATACCGGTTGCTGTATTGATGGAAGGGATGATGATCCCCAATAAGTTATCATATAAGCCTAGTGAACGAATGACAGAAAACGTTGGGTTCATGATAACTTCCGTCGGCAGCATGGTGGTGGCGATGATACAGATGAAGAAAAAACGCAGCCATTTCGCATCATATTTTGCAAAGGCATAGCCACAAGCGGCGCTGACTAGGATCGTCAATAAAGTGGTGACCACCGCTGAAATTAACGTATTATTGAAGTAACGAAAGAAATCCAATGTTGTCCAAGCATCAATAAAGTTTTGAATGGTTGGATTTTCAGGAATGATTTTCAAGGGATAAGCAAATAGTTCAGTCCCTGGTTTAAAGGCACTTAATAAGAACCAAAGTAGTGGGAAAAGGTACAGCAGGGAAGTGATGATCAGTGCCAGCGTTAAAAAAAACATCGCTGACTTTCTTGTGACAGGTCGTTTGGTTTTGATGGTCTTAGATGTCATTCTTGCCGCCTCCAATCTTCATTTGTGCTAAGCCTAACAGTAAAAGAATCACGAAAAGTACCATGGAGGCAGCACTGGCATAGCCGACCCGCATTTTGTCAAACCCAGTCGTATAGATATATTGCACGATCAACATGTTGTCGGTTCCTGGACCACCATTGGTCAGCGATTGCACGAGGGCGAACTCTTTCATAGCGCCGATCGAAGCCAATAAGATGACCATAAAGGAAGTCGGCCGCAGCATAGGCAAGGTGATGTAGCGTAATTTATGCCCAAAGCTGGCGCCGTCGATCTCGGCAGCTTCATACAACGAGCGGGGGATATTTTTCAAAGCTGCAGTAAATTGCAGCATGTTAAAGGCAGTCCCGCCCCAGATGGCAGCCAAAATAATGACAGAAAAGGCAGCATTCGAGTCGGTAAACCACGGGACAGTTGGTTGTCCCGCTTGTTCTAGAATAAAGTTGATAAAGCCAAAGTTTTCACCAAACAGCCATTTCCAGATAACCCCAGCGATGATCCCAGAGATGGTCCATGGTAAGAAAAAAATGATCTTTGCGAAAAATTTGCCTTTCGCCAGCTGACTATTCAACATCAAAGCGACGGCGAGAGAAACGACATAGATACTTGGGACCAGAATGATCACATAACGAAATGTACGAAATAGTGCTTTATAGAAGCTGGCGTCTTGAAACAATTCTTGATAATTCGCCAAGCCGATAAAATTGGCTGTCGCAAAGCCTTTATAGTCCGTCAACGAGTAATAAAGTCCTAAGAGTGCTGGAATCAAAAAGAAGATAATGAACAAAATGATGCTTGCACCAGTGAATAGCAACGGCCATTTGTTTTTTTGTAAAGTGCTCACAGAAAATTCCTCCTCCGACGATCGTATCAGCAACAAAGAACCCGCAGTCTGCAAAAAGTCAGACTATGGGTTCTTTGTGGTTGAACGTCTGTTTATTTCTTCAAAAACCCATCATTGTAATCCTTGATCGTCTTGTCGATTGCCTCATCTAATGTAATTTCATCATTTAATACTTGCACGATGGCATCACGGTAAGCCCCTGTCAATCCAGTGTAGCCTTTCATACTCATCGTCACTTGATCGGTGGTTTGCTTGCTGCTGATTGGTTGAGCAGCGGCTGCGATCTCTTGGTTGTAGATTTCATAAGCATCCTGGCCTTGTTCATAGTCGACCGTCAAATCTTCCACCGCAGGTAAGTAGCCAGCATAGGTACAAAGCTGTTTGTAATTTTCTTCTTCGTACAACCATTTGATGAATTTTTCGCCTTCTTCACTGTTTTTACTATTGTTGAAGCCAGTGATGAAGTTGCCGCCCATATTGACCGCGCGGGTCTCTTCATAAGGAGAATAGGTGGATTGCCAGTTAAAGTTGCTGATGTTGGTAGAAAAATCAACGATCTGCCAGCTGCCAGAAAAGTAAGCTGGAACACGGCCGCTCTTGAACATAGCAGAAGCATCTTCTCCAGAGGTCCAAACCGATTTTGGCATCACTTCGTCATTGTTCAAATCAACAAATTTTTGCAAAGCCGTTTTCGTAGCATCATCGGTCGTGTAAGAATCACCGCTGTCATCTAAAAAGAAATCTTGTCCCCCGTATTGATAGGTGAAAGCCCGTAAACGGTGATCCGACGCGTCCATGACCATGCCGTATTTGGCATCGGTTTTTTCAACGACTTCATTGATCGCAGTTAAAAATTCATCCCAAGTCCAAATGTCCTCTTCCGAAGTGGGGTAGGTCACACCAGCTTCGTCAAACAAATCCGTATTGATAAACAACCCAGTGGCAGTGACATCAGAAGGAAGTGCTTTGACGACATCTGCTTCATCTTTGATCGTCATCGATTCCAATGTGTTTGCCTCACTGGCGATGTCCGATAGATCCATCAGATAGTCATTCCAGTCAGGTTGAACGGTAGAAACCCGCACGACTTCTGGCGCATCATCCGCTTGAACAGCTTTGGTGATCTTTGTTAGCAAGTCCGCATAAGGCACGTCGGTGACTTCGACAGTCACACCAGTTTCTTCCTTGTATTTTTCCGCCATTTTCGAATAAGCGCCGCCTTCACTGGTATCTCCAGAAACGAACATACGAATCTGCTTGTTCTCGCTGGCACTGTCACCACTGCCGCAGCCAGCGACCCCTAACATCACTGCCGCCAAAGACAAAATTGAATATCCTATTTTTTTGTTCATTTTGTTCCTCTCCTTTATTGAATGATTTTTGTTCAAAAAAACGTTTCCAATCGAAAACGATCGAAACGTCCCCCAATGAAAAATAGCTGATGTACTGAAAAGATAGCAGTTCTAGGACTGATCGAGGAGTGAAAAGTGCCAATTATCTGACAAAATAAGAGTGGTTCTCCCTCAGTTTAGCGGATAAGATGCAAAATACAAAATAAAACGATTTCAAAAAATGCACCAATACTAAAAAAAACGAATTAAAGCTCTTACAACGATAATTAAGAAGTACTGATAAACGTTAATATAACAAGGTTTGAAAATTATTTTTGCAAATTGAGTGCAAATCTTTTGTCTAAAACGGGGATTAAGCGTAACATAATATGTGTAATAACTACTTAAAAGAAAGAAGGAGAAAAATATGCATTGGTTATGGGTATTAATCGTAGGAGCTATTATCGGTTTGATCGCCGGAGCTATCACAAATAAAGGTGGATCAATGGGTTGGATCGCCAACATCGTTGCAGGTTTAGTAGGTTCAGCTATTGGACAAGCGATCTTAGGTTCTTGGGGTCCATCACTTGCTGGAATGGCAATCGTCCCATCAATTATTGGTGCGGTTATTGTAGTTGCTGTTGTTTCATTCTTCTTAGGACGTTCAAACGGCTAGTCCATTCAGCAATTGTTTTCATTCATTTATTTCGGGTAGGAACTACCTTGAATAGACAGGCAAATCCAGAGCTTCTGGGTTTGCCTTTTTTGTTTTTTAAAAGGATGCATAAGCAATCCCTTTGTCAGATTAGAAAATTGTCGTTACACTTGAAGTAGGTCAAAAAAAGAAAGGAAGAGGTTCAATGAAAAAGCAATATGAAACAGCGATGATCAATCGAGGCGGACGTGTCGGAGAGGTCGAAGCACCAAACGGTAGTTTTCACCTGAAAATCGACAAGCCAGGTCTTCATAGTGAAGGGACCAATCCAGAGCAATTATTTGCCGCAGGCTATGCTTCATGCTTCAACGGTGCCGTACAGCATATGCTGAAAGAGCATAACATCGAATCCGAATCCGAAGTTAAAGCAAGAGTGTCTTTGTATCAGCATGAGGACGGTAGTTACCAAATCGGCGTGATTTTAGAAGTATCGTTACCAGGCGTTGAAAAAGCCGAGGCAGAAAAAATCGCAGAAGAAGCCCACGATTTTTGTCCGTATTCTCGGGCCACTCGCGGCAACATTGATGTCGAAGTTCAAGTAGTCTAAGCATTATTGCGAATAGACAAACAATAAGCGGTTGGGAAATCAGCCGACAAGAGGGAATTCATCAAGGAGGCCAATCAATGAGACAAACAGAGAGCTTGCTGCTTTTGGGCGTGTTTGTGGTTGGCCTTTTTGTGGTGTACTGGCTAAAAAAGCACCGACAGGCGCGCCACAACCAAGCAATGGCAGCTCAACTGAAGCGTTATCCCAGCGTGCGGCAAGCGTGGCTGGCAGCCGGGGCGAAAAGGGAAGCAGTTCTTTTGGTTCCTGGTTTAAAAGAAGCCACTGCCGCAGTGGCAACGACGACAACGGCGAAAGCAGAAACGAGGCTGCACAAGCATGCAGATCAATGTCAAGCAATGACCCCACAAGGGTTGGCCGTTTCAGAGGACTATTTGTTCATCTCAGCGTATTGTTCGCAGCAGGAACATCACTCACAGCTTTATATAATAGAAAGAACGAGCGGGCGGCATCTGAAAACGGTGGTTCTGCCAAAACGCCCTCATGTCGGTGGGCTAGTCTTTGATCGAGCAACGCAAATGCTGTGGCTAACCATTACAGGGAAAGGAATGGGGCGCGTGGCGTGTGTTTCTCTACAAGCACTGCTGGAAGATGATTCCTTGGCAACCAATCAGCCTATCGCTTATCAGCAAGTCATCGAATTGGCAGGCATCACTCACAGCTCCTATTTGGCAGCCGATGGCGAGGAACTTGTCTCGGGGACTTTTGCCTTGAAACAAGGAGGCGTGGTGGCGAATTATCCGCTGCCTGTTCTTTCAGCCAGCGGTCGCAAAGCGCCTCATCGCATCAAGCCTAGTAAGAGAAGGGTCACCACCACGAAAGTCCAAAGTATCGCCTTTACCACTGAATACATGTTGCTGGCACGTTCTTTTGGACCAGGGTCGGCGGAGTTATGGGTCTTTTCAAAGGATGCAACGGTGCTGACCCGCAAACATGCGTTGCGGCGCATCAAGTTTCCCCATTACCTTGAACAGATCGTGGTAGAAAAAGGACAGCTGTACTGCTTGTTTGAAAGTGGGGCATGGGCGTATCGGCAAAAAGGCGGCAGCATCGATGAAGTCGTAGTATTGGATCTTGCGACCTTGCTCCAGTAAAAGCACTGCTTAAAAAGAAAAAAGACCAGCCTCTTAAGAAGCTGGTCGTAAGTGCAGTGATTAGTCCACGATTGCTCGTTGGATATCTAAGACGGTGCCTGTATGAGCATCTGCCAAAAATTCATAGGTGACAAGCTGCCCGTCTTCGGTGCGGGTGATGCCGCCAGTATATCCTTGGGAAGTGATCGCAAATTTGCGCAAAGGTTGTTTTTCGAAATTGATCCAAGAACCTTCGATCGGTCCTTCTTTGATAAATGCTGCTTTTATATTGTCTAAGACATCATCGGCATTCATGGCTTGCCTTTTCTTCAACCAGATCGTTGAAAAAATCCCTCCTGCAAAGCCAAGACCTAAACCGATGGTCAGTCCATTTTTAAAATAATGCAATGGATGCTCATTCTCCATCTAATGTCCCTCCTAAAGTAAGTTTTCCCGAATGTTTTGATCTCGGTGAAAGCACAGGTTCTCTTAACAATAGTTTACCATAGTTTAGAAATATTCTATAAGAAAAATAACCAACAATAGAAATTTGCGCTATAATAAAGAATATCAGTAGGAATAAGGAGGAAGAGAGCACATCCGTTGTTTCACCCAAAAATTGCTGGAAAACACAGCAACAGCAAGCGTTGCTTTTTCAAAAAAAGCAGCTTTGTTTCTTTAGGGCAGCAAACAACCGATACGTGTTTCTCGAATGATCATGGAAGAAAAAACATTTCAACGCATCAAAGAACTAACGGAGTTACAAGGAACCAGTGGGTTTGAACACGACGTGCGGGCGTATATGCGTGAAGCGATGACCCCCTTGGTGGACGAGATCCAACAAGACGGCTTAGGCGGCATCTTCGGTTTGCGTCACCACCAAGAAGCAGATGCACCACGAGTGATGGTAGCTGCTCACATGGATGAAGTTGGTTTCTTATTGACGACGATCACCGATCGTGGCTTATTCAAAGTCACTCCTTTAGGCGGATGGAACCCTTATGTGGTTTCTGCCCAACGCTTTACATTGAAAACCGCGAAAGGCGATTATCCATGTGTTTCTTCTTCAGTACCGCCACATTTGTTGCGAGGAAGCAGCGGTCAAAAAAATGTCGAAGTCACAGATATTTTGTTTGATGCTGGGTTTGAATCAAAAGAAGAAGCAGAAAGCTTTGGTGTACGTCCTGGCGATACGATCGTCCCACAAGTGGAAACCATCAAAACTGCCAATGGGAAAAACATCATCTCGAAGGCTTGGGACAACCGTTACGGCTGTGCAGTCGTATTAGAAGCACTTGAAGCCTTGAAAGAGGAAACGTTAGGCCATACGCTGATTGCTGGTGCCAACGTTCAAGAAGAAGTCGGCTTACGGGGTTCTCGTCCGTCTGTGACGAAATTCAAACCAGACTTGTTCTTTGCGGTCGATTGCTCGCCAGCAGATGACACAGTCACCAAAAATGGCACCTTTGGTCATCTAGGGGCAGGGACTTTGATGCGAATCTATGATCCAGGCATGATCATGTTGCCACGGATGAAAGAATTCTTGTTGGATACAGCAGAAACCAACAACATTCCGTACCAATACTTTGTTTCAAAAGGCGGTACCGATGCTGGTGCGGCACACATGGCAAATGAAGGAATCCCAAGTTCAGTTATCGGTGTTCCTGGACGATACATCCATACCCACCAAACCCTATTCAGTATCGCTGATTATGAAGCGGCACGGGAAATGGTGATTCAAGTCTTGAAAGGTTTGGATCGTTCAACCGTTGATACGATTTTGGCAGGACAATAAGCGAGAACGAACGAAAGCAAAGAGACAGCAACCCGTTGTCTCTTTTTTTCTGCAGTGCTTTGCAAGATCAGCATGTCAGTTGGTAGTCCCTGAAAGAAAGGTGTATACTGAAAGAAAAGAAAGTGGTGAGCATTTGATTATTCCAAAAGATTTAGCAGAGTTAGCAACATATGTGGAGAAAGGCAAAAATGTCTTCTTTTTCACCGCCGATTGGTGTGGCGATTGTCGATACATCAAACCGCAATTGCCTGAGATCGAAGCGGACTTTCCAGAGCTTCAATTTATCGAAGTCGACCGTGATGAATACATGGATGTAGCGGTTGAATGGAACATTTTTGGTATTCCTAGCCTCGTCGTTATCGAAGACGGCAAGGAGCTGGGACGGTTAGTCAACAAGGATCGCAAAACCAAAGAAGAGATCGAAGCCTTTTTAACCAGCGTACAATCAGCATAGGAGGGGAAAAAGATGGAAGCACAAAGATATCAAAACATTTTAGTAGGGATCGACGGTTCAGATCAAGCGATGTCTGCCTTCAAAAAAGCAGTGGAAGTCGCTCGTCGAAACCAAGGGAAGGTCTATGCCGCAACGATCATCGACCAGCAAGTGCCGACCATGATGGGCTATGCACCTTTGGATAGTTCGATCTTGGAACAAGAAAAAGATACGGCGAAAAATCTGATCGACGACTGCAAAGCTTATGCAAAATCAGTGGATTTTGATCTAGTTGAAGGCATCGTCGCTTACGGCTCCATCAAAGACGCCCTTGCCACTCAATTACCAGATCAATACGACATCGATTTGATCATGGTGGGGCAATCTGGGCTGAACGCAGTGGAACGCTTCATGATGGGGAGTGTTGCCAGCTTCGTTATCCGTGAAGCCCGGTGCGACGTGCTGATCGTATCACCTGAAGAAACCAAAGCGTAAGGTCATTTTTTGAAAAATAAGCTTGTCGTTGCCGAGTTCTTTTTCTTAGAGAAGATGGCAGCAAAAGAAGACAAGGGTTAAAAGAAAGTTCCTGAGAACCAGCGATGTTTCACTTGTTAGCAAAGCATTGGCTTTCGCTGATGAGCTGCAGCTGGTTCTTAGGTTTTTTTGTGCTCGTTTTGAGGGAAGATATCTGTCGCTGTTGTCTTGTTTCGTAGGTAATAGTGCCAAACAGAAGTTTTTTAGAACTAGCGTTTACCGGCTCGTTAGCAAAGCAGCGTCTTAGCTAATAAGCCGCAGCTGGTTCTTAGTTTTTTCCTGTATCCGTTTTTTGGAAAACTTATTGTTGTCTTCTTTCGTAGAAAGTAGTTCTACCAGCAAGTTCTTGAGAAGCCGCGGGTTCTGCTCCTTCGTCAATTTTCAACCTAAGCCAGCAGAAGTTGGTTCTCAGGCGTTTTTTGTCTTTGAAAATAAGTAGAATTTCAAGGAAAACAAAGAAATTCCATGACGGATGCCGAAAAATTTGTTAAGATTATGGGCGGAATGTGTAAGTACCTAAGGAGGAAAAAACGTGATTTTTGCTTATAACAAAGAATATGTCAGTGATACACTGCTTGCCATCATAGCAGATGATAAAGGATTAGAACAAACCGTCGAACGCAAAGGCAACGTTGCCCAAATCAAAAATGAAGAAGGCACGATCGTCGGCTGGAACTTTTTTGCGATCTCAGAAGTGATGACGATCGAAGGCCGTGGCCAAGTGACGTTGACGAAAGAACAAATCCTACAATTGAACACCATGATCAAAGAAGCAGGATTCAGCGAAGAACTGCCAGCAGATACAGAACCAAAAATCGTCGTTGGCTATGTGAAGTCTTGTGTGGAACATCCAGACAGCGACCATCTGTCTATCACGGAAACAGAAGTTGGAGATGGGGAAGTCTTGCAAATCGTCTGTGGTGCTGCCAATATCCGTAAAGGCTTGAAAGTCGTTGTCGCAAAACCTGGGGCAATGATGCCAGATGGCTTGATGATTTGGCCGGGGACGCTTCGTGGCGTAGAAAGCTTCGGAATGATCTGCTCTGCTAAAGAACTACATTTAGAAGGTGCACCAATGAAAAAAGGCATCCTTGAGCTGCCTCAAGATGCCGTTGTAGGTGAAGCTTTTCCAGTCGGTAAAGCCTAAAAAAATGAACTGCCGCTTCCTGTTTTTGCGGCAGTTCATTTTTTGATTGTTTCGATTGGTTTTGGTGATTAGTTGCTGCTGTCTGTTGATTGTTCGTTGATCGACGTATCAACGGAAAGTTTTACTTCTGCCGTTTTTTCTTCATCGCCACGATAGAAGGTTACAGTGATCGTGTCACCGACTTTGTGTTTGTACAACGCAGATTGCAGATCCGTTGTTGTGCTGACTTCTGTGTCATCGATCTTCGTGATAACGTCATATTGTTGCAATCCTGCTTGTTCTGCTGGTGTTGCATTGTTGACTGAGTAGATCACAACGCCTGAAGTTACGGATGAAGGAACTTTCAAGATTTGTTCTTGTTGTTGTGATGTGATGGAACCTAAATCGATCGTTTGGATACCTAGTGCAGGGCGAACCACTTTGCCGTCTGCTTCTAGTTGATTGATGATTTCAACGACATCGTTACTTGGGATTGCAAAGCCCATCCCTTCGACACTAACACCTGAAGCAGAGCCAGAGGTGCTGGCGATTTTACTTGAGTTGATCCCAATCACTTGGCCATCAACGTTGATCAGTGGACCACCTGAGTTCCCTGGGTTGATCGCAGCATCCGTTTGGATCGCATTGATGCTGATCGTACCACCAGATTCGTTTTGGCTTGTTACTTGACGATTCAAGGAAGAAACGATCCCTTGTGTCACAGAGTTTGCGTAGTCAGAGCCGAGAGGTGAACCGATCGCGATGGCTGGTTCGCCGACTTTCAAGGCACTTGAATCACCAAATGTTGCGGCAGTCGTCACATGCTCTGAAGAGATTTTCAATACAGCTAAGTCTGTGTAAGCGTCAGTACCGACCAATTCAGCTTTGACTTTCGTACCGTCAGCTAAGACAACTTCCAAACCGTCTTGACCTTCTACGACGTGGTTGTTGGTTACGACATAGGCATCGTCGCCATCGATTTTGTAGATGACCCCACTACCTTCAGAAGAAGCTTCTAAAGCACTGTCGTCGTCGCTTTGGCTATCGCCTTCACTTTGTCCACCTTGCTGACCAAAGAGGCTGTTCCAGTCGTTGCTTTGACTTTGTTGTAGATTAATGATGGAAACGACAGAATCTTGTACTTTTTCAACTGCCTCAGTGACATCGCTAGTCACATCAAGTTTTACATTGGATACTTGGGTTTGTCCGTTAGAATCTTGGACCCCGCTGTTGGTCGTGGTTTCTGGTGTTGAAGTCAAAGAGGAACCCATTGCCAGATACAGACCGCCGAAGGTCAATAAACCGCCGACCATACCGCCTAAAATCCCAATACCTAATCGTTTTAATAAACCAGGAGAAGTTTTCTTGCCTGGTGTGACATATTTTCTTGCCATTACTATTTCCCCCTTAATGAATAATTCGTTATAATCAGTATATTCCTTCTATCTGAGATTAGTCTACTAAGAGATTTTGAAAAAAATATGAAGAAGTTGCGTAAGAATCTGTTTCAAACGATGAAATTTTCTTCGCAAAACCCGTTCATTTTTGAATAAAAATAGCAGGCAAAACTGGGGAGAAGCGAAGGTCTGTTTATCCACAGTGTATGGACAAACTTGAAATCTTTGATTGGGTGGATGAAGAAACCCTTGAAGTGTCGCGGTTTTATAGATGGGATAGGAGAATTTCAAAGAAAGTCAAAGTGTGTAAAAGGTTGTGGATAGCACTGTCCACATTTTCATAAAATAAGGGGATAACGAGGAGGAACCTATGAAAATCAAAATCGTCACAGTAGGAAAACTAAAAGAAAAGTACCTCGTTCAAGGAATCAACGAGTACGCCAAACGATTGGGGGCATACGCAAAGCTTGAGTTTGTCGAAGTACCAGATGAAAAAGCACCAGAAACCTTGAGTGAAGCCCAAATGCTGCAAATCAAAGAAAAAGAAGGGCAGCGCATTTTAGCCAAAATCAAAGACACCGAATATGTCTTTGCCTTAGCGATCGAAGGCACCAATCCCACCAGCGAAGCCTTCGCCAAACAAATCGATCAACTCGGCATCCAAGGAAAAAGCCAACTGACCTTCGTCATCGGCGGCTCCCTAGGATTGAGTCAAGAAGTCATGACCCGCAGTGATGCCAAGATCTCTTTTGGCAAAATGACCTATCCGCACCAACTCATGAAACTGATCTTATTGGAGCAAATCTATCGCGCGTATCGAATCAATACGGGGGCGCCGTATCATAAGTAAATACCTCAAGCAATAGAATAGAAAAAAACTATCCACCGATAGTATCGGTAAAAAGGAGCAACAACCATGCGAAATATCAAATTAACGATTGAATATGACGGCAAGCGCTACTTAGGGTGGCAACGACTAGGAGATTCTGAAAAAACGATCCAAGAAAAAGTTGAAGGGGTCATCAAATTATTGACGGGAGAAGAAATTGAGATCGTCGGTTCTGGCAGAACCGATGCGGGCACGCATGCTCGAGGACAAGTGGCGAATTTCAAGACGACCCATCAAATGAGTTTGCCAGAGATGCAGCAGTTCTTTAACCGCTATTTGCCGCAAGACATCGTCGTCAACAAGATTGAAGAGGTGCCTGAGCGCTTCCATGCACGCTATCACGCCAAAGGCAAGCAATACAGCTATTATGTTTGGAACAACGCGATCCCATCAGTCTTTGCTCGCAATACTAGTTTTCATTGCCCGCAGCCCCTTGATTTGGAAAAAATGCAGCAAGCGGCTGAGAAGTTGATCGGCACCCATGATTTTATCGGCTTTTCTGCATTGAAAAAATCAAAAAAATCAACGGTGCGCACGATCGATGAAATCACCATCACACCAGAAGGCGACCTATTGCGGTTTACCTTCAAAGGCAACGGCTTTTTGCATAAAATGGTCCGAATCTTGACAGGCACACTGATTGCCATTGGCGATGGCACACTGCCACCAGAAGTGATCGATCAAGTGTTAGCCGATAAAGTACGACAAGCAGCTGGTGAAACAGTGCCTTCTCATGGCTTATTTCTAGATGAGGTGTATTATTAAAAGAAACATGGTAATGGCTATTTAAGGAAAGGAGATCATCTATTGATCACATTAAAATCCCCACGAGAGATCGAACAAATGAAAACTTCTGGTCGTATCTTGGCAAGTATTCACGAGCAGCTACGGGAAAAAATCGTTCCCGGTATCACCACGAACCAAATCAACGCCTTTGTCCATCAACAGATAGAAGCTGCAGGGGCAACAGCCGCGCAAATCGGGTTTGAAGGCTATGAATTTGCGACGTGTATCAGTGTCAATGAAGAGATTTGTCATGGTTTCCCTTCAGAATATGTTTTAAAATCAGGCGATGTCGTCAAAGTCGATTTTTGTGTCGATTACAAAGGGGCAATCTCTGACAGCTGTTGGACGTATGCGGTAGGAGAGATTTCACCAGAACATCAAGCACTGATGGAAGTCACGAAAGAAGCCTTGATGAGAGGCATCGAGCAAGCACAGGTTGGCAACCGAGTTGGCGATATTGGTTATGCGATCCAAAGCTTCGCTGAAGAAAAAGGGTATGGTGTCGTGCGGGACTTTATTGCTCACGGCATTGGCCCAACCATTCATGAAGAACCATTCTTTCCTCATTTCGGGTTACCTGGCAAAGGAATTCGGTTGAAAGAAGGCATGACAATCACTATCGAGCCGATGATCACGACCGGCACTTGGCGCATGAAGATGGACCCGAACGGCTGGACAGCACGCACCATTGACGGCAGTTATTGTGCCCAATATGAACATTCGATCGCCATCACCAAAGAAGGTCCAGTTATCATGACATTGCAAAAGGAAGAAACGTGAACATCACTTAATGTCGTTGAAAAATAACTGTGTGTAATTTCCGTAACATGTATACTTTCCACATCTCTTAAAAGGGCGTACCTAACTGATGGTACGCCCTTTCGAACTGTGCTTTTTTCATAAAGACTCACAAAAGAACTCAGAAATCAACAAGTGCTTGTTTATTCATATCGGTATTTTTGATGGAGTCATTCAAATAGCATATCGTGTGCTCAGTTGTTTTGGAGTGATTTAATCAAACTAAAGAACGATCTTTTTTCTACCTAAAATGAAAATAGGATTGAAGAGTCAATTCTGATTTATCAGCCCGATAAAATAAAGAGCGAAACTAATTAAACCAATGAATTTCAAATCATTCATACAATGGACTAGAAGCTTAAAAGTGTTTGAGATTTTTTCCCTTCATTCTTTCTATAGAAGACTATTTTATAGTGTGAGGACAGAGTTGACGTTAGATATTTAAGACCAGCTACTACATAAAAAATAGGTAATTTATTCAATTAATAGATTACACTTTTATTTTTGAAAACTGTCTAAATGATGCTGAAGATTTGATATAATAAAAAAGGCAACTTGCCCCCTGGGGGGGTGTTTGTAGTGTATATGAGTTTTCTATCGTTGGTTGTCGCACCAATTATTGTTGGTATAGTCATCGAACTATTTTCTCACTGGTTGGATGAGAAAGACAAAGACGACAACTAAGCAAGTTGCTATCCAACTCACATGCTAGCAGTCGCAACTAGCATAAAAAAAGGCGCTCCCTTTCGTCGCGGTTAGGGAGCGCCTTTGTGCTGTAGTGCTATAAATTTTCTATCGTTTCGCAAGGTTATTATATCACAGAAAAAAATAAAAAACTACCCGTGATATCCACTTGAATAGATAAAGCAAACTAAATAAACAAGTAGAAACTATCCGTTATATGTAAGTATTGATCCAGACTATGGAATGAAGACAACAGGAAAAGTATTGTTGGATCAATTAACGACAATTGATTATGAAGCCAGCGCATGTGTTTTTTTGGAAAAAGCGCATGAGCACTTGGTTGATGAGTTATTGATGAAAGTTAGAACAGTATTTCAAAAAGTAAGTAAATAAAAACAGCATGCTCATCTTATCGATGTTGACCATGCTGTTTTCTTTTATTCTATAAACGCTTTATCTCGTAACATTATACGCCGTACAATCTTTGAGATACTAGCTCTATTCCCGTGATCCTGAACGATATTTTTATAAACAAGGCAACGGGGGGCGCTTTTGTGTTTACACTAGCAGTCTTAATACTTTATGCTTGGCGATGTTTGAATTCGGCACGCTGCTGCTGGGCATCATTGCGAAAATTTCGACGATCAAGACTTTGATGAATATATCAAGGAATCTAATGGATGTAGGACTAGCCCACAGCGGCTAACATCAATCATCCCCATGATTGAGTTTGTCAGCCACAAAGGTTTCTACACTATACCTGCCCCAGTTTGAGAGACTCTCTATAAATAAAGGGAAGGTTACATCTGTAAAATGACTGACCAAGAGATAACAAGCTTGACCCGAAACTTTATGAAAGACCTCAATTTCTTTGTATTGATTCACGAAGGCTTCAAAAGCTGTATAGCGATTTGAATCCATAAAAAACCGGATGTATTGCGTACTTGGGTAGTTTACTACAATACTAAATCGCTGAATGATTCCCTCATCTTGCAATTTCAAGATCCGATTGCCCACGGCTTGTCCCGTCAGGTGGACCATTTCGCCGATTTCTTTGTTCGATAATTTGCTGTCGTGTTTCAGGATAGCTAGGATTTGTTCATCGATGATGTCCATAAGGGTTCCTCCTTTCATAATGAAAGTAAATTGACTTTATCTTTTTCAAGAGACGCTTTGTTGTAGGGTCATATGTATTTATACTGGATTATAACAAATAAGAAAAGAAATGGTGATTCTATGAAAAAAGCTTTAGTAATTATTGATGTCCAAAATGACTATTTTAAAGAAGGAAGAATGGCCCTTCATTCCCCTGAACAGGCGCTTGCAAACATAAATAAACTAGAAGCGTCTTTTATCGAAAAGCAACTCCCGATCGTCTATATCCAGCACATCAACGATCAAGAAGCAGCTGATTTTTTTGAACGAGGGACCAAAGGTGTACTGCTGCATGAACAGTTAAAAACAACGTATTCTTCTATTATTATCGAAAAGCACTTTCCTAACTCGTTCATTGAAACAAATTTAAAAGAGACGTTAGACTCTTTAGGTGTTCAACAAGTTATCATCACTGGGATGATGACGCATATGTGCATCGATTCAACCACAAGAGCTAGTAAAGAACTCGGTTATCAGCCCATACTGATTTCTGATGCCACGGCAACGAAAGCATTAATATTTGAAGCACACGAAATTCCTGCGGAAGCTGTTCAACGAGCGTTTTTATCGGCGTTGGAAACCTTCTCTACGGTGATGAAAACCGATGACTATTTAAACGGATTGTAGAAAAATTGCGTATTTACCAACAAAGGCAACGTTCATTTGCATTGAGTGGTTCTTGATCACTCTTTGAAATTGGCGATCCTATCTCATTCCGCTTCAATGTTTCTAAAAAAAATGAATGCCCAGTTGCGTACCCAACAATGATACTGAGCTGATTCCTCAGAGGATGAATAAGAACTAACCCATACAAAAGCCAAAAACGTTCGAGGATTTCTCTCGAACGTTTTTTGGGCATCAAATTGGGCGAATCGGCGAAACTATGGTACAGTGCAACCAAACAAGGAGCGAGAGTCGCTCCTTCATGAGGCAAAGGGGCAATGATGATGAAGCAAAAACCGATGGCGTGGCTGTCAGAAATCTATAATTTGATCTTGCATCCTGGCACGAGACAGTGGGAACGAGAACAACTGGTGCAAGCAAAAAATACACTGGAAACTCAGCTGGCGACCAAACAAAAAGCAGGCAAACACGAAAAAGAATCGTCAAATAGCCTTGAAGACCAACAGACCAGACGGGTTTTGGAAAAACTAGAAGCGTCGTTGCGTCCTTTGGCAATGAGAAACAATCTGACCCCGAATGTCGCAGAGTTTTATCAAACAATCAGCCAGTCAGCACCGAAAAAGGCAAAGAATGAAGAAACAAGCAAAGTCCAACCAGCAGAAGTTTCCGTGGAGCCGAACGAAACAGGTGGAAAAGCACAAGAAGTGGCTATTTTTGCTGGCGGCTGCTTTTGGTGTATGGTAGAGCCTTTTGAAGACCAGCCGGGCATTCTTTCCGTCTTGTCGGGGTATACCGGGGGAACAGTCCCGAATCCGACGTATGATCCAGTACTAAGCGGAACAACAGGGCATGTCGAAGCGGTAGAGATCGTTTTTGATCCCGAAATCATCACCTATCAGGACTTGTTGCAGTTGTATTGGCAAGTGACAGACCCGACAGATGCTTTCGGACAATTTCAAGATCGCGGCAATTTTTATCGCCCAATCATTTTCTATACGACTGCTGAACAGGAAGTGCTTGCGCAAGCAGCCAAAAAGGAACTAGCCCAATCTGGTTATTATCAGCAACCCATCGTGACCGAGATCCGCAAGGCCACGCAGTTTTGGCCAGCGGAAAACTACCATCAAGCATTTTACAAGAAACAGCCAAAGCGCTACCAGCGGATCAAGCGAGCGCGCAAACAACTGATGCTTTTTTATCGGTTGAAACGCTGGACAAACCGAGGAAAAAAACGATCATAAACAGAAGATCACTAAAAAAAGCGGGGCTCCAAGAAAAGGGGAAAAGAATCAAATGAAGGCTCTTTTCTCCACAAGCCGCGCTTTTTTCTGCGCTTTTAGCCAATTGGATAAAAAACGTAGATTTATTTTAGAATAATGTCCAAAGAAAGCGTTAACAACAAGAATTATAATAGAGAAAGAAAAAGTGGCGAAAAAGGTCGAAAAAGCAGGTGTCTTTTGCTTGATTCCTTTCTTCGAGGAAAGAAGGTGGGAAACACCAGAGAAAAATCAGCGGAAAAATCAATCAGCAACACCCCATAGCAACACAACATTTATTATATGAAGGTTCATATAAGTTAGGAGAAATGTGATGAAAAAAAAGGGAACGTTCGTCTCACTGTTTATGGCTCTCATTCTTTTTATCTTTTCAGAAAGAACAGTGTTTGCGGCAGAAGCGATCAATGAGATCGTCGCACCAACAGGAGTCAAAGCATTTCTAGTACTGATTCCATTAGTGTTAGTGCTGGTTTTGCTCTTTAAAAAAGTAGATATGATCATTGCTGGCTTGATTGCTGGGATCTTGGCGATGATTATTGGCGGGATCAGTTTAGCTGAAGCCAATTCGCAACTGTTGGAAGCTATTCCGACGATGTTGAGTATTACGGTGCCAATCATCAATTCCGCTGTAGCGATGGCGGTCTTCAAAGCGGGTAGTTATACGGCGGCCTTAACCTTAGCCAAAAGAGGGACCAAAGGAAAAGTGGAATATGTGGCTGGTTTTATTGTCATCTTATTGGCAGCAGCGACTTATATGTCTGGGATCGGCGGCGGGAGTGCGATGGTGATCGCACCGTTAGCATTTGCGGCAGTTGGGGTGGTACCCGAATTGATCGCAGCGATGTCGTTAGCGGCAGCGGTCTCCTTTACGACGTCTCCTGCCTCTTTGGAATCTAGTATCGTGTCTGAACTAGGCGGTTTTAGTGTCGCTTCTTATGTCGATCAAATGCGCCCATTTTGGTTGCTATTCGTTGGTCTGGCGATTTTATTGGCATTCTTCGGAACCAAGCGTCGTCATTTGGGCTTCAAAGAATCTGCCAACCAAGAGTATGAAAACAAAAGCAATGGTGAATTGTTCAAAACGACACTGCCTGCGATCTTCTTGCTTTTTGCGGTCATCTTTGGCCCGTTGATCAATGACCTGATCGGCTTTGTCCTCTTTACGCCGCTAGTTTATATGGTGGTCACGTTGGCGTTGATTTTTGTTTGTACCGACTTTTCGATGAATCAATCGGTGGAGGCGATGGTGGACGGATCCACGTATATTTTGACCCGCTTGTTCCAAGTGGGGATCTTTTTAGCCTTCATCAACGTGATCGCTGAAACGGGGACGTTTGCTGTAATTGCCGGTGCGGCTCAAAATGCCCCCGCAGCGATCGTCGTTCCCGTGGCGATCTTGACGGGTGTCTTGATTGGGATTCCCGCAGGTGCCTATGTCGGCTCCGTTTTAACACTCGTGCTACCAGTTGCCGTTTCATTAGGCTTCCCAGTCTTAGCTCTTGGCTTTGTAACGATGGGGGTTGGCCTCGGCAGTCAAATGAGTTTTGTCAACATTACGATGCAAGCTTTATCTTCTGGTTTCCAAATTCCGATTCTGGATGTAGTCAAAGGAAACGTGAAGTGGTTGAGTTTAGCAGCCGTATTATTATTAGTCATCGGCTTAGTGTTTGGCTGATGGATAGGAGGAAAACATGGATTTATTGATCAAGCAAGCACGTCTTGAAGACGATGCAGAATTAGTAGACATTGCAATTTCAGAAGGAAAAATCACCGCAGTTGCACCCAACATTGAAGAATCAGCAGCAACAACGATTGAGGCGAAAGGCAAAGTGGTGATCCCTGGATTGATCGAAAGCCATATCCACTTAGACAAAGCCTTGATCGCCGATCGTGAGCCCAATAATTCAGGTACGTTGCAAGAAGCGATCCAAGTTACGGCAAAGCTGAAACCGACCTTTACCGAAGAAGACATTTATGATCGGGCGAAACGCGCATTAGAAATGCTGATCCTGCACGGCACGACTGCTGTGCGCACCCATGCCGAATTTGATCCAGCACAAGGCTTCACTGGATTTGACACCATCATGCGCTTAAAAGAAGAATACCGCGACTTGATCGATATTCAGGTCGTTGCCTTTCCCCAAGAAGGGATTTTTAAAGCTCCAGGGACGGATAAAATGATGATCGAAGCGATGGAAAAAGGCGCCGATGTCGTTGGTGGCATTCCTTACAATGATGCGCCAGCCAATGAACACATCGACTTGATCTTTGAAATCGCCAAACGATTTGACAAAGACATTGACTTGCATCAAGATTTTGCTGACGAAGCAGACGATACATCGATCGTCTACCTGTGTGAAAAAACCATCGCAGAAGGCTACCAAGGCCGGGTATCAGTAGGACACTTGACTGCGCTGCACGCCATGGAACCAAATCAGCTGGCAGAAGTCATCGATTTGATGGTCAAAGCCCAAATCAATGTGATGCCGTTGCCTGCGACCGACTTGCACTTAGGTGCTAGAAACGATGCCTACAACGTTCGCCGTGCCGTGACGCCGATTCGCAAACTACGTGATGCTGGTGTGAATATCTGCTTAGGCAGCAACAATATCCGAAACGCCTTTACGCCCTATGGCAATGGGGATTTGATCCAAATCGCTATGTTGGCTGTGCCAGTGGCACACTTAGGTGGCGCCGATGACCTGCCGACGGTCTTGCCAATGATTACGACCAATACCGCCAAAGCATTAAATATTAAAGACTATGGGATCGCTGTTGGCAACCGCGCAGATTTGATTCTTTTAGATACCCAGAAAAAAGCCGATGTGCTGATCGATATTCCTGAACGTTTGATGGTCATCAAAAATGGCCGCATCACCGTGGAAGTCAAAAAAGAAGTGACGATCCACCGCTAAGCGATTTTTCGCCCCCTATGGTGGTTGTCACAAAAAAAAGTGAATCAAGGTAAGAACACGTCCGTCAAAGGCAGTCTGACTGCTTTTGACGGATGTTTTTTTGTATAGGAGCAACGAGGTCGAAGGGTATGTGCTTTGATTTTCTGAAACCGACAGTGGGACGTTTTCGCTTCAATGAACCCTCCTGATCTAGAAGGAGGGAATGCCGCCCATGCAAGGATTTCCTTGACTGATGAATATCCTGATTTTTGCTCTGCGGAGCTGTCCCTTATACTTAAAGAGACAATCGTGGATTATGACTTGTTTTCAGCAATTATAAATAAGAAAGCGCTGATTTTTTCTTTTAAAACCAAATGTTCGAAGCGCCGCCAATGCGTAGTTTCTTTGACGCTTTACCTAAGAAACGCACTGTTTTGCTTTAAGGGAAGCAAGACAGAAAAGACTTGCTGCTTTATGCGCTTCGTTGGTGTGTTGTCTTGTTAGTTTGAACGAATCTCTGGCGCACCAGCCAAACACAACAAACAGAATCAAAGGCGTAAGCCATTAAACCATAGAAAATGAAAGAAAGGAGGGGAGCAGCGTAATGAAAAAGAAGCCGCTAAAATTGCTGCTCCTGGTGATCGGGCTAGTGAGTATTCCGTTGTGTTTTCCCTTCTTGCGAGATGCTTTTATTGCGCCCTTGTATGCGCTGCAAGCAGAAGACGAGCACTCATTAACGGAAGAAATGGCTGATTTTCAATTTTTAACAAGCAGCAAGCAAGGCTATTTAGGGGAGGAAATCCCTATCGAAATCGTGGCGCAGCAGCCAGTAACTGAAGCGGCTGTGGGTTTGCCGCCAGAAGCAGCGATCGAGCCCTCCTTGTTTCCCGAAGGAATGACGGTTGAACAGGTGGAAGCTGACCAGTGGCGTCTGCTTAGCGAACCCCCTCAAAGCAATTGGCTCTTGCCGGTAACTTTTACAGAAGGAAGCCACGAAGTCATGGTAGGAGAAGAACGGCTGGCACTAGAGAGCCAAGGTTCCCCAGAGGAAAGTGGGGAAGAAACCGAAGAAAGCAAGGGAGAGGGAGTAAAACCCGAGAATGAAGAGCAAAAAGGAAAAAACGCGCATCAAACAGAGCCAGGAGGAGCATTTCCCTATGATGCCGATGATCCAGGCAATCTCTACCTGATAGAAGTCACGGAGGAGTCAAGCCGAGAGGTCACTAATTGGCAAGAGCTTCTCTTAGCTATCCAAACCCGAACAGTTAATTATATCGCTTTGACCGAGAGCTTTGACTCTCCTGATCGCCCTGCAGAAGGATTGAGTAACGTTGAAATGATTGATTGGTTTGGGGATCAAAACCCCAATGGAGAAGCTTCTTACCTTTATCTCAATTCAGCCGAGATTTCGCGCCCTTTAATTATCGACGGACGAGGACATACAATCGATTTTCGGTCAGTATCGGTTGGTTTTAATGACATGACAGTCAATCCAGATACCCCTTGGGACATTACCCTCCAGAATATTGAGCTGTATAGTGGAAATGACTTTGGGCCTATACAATATAACGACTTAGAAACGGACAATCAGGCGGCGGCAACGATACGGTACCATAATGTCAATCATGTCGGCAATCAATTGTTTCATGGGTTTCAATCGACAGCTATTTTATCAGGAAGTGTTTCGTCTATTCAAAAGGATTCTTATGATGCAGCTCTTGGGCGTGGTGAATGGCGCATTAATGCTACCGATCAAGCGAATTTTGAAGTCGGTTATTTGGACGTTCTTGACGGCGCTAAAGTTCACCTTTCAACAATCGATTCAGGAAATATATGGTTTCCTCATAGTTCAAATCCAACATTTACGATTGGAGACGATGCGGAGGTTACGATCATTGCAAATGGTACAGGACAAGGTGAAGCGTGGGGAGCAAATATATTCTTTAGATATAGTCCTGTCTTAACCGTAGGTAAAGGTGCGACCCTTGATTTGGCACCTAAAAGAAATTCTCCTGCTATTTCAACTAGTGGTTTGCTGCCAGCTCAGACTACTCAGATCAATCTATTGGAGGAAAGCACATTAAAAATCTTCAATTCTGGACGTACTAGTCATAGTAACAATGATTGGACCAATATTATTTCTATGCCACCTGGTCCTGACAGTAGTATTCATCTCAGAAAAGGGAGTACGCTTGCTATCGAAGCAGTCAATCAACTTCATTCTGCTAGCCATATTATTTATTTTCCTGTATCTGGACATATTACTATTGATGAAGATGCTACCGTTGATATTCGTTCCACTAGCAGGACAACTACGCATAGTTTGATCTCGTTTGAGCACTTTAATTCAACTATCACTATTAATGATGCTGCAAGAGTGAATTTAGAGAAAATTGGTCCTGATACAGGGAATTCTTCCTTGATCCGTACTGCAAGAATAACTGTAAACAATCAGTCGATTAAGCGGTGGAATCTTAGAACCCGAATAGAAGAACCTGATTTTGAATGGGATAATATTGTGCGGTTGTTTGCTCGTGTTAATGATGCAGGAGTACTGAATAGAAGCGATGTCTCGGTTAGCGCATTAGATCCCACTATAGCAGCAGAGGCCTCAGATAGATTTTCGGCAAGAGTGCAACGGCTCTTATTCGAAAAGATTTCTCCTATCGAAGTAACGCTGGATCCTCTGTCTAATAATCGCTCTCAACGAAATTCCTATACGATCACAGGAGAAACTGATCCCGGAGCTTACGTACGTTTTAGCAGAGACTTCAGCATGCCAGAACCAGTGATCGGCCCCATTGAAACGGGAGGCGGCGATACAGAATGGTTCCATGTCAATGCCAGAGAAGATGGCACGTTTGAATTTGATCTCTCTCAATTTGACGACTTCGACTATTTCCGTGGGCAAGAAGTTGTAACGGCAAAGGTATTTTTAAATGGCCGACGCGATGAGACCTCCATTATCGTTGAAGGCATCAATCCTCGAGATCCTCTGAATCCTGATGTAGATGTTGATCCAGAAAATCGCCCGACGCTTCCTGAAAACCAAGGGTTGATCAGTATCGACTTTATCTCGCAATTTGATTTCGGGCACGTGCCGATTCGTTCGAGTCAAGCCTATTATCCAGCACTGCCACAAAAGCTGCGGGACGCAGAGGATGATTCGGCTGGTGGAGAACGCCCAAATTATGTTCAAATTTCTGATCGGCGGGAGGAGCCCACCGGCTGGACACTGAGCGCGCGGATGGATGAAGCAGGGTTTGTCAGTGAGGAAGGCCATCAGCTGCGGGGAGTACAGCTCCTACTCAATAATATTCGTATGGCAACGACAGGTTCGAATACCTCCACTGCCCCAACCTACTGGGAAAGCCGTGAATTAAATACGGGCAGACAAATCTTGGCAAAAGCAGATGAGGGGCAAGGCAGCGGAACATGGGTCCAACGCTTTGGTGACGGAGAAACGATGGATCAAAGCGTGATGCTGGAAGTTCCTGTCAACGCTACGCCGCAAGCCACAAGCTATACGGGCATCATTCATTGGGAATTAAGCTTTGTCCCAGAGCTGGACTGAGTATTCTAAAGAAGGAAACCCTATATTGGCTTCGAGTATTGAGCAGGCTGTGCGTTCTAGTTGCTTTGCAGGCATACTTGATTGCTGTACAAGCCAAACGCAATTAATAGAATCAAAGGCATAAGCCATGAATCCATAGAAAATGGAAGAAAGGAGGAGATCAACAAAATGAAAAAGAAGCCGCTAAAATTGCTGCTCCTAGTGATTGGGCTAGTGAGTATTCCGTTGAGTTTTCCCTTCTTACGAGATACTTTTATTGCGCCATTGTATGCGCTGCAGGAGCAAGAACGAGAAGAGGATGAGCTTTCTTCAGCGGAAGAAAGGGCTGATTTAACAGACGTTGATTTTCAATTTTTAACAAGCAACAAGCAAGGCTATTTAGGGGAGAAAATCCCCATCGAAATCGTGGCACATCAGCCAGTAACCGAAGTAGCGGTGGTTCTGCCGCCAGAGGCAGTGATCGAGCCCTCCTTGTTTCCCGAAGGAATGACGATTGAACAGGTGGAAGCCGACCAGTGGCAGCTGCTTAGCGAAACACCGCAGAGCAATTGGCTTTTGCCCCTAACCTTTGAAGAAGAAGGAACCTACGAAGTACTGGTAGGTGAAGAACGGTTGGCAGTAGAAATCCAAGGTTCGCCAGAAGAAGATGAGGAAGGTCAGGAAGAAGCGCAAGAAAGTGATCGAGAGGAAGCAGAACTCGAGAGCGAAGAGCAGAAAGATACAACCGATCCTGACCAAGCAGAGCCAAAAGAGGGAGCACTTCCCAATGATGACGATGATTTGGAGGATCCTAAGCGATATGTCGCTAATTGGCAAGAGTTTATCTTAGCAATCCAAACCCGAACGGTTAATTATATAACTTTGACCGAGAACTTTGACTCTCCTGATCGCCCTGCAGAAGGATTGAGTAACGTTACAATGACTGACTGGTTTGGAAATCAAAATCCCTCTGGAATAGCTACCTACCTCTATCTCAATTCACCAAGGATTTCTCGAACACTAACCATCGAAGGACAAGGACACACAATCGATTTTCGGTCAGTGTCGGTTTGTTTTAATAATATTACAGCACATCCAGAGACGCCTTGGGACATTACCCTCCAGAATATTGAGATGTATAGTGGAAATTACTATGGACCTATACAATATAACGACTTACTAGAAGGTAATCAAAGAGCAGCGACGATACGGTACCATAATGTCAATCATGTCGGCAATCAATTATTCCATGGGTTTCAATCCACAGCTGTTTTATCAGGGAATGTTTCTTCAGTGCAAAGGAATCCTTATGATGCAGGATTAGGACGTGATAATTGGAATATTAATGCTACCAACCAAGTGAATTTTGAAGTCGGTTATTTGGAAGTTTTAGAGGGGGCTAAAGTTCACCTTTCGACAATCAATTCAGGAAATGTTTGGTTTCCTCATAGTCCCAATCCAACGTTTACGATCGGAGACGATGCGGAGGTTACGATCATTGCAAATGGTACAGGACAAGGTGAAGCATGGGGAGCAAATATATTCTTTAGATTTAGTCCTGTCTTAACCGTAGGTAAAGGTGCGACCCTTGATTTGACGTCTAAAAGCAATTTTCCTGCTATTTCAACTAATGGTTGGCTTCCAGCTCAGACTACTCATATCAATCTATTGGAGGAAAGCACATTAAAAATCTCCAATTCTGGACGTAATACGGGTCTTAATAATGATACGACCAATATCATTTCTATGCCACCTGGTCATGGTAGTAGTATTAATCTCAGAAAAGGGAGTACGCTTGATATCGAAGCAGTCAATCAAAATAACTCTGCTAGTCATCCTATTTTTTTTCACGCATCTGGACAAATTAATATTGATGAAGATGCTACCTTAGATATTAAGTCAGACAGTCTCTCAGCAAGTCAAAGCTTAATTATGTTTTCGACCAATAATAATACGAATAACTCAACGATCAATATAGATGATGCTGCAAGGGTAAATTTACAAAAGTCTAGATCAATCACCTCAAGTACGGCACACGTGATTCGAAATGCAAGACTAAATATAAGTAATCAGTCGATTAAGCAATGGATCCCTGGAAATACAAACGAGAATCCTAATTTTGATTGGGAGAATATATTGAGGTTAAACGCTAATATTAATGCAACAGGAATACCGACTAATACGGTTAGCGCATTAGATCCCAATATAGCAGAACATGCTAGAGCGAACTTTACGCCAAGAGCACAACGACTCTTGTTTGAGAGTATTCCTCCTGTCGAGATCGCGCTTGATCCTTTGACCAATGATCGCTCTCGACGAAATTCCTATACGATCACGGGAGAAACCAGTCCCGGCGCTTACGTTCGTTTCAGTAGGGATCTGAGTTTACCAGAACCAGAGATTGGACCCATTGAAACGGGGGAAGAGGAAACGGAATGGTTCCATGTCATTGCCGAAGAAGATGGTTCCTTTGAATTTGATCTCTCCCAATTTGACGACTTTGACTATTTCCGCGGGCAAGAAGTTGTAACTGCGACGGCATTTTTAAATGGACGACGCAATGAGACCTCCGTCATCGTAGACGGTGTCGATCCTCGGGATCCTCTGAATCCTGATGTAGATGTTGATCCAGATAATCGTCCGACTCTTCCTGAAAACCAAGGGTTGATCAGTATCGACTTTATCTCGCAATTTGATTTCGGGCACGTGCCGATTCGTTCGAGTCAAGCCTATTATCCAGCACTGCCGCAAAAGTTGCGGAATGCAGAGGATGATCCTGCTGGTGGAGAACGCCCAAATTATGTTCAAATCTCGGATCGGCGTGAGGAGTCCACCGGCTGGACACTGAGCGCGCGGATGGATGAAGCAGGGTTTGTCAGTGAGGAAGGCCATCAGCTGCGGGGAGTCCAGCTCCTACTCAACAACATCCGCATGGCAACGACAGGTTCGAATACCTCCACTGCCCCAACCTACTGGGAAAGCCGTGAATTAAATACAGGCAGACAAATCTTGGCAAAAGCAGAAGAGGGACAAGGCAGCGGGACATGGATCCAACGCTTTGGTGATGGAGAAACAATGGATCAAAGTGTAATGCTAGAAGTTCCTGTCAACGCTGCACCGCAAGCAACAAGCTATACGGGCATCATTCATTGGGAATTAAGCTTTGTTCCAGAGATGGACTGAGAGCCGCCCCAATGTTTCTCAGTAATCGGAGAAGGAAGAAAATAGAGACAGCAGCTGCAGAGAAAATCTGCAGCTGTTTTTTTATCTGCAAGCAGCCATCGATGATGAAATCACTGATAGCGCCCTTTGTGCTTTGGCGGATCTTCTTTGCTTAGAGAAATGAGGGGATCATTCATTTCGTTTACTAGAGCAGATGCTGCTTTTTCCTCCTTCACGTTGAAGGGCAAGAAACAGTTTGGAAAAATTCTGTCACAAAAGACGTAGTCGTTCGCCAAATGTTTCCTTAAAAATAAGAAGATCATTTTCTAGTCATTTATTCTTTTTTCATCTATGATAGAAAGAAAACCGCTATCACGGAGATTTCGTTAAAGAAAATCCTGTCAAAACTGTTTGACAATGCCGTAATATCAATGGATTTGAACAGAAATCACAGCAGGTCTGCGTTAAGGTAGAAGAAGGAGGGCAAGATGACGATTGGGGAAGCACTAAAGAACCATCGAGTCACACAGCAAATGAGCCAAGAAGAAGTAGCAACAAAAATTTTAGTGACCCGCACATCGATCTCAAATTGGGAAACCGGCAAGACGGTACCAGACAGTTTGAATTTATTAAAACTGAGTACCCTTTATGGGTGCAGTGTCAATGAGCTATTAAAAAAGGAGCGAGCAGGAATGAAAAAGAACTTTCGTACGATGACCTATGGTGCTGGATTGAAAGATGGAACGATGCGTTTGAAAATCGAGACCGATGCCAGCAAGTTTTTCCCAAAAGGGGTTGAAGTCAAAGCATCCGTCGATTTAGAAACAGGAGAAGTGACCTTTTTTGTCGAGCAAGAAGATTTGAAAAAACTGAAAGCAGCCACTGACGAAAAATAAATTTTTTATGCAGTATTTTGCTTGGACAAGAGAAAAAAGTGATGGATAAAAAAACACGAGCCCAGCTGCGTCGTGTTTTTTTATGTGGGATGAAAGAGGGCTGAAACAATCGATGAAAGCTGATTCTACTTTTTCTTTTCTGCTATTTTCAAGGTTTGTAACGTTTAAGGAAAAGTGAAAAGATGTTAATGGCTATATACAATATATAGTGAATAGAACGGTTTTTATCTAAACGAAGCACAATATATAGTATTTACTTTTTTGAGAGATTGTGTAAAATAGCAGGTGTAGTGAAGAAGGAGCTGTTGTTTTTGAGAGTAACTGTA
This sequence comes from Enterococcus sp. DIV0755f, assembly GCF_051713725.1. Taxonomy (NCBI): domain Bacteria; kingdom Bacillati; phylum Bacillota; class Bacilli; order Lactobacillales; family Enterococcaceae; genus Enterococcus; species Enterococcus sp. DIV0755f. The sequence continues at coordinate 962,968 of NZ_JBIOQL010000001.1, forward strand.
TGTTGCGGCACCCGTTTAGAAAATGAGGAAAAGTTGGCAAAGACCGCTCGTGCCATCGGCAATGCCTTGGCAAAAAATCACATCGAGTTGGTTTATTGCGGCCCTTTGGCTGGCTCGATGAGGGAGATCGTGAAAGGGGTCTTTGAGAAAGAAGGCGCAGTGACAGGGATCTATCCATCAGGTTCTTTTGCAGAAGAATTGCCACCAATCGTCGCTGGATCAAGCACCTATACCGAGTTCTATACGGATACGAGGGAGGAACAAACACAACAATTGCTGGAAATGAGCGATGCCTACCTTGTATTACCTGGTGGATTTGGTACACTAGAGGAGTTGTCATCAGTATGCTCTTTTACGACTCTTGGGCCATTGTCAGGCAAGCCGATCGGTGTGTTGATGACCGAAAGCTTAAATGATGGACTGAAGCCGCTGCTAAAAATGTTTGAAGATTCCAGCTTTGCTTGGGCTGAACGATCTGAAACGCTCTTTTTCCTATCTGACGTTGAGTCGTTGATCCAACGATTGGCTGCGATGGGAACAGGAAAGGAGTGCTTGGCAGGATGAAGCATGTCTATTTAGCGGGACCGTTTTTTTCAAACGAACAAGTCGCCCGACTCAAACAGGTAGAACGCAGTTTAGCTGAAAACCCGCAGCCCTTGGCGATCTATTCGCCGCGCTTGTACCAAGAAGGTTCATCTGAACCCAATACACCAGAATAGGCGAGAGAATTTTTGAAAAAGACATGCTGGAATTGACACGAGCCGACGTCGTCGTTGCCGTTTTGGATGACCATGAAGGGATCACCGATCCGGGAACAGCCTTTGAAATCAGCGCAGCACACGTACCAAATAAACCAGTGATCGCTTTTCAGGAAAAAGCCGCGGCGGTCAATCTGATGTTGACGGAGTCCGTGCAAGCGTATTTGACTGATCTGGCGGCACGAACAGCGTATGATTTTGAAGCGATGGCGCACCGAGCATTTGTCGGTGACTATATTTAATAAAGGATGATGAATGTGTTATTAATCGCAGGAACGATCGGGGCAGGAAAAAGCAGTTTGACTGATTTTTTATCGAAGGAAATGGCGTCGAAGCCTTTCTATGAAAACGTGGAGGACAACGATGTTCTGCCATTGTTTTATTCCAATCCAGAACGATACGCCTTTTTATTGCAGATTTTTTTCTTAAACAAAAGCTTTTTAGGGATGCGGGAAGCTTTGTCCAATGATGACAATGTCATTGACCGCTCCATCTATGAGGATAGCTTGATGTTTCATCTAAATGCGGATCTAGGCCGCATCGCACCGATGGAAGTCGAACAATACGATAACCTGTTGAACACGATGTTGCGGGAATTGGAAGAATCAGCGCCATTGAAACATCCAGATCTAATGGTTCATATCAAGGTTTCCTTGGATACAATGATTGAACGGATCAACAAGCGTGGTCGTTCCTATGAACAAATTGCCAACGATCCGACATTGTACGACTATTACAAAGAGTTGAATCAGCGGTACGATGAATGGTATGAAAACTTTGACGTTTGTCCGAAAATGCAAATTGATGGGGATCAATTGGACTTTGTTGCCAATGAAGACAACCTCATGGTGATCCTCGAGATGATCCAAGAAAAATTGGCGGAAGTCCGTCAGACCCATGGCAAAGGCCACTATTGTACGGACAAAGCCATCGCAAAAGGTGATTTTTCTAAGAAAAACGCAGCATCTGTGACAAGCTGACCCAGCAGTTGAGGACAGCTTACTGAAAAAAACAAGTGTCTTATCGACAATGGGAGGGAGCAAGGCGATGAATATTGAACGATTTATTGAGGCGAGGAAACAGGCGGGCTTCTCGCAGCAAGAACTTTCGGAAGGAATCTGTACGCAAGCCACTTTGAGTAAATTTGAAAACAACGGGCAGGCACCGTCCCTCAAAATTTTGATCAAATTGTGTAATCGGATCGGCTTGCCATTGGTCGACTTGTTTTCTTCCATGAATGTCGCAACGACCAAAATCAAAGAAGAATTAGCAAAAGCCGAATTCTACCTGATCACAAGCGAGTACGAACAGTTGGCTGCATTGTTAAGTCAAATTGAAGTGAAGCTGATCGATGAACCAGCATTAAAAGCGCAATATGATTATTTAAAAGGCTTTGAAATGATTTTTAATGAAGCTGCGATTACCGATGTCCTGTTTCAATTCGATCAGTTATTGATGAATGAAACGGCGGAGGAATTGTTTGATCTCTTAGCGTATACTGGGATCGGTTTGGTGTATGCCAGAGAAGAAGAATGGGCAAAGGCTGAGTTTTATGTGACGAAGGTCTTTGAGAAAATTTATACCTATCCGATCAAAACGATCGAAGACACGTGGCGGGTGTTGAACATCGTCTTCCATTGCGGCGTCTTTTATGCGAAAGTCGATGATTTGGAAACTAGTGATACCCTGTTGAATTATGTGTTGGCGATTTGTTCCGACAATCATTTGACCTACTACTTGGCTCGCGCGGCAGCCCAATTGACCGAAAACGCCATTCGCGAACAACAGCCGAAAGAAACAATTTTGGAAATGTTACACGATGCACGAGCATATGCCAAAATCAATAAAAACGTAAAATTACTGGCGCATTTAAAAGCGATCGAGGAAACGATCAATTAAAAATATATTTTCGACAAAAAAGTTTTGTTGCGCAAATGCTTGATAACTAGCAGTCCTTTCGACGAAGGGACTGCTTTTTTTGATTTTCTTTATATAAAAAAATATATAATCGTGTTGACAAAAAAATATATCGGGAGTATTCTTTAATTGTGAAAAAACTAACATAATTTGAGGTATATCGTTTTTAGGAGAAGGGATTTTATGAAGGCAGCAGTGAGAGAAGCCGCTCGCACGATTCAGCGGATGGGCACGTCCATTGAGTTAAAAGTCGCTCATACAAAACCAGAAAGTGTACTGGACGAGCTGGAGACCCAGCTGAAAGGATACGACCATCGCTTTAGTGCCAATGATCCGCGATCGGAATTGAATCAGCTGAATCAGTTGGCAGGACAAAAGGGGCTTGTGCTTGATCCAGAATTGTACCAGCTGATCGAAATCGGCAAACATCATAGCTGTGCTCCCCACAGTCAGCTGAATATTGCCATCGGTCCACTGGTCCAAGCATGGCGCATCGGGTTTGAAGATGCTCGCATCGTATCAAAGACGCAGGTCAAAGAATTGCTTGCGCTAACAGACCCGCAACAGATCCAATTGGCAGCAGGCAAGGTTTTTTTGAAAAAAGCTGGAATGAGGATCGACCTCGGAGCATTAGCAAAAGGCTACATCGCTGATAAGTTACGCACCCATTGCCAAGCCCGTGGAGCAGCGTATGGATTGATCAACTTAGGCGGAAATATTGTCTGTTTCGGCGCTGCACCAAATCATTCGGACGAGCATTGGCGGATCGGGATCCGAGATCCCAAAGGCGGTCGGGCAGACACCTTGGGCATTCTGCCAATCAAGGACCAAACCGTCGTCACTTCGGGGATCTATGAGCGGGTCTTGACCACCGCTGAAGGAACGTATCATCATTTGATTGATCCTCAGAGTGGCTTTCCCATCGAATGTGGGTATTTGAGCATCACGATCGTTGCAGCGACATCGTTACTGGGGGAAATCTGGACTTCGCGCTTGTTTGGCAAGCCCATTCCAGTTGTTTTACAAGAGATTCAGCAGCAGCCAGAAATCGAAGGGATCATCGTAACCAAAGAAAATGAAGTCATCGCCTCTAAAGGCATTCAGGCAAGACTTTTAAGATAGCCCAACCAGAAAGGAAGAGACAGGATGAAATTTATCGGATTCGTGGGAACCAATGCCACTCGTTCCACCAATCGCACGTTGTTGCAGTTTATGAAAAAAATGTTTGCCAATGAGGCAGAGATCGAACTAGTCGAGATCAAAGATCTTCCAATGTTCAACAAACCAGAATCAAAGGAGTTGCCCGTACAAGTAACCCAGCTTGCCGAAAAAATCGCGGCAGCAGACGGTGTGATCATCAGTACACCAGAATACGATCATGCCGTACCCGCAACGTTGATCAATGCCCTGAACTGGTTGTCCTATGGAATTTTCCCGTTTGTTGACAAGCCAGTGATGATCACTGGTGCTTCTTATGGGACGTTAGGTTCTTCTCGTGCCCAAGCCCATCTAAGACAGATTCTGGACTCTCCAGAGTTAAAAGCACGGATCATGCCTAGCTCTGAATTTCTCTTAGGTCATTCGCTGCAAGCGTTTGACGAGCAAGGCAACTTGATCGATGAAGAGCAGACCCAAAAACTGCAAGGACTGTTCAACGATTTTCTATTATTTGTAAAAATTACCAGCCAGTTGCAGCACGCCCATGCCGCCAATCAAAAAGAAGCTGCTGAATTTTCATGGGAAACCATCTAATCGCAAAAGATAGGAGCGTAAAGACAATGAAATTGATCGGAATCGTCGGATCAGCCGCTGAAGTCTCCACCAATCGTCAGCTGCTGAACTTTATCAAAAAGCAATACAAAAAGGAATTCACGTTAGAACTTGTAGAGATCAAAGACTTTCCTCTCTTTAATCAAGAGGAAGATCAAACCCAAAGCCCAGCCATCCAGCGTTTGAATCGGCAATTATTGATGGCAGACGGTGTGATCATTGCTACACCAGAGCACAACCATACCGTGACGGCAGGACTGAAAAGCTTGCTAGAATGGCTTTCATTCAAGATCCATCCTCTGGAAAACAAACCAGTAATGATCGTGGGTGCCTCTTACTACGATCAAGGAACTTCAAGGGCCCAGCTGCATCTGCGCCAGATTTTGGACGCACCGGGAGTCAATGCTTTAGTGATGCCAGGGAATGAGTTTTTGTTGGGCAAAGCCAAAGAAGCTTTCGATGAAGCGGGTGATTTGATCGATGCCCGAACGGTTGCTTTTTTAGATGCGACGATCAACAGCTTCTTGCAATTTATCAAAGTCGTTTCTGCCTTAGCGGGTCCTAAACAATTGCCGCCCGAAGACCTCTACGCCACAGGGAAAATCGCAACAACCGTGGAAGGGGTGGATATGTATGATGATCAATGGCTGGAAAAAGCCGCTGAAGCAGTCGGTGCCGTTTCTGGCAATACCTACGTCAAACTAAATCGAGGCTTGCTGACAGTCGATCAGATCAATTACTTCTTAGATTCGATGCCGATGGAATTGACATTTGCCGATAGCAACAACCAATTCTTGTATTACAATCTGCGGGAAGAAGCCCAAAATATGCTGGCAGCACGTGTGCCAGGACAAGTCGGCAATCCATTAGCAAAATGCCATCCTGAAAAATCCTTCAAAAATGTTGAGTGGGTGATCCAACAGCTGCGCAGTGGAGCGACCGACGCGGTTCGGGTCCATGTGCCGAAACAGGTGCCAGAAAAATACATCGTCCACAATTATCAAGCGATGCACGATGAAAACGGCGAATATGCGGGGATCAACGAATACATCCTTGATTTCAAGCCAATCATCGAATGGTATTTGCAACAAACCGGACAAAAACTTGTCGGCAATGAAGATGCCATTTCCAGTGCTTCTGTGCACCAAGAACCGACCGATGCGGTCACTAGTGCCAGTACTCATGACGCACCTGCAGCAGATGCGGTCACCAGTGCTTCAGTGAAATAAGGGTTGTCTAAAGGGAGAAAAGGAATCGCTAGAAGCATTCGCTTGCAATCAGTTGCCAAGCGAATGCTTCTCTTTTTGCTGCTTTTTCATGAATGAACGGTTTTCTATGAGCGATTGAATTGATCAAGGACATCGTTGCGAGGATTTCACAAAGTTTCTGAAAAAAATTTGCATATTCATCTTTTGCTTCGTATACTAGTTTAGGACGTTGCTTATAAAACGGCTGTATCATCGTACATATTTTTTGATAGGAGGAATTGCATGAAAGACAAACGAAAAGTCTTGCGTCCGTTAGGATCAGGGTTTGCGATGGCGGTTCCTTTGTTTATAGGGATCCTCGTTCAGGACCCTTTGATAAGTTCTGTGGGGGCGATGGGGGCTTTTTCCTACTTGGCTTTTCAACATCGGACCCTTTTTTATAATCTGCGCGCCATTTTGACCCACGGCGCTGCGCTGCTGCTGGCATTTATTTTAGGCGCTGGGACAGCACTGATTCCTTGGAGCGCACCTTTTATCATCGGTGCGTTATCGTTTTCTGCGTTTTTGTTGTCAAAAGTGATGCGGATCCCCAAGCCCGATTATTTCTTCGTGTTGATGCTTTATGCCACCGGCTTTAATTTTCACGCAGCGCACCTTGGAGAGATCTTGCACCACAGTTCCTATTTGCTTTATGGCATCGCAGGCTCGCTGCTTGCTGGACTGGTGATTTCGTTGGCTGAACAGCTGCCGTTGAAAGAAGAAAAAACGGCCTTTCAACAACTGAGCTTGCACGAGAAATATTCGCTAGCATTATCTCAGCAACCAGAAATGGTCATCAAGGCGCTGCACTTTTCTTTGATATTGTTTATTGCGACCTACATTGCCTACCTGCTGCGAGACAGCAACGGCTATTGGATCTTGATTTCTGCTGCTGCCGTCTTGGCAGGAGAACATATGGAAAAAATCAAAAATCGCACGATCGGCAGGGTACTGGGAGGAATCGTGGGGCTGCTGCTGGGTTTCTTATTGATGTCCTTGCATATGCCCCTTGAAGCGATCGCAGTGGTATTGATCATTCTAAACATATTGACGGAGTTTTTTATGCCAGTCAATTATACCGTTGCTAATTTTTTTACCAACCCGCAAGTCCTGCTGTTAATGACCATCGGTACTAGTTTTACGCCGCTGAAATTGATCCCATTGCGTTTTTCAGGGGCATTGATCGGCAGCGTGCTGGCAATGCTGTTGATCTTTCTAATGGATTGGGCAGTAAAGCAAATGGAGCAAGCACTGGGAAATAAACCAGAAGACACGACGGATCAAACACAATAGAATGCACCATCATCGATAAGCAAGAGCTGTAGCTCTTGCTTTTTTTTGCCTTTGATCCTCTATCTAAACGTTTTCTCCATCGGATAGGAAAAATAAGGGAAATATGAAATAATCGAGCAAAGGTTCCTATTTTGAAATAGAAGCGTTTACATTTTTGCGAACTAAAGTGGCAGAAACATCTACTTTTTTTGTTGTAAGCGAAATCATATACTCAAATCAGAGAAGGAGAGAAAGTTGTGAAAAAACGAATCGTAGATGTTTTGCATCGCCTGTTAGTGACTGATTATCCACTATCCATCGAGCAACTGGCAGAAGAGACCGCAGCCAGTGGGCGGACGATCCGCAATGATTTGAATGAGATCAACACGTTTCTTGCTGACTTACACATCGGACCGATCCAAACCCTTCGAGGAAAGGGCATCCTTTTGAAACTGACCTCGAAACAGCAAGCCATCGTTTGGCAGGCATTACACGCACAACAGTCGGAATATATGACCCGTGAAGAGCGGAGTTTTGATCTGCTGCTGCATCTGACATTTTCAAAAGAGATCCTGGTGTTGAATAAAAAAGAAGAAGCGTACCAGATATCAAAAAGTAGCATGGATGAAGACATGCGCCGTTTGCGGGCGGACATCAATAAATATGGCATTGAGATCATCAGCCTAGGAAAAAAAGGACTGCGGTTGAATGGATCGGAACGAGCGATTCGGACGATGATTTTTGACATCATCAATCAGCGGATCGGTAGGTTGCCACTTGATAAACAGACCCCAGATTTAGTCTTTACGAAATTGCTTTATCGCTATTTGCCGCAAAAAGAAATCAAACAGATCCAACTAGTGATGCAAGCAGTGTTGCCGCCAAATCAAAATGAGTTGTATAGCAGCCAAATCTTATTGTTTACCGCCATTTGGCTGATGCGTATCAGAATGAAGGAATTTATCACTCGCATGAACTGGTCTATTTCCAGCAATCAGCTCCAAGGGTCAGCCTATATCCAGGCGATCGCTGAAACCTTTTCGATCCAGCCACCGGAAATCGAAGTCAACTATCTTTCTTTCATCATCGAGTCACTGAACTTTAAAGATTTGTCCAATTCCATCGAATGGGCGCATGCGCAACTTTTGTCGCTGCAGCTGATTCAATTTGTCGAATGCCAAACCAAGATCCCTTTTAGTAAAAAGGAAGAAGAGCTGTTAGAGGGATTGTATAAACATATGGCCGCGCTGATCGTTCGAGCCAAAAGCGGCATTCAAGTACCCAATCCGATCAAAGAGACCGTTCGCAAAAATTATGGACAAATCTACCAAGCCGTCAAGGGCTTCGCCCCCACGATCGAAGAGATCGTAGGTCAACCACTATCAGAAGATGAACTGACATTTCTCGTGATCCATTTTTCTACAGCCCTAAGTTCATTGAACCACGAAATCATTACGAGCTATAAGGCGGTCGTCGTCTGTAACCATGGAATGGCAACCGGCAATCTGCTGGCAGCCAGCCTCAAGGAGAAGTTTCCAGAAGTAGAAGTTGCGGCAGTCTTGAATTCACAAGAAGTCAATTTGATTACGAAATTCGATGTGGATCTGGTTTTTTCAACCTATGAGATCGATTATCGAGAAAAGCCGGTATTATTGATCCCACCGATCATCAATGAAGAAAATCACCAAGTGATCCGCCGTTTCTTAAACAACAATGAACAATTCAAGCGGATCGCCTTTGACCAAAAAAATGCCACGCTGTTCTTCAATCAGTTGCTTACAGTGATTGAAGAAAGCGGCGGGACAGTCGATGCTGCCGCCTATCGCAAATTGACACACTTGTTTGAACAAAATCAATTAGCCATTAATGCAAGGGAGATTCAGCCAATGTTAAAAGATGTTTTATCCGCTAATCATATTCAATTAAACGTTCTTGTTCAAAATTGGGAAGAAGCCATTGAACGCTCTGCGCAGCCGCTAGTAAAAGAACAGATCATCGAAAAACGCTATATCGAGGCAATGGTTGCGGCGGTGGAGGAATACGGGCCTTATATCGTCATTGGCAAACATTTGGCGCTGGCGCATGCACGACCAGAAGATGGCGCCCAGCAGTTGGGTGTGAGTGTCCTCACCTTGGCGCCGCCAGTCGCATTCGGGAACCCAGAAATGGACCCCGTCAAAATCATTTTTTGCTTGGCTGCGGTGGACTCCTACTCTCATCTAGCCATCATGAAGGAATTGATCGAACTGATCAATGATGAAGAAAAAGTCACGCAGTTGCTGGCTTGCTCTACGATTGAAGCTTTTCAATCATTGCTATTTTCATAAAAAACAAGAAAAGGGGAAAAAATCATGAACAAATTATCGATCTTATTCGTATGCGGTGCAGGTCTTGGCAGCAGCTTTGCGGCTCAGATGTCAACAGAAGATGTCTTAACGAAATTAGGAGTGGAGGCGAAATTGGATCATGTCGATATCTCATCAGCGGTATCAATGAAACCAGACATCATCATTACGGCAGAGAATTTCCGAACGCAATTTGAAAAGTTTGCCTTGGACCCGACAACCGCAATCATTTATTTACGCAACATCGTTTCCAAACCAGAAATCGAAGAAAAAATCACTCCAGTATTAAAGGAAAAAGGCGCACTGTAAGGAAGAGGCATGACGAAGGGAGTTTGAAAAAATGGGCATCATCAATTTTATCATTGATAATATTTTAACGCAGGCATCGATCACGATCGCTTTGATCGCGATGTTAGGGCTGCTGCTTCAGAAAAAGTCAGCAGGTCAAGTCATTTCAGGAAGTTTGAAGACGCTATTGGGCTTCCAGGTTTTAAGCGCTGGTTCTAGCATCATCGTCGGTAGTTTGACCTATTTCGGCGAGATTTTCATAGAAGGATTCGACATGCAAGGCATAATTCCTTCCATCGAAGCCATCAACGGGCAAGCGATGAATGAGTTGGGCTTGGGTCGGGACATAGCGCTGACATTTTTAGCCATCTTTGTTTTTAATATTTTATTGGCACGCTTTACAAAATGGAAATATATCTTCTTAACGGGTCAAGCCATTTTATGGATGGCGACCATGACGACGGTCTTTGGCTATTTCGCTGGTTTACGGGGCGTTGTCTTGATTCTTGTCGGTGGGTTGATTGGGGCGATCTTTGCCGTAGCGATGCCAGCGATGGCTCAGCCCATCATCCGCAAAGTCACTGGGTCAGACGACATTGCTCTCGGACATTTCTGTACGATCGGCTACCTCTTTGAAGCAGGCGTTGCCTATCTGTTTGGAGAAAGAGGCGAGAAGAAAAAATCGATCGAAGACATTAAACTGCCACGTTCTTTTGAATTTTTACAAGATACCTATCTTTCTGTCATGGTCGTGATGGTTCCACTGTATATCGTGACGGTCTTGTTTGCTGGAGAAACCTTTGCTTCTACGCTCTCTGGTGATCAAAATTACATCATGTATGCCTTCTTGCAAGCCATTCAATTCGTGGTTGGGGTCTATGTTTTGCTAGCTGGCGTTCGGTTGCTCTTAGGCGAGATCGTCCCTGCGTTTCGTGGGATCGCCATGAAATTGGTGCCTGATGCAAAACCAGCACTCGATTGCCCAGTATTCTTCCCATATAGCCCAAATGCAGTTATTTTAGGCTTCATTACTACAACGATTGGGACAGTCATCGCCATGTTCGTTTTACCAGTCTTTGGCTTGGCGATGATCTTGCCAGGGATGCTGACGAACTTCTTTGCAGGCGGTACCGCTGGGATCTTCGGCAATGCGGTCGGTGGACGTCGAGGGGCGATCATCGGAGGGATCTTTCACGGCTTCTTCATTACGTTACTGCCAGCCCTACTTGTAACGATCTTCAATCAAATGGGCTTTGTTAACGCTACGGCAACTGATGTGGATACCGTTACGGCAGCCTTGCTATATGCTTGGATCATCAGTCCCTTATTGAAAAACTTTTAATCGCTAGGAGGAAGACGCATGTTCTCTTTTTTCAAAAAAGAAAAAAAGCCCACAGAAACACCAGCGGTTCCTTTGACCGCTGAAGAAAGCCAAGAGGCAGAAGCGCTTATTGCAAATCTAGAAAGTCAGTTGCAAGCAGAAACCGACATCGACGAACAAGCAAAATTGTATGAAGCGTTAGGCTTAGCGCAGGCAAAACTTTCCCGCACAGAAGAAGCGATCAACGCATTGGAAAAAAGCTTGCAGGCGAAAAAATCGATCGGGGACGGCTACAAAAAACTGATGTCCCTTTACAATGCTCAGCGTGCCGCCGCCGCACGAAACGGCGACGATGCAAAGATCGACTATTACATGGACAAAATGGAAGAAATGCGGCAAATCGCCAAACAACTTACGATCAGCGGCAATTAAACTAGACGAGGTGGAATCAAGGATGTATACAACATTAAAAGAAGTAACGAAAACAGCAGAAGCATTGAATTTTACAGTGGGGGCTTTTAATACCCATAATTTAGAAATGCTGCCAAGTATGCTGCGGGCAGCCAAAGAGATGGGGGCACCCATCATCATTCAAACAAGTATCGATACGGCGAAATACATCGGCTATGATGTCTTGGTCAATGTCGTCAAAACAATTGCCGATCACGAGCTAGTAGATGCTGTCTTGCATTTGGATCATGCCAGAGATTTCGATGAGATCAAAGCGGCGATTGATAGCGGCTATAGCTCGGTGATGTATGATGGCTCGCATTTGCCCTTCAAAGAAAACATTTTGAAAACGCGCGCAGTCGTCGAATACGCTCATGCTAATGGGGTGTCCGTCGAAGGAGAACTAGGAACGATCGGCGGCACAGAAGAAGGCATTCATGTGGAAGAAGACGATAAAGTCTTCACACGCCCAGAAGATGCGGTAGAATTTGTTGCTGCTACTGGCGTCGATGCGCTAGCCATCGCTATCGGAACCAATCACGGTCAATTCCGCTCAAAAACCGAAGTGAATGTTGAGTTATTGAAGGAGATCCATGCAGTCGTCGACGTGCCGCTAGTCATTCATGGAGGAACTGGCGTCAAAGAAGAAGATTATCCCGAATTGATCAATAACGGCATTCGCAAGTTTAATGTAGGTACTGAATTGTTGGTCAATTGGACGAAGATTGCGAAAGAAAATTTTGGGGCAACGGAAGTCAACAAATCTTTGCGCCACAACGTGATCCCATCCAATGAAGCCATCAAAGAAATCGTCAAGCACAAGATCGGCCTTTTCATGAATACGAAAGCGCCGACTGCGATCGGCAAATAGATGGTACGCAAAAAGATGCTTGTTTTATTGGCAGGCAGCCCTGGAACTGGAAAAAGTTATTTACTGAATCTGTTGAAGAAACGTTTTCCTGATCTTTTCGCTCTTACGCCAGATGAAATCAAAGAGTGCTATGCCGAATCCCTCGGCTTTGATTCATTGGCAGAAAAAGCCCAGATCGAAAAGCAGTATGTTTGGCCTTTTTACTATCAGGCATTGGGCTTGTACATGTCTTTAGGAAAACGCTTGGTGGTCTCGGAATACCCTTTTAGTGAAAAACAGAAGCCATTGCTAACTTTTCTCGCCCAAAGCTATGGTTATGAGTGCTTGACCATTCGCTTGACTGCTTCTTTTGAAACCTTATGGGAAAGACGTTACTTACGTGATCGAGCGGATGACCGCCATCTGAGTTTTATTATGGAACGGTACCATTACGGGGATGTACTGGAAGATAGACAAGCTGCAACCAACCATATAACCAAAGAAGCGTTTCGGCAAATCATCACTGATCGCCGTTACGATGACTTTCAGTTAGGAGTGCTTATCGAAGTCAATGTGGAAGATTACGAGCAAGTGGATTATCGCCCGTTGATCGAGAGAATCGCTGAACAACTCAATGACTTAAATTGAAGAAAAACAGGCGCTACACCTGAAAAGGGCAGCGCCTGTTTTTTTAGTCTAAGCCCAAAAATTTCGAAGTTCCTTGGTTTTGGACTTGGAGGATTTCGGCTAATACTTTGGCATCAAATTGCCCCTCTTTATTGGCGGAATAGACATTGACCTTGAGCTGGTAGTCGGGCAAAGCATAGTTTTCAAGACTTGCTTCAAGCTGCGCGACCGCTTGTTTCGAGAGTGGTTCACCGACGAGTTTTAATTCAAGGGATTGTTTCTGCTCATTAAGTGTTTGCTCCAGCAAATAATGTTCCCCCAGTTTGGCTTCTACAAAACGCTTGGCATGGTATTCCACGATGGTCGTTTGGATCGTCGTATAAACGAAGAAACTCCCAATGACCGTGATCGGTAAGGCAACCACGGCAAACTTCCACCATTTTTGATGACGAAAATCCCCATACTGCAACAGCCAGATGGTAATGAACAAGGAAAAACAAATCAAAAAGGAATTGGTGAAGAAGAGTTGAGCAGACTCCCATGAAATCGAATAGTCTTTGATCGACAGCCCATAACCCGTCACACAAAGCGGCAAAATCAGGGACGTCCCGATGGAGACACCGATAATGACATCGTTGTCGCGGCCTCTGACTTTGGCAAAAGCCAGTGCGGAACCACCGATCAATGCGACGCAAATATCCCAAATCGTCGCAGATGTTTGGGTGATGATCTCAGGGGTTGTGTCTTTGACTGGCGTGAGTAAGAAAAAGGCAAATGAGATGATAAGTACGATGATGACTTGGATGCTAAAGACCAGCAGCCCTTTTTTGACTAAGCGCAAGTGGGAAAGACCTAAACCAAAGCCGATCCCGTTGATCCCATTTAAAAGTGGCGAAATTAACATCGCCCCGATAATCGTTGTCGTAGAGTTGTAGTTCAAACCAATCGAAGCAATCAGTGTTGCACAAACTAAAAGTGCATAGACGAGCATCGTTTGGTCCATATCTTTTTGAATTTTTCCAATCAATTGTTCTTTGGAAACTAAATCAGGCGTTAAGTTCACCTTCATCATCCTTTCTGAGAAAAATCGTTCTGCTCTTTTCATTGTCCCTTAAATCGGCTGATTTTACAAAAATCTGCGTTTATTAGGCGATGGCAGCAACGAGAATTCAATGATTGGGTTGCCAATCTTTTGCAAAACCGCCGATTTCCTCTAGAATAAGAAGCATATCAGAGAAATGGAAAAGGTGGGGAATGGATGAAAGATTATTTTGCGCAATACAAACGCCTGTTATCGATCGCTGAAGCAGGTTTGTACTATGGCAAAGATGTGTACGATAAGGAACGTTACCAAGAGATCAAAGAGTTGGCATTGCATTTGATGAGTACCGTCGTGGATCAAGACGCAGCTGCGTTGACCCTTTTAACAGAAAAAAATGAGGGCTATCCTACGCCAAAAGTCGATGTACGAGCATTGATCCAAAAAGGCGAAAAAATCTTGCTGGTGGAAGACAGCCTGACGAAAGAATGGTCACTGCCAGGAGGCTATGCAGAAATTGGCTTGACGCCACGGGAAAACATCAAAAAAGAAGTGCTGGAAGAAACTGGCTTGCTCGTTGAGGTCAAGGAGCTGCGAGCAATTTTTGATACGAATCTAAGACCAGACATTCCGCAAGTGTTCCAATACTATAAGCTGGTCTTTGCCTGTGATGTTTTGGCAGGGGACTTCATCAAAAACAGTGAAACCTCCAACAGCGATTACTTTTCGTTGAAGGAGCTGCCGAAGCTTTCCATCAAGCGCACCACCAAGGAACAACTGGAGCAATTGGTGAATGAGAAGTCGTTACACGTTGATTAGAAACAGCTAAGGGTAAGATGTTGGAAAAAGCGTTTTATTGGTTTTTTTAACTGGATAATATTTACTTGCAGATAAAGTTGGTTTATGATTGATTTCGTCGTTTTCATTATAAAAAATCAAGCAATGACGACACCTTTGCTTGATTGCTGGAGGAGTAAAAATGAAGAATCAAATCAATTCCTTTTTTGGGCTGGATGCCTTACAAACAACGGTCAAACGAGAAATCTTAGCTGGTTTTACCACCTTTATCTCGATGGCCTATATTTTATTCGTCAATCCAACGGTCCTTGGGGCATCTGGGATGGACGAAGGTGCCGTCTTTACGGCAACGGCGTTAGCCAGCGCATTGGGCTGTATCTTGATGGGGGTTTTAGCAAAATACCCGATCGCTACGGCACCCGCATTAGGGATCAACGCCTTCTTTTCTTATTCAGTCTGTATTGGAATGGGGGTTCCATGGCAAACAGCATTAGCGGGTGTGTTTGTGGCATCACTGATTTTCATCGTGATCACGATCTTCAAATTACGGGAGCTGATCATTGATGCGATTCCTGCTGATTTAAAATACGCCATCTCTGGGGGGATCGGTCTGTTCATCGCCTTTTTGGGATTGAGCGAAGGCGGGATCATCGTTTCCGACGATTCGACCCTTGTGGCACTAGGTTCATTGAGTGTCGGTACAACGTGGCTGACGATTTTTGGTTTAGTGATCACTGCCGTCTTGATGGTTCGCAGAGTTCCTGGTGGAATTTTTATCGGGATGGCCGCAACAACTGTTTTAGGTCTTTTGACTGGCTTGATCCAAGCACCATCCAGTATCGTTTCTGCTGCACCGAGTATTTCTTCCACATTCTTAGTGGCGCTAAACCATGTAGGAGACATCAACTCCCTGCAAATGTGGGTCGTAGTACTGACTTTCTTACTCGTCACTTTCTTTGATACGGCAGGCACCTTGGTGGGACTTGCCAATCAAGCGGGCTTTATGAAAGACAACAAAATGCCGCGGGTCGGCAAAGCACTTGCTTCTGACTCCACCGCCATGCTCGCTGGTTCTTTATTAGGGACCTCACCAGTAGGCGCATATGTCGAATCCTCCGCTGGGATCGCCGTGGGCGGTCGCTCTGGCTTGACTGCCGTGACGACTGGAGTTTTGTTCTTGTTCGGCTTGTTCTTTTCACCATTGCTATCCGTAGTCACTTCCCAAGTGACCGCACCAGCACTGATCGTTGTAGGTGTGCTAATGGCACAATCGCTGCGAGAAATCAAATGGCACGAAATGGAAATCGCAATCCCAGCCTTCTTGATTCTACTAGGCATGCCGTTGACCTACAGCATCTCCGATGGGATCGCCTTGGGCTTCATCTTTTACCCAATCACCATGTTAGCAGCCAAACGTGGCAAAGAAGTCTCACCAATCATGTACGGCTTGTTCTTTGTCTTTCTTGGGTTTATGTGGATTTTGAATGTGTGAGAGAGACGTTTATCAATTATAAAAGAAAGAACAGTTAAGCTTGTGGCTTAGCTGTTTTTTTTGTATTGAGAATAAGAGTTGATAAATACAAACTGAAAAAGTAAAACAGTGTTTATTAAAGCGATGGATGCTGAATAGTAGTTTTTTTCATTTTTTACAAATACGAGGAGTGGTTAAGGCAATCTATTTTTACCTAACATTCATATGGTTTTATTCTGATTTAAAAAAACGAATCATTGATTCTAACTTATAATTTTCTTCAATCAAATGATAGCACATGCAAAAGGAAAAGGTTTGGCGTAGCTGATTTTGTATAGGTTTTCTTACTTCATTTGTTCTTTGCTTAGATTAGATAAATAACGCCTTCTTTTCAGCAGTAATCGTTTCGAGATTTTTTAACTAGAGTCTTTGATCAATAGCAAAAAAATATTCATTTACAAGTGACGTTCACATCATTGAGAAAATGTAGTAAGTTAGAAAAGGAATGAAAAAATGATTATGGGTTAAAAATACATGGTATGATTTTCTATAAAGTTGGGAGGTGTTAGGATGAAAGATCTGCAGTTAAAGTTTATTGTTGATCCAACAACTATTCGCTGGTTTCGTATATTGAATCTTTTTGAGCGGACACAAAAAGCGACTAAGGGTCAATTAGCTAAACTAAATGAGGTTTCAGAACGGACGATTTTAACTGATATAAATAAGCTAAAGGAGTATTTTTCTGATAGTGCGCATATTGTTTCAACGAACAATGGGTACCTTTTCGAAAAAAAGAACTTCCTTCGATTTATTGAACAAAAAGAAAAACTATTGCAAAATGAAATTTTGTTTGAATTATTGGGAAACGTTTTCTATGGAGAGCTAGAGGACGTAGCGGAATTAATTGACCGATTTCACATATCAGAAACGTCATTTCGACGCTATTTGAGACAAATTGAGCCGGTTCTTAAAGAATACGGATTAAAACTATCACTCACTCCCATTGATTTAAAAGGCGATGAAGCAACCATCCGAAAGTTTTTCAAAGATTTTTACTATGAAGGGGAAATGACCCCTCATACGTTGGTTCCTCCAAAAGAGATTCATGAATTGATCTATCAAACTTTTTTATCTAAAATCAAGGAAATTACGATTGGTACAGGTACTTCTCCAAATGAATTTTACTATAATTTATATATTGCTATCGAGCGAGTACGTCAGGGAAAGAGGATCAATGTACCAACAAATCTTTACAAGAGTGTTAGGAATAACAAGGATTTTCTTAATTTATTCTTGATTCAGCAAAGAATTCAAAAGATCTATCAAGTGGAATTATGTGCAGATGAGCTCTGTTGGCTATTTTTAGTAACGATTGCCAAACGGCCTTTTGATCAAATAGACCAAGATAAGGTATTCTGTAAGCAATTGCAGCGCATTGATTCTTTTGCTCATTTAACTGAAAACTATCTCAAGAATTGCTCGCCTGAGTTGTATACATCAGAAATTTTATGGATCTATCGTGCGTTCTTCCTTTCTAGGTACGTG
The DNA here is from genome assembly GCF_051713725.1 of Enterococcus sp. DIV0755f. Taxonomy (NCBI): domain Bacteria; kingdom Bacillati; phylum Bacillota; class Bacilli; order Lactobacillales; family Enterococcaceae; genus Enterococcus; species Enterococcus sp. DIV0755f. The sequence continues at coordinate 980,666 of NZ_JBIOQL010000001.1, forward strand.
AATCATCTAATTTCACCAGTTCAAAATAGAATAATGTCAGAAATCATAGAGAAAACAAAACATGAATGCAAAGAATCATACATCAACAATCATCACTTTCTGCGCTCCTTTTTCGGTGAATCAGGAATAACAGAAGACTTTTTGGAAGATATTACGACGAGCTTAACTTTGCTGGGAGAAAGATTGAAAGAACAGTATTTGTACAAAAGCAAGAGAATTGTTTTTTATTAGAAGGCGATCTGTATGTCTGTCAATTGATAAGATCGCGAGTATATCAATACTTTGGTGATCGTCATCAAATCTTTTTTATTACGATTCCAGCTTTGACGGAAGAATTCTTAAACCAAGAAGATATTGATTTAATTGTGACAAACTACAGTGAATACTTGTCAGAGTATAAGGTGAGCACCAACTGCCTATTATTGAAAACAATTCCAGATAAACAAGATTGGGAACTCTTATTCAAAACGATCGAACCAAAAATGTTCGAACTTATAAAATAATTAAAATAATAACCCTATTTTTTACCTATTCAGAAGGAAAGAAAGCCTTTTGCATAGGTTTTTTTATACTTAATTTCCCCCTAGGGTGAAAAACATGATTTTTTTATTAAAAAACATCCTTATATACTTTTGTTTAGAACTTCCAAGCTCGTGATAGATTATTCTACCAATTCGGCAGTGTCTGCATGAATAATTATTTTTCATGTTTCAAGAAGTTTACGTTAAAAAGAAAAGGAGTGTTAGGGAAGTGATACGCAAGTTAGGTTACATAATGTTGGTCATTGCAATGACTCTAGGACAACCGCTCACTGTATTTGCTAATACAGTAAAGGATGGCTCTCAAAACGACAGCTTAGAAAATAATTTGAAAATGACGGATGTTTCTGTTGCTGAAGGGTTTCTAAGTGAATTGGCGGATGGAAATGCAGATCGTTATGAAGAAAGGCAATTGATAGAAGACGATCAACCGTCGACAGCAACTGAAGAAAACATAAGTACCAATGGATCTGGGGAACATACCGAAACAGACAGTGGTATAGAGGCAGATTCATCTGAAAGATCTTCATCTGAAAGCTCCACTGAAGCTACATTAGATAGTAGTACAGAAGACAGTCATGAAGAATCAGTAGATAGTAGTGCAGAAGACAGTAGTAAGGAAGACAGTCATGAAGAGTCAGATGAAAATGTGGAAGGCGTATGGGGAACTGTTCCGTGGACGTGGGATGAAGAAACGAAAACAATTGTGTTAGAAGAAGGAAATGCGGGTACCGTTGCAACTGCGCCTTGGAAAACCTACACGTCTGTGACACAAATCGTTGTTAAGGCACCAGTATTGTTGCCAGTAAATTCTGCGGTTTTATTCAGTGATTTAAGTGAGCTTATGATTATAGAAAATGGGAATAATTTTAATACTTCCCAAGTGACGACAATGGCAAGCATGTTTGCTAGATTACCAAAATTAAAAAAAGTGGACGTTTCGAACTGGGACACTTCTAAAGTTACTAACATGTTCGCCATGTTTAGATATGCTTATGGTTTGGAAGAGTTAGATGTGTCTAACTGGGACACTTCAAATGTTACAAACATGGCAGAAATGTTCAGAGAATTAGATAATCCTGCTAGCCCAGTAACACCGTTAACTGTTTTGGATGTATCTAAATGGAAGACAGGAAATGTAACAGATATGAGGTATATGTTTGGGGGAAAGAAGAATTTGACCTCTTTGGATGTATCCAACTGGAATGTCTCTAAAGTAGAACGGATGGATGGCATGTTTGCTGGAGGATTCAATAGAGGAAATAGTTCACTGAGTCAATTAGATGTTTCAAACTGGAATGTATCTAATGTAACAAATATGAATTGGATGTTTGAGAACTTACCTCATTTAGAAGTTCTGGACGTATCTAATTGGAATACAGAGAATGTGACGAGCATGTTAAGCATGTTTAGAAATGCTTCAAGATTGACATCACTTGATACAAGCAATTGGAAAACAAACAAAGTAACAAATATGGCGTATATGTTCAGCGGAGTACGGGTACCAACTGAATTTAGTGTTAGCAATTGGGATACATCTAGCGTAACTGATATGAGAAACATGTTTGCCTCCACTCATTCTTTAACTTCTCTCGATGTATCCAACTGGAATACTGAAAATGTCACTGATATTAGAGAAATGTTCCAGTATACAAGAGCATTGAAAAACTTAGATCTGTCAAATTGGAATACCGCGAAAGTAACCAATATGTGGTGGATGTTTCGCGAATCAGCCATAGAAAAGCTTGATGTATCAAATTTCGACACATCGATAGTGGAAAGTATGGCTCAGATGTTTTTAGACGCGAAACAATTGAACGAACTAGTAGTAGGCGAGCATTCGATCTTTTCTACGTCTACTCGTTTACCAGAGATTCTTATTGAGAACGGATATACTGGCAGGTGGATACAAAAAGAAGATGCTTATGGGAATGAGCCAAGTGTACCAATGGTTTATGAATCCTCGTTTGATTTTATGGACTTATATGACGGAACCATTCCAGGAACCTATATTTGGGAAAAAATAGAACATAAAGATGCGGCACCAGTGACAGTCAAGTATGAGGATACTGAAGGAAAACAACTTTCGGAGCCAACGATATTAAGAGGGAAAGTTGGGTTGCCATACGAGAGCGAACCAAAAGAAATTCCGGGGTGGTATGTGCCAGAGACACCAAGCAATGCTCATGGAACGTTTACTGAAGAAGCGCAAGAAGTAATCTATATCTATGACCGTTTGGATGCAGCCCCCGTAACAGTCAAATATAAAGACACCGAAGGAAATCAACTATCAGAACCAACGATTTTAAGCGGAAAAGTTGGTCTGCCATACGAGAGCGAACCCAAAGAAATCCATGGGTGGTATGTTCCAGAAATGCCAAGCAATGCTCGTGGAATTTTTAGCGAAGACCCACAGGAAGTGATCTATGTTTACGACCGCTCGGATGCGGCACCTATAACCGTCAAATATGAAGATGGCGAAGGAAACCAACTTTCGGAACCTACGATTTTAAGCGGAAAAGTTGGCTTACCATACGAAAGCGAACCAAAAGAAATTCCAGGGTGGTATGTGCCAGAAACACCAAGCAATGCTCATGGAACGTTTACTGAAGAAGCGCAAGAAGTAATCTATATCTATGACCGTTCGGATGCAGCCCCCGTAACAGTCAAATATGAAGACACCGAAGGAAATCAACTATCAGAACCAACGATTTTAAGCGGAAAAGTTGGTCTGCCGTACGAGAGCGAACCAAAAGAAATTCCAGGCTGGTATGTGCCAGAAATGCCAAGCAATGTGTCTGGAACGTTTACTGAAGAAGCGCAAGAAGTAATCTATATCTATGACCGTTCGGATGCAGCCCCCGTAACAGTCAAATATGAAGACACCGAAGGAAATCAACTATCAGAACCTACGATTTTAAGCGGAAAAGTTGGTCTGCCATACGAAAGCGAACCAAAAGAAATTCCAGGGTGGTATGTGCCAGAAATGCCAAGCAATACTCGTGGAATTTTTAGCGAAGACCCACAGGAAGTGATCTATGTTTACGACCGCTCGGATGCGGCACCTGTAACAGTTAAGCATGAGGATATCGAAGGGAATCAATTGTCAGAACCAACGATTCTAAGCGGAAAAGTTGGTCTGCCATATGAAAGCGAACCGGAAGAAATTCCAGGGTGGTATGTGCCAGAGACACCAAGCAATGCTCGTGGAATTTTCGGAAAAGAAGCGCAAGAAGTGGTCTATGTCTATGACCGCTCCGATGCGGAACCAGTGACAGTCAAGTATGAAGATGGCGAAGGAAACCAACTTTCGGAACCTACGATTTTAAGCGGAAAAGTTGGCTTACCATACGAAAGCGAACCAAAAGAAATTCTAGGGTGGTATGTGCCAGAAACACCAAGCAATGCTCATGGAATTTTCGGAAAAGAAGCGCAAGAAGTAATCTATATCTATGATCGTTCGGATGCGGCACCAGTGACAGTCAAGTATGAAGACACCGAAGGAAATCAACTGTCGGAACCTACGATTTTAAGCGGAAAAGTCGGCTTACCATACGAAAGCGAACCAAAAGAAATTCCAGGGTGGTATGTGCCAGAAACACCAAGCAATGCTCATGGAATTTTCGGAAAAGAAGCGCAAGAAGTAATCTATATCTATGATCGTTCGGATGCGGCACCAGTGACGGTCAAGTATGAAGATGACAAAGGAAATCAATTGTCAGAACCTACGATTCTAAGCGGAAAAATTGGTCTGCCATATGAAAGTGAACCAAAAGAAATCCATGGGTGGTATGTTCCAGAAACGCCAAGCAATGCTCGTGGAATTTTTAGCGAAGATCCACAGGAAGTGATCTATGTTTACGACCGCTCGAATGCAGCACCCGTAACAGTTAAGTATGAGGATACCGAAGGGAATCAGCTGTCGGAACCAACGATTCTAAGCGGAAAAGTTGGTCTGCCATACGAAAGCGAACCAAAAGAAATTCCAGGGTGGTATGTGCCAGAAACACCAAGCAATGCTCATGGAACGTTTACTGAAGAAGCGCAAGAAGTGGTCTATGTCTATGACCGTTCAGATGCAGCACCTGTAACAGTCAAATATGAAGATGACAAAGGAAATCAATTGTCAGAACCAACGATTCTAAGCGGAAAAATTGGTCTGCCATATGAAAGTGAACCAAAAGAAATCCATGGGTGGTATGTTCCAGAAATGCCAAGCAATACTCGTGGAATTTTTAGCGAAGACCCACAGGAAGTGATCTATGTTTACGACCGCTCGGATGCGGCACCTATAACCGTCAAATATGAAGATGGCGAAGGAAACCAACTTTCGGAACCTACGATTTTAAGCGGAAAAGTTGGCTTACCATACGAAAGCGAACCAAAAGAAATTCCAGGGTGGTATGTGCCAGAAACACCAAGCAATGCTCATGGAATTTTTAGCGGAGACCCACAGGAAGTAATCTATGTTTACAATCGCTCCGATGCGGCACCAGTGACGGTCAAGTATGAAGATACCGAAGGAAATCAACTGTCGGAACCAACGATCTTAAGCGGGAAAGTTGGCTTACCATACGAGAGCGAACCAAAAGAAATTCCAGGCTGGTATGTACCAGAAACACCAAGCAATGCCCGTGGAATTTTCGGAAAAGAAGCGCAAGAAGTAATCTATATCTATGATCGTTCGGATGCGGCACCAGTGACGGTCAAGTATGAAGACACCGAAGGAAACCAACTGTCGGAACCTACGATTTTAAGCGGAAAAGTTGGTCTACCATACGAGAGCGAACCCAAAGAAATTCCAGGTTGGTATGTGCCAGAAATGCCAAGCAATGCTCATGGAATTTTTAGCGAAGAGCCACAGGAAGTGCTCTATGTTTACGATCGCTCAGATGCGGCACCAGTGACAGTCAAGTATGAGGACACTGAAGGAAAACAACTTTCGGAGCCAACGATATTAAGAGGGAAAGTCGGGTTGCCATACGAGAGCGAACCAAAAGAAATTCCAGGGTGGTATGTGCCAGAAATGCCAAGCAATGCTCATGGAACGTTTACTGAAGAAGCGCAAGAAGTGGTCTATGTCTATGACCGTTCGGATGCAGCACCCGTGACAGTCAAATATGAGGATGCCGAAGGAAATCAATTGTCAGAACCAACGATTCTAAGCGGAAAAGTTGGGTTGCCATACGAGAGCGAACCAAAAGAAATTCCAGGGTGGTATGTGCCAGAAATGCCAAGCAATGCTCATGGAACGTTTACTGAAGAAGCGCAAGAAGTGGTCTATGTCTATGACCGTTCAGATGCAGCACCTGTAACAGTCAAATATGAAGATGACAAAGGAAATCAATTGTCAGAACCAACGATTCTAAGCGGAAAAATTGGTCTGCCATATGAAAGTGAACCAAAAGAAATCCATGGGTGGTATGTGCCAGAAACGCCAAGCAATGCTCATGGAATTTTCGGAAAAGAAGCGCAAGAAGTAATCTATATCTATGATCGTTCGGATGCGGCACCAGTGACGGTCAAGTATGAAGATGGCGAAGGAAATCAACTGTCGGAACCAACGATTCTAAGCGGGAAAGTTGGTCTGCCATACGAAAGCGAACCGAAAGAAATTCCAGGCTGGTATGTTCCAGAGACACCAAGCAATGCTCATGGAATTTTCGGAAAAGAAGCGCAAGAAGTGGTCTATGTCTATGACCGTTCGGATGCGGCACCTGTAACAGTCAAATATGAAGACACCGAAGGGAATCAACTGTCGGAACCAACGATTCTAAGTGGAAAAGTCGGTCTATCATACGAGAGTAAGCCAAAAGAAATTTCTGGTTGGACCGTGAAGGAAATACCAGATAACGCATCTGGAACGTTTACAAATGACGTGCAAGAAGTGATTTATGTCTATCATAAAGAAGAAAATAACGGTGGGCAAAATACACCTGAAAAAGAGAATCCAGAAAATGAGAAGGAAGATTCTAACGATCCAAAACTTCCCAATACTGGGGAAGCGATGGTTGGACAACGAATCATGATCATTGTTGGATCACTACTACTGTTATTTGCCATTTTCATTATCTTTGACAAGAAGAAAAAAACAAGATAATTAGTTTTTAGAATAGTCAATATAAAAAGAAAGCAGCAAAGCCCGTGAAGGTTTTGCTGCTTTCTCAAATCTAAAAAACTTCAGAAAAATCATTCACTAAATGAAGAGGATCACGGTTTACTTTTATTTTAGGTGGTAATAATCAGTAAAAAGCGGAAAGGAGTTCAATTGAATTGATGTTTTCGACGAAAAAAGAATATAACGAATATTTTCTAGAAGAGATTAGATCTCTGCCAAGAGAGAAAGACATGCTGGAAGACTACTTAGAAAAACAACTGGAACGGTTAAATCAATTGATAGATGAAATTTCGAAGGAAACGTTTTGGAAGGTTTTTCCTAAAATTCTTGGGATTGATGCGAAACTGAGTCTATTAGCTGATTTATCAAAGTATGAGGATTTTTCAGAAGCCGACATTATAAGAATTATTGAAAGTGATTATCAAAATTATTTTAAAGAATTGTGTGGGTACGATCTTAGTATGCAAACGAAGTACTCAATAGTATTTAATGTCTGCTGAAAAATAGCAACTTATCGAAAAAGCATCGGGGTTAAGATGGACCGTGGGTAGAGGTGATTTAAAGTAAAGTTAAAGTACGATTTCTACTAATGAAAAAACCAGTTAAGCGCAGCTTAGCTGGTTTTTTTATTATATGCTGCTTGCTATAAAAATGATCAGAATCGAATAACGGTTAAATATCTAAGCCAGGACGTCTTTTTTTTGAATTTCCTTTCCAGCCGAAGGGGCAAAGTCGATCCAAGCGATAGTCGCTTTTTGGAAATGTATGTTTGAACATTAGTTACTAAAAAATCATTTTCCCTTCAGATGAAAGGTCTTCCCACGCATCTTTTTCATAAAACTCTGATTCCACTCCACCATTAAAAGGATCTTCAATTTTAGGAACAAGAATGATCGTCCCATCCTCTGCGTAGACAACAATATATTCTTGGTTTTCAGGAGGATTTTTTCCGTTATCAGAAGGAAGCGTAACGACGATGGAATTGCCTTGTAGACTTGATTTAGTAATAAGCATAGTATCACCTCTTAGAGATAGTATACCTTGCAATACTATGGAAGGAGAAGACAACAGTGAGATTTAATGTATTTTGAACACATCAAAAGTTGAAAGCATATTTTACATAAGATAGATAAGAAACCGCAATGAAATATTGTTTGAAAAGATGGATGAACATCTCAGAAAAATAGATGTTAGATTTTAAGCAGAATTACGAAGTTTTTTAGATGGATCATTTATGGCATACCAAGGACCAGGGTATTAAAGCAACGAAAAAGTGAAACTTCATTCCAAAACCGCCCAACCCAACAATTTTCACGCAAAACCTGCGCTTTTCTTTCTGTTATTGTTATAATAAAAGAAAACGCAAAGGTGGGAAATCATGACAACGATCAAGGACATTGCTGAAAAGGCGGGAGTAGCGAAAAGTACGGTTTCCCGCTATCTGAACAATGGCTATATCAGTGAAGAAAAGCGCAAAAAAATTGATCAGATCATTGCTGAAACTGGCTATCGCCCCAATACATTTGCTCGTTCGCTGAAAGCCCAAGACACGAAATTGCTGGGCGTGATCATTCCTCGACTGAATTCACCGTCGACAAATGATGTGTTGAAAGGGATCGATACGACGGCACGGGAAAACGGCTATCAAATGCTGATCACCAACTCTGATCAAAGCGATGAACGGGAATTAGAAAATATCGAAATGCTGGTCAAACAAAAAGTAGCAGGGATGATCCTGTTTGCGCGCAAAATCACGCCGCAGCTGCAAGCGGTGCTGGCAGAGGTTCCTATGCCTGTTTTATTATTAGGTCAACAGTTAGCAGGCATTCATTCCATCGTCCATGAAGATTATCAAGCTGGCAAAACCATGGCAGAATATGCAGTCAGCGCTGGCCACCGACGTTATTTATTTGTTGGTGTCAGCGAAAATGATTATGCGGTAGGTGTCTTGCGGAAAAAAGGATTTCTTGATGTCTTGGCACAAACGCCCAACGTCAAAGTCGACTTTATCGAAACGTCCTTTTCAAGAAGAGAAACGTACCAAAAAGCCCTTGTGTTCTTGAAAGATCAATCGGCAACGTACATCGCCTGTGCTACCGACAATATTGCTGTTGCTGTATTGAAAGCCGCCCATGAACTAGGGTATCAAGTGCCGCAAGACTTTTCCTTGAACGGATTTGGAGGCTATGATTCGACGGATTATGTCTATCCGACCATCACAACGACCCAATATCCCTATGTCCAATTAGGCATCGATGCCGTCTTAACGATCCAAAAACTGACGCAAGGGGAAGAGGTTCCTGAGGTGATCGAATTACCGAATCGATTAGTGGTCAAACAGTCGACTGCCAAGCGTGAAAAGCAGGAGAAATAAAGCAAATATTTTTAGAGAAAACAGGACGTCCAGTTGCGGCGTTCTGTTTTTTTATTTTCTTTGCTTGCAATTGCAAACGGTTTCTGTTAATCTACAAATGTAGAACCGGTTCCACAAATGGACCGACGATCAAAGGAGTGGGAAAAATGAAGGAACAAAAAACGATCGACCAAGTGTTAGAAGCTGTTGGCGGCAAAGAAAATGTCAAAAACTTTGAACACTGTGCTACACGTTTGCGCTTGATTTTGAAAGACGATCAGTTAGTAGATAAAGACAAAGCGGAAGCAGTTGAGGGCAGCAAGGGCTATTTTTTCAACACGGGACAGCATCAGTTCATTTTTGGAACAGGAAAAGTCAATGAAGTTTATCAAGCCTTCGCAGCAGAAATGGGCAATGACGCCTCCGCTGATAAAGCTGGCTTCAAAGATGATGTGTATTCGAATCTGTCACCCGTCCAAAAAGTTGTCCGCACGTTGTCAGATGTCTTGGTGCCATTGATTCCAGCTTTGGTAACGACGGGGCTTTTGATGGGGATTCGGGGATTATTGACCGAGTTGGGGGTCACTTATAGTGCTGACTGGTTAGCTATGTTTGAAATGTTAACGGATACAGCGTTTGCCTTTTTACCTGTTTTGATCGCCTATAGTGCGACGAAAAAATTCGGCGGTAATCCGATCATTGGGATCGTGGTAGGATTGATGATGGTGGCACCGCAATTGCCGAACGCTTGGGCAGTTGCCAGCGGGGATGCAGAGCCATTGCACTTATTCGGTTTATCGATCTCTGGGTATCAAGGGTCGATTTTTCCAGCAATTATTGTCGGGATCTTAGTTTCTAAGCTAGAAAAATGGTTCCGTAAATTTGTTCCGCAAATGATGGACTTGATCGTGACACCATTCTTAACGATTGTCATTACTTTAGGTTTGATTTTGTTTGCGTTAGGACCAATCTTGCAAGTAGCTGAAAGAGCAGTCATCAACAGTATCGTCTACTTGGTGCAAGCACCATTGGGCATCGGTTATATCATTTACGGAGGGGTTCAGCAAGTGATCGTAATCACTGGATTGCACCATTCGTTAAGTATTATTGAGTTAGGGTTATTGAATACGACAGGCGAAAACGTCCTACAAGTCTTAGGTACAGCAAGTATGGCGGGACAATTTGGGGCTGCGATTGCTGCGGCATTTATTTATAAAAACAAAGTCAAACGCTCAAATGCCATCAGTGCGGCGGTTCCAACCTTATTTGGGATCACTGAACCTTTACTATTTGGGGTCAACTTACGCTCGATGCGGATTTTTGGCGCAGGCATGCTGGGAGGCGCAGTCGGTGGGTTTGCGACGTATGTCTTCCAATTAGCTGCCACTGGGATGGGCATCACTTTTATTCCAGGACTGTTGTTGTATACTGGAGATTTCGGTGCCATGCTGAAATACGTTGTCGTGATTTTGATTGCCTTTGGTGTCGGTTTTGCTGGTGTCCAATTGCAGCGCAAGCCGCTAGCCAAAGAGTTGAACCAATAAATAATCCCTTGTTGTTCATCGGCAAGAGAAAAGAGGTACCACATTGTTAACGAAGGAATACTGGGCACAACTTGCCCAAACCCAAAACGATTTAGCAGAAAAAATCAGTGCTGATGCGTGGCGCTTGAACTACCATTTGATGCCAGAAACAGGATGGATGAACGACCCGAATGGTCTTTGCCAATTCAAAGGCGTGGTTCATTTTTACCATCAATATGTACCGCAAACGCCCCATGGCGGGGAACCACCTCACTGGGGACACAAAACGTCGACGGATTATGTCACGTTTCAAGAAGAAGCGCTGTTTCTTTCTCCCGAACACGACTATGACAAAGACGGGGTCTACTCGGGCTCTGCCTTTATCGAGAATGACGCGATCCATTTCTTCTATACTGGGAATGTCAAACATCCAGGTGATCATGACTATACCTTTAGTGGACGAGAACAAAACACGGTCCATGTAATCAGCAAAGACGGCTATACCGTCGAAAAGCAAGAAGTCGTGATTCCTCATGAGGACTACCCTGAAGGATTTACCGATCATATTCGTGACCCAAAGGTTTTTGCCCACGAAGACACCTACTATATGCTGCTAGGCGCGCGTACGTTGGAAAACGAAGGCAAAATTTTGATTTATGAATCGACGGATTTAAATGAATGGACCTATCGAGGAATCTTTTTCGGTGAGGACTATGCTCTAGGCTACATGTGGGAATGCCCAGACTACTTCCATTTAGATGGCAAAGATGTGTTGGTCTTCTCACCGCAAGGCTTGGCAGCCAAAGAACATGCCTACCAAAATATTCATCAATCAGGGTATCTGATCGGTGAGGTGGATTGGGAAACCCTGACGTTTAAAGAAACTTCTGCGTTTCGTGAACTTGATTATGGGTTTGACTTCTATGCCCCGCAAACCTTTGAAGATGAGCAGAAACGTCGGATCTTGTGGGGCTGGATGGGGCTAGGGGATACCAGTCCTGAATACAGCAATCCTACGATCCCTCGCGGCTGGCAGCATGCCGCAACGCTGCCAAGACAGCTTTCGGTCAAAAATGACCAGTTGTATCAACAACCTTTGCCAGAATTTAAAAAATTGCGAGACAAGCAAGTCAGCCAAAAAATTGTGCTTTCAGAGAAACCGCAGCACTTGTCTTTCGGTGAATTGGCATATGAGTTGCAAGTTACGGCGGAAGCCCCATTGCAGCAGTTCCAGCTTGGACTTTTGCAAGATACGACTTTGGCTTATGAAGCTGGTGTCTTCACGATCCATCATGGCGTTTCTGGCTACGGTCGTAAACAGCGCAGTGTCAAGGTCGATGAACTGACGCAGCTGCAGATTTTTGTCGATACGTCTTCGATTGAGATCTTCCTAAATGGCGGGCAATATTGTTTGACCTCTCGCGTGTATCCCAAACGGACCGAGGCGATCGCTCTCAGCGGAACCGGCACGGTTTGTGTCAATGCTTGGGCATTGGCGAAAAATTAAAGCAACGATCCGAAAACGACAGCAAACAGTTGGTTTTTCTTGTTGCACCCCCAAGAGTCAGCTTTTTCTCTGGCTTTTAGGGGGGCATCATACCAACTATTTTGCTGTCGTTATTTGCTTGTTACTGCTTTTGTTGGTTTTGGATAAAGGTCTGCAGCGCAGGCGCATCGATCCGATAGCCGTCTGCAGTTTTTGTGACTAGTTTTTGCGTTTTGAAATCTTTTAAGGTATACGTCAAATGGCGATAGCTCACGCCTAAGTATTCTGCGGTCTCCGTTAATTTTTCTTGAAAAAGATCATCGATCGAAGCTTCCAACAGTAGATGGGCAAGGCGCCAAGCTAAGGGGTAGGTTTGATTGACGGAAAAATGATCCATACGCAGCAGCAATTTTTCACCGATAGTTTTGCCTAGTGTTTGTACAAAAGCCAGGTCTAGCATGAGCCCGTGGGCTGCTGCTTGCATCGGAATGCCCAGACATGTTGTTTCACCGATCGCGACCACGGTTTTCGGTACTGTTTCGGCGCCAATCAACGTGAGATCGCCAATGCAATCACCAGGATGGAGAAACTGCAGCAAGGCACGTTTGCCGTTTTCTTGCGTTTGAATGATCTTGGCTTTGCCAGTCAATAGGACGAAAAAGACCGACATCGGCACCGTTTCTTTTTGGATCGCTTCTCGATGATCAAAGGTCCAGAGGGCACTTTGTTGTAAAATCTCCTCAGGAATCGGCAAGGGGCAGCTTTCTTTGATTGGTACCTGCTTTATTGCCAAGGCATAAGCGGTTTTTTTCACTTTTTTCCTCCGAACTAGGAGAAATCTCCTGTTTGTTTTTAGTCAGTATAGCACATACTTAGAAAAGCAAAAAAGAAAGTGTGGGAGAAAAAATGAATAAAAAGCAATGGATAGGATCAGGGATTTTTTATGGGTTGAGTGCATTCGGGATCAGCTTGACCATTAAAGCAAGCGTTGGGGTCAGTAGTTTTAATGCCTTGAATGTTACGCTGGCAACGATGTCAGGAATCAAAGTCGGCACCATCACAACAGCCATCAATTTGAGCTTTTTAGCTGCCTGTTGGCTATTGGATCGGCGGCAGACGTCCCTCAAACAAAAAGGCAGTGAGTACTTGATTATGTTTTTTGCTTTGCTGGCATTCGGCTATTTGATCAATGGCTTTGTTTACTACTTCTTGGCATCACTGCACTTGACGAATTATTGGAGCCAACTAGCTGCTTTGATCGGTGGGATCTTGATTTCTGGAACGGCGACGGGGCAAGTCCTACGGTTGCAGGTCTTGAAATTTCCAATCGAGCACTGGTGTCATTTGCTGGGGCAACGCAGTCGTTGGACATTTAAGCAGTACCGTTATGGCGTTGATGCAGTCTGTATTTCGGGGGCACTCTTGCTAGCGATCAGTTTGGGCTTAACGCTAGCGGTGAGGGAAGGGACGGTCATTAGTTTCTTTTTGCTGTCAGGTGCCATCGCTTGGTCGAAGGAACGTGATTTGGCAGCGGCTTTACCCATTTGGCAAAGAAACAGTTAGCCAGTAGTATTCTTGGAATTGGGAAGGCGTCGAGTGTTCTAAAAATGCAGAAAGCGTTTTTTATGCTACTCTTATTAAAAAAGCGAGATATTTAGTAGGAGGAGACAGGATGAATCGGTTGATTGAAGGGTTTCAGGAAAATTTTGCACCAAAATTGGTTAGGATCAGTGAAAATCGGTTTTTAGTTGCCGTGCGCAACGGAGTCGCCGTCACGATGCCGCTGACGATAATCGGCAGTCTCTTTTTGATTTTAGCCAATCTGCCTTTTCCTGGCTGGACCGAGTTTGTCGGGGAATTTGGCGTCAAACTAGGCGCCGCCAGCAATTTTACATTTGGAATTTTGGGACTGGCCGCTTGTATCGGGATCGCCTACTATTTGGCGGCCTCGTATGAGATCGATCGGATCGGTTCTGTCGTGTTGGCAGTCTGCGCGTTTTTGCTGCTGCAGGCGGGGGAAGAATGGACGATCGATCCAGCTTCTTTGGGGGCGTCTGGTCTGTTTACAGGAATCGTCACGGCGATTGCGACAGTAGTGATCCATCGCTTTTTTCTCAAGCACCGCTTAGTGATTCGGATGCCAGCAGAAGTGCCGCCCGCAGTTGCCAAGAGTTTTTCGGTCTTGCTTCCTGGAGCTGCCATCATCACTGGTGCCTGGGTGATTCGGGTCTTGTTGGAATTTAATGTCAATCAATTCGTGCAAGCCATCTTTTCACCGCTGGCAGTTGGTCTAAACACATTGCCTGGGATGCTGTTGTATACCTTTTTGATTTTGTTGCTTTGGTGTTTAGGGATTCATGGCAGCAATGTGATGGGGAGTATCGGCGATCCGATTTTTCTAGCTTTATTAGCAGCCAATACCGAAGCCTACACTGCAGGCGAACCGTTACCGAACATTTTTGCAGGCGGGTTTTATATCATGTTTTTGTGCTATGGAGGCACTGGTTCAACACTGGGGCTGATCATCAACATGTTAGTTTCAAAGAAAAAAGCCTATCGTTCCCTAGGGAAGATGGCTTTGCCCTCTGCTATTTTTTGTATCAATGAGCCAATCATTTTTGGGTTTCCGATCGTGATGAACCCTATTATGATGATTCCTTTCATCCTGACACCCCTTGTATTATGTGTCGGAACGTATTTCTTGTCGGTCACCAATGTCATTGGGCGAATCATGTTCAATCCACCGTGGACCACACCGCCCTTTATCAATACTTACCTTGCAACCGGCGGCAATATCCCTGCTGTTCTTTGGAGTATCGCTTCCTTATTGATTAGTGTGGCGATCTACTATCCATTCTTTAAAATCAGCGAACGAAGTTTAACGGAAGAAGAAAAAGGCGTTACCGACGCAGTTGCCGCGAAGGGGGAGAACTAAACGCTTATGATTGGCTCGTGGTGCGTTGTTTTGTCTGGCAAAGAAAACAGTGGCTGCTACTCATCAAATTGCACAGTGATCCCAGATTTCGTCAATTGTTCCCATTCACGGATCGTTGGCAAGCGGCCTTGGCAAAATAGCTGATCGTCGACATACACGAGTGGCAGACAGCTGCGGCCATTGCTTGCTAATTGCTGCCTGACGGCTTGATTCGTATGAAAAGGGGCAGGATCTTCTGCAAAAAAATATTCGTCGATCGTTAAAGGTTCGTTATGAAATGTTTGATGAGCCTGGGTCCTTTCTTCATTTATTTTTAACTGGTGAGTCAAGTGTGCTTCCCAAGTATCTTCTTTCTGGTCGGTATAAACAGCAATCGTTGGCATTGCATCAAATCCTTTCATGGCAGCTGATTTGTCAAAAGTATACCTGAATTTCTTGCCACGAGCAAAAAAGAGTATCAAAAAGAAGTGAAACAACAAAAAAAGACGCAAATGCGTCTTTTTTGTTGTTTCTTATTCGTCAGCGGGTAAAAAATCGAAATTGGTCAACTCGTTGTAAGAATACGCTTGGTCGATTTGACCCTTGTCTTTCGTCCAAGCAATGATTGCGTCGAATTGCTCTTGCGGCACTGCCTGGGCATACGGATAGTCTTCCTGGCTGTCTAAGTAGGTACTCATAGCATCGGGAAATTGATAGTCTGCCAAGATGTCGGCATAGTCTTTTGCTGAATGAGCATTCATGTAATCGATGGCTTCGTTGTAAGCAGTGTAGAATGCTTTTAGGTCTTGCGGGCGATTTTGGATAACTTCGTCCATAAATTGCAGTGTGCCGCCTTTGATGCCAGCATCTTTAGAGCTGCCTAAAACAATCGCCCCTTGGGCAGCCAACATGCTGGCTTGCGGTTCCGTATAAACAGCGCCATCGACTTGGTCATTGAGCAATGCTTCGGAACGGGCAGAAAAAGAAGCGATATCCACGATGTCATAGGTAAAATCATTTTCCTGTGCAAATTGGTCCATGATGTATTCTAAAATGAAATTCGGTACAAGGGTGATTTTTTTATCCGCTAACCCTTTCATCTCAGTGATCCCTGAATTCGGTGAAGCGAGAATCTTGAAGTTTTCCAAAATATCAGAAGTGATCGTCATATCAATGCCGTTTTGCTTAAAGGTCGCTTCTGTCATGACATCGCTGATCGTACCATCCAGCTCGCCTGCCTGCACCGCCACATTGCGGTCATTCGGGGAAGTGAAGGATTTGAGTTCCACAGTCAATCCTTGCTTTTCGAAAAAGCCTTCTTCTTTTGCTAGAATGATCGGAATCGCTGATTCTGCTGGTAACACCCCGATCGTCAATGTTTGATCTGTGACCGCAGCTTCTGTACTGCTAGTGCTGGAATTGCTGGTACTTGCTGTTTCGCCAGTGTTACCGCATGCGGCAGCGCCAACAGCGAATAGTGCTAGGATACTTGCTAAAATCGTTTTTTTCATTGGTTCATTTCCTCGTTTCTAAATCGTTGTTCAAAAGCAGCCATTGGTAGTGAGAACGGGATGACTGCCCGATGGAGTTCCATTGGCTTGGTTTGTGCCGTGTTGATACCTGGTTTGGTGGTAAATGCTAGAACAAAGCCTTCCTTTTCCAAGGTAGCGATCGTCTGCGGATCATAAAAACCAAAGGGATAGGCAAAAACATCCTTGATGGCCACGTGCTGATTGCAGCTTCGTAAGTCTTGCGCAAAGGCTGCTGGTGTTTCCCACATTGAACGCCCTTGCTGGTCCTTGCGTTCGTGAAAATGATCGGTATGGTTGGCATATTCGAAGACATCGCTCATTTCGGCTAATTCGGCGCTGCTCAATGTCCGCGAAACTTCTGGCTCGTAAGGCTGAGGGGCATCAAAAAGCCAGCCAGTCACGACAAAGGCTGTTGCCTTGAAACCAGCTTCTTTCAACAGTGGGTAGGCATATTCTTTCATCGATTGATAGCAGTCGTCAAAGGTCAGCAACACGGATTTTTCTGGTAGCGGCTGCTGCTGGAAATAAAAATCTTTGACTTCTGCAAGGGTCAACGTATGGTAATTTTCTGCTTTCAAAAAGTCGATTTGTTGTTTAAAATGAGAAGTGCTATTGAATAAGGGCAGAGGCAAGGCATCTTGATACCCGTCTGCGACTTTGATCGGGCGGACCTGATCATAAAGTTCTGCTTCGGGACGTATTTCATGAAATACGAGGGTCTGAAACATCATAAACCATCCTTTCTTGTCAATCACGCAAAAAATAGTATAGCACAAAATGTGAAAACCAACACAAATAATTTGAAGAAAGAAGTTTATTCTCTGATGAGTATTTTATTCGATTCCGTTTCCTTTACCTATGGAGATACCGCCATTTTTAAAAACCTTTCGTTTTGTTTTGAACAAAGCGCGACCTATGTGCTGCTGGGAGAATCGGGCATTGGCAAAAGCACGCTTTTATCCTTGATCAAAGGGTTGCAGCGACCGCAATCGGGCACGATCACTTACAAAGGCTGTTCCCCTGACAACATCGAGGTCGTTTTCCAAGAACTGCATTTGTTTCCTTGGCAAACAGTCTACCAAGCACTGGAAATGCCGCTGATTATCAACCAAACCCCTAGTGAGCGCCGTAAAAAACGGGTCGCCAGCTGTTTGGCTGAGTTGGGATTGACGCAGGTGCAGGACCGCTATCCGCATCAGCTTAGCGGCGGTCAAAAACAGCGGACCGCCATGGGGCGGGGACTGATCACACAGCCCGATGTTTTATTATTGGATGAGCCGACTGCTTCACTGGACCAAGAAACCAAAGCAAACGCACAAGCCATGATCGCTGCTCAACAGCAGCGCAGACAAAACAGCTTGATCGTGGTGACCCACGATCCAGAAGAGGCAGTGTTTTTGGGGCAGACGATTTTGTTGCTAAAAGATCAGGGCGTTACGCCGATCAGTAATCCATTTTACGGCAGACAGCAGGAACGAGACTCGTTGGCTTTTTATGAAGTCGTCTTGCAGTTGAAAGAACAAATGAGGGAGGCGAGGCAATGAAACCCATCAAATCTTTTGCTTGGGGCTTCTGTTCGTTTGTCGTGGTTTGGTGGGGCGTAAGCTGGGTGACCAACAATCGCTCACTGCCTAATCCTTTAGAAACGGCCGAACGTTTTTGGGCACTGCGAGAAGTCTTACTGATCCACGCAGGTGCCAGTTTGCTGCGGGTATTTGCGGCGTTGAGTGGGGCGTTGCTAGTCGGGGTGCCGTTAGGAATCTTGATTGGGCGATCCCAAAGAGTGGATCGGCTGCTTGGTCCACTGCTTTACTTTTTATATCCGATTCCTAAAGTTGCGTTTTTACCCGTCTTTATGATTTTCTTTGGCTTAGGCAATCTCTCAAAAATTCTCTTGATTTTTGCGGTGATCGTCATTCAAGTGATCGTCTCGATTCGTGATGCAGTCACGAAGATCCCACCAGCGTATTTTCAGGTCATGAAAAATTATACCAATCAATGGCGCCATGTCTTGCGCTTCGTTATTTTGCCCGCGCTCATGCCCGCGCTTTTTGCCAGTGTGCGGGTCAGTATCGGGATCGCGTTGGCTTCCCTCTTTTTTGCCGAAAACTATAACACGACGTATGGTGTCGGCTATCTGATCTTAAGTGCGTGGTCAAAAATGGACTACCCACAAATGCTTTCGGGTATCCTCCTGATTGCTTTGATGGGCTATCTGCTTTTTGCCAGTATCGATTGGTTGGAAAAAGTGGTGTGCCGTTACTGACAATCTTAAAAAAAAATGATCGATTGATAAATGTTTGCGGCAGTTCGTGTATTTTTGAACAAAATGATTTATACTAAGGATATCTTATTGAGAATCATTCTCACTGAAAGGAAGACCTTACTATGAAAGAAATCGATCTGTCAAAAACGCTCTATGAACTTGTGGCACAATATCCTGAAATACAAGAAATCATGAGTCAACTAGGGTTTGCGGCGATCAATCAACCAGGGATGCTGCAAACTGCTGGACGTTATATGACGATACCCAAAGGTGCTCAGATGAAGAAGATCCCCTTGGAAATGGTTTGTCTCGCTTTCGAAAAACAAGGGTTTCTTGTGAAAGGAGCGACGAAATGAAAACCAACAGTCAAAGACAAGAACGGATCGTCGAAATACTGAGTTTGCTTCACCAAGGCGGTTCCTTTGAAGAAGCTAAACGCTTGTTTAACGAAGAATTTGATGGTGTGGATGTGACGGAGATCACTGCTGCTGAAAAAGCTTTGATCCAAACGGGGTTGGACCCTTCTGAGATTCAGCGTTTGTGCAATATTCATGCTGCTGTTTTTAAAGGATCGATCAATGAGATCCATCACTCCAATGAAGAATATGGGCAACCAGGCCATCCTGTGCATACCCTGAGATTGGAGAACCAAGTCCTACATTCCCTGTTGACCGATGAGATCGACAGCCTCTTAGCCAAAATCAAAACCGGTGATTGGACGCCTAAAAAGCGTCTACAAGCTGCCTGCAATGATTTAATGCAGATCGACAAACACTATGCGCGAAAAGAAACGTTGATTTTTTCTTACATGGAGAAGTACGGCATCACTGCGCCGCCAAAAGTGATGTGGGGTGTTGATGATGATATTCGGGTTATGATCAAAGCGCTCAATGAGCTTTTGGCATCCGAAAAAGCTGCCTATAATCCAATCGCTGTCCAATGGGAAGCAGTCAAAAACGAGATCGAAGAGATGATTTTCAAAGAAGAAGAAATCATGGTGCCAATGACGCTGGATGTCTTCAGTCTTAAAGATTGGGAACAAATTGCGGCTGACAGCTTTGACATCGGCTTTGCCTTTATCCCAGAACCGCTTCCTTGGAAACCGAGCCAAGAAGCCCTTGAAAAGGAACAGGCGGCAGAACCCGCACGGCAAGCGGCGATCAAACAAGCCCAAGAAACAACCGCTGGCATCGCAGCCGGTTTAGGATTCAATGACTTTCAAGTCACAGAATCGGAAGATTCGCCGCAAATTGCTGAACAGCCGACCGTTTCATTGCCTACTGGTAATCTGCAATTTGAGCAATTGGTGGCCATTTTTCAAACGCTGCCAGTGGACTTGACCTTTGTAGATAGTGAAGAGCGGGTGCGCTTTTATTCAGAAGGCAAGAGTCGCGTCTTTCCACGAACGAATTCGGTTTTAGGTCGTGAAGTCGTTAACTGCCATCCACCGAAAAGCATGCATCTCGTGCAACAGATTTTGGATGATTTTCGAGCGGGTACAAGGGAGACAGCTGAATTTTGGATCGATATGCGGGGCCGTAAAATCTATATTCGCTACTTTGCATTAAAAAATGAAGCAGGCATCTATTTAGGTTGTCTAGAAGTCACGCAAGACATTACGGAGATCCAAAAAATCGAAGGGCAAAGCCGTTTGCTGGACCAGTGAGCAGTTTGGAGAAAGGCTGATCCGTGTCTATTTGAAACGAAGCAAAAAAAGAAAAATCAATAAAACGCTTGCAACGTTTCTAGAAAAATAGTATAGTAAAGGCAATCAAATGGGTAGTTACTGATAATGCAGGCTATACCTTTTTACGTGTGTATGGATCCTACACATGTATTAAGGTATCGCCTTTTTTCATTTTAAGGAGGTGAGAAGCGTCTTGAAGATCAAAAAAATCCTAAACAACAATGCAGTTTTGGTCGGACAAGATGGCAAAGATTTTATCTGGATCGGTACCGGCCTTGGCTTCAAAATGAAACCAGGACAAACCGCCGATGAATCAAAAATTGAAAAAGTGTTTGTGCTTCATAAGAACAAAGTTTCCGAGCGGTTTTTAAGTTTATTGTCATCCATACCAACAAACTATGTGTCTTTAGCGGATGATATTATCTCACTTGCAAAAGCGGAAATAAAACAGGAGTTAAGCGAGACGCTGTATGTATCACTTACCGATCATCTGTATAACCTGTTCAAACTGCATGAACAAGGAATCACAGTTACGAACCGATTATCATGGGAAATAAAAAAGTTTTATCCGCAGGAATTTGAAGTTGGTAAAAAAGCATTGGAAATGATCGGACAAGAAACAGGGGTCGTCTTTGAGGAAGAAGAAGCAGGAAATATAGCAATGCATTTGATCAATGCACAAGTAACAGATGAGGTTGATCAGCCAAAAGATGTCCAATCGATTGCAAAAAAAATTCGCGATATTATTTCACTTATACGATTTTCAAACAAGATACAAATTGATGAAAACTCTTTAGCATTCGATCGATTTATCACCCATTTGCGCTTTTTTTTCCAACGATTGAAGGCTCGACCAGATGTGGTAAAAGCAAATCCACTATTGGGACACGTGAGTGGACAGTATGCAGACGCTTATAAGACGATGCTTTTGATTGAAAAGTATTTAGATGTTCCCTTGAACGATGATGAAAAGCTGTACTTAACATTACACATTCAAAAGTTAATAGAGAACGAATAAAGGTTGTTACTGATAATGCAGGCAAGACTGATAATTATTCCATCAAGGAATAGTTATTTGTCTTGCTTTTTATTTTTACATTGAAAGGATGAGAACGATGGCATATCAAGAATTGGTCGATGAAATTTTAAAAGGAGTCGGCGGAAAAGAAAATATCAATGGGGTGACCCACTGCATCACAAGACTGCGTTTTGATTTAAAACATGAGGAGCAAGCAGACACCGAAACACTGAAAAAGACGAAAGGGATCGTGACAGTCGTTCAAAGCGGCGGTCAATACCAAGTCGTGATCGGCAATCATGTGCCAGAGGTGTACCAAGAATTTGTTCAACATGCAGGATTGGCAGGAAATGATGCGGCACCTTCGGGAGAAAAGAAAGGACCGCTGGATGCTTTTATCGATGTGATCTCCAGTATCTTTACACCTGTATTGGGTCTTCTAGCTGCCACAGGAATGATCAAAGGATTAAATGCGCTATTTGTTTCTTTGGGATGGATTGAGAATACGTCAGGAACCTATGCAATTTTGCAAGCAGCAGGTGATTGTTTCTTCTACTTCTTTCCAATCTTTTTAGGATATACCGCAGCGAAAAAATTTGGTTTAAAGCAATTTGTCGGTATGGCGATCGGTGCTGCCCTTGTTTATCCAGCCTTGTCTGGCTTGACGGCAAATGCCGAACCGTTGTATACCTTGTTTGCAGGAACTGTTTTTGAATCGCCTGTTTATGTCACTTTTTTAGGAATACCAGTCATTTTAATGAGTTATAGTTCCAGTGTTATTCCAATCGTCATTGCTACCTATTTTGGTGCCAAATTAGAAAAAGGCATTACAAAAATCATTCCTAGTATTGTACGGAGTTTCTTAGTTCCTTTTCTAACCGTCTTGATCATGGTTCCGCTGACTTTCATTGTCATTGGTCCGATCGCGACGTGGATCGGCAATTTGTTGGGTGCGGCTGTGTTGGCGATCTATAACTTCAGCCCAATTATTGCAGGGATTGCAGTTGGTGCTGTTTGGCAAGTGTTGGTCATGTTTGGTCTTCACTGGGGAATCATTCCGATCGCAATCAACAATATTGGTGTTCTTGGTTACGACCCAGTGATGGTCTTAGGACAAGCGACTCCATTTGCGACCGCAGGAGCTGTGCTGGCAGTTATTATTAAGTCTAGAAATAATTCTATTCGGGCAATCGGGATTCCCGCATTTATTTCCAGTCTGTTTGGGGTATCGGAGCCATCCTTGTACGGTATCACGTTGCCTAGAAAAAAACCATTTATTGCGACCTTGATTTCAGCCTCGATCGGCGGATTGATCATGGGTGCCATGGGAACAAAATCTTTTATTATAGGTGGGATGGGTATCTTTAGTTTACCCAACTACATTGATCCGACAGAAGGCATCGGAAGCGGCTTTTATGGGTATGTATTAGCGATCACTGTAGCATTCGTCTTATCATTTATTTTAACGATTACCTTCTTGTATGATCCGCAAGAGGATCGGCAAGAAGCAACAGCTAGTGATAATGAAGCCTCACCTTTGATCCCATCAGAAAGAGCAGCGAAAGAAATCACTTTTTCGCTACCATTAACAGGCATCGTTTTGCCTTTGTCGGCAGTAGAAGATCAAGCATTTGCAAATGGACTATTAGGAAAAGGCTTAGCAGTTTCACCAGATGAAGGACTGGTTCGAGCACCTTTTGACGGAGTAGTTGAAACACTGTTTCCAACGAAGCATGCGATTGGCTTGAAGTCGGACGATGGCGTAGAAGTGTTGATTCACATCGGCATGGATACAGTGAACTTAGATGGTCGTTTTTTCGAAACAAAAGTCAAGCAAGGGGATCAGGTCAAGCAAGGAGAGGTATTGCTTACATTTGATAAAGAAGAAATTGAAGAGGCAGGATACTCGTTAGTGACGCCGATCGTCGTTACCAATACTTCCACATACTTAGATGTGATCGCTGATGATAATCGAGGGGCGATAACGATCGTCAAGTAGTCGCAATGACCAAGAAAAGGAAAGAAAAGAAAGAAGGAAAGAATGCTATGCGAGCAATTATGCTGATGTTTGATACTCTGGCTAGAGATTTTTTATCAAACTACGGAAACGATTGGATCAACACGCCAAACTTTGAACGGCTAAGAGAAAAAACGGTTACGTTTGACAACTTTTATGGTGGCAGCATGCCTTGTATGCCAGCGAGAAGAGAACTTCATACAGGTCGTTACAATTTTATGCATCGCTCGTGGGGTCAATTAGAACCGTTTGATTCGTCAATTTTTGATACGCTGCAGCAAAATGGTGTCTATTGTCATTTGGTAACCGACCATTCCCATTACTTTGAAGATGGCGGTGCCACTTATCATAATCGTTATTCCACATGGGAAGGATTTAGAGGACAAGAAGGTGACCGATGGGTTCCAAGAAAACAGGCAGAGAATCATCCACCGCTGAATCCGTTAAATAAGAGTGGTATTTCTGTGGAACAGCATTTTGCGAATCGAACACGGCAAGCAGTAGAAGAAGACCTGTCCACGGTTCAAACGATCCAAGCCGGCTTGGATTTTTTGGAACAGTACAAAAATGAAGATCAATGGTTTTTGCAAGTCGAATGTTTTGACCCCCATGAACCATTTTATGTGCCAGAAACCTATCGCAAATTGTACCAGGAGACACCAAATGAATCACCTTACTTTTGGCCAAAATATGGTCGTGTAACAGAAGACGTTGGCGAGCAGGATTTGATTGAGCTGCAAAAAGAATACGCAGCGTTGATCAGTATGTGTGACCATCACTTAGGACGAGTGCTGGACTTTATAGAAAAAAATAATATGTGGGAGGATACCTTGATCATTGTGAATACCGACCATGGCTTTTTGTTAGGGGAACATGACTGGTTAGGAAAAAATGTCGCACCGATGTATGAAGAAATCATCCATCTGCCCTTTTTCATCAGTTACCCACAGGCTGAATCGGGAACCCATACTCAGGTATTGAGTCAAACCATTGACATTCCAGCAACTTTATTGGATTATTTTGAAATTGAGAACACCTTAGATATGGATGGCAAATCTTTGCTGCCTGTGTTGAAAAAACAGCATTCGCAACCGCTCCATCAAGAAATTATTTTTGGTACAAACGGCGGTCATGTCAATATCTACGATGGTCGTTATGTGTATATGCGTGCATCGGTTCACCCTTCGAATGGACCAATCACCATGCAGACGCTTAGTTATGCTTCATTGCGTGGTTTTTTGAATAAAGAGGTCTTAGACAGCATGGTCTTGAAAGAGGGCAATCGATTTACAAATCATTTTCCTTACACAGAAGTCGAAGTTTCCACCTATATCGATTCTTATTCAGTAGGCCACTTGCTGTTTGATCTAAAGAATGATCCAAAGCAGTTAACACCGCTTCATGACCCACTGATTGAACAAGAAATGATTCAGAAATTGATTAAAGTAATGGATCAGATTGAAGCCCCTGAAAGCGAGTATCAGCGCTTAGGTTTAAGCAATAGTCAGAGGCAGACAATTGCACAAAAGAAATAAAAAAGCGAGGAACAACACATGAAACACATCTCCGTATTGATCAAGCCAGCATCCTCTCTTTGCAATCTGCGCTGCACCTATTGCTTTTATGCTAACGTCAGTTCCTTGCGCGAAGTGCGTTCCTTTGGCAAAATGAAAGAGGATGTAATGGAAAAGATGATTGCAAACATTTATGCAGACTTAGAAGCTGGCGATCATTTGACGTTGGCATTTCAAGGCGGAGAGCCGACGATGGCGGGACTGAGTTATTTTAGAAAACTAACGGCTTATGTTGCGGCGCAAAAAAAGCAAGTGACAGTACACTATGCGATCCAGACCAACGGTATGGTGATCAATGACAAGTGGTGTCGTTTTTTGAAAGAGCATCGCTTTTTAGTCGGGCTGTCGATCGATGGGCATCCGCTTGCGCACGATCGGCATCGATTAGACGCCAAAGGGCGGGGAACCTTTGCGCGGGTTATACAGACCAAGCGGTTATTGGATGCCTATCAGATCGAGTACAATGTCTTGTGCGTGTTGACAAATCCGTTAGCAAAGGAAGCCCAGCGTGTGTTTGACTTTCTCAAGGAAGAGCAGATTGCATTTGTGCAATTCATTCCTTGCTTGGCTGATTTGGATGCCACATCAACCAACGACTATGCCTTGACACCAAGAAGCTTTGCTGGCTTTTATCAGCAGCTGTTGGCGTTTTGGCTGCAGGAATTGACGCAAGGGCGCTACCTAAGTATCAAGCTGTTCGATGATTTACTGAATCTATTGGTGCGGCAGCAAGTAACTGCCTGCGGGATTCTAGGCAATTGCCAAGTGCAGTATGTGATCGAAGCCGACGGCAGTGTCTATCCTTGTGACTTCTATGTATTAGATGAGTTTCGCATGGGCTATATCCAAGAGCAAACGTTGCGGGAATTGTTTTCTCAAGACTGTTCGCAGCAGTTTTTGTGCCAGAAAAAAGACATGCCTTCGAAGTGTACGCAATGTCCTTTCCAAAAAATGTGCCGAGGAGGCTGTAAACGAATGAAAGATGCAATGTACGTGGATAGTGAGGGTTTTTGCGGCTATCAGGAGCTGTTAAAAGACTTCACACCTAGAATCAATGAGATACTGGGGCTTTTGCAAGGGGTGAGACAATGATCGGACTGATTTATTTTCTCGTGATCGTCTTAGCAAATGCCGTAGGGGCAGTTTCGGGCATGGGGGGCGGCGTGCTGATCAAACCGATTTTCGATTTTATCGGCGCCCATTCTGTTGCTGCGATCTCTTTTTACTCGGCGACAGCGGTCTTCACGATGTCCATCGTTTCGACAGCTAGACAATTAGCCAGTGGACGGAAAATCAATTGGTCGATTGCCTTGTGGGTTTCTGGCGGCGCTTTGTTAGGCGGTGTTTTAGGCAATGTTGCCTTTGAACAGCTATTGCTGGTCTTTCGAGACGACAAGATGGTTCAGCTGATCCAAATCCTTGTGACCGTGCTAACACTATTGTTTGCTTTTTTGTATACAAAATATAACTGGCGTGGGTTTGCGCTGGAAAAAGTCGGCTGGTATGCAGCTTGTGGCTTGATTCTCGGCTTTCTAGCCAGTTTGCTGGGGATCGGCGGCGGACCCATCAATGTTTCTTTATTGATGCTGCTGTTTGCCATGCCGATCAAAGAGGCGACGATTTATTCAATTTGTACGATTTTTTTCTCACAGCTGGCAAAAATTTTGACGATCGCTTTTACGACAGGTTTTGGTGCGTATGATCTGCAAATTTTGTGGTTTGTTATTCCAGCCGCGATCGTGGGAGGACTGTTAGGCGCCAAGGCCAGCAACGTCCTGTCACCGCAGCGAGTGACACTGGTATTTCAAACTGTGATCGTGCTGGTGTTACTGATCAATCTGTACAATGGCTATCAATTATTGTAAAAAGGAGGCAAACAGATGCCCACGATTCCAGCAGGAACTTATCGAATCGGCACGAATACGATGGACGGCTTTGCCGAGGATCTTGAGGGACCGCAAATCAGCCTCGACAGCCCAGCATTTGCCATTGATGCCACGACGGTGACGAACCAAGCTTTCCAAGTTTTTGTGGAAGCAACAGGATATGTCACAGAAGCCGAGCGCTTTGGCTGGTCGTTCGTTTTTCACTATTTTTTAAGTGAGCAAACGAAACACCGCAGTCAAAAGGTACCGAATATGGCTTGGTGGTACGCGGTTAGTGGCGCAGATTGGCGTCATCCTGAAGGACCTGATTCAACGATTGCCCAGCGGATGGATCACCCAGTGGTTCAGGTGTCTCGCAACGATGCGATCGCCTATTGCCAATGGGCAAAAAAACGCCTCCCAACAGAAGCAGAGTGGGAGATCGCTGCAAAAGGCGGGACAAGTTTTGAAAAATATCCTTGGGGAAGGGAATTTTTGGCAGAAAATACCTATCATTGCAATATTTGGCAAGGAGAGTTTCCAAAAAGCAACACGCGAGCAGATGGCTTTGCCAATACAGCGCCAGCGAAATGGTATGAGCCCAACGGTTTTGGTCTGTATCAAATGATCGGCAACGTCTGGGAATGGTGCGTCAATCCTGCCCGCATCCCGCTGACACAGTTTCAACAACAGACGGGACAAACCTTTTGGGCAAGGAATCAAACACAAGATGATCAACTGTATGCGACTCGCGGCGGTTCGTTTTTGTGCCACGAATCCTATTGCAAACGATACCGAATTGCCGCTAGAAATGGTAATTCTGGGATGTCGGCAGCCAATAATTTAGGGTTTCGGTGTGTCAAAGACTTGGATCAGTAAACCGATAAAAGCAAAAGCGGCACCTATTCACGTGGATAGGTGCCGCTTGTTTTATTGCCATTCGGATTGATAATTTCCTTTGAGATCATAAACATAATTGATCTCGGTGCGATTACGAATCCCATTTAAACCAACGGTCCAAGTCCATTCGCCTTGGAAGCCGTTTAAAATGACGATGCTGACGCCAGGAACATAGTGATCCAGCTGAGCTGCTCGTGCCTCAGAATCCTTGATGATCTTGGGAATGACGCCCCAATCGATGGCATCAAAGGCAATGGTATCTTCCATCGAAAGCTCGATCGTATCGTCGTCTTTTTTCCATTTGGTCAACAGATTTTCTGGGTAATACCAATACTCGTCTTGCAGGCCTGTGTTTGGATTGATCACTCGCGCAACTGCATAAATGCCGCTTTTTAGCGGGACATTGCGGATGTGAAAACTATAGCTGACCAGTTGCAGCTCTTTGTCCTTGAGTGAGGATTGATTCGGCAGCGCAGCCATAATTTCTTTGGCACTGGCTTCTTCTCGAAAGAGTTGGCGGTCTACAGGTAAAAAGGTGGAAACTACGCCAATACAAAAGAGAATCACTGGCAGCAAGAGCAATGAGAATAACCAATAGAATGGCGATTTTTTGCGTTTCTTGATGCCGATGATCAGACCGATCAAAAAGACCAGCAGGATCCCTGCTACCCAAAAATAGGGGAACAAACGAATGATCTGATGCCTGGTTTCAACGACTTGGTATTCATTCAGACCAAACCAATTTTCCGCGATGGTGAGGTTATTTAAAACAATGATTCCGCCAATAATACTTAAAATAAATAAGAAAATCAATAGCAAAAGTATCCAGCCGAGTATCCGACGTATCAGTGAGGGTCTAGTAGGTGGGGTCATGAGTCACGTCCTTTTTGTTTTTTCGAAAATAGTAGGTTAAATACAAGAGTAGTACAACTGGTGTTTTTTTTCAATGATTGTAGACAAAAAAACCGCATCCACAGATGCGACCTCAAAACGTTAGACCAAAAATCTAACTTTTTTGGGGTCAGGACACCGCAGATGCAGGTTTTATTTTCAATTAGTCGAGGGTTTGTTGGCGGGCGATAGCTGGAAAGAATTTCAGGCTATACAATGCACTGATCCCAACTAGAATATAAATGACGCGGGCAATGATCGACGTGCTGCCGCCGGTGATCGCTGCGACAAGGTCAAACTCGAAGGCGCCGACCAACAGCCAATTGATACCGCCGATGATCAATAAGGTCAGTGCGATCCCATCAAATGTTTTTAACATAGGAAACTCCTCTCTAGTTGTCGCCCCATCAACGTTCATCGTCGGTGATGGTGACATCTTTTTCTTTCTCGCCTTCTTGATTGCGCTCATTATAGATATAGACATGGCGAACGATTTTAATCAGCGGGCGAATGGTCAAAAAGACACCGCCGATCAAATAGGCGATCGTTCCGTAAATCGCAGGCAAGCTAGTTAATGAAACGATACTTCCGAAAATATAAAACAAGCCCGTCAAAATATCATTCGTAAGTGAGATCAACATGTAGCGATTTTGAAAATAGATGCGAAAGCGGCTTGCCTTGATGATCACATCTTCTTCTTTTCCCGGATCGAATTGATGTTCACTCCGTTTGATTTTTGGCATAGGTGCCATCACTGCTCCTTTATTTGTGCTAAGGTTTCAAGACAACTTTGATGTTCTTGTCTTCTTTTTTGTCAAAAATCTCATACGCTTTGGCAGCATCTGCTAAAGGCATCGTGTGGGTGATGATCTGTGACGGGTCAAACAAACCGTCAGCAATCATGTCATAAATTTTTGGCATCAAATGGATCACAGGTGCTTGCCCGTGTTTGACATCGATGTTGCGCATAAAGAATTCTTGCAATGGATAAGAAGAAGCTGGTGTCATGTAAACGCCAGTGATTTGGACGGTACCAAATTTTTTGACTGCTTTGGCGGCCATCTGGATCGGTGAGATCGTTCCACTTTGCAAGCTGACAAGGTTTTTGGCTTTTTCTTTGACGGGTTCTAAACCATCCATCCCAACACAGTCGATGATCACATCAGCGCCACCTTTGGTCAGCTCATACAGTTCATCAGCACTAGTAGCCAAATCATCCAATTGGAATGTTTCGACTTGATTGTAGCTGCTGGCTTTTTCTAAGCGATGAGCAACAGGATCCACGGCAATCACCCGCTTAGCGCCTGCCATCACGGCAAATTTTTGGGCAAACAACCCAACTGGGCCTGAGCCTAAGACGATCACGGTATCATCCTTTTTGACGCCAGCGTTTTGGACGCTCCAGTACGCTGTAGGTAAGATGTCAGATAAAAACAATACTTTTTCATCAGGGATCGTTGATTCAGGTACGATAAACGAGGTGAAATCTGCGAAAGGTACGCGCAAGAATTCGGCTTGACCGCCCCAGTGGTTACCGTTCATTTTTCCGAAACCGAATAAGCCGCCATACAATGTATCTTCTGAAGAATTGTCGCATTGACTTTCCATTTCATTTTGACAAAAGTGGCAATGGCCGCACCCGATATTGAAAGGGATGACGACACGGTCGCCTTTTTTTAGTTTCTGTACTTGACTGCCAACTTCTTCAACAATACCCATTGGTTCGTGACCAACGACATAGCCTTCTTCCAAGACCGAGCCGCCATGGTGGTAAAGGTGGAGATCAGAGCCGCAGATTGCGGTTGCGGTGATTCGGATGATCGCATCCGTCGGTTCTAAAATCGTTGGATCTTCTACACGACGAACGTCCATTTTTTGATTTCCTTGCCAGGTTACTGCTTGCATCATTTTTCCTCCTTGTTTGTTCAGATAAGTTCGGACAATCACTAATTTTTTCAACAACACGTTTTTACTTTTTAGTAACAGATAATTTAATTCTGCAAGGATTTTAAGGATTTGACAACGAAAACGCTCAAAACGGTTGATTTGTTTTTTCTTCATCAATGGTTTAAAAAAAGAAAAACAGATGATTTGCTAAAAAAGTGAAAGCGTGACACTATTAAAGTGAAGCATGCATGCGTTACGAGTATCTAACGGAACCTGCATCAACCAGTGACAAGAAATGAGGAGGGATGATCATGGATCTAACGATTCGAGGAAAGGCTTCCTGCACCAATTGCAATGAAAACTTTGATGGGAAGCTGGTCGTTCATTTACAAGAAGACAGCGAGGGGCAATTAACCATGGTACCACCGTTGGAAACGAATGAATTGGCAGAAGATGAAATCGCTATTCATTATGCTTACGGGGAAGTGAAGGAAGCCATCGAAGGAACCTTCGTATGTCCAAACTGTCAGACTGAAAATGAGGTTCGGATTGAAATTCCGACCGAGCTATTAGATGGCTCAATGAATTAAATGAATAGTCAAATTGAAAAAGCTCTCTGTTCCTTGAACAGGGAGCTTTCGTTACCTATTGGTCATTGGTTTGTTTTGTGCCATCAATGATTTGGACATTGAAGTCTCGTAAGATGTCGAGTCCTTGTGACTCGTGGTTTTTACCAGCGACTAATGTTTTATTGATAGTAAAATCAGCGTCAGGAAAGGCGCTTTGGATCTCGATGGTATTGGAAAGGACACAGATGTTGGTTTCAACACCAGTGATTTCGATTTTCTTTTCTTCTTCAGGTTCAAATAGATTTTTCTTTATATCGATCAAGACTTCGGGTGGAATACTGTAATAGTATTTTTTAACGACTTTTTTATTTTCGAGAGGCTTAAGTTCTGGGATCAGCTGCAGGGCATCGGCTTCTTCATCAGGCGTTCCTTTGACTTCGATTGGAATGTCGCGGGTGTGTAAAATGTACTCCCCATTCACCCGCGCTTGTTCTAGGCGCTTGGCGATTCGTTTGACGAGAGCGGCGCCATCTGGCACATACGCTTCGTTCTCTTCATCGAGAATTTGGTTTTGCATATCGACAATGACTAGCATGTAGTTACTCCCTTTCTATAAACATCGTTTTTCAAATGGTCTGACGTGAAGTTGAAAAATAGGTGCTATTTCTATGATGCCCCACTTTTTTTATATTTTCAAAGAAAACGCTCTTCTTGTCGAGAAACGGTAAAAACGTTATTTTTTTATTCGAATCACGATGCTTTTTATTTGCTGAAAAGAAGAAGTAGTGATAGCTTTTAAATAGTACATTAAAAATAAATGAAAGTAGGTTAGGTTAAATGAGAAAGTTATTTTATATGGGGACTTTGCTTTTTTCAGTTGGTGTACTAGCGGCAGGATGCGGCAACAGTGAAACCGCTGATTCCTCGGGGAATGAGTCAGCAGATGGCAAAACGACGTTGGACTTTTGGTCCTTCTGGGGGTCTGGTGCAAGACAAGAAGTAATTGAAGAAATTATTGATGATTTTAATGCGTCACAAGATAAAATCGAGGTCAAATACAGCTACCAGCCTTGGGGCGATATTTGGACAAAATCACTGTCGTCGATCACTGCTGGCAATCCGCCTGATGTTATTGTACAAGATATCAATTCTGTTGCTCAGCGGGCAGAAGCGCAGCAAGCAACGAATTTAAGCGAGTATATCGAAGAGGGCTTTTCTGATGAATTTTATCCGCAATTATGGGATACAGTGGAATACGAAGGGGATGCCTATGCCGTTCCTTTCAATACAGATACGCAAGTGATTTTCTACAATAAGACACTCTTTAAAGAGGCTGGTATCAGTGAAGAGCAACTGCCACAAACGTGGGAGGAGTTAGAAACAGTTGCTCGTAAATTAGATGTCAAAAACGGTGATGACTTTGAGCGGATCGGCTTTTACCCATTGTGGAATTTAGGCGCTGACGTGTGGGCGTTGAATGCCGACGATGGCGTCAGCTGGTTTGACAAGGATGAGAACGTCAAAATCGATACAGACAACAAAGTGGAAGCGTTGGAATGGATCTTAGACTGGCAAGAGTATTATGGTCAAGATACCATCAATCGCTTAGAAGCTGAATTTGGTTCAGGGGTTGCCGATCCATTCATTTCTGGATTAGTGGCGATGCGTGCGCAAAACATCAACTACTACTCAAGTTTAGCGGAAAATGCACCAGATGACTTTGAATTTGGGGTCATTCAAATTCCTGAAAAAGAAAGTGGCTCTGGTCACTGGTCATGGGGCGGCGGGTTCGTCCTAGAAGTGCCATACGGTGCCAAAGATCCTGAAGCGTCCTATGAGTTTATCAAATACTTGTCGACACCAGAAGTTCAAGAGAAATTTGGTGAGAAGAGCTTTGATATCATGGCGAATCGGACAGCCAACGAAAACTTGGTCAACAACGACAATCTAGATGAAAACGGCCAAATGATCTACCAAATGGCGGATGAAAACTTTGCCAATACGGTGATCACGCCTGTGCCGTTGACAGCGCCTGACTTCAGCAGTCTTGTCAATGAACAGATCGACCAAATCATGCTCGGCAGCAAAACACCGGCTGAAGGGTTGGCAGATGCGCAAAAAGCGGTGGAAGATCTTGTTGAGCAAAACAAATAAACCTTAAAACGAGCGTTTTTAAAAAAGAAGGAAAGTCCAGTCGGTTAGCGGACTGGGCTTTGCTTTCTGCTTTGCGAAGCGGACATGTTTTCTTGAACAAACAATGAGTAAAAATAGAATGGAGTGGAAGGAATGCCAAAGAAGCGTTCAAAAAGTAAACGGCAAGAAGCTCTTTGGGGCTACTTCTTCGTAGCACCATTTTTGCTTGGGTTCGTGGTGTTTATGTTAGGGCCCATGCTGTTTTCCTTCGTAGGAAGCTTTACCGATTACAATCTGACGTCGAAAATGAATTTTATCGGCTTTAAGAACTTTACCCGCATGTTTACGCAAGATACCCTGTTTTGGAAATCTCTCTATAACACGGCGTATTTTGTACTCTTCAATGTTCCCTTGACCACGTTGTTCAGTGTCTTTCTAGCCACTTTATTGAATCAAAAAATCCGCGGAATCAGTTTTTTCCGAACCACCTTTTACTTGCCAGCGATCCTTTCAGGGGTTGCCGTCTACGTCTTATGGATGCAATTATTATCTCCTTCCGCAGGATTGATCAATACCTTCTTGAGCTGGTTCAATATCAAAGGTCCAGCATGGCTGTTTGATCCCGAATGGACGAAACCAGCGTTGATTTTGATGAAGATTTGGAGTTCGGGGGGCGCGATGCTCTTGTATCTAGCTACCTTGCAAAATATTTCACCGACGCTGTATGAATCGGCTGAGATCGATGGGGCGGGAGTTTGGGCGAAATTCAAAAATATTACGATCCCTTTGATCACGCCAATCATCTTCTATGATGTGATTACTTCAACGATCGGTTCTTTTCAAATTTTCCAAGAAGCATACGTGATGACCAAAAATGGTACCGGCGGTCCTGCAAATTCGCTGCTCTTCTATAATTTGCATATGTGGAACAAAGCCTTTGTCGCCTTTGATATGGGCTATGCGATGGCCATGTCGATGATCTTGTTCTTGATCGTCTTAGTCTTGACCTTTATCAATCTCAAGCTGGCACCACGCTGGGTTCACTATACCGGAGGTGGCAGCTAATGGAAATGACGACAAAAACACGAAGCAAATCAAGCCAACAGCGAGTCAAAAAAATCATCAGCTATGTGGTGATGTCGATCATCGGGATCGTGCTGCTGATTCCGTTGCTGTGGATGGTCTTTACGTCATTGAAACCGATGGAGGAGATCGTGCGCTACCCGCCGACCTTTTTCCCAGAAGAAATCAATCTTGGCAATTATTTGGAGACTATCAACGCCTTTCCATTTTGGCAGTATGCAAAAAATACGTTATTCATTACCGTCTTAGTGGTCTTCGGGAATGTCTTATCAAATTCCTTCATTGCTTATGGGTTTGCAAAATTGGCCTTTCCAGGAAAAAATCTGATCTTTGCCCTCGTCTTGTCTACGATGATGATTCCTGGCTTTGTGACGATGATCCCGCAATATGTTTTGTTTTCCAAAATCGGCTGGGTCGGCACCTATCTGCCGCTGATCGTTCCAGCGTTTTTCGGCAACGCCTTTAACATTTTCTTGATGCGGCAGTTTTACTTGTCCGTCAACAATGAATTGATCGAAGCCGCTAAGATCGATGGCGCCAATCATCTTTATATTTGGAGCCATCTAATGATCCCATTGACGAAACCCGCGCTGATCACGATTGCCATCAACTCCTTCAATGGGGCATGGAATGATTTCTTAGGACCATTACTGTATATTCAAAACCAAGAAAAGTACACGCTGCAGATTGGCTTGCAAGTCTTCCAAAACCAATCAACGACCCAGTGGAACTACTTGATGGCAGGAGCAACGCTTGTGCTATTGCCGACGATCTTGCTATTCTTCCTCGCACAACGCTACTTTATTGAGGGAATGGATCTGACGGGAGGTTCCAAAGGATGAGAACAAAAGTTACCCCGCAACGCTTGAACCACGCGCTGTTGACTGGCATCAACTGGCTTCCGCATTTACTGGTTTTACAAGGCATGTGGCTGTTGTATTCCTTGCCTTTGATCACCAGTACCACCGCTAGTCGAGCATTGATCGAGACGTTGACGGAACTGCGGAACGATGGCTTGGAGGCAAGCAGCAAAGCTCGTTTTCAGCAGGTATTTCATCAACAGTGGGCAACAAGAAAAGGGCAAGACCGTTTGCTCAGTCTATTCTTCCTGCTGCTTTTAGCGGACAGCTTTATCTTTAGCCGTTTGCAGCACCCGCTGTTTCAGATCGCTAGTTACGCGTTAGCGTTCACCTTTGGCTTGTTTTGCCTGGTCTTACTTTATCAAACGAGGCTGCTTCACACCTATCCGCAGCAGCCCAGCTCATTGTTTTATAGTTTTTATCAGTTTGCTCGTTCACCCAAACGAGTACTGGCGCATCTTTTAGCAACAGTGACGCTTGTCTTGTCCTTTTTTCTGTTTGGCCCAGTCTACTTATTGGTCTTAGGAATCAGCACCTTGTATTTAGTCAATGTCTTGCTCTGTGACCAAGCGCTCAAATAGAAAACAAACGGGTATCCCGAAACTTCCTTAGTGAAAAGCTAAGGAGTTTCGGTTTTTTTGTGAAAAGAAGGTTGACAGGGTCAAAAATTATGCCTATGCTGAATGTAAATTTAGTAAACAGTAAACAGATGAGGTGCAGCTATGGCAAGTATGAGAGATATCGCGAAATTAGCCGGGGTGTCGGTAGCAAGTGTTTCTAGAATCCTTAACAATGATGAAACCTTCAGTATCAATGAACACACGCGTCAACGAGTCATTGAGATCGCCAACCAAATGAATTATTCAAAAGAAAAAAATCAACCCCATTCCCGTGAAGTCGGTGACCAAAACACGATTGCCATCATTACCCGCCACGATCGAGAGTCGGAAAGAAACGATCCGTATTTTATGATGATCCGCAAT
Organism: Enterococcus sp. DIV0755f; assembly: GCF_051713725.1. Lineage (NCBI taxonomy): Bacteria > Bacillati > Bacillota > Bacilli > Lactobacillales > Enterococcaceae > Enterococcus > Enterococcus sp. DIV0755f. Next base: position 1,016,864 of record NZ_JBIOQL010000001.1, read on the forward strand.
GGGATCGAAAAGGAAGCGGCGAAGTGGCGCTTAAAAACGATTCGGGCCTTTTCCATGCGGGAGCCTCAAAAAGATTTGGCACAATTGGCGAAGTATGGCGCAGTCATTATTATTGGGGAGATGACCAGCGATGCTTTGGCAGAGATCAGTCAGCAAAATGCCAATATTATCCTGGTGGATAATTATAGTGAAGCACCCAGCTACGATTGCATCCAAACCGATTTTGCCCAAAAGACTCACCAGATCCTCACGTTGTTAAAAGAGAAGGGCCATGAGAATATTGCCTTTGTGGGCGGTGTTGCCAGCCGAGTGACGATTTCTGGCGAAGTCGTTTACGATGAACAAGAGATTCGAGCAGAAAATTATCGCCAATGGATGCTGCTCAATAAATTGGAAAAGTTCACAACCGTGCTGCAGGGGAAATGGTCACCAGAGACTGGTTTGCATTTTGGTCAGCAGATCGCGCAAATGAATCCTCGCCCCACAGCGATCGTCGTTGCCAGCGATCCTATGGCTGTCGGGGTTTACAAGGCACTCGCTGAAGCGGGGCTATCGATTCCTAAAGATGTGTCAGTCGTTAGTTTTGATGATATCGAAATGGCGCAATTTATGACGCCCGCACTGTCCTCCGTTAAGATGAAAGCTGAAGAGATGGGGCAGATGAGTGTCGAATTAGCGAAAAATAAAATCCTTGGGGTGCGGACGATGCCTGTTCGCGTCGTTTGTGGCAGTGAATTGATCATTAGAGAATCGATTGCCGAAAAAGATCAGTGACGTCTGATCTTTTTTTATTTTAGGGGTTGTGTAAACATTAACTAAACAACTATACTGATTGTAGTAAACGTTTACAGTTAAAAATAAAGGAGAAAACGAAATGAAGTTTATTGATAAATTAGCCGAAAAGATGGTGCCTTTTGCTCAGATCATTGCCAACAACAAATACTTGTTAAGTCTTCGTGATGGGTTTATGGTCGCTTTTCCTGCAACAATGTTTGCGTCAATTATGATTATTATTCAAAATCTGCCTGCTACTTTCGGACTCTCGGAAAAACTTCCAGAGGGATTCATCACGTTTCTAAACGACTTTTTTGGTCCTATCGGAAATGCGACCATGAGTATCACCGCTATTTTCGTTGTTTTTGGGATCGGCTATCAGTTGGCTGGCAAGTATGGACAAGCCAAATTATTTGCAGGTGCCATCTCACTGTCTTCGTTTTTGATGCTGCTGCCTTTTGGCTCATCCGAAGAGTTAGGTACAGTGATCCCCTTGTCGAAATTAGGGGCTGAGGGAATGTTTGTCGGAATCATCACGGCCATTATCGCTACGCAGATCTATTGCAAAATCAGTGCGGCTGGGCTGACGATCAAAATGCCAGATTCGGTTCCGCCAATGATCGCAGAATCCTTTGTCGCCATCATTCCTGGGGCGGCACCGTTGTTCCTTTTCAATTTGATCCGCTACTTGTTCACCTTTACTTCATGGGGCAATGCCGTTGATTTCGTTTATGAGATTTTGCAAAAACCATTGATGGGCTTAGGCGGTACGTTGCCAGCAGTACTGATCGCCGTCTTGTTCACCCAATTCTTCTGGTGGTTTGGGATTCACGGAACACTAGTGGTCAATGCGGTGATCGATCCAATCATGAATGCGTTAGCGATCGAAAACTATGAAGCTTACAAAGCAGGGGCGGAACAACTGCCCCATATCATTAACACTACGTTTATGGGCGTGTTCGTCAATCAAGGAATGCAGCTGGGGATCTCGATTACGATGGCCTTCTTTATCGCTCGTTCGATTCGGATGAAAAAATTAATGAAGACGGTGATCGCTCCATCTGTTTTCAACGTATCTGAACCGATGACCTTTGGTTTGCCGATCGTCTTGAACCCGATCGCTTTTGTCCCATGGATCTTAGCGCCATTAGCCAGTACGACGATTTCTTACTTTGCGATCGCCGCAGGCTTGGTGCCACGACCAATTGGAGCAACGGTGGTTTGGACGACCCCTGTTTTCTTATCTGGTTGGTTAGGCACGGGTTCTGTTGCCGGCGCAATCTTACAGTTAGTGACGGTTGCCGTAATGACCTTGATTTGGGTGCCATTCTTGATCGTAATGGATCGCGGGTACTTGAAAGAAGAAAAAGCGGAAGCGGCATTAAATGAACAAGCGACATCTGAAACGATCAATCAAAGGGTAGAAGAAAGATAAGCCCAGAAACGGAAAGGAATGCAATAGCGCACCCTTTAGAAAGGAATTTGTGATGAGAACCGATACATTGTCTTGCAGTTATCAAATGAATACCACACCTACGGACTTTTCCCGTGTGTTATTGGCGGAACAAGAGAAATTCTTTCTAGCCAAACAAGCCCAAGAACCGTTCGGGGAAGGCTGCCGTATTGAAACGATGATCCAAACCAAAACCGCCCCGCGGTTGGTACCTGCCGTCATGACGGTCAAAAAAATTGCCGCGGATGAGCTGTGGCTTCGTACGACCCATGAAGAAGGAGTGATCGATCAACGGTACAGTTTTGCACCAGGACGAAAAGGGAAGCTGCAAGTCACGTATTCGGAACAAAGCCGTTTTGCGCAGCAGAAAACAACCTACAGTTTTATGCTGGCGGCGCTGTTTTACAAATTCTTTTTCAATCGCGGCGTCAAAAAACGCTTGCGTTATCTTGAAGCAGCTTGTCAACGAGCAGGCACAAATGAAAAAAATGGGGAAAATTGAGGATAGCAATGATAGAAATTAGGAATGAACAACTCTTTCACTTATACAATGAAAAAATCAGTTATATCATAAATGTGTTACCAAATCAGCAACTGGGTCATGTCTATTTTGGGCCATCTCTAGGCACACTGGCGCCGTTTGATCAAGCGTACCTTGAGAAAAAAGAGAATAAATCGGCAGGAACCGTCAAATTTTTTGAAGCAGACAATCTTTTTACCTTGGCGGACCGTTTTCAAGAATTGCCAACGTATGGGACTTCTGATTTTCGAGAAGGGGCAGTGTCGGTTTTTGAGGAAGAAACCCCTCTTTATGTGGATTTTAAACTTGTGGCTTTTCACTGTTTTGAGGGCAAAGAACGAAAGTTGGCGCAACCAGCCAGCTTTGCTTCTGCCGATGAAAGCCAAAGCATCGTCTTTGAATTAGTAGATCAAGAGCGGCAGCTGGAAATGGCGATCACCTATACGATCTTCAAAGGATCAGGAACCATCACGCGGCAGCAAACACTGACCAATACGGGGAGCAAGCCGAGAACCATCCAGCGCTTTTTGAGTGGTGTCTTGGAACTGAAAAATCGCGATTTTGAACTGCTGCATCTTTCAGGCGCATGGCTGAAAGAACGGCACATCAAGACGGTCCCTTTGACCCAAGGGACGATCAGTGTCGGCTCGTTAAAAGGAGCGTCTGGTCATCAGCACAATCCTTTTGTCGCCTTAAAAGAACAGCAAGCCACCAATGACACTGGTCACGTCTATGGTGCCAACCTGATTTATTCGGGCAACTTTTTGGCGCAAGCGGAAATGGATGAATGGGACAACGTTCGATTGATGTTGGGGATACATCCTGAGTATTTCAGCTGGCAGCTTTCACAAGGAGAAACTTTTGAAGCCCCAGAATGCCTCTTCACCTTCACCGCTGCTGGTCTGAATGGCTTGAGTCAAGAATCCGCCCAATTTATCGAAAAGTATGTGATTGACCCTTATTGGCAAAAGCGGCAGCGGCCGATCGTCTTTAATAATTGGGAAGCGACTTATTTTGATTTTAATGAAGAAAAGCTGTTGACCTTAGCCCAAGAAAGCAAGGCGTTAGGGATGGAGTGCTTTGTGCTTGACGATGGTTGGTTTGGAAAACGCAACGACGACCGCAGTTCATTGGGCGATTGGGTGGCGGACCCTGCCAAATTTCCAAAAGGAATCGGGTCTTTTGCTGAGAAAATTCATGCCATGCAGCTGCAACTGGGGATTTGGTTTGAACCAGAAATGGTTTCGCCAGATAGTCAGTTGTACCAAGAGCATCCTGAGTGGGTAGTCAAGCATCCTTATGAGCGGATCTCTGTGGGGCGCGGACAATACGTGTTGGATTTTGCCAATCCAGCAGTGGTCGAGGCGATTTTCGAAGCGATGCAAAAAGTGATCCTTGAAACCAAGCTAGATTACATCAAATGGGATATGAACCGCAATATCACTGAAGCTTACTCTCCCTATTTAGCGGAACAGGGAATTTCTCAGACGGAGTTTTATCATCGCTACATTTTAGGTCTTTATCGCTTATATGAAAAAATCTTAGCTGCGTTTCCGACCCTTTTGATCGAAGGCTGTGCTGGCGGCGGGGGCAGATACGATTTAGGGATCTTATTTTACAGTCCGCAGATTTGGCCTAGTGATGATAGTGATGCAGTGGAACGTTTAGCCATCCAAAGCGGAACGTTGTTAGGGTATCCTTTGTCCTCCTTCAGCAATCACGTGTCGGCGGCACCAAACCACCAAGTCGGCCGGGCAACGTCTTTAGCCTTTCGGCAAACCGTCGCAATGTTTGGGCCTTTGGGGTATGAACTCGATCTCTTTCACTTGTCTGAAACCGAAAAGCAGGCGATCAAATCCCAAATCGTCTTTTATAAAAACCAGCGGCAATTGCTGACCTTTGGCACTTTTTACCAGCTGCAGCAGTTGGACCATGCCAATGAAACGACTTGGGCAGTGTATGACCCACAAAACGAAGAAGCATTGATTGCTTTCTTTCGCGTGCTGGCACAAGCCAATCCGACGGCGGAAGACTTTTTGCCCGCAGCCTTTCTTAATGCCCAACAGGTGTATCAGGTCAATGGCGAAACTGTCTCTGGTCAGCTGTTAAGGCAATTAGGGTTCCGTAAACCCTATCAGTTTAATGCCGTCAACCATGGAACAGCGCAAGTCACTGGCGATTTTCAATCATTTGTCTACCAGTTACAAGCCAAAAAAGGAGTAGAATGATGAGCAATCAATTGTTTGATCAGCAGTTTATGCATGGCGGGGATTACAACCCCGATCAATGGCTGGCTTATCCAGAAATCTTGCAAAAGGATCTTGCCTACATGCAGCAAGCCCATGTCAACACCGTCACATTAGGGGTGTTTGCTTGGAGTGCCTTAGAGCCGCAAGAAGGCGTTTATCAGTTTGACTGGTTGGATCGAGTGTTTGATCAGATCCATGGCATCGGCGGCAAAGTCATTTTGGCCACTCCTAGCGGTGGGCGGCCTCAATGGCTAAGTCAAAAGTATCCTGAAGTCAATCGGACCAACGCCCAAGGGCAAAAACATACCCATGGGTTTCGCCACAATCACTGTTACTCTTCACCGATCTATCGGGAAAAGGTGACGCAAATCAATCAGCAGTTGGCAAAACGTTACGGCAAGCATCCGGCATTAGCCATGTGGCATATCTCCAATGAGTACTCTGGGGAATGCTTTTGCTCCTATTGTCAGGAAAACTGGCGCAGCTGGCTGCAAAAAAAATATGGTGATTTAGCCACGTTGAATCATGCCTGGTGGACTTCTTTTTGGGGCGGTACTTACTCCGATTGGTCGCAGGTTTTACCACCTTCACCTTTAGGGGAACACAAAGTGCATGGCATGGATCTTGATTGGAAACGATTTGTCACAGATAGGACGATCGATTTTTATTTGCATGAATGTGCGCCGATCCGTCAGCTGACACCGGACATTCCTGTGACGACGAATTTTATGGCGGAAGGACATGCTACCCAAGATTTTATTCCTTTAGAAGGCATTGACTACAGCAAGTTCGCTCGTCATGTGGACATCGTTAGCTGGGATAGTTACCCTGATTGGAACAACAACTTTGAATCCTTGGCAGCGACAGCGATGAAATCCGCCTATGTACATGATCAATACTGGTCATTGAAGAAACAGCCCTTTTTAGTGATGGAATGCACGCCGAGTTTTGTTAACTGGCATTCCTTTAATAAAGCGAAAAAGCCTGGTGTCCATCAGTTGAGTGCCATGCAGCAGATCGCTCACGGCTCAGATAGTACCTTGTATTTTCAATGGCGCCAATCCCGCGGCAATTCAGAAAAATTCCATGGGGCAGTCGTGGGACATGATGATTCCACGGAGAATCGGGTCTTCAAAGAAGTTGCGGCTTACGGCAAGCGCTTGGAAAAAATCAAAGAGATTCAAGGAACCACAAGAAAAAAAGCAGTGGCGATCCTTTTTGATTGGGAAAGCAACTGGGCATTGAAGCGAGGCGGCGGGTTTGGTCGACCAACCAGACGGTATCCGCAAACGTTGCAGGAGCATTATCGTTATTTCTGGGAACAAGACATCGCTGTCGATATTTTGACGCCAGAGCAAGATTTTTCTGACTATCAGTTGGTGATCGCTCCAATGCTTTACTTGATGACATCAGAGACGATGGCAAAACTTTGCCAGTATACACAAGCCGGTGGTACCTTGATTTCCAGTTACTTTAGCGGCATGGTCAATGAAACCGACTTGTTGTATCTGGGGGGCTTGCCACAGCCGTTGCGAGCATTATTAGGCATCAACGTGCTGGAGCTGGAAACTCTTTTTGACACTGAACACAATCAGTTGGTTTTTCAAGGACAGCCCTTTGAAACACGGGACTATTCTGCAATCATCGAAGCCGAAACAGCGGAGGTACTAGGGGAGTATCAAGCGGATTTTTACCAAGGAACACCTGCGATCACCAAACATACCTTTGGTGCCGGCACCGCCTACTATCTGGCGGCTCGCACCAACTATGACTTTTTCGAACAGTTTTATGCCTCTTTGGTCCGTGAGCTGTCCTTGGCAGAGGAAAGGATCGCGCATGCCAATCCTGCAGTTTCGATCCAAGGCAGGATCAGTCCAGAACGAACGTACTTTTTCATCATGAATTTTTCTGAGAAAGAGCAGACACTACACTTGATCAAAGAAGTCGTTGATTTAGAGACCAATCAAGCAGTCCCTCAAACAGCAACCTTGGCGCCGTATGAAGTGCGAGTGGTTTATTTTAACAATTAGCTGACCATTGGAAAAAACGTCCCTTTCGACAAATGCAGAAAGGGACGTTTTTTTGATGAATGGTTTATCAGAAATCATTCTGGATCGGATGCTTGGTGCTTTTTCATCCATTGAGGCAATGCGGCACTGATTTGTGTCGGCAAAACGACATAGTGCTCTTTTGCCAATGCTTCGCCAATCAGGCTATGGAGATAGACAGCCGCTTGGATCGTTTCCTCTGTTTTTTCAAACTGTGCCAAAAAGCTGGTGATCATGCCTGCCAGTGTATCACCCATCCCACCAGTCGCCATTGCGGGTGTTCCGAGGGGATTTTGGGCGATGCTGCTGCCGTAAATTTGTGTGCGATGGCTTTTTAAGACTACCAGACTTCCGAGTTTTTGTTGGGCTTGCTGGTTGTTTTCTTCTGTCTGGTCGGCAATTGCCAGTCCGCTGAGCCGTTGCCATTCCATCTGATGCGGCGTGAAGACGACTTGTTCAGGAAAGGGGATGATCAGCGGATATTTGGCAGCCAAATTGATCGCCGAACCATCGATCACCAACCATTGGTGTTCTTTTTGGGCAGAAACGATCCGCTGCAGCAGATCAAAATTGCTTTTTCCTTCGCCTAATCCAGGACCAATCAGTAGGACGTCCGCCGATTCGGTGACCGTATCGATCAGTTCTGTTTGCTGCCAATCGACAAACATCGCTTCAGGCAAGCGGGCGTGCAGGGCGGTTCGGTTGACGCCATCGGAGATCACGGTGGTCAAACCAGTTCCCCCATACACACAGGCTTGCGCAGCCATTAAGATCGCCCCACCGAATTGGCGGTTGCCCCCTACTAAAACGGCTCGGCCAAAAGTGCCTTTGTGGCTTTTTCTCGGGCGCTGTTGGATCACTTTGGATAAAATTGCAGAATCAAGTTGCTCCATGCAATGACTCCTTTCGTTAATCAAAATCGAGTTATATTTATTATACCTGTTTCCTAGAAATTTCATAGAAAAGACCCATGGAAAAAGGCGCAATTTTTTTTCCTTTTTTGGTTTAAGAGTGTTATCATAAATAGCGAGAACAGAAATGGAGGGAACACTATGACAATCGATTGGAAAAAAGAGGTCGAAGCCCGCAAAGACGATTTGCTGAACGACTTGATTGATCTATTGAAAGTGAAAAGTGAAAGAGAAGATGATAAAGCGACTGCGGATGCGCCATTTGGTCCTGGACCTCGTGATGCGTTGCTACACATGCTAGCTTATGGCGAACGTGATGGCTTCACAGTCAAAAACGTCGATAACTACGCTGGTCACATCGAATTTGGTGAAGGAGACGAAACATTAGGGATCTTCGGCCACATGGATGTTGTTCCTGCAGGTGACGGCTGGTCAACCGATCCTTATGATCCAGTCATCAATGACAACAAAATCTATGCTCGTGGTTCTTCTGATGATAAAGGTCCTTCAATGGCTGCCTATTATGGGATGAAGATCATCAAAGAATTGGGCTTGCCATTATCGAAAAAAATCCGTTTTGTCGTTGGTTCTGATGAAGAAAGCGGCTGGGCAGATATGGATTACTACTTTGAGCATGAAGAAAAGCCTGATTTTGGCTTCTCACCAGATGCCAATTTCCCAATCATTAATGGAGAAAAAGGGAATGTGACGTTAGGTATCCATTTCCAAGGCAACAATGAAGGAGACTTCACGCTGCAAAGCTTTACTGCTGGCTTGCGAGAAAATATGGTACCAGGAACGGCAACAGCAAGCTTCATTGCTCCATCAACAGAAGAAGCATTAGCGATCGAAAAAGCCTTTTTCGATTACGTTGAAGCCAATCCAGTGACGGGGACGATTGAAACAGAAAATGAACAAGTGACGATCGAATTAGTCGGTAAAGGTGCTCATGGTGCCAGCCCACAATCAGGAATCAATGCGGGGACTTTCTTAGCAGTCTTCTTAGATAACTATGCCTTTGGCGGCGGCGCAAAACAATTCATCCATGCAGCAGCAGCCTATGTCCATGAAAATTTCTACGGTGAAAAATTAGGTGTGGCGTACGAAGATGAAAAAATGGGTAAATTGACTATGAATGCTGGTTTATTTGCTTTTAAAGCGAACCAAGCAGGAACGCAAGCAGACAACTTTATCGCATTGAACTTCCGTTATCCTAAAGGCGTAACTGCGGAAGGACTTGAAATCGGTGTGGAACGCACCGTCGGTATGGAAGGGGCAACCGTTACCCGCAATGACCGCAACATGGAACCTCACTACGTGCCAGCAGATGATCCATTGGTAGAAACTTTATTGGCGGTTTATGAAGAACATACTGGCGAAAAAGGCTTCGAACAAATCATCGGCGGCGGCACATACGGCCGTCTATTGAAACGCGGCGTTGCTTATGGCGCAATGTTCCCTGGCTATGTCGACACCATGCACCAAGCCAATGAATTCATGAGCTTGGATGACCTATTCAACGCAGCGGTGATCTATGCAGATGCTATCTACCGTTTGGCGAAATAAAGAGAGATTGATACCGTCTATTCTTTTTTAGCGGAGTCGATTTATTGATACTTAGATGAATAGAGGCAATAAAGAAATAGCAGTATGACTGATTGTTTTAATCATTGTCGTACTGCTATTTTATTACTTTAGAAAATAAATATTTTATTTTCGTTGGGTTATTTTGTTATTGACATCAAATCATCCGAATGATTTACTTTTTGTAAGGAGTTGAAAAGTGATGCCTGATTTAGTGAAATTCATTTTGGTTATTCTGGCGATTTGGGTGGTTTATCAAGTATTTACGACGATTTTATTTACCCTTTCCCAAAAAGCAGTTGCCAAACGAATCAAAAGCGGGAAGATGTCTGATCAGCAGTTGGCGAATTTGTACCACGCTGTAGCACGAGCAAATCAAGGAAGCAATTTCCAAGCGATTTTCTCTTATGGGCTCTTTTACCGCAGCCATGCAAAGCAAAGTGATGCGGTCTATGAACTGTATCGCGCAGAAATGGCGAAAAGAAATCTGCTGTAACCAACTGTGAAGCAGCTGCTTTCGAGAATATTGCTCGAAGTAAAAAAGCCTAGGTCCTGCACAACAAGTGCAGAACCTAGGCTTTTTTGGTATTTACTGGGCAGCAAGCTGTAACAGATAAACACAGCTCCTTGCTGCAGCTATTTCTTGTCTTTGCTGCTTTTTTGATCCATGCCTGCACCGATCGCTACCCCTAGTGCGATGCCTAAACCCATGCCTAATGCTAGATTGTCAAAAAACAGCATCCCAAACGCAGCACCTAATGCCATTCCGACACCGATCCCCAGTCCCATATTGTTAGAAGCGGCTTCCTTTTCTTCAGACGTTTGCGGCGGTTTTTTCGTCATTGTGAAAAACCCCTTTCTTTTTAGTATAGAGGGGTTTCGTTTGGATGACAAATATTCGAACTGCTGCTCAGTGATATGCATCAGGAGAGTGCAACCGCTAAGTATGGCAAACGGGTTGAACCATTGGTCTATCTTCCGCCGGGCAAATAGTTACGCTTGGGGTTGTAGCGGCGAATGATCTTATTTTCAGCGAGTACGTGCTCATAATAATAAACAGGCGCATCCTTAGTCTCTAGTCGAAAAACAAAGACGAGCGGAACCTTTAAGACGGAATAGCGCGCGGGGATCGCAATATACGATTTTTGATTGCGCTCCATCGTCAGTGCGAATTCATCAAACAAAAGCGCCACTGGTGTGGGAAAGTTTACCAATTCATAATAGTGTTTTTCAAATGCATAGGTTTCTTGTTTTGCATAAGCGATTTTTGCAGCTGGCATACACATTCACCTCACTTGAATTATACGAACATTTGTTCTGCTTGTAAAGTGAAAAATCACCGAGCGAGGAAAAAGGAGGCGTTCTCTATGAAAAAGATGTTTTGCTAACAAGAAATTTGCTACACTAGAGAAAAGAAGGAATCAAAAGGAGCAGATACCATGGATTACGAACGTTTCGCACGATTACAGGCACGCTTTGCCGATGAAAAACTGCTGACCAAAGAAGGGGTCTATCGGTTGCGTTTGTCAGGGAAGGCGCAGTTCGAACTAGCCTTTATCAAAACCGGACCCTGTGGCGAGTCTGTCTACCAGCCGCTGATCAAGGGCACTTTTGCTGAAAAAGAAGCAATCCCTACCTATTTGCTGGATCTTGCGGCGCAGCCTATGACGCAAATCAGTCAGCGAACCTCCGAAAATGAAGCAGTGTTAGATAAAGCGTTAGTAGCATTAATGGAAAAATGTGAGCAGGCAGTTGCCGTCAACGAAGCCGCACAAGAAGCCGCACGTTGATTAGCATGACAAAGATACAAGAGCCGCCTGAACCTGATTTTTTACACTAAGCAAAAAACGATCCTAACAAGATTCCTTGCCAAAGATCGTTTTTTATTTTCCCGTGGTAATTAGTGTCCTCATTCGCCGAAGTGGTCTGAGAAGCCTTGTTGTTTCATAAAGGCCGCGACATCTGGACGTCGCGGTTCACGGAAAAATTCCGTCATTTTCGTTTGCCAATTGGTTTGCTGTTGATTGCTGCTGCGCTGTGCATAATAGGCTTCTGTCGTTTGGTTGTACTGGGCTGTTTGCTCCTGCGTCAGCGGTTGATACTGATCGACACTTACGATCGCTTCTTGGGGCAAGCGGACTTTCGGTTCATTTCTGTGTTGCGGATAGCCGATCGTTAAACCGAATAACGGAAACGTCAATTTTGGTAAGCCGACAAGTTCTGCGATACGAGGCAAATCATTGCGGATGCCGCCGATGTAACAAATTCCTAAGTCTTGCGCTTCAGCGTAAGCTACCATGTTTTGGGCAGCGATGGTCGTATCAACGACAGACACAATAAATGGTTCCATCGTGGTTAAGTGGGTATCAGGCACCCCTGCTTGGATCAGCAGCTGCTGATGCTTATGTAAGTCGGCGACAAAAAGATAGAAGACGCCCGTTCGAGTGATGTAATTTGGGGCACCGGCAATTTCTTCGATGGCAGCCAGTTTTTCAGGATCACTGACCTCAATGATCGAATAGGCTTGAACAAAGTTCGAACTGGAACCGCTCTGGGCAACCGTTACTAATTTTTGCTTGAGTTCCTTTGATAGTGGCCGGGGTTGAAAATCTCGGACAGAGCTATGGCGGGTAAAAGTATCAAAAAGATCCATCGTTTTTCCTCCTGTAACGTACAAATTTCTTTCTTCCTTAGTGTAACAGAAAAAAAGGAATGGGAACAAAAAGAATGTTTTCAAAAAATTTTCAAATTGATGTTTTATAGTTGCCAAGCACAAAAGTTTCCGTTATGATAATGATACATTCTTATTATTATTCCTTAGGGGAGTAACCGGTGGCGCAAGCTGCGATAATATCAACAGTAAGTAAGCTGGCGACAGCTTTCTGGTATTATTTGAAATGGTGAGACCTAAGACAAGCGTATACTTGTCTTAGGTCTCTTTTTTTCTAGCAGAGTGCCTAAGGAAAATAAAATTAAAAGGGGCAAAAAAATTGGCGAAAGAAATGTATCAAAAAGAAATCTCGGAAATTATGGCAGAGGTCCAGAGCAGTCCAGAGGGGTTGACGCAGCAAGAGGCAGCCAAGCGGTTAGAAAATGGCTTGAACCAGCTGAAGGAAGCACCTAAGAAATCTAGCTTTGCCTTATTCTTAGATACCTTCAAAGATGCGATGGTGATCGTCTTGCTGATCGTGGCAATCATCCAAATGGTTATGGGTGCCCACGTTGAGTCGATCGTTATCTTCGCAGTACTCTTGTTGAATTCCGTCGTCAGTGTGATTCAAACGAAAAAAGCCGAAGGGTCGTTAGACGCTTTGAAAAGCCTGTCGGCACCAGATGCTAACGTCATTCGGGATGGCAAAGAACAAAGTGTGCTGGCGAAAGAATTGGTTGTCGGCGATATCGTTATTTTAGAAGCTGGGGACTATGTACCAGCAGATGGTCGATTGATCGAAGAGGGTTCTTTGAAGGTCGATGAAGGAATGCTGACTGGGGAATCAACGCCAGCGGAAAAAGAATTAGGTGTGATCGATCGTACCGCACCGATCGGCGACCGTGACAACATGGTCTTCAGTGGAACGATCGTCACTTATGGGCGTGGCCGGTTTATCGTAACCGCGACTGGTAATGTGACGGAAATCGGTCAAGTGGCTGGCTTATTGGAAAGTACAGTTGAACACAAAACACCATTGCAAAGAGGATTAGACAGCTTCAGTAAAAAACTGAGCTTGGCGATCTTAGTCCTTTCATTGATTATTTTAGGGGTTCAAGTCGCACGGTTGTTCTTAGGTGACGGAACAGGTGATATGACACAAGACTTAGTCAACGCCTTTATGTTTGCGGTAGCCGTAGCCGTTGCAGCGATTCCAGAAGCCTTGCAATCGATCGTGACGATCGTTCTTTCGATCGGAACAAAACAAATGGCGAAGCGTCATGCCATCATTCGAAAACTACCAGCGGTTGAGACATTGGGTTCAACGAGTATCGTTTGTACCGATAAGACCGGGACTTTGACCCAAAACAAAATGACCGTTGTTGACTACTATTTACCAAATGGGCAAACGGGCACGTTCTCCGATGAGCCAACTACCTGGACATTGCCTGAAAAACGCTTAGTAGAGATCAGTGTCTTGGCCAATGATGCTGCCATCAGTGAAGATGGGGCGAAGCTAGGAGACCCTACTGAAATTGCTTTTCTGGATTACAGTGAGAAACTAAATCAGCCTTATCGGGCGATTCGTCAACAGTTTCCTCGTTTGCAAGAATTGCCTTTCGATTCTGATCGTAAATTGATGTCTACCTTACATGAGATCGATGGCGAACATTTATTGTTGACCAAAGGTGGGCCAGACATCGTCTTTGGGCGCAGTACCAAAGTCTTGATCGATGATCAAGTCGTGCCTTTAACAGATGAAATCAAGCAGAAATTACAACATCAAAACGAAGAATTCTCAAAACGGGCATTACGGGTCTTGGCGTTTGCTTACCGTCCATTGACCGATGCCCAATCACGAGAATTGACACTTGAAGATGAAAACGAGCTGATTTTGGTTGGTTTGATGGCGATGATCGATCCTCCTCGTAAAGAAGTCAAACAAGCCGTAGCGGATGCTAAATCTGCTGGTATCAAAACAGTAATGATCACAGGGGACCACAAAACGACAGCCGTGGCGATTGCACAAGAGATCGGTATTTCAGCCGAGGGCGACTTAGCCTTGACCGGTACGGAATTGGATGCTCTTTCTGAAACCGAACTAGCGGATCAATTAGACAAAATCACAGTCTATGCTCGTGTTTCGCCAGAAAACAAAATCCGTATCGTGCGGGCTTGGCAAGACAAAGGCAAGATCTCTGCCATGACCGGGGATGGGGTCAATGATGCACCCGCCTTGAAACAAGCGGATATCGGGATCGCAATGGGAACCGGAACGGACGTTGCCAAAGACGCAGCGGCGATGGTCTTGACGGATGACAACTTTGCCTCGATCATTCGTGCCGTAGAAGTTGGCCGAAACGTCTTTGACAACATCAAAAAAGCTATTTCGTATTTGTTTGCTGGAAACTTAGGTGCGATCATTGCGATCGTCTTTGCCTTAGTGATGGGTTGGGACAATCCATTTACTGCCTTGCAGCTGCTCTTTATCAACCTAGTCAACGACTCATTACCAGCGATTGCTCTAGGAATGGAAAAAGCCGAACCAACGATCATGCAGCGCCAGCCAAGAGATCCAAATGCTGGTATCTTCACTGGAAAAACATTGATCTCAGTAACGTATCGCGGTATTTTGATTGCCGCTGTCGTGATTTTGGCACAATGGTTAGGAATGAACCAATCACCTGAATTAGGTGTAGCGATGGCCTTCTCAACACTTATCTGGAGCCGAACATTGCAAACATTACCAGCACGCTCAAACACTGAGACTGCTTGGCAAGCTGGCCTTTTTGCCAATAAAATGGTATGGCTGGCGATCGTCGTTTGTGGTGGACTATACAGCATTACCTTGATTCCTGGCATCCGTGAAGTCTTTGCGATTCCAGCAACCTTCACTTTAGGACATGTCGGTTTATGTATCGCAATGGCTGCTGTGGCAGTTGTTTTGATGGAAATCACGAAGCTGATTATTATTGCCGTTCAAAAACGTCAAGGAAACGCCTAAAGCAAAAAACGTATCGATCGTTTGATCGATACGTTTTTTTGTCGTTTATCCTCACTGCTTAGTTGATTTTTTTCAGCTGACTGATTTGGGCAGCGACTTGCTTCAAGAAGGCTTCTTGACCAGCCGGCTGTTCTTGGCTGTAAAGGTAGGCTTCGTATTGCTGCGTCAAGCGGATAAAATCACCATGGAACAGTGGATAGAATGCTTCAAGTCGTTGGGCATAATCGATCAACGGCTCCGCCTCGTTACGGTACAGAACTTTCGTCGTTTGCCGTAAAAACAAAGGATAGGCAGCAACTAGCGGCTGTTTGGTAAAGCGGCAGATCAACCATAAATGAATACGGAAAAACGAATGGCGGAAATAGAAAAGTAGGCCAAGTCCTAGGATAGCTAAGCCTCCAAAGAAGCCATTGCGCAGCGTTTGTTTCAACTCCTCAGTCAACCAAACGTCATCGGTAACCGCGGCTGTTGCAGAACTACTGGTCGTGGTTTCGCTGCTTTCTGTTTCCCTGCTGCTCGATGGTGTTGTTTCGCTGCTAGCGGTCGGTGTTTCTTCGGAGCTAGTAGATTCTTGAGTCAACACGGGACGATCTGGATTTTGGAAACTAGGGGTCGGTTCAAAAGGTACCCAACCGTAGCCGTCAAAGTAGACTTCCACCCATGAGTGGGCATTCAAGTTGCGAACGGTATAGGTAGTAATGCCGTTTTCTGTTGCAGGAGATCCAGGAGAAAAGCCTTTTGCCCAGCGAGCAGGGATCTCTAAACTCCGTAGTAGCACGACCATTGCCGTGGAAAAATTGTCGCAGTAGCCGACTTGTGATTCAAATAAAAATTGATCAACATAATCTTGCTCTTCTGCAGGCACGACGGCATCGGTTTTGGAATAGCGGAATACGAGCGGATCTTTCAAATAGCTTTCAACCGCCGTGACTTGATCAAACAGACTGTTGCTGTCAGCGGTGATCTCAGCTGCGAGATCTCGTACCCGCTGCGGCAAAGAATCGGGTAACTGGATATAATCGATCGGAGAATCCGGATAGATCAAAGGCAGATTTTGGAGATTTTCTGCGGCAAAATCTGGATGGTCCCAATCGAGGGTCAAGGTGGTGTCTGGGAGTGGATCAATGAGATCGACCCGCTGGATGGCGTCGCTGATCTGAAAACCGCGAGCACCGTTTTCAAGGGACAACGTGCTGCGTCCATAGGGCAATGGGACATAGTCTCCATGGTTTTGAAATTGGACCCGAACAGACTCGTTCTCAAGATAGGCTTGCTGATAGCTTTGATCCGCGATCGTGACGGCCTCTGCTTCTAAGCGAGCCTCTTCGCGGCTCGTACTGATCCAGCCCTTACCAGAATAAAAATCTTTGCTTTCCACCCGCCAGTAATGCGGGGTTTCTTGTTGCGCTTCAAATAAAATCGTCGCATCATCCAGTAGTGGTCCGCCTAATTGACGGTCGTTTTCACTGAATCCAGTGCGAGAGCCGCTGGGCGTGCCATGTTCTTCAATAAATTGATAAAAACCCAGCTGATTCAGATTTGTCCGTACAGGCGTGGAACGGGCTGCCAACTGTTCCCGCAGGCTCGTTTGCGGCAAGTAGACAGCAGTGACGGCTAATCCACCAATCAATAGCATCACAGCGAACCAGGGAGCGATCGTTTGACTGGATCGAAAGACGCTGCGCTGGATCAGTGAAGAAGCCAAGGCACAAAGAAAAATACCCATCAAATGCCACGTCAGATCAAATTGATTAAAAATCACGACTGTTAGCAAGTAGCCGATCATGGTAGCGTAAATCAAGAAAAAGCGTTGATAAGCGATCGGTAAGATCGCTAAAAACAAAACCCAACTAACGATCAATGTCACCGCCGCCAGTTCGGTGATATAGCCGACTTCACCGCTGAGGATTTCTTGAAAGGCACGGTGCAGGTCTAGCCAAAAACGCAGCAGCCAATCAAAAGAAAAGGCAGTCCCATAAGGAAAGATCCGATACAAGACGATCAGCCAAGCGGCTGCCAGCAAAGGCAAACTGTAACGGACTTTCGGCACCACGGTCAAAATCAAACAGACACTAAAGGCATAAGTTAAAAGGGTGAACTGATTGCCAAGGTCATAAACTGCGATAAACGGCAAGATCACCAGTGATAGACTGAGAAAGGTCAGAAGACCAATCAGCGCTTTCTTAATAAATCTCATCCTACCGCCTCCTCAAGTTTATTCAACTGCCTCATTAAATCAGCGTAGGTAAACACTTGGCAGCTGTTTTTTGCTTCCAACTGACTGAGGTAGTCTTCCAGTTGTGGGGTAAAAACCGGGGTAATGAAGACAAGATGGCTGCCAGTCAAAAGCGGTACCCCTTCAGGAACTTTCTCGAAGGGAAGGATCTGGGCATAGGCAGCGGCATCCGTTTGGTAAGGAGAAGTCAATCCGTCACCAATCAAGAGCGGCTGAAAAAGTCGTTGATTTTGCGAGAAATGGTGGATCGAATAAAACAGTGTCAAAGTCTCTTCAAAAGCAGGATGATCTTCTCCCCAAAAGAGCAGAACGATGTCTTGTTCTTCTTCATGTTCTCGTTCGCGATAGATCAATTCCTGTTGTTTGCTGGATAATTTCCAATCGATATTTTTTAAGGAATCCCCTAACTGGTATTGACGGAACTGTCGAATAGAAAAATTGGGTTCTCCGTGGGTTTGGCTGCGGACTTGCTGTTTAAAAAATGGCAGCAGGGTAACGGCTTCTGGCGCCAATTTAGGCAGGATCAAAATCGATTGTTTCGCAACTGCAGCGTAGCTTTTTTCAAAAAAGCCAAAGAGATCATGGCTGTACAATTGAACGGGCAATTCTTCATAGATGCCTCGCTCCTTTGGGGTCCAAGGCAGCTGCAGCCGAATCAGATTGCCTCGATAAAAGGCGCTGTGATGACTTTCCTTGAAACGATCGTCAAATTGTAAGGTGAAATCGACCAGCGGCAGCAGCGTCGGGCGATACTTGAAGACTTGCAGCGGTAAGGTGATCGCTGTGTGTGTTTCAGCTTGGATCGATTCTTCTAAAATGATTTGAACCTTCTTGAGGGAGGGGAGCAAGAATACTGCATCAAGCAACAATAACAAAGTCAGTAAAAACCAAAGGCTCCAGCCAGCATTATTATTGAAGATCACACAATAAGCCAGCAGCAGAAAATAGGCAGCGCTAAACAACAGGAGGCGCAGCAGGCGTTCAAGCTTCTTTTTCTTCATCGCTATCTCCTCGTTGGGACAGGCACTCGTTGGATCATCTGTTTCATCAAGTCTGAAAGGGTCTCCGTGCTGGCATGTACGCCACCTTTCAGTAATAAACGATGACCGAAGACTGCTGGTAAAATTCGCTGCAAGTCTTGCGGCGTGACAAAGGTCCGACCTTCCGTCAATGCTAACGCTTTGGCCCCTTTTAAGAAGGCGATCCCACCACGAGGGCTGATACCAAGGTCAATGGCATTATGCTGACGGCTCGCTTGAACCAGCTGCAATGCGTAACGGGCGACCCGCTCATCGACATACACGTCATCGACCATCGCTTTTAAAGCGGTCACTTCATCAGCATGTAAAATGGTTTGGATCTGATCCAAGCTTTGCTGTCGTTTTCCAGTCAAGAGGGCGAGCTCATCTTGAAAATCTGGGTAACCGATATGCAGGCGGAACAAAAAACGATCCAATTGGGCTTCAGGCAAAGGATACGTTCCTTCATACTCGATTGGATTTTGCGTGGCTAAAACAAAAAAGTGGGGACTCAATGGGTACGTTTGATTGTCGATGGTGACATGATTTTCTGACATGGCTTCTAAGAGTGAGGCTTGCGTCCTTGGTGTGGTTCGGTTGATCTCATCTGCCAAGAGGACGGAGGTGAAGATCGGGCCAGGACGAAACTCGAACTGGTGGCTTTGGGAATTAAAAATCGACACACCTAACACATCATTAGGTAAAAGGTCTGGGGTAAACTGTACCCGTTTGTAGTCACTTTGAATGGCTTTGGCTAACGATTTGACCAACATCGTTTTCCCAACACCAGGGATATCTTCGAATAAAACGTGTCCGCCAGCAAGCAGCGCAGCCACGGTAAATTGGATCACATCTCGTTTGCCTAAAATCACTTTTTCCACTTCTGCGATCAAGGCATCTATTTTTTGTAATTCAGCGGTCATCTGATAACCTCCCTACGTTCGTTTCTTCCATTGTAACGGTTTTCTAGGACTGTCGCAATTTTCGTGTAATAATTAAAGAAAATTTCAAGAATATTCAAAAAAGAGAAATCCTTTCTGCGGATTTGCGAAAGAAAAACAAAAAACTTCCGAAGCGTTTCCTCGGAAGTTTGCGTTTGATAGAACAGAAGCGACTAGAAGGTGTGGTGCAAGAGGTCAGCGGCGATCTGGTCCGCCTGCTGTAAATTCCAAGCATCGGTTCCTGGCTGAGCAGTGGCAGCCGTCAGCCAGTGGATGCCTTCTGTGGGAATCCCAAAACAATAGAGGGTAGGGAAAGGGCGGTCATCTGGTCCAAGGATCTGATTGGTCTCAGGATCGATGGCGATCGCACCCGTCTCAAAAGGCACCTCATTGGGGATCGCCAACTGGTGCGGGTGAATAATCCGATCGTTTAGCAGTTGCCGCAACAAGGAATTGTTGGTTCGACGAATCGCTGTCGATGGAATGCGAGCCTCAATTAGTTGCGTCGCGTGATAGCGTGTGTCGTCAAATCGCTTTGAATACGTATAGTAAGCCTCCTCGATCTCAACAGTCATGTCAGGACCTAGTAAGGTCACCACTCCCGCTTCCATCAATGCCACCAGTTCCTGAAGGCGCCTAACTGGCGGACCGATCGATAAAAAGCTGTTCAAGGGAACGA
Organism: Enterococcus sp. DIV0755f; assembly: GCF_051713725.1. NCBI lineage: Bacteria > Bacillati > Bacillota > Bacilli > Lactobacillales > Enterococcaceae > Enterococcus > Enterococcus sp. DIV0755f. Next base: position 1,036,932 of record NZ_JBIOQL010000001.1, read on the forward strand.
AAGACTGCCAAAAGAGTGTTTTCAAGTCTTGTACTGGCATTAGCTGATGATCGAGAACAAACCGAATCGGGTCCCGCAGGTCTTTGAAGACTTCCAAGGCACTGCTGATAGGTCCTGTTAGATTGCCTTTTTCGGCATCTTGGATTTGGGTACGTAATAGTGCAATGAAAAAGTCTTGCAACGACTGCGGCTTTTTCTGCGCAAAGGGGTCGGCTAGTTGTTGCCATGACCACCACTCTGTCGTAGGAAGCTGCCATTTTTTCAGCAACTCTTCAGATCCTTCAGAGGCAACAAAGGCGGCGGTAAAAGCGGCAAGCTGATCTTTGTCCAGCAGCTGTTTTTCTAAAAGCAGCGTCTGATAATAGACGAGTTCTGCCTCTTTTTTTAAATAGAAGAGCAAGGTCTTGCCAGCAACCGTTTTGGCTGCTTGCCAAGCAGCGAGGCGTTCAGGGGTCAAAAAAACGGGCTTTCGCTGCTGCGTCGGTGTTTTTTGATTGCGGCCACGAGGATGATACGGGACACCCCGACGAGAACCTGCGATGATTTGCGGTTCTTCACCAGAAGGTTGATAGACGAGGGATCCATTGACTTTGACGAAGGTGCCGCCCCGACCGCTGGTCAAGCGGGTGACGTAATCGTAAAAGGCAAGTCCTAGTCCCCGTAGAATCACAGGTTCGCCAGCTTTCACCGCCGTTAGATCCGTATCTGCCGCATTGGCTGGCGGTGCATAAAACCAGCCATTATTTTCTGCGGCCGCCGCCAATCGTTGTTCTGCTGCTGACAGTTGGGCTTGTGAATGGCCTGTAGCTAAGACGACGGCATCAACAAGAAATGTGTGGTGAGCCGTCGTCAACTGGTAGCGATTTTTGGAAAGAGGGGTCAAGGAGCTGACACTGTCTGACAGATGGTTGACGGTAATGGATTCAGGCAGCTCTTTTAATAGCTGCTGATAAAACCACTGCTGATAGAGGCCATATAACGCCCGCGAGCAATGCCCGTTAGGATCAAGTGAATCAAGTGCTGTGCATTCCGCAACGAGCTCAGGAGCATGCGTGGCTGCGAAATGTTTCCCTTCTGTCACTGCCCATTCGTATAAGGTAGGTCCTTTGACCACAGGACCGCCGGTGCTTAATGTGTCATCCGTGAAAAGGGTGACTTGACTGGTTACAGAATTCAATAGCAGATCCGCCGATTGGTCCGTGCGCCAAACTGCCCCAGGAAGAAAGGGATCAAACAGCAGCAAGTCGATGGCTTGTTTGTTTTGTTTGCTATGAGCGATCAGTCGTTCTGAAAGTGAAAGTCCACGAGGACCAGCACCAATGATAGCTATTTTCATATCACACCACCTCAATTATTCTATGGTCATTGTGTCATCAACGGGCTAAGTCAAAAGGTGTCTTGCGGAAAATCAGCCAGTGCATGCCTAGCACCATGGCTTCCTCGATAGCATCGATATAATGGAAAGCAGGCTGATTGGGTTGTTGCTGCAGCAATGGATTTTTTTGGATCGCGTCTAAGAGATCGGTTTTTACTGCATCACTGCTGGCTAAAATAATACAGTGGGGGGCAAAAGCAGCATTGTAAAATGGCAGTAAGCTTGTCAGGCGCTGAACCAAAGCCGTGCGGTCTTGCGGTGCCCCTTGGTCCAAGTAGCCGGGCAAAAACTTTGCCTCTCCCGCTAGGGCGTCTTTTCCTTCTAAAAGTGCACCATTGACCAGGAGCGTGATACCAGGCATGCTTTTTTCGGGATTGTACATGCCGACGATGGTTTGCTGCAAAGAGATCTGTTGGGCGATGCAATAGCCGATCGTTAAAATATGGGCATCGTTTTGACAGTAGAAGGGCAGTGCAGTGACCTCTGCCACGAGAGCTGCCAGCTGCCAGCCATTAAATTTTTCATACCAGCTGGAAGTCACGGTTCCTCCACTGATTTTTCCTGGTAAAAAGAGGGCGATCTGTTCCACAGAAGGAAATAATGCTAGCTCGTTCGTTACACATTCTTGAAAGCGATGAGGGGCAACATCAGGAAACGGCTGGTCGTGTTTTGCCAAAACCTTTCCCTTGCGGTCGATCAGCATGGACCAAAGAGCCAAGGAACCATCGTGATCGATAAAACTAAGCAAAAGAGAATGGCCTCGGTCTTGGTTGAGCTGATAGGTCACAGCAGGCCGCCCTAGCTCTTTTTGCTCCAGCGGACCTTTAGTGATTTCTTCCTCTGCCAACAATTCTTTTAATAATGAGTTAGTGGTGACCATGCTGATGCCGGTTTTCTTTACTAAATCGGAGGCGAATAGTGCCCCGTTTTGAAATAAGGTTTTTAAAACCAGCTGTTTGTTTTGCTGGCGAATGGAATGGGTGTTAGAAGCCATAGGTGTTCTCCTTAATGAAGTGATTTAATTAAGTATACCGACGGGATGAAACGATGTAAAGTTTTTAAAAGACTGACTTGACGGAAAACTTTAAAATAAGTATACTTAATTAACAATGTTAATTAAGTGATTCGCCATAAAGAGGACACGAGGTAGAGGGGAAGAGAAACGTATGATCAAATTAGTCATCACAGATTTAGACGGCACATTTTTGAACAGCCAAGGCAGTTTTGACCGGCCTTATTATGAACAAGTCAGCCAACAAATGAAAGAAGCGGGTGTTGCTTTTGCTGCGTGTACCGGCAAACAGTGTGAACGAGTGGAAGAACTGTTTGGTGAAGCAGCAGCGGATGTTTGGATTCTTGGGGATAGCGCGACCCGCATCAAACATCAAGGCGAATACATCTTTGAATCACTGCTGCCAAACGAATTAGGGCGGCGGATCATTGCGAAGCTCGCTGCGATTGCGCAAGATCATGTGATCATCGCCTGTACACCGACTGCGGCGTACATTGTGGAAACGACCAATGAAGCAGATGCCCAGAAAGTTCGCGGCTCTTATCGGGTGGTCAAAACGGTGGCGGATTATCAAACCATCACCGAAGATTTTGTGAAGCTCACTATTTTTGATCCCAAACTACGTTGCTTTGAGCATGTCCAACAGTTAGGCGAGTTTACAAACGACGCCTACATCGTGGCTTCGGAAGCCGCTTGGATCGATATCACCAATCAAGGCGTCCACAAAGGAACGACTGTGGCACACTTGCAAGAATTGCTGCACGTCACACCAGAAGAGACAATGGTTTTCGGCGATGGCTTGAACGATTTGGAGTTGATGGCAGCTGGCACGTTTAGTTTCGCCATGAGCAATGCCTTTGAGGAAGTCAAGGCAGCCGCAGCGTTTGTGACCAAGTCAAACGATGAAAATGGCGTGCTGAAAACCATCGAACGTCTGTTACCGCTACAAATGAACCAATAAAAAAACCGCTCCCTAGCAGGGATAGCACGTACTTTCATTTGACTGAAAGTAGACTGCTGCCTGTTGCTAAGGAGCGGTTTTTTCGTTATGCATGTGGTTGACTGACGCTATAAGGATAGGCATCGGCTGACCACTCTTTGCTGCGAGGGACGATACCTAGCTGGAAGTTCAATGTACCACCGGCAGTCAATTCTTGGTGGGTGAAAAACAATCGCTCGAAGGGTTCTTCGTTCAATGTGATTTTATCCACGAAGAGCTGTTGCGGCGCATTGGGCGTGCTCTTGATCACTAAGTCTTTGCCTGAAGCAAGATGTAGTGTTGCTTGATCAAATAATGGCATGCCGATGACATATTCCCCCGTCCCTGGTGTGACTGGATAAAAGCCCAAGGAGTTGAAAATGTACCAACCAGCCATGCTACCGTTGTCTTCATCGCCAGGAAAGCCTTTGGGCGAGTCATTGAAGCATTGTGTCAATAGCTGCTTGATCAAGGGCTGTGCCATTTCTGGTTTGCCCAAATAGCTGAATAGATACGGATAGTGGAAGCTTGGTTGATTGGAGATCGCCAGCTGACCAAAATCGAGTGCAGCCATCTCGCTCATTTCATGGATCTCAAAGCCGTAGCCTTCTGTCGTATAGCGAGGTTCTTGATTGCACAAGTCGATCAGTTTTGCTTCAAAGGCCGCTTTGCCGCCGTGTTCGGCGATCAAGCCAGCGAAATCATGGTAAACAGCAAAACTGCTTTGCCACGCACTGCCTTCTGCATAATCTAAGCCCCAGCGTATGTCACTGAATTCTGGACGAAAGGCACCATCGGGATCTTTTGCCCGCATAAAGCCAGTTTCCTGATCGAAAATGTTGCGGTAGTTTTGCGATTGCTGCTGATAATAGTCTGCTTGCTCGTCACCCAGCTGTTGTGCGACTTGTGAGATACAAAAATCACTGTAACAATAATCAAGGGTGTGATTGACCGATTCATGATGCGTCAATGGCACATACCCATAAGTCAAGTAGTCCGTCGTGCCGCGCCGACCATAATTGGGATTTTCACTTTGGACGGTGGCGCCTTTTTTCATCGCTGCTAAAAATTCGGGCATCAAATCGGGACGAATGCCTTTTACTGCGGCATCAGCGATCACGGCATCGATCAGCGTCCCTGGCATCAATCCACGCTCATCTGGCGATAGCCATTTTGGTAAAAAGCCGCTTTCGCGATAACTGTTCAAAAAGCCTTCCAGCATGTCTTCCAATTGTTCGACAGCCAAGAGTGAAAAGAGCGGGTAGACAGTTTTATACGTATCCCAAAAGCCGTTGTTTGTATACAGTGGTCCTGGTTTGATTGCTTTTGCCAAGGTATCCCAATGCATTTTGCGGCCCTCTTGATCGATTTCGAAGAAGGTTTGAGGAAACAAGAATAAGCGATAAAAATTATGATAAAAAGTAGAAACTTGTGTTTGATCGTGATGCTCGATCTCGATTTTTTGCAAAAAATGATTCCATTGCTGTTGGACAGAAGCCAGATAATCGGCAGGAGCCCATTGCTGTTCCCGTTGCAAGTTCAAACAAGCTTGTTCGCGACTGAGAAACGAGGTCGCAAAACGGATCGTCTGTGTTTGGCAATCATCAAAGCGGAGAACGACGAAGGCTTCTTTGCCTGTCAAGGCACCTTCGATCGCCGTGATGGGTGTTTCAAAACGATAGACGAAATGGAAGGTGAAGCGTTCATCTTCGCACCCTGAAAATACGACCAGTTGACCAGCCACTGTTTGTTCATCCAACTGTTCTAAAACATAGTCACCCGGCAGTGACAAGCCAAGACCTGGCTGATCCCCGCAGTTTTCAATAGTCAGCACACCGCCATACATACTGGGGATCAAAGTCGTTGTTGTTAAATACCGCTGCGTCTTGATTTTAAGAAAGGCTGGATTAAAGGTGCTTTCTTCGGGACGATACGAGCTTTGCGCATGGAAAAGGGTATTTTCAGAAAGCGTGCCGTTTATCGGCAGCATCGTCAGATGGCTGAAATCTCCCATCCATGGGCTAGGCTGATGGGTGATGCGAAAGCCCTGAAAGGTTCGATCTTCTGGATGAAACCACCAACTGCCGCGTTGATCGCTGGTTTGCGGGGCAAAGTAGTTCATGCCAAAAGGAACCCCTGTATAAGGCAGGCAGTTGCCGTGGGAAAAACTATATTGGTTGTCTGTTCCGTGTCGTGTGTCGATCATTGATACGTTCACTTGGTTCACTCCTTTAATTGGGTTGATTCTCTTTTGATCAAAGAAACCGCCACTAGATGGGTGGTCGTCTCCGTTGGTACTGGGGTTGCTGCCTTCGCAGCGTTGATTTTCTCAATCACTTGGTTTCCTGCCAAGCGCCCCATCTCGGCAAAATTCTGCCCGATAGTCGTTAGTGCTGGATCAACGAGGGCTGCGGCTTGGATATTATCGAAACCAACTAGGGAAATGTTGGCAGGGACGTGCAAATCTGCTTGGCGCAAAGCACGCATCAATTCGATGGCGATCAAGTCATTTTCACAGACGGCTGCCGTGACCTGATGTTCTTCCAAGTAGGCAAGCGCATTTGCGATGCTGGCAGCCGTGTCATCGAGCTTGGTGCGAAAGGTTCTTTGGGCTTTTTTCAGCGCATCGATGTAACCTAGATAACGCTGACGGACGGATTGCGGATGATGGGTATCACCAAAAATATAAGCGATCCGTTGATGCCCCAACGCAAGTAAATGCTCTGTGGCTAGCTGTCCACCTTGAAAGTTATCTGGCATCACCGCTGGAAAATTAAACTCATGCAGCTTTTTATCTAAGGTCACGATAGGAAAGTGCTTTTCAGCACATTCGAACAGCAAGTCATAGTAAGAAAACGTATTGCTGGCGTAATAGATCAGGCCGTCGAATTCTTGCATCAGCTCAGCTGCCGTCGTTTTTTCCAAATAATCCACTGGTGTCATCAAAAGTTCAAAGCCGTGTTCTTGCATCACGGGGTAAATGCCTTCGGTAAAGTTTCCTAAAGAGAGATCATTGGCAAAGGGCAAGACAAACAAAATTCGTCCAGTCGCTTTTTTTTCCTTCAATTCTCGGACAAAGCTGCCGCTGCCTTGCACGCGATAGATCAGCTGATTTTGTTCCAGTTCCGTCAAGGCTCTTTTAGAGGTGATCCGACTGACTTGGTATTGTTCAGATAGTTCTTTTTCAGTAGGGACACGACTGCCAGGCGCTAATCGCCCTTCAACGATGGCTTCGTGAAGCTCCGCGTAAATTTTTTTATATAATGGTTGTTTCATAAGAAAACCCCTTTTGATATATCATATTTGTTAGCATACCATAAACCAATAAAAATGAAAACCCTTTAATTATTTTGAAAAAGCGCTAGACATTCAACTAATTCATGATATACTAGGTTCGTAAATTGATATATCAAATCAGGGAAGGTGATGGAATGGTTTATAAAGAAATACCAACTTCAGTAACAACATTTATGGAAACGATTACGGATCTATGCGGAGAAACGCATGCCGATTGGGCGAAAAATTTTAACGCAGCCTTTGCTAATACACTATTAACGACGGTCAAGCGTCATGAGGATGGCACGACCTTTTTACTGACGGGGGATATTCCAGCCATGTGGCTGCGAGATTCCACTGCACAAGTTCGTCCGTATTTGGTGATCGCCAAAGAAGATGAAGACTTAGCAAGCATGATCAGCGGGTTAGTTAAAAAGCAATTCTACTATATTACGATCGATCCTTACGCAAATGCCTTTAACGAATCAGCCAATGGCGCTGGCCACCAAACAGACGATACTGAAATGAACGATTGGATCTGGGAACGCAAATATGAGATCGACTCTTTGTGTTATCCGATCCAACTGGCCTATCTGCTATATAAAAACACAGGCAGAACCGATCAGTTCAATGATGATTTTGTAACAGGCATCGAAAAAGCCTTGGAGGTGTTTGTGACAGAACAAAACCATGAGGAGTCTCCATATCGCTTTGAACGGGATACCTGGCGAAAAGAAGATACCTTGACTCATGACGGCAAAGGCGCACCAGTGAAACCCGTCGGCTTGACTTGGTCAGGCTTTCGACCAAGTGATGATGCCTGCAAATACGGCTATTTGATTCCCTCCAATATGTTTGCGGTGGTGGTCTTAGGCTATATCCAAGAAATCTTTACGACGGTTTTAGAAGACGCAGCGATCGTGGCACAAGCGAAAAAACTACAAGCAGACATTGAAGCAGGGATTAAAGCATACGGGTTGACCACGAACCAAGCTGGCGAAGAAGTCTACGCCTATGAAGTGGATGGATTCGGCAATGGCACCCTGATGGATGACAGCAATGTGCCGAATTTGATCGCCGCCCCTTACTTGGGGTATGGCAGCATGGAAGATCCCCTTTATCTTCAAACCCGTAAAACGTTGTTGAGCAGTGAAAATCCGTATTTCTATGAAGGGAAATACGCCAAAGGCATTGGTAGCTCTCATACGCCAGAAAATTATGTGTGGCCGATCGCCATGGCAATGGAAGGGATGACCACCACTGACAAAGAAGAAAAGAAACGAATTTTGGATCAGTTAGTGGCGACAGATGCGGGTACAAATTTGATGCATGAAGGGTTCGATGTCGATGATCCTTCGCAATACACGAGAGAATGGTTCTCGTGGGCGAATATGATGTTTTGTGAATTGGTTATGGATTATTTCGATATCCGAGTGGAAAAATAAGCAGCACGACCCATCACCATTCGAGTGACACAAAAAGCAGTCCAACGACGCAAACAGCGAGGAGTAAAAATCAATGAAGAAACAAGTTTATATCATCTCACACAGCCACTGGGATCGGGAATGGTACATGCCTTACGAACAGCATCACATGCGGCTAGTGGAATTGATGGATGATCTTTTAGAATTAATTGAAAATGACCCTGAGTTCCACAGCTTCCATCTAGATGGACAGACGATCATCTTGGATGACTATTTAGAAGTGCGGCCTGAAAAACGCGAGGCGGTCAAAGCGGCCATCAAACAAGGGAAATTACAGATCGGTCCGTTTTATATTTTGCAAGATGACTTTTTGATCAGTGCCGAATCAAACACCCGTAATATGCTGATTGGAATGGCAGAAAGCAAAAAGTGGGGCACCCCCGTTATGTTGGGGTATTTCCCAGATACCTTCGGCAATATGGGACAAACTCCGCAAATGATGCTGCAAGCCAATCTTGAAAGTGCTGCATTTGGGCGTGGCGTCAAACCGATCGGCTTTGACAATGAAGTTTTACCCGATGATCAATTTACTTCCCAATATTCTGAAATGCATTGGGAAGGTCCAGATGGCAGTCAAATCTTTGGTCTACTTTTTGCCAACTGGTACTCCAATGGCAATGAGATTCCAGTGGATAAAGCAGAAGCCAAAGCTTTTTGGACCCAAAAACTGCAAGATGTAGAAAAATTTGGAGCCACCAATCATTACTTAATGATGAATGGGGTCGATCATCAACCCGTCCAAAAAGATATTTCGGCAGCGATTCGTACAGCCAACGAGCTTTTCCCAGAGTATGAATTCAAACACGCCAGCTTTACCGAATACCTTGAAGCGGTGCAAGCAGATCTGCCAGATGACCTAGGAACTGTCACAGGTGAATTGACCAGTCAAGAAACCGATGGTTGGTATACTCTAGCCAATACCGCCTCTTCCCGAGTTTATCTAAAACAATGGAATACAAAGGTTTCCCGCCAATTAGAAAATGTTGCGGAGCCATTAGCAACTATGGCTTATGAAGCAAGCGGCAGCTATCCTCACGATATGTTGGATCATGCGTGGAAAACCCTGATGCAAAATCATCCTCACGACAGTATCTGCGGCTGTTCAGTGGACGAAGTACACCGAGAAATGATGCCGCGGTTTGAAAAAGCCAATGAAATCGGCAAGTTCGTGGCAGATGAAGCGTTACGCAATTTAGTAGCCGCCATCGACACGAGCCAGTTTCCTGAGGAGAGTCGCCCTTTCGTGGTCTTCAACACCACTGGCAGCACCCGTTCTGGTTTAGTGGAAGTCGTGATCGAACTTGAGCGTAAAACATTCCGTGAAGGATTGCCAAGCAAGCTTTACCACGAATTGTTGGCGAAGCCAAAAGGTTATTATTCGGTGATCGATGAACAGGGGAACCCTGTTGCTGCGATCATTAGTGAAGAAGAGGTCCTTTTTGACTATGAATTGCCTAAAGATGCTTTTCGGATTCCTTTCATGAAACGCTTTGTCAAGGTCCAAGTTGAAGCAAATCAGTTGCCAGAATTTTCATGGCAGACCTTTGCCCTAGTAGAAAAAGCCGCTACGCCAGTAGAGAGCGCCCCGATCGTTTCAGAAGGAGGGCGCAAACTTGCCAACGCACATTTGGAAGCCGTCATTACTGAAAACGGCAGCTTGACGATTACAGACAAAGTAACCCAAAAAACGTATCGCAATTTACTGGTTTTCGAGGATGTGGGGGATATCGCCAATGAGTACATCTTCAAACAACCAGAAGGGGATGAAGCAATCTTATCGACACAATTTCCGCATCACGTGACGATCGAACAAAACGATCCACTGGTGGGGATCGTGCGACTGACGCAAGAATTGCAGATTCCCGTTTCAGCAGATGACCGTTTGTTAGAAGAACAAAAAGCTGTCGTCGATTTCCGTTTCCGTAAGGCACAGCGGAGTCAAGAATTGGTTGCTTTCAAGATCGAGACGGAGATCCGTTTAGAACGAACCAGCAACCGCCTGGCATTTAAAACCACCGTCAACAACCAAAGCAAAGATCACCGACTGCGAGTGTTATTCCCAACAGGGATCATCACGGATTTCCATGAAGCTGACAGCATTTATGAAGTCGTAAAACGGCCGAATCAGGTTTCCAGTCATTGGGAAAACCCAACAAATCCGCAGCATCAGCACGCCTTTGTCAACTTGCATGATGAAACTAGCGGCATGACGGTTTCTAATTTTGGTTTGAACGAATATGAAATCGTGAAGGATCAGATCTGCTTGACCTTGTTGCGCTGTACGGGAGAGCTAGGCGATTGGGGCTACTTCCCAACACCAGAAGCGCAATGCTTAGGCAGCCACACCTTTGAATACGGCGTAGCCTGTCATGGGGCTCCTGAAGAACGTTATGAAACGTATCGCCAAGCACAAGCTGCCCAAGTTCCTTGGACGGCAAGTCAGACCGACAAGCATCAAGGCAAGCTAGCCAGCAGCAACCAATATATGGAAGCTCATGGATCGACGGTAGCTATCACCGCCTTAAAACGCAATCGCCAAGACCAGCAGATCGTTTTGCGGGGCTATAATTTGGCGAATCAAGCCACTGCCTTTCACGTGCAAAAAGAGCAGGCGACGCTCTGTCTGTTGAACCTTTTAGAGGAAGAACAAGCATCGACCGTCAATCAGCAATTACACCCATATGAAATTCGTACCATTGGAGTAAAGGAGTGAGTAATGATGGTTTATGGAGGAATTGAAGCCGGCGGCACAAAAATGATTTGTGCCGTTGCCGATGACCAGCTGACGATTATCGCCCAAGAGTCGATCCCAACGACAACACCAGAGGAAACGTTAGCGGCGATCTTTGCCTTTTTCGATCCCTACGATCTCGTGTCATTAGGGGTCGGTTCCTTTGGTCCGATCGGGATCGATCCAACCCAAGCGAACTATGGCCACATACTAGCGACGCCGAAACAGGGCTGGCAGCAGTTCGATTTTCTCGGTGCATTGAAGAAGCGCTACCCAGAGACAGCATTTGCTTGGACAACAGATGTCAATGCTGCCGCTTATGGGGAATTACGCCAAGGATCGGCGCAAGGCAAAGACAGCTGTGTCTATTTGACAGTAGGAACCGGCATTGGCGCAGGAGTCGTTCGTGAAGGAAAGATTTTCGAGGGGATCGGTCATCCAGAAATCGGTCATACCTATGTCAAACGCCACAGTGAAGATACGTATGCTGGCACCTGCCCGTATCACGGCGACTGTCTGGAAGGATTAGCCGCAGGGCCTTCTTTAGAAGGACGTACGGGGATCAAAGGACAAGACTTGCCGCAAGCGCACGAGATTTGGGGGTTGCAGGCCTTTTATCTAGGGCAAGCGCTGGTCAATATCACGTTGACCTTAGCACCTGAGAAAATCATTTTAGGCGGCGGGGTCATGAATCAGCCGCATCTACTCGCTCAAATCCAACAAGCCTTCCAAAAACAAATGGCAGGCTATATGGAGACACCACCAGTGGAAGACTACATCGTCACTTGGGGCTTGCCGAACAAAAGCGGGATTATCGGCTGTCTCTTGTTAGGCAAAGAGCAGGTGACTGCCCATGACTAACCTGCATTTTCCTAAAGATTTTTGGTGGGGAGCCGCCGCCAGCGGTCCACAAACTGAAGGACGAACGGCCGATGATGGCAAAGGCGATTCGATTTGGGACTATTGGTACGCAACGGAGCCAGAACGTTTTTATCAAAAACGGGGACCAAAAGATACCGTCCAGCTGCTGCAGCGTTATCCAGAAGATGTGGCGTTGATGAAAGAGATCGGCTTTAATTCTTTTCGAACCTCGATCCAGTGGAGTCGCTTGCTGCCAGAAGGAAGAGGAGCGGTCAATCAACAAGCGGTGGCGTTTTATCGCGAGTACTTCGCCACTTTGATCGAAAATGGCATCGAGCCTTTCATCAATTTGTATCATTTTGATATGCCGATGGCACTGCAAAAAGAAGGCGGCTGGCTCAATCGCGAGACTGTCACAGCATTTGCAGATTATGCTGCTTTGTGTTTTGAGTTGTTCGGTGATCAAGTCCGTCATTGGTTCACGCAAAATGAACCGATCGTGCCAGTGGAGATGGGGTATTTGTATCAACAGCATTACCCAGCAGAAATCAACTTGGCACATGCGGTGCAAGTCGGCTACCATGAAGCACTCGCCAGCTCCTTAGCGATCCAACGCTTCCGTCAATCTCAGCAATCAGGCGAAATCGGCATCATCTTGAATTTGACACCGACTTATCCGAAAGATCCGAACGATGAAAAAGATGTCCAAGCGGCGCAACTGGCAGATGCCTTTTTTAACCGATCCTTCTTAGATCCAGCGGTCAAAGGCACCTTTCCTGTAGAATTGATCGCTGTCTTAAACGAGTTGGCGATCATGCCAGAAACCAGGGCAGAAGATTTGCAGATCATTAAAGAAAACACGGTCGATCTCTTGGGGGTCAACTATTATCAGCCACGGCGGGTGCAGCAAAAGCGTTCTGCCAAAACAGCGGACACACCAATGCCAGAAGATTACTTCGATGTGTATGATTGGCCAGAAAAGAAAATCAATCCCCATCGAGGCTGGGAGATCTATGAACGAGGCATCTATGATACCTTGATCAACCTACGAGACAACTACGGCAATATCCCCTGTTATATTTCAGAAAACGGCATGGGGGTCGAAGATGAAACACGCTTTATCGATGCCAGCGGTCAGATCCAAGATGAGTACCGCATCACCTTTATCAAAGATCATTTGCGGTATGTTCACCAAGCGATCCAAGAAGGCAGCCAGTGCCGCGGGTATCACATGTGGACCTGCATGGACAATTGGTCTTGGCTGAATGAATTCAAAAATCGTTACGGGTTTATTGCTGTCGATTTGGCTACCCAAAAACGGACCATCAAAAAGTCTGGTGAGTGGTTCCACGAAGTGATTCAGCAAAACGGCTTTGTCGACTGATCATTCATAAAAAACAAATCAATGAAGCGTCCTATCTTGCAAAAGGTAGGACGTTTTTCAGGTTTTTAGAGAATAAAAACAAAATATAAACAAAGACCTTTAATTTGTTTCATTTTATCTTTAGTTTGTTCCTTATTTTTTAGGGATGAAAGCGTTATTCTAGTAGCATGAAGGAGATGATGAGATGTGAAGAAAAAGGGGTTTTGGAGGAATGTCTGGCAATACAAAGCATTGATATTGATGGCTTTGCCAGGTGTTGTCTGGTTTATCTTTTTTTTCTATATACCTGTATTCGCAAATGTGGTGGCGTTCAAAGATTTCCACATTTCACCAGACGGCTTTTTTGCCAGTTTGAAACAAAGCCCATGGGTCGGCTTTGATAACTTTAAATTTTTATTTGCATCCAATGATGCTTGGCTGATCACTAGAAATACCCTACTCTACAATATCGTATTTTTAGCATTCAACCTATTCTTTGCGATTGCCTTTGCCATTATTATGAGTGAGCTGCGCAATAAGCGCTTGGTAAAAGTGTATCACACGATGTCCCTGTTGCCGTACTTCCTTTCTTGGGTGGTTATTTCGTACTTTGTCTATGCCTTTTTGAGTCCAGACAAAGGGATCATCAACCAATGGATCACGGGTATGGGCGGTGAAGGAATCAACTGGTATGCTGATCCGAAATGGTGGCCGTTTATTTTCGTCTTTATGAATGTCTGGAAGAGCTTAGGCTACAACAGCATCATCTATTATGCGTCAGTGGTCGGGATCGATCAGACGTATTACGAAGCCGCGATGGTCGATGGCGCCAGCAAATGGCAGCAGATCAAAAATGTGACGTTGCCACAGCTGATTCCAATGATTTCTGTTTTGTTGATTTTGAACATCGGTGGGATCTTCCGTGCCGACTTCGGACTTTTCTATCAAGTCCCACGAAACTCTGGGGCGTTGTACCAAGTCACCTCCGTTTTAGATACGTACATTTATAATGGACTGACTGCCACAGGCGACTTCGGGATGACCGCAGCTGCCGGCCTTTATCAATCAGTGGTTGGGGCATTACTATTACTAACAGCGAATTTGGTTGTTCGTAAACTAGAACCAGATTCAGCATTATTCTAAGGAGGATGGATAAATGAAGAAAAAAGTAACGAAAGTCGAGATCCGCTCCTTTAACCCAACGGTCAACCTGATTTTTAATATCGTGATCGGTCTGTTCGCGATTTCCTGTGTCTTGCCGTTTCTCTTTGTGATCGCGATCTCATTGACCAGTGAAACCTCTTTGGCAGAAAACGGCTATCGCTTTTGGCCACAAGAATTTTCGTTCGCAGCGTATACCTACCTGTTTAGCGGACAAATGAGCAGCAAAATTTTTCAAGCATTTGGCGTATCTATTTTTATCACTGTTTTTGGTACCTTCGTCAATGCAACGATGACTTCGCTATATGCCTATGTCATCTCTCGCTCAAATTTTCCATTCCGTCGTTTCTTTACGATCTTCGCTTTGATCACCATGTTGTTTGCGCCAGGGATGGTTGCCAATTATTTAGTGATGGTCAACTTGATCCAATTGAAAGACACGATTTGGGCGTTGATTTTACCCCTTGCCTTAGGGCCTTTTAATATCCTTGTTATGCGGACCTTCTTTAAAAAGACGGTACCAGATAGTATTATAGAATCTGCGCGCATCGACGGTGCCAGCGAAATGAAGATTTTTCTGTCCATCGTGTTGCCGTTAGCCGTTCCAGGGATCGCAACGATCAGTCTATTTGCCGCTCTTGGCTATTGGAATGACTGGTTCAATGCATTGTTGTATATTCAAAAAGACTCTTTAGTGCCCTTACAAGCACTTTTGATGCGGATTCAAAGCAACTTGGACTATCTAGCCAAAAGCTCTGGTATGGCTGCCCAGATCCAAGGCGGTTTGGCCGCTTTGCCAAGCGAAACTGCTCGCATGGCAATCGTTGTTGTTGCAACCTTACCGATTGCGATCACCTATCCATTCTTCCAACGGTATTTTGTCGGTGGTCTGACAATTGGTGGCGTCAAAGAATAATCAAATAAGTATAGGGAGGAAACAAAAATGAATTTGTGGAAAAAAACAGCTTTTGCTGGGATGGCCGCAGCGGCAACTTTGGGAATGGCTGCCTGTGGGTCGAACGGCGCAACATCCGACTCAGAAAACAATGCAGACGGCGTAACGACTTTATTGATGTATCAAGTTGGGGACAAGCCAGAAAACTTTGATCAATTAATGGAGATCGCCAATAAACGCATTGAAGAAAAAACCAACGCTCGCATCGATCTGCAGTATATCGGCTGGGGTGATTGGGATCAAAAAATGAGTACCATCATTTCATCGGGTGAAAACTACGATATTTCCTTTGCCTCAAACTATGTTGCGAATGCGCAAAAAGGCGCGTATGCAGATTTGACGGAGTTAGCACCAAAATATGCCAAAGAAGCGTATGATCAATTAGACGAATCTTATATCAAAGGCAATACGATCGACGGAAAATTATATGCCTTTCCAGTCAACGGCAATATTTATGCCCAACAAGTCTTGACCTTCAATAAAGAGTATTTAGATAAATATGATTTGGATATTAGCGGGATCGAATCTTATGCAGATGCCGAAGACGTGTTGAAGAAGTTTAAAGAAGAAGAACCAAACATCGCACCGTTTGCGATCGGACAAACCTTTAATGTTTCTGGAAACTATGATTATGTAATCGGGAAAGATTACCCATTTGCTGTTAAATTGGACGGCGATACAACGAAGATCATCAATCAATACGAAGATGATGAACAAATGGAAAACTTGAAATTGATGCACAAATGGTACAACGAAGGCTTGATCCCAACTGATGCAGCCACTAATACGACTGGTTACCCATTAGAAGGCAACACATGGTTCATGCGTGAAGAAACCCAAGGACCAATGGATTACGGCGATACGATCTTAAGCAATGCCGCAGGTCATGAATTGGTTTCACGTCCAATCACGAAACAATTAAAATCAACAGGCCAAGCGCAAATGGCAAACTTTGTCGTAGCGAATGTTTCGAAAAACAAAGAAAAAGCAGTGGAAGTGTTGGGCTTGTTGAACAGCGATCCTGAATTGTTGAATGGATTGGTTTGGGGTGTCGAAGGCGAAGCATGGGAAAAAATCGAGGGCGAAGACAACAAAATCCGTCTCCTTGATGGCTACTTGCCAAATACCCGGATGGCTGCTTGGAACACTGGGAACAACATGATCCTTTATACACAAGAATCCATCACAGACGATATGATCAAAGAGCGTGATGAAAATATTGCTAACGCTGAAGCATCACCAATCTTAGGGTTCAACTTCAAGACTGATAATGTGAAAACAGAAATCACGAATATCGCCAATGTCATGAACCGTTACAAAGCAAGTTTAGCAACGGGAACGATCGATCCAGAAGAAAATGTTCCGAAACTAAACGAAGAATTAAAAACCGCTGGCTGGGAGAAGGTTCGCGATGAAATGCAAAAACAATTTGATGAGTATCGTGCAAGCCAAGAATAAGCAACAGGCGCCGCTCACCAATCAATAGATCAAGTAAGCCGGAGGCTAAACGCATCAGGACCAATGGTTCCCACGTCTAGCTTCTGGCTGCTTTTTCTTTAAAGTAAGTAGCGAAATCTTTGATGAAAAAATAACGTTACTTTTGTTTTTTAACCTTCAAGCAGCAAGCATAGTGCCTCTAAAACGTACATAGCATTAAAAGATTCTCAGGTAGCTTGAGTAGGAAGCTAAAATCATGCTACATTTTCGATAGGGAACAAATAAGGGAGGAATTTTAAATGGAAGAAACAGCAAATAGTGGGTTGGTCAAGGGCTTTCGCTTGATTTGGGCGATCGTGAAGTTGAATTTGTTTTTCGTCGTATTGACATTGGCAGGTGGCGGAATCTTAGGGATCGGTCCAGCGTTTCATACCATTAGTACCTTGATCCATGAAGACGGACTAAATTATGAGCATCAAAGCTTTCGCAGCGCATGGCGCATTTGGCGCAGCGTCTTTGTCAAAGCCAATAAACAGTTTTATCTTTTCTTCCTACTGACAGGTTTCTTAGTGTATAACTTGTATTTAGCTACCCAGATCCAAGGCTTGATTTGGCTGATGATCTCTTTTGTTTTAGTTGTCGTCAGCGGATTGAGTATCTTACTGTACTTACTAAGTGTGGTTTTTGACACATCCTATGAGATTTCCTTGTGGAATAACCTGAAATTGTCCTTCGTGTGTCTGTTTCTTCATATGGCGACCTTTCTAAAATTGTTAGTGGGGATTGCCAGTATTTTCGCTTTTACTTGGATGATGAAAGGGCTCTTGCTCTTTGGAACCTTCAGTCTATTGATTTTGTGGTGCCACATGGCGATCAGTCAGGAAAAAACCGTCATTGATCGGGACTTGGCACATGACTAAGCAGCGCTTTCGTTTGTTTAAACATGACTTTTTGATCAATCAGTTGATGCAGTTGTATAGCGTCCTTTTGGTGATCATCTCGATTATTATCATGCTGGTTCTGACGGCATATACTGGGGCAGACCGCTTCAATAGCAGCGAACGCCTCGTGGAAGCTACCAGTATGCAGCTGGATGCATACGTGCAGGATCAAAACGCGGTCGTCTCAACGGTATTAGGCGAATTTACCAGTTCGGATACTGCTTTTGAATCGCTGCGCAATTATTTACAGCTTTCATTGCCAGACTATTTTTCCTATAGTAATGATATTTTTCGCCAGACGGGTCAAAGTGTGTATTTGCCAAACATCCTCTATCGCTTGATCCGTAATCATCCTAGTATCGAAGAGATCATTATTCAACTAGATGAAAGCAATGAGACACTAGTGGCAACCCCAGATACCCCTTATGGAGAAAAACGCAGCGGCAAGCAGATCGATTTGAAAAATCGTCTGTTTTTTGTTCGTTCGATCGCCCAACCAAGTAATTATGCGCAACCGTTAGGGCAAGTCTACGTGATTTTTCACTCAGACGATGTCTTAGCCAATCGACAAGAAGACAACCAAGCGCATGGTATTAACAGTTTTTTGTATACCTCCAATGGTCAGCGACTATACAAGGATGCCGCGAACCTTAGCAAGCAGACCTTAGCGAAAATTGATCAGGCGGTGGCTCATGGAACTATTCACGACACTCTGTCGAAAGACTTTTATATCAAAAAACAAACGACCGTCAGCGGAGAGTTGTCACTGATCTTGTTGTCAAAAGGTGTGATCTGGCGGGATATTTTTTCTAGCGCCATTTGGATCTTTAGCTTTGGGATTGGGATTCTCTTATTGGTCCTATGGGTGCTCCATCGGACCTTCAAGCGCTATACCTCGCAAGTACAGCAGATCGTCTATGCGACGAAAGAAGTCAGTCAAGGGAATTTTGATAAGCGGATCGATACCGCCAATGTCCAACAAGAGCTGAAAGAAATCGCAGAAGCCATCAATCAAATGACTTACAGTATCAACGAGTATATCAAAGACATCTACACGTTAGAGATCAAGCAGCGAGACGCCGATATGCGGGCGCTGCAAGCACAGATCAATCCGCATTTTCTGTATAACACGTTAGAATACATTCGAATGTATGCCTTGAGTCGCAACCAAGAAGAGCTGGCGGATGTCGTCTATGCCTTTTCGGCACTGCTACGGAACAATACGACGCAAGAAAAGACGAAGACCTTAAAAGAAGAAATCGATTTTTGTGAAAAATATGTCTACTTGTTTCAGATGCGCTACCCAGATAAGATCGCCTATCATGTAACCATCGATTCGGCATTAGAACAGTTGGAATTGCCGAAGTTCACGCTGCAGCCGCTTGTCGAAAACTATTTTGTTCACGGCATCGATTATCAGCGCAATGATAATGCCATCAGTATCAAGGCTTATAAAGAAGTCGATCAGATCGTGATTGAGGTCAAAGACAACGGCAAAGGCGCAGATGCACAGCAGTTGGCGATGATCCAAGAAGAACTGCAAAATCAGGAGATCGGAGCCCAAACCTCAATCGGGATCAAAAATGTTCATGAACGGTTGCGGGGTATGTTCAACAGCGCCTATCAAATGGACGTTGCATCTCAGGCAGGTGCTGGGTTTACGGTCAAGATCCGCTTAGATGAGAAACGTTTGCAAAGGGGGCATGAGACAGATGTATAAAGCAATGTTCGTTGATGATGAATACATGATCTTGCAGGGGCTGCAAATGATCTTGCCTTGGCAAGAACTGGGCTTTGAAGTGGTGCATACAGCGAAAAGTGCTAGTGAAGCTCTCGAATACTTGCAAGAGCATTCCGTTGATTTGCTGATCACGGATATTCGGATGCCAGAAATGAATGGCATCGATATGATCCGCCAAGCACAAGCGTTTGGGAATCGATTTTTCTCGATCATTCTATCAGGCTATCAGGAGTTTGCCTTTGTCAAACAAGGCATGGCGTTAGGTGTGCGTAATTATCTCGTCAAACCTGTTAACAAAGAAGAACTACGCAGCAGTGTACAAGCAATTACAGCTGAGTTAGAGGAGCAGCAAAAACTGTTGGCAGAAAAAGAACTGTATCAAGAGTCAAGCCTGCTGCTTTGGTTGAATGATGAATTGAACGAAAGCGAGTACCTCCATTTGCTGGCGCAACAGCGGGTGCCACTAGCAGCACCCTTTACCGTTTTGCAGTTCAATGGGACTGCTGAGATCTTACAAAAAATCACGACGTTTTTTCAGCAACACGATCAGCCATTGATCTTACCAGGGCGATTAGATGAAAACCAAGTGATCATTACTGCTGCTGGACCAAGGCAGCAAATCAACGCTGATCTAAAAGCACTGGCACAGCAGCTCAATAGTACTGACTGGCAGTTGATTATGAGCGAGACCATCAACGAGTGGGAGAATTTGTATAAAGCCTATGAAAAAATCAAGCAGGTTCAGTCACTGCAAGCCTTCTACCCAGATCTGTTCTTACAAGAACAGACGATCCACGTGGATATTTTAGAGCGAAACGAAGAACTCCCGTTTCTGTCTTTTAACAAAGCACTGACCATTGGGGATGTCAAAACGATCCAACATGAGCTGGATAAAATGTTCGCTATTTTGGAACAAACCCAAGCAGACCCTGAGCATGTTCGCTATGTTTCGTTCTTGTTGTTCAATGATATTTATCGGCAGCTGCCAGTACTTTCCCACGAAAACCATGAACAGATTTTGGCACGGATTCGTGAGTCTAATACACTGGCAGATTTGCGGCAGCTCTTTGATGATGTGCTGGAGTTGGCGAAATCGCAGCCGCCGCAAAAACGCTATTCAGAGATCGTTCAAAAGACGATCCAGTTGATCGAAGAAGGCTATACCCATGATTTGACGGTCAAATCAGCGGCTGAAGAACTGCATGTCAGTGTCGTTTATTTGGGGCAGCTCTTTAAGAAAGAAACGGAAATGAGTTTTAATCAGTACGTCAATCTGGTGCGGATCAAGCAAGCCCAGCAGCTGCTGCTTCATTCGAAAGCCACGATCAGTGAGATCGGCGATCGTATTGGTTACAACAATACCAACTATTTTTCCAAAATGTTTAAGAAATTGAATGGTCTGACCCCCAAAGAGTTTCGCGATACCTATGAACAGCATTATGAATCCCTTGATTGAATTTAGATTTCTTCAAAAAAAATCTGGTTTTTGTGATTAAATGATAGTAATTGTGACGCTTTCACGGTAAACTAAGAGAGGAAAAATAAAGAAGAGAGCGTGATGTTGTGAAAGAAACCAAAAAATTTGCACAAGTTTTGATAGGTACCGGGCTGATTGCGTTGGCCATTTCCTTATTGATCACCGCCCATCAAGGATATGATACGATCAGTACGTTTTTACTAGGAATTTTGAATTTCGTCGATGTCCCTTTTTGGATTGCCAGTTTGTGTTTTAATATTATTGTTTTGTTGATCGTTGCAGTCTTTGATCGTGCTGAATTAGGCATTGGCAGTTTTATCAATGGGATTGGCTTAGGCCTGTTGATTGGGATCTTTGAACCAGTGATGGACAAAGTATCTATTCATTTGCCTTTTTATCCTTGGATCGCTATTTTCGCTGCACCGATCTTATTTGGGATCGGCGCTGGTATCTACGTTTCTTCCAACAAAGGATCAGCGGCGTTAGAAGCCTTGACTGCCTTGATCTACAAACGAAGCAAATTGACGCAAAAAACGATCCGTATCGGCTTGGATGCAGCCATGGTCTTGATCGGTTTTGGGCTAGGCGCCAGTGTTGGGTTAGGTACTCTCTTGTGTATCGTCTTTATTGGCCCAATCTTTGAAGCCACCATGAAAACCATCGCTGCTCGGAAGAAAAACGCCTAGCCTTGAAAATAAGTCGGAAAAAGCTGTCTGTGAGGACAGCTTTTTTGCTGGATCAAAAGAGATAACGAGGAGTTACAAGAATCAGGGATGAAACGAGGTAACTTGTTTATTGTTTATACTACTAATTTTCGTTCCATTCATTAACGGTAAACTTCATTCTTTCTTGTGATTTGCTGCTGCTTTCGGTACTGCAATGGGGTGGTTCCAACAATCTGCTTGAATGTCTTTTGAAAATAACTTTGACTTGAAAATGAAAGCTGTTCTGAAATTTGGGCAATAGATAACTCCGTCAAAGCAAGTTGTCGTTGAGCTTCGCTGATCCGTTTTTCATTAATGTAATGGGGCAAGTTTTTGCCGGTCACTTTTTTGAATTTTGTAGAAAGGTACTCAGAGGAATAGCCGATATAATCTGCGATCATAGGGACAGTCAACTTCTCTCTGAAATGATCAGTAACATAGCTTATGCATCGATTGATTTCATCGTCTTCGATAATGTTCAATTGGGCTTCACGCGGTCTTGTCTGCTGCACACGCCTACAATAGTCTTTGACCATAGCAACAGAAAGTGTACTGAGTGCATGAATGCTTGGACTTGCCTCGATCTCATTGATATAAAGACCGCCTAAACGATAGCAAATATCAGAATCCACGCCTCCAGCGATTGCAGCTCGTAGTGCTAAAGAATTTAAGATCACATTTGCATTTTTTGAATGCCTTAGTGCGTCAGGACCTAGTTGCTTTAATGTATAAGAGAAGCTCTCTAAGATAGAAGTTAGGGAATCTAAATCACCATGACGAATACAATATGAGATTTTCTCTTCATAATTGACCGTGTTGGTGTGTTCAAGATTAAACTGGTTTTCCTGCTCAAAATCAGTCAGCTTTTTTTGTATCTGATTTAGCAGACTTTCTTCTTCTACTGGATTTGTTAGTAAGGACTGAGGGTGAACAATCTTTTGATTCAGGAAACAGTGTACCGAACAAATAATATTTAAAAAATTTTCTAGAGAAATATTTTCGATCGTCTCGATTCTATTGCTTGGTTTTTGTTCCAATTGTTTGAATGCAGTCTTCATTTTGACTTGTAGCGCATCTCGCTCTTGCGGATCATAGTATCCGACCAATCCTGGACCAATAACAATCTCTAAGTTTTCTGTACAGAGATAACCAAAGATGAAGAAATCTTCTGTAATCAAAAAATCTGGTTTGCTTTCTGCAAAGGAAGCTTGAAATTTAGGTAATATTTGCTGGATTTTTCCAAGATATAAAGAACTGCTATAAATACTTTTTTTGCCTTCAAAAATACTAAATCCCATTTGATGGGTTTTTGAAAGAAGATCAAGATAATGGGTGATCAAGCCTATTTTTTTTTGCATTTTTCCGCTCCTTTTCTTTGAATAGTACAATAATTATTTTAATTTTACAAGAATGCGCTTACTTATTTTGATATTCTGTGAATAAGGAGGCGATAGAAAGAGGTAAGTAAATAACGAAATTTTTATATTTTTTGATAGGAGATGTGAGCTATGGAAAATGTGCAAGAATCACAAGCACTGAATGAAGAGAATGAAAAATTAGATTTGCCAAAGTTTTTCTACTGGAAGGGAAGAGATGTTTCACTGTCAGGATTGCAGGTGATCGTTACTGGATACTTACTGCTTTTTTCGACAGATGTACTGCAGTTATCACCAGCATTTGTGGGTGGCTTATTGATGGCAAGCAAGATAATCAATGCTTTTACCAATCTATTCGCAGGCTACTTAGTCGATAATACCAACACAAAATTAGGAAGGGGACGGCCATATGAGTTTGCCGTGATTGGTGCATGGTTATGTACGGTTCTCTTATTCAGCTGTCCGCCTGAATGGAGTACAACAGTAAAAGCTATCTGGATCGTCATTATGTATTTCTTTATTTTTTCTATTTTTAATGCGCTACTTTTCGCCGCACAAACCCCCTACATGGTGAGGGCGTTCCCTTCAAGAACACAGATGATCAAAGTTTCATCATACGGCGGTGTCGTTTCAATGCTAGGGGCGATGATTGTGAGTATTACTTTCCCGGTAATGATGGGAAGACTGGCTTCTTCTGGGGGCGGTTGGCGTTCGTTGATTTTGATCTATGCAGTTCCGCTCTGCTTGATTGGAATTTTACGACTGATTTTTGTTAAAGAAGACACATCAATTCGTGTCGAAGAAGCAGGTGAAAAACTGAAAGTAAAAGAAATCAGACAGATGTTTTTGAAAAATAAATATGTTTGGCTCTACGCTGCTATCGTAGGACTTTTTAATGTTATTCAAGGGATGAACATATCCGCTCAATATTTCACCTATGTTGTAGGAAACATTTCTTTACAAGGGATCATGGGCATGCTTTCGATGATTATGCTGCCAGTAATGTTCGTTTTTCCAAAACTGATGAAGAAAATGAGCGTAGCAAATTTGATTCAAATGAGTGCAGTGTTCTCGGGTGTCGGTTACTTAATAAACTTTTTTGCAGTAGCCAACATACCGGCACTGATTGTCGGAAATGTGCTCGCAAGTCTCGTTATGCTGCCACTGTCGTATCTAGGCAACGTAATTATCATGAATTTGGCAACTTACAATGAATCGATGGGATTAAAACGTATGGAAGGGAGTACGAATGTCAGTATTGGTTTTGTGGGGCAAGTTTCCAATGGGTTGGGAACAGGGCTTATCGGAATTCTGCTGGGGTTGTCAGGATATGTCGGAACAAATCCTTTTCAGCCTGATGGGGCGCTATTAATGATTCGTGGAATTTACGCAATCATACCGTTACTTTGCATGGTTGGTATTTTCTTTTTGGCTTGGCGGTTTTCAGCTTTAGAGAAAAAAATTCCAGAGCTAGAGCAAAAAAAGCAGGATTAATTTCAAAATTTTAAATGGGAAAAAGATCGATCAAGACTAAAATGATCTTCAAATGAGTCAAAACAGAAAAAGTAGGAGGACTGAAATAATTGGATGAATTAAGAAAAAGATTTATCACGTCACAACGATCAGATTATGAAGAAGGATCTGTATCAGTGTTTTCAAAACAGTTTTCATTAAAAAAAGATCCTGTGGCAGCAGAATTATCGATAACGGCTTTAGGTATTTATGAAGCAGAACTTAACGGGGAGAAATTAGGAGATCAGTTATTTGCACCAGGGTACACCTATTATCCTAAAGATTTATTTTACCAAAAATTTGACGTTCTGAACAAACTGAGTGCTGGCAATCATGAATTGAAAATCTATTTGGGTCAGGGGTGGTACAGTGGGCGCTTCACTCATGACAATCTGCTCAAGATTTATGGAGATCAAACAGCTGTATCTTGGATACTTGTTGTTACTTATGAAGATGGTAGTGTCGAAAACTATTATTCTGATTCAAGTGTCAACGAACTGCAATCACCCTATCATTATGCTGGATTTTACGATGGTGAAATTTTTGATCAGCGAATAGAAGAAATCTGCATTGGGAAAGCAAAGTTGTTTGAAGGTCGGATTCCTGAACATTTATCTGAAACGCATCTTGAAGTCAAAATACAAGAGGAGATAGCGATCAAGGAGGTAGTGAAAAAAGAGCAAAAAACGATTCTTGATTTCGGACAAAACTTTGCGGGATTTGTTGAAGTTGATTTGGGTATGTTACCAAAAGGAGCCTGCCTAAAACTAAGACATGGTGAGATGTTGACGAAAGATGGAGCGCTTTATACCGATAACTTAAGAAAAGCAAAGGCGGAAACGGTCATTTATGCTAATGGTGAAATGGGTCGCTATCGTCCACGATTTACGTATATGGGTTTTCGCTATGTAGAGCTGACAGGTGTTGAATATCGTGATGGGTTACTCACTGCTCGAGCGATTTACAGTGAGATGGAACGAACCGGCTTCTTTACGTCTTCCAATAAAAAAGTTGAACGACTGTTTCTAAATCAATTGTGGGGGCAAAAATCCAACTACGTGGAGATTCCGACGGATTGTCCACAAAGAGATGAGCGGATGGGTTACACCGGAGACGGTCAGGCATTCGCTTTGACCGGCAGTTACAATTTTAATACGGAAAATTTTTGGCAGAAGTTTTTCAAAGATATTCGATTCTCACAGCTAGATAATAAAGATGGCTTTGTTGCCCCGACGATTCCAGCTACAGGTCCAGGGGAAATTGGATTTTTGAACATGCTGGGTTGGGGAAAT
This sequence comes from Enterococcus sp. DIV0755f, assembly GCF_051713725.1. NCBI lineage: Bacteria > Bacillati > Bacillota > Bacilli > Lactobacillales > Enterococcaceae > Enterococcus > Enterococcus sp. DIV0755f. The sequence continues at coordinate 1,062,609 of NZ_JBIOQL010000001.1, forward strand.
GCGGTTACCATCATACCAGAAATAATGTATTGGCAATACGGCTCATCAAAGTTGCAAGAGGGCTATTATGATAACATGAAACTGTTTGTTGATAGTGAGATTCGGCATATGCAAAACGATCTTTGGTTAGCCCCAAATTTAGGAGATTGGTTAATGCCTGGCAAAGACATGGCCTGGATGGCAATGAACAATGGCCCTGTGTCAAACTCCTTTATCGTAAATGATCTAAACCTTCTAAGCAAACTAGCTAGACGTCTTGGACGGATGAAAGATGCCGCTGACTATGAAATCCAGCTGAAAAAAACTCGTGAGGCATATATCGACCAGTTTATTTCTGAAGATGGCGTGATCAGTGGGGATTATCAAGGTGCTTACGTGATGGCTTTGCAATATGTAGGAATCACCGGCGATCTACGGCAAAAGATGCTGAAACGTTTAGTCACTGATGTGAAACTTCATGGATTAAATACCGGTTTCTTTGCCACAGAATACCTGCTGCCTTTATTGGTCGAAGCTAAAGAAGTTGGCTTAGCCTTTGACGTATTGCTAAATGAAGCTTGTCCCGGCTGGATGTATCAAGTTGTGAACGGCGCAACAACGATTTGGGAACGGTGGGATGCACTGAAAGAGGACGGAACGATCAATGATGTAAAAATAGAGCAAAGCAATGAAAATATGGTTTCGTTCAATCATTATGCATTTGGTAGTGTTGGGAAATTCTTCTATCAGTATATTTTAGGAATTCAACCTTTAGAGCCAGGTTACAAAAGGATTTTGATTCGTCCCTATACGGATGCGAGAATCAGCGATGCTGCGGGTTCATACCATTCAACTTCGGGTGAAATTAAAAGTGCATGGAAATACCTATCGGATAAGCAGATTCAGTTCAATATTACTACACCAAAACCTACAGTAATTGAATTGCCAAATGGAGAAAAATTTGAAGTATTACCTGGTGAGTATGAATTTGAGGTTGATTTATCAACAAATAAAAAAGAGGAACGGTGAGAATAGATGGTCTTTTATTTAGGAGCAGCTACAGCTGCACATCAGATTGAAGGAAATAATATTCATAGTGATTTTTGGGTTCAAGAGCAGTTGCCCCATTCAATTTTTAAGGAGCCTTCTTTAGATGCCGTCGACCATTATAATAGATACGAGGAAGACATAGATCTAATGAAAGAAGCAGGATTCAACGCCTATCGGTTTTCAATTGAATGGGCGAGAATCGAACCGAAAAAAGGGCAGTTTGATGAAAAAGAAATCGATCATTACCAAGCGGTGATCGAGTATTGCAAGAAAAGTGGCATTACTCCTTTTGTAACACTGCATCATTTTTCAAGTCCGAAATGGCTAATTTCAGAAGGCGGCTGGGAGTCAGAGAAAACAGTTGATTATTTTAGACGATATACCGATTTTGTAATCAGTCGTATTGGTGATTCTGTTGATTATATTTGTACGATCAATGAAGCAAATATGGGCATTCAGTTGGCAGCAATCATCAAAAGGATTTTGAAACAAATGGGGGTCAATCTTCAAGTCGGAGTCAATATGCCGCTGGGTGAAGAACAACGACTCCAAATGAAAGAAGCAGCTGAAGCATTTGGTTTAAAAGAAAACGAGCAAGCCAATACATTTCTTTCACAACGAACCCAAAAAGGCGATCAGATTATTATTGAGGCACATAAAGCAGCGCGATCAGTTATCCGTTCAAAACACAAAGGGATTAAAGTTGGAATGACATTAAGCTTACATGATCTACAACTGGGTGATGCAAGTGAAGAAGCAAAGAAACTGATCGAAAAAGCATGGTATGATGAATTTCTTCATTATTTGCCAACAATTAAAGAAGATGACTTTTTCGGCGTCCAAAATTATACTCGTGAGATTTTCACAAGAGAAGGTGTACAAAGCGCGCCAGAAGGCAGTAAATTAACTGAGATGGGGTATGAAAACTATCCGCAAGCATTGGCGAATGTTGTAAGAAAAGTATCAGATGTTTTCAATAAAGATATCTATATCACAGAGAACGGTATTGCGACATCGGATGATCGAGAACGGGTGTCATTCATTGATACAGCACTTGCAGGTGTGAGTGATCTAATCCAAGAAGGGGTTCCGGTCAAGGGGTACTTCCATTGGAGTCTCATGGATAATTTTGAATGGCAAAAAGGGTTTGCGATGAAGTTTGGATTAATCGAAATTGACCGCAGTACCCAAACAAGAAAACCTAAGCCCAGCTTGTATCATTTAGGAAACCAATTGAAGCATTTTCAATAAAAGCTGATTATTCCTATTCTTTTAAAGGAAACAATAACTGTTTTCTTTAAGAGAATAGGGAATGTTAATGGAGAAACGATGCTAGTACAGGCATCAGCTGTTGCTGAATAGCTCGGCATAAGGTCAGCGAAATTTTATGAAATGCTGGAATAAGTAGTTTAATAGAAGAAAAAAGAGGGCGATGATTTTGGAACAACTGAATCCAACAAGGTCAGTTTATAAGAAGGCAACAATGTTTCAATTGATATTCTCACAATTCAATACGGCGGCTTCGATGCTCTTTTTTTCACTTGCTGGACTGATGAGTTATCTGGCAAATGAAGGATATGGGATCACCGTTTCCGTCACAGGAATTATTTTGACGGCAACTCGCATATGTGATGGATTTATCGATCCTATTCTTGCAATATTTATTGATCGAATCAATACACGTTTTGGGAAAATAAGAATTATTTTAATTATTGGCTGGTGTTTTCGCTCATTTGCAACATTCCTTTTATTCGTATGGGGCAGCCAGCATGATTATGGAATCTTGTATTTTATTTCTATGTATATTATATATATTATTGGAGCGACGTTATCCGATATTTCAGGAAATATGATTGCGCCTGTGATTACGAATGACCCTGTACAGCGACCTTATGTTCAAGTCTGGAGTACTTTGTATAGTTTTTTAATTCCTATTGCATTTAGTTTGATTACTACGCTTGTGATTCTTCCAAAATATGGGAATTATTATTCCGCTCAAATGTTGCGAGAGACGGCGTTGCTTGCTATACCAATTTCGTTTGTCCTCACAATCATTTGTATTCTGAGTATTGCAGCGATTGATCGTCCTGAAAATTTTGCAGGCTTTTCTGTCTCCGAGGAAAAGAGATTAGTCGGCTTTGCGGATATGCTTCGTCTTTTTCGGCGCAACCGCCCTTTTTTAATGTACCTCGTATCCTCTGTTATGACAAAACTTTCCCAACATATTGCAACGCAAGCGATTCTTACTACAATGTTTTTTGGTATTTTGATCGGTGATCTGCAGCTGGGAATTATTTTGAATTCGCTTTCGATGATTCCTGCATTAGGTTTTGGATTTGTTGGAGCAAAATATTCCAGCAAGTTTGGTAATAAGGCAACGACGATCACTTGGACAAAATTGAATATGCTGGTTTCTTTCGTTACGATCCTCTTTCTCACTAGTATCGATATGAAGATGATACCAAGTAATAAGTTATATATGCTCCTTTTCTTCTTATTATTGTTTTTTGCCAACGGCACAAAAATGTGTGTGACCATTGCCAATGGGGCCATGAGATCGGATATCATTGATTATGAGTTGGTTTCCTCTGGAAAGTTTATCCCGGCTATGATTACTTCTACGTATAACTTTATTGATCAGATCATATCCTCTTTAGGAACGAGTATTGCAGCATTCTCAGCAGCGTTTATTGGCTATAAAACAGTTGTTCCACAACCGACAGATACCGCTACCATAGGAATCAAAGCGATCGCTTTGTTTTTATTGTTCGGCTTTCCCATTTTGACTGGTGGGATTGGTTTAGTAGCAATGAAGCACTATAGTTTGACATTTGATAAAATGGCAGACATTCAAAAAGAAATCTTTACTAAAAGGCAGGAACAATGATCAAGAGCAATCAACCTGACTGCAACTGGTAAACGTTAAATGAATCTACTTAGGGATTGTGAGCAAGTATTTTTCAATAATGAAGTGAGAGGGGGCAATTAGCATCAATTATTGTAATAGTTTAAGATTCTCTGGGTAAAAAAAGTGTTTTCTCCATGGTTACTGTCTTATTGGACTTGGTATACTGATAAGACGAGTAAAGGAGAAGTGAAAATGAAAAGTTATCGTTCGACGATTGCGGCTTGCTTTGTAGGGTACATCGTTCAAGCCGTCATCAATAATTTTGCCCCCTTATTATTTTTGACCTTTCAAAGCCAATACCAGCTACCGATCAGCCAGATTACTTTGCTGGTTAGTTTTAACTTTTTGACCCAGTTAGCCGTCGATTTTGCAGCAATCTTTTTTGTAGACCGCATCGGCTATCGAGTGTCGATCGTAGCCGCGCATTTTTTTGCAGCGATCGGCTTGATTGGTCTAGCCGTTTTTCCCTTATGGTTTCCGACCCCGTTTAGCGGATTGTTAGCAGCGGTTTTGTTGTATGCCATTGGCGGTGGCTTGCTGGAAGTCTTAGTCAGTCCCATCGTTGAAGCCTGTCCAACGGAACATAAGGAAAAAACGATGAGCATGCTGCACTCGTTTTATTGCTGGGGGTACGTGGGGGTCGTTTTGTTCTCAACTGCGTTCTTCATGGTGTTCGGTATTCAACAGTGGCCGATTTTGGCGATCATCTGGGCACTGATCCCGTTGGTCAATTTGTTTTTCTTTACCAAAGTCCCGTTGGCACCAATCGTTGCCGAAGGAGAACGAGGGTTGACCACTCGGCAGCTCTTTTCCTTGAAAAGCTTTTGGCTGTTTCTGGTGATGATGGTCTGTGCTGGAGCCAGCGAACAAGCAGTCAGCCAATGGGCATCGACCTTTGCCGAACAGGGCTTAGGCGTTAGTAAGACGCTAGGCGATTTAGCAGGGCCAATGGTTTTTGCCTTGATGATGGGGATCTCCCGCTTGCTTTACGGCAAGTTTGGGGAACGCATCGATTTGAAACGCTTTATGTTTTTGAGTGTTTTGCTTTGCCTACTGGCGTATATGATGATCGGCTTTGCTTCATTGCCATTGATCGGGTTTCTTGGCTGCGGCTTAAGCGGTTTTGCCGTAGGGATCATGTGGCCAGGGGTCTTTAGTCTTTCTGCGCAATACATTCGCAACGGCGGGACGGCGCTATTTGCTTATTTGGCATTAGCAGGAGATCTAGGATGTTCAATCGGACCCGCTGTCGTCGGCAGTATCGTCGAATGGACGGGACAACAGCTGCAGGTTGGGATTCTAGGGGCGATCGTTTTCCCGATCATCTTGCTGGCAGGAATTTATTTGGTTCAACAAATGCACAAAAAACGACAGCTTCCGTTGCTGGTTTTTCAAGAATCCACAAAAGAATAAAAAAATTTTGGAGCAAATGCCGTCTTTTCATGGTATTTGCTTTTTGTTTTCTGAAATTCCTCTAGTCAAGATAGTTTCTATCCGCTATACTTTGACTTATTCATTTAAAAAGGAAGTGATGTTGTGAAAAGTCAATTGAAAAAAGAAATCAGTTTTTTTGGGGCATTATCGACAGTAATGGGAACGGTGATCGGCGCCGGCGTGTTTTTCAAAGCAGCGGCTGTGGTCCAGCAGACCCAATCCACCGGTTTGACATTGTTGGTCTGGCTGCTTGCCGGCTTTCTAACGATTTGCGGCGGTTTGACCGTGGCGGAGTTAGCGACGGCGATTCCTGAGACTGGCGGACCCATTCGATATATTGAAAGAATTTATGGGAAATTACCCTCCTTTTTATTAGGCTGGGCACAAAGTATCATTTACTTTCCAGCAAACGTGGCGGCTTTAAGTATTATTTTTGCGACCCAGTGTTTGAACTTATTTCATCTACCCAGCAATTATTTGCTTCCTTTATCGATTTTGACCGGAACGAGTGTGACCTTGATCAATCTTTTGGGAACAAAAGCCGCTGCTCAAGTCCAGTCCGTCACGTTAGCAGTCAAGCTGATTCCGATTGCGGTGATCATCGTGGCGGGCCTGTTGACACCAGGGCAAGTATCGGTCTCATTGGTGGATTTTTCTTCCAATACTCAAGGATCGCTTGCAGCTGGCATCAGTAGTGCCCTCTTAGCAACCCTTTTTGCTTATGACGGCTGGATGGGAGTCGGTAATGTCGCTGGGGAAATGAAGCGACCCGAAAAAGATTTACCAAAAGCCATCATCTTTGGGTTGAGTTTTGTTACCTTGGTGTATGTGTTGATCAATGTTGCCTTTTTAAAAACATTGCCGATCGATCAAATCGCTGGTAATTTGAACAGTGCTTCAGAAACTGCGATGGCCTTGTTTGGCAGCTTTGGCGGAAAACTGGTCACGATCGGTATCCTGATCTCTGTGTATGGCGCATTGAACGGCTATACAATGACTGGCTTGCGGGTCCCATATGCCATGGCGTTGGAAGATGAGATTCCTTTCAGCAAGACCTTTGCGACCTTAAGTAAAACCACCAATGCACCTTATGCGGCGGCTTTTTTACAGTTGGGGATCGCATGTATCATGATGCTTTTAGGCACTTTTGATCTCTTGACCGATATGCTGGTTTTTGTTATGTGGTTCTTTAGTGTATTATTATTTGTAGGAGTTTTTCGTTTGCGAAAAACAGAACCGCAGATGAAGCGTCCGTATAAAGTTCCCTTCTATCCAATCATTCCCTTGATTGCGATCTTAGGTGGCTGTTTTATCTTAATTATGACCTTGATCACTGACACGTGGTTAGCAGTCGTGGGAATTGGCGTGACGTTACTAGGAATTCCCGTTTTTTATGGAAAAGCAAAAGGAAAAGCGAGAGGAGCGAAAGAATGAAGATCGTTGTACTTGATGGCTATGCGTTGAATCCAGGAGATTTGTCTTGGCAAGGGTTTGAAGAATTAGGAGAGGTGACGGTGTATGATCGTACCTCGTATACAGATAAACAAGAAATTATTGAGCGAATCGGCGATGCCGAAGCAATTTTGACAAATAAAACGCCGATCACCGCAGATGTGCTCAAAGCATGTCCGCAATTGACCTACATTGGGGTCTTGGCAACTGGATACAATGTCGTTGATTTGGTAGCAGCGAAGGAACAGGGAATCACCGTGACCAATATTCCTAGCTACAGTACAAATGCAGTGGCACAAGCGACCTTTGCTTTGCTGCTGGAAGTGACGAATCAAGTGGGACACCATAATCGTTCCGTGCATCAGGGCGACTGGCAAACCAGCAAAGATTTTTCTTATTGGCAGACACCATTGATGGAATTGGCAGGCAAAACGATTGGGCTGATTGGATATGGTGCGATTGCTCAAGCAGTTGCCACGATCGCTCATGCGTTTCAGCTGAAGGTGATCTACTTTAATCATCGACCAAAACCAGCACAAGCGGATTGGGCAAAACAAGTTTCGCTGGCGGAATTGTATCAAGAAGCAGATATCATCAGCCTTCATGTTCCGCAGTTTCCTGAGACAGAAAAAATGATCGATCGCACAGCATTGGCACAAATGAAATCTTCTGCGATCCTGATCAATACCGCCCGTGGCGGCTTGATCGATGAAGCGGCAGTTGCTGAAGCGCTGCAAACAGGGCAGATCTCAGCCTTGGCGGCAGATGTCGTTTCAAAAGAACCGATCGCAGCTGACAATCCCTTATTACAGGCGCCAAATTGCTATTTGACACCGCATATCGCTTGGGCACCCGTCGAAACGCGGCGTCGTTTGATGGGGATCGCTGTGGCGAACTTAAGCGGTTTTAAAGCAGGTACACCGCAAAATGTCGTGTAAGCAAAACGAGCAAGTAAAAGGACTTTGACAAAGCAGGCGACTAGCAAAGCAGTTAGTCTCGCCGACACAGTAACCATTTCGACCAGTCATCCAGCCTCACAAGGTGATTGGTCGTAGGACTGGTGGTTTGTCTAAGTCTTTTTTTGCTGAAAATGAAAGGAGACGGTCTTGAAAAAGTATTATTATCTAGCGGCCTTTGTTAGCGTGCTGGTCTTAAGCTGGCTGATCCAAACCCAAAGTAGCCGCTTTTATGCACAGCCGATCATAGAAGTACAAACGGTTCAAGTCACCGCCGACCAGCAGCAGATCCAAGGGATCGTTCGTAACGGAGAAGAAGCTGGGGTACTACGGACAGTCACTACGCAATACACCCCCAACGGTGCGATTCATCCGTTGTATCAGACCGGACAACAGCTGCTTTTGCAAAAAGAAGGGGATGGCTGGCAGGTACAAGCACAAAAACGGGATGGGTATCTCTTTTTCTTCCTTGCCTTATTTTTGATGGCAGTAGTCGCAATTGGTGGCAAAAAGGGCTTGCGGGCTTTACTTAGTATCTTTGTGAATACTGGCTTACTGCTCCTTTTTCTTTGGTTTCACAAAGGCAACAGCTCCTTTTCATTGGTCTTTTTGATGATCGTTTTTACGATCGTCTCGTTGGTTTTGACGATGGGGATTTCCTATGGCTTTCGTACGATCGACAGCCGCAAAATCATTGCCTCGTTAGCCAGCGTCCTCTTGGCGTTTTTTCTCTGTCGGTTCGCCATGGATCTTTTGCAAGATCATGGGTTGCGCTATGAAGAAATGTCGTTTCTGACCCGTCCGTATCGCAGTGTCTATCTAGGGAGTCTGCTGATTGGCGCGATTGGTGCCAGCATGGACAATATTGTCATGCTGATTGCCAGTCTAGATGAGATCCAGCGCATCAATCCCCAGACTAGCCGCAAGGAACGATTAGCGATCGGTCGGTCCATCGCGCAAGATACGACTTCTTCGATGATCAATGTCTTGTTGTTTGCTTATTTAAGTGGGAGTATGCCAGCGCTATTGTTTTACCTAGCAAATGGCTGGCTGCTGTCGCAAGCATTGCCGATGCATCTTTCTTTAGAAATAGTGCGTACATTATGCGGTGGCTTTGCGCTGGTTTTATCGGTACCGTTGACGCTCCTTTGCTTTGAACTACAAAGGAGGAAAGCAAAATGAATGTTTTGTTTGTGTTGATCTTGCTTTTTCTCTTGCTGACTTTCGCTGTTTTTCGGATCGAAGGGCTGTTTCAAGTCACTGGTCTGTTTATGAATGTGGCTGTCTTTCTAGCGCTGCTGGTCCTGATTGACCGAGGGGCACCGATCATACCAGCGGCTTGTGTTGCCTTTTTAGCCGTGGCGGCGATCACCTTGTTTTTCGTGAATGGCGTCAATCAGAAAACCAAAATTGCCTTTGTCTGTGTGTTGGTCTTTCTAGGGCTTTTTCTACTACTATTTCCGCTTGTGCTCTCTGCAATGAATCTGCATGGGTTTTCGGCAGAGGAACTGGATGAGTTGGCGATGTATTCCTTTGATGTAGCCATCGATTTTAAGGCATTGATGACTGCGATCATTTTGATGAGTTTTTCGGGGGCGGTGGCAGATGGGAGTATGGCAATCAGCACTGCGACCTATGAACTTTTTCAAGCAAACCCGCAAGTCTCGATCAAGGCATTAAGTAAAAGTAGTATGACCGTGGTATCAGACGTATTGTCTTCAACGATCAATACCTTATTGTTTGCCTTTATGGGAAGTAATCTGGCGTTGATTGCGTGGTTTCAAGATTTGTCGATCTCCTTTGGTGAAATGATCAATTCGAAGGCGTTCGTCTCAGAATTGGTCGTTTGTTTGATCACGGGTCTGGCAGCGGTGATTATTTTACCCATCACCGCATGGGCAGCAAGTTGGTATTTTTTGAAAAGAAACCGAATGGAATAGGAAGGAGCGCAACCACCATGGAACCACTAATTGAAACTAAGCGATTAGTGCTGCGAGAAATGAGTCATGACGATCGACCAGCGATTGAAAAGATTTTGCAAGATCCAGAAGTGATGATTGCCTATGAAGGACCCTTCAGTGAGCAAGAAGTCACTGGTTGGATCGACAAACAGCTGCAACGCTATCAAAACGATCACATTGGCTTGTGGCTAGTGATTGAGAAAGCATCCGGGCAAGCGATCGGTCAATGCGGGTTGACATGGCAAGACGTCAAGGGAGAAGCCGTTTTAGAAATTGGGTACTTGTTTCAAAAGAACTTCTGGCATCATGGGTTTGCCACAGAAGCCGCCCAGGCTTGTAAAGGCTATGCGTTTGCAACGCTGAATGCCGCCATTGTTTATTCGATCATTCGTGAGACCAATCAAGCCTCCATAAATGTGGCATTGCGCAATGGAATGAAGCTGGTGGATCGCTTTGTCAAACACTATCGGCAAGTGGACATGCCGCATCTTGTGTATGCTGTGGCGAAAGAGATGTGAAAAACGAAAGAATGCTTTTTTTGATTTAGACAATGAAACGCCCCTAGAAAGTTAGTTTTTCTAACTTTCTAGGGGCGTATTTTATGCTTGCGTAAAGCTTTTTCGTTCGATGAGTTCAGCCCCTAAAAGGACTGTTTTGGTGATCGCTCGAGGATGAACGATCTGATCCACCAATAAATCGATCGCGGTTTTGGCGATTTCCTCCACATCAATTTTAAACGTTGTTAGAGGGGGAGCCACAAATTTTGCGATCTCATTGTCGTTGATACTGATTAATTCCAAGCGATCAGGAATGATGATGGATCGTTCATTTAACGCTTGGAGCACACCAACTGCGATGGTGTCAGAAGCCACAAAGAGCGCCTCTGGCAAATTGTCACCAAGGGATTCCACCATTTTTTTCGCCAAACGATAGCCGGTTTCAACGGAAAAATTGCCACCACTAAATAAGAACGCCTCATCGAGCGCATCTCGACGAGCCAGCGTTTGACGGAAGATGACCTCGCGACTATCCATTTCTGCACGTTGGGTATCAGGATTTAGATAAGCACCACCAATAAAGCCGATCTTTCGGTATCCTTTTGTTAAAAATAGATCGATCGCCAGTTGCGTCATTCGATCAGTATCAGGTTTGACCGTATCGAACAGCTCTGGACAGGGGTTGATTTCCAAAAGGACGCCATAGGGGCAAACGGATTTGAACTGCTGCGTTTCATTCTCAGTGAAAGAGCCAATCCCAATAAATCCGGCGACTTCTTGCAGTGTTTCTAAAACATCATCTTCATGGGTGATCAGTTGAATTTCCAAATTGTTGATTTTCGCATATTTTTCTAAAGAGATACGCAATTGTCGAAAATAGACATCTTGCAGCTCTTCTTGTTCTGTCAGCCAGAAAAGGACGGCGATTTTTTCTAGTGTTGTTTTTATTTTTGAGCGATCATAACCTAGTGATAAAGCGGTATGAATAATTTTTTGACGCGTATCGGCTGCGATCGACAACGATTCGTCGCCTTTCAATAATCGGGAAACAGTCGCTTGTGAAAAGCCTGATTGCTCGGCAATTTTTTTTATTGTAACCAATCTTCTTCACCTCTTTCTTCTAGTATACGCTAACAACTTTACCAAGTAAATGAATTTACTAAATATATTTACTGAACAGTGAAAGTTCAGAGCGTGGTGGTATTTTGAAAAAATATTTGTGAGATAAACCTTGATTTTATCCATTTGTTTACTTCGTTGAAGAAATTAATTTAGTAAAACTATTTACATATTAAGTAAAATAATTTATTATAAACGAGAAGATAGCGTTTGCAAAATAAAGAAAAGGTGGAGAAATGATGATGAAAAAAATGTCTCGAGTTCTTTTTTTAAGTGTAGCAGCTTTAGGATTAGGTGCTTGCGGTCCACAAAGTGAAGGGACAGATAGTACTGCAGCAAATAGTGGCAGTGATAAGGACTATGATCTATTGGTCTGGGAAGACCAAGCAAAATCAGTTGGGATTGAAGAGGCAGTCAAACAATTTGAAGAAGAACACGATGTGACGATCAAAGTGGTCGAAAAAGCCTATGGTGGACAGATCGAAGATTTACGATTGGATGGACCCGCTGGTACAGGTGCGGATGTCATCACGATTCCTGGCGATCAAATCGGTACAGCCGTTACCGAAGGTTTGTTGAAAGAATTAACAGTCGATCAAACGCTACAAGAGCTGTATACAGAATCAGCAATGCAATCGCAAATCGTTGACGGCAAAGTCTACGGCTTACCAAAAGCGGTTGAAACACAAATTTTGTATTATAACAAAGAACTAATTTCCGAAGAAGACTTGCCACAGACAACGGATGAGTGGCTGGAGTATTCCAAGTCTGTCTTAGATGCTGACAGTTATGGGTTACTGGCATTATGGGATCAAATTTATTACGCACAAGGTGTATTGAGCGGTTATGGAGGTTATGTTTTTGGCGAGAATGCCGATGGATCCTATGACCCTGAAGATATTGGATTAGCTAATGAAGGCGCGATCGAAGGAGCAGACTATATCCAACAATTTTATGATGCAGGTGTTTTTCCATCGGGATTGGTCGGTGAACAAGGAATCAATGTGTTGGACTCTTTATTTACGGAAGGAAAAGCTGCCGCTGTCATCTCGGGACCATGGAACTTGTCTCCATATAAAGAAGCGGGCATCGACTATGGTGTGAAAGAATTGCCATTATTAGGCAATGGTGAACATATGGGCTCCTTTATCGGTGTCAAAAGCTACAACGTAAGTAGCTATTCCCAAAACCCTGAATTAGCTGAAGCATTCGTCAAATTTATCAGCAATGAAGAAAATTCAAAAGTTCGTTATGAAAAAACACAGGAAGTACCAGCGGTTGCTTCATTGGCAGATGATCCAGCAGTTCAAGAAAGTGAAAGTGCTGCAGCCATTGCCGCTCAGTCCCAACACGCAGAACTAACGCCTGGGATCACTGAAATGAATTCAGTATGGGAACCAATGGATGCCGCATTGCAAACCATTGCTACTGGAAAGGCTGAACCGAAAACAGCTTTACCACAAGCAGTCGAACAGATCAAATCAGCCATTGCGGCAATTCAAAACTAGAAAGTCGTCTCAAGGACAAACGTTTCGGGTGGTCATTCATCACTAGGAATCAAGTAAGGCCGAACGAAACGTTTGTCAGCGGCTTTTTCTTACAGGGGGCGAAAATGTGAAAAACACGCAGTCGTATGCAAAACGAGCAATGCTATTCTCGATCATACCAGGATTCGGTCAATTTTATAATCGGCAAAAAATCAAAGGCGCTTTATTTTTCTTCTTTTTTGCTATGTATCTTGTCGTCTTTAAAGATTTATTTAATATGGGACTTTGGGGCATCGTGACATTAGGCGTGGAAGTGCCGAGAGACAATTCCATCTTTTTATTAGCAGAAGGATTAGTTGCCTTGATCGTCATCGGTTTTGGTCTGTTGTTCTATTATTTAAACATCCGTGATGCCTATAAAAACGGTGAATTAAGAGACAATGAGCTACCAGTCAACTCTATCCGTGAAAGCTACCAGGCACTATTAAGAGAAGGCTATCCTTATTTAATGAGTAGCCCAGCATTTTTCTTACTCGTGTTTTCTGTTATTTTTCCGATTCTCTTTAGTATCGCGTTAGCTTTTACGAACTATGATCTGTATCATTCTGCACCTGCCAATTTAGCAGATTGGGTGGGATTAGAGACCTTTAAGAAGATTTTTACTGTCGATATTTGGCGTAGTACCTTCTTCAATGTTCTGGGCTGGACAGTTATCTGGACCTTGATCGCCTCAACGTTACAAGTTTCTATCGGAATATTTTTAGCGGTGCTGGTGCATCAAAAAGAATTACGACTCAAAAAGTTCTTTCGAACGATTTTGATCCTCCCATGGGCAGTTCCGGGATTTGTTACGATCTTGGTGTTTTCAGGAATGTTCAATGATTCCTTTGGTGCGATCAATCATTCGATTTTGAATTTCTTCCAGATTTCACCGATTCCTTGGCTAACGAGTGCGAATTGGACCCGCTTAGCTTTGCTACTGATTCAAGGCTGGCTAGGCTTTCCGTATATTTTTATCGTGACTACAGGGACGCTGCAATCCATTCCTGATGATTTGTATGAGGCGGCGACCATCGATGGTGCTTCAGCTTTACAAAAATTCCGCCGAATCACATTGCCATTATTGCTTTATGCAATGGCACCGATTTTGATTACGCAATATACGTTTAACTTCAACAATTTCAATATCATTTATCTGTTTAATTCTGGTGGACCAGCAGTTCCTGGTTCGACCGCTGGTGGTACCGATATTTTGGTTTCGTGGATCTATAAGCTCACGATGCAAAATAGTCAATATGCACTGGCAGCAGCGTTGACGATTCTCTTATCGATCGTCGTGATCGCGATTGCTTTATGGCAATTCCGCCGAACAAATTCATTCAAGGAGGTTGGATAACATGAAGGCAGCAAGTATGAAGAAACAAAAATTTGTCCGCCTATCCTTGACGTATCTCGTACTGATTTTTACGGTAGTAGTGATCGTCTATCCTTTACTTTGGACGATCGGTGCTAGTTTTAATCCTGGGAACAGTTTAGTAAGTACGAGTCTGATTCCGACGAGTCCGACATTAAGTCACTACACGAAATTGTTTGCTGGTGACAACTCGCTTTATTATAGTCAATGGTATTTGAATTCATTAAAAATCAGTGTATGCACCATGTTCTTGTCACTGATTTTTGTCTCCATGACGGCGTATTCCTTTTCACGATTTCGTTTTACAGGCCGTAAAAATGGGTTGATGCTGTTCTTACTACTACAAATGATCCCGCAGTTCTCTGCCTTGATCGCAATTTTTGTATTGGCCCAAATGCTCGGCTTGATCAATAGCCATTGGTTGCTGATCTTGATTTACGTTGGGGGCCAGATTCCCATGAACACGTACTTATTGAAAGGGTATTTTGACTCGATCCCGTTAGATTTAGACGAGAGTGCCAAGATAGATGGCGCAAGCAATACGCGAATATTCTGGCAAATTTTGATTCCTTTATCACGACCAATGCTGGCAGTCGTTGCCATGAATGGCTTTACTGGACCACTTGGAGACTTTGCCCTGTCTTCTGTGATTTTACGTAATCCTGAGTACTATACACTACCCATTGGGTTATACAAATTAGTCACGGATAAAATGGGAGCCAGCTATACGACTTTTGCGGCAGGGGCTATTTTGATCAGTATTCCGATCGCACTCGTCTTTATTGCATTACAAAAACATTTTGTCTCCGGTTTGACCGCTGGTGGCACAAAAGGATAGGAAGAGAAGATGACAAGATATAACTTAGAAGAACGCTTTTTACATGGTGGGGATTATAATCCTGACCAGTGGCTAAATTATCCCGAGATCTTAGCCAAAGATTTAGAACTAATGGAAAAAGCTCATGCTAATACATTTTCCCTTGGTATTTTTGCTTGGAGTGCCTTAGAGCCAGCAGAAGGGGTGTTTCAATTTGAATGGTTAGACAAAATCATGGATGAGCTCGCCGAACGAAACAGCAACGTCATTTTAGCGACGCCAAGCGGCGCGCGTCCTGCCTGGTTGTCTAAAGCATACCCTGAAGTTCTACGGACCAATGAAAAACGGGAAAAAATGTTACACGGCGGGCGTCACAATCACTGCTTTTCTTCACCGATCTATCGTGAGAAAGTGGCGATCATCAATCGGAAATTAGCTGAACGCTACCACGATCACCCAGCACTATTGATGTGGCATATTTCCAATGAGTATTCTGGAGATTGTCATTGTCCCATTTGCCAAGAAAACTTTCGTCAGTGGGTTAAGCAGAAGTACCAGACATTAGCAGCCTTGAATGAGGCCTGGTGGGGACCTTTCTGGAGCCATACGATCACCGATTGGTCGCAAATCGAATCTCCTTCACCGATCGGCGAAATGCAAGTTCATGGACTAAATCTAGACTGGCATCGTTTTGTGACCGATCAGACCATTGATTTCTATGAACATGAGATCAAAGACATTCGTCGTTTGTCTCCAGATGTGCCGATCACAACGAATTTCATGGCAGATACCCGAGATTTGATTCCCTTTTATAGCCTTGATTATGGAAAATTTGCCCAGCATGTAGATGTCATTAGTTGGGATTGTTATCCTGCTTGGCATAATGATTGGGGAACGACAGCTGATTTGGCAAGTAAGGTTGGGTTTATCAATGATCAGTACCGTAGCTTGAAAAAGCAACCCTTTTTGATCATGGAATCAACCCCTAGTGGTGTGAATTGGCATCCAGTCAATCGCACGAAACGCCCCGGGATGCATCTGTTGTCTTCTATGCAATTTATTGCTCACGGTTCAGATAGTAATCTTTATTTCCAATGGCGAAAATCTCGAGGCTCATCTGAGAAGTTCCATGGGGCCGTCGTGGACCATGACAACGACGAACAGAATCGTGTTTTTCAAGATGTAGCAGAAGTGGGAAAAGCCTTAGAAGAAATCAAAGAAGTCAAAGGATTGCACAAAAAAGCCAAAGTGGCGATCATCTATGATTGGGATAACAATTGGGCGCTCAATGATGCGCAAGGTTTTGGTTTGGAGAGCAAACGCTACCCACAAACGTTGCAAGAGCATTATCGCTATTTTTGGGATCATGACATCGCGGTTGATGTCATCACGAAAGACCATGACTTTGACTCTTACCAATTGATCATCGCTCCGATGCTTTACCTTTTACCAAAAGAAACTATGAAAAAGTTTCAACAGTATACGAACAATGGCGGGACGCTGGTTTCCACTTATTTGACGGGGATCGTGAATGAAACGGACTTGACCTATTTAGGGGGCTGGCCCCAAGAGTTAGAAGAACTGTTTGGTGTGTCTGTGAAAGAAATCGATACGTTATATCCGAAACAAAAAAATCTGCTTTTAATGAAGGAGCAGCAGTACCAAATTCATGATTATTGTAGTGTTGTTCAAACAAACACTGCCCAAACGTTAGGGGTCTACGGTGCTGATTTTTATCAAGGTCAAGCTGCAGTGACCGTAAATGATTATGGTGAAGGAAGTGCCTACTATCTTGGGGGACGGACGGATCAAGCCTTTTTGGAAGACTTCTATCAAGAAGTAATACAACAGCTTCGCATACAAAATGAGTGGGTCCGTCAAGGTTCAACGAACGTGTCGATCCAAAGTAGAGAAAGTCAGCAAGAGCAGCTTACTCCGACTACCTATTATTTTGTGATGAATTTTTCCGAAGAAAATCAAGAAGTAGAGGTAGCAACTACAGGAGTCGATTTGCTTACTGGAAAAACGACAAACCAAATGCTTCAGTTGGCGCCTTATGAGGTGCAGATTATCAAAGTGACAGCACCAGAACAATAAAAACTATTGTGTCAATTATATGAAAAAAGAAGTACTTACGTTGATGAAAAAAACGTAAGTACTTTTTTTTTATAGAGAGTGTTTTAATTTTCTTGCGCAAATTCGGCAGCTTTTGTTCCTGCTTGGCGTCCGAAGATGATGATATCGGCAACGGCATTACCGCCAATTCGGTTTTCACCATGCAACCCACCAGTTACTTCACCGGCTGCAAAAAGACCTGGAATGATTTCGTTATCCGTAGCGATCACTTCTGTGTTGGTGTTGATCTTCACGCCGCCCATCGTGTGGTGGATACCAGGAGCGATGGCAATGGCATAGTAAGGTCCTGTTGACAAATCGTTGTCCATTGCTGTGCTGCGTCCAAAGGCTTCGTCTTCACCAGCAGCCACACTGCTGTTCCAGGTAGCGATCGTGTCAGCAAGCGCTGCTTCTGGCATGTCCAATTCTTTTGCTAATTCTTCGATCGTGTCAGCGGATTTGACTAACCCTTGTTGCTCGTAAAAATCAATGGCTGTCACGCGTTCTTTGACACCTGCA
This sequence comes from Enterococcus sp. DIV0755f, assembly GCF_051713725.1. NCBI lineage: Bacteria > Bacillati > Bacillota > Bacilli > Lactobacillales > Enterococcaceae > Enterococcus > Enterococcus sp. DIV0755f. The sequence continues at coordinate 1,080,317 of NZ_JBIOQL010000001.1, forward strand.
TCAAAAACTAACGTTGCTGATTTTTCAGGTAGGGCAATGATCGCTTCAGAGACTTTGTCTCGTGTTTCCATTTCATTGAAGAACCGTTCGCCTTCTTGATTGACCAAGATCGCGCCTTCTCCACGGACAGCTTCAGTGATTAACAGTGATTTAGACTGATCCACTGTTGGGTGGATTTGGATTTGCTCTAAATCAACCGTTTGTCCACCTAATGCTTCGATCATTTTGATCCCATCACCAGTCGAACCCTCTTGGTTCGTTGTCACGTAGTCTGCCAATTCTGGTTTGTATTCGGTGATCATGTCGAAATTGGCACCGAAACCGCCTGTTGTAACGACAACTGCTTTGGCATCAATGGTTTGTTCGGTTCCTTCAACTTCAACGGTCACCCCGTTGACTTGACCATCTTCTTCATTGATTTCTTTGACATCGGCATTCACAAAAATTGGGATTTCCAATTCATGGATGTTGCGCATCAAGCCATCAACTAAGTATTCCCCAACAGCAGAACCATCCGATGGACGGTGCGTTCTTTTTTCACTCATCCCGCCAGTCGTTGTTAAGTTGTCTAAAGTGATACCCATGGAATCTAACCAATCGATTGCTTCTGCTGAATGATCCACAAAGTAGCGCAACAATTCTTCATCATTGGTGTTGTGGCCGCCAGCTAATGTTTCTTCATAAAATAGATCGTTTGAATCTTCGATGCCTTCTGCTTCTTGGAATTTGGTTTCTGAAGCGTTCATTCCTGCTGAAGATTTCAATGTATTTCCACCAGAAATTGGCATTTTTTCTAAAATAACTGGGTTTGCGCCAGCTTCTTTTGCTTGGATCGCAGCGGCCATTCCAGCGCCACCTGCACCGACGATCACGACATCGTAGTTGTCTGCAAGTTCGCTAGGGTCTGTGTATTCTTGACCAGATGCAGCAGAAGTTGCATCTGTTTCTTCATTAGCAGATGAACCAGTACTTGAGCTGCTGCTTGTTTGTGAATCAGCGCCACAAGCACTCAAAGTTGCTAACGAGGTTAGGACTAATAGTGTTTGGAAAATTTTCTTCATTGTTTTTATTCCTCCTAAAACTTTTTCCAAATCAAAGACTAACATAGTTGTCATGTTATTTTTAGCTTTTGTTCGAAAAATCACATAATAATTAGAAAAGTTTAATTTATAAAGCGTTTTAGTCGAGATGAAAGGGTTTCTTGGTCATCATAAAAGAGAGTGAATTCGTGAATTTATGGAAATAGAAGAATTGTTGATTCTTTGATTTGTTTGGTATTAATCATAAAGGGAGAAAGCGAAGAGGCTTTGATTAGCCTCTCTTCTGTTATTGAAAAAACGTACGTCACTGAGGTGCCGAGGAATGATCTCTTTTATTAAGAATAAATCAAATGCTTTGCGCTCAAAAGATAGAAAGAAATTGATGGCATCCGTGTTTGTGGGCACCAACTTTTACTCAATAAATAAAGATAGAATCTTAGTTTTCAAGAGTCATTGCCAAGAAACTGTGGTGTTTCTTAAAAAAATCAAGAGAACTGTCTTGCAAAACAAATCCTTTCTTGTATAATAAAAATAAGTTAGGTCTACCTAAAAAATAAATAAACTATCCTTAACTATGGAAATGGAGTGAAAATAATGATTACTTTTTCAGAAATATCCGCAGCCTATGATGGCGATCATCAAGTGATCTCGGATTTGTCGTTTCAAGTAGAAAAACCGTCGATCGTAGGGATCATTGGTCCAAATGGGGCAGGGAAGTCGACGCTGATCAAAGCGGCGTTGAAATTGATCCCTTCCAGTGGGAACATGAGTGTCGACAAAAAAGCGTTAAAAGACTTTCAAAAGGAAATTGCCTATGTCGAACAAAAGACCGCGGTTGATTACACGTTTCCGATCACAGTCAAAGAAGTCGTATCTTTAGGCTTGTATCCTAAGATGCGCATGTTCCAAAGGATGTCGGCAAACGATTGGCAGAAAGTGACAGCCGCTCTGGCAGCGGTAGAAATGGAATCCTTTGCGGAACGTCAGATTGGGGAATTGTCCGGCGGGCAGTTTCAGCGGGTCTTGATTGCTCGAACGTTGGTGCAAGATGCCAACTATATTTTCCTCGATGAGCCCTTTGTAGGGATCGATGCCACCAGTGAAGCGATCATCGTCGGCCTGTTGCGTAACTTGCGAGATGCTGGCAAGACGATTTTTATCGTTCACCATGATCTGGGGAAAATCACCGAATACTTTGATTACTTGGTTCTGCTCAATCAAACCCTGATCGCTGCGGGACCAGTCAGTGAAGTCTTTACCGAGAGCAATTTGAAGCAAACATTTGGCGATGCGATCATCGTGAAAGGAGGCGTTTAACATGTTGACAAGCTTTTTTACGAGTTTAAGTAACTATCATTTCTTGCAAAATGCCTTGATCACGGCAGTCGCGATCGGGATCGTGGCAGGGGTGATCGGTTGTTTTATTATCTTACGAGGAATGTCCTTGATGGGGGATGCAATCTCTCATGCGGTCTTACCAGGGGTAGCCTTGTCTTATATCTTCGGCGTTCATTTTTTTGTCGGGGCGATCTTCTTTGGGATCTTGGCTTCCATGATCATTACCTATATCGCCAATAACAGCCTAATCAAAAGCGATACAGCGATCGGTATCACCTTTAGTTCGTTTCTAGCTTTAGGGGTTATCTTGATTGGAGTAGCAAATAGTTCGACTGATTTGTTTCACATTTTGTTTGGGAATGTGCTAGCGGTGCAAGACAGCGACAAATGGCTGACGATCGCTATCGCTATCCTTGTGCTGGCAGTGATCATCCTCTTCTTCCGTCCACTGTTGATCACGTCTTTTGATCCGATGATGGCAAAGGCCTTTGGGATGAAAGTGCAAGCCTATCACTATTTATTGATGTTCTTGTTGACTTTGGTTTCAGTGACAGCGATGCAAAGCGTCGGAACGATCTTGATCGTGGCTCTGTTAGTCACTCCAGCAGCAACGGCTTATCTTTATACAAAACAATTGAAGCATATGATGGTCATCGCAGGGGTTTTAGGTGGTTTCGCCTCATTTATCGGCTTGTTTATCGGGTATAGCTTTAATATTGCCGCAGGATCAAGTATCGTTTTGACCGCAGGAGCCTTTTTCGTGATCGGTTTCTTGTTCTCACCAAAACAAAAGACCAGTCCAGTCAAACGCTGGTCAGTGACGGCGGTTTTAGCAACGGCAGCTGTAGCTGGTGGCTTCTTTTTGGCACAGCAAAACGGACAGATGGCCCAAACAGAAGGGAAACTTTCAGTAGTAGCGACCAATTCGATCATTGCTGATATTACGGAAAACATTGCCGGTGATCGAATCGATCTTCACAGTATCGTACCAGTGGGGCGTGATCCCCATGAATATGAACCTTTAGTGGAAGATGTTCGAAAAGCGACCGATGCCGATCTTATCCTTTACAACGGCTTGAATCTAGAAACTGGCGGCAATGGCTGGTTTACCAAATTGATGAACAATGCCAATAAGGTAGAAAATGAAGATTACTTTGCCGTCAGTGATGGCGTGGATGTGCTTTATCTTTCTGATGATGAAGACCACAGCAAAGCCGATCCTCATGCCTGGTTAAATCTAGAAAACGGTATGATCTATGCCCGCAACATTGCTCAACGTTTGAGCGAAAAGGACCCTGACAATCGCTCTTTCTATGAAGAAAACCTTGAACGCTACTTGGCTTCATTAGAAGAACTGGATCAGCAAGCGAAGGAAAACTTCCAATCGATTCCCGAAGAGAAGAAATTGATCGTCACCAGTGAGGGAGCCTTCAAATACTTCTCCAAAGCCTACGGTGTACCGTCTGCCTATATCTGGGAAATCAATACCGAAGAAGAAGGAACCCCTGCGCAAATCAAGAACTTAGTGGATCAGCTGCAAAACTCAGCCGTCGCTTCCTTGTTTGTCGAAAGCAGCGTCAATACTCGTCCGATGCAAAGTGTTTCTCGTGATGCAGGTATTCCGATATTCGGAACCGTCTTTACCGATTCGATTGCAGAACCGGGAGAAGAAGGTGACAGCTACTATAACATGATGAAGTGGAATCTCGATACGATTTATCAGGGCTTGAATCAATAATGCAAAAAACATCCTTAGCTCGTTCTGGCTAAGGATGTTTTTTCGTCGTATTTTTGTGCTGGAGAAAAGCAAAGAGATAAAATCCGCAGCCCATCAAAGCAGCAAGAAAAGCGATGATAGGAAAGTACAACCCCTGACCGTATACATAGGCTGTATAAGCGAAGAAGGCGATCAAAAACCAAAGCGTTTCCGAGATGAGCATTTTTTGGTTCCTCCTAATTGTTGAAAAGTGTTTATTTAGTATATTTTAACACGGTGGGCGCAAAAAGAAAATCAGCGAATCGAACGTTTGCTGAAACGAGTCGCTGATTTTTTCCCAATTGCACCGATGAACAGTTAAGAAACGTTCAATTGCTGTTGCGGTTCTAAATGGTAATAAAGGATCTCAGGTGGGACACCGAGTCGGGCGGGAATCTTGGTCATACCAACCCCGCTGGAAACACTTAATAAGGTCTCATTGCCTAAAAGGTAGAGCCCATCGGTATATTTCAACGCGCCCTTTGTTTTCGCATAATAAAAAGGCAAGCGAATCTGCCCGCCATGGCTATGGCCAGAAAGAATCAAGTCGTAGTTTGGCAGATTGGTGATCCGAGAAACATAATCGGGTTCATGGAGCAAAAGCAACTGCCATTCTGCTAAGGTTGCTTCATAGGTAAAACTGACTTTCGGACTTTCTATATCGATACCGACAATATTCATCGACGTTTTGTCATCAGAACCAAAAACCGACTCATTATCAAGTAAGGTAAACCCTGCATGCTGGTATATTTCCTTAACAAAGTAATGCCCGTCATTCAAATGGTCATGGTTCCCCATAACTGCGATCTTACCCAGAGGCGCTTGCAATTTTTTCAGCTTTTCGATCAGTCGCTTGGTTGAACGATGCGGCCATTTTTTATAATTATCGATCAGATCCCCCGTGATGATGATCAGATCCGGCTTGTTTTGGATCGTTGATCGAATGATGCGATTCATTCGCCGTGGTTTGTACCAACGAGAAAAATGAAGGTCGCTGATATGGGCGATCACGAGACTGCTTTCTGCTTGATAAAGATCGTAAGCCTTTGAAATATCTAAGACGGTGCGCTTGTCTTTTTTTATGAGGTAGTGCCGTTGTTTGAGAAGATGCGGTTCAATAATAAAGGAGTAAACTAGCAAGCCCGTAAGGAGGAATGCAATAAGAATGAGGGTGTACATGGCGTGGCTCCTTTTTTGATTTGCTAGTTTCTAGCATAGTAGATTCTTACAAAAAAAGCAATCATGCGAAAGCAAAAATAACAAAAAATATCCATCGTATTTCGTTTGTTTCTTCCATGAAAAAAAGATACAAAAGGGGCGGCAATAGCCGATCTTTTGTATCCTAGATCGCAATTATTTGCTTTTCACCAAACGTTTGAAGCGTGCTTTGTGTTTGACGGGGATCAAAGCCATGACACAATCATAAGGGACGGAGATGATCGCCCATGCGAGACTTTTACTTGAAGCAAAGGGATAGTTTTGCTTTAAGACAAAATGGCCACTGATCAAGGCAAAACCGATACTGCCGACCCACAGCCATTGCGGGTCCCAATTCGTAAAGTGTTGGAGGGCTGTGATGACAAAGGGATAACCGTAAAAGTACAATGCAGTCAAAACGAAAGTGACATTTTTGGTTAATTGACGCAGGGTCAGTAAGAAAAATAAGCCAGAAAGAACGATACCCAATGGCGGGAACAGACTAACTAAGAAGGAATACACGATGCCCCATACGATCATGCCAGGTCCTTTGACGAGAGCGGCTAAGACAAAGACAAAAAGTAGGAATAAGAGCTGTTGCGAAAAACTTGCTGCTGTCAAAAGTCCGAAGAAACCAACCAATAACCAGTGAGAAAAAGTCGTTGTTTGATTCTTTTGTGGTGTCTGTTGCTGCAATTTTAGCCAGGTAGCAAAATTCGGGAAATCATGCTGGAAATTTCGCTGAAAATCGCTGTTGAATGCTTGATGGGCATTTTGCTGCCGATAGTAATGATATTGATGTTTTAACGTGCCTTTCGTGGCTGCTTTTTGGCCAGAAAAAAAGCGGCCGGGATCAATTTTTGATCGTTCCATATTTCCACCTCCATACGATTTCGTTACCCTCAGTATAGAGAAAATCAGCTTCGGCGTCCTCCAACTTTGGGCGGATTTTTTTTGCTTGCTGAAAGTTTTCTTATACTGATGAAAAAAGCGAAGAGGATTCGTTTCTTAAACCGTCAAAATATGCTAGAGTATAGAAGGACTAAGGAGGAGATTTCATGATTTTTGATTCTCATACACATTTGAATGCAGAACAGTTTAACGAAGACATTCCCGAAACGGTCGCCCGTGCGCAAGAACTAGGAGTAACGGAGATGGCGGTCGTCGGTTTCGATCAGCCAACGATTGAAAAATCGTTAGCATTAAGCAAAGAATATCCTGGCATTTACAGTATTATCGGTTGGCATCCAACCGAAGCTGGTTCTTATACCCCACAAGTGGAAACCTATTTGCAAGAGCGCTTGGAACAACCAAAAGTCGTTGCCCTAGGTGAAATCGGTTTAGACTATCACTGGATGGAAGATCCGAAGGAAGTTCAAGAAAAGGTCTTTCGTCGGCAAATGGCGATCGCCCGTGAACATCAGCTGCCTATCAGTATTCATACCCGTGAAGCCTTAGAAGATACCTATGCGATTTTAAAGGATGAAAAAGTCCAAACGATCGGCGGCATCATGCACAGCTTTAGTGGGGACGGCGAATGGGCGAAAAAGTTCTTGGACCTAGGAATGTATATTTCCTTTAGTGGTGTCGTGACCTTCAAAAAGGCGACGGAGGTACAAGAAGCTGCGCAAGTCGTGCCACAAGATCGGCTACTCGTTGAGACTGACGCGCCGTATTTAGCCCCTGTTCCTTATCGTGGCAAGCGCAATGAACCGGGCTATACTCATTATGTAGTGGATAAAATCGCGGAGCTGCGGCAAGAAGCGGTGGCTGATGTTGCGGCCTACACGACAAAAAATGCCCATCGCTTATTTAGGATCAATGACTAATAAACCGAAAATCGAAGAAATCATTGTCGTCGAAGGCAAAGACGACACCCGCCGATTGCAAGAAGTGTTCGATGTAGATACCATCGAGACGATCGGTTCGGCGATCGATGACACGATCCTTGATCAAATCGAGCACGCCCAAGAGACACGAGGGGTCATCGTGTTTACCGATCCCGATTTTTCGGGAGAAAAGATCCGCAAAATCATTATGGAAGTCGTTCCTGATGCCAAGCATGCCTTTTTACCGCGCAGCCAGGCAGCACCGAAAAGCAAGGGCAGTTTAGGCGTGGAACACGCCAGCCATGAAGCGTTGAAAGAAGCCTTGCGAAAAGTCGTAACCCCGATTGCTTCAAATGAAGTCAGTGAGGGGACCATTGATCGGCAACAGTTGTTAGCGTATGGCTTGATCGCAGGGGCTGGAGCGAAAGAGAAACGAGAGCGGTTGGGGGATCTTTTACGCATCGGCTATACGAACGGCAAACAATTAGAGAAGCGGCTGACAATGTTTCGTATCACCGATGCAGAGTTGGCAGAAGCAATGAAAATAGTGGAGGAAGAATTGTGAAGGAAGAACGGGATATAGCAACCCCCTCAAGAACCAAAGAGATTTTAGCGAAACATGGCTTTACCTTTAAAAAAAGTTTAGGGCAAAACTTCTTAACAGAACCGAATATTTTACGGAAAATCGTAGAAACTGCAGGCATCGACGAGACGACAAACGTCATTGAGGTTGGTCCTGGAATCGGTGCGCTGACCGAACAGTTGGCAAAACATGCCAAGCAAGTGTTGGCGTTTGAAATTGATGATCGGTTGATCCCAGTGTTAGCCGACACAATGCAGCCATATCAAAATGTGAAAATCATTCATCAAGATGTCTTGCAAGCAGATCTGGCAACGACCATTCAGTCAGCATTCAGCGATACGGCTGCTTCATTAAAAGTTGTCGCAAATTTGCCCTACTACATCACTACGCCAATTATGATGCACTTTTTAGAGTCTCAGGTAAAAGTAGATGAAATGGTCGTGATGATGCAAAAAGAAGTGGCAGATCGAATCTCAGCAGTTCCCGGGACTAAAGCCTATGGCTCGTTGTCGATCGCTGTGCAATACTACATGGAAGCAAAACTGGCATTCATCGTCCCGAAAACCGTTTTTGTGCCCCAACCGAATGTTGATTCGGCTATTTTGAAATTGACGCGTCGATCACAACCAGCAGTCGCAGTCACCGATGAAAAAGAGTTTTTCAAATTAACGAAAGCAGCCTTTCAGCTGCGTCGTAAAACCCTTTGGAACAATTTGCAAAATAGCTATGGAAAAGATGAAACAACCAAACAGTGGTTGGCAGACAGCTTAGAAGCAAGTGGGATCGATCCGAAACGACGTGGAGAAACGCTGTCGTTAGCGGAATTTGCCAAATTAAGCAATGAAATGCAAGCGCGTAAAGGATAACTTCAATAAAAACGGATGTTGAATAAACATTCGTTTTTTTGTGTCTTGACACCTCGTGGAAATACCAGTAGAATAAGCAAGACAGAACTGTCATGACACATTGAAGGAGAGAGTATAAATGAAAAATCATTCCATTCGCCATTTAACGATCGCTGCATTGTTGATCGGCATGGGGATCGTCATTCCCATGGTAATGCCCAAAATCGTCATCGGACCAGCATCTTTTACCTTAGCTAGCCATGTGCCCGTCTTTGTGGCGATGTTCTTTTCACCTGCGATGGCGATCGCGGTAGCTTTAGGAACGACCTTTGGCTTTTTCTTAACACTGCCACCAATCATTGCTTTACGGGCATTGTCCCATGTTGTTTTTGCCGTCATCGGTGCCTTTTATTTACAGAAGCACCCAGATATTTTACTAAAAAATGGCAAACCCTCTTTATTGAATATCAAATTTCAGAGCTTTAACTTGATTATCGGACTGATCCATTCTGCCGTAGAAATGGCAGTCGTTGCCGCCTTTTACTTCACAGGAAATGTACCAGGGACCGCATTCGATGGTAATTTCTACTATTTCTTGTTCGTTTTGATGGGGATCGGCGGTTTGATCCATAGCTTGATCGATTTCAATTTGGCTTATTTTGTTGCAGGTGCCTTAAGCAAACAATTTGATATTCGTTCGTTTTCGAAAGCAAAAGGACGCTTTATTCAGAAACAGAAGAAAGCGGCATAAGCGCCAGTTTGAATAGACCCGCTGCCTAAACGGGCCTATTTTTTTGTGTTTAGATTAAGAAAATACTCCTTCCTAAAAAGTTTATTATAGTGAAATAATAAACAGAAATAAGTTATAATATACAAGAGGAGGAAGTAGATGAAGAAGAAAAAGTTAAAACGGTTACTTTTAGGTATGTTCGTCTTGATGCTCTTCTTTCTGCTGATTTTTTATGACAGTAAGAACGGGCAGTCCCCCTTTGAAAAGATAGAGGATGAATTGACACTAGCACTTTCGGATGAAGAACAAACACCAGAGCCTGAATACAGTGAGGTTATTCAATTGGATGTTCCGTTAGAAAATCAATTCGATGAAGTGGCGTTAGGGAACGGCTGTGAGGTAACGGCTTTATCGATGCTCTTGAATTTTTACGGATTTGATACCAATAAAAATCAATTGGCGGAAGAATTAGCGTATGTCCCGCTTTATGAGGATTATTATCACCATGGAGATCCACGAGAAGGCTTTGTTGGAAACATCTATGGCGGCGATAGCGCGATGGGGGTTGACGTAGAACCGATCACCGATGTCGCCGAAAGGATTGTAAAAGAGCAATACGAAGTCATTAGTGGACGAGACAAAAGCTTTGATGAGATCGTCAAAGTACTACAATCTGGGAAACCAGTTTGGATGATTGCGACGTTAGAATTACAAGTACCTACCGATGCGGATTTCTTTCAATGGAATACCCAAAATGGCGAAATCCTTGTGACGGCATTGATCCATTCGGTGGTGATCACAGGCATCGATGGTGATACGATGTATGTCAACGACCCTTATGGACATAAGGATCGTGAAGTCAGCAAAGAAGACTTAGCAGCGATCTATGAGAAAATGGGTCAGCAATACTTATATTTAGAAGAAATCTAAGAAAAACCCCTAACTTGCCGTTGACAGTAAATGAAAAAACAATTATAATTTTTTAAAATTAAACAAAGAAATCGATAACGTTGAAGAGAAGAGTAGCAGATCAACAAAGGTACAGAGACTCCGGTTGGTGAAAAAGGAGACATGCGGTGATCAGTGAAGATGAGCTCTGAGTTTTTTTGTTGGTTCACGCCAGCAAAACGGCATGCGCCCGTTACAGCGCCAAGTATCATAGTGTACTGTTGAGGTGTTATTTGTGAGAATAGCACGAATTAGGGTGGTAACGCGCATCAAGTCGTCCCTTTTATCCGTAAGGATAAAAGGGCGGCTTTTTTTGTTTTTCACAGCTGAAACTATTCGCCTTCTCTTCAACAAGAAATTTAACTGTAAGGAGTTGAAGCAATGCCGATCATTATTCCCAAAGAACTACCCGCTGCAGCGGTCCTGCAAAAAGAAAATGTCTTTGCCTTACTGCAGCATAAAGCGGCGAAACAAGAGATTCGTCCCTTGAAGATCGCAATCGTCAATTTAATGCCGAAAAAGATCGCCACAGAAAATCAATTGCTGCGCCTGCTTTCCCAAAGTCCGCTGCAAATTGAAGTAACTTTACTGAAAATGAAGTACCACGAAAGTAAAAACACGTCTGTCGATCACATGGAAAAGTTCTATCAAGAATTCTCAGTGATCCAGTCCCAACGATTCGACGGCTTGATCATCACTGGTGCCCCTGTTGAAAAAATGGCCTTTGAAGCCATTGATTATTGGCAAGAACTGCAAGAGATCATGGATTGGAGCCAGACGAATTGCACTTCAGTCCTGCATATTTGTTGGGGGGCACAAGCTGGTCTTTATTACCATTATGGTATCGACAAAGTGTTGTACCCAAGCAAATTGTTCGGTGTCTTCGAACAAGCAGTCACGCATTTTCATCCGCTCGTTCGCGGTTTTGACGACGTCTTTTATACGCCCCATTCGCGCTATACTGGCATCGATGAAGGCCAGCTCGCCCAGGCGCCTTTAGAAATCTTGGCAGCGGGTGTTGAAACAGGGCCTTCCATCTTCGTATCAGAAGATCATAAAAATGCCTTCTTGCTAGGGCATTTTGAATACCACACAACGACCTTGAATGAAGAGTACTTGCGAGACATGGAACGGGGCTTAGCTACCGCATTGCCCAAAAATTACTTTGCCTATGACCGTTTAGGCGGAAAAATTACCAACCGTTGGCGGGGACATGCCTCTTTGTTTTTCAGCAATTGGATCAATGAAACTTATTTGCGAACGCCGTATGACCTGTCCGTCACGCCGACGAAAGAAGGTTACCGAATTGGCAGTGAGCCAGAAGGTCGGGTGAGTATCAATGACGATTGAGCATTTTCTCTCCCACTATGCTAGACAGCGAAAAGGCACTGATTCTTTAAAATGGGATCTTGTTGATCAACGGTTCCAAGGAGAAAAGCTTTTGCCTTTATGGGTAGCTGATATGGATTTTGCTGCACCAAAGGCAGTGGAAGAAGCCTTGCAGCAACTGGTTGCTCAAGGAACCTTTGGCTATGCGATTCCCCCCTCAGGCTATTTTTTAGCCTATCAAGCTTGGCAAGATCGCCACTGGGGGACGAAATTCGAAGAAAAATGGCTCTCGTTTTCCACAGGGGTCGTCCAATCTTTGGTTGATTTGCTTCATTGTTTCACAGAACCAGACGATGGCATCTTAATCCAGCCGCCCGTCTATTATCCCTTTTTTGACAGCATCAAAGAGACGAAAAGGCGCTTGATAGAAGCACCCTTGCAAAAGGTAGGGAATTTTTATCAAATCGATTTTGCTGCTTTTGAAGCCAAAATCATTGAAGAAAAAGTGAAACTATTTATTCTCTGCTCCCCCCACAATCCTGTAGGGCGGGTCTGGCAAGAGAAAGAACTGCATCAGTTATTGGCCATTTGCCAAAAACATGAGGTTGTCGTGATCGCCGACGAGATCCATCGTGAGCTGATACTCGGTGAGCAGCAATTTGTTTCAGCCGTGACAGTGGCACAGGGGGTCGGCTTTGAGAAGCTGATCGTTCTGGATTCGCCCTCAAAAACCTTCAACTTAGCAGGATTATTGCTCTCTCATGTTTGGATTCCTGATTTAGAGATGCGCAGAGCCTATCAGGCTTGGTGTCGACAATACAAGCAGACGGAAGTCAATCATTTGGGATTGGTGGCTGCGAAAGCCGCGTATGAATCGGGGGATCAATGGCTAGCGGACCTGCTTTTGGTGATTGCTGCCAATGAACAAATGGTCCGCCAGCAACTGCAAGAAGCATTTCCCAAAATTGAGCTCCTGCCATTAGAAGGAACCTATCTTCTCTGGGTCGATCTGCGGCAAGTCATTGCCAAAGAACGAACCAAGCACGTGATCCAAGATACTGCCGGTCTGGCAGTCGACTATGGGGAATGGTTTTCTCAAGACGGTCAGGGCTTGATTCGTCTGAATCTTGCGACAACACCGACGATCATTCAAGAAGCCCTTGATCGCATGATCGAGGCAATCAAAAAGGAGGAACGACATGACGATTGATACAGCAACTTTTCTGGCACAATTAGGCAATCATTCGGATCAGCAAACTGGGGCGATCAGCCCACCGATCTATCTTTCCACGACCTTTGCTCATCCAGAGTTAGGGCAAAGTACAGGCTATGATTATACCCGTACCAAAAACCCGACCCGTGATATCTTAGAAGCAGGTCTTGCTGAATTAGAAAAAGGAGCTCGGGCAGTAGTGACCAGCTCTGGCATGAGTGCGATCGCTTTGATTTTTGACTTATTTACCAGCGGGAGTCGCTTTTTGGTTTCTCGTGATTTGTATGGCGGTAGCTTTCGCTATTTTGCGGAATTGGAAAAAAGCCAACGGGCATTCTTCGATACCTTCAGCACTGTAACAGAATTAAGTGAAAAACTAACTGACGAGGTAACGGCTGTCTTTTTAGAGACCCCAACGAATCCTTTGATGACCGTGACGGATATTGCTGAAACCGCCAAGCTTGCACACGACCATGGGGCGCTACTGATCGTAGATAACACCTTTTTGACGCCATTACGACAGTTGCCCTTAGAAGAAGGCGCGGATCTGGTGATCCATTCAGGCACCAAGTTCTTATCAGGTCACAATGATATTTTGGCTGGCGTCGTCATCGCCAAAGATGCGCAAGTAGGGGAGCGCTTGAATTATTTAGCCAATACTTCAGGCCCGACCTTGAGCAGCTTTGATACGTGGTTATTCATCCGAAGTTTAAAGACGCTGCCGTTGCGCTTTGAACGGCAAGAAGCCAACGCCAAGGAAGTTGGCCGCTTTTTACGAGCCCATCCGGCGATCAAAGAGGTGCTGTACCCAAATGCAGGGGCGATGATCAGTATTCGGGTGCTTGATGAAACCAAAATCAGCGGCTTCTTAGCGGCATTAAAGGTCTTTACCTTTGCGGAAAGCCTGGGTGGTGTGGAAAGTCTCATCACGTATCCAACGACACAGACCCACGCAGATATTCCTCAAGAGGTACGAGAATCTTATGGATTGACGCCGGATCTTTTACGGATCTCCATTGGGATCGAAAGCAGTATAGATTTGATCGATGACTTAGAAAATGCACTGAAGATATTCAAATAACCCAACCACAGATCAGCTAGTGAAAAACTTACTTTTGTAGAGTAATTTTATTGACAGTTTTAGTTGTATAGGATAAAGTTACACTACATATGAATAGTGAGTCCGATGTTTTCGGTTGACGGCAACAGGGATTAACCATTTCTCCTTTGAAAAAGTAGGTTGTTTTGAGAAACAGAGGGGAAATTGGTCTAGTTGGGCCATTCGACAAGGAAATAGGACGATTGATCTGAGGAGGGAACAAAAGGGGAAAAAAGGGATGAAAAGAAATGTAGTAAATGTGTTGACGACAGGAGTGATTGGGCTGCTTGCATTGTTTAGCTTGGCTGCCTGTGGCACCAACCAAGCGGATGAAGAAACGACCGTCGTCAAATTAGGTGTCGTTAGCGAACAAAATGAAGCCTGGGAACATGTGCAGGAAGAATTGAAGGAAAACGAAAATATCGACTTGCAACTGGTGAAGTTCACCGATTATCGCCAACCAATCGTCGCACTAGAGGATGGGTCAATCGATCTTCACGCAGCATTGACGGAAATTTTTATGGATAATGTCAACGAAGAAAGTGGTTATTCCAACACGACGATTGCGTATACGACATTAAACCCACTTGGTATTTATTCCGATAAAATCACTGATGTCAGCGAATTGGCAGATGGTGCTACGGTGGCTTTACCCAATGATGTGTCAAATGAAAGCCGCGCACTATTACTCTTACAAACGGCCGGTTTGATCACTTTGGATGAATCAAAAGGGTTACTGCCAACAACCAGTGATGTCACTGAGAATCCCAAAGCCTTGAAATTTGAGCTGCTTGATTCCAATCAAACGGCTCGGGCAATGACCGATGTCGACATCTCTTTGATCAACAACGGCATGGCAGTCGATGCTGGCTTGGTTCCTACAGAAGATGCGATTTTCTTAGAACCTGTGGCTGACTCCTCCACGCCCTATTATAATGTCATTGCTGCGCGAGCAGACGAAGCAGAAAATGATGTGTACCAAACGGTCGTAGCGTATTACCAGACCGATGAAGTAAAAGCAATTATTGACGAAGTTACCAAGAAATCAAGTATCCCTGTTTGGGAATAAAAAGCAAAAAATCTACTATAATTATATAGGAACAGGAAGTAGGATGGAAAAATGATCAATTGGAAAAAAGGTTTAGCAAGTGTTGCCGTCGTCGGACTAGGATTCGTTCTAGCAGCCTGCGGTGGATCAAATACAGAGGAAACGGCAACCAGTAGTGCAGCTGGTACTGGCGATGATGCAACATTCACTTATGCCATCAGCGGGGACCCATCGTCCACCAACCCGATCAACACCAGTGATCGCTGGGGCTTGACAGTGACAAACATGATCTATTCTCCACTCGTTACAGTGGAAGCAGATGGAACAACACAAAATGCGTTAGCAGAATCAGTGGAACCGGCGGAAGACGGCCTTTCATTGACCGTGCATTTGAAACAAGATGTCAAATGGTCAGATGGCGAAGATTTTACTGCCGATGACGTTGTTTTCACGTATGAACAAAAAGTCAAAAAAGAAAACGGCAATGCCGATTCGCTTTGGGTCGACGACCAGCCGATCGCGATCGAAAAAGTGGATGAATACACCGTGAAATTTGTGTTGCCAACACCGAGTGCAGCAGCAATTAGCAATATCGCAACCGAAACATACATCATTCCAGAGCACATCTTTAAAGATGTTAGCGACTTTTCGGTCAGTGAACTGCCTGAAAAACCAGTTGGTACGGGTCCATATCAATTGAAAGAATACAAACGTGGTGAGTACTTTACTTTTGAAGCCAATGAAAACTATTATGGCGGCAAGCCTTCGATTCAAAACGTGACCTTGCGGATCATTGAAAGTACTGATACGGCCAAAGTTGCTTTGCAAAAAGGGGAAGTTGACGCAGCCGTTGTTTTGCCTTCAGATATCGAAGACTTAGATGATACGCAAATTTCTGTTTATCCCTATACAGAAAACCGCATCGGATACTTAGGCTTAAATACTCATTCAGATGCATTACAAGATGTGAAGGTTCGTCAAGCAGTCTTGTATGCTTTGAACAAAGATGAATTAAATCAAGCAGCGTATTTAGATGAAGACTATTATGCAACACCGTATTCATTCTTACCACCGAACAATCCATACGTTACCGAAGATGTCGAGAAATATGAAACAAATGCTGAAAAAGCAAAAGAGCTTTTACAAGAAGCAGGTGTCACTGATTTGTCATTGAACTTGGCGTTTAACTCAACTGACCCAGCTCAAACGATCCAAGCTACGTTGATCCAACAACAATTGCAACAAGCAGGCATTACAGTTACCCTTGAAGGGGGCGATGGTACTGCGATCTTCACTGAGTTGAAAAAACCTGATTCAACGAAATACAACCTGTTCCTTGGCGGGTATATCATGGGGAATGACCCTGACTTATACGGCAGTTTATTCGAAACTGGCGGCAGTGCCAACTACTTCCAAAGCAATAGCGAAACCATTGACAATTTGTTTGCGCAAGCAGCAGTTGAATTGGACACAGACAAGCGTGAAGCATTGTACGATGATCTGCAAAAAGCCATTGCTGACGAAGCGATCATTTACCCAATCGTTGACAACAAGAAAATCTTAGCGGTCAATAACCGAATTGGTAATGTAGAAGATGCAGGCTTGATCCCAATCTATACATTCGAAGATATGTCTAAATTGACAATCAAGTAAATCCATTGGCTGTGATAAAGAGGAATCTTTTTTATCACAGCTTTTTTCTATGAAAAAGAAAGAAGGTCAATTATGTTTCGATATATTGCAAAACGAGTATTGCAAGCAATCCCTTTGCTATTTGTGATCTCTTTTATCGTATTTTCACTAATACATATCGCCCCGTATGATGTGATCGATTCCATCACGACACCGAATATGTCACAAGAGCAAATCGATCTGTTGCGGCAGCGCTATGGCTTGGATCAACCCTTTTTGGTTCAATATTTTCTTTGGATCAGAAATGTTCTTACTGGTAATCTTGGCTTTTCGTTGGTTTCTCAAAGCAGCATTTCACAAGAACTTGCGACTCGGATCCCGAATACGATGCGGCTAGTGATCCCTGCATATTTGACGGCTTTATTGCTGGCGATCATTTTAGGTCTGTTAGCCGCTGCCAACAAAGGAAAGATTTGGGATCGGATCATTGACGCTGTAGCATCTCTAGGGATCGCCGTGCCGACCTTCTGGTTTGCGATGATCTTGATTTATGTATTTGGTTACTTATTGAATATGTTCCCGATCATTGGCATGTATACAGTCGGCAAAGAAGGGGATTTTGGCGATTTTCTGCAGCACTTTATTTTGCCTTATATCACATTGACTGTCGCCTTCTTCCCAGATTTGACAAGGTATATTCGGGCATCAGCGACTCAGCAAGTATCAGAAGACTACGTGATGGTGCAACGGGCATTCCACGCCAGCAAATGGCAAATCTTCAGTCGTCACATCAGTCGCAATATTTTGATTCCCGTTGTCACCCAAATCGGCTTGGCGTTACCGATGTTAGTTACCGGTGCGATCATTACAGAAACGATCTACGGCTGGCCGGGCGTCGGACCTTACTTGATGAGTGCAACGAAAAGCCTCGATTATCCTGTGATCATGGCGATCATGCTGCTGTCAGCAACACTGGTCATCTTAGGGAATTTGTTAGCGGATGTATTATATTCCGTGGTTGATCCACGTATTCGTAAAGGAGGGAGCAAGTAATGAAACGTTTCAAAAAAATCAGTGAAGTCATGCTTGCCTCGCCCATCTATACTTTTTCTGTCGTTTTCTTGACGTTATTGATTATTTTGTCGCTTGTTGCACCTTTGATCCCGATCGATCCCAATGCAACGGATGTCAGCAACATGTCACAGCCACCAAGTTGGTCTCATTTATTTGGGACCGATGAAGTGGGGCGGGATTACTTTATTCGGGTCGTCTACGGCGGTCGGGTGTCCTTGTTTGTAGGTGTGTTGGCAATGATCACTGCGACGTTTATCGGGACCCTTGTCGGTCTTGTTTCTGGCTACTTTGGCGGATGGATCGATAACTTGCTGATGCGGCTCGTCGATGTGTTGTCATCAATTCCTTGGCTGGTGTTAGTGATCGTTTTGAGCGTCTTTTTACGTCCTGGACTAACCACGATCATTATTGTGATCGGCGGGTTTTCATGGATGAACATCGCTCGTTTGATTCGTGGTGAAACGTTAGCAGCGAAAGAACGGGAGTATGTTGCTTACGGGAAATTTATCGGTCGTTCTTCATTCAGTATTATCGTGAAGCATGTTTTCCCAGCAGTACTGCCAACCTTGATCGTTGCGGCATCCGCAAGTATTTCTGGAGCGATCATGACCGAATCAGCGTTGAGCTTCCTCGGATTAGGCATTCAGCAGCCGATGGCTTCGTGGGGCAGTCTGTTGCAAAATGCGCAAAACAGCTTGCAGCGGGCACCATACATGGCGATCCTTCCAGGGCTCTTTGTTATTTTCACCATCTATTCCTTCAACAACATCGGCGACATGATCAAACATGTCTTGCAAAGGGAGGTGTGACCGATGAAGACAGAATTATTAGCGATCGAAGCGTTGAATGTGACGTTTCACAGCAAAACCGGTCCGAAACCGTTAGTCAAAAAGCTGGATCTAGTGATTCCAAAAGGCAAAGTGGTTGGGATCGTCGGCGAATCTGGTAGTGGCAAAAGTATGACCATGAAAAGTGTCATGGATCTTTTGCCTGATAAGGTGACCGATCACTATGCCAGTTATACATTTGAAGGAGCAGCAGTGACCGATCGTCGAACATTACCGATCGCCATGATTTTTCAAGACCCGATGACTTCGCTAAATCCTTTGCGTACGATTGGCTATCATTTGATCGAAGTGATTCGCCGCTCACAAAAAGTATCGAAAAAAGCAGCACAAGAAATCGCCGTCAAAGAGTTAGAAAAAGTCGGCATACCTTTTCCAGCACAACGTATGAAACAATATCCCCACGAGCTATCAGGGGGAATGCGTCAGCGGGTGATGATCGCCATGGCTTTATTGGCGCAACCGAAATTACTGATCGCAGATGAACCGACGACGGCTTTAGATGTGACGATCCAAGCACAGATTTTGGCATTGATCAAAAACCTGCAAAGAGAGAACCAGCTTTCCGTCGTCCTTGTGACCCATGACTTTGGGGTCGTTGCAGGAATGTGCGACTTTATTAAAGTGATGTATCAAGGCCGAGTCGTGGAAGAAGGTACCACAGAAGAAATCTTTTATCAACCTGCGCATCCTTATACGAAACAATTATTGCAAGCGGCACATTTAGGCGACAAGCATGCCGAATTAAAAGTCTTTGACTATCATGAGACATTGGCAGATGAGTTGCAAGAAACGCAGTTATCTAAGACCCATCGCGTTTGGCGCAATCAGGAGGTGACAGAATAATGGAAGAACTGATTCGCGTAGAACATGCGACGAAAACCTTTCGCAGCAAAAACTGGCGCGGCACTGTCAGTGAAGTCCGAGCGGTCGAAGATGTCAGTCTAACGATCCATCGGGGCGAGACATTGGGGCTAGTAGGGGAATCTGGGAGTGGGAAAACCACTTTAGGACGCAGTATTTTAAATTTAGAGACCTTAACAAGTGGGGAGATTTTCTTCGAAGGCAAAGAGCTAACAGCATTGACGGAAGAAGATCGCAAAGCAGCGTATCAGCAAATGCAGATCATTTTCCAAGATCCGTATTCATCATTGAATCCCCGCATGACGGCACTTGAACTGGTGATGGAGCCGTTGTATCATGAAACGAAAGATGCTGCCCGAGCGAAAGCCAAAGAAATCTTAGCGATCGTCGGGATCACGGGTGATGATGTCCATAAACTGCCCCGCAGTTTCAGCGGCGGACAACGACAACGGATCGGCATCGCTCGTGCGGTGGTCAATCGCCCGGCGTTCGTCTTGTGTGATGAACCGACTTCGGCATTAGATGTCTCCATTCAGGCTCAGATCATCCAATTGCTGCTGCGTCTGCAAAAAGAGTTTTCGTTGTCTTATTTGTTCATTTCCCATGACTTGTCCGTGATTCGTCATATCAGTGACCGAACAGCCGTCATGTATCAAGGGAAATTAGTTGAATTGGCACCCACCGACCGTTTGTTTGACAATCCGCTGCATCCTTACACGAAGAAATTATTAGCAGCAGCGCCGATCGCTGATCCTGTGTTAGCAAGAGGTGCGATGGAACAAACGGAAATTCAAAGCACGATTACTTTGACACCATTGTATGAATGGGTCGAAGTTGAACCAGATCATTTTGTGAGGAGAGAAAAACGATGACAGTAGAAACATTGACGATCCATCAAGGAAGCGACAAATTTGAAATGACGACCCCAACTGGCAATTGGGTGTTAGCACGGGAAAAAGGCTATTCGCCAGTCCAAATGCTGGTGAGTGCGGTCGCTGCTTGCGGCGGCTATGTATACGCATCCGTCCTAGAGAATTCAAAAATCACAGCAGAAATCGAAAAGATCGAAGTCAGCTATGACCGGGACGACAACAAAAAAGCCCAACCAGTCAGTGC
Source organism: Enterococcus sp. DIV0755f (assembly GCF_051713725.1). Taxonomy (NCBI): domain Bacteria; kingdom Bacillati; phylum Bacillota; class Bacilli; order Lactobacillales; family Enterococcaceae; genus Enterococcus; species Enterococcus sp. DIV0755f. The sequence goes on from NZ_JBIOQL010000001.1 coordinate 1,100,803, forward strand.
CATCCACATTCAGTTTTATGCGAAAATCGCTGAAGCCGACCATGACAAAGCGACCCGTTGCCTAAAACTCGTTTCACCAAATTGCCCCGTGATCCAATCATTAGATCCAGCGATCGAAGTGACGGAAACGGTGACGTTTATTTAAAAAATAATATCCATTTTTGAAAACCTGCTTCAACAGTTGAAGCAGGTTTTTTTTTATTCTTTAAAGATTTGTGTTCTTAAATATCCTTTGACACACAAAAAATCCAATTTTTTTTGTGTGCAATGAATATATTCTTTCTGATGAAATTATGGAAAAATACTAATCAGAGGTGAGAAAGATGAAGAAAACAATGATCGCAAAAAGTATGTTTGAAGTTGGTGCACTAGCAATTGTTCGCACTGAGAGTTTTGAAAGGGCTTGCGAAATTGCCGAAGCCTGTATTCGTGGCGGAATTCCTGTAATGGAGATGAGCTATACGTTAAATAGCGCTGGAAACATGATAAGGCAGTTACGTGAAAAATACAAAGATAAACTGATCGTTGGCGCTGGGACTGTCCTGGATAGCGAAACAGCTCGTCATGCTATTTTAAACGAGGCACAGTTTATCATAGCGCCAAATTATAGTGAAGAAGTCGCAAAAATATGTAATCGATACCAGATTCCTTATGCTCCTGGCTGTACAAGCTTTACTGAAGCGGTTGAAGCATTGACATTAGGTGCTTCATTTATTAAAGCGTTTCCGATATCCGATTTTTACGGTGAACGTTTACCCAAAGTATTTAAGACGCCTTTACCCGATATGCCTATTCTAGCGAGTGGGGGAATTGATTTGAGCAATTTGCGAGATTGGCTTGCAAACGGTGTCAATGTTTGCGGCTTTGGTTCTCTTTTGACGAAAGGTTCATCTGAGGAAATCGAAACAAATGCCAAAGAGATTTGCAAAATTATTGAAGCAAATAGAAAGATACGAAAAGAGGGATTTAAATGATCGCACTAACAAGAGTAGATTTTCGATTGATTCATGGACAAGTAATTACCCGTTGGCTTAAACAATGTGACATTAATGAAATTGTGACGATTGATACACAGCTTAGTCAAGATACCTTTATGCAAGATGTATTTAAAATGGCTGCACCAAAAGGTGTTAAAATTCGAATTTTGTCTAGCGAACAGGCAGTTCTTGCTTTTCAAAATAAGGAGTTTGATCGTAATCGGATTATGCTTTTATTTAAAAATGTGCAAGAACTTTATAAAACAGTGATGAACGGCTTAGATTTAAAAGAAATTCAAATTGGTGGTTTAGGCGGAGGTCCGGGTAGAAAAGCAGTGAATAATGCCATCACTTTAGATCAGACCGATGCAGACCTACTTTTGGCTTTAGAAAAGAAAGGGATTTCGATTTATTTGCAAACCACACCAGATTATCCATCAGAACCACTAAAAAAAGCAGTCGCAAAATTATGACTTAGGGGGAAATAAAAAATGTTGATACCATCGATTTTAGTAGGTCTTACTTATTGGTTGGCAATGGGAAGAGCACAGTATTATTTTTCGTTTGCTTTTAGAAACCCAGTTGTACTCGGAGTAGTGATTGGCTGGATTTTTGGCGATGTTTCAGCTGGATTACTTTACGGGGCGACGATCCAGCTTCTATACATGGGAGGGATCGAGGCTGGTGGAAACATTCCCAGTGATCGTGCCTTAGCTGCTTGTATTGCTATTCCTGCAGCTCTACAAAATGGGCTAGATCCAAACACAGCGGTTGCATTAGCGGTTCCTTTTGGCGTACTGGGTGTGTTGATAAATAACGTACGTAGAACCATTAATTCCTTTTATAATACCCAAGCGGATAAATTTGTTTCTGAGCATCAATATGAACGGTTATCATTGTTTTCATTCGTCATTCCTTGGTTGACTAATGGTTTACTGTATTTCACTCCCGTATTTGTAGCGACTATGTTTGGAGCAAATGTGGTTCAAGCATTTATTAATATTATTCCCGAATGGTTGATGAATGGACTTTCAAATGCTGGTGGTATGCTACCTGCATTAGGATTTGCGCTAACGCTAGTTGTTATGGGGAAAAAGCAATATTTACCATTTTTTGTCATTGGTTTCTTTGCTTATTCCGTTTTGGGCTTTTCTATGCTGACGGGTGCCGTTTTTGCTGTATGTATCGCAATGATTTCTTCGTTATATAAACAAAGTTCTGATGAGGAGGAATACGCATGAATCAAGATGTAGTCATTGAAAAGAAAATTACCCGCATGGATCTGCTTAAGGCATGGTGGAAATGGTGCTTAGCAGTAGAAGTACCTGTTAGTTTTGATAGGATGCAAGCATTAGCATTCAGTTATTCTCTAAATAAGATTCTAAGAAAGCTATATGCAAATGATCCAGATGAATTGCAAGCTGCCATGCAACGCCATGTTCAAATGTTTAATACGAATTGTGACTGGGGAAGTATAATTCATGGAATTGTTATCTCTCTTGAAGAGCAAAGGGCAAATGGAAATGAAGAAATAACACCGGAAATCATCGAGTCTTTAAAAATTGGATTGATGGGACCTTTGGCTGGTATTGGGGATAGTGTGGATCAAGGGATTGTAGCAACCATCCCATTAGCTATTTTTGTTCCGATGGCTCTTAATGGTTCAGTTATTGCTGCTTTTATTCCAGGATTGATTTATCTTGCCTGGTCGTTTGGCTGGTCTTGGCTTTTGTTTAACAAAGGATATACATTTGGAAAGAATTCCGTGTTGAATATTTTAAACTCTGGAATGATCAAAAAGGTGATCGATATAGCAAGTATTGTTGGGCTCTTTATGATTGGTTGTCTTTCGGCAGCCTATGTCAATTTCTCCACAGCGTTGGAATTTGTCAGCGACACAGAGACGGTTAAAGTACAAGAGCTATTAAATGATATTTTGCCAAATATGTTGCCGTTTTTCTTAGTAATGGCTATGTACTTTTATATTATTAAACGCGGCCCAAAATATTTGCAGATCATTCTGGTAACAATGGTATTTGCTATTTTACTGACATTTTTGGGAATTATATAAAGGAGAATCAAGATGAAGCTAGTCATAACGCCTAGAGGCTTTTCGTCCTATGGTTTAGAAGAAATAGTAGTTTTAGAAAAAGCTGGTTTTACCGTGGATTACAATGATACTGGAAGAGCGTATTCCAAAGAAGAACTTCTAAAAAAATCCCAAGACGCTGATGCGTTAATTGTGGGAGTGGACGACATCGATCGTTCATTTTTAGAAGCTTGTCCCAGACTAAAAATTATATGCAAATTTGGTGTAGGTATTGATAATATCGATACTGATTTTTGCAAGGAGAAAGGAATCGTCGTAGAAAGAACTTTGGGAACAAATACGAATGCAGTCGCTGAACATGTTGCTGCATTGATGTTTTTGGATGCGAAAAATCTCTATAGAAATATCACAGAAGTCAAGGACGGTTTTTGGAACAAGCCGACAGGATATGAAATTTCAGGCAAAGTTTTAGGAATTGTTGGTTATGGAGCGATCGGGAAAAGATTAGCTGAAATTGCCTTGAGTTTAGGAATGAAGGTTCTCGTTCAAGATATTCTTCCAATCAAAGAAAATGAATTAAAAAAATCAGCGGTTAATGAGGCTTCATTTGAAGAAATACTTTTACATGCGGACTATCTATCTTTACATCTTCCTCTCGTAGACGAAACTAAAAACATGTTCTCACAGACGGCATTTGAAAAAATGAAGAAAAGTGCTTGCTTAATAAATACGGCTCGGGGAGGAATTGTTGATGAAGAAGCCTTGTATGAAGCCTTGACACAGGGTAAAATTCGCAGCGCTTGCTTTGATGTTTCTTCAAAGGAGCCCCCGCAATGTGGAGATAAATTAGTAACACTTGATAATTTTTATCTTACTTCTCATATAGGTGCACGAACAGAAGAGGCAGAAAAACGAACCTGTAATTTATCGGCAGAAAAGATTATTAATCATTTCCAGTAATATATGAAAGAGGAGAAAGAAATGAACATAATTATTGCAACGCATGGAAAATTTGGTGAAGAATTAAAAAATTCGGCAGAAATGATTTTAGGTAATCTTGAAAATGTTTATTCAATTTCACTTCTTCCAGAACAATCATTTGAAGACTTTATGAATCAAGCTGATTCTTTGTTAAAAAAAATGTCTGGAACCACAATTGCTCTAGTGGATTTGTTTGGTGGCACCCCATCAAATGTGTTGACTGTTTTAACCAGAAAATATGAACATCATGTAATCGCAGGACTTAGTATGCCGTTATTCATTGAAGTGTATATGAGTAAGGATCAGCAGTCAGACACTGAAGTCATGCAGCAATTTATTGCATCGGCACAGCAAGCCATTGTCTATACAAATCAAGTAGTTGAGGAGGACTAACACTATGTTCGAGGGCATCATCACTCCCATTTTAACCCCTTTTTACAGAAATTCTGAACAAGCGATTAACTATTCGGCAGCAGAAGAACTAATAGAGCATCTTATAAGTTGCGGTGTTCAAGGGATTTTTCCCTTAGGAAGCAATGGTGAATTTCATCTACTATCCAGGGAAGAAAAAAAAGCATTTTTAAAATTTGTTGTAGAAGTAACCGATCATCGCGTTCCTGTATTTGCTGGAACTGGATCATGCGCAACAAAAGAAGCAGTCTGGCTGTCCCAAGAAGCCGAAGCTTTAGGAGTCGATGCATTATCTATTGTCACTCCTTATTTCATTACACCGAGTCAACAAGAGTTACTGGGTTATTTTAAAGAGATTGCACAATCGGTTCGAATACCTATCGTTCTTTATAATATTCCCAAGAATACAGGCTGCAATATTTCTCCCTCCTTGCTCGAAGAGTTGAAAGCTGTCGGGAATATTCAAGCAATCAAAGACAGTAGTGGGGACTTAGAAACATTACAGTCATTTCTGTCAGTAGGCAAAGAAACTGGTATCGATGTTCTAGTGGGATCAGATTCGAAAATTAGTGATGGGTATCAATTAGGCGCATCAGGAGCTATTGCAGGAACGAGCAATCTTCTAACAAAAAGCCTTGTTCAGTTAGATAAATCTTTAAGAGAAGGCAATGAGACAAAAGCCCGAAACTATCAAAATCATATAGAGTCACTAAGAAGTATTTTGCCTCTTGGAAGTGTTCCTTCGGTATTGAAGTATGCCGTAGAACAAGCAGGCATTGCACAAGTAGGCCCAGCAAGAAAACCTGTAAATGAACTAAGCGCAGATGATCAGAACAAAGTCCAGACGTTGATTGAGGAATTTCGCAATCAAAATATTTTATAGTATTAGCAAGACACTGTTGCAAAAATGGTAGAATGTTTAAAACCTATTATTTCATGAAACAGGGTGACGAGAGTGAAATTAGAACAAATCTTTTATGAGTTTATTTTAGTCGTCAAAGACTACCGCAATTACGTAATCGGCTTGCTAGATGATTCTGGAAGGATCAAATTCAGCAGTGAAAAAAATTTGATTGGAAATATTATTCCTTTGCATAGCGCTGATAAGAGAAATCTCTTCTTCAAAGTTCATGTTAAAAAGCAGAATTTTGGTTATCTTTGGGTCTATAGTGAAGACTCCGAAATTGAAATTGTCGGTAGATTACTCGCACAGTCCTTAGCTACTCGAATAGAATATGAACTAGCTGACGAATTTTTACAGATGAATGCTAGTTTAGACGAACAGCTTATCAAATTATTGCTTGATGAAGAGAAGATGGATTTGCAAGCGACAAAAGAATTGATGCAGGAAATGAAAATTGACTGGACGCTTCCACGAGTGGCAGTACTGATATGCAGTAACCGAGGGTTTGAAGCAGAAGAAGTGAAACGTCTGAAATATCGAACAGAGCATAAAGGAACGATTCTAGCGTTATTAGATTCAAAAAGGCTCCTACTTTTCAAAACCTTACCTCAATCAATCAAGATGGGAATGGTAAAAGAAGTAATTACTTCCTTTATTGAGGAATTAAAAGATTGGGGACTCGCAGATTGCAGGTATTATGTAGGATCTGTTCAAAATAAACTCTCCTATTATAAACAGAGTTATGAGGCTTGCTTGTGGCTAACCCATCAAAAAAAAATAGCGGTCAATCAAACTGTCTTTTTTGAAGACTATCAAGTTGATTTTTTTGTTTCACATTTAATTGAAAGTAAAGTAAATCAAACCTTTAACTATTACTACGAAACTATTTCAACAAGTGAGATTGATGAAATGGTGATGATTGCCGACGGTTTGTTTCAAGCAGACTATAATGTCACACAGGCTGCAGAGAAACTTTTTGTTCATAAGAACACACTCGTTTATAAGCTAAAGAAATACGAGGAACAATTTGGACTTGATATAAGGGGAACGTTTCAAGGGAAAGTTCTTTTTTACATGCTTTCTAAGCTGTTTAAGAATGATCAAAAGCAAGAGCAGGCAGGTGGGCAGCTATGAGCGGCAAAGTAAAGTTAGTTCGTGTCGATAATCGATTGCTTCATGCGACAGTAGCGTTAAATTGGAGCAGGTTTGTCAATGCGAGTCAAATTATTATCGTTGATGAAAAAAGTAAAGGAGATCTGTTTTTCGAACAAGTACTTCAGTTATCTTTACCTTCAACAATCAATGTAAAGATACTTTCTGCAGATCAGTTATTAGCCTTTCATCAAGAATTAGAGAAGGATACCGATGGGAGAAAAGTAAACATCATATTGCTTTTCAAAAAAATTTCTGATGTTTATTCCGCTTATCAAAACGGCTATCCGCTTAGAGAAGTACAAGTACCATATCCAGCAAGTAGGTTTTTGATTAAGAAGCTAGATTATTATTATGATGATAAAGATTTGCAGAAAATACGCGAATTACAGAAAAATGGTATTCGTTTTTACTACCAAACAACTCCAATGGACGTAAAGGAGTATAGTATTTTTGAACAAATAAGAATTTAGGGAGGTGAACAACGATGCTGAAGGAATACAAAGAAAGTGCCCAGCTGGCAATAAACAGTGTAATTAGCAACGTGAATGATTCTGATTTGAAAAAAGTTGTCCAAGAAATATTGGGATGTGAATTGCAGAATGGACGTATTCATTTAACAGGAATCGGAAAACCTTCATATGTTGCTGCCTATGGCGCATCACTATTGTCATCCACTGGTACACCTGCATACTATTTGGATGGTACGGAGGCGGTACATGGTTCAAGTGGGCAGGTTGCTGAAAATGATGTAGTGATCGCTATTTCAAACAGTGGAGAAACGAAAGAAATGATTGCTACTTTGCAAGTGCTAAAAAATAATCATGCCAAGATTATAACAATCTCTAGTAATGCATCTTCTTCAATGGCTAAGTTATCGACACATGCGATCACTGTAAAAGTAGTGAGAGAAGGGGATGATTTAAACAAACCGCCAAGAGCTTCGATTCTTGCTCAGATGATGGTTATCCAAGAGTTATCCATATTACTGCAGGAAGAAAAGCAATTAGATGCTCAGACTTATTTAAAATGGCATCCTGCTGGAAGTATCGGGGAACATTTATCGAAAAAGAGCGAATCTTGTATCTACTGAGAAACTGATTAGTAAATACAGCGATACACAAATACCATACAAGGCACAACATAGCGATGATGAGTCTACTCATTGCAGTGTTGTGCCTGTCATTTTATATGCTTTTACTATTTAGTTTCCATCTATAACTCATTCACACTAAAATCAATAAATAATATTCTCCCGAATAAAGTCGATATCTGTCACTAATAGTTTGCGATCGACACTTTTTAGGGCGCCAGATTCTCGTAATTTTTGCATCATTCGATTGACACTGCTGGCAGAGGTAATGCCGCAAAAGCGAGCGATCTCCTCATTGGTGACTTCAAAGTCAATCAAGACACCATCTGTTGTCTTGATTCCGAACGTTTCATACAGCTCATTGATTTGGGTACAGACAGCACCAAATTTGCCGTTCATCAGCATTTGCTGCATCTTTTTCATCGTATCCATCAAGTTTCGTCGATAATACTCTTTGACATAATCCTGCAGCAGGCGATCACGATTGACATCTGCCCAAAATTGATCCCGCACGATTTTGTATAATTCGGCTTCTTCTGATTCAACCCGCACATTAAAAGGGGCTTCGACTTCTTGAGAGGATTCGTCTTTAAACAAAGAGACGATCTCAAAATCCGTCAAATAGCGCAAGTTGAATTCGCGCCCTTCATGGGTCACTACGCTAGTTTTGATGATGCCTTTTTTTAAAATATAGACGTACCGATCCGGGATGCCTTCATATGTCAAGTAACTCTTTTTCTTACGGATAACGACCGGTATTGCTTGTTTTTCTAAATAATCACGTAATATCTGTTTCTCCACCCACGTTACTCCTTCACTTCATGCCAACCCAACATTTTCTGAAAAAAATCTGAAATTTCCTCTATTCATGCTTCATTAAAAGACATTTCTGGTGAAAAAGCAATAACAAATGTTAATGTTTCTTGTTAATGCTCTTTTTTAACAGCAAAAGCGCATTTCAAGCAGAGGAAGTTTCGGTATAGTAAAACGCATCACAGCACAAACAGGAGGAATGGAAGAAACATGTCAGATAGGGAAACCAATCAAGAAGGAGTCGTCAGCTCGTTGCCGTCAACTAAAAATGAAAAACTATGGAACAAAGGGTTTATCACGATTACCTTGATCAATTTTATCGTCTTTCTCGTGTATTATTGTTTTGTCGTCATCACCGCGAAATTTGCCACGCAGGAGTTAGGGGCATCCACTGCACAAGCTGGCTTGGCAGCGGGGATCTACATTATCGGGACCTTGATCGCTCGCTTGTATGTTGGGAAAATTTTAGAATTAGTTGGTCGTAAAGCCGTTTTGCGCTGGGGGATAGTGTTTTATGTCATTACCACCGCTGCTTATTTGGTCTCAGTCAACATTTATATTTTAGATGCAGTGCGCTTTTTCAATGGCTTTGCTTATGGTGCCGTCTCGACTGCGGCTAATGCGATCGTCACCGCTTATATCCCAGCTTCCAAACATGGCGAAGGGATCAATTACTATGGATTAAGTACTAGTTTAGCAGCGGCGGTCGGACCTTTTATTGGTATGCTTTTACTACCGACAGTCGGCTTTGATTTCATTATTTGGTTAGCAACTATTTTATCGATCGCAACAGCCATCGCTTGTTTCTGGTTCCCAGTCAAAAACATCCCATTGACGGAAGAACACAAAGCACAGCTGCAAAAATGGTCCGTCAAAAGTTTTGTCGAACCAAAAGTTTTTTTCATTTCTGGGATTGCCTTTTTGATCGGGTTGGCTTATTCCAGCGTTCTCGGCTTCTTGTCGATCTACGCCAGTGACCTTGGGTTGGAAACGGCCGGTGCCTTTTTCTTCATCGTCTATGCACTTTCTGTGACCTTCACACGGCCAATGACGGGCAAACTGTTTGACCGCCATGGCGCAGATGCGGTCATGTATCCTAGCTTTCTTTTCTTGACCCTGGGTCTTTTCTTATTGAGTATTACTGGCAATAGCTGGATGTTGTTGCTTGCGGGTTGCTTTGTCGGCTTGGGCTATGGCACCTTCATGTCCAATGGCCAAGCTGTCTGTCTGAAAGAAGTCGATCCTCACCGAGTCGGCGTAGCGCTCTCCACTTATTTCATCGGGCTGGATCTCGGCTTAGGCGTAGGTCCCTATGCACTAGGAAGCTTACACGGTCTGTTTGATTATTCGCAAATCTACATCTTATGCGGACTGATCCCAGTCGTCGTTCTTGTTTTATACAAATTGTTTTATAAAACGAAACGCGCAGTTGCCGCCGTTGGTACGATGAAGCAGCCAATCAACGAAGAAGACTAACCTCAACCATTACAAAAAGGAGTGTTTCACCATGGATAACAATCAATTGATTATTGAAGCATTGAACAAATTAGTAACGAATATCAACGAATTGAATGAAGAAATGCATGCCATAAAAGAGGTTACCGCAACAATGACCCATGAGCAGCTTGCTATCGATCATCAATTACGCGACATCAAATCGGTATTGATCAATGACAATCTGATTGGGTAAATTGTCATAAGGCTTGAAAGGAAACAAGAAACAGGAATGAACGCTTTTTTTTGAGAATGTTTCCTGCTCACCTACTGGTGGTAGAAAGATTCACATGAGAAAAGCGTTTTTTTGATGCACAAAAAAGAAAAGCGAACATTGGCAGATTTTGTACAAGAAAATAAGCAAGAAAAATTGTAGCAGTCCGCGCTTGTATGCTATAGTGTGTCTGGGTAGCAATACCTAAAAAAAATCAGAGTAGGAAATAAAGCGTTAAGTGCTGAAAGGATGGGATGTTGCCTTTCGGACGAAGAACGATCATTCGTTCGCGGTTTTATTTTCGCATTCGCTGCATGAATTTGTAGCAACTCTAAAAGGAGATGCTCGCTATGAAAAGAAAAGTCGATGCACACATGATTGCGGTCATGGGACTTTTGATTGCCTTAATGGTGGTCTTGTCGCAAATCTTGGGGTTTGAAACCTCCTATATCAAAATCACATTTTCCTTTGTACCACAGCTGATCATGGGTATGCTGTTTGGTCCGTTTTGGACAGCAGTTGGCTCCTCATTAGCCGATATCGCAGGAATGGTGATTTTTCCAAAATCAGCCTACTTTTTCGGCTTTACCATCAATGCCTTCGTTGGTGGACTGATTTATGGCTACTTCTTTTATCGGAAAGAAGTCACATTAAAACGAGCGGCGATGGTCGTCTTGTTAAATACACTTTTAATAACCTTGATCTTAACACCGATCTGGTTAGCTATGATGCTGAATATTCCTTTGACAAGCTGGGCGATCTGGTCGGTCCGCTTGCTAAAAGCAGTCATCATGTTCCCGATACAAACTGCGTTGATTTACATCGTAGGGCGTGCGGTACCATACAAACGGCTGATCCGACGGTTCGTTTAACGAGTAAAAAAGAACGATAACATCCATTGAAGTGAATCATCTGCGAATATTTCGTCAGTGGTTCACTTTTTTCTTTCTAAGGATTGGCTTAATCATTCTCAATAACTTGTTTAGAGGGGAAGGGGAACCTATGAATAAAAAAGGACTCGCTATGGGACTGTTTCTTTTCTTGGTCTTAGCAGCAATGGGAGGGATGAAGTGGATGATAGAACAGCAAAAACAGCAAACCGAAGAGCCAGCCATGATCCAGCAAAGCAGCTTGAGGGACGAAACACAGGAAGAAAGCAGGGAAAGTCAGGAAACCACCTCAGTTTCCACGTCAACTTCTGTTTCAACTTCCACGCAAGAACAGCCAGAAGAGGCAATAGCAGAAAAAATCGCCACGATGAGTTTGGAGGAAAAGGTCGGGCAATTGTTTTTTGTGCGTGTGCCAGAAAGCAATCAAATCGAAGAGCTTCAAAAGTATCACTTTGGTGGCTATCTGTTATTCGGCCGTGATACCGAAAATGAGACGGCGGAGAGCTTGAAACAGAAAATTTCAGATTACCAAGCAGCCAGCGCCATTCCGCTGTTGATCGGTATGGATGAAGAAGGGGGCACAGTGACTCGCATCAGCCGCAATCCGAACCTTACGGATCAGCGTTTTCTCTCACCACAACAGCTGTATGCCCAAGGTGGATGGTCAGCGATCGAAGAAGATACAGCAAAGAAAGCGGAAATTTTAAAAGCTTACGGCATCAATGCTGGGCTGTTTCCCGTTGCCGATGTTTCCACTGATCCGCAGTCCTTTATCTACGACCGAACCATTGGCATGGATGCGCAGGGCACGAGTGCGTTTGTAGAACGTGTGGTTCATGTTTTACAGAAACACCACGTTGGGTCTACCTTGAAGCATTTTCCTGGCTATGGCAACAATCGTGACTCGCATGTCGAAATCGTCACCGATGATCGCCCGCTATCTGCACTGCGGGAAACGGATTTTCTGCCTTTTGCCGCAGGGATCAAAGCTGGTGCCGATAGTATTTTGGTCGCCCATACGATCGTCAATAGTATCGATAAGACCGTACCCGCCTCTATTTCAAAACCCGTGCATGAGCTGCTGCGAAATGAATTGCATTTTAAAGGGGTCATCATGACGGATGACTTGGATATGGCAGGACTTTCTGAGTTCATTCCGCAAAAAGAAGCCGCATTACAGGCGTTGCAGGCGGGAAATGATCTAGTGATCTCCTCTACCTATCAAGAACAGATTCCTTTTGTGGTACAAGCGGTTGAAGATGGCCGCTATTTAGAAGCTGATTTGAATGCTTCCGTCAAACGGGTCTTGCTCTGGAAAGAAGCATTGCATTTACTTTAAGAAAAAAATAAACCTGCTGTTTCCTCCGTGTAAGAGAGTCGTTCTCTTACTGAGAGGAAGCAGCAGGTTTTTTTAGATACTCTGAGCCAGTGCCTCTAATTCTTTGGCAAAGGCTTCTTGCCCAATAAAACGCAGATAATCCAGTGCTTTTTCAATCGTGGCCATTCCCAGCGTACGATCTCCTTGAAACAAGGCGTAGATGCCTTCGAAATAACGAATCATCAAGCGGATACGATCATTGTCCGGCGGCAGGTGATCGGCTAGATACGTCAGCACATGCGCCAACTCGGCAGGTTTTTTGCGATCGATAAACAAGAAAGCCGCATTCGTCAGCAATTTTGTGTAGATTTGATAATTGATACTTAACGCATTGCTGTAAAAAATTTTTTTATTCAGGTGTTTCATTTGATACAAGATGTACTCGTCAGAAAAGAGGAAGAGCAGATTGGTAAATAAGGAGATTTCAAATTTTCCCCACGTGTCGATGCGTTCCAAGTATTTCTTGATGGTCGCTTCGATGATGCACCGTTCTTCCTCGTCGGTAACCACGCCTTTTTTCTCTAAAATCAAAAAGAATTGACTATACAGGACATAATAGAAGAAATCCTTCGTGGTTTTATACAGCGCTTGGGCTTTGTTAATCAAAGAGAGGACTTCAGAATACTTGCTTTCATAGTAAGCGGTGGTCAACTGTTTGGATAGCTGCTTTTTCTCGCTGACTTGATTGTCATCCAAGCGATACTCAAATTCCTCCAAAGTGACATTTAAGCGGTCCAAATATTGGTGCAAAATATCAAAGGCGATGCGGTGCCCTTTTTGTTCAAAGGTTGCCAGTGTACTGCGTTCTGAAATGTTCTCAACCAATTTTCGCTGTGAGATATTTCGTTCCGTTCGTAACTCTTTTAACAAGTCATTGGCCTTCAAAAAATCCCTCCTAAAAAAAGTGGACGGAAAAATAGTCCAAATATGTTACAGCTTTATTTTGCGGGTAAACTTGAAGAAAGTCAATTAAAGGAGGAGAAATGGATGTTTGATTTTTTTAGTTTTCCCTGGGAAGTTGTAGAACTAATGGCTAACGTTTTTTCTTTCTTCAAATAATCGATCCTTTGTGATTGGTTAGCAATTGATTTTTTAACAGGAAAAAAGTATAAGTGGTTTCACGTAATAAGTTACTGTTCATTCGCGCATTCAAACGCCCTCTCCCCAAACAGCTTACCCTGTCAAGGTGCGTAGGTCTGCCGAATCCCTTTTAAAAAAGGAGCAAACACAACAGCGAGTGATTGCTCTTTTTTTGTTGGTCAAAAAACCTGCATACGGCATCCCAACAGTCAGTTTTGTTTTTTCTTGAACATTGGTTCATTCGGATCAGAATAGTAATCAGGATTGAATTCATCATCGATCGAGACCCCGAAAAGAGAGACGAGACTGGGAAGAACCCCAATCACGCCGAGGACGACGGCAACTGGAAGGTAGAACTTTTTGCGCTTGTACCACGGAAGCTGCGATTTCTTTTCCATAGGAACTCCTCCTTTTTAAATAGTGTAGCATGTTCTGAGTTGAGTGTGTTAATAATTATCTTTAATATTTAAAAATATACTAAAAAGGTATATTGGTATATATGATGGGGAAAAGGCTTCCTAGTAAAATTTAGGGAGCGTTCGTTTTTGTCATTGTTGCCAGAATCAAGTTTTATAAAAAGGAACCGAGTAAGAAAGCCATCCTTCTTACTCGGTTCCTTTTTATTGTAAGTAATCCTTGGTTTGGTCCATCAAGGTTTGAAAGTCTGATTCGTTTTTTCTTATCGCCTCTGTTAGGGTAAACAAATAACCGTTGGGGTCTTTGATGGTCATTTCAAGGGCATTCCACGGCTTTTCCATCAAAGGTTCCACGACCCACTTTTCGGGAATTTTTTGAGCGATATTCTTAAGATCAATCATCGCTACATTCAAAATTGCCCCATCGCCAACAGTGAACGAGTCTGCGGCAATCAGCATCAAATCTTGGTAGTCAGCAAGACGCAGATGATCCATCGTCACTTGATTTTCTTGATTGCGAAACTGATACAATGACTGGAAACCCAAGATTTCTGCAAACCATTTTGATGATTGTTCAATATCTTTTGTCTTCAATTGATAAAACATTGGCATAACATATACTTTCATTTTGACACCTCCTCTTAATTAGAGGATACCGCTTGACGCAGCGTCAAAGTCAATAGACAATTTCGTATTGAAGCAAAGCTTGAAAATGGCGTTTCTTTTAGACTTAAGTCAAGGAAAAATGGGCAATAATTGTTTGACTCACTTCATCAGGTGATAAGTGGGTATTGTTGATTTTCAGCGAAGGAATCGTTGGAAAAAGGGTAGTTAATTCCTGTGGCAGGCTTTCTAAGCGATAGTTTTCAAACGAAGACAAAAGCTCGTTTCTAGAAAAATCCAGCGCTCTTTTTGACGGCTTTGCGGCTAAACGGTCCTCATGGCAATTGCGCTTTAAGCGTTCCTCAATATCAGCCACTAGTTCGATAAAATAGACCTTTTGCTGGGCATCGGTAAATAGTTGGGCGATCTCTTGTAAAAAAGCTAAATCTCCCGCTTGATCGAAATCAATCAAGAACGTAAAAATGATTGATTTTGTCGTATTATTGGCTTCATTTTGAACAAAGGCTTTGAAGAGTTCGATCCGTGTTTGATTAGACAAAGCGAATGCTGCGGGACTATAGCCAAGAAAGTTCGCAAAAAGATCAATGGTCTGGTGATTGAATAAAAGCTTTGCATCCAATCGTTTTTCCAGTTCTTTGCCCACAGTCATTTTCCCTGCGGCTTGTGCGCCAATCAAGACGATCAATGACATCACAACACATCCTTTTTATCAATCGTAACAAAGGTGAGCTATCGTGTAAATTGGTTCTTAGAAAGAAATGATTGAGAAGCTGGAATTTTTCATATGTGGAAACCAAAGATGCTCTTTTTTAGGTAAAAAGGAATGAGCGGAACTTCTCCGACAGAGGGAAGAAAACCATGCAGCACAAAAGCACAGTCTGGAACAACAAAATGACTAGTAGATTGATCGTTTCAAATCGTGAATAAAGATAGAAGTGGATCAGCCATTCGAAGACATTGACAAAGACTAAATAAAGGTAGTGCGCTTTTTTGACTTTGCAGTTTTTTAACCAATAATAGCTTAAGTAATAATCCAGCAAGATCATCAATAATAGAAAAAGTTTGCTGAAAGCCGTCAGATTGTCATGCTGCGAGGCGAGTTTTTGAAAAAACAGCAAAAGGGTTGGTGTCGGAATATAAATGATCAATAAGGATAGGAAAAAATAGACAATAAAGGGCATAGTCATTCCTCCAATCTGTTATTAAAAAAACATAGATAAACTAACAGATTTATTGAGAGCCGTCAACTGGTTTTTTATCGAAAAATTCGATAATGATGGGTAGCGTTGCTTGGAGGAAAAGGTTCAAAGGACAGTCGGTGGTAGCAAAGGATGATCGCGAGATATCCAAAAGAAAGACTCCCTTTTACGAGAAAAGGGAGCGGAGGAGCTGCTTCATAGGGGAAATTTATGCCCATGTCTCATTGAGTTTATCCGCATAAAACAAAAGTGCCTGTCGGTAAGACTGGATGTCTGGATCGTTAGAGGTTTCGGCAAGCAGGGTCAATAATCGTTTAGTGGCTTGCTCATACTCGCCGAGATTAAACAGTGTCATGGCATAGAAAGTTTGCAAAGCATGATTTTTTGGATACTGCTTCATCGCTTGTAAAAACACGTCTTCGGCTTTTTGATAATTGCCGAGGGCACGATAGGTGCTGCCTAGACCTAGGTAGGCATCTGGCAAGTCTTTTTCTGATAACCCTAACGCGATTGCTTGTTCATAGTAAGGAATTGCCTGTTGCTCTTCCCCTAAAAGATCATAGCTCCAAGCCGTTTGGTACTGCACAAAGGCATCTTGGGGATTTTCGGCAGCTAATTGAATCAATTGTTCATTTGATTGTTGCAGTTTTTTTTCAGTCCGCAGTTGGATCGCAGCAGCTACTCGTTCATTCATTGGTTGGAAGCTCCTTTTCAAATAGTAGAAAATGACTTAGATAACTTGCAAGCTTAGCTAAGGGGAAAGATCTGCCCAGCTTTCACCCGCAAAAGAAAAACCGCATGATTCATACAGCTTGTAGGCTGGCTGGTTTTCAACCGTCACTACCAAGTAAAGGTGAGTGAGCCCCATGGCTTTTGCTCGTTGGATCACTTCCTTCATCAGCAACTTGGATAAGCCGTTGCCTTTAAAGGCTGCGCCCATAACAACAAATAATAGCAGGGGAAGCTCTTGAAACGTGCTGGTTACTACGGCACCGATAGGATGATCATCCTTTTGTAACTGAAAAGAAAGCTCTGGAATCAAGGGACCGTATTTTCCGTCAGCGGTCTCTCTCAGCTCTCTTTGCCAGTCAGCAAGCGATTCCCCTTCGTCATCTGTCGTTTCATGATAGGCGGAATAAAAAAGCTCTGCGACACTTCGAGAATTCGGGAGAAAAGGCTCAAAAGAAAGGGCGGATTCTTGTAAAGCTTTGGGGGCATGTTGTAAGTCACAAGCCATAATGATTCGTTTCATAGAAGCACTCCTCTCAGCTCGTTTCATTTATTATAGCAGAGCCAAGCTTTTTCACGCTCGTTTTTTTCTAATGAAAGCCCAGATCCAACGAATTCCTTCGTAGATTGCAGTGAAGACAGCTACCAGAAACAAAAACGACATGTAGTGGATCAAAAAAGCGAGCTGAAACCATAATCCATAGACCATCGGCAGGACGACAAGCAAACAAAGAACCAATTCGATGTTTCGCTTTCTTCTAATTTGAAACCAACGTTCATCTGACATCCTTTTTTCCTCCTGTTCATTCTTTACACACACACTTCGTTAAATCTCCATCTTTATATAAAATAATCGATAGAGTTTCGATATTTTGATTAAAAAACTAGAAAATTGATTTATTTTTTGGTAATCTTGAAGATAAGATTAGAAATAGCTGTTGTTTTTTATTTTGACTGATTTTCCCACGAAAGACAAGGTGAGCACAATGGAAAGAAAACCGATGTATTTAAAAAATGGGCTTCCTTTAACAATGGAACCAGGTAAAATTTACACATGCCTTTATCGAGGCGGTTATTTCATTTGTGAAGAAAAGGGCCAACCGCTGCCACCGATAAAAAGAGAAGCGAAATAAGCGAACTTCTCACTTAAGATTTGTCAGGGATCGAATGGGTTGTTGGAACTGTTATCTCCTTTTGGGTACCAATCAAATGATGTCTAGCATTTTCAAAAAATCTCAACGTTCTTCATTCATACCATTCTAAGTCTTAAATTGATTTTGACCGATTTCAATTTAGTAAGAACAATCCGATCCCTGGCAAATGTTAGGTGGAAAGTTGGGCAGGTAGCAAGTGGATCAGTAATAGGTGAAAAACACTTTTTTCTCACAAAAGATGATTTTACTTGAATAGAACGCCGTTTTTTGCTATAATAGTCTAGGAATTGAAAAATAAAATAGACAAAGGTTGAGCATTTTTTATGCTTCAAGGATCAGGTTTGCCAAGGGGTGAGGCAAACATTCTTGGAGGAATGCTGGCCTTTTTTCATATCAGCATACTTCTTCGTGAGGTATGCTTTTTTTGTTTATTTTTCAGTTGAGAATACAAATCATTATAGGAGGGGAATCGATGAGAGAAGCTTTGACTCGTTTACGAGAAGCAGAAGAAGCCAATGAACAGCAATTGCGCGCTTTGAAAAAAGAATTGCAGTCGGAAGAAGCGCAGCAGCAACAAGCATTGCAAGAGCGATCAGCCGCTTTGGAAGAGGCGCTTGCTCAAGAACAAGCAACAATCGAAGAGCAGTTGCAACAGTCACTAGCAGCACAAAAGCAGCAGCTGGCAAAAGAGAACCAGCAAGTGTTAGATCGTTACCAAAAAAATATGCAAAGCTTCCAAGAACAAGCGGTTCAACAGATCGTTGAAGGAGTGATCGGGACTTATGGCAGTAACCAAACTAAATAAACTAACGTTGATCACCCCGAAGCACTACCAAGAAAGGTTATTGACGAAGCTGCAAACGATGCAGTTTGTTGAAATCGAGAACGTATTTGAGCAGGAAGCGAACGAAACTTGGCTGCGGGAATTTTTTGCAGGAGCCACCCCAGAAGGTGCTTCTCATCAACCAATGATTCGTCGACTGCAAGAAGCGATCCGCTTTATTCGTCAAAATGGTGATGCGAAAAAAGGCACGGAATGGCAACGAGATGCCTTACGGCTGTCGGACTTTGAAACAAGCTTCGATGAAGCAGCAGCATTAACGGAGCTGGTTGAAGTCGAGAATTTGCAGGAGCGCTGGGTAGAGACGATCGAAGCGATCGAAGCAGCGACGCAGTCGGAAGAATGGGCGACACAATGGCAAAATCTTGACGTACCCTTGGAGATCGAAGCGCCTGCACATACAACTTTTTTTGCTGGGAGTGTCGAAGGCCCACGCTGGGAAGATCTAGCTGAAGCCTTGCGTCAATTGGAAGAGGTTCATATCGAAGTGATCTATTCTGAACCCAAAAAAGTCAATTTCAGCTGCCTGTTTTTAACAGCGATCGAAGAGCAAGTGTTCCAATTGTTTCACCGATATGGGGTGAAGAAAGAAACTGGCTTGACATCCGAATCACCAAAAGTGGTTTTGCAAAATGCGAAACAAGCCTTGACCTCCTTGACGCAGCAGCGCAAAGAACTGATTACAGAAATCAGTCAGCACAAACAACGGCTGATCCTGCTGCAGCAAGCGGAAGAACTGTTTTTGACTCGTGAGAATCGGGCAATGATGCAACAGCGCTTAGCAGCTGGTCAGACCTTTGCCCTCTTGCGCGGCTGGATCGCAGAAAAGGATCAGACGTTAGTGGCGGAAATGGTCCAAGAATCCTTTGCCAACGAGATTTACTATTCATTTGAAGAACCCACTGCAGAGGAGATCGCTGCCAATCAAGTGCCAACGAAACTAAAAAACGCCTCGTTTATTCAACCCTTTGAAATGTTGACGGAAATGTACAGCTTGCCAAAATACGATGAGATCGATCCAACCCCATGGATGACGCCTTTTTACTATGTTTTCTTTGGTATGATGGTGGCTGACTTAGGTTATGGTGCATTAATGGCTGTCGCGACCACGATTGGGCTACACGCCTTGCGTTTGCCCAAAGGGACCAAACGGTTTCTGAAATTGTTCCAGATTTTGTCTGTGCCAACTATGATTTGGGGCGCAATCTACGGCTCCTTCTTTGGTGCTACATTGCCCTTCCAACTTTTATCGCCCTCCGAAGATTTTATGGCGATCTTTGGTCTATCCATGATTTTTGGTGGCATCCAACTGTTTACAGGCCTTTATTTAGCAGCCAAAGAAAATATCCGCAAAAAGGATCTTTTAGGTGCAGTCAACGAAGGCTTTGCGTGGCTAGGACTTTTGAGTGGTCTTTTAGTGGCAGCCGCAGGCAATCTTTTGATCGATGTCCCAGCACTAACAACCGTCGGCTTGATTTTAGCAGGCTTTAGTGCCTTATTGATCATCGTGGTACCGATTCTGAAAGGGAAAACCAAAGTGGGCGGCTTCTTTTTAGGCTTGTATGACTTATACGGTGTGACCAGTTACATCGGCGACTTTGTCAGCTATAGCCGCTTGATGGCATTAGGGATCTCTGGTGGGAGTATCGCAGCAGCCTTCAACTTATTGGTGGGCTATTTGCCGCCAGCCGCTCGTTTTTCTGTAGGCATTCTCTTATTGGTTGTCCTACAAGCTTTAAACATCTTTTTATCGTTACTGAGTGCGTATGTGCATGCCGCTCGTTTACAATATGTAGAGTTTTTCGGAAAATTTTTCACTGGTGGGGGGCGCCAATTTGAAACCTTTAAGCCAAGTGAGAAATACGTTGATTTTGATAAAGAAAATGGAGGAGACAATAAATGATTGATTACTTAATTAATAATAATGGTGGTATGGTGTTTGCAATTATCGGAATGGGGATCGCTACGATCTTTTCTGGGATCGGTTCAGCCAAAGGGGTGGGCCAAACTGGTGAAGCAGCGGCAGCCTTAACGACGAATCAGCCGGAGAAGTTTGGACAAGCCTTGATTTTACAATTGCTTCCCGGAACGCAAGGACTATACGGATTCGTTATTGCGTTTATGATCTATGGTAGCTTAAGTGGTGAAATGTCGACAGTGACTGGTATGGCGTACTTGATGGCATCACTGCCAGTTGCCTTTACTGGCTTATTCTCAGGAATGGCCCAAGGGAAGGTCGCTGCAGCTGGGATTCAAATTTTAGCGAAGAAACCAGAGCATTTCTTTAAAGGGGTCATGTTCTCAGTAATGGTTGAGATGTATGCCATCTTAGGCTTTGTTATTTCTTTCTTACTTTTAGGAACGATTTAAAGGGGGCGAAGGTATGGATGCAATCGACAAAATGATTGCTGAACTAGACCAAGAAGCGCAGACAAAACGGGAACGTTTGGCTGCCGCTGAACGTGCTAGGATCAGTGAAACGATGGCACGTGACTGGGCGAAAAAAGAGTCGGACTTGCAGCTTCGTGCCCAGCAAGCAAAAAAGCAAGCCGAAAAAAATTATCAGCAAGCGCAAAATCGCCAAGCAAGTGCCGCTAAGCAGCAGCAAATGGTGAAACAAAACGAATACCTGACACAACTTTTTGAGCAAGCATATCAACAAATGGTTGCCTGGACGCCAGAAGAGCTGCAGTCATTTGCTGAAAATGTGCTGCAACAGCTGCCGATCAGCGGGACGGTGACCTTCCACGCTGGTCCTGAGCAAGCAGACCATCTAGATGCCGCTTGGCTTACGTCTTGTCAATCAAAACTACCGTATCAAATCAAAGCAGGCGCACCATTGACAGAAGCAGGCTTTTTGGTGGATGACAACGGCATTCAATACAATTTTACCTATCAGGTTTTGCTTGATGAATACAAGAAAGAAACCCGGGAACGGTGGTTGCAGATCATACAACAAGGAGGTTGATCCATGAGGAACTATCATCAATTGAATCCAATCATTCGGCTGAAAGAGATGACGTTGCTAAAGCCGCAAGAAGTCGAACAAATGATTGCGGCACAAGGGTTTGCTGAAGTCGAAGCTGTCTTGCAGCAGACCCATTATCAACGCTATTTGAAGCCAGATTTTCATGAACGATTCGAAACCTATCTCGATGAAGAATTGTTAAAGACGATCAAAGAATTGGCCGAGCTGGTTCCTGATCAAGAGATCCTCCGACTGTATATGATGCCTTTTACTTTCCATAATCTAAAAGTCTTGACCAAAGAGTCAGTCACTGGAAAAGATTATGATCATCTACTGATCGAAGATGGTTTTTACACGATCGATGAGTGTCGGACCGCCATCAAAACGGGAACCTCAGAGGTATTGCCTGAGAAAATCGTGACTACGATCCAAGAAGTGCGGGAGTACTTAGAAGGCGGCGCCGTGCTGCAAGGCATCGATATCATTTACGATCGCCGGTATTTACATGAACAACGGCGACTGGCAGATGAAATCAAGATCCCTGAGCTACAAGAAGCTGTCATCAAGATGATCGATCTGACCAATATAACGATTGCCGCTCGTTGTGTACTTCAAAAACGATCGCGTAGTTTTATGGAGGCAGTCTTAGTGAGTGTCGGCAGTATCCCGAAAGAAGAATTTTTAGCGTTTGCGGATGCGTTCTATAGTGACTTTTTAGCCTTCTTATTAGAAAGTGATTATCAGGAAGTGTTGCGGCCTTTGATTCATGAACAGGTGATCGACTTTGCTGGCTTGGCACTTTTGCAAGACAATTTGATCACAGAAAGCTATGGCCAAGCCCAAACAGATGCTTTAGGACCACTGCCTTTACTCGCATTTTTGAATGCTAAGGTTTTGGAACTGCAAAATCTGCGTATCTTGCTAGTAGGCAAACGCAGTGGCTTTACGGAAGAACAACTCAGAGAAAGGATGCGGCACTATGACTCATAAAATCGGCGTAATCGGCGAGAAAGAATCTGTCATTCCTTTTCAATTATTTGGCTTTCAGGTCTGCTATGCCTCGGAAGAAAAAGAAGTGAAGCAGGCGTTGGCAAAATTAATGAAGAACAGTACGATCATCTACCTGACTGAAAAATGTGCCGAGCTGATTCCCGATGAATTAGCAAAAGTCCAACAAAAAATGACACCTGCAGTCATCTTGATTCCTGATTATGATGGTTCCCGAGGAATCGGCAAGCGAATGATTCAAGAAAATGTCGAAAAAGCAGTTGGACAAAACATACTATAGAGAGGAGCCGATGTTGTGGAAAAAGGAACAATTATTAAAGTATCTGGTCCATTGGTGCTAGCCAAAAATATGGGCCATGCAAGTTTAGAAGATATCTGTTATGTAGGAGATTTGGGCGTGGTCGGTGAGATCATCGAAATGCGCGGGGACGTCGCTTCGATCCAAGTCTATGAAGAAACGTCTGGGATCGGACCTGGTGAACCAGTCGAAACCACCGGTGAACCGCTATCCGTCGAATTGGCGCCTGGGATCATGTCACAAATGTTTGATGGCATCCAACGTCCCTTAGAAACCTTCATGTCTGTCACCCAAAGCAACTTCTTGACGCGTGGGGTGCAATTGCCTGCGTTGGATCATGAGAAAAAGTGGCCCTTTGTACCGACAGTCGAAGTCGGCGAAGTAGTCAGTACGGGGATGGTCATCGGCACCGTGCAAGAAACACCGTTGATCAATCACAAGATCATGGTTCCTCATGGCGTTTCAGGAACAGTCAAGGCTGTTTATGCGGGGGAATTTACCATCGATGAAACGATTTATGTTTTAGATACACCCAAAGGAGAACGGTCTTTCACGATGCTGCAAAAATGGCCCGTTCGTCATAGCCGTCCAGTAAAGCAAAAACTGAATCCAGTCGAACCAATGATTACTGGTCAGCGAGTGATCGACACCTTCTTTCCAATCGCTAAAGGCGGGGCGTCAGCCGTTCCAGGACCTTTTGGTGCAGGGAAAACTGTCGTTCAGCACCAAATCGCCAAATGGGCGGATGTCGATCTGGTCGTCTATGTCGGCTGCGGCGAACGCGGCAATGAAATGACCGATGTAATGAACGAGTTTCCAGAGTTGATCGACCCTCGTAGTGGTGAATCTTTAATGGCGAGAACCGTGTTGATTGCTAACACCTCCAATATGCCGGTAGCCGCTCGGGAAGCGTCGATTTATACTGGGATCACGATTGCGGAATACTTCCGAGACATGGGGTATTCAGTGGCGATCATGGCGGATTCCACCTCACGTTGGGCAGAAGCACTGCGAGAAATGTCTGGTCGTCTGGAAGAAATGCCTGGGGATGAAGGGTATCCAGCTTACTTAGGCAGCCGCTTGGCAGAGTATTATGAGCGTTCTGGAAAAGCGATTTGCTTAGGTTCTGATCAAGAAGGCAGTATCACTGCCATCAGCGCCGTTTCACCATCAGGCGGCGATATTTCAGAACCAGTTACCCAAAATACGTTGCGGGTCGTTAAAGTCTTTTGGGGCTTAGATGCCACCTTAGCGCAAAAGCGTCATTTTCCATCGATCGATTGGTTGAAGAGCTATTCTTTATACGAAAATGAATTGGGTGCCTTTTTGGACCAACAAATGCAAGTGGATTGGTCCAAACAAGTAACAGAAGCCATGCGGATGCTGCAAAAAGAATCTGAGTTGTCAGAGATCGTTCGACTTGTCGGCATCGACGCTTTGTCCGAAAAAGATCAGTTATTGCTGGAAACCACCAAATCATTGCGAGAAGATTTCTTGCAGCAAAACGCTTTTGACGACGTCGATACGTTTACCTCTCGTGAAAAGCAGTTCAAAATGCTGGAAACAATCTTGCTGCTCCACAAAGAAGCGGAAGATGCGTTGACACTAGGTGCGTATCTTTCAGAAATCTATGCAGGAACCGAAGAATTGCGAGACAAAGTGGCACGTATGAAGTACTTGCCTGAAACGGAATTAGCAAAAATTCCTGCTTTGCATCAAGAGATCAAAGCAACGATGAAAGAAATTTTACAGAAAGGAGACCGCACCGATGATCAAGGAATATAAAACGATTGGAGAAGTCGTCGGACCATTGATGGCCGTCGATCGCGTCTCCGGTGTCAAATACGAAGAGTTGATCGAAGTCCGCATGCAAAACGGCGAAACGCGGCAAGGACAAGTACTGGAGATCCAAGAAGACAAAGCGTTGGTCCAAATTTTTGAAGGAACCGGCGGGATCAATTTGCGGGAATCTGCGGTGCGTTTCTTAGGACATCCTTTGGAATTAGGCGTTTCCGAGCAAATGATCGGGCGAGTCTTTGACGGCTTAGGTCGGGTCAAAGATGGCGGAGTAGAGATCGTCCCAGAAAAATTTATGGACATCAACGGCGAAGTGATCAATCCAGCAGCGCGGGATTATCCTGATGAGTTTATTCAAACGGGGATCTCATCGATCGACCACTTGAA
Source organism: Enterococcus sp. DIV0755f (assembly GCF_051713725.1). Lineage (NCBI taxonomy): Bacteria > Bacillati > Bacillota > Bacilli > Lactobacillales > Enterococcaceae > Enterococcus > Enterococcus sp. DIV0755f. Next base: position 1,125,661 of record NZ_JBIOQL010000001.1, read on the forward strand.
TACGCTCGTTCGGGGACAAAAACTGCCGATTTTTTCTGGTTCTGGTCTGCCTCATAAAGAATTGGCTTCGCAAATTGCGCGTCAAGCTCAAGTGTTGAACTCGGAAGACGATTTCGCTGTTGTGTTTGCTGGCATCGGGATCACCTTTGAAGAAGCAGAATATTTCATGGAAGATTTTCGTCAAACTGGCGCCATCGACCATTCTGTCGTCTTTATGAATCTAGCCAATGACCCAGCGATCGAGCGGATCGCTACTCCCCGAATGGCACTGACGGCAGCCGAATACTTGGCTTATGAAAAGGGCATGCATGTCTTGGTGATCATGACGGATATGACCAACTACTGTGAAGCTTTGCGGGAGATCTCCTCTGCTCGTCGTGAAGTGCCAGGACGTCGGGGTTATCCTGGGTATCTTTATACCAATCTATCCACGTTATATGAACGTGCGGGACGGATTCGCGGCTTGAAAGGTTCAGTGACCCAGCTGCCGATTTTGACCATGCCAGAAGATGACAAAACCCATCCGATTCCCGATTTGACCGGCTATATCACCGAAGGACAAATCATTTTGTCTCGTGATTTGTATAAAAACGGCATCCAGCCACCCATCGATGTCTTGCCGTCATTGTCACGGTTAAAAGATAAAGGGACCGGTGAAGGAAAAACCCGTAAAGACCATGCCGCAACGATGAACCAGTTGTTTTCTGCCTATGCTCAAGGAAAGCAAGCCAAGGAATTGGCAGTCGTTTTAGGAGAATCGGCATTGTCGGAAGTAGATAAAACCTATGCCAAATTTGCGGAACGCTTCGAAAATGAATACTTGAACCAAGGGTATCGCACCAACCGTTCGATTATCGAAACCTTGGAATTAGGGTGGGAATTATTGGCGATGCTGCCAAAAGTCGAGCTGAAGCGGATCAGCGATGCCCTACTGGCGGAATACTTACCGGGAGAGGAGAACAATGGCGCAAAAAACCGTTAATCCAACCCGCATGGAGCTGTCGCGCCTCAGCAAACAATTGGCGACAGCCAAACGCGGACACAAATTATTAAAAGACAAACAAGACGAACTCATGCGTCAATTTATTGAATTGATCAAAAAGAATGACCGCTTGCGTAAAGAAGTCGAAGAACAATTGCAGCGTGCCATGAAGGCATTTCGCTTAGCCAATGCCACGATCAATGAAAAATACATTGAAGAAATGTTTATTTTACCAGCAACTGAAGTCTCCCTTGAGTTATCCACGAAAAATATCATGAGTGTGGAAGTGCCGGTGATGCATTTTGATTACGACGATACGGTGATGCAAGCGCCGATCGAGTACGGCTTTTTGAATTCCAATGATCCGTTAGATAATGCGGTCGCCCGTTTTACCGACGTCATGCCGAAGCTGTTGGAGCTAACGGAAATCGAAAAGACCTGTCAATTGATGGCAGGGGAAATCGAACGGACGCGCCGACGCGTCAATGCCCTAGAATATTTGACGATTCCCGAGCTGGAAGAAGCCATTTATGGAATCAAAATGCGGCTGGAAGAAAATGAACGAGCAAACGTAACAAGAATGATCAAAGTGAAGAATAAATCAAAATAAAATGGTATGATAAGAGAAAAAACAAATGCAATAAACTTGGATTACTAAGACATTGGTTTTTGCAAAAGGTCAAAGGAAATGAAAATGAAAAAAAGAAATCGTTTGAAAAAAAAGCTGGCATCGCAACGCTTTTTGATTCCGCAGATCGTCACACTGGTCTTCGTTTTGCTGATATTGGCAGGAACTGGCTTGCTAATGCTGCCAGCTGTCACCCAAAGTGGTGAAGGCACCAACTTTTTAGATGCGCTGTTTACTGCCACATCGGCTGTTTGCGTGACGGGTCTTTCGACCTTGACCGTAGCCGATCATTACAACCTGTGGGGCCAAGGGATCTTGCTGATGCTGATTGAGATCGGTGGGATCGGCTTCATGTCGATTCCCGTCTTCTTTTACATCTTGGCGAGAAAAAGAGTCCATCTTAGTACTCGGATGATTTTGCGGGAATCATTGAATCTGGACCGAATGTCTGGAGAGATCCATTTGGCATGGTACCTGATTCGGATCGCCTTTTTGATCCAAGTCAGTGGGATCATCTTGCTGGCTTTTGCATTCGTGCCCCGTTTTGGTTGGGAGCAAGGCCTTTGGTACAGTGTTTTTCATGCGATCTCGGCCTTTTGTAATGCTGGGTTTGATTTGTTCGGCAACAGCATGGTAGGGTTTCAAAACGACCCATTTGTGCTGGGGGTCATCAGTTTCTTGATCATCGCAGGTGGTCTGGGATTTCTCGTTTGGTTCGATCTCCTGCATACGGCGTCCAAAAAACGGTCCCTGCATAGCCGCTTGGCATGGATCGCTATGATCGTTTTGGTAGTTTTTGGAACGGCAGGGTTCTTTTTGACCGAAGCCAATTCACAGTTGATCACGGGTGATTCGGTCATCGAACGTTTTTTCCAATACCTCTTCTTAGCGGTCACCCCAAGAACCGCTGGGTTTTTCAGTATTGATTACGGACAAATGAGTCAAGCAGGCTTGATGCTGACGATGATTTTAATGTATATCGGCGGCACCTCTGGATCAACTGCTGGGGGATTGAAGACAACGACATTTGCGGTCTTGATCATCAAGATCCGCAGCTTTTTGAAAGGGCGCAGTCGAGCGGAAGTTTTTGGTCGCACGATCAAAGAATCTGCTGTATCGCGTGCCTTTACGTTGTTCTTCCTTACCTTGACGTTATGCTTCGTAGCGATTTTCTTATTGTCGATCACTGAGAGTATGCCGCAAACCCCAAACTTTGGGTTGCCAACCATTGCCTTTGAAGTTTTTTCCGCTTTTGGAACGGTGGGGTTGACCATGGGGTTGACGCCTTACTTGTCGGTTTTTGGCAAACTTTTGATTATTTTTTTGATGTTCATTGGTCGAGTCGGCATCATGACCGTTGCTTTTTCATTGATGAAAAAAGCCAACAAACAAGAAGCTGGCTACAAATATCCTGATGAAACCGTGATGATCGGGTAACGAAACAGGGAAACGAAGCACGCTTCGTTTCCCTTTTTTTTCGTTTATTGAAGTACTTCTAACATCACATCGCGTTGGTCATCGCTGACATTCCCTGCATAGTTCGGCGTGATCAAAGATAGACCACCCTCCTTATTTGTAAATAGGTACAAGTTGTGGCTAAAATCAGGATTTCCGTTGGAAGTGATCCCTTTTGCAAAGGTCAATTGAGTGTTCACTTTTACGGTGCGAATCCCATTGTCATTTGCTGAAAAGATGCGAATCTCTTTGGTTGCGATCGTATCGACTTGTGCTTCATAGCTTGTGTTGTCGTCGATCGAAATGATCAATGGGCTCGTATTTTGAATCGTGACAGCATCTGGTACATTGACGCCATGGAAATAAAAAGTCAGTGAAGGGCCATATTGGGAAAGATCAACGGCATATGGAAACTCGTTGGTGGATACTGAGCTTGCTGTCGTTTGCGTTGCGTCAGAGTGGTCCGTCGATTGCTGGCTTGAGGTTGAAGTTTCTGAAGTAGAGGTTGACGCTAAGGAGCTGCTTTCAGTCGTTTGCATCGTCGTGCTTTGCTTGCTTTCAGTAGATACAAGACTCTGACTTAGCTCGTTGGTTGATTGCGCGGTATCTTTTTCGTTGTTACAGCCTGTCAAAAGCCCCACACTGACCAGCGTCAGTGTCCCAATCAAAGAAATTGTTTTTTTCATCGTTTGTTTCATCCTTTCCTACGAATACTAAAACATCTAAAAAAAACAAATTATTGTGTGAAAATGCACAATTATGTTGATATAGTGTTTAAATATTCTTTGGTGTTAAAGATATTGTAGTCCAGAACACTGAAAAAGAATAGAAAGATTTTGCTGAATTTTTCGTCAATTCTATCATAAAACATTCATGAACGCCCGCAGTAGCTGGCTAATTTTGCATAATAAAGTGTTAGCCTTTTCTGGCGACTTGCGTAACGCAGGGATCTAGATTAAAATACCTTGGTATAGAAGAATGGGTGGTGAAGAGGATGGAAAAAGAACGGATGGGGCAATGGTTAGCCTTTACGAATCAGCATCAAGCGATCGAAGCTCGTTTGGAGCAAGCCCTCAAAGCAGAAAGCAATCTGTCTTTGAATGAGTATTACGTGCTTTATTACTTAGAAAAGACCCCCAATCATAGCATGCGCCTCAATGATTTGATCGCCCATTTTGATCTGAGTCAAAGTGCGATGTCACGTATGATCATGCGCATGGAAGACAAGCTGTGCGGTGTGATCGAACGGCATTCTTGTCAAGATGATAAGCGGGGGATCTATATTGATTTGACCCAATCAGGGGAAAAGAAACTGCAGCGTTCAAAAGTCGTTTTTGAAAAAGTCTTGGAGGAAATGCTAGACTAATGATGTTTTTCACTTGTTTTCTCCTTGATTCTTTTGTAATATAGATGCATGTGCATGTATATTTTGATAAAGGGAAAAAAGATGCACCGATTTGCTTTAAGGATCTCCTTGAAAAACTAAGCCAGTCAGATCCACAAAGCGAAATGAATCCAATGGAAAAGGTGGGAAACCCATGCGAAATGTAACAGACAAAGCAACATTTAAGCGCGGATTGCAGTTGAAAAATCGAATCATTATGGCACCAATGACGACCAAGATGTCCTTCTTTGATGGGGTGATTACGAAAGATGAGTTGGCTTACTATGGCTTACGCTCTGGGGAAGTCGGAGCAGTCATCACAGCGGCAGCCAATGTCCAAGAAGATGGCAAGGGCTGGGAAGGGGAATTAGGCGCTTACGACGATGCCTTTTTACCTGGATTAAGTAAATTAGCCAGCACCATCAAAACCAATGGGACCAAAGCTATTTTACAGATTTTTCATGCCGGTCGGATGACGGATGACTCGGTCCTACGAGGAACACAACCGATTTCTGCCAGCGCAGTTGCTGCCGAACGACCAAATGCCCAGGTTCCCCGAGAAGTCACAGTAGATGAGATTTTAACGATTATTGAAAACTTTAAAAAAGCTACCGAACGGGCGATCAAGGCGGGGTTTGATGGCGTAGAACTCCACGGAGCCAATACGTATTTGATCCAACAATTCTTTTCTCCGCACTCAAATCGTCGATCCGATGAATGGGGTGGCTCACTTGAGCACCGTTATCGTTTTATTGAGAAGCTCGTCGATGAAGTATTGGAAACAGTGGACCAATCAGGTGTGAAGGAGTTTATCGTCGGTTATCGTTTTTCACCGGAAGAATTCGAAGAACCAGGGATTCGCTTTGAAGATACGTTGTTCTTAGTGGACCAACTGGCAGAAAAAGGATTAGACTATCTGCACATCTCCCTTGCGGATTATACCCGCAAATCGATTTCAAAAGCGTACCAAGCAAAATCGATGTTGGCGTATGTCTATGAAAAAATCGCTCAGCGGGTTCCTTTGATTGGTGTAGGGGATGTCCGAACATCGAAAGATGCCGCGGGCTTGCTAGAACATGCAGACTTTGTAGCAGTGGGCCGGGCATTGTTGATCGATCCTCATTGGGGACAAAAAGTCTTAGACGGTCAAGATGAGTTGATCCGCACCACGGTTTCTACTTACGAACGTGAGGAACTCGTATTACAAAACGGCGTTTGGGGTTTTATGGAAAACATGATGCCAGATCGCCTAAATGAAGAAAAATAAGCAGACAACCACCTTTGCCTTGGGCGAAGGTGGTTTTTTGGTAAAACGAGAGGAACGATCCAATTATTTTCAATTATGAACATCATTCTTTATAATTGGTGTAATGGTAAGCGCTTACTTTATTTTTATGCTATCGGGGGATGAGGAGAGAATCATATTGGAGGGAGAAAAATGAAAAAAAGTAGCTTGTTCTTGCTAGTAATTGTCACAGGGGTGTTGTTCGCTGGTTGTGGAGGAAATCAAGAAACAGCAGATTCACAAGATTTTGCCAGTACAGATGAGAATACGCTAACTGTTTGGGCTTGGGACACAAATTTTAATATTCCAATTATGGAAAAAGCCGGGGAATATTACAATGCGGACAATGACGCAATCGACCTTAATGTCGTCGAGATGTCCAACGAGGATACCAAGCAAAAAATGGTTTCATCCTTTACTTCAGGGGTCTCCGAAGGTTTGCCAGACATCGTTTTGATGGATGACTATGATGTGCAGAACTATTTGCTGAACTACGAAGGGAAATTTGCAGAATTATCGGAAGACATTGACTTTGACCAATTTGCTCCTTACAAAGTAACGAATGCGACCTATCAAGAAGGCGTTTATGCGGTTCCTTTTGATTCAGGTTCTGCTGGACTCTACTACCGCAAAGATTATTTAAGTGAAGCGGGGATTGATGAAAGTGAACTTACCAATCTAACCTGGTCCAAATTTGTGGAGATTGGTGAGACAGTCAAAGAAAAAACGGGGAAATGGTTCGTCGCGTTTATTCCAAATCGCGGCACTCATTATATCCAGATGGCGATGCAGTCAGCCGGATTATGGTATTTTGATAAAGACGGAAACATATTCTTGAAAGACAATCCTGCTATTCGTGAAATGCTGCCGATCCTGAAGACGATCGAAGAAAAAGAGTTGGCAAAACCAGTAGATTATTTTGCGCCAGAAGGGATCGGTGCAGTGACAAGTGGAGAAGTGGCAGCAGTCAATTCAGCCATCTGGTTTTCAGCGACGATCCGCTCCGCAGAAGATCAAAAAGGAAAATGGGGCTATACGAATCTTCCTCAATTAGAGACAGTGTCTGGAGCGACACCTTACTCGAACTTGGGTGGTTCTAGCTGGTTGGTGCTCAATGACTCACCAAATAAAGCGTTGGCCATTGATTTTCTTAAACAAGAATTTGCTGGGAATGATGAATTCTATCAAGAGATTTTAGTAGAAAATGGGGCAGTGGGGACTTACCTACCCTCACAAGAAGGAGAAGCTTATCAATATGAAGATCCTTTCTTTAATGACGCCTCAATCTATAAAGATTTTTCCAGTTGGATGGCGGACATCCCCGCCGTTGATTACGGGGTAAATACCCAAGCGGCAGTGGATGCCTTGCGTGGGGGAATGCAAAGCTATTTTGATGGTGCCATGTCCTTAGATGATATGTTGACGGAAGCAGAAAACACCTACAAGATGCAAGTCGGCGAATAGCCGACTTGTGTTGCTTAAGGAGTGATGAATATGCAAAATACGATCAGAAAAAAGCGCCCCAAAAACCAACAAGTCTGGGGATTTATTGGCCTTTCTTTAGTATTCAGTAGTGTCTTTTTGCTGTATCCCATCGTTTATTCCTTATACCTTTCCCTGCATCGTATGCAGGGACTGCAATCGGTTTTTGTTGGCTTCGGCAATTACCTGCGCATGCTGCAGGATACGATTTTTCAAAAAGCTTTACTTAATAATTTTATCTTTCTGATCTTTCAAGTACCAATCATGGTGTTATTGGGTCTTCTGCTAGCGTTTGTTTTGAACACGCCGAAGCTTGTAGGACGCTCCTTCTTTAAATTGGCGTTGTTTCTACCCTGTGTCACCTCGCTGGTTTCCTATGCAGTTTTATTTAAAATGATGTTTCAAATTGGCGGGATCGTTAATCAAGGGCTGTTGAACATTGGCTTGATCACGCAACCGCTAGATTGGCTAAATAATCCACTTCTAGCAAAACTGACCGTTATTATTGCCCTGTGCTGGCGTTGGACAGGCTATAACATGATTTTTTATTTGGCAGGATTGCAAAATATCTCGGATGACACTTTAGAAGCTGCTGCGATCGATGGGGCGAATGGGTTTCAAAAGTTCTTTTTCGTAGTGATCCCGCAGCTGAAGCCGGTGATCGTTTTCACAACCATCACCTCCACCATTGGGACGATCCAACTCTTTGATGAAGTGGTTAATCTAACAGGTGGTGGCCCCTCCAATGAGACGTTGACTGTCGCTCAACTGATCTATAATCACTCCTTTGTCTATACGTCAAATTTTGGGTATTCGGCTACGCTGTCGTGGGTCTTAGTGATCATCATCGCTCTTTTATCTGTGATCCAGTTGAAACTCGCGAAAACGAATCAATAAAAGCGATAGAAAGGAGCAGCTATGAAAGTTACTTTAAGTGGATGCATAAAATATGGATTTTTACTGATCGTCTCGTTTTTTTCGATTTTTCCGTTTTACTGGATGATGGTGGGCTCTACCAATACCGCCAATCAAGTTGCCGAAGGGAAGCTGACTTTTGGGAATCAGCTAGCAAGCAATTTTCAGGTGCTGTTCAGCAATTACGACATCCCATTGATCATGTGGAATTCCATCAAGATTTCATTGATCACCGTCCTCGTCAGTCTACTGGTCACTTCTTTGGCTGCCTTTGGATTTGAGAAGTTTCGAACGCGGGCGAGCGAAGGGATTTATGCGGTTTTTCTGTTATGTATGATGGTGCCGCTGGCAACTTTGGTGATCCCTTTGTTTAAGATGATGGCAGGAATGCAGCTAGTCAATCAGCACGTGGCGGTCATTTTGCCATTGGTCAATAACCTGTTTCTGATTTTCTTTTTTCGCCAGAACTTCAAGTCTTTCCCTGACGGTATTTTAGATGCGAGTCGCATCGAGGGGGCAACAGAGTACACGATATTTTTCCGAATCGTTTTTCCTATGATGCGCTCGACATATGCTGCCGCTGCCATCTACGCCTTTATGAACGCATGGAACAGTTATTTGCTACCCTTGGTCTTTTTGCAAACGGAAAGTCGTCAAACCATGACATTGCTAATTTCCAATTTATCGTCAGCCAGTTACGTACCAAATTATGGCGTTCAAATGCTGGCGATCGTGATTGCAACGATCCCAACGTTGGTATTGTTTTTGTTTATGCAAAAAGGTTTTGTGAAAGGCATGACCGGTTCTTTGAAACTGTAAGTATCAATAACCAGCTTTGCTACTTTTCCATAAGGTTGGGGAAGGCTTGACGTAGGGGATGAAATAGCTTTCCCCAGATAAAAAACAATTGCCTTGAGAGGCATTATTTTAATAAATAGTCAAACAATTCAGAATCATTCATTTTTCTTACAAAAAGATAGCGCAAGTCGAGTTGATTGATAAAAAAACAATCAGTTGTTAGACTTAATTCAGGTTAAAAAAACAAAAAGGGGATGTAATGATGAAAAGAGGATTTAGAAATTATTTAGGTTCAGATGAGCGGGAGGCAGGCTATAATTTGTCTTGGGGGTCTATCTTTGCAGGAGTTGTAACATTTATCGCATTGTTCATGACACTGTCAATGATTGGCTCAGCAATCGGTTTTGGTATGGTGGAACCAACCTCTAATAACCCATTAGATGGTGTTGGGACAGGATTATTGATTTGGACAGTGATTACCTTCGTCTTGGCATTATTCGGTGCTGGTTTTGTTTCTGGTGTTGCTGCTCGACGTGTCGGATTGGTTCATGGTTTCTTAACATGGGCAACAAGTATGATCGTGATGATGGTTATGCTCTCTTACTTAACGATCGGTGCTTTTTCTGTAGTCGGTTCACTTCTAGGAAACGTTGCTTCTGCTGTCGGTAGTGGTGTTGAAACAGTGGCATCTGGTGCTGGCGATGTTGCTTCAAAAGCCTTCGATGAAATAACAGGAAACATGGAAGACGTCAATACAGATGAATTACAAGCGAACGTCAATGATGTTTTACAAGATACCGATGTTCCTGAATTGCAACCAGACTATTTGCAAAATCAATTGTCTGATGCGACAAACGACATCAAAGATGCCGGCAAAGACATTGCAACCAATCCAAATGATGCTGATAAAATCATTGATGATTTAGCAAGCAAATTACAAGATCGTGCTACAACGATCGGTGATTCAGTGGATGAAGAAGCAATTTCAAATGCGGTCGCTCAAAATACTGATTTAAGCCAACAAGAAGCAGAAGAAGCAACCAATAACATTGTCACTGGTTTGCAAGATGCTTCTGATGAAGCGCAAAAACAAATCGAAAATGCACAACAAAATCTTGAACAAGCCAAACAAGACATTGACCAAGCAGTGGAAGACGCTCGTCAAAAAGCGGAAGAAGCAAGTGATGCAACAGCCAAAGCATCCATTTGGGGCTTTGTGGCAATGGTCTTAGGACTCGTTCTTACGTCAATCGGTGGGTTGGTGGGTGCAAACTTAGTCAAAACTGCTGACCACGAAAATCGTATCTAATTCATCTCTCACAAAGAGAGTTAGTGATCCACAAACCATTGAACAGCGTTCTGCCAAAGACTCAAATGGCAGCAGCGCTGTTTTCTGCTTTTAAACAAGCGGGTAAAAATCCCCATTGACGAGTGATTTTTCTCATGCTACACTGGCTCTGAGGATTGTTACCGCTTTAGGCGGGCTATACCTATTTTTTTGTGTGAAGAAATCTAAAGAAGAATAGGGTCGTTAAAATGAACGTAACAAAAGTGATCAATAATAACATTGTGATTTCTGAGAATGAGGAAAAACAAGAATTGGTCGTCATGGGCAAAGGCTTAGGCTTTAAGAAAAAGCCAGGCGATGTGATCGACGATACCAAGATTGAAAAAGTCTATCTCAGTACACAAGAGTGGAATGTCACAAAACTAACCCAATTACTTTCTTCTATCCCTATCGAACATATTCAAGCAGCGAATGAGATCATCAGTTTTGCAAAAGTTTCCCTTGGGAAAAAATTGAGCGAAAAATTATTTCTGACGCTGACCGATCATATCAATTATGCTATCGAGCGCTATCAAAATGGCATGGAAATCAAAAATGCCTTGCTATGGGAAATCAAGCGGTTTTATAACCATGAATACCTCATTGGCAAAGAAGCGTTATCGATCATCAAAAATCGCTTGGCGATCGAGCTGCCAGAAGATGAAGCCGGCTTCATTGCATTGCACATCGTCAATGCGGAGTTGGATATGGCGCAGGTCAGTCAAGTATCGGAAATGGCGAAGATCATTCAGCATATCCTAAACATCGTTAAATATCATTTTTCAATGGAGCTTGATGAGTATTCATTGAACTACGAACGCTTTGTGACCCATTTGAAATTTTTTGTCCAGCGCTTATTCAGCGGAACAAAGCTCGATGATGCAGGAACCGGCAGTTTTATTTTTATGTTGAAAGACCGCTATATGAAGGAATATGCGTGTGCGCTGAAAATTAGCGACTACATCAACAAAGAGTTCGGTAGACCGTTAGAAGAAGACGAATTGATCTATTTAACTATACACATCAAACGAATAACAAGTGCTTAGGATTGTTACTGGATTGGCAGGCTATACCTAAATGAACTCCCAAGGGGTTCGTTTAGGTATTTTTTTATGTTTTGACACACGAAAAGCAAACGAAGGACCAAAATAGGAGGAACGACATGAATTACAAAGAGTTAGCAAAAACGATCATCACCAATGTTGGTGGGGAAGAAAATATCCAAAGCTTGACCCATTGTGCGACCCGCTTGCGCTTCAACTTGAAAGATGACAGCAAACCACAAGAAAGTACCTTAAAACATACACCAGGCATCATGGGTGTGGTCAACAAAGGCGGACAGTACCAAGTGATCATCGGCAGTGATGTTGGCAATGTCTACAACGAAATCACTGCCCAAACCAATTTGACTAGTGATCAAGAAACAGAAGAAGACGATCGGGGACGTGTAGCGAAAATTATCGATACGATCACTGGGATCTTCACCCCGATCTTGCCAGCCATCACGGCAGCTGGGATGTTAAAAGCGGTCCTTTCGTTGCTGGTGGTCTTCAATGTCTTGACGGCAGAAAGTCAAAGTTACCAAATTCTAAACTTTATGGCAGATGCTGCGTTCTACTTCTTACCGATTCTACTGGCTGCTTCTTCTGCGCAAAAGTTCAAAGCCAACATGTATCTGGCGATGATGGTGGGTGGAATTTTACTGCATCCCAACTTCATCGGTATGGTGACAGCAGTCAATGAGTCAGGTGGCGGCATCCATTTGTTCGGTTTGCCGATTTCACCAGTGACCTATTCATCATCGGTGATCCCCATCATCTTAAGTGTCTGGTTCATGTCTTACGTTGAACCGATTGCTGATAAGGTCTCACCAAAAGCAATCAAATTCTTTAGCAAACCGTTGCTGACGATCTTCGTCGTAGGGACGGTAGCATTAGTTGCTTTAGGTCCTCTAGGCTATATGATCAGTGAAGCGATTTCCGCAGGGATCCAAGCCTTAGAAACGGTCAGCCCATGGATCGTTCCGTTATTGATCGGTGCCTTCACCCCATTGTTCGTGGCAACGGGTACCCACTATGGATTGGTTCCTATCGGTATCAACAACCGAATGACCACAGGTTATGATACAGTGATCTATCCTGGCATGCTGGCTTCAAACGTCAGTCAGGGAGCTGCAGCTATCGGCGTTGGTTTCAAATCAAAAGATTCTACGATCAAACAATTGGCATTTTCTGCAGGTCTGACAGGTCTATTCGGCATCACTGAACCAGCGTTGTATGGGGTCAACTTACGGTTTAAAACACCTTTGTATGCAGCAATGATCGGTGGCGGATTTGGGGGTCTGTTTATGGGAATCATGCGTGTCCGTAATTTCTCAGGCGGCTCACCAGGCCTATTGACTTTGCCAAGCTATATCGGCGATGACACCTTACGTCATTTGACCAATGCCTGCATTGGTGCGGCAATCAGTATCGTGGTCACATTTATTGCGACATTATTCTTATACAAAGACCCTGTTACAGAAGAAGCACCTGAAGCAACACCAGCAGACAAAGAGCAAGAACCAACCCATCAAATCAGCGGCGCGGAGATCAAAGCACCTTTAAAAGGGGAACTAAAAAGCCTGCAAGCAGTCAATGACGGCATGTTTTCAGAAGAAATTCTTGGACAAGGGGTAGCGATCGAGCCAACCGTTGGAGAAGTGCTAGCACCAGTCAACGGGACTGTCACAGCAGTCTTTGATTCCAAACATGCCATTGGATTGACCAGTGAGGAAGGCATTGAGCTGCTGATTCACGTGGGGATCGATACAGTGCAATTGAATGGCGAAGGCTATGCCTATCAAGTAGAAAAAGGACAAAAAGTATCAGTTGGTGACCCATTGATTACGTTTGATATCGAGTTTATCAAAGAAAAAGGTTATCCAGTGATCACGCCGATCGTTATCACCAACAGTGCAGAAGTGGGCGACATTTTGACGGCAAACAGTGGTCCGATTACGTTTGGCGATCAAATCATCAAAGTGATCGGCTAAAAAAGGAGAATAAGACATGGGATTTCCAGAAAACTTTTTATGGGGCGGCGCAACAGCCGCCAATCAATGTGAAGGCGGGTTTGATCAAGGGGGGCGTGGACTTGCCAATGTCGATGTGATTCCGACTGGCAAGGACCGACGAGCAGTCATTACCGGCAAGCGTGAGATGCTTGCCTTTGAAGAAGGGTATTTCTATCCAGCAAAAGAAGCGATTGATATGTACCATCATTTCAAAGAAGATATCGCCTTATTTGCGGAGATGGGCTTTAAAACCTATCGTTTATCGATTGCTTGGTCAAGAATTTTTCCGAAGGGCGACGAGGAAACCCCTAATGAAGAAGGCTTGCGCTTTTATGAAGAACTGTTTTTAGAATGTCGCAAATACCAAATCGAACCTTTGGTGACGATCACGCATTTTGACTGTCCGATCCATCTGATCAAAGAATATGGCGGTTGGCGCAACCGTAAGATGATTGCCTTTTACGAAAACCTTTGTCGGGCGATCTTCACTCGCTATAAAGGATTGGTGAAGTACTGGCTGACCTTTAATGAAATCAATATGATCTTGCATGCCCCGTTTCTCGGTGCAGGGCTGACCTTTGCTGAGGGCGAAAATGAAGAACAAATCAAATACCAAGCTGCTCATCATGAGTTAGTCGCTAGTGCGTTGGCAACAAAAATCGCCCACGAGATCGATCCAGAAAACAAAGTAGGCTGTATGCTGGCAGCGGCTAGTTATTATCCTTACAGCTGCAATCCGAAAGATGTCTGGGAAAGCAAAAAAAGCGATCGCGGCAACTATTTCTTTATCGATGTGCAGTCGCGAGGAGAATATCCAAATTATGGTTTGAAGATGCTAGCGGAAAAAGGAATCACTTTGGAGCAAACCGCCGAAGATACGGCTTTATTAAAAGCCCATACCGTCGATTTTATTTCCTTTTCTTACTATGCCTCTCGGGTCGCTGCTTCAGAAGATTCCGGTGTTGAAAAAACGGAAGGCAACTTGTTCCCGACCATTAAAAACCCGTATTTAGAAGCGTCGGAATGGGGCTGGCAGATTGATCCGCTTGGTTTGCGGATCACGATGAATGATCTTTATGATCGTTACCAAAAACCGCTTTTCATCGTCGAAAATGGTCTAGGAGCGGTGGATACACCAAACGAAGATGGAAAAATCAATGATGTGTATCGCATCGACTATTTACGTGCGCATATCGCTGCGATGAAAGAAGCCATTGACCAAGACGGTGTTGAACTGTTGGGCTATACTTCATGGGGCTGTATCGATTTGGTTTCTGCAGGAACCGGAGAAATGAAGAAACGCTATGGCTATATCTATGTCGATCGCGACAATGAAGGCAATGGCACATTAGCCCGCAGCAAAAAGCAATCCTTTTATTGGTACAAAAAAGTGATTGCCTCAAATGGGGAAGATTTGGCTTAAGCCAGTTAACTAACGATTATCATTAAGGAAAGAAACGCCACCGGAACAGAACTGCTCATGGAAGCAGCCTGGTTCTGTTGGCGTTTTTCTTATTTAATGAAAGAAATTATGCTGCTTCCTCCCGCTGGATCGGCAGCAGCAAGCGAACGGTGGTTCCTTCGTTGAGGCGTGATTCTACAGTCAATCCATATTTCTCCCCATAGAGCAGCTTGATACGCTGATCAATATTGTCCAAGCCAATACCCGAATAGTGTTCAAAATGGTTGGCGGTGCTGGTTGGGTGCTCTTCATTGAACCCGATGCCCGTATCGATGATCTCAATTTTCAGGCCTTCCTTACTGACGCGAGAAAAAATCTGGATCAAACCTGAATCCTCTTCGGGAAAGGCATGCAGGTAGGCATTTTCGATAATCGGTTGCAAAATCATCTTCGGTACGAGAATATCTTCGCAGCCATCTTCTGAAAAAATCGTTGATTGGATGCGATTGCCGTAACGTACGTTCATTAAAACGAGGTATTCTTCCACGATCGCTAGCTCATCCTTTAAGGGGACGATCTCTTTGCGGTTAAAGGTGTGCCGCAACAATTGGACAAAGCTTTCAATCGCTTGGGTGGCGGCTTCTTGTTCGTTTTGCCAGATCAAAAACTTGATGGCGGTCAATGTGTTGTAGACAAAATGCGGTTGGATCTGCATTTGCAACGAGCGGATCTCGAACTTACGTTTTTCGGCTTCTGTAACCATTAAATGATCGACATAAGATTCTAAGTCCTCTAGCATCAAGTTATACGCACGCCCCAATTCTCGCGTTTCGTACGTCCCGTTGATGGTAACCTTGTCGCTGAAATCGCCTTGTGTGACCGCAGGCAGCTTGGCAATCAGCTGATAAATCGGTTGGGTGATGTTGCGGATGATCCAAAATGCCAGCAGACTAAAGAGTAAAATACTGACGACAGAAATTAAAAGAGCTGGCTTGATCAGATTCATATTGCGTACTAGATGCGATTCATCCAAAACATCGTAAAAAGTAAAATGATACGAATAAAGGGGCAGCTGATTGATGCTAGTATCTCTTTTGACCGTGACGAGACGATCTTCAAATGGCTTGCCTAAAAGGCTCGGATCAGAAGTGGAGAGAATTTGATTTTGCTCATTGACGATATAGATCGAGTGAAGACTGGTATCTAAGAGTTGACGATAGATCGAAGAAAAATCGGATTCTTTTAAGAAAATCAGGGCATAGCCGAAAATCGTTTCTTCTTTCATTAATTTGCGCACGTACATCAAGCCAGGGGAGTCGCTGGTGGAGGTGCTCAAGCCTTGATCTAAGAAATAATACTGACTGATGGCGTCATTGTCATTGATCTGCTGGATAAAGGCACTGGCGAGAAAATCATCTACTGATTGATTGCGAACCGCATCGTTTTGAAAGAAAGTGCCCCCGTTGACCCCAATCAACACTAAATTCGAGGGGATGTCTTGAAACAAAGAGCGAGTGTCTTTTAATTGCTCGTTTAATTCTAAAATCGTACGGCCTTGATTCATGTCGCCTTCTAAGTATGTTTCAACGGCTTTGCTTTCATCGACGATATCAAAAATTCGATGGATATTCTCGTTCAGACGCTCATAATCTTCTTGGATTTTTTCCAGTAGCAGCTGATTGGAACTCTGGTACGAAGCAACATAGGCATCTTTCGAGCGACCATAGATCACGACGACGGTTAGCAGACAAACACTAATGACCCCGACGACAACAAAGAGGAAGATCCGACTGAATAATTCATTTTTCTGAATCCATTGGTTGATTTTCATAATTGATTCAACCGCCGATACTTCGATGGGGTGACTTGGCATTCTTTCTTAAAGATGCGTGAAAAATAGCTGATATCCGAATACCCGACCGCTTCACTGATTTCAGATAGATTCAGATCAGATTGTGTCAGTAGTTCTTTGGCTTTATCCAAGCGGGTTTTCTTTACATACTCAGAAAAGCTCATTTTCAGTTTCGCAGAAAGAAAAGCCGAAAGATAGGTGTAACTAAAATGAAAGGTTTCAGCCAGTTCAGACAAAGACAGACTTTTGGTGTAGTTGTCTTGAATAAAGCGCTGAATCGCAACGAGTAGATCATCTTCATCCAGCGGTGATAAGGTCGTCAACTGTTGACGAATATCATCAATGGTCGCCAACAACAAATCAGAAAAATCTTCCAAATACTGCACGTGACCGATGGCATGCAAAAATTCGGCTTTTAAGCGGCTAAAGCGTGGAGCAGTGGGAAATTCTTCTTCCAAGCGGGACAGTAACGTGTAAAAAATACTGCTGGCCTGTTGTTTTAAGAATGTCGGATCGACATTGGATAAGATCATGTCATTAAAATATTCCTCAATTCTGGTGATTCCTAACAAAAAGTTGTTGTCTAACAAAGCCCGTAAGAACTTCTTCGTATCAAAGCGATCACTTTCAATGTACAAAAAGAGTTCTTGTTCTGGCACCAACCGTTGTCGTTTATAAAAAAACGATTGTCCTTGGCTTTTGGCTTTAAGCGTCACAAAATGCTCCCGCAACTGTTCAATCTTTTGAAAGGGCACACTGAGAGTAAAGAAGGCGTCTGGCTCGGTAAAACGCAATTGTTCCAACGTTTCTTTCAAAGAGGAATAAACATCCATTCCTTCTGGATAACTGATCACTAAGCCGGCATCTTTGTTACTGGTTTGAAAAAAGAGCGTCTTTACCTGCGGTTGTGATTGAGTAAATTCCGTTAATGCATGCAGCAGCTGATCATTGGCACGAAAGCCGCTAAAATTGGTGGTCAAAATTTGGGCTTGCTGTTGCGACTGATCTAATGCAAGGTAGTCCGCCAAAGGAGCCAACGGTTCTTCATACCCTGCTAAATAGCGATTCAACGATTCTTGCAGCTGTGTCTCTTCAGTCACGGAGCCTTTTGTATGTGACAGCTTTTGTGAGATGTTGTGCAGCGTCTTCAACAAGAGTGTCGGTGTCAGTGTCGGTTTTAAAAGATAATCTACGGCACCATTTCTAAAAGACTGACTGACGTATTGGAAATCATCGTAGCTGCTCAAGACCAAAAAATGGACTTCTGGATATTGTTGTTGAATGATCGTTGTGAGTTGAAGACCGTCCATTTGTGGCATTTTCAAATCCGTGATCACGATGTCGGGATTCAGTTCATGGATCAGCGCCAAAGCTTCTTGCCCGTTCGCTGCATCGCCTAAGAGACGAAACCCTTCTTGCTCCCAACGTATCATATGTTTCAATCCATCTCGGATCGTTGCCTCATCATCAACGACTAAGACCGTGCGTAAAATAGTCATGGTATCCCCCCTATATCTCTTCTTTAATTATAAACGCTTTCAAAAAAGAAAGGTATTGTAACTTTTTTCTATTTTTGGACAAATTTAGTAAGCTCTTTCATAATCGTTGAATACGGTTACAAAATCGGTGTATAGTTAGCCATGTAAATAAAAGGAAAGAGGGATAAAAATGAAAAAACTACTTGCATCGATGGTAACGGCGGCTGCAGTGCTGACTTTGGCGGCTTGCGGAAACAGCAACACAAGCTCAGGGGATTCTGGCGAGTCCTCAAACAAAGTCACGGTCTGGGCATGGGATGAGACCTTCAACATCAAGGCAGTCAATGAAGCCAAAAAAGTATATGAAAATCAAGATGTCGATGTGGAAGTCGTGACGATGTCACAAGATGATATCGTTCAAAAATTAAATACGAGTCTGGCATCTGGAAATACGGACGGACTACCAAATATCGTTTTGATCGAAGACTACCGCATCCAAGGATACCTTTCTTCTTATCCAGATGCGTTTAGTGATCTAACGGATATCGTGAATGAGGAGGATTTCTCCAGCTATAAATTTGCGGTCAATAAAGTCGACGATGTCATTTATGGGGTGCCATTTGACAGTGGCGTCGCAGGACTATTTTACCGCACAGACTATTTGACCGATGCAGGCTATGAGCAGGCTGATCTCCAAGATATTACTTGGGATGATTTTATCAGCATCGCCAAAGACGTCAAAGAAAAAACGGGTCACGCTATGATGTCGTTAGACCCAAGCGATCTTGGCTTGGCACGAATCATTATGCAATCGGCAGGCGAATGGTATACCGGTGAAGATGGCTCCACCGTAACCATCAAAGACAATGAATCCTTTAAAGCCGGTCTAACTGTCTTAGCAACATTGTTGAATGAAGGCTTAGTTGAACAAGTTTCTGATTGGGATGGCGGGGTCAATGCCGTTCAATCGGGGAATGTCGCCTCTGCGCCAACTGGTGCGTGGTATTCCAGCACGATTCAAGGCGCTGAAGACCAAAGCGGCAAATGGGCGATCGCTCCAATCCCATCTATCGCTGGCAACAGCAATTCAGTCAATGCTTCTAGCATCGGCGGAGCAGGCTGGTACGTGATCAAAGGGGTTGACGGCGAAGAAAATGCCAAAGACTTTTTAGCCAATACCTTTGCTTCAAATAAAGAATTGATGGGTACACTAGCTACCGAGATCGGTTTGGTTTCAACCATGAATGCTGCAGAAGAAACGGAAGAATATACGTCGGGTCTTGATTTCTATGGCGGTCAAAAAGTCTTCCAAGATTTCTCTCAATGGTCACAAGAAATTCCAGCCGTGAACTACGGCAATCACACCTATGCCATTGAATCTGTCTTGACTGAAAGCTTGCAACGAGTGATCAACGGCGAAGACATTGATAAAGCATTAGAAGAAGCACAATCACAAGTGGAAGCACAAATTGCAAACTAATCGAACAACTTTGCAGAAACTCGTGAGCGATCGCGAGTTTCTGTGTTAAGGGGGAATTACAATGAAAAACAAAACAAAAAATTGGTTTGCAAACGGCAATGCCTTTATTACCTTACCCGTCATTTTGATCACGATGCTGGTCTTTATTCCGATGGTCTCGGCATTGTTCACGTCATTCCAATCAGGACCACCGACAGCGATGACCTTTAACGGTCTTGGCAACTATCAGCGGATGTTGAGCGACTCAACCTTTAAAAAAGCCTTTGGAAATACGTTTTTATACTTATTAGTCCAAGTTCCGATCATGCTCTTTTTGGCGCTGATCGTATCGAACATATTGAATGATAAAAAATTGAAATTTAAAGGGCTATTCCGCACCGCCTTGTTTTTACCCTGTATCACATCCTTGGTTTCTTATTCCTTGATTATGAAAAGTCTCTTTTCGGCAAATGGGTTAGTCAATAACTTTTTGACGCAGCTACATCTGATTGATGCACCGATCCAATGGTTGACGGATCCCTTCTGGGCAAAAGTATTGATCATTTTTGCCATCACGTGGCGTTGGACTGGCTACAATATGATCTTTTTCATCTCAGGCATGCAAAATATCGATCCAAGTATTTACGAAGCGGCAGAGATCGATGGTGCCACGAAATGGGATCAATTCTTCAAAATCACGATTCCCAACTTGCGTCCAATCATCTTATTTACCACGATCACCTCAACGATCGGTACGCTGCAATTATTCGATGAAGTTCAAAATATCACTGGCGGTGGACCAGCCAATGCCACGACGACCTTGTCACAATATATCTACAATTTGAGTTACAAATTCACGCCAAACTTTGGGTATGCCGCTGCGGTCTCCTTTGTTATCGTGATTGCGATCGTGATCTTATCGATCATCCAAACGAAAATAGGAGGAAAAGAAAATTGAAAACAATCTCACTCACTTTAAAATACGTCTTTCTGGCGATTTTGGCTTTCATCTCTATTTTTCCATTTGTTTGGATGATTCTAGGGATGACCAATCAAACCTTTGATATCGTTGCTGGAAAAATCATGATTGGGGATCAATTGGTGATCAACTTCCAAAATCTCTTTTCTTCTGATTTGAATTTTACTCGAGCTTTAGGCAATTCCGCAGTGATTGCCGTGATTACGACCGTCTTTGCGCTGTTGTTCTCCTCCATGGCAGGGTATGGCTTTGAGATCTATCGGACGAAAACCAAAGACCGCATCTTTAATATTCTCCTGCTGTCGATGATGGTGCCCTTTGCCGCGCTAATGATCCCGCTCTATCGGATGTTCAGCAAACTTAGCGGCACACCGATCGGAATCAATACCTTCGCTGTCGTGATTTTGCCCTCAGTCTGTACCGCCTTTTTGATTTTCTTTTTCCGCCAAAACATCAAGGCATTCCCTAGAGAATTAGTCGAAGCTGCTCGGATCGATGGCTTGAATGAACTGAGTATTTTCTTTAGAGTCTACATGCCTACGGCTAAAAATACCTACGCAGCTGCCGCGATCATTACGTTTATGGGCAGCTGGAACAATTATTTATGGCCATTAGTTGCCCTGCAATCACCAGACAAACGGACCGTTCCACTGGTTCTTTCAGCAATGGGTGCTTCTTATACACCTGACTATGGCATGATGATGTGCGGCATCGTGATCGCCACACTGCCGACGGCCATCATTTTCTTCGTTTTACAAAAACAATTTGTCCAAGGGATGCTGGGATCCGTGAAATAAGCGGGACATCAGCAAACAAATACAAAGTAGAGGGTACGATATGATTCTTTTTGACAAACAATTAAACGTCTTTCATTTAAGCAACGATCAAATCAGCTATCTTTTACAGATAGAGGAAGGGGGCAATGTGGCGCATCTTTATTTTGGGAAGAAAATCGCCCATTATTCTGGTGGCTATCGCTACCCACGCCTTGATCGGTCCTTTTCACCTAATCCCCCAGACAGTAGCGATCGGCTTTTCTCATTAGACACCTTGATGCTGGAGTTTCCTGGTAATGGCTTCGGGGACTTTCGAGAAGCTGCCTATACGATTCGCCAGTCTGACGGCAGCCGAGTCAGCCAATTTGTCTTTAGTGATTACCAGATTCAACAAGGCAAACCAGCCTTAGCAGGATTGCCTCAGACCCATGGGGCCGACGACGGCATCGAAACACTGATTCTGTCCTTAAAAGATGATGTGGCAGGACTCGAACTGCAGCTGTTTTACACGATTTTTGAGGAGGCGGCAGTGATCGTCCGCTCAAGTAAAATAATCAACCACGGAAACCAGCCTGTTACCATCGAACAGCTGGCGAGTCAATCTCTGGATTTTCCTAACCGTTCCTTTGATTTGATCCACTTGCCAGGAGCGTGGGCGAAGGAACGTCAAGTGACCCGAGAACCCATCCATCGCGGCATCAAGCGTTTAGACAGCAAGCGGGGTTCCAGCAGCCATCAGCAAAATCCCTTTGCCGTCTTGCTGGAACCTAATGCTACGGAGTTTGCTGGGGAGTGTTTTGGTTTTAGCTTGCTATATAGCGGCAATCATGAAACCATCATCGAAAAAGATCCTTACCAACAAACTCGTGTGATCATGGGGATCAACAGCCATCAATTTGCCTGGCAATTGCCGCCAACTGAAAGCTTTCAAGCCCCAGAAGCCGTGATTGCTTATAGTGAGACTGGCTTGAATCAGCTGTCAGCCACCTATCATGATTTTTATGATGAGCATTTGATTCGAGGCAAATACAAAAAGCAAGAACGGCCGATCCTGATCAATAACTGGGAAGCAACGTACTTTGATTTCAATGAAGAAAAGCTAGATGCCCTCGTTGATGAAGCCAAGGAGCTGGGAATCGAACTGTTTGTTTTGGATGACGGCTGGTTTGGTCAGCGAGAAGATGACCAAACCTCATTAGGCGATTGGTTTGAAAACGAAGGCAAGCTGGCTTCTGGCTTGGCAGGATTTGCCCAAAAAGTCCATGACAAAGGGCTGCAATTCGGGCTTTGGCTGGAACCAGAAATGATTTCTGGTGACAGTGAACTAAACCGACAGCACCCTGATTGGCTGTTACAAGTACCCAATCGCAAGCCAGCGCTTAGCCGCAGTCAGTATGTGTTGGACTTTTCTCGGCAAGATGTCAGAGACCATCTCTATCACCAGTTAACCCAACTGTTTGATACGGTTGCCATCGACTATATCAAATGGGACATGAACCGCAGTCTGTCGGATGTCTATTCCTTGCTCCTCGATCCTGCCCAGCAAGGGGAGGTTGCACATCGCTATCTGCTGGGCTTGTATGAATTTCTAGAAAAACTGACCACTGCCTATCCAACGATCCTGTTTGAAGGCTGTTCTGGTGGCGGTGGGCGCTTTGATGCTGGCTTCTTGTATTATATGCCGCAGATTTGGACCAGCGACAACACCGATGCCATCGCCCGCCTGAAGATCCAATACGGAACCAGTCTGGTCTATCCGCCATCCACCATGGGTGCCCATGTCTCAGCGATCCCGAACCATCAGACCCAACGGGCAACGGATCTAGCGATTCGCGGCAATGCTGCGATGTCTGGCTTGCTGGGCTATGAGCTTGACTTGACACAGCTGACACAAGAAGAAAAAGCGCAGATCAAAGAACAAATCGCTTTTTATAAAAAACATCGGCGCCTGCTGCAGTTGGGTCGCTTTGTTCGACTGCTCAGCCCTTATGAAGGCAATGACACCGCCTGGCTGTATGTTTCCCCAGATAAGAAAGAAGCGATCGTCTTTTACTTCCGAGTCTTAGCCGAAGCCTCTGCACCATTGGTTACTTTAAAGCTGGCTGGCTTAGATCCTGTCCTTACCTATCAAAGTGGGGGAGAGACCTTCGGTGGCGATGAATTGATGCAGCTCGGGTTGTATATCGATCCTCATTTAGCAGGGGATTACGCCACGCAGCGGTTTCATTTTGTTGCAAAAGCACCTCACGAATGAAAATCAGCGTCCCGTCAAAGCAGCATGTTTTGACGGGACGCTTTATTGTGCTGCCGCAAGTATTTGGCTAATGATCGGCAACTGAGAGGTTATTTTTGAACAAATGATTTATTTTTTTCTCGAGAAGTCGTATGATGAAGGAGGAGGCAGGCAGATTGCTTCTGACAATCAATAAGAGGAGGGTGTTCAACATGGACGAACAGCCACTAGGCAAGGAAACAGAAGCAGGGTTGATCGCTGCAGGATATCGGAAGTATCGTGGCGAAGCGATCGATATTTATTATAACAAAGAGATCTGCACTCACAGCGGCAACTGTGTGCGGGGCAATCCCGCTATTTTTGAAGTTGGGCGGCGCCCATGGGTGATTCCTGATAACGGGGAAGCAGCGCAAGCGGCACAAGTGATCCACACTTGCCCCAGCGGTGCATTAAAGTACATATTAAAGGAGGAAGAACCATGGAAATCTTAGAAGAAAACACTCGATTTGTGTTAAAAGACGGCGACAAAGAAATCGGTGAAATGACCTGGTCGGAAGCGGGCGAAACACGCTTGATCATTGACCATACCTTTGTCGATCCCGCTTATCGGGGCCAAGGTCTGGCCGAAAAATTAGTGGCAAAAGGGGTGGAAAAAGCCCGCAAAGAACAAAAGAAAATCATTCCTTTGTGTCCCTTTGCCAAAAAAGAATTTGAACGCAAACCAGAATATGCCGATGTTTGGAACCAATAAATAAAAAAGACCCCCGTCAGCTCAAGCAGGTACCTTTGAGCTGATGGGGGTTTGTGGTATGGCTGATCAATGTTGGAATTGAGCATGGTACAGGCGATAGTAATAGCCTTGTTCTGCCAGTAATTCTTCATGGGTTCCTTGCTCCACGATTTGACCGGCATCCATCACCAGGATCTTGTCTGCTGCTCGAATCGTTGATAAGCGATGGGCGATCACAAAGCTGGTTTTGCCTTCCATCATTTTCAAGAAAGCATCTTGGATTTTTTTCTCAGTCAGAGTATCAACCGAACTGGTTGCTTCGTCCAAAATCAGCATGGGTGGGTTGCTGATCATCGTGCGGGCGATCGTCAATAGCTGCCGTTGCCCGTCAGAGATCTTGATTCCTTGATGACCGATCGGTGTATCTAGTGTTTCTGGTAGGCGCATCACATACTCATACATATAGGCATGCTTTAAGGCATCATAGATTTCTTCATCTGTGGCAGTGTCATTGCCGTATTGCAGGTTTTCTCGTAAAGAGGCATCAAAGAGCCACGTATCCTGCAAGACCATTCCGAAGCTTTGCCGTAATTCTTCTCGTTTCAACTGACGAATATCGGTGCCATCGATCTTGATTGCCCCTTTATCGATATCATAGAAACGCATCAATAAATTGACCAACGTCGATTTACCAGCACCAGTTTTTCCGACAATCGCGACGGTTTCTCCAGGTTTTGCGGTAAAAGTGAAATCTTCAATCAGTTTTTGACCAGGATCATAAGCAAAAGAAACCTCCTCAAAGGCAATCTCGCCTTTGATCTCACCCAGTGATTGAGATTCTTGGTCATCGGCTGTTTCGGGCTCTTGATCCAAGAGCTCAAAGGTTCTTGAAAGTCCAGCTAATGCCGTTTGGATCTGGGTGGTAATTCCCGACAATTCAATGAATGGTTTCGAAAACTGACTGGAGTAGATCGTAAAGCTGGAGATCACCCCAACCGTGACGGCACCTGAACCAGAAAAGTAAAGCAGACCGCCGACAAAGCCGACTGACAGATACGCCAAGTGATCGACGAATCGTGAAAGGGGATTGGTCAAAGAAGAAGAAAACTGTGCTTTTTGCCCCCGGACATTCAATTCTTGGTTGATCGTTTCAAAACGGTTTTGGTTGATGGTTTCTCGATCAAAGGCTTTGACGATTTTTTGATTGCCGATCATTTCCGTAACAAAGCCAGAAATTTCGCCGACGATTTCTTGTTGGCGAGCAAAATGCGACTGAGACGTTCGTGCCACGATCCAGTTGACCAAAAAGATGATCGGGGTCGAAACCAATACGACCAACGTTAAGGGCACACTCATTTGCAGCATGACGACTAAGGCGATCAAGACGACCGAAATACCAGAGAACAGCTGGTTAAAGACTGCAGCGACGGCAATGGAAATATTGTCCATGTCGTTGGTAAAACGACTGACGATGTTGCCGTGGGAGTTTTGGTCATAATAGCGCAACGGCAATGTATTGAGATGGGCAAAGCCTTTTTTACGTAAGTCGGCGACGGATAAATACGCCACGCGGTTGCCTAGTCGCTGGATCAACCATTGACTGACCACAGTCACTAAAACCACTCCGGCAAACAAAAGCAAAATGCGATAGAGGGCGCTGAACTGCACTTGATCGGCACCTATCAGCTGATCGACGGCTTGACCGATCTGATACGTCATATAAACCGAGGAGACACCAGCAGCGATCCCGAGGACAACTGCCGCCCAAGTTTCCTTCGCGTAGGCAGTCAAATAAGGGAGGTAGCGACGAAAGGCCGACCAATCGAATGATTTCTTTTTCATGCTTCTTCCTCCTCTGCCTGTGATGCCACGATTTCTTGGTATTCTTTTGACGTTGCCAGTAGCTCTTCATGGGTCCCTTTGCCTACCAAATTCCCTTGGTCTAAGACTAAGATCTGCTGCGCATCTTGGATGGAGCGAACCCGTTGGGAGATGATGATGACCGTACCACGAATGCTTTCTTTTAAAGCCATCCGCAAATCAAGATCGGTTTGATAGTCAAGGGCACTTAAAGAATCATCCAAAATCAAGATATCTGGTTTAGCGATCAATGCTCTGGCAATCGTTAACCGTTGTTTTTGTCCTCCAGAAAAGTTCTTGCCGCCTTCAAAAATAGGGGTATCCAATTGCTGCGGCAAGGCTTCAACGAAGTCGCGGCTTTGAGCGATTTCTAGTGCACGCCAGCACTCTTCATCGGTGGCATCTTTTTTGCCCCATTGCAAGTTTTCTCGAATCGTTCCCGTAAACAGCACGGCGGTTTGAGGCACCATGGCGATTTTTTGGCGTAATTGCTGTAAAGGCCATTTCCGCACATCGTGTCCGTCAACGATCACTTTGCCATCTGCCACATCGTAGAAGCGGGGGATCAATTGGGTCAAGGCAGATTTCCCACTCCCGGTTGGTCCAGTGATACCTAAAATAGACCCCGGCGCGACTTGGAAATCAATGTTTTTCAAGGCTAATCCGTATTCTTTTGAAAAGCGGAAATCAACGTGCTCAAAGCGAATCGCTCCGACGTTGTTTTTCGGCTGATCCATAAAGACTTCTGAAAGCTCATCACCGATCGACGGCTCAGTGGCTAACACTTCGTTGATCCGTGAACCAGATGCTGCCGCACGGGTAAAGATGATCACTAAGTTGGAAACCACGATCAACGCTAAGAGCATTTGATTCATGTAATTGACCAGTGCCAATACTTGTCCTTGCTGCAAATTGCCAATATTGACCTTGAATCCACCGATATAAAACAACGCGATAATGCCGACATTCATGATCAAGGTGGTGGCAGGCGTCAATAAAGCAGAGAGATTTGTGACCCGTAAATAGACATCACTTAAATCATCAGTTGCTTTATCAAAGCGTTTTGTTTCTGTTTTTGTGCGGGCAAAGGCACGAATCACCCGAATCCCGCTTAAATTTTGACTCACTAGTTCGTTTAATTCGTCGAGATGAATTTGAACTTTCTTATATAATGGCACGGTTTTGGCGATGATCCAGAATAAGACGATACAAAAGAGCGGTAAGACGAGTAGGAAAATCAAGCCAGCTTGCCAATCAATGACAAAGGCCATAATCACCGAACCGATACTTAAGAAGGGCGCACGGACCACCAGCCGAATCAGCATCGCCAAAGCAATCTGCATCTGATTGATGTCGTTGGTCATTCGGGTGATCAAGGTATCCGTCCCGAATAAGTTTAGTTCGCTATGGGAAAGGGTGTTGATTTTTTTCATCAAGCGATTGCGTAGTTCCGTCCCGAAGCCTTGAGAAGCGACGGAAGCATAATACTGACAGATGACGGCACAGATCATGCCTACCACAGACATCACGATCATCCAGATCGTCATTTCAACGACTTTCGACCAATTGTTTTGCCGTAGCCCCTCATCGACTAAAGCGGCCATCTGCAAAGGCAGGACCAATTCAAACACCGCTTCTAAAAATTTGAAAAACGGACCAAGAATAATCTGTTTGCGATAATCCTTGGCATAGCGTAACAAGCTAATCATAAAAAACCTCCTAAATTATTTCGGATGAGCAGGATGTTCACTGGCCAAACAGGCAAAAACCAAACTATCGGTCCATTCCCCCTTGTTCCACCAGTCTTGGATAAAATGTGCTTCTTGGCGTAATCCAATGCGTTGGCAAAGCTTGGCTGAGGCCTGATTGCGGGCGTCTAGCGTCGCTTGGACCCGATGGATCTTCTGACTGGCAAACAACCAGCCCAACAATTCTTTCAATGCTTCTTGAGCAAACCCTTGGCCGCCAAATGACGGATGGAAGGCATAGCCGATTTCAACGGAAGACGGCTGACCAGTAGACCACACCGACAAATCGCCGATGACCGTTTGGTCGTGTAGTACTGCCAAAGAAAGACCTGCATGGTCCGTCAAGGCGTGCTGTTGGCATTTTTTGGCAAAAGCTGCCGCTGCTGTTTCTGTCTGCCAAGGCTCATGGAGTAAGAAACGGCAGACTTCCGCTTGCTGATAAATAGCAAAGGTATCGGCAAAATCACTTTCTTGAAACGGACGGAGCAGTAAACGTTCACTTGCAATAAAACCCATAACAGCCTCCAATTCTTTAGGGACATCTTACCATAGAACGAAATAGCCGAAAACATCCCCTGAAAAATCTATTCATTTTCTTGCAAAAAAAATGTAAATCACTTGAAAAGTCTTTTTCTAGGAAAACGAACCTTGCCAGTTGCTGCTCATTTACCACGACTGCCAGCGGGCAAGAAAGGTTTTTTGCCAATCTCCCAAGGGCAAGATCACTCGCTGCATTTGAAAACGGTAGGTTTCCCCTTTATAAGTAAAGCGAATCGGGACGAGCATCCCTACAACAGGATCTTTGTGCTGTTTTTTCAGCTCAGCAAGCGGTATGCTTTTGTGCTGCACGACTTTTGTCGAGAAAAGATTCAACGCCAAAATCGTCAATTGCTGATTATCCAAGACGAGCAGGCTACGGCTGGTGATGGCGTTGAAGGACTGCCATTTTGCATAGCCGATGGCAGCCCCTTCTGTCCTATAGGGGGCAGCCAACGCTTGGAAGGTTTTTTTATTTAAAAGAAACATGGGTAGAAAACTCCTTATCAATTAGAATCAGTTTCGGCGCAAGCAAGCAATCAGTAATCAATGCAGGAAAGCGGTCAGTCCGTTGCAAATGGCTGCAGCATTTGCCGAACGTTTTCAGTATACGCTTGTTTGAGGACTAACGGGTGGATTTCTTTGATGGTTGGACCAAATTGCAAGAGAAAATCAGCCAGAAAACCCAGCTCATTGTCGGCAATGTGCCCCTCTAAGCAAAGCTCGCTAGAACGTTCCACCACTGCCATGTCAGGATATTTTTCTTGCCACAAGCGTTCCTTTGCCGATAGATCAAAGCGGATGTGATAGCCCAGTGATTGTGTCAACACTTGTTGCTGCAGCTGTTTTTCAGCTAACTGCTGCAAGGTATAGCCTGTTTTTTCAGTCGGAGCAAGTCCCTGCATTGCATCACAGCGATAGCGGCGAAAAGCCTGCTTTTGACAGTCATAGGCCAAACAATACCAGTAACCAGCGCGAAAATCCAGCTGATAGGGTTGTACGGTTTTGTTCGTTTTTTGATAACGCTGATAGCTAAATTGGATGACCTGTTCTTGTACGATCGCTGAAAAAAGCGCTGAGAGGATCGGTGTACTCGTCAATTGAGGCACCCCTTGAAACGAAACCCCCGTCTCCATTTTTTCTAACCACTCGGTGTCTCCTTGATAAAAAGACTGCAACAGTTTTCGCCGTAGCCCTTGATAGCTCCGATCAAAAGGAGAATCGGTTAATTTTTGTAAGAGCTGCAAAGCAAAGAAAAGAGTATACCGTTCATTTTTGTCAAAGTACAACGGGGTCAGTTGATTTTTCAAAATCTGATAGCCGCCATAACGACCGGTTTCTACCACGAGAGGCAAGCCCAGCTCTTCCAATGATTGGACATCACGGACGGCTGTACGTTTTGAGATTGCGAAGGTTTCCATCAAATCGGCTAGATGAAAAGTGGTTTTTCCTTGTAAATACAATAGTTCCTGTGTTAAGCGTTCTGATTTTTTCATTTCTTTCTCCAATGGTGCCAAGTTTTGGCAATATTCACAGTTACACTTATGGTAACAAGAAAAGGAGGAACCAACAAATGATCGAACCAAAAATCGCTTTGTTTTTAACCTTAGACGGCAAAGCACAAGAAGCCATTCAATTTTATCAAGAAACACTAGACGCAACCCTCTTATTTGCCATCACCAACCAGGAGTATCGTGAGAGACTTGATCCAACGCTGGAGATTCTTGCGGGACAAGAACAGTATCTTTCTCACTCCATCCTACAGATCGGAGATTTCCAGTTACAGCTGGCAGACAATCCATTAGTTGAAGGAGAGACGATTCAGCGAGGCAATCACTTGTCACTGAGTTTGACGCTAGCGGAGAGCCAAATAGCTCAGAAGCTTTATCAACGATTGAGGCAAAAAGGCAGTCAGACGATCCAAGCACCAAGTGAGAATGCTTTTGCGTTTTTTTATGCAAGTGTTCGCGATCCCTTTGGTGTAATTATTCAGCTGACTGTCGAAAAAGAAGTTGATCCCTCCAAAAAGGGTGAATGAAAAAACTCGTTTTTTAATAAAATATCCATAGAAGTTGACTAATTATCCAAGTTTCTTTCAATCCCAGAATTATTTTTAAGGAATGTTTAAAGGACTTCACAGAAAAAGAATAAAACTTCTTAAAAAAATAGGCGGATCGTAAAAATTCTGGTACAATCGGGGAGAGCAATTCAGGAGAAATGAAGGAGGCACTATGGATAGAAAGACGAGATATAAACAGCAAAGAGCCCACAAAGCGCGCAACAAACGCGTGATTATTGGAGGAATCTTTCTTTTCGCCATTGCAGGCATCGTTTTATTTGCCGGCTATACGTATTATGCAGCAAAAAATTCAGTGGATAAAATGTTTAAAGAATCCGCTGTGATCAGCTCTAATAAAAGTAAACAGGACAACTCATTAAAAGCTTCTGACGTGAATTCAAAGTTTGGGATCTTGTTAATGGGTGTTGATAATGATGCGGAACGTGAAAAGACAGAACATTTGGACAGTGCCCGTACCGACAGTTTGATTTACATGGTGTACGATGGCGAAAACAAGAAAATCGATATGGTCAGTCTCCCTCGAGACATTTGGACCAACATTTATGATGGAACAGGAACCGGGACGATTGCTGCT
The DNA here is from genome assembly GCF_051713725.1 of Enterococcus sp. DIV0755f. Taxonomy (NCBI): domain Bacteria; kingdom Bacillati; phylum Bacillota; class Bacilli; order Lactobacillales; family Enterococcaceae; genus Enterococcus; species Enterococcus sp. DIV0755f. The sequence goes on from NZ_JBIOQL010000001.1 coordinate 1,156,680, forward strand.
ACCGCCAAGATCAATAGTGCATTCACGATTGGTGAGGAAGACGCAACGATTGAAACAGTCCAAAACTACCTGCAATTGCCAATTGACTATTACGTAAACATCAATTTTACCAGTTTTGAGAAAATCATCGATGCCATCGGAGGGATCACTGTTGATGTGCCTTACGACATCAACAAGAAATATACTTCAGACAACACGGGAGAAACATTGATTCCAGAAGGTCGTCAATTGTTGAACGGTGAACAAGCCTTGATTTTTGCCCGCATCCGTAAAATGGATACCGATGTGGATCGAGGAAATCGTCAGCAAGAAGTTATTGAAGCAGCAATCCACCAAGCTTTGAAAATCAATAATGTCACCAAGTACCAAGAAATCTTAGACTCAGTCAGCGAAGACGTGAATACAAACTTCAAGTTTGAAGACTTAGTATCTTTAGCAGGCAATATGTTGTCTGGATTCGATATTCAAAAACATACCTTTGAATGGTACGATGGGGAATCTTATGATGGACAATCGATCGTATATATTCAAGACTATTCTTACAATGAAATTCGTAACGATATGTTGAAAGCATTAGGTCAAGCACCAGCAGATACACAAGCAGATGCGAATACAGAAGCCCAAACCGGCGTAGGTACCGATACAGGAACCGAAACCGGTGCAGGAACTGGCGACGGATACGGCTCGGAAGTCGTTGATGACGGAACCGGCTACTAATCAAGAGAAAAAAGTCAGGAGCGATCCTGACTTTTTTTGTGCCCTCAGTCCTTTTTAAACCCCAGTGAAGACAAGGTCAGACCCGCAAGCCACTTTCGTTTTCATCTAGGAAGTGCAGTGCTATGCTTAAGAAAAGAGACAGATTGTTACAGCGATTCCGACACCGAAGGAGGAAGTATGATGGAAAAACAGCAAGAGCAAAAAGCCCGTAGAATCGTTTTGCTGACCCATGTCTTAGGGTTGATCATGAAAGCCATCGGCTACTTCTTTAGCGGCAGTGCTGTCTTGATGAACGAAAGTATCCATAGTCTGATCGATTGCATCAATCAAGGACTTCTAGCCATTGGTGAAAACCGAGCACAGCGAGGACGCAGCGAACTGCATCAGTTTGGTGAAGGACGAGCGACCTATTTTTTTAGTACTGTAGTTGCCATGACAGTTTTTTTAGGTGGTGGAATTTTAGCGGTTGTTGAAGCTAGCCGTGATCTGCTAGACCCCACCCACGAAGTGGAACAGCTCCAGCTGGTGGCAGCGATCTTATTTGTCAGTTTGTTCATTGAAGTGACAGCTGTTCAAGAGGGCTGGCAAGAAGTCAAAGAACAAAACAAGCAAAACCAGCCCCTCGTTCGTTTCTTAAAAGAAAGCCGCGATTCCGATCTGCTTTTAGGCTTCACGGAAAATTTATTTGCCTTAGGTAGCGTGACGATCGCCATCGCAGGGATCTTATTGACCGCATTGACGGACAATCCAGTATTTGATTCCCTCGGCGGCATTTTAGGTGGATTGTTGCTGATTGCTGCTGCTGTCTTTTTAGCCAAAGAATTTTATAGTCTCTTGATTGGAGAAGGCGCCTCTGCTTCTGATTTAATGGCGATCAAACAAATTTTAGCCGATCCTGCCATCATTCAAATCAAAGATTTGCGAACCCTCCATCTAAGTCCAGAAGAACTTTTGATCGTCGCCGACCTTAGCTTGAAGCTAGGACCCGAAGAACCAAGCGTATTTATCGATACGATCGAACAGCGGATCAAACAGGCTTTGCCTGATCTGCGAGTCTATTGCTACATCGAGAGTGAGGAAGTTCCCTCTTAAATTAGAATAGATACGAAGTATTCCTCGGTTGGTGATTTATCATTCAAACGAGGAATGCTTTTTTGGGGTATTGGCGTGCTTGTTTTATATGAACACAATGGATCATGACTTGTTTTGCTTCAACCTTTTCAGACGATCAGCAAGGAGAATGTCAGCGAGAGGTCGCAATTCAATTGTTTTTTTAGCAATAAACAATTTTTTTGTTCAAAAGTTTGTTGTTTTTTGTTAAAATAAAGTAAGGACAGCAAGCGTTCTCTTTTTAAAGTTATTTTTTTGCTAGAGTTGTAACATTGTAAATCACAACATAGCAAAAGCTTAGTTTATTAAGAAAACACCGAAACGAGTACCTGTTTGGCATTACTGACATGCTGCCCAATCGTCACCAAAAGCGGTGGTGCTAATTTTGTTACGACTGTTTTTTTACACCACTTGTGAAGCAAAATCCTTTGCGAACATCTTCATCCATGATAGGTTAGAAGTAGGCCGGATGGTTTTTTCACAAAGTACGTACATAGAAAGATCACTTGCGACGATTAAAAGAAGCGACTTCATTGCTCGCAAAATGATCGATGCTCAACACACATACCTTTTCCCTCAGCCAGTCAACCTGCGCTTGCTTTTCTTATTGGTTATATTCCCTTCATTCAGCGATCGCCTGAACCGATTCAAATCAAAAAATGACTGTGCAAGGTATCTGTACCGATTTATCCCTTCAGAAACGTGGAAACCCTCGGCAAGAAGTTTACAATTAAAAGGAGGAATTTGATGGAAAAATTTTACCAGCAAAAGACTGAAGAGACCTTGAAACATTTTGAAAGTGACCGCAAGCAAGGCCTAAGCGGGAAAGAAGCCGACAAACGCTTAGAAAAATACGGAGAAAACACGATCCAGCAACAAGAATCCCTTTCTGTATGGGAATTGCTGTGGCATAACTTGAACAACTTGATTGTTTATTTATTGCTAGCAGCTGCGTTACTCTCTTTTGCGATGGGGGAAACGATTGAAGGAATTGCAGTATTGATTGCCGTGGTGATTGCTGTAATGACAGGCTTTATCACAGAATTACGAGCACAAAAATCAATTGATTCTCTTCAAAGCATGATTTACACTACCGCAAAAGTGATTCGTGATGGAGAAGTAATGGAGATCGAGTCGGCAAAAATCGTTCCAGGCGATATTCTCGTTTTGGAAGAAGGGGATGCCATTGCGGCAGATGCCCGCTTACTTGAAACGAGCAACTTTGCCTGCATCGAATCAGCGCTGACCGGTGAGTCAGAAGCTGTTGAAAAAGATGCACGAGAAACCTATGAAGAAGATGTTCCACTAGGCGATCGCCGCAATGTCGTTTTCGCAGGAACTGCGGCAACTCGGGGAAATGCCTATGCTGTAGTGACAGAAACCGGTATGAAGACCGAGGTCGGAAAAATCAGTGACATGCTGACGGGTGACAAAAAGCGTCAAACGCCGTTAGATATCGAATTGGACAAGCTAGGAAAAGCAATCATTATTGCAGCACTCTTTGCTGCGGTGGCAGTTTTGATCGCTGGGGTCTTGACGAATCAACCATTTGTCGAAATGATCCATATCTCGATTATTTTGGCGGTCGCAGCGATACCTGAGGCAATGCCAGCCGTTTCGACGATCACATTGTCCCGAGGCATGCGGACGATGGCCGAGCACAAAGCACTGGTCAAATCGTTATCAGCTGTTGAGACCCTGGGCGCCACCAGTATTATTGCCAGTGACAAAACGGGGACGCTGACAGAAAACCAAATGACGGTTGCTGAGATCATTTTAGGTTCAGGAGAAATGTTCAAAGTAACAGGAAATGGGTATGAACCCAACGGGAAATTTTACAAGGCAGACTCGGAGGATGAAACCGAGATCGATGCAGCCAATCATGATGCGCTGCAAGGAATGATCGAAAACGGTGCTTTATGTACCACCGCTACTTTACGTGAAAACGAAGGGCAATACGAGATCCTCGGTGATCCAACAGATGGGGCGTTCGTCGTTTTAGGTCAAAAAATCGGCATCGATCGCCAAAAAGAGCAGGACAGCGGGCTGAAGAAAATCGCAGAAATGCCCTTTGATTCCGACAACAAATACATGGTGACCGTGTATGAAGGAAAGCAACGGACATTGATCATCAAAGGGGCACCAGATGTCTTGATTGATTTAGCCGATGCTGATGCCAAAGAAAAAGAACAGCTTCATGAATACAATGACACGTTAGCCAGTCATGGGCAGCGGGTGATCGCTGTCGGTTACATCAAGGATTATCAAGGTGGAACGGACGAAGCAGAGCTGAAAGCAGCACTGCAGGAAATCAAGATCCAAGGCTTTGCGGGCATCGTCGACCCGCCGCGAACAGATGTCAAAGAAGCAGTGAAGGTCGCACAAGAAGCGGGGATCCGAGTGAAAATGATCACGGGGGACCATCCGAAGACGGCGTCCATGATCGCCAAAGAAATTGGCTTAAAAGACCATGAAAAAACCATGACGGGTCGTGAGATCGATGAATTGGCAGGGCAAGAAGGCTTTAACGAAAAAATCGAAGAAGTCGCTGTCTTTGCTCGAGTTTCACCAAAAAATAAATTACAGCTTGTGGAAGCGTTGCGTGAAGAAGGCGATATCGTTTCAATGACTGGCGATGGGGTCAACGATGCGCCAGCACTCAACGGCGCCGATATCGGGATCGCCATGGGGATTCGTGGGACAGAAGTAGCCAAAGAATCTTCCGATATGATTTTGACGGATGACCGTTTTGGAACGATCGTCGATGCTATCAAAGAAGGACGCATCATTTTTGACAACATCAAAAAATATGTTTCCTTCCTGTTCTCTTGTAATATGGTTGAGATCGTGACGATCTTTCTAAGTGTCATTTTCTTGATGCCCATGCCGATCCAACCGCTGCATATCCTTTTCTTGAATCTAGTCATCGATATTGCTCCAGCCATGGCATTAGCCTTTGAACCAGCTGAAGACGACATTATGAAGCGCCAGCCCCGCACAAAAGCGGATGGCCTCGTTAACAAGCGTTTCTTAGGACGCATCATTTTAAGTGGGGTTGTGATTGGTTTGGTGGCGTTTGGCTTCTTCAACTTCCTGATGCTGACGGATCACGAGTTGCTTTATGCACAAACAGCAACCTTTACCTTTATGGCAGTGGCGCAATTGATGCATATTTTCAACGTTCGTAAGAGCAGCGGCTTTGGTTTAGACAAAACCCTCTTGAAAAACAAACCATTGATGGGGGCATTGCTCCTTTCCGTCGGCTTACAGCTTTCAGCGGTCTATGTACCGTTTATGAATGAGCTATTGGATACGATGCCGATTCAAGCTGGCACGTGGGGCATTATCTTCGCTGCTGCAGCGATCTCTACACTGATCGTGATGGGCTTGAAGAAACTCTTCCAATTAAAATAAAATAAATTCTACCGTATTTTCTCAATACTGGAGTCACGAAGATCCGCAGCCTGCTGGTGTACCTTCATCAAAGAATTTCTGATTCGATTCTTGATGAGGTTCGCCTAGCTGCGGGTCTTTTTTGCTTACTCTTTACAAGCAAAAGAAAATGATTTATAATTGACTAGTCAACAGTTGACAAGTCAACGATGAAAGGAGCGGTTTATGCAATGAATTTACGTGAGCTAAGCGGATTGCTGTATCGGATGAAAATCGTGAATCAAGAATTAACGGCGATCTTTGAAAAAGAGACTGGCTTTAGTCTGACCCGTTATCAGTTGCTGCAGTTTTTGAATGAGCAAGGACGCTGTACCCAAAATCAAGTACAGAATGAATTGAAGATCGATAGTGCAGCGGTCACGCGGCATTTGAAGATTCTCGAAGAAAAACAATTTGTGACACGGGAACGAAACAAAGACAATAACCGCGAGATTTTTGTTTCTTTGACACCGAAAGCACAAGCCGATTTGGCTAGTTGTGCTTCAAAGCATGCCAGCTCTGAGGAGTCGTTAGGCATCAATTTGACCGAAAAAGAAGAAGCACAGCTTCTAACATTACTTATGAAATTAGTTCCATGAAAGAAGGCAAACCCATGACAGAATATAGCAATAACAATTTTTCAGAGATCACCTTTGGCCGAAAATCGGTTCGTGTCTATGATGAAACATACAAAATCCACCGTGAAGAAATGTTGACCATGATCCAAGAGTCAACGACAGCACCTTCCTCAGTCAATATGCAGCCTTGGCGCTTTGTCGTTGTGGAAAGCGATGAGCAAAAAGCAAAATTGAAACCGTTGATTCGTTTCAACGTCCGTCAAAATGATACCTCTTCTGCAATGGTCTTGATTTTTGGCGATATGCTTTGTCATGAACTAGGAGAAGAAATCTATAACAAAGCAGTAGCAGAAGGCAAAATGCCAGCGGAAGTACGTGACCAACAATTAGCAGCGATCATTCCGCATTACGAAAATCTTACAAAAGAACAAATGAATGATGTGGTGAAGATCGACGCTAGTTTAGCTGCCATGCAATTTATGTTAGTTGCGCGGGCGCATGGCTATGAAACCAACCCAATTGGCGGCTTTGAAGCAGATCAATTAGCCGAAGCTTTTGGCTTAGACAAAGAACGTTATGTTCCTGTCATGATCCTTTCAGTCGGAAAAGCCAAAGAATTAGGCTATGAATCCGTTCGGTTAGACGCAGAACAAATTACGACATTTCTATAAGAGGAGGGAAAACGATGGAAATCATTAATGCAACGTTTTACATCAAAGAAGAAAAGCGGGCAGATTTTTTAGCCGCTGTTACGCCATTATTAGCATCGGCGAGAGCTGAGGAAGGCTGCCACGGCTATCATCTCTATGAATCATTGGAAGAGAACAATCGATTTGTCATGGTCGAAAAATGGGCGAATCAAGAAGCGATCAGCGTTCACAATCAAAACCCGCTGCTGCAACAATTATTCCAACAAATGCCTGACTTTGCAGCCAAACCGAGCGAGATCGTTGTCGCTCATCAAGGAGAATAAAGATGACGATTTTATCGACGATTTTGATTGTACTGGTTGCCTTAGAGTTTTTCTATATTCTCTATTTAGAAACATTTGCCACTACGTCCAAAGCAACGGCGCGGGTCTTCAACGTGACGAAAACAGAGCTTGAACGACCGATCGTTGGGACCTTGTTCAAAAACCAAGGAGTTTACAATGGGCTGATCGGTTTGGGGTTACTGTATAGTATTACCTTTGCTTCAGCGCCATTGGAAATCAGTCGCTTGCTGTTGATCTACATTATATTAGTGGCTGCATATGGCAGTGTGACTAGCGATAAGAAAATTATTTTGACTCAAGGCGGTCTAGCGATCCTTGCCTTGCTGTCCACCTTTTTTTGACCAATAAAAGAAGAAGTCCCTCGATCGAAGAAAGCTTTTCTATACAAATAGAAGCTTTCTTCGATCGGGGGCTTTTAATGTTTGGACAAAGAGTACTCAGAATGTGAAAAAAATGATAGGATAAGAGAAGGGACTAACGATTTTCTGGACGTAAGCTGGTTGCTGCAAATAAGGCTTTTACTAGAATGGGTGTTAAGATCGCAGCTGTGATCACCTCAGAGATTCCATTCGTTACAGCGATTCCACCGAGGGTCACGAATAAAGCCGAAGCATCGACACCATAGGTAGTGGCAACTAAGCCAGTATATAAGGTTCCCATTAACGTTAAGACCAAAACTGTATTGGTGATGGTCCCAAAGATTGCTGCAACAATCGAAGCAGCGACGACTTTTTTGGTCTTTTTGTAAATGATCGTAAACAAGAGACCAGCCACTAAGCCAACCAATACACGGGGAACCACCGAGATGATTGGGTTGGTGAAAACGGCAATGTCTAAGGGCGTTGTCGGAGAGGTAAACGCACGAATCATGGTAAAAATACCCCAGACTAAGCCGATGAACATCCCGTCTTTTGTCCCTAAAACGATGGCAGCGACGATCACCGTGATATGGATGATCGTTAAACTAGTGATACCGATCGGAATAAATCCAAGGAAAGGCACCATCGTCTGTAAAATAATAATAGCAGTCAAAATGGCACGAATGACAAGGCGATAGGTTTTGCTTTTTGTATTCATTGTAAAAACTCCTTTTTTATAATGACACTCGTGTCATTTTTAAGTTAGATTGATTATACAACAAAATGACACGAGTGTCATTAATAATGTGATGAAAGGAGCCAAAAAAATGGCAAAGAAGCAACAGAGCGAATTGACTACAGCGGAAAAGAAAAAACAACAAAAGCGTGATTTGATTCTTGAAAGTGCCAAAGTCGTCTTTAGTAAGAAAGGCTTGATCGATGCGACAATGAAGGACATTATCGAAGAGTGCGGCATTAGTCGTGGTGGCATTTATTTATATTTTCGTTCGGTGGATGAGATTTTTTTGGCGGTGTTAGAGCAGCGCTCCAAACGAAAATTTGATGATGTACGAGAGATGATCATGGAGCAAGTGCCCTTTGAAACGATTTTAAACAAATATTTTTCCGACCATCGCAAGCGTCTACTCCACAGCATTTCTGACGGTATGCTGCGAGCCGTCTACGAGTATTACTATACGCATAAAACCGAAGCCTCCAGTTCACTGCAGCAAGCACAACTTTCTGAGACGAAACGGACGATCCATGAGATCTTTCAAGTCGGCGTTCAGCAAGGTGTGTTAAAAGATGAAAACTTGGCAGTGATTGCAGAAAACTATATGTTCGTGATTGAAGGATTGGGGATTTTGGCTCTGACCGGTCACATCACAGAACAGACCATTGATGATCAAATTGCTGTAATGAGACAACTACTCCCTTATCGCGAATAACTAAGACAAAAAAACTCGCTCTTTTCTAGAAAACACTAGGAAGGAGCTTTTTTTTCGTCTGTAAATATTTTATGAATCAAACATATTTTGCAGAAAATTAATGTAATCAAAGTGAAATCTACAACATTATTTATTTTTTCTTAAGAAAAAGGACTTTTTCTATGAAGTTTTCTTGAATAGGTGATATATAGGCATTCACGTGGCGTGTCGATCGCAGAGGAGTGGGGAACATGCAATAAAAAAACAGAGTTTATTTGTGTAACTAAAATGTAAATCGCTTACGGATTGGGTTTGTTGCTGAACTATGGTAAAATGAAAATGGTCAAATAAATGAAAAAAAAGTTTTAAAATTGAATTTGGAGGATCAGATGAAGAAGAAAATCTTTGCAACAGTGTGTGTGTGTGGCATTGTATTGTCATCATTCGGCGGACCTGTGACCGTTTTTGCTACGAATCACGATCAATTGATCGAACAAAAAAATAACGAGATTGATCAGTTGAGACAGCAACGTCAAAGCGTACAAGGGGAAATTGATGGATTGTCTGCAGAAATTGATTCATTAAATCAAGAAGCAGCAATCATTTTAGCGCAGCAAAGTGATTTGTTGCAAGCGATCGAAGGATTGGATCAGGAAATCAGTCAGTTAGAAGAGCGGATTGCCAAACGCTCAGAAAACATCGAAAAGCAAGCCAGAGAAACACAAGTCAATGGAAAAGGCGACAATTTTCTAACAGCCGTACTAGAAGCTGATTCTGTCAGTGATCTAGTGGGTCGGGTCCATGCCATGACGACGATCATTCGAGCGAATAATGAAGTGATCGAACAGCAAAAAGCCGACCAACAAGCAGTTGAACAAAAGCGTGCGGAATCACAAGAAAAAGTGGCAGAATTGCAAGCAGCACAGAGCCATCTGGAAGCACAAAAAGGTGTCTTGGAAGCAAGCCAAGCAGAATTAAATGTCTTGGTTAGTCAGTTAGCCTACGAAGAAGCAACGAAAGAAGAAGAAAAAGAGCAGCTGCGTGCGGAAAAAGAAGCCTATGAAGCGGAGCAAGCAAGAATTCGTGAAGAAGCTGCCCGTGTTGCGGCTTTACAAGCCCAAGCAGAACAAGCGGCGCAACAGCAGGCAGAACAAGCAGCAGCGGAAGCAGCAGCCTTGAATGAAGCGGCTGTTCAAGCAGAGGGCACCGAAGCTGACGCAGAAACAGAGAGCCAAGCGCCAGTGGAAGAGCCAGCAGCACCAGCAGAAACGCAGCCAGAGGAAACGCAAGAATCTGAACCAGTTGAAACACCAGAGGCTCCAGAAGAAGCACCAGTAGATACACCTGAAATTCAAGAGCCAGAAACACCAGTGACACCTGCAGCACCAGAGACGCCAGCGGACAGTGCACCTGCGGTTCCTGCACCAACGCCAGCACCGACGCCCGTTACACCAGCGCCAACGCCTGCTCCGTCACCTGCACCGATCGTGACGCCGCCAGCACCTTCTGCACCAGCATCAACAAATGGGGCTGCAATCGTGGCAGAAGCTTATAAACATATCGGAAAACCCTATGTTTGGGGTGCCAAAGGACCGGACAGCTTTGACTGTTCTGGGTTTACTCGCTATGTCTTTTTACAAGTAACAGGGAGAGATATAGGTGGATGGACGGTACCACAAGAAACAGCAGGTACAGTGATTTCCGTTAGCCAAGCACAACCAGGAGATCTATTATTCTGGGGTTCATCAGGCAGCACCTATCATGTAGCCATTGCTTTAGGTGGCGGACAATACATTCATGCACCACGCCCAGGACAAAATGTTTCTGTTGGCAGTACCGCTCATTTTACACCTAGCTTTGCAGTAAGAATGTAAGAAGTAGCTAGCTGTAGTTTTAAGGAGAGACAAATGGAAGAAAGAAAACAGCTTCGTTATCGTGCGAAGAAACAAAAAAGAGGGCTTCTTTACCGTAAAAGTGCGGCGGCAACCGCTGCACTTGTTAGTACGGTGAATATTTTGCCGATGAATGTCTTAGCAGATACACTTGAGTCAGCAGAAACCAAAAATGGTGTTCAAGTAGTTGAAACAGCAGAGTCAACCCAAGACACATCGACGCAAGATTCCGTGAGCATTGTAGAAGATCAAGAAGTGAACGAGGGAGCACCAGCAACGCAAGATAGTACCGAATCATCAGAAGCTGAAAGTTCGGATGTAGTAGAAATTCAAGACGTACCCGAAAATGAACCAGCAGATGATGCTTCTGAACAGAATGAAGCAGAAATCGATCGTGACATTCCTGTTCTGTCAGAAGAAGAGCGGATCGCCATTGAAACGAAGGTCATGCCCAACTACAACAATCCAATGGCACGTTCTAATAATCAGCAAGCATTTATTCAGCAAGTAGGACCAATGGCACAAGAAGTGGCGGGGGCAAATGACCTCTACGCTTCAGTCATGATTGCGCAAGCGATCTTAGAATCAGGTTGGGGGCAATCCACGCTGACTACTCTTGCCAATAATATGTTTGGTATCAAGGGATCTTACAATGGACAATTTGTAGAGATGCAAACCTTGGAAGATGACGGGAATGGCAATCTCTATCCGATTATTGCGAAGTTTCGTAAATACCCTTCATTAAAAGAATCTTTTCAAGACAATGCGCACGTTTTGAGAACCACCTCATTTTCGCCAGGTGTTTTCTTCTACCATGGGGCATGGAAGTCTAATACGAATTCTTATCGTGACGCGACACAATGGCTGCAAGGACGCTATGCCACCGACACGGCTTATGCAAGTAAGCTAAACAACTTGATTGAAACGTACAATTTGACCCAGTACGATACATCAAGTGGTGGTGGTTCAAATGATAATAACAATAACAACAATAACAATTCTGAACAGGCGATCAATAAGCAATTCAGAACAAATGCAGCACTCAATATCCGTTCGGATGCTTCCACCAGCGCCTCGATCGTGGGTTCATTGGCTGCCAATGCAACATTTGAAGCAGTAGCGCAAAAAAGCGGCACCAGTGTGAACGGCAATACGACGTGGTACCGAATTCAAGGACGTGGCTGGGTAAGTGCCGCTCACGTGACGGAGATCTCATCGAATACGGGTGGGAATGATAACAACAATAATAATGGTAATAACAACGATAATAATAACAGTAACAACAGTGCCGAACAAAGCATCAATAAAGAGTTTCGCACCACCGCTGCTTTGAATATCCGTTCAGACGCATCGACTAGCGCTTCTGTTGTCGGCTCCTTGGCAAGCAATGCAACATTTCGAGCAGTCGCTCAAAAGACGGGAACGAGTGTCAACGGCAACAATGTGTGGTATCGAATCCAAGGACGCGGCTGGGTGAGCGCTGCGTACGTGACAGAAGTCAACGCTGGAAGTAATAGCTCTGAACAAAGCATCAACAAAGAGTTTCGCACTACCGCAACATTGAATATTCGCTCTGATGCGTCTACCAGTGCCAGAATTGTTGGATCTTTGTTAAACAACTCCTCTTTTCGTGCAGTTGCGCAAAAGACCGGAACCAGTGTCAATGGCAACAATGTCTGGTATCGAATTGAAGGGCGTGGCTGGGTAAGTGCAGCGTACGTTCAAGAAACGAACGCTTCCTCATCAAACAGCACCACCTATACTGTACGTTCGGGAGACACTCTATGGGGGATTTCGCGACGCTACGGTGTGACTGTGAATCAGTTGATGCAATGGAATAACCTTTCTGGCTCATTGATTCTGGTAGGGCAACGTCTTGTAGTCCGTAGATAAAAAGAAAAAATATCTGTACCCATGCTTGTGGCGATTTGCCAAAATGGGTACAGATATTTTGTTTATTCTTCTTTAAAGCTGTTCATGATCGCTGTTAATTCCTCTTTTGAAGAGTCGTATAAGCTTTCTAACGTCCAGCCATACAACTGAACGTAATTATTTTCGGTTTCAAGTACATAATAAATATAGTGGATATTTAGCCCTTCAACTGTCGCAGGAAAATCCACGAAATAGGCCTTTGTGTCAGGAATTGGTAAAAAGGTGGCAGTCGTATCGAAGCTTGTTGCCAAATTTTCTTGAACCAATCCGAGATAAGTTTCTAAATCGGCAAAATCCTGTTTCGATTCAACGACTGCAGCTAAGTATTTCGTTTCTAACGCATCGGACAACATGAAATCATTGTCAGGATTCAATGAAGTGAAATCAGGTACCTCTTGCCAATTGCTAGGTAAATCGATGGTATAGTTTGTTCCGCTAACGCCTGTGATGGTTTGTTCTGAACTAGGTAAAGCCGCTTCACTGGAAGAGACCGTCGATTCTTGGGCGACTTCGGATGATGATGTCATAGATAAGCTTGTAGCGCTTGCATTTTCCGTACTTTCTGAAGCTGGTTTCTCCTCTTTTGGCGTGCAGCCAGCAAAAAGAAGTGTGAACCCCAATAAACTAAAAACAACACTTTTTCTCATTATTCTCACGTTCCCCTTTGTTTTTTATTTTCAAATAACCAACATTATTTAGTTAATCGTATAATAGGAAAGGAAATAACGCAATAAAATATTCTCAGTTATTGCATGAATCGAAAAAAATAAAGGATTGTTAAATAGTAAATTTAAAAAAATGAAGCGGAAATAACTGACTGTTACCGCTTATTTTCACTTTTTTCTTAGATTGATGCAAAAGTTGATTATAAATACGGGGCGACTTTTGCTATGCTTTAGAAAAGAAAGGAAGCATTAAAAGAATAGTGAAGTTAAAAATTGTGTCGGTTATATCTATAAAATAATAGTGTGCTTTTTATTTATCTATTTGTTTTGAACAATTGTCAGAATTTTGTTGCGAAATACTATGGCTTCTTTCGATACAAAAAGTAGGCGACATCAGCGACAGTCGGATAGAGGAAGATAGCTCAAAGCGGCGAGGAAATAGAAGGAACATAGGATCTACGTTTAAAAATAATGGAACTAGGGGGAAGGAAATTGTTTTATCAATCAGTGAATGAGTATCTAGTAAAAATGAGAGAAGGATTATCTGCTGAAACCATTAAAGGTGAAATGCCATCAGTCTATGCGTACTGGTTAGCACAGGAAGCAGAATTGAAAAAAATATTGAAAAACAAAGACATGGCTTTTTGGATGGACATCCAACGAGTTCTCTTGATCGATGCAAAATTAGTATTACTTCGCAGTTACATCAATGACTACGATTTTCACGGATTTTCCGAAGATGAGATCATTGCCAATGTGGAACAAGATCATTTTACCTTTAACAAAGAACTGTGTGGCTATAGTTTGAAAGAACAGGTGCACCCATCAATTATTTTTGGTGATCAATAAGCAACAAAAAAGACCGTTCAAACGAGGAATAAGCTACTGCACTGATTCAAAATAAGACCGATTGATTTGTGGTATGATTGTGATGACAAGTACGATTGCACAGATCATTGCAACAGTTTGAAAAGGAGCGGAGAGGTATGGTTCAATTTGAACGGATCATTTTATTGTTTTTCTTGTACTCATTTATCGGATGGCTTTGGGAAACCATTTATTGCTCACTAAAAGCCAAGCACTTTGTGTATCGGGGGTTCCTTATTGGTCCAATCACACCCATCTACGGCTTTGGAATTCTTGGCGTTGTCTATTTGTTACGGCCATTGCATGAGCAAGTGATTCCACTGTTCTTTGCGGCAGCGTTATTGGTCACCGTGCTTGAATATGTGACAAGTTATTTACTTGAGCGGTTTTTTCATGCCTCATGGTGGGATTACAAAGAAGTACCACTGAATATCAATGGACGGGTGGCATTGCCGATTTCTCTTTTTTGGGGCGTGTGTTGCGTGCTCATTGTTCGATTTGTTCATCCGCAAATGCTGGAGATCGTGCAAACATTGAGTGCTCGGGTCGGATTCTTATTGCCCGTTTTCTTATTAATGGTTCTTTCTTTTGATATGGGCTATACCCTTGCTAACTTGGTTGCCTTTCAGAAAGCGGTGCAACAAGTCAATCAAGCTTTTGAGCAGCACAAAAAAGAATTGGCTGAAAATATTGAGCAATATAAAAACGATTGGCAAGGGCGCTTCGCAGCGTTTCCAGAAGAATGGCGCGTTTTAAAACAAAATCTACCGCGATTGAATTTCCATCAAAGAAGACTCTTAAAAAACTTTCAAAAGTTAGAAATCAATCAGATAAAAAGCAGTCAGGAATTGTCTCGATTTATTGAAGCCATTCGTAAGAAAAAATAGATTTGTTACGGTTAGATTACAAAAAATAAACCCTTATCAATGCTGATTCTTCCCACTTCTGACTAATTTCAGTCGGAAAAGACGATGAAAACACCCACTTTTACGATAATTTGTAACAAATTGTAAAGGTCCTGCAATAAAATTCTTCTTAAGAATTTGTATAATAGGATATGTTGGAAACCATAGTGAGAAGTGAGGGAATTTTTTGAAGGCAAAGAAACTACGAACAATCGTTGTCGCTGTCTTTGCGGCAGGAATCGTTTCTCCAATCTTTGCGCAGGCTGAGTCACTTGAATCATTGCAAGAGCAAGAAAGTGCCGTCATGCAGCAAAGTCAGGAAATCAGTACGGAAGTACAGATTGCATTGACTGATGTGAATGCGAAATACAGTGAGGTAGAAGAGCTAAAAGCTCAAATCGCTGAAAATGAAGAATCATTAGCAACAACCAAAGCAGAAATCAAAACTGCACAAGAAACAATTGAAAAGCGTGAAGCTGTCGTTGCGGAACGTATGAAAGACATCCAAGTCAATGGCGGGGCTACCAGAGACTGGACGGTACTATTAGAATCATCCAACATCCAAGATTTTATCAATCGTGCGTATGCGATGACGATGCTACAAAACTTGGAAAAAGAAAAGATCGATTCATTGACAGCAGAAAAAGAAAAGCTGGAAGCTTTAGAAGAAAAAGCACAGTCAACACAGCAATCATTGAAAGAAAATCAAACCGCATTAGAATCAGAAGCCAAAACACTGGATTCAAAAATTGCGAATCTACAAGCCCAATTGAAAGAAAACGAAGCAACCTTGGCACAAATCGCTTCCAGCAAAGAAGCTGAAACAGCTCGCTTAGCTGCTGAAAAAGCAGCAGAAGAACGGGCAGCCAAAGAAGCGGCGGAACAAGCAGCGAAAGAAAAAGCTGAAAAAGAAGCAGCCCAAGCTGCTGAACGTTCAAGCGCTTTTGAATCCCAAGCGTCTGCTTCATCGAACAGCAATACGACTGAAAGCAGCAGCTCATCATCGAGCAGCTCTTCAAGCAGTAACAATAGCTCAACTAACAGCTCAAGCAATACAAGTAACAACAGTAATAATAATAGCAACAACAGCAATACAAGTAGCGGTCGGACATTGATGATGGAATCAACTGCTTACTCGTATAAAGAAGCTGGCTCTAGTTTCTTTACAGCAAGTGGTACAGACTTACGTAAAAATCCAATGGCAGTTGCCGTTGATCCAAGCGTGATTCCCTTAGGCACCTTAGTCAATGTTGAAGGCTATGGCGTAGCATTAGCGCTTGATACTGGTGGCGCGATCAAAGGAAACATCATTGATGTTCACTTTGATAACGTCGCACAATGTATCCAATGGGGCCGTCGTCAAGTAAAAGTAACGATCCTCGATTAATCAATCAACTAACAAGAAGCAGCTCACTGAATGAAGTGGCTGCTTCTTTTTTTGCTTTTAATGTAGGAAGGCATAAGAAGAGAGCCTATCGCTGCGTCAGTGATGACATAAGCGATAGGCTCTGGATTTATTGTTAAACTGCTCACAAGCTCTTACACTCGTTCTCAGGGCATTTTTTGAATAGCTTGGTCAGATGGAGTCAAGCATACGGTGTTCGCTGATCAAGGATTGAAATTGGCATTTAGTGTTTCCTCTAAAGCTTCCCAGTCGTGCTCATCGGGAAAGGTTTTGAATAGCAAATAATCAATGTCTTGGGCATATTCGGTAATGTATTCCGTGTAGTTGGTAACGATCAAATCAATCTGATTTTTTTCCAAATAGCCTGCCGACAATTCATTGGAGTCCGGAAAATAAAAGGTCCGAGAACTGCGCAAATAACGAACAGATTTGCATTTTAATAATTGGCATAAATAAAAGGGGCCTTCGAACAAAAAGGCGATATTCTTCTTGGCTTGCCAGTACAACGATTTAATAGAAGTAACGTACATCGTAAGACTCGTTCCTAAGTGCTCCAGTGTGTTACTGTCCCAAATTTCTCTAGCTAATGGTTGCGTCAACAGATAGTTTTTAAATAGATGATAATCATCCGTATACGCCTCTTCGACAAATTGAACGGTATCAGAAATCATATGGTTTAATAAAGGGGATAATAATTGCTTGATTTTTGCTACCGTAAAAAAGGACTCCACTAAGAGTCGATCGCGAGCGCTATCTTGTGTATCTGGCAAGCAATCCTTGACAAAGGCTGCCGCAAGCTGCTTGATTTCAGGCCAATGATTATACTCTCTACAGAAGGTTTGCTCGATGGCTAAGTTGCTGATCGAGCGACGGGTTTTCACTAATAAGAACAAATAAAGGACTTCCTCGTGGGGAAGTTCTTTTTGATATTGCTCACTTACAGCCTCATTGATTTCAGAAAATAGCCGAAAATCATTATACTGTTCAAATAGTTTTTTTATTTGCTTAGGCAACTCGATGCGTTGACCTGCACAATGACGCTCAAAGGTGATATACAAGTAATAATTGAATTCACCAAATGAACAAGCATGTTGGTCCAGTTGATAACATCTTGAAAAAGCACTAGCCGTGATATTTTGGATGGCGATGGGTGGAAAGATCGTATGGGCAGTAATTTCCGATTCATAATAGAAATCATGGAAAAATTTGCGAATATTGATCTCTTCACCAATAAAGCAAATGGGATTTGTTTGGATCTCCAAACGATAGAAAGAAAAAATAGGTTGCACTTTCCGCAAATAGCGAAGAACGGTGCTTTCTGATATATGGTATTTCTCTGCCCATTCCGATGAGCTATAAAGATCATTGTGGAAAATACTTTCGATGATATGGAACAAAATCTCATCGGCAATCAGCGCACGTTTTTTCGTTAAATACACAGCGGACTGCTTGATTGAAAAAATATACCCCTTATGAGAAGAGTCGATCGATAAACAGTCGCCAAAATACTCTTTTAGATCCGTCACGTCCGTTACGATCGTTCGCGTGGTACTTCCTGAAATCTTTGCCAAACCTTGAGTCGAACATTGATAATTTTTCTCGAATGCCATCAAAATTTTCAGCCATCGAATCGTTGCTGTGTTGGTAATAAAATTAATTTGAAAATTTCTCAAGACGTGGCTCCTTTCATGAATAAAATCGCAAATCTTACTTATTCATCTTAAAGAAGATAGGGGAGAAAAAACAAATCACGTATTTCATCGGTTGGTGAAATCTATACCTGAGCCTGTGCAAGATTTTTTGCATTTTCTATAAATCAACTGATGATCGGCATATATATATAGGTAGAAACACGTTTTTTCAGTGCAAACAAGGAAATTGACTGGCATTGAATAGTAAGAGAGGGGGGATAATTTTATTACGATAAAATAAAAAATGAATGATTAACTATATTTGAAATAAACCGATAGAAGATGAAAGGGCGGAATTGAGGGGGAAAGTCAGTTTGGGGAAGATAACTTATAATTTTAACAGGAACGACTGGTGTAATTAAATAGTAACCGCGAAGGAAACCCTATGTGCCCCAAGAAAAATATTCAGTTTTATTCAACTGATTTATAATAACAACAAAAGCATTTAACTTTTCTTTCTGAAATTCTTATGTTTTCTATTTATAATGAAAAGATGTTGAGAAAATGAATGAATATAATCACTCGAGGTTATTTTTCTATGATGTGACACCTCTCAAAGACGATGAGAACAACGATTATCACTGAATTATTTATTATTTAAAATGAGGGTTTAAAAAAACTGTCAAGTATGCTACACGTTATTTAAGTATATTTAAAATAACTGATGTTTGCCATTATATAAGTCTTTTGTTGATGAAAAATATACCTTTAAAAAGAAAAAACAGGAATTTCCTTTATTTAATGATACATTTCTCTTATAATAAACTAGAATTGCCTTTATTATGTGAGACGAAGGCAGCATGCTTAAACAAGCACAATTGAAGTAGGGAGTGTGTTCATGGGAAAGCCGTTAGTAAAGACTTTGACTGTTTTAGCCGTGGGTATTGGCGCAGTTGCAATATGTTTCATTGGTTACCGACAAAATAACCAAAGGCAATATCAGCAGCGAGTCGAATACGCACAGACAGCGATTGCCAGCGAAAAAGATCGCATCAATGAGTTGTCTAATGAAATTGCTGAATTATACAGCAACGAGGATCAAACATTTTTAAGAAAAGATCTTAAAGAGGAAGACGTTCTTAAAACAGTCGCAAAACTTTCTGCAGTGAAAGTATCTGCAGACGATTATGGGATCGATGATGATGCATTACCAAGTGAGTCAGTCGAGATCCAACAAGAAAAAGCCGCCCTTGATGATCAACTAAAAGACATCGAGGCAAAATTAAAAGTACAAGCGGATACGGAAGCCTTATTTACTGAAGGCGTTTCAAATTGGCAAAGTGCTGAGAATGATGTCATCATTAGAGCCGATCTAAAAGAAACGGATGTTGGGAATGTCCGTGAAAATCTGAGCTTTTTTGAAGATAGTAAATGGAAAGAGTTAGTTGTTTCCTATTTAGAGTATGCGGATACCCAATTGGACCGCATTGCAAAATTACAAGAAACTTTTGATGAAATGCTTGATGGGGATGAGGTGACCAGTGAAGTCACCTTAGAAAAATACCTGAGTGCAGTCGACAGTATCAGCAAAGTTCGCAATGAAGAATTGAAAGAGAAATACACCGAATTAGCAGACAAAGTCGCTACCCAAATGGGGTACACAGGATACAGCACGTATACACCCCCCGCTTCAACGGAAAGTTATTCAGAGGATACATCAGCAGGAGACGGCACCTGGACAGATCAAAGTTCAGACGTTGTCTACTAATTGAAAACATGTATCAAAGAAAAAAGAGATAACTGGAGGAAAGCAAATGTCAAAAGGAAAAAAAATCTTTTTAATTATCTTTACAATCGTTGCAGTGTTAGTCATCGGATTGATCGGTGTCGCTGCCAAACTATATTTTGATGTGTCAAACTCAATTAATGAAACTTATCAATCAGTCGAGCGTGATCGAGAAGATCGCCTACGTGAAAATGATGTCGATCTATCCCAACAAGAGTCCTTCTCGGTTTTACTGATGGGGATCGATACCGGTGATTTAGGCAGAGTCGAACAAGGCCGTTCCGATACCATGATGGTTGCGACCATCAGCCCACAAGACAATCAGACGACGGTAGTGAGTATTCCGCGCGATACCTATGTTGATATCGTAGGACATGGAACAACAGATAAAATCAATCATGCCTATGCCTTTGGAGGGGCTGCCATGTCTATGAACACGGTTGAGAAGTTTTTAGATATCCCCATCGATCATTATGTATCTCTTAACATGGAAGGCTTGAAAGAGTTAGTTGATGCAGTCGGCGGTATTGAAGTTGATAATGATTTGACTTTTTCAATTGATGAATATAATTTTACAATTGGAAGAACAAAATTAAACGGGGAACAAGCACTTGCTTATTCAAGAATGAGATATGACGATCCCAACGGAGACTATGGGCGACAAGATCGACAACGTAAGATGGTGGAAGCAATCGTAAAGAAAGTTCTCAGTCTAGACGGTGTTAGTCAGTATCAGTCGATCTTGAATGCAGTTGAGAACAATATGAAAACTGATATGAGTTTCGATGATATGCGGACATTGGCAATGAAATATCGCAGTGCGTTTCAAACGATCAAACAAGACCAGCTTCAAGGTGAAGGATTCATGCAAGATGGTATCTCCTACCAACGTGTGAGTGATGAAGAATTAAATCGTGTACAAAGTATCCTTAAAGAACAGTTAGATATCAATAACTAGAAGAAAGTGGAGAAATATGGAAGAGACTATTAGTTTAAAAGAAGTATTTGATATATTACGGAAGCACCTGACATCAATATTAATCTCGATGTTTATCGGCTTGGCGTTAGCAGCGATCGTTACCTTTTTTGTTCTTACGCCCAAGTATCGTTCTCAAGCGCAATTGATCGTAACTTTGCCACAAACTGAAACAACAAATGCAAATGATGTAAATACGAATCTACAAATGATCAACACGTATAAAGAACTAGTTACAGGGGACCTGGTTATCAATCAAGTTAAAGACCGAATTGAATCAGAATATGATATTGATAAAAGTGTGCAAGAATTAAAAGATTCTGTTGAAGTGACACAATCGCAAAATTCACTAATGTTTTCTATTAGGGCTACAGATACAAGTTCTGTTTATGCTGCAAACATCGCAAATACAACTGCATTGGTTTTCCAAGAAAATGCAAAAGACGTGTTAAATGTGGATAAAATTTCTATTATTTCTAACGCAGAAGCGAGTTCCTCTCCGGTTTCCCCAAACAATAAATTCAATTTAGTAATTGGATTAGTCATAGGGGTTATAATAGGTATCGGTATTGCTTTCTTATTAGAACTACTAGACCGAACAGTCAAAGATGATAAGTTTGTCACGGAAACATTAGGCTTTACGATTTTAGGAACAGTCCCACAAATGTCTGCAAAAGAGTTAAATGCAACGATTCAAAAAAAACCGTCAATACAAATTATTAAAAAAAATACTAGTGATAAGACGGCTGAATCACGCCGCAGCCGAACAAGAGTCTAAGGAGGAAAGATGAATGGCGAAGATAAAAGAACAAAAAGGAACACAAACGCATGCGGTTAGCTTAATTACATTGGTGGATCCATCATCACCGATTTCAGAACAATATAGAACGATACGGACGAATATTCAATTTGCATCCTCTGCCGACAAGCAAATTAAAACATTGGTGATTACATCTTCTGGTCCAGGAGAAGGAAAGTCTACGACATCTGCGAATTTGGCAGTTGTCTTTGCAAAATCTGGTCAGCGGGTATTGTTGGTTGATGCAGATATGCGTAAGCCAACGGTTTATAAAACTTTCAGTCTAAACAACGCTTCTGGTTTAAGTACGGTGCTTAGCACAACGACAAGTGTCTTAGAAGCATCACAAAAAACGGTCATCGATAATCTGTCCGTGCTAACTAGCGGACCTAAACCCCCAAATCCATCTGAACTTTTAGGATCTTCTAGAATGAATCAAGTAATCGAAGAAGCGAAGAATTTATATGATGTAGTTATTTTTGATATGCCTCCTGTGGTCGCAGTAACGGATGCGCAGATTATGGCTTCAAAAGCCGATGGTACTTTATTGGTTGTTCGAGAAAATGTTTCTCGTAAAGAGTCATTAACAAAAGCAAAAGAGCTTTTAAATATGGTTCACGCACATATACTAGGTGTTGTATATAATGGTGCTGAACACAGTAAAGATTCCGGATATTATTATTATTACGGTAATTAACTGAAAGGATATGAGGGATATGATTGATTTACATTGCCATATTTTACCAGGAATTGATGATGGGGCCGAAGATTTAGAGGCCAGTATCGCAATGGCCGAGAGAGCCATAAGTCAAGGTATCACACATATTTTGTGTACACCTCATCATAACAATGGTAGGTACAGTAATCCAAAATCAGATGTCATTTCTCTAGTTTCATATCTGCAGTCTGAATTAGATAAACGGCAGTTACCTTTAATTGTTCTTGAAGGTCAAGAAGTGCGAATTACAGGGGATTTAATTAATGATATTGCTCAAGACATGATTTTATTTACAGACTTGGATGACACTTATATTTTGATAGAATTTCCTTCTATGGATGTACCAATTTATACTAATAAAATCTTTTTTGAACTTTTACAAATGGGAAAAACTCCTGTCATTGTGCATCCAGAACGGAATGCATATTTTCGTGAAGATCCAAATAATTTAATTCCTTTTCTGGATATGGGGTGCTTAGCACAACTCACTGCACCAAGCTACGTCGGGAAATTTGGTAAAGATATACAACGTACAGCAAAACAAATGGTGGCACATAATTTAGTTCAAATGGTTGCATCTGATGCACACGGGGTGAAGAAACGAACTTTCTATATGGAGGAAGCTTATATTCAGATTGCAAAAGATTTTGGAAAAGATAAAGTAATGAAAATGCAACAAGTGTCTAAAGATCTCATAAATGGTGACGAAATTGATTATCCACAATATATTAAAATTAAGAAGAAAAAGTTTGGTTTTATATAGGAGAATGTGAAATGGGTGAGATTGAAACTTTTGATCTTGATAAAGAAGAAAAAGTTATATTGAATAAAAATAAGATCAGATCGAAATTCTTTTATAACTTTGTTAAGAGGTTGTTAGATATATTAGGTAGCTTTTTTGGGCTGATTTTATTAGCGCCGTTATTTTTAGTAGTGGCTTATAAAATAAAGAAAGAAGACCCCAGTGGTCCAGTATTTTTTTCTCAATACAGAGTTGGTAAGGATGAAAAAATATTTAAAATGTATAAGTTTCGATCAATGTGCACAGATGCCGAAGAAAAACTAAAAGATTTACTTGAACACAATGAAGTTGACGGACCTATGTTCAAGATAAAAGAAGACCCTCGTGTTACTAAAATAGGGAAATTTATTAGAAAAACAAGCATTGATGAATTACCTCAATTATGGAATGTTTTAAAAGGGGAGATGACTTTAGTTGGACCTAGACCACCACTAATTAGAGAAGTGTATATGTATACAGAATATGATAAGCAAAGGTTAATGGTAAAACCGGGCTGTACAGGAGTTTGGCAGGTAAGTGGGAGAAATGATTTACATTTTGATGAGATGGTTGAACTAGATTTAAAATATATAGAATTTATGAGTTTAAAAAATGATTTAAAGATTATTATAAAAACGATATGTATAATAATCAATCCTAATAGTGCGTATTAAGAAAAGATGGTGTGAATATGAAAATAATTTTGCTTTCTGGTGGTTCAGGTAAAAGATTGTGGCCTCTATCGAATGATCAAAGATCTAAACAATTTATTAAAGTCTTGAAGAACGATAAGGGCAAACTGGAGTCAATGGTTCAGAGGGTTTGGAGACAATTAAAAAGAAGTGGTTTACAAGATGTGACATACATTGCAACGGGAGAAAGCCAAAAATCAATTTTGAAATCGCAATTGGGAATAGATGATAAAAAAATAATTACGGAACCTTTCAGAAGAGATACTTTCCCCGCTATAGTACTGTCTTCTTTATTTTTGAAGGATAGAGAGAAAGCTTCAGTTGACGAAAATATATTTGTATTACCTGTTGATCCTTATGTGGAAGAAGATTTCTTTAGGAAAGTGTTTGACTTAGATCAAATGCTAAGAGAAAAAAAATCAAAATTGGGGTTAATTGGGATAAATCCAACATATCCATCAGAAAAATATGGTTATATTGTGCCCAATAAAAGTAAAAAAAATATAGTAAAAACTTTTATAGAGAAACCAAATGAGAAAAAAGCTAAATTACTTCTTTCAAATGGTGCATGCTGGAATGCTGGGGTCTTCGGCTTCAAACTTGGGAATTTAGTGGAATATTTAGAAAGTCAAGGAATGCCTACTAGTTACGAACAATCTGCCGAAAATTATGATCAACTTCCAAAAAATAGTTTTGATTATGAGTATGTGGAGAAGCAACATGATATATGCTTTGTGACATATGAAGGTTTTTGGAAGGATTTAGGCACCTGGAATACACTGATTGAAGAAATGGATACAAAAAGTATTGGTATCTCCAATTCTATTGACTCAGTCAATACTAATATAATTAATGAAACTAATCTTCCTATTGTAACATTAGGAGTTTCAGATTTAATAGTCGTTGCTGGACCAGAAGGTTTTTTGGTATCTTCTATTCCATCTTCTCCAAGGGTGAAGGAAATTAATCCCTCGTATTTCGAAAGTATTAGATTTAAAGAAGAAGATTGGGGAACCACAAAGATACTTAAGAAAGATGAGTTTTCAATAATTGTTGAATATGTAATAAAAAATGGACATAAAGTATCTTTTGATTTGAATGAAAATCAAAAAGTATATAAATTGCATGGTGAAGGTGATATTGAATATTTTTCTAATGAAGTGATATTATATGGTAAAAATAACTTATCAATAATTTGCATAACAGAAGAAGGTGTCTAAGTGGAAAAAGAAACTGTCGCTATTTTTTCGTTCAAAGGTCCTGCTACCAATGATATGACAGGCGGCATTGAAGTGTATGAACTGGAATTAGCAAAAGTATTGGAAAAAATGGGCTATAATATTGAAATTTTCTGTGGTAAAGATCATGATGAAAATTCTCCAGACCAAGAACAAATTTCTGATAATATAAGGGTGAGAAGATATAAAGCAATATTTGGATTTTTACCATTTGCATTAATTTCTATGCATCTATCATTTTTCTTTAAACATAAGAAAAATATTAATTTTTTAATTGAAAATCAATCTGTAATCCCGATGTTCACAACGTTTTATAGAAAAAGCAGGTTGACCATAATACATCATATTACTGGTAAAGATTATTATAGAAAACAAGGTAAAATAAAAGGAAGCATAGGATATTACTTGGAGAAATTTTTTTTGCCTAAGTTATATAAGAAACAAAGTATTTTGACTGTCAGTGATCATACAAAATCACAACTAGTTGAGTTAGGATTCAATAGAGACGCTGTTAAGGTGATACCTCCTGTTGTTAATGTAAAACCCAGTGAGATTGTGTTTCATCCAAGAGAGAATATTATTAGCTACATCGGACGATATACTGGACTCCAAGGAAATAAAAAAATAGATCATATTATCGATGTATTACCTGAAATTATTGATTCGGTACCTGATGCAAAACTTATTATAGCGGGATCGATGAAGAAGGAAGATGAACTTAAAAAAAGAGTTGAAAATTTGAATTTAAACGAAAAAGTATCATTCTTAGGATTTATATCTGATGAAAAAAAATCAGAAATATTAGCTATGTCTAAAGTATTTGCAAGCCCTTCTTATCAAGAAGGTTTCGGAATTACATATATAGAATCTAATATTAATGGAACTCCAGTAGTTGGGTATAAAATTCCTGATTTAATGACAGTCACTGATAGTAGTGGAATTATGGTTGAAAAAGATGATAAGGATTCTTTAAAAGAAGCCATTATAACCCTTTTATTAGATGATGAAAAGTGGAATTTGTTAAGTAAAGGTGCATATGAAAATGCTGATAAATATTCATCCTATCGAGTAAAAAAGGCTTTGAAACTTTACTTAAGAAATATCTTAGACAATTAAGGAGTATTTATGAAAATTGCAATTTTTAGTCAGCGCTGGATAACAGGAGGAAAGGAAGCTTTTATTGTCAACATGCTTAAAAATGTTGAACTAATTGACAATGAAGTCATAATAGTTACATCCTATAAAGAAACATCATTTTTTGATGATCAACTAAAAAAACTCAATATTTCAGTTATTAGTTTGATTGATAAGAAGCAAAATGTATTTAAACGCAACATTTTACTTCGAAAACAATTAAAAGTATTTCTGAGCAATAATTATTTTGATAAAATTATATTTAATATCGATAATGGATGGGATTTAAATCTAGTAAATATTGCCAAAAAAAAAGGTGTTAAAAGCGTAATAGCGCATTCTCATAATTCTGATGTTAGTCATGATAAGTTTAGAGTAATAAAATTATTGGCACACAGATTAGGAAAATCTCTTTACTCATCTTCACCCACAGATTATTGGGCTTGTTCTAACAAAGCGGCAAATTTTGTCTTTAATTCTAAAATGATAGATCAAGTATCTATCATAAAAAACGGAATCGATACGAACAAGTTTATTTTCTCTTCATTAAAGAGGGAAGAAATTAGAAGGGAATTAGGAGTTTCTGTCGATGAAGTACTTATAGGAACTGTTGGAAGATTAAGTGAACAAAAAAATCCTTCTTTTATATTAGAAATAGCAAAAAATCTTCGTTTAAATAGTCAATATAAGTTTATTTTTGTTGGTGAGGGAGAGATGAGAACATACTTACAACATAAAGCACTACAATATGGTATCGAAAACAATATAATTTTTTATGGCAATAGTAAAGATGTAGCTTCTATGATGTCTGCAATGGATATATTTTTGCTTCCTTCAAAATTTGAAGGATTACCAATAACTTTGATTGAGGCACAAACTAATGGTTTACCTATCCTTGTTTCTGATAAAGTGACAGATGAAGTTATGATTGCTGACAATGTTAAATTTTTATCTTTAGATGATGAATTATTGTGGTGTGAGGAAATAAAAAAACTAAAATTAAATGAACAAAGAACCAAATATATAAATAACATCAGAGATTCTGGATACGATATTCATATGACATCAAGGGAGTATTTCGATTTATTGGTGAAATGAGTTTTATACTCAAGTCGAAACAGAAATGAGAGAAAAAATGAAAATTTTGTTTATTCATAATACATTGACAGCTTATAGAACACCTTTTTTTAATGAACTTTCTAAACTGTGTGATTTAACTATAATGTTTTATAATTTAGAAGACAATATCAAAATATACAATGATAAAGATAGAACAAAAGAATTAGATAGTAGTATAAAAGTTTATAAACATTATGACAAAAAAACATTACTACGAATTATGGAAGAGAAGTTTGATTGTATTGTTTTACCACCTCTGGATGATTTAAAATCAATGATTATTGCTAAAACTGTTATCAGGAGAAAAGATACCTTAATAGCTCTTTGGTGGGGGAAATGGGTATACCATAAATCTCCCGTTTTCACAATAAAATGGGCTAAAGATTTAGTACATACTTCGGTATTAAAAATGACAAGTAAATATATAGATTTATTTCTATCATATGGATCAAAATCAAAAGAGTATTTGACTAACGTAAATATTCCAGAAAAGAAAGTTTTTAACTTTATTAATTCAACTGAAGTAAATCAGAAAGGGAGTAATTTGAAGTTGCGTGAAAAATATAATATTATGTCAGACAAAAAGATTATACTTTTCATGGGACGAATTGTAGAAAGGAAAGGGGTTGAAATATTAATAAAGGCTTTTTTAAAAATAGATTACGAATCTATGCACCTTTTAATATGCGGAGATGGCCCTAATTTGAACTTTTTAAAAGAAAAATATGGTTCTAATGAGGGTATTACTTTCACTGGTCAAATTATTAAGGAAGATATCTCGAATTTCTATATACAAAGTGACGTATTTGTAATCCCTTCATACTTATTTAAAAATAGTGTTGAACCTTGGGGATTAACTGTAAACGAAGCACAACAATTCAACCTGCCAATTATAGCAACAACTGCTGTTGGGTCTGCCTACGACTTGATAAATAGTAAAAATGGAATAATGATTGAGCAAAATAATGTAGAAGAATTAGTGGATGCTTTGAAATATTTAATTGGTGGTAAAATTACCAAAGATATGGTAAAGAAAAATAAACACGAAAATTCACCAAGAAAAATGGCGTTGAATTGTTTTGATGCAATAAATCAGTTTCATAAGGGGAATTAAATTGACTAAGAGAAAAGTTGCTAAGTTATTCATAATATATTTTTTTTCAGTCGTATTTATCTTGTACTTTCTATTTTTTTTCAAAGATTTTACGTATCTAGACCTAAGTATAGGTCTAGGATTTTTGGCAAACTTTTTACTATGTTTTATTTTTCTAGTTTTTGCTAAATTAAATATTTCTACTTATAAGGTATGCTATTATTTTATACTAGTTTTCTTAATTATGGCACCTTATTCTCAAATTATATCGGATTATGCACCTTGGGGGGAATATCTTACTAAAAGTGAAATAATAGAAACTAATTTAATTATTTTAGTTTTTCAAATTACTTTTTTTGTAAGTTATTTGTTTAGTCAAAGAAAAATTTTAAGCAATCCCCTTCCACGTTTGGATAAAACAATAAAAACAAATAATAAATATGTAAGCTATTATATGTTATTTGCGATTATTTGCTTTCCAATAGGTGTATGGTTATTTGGATTTAATAATCTTTTTACCAAAAATAATCTCTGGGACGATGGCGAATCATTTTTGTTTTTAATTGAGTTTCTTGTTAGATCAACACCGGTGATAGTTTTATCAATACTATTGAATACTAGAAAAAGCAACGTTGCGATTAAGCCTAGACTATTAAATCTTAAAATCATTGTTTTAACAATAATTAGTATTTTACTTAACTTTCCTGTTTCTTTATCAAGATTCTTATCAGGTACAGTTTATTTAGGTTTGATCATATCATTTTTAAAAGATAAGTTTTGGAAAAGAAAGCTTTTTGATGTCATGGTTATTTTTTCTATAACGATCATTTTTCCTTTGTTTACCTTGTTTAAAAGATTTGATTTAATTG
This sequence comes from Enterococcus sp. DIV0755f, assembly GCF_051713725.1. Lineage (NCBI taxonomy): Bacteria > Bacillati > Bacillota > Bacilli > Lactobacillales > Enterococcaceae > Enterococcus > Enterococcus sp. DIV0755f. Next base: position 1,185,799 of record NZ_JBIOQL010000001.1, read on the forward strand.
AAGGTTTTCAGAATATATCAAACTTTTCATTTGGTAATTTTAACAATGTAGACTTCGATTCTTTTACTATGATTGGACGAACAGTTAGATATGTGAATGAACATACTTTTTCTTATGGTAAACAATTAGTTTCGGCATTGTTGTTTTTTGTACCTAGGTCTGTGATTGACATAAAAGGTAAACCTACCAGTACTTTGATAGCTGAGTCACAGGGTTTTTTCTTTACTAACCTTTCTGAACCTATAATGGGAGAGGGCTTTTTTAACTTTGGAATAATTGGCGTTATTATTTTTGCAGTGATATTAGGATACAATTTTTGTAAATTAGATTACATGTATTATTATTCTAAAATAGAAAATTCTAATATTAATTATGTAGATATAATATTTCCTTTTTCTTTAGGCTTTGTAGTGTTTTTATTTAGAGGTGCACTGCAGCCTGTTGTTGTAAGAATTATGGGATTCTTCTTACCTTTAATATTAATATTTATATTTAATAATTCGATAAACAATTCAAAAGGAGTGAAAAATAAATAGAATGAAATTTCAAGAAAAGTTAGTTGAGTGGAAATCTTTCAAGGATATTACAGAAGAAGAATTAAACGAATTAAATTTATTAGAAGAAGATGAAGATGAATTAATTGAAAGGTTCCATAAAGATTTAGAATTCGGAACAGGTGGACTAAGAGCTTTAATGGGTATGGGAACTAATCGACTTAATAGATATACAATTCGTAAGATTACTTATGGATATGGTAAATTCTTGATTAACTATTACGGAGATTGTGTAAAAGATAAGGGAATCGTAATTGCTTACGACGTTAGAAATAATTCCAAATTGTTTGCACTTGAAGCAGCTAAAACTTTAGCTAATTTAGGAATTAAATCAATGATATTCAAAGAAGCTACAACTACTCCTGAATTATCTTTTTCTGTAAGTCATCTTAATGCTATAGGTGGTATTGTAATTACGGCCTCGCATAATCCTCCAGAATATAATGGCTATAAAATATATGATTGTACTGGATGCCAAGTAACACCTAGTCTTGCAGATATAATTATTGATTATATTAATGGAACAAAAATTAATGAATTAGGGATTATAGACCAAAATCTTATTAATTATCTGGATGATCATGTTAAGAATGATTATAAAAATTTTGTAAAGCGAAGCCTGATGTCTAACTCAACTGAATCTAATTTCGCCCAATTAAAAGTCTTGTACACACCTTTGCATGGAACAGGTAATAAGCCCATCTTATCTTTATTAAATGACAATAAAAATTATGAAGTTTATTCGGTTGCTAGCCAATTAACAGAAGACCCGTTATTTTCTACAGTCAAAAGTCCAAATCCTGAGGAAAAAGAGGCTTTTATTTTGGCTTTAGAAGAAGGGAAGAAGCATTCAGTTGATCTAATTATGGCAACCGATCCTGACTGTGATAGAGTTGGAGCATATGTTAAAGTAAATGACGATTTTATTGCTTTAAGTGGAAATCAAATAGGTAGCATCATGGTCTATTATATGTCAATTTCAAATAAAAAATATATTGAAGATTTGAAAAGACCATATATATTGAAAACAATAGTCACATCTAATTTAGGAAGTAAAATTGCCGAAAATAATAATATTAAGTGTATAAATACATTGACAGGTTTTAAATATATAGGTGAAAAAATCAATGAATACTTAAATGATTATGATTTTCTGTTGGGATATGAAGAATCGTATGGTTATCTCACAGGTACACATGCTAGAGATAAGGATGGTATAAGTTCTTCACTTTTAATAGCGGAAATGGTTTCTTTCTATAAACATCAAGGAAAAACCCTAATCGATGTATTAAATGAAATTTATTCGCAATTTGGCTATTTTGAAGAAGAATTAATTTCATATACGTTTGAGGGAAGAAATGGATTAAACAAAATAAATGAGATTATGTATAAATTTAGGGAAATAAAACTTCATGACAAAATATTCTATGATGCAAATATAGTTAAAATCAATGACTATTTAAAGTCAATTGATAATTTACCAAAATCCGATGTAATAAAAATAATTTTTGATAATGATTCATGGGTGGCAGCTAGGCCATCAGGAACTGAACCAAAAATTAAATTTTACATTGGATCAACTGGCTCATCAAAAGAAGAGGCTCTAAAAAATCTCATAAATATAAAAAAATTTATTGAAACTTCAATCAAGTAAGCTTTATGAGTGTTTTATTAAGAATTGATAGGTGATTACAATTAAAAAGTATGAAGGTAGTATTATTCCGTTCTCAAGTAAAAGTAATAAATATATAAGTTTAATTAAGAAGATGCTGAAATTATCAGAATTTGAACTTAACGAATATTCTAAAGTGCAGCTCATATTAAAAAAAACTGATTTTTTAGTTTTAAATTGGGTAGAGAGTCAAATTATAAATGATAGGATCATAGTTTCTATGATTAAATTTGTATCTTTGTATATCTATATAGTCGTATTAAGTTTAAGGACTAATATCATATGGACTATGCACAATAAGCGACCACATGGTAGCAAAGGAATAGAATACTTTCTTTCTAAAAAGATAATGAATCTTTTGGCAGTAAAATCTAAATCGATAATTATACACTCTGAGGAGTCAAGGAAGTTTTTGACACAAAAATCAAGAATTGCTGATAAAGTAATTTATCTTCCTCACCCTAACTATTGCAATTGCTATGGTGATATTTTATCAAATGAAACAAATGATACTACTTTGAATCTTGTATTTTTTGGTGCAATAAATGAATACAAAAATCTTGATATACTAATTGAAATAGTCAAAGAGTTAGATAGATTCCCAATTGATTTGAAAATCTATGGTAATGGAAATTTTGATATCATTGACAATCTAAAGAAAAAAATTGAGAAATCAACTAATATCACTGGTATTTTTAGGTTTATTGAAGACGATGAAATTCCTCTCATTTTTTCTAATGCTCATATTATTGTAACTCCTTATGATTTAAATAGTAGTTTAAATTCAGGGACTAACATTTTGGCATTTTCCTATGCAAAAACTATCTTAGGTCCCTATAATGGTACACTAAAAGATATGGATAAAATTAATGAGTATTTCTTTGCCTATGACTATGAAACTAAAGAAGAACATAAAGAGAAGTTAATGGAAAAAATACTATTTATTTTAAATAAGTATGATAGGAATTTTAATGAGTTAAATCATCTAGGAGAAAAATGCTATGAATATGTCCAGGAGAATAACAATATCACTAAAATAAGTGAAATCTTTAAAGCTAAACTTTTGTTAAAAAACATATGGTAGTAGAGGAGAAATTGATGAAAAGAATTTTATTTACAGGTTACTTTGGAGCGGGAAATTTCGGCGATGATTTAATGTTATCTGTATTTTGTAATAATATTGAAAATGAGAATAAATTATATTTTCTTAAGATTTTTCCCCAAGATATCACTGTCGATATTCCAGATTTTGTAAAAGTTATTGATATTTCCATGTATGGTTCAAAAGTCCAGAAAGTTATTTATGGATTGATTATGACTCGTATGCATATGTTTTTTTGGATAGGTGGCACGATTTTTACTGAGCATGACGGAGATGGTGCCTACTCTTTTGTAAAAATAGCAAAATTGCTAAAAAAAAAATATGGTTATCTTGGTGTAGGTATAGGACAATTACACAGTGAAAAACGTATCTATCGAAGTAATTATGCGATACAAAACGCAAATTTTATAACATTTAGGGATAAAAATTCGTATGAAATAGGTAAAAGACTTAATCATAATGTTTTTTTAACTCAAGATTTAGCATACTTATATTTAGAGAAAAAAAATATTGTACAGGAAAAAGATCAGGTAATTATTTCTTGGAGAGAATTAGGAAAACAACTCTCACTAAGCGAAGAATTAAATCTTATAAGAATATTGGCAATCAGTATTATTAAGAGTAAATTAGATTTCTTGAAAATAAAAATAATTCCACTGGATGATAGTAATGATTATGATAAAAATTTAATTTTGTATAAAGAATTAATTGATTTGTCAGATCATGCCGAGAATATTGAAATATTATGTGATTTGAAAGCTGACGAAAAGTTTGATTTAATAGCAAGCAGTAAGATTAATATTATGGGGAGACTTCATGGAGTATTTGTATCAGAAGTTTACAAAAGGAATACCTTGAGTATGAGTTATAGTTTGAAAATGGATGAATTTTTGAAAGATTTAAATAAGTCTGAAGACAATATATATATTTCTGATTTAAATATTGAAACTGTTGATAAAATTTTACAAATAAATAATCCGATATCTGACTATAAGATAGAACAAAATATAGCATTGGCAAAGGAAAATATATTTCTTTTTAATAGCTTTGTTGAAGGTGTATAAATTATATGGAAAAATACAAAAAGTTAATTGGTAATTCTTTAGTTTTTGCAATTGGTAATTTTGGAAGTAAAGCAATCAATATTCTTATGGTACCTTTATATACTTTTTTTATGACACCAGGAGAATACGGGGTAGTAGATTTATTTAATACAACTATAAGTTTGTTTTTACCCATAATTACCATAAGTATTAGTGAGGCTGTCATAAGATTCACACTGGATAAAATTAACGAAGAAAAATCTGTAAATAAAGTTTTATCGAATGCTATCTTTATTAACGTAATATCAATTTTAATATGTACATTATTATACCCAGTCCTATCTTACTTTGAATTGTTCGAGGGATATTTATTTATGTTTATACTGCTGTTAAGTTTGAATCAGTTGGAAGCAACCTATACCCAATTCACAAGAGCGATAGGTAAAATTAAACAATTTGCTATAAATGGATTAGTTATGACTTTGTTAACAGCTTGTTTTAATATTATATTTCTTGTTTATATGTCTTTAGGAACCAATGGATTTTTGCTATCACTTATTTTAAGTAACTCTATATCAATCATATATTTATATTTTGTTACAAATAGTTTTGAGAGAGTGAAGATAAAGTTAATTGATTTTAAGCTTATAAAATATATGATTAAATACTCGATTCCATTAATTCCCAATATGATAATGTGGTGGTTAATCAATAGCTCTACTCGATATTTTATTTTATTTTTTGTGGATGCCACAGCAAACGGTATTTTTGCAGTGGCTAACAAAATTCCAACTATTTTATCAATGTTTACTTCTATATTTCAGCAAGCATGGCAACTTTCCGTTTTTGAAGAGTTCAAAAATAACGATAAAGATAAATTTTATTCACAAGTTTTTAAAATATATTATAAATTTTTATTCACGTTATCATCGTTAATTATTCCCTTTCTACATATTATTGTTCCCATTATTATTGATGATAGCTTTATAGAAAGTTGGCAAATTATACCAATATTATTAGTAGCCGTTATCTATCAAAGTTTTTCAAGTTTTGTTGGTACGATATACACGGCTTCAATGAATACAAAAGGAATTTTTGTATCCTCAATTATTGGTGGATTAATATCTGTATTATTAAACTTCATTTTAGTGCCCTATTATGGATTAACTGGTGCGGGATTCTCATCAGCGTTGAGTTTTGTATGTATGTTTGTGATAAGATATTATGATACTAAGAAAGATATAAAACTTAATATCGATTTTCGATTTTTTATATTTAACAATATTATGATTCTTTTACAAATAGTATTAATACGAGTAATAGGCGGGGCTATTATTCTATTTGTTGTAAACATCCTTGTCTTCTTTATTCTTTTGGTGTTTAATTGTTTGAGTGAAAAGAAAGGAATTATAAAGTTAAAAAGAATTATAAGGAAATAAGTTACGAATTATAAAATATTTTAAATGTGTTAGAAGCATTCAAGGTAATATACTTGAAAAAGGAAATATTAATCCTTAATTCCATTTTCCAAACTCTTAAGAAATCTAAGATTCATCATATAACCCATCACTTTTAATCTTGTTTCTGTAATTCTAAGACAATTAGGAATTGTCGACTTAACTATCATTTTTTTCGCTTTCCATAGAGATAGGAATAAACTCTGCTATGGATGATTAATTGAGGTGACTCATTAGACTTTAAAAATTGGTTTGGAAATTATTACTACAAGATTTTTTTCATTCAGAATTAATATTGAAAAAATCGTTCAGAATTCTTACCAGTTTCAATAATGAGAGATTGGATCATTGATTTCATCGAATTTATATAGATTTTCACTAAATTAGTTTGATTATGGAAATTTGTTATATATAACTTACGGAATTAGATAAATAATTAGACCGATTAAAATTAGTTTTATTCTTTTACCTAATTTTTGAAAGGTGATCATAAAAGATTTAAAGTTATAACTTTATTATTCTCGCTCATCGATTATTAAATCAAACTCCAACAAATAAGGTAAGATTAGTAATAAAGTTAAGAAGAGAAAGGTATTTGGTGAGGTTATTATATCTTGCTGATGCTATTTTAAAGAAAGGTGGATTTATTGATAATGAAAATAGGTGTCATAGGAATGGGATATGTGGGGTTAGCAAATGCACTTTTGCTGGCGCAAAAAAATGATGTTATAGCTTATGACATTTTACCTGATAAAATAAGTTATTTAAGAACAAAGAAATCGCCCATTTATGATAAAGAAATCGATGAATTCTTGATTAGGAAAGATTTGAATGTAGAATTTACTAATGATTTTGAAGATGCAGTAAATTTTGGAGATTATCTAATTATTGCTACACCTACAGATTACGATGAAAAAAAGAATTACTTCAATACTTCAACAGTTGAAGATGTTATAGAAAAAGCATTGGCCATTCGACCAGATGCAACATTTATTATTAAGTCAACAGTTCCGGTCGGTTATACTTTAGATGTTAAAGCAAAGTTTAACACTGAAAATATAATTTTTTCACCTGAATTCTTACGTGAAGGTAAAGCATTATATGATAATCTACATCCATCAAGAATTGTTGTTGGTGAGGTTTCAGATCGTGGTCAAAAAATTGCTAATTTATTTAAAGAAAATGCTTGGGACAAAGATGTTAGAGTATTGCTAACTAACTCTACTGAAGCTGAAGCTATTAAATTGTTCTCCAATACTTATTTAGCTTTACGAGTTGCTTATTTCAATGAATTAGATACGTACGCTGAATCTCGTGGACTAGATAGTCGACAAATTATCGAAGGGGTAGGGTTAGATCCAAGAATAGGTTCTCATTATAACAACCCTTCATTTGGTTACGGTGGTTATTGCTTACCTAAAGATACGAAGCAGTTGCGTGCAAATTATGAAGATGTGCCAAGTAATATTATTGGCGCAATTGTCGATGCCAATACAACTAGAAAAGATTTTATAGCTAATCAGATTCTGGCTAAAAACCCCAAAACTGTAGGGATTTACCGCTTAACAATGAAAGCTAATTCTGATAATTTTAGATATTCATCGATTCAAGGTATTATGAAGCGTATTAAAGCAAAAGGAATCGAGGTGGTGGTGTATGAACCATCCCTTAACGAGGAAACGTTCTTTAATTCTAAAGTGATTAAGGATTTTGAAGAATTTAAAGACATTTCGGATATCATTGTAAGTAATCGTTTTGAAAGTATTCTCGAAGATGTTAAAGAAAAGGTATATACGAGAGATATTTTTGGAGATAACTAATATTCTTTTGGAGGGGCAAAAATGAAAAAAGTTCGTAAAGCTGTTATTCCTGCAGCAGGGTTAGGGACCAGATTTTTACCAGCAACAAAAGCAATCGCAAAAGAAATGTTACCAATCGTTGATAAACCAACGATTCAATTCATTGTTGAAGAAGCAATTGCTTCAGGAATTGAAGATATTTTAGTTGTGACAGGAAAAGCGAAACGTCCAATTGAAGATCATTTCGATTCAAACTTTGAATTGGAATCAAACCTATCATCAAAAGGGAAAAAAGAGCTTTTGGCACTTGTTGAAGAAACGACAGGAATCAACTTGCATTTTATTCGTCAAAAACGTCCTTTAGGTTTAGGACATGCGGTTCTCCAAGCAAAAGCTTTTGTAGGCGATGAGCCATTTATCGTCATGCTGGGAGATGATATTATGGAAGATGATGTTCCATTAACAAAGCAGCTGATCAACAATTATGAGAAAACAAACGCATCTACTCTTGCGGTCATGAAAGTTCCTCATGAAGACACGTCAAAATATGGCATCATTAATCCCAGTGAAGAAGCCGCAAAAGATTTATATAGCGTGAGCGAATTTATCGAAAAACCATCACCTGCAGATGCTCCGAGTGATTTAGCAATTATTGGTCGCTACCTTTTGCGGCCAGAAATCTTTGGAATACTAGAAGATCAAGAACCAGGAGCAGGAAATGAAATTCAACTTACTGATGCGATCGATTCACTAAACAAGATCCAACGGGTATTTGCTCATGAATTTAAAGGCAAACGCTATGATGTTGGTGACAAGCTAGGAATGGTTGAAGCAAACATTGAATACGGATTAAAACATCCTGAAATCAAAGATGAACTTCGGAGTTATATCAAAGAGCTAGCTGAGCGAATATAAAAATAAAAAGCAATCAGATGAAACTGATTGCTTTTTTATTTATAATATTATTGAAGATTGCTTATATAAATGGTATCTATTGTAATATGATATTCTGTTTCTAAATGAATATTTCTCAGGCAGCATTGATTATAGAGAAAGGAGGCTACAAACATGAACGTATTAATTACAGGTGGTGCTGGATTTATTGGGAGTAATTTTATCAGATTTATAATTGAAAAAACGGAAAGTACGATCGTTAATTTAGACTTATTGACATATGCTGCAAATCTGGAATATTTAGAAGAAATCCAACAATTACCTAATTACCATTTTATTCAGGGAAATATTAAAGATAGTACATTGGTTATGAAGACCATACAAAAATTTAAAATTGATTGTATAATAAATTTTGCCGCAGAGTCTCATGTAGATAATTCAATAAAAAATGCGGAAGACTTTATTCAAACCAATATAGTTGGCACTGCCAATTTGTTAGAATGTGCTAGATTATCCAAAATTAAATATCTACAGATATCAACGGATGAAGTTTATGGTAGTTTAACAGAAGGATATGCTGATGAGAAAACATTTTTGAATCCTAGTTCGCCATATTCTGCATCTAAGGCTGCTGCAGATCATCTTGTTATGTCCTATCATAAAACCTACGACTTGAATGTCAATATTGTTAGAGCAGCAAATAATTACGGTCCAAATCAATACAAAGAAAAATTGATCCCGTTGATGTTACACCAAATAAGCAATAATAAACCATTGCCGGTATATGGCAATGGTTTGAATAAACGTGACTGGCTATATGTTGAAGACTTTTGCAGGGCAATCTTCATCGTATTAGAGTGCGGAAAAACGGGTGAAATTTATAATGTTAGCGCCCATGAAGAAATTGATAATCTTACTTTAGTTAAGAAGTTATGTCACTTATGCTCTTATGATGAACGCATGATTGAATTCGTTGAAGATCGATTAGGTCATGATTATCGTTATGCCATGCAAACATCAAAGATAGAATCACTTGGCTGGAAACCAAAAACAAACCTAGAAAAAGGTTTAATTAAAACTGTAAAGTGGTACTCTGAAGACAACCGGTTGGAAAGTTGAAATAGCATATAAGATCATGACTTTCATTGGATAATCCTTCATGGCTTACATCTCAAACTTCCGCCAATCAAACAAATAAATCACCCCAATTGCTTTAAACGTCAAATAGATAAAATGACCATAATTATGGCCAATCAGATGTAACGCATCTGCGGAAGCTCCTTTATTCGACCAAAGAGTAAAACCTAATATAATGGCTAAGATCAACAGACCTTTTCCTAATGCAAAGACAATTGTTTTTGCAGGGAGGGGTCTTTTTTTTGTGAGGAAAAAGCCGAATAAAAGGACAAAGTTAACTAGTAACAAAAAGTGTGCAGCAGCTGTCCATAGGGTCATTGTTCCTGTAGGTGTTAAGAAGTCGGTGAAAACGCAAGCGACGACTGCAGTTAAATTAAGCAAGTATAGAGGAAGGCGGAAGGTTGGTTTCTTCTCCTCGCTCATTCTTTCTGGTTCTTCTGCTAATTGTTCTGGTTTTAGTAGTGACTCTAAATCGATTTGATAGAGATCACTTAATTTGATCAATGTGTCGATGTCTGGGGTACTTCGGTTGTTTTCCCAATTTGAGATCGTTTGTCTGGTAACAAATAATTTTTCGGAAACTTCTTGTTGGGTGAGTCCTAACTTCAAGCGACTCTCTTTTATTTTTTCAGCTATAGTCATTTCAATGCTCCTTCTGACCTATCCTATCATAAAGCGGTTCAAAGAAACAATTGTAAAGCTCGATTTAACGAAAAAATGCACAAGTTCTTTTCTTTGTTTACATAAGATTAAATTTAAATGAGCTTATGTCAGATGTTCCTAAAAAATTTCCTGAAAGTGCTAGATTTTTTTCAGTGAATCCTTCATCTGTAATAAGTAACAATTGTCATATATGAAGTGATAAATGTTCAAAGATAGCACATATTGAGAGTAGAAGATAGACTTGCTCGAATCATTCAAAAAAAGAAAGCCACGATCAAGTAAAAAATAGTTTCCTTTTTTGAAAATGAAATCATTGATAAAACAAGGATGCAAAGAAGCTTTGCGCTGATTTGCACTGGATTTGCTTGAAGGCAAGGGTGCTTGAATTATAAAATTCTGATGAGGTGATGCAATGCGATGACAAGTGAATTAAGTATACATACGCTCAATGGTATTTCATGTGTCCGCTTAAAAATTTTTGAGAGGAGTGGATGATACGCTAAAATAAAAAAATGTTTGTAAATTAAAAATCAATAAATTATAATGATTTTCTGGCGTAAAAATAGGTTGGATAAAAAGGTTTTAATTTTGAAAAAGAAGGTTAAGGTGAAAGTTTGTGAAAAAGAAGTTTAAATCTATTCTATCTTTAGTAATCTTATTAAGTGCTGTGGTGGTAACGCCAGCATTTCAGGTAATGGCGGAAAGCCAAGTGTTTTCAGAATCTCCGCAGGTGGATCAGGAAGAAGTGAATACTGTGCAATCTGATGATACGAATGCTTCTGTGGATGCTAGACAAGCTACCTCTCAAGTAGAAAATGCTACGCTGACATCAACGACCTCAGCGCGCGTGGATGCTGAGAACGAACAAACACAAGCAAGTAGTGAGAGTAAAGAAGCCATCAGCGGATCAGAAAATAAAGAAGAACCTGCTGCAAGCCCTGTAAATAATGTCCCTTCTTCTGTTGATCCGTCGTCTGCAAGAGCTGCCAATGCGCAACTGACGGTTCAAGTTTTAGATAGTAATTCAAACCAGCCAATCCAAGGCACTTATTTCACATTGGCCTCCTCGACATCTGGTGAAGTGACGTTGTTAGTCACGGACAGTTCAGGAAAGGTAACGATTCAGGTTCCTTCAGGGGGCTACTTTATTAAGCAAGTGGGGACAACGAATCAAAGATTGAACTACGCATTTACATCGATTGGAAATTCTATCAATTTGCAAGCAGGAGAAACCAAAACATTGGCACTTTATGAGCGTCAAATTGTAGGCGAGTATGCTTTTGGAGATAGCCCCGATACGATTCATATTCCTGTAAACAGTACCTTCGATTTCTCAACACAGGCATTAGGGATCGAGGCGTTTAAGTTAAATTTTAGCGGCAAGATAGAAAAAAGTATTTCTGACTCACAGATCTTTCCGTACTACACAAATGTTGACACAAGCAAGCCGGGGACTTACGTAGCAATTTTTATGGCTAGACAAGCCTCATATAGTGTATATACAACACATGTAGTCAATGTCATTGTTGACCCGGAGCAGGTGGGAGAGGTAACTGTCAGATATCTTGATACTCAAGGGGAAGAAATCCATGAAACGAAGACTTTATCTGGTACCATTGGTGCTTCATATGATGCTAGTACGGATGAGTATAAGTTATCAATTGACGGTTACACCCTAGACGAAAGCCAATTACCAGAAAACAGTAAAGGCGTATTTAGTGAAACAGCACAAACCATCACCTACATTTACACAAAAAATCCTGTACCAGCAGCGGATGTCACGATTGAGTATGTAGATTTAGAAGGCAACGAAATCCACGCTAGTCAAACGATTAGCGGGAATGTAGGCGACTCTTTCGATGTAAGCACAGATCAATATAAACTATCGATCGATGGCTATACCCTAGACGAAAGCCAATTGCCAGAAAATAGTAAAGGTGTATTTGGCGAAATGGCGCAAACCGTCACCTATATCTACACAGAAAATCCGATACCAGCAGCGGATGTCACGATTGAGTATGTAGATTTAGAAGGCAACGAAATCCACGCTAGTCAAACGATTAGCGGGAATGTAGGCGACTCTTTCGATGTAAGCACAGATCAATATAAACTATCGATCGATGGCTATACCCTAGACGAAAGCCAATTACCAGAAAACAGCAAGGGTGTGTTTGGAGAAACCGCGCAAACCATCACTTACATCTATACAAAAAATCCGATACCCGCAGCGGATGTAACGGTCGAGTATGTGGACACAGAAGGCAACGAAATTCACCCTTCACAAACGATCAGTGGAAACGTAGGTGAGTCTTACGATGCCAGCACAGATCAATATAAACTATCGATCGATGGCTATACACTAGATGAAAGCCAATTACCAGAAAACAGTAAAGGCGTATTTAGTGAAACAGCACAAACCATCACCTACATTTACACAAAAAATCCGATACCAGCAGCAGATGTGACGGTCGAGTACGTGGATACAGAAGGCAACGAAATTCACGCTTCTCAAACGATCAGTGGAAATGTAGGTGAGTCTTACGATGCCAGCACGAAGAACTATCAATTAGTGATTGAAGGCTACACCTTAGACGAAAGCCAATTACCAGAAAATAGTAAAGGTATGTTTAGCGAAACAGCGCAAACCATCACCTATGTGTATACAAAGAATCCGATACCAGCAGCGGATGTAACAGTGGAATATGTGGATACAGAAGGCAAAGAAATACACTCCTCTCAAACGATTAGCGGGAATGTGGGCGACACTTTTGATGCTAGTACAGATCAATATAAACTATCGATCCATGGCTATACATTGGATGAAAGCCAGTCGCCAGAAAATCTTAAAGGAGTGTTTAGCGAAACAGCACAAAAAGTCACATTCATCTACACAAAAAATCCGATACCAGCAGCGGATGTCACGATTGAGTATGTAGATTTAGAAGGCAACGAAATCCACGCTAGCCAAACTATTAGCGGGAATGTGGGCGACTCTTTCGATGCAAGTACAGATCAATATAAACTATCGATCGATGGCTATACACTAGATGGAAGCCAATTGCCAGAAAATAGTAAAGGCGTATTTAGCGAAACGGCACAAACCGTCACCTACATTTACACAAAAAATCTGATACCAGCAGCGGATGTAACGATTGAGTATGTGGACATAGAAGGCAACGAAATTCACCCTTCACAAACGATCAGTGGAAACGTAGGTGAGTCTTACGATGCCAGCACGAAGAACTATCAATTAGTGATTGAAGGCTACACTTTAGACGAAAGCCAATTACCAGAAAATAGTAAAGGCGTATTTAGCGAAACGGCACAAACCGTCACCTACATCTACACAAAAAATCCTGTACCAGCAGCGGATGTAACGGTCAAATACGTGGATACAGAAGGCAACGAAATTCACGCTTCACAAACAATTAGTGGAAACGTAGGCGAATCTTACGATGCTAGCACAGAACAATACCAACTAAAAATCGACGGTTACACCATAGATAAAAGCCAATTACCAGAAAATAGTAAAGGTGTATTTAGCGAAACAGCGCAAACCGTCACCTACATCTACACAAAAAATCCGATACCAGCAGCGGATGTAACGGTCAAATACGTGGATACAGAAGGCAACGAAATTCACGCTTCACAAACAATTAGTGGAAACGTAGGCGACTCTTACGATGCTAGTACAGAAAAATACCAACTAACAATCGAAGGCTACACTTTAGACGAAAGCCAATTACCAGAAAATAGTAAAGGCGTATTTAGCGAAACGGCACAAACCGTCACCTATATCTACACAAAAAATCCTGTACCAGTAGCTGATATAACAGTAAAATACGTGGATACAGAAGGCAAAGAAATACACTCCTCTCAAACGATCAGTGGAAAAGTAGGCGAATCTTACGATGCTAGCACAGAACAATACCAACTAAAAATCGACGGTTACACCATAGATAAAAGCCAATTACCAGAAAATAGTAAAGGTGTATTTAGCGAAACAGCACAAACAGTCACCTACATCTACACGGAAAATCCGATACCAGCAGCGGATGTCACAGTGGAGTACGTAGATACAGAAGGTAACGAAATTCACGCTTCTCAAACGATTAGCGGGAATGTAGGCGAATTTTACGATGCTAGCACAGAACAATACCAACTAAAAATCGACGGTTACACCATAGATAAAAGCCAATTACCAGAAAATAGTAAAGGTGTATTTAGCGAAACAGCGCAAACCGTCACCTACATCTACACAAAAAATCCGATACCAGCAGCGGATATAACGGTCGAATACGTAGATACAGAAGGCAAAGAAATTCATCCTTCACAAACGATCAGTGGAAACGTGGGCGAGTCTTACGATACCAGCACAAAAAAATATCAACTAACAATCGACGGCTACATAGTAGACGAAAGTCGGCTGCCGCAAAATGCCAAAGGTACATTTGGTAAGGAAGAGGCAACTGTGACGTATGTTTATACAAAAGAAAACGCAGCAACCGCCGTTATTTCTGATAAAAAAGAACCAACGGCGACTGTTGTTTCGAAAAAAAGCGCTTCTGCACAAAGATTGCCGCAGACCGATGAACAGGGGATGTTGTTCCCGTTTGTAGTTGGTTTGTTCTTTATCGCCACGGCAAGCTGGCTTTATTTCAGAAAGCGTAAATAGCGATTAAGTAAGCCCTTGGGGAAAGGCGTTACTGACTATCAAAAAGGACAGCTAGGCTTCAGCTGTCCTTTTTAATGCTTATTTACCTAAAAATGAAATGAATCCCAGGGAATCATAAAGAAAATGGCAGATCCAGCTGACCCATACGCTATTGGATTTTTTCCAAACGTAGTTGAGTGCCAATCTGGCAGGCATCAAGGTGATCAATAATTGGGCTGGATGAAAGCCGTACGCTGGGATGTGCCATAAAGCGAATAGCACACTGCAAATGATGGATGACCAGGCAAAAGAAAGGCCTCTTTTCTGCAACGCCAACAAGAGGTTGGTGCTAAGCAATTCTTCTCCCATCAGCATAAAGGGGACTTGCAAAAAGACCATTTGGACAGTGATGGTTTCGCTGATCGAGTTGGTTGTTGGTTGTCCAAAAATAGCGGCATAAATAAAGGAAAAGAACACGCCAGTCAAAATGACGAAAGGGACACCCCACAATAAAACGGTGAACCGAAAATGTTTGAACTGCTCCAAAAAGGTCGTTCGTAAGAGAAAATACCCTGCACTAAATGCGAAGACCAGATTCCAAATGGTACCGACGATCGATAACACGGAATCGTTTAGTGGGGTATATGGAAGTAATTGATAGGTTAACCCAATGATTAAGGTAAGAACGAATAAATAAACTGCTGATTTGTGTTTCATTTTGAACACATCCTTCATAGCAATTGCCACATGCTGAATTATAAACAGAAAAAACATCAAAGTACAAAAAGATATCTCTCATTATTTTTAAACAAAAAGAAAAAGCAGTGAACACGATACCATACTTGGCAGAATTGGTTTTCTTAAAAGCAGAATAAAGGATTTCTAAGAACAATTCTCAAAATTTGTGAACAAAAAGAGAAGTTTATAAGAATCTCTGTAACACTGTTGAAATATTATTACGCTTATGTTACATTTTGTTTACGTTATTATGTTTGAGGGAGAATGTTTATGAAGAAATCAAGCAATGATTCAAATAATTCACAACATAGAGAAGCGACTTCTGAAAAACAAGCACCTACTTCAAGGGTCGAATCACATCAAAAGCAAACAACGGGAACGACAAGACGCACGCCAACCGCCAATCGTCAAGTTTCTAAAAAGAAGCCAACCCATCGCAAGTATCTCTTTTCATTGATGACGCTGCTGACAATCGTCATTATCGCCACTGGGGGCTATATCGCTTTTACTTTGAAGCAGCAAGAAGCATTGGCACGGGAAAAATATGAAGCTGCCGCACAAAAGCTATTAGCATCGATCCAAGAAGAGCAGGCCAAAGAGGGAATTCCCGCAAAACTTGAAACATTGTCTGATGGGGACAAAAAAGAATTGATTTTCCGACCAAAAGAAGAAAATGCCATCCCTGTAAAGGATGCAAGTCAGAAATTATCGACCATGGCGAACAAGCTATGCAAAAAGCACGCCGACAAAGAGACCGTTACGATCGCTCGGATTCAAGCACAAGCAGTTGCATCAAAAGTGTCAACCTATTCCTTAAAAGCGGACAGCTATGTTTGGAATCGGGAGACTGGGCGGTTTGAAGATGCGGATAGCGTGGTTGCCGATCCAATTTTTATTTCCGAGAAAACCGGCAATGAATTATCCTTGAAAGACTTGGTTCCAGATGAAGGCAGCTTGCTAGGAATCCAGCAAGTGATTCAACAAAAGCTTTTGGATCAAGCCAAAGAACCGACTAAAATCATTGATGCGGTCTTGGGGATGGACCGAATCACCTATGATTCAAAGTTTACTTATGATCCTGAAAAAATAACGCTCCAGTTGCCGCAAAATCAAACAGGCGTATCCGAGATCACTTTGGCTTACAAAGAGATTGCGCCCTTTATTGATCCAGAGCTGGTCAATGCGGATCAATTGAAAGAGCAACAAGCGATGTTAGACGAAAACAAAAAATATGTTGCGTTGACTTTTGATGATGGACCAAATGATACTTCGACATTGGATCTCTTAAAAATCTTGAAAGACAATGATGTGAAGGCAACGTTTTTTGAATTAGGCCAAATGGTGGATCGATACCCTGAAGTCGCGAAAAAAGTCCATGAGGAAGGGCATGAAATTGCCAGTCACTCCTATTCTCATCCCCAATTAAATACGTTGTCGCCAGAGGAGGTCAAAGCGGAAATAACCAAAACGGACAAAGCCATCTATCAGGCGACAGGGGTCTTGCCTAAAAATTTGCGCCCACCGTATGGGGCGATCGATCAGCAAAGCGCCCAAGCGGCAGGAAAATCGATCATTCAATGGAGTGTTGATACCGAGGATTGGAAGCTAAAAGATCCAAACAAGATTTTGAAGGTCGTCCAAAACAATGTTTACGATGGATCGATTATTTTGCTTCATGATATTCATCCGAAATCTGTTCAAGCCGTGCCGGGCATTATCAAAGCACTCAAAGCGCAAGGCTATGAATTTGTGACGGTCGATCAATTGCTCAATGGCAGCCAAAAACCAATGTATCAATACTTTGGGGCGACAGACGAACGCAGCGTTAGCTAATAGCTGAAAAAAGGAAGTGACGGCAATTATCACTTCCTTTTTTTATTAAACGAACGATGCAGTTGCCGCTTTATCACTCGGAGGAGGCAAATGCTCGGAGGTAGTCATCATCCAGCAGTAAAGCAAAATCATCGGCAAGGGCACCTTGATCCAATTCTCGCATGATAGCTAGCATCTTTGTGGTAATCCTTTTGCCTGCTTTTTTGTCACCGGTTCTTAAGAGCAACACGCCTTGGAAAAACTTGCAGACGGCTTGGTGGAAAAATTCTTTGTAGTCTGTCGCCAAAAGTTTTAATTGGACGACGAGAACTTCCGTCGCATCGTATTGCTGGTGTTTTAGCGTATATTCGATCAAATTGATCAGTAGTGCGCAATAGATTTCCCGACCTTTTTCCACATCGATGTAGTATTCGAGCATCTTGGATACTTTTTTGAAGAAGAGGAAATTATGGTCGTTGTCCAAAAGATCGATGGTGTTGCCAAATAGTTGGATTTCTTGTAACGTCCAGCTCTCAACATCAACGAGATAGGAGATAATCGTTTGACGATCACATTCCAAAACCGCACGTTTCCGATAGACGCCATGCTCTGCCAAGCATTGCAGCATGCGAATCCGTGAGCGAACCTCTGCAATGCGGACATTGTTAAGTCGGCTAGAGGTTTGCTGCAGCTCCTGTAATAGAATTTGTAACTGGTTGATATCGTGCTTGTTTGAATATTGCGTGTACCGATGGTTGTAGCTGTTTTGCTCATCCAGCCGATAGCCATTTGCGATATAGAGAAATTCATCGATATCCATTGATAGATTTTCTAAGATTTGCAACAGCAGGTTGGCAGCAATCTGATGCTTGCCTTTTTCAAATTCGATGGCATAGGATTTTGAAATAATCGTGCCATAGACTTCTTTTTGGGTGAAGCCTTTTTTCAATCGGATTTGTCTGATCGTTTCGCCATACATAAGAAAGCCTCCGCTCTCATTGAATTAATGAAATCATGTATCCCCATTATAGTAAAACAAGTCCAGTGTAGGAATTAAAAAGGTCTTATATTTCAGACCGCTTCTGATTTGATGGAAGGATGTTTCGCGGTAATGTGCACCCAGAGAGGGCGTGAAATAATAAAAAAGCGTGAGAACGATTCGTTCTCACGCTTTTTTCTCAGACAAAACTAAGACATATCAATACAAGAATCATTACTAACCAATCCATCTTCTCATGCTCCTTATGTGGTATTAGAAGAAGACGATTGGGCAGCAGCGTTTCCTTCTTACCAGCAAGTATAAACAAGAAGAAGCGAATGAACGCTTACGTCCAAAATATAAGACCAAATAGCTACGGAAGAATTTCCCTGAAAGAAAAAAGTAAATGGCGATTGAAGAAATTTCATTTCATGATTGCCCACGTTCGATTTTAAAAGGATATTTTCATTCCTTTTTTCACAGAACGTTCTGGGAGCTTTTCGAGCCCTTTTTTTCGTCGGCAAGAGTTATTTTAGACAATATCGTGAAAAATGCCAGAATTATTTTTGTTTTTTTATTTTCGTAGGTAAAAAACGGGGTTGAAAACAAGAAAAAACAACATCATCGTTTTTCTCTCCTGTTGCGTAGAAAGAGACAAATGTAATCGTATTCATTATGTTGGTTAATTATAAGGAGTAAGGTGCTTTTTTTTGATAAAAAATGATAACTTTTTATCGTTATGCACCTGTTAATAAGATAAATATAAATAATCTGTACTTGTTTATAAAATAAATATTTTATGTTTTGTAACGTTAATTTCAGTGTTTTTTTAATTATTTATCGTGTTTATAATTTGTTGGAAAGAAATAAATTTGCTAGAATTTTGGTACACAGTGTGTTTGTTTAGTTATTTAATTTTTGAGTTTCACAAGTGCGTTCTAAAATGCTGTGAAACGATTTGAACAAAAATCACTGGGTTTTTCAGAAAGCATGCGGAAAAATCTTCGCTTTGCGATCGGTAACTTTTGTTTTCTCTCTATGCCTTTGGGTGTTGGGTTGAAATAGATTTTCATCTGGTTTAAAAGGGGGCAGGAATCATTCCAGAGATCATCAGTTTTATCTTTTGTCGGTTAAATTTTTTCGAACAGGAGGAGAATGAATGAAAGGCATTAATTACAAAAAGCTCATGGATTCAAAGAAAAACACACGCGTTCGAACAAAGAAAAACATTATTGCGAATTTAACTGTCAGTGGGATGTTGTTGACGAGTACGGTGGTCGTGCCAGCAAGTTTGTTATGGGCACCAACGACGGTTGAAGCTGCTTTGGTTTCAGCTGAACTTTTCTCAGATATCACAGCGTCTAATAACTCAGGCACGAGTGCGTCTGCACCTTATGCAACGCCTGGGGCAACGAACCAAGTCAATTTCTCGATTTCTGGATCAAATGCAGTAACGGTTGATGTCTTGAACGGGGATAAAGTCGCGGTGGTTGGGGTTCCTCAAGGACTTACTGGTTTGGTTCAACCGGCAGGAAATGCATCAATTTCGACCAATGTGACACTACAACTGGGGAATTTCCCAGCCTTGCAAACATTGATCGGAACAGTCACACCAGCAGTCGATACCTTGATCAGCACGGTGGATGGGATCGTCAATCAAAATTTAGCTGACGCATTGGATATTCCGCCAACAGTCATTGGTGGCTTGCCGAATCCGTTGTATACGGCGGCTTCAATCGTGGATGTTAGCGAAGTGATCTCCGTCAACTTAGCTGAAATTACGACCCAGTTAGACTTATTAAATCAACTTGGACAATTTGGCCAAGCGAATTTTGAAGTTCCAGCTGGATTAACCGAAAACGAACGTGCCCTGATTGCCAATGTGGATGATGGTTTATTTATCGTTGTCAATCAGCGCATCAATCAAATTCTTGATAATTTACAAGCGGCACAGATCCAAGTCAGTATTCTAGATGGTGCCAGCGGCATCCCAGGAATTGGTACCTTGATCAGCGGGATCAATACACTGGTACAAACGACGGTCAATACCGCCAAAGCGACTTTAAATGGCACGGTTGAAACTGCTCAAAATGTCTTGAATGCTACGACCAAT
Source organism: Enterococcus sp. DIV0755f (assembly GCF_051713725.1). Classification (NCBI taxonomy): domain Bacteria; kingdom Bacillati; phylum Bacillota; class Bacilli; order Lactobacillales; family Enterococcaceae; genus Enterococcus; species Enterococcus sp. DIV0755f. The sequence goes on from NZ_JBIOQL010000001.1 coordinate 1,206,416, forward strand.
CTAGCAGATCAGGTTGCTTCTGCTTCTGTTTTAGGTCAAACCAATGTGGTGATTCCAACGAATGTTACCAGTCCGACCTATGCGCAATTGGTTGAAAATGGTGTGGCGAATCCTTCCACTCCTTACGAAGCTCGCTTCGAAGCAACGATGTCTCAGCTTGACCTCATCACCATTGATTTATTTACGGATGCTGATGGCAATAACTCGATTTGGTTTGCACCAGACACACCAGAAGATCAAACCGATACACCAACGATCAATCCATTGACAGCAGGGGAAACGACGATCAGCGGAACAGCTGAGCCAGGCGCAGCCATAACATTGGCGATCAACGGCGGTGCACCTATTACCACAACCGCAGATGGTGACGGCAATTGGACGACCGATGTCCCTGAATTGGTAGAAGGTGATACAGTCACAGCAGTAGCGGAAGCGGATGGGGAATCAGCGAGTGAACCTGCGACGGCAACGGTAGCAGCACCAGTGGTCAATGCCCCAACGGCTTCGATTACAGGAAACAGCACCGATGGGTATCCTGTGACGGGGACAGCCGCAGCAAATGCAGCCATTGAAATCACCAATGCCGAGGGTGAAGTCGTTGGCACTGGCACGGCAAATGAGAACGGCAACTACAGTATCACGTTGAACCCAGCAGATGTAGCAGAAAATGAAAACTTGAATGTTGCTGCAATCGTTACTGCTGGCGGTCAAACGTACCGCAGTGGCAATACGCCAATCGTCGTTCCAGCAGACGATGCCGAGCAACAAACGGGAACACCAACGATCCAACCAGTGACTGCCGGGGATACAAGCGTCAGCGGAACGGCTGAGCCTGGTGCCTCGATTACTGTGACGGTCAACGGTGCAGATCCGATCGTGACGGAAGCCGATGAAGAGGGCAATTGGCGTGTTGATGTGGACGAAGTGTCAGAGGGCGATACGGTTTCAGCTGTCGCCGAACTAGAAGGACAAACACCAAGTCAGCCAGCAAGTACCACCGTGTCCGCCTTGACGGTCAATGCCCCAACGGCTTCGATCACAGGAAATAGTCAAGAGGGCTATCCAGTGACTGGAACAGCTGCACCAAATGCGGCCATTGAGATCACCAATGCGGATGGCGAAATTGTCGGAACAGGTACTGCCAATGAGAATGGCGTTTATACGGTGACGTTAGATCCAGCGGATGTTGCCGCGGAAGAAACCCTGAATGTGACAGCGGTTGTGACCGCTGGCGGCGAAACCTATCGAAGCAACCCAACACCTGTTGTGGTGCCTGCAGATATCCTGCAGACGGAAACACCAACGATCGATCCAGTCAGTGCTGGAGATACAACTGTTAGTGGGACAGCCGAACCGGGGGCAACGGTAACGATCACGCTTCCTGAAGGCGACCCAATCACGGCTGAAGCCGATGATGAAGGCAACTGGGAAGCAACGGTTCCTGAATTGGCAGAAGGCGATTCCGTGACGGTCGTAGCTGAGTCTGAAGGCAAAGATCCGAGTGCCCCAATCACCGTGAGCGTAAGCGGTTTAACTGTGGCGGCGCCAACAGCTACGATCACTGGAAATAGCACAGATGGGTATCCAGTAACGGGAACAGCGACTGCCAATGCAGCGATTGAAATTTTGAATGAAGCAGGCGATGTCGTTGGTAGTGGAACAGCCGATGACGATGGCAACTTCACGATCACCCTTGATCCTCAAGAGGTGGCAGCTGGCGACAACTTGCGGGTGGAAGCGATCGTGACGGCTGGTGGTGAAGACTATCGCAGTACAGGCACACCGCTTGTAGTTCCTGCAGATGATGTAGAAAACTTGACGGAAACACCAACGATCAACCCAGTAACAGCTGGGGATACGACTGTCAGCGGAACGGCTGAACCAGGGGCAACAGTGACGATCACGCTGCCTGAAGGCGGTCCGATCACGGCAGAAGCCGATGACGAAGGCAACTGGGAAGCGACGGTTCCTGAATTATCAGAAGGCGATACGGTAACAGTCGTTGCCGAGGCCGAAGGCAAAGATCCAAGTGCACCGATTACCGTGACCGTTGATGGTGTTACGGTCAGTGCACCGAGCGCTTCCATCACAGGCAATAGCACGGATGGCTATCCAGTCAGCGGAACAACGACACCGAATGCGGCAATTGAGATTTTGAATGAAGCAGGCGATGTTGTTGGTAGCACGACGGCGGATGACACGGGTGCTTATACCGTGACCTTAGATCCAGCCGATGTGGCGCCAGAAGAAGCCTTGCAGGTGGTGGCAGTTGTGACAGCAGGCGGTCAAGACTACCGCAGTAATGCCACACCAATCACCGTACCAGCAGACATTGAACAAACAGGGACACCAACGATCGATCCGGTTACAGCGGGTGATACCACGATTAGCGGAACGGCAGAACCAGGGTCGACGGTTACTGTGACGATCACGGATCAAGAACCAGTAACGGCTGAAACGGATGACGAAGGAAACTGGCTTGCAGAAGTGCCAGCAGTTTCTGGTGGCGATACAGTCACAGTCGTTGCGGAAGCTGAAGGCAAAGAGCCAAGCGCGCCAATCAGCGTCGGGGTCGCAGGAGTGACGGTGGCAGCACCGACAGCGATCATCAGCGGCAATAGTACCGATGGCTATCCAATCACGGGGACTGCACCAGCGAATGCAGCGATCGAAGTACTGAATGAAGCAGGCGATGTGATTGGTACTGGCACAGCCGATGGGGATGGAAACTATACGGTAACCATCGCACCAGCCGATGCAGCACCAGAAGAAACCTTGTCTGTCGTTGCGATCGTAACAGCTGGCGGGGATGAGTACCGCAGTCCTGCCACACCAGTGACGGTCCCAGCAGATGAGCTTGAACAAACAGCATTACCAACCATCGACCCAATCAATGCAGGGGACACGACGATCAGTGGGACTGCCGAACCAGGCGCTACGGTGACGGTAACGATCCCAGGTGAAGAACCTGTGACTGGTGAAGCCGATGACGAGGGCAACTGGACGGTTGAAGTTCCTGAAGTTTCTGAAGGAGAAACCGTCACAGTGGTCGCACAAGCACCAGACAAAGACCCAAGTGCACCAATCAGTGTTGGGGTCAATGGATTGATGATTGCTACGCCAACCGCGACGATCAGTGGCAATAGTACCGATGGGTACCCAGTAACGGGAACGGCACCAGCCAATGCAGCCATCGAAATCTTGAATGCCGATGACGAAGTAGTAGGTACTGGCACTGCCAATGACGAAGGCCAATACACGATCACGTTGACGAGTGATGATGCGTCTCCAGCTGAAACCTTACGGGTAGTGGCGGTAGTCACAGCCGGTGGTCAAGATTACCGCAGTGCGGCTGCACCAATCACAGTACCTTTGGATCAAACTGCAGTCCCAACGATTGAATCAGTGACAGCCGGCGACACCACCATCAGTGGTACAGCTGAACCTGGCGCAACAGTCTCGGTAACGATTGGTGACGCAGAGCCAGTCACTGCCGAAGCAGATGACGAAGGCAATTGGACGGCAACGGTGCCCGAGGTTTCTCAAGGAGAAATAGTTTCCGTGGTAGCGACCCTTGATGGGGAAACACCAAGTGATGCAGCAACGGTCGTCGTAAATCCACTTAGTGTGGCGACACCGACAGCAGCGATCAGCGGCAATAGTACCGATGGGTATCCAGTTACAGGAACGGCCACGCCGAATGCAGCGATTGAGATCTTAAATGCAGCCGATGAGGTTGTCGGCAGTGGCGAAGCAAATGGGGAAGGTGCCTACAGCATCACCTTGAGCAGCAGTGATGTTGATCCTTCAGAACCACTTCAGGTGGTGGCAGTGGTAACCGCTGGCGGCGATGAATACCGCAGTGCGCCGCTTTCCATCGTGGTCCCAGCAGACCAAACGACCGCACCAACGATCGATCCAGTGCAAGCAGGGGATACATCCGTCGGAGGAACGGCCGAACCTGGTTCAATGGTGACGGTGGAGATTTCTGGAGAAGATCCAGTGACTGCCGAAACGGATGAGGAAGGCAATTGGACGGTCACCGTACCAGAGCTTTCAGAAGGCGACACGGTCACAGTGGTTGCGGAAGCTGAAGGCAAAGATCCAAGTGAACCAATCAGTGTCGGTGTCGGTGCCTTGAACGTGGCAGCACCAACCGCAACGATCACTGGCAACAGTACTGACGGCTATCCAGTCACAGGGACAGCACCAGCCAACGTAGCCATTGAAATCTTAAATGATGCCAATGAAGTGGTGGGCAGTGGGACTGCCAATGGAGACGGTGAGTATACGATCACCTTGACAGAAGGTGTTTCTCCAGCAGAAACCTTGCGAGTGGTGGCAGTGGTAACAGCTGGCGGTCAAGAATACCGCAGTCCAGCAACTACTATCGTGGTGCCAGAAGATAACGCAGAAGACCAAACAGCAGCACCGACTGTCGCACCCGTGGTTGCTGGGGCTACAACTGTTAGCGGAACGGCTGAACCTGGGGCAGAGGTGACGGTTGAACTACCAAGCGGCAATATTTACACTGCAACAGCGAATGACGAAGGTGAGTGGACGGCAACTGTGCCGACGGTTTCTCTAGATGATGTCTTGACAGTTACTGCCTTGGCAGACGGCAAAACAGAAAGTTTACCAGTTACAGTGACGGTGCAAGGGCTGATCGTGGCAGCACCAACGGTAACGATTTCTGGCAATAGTGAAGATGGCTATCCAGTAACTGGTACAGCACCAGCCAATGCGGCAATCGAAATCTTAAATGCTGATGATCAAGTGATTGGCACAGGAACAGTCAATGAAAATGGCGTTTACACCGTTACCTTGACCAGTGAAGAAGCATCAGCGGGGGAAACGGTTCGTGTCGTTGCCATCGTTTCCGCAGGTGGGGATGACTTCCGTAGTCAACCAACGGCTGTCGTGGTGCCAGCGGATCAAACGGCGACACCAACGATTAATCCAGCAGTGGCTGGCGCAACAGAAATCAGCGGAACAGCCGAGCCAGGAGCAACAGTCAGCGTGACGGTCGGTGAGCAAGACCCAATCACCGCTGAAGTTGATGATGAGGGTAATTGGCAAGCTGAGGTACCAGCGCTTGCAGAAGGAACGACTGTTACGGCAGTGGCAGAGATAGAAAATGAAACACCAAGTACACCAGCAACGATCACGGTCGGGGCATTAACGGTGGCGGCGCCTAGTGCGTCCATCAGTGGCAATGCAGCCGATGGCTATCCAGTGACTGGAACAGGACCAGCGAATGCGACCATCGAAATCTTGAATGAAGCTGGCGAGATAGTTGAAACGGGTACGACCGATGATGCAGGGCTTTACACGATCAATTTGACCAGTGAAGACGTCTCTCCTGAAGAAAACTTGACGGTGGTTGCGGTGGTCACAGCTGGTGGCAAGGATTATCGCAGTCCAGCGACACCGATCATGGTGCCAGCTGAACCAGGTGAAAACCAAACAACGGCACCAACGGTTGATCCAATCAAAGCAGGCGATGAAACAGTTAGCGGAACCGCCGAACCAGGCTCAACTGTAACTGTAACACTACCGGATGGCACAGAAGAGACCGCCGAAACAGATGACGAAGGCAACTGGAGTGTCGATGTCCCTGAATTGTCTGAAGGGGATACCATCACAGTCGTCGCAGACAGTGACGGCAAAGACCCAAGTGATCCAATCACTGTCATCGTTGAAGGAGTGACAGTCGAAGCACCAACAGCTTCCATCAGCGGCAACAGCACGGATGGCTACCCAGTGACTGGGACAGCACCAGCCAATGCAGCGATCGAGATCTTGAACGCAGCCAATGAAGTCGTAGGAACAGGCACTGCTGATGGAGACGGCAACTATACAGTGGCCTTAACTGCTGAAACTGTCGATCCAGAAGAAACCTTAAACGTCGTTGCCATCGTTACAGCTGGTGGGAAAGAGTACCGCAGTAATCCAACAGCGGTCATCGTACCAGCAGATACGGTAGTGGATCAGACAGCTGCACCAACGATCGATCCAATCACGGCGGGGGATACCAGCATCAGCGGAACGGCTGAACCAGGTTCGACCGTGACGATCACCGTACCAGATGCGGAACCAATCACGGCTGAAACGGATGACGAAGGCAATTGGACGGCAGAAGTACCAGAAGTTTCTGAAGGCGATGCAGTCACTGTTGTGGCACAATCACCTGACAAAGAGCCAAGCGCTCCAGTCACAGTTGGTGTAGGTGCATTGACGGTCACTGCTCCTAGTGCAACAATCACAGGCAATAGCACGGACGGCTATCCAGTAACTGGAACGGCACCAGCCAATGCCACCGTACAAATCTTGAATAGCGATGGACAAATCGTCGGTTCAGGAACTGCAGACGCAGAAGGAAACTACAGTATCACTCTTGAACCAACAGCTGTTGCACCAGCGGAAAGCTTAACCGTCGTTGCAGTTCTGACAGCTGGCGGCAAGGAATACCGCAGTAACGCGACACCGATCGTGGTACCTTTGGATCAAGAAGAGCAACAAACTGCAACACCAACGATCGATCCCGTCAAAGCTGGCGATACGACGATCAGCGGGACTGCCGAACCAGGTTCAACGGTGACGGTAACGATTGGTGAAAATGAACCAATCACGACCGAAACGGACGAAGAGGGCAATTGGACAGTTGAGGTACCTGAAGTTTCGGAGGGTGATACCGTCACTGTTGTGGCCCAATCACCTGAAAAAGATCCTAGTGCACCAATCACAGTGAGTGTGGATGGCATCACGGTTTCAGCACCGACAGCGTCCATCACTGGCAATCCAGAGGATGGTTACCCAGTGACGGGGATGGCAGCACCAAATGCAGCGATTGAAATCTTGAATGAAGCGGGTGACGTCATTGGATCAGGCACTACCGATGAAAATGGCAACTACACGATCACGCTTTCTGGTGAAGCTGTTTCTCCTGAAGAATCATTGAATGTCGTTGCGATCATCACCGCTGGTGGCAAAGACTATCGGAGTAATGCGACACCAATCGTAGTGCCCGTTGAGAATACGATCGATCAAACCGCTACACCAATCATCGAACCAGTCACAGCTGGTGACACGACCATCACTGGTACTGCTGTAGCGGGAGCGATGGTCACCGTGACGGTAACGGGCGAAGAAGCGGTTGAAACCGAAGCAGATGAAGCAGGAAATTGGTCAGTGGAGGTTGCGGAAGTTTCTCGGGATGAAATCGTAACAGCAGTGGCGCAAAGCGAAGGAGAAACCGTCAGTGAACCAGCAACGACCGTTGTTAATGGCATCACGGTCAACGCACCTTCAGCATCCATTACTGGGAATTCCCAAGAAGGCTATCCAGTAACTGGGAACGGGCCTGCCAATGCAGCGATTGAAATTTTGAATGAAGCGGGGGATGTCGTTGGAACAGGCACTACCGATGAAAATGGTGACTACACGATCACATTGACTAGTGAGGATGTCGCACCAGTAGAAAACTTATCGGTTGTGGCGATCGTCACTGCTGGTGGGGATGACTATCGCAGTAATGCGACGCCAATCGTCGTACCTGTCGATGATGAAATCATCAAGACAGATACACCAACTATTGACCCAGTCACGGCTGGTGATACAACGATCAGCGGAACGAGTGAGCCAGGTGCTACGATCACCGTTACCATCAGCGATCCGTTAACAAGTAGATTCCTGACCATCTTCGCGGCTGAAGGACCAATCACAACGATCGCCAATCAAAATGGCGACTGGCGTGTTGAGCTATCCGCGGAAGCGACGGAAGGTGAAACCGTTACGGTTCTTGCTTTAGCAGATGGCGAAACCCTAAGTGATCCGACGACGACCGTAGTCGATGCTTTGACGGTTGATGCACCGGTTGCTACGATCACTGGCAATCCTACCGATGGCTATCCAGTCTTCGGGAATGGACCAGCCAATGCGACGATCGAAATCTTGAATGAAGCGGGTGACGTTGTCGGAACTGGAACGACCAATGGGAATGGCGCATTTAGCATCACATTAGATCCAGAGGATGTTTCACCAGAAGAAACCCTTGATGTTGTGGCGATCGTGACAGCAGGTGGCAGAGAATACCGCAGTGCAGCTACACCAATCGTGGTACCAACGGGTGACAATGGCACGGATGGTTCAGATGGTACTGACGGCACGGACGGTAGCGATGGCACGGATGGCACCAATGGTTCTGATGGTACGAATGGTACCGACGGAAGCAACGGCGCTTGGGGCAACTGGGGCAATTGGGGAAACAATAATTGGAACAGCAACAATAACAACCAAAGCTGGTGGGGAAGTAAATTCTTACCGAAAACGGGATCAGAAGGAACCTGGTACGCTTCAGTGATTGGAGCAGCAGTCTTCGTTGTCGGAGGAATCGGCTTGTTCTTCAAAGCAAGAAAGAGAAAAGACCAGCAAAAATAGCATGACTTTACCAGCGGAGTGGACAGCCTCCGCTGGTATCTCTAGTGAATCAAAATGTTGAAGCATTGATCATCGTTTCGTAAAGAAAGGGTTAGAAATGGTATGGAAAACAGGAGGAGGGAAAAACGTTTTTACAAATGGACGATCGCTCAGTTGATTTTTTTGTTGACCAGCATCAGTTTCGTCAATTTGTATCTTTTAACAACGACCAAAGAAGCCGAAGCAGCAGTGAATGTTTTAGATGTGGAAATTTTAAGCAATTTAACGAGTGCCAATACAAGTGATACTTCAGCAAGTGCCACTTGTATTGGCAGTGTGACAAATCGACCAGTGACTTTTTCAATCAAAGGGAACGGGGGCTTGAATGCTTCTGTCAATGTCAACGGTGAGGATAAATTTGCTTTGTTGGCGATCCCCACAGAGTTGAGAGCTAGCATCAGTGTCAATGGATCAGCAGCTATCAAAACGTCGACCACAGTCAATATTGCCAATGTCCCACTTTTGAATGCGATCTTAACAGCGCTTGATTCCTTGACCAGCTCCTTAAATCTCAATCTCGGGATCGTGCAAATCGATTTAACAGCTGTCAATCAGCAAATTTCCTTGCTAAAAACTGTTGGTAATTTAGGCAATGTAGAAATAAGCAGTCCGTTGCAGTTCACCACCCAAAGAGAAGCGTTGTATGCCAATATGAGTTCGAACCTCGGTGTCGTTTTAGGAACCAATGTCCCGCAAATTTTACGGAATTTAAGCACGGCAATTCAAAATACCCAGATTCGAGTGATCGGCATCAATATTGGTGGTGTCGTTCGTGCATTGCTGCAAGGGTTGCTGAATACCTTGCTTAGCACCGTAACGTCAGCGTTGAACAATTTGGCAACCGTCCAAGAACAAATGGCGGATGCAGCCGTTTTAGGAGCAACGGATGTTCAAATTCCTACGCTACTTTCGGGTCCAGGACAGTTGACCGCAAATTGGACCGCAAATTTTTCGGCTTCTGTGTTGAAGGCAAAGCCGACGGACATCAATCTCTTGAACTTTAGTGCGCTAAATATCAGCAGTCGCCAAACTATGATTTATTTTATGGTCGAAGCACTGACGATGGATCGGACGAATTTGCCGACCCAGCTGAATTTTGGCCGGCATGCCATTCAAACGAAAAAGAGTGAGACATGGCGGGCAACCGCCAACGGCGACCAAAGCGCAGCAGCTACAACTGGGATTTTACGGATCAATGTTACCCGCAATCGTCAGAAAAAATGGCAAGTCAAGGTCAGACAATCCACCAATTGGGTCAATGGTACGCGAACATTGCCAGCTGCCGAATTAAGGGTTCAGCTTGGAACTGTCAATTCGTCATTTACAGACGGTCGAGTGGTTTTACCTGATAATGCAACGATTGCCCTGCAGCAAAATGTCGAAAAAAATGTGGTGACGTTGGAAAATGCGGCATCGACTGGTGGACTGACTGTTAATTTTTCCCAGTTCAATTTATTTGTACCTGAGAAAACACCTAAATTTCAAGGTCAGTATCGCGCCACAGTCGTGTGGACCGTTTCCGATACACCTTGAAAAGGAAGAGCCGAATGAAAAAAAATTCCCTTGTGCTACTTCTGGTTTTGATGATCGGCAGTTTCTACAGTTTCGTTCCATCAGCAGTAGCCAATACGACGACCGGCAACATTGAGTTTTATGAAGGACCAACGGAAACAGCTAGCAGTGATTCCATTGATGAAGAAATTGAACCACCGACCAGTCAAGAAACGGTCACTAACGCAGAAGAACCGCTGCCACAGCTTTCAGAAATCAATCACTTTTGGCTGCCCGTAATAGGCGGATTCTTCACTAGTCTGACATTGATCTTTTGCATCAAAAAAAGGAGGATGGCAAAATGATTTCAAAGAAATCGATAATAGGCGCATTGGGCGTATTGACTGCCCTTAGCATTGGTGCGACAGTGCAAGCAGATGACACGACCGGTGTCGTAGAATATACCTCTGGGGGCATCGTGTTTGACCCGGATAAAGGCGGGAGTGATCCCAATACGCAGCTACCAACGAATTTAGATTTTGGTGCCCATGAAATCCAAACAGAAAATGCCGAAACGTGGGTAGCTACTACGGATGGAACTGGACTACCTGTGGATGGGTCAACGCTGCAAAGAGGGGCAGTTGCGGTCAGCGATAACCGAGGACAGGCGAACTCTTCTTGGGCGATCAAAGTACGGCAAGCAACCCAATTTACGGCAGGAGACAGCACGTTGGACGGTGCGGTATTAACGGTAGATACGGGGACGTTGACCAATAACTTGAGTTCGCCGCCAACAGGAACCAGTGATATTGCCAATGGCGAGCTTGATTTTGCGGCGATCAACAATGAGTATGCTTTTTTGACCGCCAATGCTGGCGAAGGGATCGGTGAAACGTCGATGCCTTTAGAACAATTCACCCTTTCGATCCCAGCCAATACGGAAAAACAATCAGCAACCTACCAAACGACCCTCGTTTGGACGATCAGTAGTGCGCCGACGACCCCATAGGGCAGTAGTCATTGCGTAACAGTTAGCAGAAAAAAAGCAGCTTGCCTGAGCGGCTGCTTTTTATGCTAGCTGATTTTTCTTTCCTATTTTGTGTAGAAAGGATCTGACAGGATGCATCAGAAGAAAGTTCGAGGCAAAGGATTTCAGTATTGGGTAGTAAGTATTCTAACGGTCTTATTTTTCATTGGTACGAGCAGTACGGGGGCAGCAGATTCGCTTGATACCTTCGATGTTCAAATCAAATTGCCAGAGTCACAGCAAGACAAAGAGCTGATGTACTATGATTTGTTGCTGGAGCCCAAGGCAGAAGAAAAACTAGCGGTCATGGTTTCCAATAAAAGCGAGCAACCAATCAATCTACAGCTATCCTTTAATCGAGCGGTCACGAACATGACGGGTGTCGTTGAGTACTCTGGGGCAAATGAAGAAGCAACGCCTTCTGCTCCATACGCGATCGAAGAACTCGTCACTTTAAGTGATGAAACCCTTTCGTTAGCCCCTAATGAGCAAAAAGAAATCTCCTTGACAGTCAAGATGCCATCTGAATCCTTTGATGGGATTTTGGCAGGGGGACTATACGTCCAGCAAACCGGCAGTGAAGAATTTCAAGGAAATGTCCAAAACCTACTAGCCAGAGAAGTGGCGGTGTTGCTCCGTAACAAAGAAACCGACATCCCACCAGCGGTTCGGATTGAGGAAGCCCATCTGGAAGAAATCAATCGCCGCAATGTCATCATCGTAGCGGTGGAAAATACAGCGGCAAATTATCTTAGTAAGGCCACGCTGGCTTATGAAGTGTTTCATGATGGACAAGCAACAGCGATCAAAGGAGAAAAAGAGGTCCAATTAGCGCCCAATGCGTTAATGAATTACGCACTGCCATTAGAAGGAAACGAACTGCAATCAGGAGAGTATGAAATAAAAACGACCCTCAAAGCAGCTGATCAACAATGGCAAGGAGAGCCTACCTTCCAAGTTGCAAGGCAAGAAGCGCAAGAAAGAAACGAGCAAGATGTCAGTATTGAAGAAACCGCTTCGCCGATCCTTCTCTATTTATCGATTGGTGGTGTTTTATGTCTGATCATCGCCTATTTGATTTGGCATAATCGTAAGCTGAAGCGAGCATTGAATAAAAGTGATGATTAGCAGGTAGTGGAAATCAACGGTGGTTGCAGGAAAAGTCTACTATTATAGTAAGAAATGTTTTCAAATAGCTAAAAGCAGTACCACTCATAAAAAGAATCAGGAAAGAAAACCATTTATCATTGAGAATAAATGGTTTTTTCGGGTTCCGCACGTTTTGTTGAGAACAGTGAAGAAGAAATTTTGACATTCACCAATAGGAGGTCATGTCATCACTGATGAATAATTGTTCTTCAATCATTGAAAGGAGAGAAGCATCCAGTGGAAAATAAATAACGTTTGTGATGTTCGGTTCTGATCGTTTTTTTTCACATGGAATTATCATAAAACTTCACATAATAATGTTTCCGCTTCCCTAAAAGTCTGTCGTAGATATTGTTAAAAAAACATAATATTTTTCTGTTGGCTACGCTTACTCCCTTATAAAAGCTTTAAGAAAACTCTTTAGCGTGTCTTTTTATCTATAATAGGTTTAGACCAATTACAGCGTCTTTTCTTACTTTGTTTTTAATTTAAACTACCTTTTTTGCATGAATGCTTCTTTAATTCGTTTGAAAGTGCAAGCAGGCATTTTTGATTAAGAATACAATTAGAAATGATGCAAAAAGGAGAATTAAGATGTCTGCAAATTTGAGCAATTTCGCTGTTTATATAGTAGATGACAACTTTTTTAATGGGAATTTGATGAAGAAAATGATTACGGAAAGTCGTGTTCCGCATTCTTTAGTGCAGATTCTTTCACCTGAAGAATTAGCCCCTTTTCTTGACGGATACCTAACAGATGTGAACGATCTCTTCTTATTTTCCATTGAAATGAAAGGATTTGATCGAAGTTTTCAATTAGCAGGAAGTTTGAGGGAACAATGCAAAAAGTGTCAAATCGCTTTTTATGGTGCCTATGCCTCCAAAATCGAAATCAAGAAACTGAATCTTATCTGTCCTTTAGGGATCATCGATACAAAAGAAAAGGAGGTGGCAATGCAGCTAAGAAATTTATTAACGGAAGCGATCGAAGTCAAACGATCATTACTCGGAAAAAAGCACTTATTAAAAATCGTCAGTAAAAGAGAGTTGATGGTGGTTGATGCAGAAGCAATCAACTATATTACAACGATCAAAGGAGAGCGAAACCGAATCGCTTTTCACCAAAAAAAGTCGATCGAATTCCTCGAAACTTCCTTGAAGGTGATCAAACAATTAGAGCTGCCAGAGTATTATAACGTCTTCAAATCCTACATTATCAATGCGCGACAAATCAAAATGATCGATCGAACAAACAATGTTTTGTGCTTTTTTAATGGAGAAGAGTTAGAAGTCGGGAAAAAAATCCGTAAGGCAATCAGTTAAAACTACATACATTTACTGGAGGAAAAAATGAATAAGAGAAGCAAAAGAATTCGTCATGGGATCGTTGTTACCGCACTAGGAATCACTCAAGTGATCACTCCGATCATGGCGATAGCGGAAACAACCGAACAAGAACAGACCGTCAACACGCTAGACAAATCCGATCAACTACTAGAAACGATGACTGAATCGACAAATGATGCTAACGGAAACGAAGCACAAGCAGCTGAGGATGCTGAAACAGATTATTCTTCCGAAGCGAACAAAGAGGAATCATCAGCTGGTTCAGAAAACACGGAACCAAGTGAAACGACCACATCGGCTTCCTCAAATAGAACGGAAGATTCTAGCCATGCGAGACAAGAAAGTTCTTCAACATCCGATTCAAAAGAAACCAAAGAAGAGCAACACACACCTCGTGTCAGCACGCGCATCAATGACCAAGAACTTTTGGAAAAAGGCACCCTGCTGACCATTTCTGGCGAAGAATTCAGCCGAACGGAAGAAACACGAATCTTAAACAATAGTCCAGTGAAACTGAAATTGGATTTTGAAATCAATGACAAAGATTATTTCGCTGGCACCACTGCTGTTTTTGACTTGCCGCAAGGCCTTGGCTTTAGTGATGTGCAAGGAACCAATGAAGCGATCAATGCATCGTGGGCTGTAGATAGTGCAGCTCATCAACTGATGATCACGTTTAATCAATCGGTTCATGATGCCTCTTTTTCGATCGAGTTGACTAGTTATCTATATTCAGAAGATAAGCCTCAGCTAACGATTGAGATCGGCGATCAAAACCAGACAAGCTATGCGATTGATTTGTATGAAGAGGTCGATCCGATTCAATATGTGTCAGAAAGAAATGTCTTTGGGATGGATGGAATGGTTTACTACAATACCGATCGGACATTATCTGGAACAGAAACTCTTTCACTGAATTTGGTTGATACGCCGGGAGCTTCCTTCAAAAAGATTGAGACCCAACCGTTAAAAGTTTTCAGCTATGAGGTGGATATCAAAGGAAAGATCAAGCCAGAAACACAGACAGCATTAGTCGAAGGGACGGACTATACGATCACCTCAAATAGTCTTTACAATACTGCTGTTGAAATCAAACAGATGGACAAACAAAAGGCTTATGGGGTTTCTTATCAATTTACGATGAGCCTGACCGAGCTGACGGATTATACTGCTTCTTTTTCAAAAGGGTATCCAACGACCGGATTTGGTTCGGTACAGCTAAAACAAACAACTGCCCAAAACAGAGGGTTTTCCTTTATCGCAAAAACCAGCAAAGATGAAAAAGAAGTCGATTCTAGGTATTATATGGGGGTTGCTTCTGCCAGTTTTATGAATGGCCTTTCTAAAGGAAACTACTATGTATCAATTCATCAAATGCCGACGGAGATGAAAGCTGGTCAACAAATCATCCTTTCGAGTCAAAACGGACAGCCGATCACGGCGAAACAGTTAACAGCAAGAGATGCCTTCTATCAAAATGTGACTTTTGCGGATTATTTTTCTGTCGAAAATAACGGGGACAAACTGATTGTGACCGCTACAAAAGACAGCAATCTCACTCTTGGTTCCACGAACATAACCGTACCCTTTGATCAGAAAGATATCATTCTCAATGTCTCGACACCGTTGATCGCCAATAGAGAATTCAAAATCGTTGAAGACAACTATGTCGAACCAATCAGTGTCCTTAATCCGAATAATGCTGAAACGGCTTGGGGAAATTATGATCAAAATGGTGCTTACATGAGTGATACCTCCATCAACATCGAAGGCAGTAACTCACAACCAATCGAAAATTTACAAATGTTTATTGAACATCCAGAGTATCTTTCTTTGAGAAAGGTACCAAAAGTTAGTTTTTACTACACATTAGGAAAAGATTATACGATTGAAGAAGTAGCAGGCGGAACGATGGTCACTTTTACGTCGCCCATTACCTATTCCGTTCAATTTGATATTGGCTTCAATTACGTGCCAGACAGTTTAGCACCGACAAAATCGATTCCTAATGATACAATTCCAATCACGATTTCCGCAACGGGACTTGACACGGTTCACACCTCCGTCTATACCGGTAGGAAACTGTACTCTGAACGCACGCTCCAAAGCAGTAAGAATCAGTTTTTAGTCAACGCGCGTCAAGATACCATCAGTGATTTGACCGTTGAAACTCATGTACCGAAAAATACCGATGTCGTGTTTTCGATCATCGATGTTTCCAATGAACAAGTCAGTGGCATTTATCCACAGTATTGGGATCGCGGTTATTATGATAACCAAGCCATGAAGGAAAGCGATCCGAATTATCCAACGATCACCCATGATGAAGAAACCAACTATTATACCTTTGATTTTGGGACGACCAATCGGCGCTACATTATTTCCTATCAATACGCCAATGGATGGCAGGAAATGAGTACGATTTATGTACCTGGTTATGCAAAAGAACCGTTATCAAATAATCAGCAAGGCACAGCCACAGTTTCAGTATCCAATACGGCGACAGATATTATTGGCATTACGCAAAATACCGTCAATAATACGAAAAACATGACGCAGGTCAAGGTCACGACAAAAAATATCGATGATGGCTCGAAAAAAGTAGCAAATCCAACGATCCTTCTAAAATCGTTAGGGAACACCAATGGCGAAATCGATTTAGGATCGATCACTGTTTCGAATGTGCCAGATGACAGCTATGAAGTCAAAGAAGTTGATGGGAACGTACAGCTTGTCTTTTCAAACTATGTTCTAACGAAAAATATCGAAATCAGTTACAACGTCCTTTCACAAAACGCCGGCCAAATCTCAGCCTCAGCCACGATCGTTTCTGATACGATCGATACCTTGTCGGAAGCCAAACGGACGGCTACCTCGACGGTGGCCAATCTGCAATTTTCGGCAGGCGATTCCAGCGGGATCATCTACAAAACCAATGCGACGCTTGATGTTTATAATACCGAAGAACCAACTGAGAAGATTGCGGGGGTTACTTTGACGCTTTGGAATCAATTGACTGGAGATATCGTTTCTGTCGTAACGGATGAAAATGGAGAATACCAATTAACTGATATTTATACGGGGAACTATACGCTTTATGTTTCCTACGTCCCAGAAGGTTACGTCATACCACAGGAACTTCAGCTTGGTAAAGAGGTGCAAGTGAACCGGACGGGCAATCATCTTTCTGTCGGCATCACACCAGAAGAAGACTTGTCGACGATCGACGCCAAAGATAGCACGATCTACGTGGGAGATGAATGGCATGCTGAAGACAACTTTGTTTCAGCGACAGACAAACACGGCA
Organism: Enterococcus sp. DIV0755f; assembly: GCF_051713725.1. Classification (NCBI taxonomy): domain Bacteria; kingdom Bacillati; phylum Bacillota; class Bacilli; order Lactobacillales; family Enterococcaceae; genus Enterococcus; species Enterococcus sp. DIV0755f. The sequence continues at coordinate 1,223,215 of NZ_JBIOQL010000001.1, forward strand.
ATGCGTTGACCTTCTCGGAAATTACCGTCAATGGCGAGGTCGACACATCTAAAGTCGGCACTTATGAAGTCAAATACATGAATGGCAACGTGAGCGAGACAGCGACGATCACCGTGGTTGCCAACCAAGAAACGGTAACAGCCAAAGACAGCACGTTATATGTAGGCGATGCATGGACAGCAGCTGATAATTTTCTATCGGCAACGGATAAAGATGGCAACGCAGTGACAATCGCAGAAGTGACCATCAACGGCGAAGTTGATACGGACACACCAGGAGAATACCAAGTCATTTATCGCAATGGCAAAGCCGAAGCGAAAGCAACGATCACCGTGTTAGCTGATCAAACATCAATTAAAGCTAAAGATAGCACCTTGTATGTTGGTGACGACTGGCATGCGGTGGATAACTTTGTTTCGGCAACGGACAAAACAGGAGCGAATGTACCATTTTCAGGAGTGACCGTTAGTGGAGCCGTGGATACTTCCAAAGAAGGTCAATATCCAGTGGTCTATCAAAACGGCAATCAAAAAGCAACAGCGACGATCACCGTGGTTGCCAATCAAGAAACAGTCGTTGCCAAGGATAGTACACTTTATGTTGGAGATTCATGGGAACTTGCGGATAATTTTGTTTCAGCAACGGATAAGAAGGGACAACCGTTAAGCTTGGCAGAAGTCACCACCAGTGGTGACGTGGATACGAAAGTACCAGGAGAATACCAAGTCATTTATCGCAATGGCAAAGCTGAAGCGAAAGCCACGATCACCGTGTTAGCTGATCAAACATCAATTAAAGCCAAAGATAGCACCTTGTATGTTGGTGACGATTGGCATGCGGTTGATAACTTTGTTTCGGCAACGGACAAATCAGGAGCGAATGTACCATTTTCAAATGTGACCGTTAGTGGATCAGTTGATACTTCCAAAGAAGGTCAATATCCAGTGGTTTATCAAAACGGGAAAGTAAAAGCAACGGCGACGATTACGGTTGTTACCAACCAAGAAACGGTAGTTGCTAAAGACAGTACGATTTATGAAGGCGATGACTGGCAAGCCGCCGACAACTTTGTGTCGGCAACAGATAAAGACGGCAACGCAGTAAAACTGGCTAATATCACAACAGTAGGGACAGTTGACAGCGCCACACCAGGGAAATATGAAGTGATTTATCGCAATGGCAATGCTGAAGCGAAAGCCATGATCACCGTGTTAGCTGATCAAACGAGTGTCAAAGCCAAAGACAGTAACTTATATGTTGGTGACGAGTGGCAAGCAATCGACAACTTTGTTTCGGCAACGGATAAAACAGGAGCAAACCTACCATTTTCAAGAGTGACTGTTAGTGGATCAGTTAATACGAGCAAAGAAGGTCAGTACAAAGTTACTTATAGCAATGGTAAAACAGAAGCTATTGCTACGATTACGGTTGTTGCGAACCAAGAAACGGTGGCAGCTAAAAATAGTACGTTGTATGTAGGTGACTCATGGGAAGCCGCGGATAATTTTCTTTCCGCAACAGACAAAGACGGCAAGGCATTGCCGCTAACAGAAGTAACCGTTGATGGCACAGTTGACACCTCTAAAGAAGGCAGATATGAAGTGGTTTATCGCAATGGCAAAGCCGAAGCGACTGCCACGATCACCGTGTTAGCTGATCAAACGAGTGTCAAAGCCAAAGACAGTACTCTGTATGTCGGCGATGACTGGCAAGCTGCCGACAACTTTGTCTCAGCCACAGACAAAACGGGAGCAAACCTACCATTTTCAGGAGTAACCGTTAGTGGCTCAGTCGACACCTCCAAAGCAGGCGAGTACCCAGTGGTTTACCAAAATGGTCATGTCAAAGCAACGGCGACGATTACGGTTGTTGCCAACCAAGAAACGGTAGTCGCTAAAGATAGTACGATTTATGAAGGCGATGACTGGCAAGCCGCCGACAATTTTGTATCGGCAACAGATAAAGACGGTAACGCAGTAAAACTGACTGATATCACAACAGTAGGCACAGTCGATAGCGCCACACCAGGGAAATATGAAGTGATTTATCGCAATGGCAAAGCTGAAGCGAAAGCCATGATCACCGTGTTAGCTGATCAAACGAGTGTCAAAGCCAAAGACAGTACTCTGTATGTCGGCGATGACTGGCAAGCTGCCGACAACTTTGTCTCAGCCACAGACAAAACGGGAGCAACGGTTGAATTATCAGGAGTAATCGTTACTGGTACCGTCGATACTAATCAAGAAGGCACATACGATGTCACTTATACGAATGGAAAAGTCAGCGCCACAGCGACAATCACTGTGGTTGCTCACGAAGAAACGGTCGTAGCAAAAGATAGTACAATCTATGAAGGAGAGAAGTGGCAAGCCGTCGATAATTTTGTCTCGGCAACAGATAAAAGCGGACAAGCAGTTGATTATGATCAAGTATTGATTAGCGGTACAGTCAATACTGATGTGCCTGGAAAATACCAAGTCATTTATCGAAATGGCAAAGCCGAAGCAACTGCCACGATCACCGTGTTGGCAGATCAAACGTCTGTGACTGTGAAAGATAGCGTGATTTATGTCGGTGATAACTGGACAGCAGCCGACAATTTTGTCTCCGCTACAGATCGTGACGGTAAGTCACTCGCATTGGAGCAACTGCTGGTGGGCGGTTCGGTGGATACGAAGAAAACGGGCACCTATCAAGTCACTTATTCAATCGTCACTGATGAAGCAGCAACTCCTAACTTTTTCGCACGTTTATTTGGTACTCGCTCACAAGAAGCAGTCACCGCCACAGCGACGATCAAAGTCGTTGAAAAAGCAGAAGAACCAGAGGAGAACGATCAGCAGCCAGAGAAAGATGATTCTGACAAAGGGCAACAAAAACCAACGAATGAAGGGCAGACTGACAAACAAACCAAAGCGACCGCAAAGGACAAACGGTTGCTACCAAAGACTGGTACAGCCATCACTCAAGGCTATTCGATTGCAGGAGTGAGCCTTGTTGCTCTAGCGGGGATCGTCTTCTTTCGTAAGAAACACACGATCAAAAGCAGAAAAACGAAATAAGTCGCAATGACTCTAGCAGCGGATATCGTGAAGGATATCCGCTGTTTTTTTTTAATACCTGCTGTATTGCGGTTTTCTTGTCCGATAAGCAGCCGTATAAAGAAGATATAAAGATGCTAGCAGAAGATTTACACTATTTTTATTTCTTTTTGCGTATGCTTACGTCATGAAGGAGTGAAGAATATGAATCTTGTTTTAGGAATAATCGGAGTGATCGTAATGATCTATCTCTTTTGGTACTTGTTTGAGGGGGGAGAACGATGAGTAGCTATTTTGTGCAAGGCTTTTTATTTTTACTGATCTTACTAGCAGCAGCGGTTCCTTTGGGCTGGTATATCAAAGAAATCATGCAAGGAAAAACACCGCGGTTTGTCCGCTTTATTCAACCCATTGAACGGTTGACCTATCGAGTGATTGGTTCGGTCAGCAAAAAAGAAATGACGGCCAAAACCTATCTATTTTCCGTCTTGGCCGTCAGTGTCTTTTCCATCATCGGCTTGACCGGATTATTGATGGTTCAGCACTGGTTACCGCAAGGGGCAGCCGTTGAGAATATGTCTTTTGACTTAGCATTGAACACAGCCGTCAGTTTTGTGACGAACACGAACTGGCAAGCTTACGCTGGGGAAGAAGCACTGACCAATCTTTCCCAAGCATTAGGATTAACAGTGCAAAATTTCTTATCAGCAGCAGTAGGACTAGCTGTACTGTGTGCCTTGATTCGTGGGCTGCAGCAAAAGCAAAAACGTACGGTAGGGAATTTTTGGCAAGACATCACCCGTTCCTTGCTCTATATCCTTTTGCCACTTTCATTGATGTTAGCGATCTTGCTCCTGTCTCAAGGCGTTGTCCAAACGTTGAGCAGCGGCGTGGAAGTCAATGGATTTGAGGGGGAATCCTTTTGGATGGCGCTCGGACCAGTAGCGAGTCAAATCGCCATCAAGCAATTAGGGACCAACGGCGGCGGGTTCTTTGGCGCCAACGCCGCCCATCCATTTGAAAACCCAACGATGTTCAGTAATTTTTTAGAAAACTTAGCGATCTTGTTGCTGCCAGCTGCTTTGATTTTTGCCTTTGGCTTTTGGATCAAAGAATGGAAACAAGGACGTACGATCTTGATCACCGCAACCGTCTTTTTGATCCTAGCTTTTATTGGCGTAGTGATCAGTGAAGCTTATGGACCGCAATTCAGTCAAGTGCTTGGGAATGCCAATCTAGAAGGCAAAGAAGTACGTTTCGGTGTCGGTTGGTCGAGTCTCTGGGCAGTGAGTACCACCGCTGCTTCCAGTGGATCAGTCAATGCCATGCTGGATAGTTTCACACCACTCGGGGGTGCGATTCCGATGTTCTTGATGCAGCTGGGGGAAATCATCTTTGGTGGTGTCGGAAGCGGACTTTATGGCATGATCGCTTTTCTATTATTGACGGTCTTTATCGCTGGTTTACTCGTCGGACGAACACCAGAATATATCGGCAAAAAAATCGAAGCCTTTGACATTAAAATGACGAGTATCATTATTTTGACGCCATTGCTACTGACGCTTTTCGGGGCTATGTTGATGACCTTGCATCCTGACATCATGAGCTGGCTAACCAACCAAGGCGCCCATGGCTTTAGCGAACTGTTGTATGCAGCAACTTCGTTTAGCAACAACAACGGGAGTGCCTTTGGCGGCTTGACCGCAGATACTGTTTTCCTGAATAGTTTGGGTAGTATCTTGATGTTCGTTTCACGTTTCGTTCCCATCGCAGCCATCTTGTATCTGGCAGAAAACATGGGGGCCAAAAAGAAAACCGTTCGTAATGAAGGAACCTTGTCAACCACGAGTCCAGTCTTTGTCACGATGCTGATCATTGTGATCATCGTGATCGGTGCACTGAGCTTTTTACCAGCGATGGCTTTAGGACCAATCGCAGACTTTTTTACAACGAAATAGGAGAGAGAAAAAATGAAAAAAATCTATCAATGGGCGATCGGCGAATCCTTTAAGAAATTGGATCCTCGCCAACAAATCAAAAACCCCGTAATGTTTGTGGTTTACTTAGGGGCGATCTTGACAACAATTTTATGTTTTCAAGAACAAACGGTCCCGTTGTGGTTTAGCATCAGTGTGACCGTCTTCTTATGGTTGACCTTGTTGTTTGCCAATTTTGCCGAAGCAGTGGCAGAAGGGCGCGGCAAAGCACAAGCGGATAGTTTGAAGCAAGCCAAAAAAGAAATCATGACCTACAAAGTCATGTCCTTGGAAGATGTCGCCAAGGAGGCTTTTATCGAAGTCCGTTCCTCCGATTTGAAAAAAGGCGACTTGGTGTACGTTCCATCTGGCGAACAAATCCCTGCCGATGGGGATGTCGTGGAAGGTGCTGCTTCGGTGGACGAAAGTGCCATCACAGGAGAATCAGCCCCTGTCATTCGTGAGTCTGGTGGCGACCGCAGTGCAGTCACGGGAGGAACGTTAGTCGTTTCCGATTACTTGGTCATCAAAGTGACCGCTGAAAATGGTCATTCTTTTTTGGATAAGATGATTGCGATGGTGGAAGGGACACAGCGGAAAAAAACACCCAATGAGATTGGCTTGCAGCTGTTCTTAGTGACACTGACCATCATCTTCTTGGCTGTTTCCATCACATTAATTCCTTTTACCGATTTTAGCAGTCAGTTATCTGGTCGGGGAACGGCGATTTCCAGTGTGATCGTGATCGCTTTATTGATTTGTCTCGCACCGACCACGATCGGCGCCTTGATTTCCTCGATTGGGATCGCTGGAATGAGTCGTTTGACCAAAGAAAACGTCATCGCCATGAGTGGCCGCGCGATTGAAGCAGCAGGAGATGTGGATGTTTTGCTGCTGGATAAAACAGGGACCATTACTCTGGGAAACCGCCGTGCCAGCGAGTTCTTGCCGGTACCAGGGGTCACCGCCAAAGAGTTGGCAGATGCAGCGCAGTTGGCATCTTTTGCCGATGAAACAGCGGAAGGCCGCAGTATCGTGATTTTAGCCAAAGAAGCCTTCAATATTCGGGAACGGGAATTTCAGCAAGCCGATGTTCATTGGATCGATTTTAGTGCCAAAACACGGATGTCTGGGATCGACTATCGTGGCGATGAGATCCGTAAAGGAGCTGCGGATACGATCAAGCAATATGTGACGGCAAAAGGGCAGACCTATCCCACGGCATGTGACGAGATCGTAGAAAAGGTCGCTAAGGCTGGTGGAACCCCATTGGTCGTAGTAAAAAATGGCCAGGTACTCGGAGTCGTTTATTTAAAAGACATCGTGAAAAACGGCGTCAAAGAAAAATTTGCCGACATGCGCAAGATGGGCATCAAGACGATCATGATCACTGGGGACAACCCCTTGACGGCAGCTGCTATTGCCGCCGAAGCGGGCGTCGATGATTTCTTAGCCGAAGCAACACCAGAAAACAAAATGAACCTGATTCGCGAATATCAGGAAAAAGGGCATTTGGTGGCGATGACGGGGGATGGAACCAACGATGCACCCGCACTCGCCCAAGCCGATGTGGCAATGGCGATGAACACTGGTACACAAGCAGCCAAAGAAGCGGGCAATATGATCGATCTTGATTCCAGCCCTACCAAATTACTGCAAGTAGTCCAAATTGGTAAACAGCTGCTGATGACCCGTGGGGCATTGACGACCTTTAGTATCGCGAATGATATCGCCAAATATTTCGCAGTGATCCCTGTTCTGTTTTATGCGATTTATCCAGAACTCGCAGCGCTGAATATCATGAATCTTGGTAGTCCCTTAACTGCGATTTTGTCTGCAGTCATCTACAATGCAGTCGTGATCATCGCCTTGATCCCTTTGGCGTTAAAAGGGGTCAAATACCAAGAAAAACCAGCCAGCCAAATGCTGCGGCACAATCTGATCGTCTACGGCCTAGGCGGCATCATCGCACCATTCATTTGCATCAAGCTAGTAGATTTGCTTTTATCAGCTGTTCTGCTATAAGAAAAATCCATCAGAGTCAAGGAGTCATTTAGGAGGAAAACATGATGAAGAACACCCTCTTTGCCAGTATCAAATTTTTACTAGTTAGTACCGTGCTATTTGGCGGTCTCTATACATTGTTGGTCACTGGTGTCGGACAAGTCTTTTTTGCCCATCAAGCCAACGGCAGTCAAATCGTGGAAGACGGAGCGGTCAAAGGATCTGAGCTGCTTGCGCAACCCTTTGACCAAGCAGGTTACTTCCAAGGGCGTGATCAAACCGTTTCACAATTGTCGCCCTATGATACGACCCAAAAAAAGACTGTAGCTGAGCGGACAGCGGCGTTGCTGGCAGAAAATCCAACCCAAACCAGTGTGCCGATCGATCTCGTGACCGCTTCGGGTAGTGGCGTTGATCCTGATATCAGTGTCGAAGCGGCACTTTTTCAACTGCCACGGATCGCTGACACAAGAGGCATCGATGAACAAATAATTCATGATATAATAAACAGGAATAAAGTAGCTGATCTGTTCTCCACGAGAGAATACGTCAATATCATGACCTTGAATCAGCAGCTCGATCAATTACCCGAGGAATAGGGGGAAGCATCTATGAGTGAAAACAACCAGCAGACGATCCCAGAAGAGATGCTGCTGCAAGCAGGCTTTGGACCTAAACGTGGCAAACTACGGGTGTTTTTCGGTTTTGCTGCCGGTGTCGGAAAAACCTATACGATGTTAACCGAAGCCCATGAGTGTTTGCTCATGGGCAAAAATGTGGTGATCGGCTATATCGAACCCCACAAACGTCCCGATACCAATCGATTGCTTGAAGGGTTACCACAAGTACCATTAAAGCAATACCAGCACAAGCAATTGACCCTTTATGAGCCAGATATCGATCGACTGATCCAACTAAAACCAGATATCGTCTTGATCGATGAGTTGGCACATACCAATCCCATTGGTGCGCGAAACAAAAAACGTTACCAAGATGTCGATGAACTATTGAATGCAGGAATCACCGTCTACACGACCATCAATGTCCAGCATATCGAAAGTCTGAATGATATCGTGGAAAAGGTCACGGAAGTGGAAGTCAGAGAAACGGTGCCTGACACCTTTTTCCAACACGCCAGTTTGCGGGTAGTGGACGTTGAACCAGACGAACTGATCGATCGATTGGAACAAGGAAAAATCTATGCTGATGAAAATGCCAAACGAGCGCTAAAAAATTTTTTTACGCCAGAAAAACTTGATCATCTGCGGGGATTAGCGATCCAAAAAGCTTCCAATCATATCAATCAAATGAACGGCGGTCGAAAACGAGTTCAAAGCAAGCTTTTGACCATCATTGATGATCGCTTGCCGAAAATGGCAGAAAAATGCATTCGTTGGACCGCTCGCTTAGCCCAAGGAGTCGGTGCCGAATGGACGGTCATCCAAGTTCGATCGTTAGATGATACACCTACCGAAGTGCCGTTGGCAGAGCGTTTGGGTGCAGAAGTCATCAACATTGAAGCGGATGACAGTTTTGAAACCATCGTAGAGTATGCCAAAATGACGGGTGCCAGTGACATTATCATGGGGAAACAGGTTTCTCAAAAGTGGTTCCAAAAATTGTTTGTCGAGGATTTAGAAGACCGCTTGATTCGCCGCCTTGATGACATTGAGATCCATTTGATTCCTTTTAAAGAAAAAATGCAGCGACCACGGCTGACGTTTTCGCAATTATTTGAAGGCGGCGGTCGAGATTTCACCTTGACCTTTGGGCTGATCATGCTCGCCACCTTAGTGACAGAAGGCATGCAGTATCTGCATTTCGGCGAGCAGAACTTGATGCTGGTCTACATCTTTTTTGTTCTCTTAGTGGCCCGTTACACGAGTGGCTATCTATGGAGTGCCATGGCATCGATCATTAGTGTCCTTTCTTACAACTGGTTCTTTGTCGAACCCTTGTATTCCTTGACGGTCTATAAAGCAGGTTATCCAATCACATTAGTGATCATGCTGATCGTTGCCTTGATGATCAGTAACTTGATGGTTCGATTGAAGACCCAAGCAGAAAATGCCAAGGAAAAAGAGCATCAAATGGAGATATTGTATGAACTGAACAAACAATACATGGAAACGCGGAATGAGCAAGAAATCTATGAAAGTACGACCACCTATTTGGCACGCTTACTCCAGCGAGAAGTGGCGTTATATGACAGAGAAGGCCACTTGAGAAGTCTGCATTCTTCAAGAGAAACACTGTCTCAACTGACTGGTAAGGATGAGAAAGCCGTCGCTTTTTGGGTCGTGAAAAATCAAAAAGAAGCTGGTCGCGGCACAGATACTCTGATTGGTGCCAATGGGTTCTACTTGCCGATCGTTTTAAACGGCAAACCACTAGGCGCCCTTGGGGTAGAACGCAACGAGGAGCATCAGTTGGCCAATAGTCAATTGAATTACTTGCGCCTTGTAATCACCCAAATCGCGACCGTGTTGGAGCAAGTCTCATTAGCGAGTGAGAAAGAACAGATCCAATTAGAAAACGAACGGGAAAAAGTCCGCAGTAATCTACTGCGTGCGGTCTCCCATGACTTGCGGACCCCCTTGACGACGATTTCTGGCATTGCCGAAACATTGAGTGAAACCGAAGGCGTGATCAAAAAGGAAACGAAACAAAAGCTGCTAGAAGACATCCAAAGTGAATCCCAGTGGTTGATCCGCATGGTCGAAAACTTATTGTCGGTGACCCGCATCAACTTGACCAATATGGCGGTCAAGCGCAGTGAAGAACCGATCGAAGAAATTATCGAAGCGGTTTTGACACACCTAAAGAAAGTCTATCCGCAACAAAAAATCATCGTGAAAATGCCTGATCAGCTGATTTTTGTTCAAGTCGATCCCATCTTGATCGAACAAGCCTTGTTTAATTTGATTGAAAATGGGGTTCGCCATGGAACCGCCGATACACCGATTTTCTTGCGAGTTTCTCAAGAGCAGGATGTGGTCATTGAAATCGAAAACCAAGGGGAGATCCCCTTAGGACAATACCAAAAAATCCAAGCGAATTTGACCAATGACACCGAAGTGCCGGTGGATTCAAAAAATGGATTAGGTATCGGACTGAGTATCGTTAAAACCATCATCCATGCCCATGAAGGTAAATTAGCGATCGAAACGAAAGCAGGCAGTACGATCTTTCGTATTTATTTAAAGCAGTAAGGAGGGAAAACATGCAGCGACATTTTTTATTGATTGAAGATGATTCGAATATTGTTGATTTTATGGAGGTCGTCTTGCAAAGAGAGCATTACAACTTTACGTCAGTCGGCACTGGCATGGAGGCATTGATGCTCTTGCAGGAAGAAACCATCGACTTCATCTTGCTGGATCTGGGCTTACCGGACATTGACGGCATGGAGCTGTTGAAAATCATTCGTAAGCGCATGAACACACCGATCATCGTGATCTCTGCCCGCAAAGATGAACAAGACAAAGTGCAAGCATTAGACCTCGGTGCCGATGATTATGTAACGAAGCCCTTCAGTACCAATGAGTTATTTGCCCGCATTCGCACGGCACTACGGCACAAGGAGACAGCTGCCTTTAGCAGCAGCCCAATTCTCGTAAACAAGGAGTTAACGATCGATTTTGAGAAAAAAATCCTGTACAAGAATCAAAATGAGATCCATTTGACCAAAAACGAATACCGCATCATGGCAGTTATGTTCAAGAATTTAGGCAAAGTCGTCACTTACGATACCCTGACTAGTGAAGTCTGGGGACCTTTTGCAGCGGATGCACAAACCTTGCGAGTCAATATCTCAAACATTCGCAAAAAAATCGAAACCAATACGCTGCAGCCAGAATATTTGATCACTGAAATTGGAGTCGGGTATCGCTTGCGGGAGTATCCAGCAGAACTCTCTGAATAAATTCGTTTCAACTGTAAATAGCCTCTTCCTAAACTTTAGGAGGAGGCTATTTACATGAATCACTTCAATCAGCACAGAGTCTACTGCTTTATATTATCAGTATAAAAAGGATTGCAGTCAGTGGAAATCTAAGTGGATAAGGGGCTGCATGAAGAGGAAAGCAAGCAATCATGTCACTCGTTTAAAATTTGTATATTTGTTATAAATTTATTGTTTGATCGGTAGAATTTTTTTTAAGATGCCAAAGGGTTAGTTAACTGACAGGTAGAAAAAACGAAAAAGGAAAAAAAGCGGCATCAACGATGCCACTCCATGGTGTTTTCGATTTCATTGGTATCAGAATCCACTTGTTCAGAAACGATGGTAAAGCCGTTTTTGAGATAAAACGCAATAGCAGCTGTATTTTTTTGGTAGACGTTCAGAGTCAGCTTCTCGTGTTCTGCTTGTACTTTTTGTAAAAGCTGCTTGCCAATGCCGAGGGCACGATAGTCTTTCAAAACGAAAATACCAGCGATATAATCATCCAACAACCCGATGAAGCCGACGGGCTGATCATCCACCGAATAGGTGTAGATAAGGGCATCGGCAAAGGCTTTTTTCACAAAGTCATAGTTATCTTGCCAATGGGCAGCTGAGATAAAGTCATGGGCATCCAAATTGCTTTGCAGCCAAATCTGGGCGATAGTTTCTAATTCAGAATCGGTAAATTTGGTCACTTGTTGTATCATGAGAACCTCCGTTTTTTAATCCAGTATAGCATAGGTTCACTGCTGATTACTGCAAATCGCGGCATTTTCGTAGGCAATCGGACAGGAGATGAACCGATTGATAAGTAACGAAGATTAAATGACGAAGAAAAGCAATCTTTTTCGTTGAAATATTCTAACAATTTTGTTTCAGCTAGATGTCAATTTCTTGCAGCCAGATGTTATTTGTGTGAAAACAGCCCCAAGAGTGAAATCTTTCGGTATGCTAAAGAAAGCGATAAGACACATCTATTTAAGGAGAAAAAATGAAAAAGACACTTTTGGTTGCAAGTTCACTTGTTTTGCTGACGCTGCCTGTCGTGACGGTATCCGCAGACAGCTTTGATCAGAAGATCCAGCAGCAAAATGAAAAAATCAATGACATAAAAAATGAATCCACCTCATTAGAATCACTGAAACGATCTACAGAGGCAGAGATTCAATCGATTGAAGGAGAAATCCAAGCAATCCTACAAAAGAAAACGACGACGGAAGAAGAAGTCAATGCCTTGGCACAAGAAATCCAAGTCCTTGAAGAGAAAATCATCAAGCGCACAGAAGTACTGGCGAATCAAGCGCGTGACATTCAAACGTCGGAACCTTCCAATCGTTTGTTCCAAAAAATCGTTGATGCGGAGTCCATCGGAGAAGCTATTCAACGGGCGATCGCTTCAGTAACGATCATGAATGCCAGCAATAGCATTGTCGAACAACAGCAAGAAGATATTGCAACAAGCCAGAAATTGGAAAAAGAGTTGCAGGAACAATTGGTTGCAATCGAAGAGCAGTCAAACGCATTGCAAGGAAAACAAGCGGAATTAGCTGATGTCAAGTTGAATCAAGAAGTTGCACTAGCCGACCTTGCCTTGGCGTTGAACACCGAAGAAGAGAAAAAAGACCAATTGGAAGCGGACAAAGCAGAAGCACAACGGCAAAAAGAAGCAGCGTTGAAGCAATTGGCTGAGCAAGAAGCACAAGAAGCAAAAGCGCGCAAAGAAGCAGAAGAAGCAGCAAAACGTCAGCAAGCAGCAGAAGCCAAGTCAGCTGAAACCGACGAAAGTCCTGCCGTTCAACAAGCAGCAGTGGCAGCAGCCCAGCCGAAGACGGAAGCCGCAGTGGCGCCAGAAACATCGGTGTCGTCAGAAAAAACTGCAGCTACGCCTGCACCTGTGCAGCAAGCAGCTGAGCCAAAGGAACAAGCAAGCACAGGTGGATGGCAAATGCCAGTCGATTCGGTTCATATTTCGAGTCGTTTTGGGTATCGAACAGATCCAACAGGTGCATCAGGAAATCAACATAATGGCATCGACTTTACTGGAGGGACAGGAACGCCGATCTATGCGATCCAAGCAGGCGAAGTCGTTGAAGCGGGCTATGGTCCGTCAACTGGTAACTATGTGATCATCAAACATGCCAATGGCGTTTACAGCTACTACATGCACTTTAGTACGCTGCCAGCTGTTTCGGTCGGACAAAGCGTCTCAGCTAGACAATATGTTGGCGGTATGGGAACGACTGGGAATTCAACTGGCGTCCATCTACATTTAGGGATGTCAACAAGCTTATGGTCAGGATTCTTTGACCCAGCGCCAGAATTAGGCTTATAATAGTCAGAAAAACCGCAGAAGCGAACAGGCTTCTGCGGTTTTTTGGGTTGCTCTTCTTTTACGAAGTCTAAATTGGCTCAGCGCCAAAAGCGGGTCATCTCCGCTTTGTCTTTCAGGTTGAAAGCGATCATGTCCTCAATCAATCCTTGATCGATCGGCTCAGTCCACTTGATGCGAAAAATGTTATCCGTATGGCTGTAACCGGCGTTTTCAATGGCATCGGCAAACTGTTCAAGACACTTGGTTTCAGGGGAGACAGAAAAATGCGGTTTTGAAACGCTGAAACCGATAATAAAGGTCTCATGGGCGGTGAACATCGGCTGATTCCACTTGATGACTGGAACGAGGTCAGGAAATTTCTTGGTAATAGCGGCAAATAAGGCACGCAGTTTTTCTTGCTTTACTGGCTCTTCAATGCTGGTTAAGTAAGTTTCTAATACATCCATTGGGAGGATCTCCTTTCGTTTTAAGGAACGAGTACAGGGAATGTCGATCACTAAAAATAACGCGTGTTCGAAATCAAACATTTTGTTACTTAGAGTGTACTGTAAAGTTAGCAAGTTTACAAACCTGTTGCCTTGTTTGGGGGATAAAGCCTTCAGGAACAAACACTGTTTGCAAAAACGAATGCTAAAAATAACTTTTTTCTACTCGAACAAAAGCCAAGAGTCAGGAACATTCCCTCATTATCCTGCAAGGTTCCTTGAGATTCGCTTAACTTTTCAGAAATAACGAATGAAAAAGCAGATTATTTTCAGAGAACACTTTCAAAAAGAAATCGGTTGCATTCAACAAGAATTCTGCTAGAATATAACTTGTTCGAACAAGTTGTTGAGCGAAAGCAAAACGAAAGGAGGAGGACTTGTGACCAAAAGGAAACCGGTAACCCAAGCAGCCAAGAAAGAATATGCAAACAAAAGTATGCGGTTTAATCGTTTTTTACTTTTTCGTTATATGACTGCGATCTTTTTCTTTGTCAATCTTTATTGGACCCTATTGAGTCTGTCTCAATGGACATGGGCTGGTTTGATTCCCATTGCCTTATTGATCGTTGATGGACTTATACTTATTGAACAAACTCAAAAATATTGGCAGCAATCGAATCGTTTACTGGTGACAAAGATCGGTTATTGGCTCCAATTCGGCGTCAATCTCATTGCAATTTTTGGTATTTTGATCGGGCAGCAAGCAACGTTGATTCCTTTTATGAATCAATCGGGTAGAGGGATCTTACTTGCCTTGTTTTCTGTCGGCATGATGGCGTGTTTGTTCATTCAGCGTAAAGCGTGGTTGATCGAGCATGACCGCGACAAATATTTCACGTATTTGACTACATTTGAAACTCAAGGAGGAACAGTCAATGGATTCAGAAAATAACAAAATGTTTGCCTTCTTGGACCGCTACTTAATGGGTCCAATGGGGAAAATCTCACAATTACGGATCGTTCGTGGGGTCATGGCAGCCGGGATGGCGTCGATTCCTTTCACTATCGTAGGATCGATGTTCTTGATCATCAGCGTTTTGCCACAAAGTTTTCCTGTATTAGAGGGCATTTGGAGTACATCATTTGATAAAGTAGTTAATCTCTATATGCTGGGTAACACTGCAACAATGGGGATTTTAGCACTATATTTTTGTATTGTTTTTGGATATGAGTATACTAAGATTCAAGCACAAGAAGAAAAACTTGTTTTAAGCCCAGTCAATGGAGCATTACTTTCTATGATGGCGTTCTTTATGTGCTTGCCGCAATTAGTCTTTGAAGGCGGAGTAGCCACGCTAGTTGAAGTGATTTCTGACGATCAGAAAATCATTAATGGTTGGGAAATCGGTGGAGGCGTTACTCGTTTAGGAACAACTGGGATCTTTACAGCGATCATCATGGCGATCATTGCCGTAAAAATCTACGCGTTTTGTGTGAAGCGCAATATTGTCATCAAAATGCCTGATACAGTACCTACAGGTGTTTCTTCCTCATTTACTGCTTTGATTCCTACAGCCCTAATTGCACTCACTGTGATCGTTATCAATGGTGCATTAGTCGCAATGGGCACAGATATTTTCAAAGTCATTGCGATTCCGTTTAGTTTCGTGACGCAATTGACCAGTACCTGGATCGGACTGCTTGTTATCTACTTCTTCATGCATGCACTATGGATCGTCGGTATTCATGGGGCAACGATCGTGACCTCATTCTTGACGCCAATCGTGTTGTCAAATATGGTGGAAAACCAAAATGGTGCCAACATTGCCTTTGCGGGTGAATTTAACAACAGTTTTGTTACGATCGGTGGTTCAGGAGCGACGTTAGGAATGGTGATTTTCATCGCATTCTTTGCAAAATCAGCGCAGTTAAGTGCTTTAGGAAAAGCAGCGATCGTGCCATCCTTCTTCAATATCAATGAACCGATTTTATTCGGGATGCCAGTGGTATACAACCCGTACACAGCGATCCCATTCTTCTTAGCACCGATGGTTTCAATGTCCGTTGCTTATTTTGGTATCAACTTAGGCTTTGTTAACCCACCGATTGCTCAAGTAGCGTGGCCGACCCCAATTGGATTATCTGGCTTTATTGGTTCAGGTGGTGACTGGCGTGCCTTTGTCTTAGCAATCATCTGTGCAGTCGTTGCTTTCTTGATTTGGTTCCCATTCATCAAAATGTATGATGGCAAATTATACAAGGACGAACAAGCAAACGCAACGAAGGCATAATCAATCCGTTTTTTTGATAAGCCGGCTATGAAAAATAGCTGGCTTTTTTTACGCCAAAGATGATAATAGTAGTAGAGAATCCGAAGGAAAGGAGTAGGCAAATGACGAAACTCAGTATTGAAGACTTAGCAGCGGAATTGATCAGAAAGATCGAAGCGGGTGACATAGGAAATGAGCAGGGGAAGATGCCTAGTGAACGAGAGCTTTTGGCGATTTATCCAGTTTCTCGTTATACGTTACGTCAAGCCCTCAATAAATTGAGCAAGATGGGCTGGATCTACCAGATGCAAGGCCGCGGCTCGTATATTCGCTTTCAAAACAACCAAAAACCGGCCATTGAACAAGGAGATCTTGGCTTCAATGAAGACTTGACACGGGGCGAGAAAAACATTCGAACGGTCAAAGCCTCAAAGCGACTGGTCAAAGTATCAGAGGCGCTGTTTCTTCCAAGTCAAAAACAATTTGCGAAAGATCAACACTTTATCGAAGTCCAACGTTTTCGCACATTAGATGACAAACCCTATTTGATTGAACGTTCCTATTATATACCTGAAATCGTGGGGGAGATCTCCGAAACAATGATGGAGGGGTCGATGTTCCAAGCTTTGGCAGAAGAAAAACAACTGACAGTCGCCTTCATCGACAAGTTCATCCAAAGCAAACCGCTATCACAGGAACAAGCAGCGTTTTTTCATCTAGAAGAAGGCATGCCCGCACTGATCGTACGAGACGACAGCTATCTGAGAAATGGCGAACTATTAGCCTTTTCGATGATCCATTATGATTATCGGATGGCGACATTATATATGCATAAAAAGTTGTTCGTTTAAAGAAAACGGATTTTCAAGAAACGGTTCTTTCTTTTTTTAAGGCAATAGAAAAGCAGCCCATTAGGGAGAAAAAAACTTACAGTTGCGGAGCAGCGGACTGGCAAACTGAGAGAAAAGGGATCGCTTCCAATGGATGAAAGATGACTGAGCAGGAAAACTATATAATAGGTAAAGAATCGATCAGCGACCTTGGCTTATAAGGTCGCTGATTTTTTTTGAGGGGATTGATCGGCGGTTAAGAAGGCGTGATTGTTGATTTAAGATAAAGATCGTTTAAAGAAGAACACCTGTTTTTTAATACGAGGATATTTTGCTCATTTTTTAACAATATCACTGGGGATAAATGGTTTCCTCTGACAAATATTTCATCAAGTGAAGAAATATCTGATTTTTCAATCTGTTTTTGCTTTGATACTATCAAATAGACAACAGATGTTCTGCGAACGGAAGCCGTCTTTTCGTTTAATGGCTATTTTATTGAGAAACAGGCCGATTCATTTACTTGATTTCTATCTTCCAAAATACATGGAGGTCGTGGAGATCAAAGGATGTAGTGGTCTTTGCTTTCTTTTTTTAAGCGAAGGGGGACAAGAAGGAAGCGGACATCACTGCTCAAAAGGTCACAGCAGAAACGTCAGCTCGTTTGAAAAAAAGCCCGAGGGTAGAACAGCCAAAGTGCAACTTTTCACGAAAGCAGACGAACAAGTAGACCAATTTGTAGACACATTAAATTGTTCAACGAATCAAATCATCGATGAGTGAGGAATCAGGAGGGGTAACATGGCATTATTTCGCAAAAAGAAAGATGAAGAAACTTACGAAGGCGTTCATGTCTACGACGAGGAATATGATGAAGAAGAGTACGACGAAGACGAGTACGATGATGAAGAATATGATGACGATGAGTATGACGACGAAGAATATGATGACGACGAGTACGAGGACGATGAGTACGATGATGAAGAATACGAGGAAGACGAGTATGAGGATGATGCCCAAGAAGAGCTGCTGGCATTAGAAAATACCGTTTCACAATTGACCAAAACCGTCGAACATTTGACCAAGCAATTGGAAAACAAACAAGAATCCATCAATCGGATGGCTTCGCAAGCGACGCAACAAGAAAGTATCATTTATGAAAACAAGCAGCTGCAAATGCGCTACAACGAGTTACAGCAGCAGTTAAAAGAAGCAGAACGTCAACAAGAAGCCCTCAAAACCAATTATGAGCAAGAAATTGAGCAGTTGACGAGTCAAGAAGACGAATTGATCGAAGTAGAAGAAGAGCTCGAACAATTGCGTCAAAGAGAAGATGAACTGCTAAAAGAATTAGAAGAAAAAAGCAAGCAAGTCCAAGCGTTTGAAGAAAAAGCGATTCATTTAGAAGAAAAAGCGGCGATTATCGAAAACTACAAATTAAAAGAAGTCGAAAGCATGCGTCGGATCACTTCGCTTGAAAATGAAAATCAACAGTTGAACATGCGCTTGCAAGAAGCCGAAGCGAAATATCGTGATCTCGAGCGTTCAAGAGTCGAGCAATTGGCAGATAAGAATGTCTTACAGCGTGACTTGGAACGTGAATTGACTAAGGTCGAACAAATGAAGGACGAGCTGGCGACGATTTTGATCGAAGCAAAAGAAAAAGCACGGGAAACCGCTGCTGAAGCAGAACTGGAAGCTGACAGAAGACGTCAAATGGCGGAAAATGAAGCCCACAAGATCATTTCAGAAGCATCGATGGAAGTGATGAAGATCCGTCAAGAGATCAAGCAATACCAAGAACGACTTACGGCATTTCATCATGAGTCGAAAGGGCTGTTTGAGCAGTTGATCCAGCATAGCAAAGTATTGAATCTGCCAGACTAAAACGAAGGTTATAAGTCGGAATAGACGAAAAGGTCTGCTGAATAATTTCTGAGAGCGACACGACAAAGGAGGGAAACCCACTAGGACCATATGTGCTGTTTAAGAAATCACGGGCAACAACTACGAGTTGATTTCTTATGAGAATGTTGGTTATTGGGACGAATGTGACGAATGATATTTTAAAAATTGCCATCTATCCAACCTTGAGTCCGAATCTTGAGGAATTATTTTATAAACAAGAGGCACTTCCATCAGTAATCACTGCCTGCGACAACCTCTATCAAAAAAAGTGGCCGCTCAAATCCTCGATCCGCAAACAAGTGACGCATTACTTTGAGCAATTTTATTCCATCGAAGCCTTTACCCATCATATCGAGATGGAGATTTTACGGAAAAAATCGATTACTCAAAATTACGCATTCCTTTGGAACAGCAATTCCCACAGTTTGTGTGGACGCAAATCGGCATCAATCATGTGTCCGATGAAAAAAGCAATCTGTTTTTGGAGTTTGTACCAATCGCTTACACAGAAGAAGAGTTTCCCTTTACGATTCAGTTGGATGCCAGCTTGCAGCAGCAAGCCTCGGCTGGTGTAAGTGATGCGAACGACTTTAAAGAGCAACTGGCAAAAATCGTTCAAAGCGTGATCGATGAACAAAATGTCACGTTTGTGAGTCGCCCGAAAGCGCAAGTCCATGAAGAAAAACGGCAAGGCAAAACCGATGCAGTGAAAAAAGAGCTGGAAGACACAGTCGAGTTCCAAAAGGTCAGTGCGGATGAGCCACCAAAGTTCAAAAAGAAAGTTCGCAAAAAAAGCAGCAAAAAAAAACAGTCAAAAAAAGCCAAGCAATTACCCAAAGTCAACGCCAATGAATTAGCGTTGGAGGAAGAAGCGAAACGAGAACGAGCAAGCAAAGAGCGTTTGCGCTTGGCCAATCAAAAGCTTGAGATCTACATCGAAAACTTAGAAGCCTCTTTGATCAAAAATAGTATCCACTATTTAAACAGCTTGACCGATGAAGAAGACGAGAACTGGCATACGCAATTGAAGATCAGCTTACGAGAATATACCTATCTTTTTCAAAAAGCCAAATACCTAGAACAGGTTTGGCGCATCAATGACAATCTCGTACAAAAGATCGAAAAGATGACCTTGAACGAAAAAGAGTTGACCTATGAGAGAGGGCAAGTGCAGCAAGTGGTCGACAACAATCTTTCTGCTAAAGATATCAGCTTGGTTTTTTATGAATGCAGCGTGATTGAATCACGGGTCAAATTGTATGAGCGACCATGGTTTAGAAAACCTTACGCACGCATTATGAAGATGGACTATGACAATCTTTTAAGAAAAGCCGCTTACTTTGATCTTCTCCAAAGCGAAAGCTATCTATTAGAAAAAAAAGCATTGATCGAAGGCAATACAGACGTTAGGAGCAGTCTATGAGAACCCAAAAGCAAAAACAACGATTCTTATTCTTATACCGCATCTACTTTATTGCTTCTTTGATCCCATTAGCGGTATTTTTGCAGCTGACCGCCTATTTTTATCTCTCTGCCTTTCGAGAATATGTCACTATCAGTCATTTGTTTTTACTCGCTCTTTTGCTAGGTTTTACGATGTATTTGCGGAACAATGCCTTTCATTATCAATTGCTGCTTGTGCAGCTTGAGAAAAATGAAAGCAAAGACCATGAACGACCAAAAAAAGGCACCAGCAAGAACAGCCCCAAGGAGGAGGATCAAGAAGATGAAAAAGCCCAGAAGAAACGTAAAAAGTCTGTTAGCGATCGGAGCATTTATCGGAATCATCAATAATCAAACGATTTCTGAAGCCATGGTTCGATCGATCTTAGGTGTAGAACCATCTACTTATATGGAAACCATCGATGCACAACGAGAAAGTCGTGGGCAATCGATAACGGATGCCCTCCGACCGGTCTCTTACGAAGGAGCTGACAGGATAACGGAGCAACTTGATACTCCTCCAGAACAAACAAATGAAAGCCTCCCAGAAGAATCGGAGCAAGCCGAAAAAGGAACGGAAGTCCAAGTCGTAAATGATATTGAACGACCGGCAGATGATGGGCAGACAGACGAGGAAGAAACAGAGAGCGGCACCGATGAAACAGAAGACCAAGAGACTGAAGATGTTCCGCCGACGCCAGAGCCTTCAGATGGCGATCAACAGCCGAATCAGCCTGCTGGACCTGAAACGAATGAGGAAGAAACCAACGATACCAACAGCAGCAACAATGGCGGAAACAACCAATCAAATGGGAATCAAACCAATCAGGACAAAGAAAAAGATCCCGATCCAATCACTGAAGAACCCGAATCGCCGATCGATGAAGAAGAGCGGGAAAGCAACTTTCAGTTTTCGGTTTCTCGTAATCTAACGACACAACAATTCATCAATGAGATCGGTTCTGACGCGCAGGATGTTGCCTATAACAATGATCTTTATGCTTCAGTGATGATCGCACAAGCCATCTTGGAGACTGGCTCAGGAAATAGTGCTTTATCCAGTCCGCCAAACCACAATCTCTTTGGCATCAAGGGCAGCTTTCGTGGGCAAAAAGTGACCTTCAATACGCAAGAAGATGATGGAAGTGGTGCGTGGTATACGATCTCTTCCAATTTCCGTAAATACCCAAGTTACCGTGAATCCATCGAAGATTACGCTCGCTTACTAAGAGGAGGCATCACAGGCAACCCGCGCTTTTATGCCCCCGTTTGGAAAGAAAATGCCCCAACCTATCGGGAAGCAACTGCATGGTTGACAGGGCGCTATGCCACGGACATCCATTATGACCAAAAGCTGAATGCGTTGATCGAGGCCTATGATCTAACCATCTATGACAACGAGCCGACCGAAGAGGTCATGGAAGAGATTGAACGCACACGTGCACAAGCAATCGAAGCAGCCCGCAAGGAAGAAGCTAAGACGACCCGTTCGTTGTTTGAAGACTTGCAAAGAAGCTCGGCAAATCGTCGAGGCTCAGGAAATTTGCCAGCGTCCATTCGGACTGTCAAGGATCGCTTGCAGGAAAATGCCAATGCCAATACTTATGCAAACCAATTAAGAGGGATGGAACGAGCGGGCAGCGAGGTAGATGCCAATGAGTAATCAGTCGCAAGCACCTAGAAGAAAAAAACGTCCGCCACAGCCTGCCAAACGTGAAAAAAAACGAGAACAACCAGAGGATACACCGAGAAATCCCCGAATCGAAAAGTTTCAAGCGCAAGGCAAGCAAGCCAGCCCTTCAAGTGGCAAGAAACGACCAAAAAAGCCACCTCAAAAAGAACCGACAGGACAGGCGCCTGCGAAAAAGAAACGAAAAAAAGCGGCTAGCACAGCGAATCGCCCCAAATTACCGACCGAAAAGCAGCATCCTAGCAAACAAAAAGAAAGAGCAGCTGCCAGTACGACCAGTGAAGCACCACGCAAAAAGAAAAAGCGTCCACCGCAGCAAGCACGTCCAAGCCAGCGCAACGAGCAGGGGAAAACTAAGAAATCAAGTAATCCGAATGCCAAATCAAAAGGGACCCACAAGCAAGGCAAAAAACCAGCGGAGGTTTCCCAGAAACGACCAACCCCGCAAAAAGGCAAAGCTGCGACGAAGAAACCAACAGCTAAAAAGAAATCTGGTGATCTCGTACTGAAAATCATTTATCTGATTTTCTTGGTTTGTAGCATGACTGTCCTCTTTACGTTTATCGGCTTATATGTAGCTGATCAAAACGAGATGACGGTTTTCAATCATCGGGTGGTGCGTTTATCAGATAATGGGATGGCGAATCTTGACAGCTCCGCATTACGCACACAAGATTTGATCATTTTAAGAGAACAAGCCTTCACTCAAGTACAGCCAAACGGGATCGGAGTCTTTACAAATAGCTCAGGAACAGGCTATATTGCCCGCCGAGTGCTATCGATCGAGGCTGACGAAGAGCAAGGCTATCATTTATCCGTCATTGGTGATGGACAGGCATTTGGGGAAGAAGCCATCGAAGCAGACCGTTTCGTTGGGGAAGTCTCAATGAGTATCAACCATGTAGCAGATGTGTTTCGTTTTATTGATCAAAACTTGATATTATCCATCATCTTCTGTGTATCATTGATCGCCTTATTCATTCTATTAGGCATTTATCTCTTTACTTGAGAGCCGTCATTACTTGAGAAAAGAGGAAACAAGGTTGCAAAAAAAAATAGTGTTAAGAAATAGTATCGCGGGTCTGCTTTTCTTTCTTTTGTTGCTTAGCATCTTGATTTGGCAGAATAATCAGTCTATTCACATTCGTCGTTTAGCGGATGAAAATGAAGTGTTCGAAAAAATCGAGATTTTGGAAGAATGGCAGGAACGAATGACCCTTACAGGGATGACGATCCAACGATCCGTTCGGGTAATGAACGCCAGTGAAGTGCCAGTGTTTGTTCGAGCAAGCTTTGAAGAAGTGCTGCGCTATGTCGCGCCAGACAGTGAGGAAGCAGCTTTTGAGCAGGCGGCAGATGCGAGTGATGCGCCAGACTTATTACCAGTACTGTCTCGCTTTGATGAAAACGAAATTTTAGCAAGAGGGTATCAGAACGTGACCCAGCAGATCCCAGAACTCGTTGGAAATGCTCTTGATGGTCAAGTGATGGTTTGGATCAGCGGTGAGACGATCGAAGAGTTGGCACCCACGCCTGCCTTGGATGCCTTCGATAGCGAAGAGATGCAGGAGTTATTGGGGGAATTAGACGCTGAAGGACAGGATAATCCTGAGAACTTCTACGATCACACCGAAGGCAATGAAGAAATGGAGGAGCAACCGTCATCAGACTTGATCGATGGTCCGCCAGATCTCTGGCAAGAACCGGTCCTTGTCGAAGCGCACTTCAGCTATTCCTTTCGACGAAACCAACAACCGGTCATGCAGAAAATGAGTGGGGAACTGCTGCTGCTCAATCCTGCTGATCCGGTTGCTGAGTGGACCTTTGAAGCAGCCAACTTGACCTATAGTTATTATCTTGAAGGGTATCGTTATTTTGTTCGAAACTGGGCGGAGTCGCAGCTAGCCAGCCCCTTTTCCACCAATGAAGAACCTACGGGATTCACGTATCTCGGAGAACAAGGAACGATTGACCAGTCGTCATTTGATTACACGACGACAGAATCTGGGTTAGGCAGTGCCTTTCAATTGCCAGAGATGATCAGTGCGTTTCCCGATGCTGCTGGGTTGTATCCGACCCAAACGGTGAAAACGCTAAGCAGCTTTGTCTCTGAAAGTCCCGCCCAGATCGACTCAGAAGCCATCATGATCGAATTCGGCTCTTTGAGCGATTACCGTCAGATCGATCGAAACACTTGGATCTATAATCCCGATGATGGCTGGTTTTATTATAGTTTCCCTTTGGACCGATCCTATCAAAGTGAAGACGGTTATGGCGTCACCCGTTCACTGATCGAACAAGTGATGATCGATACAAGTGTCGCAGACGATAGCCATCTTGCCTACGAACTTTTACCGAAAGTCGAAGTCATTCAGGCTTCTGATCGACAATCATTAAAGGAGGTCTTTCAGTTAGACAATGATCGGCCAGAGAGTGCCACTGCGATCATCTATCGGCATTTGCACTCACTTCAATAAGTTGCTAGAAAATAAGTCAAGGAGAGATTCACGTGAAAATGGTCATTGAAGAAATTGAATACCGTTATTTTCTTCAATACGGGAAGTATTTGGATTATTTCTACCAACAA
This sequence comes from Enterococcus sp. DIV0755f, assembly GCF_051713725.1. Classification (NCBI taxonomy): domain Bacteria; kingdom Bacillati; phylum Bacillota; class Bacilli; order Lactobacillales; family Enterococcaceae; genus Enterococcus; species Enterococcus sp. DIV0755f. Next base: position 1,247,667 of record NZ_JBIOQL010000001.1, read on the forward strand.
TACATGCAAGCGAATGTCGAAGATCCTGATGTTGAAAAAGGGATCGCCGAGATTCAGCGACTGGTTGAAGAAGAAAGGTATCATTATATCAGGGAACGAATTCGCATCACACGCAAAGCCAAAAAAAGTATTCCATTAGCTGACTACCCTGATTTCAATAAACTGATTCACTGGGGGTTCACCCTTAGCAAATTATCTTTTCTTGACCCAGATACAAGTATCAACCAGCTAGAAGAAAAGGATTCTCCTTGATCGGGGGTTAGGCAAAAAGCAGGTGATGAAACTGAAAAACGGCAGACAAGCACATAGAGTACTTGATGAATCAGGGTTCAGCCTTGTTGAGATCCTTGGAGCGATCGTCATTCTCGGGATCGCGATGGTCATGATCGCCATGCTGATTATCCAAAACAACCTGATCCTTAGCTACAATACCCGAATGGAAGAGGCCATCGCAGCACGAGATGACGTCAAGGAATGGCTAATCTACCGAGCGCAGACCCAAGATTTGGCGGATTTGAATATCGGGATCTTTACTGCTCGCCCATCTTGGATGATGGGCGATCCAGATGACCCCTCAGAAATTCGCAGACACCATTTGGTCCTCGATAATTCAGGGATTCAATACAATGCGCAAGGGCAACCGATGTATGAAGAAATCCCGATTGCTGTAGATGATCTCAATCGGGGACGATTTATTCGCAAAGTGGTATACGATCATTCTGGCGCTCATTTGCCGCAGCCCTTGGCAAATTCGGAAGAAAATCGCCTCTATATGGGAACGTACTTGTCGGAGAATGAAGAAACCACCAACTATTTAGTCAAGGTCTCCATTCGTGAAGACCCCAGGCATGGACTGCGAGAAGACAGTTATGATCGTCGGCAGCTGGGCATCGGACTTATTATTCAGGTCTTCGATAAACAAACGGGCGCATTTTTGACAGAAACGTATCTGCATTGGGTAGTTGACTATTGAAAGGGCTGGCTGTTCTTGCGGAAGTTGCAAAGGAGGGGCGCAGATGAAGCATCGGTTACAAGATGAGCAAGGAGTCACGCTTGTCGAATTGTTAGGGGCGATCGTGATATTCGGCATTATCATTGCTCTCTTTTCTGGGACACTTTTTCTGATCGTCCAAGCCTCTGTCCGTCAAGGTCGAATTGCTGCCTTTCAAGGGATAGCGAATGAAATCATGGCGCAAGCAGATCAAATCGCCAAAATTGACGGCATCTATGAGCATGCGGGGTATTTAGGAAAATATGATAGTCTTCTTTTCCACGAGGAACATATTGTCAAAACCATGCCCGAAGGAACCTTAGGGGCAGCAATTACGGAAGAGGGCAGTCCGCGAATGGTTGTGACGGATATCACAGATACCAACAATATCCGTGCCAGAGTCTATGATACGAAAGACCCTACCATCAAGTTAAAGATCATTCAACAAAAAAATGAGAATGAAGCGACGCTGACCCATCACTATACGCCAAATTATCGCGATACGTTCAGTATCCAGACCAAATTTTTCGTTTTGTTTTACACGGAAACGATCAATTTTGCGGATTATTATGATGATTTGACTGGCTGGTGGCAGATGGAGGATCTGGTCACTGATTACCACGAGCAGATTATCTATAGACGAGAATTTACGATCAATTATCGGGACAATGAGAAAGCAAGAGGGGGGGTACCTGGGAATGGACGATGGTAGACAAAATGAAGCGGGTTTTGCGCTGATTTATGCCCTCGCGGCGATCATTCTTTCCTCTTTGATGATTGGCTTGGTTTTCCTAGTTGCTCGAAATGTCAATTCACAAATTCGAACGGTAGATAGCTTCCGTCGCGTGGAAGATGTACACGAATATTCCTTTCAACTCGCTTCTCAAGACCTAAAACTGAGAATAGATGATTTAATCACTCGAACCATGCAGAATGGCGGCTTCTATTCTAATAATAATGACTGGCAAGACAATCTAGATAACGAATTGAGATCTGTGCTGGATGAAGTCAATGTGAATAAGACCATCGATAATAAATTTTCTTTTACCTCCTCTATCGTTGACTATGAATATAATGAGATCGCCCCTTATGTAATGACGAAATCTGGTGGGGAGCAAGGATGGATCCAAGCAGCCTCGATGCTGCCAGATAAAACCAATCTTCAAATCATTATTCAAATTCAATCGCAAGTCACGGATCAGACGCAACTGGCTGAGGGACAGCCGCGAGTACATACAGCTTCTGCCGAATATATCTATGAAATGCAGCTTGAAGAAGAAGACCTCGAACAAAGACAAACACAGCTGGATATTTGGCGAAACATTTTTTATCCCTATTACTTACCCTCTACAGTAGGACAAGCGGTATCCGCCGATACTTGGGTTCGAAAATTATTCGAAGTCGCTGATTTCCAGCGCGTACGCCCATCATTTGATTATCTCGCCTTTGAATCGGATGACTTCTTGCAATTCGGGTTTGCCAACAATGTCCTGCAAGATTTTCAAGACGGAAGATTTTTAGATTTTCGAACAAAGCCGATTCTTAACTGGCTGCATTTCGATGGTTCCTTTTTCTTTAATCATGGGATCCAGATGGAAGGACAGGGAAGCGGGCAGTTTTCGGCAAAAAGTCTGCTTGCGATCCAGAATGACGGCGGGCAGCCTAGCAACGGGTTGAACTTGATCAAAGACGTCTTCTTGCAAGCGGGTCTAGGAATGTATATCGATTTGGGCAGTCGAGCTGGTAGCCGCTTGGTCTTATCACAAGCCTATACGGATATTTTTGCTGGAAACCTTTGGATCAACAATACTAATAGTTCGGCTTCGAGAGTTGAGCAAGAGGGGGTTCTCTTTGCTGAAGGCCATCTGAATGTTTCCGTAAATTCACCAGATGCAGGCTCTGGATTAGGCGAATTAAATAGCAATTATTTTAATTTCTATCATCGAGAAGCCACGAAACAGAATCCTGCTGCAGATGGTAGTTTGACGTTTATGAAGCCGTCGATGGTTCTGACGAGCAGCAATTTTTATGCAGGGCCAGTCACGGAAGGCTCGATCGTGCATAGTACCGAAGATACGGAACGAAGGATTACTGTTTATGGTGATTTTATGCTGACGAATACGATGATGCCTAGTGGTGGAACGATCGATGATTTCTCGTATTTTCAGAATCAAAATCAATTCACAGTGCCTCATGACCCGTCAAGAATCACTTTGGATGGCAGCAATACCATGATGGAGGTTCACGGGCTTTCATTTATCGATGCGCCGAAGACTGCTCGAAGACTGGCATTAGCAGAAGCAGGCAGCTCAGCGGTTTTTGATTCTTACTATGAAGATCCAGCGTATTGGAATCAAATCACCTTAAAAAATGGTGCCCAGCTGATCTTGGGTCATACAGGCGTTGAACCCTTTCATTTAGCTGTGGATAGAGAGTCGACCTTTGTCATGGAAATCCTGCCAGATTTGGCATTATTTGACCCGACTTTTTTAGCGACAGGGGCTCATAACCGTCGTCTTGAAGGAACGGTCGTTCTCGTACCTTACTATATGGATGACCAGGTGGAACTGGAAAATCAACTACAACAATTAGGCGTCAATTATCGCGTCCGCGACTTTGAAAGTCAGGCGCAACCGGGGGAGGTAACGATCCTCAGAAGTTTTTTGGATCGAAACATGTGGTCTGATGATGAAGCATATTTAACCGTTACACGAATGTTTGACTATATCAACAAACTCGATTATTGAAAGGAGGGCGCCAGTTGCCGCAATCAAGTGAAAGAACGCCACGTAGAAAACCTAGAAGGCCTCTCAAAAAGTCAGAGAGTAGTCCAAGTTCAACCACCGCTGAGAAAACACAAACAGGCAACCTGTTTGACTTAGAGATTAGCTCAGAGGTTTTGTCCCTGATCCCCCGCTCGTTTGCCAAACAGCACAGCGTCTTTCCGTTAGAGAAAAAAGGCAATCGTTTGACCGTTGCGATGGCAAACCCTGGAGATTATGCGGCGATTAATGAAATGCGTTTGATCACTGGGTTATTGATTCGTCCGCAAAAAGCCCACAATGCCGATATCCAACAACTGATCGTTCGCGATTACCCTTCTGAGATCAGTTTGGATGGCTTGAGCGACTCTCTCGTTGAAACCATCGATCCAGAAGGCGACTCAAAATTAGATGATTCGCCGATCGTCAAATTGGTCAATACCCTGCTGCAAGATGCGGTGGATCGGGGCGCCAGTGATATCCATTTCGATCCACAAGAAAAAGGATTAGTCGTCCGCTTACGGGTCGATGGGGAGCTTCGTACCCATGAAAACTTGCCTAAGAGTATTCAGACTGGTGTTACTTCACGACTGAAAATCATTTCCTCCTTGGATATCACCGAAACACGTGTGCCACAAGATGGTCGGGCAATGATTCGTAACGGGGGCAACGTGGTTGATTTGCGGGTCTCGGTTTTACCTGTCATTCATGGGGAGAAAGTCGTGATTCGGGTGCTGGATCGCTCCAGTGGCATTCGACGCCTAGATGAGTTTCGCTTTGAACCGAAGGTATTGGCAACCTTTAAAGCGATTTTGCATAAACCCCACGGGATCATTCTTGTCACTGGACCGACAGGATCAGGGAAATCATCTTCCTTGTATGCAGCGCTGCAAGAGTTGAACACGCCTGAGATCAATATTATCACCGTCGAAGACCCAGTAGAGTTTCAGCTGCAAGGCATCAACCAAGTGGCAGTTAACAGCAACGTCGGTTTGACCTTTTCCGCTGGGTTACGGTCGATCTTGCGGCAAGACCCCAATGTCGTGATGGTGGGAGAGATTCGGGATGGCGAAACGGCGGAGATTGCGATTCGGGCTTCCATGACTGGGCACTTGGTATTATCCACCCTGCATACCAACGATTCCGTCAGTACCATCAATCGCTTAGTCGATATGGGGGTAGAACCGTTTCTGGTCGCCAATGCGTTAGAAGGCATCTTAGCTCAACGGCTCGTCCGAACCCTTTGTTCTTCTTGTAAGACAGTAGGACCAGCCAGCGACAAGGACAAGCAGTTATTTGAATCCTATGGCATCACGGTTACGGAACTGGCACAGCCTGTGGGCTGTCCAAAGTGTGGCAATACAGGATTCAAAGGGCGAATGGCCGTCCAAGAGCTGTTGACGATCGATGCCAAGCTGCGCCGTATGATCACGAACAAAGCGACCAACGACCAGCTGATGGATTATATTCAGGAACGAAAGATGCGCTTTTTGTTGGATGATGGGTTAGACAAAGTGCAACAAGGATTTTCCACCATCGAAGAAGTCTTGAAGGTGGTCGCCGCAGAAGAGTGAGACACGGATTGATTTATCGGTGATCTAGGGATCACCGAAGAACTACATACATTGTTTTAAAAGGAAATGCACATAGAAAGGGGCTGGTTTAATGGATCAAACGAGAGTGGCAACACAAGAGCGAGCAACCAAAAGGGCGACGAGAGAAAAAACAGCTCCGACCCGTACCCGCATCCGTGAAAATCGTGAACTGAGAGAAAAAAAACGTGCCCGCAATCGCCAGAGCGATCAAGACCGATCTGTCTCAACGCGGGAGATCATTCAAAAAGCAGAACGGCAAGCAGCGACAAAAACGACGACTGCCAGCAGTGCACAGGGCGTCAATCGCAACGAAGCTGCGCAGTTTGCTGCCATGTCACCTAAAGAGCGGATCGATCATTGGCTGATGATCGCTGTGGAACAAAAAGCATCAGATATCCATTTAGTCGAAGGCGTACCGCCGATTTTTCGTCGCCACGGCGACTTGCTACCGATCGAAGGGGTGCCAACCATCGACACCAAGGACATCGAAGCCATTGCCGAAATCCTTTGCAACCAACGGCAATGGGAGGAATTCAAGGAAAAGGGCGAGACCGATTTGGCCTACGAATTAGGCGACATCTGCCGCTTTCGGGTCAATATTTTCCGTCAAAAAGATACCGTTTCGATCGCCTTGCGGCAGATCCCCATCGAGATCCCGAAATTAAGCAAACTCGGTATGCCGACCGTCTTGCGGACCCTGATCCATAAAAGCCAAGGCTTGTTCTTAGTTACAGGGCCGACCGGTTCAGGGAAATCAACGACACTGGCTGCGATGCTGGACTATTTGAATGACACCAAAAAGACGCATATTTTGACGTTGGAAGACCCGATCGAGTACATCCATAACCACAAAAAAAGCATCGTTGCCCAGCGGGAAGTCGGCAGCGACACCATGTCCTTTGGCAATGGCTTACGAGCAGCCCTGCGGCAAGATCCAGACGTCATCTTAGTAGGGGAGCTGCGGGATTTTGAAACGATCTCGATTGCCTTGACGGCAGCGGAAACGGGACACTTGGTATTAGGAACCTTGCATACGTCAAGTGCCCCAGCGACCATTGAACGGATCGTCGATGTCTTTCCTGCCGATCAGCAGACTCAGATTCGTACACAGCTTGCTGGCGCATTACTAGGGATCTTGTCCCAGCGCTTGCTGCCAACGATCGATGGCAACGGACGGGTAGCAGCAACTGAGATGATGCTCAATACCCGAGGGATCGCCAGCTTGATCCGTCAAGGGAAAACCCACCAAATCCATAATATGCTGCAGATGGGGAAAAACGAAGGCATGCATACCATGAGCGCTTCTTTAGAAGAACTGGTTGCTGCGGAACGGGTCGATGCCGATGTGGCAGATAACTTAATGGAGGAAGGGGGCGAATAGCCGATGGCACTCTTTGCCTATCAAGGCACCAATGTCCGTGGTGAAACGTTTTCTGGCAGCTTGCGTGCCAATTCCTCCGTCGAAGCCCGCCAAAAACTGCGCCAAAAGCACATCAAAGTCAACAGCTTGATCGAACAGCCAGAAACCTTGGCGAATAAAGAGATTCAACTCTTTACAAAAGTTTCGTTAAAACTGCTGGTAGGGTATTTACGCCAGTTTTCGACATTGATCGCTTCGGGAATTACGATCGTTGATGCTTCACGAATGCTGGAAGAGCAACAAAAAAACCCGAATTTCAAGAAAATTCTTGGTGAAGTTCGGGATGAGATTGATAGCGGACGCCCGCTTTCAGAAGCCTACAAAGATCATCCCAATGCCTTTCCGACACTTCTGACCAGTGTCATCGCTGTTTCGGAGATGTCTGGATCACTGGAAGGAAATTTGAAGGATATGGCAGATTACTATGAAAAAAGCGCCGAAAACCGTAGCGGCATCGTCACCGCGATGGTTTATCCGATTATTTTAGTGATTTTAACCTTTATCGTAGGGATCATTTTATTGGTAATGATCGTCCCGATGTTTGTGGAAGTATTTGAAGGATTTGATGCCGATCTGCCGACGATCACCGTCGCAACGATGGCGATCAGCGAGTTCCTTCAGACCAGAGGGTGGGTTTTAGCCGTCTTGATCGTCGGATTTTTCGTCGGACTGTGGATCGCACGACGCAATCCAACCTTCGATTTCGCTTTTCAAAGTTTTCTATTACGTATTCCGCTGATTGGCGATATGATCACCAAAAATAGTTTTTCATTATTTATGACAACCATGTCGACATTGCTCAGCAGTTCTGTCGGTATGGTGACCGCCTTGAATATGAGTCGGGATGTCGTTGCCAATAAATACATCAAGCGGATCATCGATAATTGTGCCTTTCAAATTGAAGAAGGCGGCAAGATGAGCGATGTCTTTCGCGGCAACATGATGGTTCCGATGTTAGTGACCCAGATGGTCGAGATTGGTGAAAGTACTGGTTCCCTAGAGGACATGCTGAAGCGATTGAGTATCATCTATCAAAAAGAAGTTGATGAAACCAGTAAGCGACTGAAAACGATCATGGAACCGATTGTCATCTTGATAATCTGTGTGATCGTTGGCTTGATCGTTGCGGCGATCATGATCCCGATGTTCGATTTATTCGGTGCGATCCAAGGGTAATGATTTTGGTATTATCAAGCCACCTAGACGGCTTGTTTAATATATATGGAAGAAACAGGAGGAGTAAACACACTATGATTGATGCAATTTTAGCAGAAGAAACAACAGACAATCGATTGAATAAATTATTGAAAGACGAGCGCGGCCTCTCCTTGGTCGAGTTGCTGGCAGTAGTCGTTATCTTAGCGATCATCGCTGGGATCGGGGTTATTGCGATCGGCAACGTGATTCAAAATGCTCGTGAAGATGCAGCAGTTTCTGATATTCAGCAAGCTTTCTCAGCAGCAGTACTCTACCAATCAACTAATAGTAATTTGAATGATGGAACAGCGGATTCAATTTTGGAATTTACCTTACAAGATGTAATGGACGATGGATTACTTAATAGTAATTCTTGGGTTGGTACTCCGAATACAGATGGTACACCAGGAACTTCGCATTCGCCAAATAATGTGGAGTTTTCCATCACTGATGATGGTTCATTGAGAGTATATATTCCTGCTGGAATTTTAAGAGCCGGTCAAAAAGGAAATGCTGAAATTGGAGAGTCTGATGCGCCTGTAGACCAAGCCTTTATCACTGGTCTAACAAGAGATCAGGTCTTTCCATCAGAGTCAGATGACTAAAGAAACTAAAAACACCTTAAGTCACTAACCTGACCTAAGGTGTACGGCAACTCAACCCCCAGGAAAAAAGGAGTTTTTTATGAACGAAATTTTGCAACAGATCCCAATGGGCCTAATCATTGGTTATCTTTTCATCATAGGAATGTGTCTAGGTTCTTTTTTCCTAGTGGTTGGTTGGCGGGTTCCCAAAAAGGAATCCCTGCTGACTCGCTCGCACTGTGATGACTGCCAACAGACATTAGGTGCAAGGGACCTCATTCCAGTTTTATCATACCTTATTTTAAAAGGCAAGTGCCGCAAGTGTCAAAAAAAGATCCCGCTGATTGCTTTTCTTTATGAAGTGTTGATCGGCATGCTATTTACGGGTACGACCTTGCTGTTTTGGGGCACTGCTGAAGTGATTGCCGCTTGGTGTTTATTAGCCTTATTAGCCATTATTTCTGCCAGCGACATCTTCTATCAGTTGATCCCCAATAAAGTGTTAGCCCCTTTTTTCGCTGGAGGGATCGGTTTACGGTTGATCCAACCGCAAAATGAATTTTGGTGGTATTGGCTCGTTGGCTTCTTTGCTGGCTTCTTGCCATTGTATCTCTTAGCGGAGCTCAGTAAAAAAGGCATGGGTGGCGGCGATATCAAATTATTTGCCGTCTTAGGCGTGTATATCGGCCCAGTGCAAGTCTTGACCGTTTTATTTGTCGCTTCTTGCTTGGCAGTGATTTTTTACGTGATCCAAATGCTACGGGGCAAAGTCAAAAGCCGCTACATTGCTTTTGGTCCCTTTATCGCCATTGCTACTGGCATGGTTTATCTTGGCAGCGGCTGGTTCCTTTGAATCGGGTTGCTGACCTTGGCGTTTGCTTGATTTGCTAAGCAAGCGTTGTACATAGAAATAACGTTGGTTCCTTCATAAAAACCAACAAGAAGAAAGCAGGTCCTCGTATGTTTGGCAAAAAAACAATTCCCCGCTTAGTTGGGATCGACATCCAAAAAAACTGCATCCGTTACTGTACCAAAAAAGGTGACCGTCTCAAATACGGCGAGCTGGTCGTGAATGGTACGATTTTTAAAGATGATAAGCTGCGCAATCCTGATAGTCTTGAAGCCGCCTTCAATGAGATCGCCAAACGCTTGGGATTACGCACGATGAGTGTGGTGATCACGGCGCTGAATTCTCGTCTGCTGATCAAGCAGATCCCAATCGGCAAGATGAACTCGGAAAAAGAGATTCGCGAGTACTTGTATTTTGAATTGGGGGAGTCCATCTCCTTGCCTTTTGAAAACCCGATCTTTGATCTACTGATCCTAGGTAAAGGCAACAAGCAAAAAGCACCAAAAGCACAAAAGAGAAAAGCCAGTAAGAAGGAAGAAAAAGCAGAGCCGCAAGCTGTGGTCATCCAGCGGAATCGGTTTACCATCAATGGCAATGTGCCAGTCGTGGTCACATCAGAGCCGATTTTGATTCAACTCGGCGACACATTGAAAAAAGGCGGCCATCAGCTGATGGGCGTCGATTGCAGTTTTCTGGCGTATAGTCGTATGTTTCAGCGACAGATCAACTGGAGTGAAAATTTCGTGCTGGTCGAGTTAGATGCTGGTATCGCCAATATTACCTTTTTTGAAGAATTGGTGCCGACCTACTTGCAGTATGAAGATTATAATCAAGCCAATTGGAAATATATTGAAAAAGCCCAATCTGTGCAAGTGAACTTTAGGGAAAGTGCGGAGATCCAAGCGCTGGAAGGGTTGGCAGAAACCCTGAATTCGGTGATTGCTTACTATTATCAGGAAATCTCGCCTGATTGTGAATTGAAAAAAATCTACTTAGTCGGCGGTCATCCAATGCTGCGCAAAGAAGTCCAAGAAATTTTTCACGACGTATCTTCTTTGCCAGTCAAAACGATTTCTGCAAAAGTAAGTGAAACCAGCAAGAAAAAAATTCCCGACCGCTATGTCTTGGCTGCGGGATTAGCGACGAAAGAGGTGTAACCATGAACATCAATCTATTGCCTAATAAATTTATTCGTAATCGGGCGTTTGAAGTCATTCTTTCGGTGTCGCTTCTCCTTTCGTTAGTTGTCGTTGGGGTTTGTGGGTTAGGCTTTTGGTATTATCAACGTTTGGTGACCAATAATCAAAGCAATATCATGTCTAGTCAAGCAGAGCGTATCGTCTTTCAGCGCCAGTTAGAAGAGATGTTGGCGTCAAAATCTCAAGACCTACAAGAATTCATTGCCCTGCAAAAGCAAGAGAAATATTTCACAGCGCCTATTATGGAAACCTTTGAGGAAGTGGCATCAGGGATCGATGTGACCATCAATTCGTATAATTTGCTGCTAAATAGCGATGGGGGAACGTCCGAAACAGCCCAAGACGGCACGCCATTGTTTCCTTCGGTGAACTTGGCGGTCCAAGGGGATGTTTATGAAAGTCTGATTCGCCTCAAATCAGCTTTTGAAGCAATCGATTGGGTACATCATGTGACCTATCAATCCTTCTCTCATAGTTCAACGCCGCAAGATGGGCGCATCACTGTCTATCTCTCACGAATCGATGCACCACAAGTGATCAGTGAAGACAGCGAAGAAGAAAGCGAGGTGGAAGCGGATGACTAGAGTCTTTTTCTCCAAAAAACACATCATCATCTCCGCAGTGATTGCACTAGTTCTCGCTACCTCCGTACTCATATTTTGGCTATTTTTGCTGAACCCCAAACGTGCCGAAGGGATCGAATTGGCTCAGGAATTAGCTGGGATCGAAGCTGAGATCCGCGACATTCAAGAACAGTTGGTCTACCTGCAAGGGGAACCAGACCTTCTTTCATCAGAGACGGTCAATGAGGTGCCGATCATTCCCAATGGCATGGCGATCGAGTCTTATTTTACCGATCTCGCTGCCCTTGAAACGGAATTGCCGATCACGATTTTGCAATCGACCTTTAATGAGGAGATGCTTTACCCTACACCAGAACAAATGGCAGATCAGACTGGTGACAATCCTTTGGCTACGCAATTTCGGGTCACAAGGATCGGCTTTGACCTCCTGAGTGAGACGAATGAAGGAATCGTGCGTTTTATTGATCGGATGGAAAACCTGAATCGCTTTTTAAAAGTTGAATCAGTCGAATATCGGCAAGGAAGCAATACGTCAGGAGCAGATGCGTTTTCGGCAAGTGTCGTTATCAAGCTGTATTATCTATCAAGCTTTGAAACGGGACAAGAACTGTTGGAGTAATCAAAGGAAAGGGGTGCCTAGATGAAATCATTTACTGTTCTAGCGACTGTCTCGAAAATCAAACTGGCTGCCGCTGCATTAGGGGGTTTTATCGTTATTTCTGTCTTGTATGCGGTCTTTGCTATCCATGGTGGCAATTCTTATGAAGTGTCCGGTCACTTTGACCCAGAAACAGGACAATATGTATTGACGATCGAATCGGAACAAGCTGCGGGCGAGACGCTTTTCTTGATGGCGAATCATGAAGCGCTGGTGTCATTAGAAATGTTTGAAATGCTTGAGCTGGAAGAAGCGACCTTGCATCCAGCTGAACAAGAGGGTGTTTATGGTGTGGAAATCGAAGTGGCGCCTACGGAAGAAACGTTGTCCTTGGCATTACCAGTCTCTTTAGGAGAAGAAGACGCCATCGAATTTGTTCTTAAGCGGGGAAACCGGACACTGCAAAAAATCGCTCCGCCTTCTCTCGAGGAACGACAAGCCTTGCGATTGGAAGCTGACAAGGCTGTAGAAGAAGCAGCCTTGCTTGACGTTCAGCAGCAGGAAACCAATGAGTCAGCGGCAGTCGAACTGCTTTCAGAACGGGCGACACAAGGAGAGCGTGCCGAAGTTTCGGACTATCAAGAGCTGCGGGCTGCTTTCAGTAATTCATCGATCTCTGAAATCGTGTTTCTCGCTGACATTACCGCTGATTATACGAATGAGGCCAACAATCGTTTAACGGCGTTGAATCGGTCGGTGTCCATCGATGGGAATGGCTTTACCTTAACCACACCGAAGCGTTTCAACACGAACGGGACACCAAACTATAGCACGAATCCTACTGGACGTTTCTTTGAACTGACGACTACCCATGATCGTCAGCCAGCGGTCTTTGAGTTAAAAAATATGACGATCGATTTTCAGGGGAACAATCTAGGATTAAACGCATTGATCTATCAACAATCGTTGGCAGCTTCAGCTTTTTGGACGGTCAAAATAGAAAATATCGAGGCAAAAAGTGGTGTGCTAGAGGGCAGTACGGGCAATAATTTCCTTTATTTACAGCAAGGAAATCTCGAGATTCGCGGAACGTTCCATTGGGTGGCTCACAGGAACGCAGCCGCGGGCAACAGTTCGGATACTGGCAGCTTTAATGTCAAAAGTGTCTTGATCACGGATGAGGCGGATGTCAAGATCTCAAATACTCGGCCAATTTTTCGACTTCATCCAAATAACAACAACATTTCAACCTCGTTTCGAGTCAATAAGGGTTCCAAGGTAGAGCTCTACAGCGTTCAGCGACAAGTAATTTGGGCGAATATGGAAAATCGCACAAATGAGGTGATTTTTGAAGTCGATGGTGAAGGCACCGTCTTAAATGCCTCATCACAAATGGACTTAGCGGGAGCTGACGGTGCAATCATTTCCTTGATTGGACAACGGGATGAGAGGAACAACAAGTTTTCCCGTACCATTATTTCTGGCGGAGCGGTCGTAAACTCGTATTCTAGAGCCCCCAGTCCCACGAATGGTGTACCGAGAGGAACCGCTGCTTTTGTCAATCAAATTTCCAAAGCGTCAAGAGACACCGAGCTCGGTGGCAATGTGACGGTAACTGGGGAAGGGTCGCAGTTTAATCTATTTGGCGATGGTCAAAATCATGACTATGCTTCTGTCATGCGGTTTCGCTTAGTAGGGGAGCAGACCTTTGTGCTTGCCGACCAAGGGAGAATGAATATCGTCAAATACCATGGGAATTCGGCTGCTGTGCGGATGTATGGTCGAGATAACGAGTTCTATGTGGAGTCAGCCGGTCAGTTGAATATTTTTAACCATGCAGGCACCAGGACTGCGGCAGATGATGGCATCTATATTGATGAAACAGGTTTTGCCGTATTTGATCAGTACAATGATGAAGATCGAGAATTTGACCCATCTGCTGATTCCACCATTACTGCCAGTAATGGTGAAGATAGGGCTGGTCGACAAGGGATTCAATTTCCCCTTGATGGCAGTGGAACCTCGGTCTTTAGTGCACAAGGTGAAAACAGTCGAATCCACATCTATGCACATCGTGGACCTGCTGTTTGGATGCAAGGCGGAGAAGCCGAGTTCTTAGCTGGAAAAGACGCGACCTTTCGAATGGAAGGACGCACCCTAGGCGCAAATAATGGAATAATCAGTTCGGTCGCAAGAAGTAATTTTGTGATTGATGAACCACTGTTTTATGATTTTCGAAACAATCGACCCAATGGCGGACAAGCGTTCTCAAACTCAAATCGTAACAGTACCTTTACGTCTAATCGTGTGGGACTAGCGGTTTGGGAAAAACGCAACGGAGTGAATCTAGATGGTGATCCGGACAATTTCTGGAATCCATTGAGCTATCAACTAGGCAATGTCAATTTTGCACAAATCGTTAGTCCGCAACCGGGAGAGCCTTTTTCAAATGAATTCAACAGTACGACTTTTAGGGGCGGGAATGCCTACACGCGATTTTCTGCCAATAATTATCCGCCAATGATCCAGCACTTAGTGACCCCTACCAATGCCGACAAAACCTTTTATGCCAAAGCGGTCGTTCCGTATGAATATACGGGGGCGATTCGCGATGCTTGGGATGATGAGGTCTGGGTGGAAGTTGCTTTGAAGGACGAAGCAGGCAACCAGCTTGAAACGCAATGGCTTTCCTCAAAATCAACTGTCGATGTTTTTGGTGAGGTGCATAGTGGTGTGATCGCATGGACGAGGGACGACTTTTTCAAGACAGGTCAACGTTTTGAAGTGCTGCGTGCCCACCGAGGAGTAGACCCCACGATGGAGGATGTTGATGATTCGATTTTCATTCATGCAACAGAAGAGAGTATTGCCGCTTTGCCTGATGCGGTCGTCGTGGATGTACGACCACCGACTGGTCTGCAAGTGGCAGAGGATCAGGTCTTTAATGAACGGACGACAACAGTTTCGGGTATCATGGATTTTCATTCTCCGCAAGACGACCAGCCAAAAGAGCGCGTCGCCATTTATGCGAGTACCGCGCAAGGATTGATCCGTGATGCTTCAGGTGACCCATATGTCATATTACACTTGATGCCGAACAAGGCAACGCCGTGCCATGGCAGTATCAATTGCCACGTCGTCTTGATCCTGAAGAGGATGTGTATATCGAATTTTACGCGAAAGATTTTGCCAATGATCGTTACGACGATTTCGTAGGAACGTTACCAGATACGACCACGACGGAACCCAATGGACAGTTGGGGAGTACGAATCCGTCCGCCAGCGATTACGAGGACTATTTAGGGTATCGTGATGCCATTGGCGATGAACGTTTCCCACCAGCGCTCTCCTTTGAAGTCACCAGTATTCGACCTTCTGACCCATCGATTACGTTGCGAGTACCGCAAAGCTTTGATCGAGATGAAGAAGGCAATCCGATTATCACCGTCGGCAATCAATTGATCTTGCGGACGATCGTAGAAAGCAACGATGCACGAAATTCTGGGAAAGACGATATTGAAAATGCTGTCGTGACGCTAGATATCTCGCCGAATTTATTGACGTTCTTAAATGTCGATGCGCTCGTGTATCAAGACAATGTCGCCTCGGCAACTCTTTCTGGCGATCGTATCACGATCCATTTAGAACGCCCGATCGCACCTGGAGATCGCATAGAATGGAACTTGACTGCTCGGGTGGATGAACAGGCAGCTGCTGGGAACGGTCTGACCCCAGTAACGATCAACGGTAGAGTTTCGGGGAATCAGCCAGAGACGGAAAACATCCTGGTAGGGGAAGACAGTCTCACGCTGCAGACAGGTACACGCGCTGTCACTGGTGAGTTGATCAACCTTGCTGTTCATAACAATCAGCTGCAGATTTTTTATTCCAATCTTAGTACCTTTGACGTCTATATGGATGGCACCTTTTATCGAACATACAACGTGCAGCAAAGACCCGTCACAGATTCTGTCACCCTTGATATTCCTGTCCATGACATCCGTAATTTGATTTCTGTGCGCTACAAAGACGAAAATGGTGCAGACCGTGTTTCTTATTGGAACAATATCTGGGACTTCATCGATTAAACGTGAATAACCTGTTTTAAAAGCTAGAAGAACAGTCTTTCACTGCTGGATCCGCTTATTGCTGACCGAATTGCCTTGGTCAACAACGTGGGGATCTATGTAGGAAAGGCTGTTTTTTGGTGGGAAAATGACTGGAGGAAAAGGAGAAAGCAGGGTTTTTGTTCCGCAGGTTTTTTCGTGCTAGACTAAAAAGCAGAAGCACGTGAAGCAACAGCAAAACGAAGGGAACAAAGAAAGGACGTGCCGCAATGGCAACAACAGCCAAAGAAACAAAAGTACATGATGTATTTGAATCGATCGCTTCCCGTTATGATCGAATGAACGGTATTATCTCCTTTCAGCTGCACAAACGGTGGCGCAAGGATACCATGAAACGAATGGCAGTACCAATGGGTGCGGAGATATTAGATTTATGCTGCGGTACCGGGGATTGGGCGTTTGCATTGAATGAAGCGGTCGGTCCGACGGGGCAAGTGACCGGCGTTGATTTTAGCGAAGAAATGTTAACGGTTGCCAAAGAAAAGGCCCAGAAAAAGCAACAAACGCAGATCCAGTGGCAGACTGGCAATGCGATGGCATTAAGCTTTCCAGACGAGCACTTTGATTATGTGACGATCGGGTTCGGGTTGAGAAATGTCGCGGATCGCCAACAAGTCTTGGCAGAGATCCATCGGGTGCTGCGCCCAGGCGGGAAAATCGTTTGTCTCGAAACATCACAGCCCACACTGATCGGCTGGCGGCAACTGTTTACTTTTTATTTTCACCATGTCATGCCGTTATTTGGCAAACTGTTCGCCAAAAGCTATCAAGAATATTCCTGGCTGCAGGAGTCCACACGGGATTTTCCTGACAGAGAGGCATTGAAACGAGAATTTCAGGCAGCTGGCTTTGATGTGTTGCAAGTCAAAAGCTATGCAGGAGGTGCGGCGGCGATGCATCTAGGGGTCAAACCCTAAGCTTGCTTTCCCTTTGT
The DNA here is from genome assembly GCF_051713725.1 of Enterococcus sp. DIV0755f. Classification (NCBI taxonomy): domain Bacteria; kingdom Bacillati; phylum Bacillota; class Bacilli; order Lactobacillales; family Enterococcaceae; genus Enterococcus; species Enterococcus sp. DIV0755f. The sequence continues at coordinate 1,264,508 of NZ_JBIOQL010000001.1, forward strand.
GCGAGAAAAAACGAAAAAATGAAAGAGACCATCATGCCCTTTATGGCTTGATGGTCTCTTTGCGTTGAGCAATTCAGAGTGTGATTGTTATTTTTTCTTTGGGTTTAAAACAATGTTGGTGTATAACCCAATGGTCACCACGTAATAAATGGCATAGAGGGCGATAAAGATGCCAAAAGGTAGCCATAGGTCATGATACGGATCGATCATCAAGGTGGTGAACATTTTTAGACCGAACAAGACATGGATCATTCCTAAGATACCAGGAACTAGGAAAAGCACGCCAATCTCTTTGCGGATCGAGCTTTTTAGTAAACGTGTGCGGGTACCGATTTTTTTCAGCATCGTGTAACGTTGGATGTCGCTGTTTGCCCCTGAAAGAATTTTGAACATCAGGCAGCTAGCTAACATCGTCAAGAAGGCGATACCCAGGAAGAAGCCCATAAATTCAAAACCAGAGAAAATCCCGTTATAGCTGTCGTAGGCGAAGACCCGTTGTGAGAAATTCATATCGGCGGTTTCTGAAGAATTTGCGTCTTGATTTGCTTGCGCCAAATCACGCAGCGCATCGTAGCTTGCTTGAAAGTCTTTGACTTGTACCATTCGCAAGCTGGTTTCCGGTGCATTGACCGCACCAAAAGCGGTTTGATCGACGACTTGGATCTCCTTACCTCGTTGTTCTGGTAAGAGGTAGCTACGCAATTGATCTTGGGCGGTCACATCAGAAGCTAATTGATCGCCAGTCAGCTTGTTGTAAGTAACATCGACACTCAGCTGATCCATACTGGAGCTGAGCAAGTTGTTTTCGTTGAATTGTTCCTTCACGTAATAAATGGTGTCATCCGTTTCTTTCATGCTGTAGGTCACATCAAGGGTCGGGTTTAACGCATTGACTTTTTCGTCAGAGGCGTTTTGGGCATTGTTCAAATACAAGTCATAAGGGGCAACAGTTTTTGCCAAGATAGGGATCTCGTTTTTAAAGCCAAGACCAACCGTCAAGGCACCTAATGCTAGAGCAAAAAGCATCGCCACCATCGAAAGCATCTGGGTATACTCACGAATCCGAAAGCTTAATTGCGACAAGGTGAAATTGTTTAACTTTTTCAATGCGATCGTATCGTTCTTCTTTAATAGGGATAAAAGAGCGATGATCACCGAACGAAAGACTAGGTATGTGCCAAGAACGATCGTGACAAGGGCGATGCCGATCCCGATCAATTGGAAGGTCATCAAATCGCTCATCATATAATAGCCGATGGCTAAGGAACAAAGACCTAAAATGGTTTGCAAGAAGAGCAAGAATGGCCGTTGTTTGACTTGTGCCGGCGTGCTTGTTTCTCGTAATAATGCTAAAATCGATTTTTTGGCAATTGCCCGTGCATTGAAGATGGCAGCAATCAAGAAGAGAACCGAGAAGAAGACGACGGTTACGATCAATGCCTCTGGACTAAATGCTGCATAATGGGTGATCTGCAAGTTTAATTGATTGACTAGCAAAGTATTGACACCACTTGCTAAGCCGATCCCTAAGATAGAGCCGACGGCGGTGGCAACGATACCTACCATAAAGGTTTCGATAAAAATCATTTGGGCGATCTTTCGTCCTTTGGCTCCTAACATCATAAACATGGCATAATCCTTTTGGCGCATCGCCATCAAGAAAGAATTGGCATATAAGATGTAGGCAAAGGTAATGATCCCTAAGAGAACCGAGCCAAAACGAAAGACGAAGACCACCATACTGATGATCGAGTTGCTTTTTAAAAAGGCTTCATTGCTCGCCATTGATTCGAACATATAAAAGATGGCTGAAGCCATGACTAAACCAGAAAAGAGGACGATATAATCCTTCAACCGAGCTTTGATCCCGGTAAGTGATAGTTTCCAAAGCATGTGTTCTTCCTCCTTATTGTTCCAAGTTTCCTAGAATGACAAGGATCTGGCGGTAAAACGCTTCACGGCTTTGATCCTCACGTTTGACTTCTTGATGGATCTTTCCGTCCTTGATAAATAAAATACGTTGGCAATAGCTGGCAGAAAGGGGATCATGAGTGACCAATAAAATCGACACTTGGTCATTGGTATTCAAGTCGTCCATCATATTCAATAAGTCTTTCGCACTTTTTGAATCCAAGGCACCTGTCGGTTCATCCGCAAAAAGGATCGTTGGTTCCGTGATCAAGGCTCGAGCGGCTGCCACCCGTTGCTTTTGTCCACCAGAGATCGCTGCTGGATATTTTTCGAGAATATGTGTGATGGACAAGCGTTCTGCGACTCGTTTGATCCGTTGTTGGATGATCTTTGGTTTGACTCCTTGTAAAGACAACGGCACAGCGATGTTTTCTGAAGCCGTTAAGTTTTCTAATAGATTGAAGTCTTGGAAAATAAAGCCGATTTCACGGCTGCGGAAATCCGCCAAGGCATCGCCTTTTAGTTTGGTGATATCGCTATTGTTGATGCGAATGGCACCTTTTGTCGGATGATCCAACGTTGAAAGAATGTTTAGTAGGGTGGATTTTCCTGAACCAGAAGCCCCCATGATCCCAATGAATTCGCCTTTTTCAATATCAAAGCTGATACCTTTTAAGGCTTCGGTTTGTTTTTCGTTAGCTTTTCCATACACTTTGGTCAGTTCATTTGCTTGAATAATTTTTTCCATCGTTGCGTTACGCTCCTTTTAATTGGGTTAATGCTTTGGTTGGGATGTCTTTTTCTTTGACCTCTTCATAGCCAGTTACCCCTTTTTTTTCGTTCCAAGTAAGCTTTAAATAGGCTTCTTTGCGCAATGGTCGTTCTTGGAAACCGTTGAAATCAAGGGTTTTGCTTTTGCCGTTCTCATCATACCCTGGCAATTCGTAATGGTATTGCGTATAGACATTCCCATTGTCATCCTTAGAAGTCGTCTTTTCACCATCTGTGGTGATTTGGACATAGTAGCTGTCGCCGCCCATGATGACGGTTTGTGCGACATGCAATGCGCCGAACCCTATGAGGAGGAGCGCTGCAAGTCCAATCAGAAGTTTTTTCATCTATCGGTCACCTCGTTTTTTATTATGATGAAAGTATAACGCTGGTTTTCTGAAAAGTAGTGTGAAAAATCTATCAATAAACTTTCATTTTTGTCACGACAAACGAACAAAAAACGTTTCTAAAGGGTGAAGGTCACCGCTTAGAAACGTTTTTTGCGTAGGGCTTTTCAGTTGTATTTTTTGCGATACAATTCAACGATCAATTGCTCATCCTCGTACATGATGGATGCTTCGTCGATCATTAATCCTAATAGATAGTAATCTTTTTCTTCATGGATCGTTTGATGACCGCCTAACAGCTCCACATAATAATTTTCTAACGTGCTATCTCTTGGTGTGTTGAGCATGTCGATAAAATGTTCTAAATCAGAGGGCTGCTCTGGAAATTGACCTTGCACAACTGCTTTAAACCCCTCTGCTTCAAAGGCCATCTCACTTATTATCTTTTGACAGTCATGGGACAAAAAGTAGGTGACCACTTCATCGACGATTCGCCGTGCCCGTTCTTTTTCAATCATTTTCTTCTCCGCCTTCTGATTTGCTGGTATTCATCTAACAATGGTACCATTGCTGCCGCGACAAATCCACTGGAAAAGCCATTATTGTATAAGTTCAATCCTCCATGTAAATAGGTGATATTTGTGACCAAGGCTGCATGGACCACCCCAGCGATTACGCCAGCAACTGGACCATAATACCCACTGATGGGGGCTAGACTGGTGCCGAAGATCGCTGTCAGCAATAAACTGAAGGTCGATACATCAGAGGTCAAACCGACCTTGGTTGCTAAAACCACCCCAACCATGACAGGCAAACTATTTCTCCAGTGATTCCCGAATGCACTGAAGCCTATCACGGTCAATATTGCGCCTAAAAGGGGACCAGATAGTTCGCCTTGTAAGAAGAAGACAAAGAACAGCATCAACATCCCCATCATCGCCATGTTCATCATCGTGACCCCAAGGGAAAAAATCGTGACATAGTCCGTCATTAATTTCCCTGACGTTTGAAAAAGCTCAGGCAAGCCTTTGAGGGATCGCTGATTTAGAAGATACCCGATAAGAAACATAGCAAGACAAAGAATGAGCAAGAACCCAGTCAGATAATAGTGATACTCCGTCGTCAACTGTTTGTTTGAATAGACTTCTAAGTCGAACAGGCGTAAAAAACTCGTGAAAAACATAGTGATGATGCCAGCAGCAAACCCGATATTATACAAAGAAAAACCTTGGTGGAATTGTAAAAATTGAGCTGCTAGAGGAGGAAGCGCCAAACCGATCAATAGACCGATGCCATAACCAAAAGCGATCCCGACGGGTAAAGGCAACCCTAAACCGAATGCTAAGTAACTGATAACCGGCGAGGCGGCACTGCCAAATAAGGCAACCAGTGAATATTGTGTAGCGGGGCGTTGCTGTATGTAAGAGTATAAATAGACACCAAGTGGAATGGGAATCGAGTTAAAGATGTTTTTTCCAAAAAAAGAAAAGCCAGATATGGTAAAAAAAGCAGCGATCATTGGTCCACTAATAATCGTTCCTTGCTTTTTCGCAAGGAGGATACTGATCAATGTCAATAAGCCACTGTTTAAAAAGGCGCTTCCAAGATTGCCGATCGCAAAATAATCAGAAATCAAATTACTGGGGGCATTTAAGATTGCCAGCGAGCCTTGCCACAAAGCTTGAGGAGGGGAAGCAACCAAGCCAATGAGGATCAAGACGATGCTATACGCCAAAAGCAAGCGCTGGGTTAAGAGCTGTGAGATAGGTGCAAAGGGTTTCGATTTTGTTTGTAAGAAAACTCGTTTATCTGCCATAGTTTCATTGAACGCTCCTTTTTTTCATAGTATCACACCTTTTAGCGACAAAAAAGTATTTTTTGACAGTTTTAAGCAGCGGGAGAACAAGGTAAATGAGAACCAAAAAAGGGAGAAAAAGAAAAATTTAAGAAAATGCGAATAATAATAACGGCGATGTATCAAGGAGAATCGCCGTTTTTTCAATAATTTCATCAATCGGTGAAATTATTGACAGAAAGAATTTTACGAAAATTGTTATAATTTAGTTAATCTCGTTCAGATTTTCTAATAAAAAAGCCATTTTAAGATAAAAAAAACTGTTTGCTTGGTTTTTTTATTCGAAGATCGAGTGATCACTGAATCACGAGGAAGGGATTTAAATAAGGAGGAAGAGTATGAAGAAAACGAAGTTTGGCATGATTACTTTATTGGCAGCGCTTGTTTTAGGGGCTTGCGGACAAAGTAACGGAGGTGGAACAGGTTCGACAGATACACAAGAATCATCAACTGAGGCAGCTGGATTTGATATCAATGATTTGCAGCTTGCAGTTGAAAATAACGATGAAGTGATCGATGGGGGCGTCTTAGATGTTGCGGTAGTAACAGATACGCAATTCCAAGGGTTGTTTCAATGGGAGTTTTATCAAGATGCTTATGACCGTGACTTCATGTTACCAAGCCATGAATATTTGTTCCTACAAGATGAAGATTTCCGAATTGTGAATGGTGGACCAGCTGATTTAGAATTAGATGTCGATAACAACAAAGCAACGATCACTTTGCGTGAAGATTTGAAATGGTCTGACGGGGTCGATGTAACGGCTGAAGACGTGATCTTCTCTTATGAAGTCATCGGACATCAAGACTATGATGGCGTTCGTTACAACAATGATTTTACGAATATCGTTGGTATGGAAGAATACCACAGCGGCGATGCCGATACGATCTCAGGGATCACAGCAGTCAGCGATAAAGTCGTTGAAATCGAGTTTAAAGAAATGCATCCAGGTATGCAGCAATCCGGTGGAGCGATCTGGCATTCTGCATTAGCGAAACATGCCTTTGAAGGCATTGAAGTGGCAGATATGCCTTCAAGTGATCCCGTTCGAACCAATCCAATCGGTTTTGGTCCATACAAAATGAGTAATATCGTACCAGGTGAAACGGTGGAATATGTACCGAATGAACATTACTATGGCGATACACCAAACTTAGAAAAAATCGTGATGCGTAACGTCCCTTCGGCTTCAATCAATGAAGCGTTAAACGCGAAGCAATACGATTTAGTCTTAAAAATGCCAACAGATACCTTTGATACGTATCAAAACATGGATGGCTACCAAATGTTAGGTCGTCCAGAACAATCTTACACGTATCTTGGCTTTAATTTAGGTTCATGGAATGAGGAAACAAACAGTGTTGATTTTGATCCAAATGCAAAAATGGCGAACAAAGCATTGCGTCAAGCAATGGGCTATGCCATCGACAATGATGCGATCGGTGAGCGTTTCTACCACGGCTTGCGTTCAAATGCTTCAACATTGATCCCACCTGTTTATGGTACGTTGCACAATAGCGATGCCGAAGGATACCACTTAGATATGGAGAAAGCAAACCAACTTCTAGATGACGCTGGCTTTATCGATGTGGATGGCGATGGCTTCCGAGAAGATCCAGATGGCAACAAATTGACCATCAACTTTGCGTCAATGTCTGGTGGGGAAGTTGCCCAACCATTGGCGGATTACTATGTTCAACAATGGCAAGAAATCGGTTTAGATGTTCAATATTCAACAGGTCGTTTGATCGATTTCCAAGCCTTCTACGACAAGCTGAAAAACGATGATCCAGATATCGATGTCTTCCAAGCTGCTTGGTCTACTGGTTCAGATCCATCACCAACCAGCTTATGGGGACCAAATTCAGCATTTAACTACACTCGTTTTGAGTCAGATGAAAATACTGAATTGTTAGCTGCGATCGATTCAATCGATTCCTTTGATGAAGCAACACGGAAGGCTGCTTTTGATGCATGGCAAGAATATGCGATTGAAGAAGCTTTTGCGATCCCAACGTTGTATCGGAATCAAATCTTACCGATCTCTGATCGTGTCGCAAACTTTACCTAGGCATTTGATGCCGATCATAACCCATGGGCAACCATCGGTGTGACTTCAGAATCTCGTTAAACGGTTATTAAATTACACAAATGAAACGACAGCAGCGTGCTCGTTGCTTTTGCCAAACAAAACCAGTTAGGGCTAAAACCTAACTGGTTTTTTCTTGGCCCATGCAGACGGAAGAAGCAAGTCGAATGTTGAACCCTTCATTTCGAGCGGCTGTTTCGTGGGCGGGTTGGAGTGACATTGACGAAAAAGCTGAGCTCCGTTGGAAGATCAGCTTTTTTTGTTAGATAACATTACCTAAATGTCCATTTAATAAGCGGCTAAATCGCACGATTGGTAACAGCAGCAAGCAACTGTTGGAGATCGTTTTTATGGTTCTGGTAACCGGCTTGTTCAATAACGACTAAGGTGTTTTTTAGAATCTCTTTGTTCAACTGAGCGGATTGCAAATACGAGTATATTTCCTGATACAGCACTTGATGGATTTTTAAATAAAAATAGAGAGGAGTATTGGGTAGCGGTTCAGACAAAAGCAGAAACTTGTTAAGTAGATAGGCATCTTTATTTTCGCTGGCAAAGGCACAGCCGTTTAAGATCACGACACTTAACAGATTTGCATAAAATGGATCATTGGCGTAGTGAAGGATTTTTTTGATCCCATGATCTAAGTAATAACTGATCGTTTCTTGGTCAAAAATAAATAACAAATTTGAGAATAAATTTAACTCAAAGCGCCCCCAGGTTTCGATATCAAACAAGTATTGCTTTACCAGTTCGACTTCTTGGGTGTAAGCTCCTTGATTCATCAGAAATGATTCACGGTTGAGCAGCAGCAATCCTTGAACATACAAAGAATAATAGAAAAAATTTTGTGTCTCAAAGTAGCGTTTTTCCAGGCTAGTCAAGTAGTCGAGAGTCAGTGTTCGCTCATAGTAACGGGTATAGAAATCTTGCGCCAGCTGACGTTTCTGATCCGTGGCTTCGCTGTCGATCAACAGACTGAACTCATGAACCGTGATATTCATTTTGTCTAAGTAGTCAAACAGGGTTTGTGAAGAGAGGTTTGTTTTACGATTTTCGAATGATGAAAGGGTGGTACGTGAGGAAATACCTTCGGCAAGCTTGGCTTGCGAGATTTTGCGATCTGTGCGCAGTTTTTTGATTAAAGAGCCTTGCTGTTTCATGGGGGACCTCCTTAATTGTGACGCATTTCTGAACAATGTGATTTTAATAACATGTTATCAAATATAATAAGGTATAGCAAATAATAAAGGAGGTAGTTTTTCATGGAATTTGAACCATTCGGCCCTTGGGAAATCAACCCATTTAAAAACTAGTACTGCCTTTTCTGCGAAACCTTATCGTTGACCTTTCAATGATAAGTCTTGTGACTGTTTCCTTTATGATAGGAACAGCATTTTCCTCGCTCTCTGCGATTTTTATCGCAGGATCGAGCAACATCTTGAAGAATCGAAAGGTTATTTGATTGCTTCCCCCTCTCAAAGACACCTTTTCGTTTGTGGAAGTCATGAAGCGCATGAATCGCTAAAAGCGGTCAGTCACATTGAATGTCTGTCATGCACCAGACCTTCCCCAATTCTTTGATTCTTTGTGATTGATCGTTTTTTGTAAAGCATCATCCTTCTAGCTATGACCGTAATGTACGAAGATTACGGTTTTTTTGTTGTGTGCTGTTGGATAAAATCTGCAAGAGTTGTCACAGAGGGTTTATACAGAAAAACCCCTCACTATCAGTAAGAAAACTACGAGCAAATAAGTGTGAAACGAAGCCGAAAAGGAAAAAAGAAAAACGTTTGCAAAAAAAGTGTTGACATTTTTTCTCAGAATGAGTACTATTATCTCAACGGAACATGAGAGTGTTCTCATTACTGGATTCGTTACTGTTCGGCAGGCAAGACCAGAGGAAAAAAGTGCGTTGATTACCCAAAGTTTCTTGGGTTGTACACTTTTTTGCTTTGGTCTTCTTTTTTTGCTCCATTATTTCTAATAGCTAAAAAAAGAACCGGTTCCAAGGTAAGATCCAGTCATTGATCAGCAAAGGAGGGGAGAAGTAAAACGCAATGAACTGCCAGCTGGGTTTGACGATAGCCTGCAACACTTTCTGGAGCAGTCAATCACCTCGTCACTTAACGGCACGTCAGAGAAAAAAAATACAAGACCTTCTGCATAGACGTCAAAGGATGCAATGTTTTTAACGGGCTATGCTGATCAAGGAGGATCGTTCGTGAAGATTATCAAGAGGATCAACAACAATGTTGTACTTTCAAAAGAAGATGAAGTTGAAGTGATCCTAATGGGAAAAGGGATCGGCTTTCAAACGAAACCGGGTGACCCGATTCCAGCTGAGCGAATCGAAAAAAAATACTATCCAGAAGATGATTTGACAGTGGAACATATGTCGAAAGTCATGACGAAGGCTGACGAAAAACAAATGGCCGTCATTTATGAAATCGTGCGTCTTTTTCGGGATAGTGTTGGAACCGATTTCAATCCAAATGTTTATTTCACACTGATGGATCATATCTTGTTTGCCATCAGTCGTCAAAAGCAAGAAATTGTTTTGACCAATCCCATGCATTGGGAAATCAAGAAAATCTATGCCAAGGAATATGCGGTCAGTGTCCAAGCGGTCGAGTTGATCCGCAAAGAGCTGTATCCCGATTTTTCACAAGAAGAAGCTGCGTTTATCACTTTGCATTTCGTCAATGCGCAAATTGAAAAAAGCGCCAATCAAAGTGCTTATGAGCACACCGAGTTGACGAACAATATTTTACGGATCGTTAAGTACAGCATGAACATCGAGTTTGATGAGAATTCTTCCTACTTCCAACGGTTCGTGACCCACATTCGCTATTATTTAATTCGACAAAGTCAAGAAAAAGAAGAGCCAGTATTGGCAAATCCAATGATTGCCTTGGCCTTCAGCAGCTATCCAAAAGAAAAAGAAACCGCAGATTCGATCAAAGAATACTTATTTGAACAAAAGGGCTGGCATGTCAACGATATGGAATTGATGTATTTGATTCTGCATATCGGTAACTTAGCCGCTCACTCAAAATTAACCTAAGAATGGAAATGGATTCGTTACAGTTCGGCTGGCAAGACCTGCACTTTCTTACAATACTCGATGAGGAAACCCGTCACTCTTTTTTTAGGGGATCTCTCATGCTTGTTTATTGTAGAAATGGCTGGTCTTTTTATTTTTATTAAATGACCAATAAAAAAGGAGCAATCAAAATGGCAAAATATACTGAATTAGCGCAAGACATTTTGGCCCACGTTGGTGGCAAAGAAAATGTCTCATCTGTAAAACACTGTGTGACTCGCTTACGGTTCCACTTAAAAGACGAAAGCAAAGCGGACACTGATTATTTGCAAAAACGTGACGGTGTCGTGACCGTCGTCAAAGCAGGCGGACAATACCAAGTCGTTATCGGCAATCATGTGCCAGATGTTTATGATGAAGTGTTGAAAGTCGGCGGATTAGCCGATGGTGGCAGTCTTGATATCGATGAAGGCGACGGGCAAAAAGGCAGCTTGTTTGACCGCTTCATCGATGTTATCTCAAGCCTGTTCCAACCGTTCTTAGGTCCATTAGCGGCAGCCGGTATCTTAAAAGGGATCACGGCGTTGCTGGCAGCAACTGGGATGGAAGCGACCAATGGTATCTATGTAGTAATGAATACTTTAGGCGATGGTTTGTTCCAATACTTACCAATGATCTTAGCCGTCACTGCAGCGAAGAAATTCAAGATGAACACCTATACAGCATTAGCGATCGCAGGAGCGATGGTCTATCCTGGCTTAGCAGAAAGTGTGGCTGAAGCGAGCAAAGTCTTCGGTCTAACCTTGACCTTGCCAGCAGGCGGCTACTTCAACAGCGTATTGCCAATTATTTTAGCGATTTTTGTCGCTTCAAAAATTGAGCAGTTTATGCGCAAAGTCACACCTGACGTAGTCAAAATGTTTGTGGTTCCGTTTGTAACGATTTTGATCACTGTGCCGTTGACCTTCTTTGTGGTAGGTCCAGTCGCAAATACAGCCTCTAGCTGGATCGGTGTTGCTTTCCAAGCAGTGTATGATTTCAGCCCAATCATCTACGGCTTTGCTTTAGGGGCATTATGGCAAGTATTAGTTATGTTTGGTCTTCACTGGGGTCTTGTGCCATTGGCGATCATGGATATGGCGCAAAACGGCTCTTCGATTATTTTGACCGCAGCAGTGCTACCATGTTTCACGCAAACGGGTGTGTTAGCAGCGATTTGGTTGAAAACGAAAGAACCAAAAGTCAAACAAGGCGCAATGCCAGCATTGATCTCATCGATCTTCGGTGTGACTGAACCTGCGATCTATGGGTACACGTTGCCAATGAAAACACCATTTATCGTTTCTTGTTTAGTTTCAGGTTTCGTCGGTATCTACTTGTCAATCTTTAACGTCACTGGTTATGCAATGGGTGGTATGGGTATCTTCTTGTATCCTGCATATATTGATCCAGCAACAGGCAGCTTCCATAGTGTGATCCACTTGGCGATCGGTACAGTGATTGCAATCGTAGCGTCATTTATCATCATGATGTTGTTGAAAGTACCAACATTGTATACAACTGTTGATTCACCAGTCGACGGTCAAGCAACACCAGCAGCGCCAGCGCCAGAAGCAAAAACCGTTTCTGCCAGCGTCAAAGATGAAACAGTCAAAAGCCCAGTAACTGGTCAAGTGGTTGCTTTAGCAGATGTGGAAGACAAAGTCTTTTCTTCAGGTGCTATGGGAAAAGGGATCGCAGTTGAACCAGCGATCGGTGAAATCACTGCGCCAGCAGATGCAGAAGTCAAAATCTTGTTTCCAACAAAACATGCCATCGGTTTAGTGACAGAAGATGGAACAGAACTATTGATCCACATCGGTATGAATACGGTAGAACTTGAAGGCAATCACTTTACTGCCTACATCAACCAAGGAGACAAAGTCAAAGCTGGTCAAAAATTGATTTCTTTTGATACAGAGGCAATTCGTGCGGAAGGCTATTCCTTGCTGACACCAGTCATCGTCACGAATTCTAACGATTACAGTGACATCCAAACGACACAGTCAAAAGAAGTAACAGCTCAGGACGATTTGATTGAAGTCGTAAAATAAATGCGTTTAACGGCACGTCGCAGGATCAGTAAGAATGCTTTCTTGCTGATCTGCTGTGTCGATTATTAAAGAAAAAGAAAGTAGGCTAATCATGACAGAAAAACAATTTCCAAAAGGCTTTTTATGGGGCGGCGCCACTGCAGCCAACCAATTTGAAGGAGCATGGAACGAAGGCGGACGTGGTCCAGCGACATCCGATACAGCGATCGCTGTCAAACCAGAAGACCGCAAAAACATGGCAGAATTTGCTGCACCAATGACACGGGAAAAAGTTTTGTTTGCCTTAAATGACAAAGAAGGCTTGTATCCAAAACGTTGGGGGTCAGACTTCTACCATCGCTACAAAGAAGATATCGCTTTGTATGCAGAGATGGGCTTCAAAACCTTCCGTCTGTCCATCGCTTGGTCAAGAATTTTTCCAAATGGTGACGATGCTCAGCCAAATGAAGAGGGCTTGCAATTTTATGACAATGTGTTTGATGAGTGTGCGAAATACGGGATCGAACCCTTAGTGACCCTCTCTCACTACGAAACACCTATTGGGATCGCGTTGAACTATGGCGGCTGGAAAAATCGCCAAGTGATCGATTTGTTCGTCAAATACGCAGAAACCGTGTTGACCCGCTACAAAGACAAAGTCAAATACTGGTTGACCTTCAATGAAATCAATATCATGGGGATCTCTGGCTATGTTGGTGGTGCCTTGTTATCCGAAGACGGCACACAAAACCTTTCTGACATGTATCAAGCCGTGCATCATCAATTTGTGGCTTCTAGTTTAGCAACAAAATTTGCCCACGAAATCAATCCTGACATCAAAGTAGGGATGATGTTGGCACGAATGCAAGCTTACCCAGCTACACCAAATCCAGCAGATGTGATGGAAGAAATCAAGCGTGACCACGAGAATCTCTTCTTCTCTGATGTCCAAGTTCGTGGGAAGTATCCCGCATATACGAAGCGCTTCTTTAAAGAAAATGGCATCGAAGTGACCTTCGAAGACGGCGATTTAGACATTCTTGCGCAATACCCTGTCGACTTCATGTCCTTTTCTTACTACATGAGTTCTATTGCTCGCCACAATCCTGAAGAAGGCGGCGAAGCAACTGCTGGCAACTTTTCTTTAGGCGAATCAAACCCTTACTTGGAAGCCTCTGACTGGGGGTGGCAAATCGATCCAATCGGCTTGCGTGTGACTTTGAATAACTTGTACGACCGCTACCAAGTACCGTTGTTTATCGTTGAAAACGGCTTAGGTGCCTTGGATACGGTGGAAGAGGATGGTTCGATCCATGACAGCTATCGCATCGATTATTTGAAGGCGCATATCGAACAAATGTATGAAGCGATCGAAGATGGTGTGGAATTGATGGGCTATACGCCTTGGGGTTGTACCGACTTAGTATCGGCTTCCACGTCAGAAATGTCGAAACGCTACGGCTTTGTCTATGTAGACGCGGATGATGAAGGAAACGGCAGCTTTGACCGTTCCCGCAAAGATAGTTTCTACTGGTACAAAGAAGTGATTGCCACCAATGGCGGTAGTTTGTTACAGGATTAAAAACTAAACCAAAGCGGCTCTCTTTTGTGAGAGCCGCTTTTTTTTGCTGGGTTTAGAGAACAAAGAAGAAAAAGGGAATCAGCAGCTGCCATGCCAGAAAAATCAAAGATACAGTCAGCGCCCATTTCTTCATTTTTGGCTTAGGCACAACGGATTCAGGCATCAAATACACAAGGGAAAAAACCGTGAGAAAAAATAGCAGGGTCAGTGGTTGGACGACAAAGGTCAGCCAGTTCATAGGAAACGCTCCTTTCAAGAGGTTTGATGATTCTTTGCTATGATGTGGTAATTTACAATTTTATTATATATTTAATTATTTAGGAAGGCAATGTGTTCTAGGGGATCGCAAGTGTCACAACGAAAGGAATCAGAGAGAAAGGCTTGGCATGCCGTGATCGGCGAAAAGTGATTTTTTCATCAAAGCAGATTGAATAAGAATGAGTGAGGATGAATAATAAAAAAATCCCCTCGAAAGGGGATCATGAGCCGTAATCCTTACGAAGGGGATGAAAGGAGCTACTTCATAGGTATAGATCGTCATTGTTGTAGTCAAAAGGCATTAAGAGGGCGTTTTGGCGCGAGTCAGGCGCAGCTGCAGTCAACGTTTTCTACTACGCAAATAAAAAATATACCCAAGCAGACTAGCAGAAATCAAGAAACCCATAAAATAAACGGTTAGTTTCATATCTGGCATGACATAGGAGTATTCTAAGATTTTACAAACAAAGATGATCAAAGAAACAGTGATCGTTAGAGAAACCCATGTGAAACGCGGCAATCGTTTTGTTAGGAAGACCAAACCTAACGAAAAAAAGATGACTGGTACCCAAAAGATCAAGCGAGCAAGTTGGATCATTTTATCTCTCCTCATTCAAATTGATTTGAGTAAAAGGATAGCTTACAACGCTTGTTATTAAAAATGATAGCCATTGCTTCTGAGTATTTTTTCGTAAATTGTGTTTTCAACTTAAAGCATGGGCGTAATGCTGCTCTTTAAATTCTTTTGGTGTTTGCCCCGTCACTGCTTTGAAATTGCGGATAAAATGGCTCTGATTGGCAAAGGCTAATTGGGTGCTGATTTTTTCGTAGGAATAGTCTGTGAACAACAATAAATGCTTGGCTTCACTGATTTTTCGTTCCTGAATGTAACTGTGGATCGTTTTGTTCATTTCTTTTTTGAATTGATTGCACAGATGGGTCTTGTGTTTTTGAGTAATGGCAGCGAGGTCATCAATGGTCACTTTTTCATAGAGATGGCTATCAACATGATTCACGATCGTTTTGACCAGCAGCGATTTTTTCGCCAGCGGGTAGCTGTGTAAAAGCTCCATGAAGCGGTAGGTCGCTTCTTTGATATAGCGAAGGCATTCCTCAGCAGAATGAATATAAACCAGACCTTGGATCAAGGAATCAGATAAGCCGAATGCTTGGTTGACTGGTACTCCTTCGTCAATGCTCATGCGGGTCACGACAGCGACAAATGCCGAAAATTTTAGTTTCAACCCTTCAAGCTCATAAGGAGAGAGCGACACGCTGTAGGTCTCTTTCATTTTGTTGAACACCCAAACCACTTTTTCAGGCTCATTACGTTTGATGTAGTCGAGATAACGCAATTCAAAATGGTAGGAATCAAAGGTGGCTTCATGCACCCGACGTTCGTAAAGATTGGTTTCCAAACTAAGATCTGTTTGCATGGATCGGTCATGAGGCTCGTTTTGGTAATGCCAATGAATTTGGTCTTTTGCAAGAGGTTGCTCCGCAAACAGCGTATAAAGCAGTTGGATGTACTCTTCAAAGGAGTATTTGTCTTCTTTTGAGTAGTGCACATTGTAGTGGTATTCGTGTTCAAGAAACAGGTAAGACGTATCTGGTGTACCAATCACACCACAGGGTCCGATGACCATATAACAGGTTTTTCCAGCTAACTGAAATGCAAAACAACCAAGCATATATTTGCCGTAATGATAGAGATTCGCAACTGGGCCGTTCGTTTCTTCCAAATAGTGTTTCAGAGGATTCTGGGCTGTTAAGGTGAGTGGGGGATACAAAGGAGTTCCTTCTTGATCCAAGAGGATCATTGGAATCAAATATTTGCGATACAGCAGATCCATGGCGGTCGTAAGTGTTGTTTTGTTCATGAGACACCTCAAATCCAAACATTGTTTTTTCTTTTAGTATAACGTAAATTTTTTCGCATTCAATAAATATTTTATTATAAACACTAGTTTCTTAGTATATCTAAGGAAGGATTCTTTCTATAATTCAGATAAATAAAACGGTTACAGGGAGGAGCAAACATGGATAGTAAAAAATTGAAAGAATTGTTTCAGCAATTGACGCCAGAAGAAAAAATCGCTCAGACGATTCAATTGAATGGCAGTTTAGTCATTGAAAATGAGGTGATGTCTACGGGACCGATGCAAGATCTCGGACTTCCCAAATCGTTGAAGATTCATGAGATTGGTTCAATCTATAATGTCAATGATCATCAAAAATTGATTCAGTTACAAAGGGAAACGTTGGCACACAGCCGACTTAAGATTCCCATGCTGTTTATGTCTGATGTCATCTACGGGTTTCGGACGATTTTTCCGATCCCCCTTGCGCAAGCAGGTTCTTATGATTTTGACCTGATCGAGCAAGCCGCTGAGATGACCGCCAAAGAATGTTACCAAAATGGCCTTCATGTGATCTTTTCACCCATGCTGGATCTTGTTCGCGATCCTCGCTGGGGGCGGGTGATGGAGTCGCCAGGAGAAGATGTTTATACTGCCAAACGTTTTGCTAAAAGCGTCGTGACCGGTTACCAAGGCAATCTTGATCAAGGAGTGGCAGACAATCACGTTGCTGCTTGCATCAAACATTTTGCCGGTTACGGTGCACCCGAAGCAGGCAGAGAATACAATACGGTCGATATGTCGAATCAGCGCTTATTCAATGAATATTTGCAGCCCTATCAAGCGGCGATCGAAGCCCAAGCACTGCTAGTGATGACGGCCTTCAACCTATTGAATGGTGAACCTGCAACGGGTAGCCGCTGGCTGAACCGAGAGATTTTACGCGAACGATTCGGTTTTGATGGGGTACTGGTCTCCGATCATGCCGCCATCAAAGAATTGGTCCCTCATGGCTTTGCTAAAGATGAACGGGAGGCCGCTCAGAAAGGTTTGGAAGCGGGCGTTGATTTTGATATGATGACATCGGTCTATGCGACGCACTTGCCAGAACTGATCAAACAATCCGAATTAGCAGCTTTGTTGGATGAAGCAGTCTGGCGAATTCTCGTATTAAAAAATCAATTAGGTTTGTTTGAGGAACCCTATCGAGGGTTGAAAACGCAACAGACTGGAGAGGTTTTGTCGGAGGAAGCCAAAGAGCTAGCCGTTAAGTTAGTGGAAAAAAGTTGCGTGCTTTTAAAAAATGAGGGCAGCTTACCTTTGAAAAAAGACCAAACCGTCGCTGTGATCGGTCCTTATGGAGAAAGCCGGTTGACGTTAGGCTTTTGGGCGTCAGTTAGCGGCAAGCCACAAGATACGATTCCTTTAAAAACTGGTTTGCTGAAGCACTTCGCACCTGAAAACCTGATCTTTGCTCGTGGATACAATTTATTCGATTCGTATGAGCAATTTGGTCCTTTAAAAGTCGGGATCGAACAGCTGAATGGACCGATCGAACCAGAAGACCAGCTGCTTTTAGAAGCCGTCAAAGCGGCTGAGGCTGCAGAGGTCATCGTCTTGACTTTTGGGGAACAATTTTTGGAAAGCGGCGAAGGGGCATCAAAAGCTCATTTGCAGCTGCCAATGAAACAAATGCGTTTGATCCAAGCGTTGAAAAAAACTGGCAAGCCTTTGATTGGCGTGCTTTACACTGGCAGACCGCTAGTCTTAACACAAGTGGAAGCATTATTTGATAGTCTGTTGCTCGTTTGGTATCCAGGAACGATGGGCGGGATCGGGATCGCCAATCTGTTGAGTGGGCAGGCTTCTCCGACGGCAAAACTGGCGATGACCTTTCCTCGTAGTGAAGGACAGATCCCACTATACAGTGCCCAGATGCCAACGGGCAGACCTTTGACAGATGGTGAGCATTCTGATCGCTTTTTGTCAAAATACCGCGATGAATCAAATGAACCCTTATTCGCATTCGGAACAGGTCTTAGTTACAGTACGTTTACTGGTGAATGGCTTGGTAGTGAAGTATCTAGCGAGACGATCCAATTGGCTTATCGAGTGAAAAACCAATCAGCAACAGCTGCAGAAACCGTCATTCAAATTTATCTCATGCAGCGCCCAGCGGCAATGGTTCGTCCAAGTCGCCAATTAATCGCAAGTGACCTCATCTCATTCGCGCCCCAGGAAGAAAAAAAGCGAAAATTATCACTGCCGTTGTCAGAACTTGTTTTCTATGACAATCAAGGGACCAAACATTTTACCAAAGGGACTTATCGATTCCTAATACGGATCGATCAAAAAGAAACGATGCTTAGTGTAACGATCTAAACTAAAGGAGTGAGAAAGAATGGAAAAATTAGAAACATTTTTAAGTAGCAAACTATTACCAATGTCACAAAAATTACAACAAAACAAAGTCTTGGCCGCTTTGATGGAAGGCTTTATTCGAACAAGTCCCATCACTTTAGGAATTGCGTTTATCACGATCATTGGAAATTTTCCGATTCCCGGTTGGACGGACTATTTGACGAAAATTGGCATCTTCCAACATGTTGAAGCGATCACTAACGGAGCAACTGGCGTTTTTGCCCTATATGTCGTATACAGTTTGGCGTATTCTTACGCAAAACAGTTAGGAAGCAACGAACGCAACTCGGCGATTATTTCTTTAGCTAGTTTCATTATGTTGATGCCCCAAACCGTCGCAACGACCGTCATGCAAGATGGCCAAGCAGTGGAACAAACGATTGGTGCCTTGAAGCTTGATTTCTTAGGCGGCCAAGGACTATTTATCGGCATGCTGACCGCTTTGTTGGTCACTCGCTTTTATGCTTTCTTGTCGAGAAAAAATATTATGATCAAACTGCCAGACAGTGTTCCCCCAATGGTGACCCAGTCCTTAGCACCAGTGTTTGTTGTCACGATCATTTTTGCAGTCGTCTTTGTCTTACGTGTCTTGTTTGGGTTTACTTCATCTGGTTCGATTTTCCAATTCTTTATCGATGTGATCAATGCGCCGTTGAACTCCTTAGTTGCCAGCCCGCTATCGATCATCATCATTATGGAATTATTAGCCGTTTTATGGTTTTTCGGAATTCATAATGCAGTTTTACAAGGACCGCTCGGCGCGATTAGTATGACCATGGTCGTTTCGAATATTGCCGCTTACCAACAAGGACAAGAACTGCCTTATCTGATTCCTTCAGTGATTTATATGGGTATGTATGCTGCTGGCTTCATGGGCTTTGTGACCTTCTTTATGATCCGCAGCAAATCGGCAAAAATGAAACAATTAGGAAAATTGTCATTTATCCCGTCGATCTTTAATATCACAGAGCCAATCATGTTCGGGATGCCGATTATTTTGAATCCGTTGTTCTTTATTCCGCAAGTCTTTACACAATTGATCGCTGGCTTTGTGACCTGGGGATTGGCGACTACGATCCTCCCAATCAGCTTGAATCCAACCATGAGTCTATTGCCATGGACGACACCGACTTTTATCAAAATGCCATTTTCAGGAGGGCTTAACTACACGATCTTAATGATCATCTGTATGCTGATCGGTATTGTGATGTGGTATCCGTTCCTAAAAATTGCGGATAAAAAAGAGTACGAATTAGAACTGGCTGCTGAAAAAAAGCAAGCAAGTGAAGCAGCAAAAATGACAGAAAAAGTCGTGGAAGAAATTCAAGCGTAAATAAAGGAAGTGGCACATTTGGTTTATTTAGGAATTGATATCGGTGGGACGCACATCAAAACGGGATGGGTCGAACACAACGAGGTCAGCAAACGGCGCACCATTTTAACCCCTGCAGCTTTGGAACCCTTTAAAGAAGCCATCAAAGGGCTCTTGCAAAGCTATGCCCGTCAAGATTCTTTCACTAAAGTGGCGATCGCAGTCCCTGGTTCAGTTAATGAAACAGGGACGGTCTTCTTTGGTGGTGCCTTGCCATACCTTGATGGGGTAAATTTGCCAGAATTGATCTGCCAGTTAAGCGATGGCATGGTGACAGAGGTTACTGTCGAAAACGACGCAAAAGCCGCCGCACTAGGGGAAATGAAAGCTGGCAATCTTCAAGGTATCCAAAATGGTGCGGCAATCATTTTAGGAACCGGTGTGGGGGTCGGCCTTTGTCTGAATGGAACACTCTATCGCGGGCATCATGGACAAGCTGGTGAAGTCAGTTTTATGATTCGTGACCGACAAATGAGAGGCGCGGACTCTTTTGTGGGGATCGGTCTTTCGGCTGTCGGATTGATTGAGCGTTTGGCTACTAGTATGGCTGTTGCGCCTGAGGGTCCTTTGGTCTTTGATACCCTTACGAAAACTGCTGATCCGGAGGCAGAAGCTTTATTTTTAGCCTATACCAAAGAAATCGCTGTCTTGTGCTTCGATCTTCAATGTCTTTTAGCTCTGGAGAAAATCGTTATCGGTGGCGGGATCAGCCGTCAACCACGCTTGATCGAAGCCATAGCTAGCAGCTATCAAGCTATTTTTAAAACCGCACCAATCATTGAGAAAACGCTGCAGCCAGTTGCGATCCAAGCCGCTTATTTTCAAGCGGACGCCAATTTGATCGGCGCAGCTAAGGAGGAACCGTGGGATGAGTAAATTTCCAGAAGCATTTTTGTGGGGAGCATCCACTAGTGCTTATCAAGTAGAGGGCGCATGGGCGGAAGACGGCAAAGGTCCCTCAGTGCAAGATATCAAAGAGATTCCGCAAGGGACCACTGATTTTAAAGTAGCATCAGATCACTATCACCGATATGAAGAAGATGTGAAACTGTTTAAAGAATTAGGGTTAAAAGCCTATCGTTTTTCCATATCTTGGAGCCGCGTCATGCCCGATGGTCAGGTCAACCCAGCAGGATTAGCGTTTTATCAAAAACTGATCGATCTGCTACTAGAAAACGAGATTCAACCGATCGTCACCGTTTTCCATTTTGACCTTCCTGTCGCGATCGCAAAGCAAGGCGGATGGGAAAACCGAGAGACGATCCAAGCATTTGCTGATTACTGCCAAGTACTGTTCGAAAACTTTGGGCAACAAGTCCCGCTATGGCAAACCATCAACGAGCAAAATGTGATGGCACTTGCTGGTTCGGTTATTGGTACGAGTCAAAAATCCATGAAAGAAAAATTTCAAGAAAATCATCATATGCTGGTGGCACAAGCATTGGTCACCCAGCAATTTCATGCAGGCAATTTTAGCGGCAAGATTGGCCCAGCACCGAATATCGCCAGCGTTTATCCAGCTTCTGAGAAACCAGCAGATCAGCTGGCAGCTCTATATATGAGTGCGCTGAGAAATTGGTTATTCCTAGATGCGGCTGTTTTTGGCACGTACAATCACAACGCATGGCATTTATTAGAGAAGATTGGCGCAGCACCGACAGTCACTGAAGCAGATCGAAAGATTTTGGCAGCGGGTACCTGTGATTACATCGCATTGAATTATTATAATACGATGACCGTCAGCAGCTATTTTCAAAAAGAAACGAAACTCGATCAACAGTCTGGTTTCGGGATTCCAGGCTTTTTCCAAACAGTAGAAAACACCCATTTGCCAATGACTGAATTCGGCTGGCCGATTGATCCAGAGGGCTTTCGCTTTACGTTGAACGAAATCTATTCCCGTTATCGTCTACCCCTCTTGATCACGGAAAACGGGATCGGTGCCAAGGATGTTTTGACAACTGATGGAAAAATCCATGATGATTATCGCATCGACTATTTGCAGCAGCACATAAAGCAGCTGGCATTGGCGATCGAAGATGGTGTCGATGTGATCGGCTATTGCCCGTGGAGTGCCATTGATCTAGTCAGTACTCACGAAGGCATCGCTAAACGTTACGGGTTTATCTATGTCAATCGTACGGACGAGCAGCTGTTGGACTTGGCACGATACAAGAAAGATAGTTTTTATTGGTATCAAAACGTCATCGATAAAAATGGGTTAGGAGAGTAAGCGGTGTTTATTCAGGAATATCTATTTGATCCAGAAGCGCAAGCCGGTCTGACAGTGTATCTGCATGAGGAAAAAGCCGAGTATGAACGGGTGGGTGATCGTCCGTTTGTCATGGTGATTCCTGGCGGCGGCTACTCCTTTTGCAGTGAGCGGGAAGCCGAGCCGATTGCTTTAAATTTTGCTGCCCAAGGCTTTCACTCAGGAGTCTTGCGCTATCATGTGGGGACACATCGCAGTTTCAGCCATTCCTTAGAAGATGCCGAAAAAGCGATTGCCAAAATCCAAGAACTAACCAGTGAATGGGGAATCGATAGCGAAAAAATCGCTGTGATCGGCTTTTCTGCTGGCGGTCATTTGGCAGCGGCGTTATCGACACTCTCCCCAATGAAACCGAGCTTATGTATGTTAGGCTACCCAGCGATAGTGTCTTCATTTGCTGCTGTGATGAAGATCGATGCCCCTTCATTAGAGAAATGTGTCACAAAAGATACGCCACCCACCTTTTTGTTTTCAACCTTTGAAGACAATGTCGTTCCTATCGAAAATTCATTGGCGTATCTGCAAGCCCTAGAAGAGCACGAGGTTCCCTTTGAAAGTCATATTTTCCAAAAAGGACGTCACGGTCTTTCTTTGGCGACCGAACGCTTCGGTAATCGGAAAGAGATGGTCGATCCACGCTTTGCCCGTTGGTTTGATGAATGCGTCGAATGGCTAGAGTTGAACTGGGCAGATAAAGTTGCCCAGCCAGCTTTGTTTCCTGATTTAGGGCAGTGGCCAATTCGAGCGTTGCTTGAATCAGGGGAAAACAAACGCTTGCTGTTGCAGGCTTTTCCATCATGGGCAGACAAAAGTCGCTTAAAAATCGTAAAAAACATCAGCTTGCAGCAACTACTAACGATCATGCCAGAAGCGTTTGAAAATGTTTCTTATCAAAAGCTTGTATCGCAGCTGATTGATCCTAGAAAGGAAGAGTAAAAATGAAAGCAATCCTGGTCCATGAAAGCTATAAGGCTTCAACAGAATTGATCACCCAAGAACCACAAGCGATTGAACAGTTATCAGCTGTTCGTAACAGTACTGCTGCTTGTCAGCTGCTGCTGCACGATGGCAATCGCAATCATTATATTATTGGCGACGAGTTTTCGATCCCCGATGAAATCGAAATTCCCATGATACGTGTTGAGATTTTTAGCGAATTGCCGGTCAAAGCGCAATTCGTCGATTATTATGTCGGTCAGCAGGAATTGGCGTACGCCGATAAATTGCTTGAACGAACTGCCAAAACCTATCCTGGCGATCGCTTTGCGCCTCTTTATTTGGAGTGGCAGGTCGATGAGACGATCAAACCGCAAGCATATCCCGTGAAAATCAAGGTCTATCGGGCACACTTGACTAGCCATGAGGAGTGCTTATTAGAAAAGAACCTAACGATTGAAGTGGATGGCTTTACTTTTCCAAAAGACTATTTAGAGACGTTCCACTTAAATATGTGGCAGCAGCCCAGCAATTTGGCTCGCACCTTTGACGTTCCGTTATGGAGCGATGCCCACTTTGACTTGATCAAGGAAATGGCTGAGAGTCTCGCTGCGATCGGACAAAAAGCGATCACGGTGATCGCCGGAGAGATCCCATGGAAGGGCTGGTTCAATTACATCGTCAAAGATTATCCTGCTAATTTATATGAGTATTCGATGGTCAAGGTCAAAAAGACGCCAGACGGAGAACTGTCCTGTGATTTTTCTGTGCTGACGCGTTACTTGGATTGTTTTTTTGCTGCGGGTATCAAAGAAGAAATTGACGTGTTTGGTTTATTAGGGGTCTGGGAGCCGCCATTTTTCCCGCTGGTCAACTTGGACCATCCAGAAAAGTTGGTGATTCGCTTTTACGATGAGGGAAAAGGCGCCTTTGGCTTTCTCAATCAAAAAGCTGATTTGCAGGAGTATCTACGCCAAGTATTTGATTATTTTAAAGGGAAGAATCTATGGGAGAAGGTTCGCATCGTTTCTGACGAACCGAAGAAACAGCAAATCGACAGTTTCCGAGCCTCGTTAGCGGTCTTAAAAGAAATTGATCCGTCGATCCAGATCAAAGCTGCTTTTGATAAAGAAGACGTATTGTTTGAGCTGCTGCCAGTGATCGATCATCCTGTGACTTCCTATTACTGTACTTGCAACCATTACGAATCACTGATAAAAAGCCATCCAGGGAAGATGCAGTACTATGTCTGCAATTATCCCGACAAACCGAATACCTTTTTGCATAGTCCCTTGTTAGAAACGCGAATGCAAGGAATCTTATCGTATCAGTTCAAAACAGACGGCTTTCTGCGTTGGGCATACAATTGCTGGCCAGAACAGGCTCGGACCGATATTCGATACAACACGAGCTCACTACCGATTGGTGATCTTTGTTTCGTCTATCCTGGGAATCACGGACATATATTGTTGTCTCTAAGATATAAGCAACTCCAACGGGGAATTGAAGATTTTTATCTTTTGAAGACAGCCCACGCTGCTCAACCAAAGCAAACGGACGCCTTAGTAGCAGATTTTCTTAAAGTTACAGACACCAAACGCTGGATGATCGACAGCCACCACAGTCATCCCGATGTTTTTCTACAGACCGCAAAGGAGATGGAGGCCTTTCGTCGGGCACTCCTCGAACTGCTAGAAAAGTAGCAAAATCAACCACTGCACACAGAAACTTCACTACGATTTCCCAGCAGAATGATGAGATGCCTGGGGGCGTTCTCACTACTGAGTCATGTAGCATTTTCGTTTTACTAAGCATCTGTTTTCTTACGAATGCTTTTTTTCTGGTGAGCGTTTCGTTTCTCATTCCCTCCATCTTCCTTTACACTTTTAAGTAAGGTCATAACAAACGATGACAAATAAAAAGTAGAAATAATCAAGGAGGAAACGAGCATGTCAGAAAAAATCAACAATCCGTTAACGAAGTATTATGATGGCACATTTGAAAAACAGGTGCAAGAAGCACCGGCGATTCAAGGAAAGATGCAGCCAGTACCTGATTGCGGGGAAGAAAGCTACTCAGGTTCAGACAAATTAGCTGGACGCAAAGCATTAGTGACCGGTGGTGATTCTGGTATTGGTCGAGCAGCAGCGATCGCTTTTGCCAAAGAAGGCGCCGATGTTGCAATCAACTATCTTCCTTTTGAAGAAGAAGACGCGCAAGAAGTCAAAGCAGTCATTGAAAAAGCTGGACGCAAAGCCGTCTTGATCCCAGGAGACTTGAAAGATGAAACCTTCGCTCGTCAATTGGTTCATGAAGCAGCCAAAGAATTAGGCGGGTTAGATACATTGGTTCTAAATGCTGGGATGCAACAAGCGGTGAAGGACATCAAGGAGTTGACTACGCAACAAATTCAAGACACCTTTACAACGAATATCATCTCGATGTATTGGACAGTCCAAGAAGCATTGGATTACTTACCAGCTGGTGGAAGCATCATCACGACCACTTCGATCCAAAGTGCGGAACCAAGCGCCCATCTTTTAGACTATGCAGCCACGAAAGGTGCCATTACTTCCTTTAGTAAAGGGCTAGCTGCGCAATTAAGTGAAAAAGGCATTCGGGTCAATACCGTTGCGCCTGGTCCAATTTGGACGCCACTTCAAATTTCTGGTGGCCAACCACAATCTGCGATCCCAGAATTTGGTCAAAAAGAATTGATGAAACGTGCTGGACAACCAGTCGAATTAGCACCAGTCTACGTTTTCCTAGCCTCTGATGAAGCAAGCTATGTAACTGGTCAAGTGTACAGTGTAACGGGTGGTAGCTTCTTCGCTTAACAATCTCTGGATAAATTTGTAGGAAAAAAGCTCGAGCAAAGATGCTCGGGCTTTTTTTGCGAATGAAAATGGAATCGGCAGCTTACTTTCCTTGTTTGGCAAACATCTTGGTCATCATCAGTTGATTGATCTTTGCAAAAACGGCTGCCCACTCTTGTTCGGCTTGCAGGTTAGACAGTAAGACTAATTTTTCGGAAAAAATCACTTCTTCATAACTATCGGTGATCAATAGATCGGCTGCTTCCATCTGGTTAACAAAAGTCACTGAAGCTTTGGAATAAATCGAATGGATCCTTGTCTCGATCATTTGCTTCGTGCGGTATTGGATCGTCGTTTGAATATAGACCGACACGGTCGGGGGCGTATTCATCTGTGTTTCCAAATACAAGAGATGCGCAAGATAAGGCAACTGTGTCTGTTCAAAATACTCTTTATCCAAGTCAGCAAATGGATACCTTTCAACATGGGTCAGTAAAAGCTTGCAGATTGCTTCATAGGTTTTGTCTTTCGAAGGAGTGTTTTCGGTCAACAGTTGGTGTTCGAGTTGCCACACTTCCAGAAGATCGATGCCGATAATGATCGATAGATTGAAGACCAGCAGACAGCTGCTTAATAGTTTTTCAAATTCGGCGACTTCCTGACTTGGAGCAAAGGTATCGTGCCAATCTTTGATCATTGCAGTGAAAAAGCGCACAAGATCGGTATCAGAATGTTTGATCTCTTGGATGATCGCTTGATTCTTCGCTTGGGGAATCACCCCTGGCAAAAAGACATGCAAAAAGAAATTTAAGTAAAGATATTCTGACTGAAGCGTCTTTTCTGAGGCATAATCGGCACTCAAAAAAAGCGATTCGAGGATTTCCTCTGGTAAAAAACAATAGAAATTCATCAATCCCATGTATTTATCAGGAATCGATGGCAAATATTTTTTCTGGATCGTTCGGCTGACCACTGCTTGCCAAAATGCAGCGAGTTTATTTTTCGTTAACGGATTAAAGTGAGAAATAGCAAAGAACGCTGTAAACTCTTCGACATTTTTATGGGAAACGCTCGGCAATAGCCACAAGTCTGCTGGCGCACTTTGGGTCAAGAAACTGTAGGTGAAAATACGGATATCAAGCTCTTTTCCAGCAAGAACGATGCGGTTATTCAGGTCTGTTCGAATTTGGATTTGAAATTTATCCAATAGTTGGTTGATTTTCTTGATCAACCGATACATATGCGATTGGCTGACATGCAAATCCAAGCATAATTGCGTCAAGGTCATTTGCGGGCGCCCAATCAAGTAGTGAATCAAGGTATATTGTGTGGAGTTGAGCAAATAATGATACATCAATTTTGCATAGAAAGGTTCATCGTCCTCTGCTCGCTCAACAAAATACTGATTGTAATGATTTTTTGATAGAAGCAGGTGAGGGGAGAGCAGCTGTAAATCTTCATTTAAAAAATAAATATATTTTTGCAGACTTTTTTGTGGGATGTTCAAAACTTCTGACAGTTGGACCAATGTCACGCCATTGGAATTACAGACAACTTTGAAAATCTCTAATTTCTTTTCTTCTGCGGGAGAAATGAATTCTCGATACATAAGGGATTCTCCTTTTTGGCGTTTTTTTTACGCTAAATCTGTGAACCGTATGATAACCATGATGGATTATACTTATGATAGATGAGAATAGAATGAAAAAACACCAATTAAATTATTATTTTTTAAAGCTGTTTTTTTCGATTAAACTCGGTTTCTCATTAAAAAAAGTGAAGGAAGAGATGAAAATGAACAAAAAGGCAGTAATGTTAGGTTTGGTCGGAATGGGTTTAGGAATGGCGCCGACTGCGGCAGCTGCAGCAGAAGCGAATCCAACGGCTTCAATGACGAGTCAAGCAACGCTAACGATCGAACAAGGAATCTTGTCACTGGATCAGGTGACTAATTTTAACTTCGGTACAAGCAGTATCCAAGAGATCGCTACCGATGAACAAGTGATTCAAACAACGTCGAATGAAGTGACATCGATCACGGATTACCGTGGGCCGAATCAAGCTGGCTGGCAGTTGACGGCGCAATTATCGAAAATGACGAATGCGAGCGATAACGAGCTGGCAAATGCCAAAGTCACTTTAAATGGTACAACGGCTTCTGGCGATGCAGCGCTAGTTTCGGGCACCGAATTGATGGTAGGGGCCACAGACCCAACGCTGATTGCTTCTGCTGATGGCACAACTGGCTTAGCAACCAATGACTTTAACTTTTCCAATGCTTCATTAACCGTACCGAAGCAAAATGTGAACAGCGGCACTTATAGCGGCACGATCACTTGGACATTAGCGAACACGTATCAAGCAGAGTAGGAAAGAAAGGGCGACAATGAAAAAACAAATCAAGTGCTTCGTACTCATCAGTTTCTTTATCAGTTTGTGTTGCGTTACGAAAGTCACCGGTCATGCACAGACCACACGGTTCACTGTAACCCCTGAACTTCCCCAAAATCAAGTCAGTGACGTCACTTATTTCGACTTACTGGTAAATCATGAGACCGAACAGAATTTGACCGTTGCCCTTCATAACACGAGTTCGGAAACCCTTACGATACAAGCATCCGCACTGAATAGTTACACAGCTGCTAGTGGAATCATCGCTTATCAGGCAGCCGAAACAGCAGAGGATTTTGGCGGTGTGTCTTTCACGACCTTGATAAAGAAACCAAATCAAATGATTCAGCTTGAACCAGGGGGAACACGCCAAGTGGTATTTCCTCTTTCAATGAATGACAAGCGTTTTACAGGTGAAATCTTAGGTGCCTTTTCTTTTGAAGAAGAACAAAAGGAGGGGCAAGAGGCGGAGGAAACAAGTCTTACGTCAACCTATAAAATCGTCCAAGGTGTCCGCCTTCGCCAGCAGTTAGATGCGCTACCTGATCCTGAACTTTCCTTGATCAAAAGTGAGGCGGTAGAAAAAGACGGCATCGCATCCCTAAAAAGCCGCATTGAAAATGATCAGCCAGTGGCTTTTGGGAAGATTGCTGTTAAGACTGTGATTCGTGAGCAAGACAGTGACAGCGTTGTGGGGGGATTTACAGCAGAAAGTTTTCAATTTGGCCCAAACTCTACACTGGATCTTTATAGCGCGTTTGATGAAGAAATCGTAGAGCCGGGAACCTACCACATTCAAATCGAGCTGAGTGCCCCACGTGGAACGTGGGTTTTTGAGGATAGCGTCACTGTTTCTCGCCCAGAAGCTGAAACGATCAATCGAAAAACGATCGTGGGATCAGGCTCTCTTCACAGCAACCGTTGGGTATATATTGTTGCAGTGGTCATTCTCCTGCTTATTTCCAGTCTATTGCTCCTGATGTATTTGCGACGAAAAAAATCAAAGGAAACAACAGAGCAGGAATGAGAAGACTTCATTTAAGTACTTGATCAAACAAAGCGGAGGATGACGATGAAAAAATTTCTTACGACACGTTTTTTACTTTTCTTCTTGTTAGGTATCGCCTTATTTCATACAGGAAACGCATCTGTTGAGGCTACCGTCGTGGAGCCAGATTTTGCGACATTACCGATCGATGAAACCTTGATCACTACGGTGGGTCAAGCTGGTTCTCCGCAAGGATCGGATGGCTATAACTATGTTCAAATCAATGATGGCGTGACATCAAATGTCAGTGGGGGCGTTTGGTTCAACAAAGCGGTATCTTTTACCCGATCTTTTCGTTTAGAAATGGCTTTTTGCATCGAAAATGCAGCTGCTGATAGCGATGGCTTAGCTTTTGTTATGCAAAGCAGTGGCTTAAATGCCCTCGCGCAACAAGCAAGCTCAACGATTGGTGTCTGGTCCAATACGGGGGGGACGGATCCTCTGAATACAGGTGCGATTCCGCAAAGCTTTGCCATTGAATTTGATACCTTCTATAATTCTGGCAGTTTTGGGGTCCATGGTGCTATGGATCGCGATGCCCCCAATAGCCACCATATCGCATGGAATTTTCCAGGTTCTAACGAAGCCTATACGACAGAAGGTTGGTTGCCGACATACAAGGTCGTCAACCATCTTGATCCTGTCGCTGTCACCAAGATTTCTGATAGCCAGTGGCATACGTTTACCGTTACTTTCGATCAGCCCAATCAAACCCTGCATTATTCTGTCCCAGATTTTGGGGTCGATGTCACGGTACCCGTGGATGATACGTTCAAAACGAACTTGAACTTGACCAACAATGCGCCAGTTTATTTTGGTTTTACTGGTGCTAATGGTGGAAATGTCCAAGAAAAAGCAGTGGCATTCATTGATGTCGAAGGCTTGGTCGATATGGAATTGCGTACAGGCGTATTTGAACGTGACCCCAACAAGCTGTTGCTAGATACTGAGACAGCTCTGAGTCAACCACCAGTCGTTGATGCGCAAAAAACAATTACTTATGCCACGTATCTTTCTTATAAGGACACCAGTGATTTAACGGAGTTGGAAGCAGGCATCAAGCTGCGTTCGTTTCTTCCAGAAGGCTTTTCTTTAGTCGATGAGACAGTGTATTTCGGTGGTCCTGATTTGATGGTAAATGGTATGCCAGAAGGCGGCACGCCGATTGATTTTAGCGTTGAAGCTGGTGAGTTGGTCGCGACCCTACCTGCATTAGCCAAAGGGAATGACTATCTGATCCACTATTCGATTACCTATACGGGGGCGCCGCTCAATGAGAACTTGAATCAAACGGTGCCTGTGCAAACGACCTTCCAAGGGAATGCCTTTGTATCGAGTCTCGTATCTGGCAGCCCTGAGACGCATTCCTACACAATGACCGGTGTGTTTCCGCCCACGCTGACAACGGGTGTGCCTACCTTAGCAGAAGCGAAAGAAACCCAGCAGATCGTGCGGGAAAATCGCTTGTGCTTTACCCCGATTACCATCGATGACCGCAATTCAACGCAAGCACGCTTGTATGTTACGGATTTTTTTACGGAAGCAGAGACGGTGACGGAGGCAGATTTCTCAGAAACGGCACAGATAGAGCGAGCCACATTGGCAGATCCCTTTACATACACGTTGGAACGAGATACCGCGAATCTGGAGCCGGGAACCACTTATTATCTTGCTGCTTTTGTGATCGATGCAGAAGGAAATCAATCAGAAACCCATTATTATGGCATTGATTTTCGAGGCAGTGTACAATTTCTCAGTGCGCCGGAGTCGATCAACGGACCGACAATCAATGTAAATGAGCTCGCACGATCGATCCGAAGTGATGGCTTTGCCTATCTTCCTGTTTCGTTTGATCAAACCTCGGCACTGCTGTCTATCAGCAACAGCAGTGAAGGGACTTGGCAGCTTAATGGGCAAATGACTGATTTCTTGCAAGACCAGCAGCAGTTGGCAGAAGAAGTCCAATTCGTGATCTATGATCCGCTCGACGATCACTTGGTGGCAACAGTTACGAAAGAAGAAACGATCCTTTTTCAGCAGCTTCCCGACGGCGAGGCTGATTTGACCCTTGCTTTAAATGAATACAACTGCTATTTACGATTTGTTCCTGATTTTGATTTGATTCAACCGGGGACGTATACTGGTACGGTCAATTGGCAGTTGGAGAGTACGATTGTAGACTAATAAAAAAAACGCCATTACGGCGTTTTTTTTATTAAAGTTCTCAGTCGATCACTGCTAACTTTGTCGACTTTTCGCAATTTTTAAAACTAATGATAGGCCTGCTAAAGCAAAACTGCCGTATTTAACGAATTTTTCCAAGGAATCTAAAGTTTGCTGTTTTTTGCGTTTACAGTCCGGACAGCTTTTTTCATTGCCAGTTAACTTCTTGCCGCATTTACAATGGTTCTTCATCTTTGCTCCACTCCTCGTCTCGTTTATTTTTGATGACTTTCTCTACTTTAATTATACATGTTGCTGAAGGTTCTGTCTGAGATTATGCTGTCTCCGTTTTTTGTGAAGGGCAATAAGGGCTGCTGGTTGTTTGTTTCAAATCGATCGCGCTAAAGGATGCGATCCTTGGCGGCTGATTTTTCGTATAGAAGAGAGGCAATCTATCTAAAAAAGGAGGGAAATCTGACAAATTTCTCATTTTCAGATGTTGCTGATTCGCTTTGCTTATCAGTTCAGCAAAATTTTGCTATTGTGGAGTAAGATTGAGGAATCAAAAAACGACTTCTCCTTTTTTTCTTGATTCTATCCTTAATCTGAGAACGAAAATCACCGATAGTATGCTATATATAGGAACAGGGAGCCATCCTTGACGATGTCGAATATGGCATTTGAATGAAAGGATTGATGAAATAAGTGATTTCTTCAATAATCTATACGGACACAAAGGCTTATTTGGATAAGGTGGTCGATCAAGCACTGTTGGATTTGTTAAAATCTGATTATCCTAAAGTCTATGATCATGTACAACAATTGATTGCTAACTTTGAAGAAACGATCCAACAAATTGATCACTCAAATTTTTGGCAATTGATGCCAGAGATTTTAGGCTATGATTCACGCTTTGTCTTGTTGAACTCGCTGCAATTGTCAGAAGACAAATTTTTGACGGAAATCGAGGTTATTCAGATGATCGAACGCGATTATCCGAATTTGAATAAAGAGTTTTGTGGCTATTCCTTAAAAGAAAAAGAGCACGAAAGCCTGATCTTCAACATCCAATAAGCGGTTCTTCTTAGGATCACTTGATAGAAAAAAACGACTAGCGCATCTAGTCGTTTTTTTTATGGAGAAGAAGGAGAATTAAACGTGTTATTTATCATTAAAATAAAAAATATTTTGAAATTATGAATAAAATAGATTATTATTGGTATATAATCCTTTTAGTGAAAGAAAAAACAATCGTAAAATGAAGAGGATAGATAGCTTATGTCAATAGCTGCGATTGTTTTGATGAGAAAATAAGAACCAGCCTGATTGGCATGGAAAGGAGCAGTTATGGATTACTTGAGTTTTTCAAAAAAAGAGTGGGAAGTCTTAGTTTGTTTTTGGGCTGTGGATGAGCCGCTATGCTGTACCGAATTTAGTGAACGCTTCGGCTTGAATCGCAACACGTCATTGTCAGTGATTCGTAAGTTAGTCAATAAAGGGATACTTGAGATCGCAAGTATCAAGATGAGTGGGTCAGTTTTGGCTCGTCGTTTCCAACCAGCCGTCACCGAATTGGAGATTTTGCAAAGTGGTTTGACGGAGGAACAAATTTTTGAACTGGTAAAAATTGCGATCAAAAAAATTGAAGACCCAGAACAATTAACTCAGTTGCGAAATGTTATTGGCGAATTGAAAACCAAAGCTTCGTAGGTCATCTGGTTTTCTTCGCTGTTTGTTAGTGAAGGTTTAAAAGATAAAAAAATGATCCACTGTGAAAACAGCGGATCATTTTTCTTGTTCCTGAAATTTTTGGACCATTTTGGTCGTCAATTCGTGGAGGACTGACAGTTCTTCCGGTTCAAGGGGCAAGAATTCCGTTACTTTGTAGGGGATCTCTAGTGCTTGTTCATGGAGTCTTTTGCCTGAATCAGTCAATGTGACCCGCAAGGAACGTTCATCGTCTTGATTACGATTTCTTACTAGGTATCCTTTTGCTTCAAGCTTTTTTAAAACCGGTGTCAGTGTGCCAGAATCTAGACATAATTGCTTCCCCAATTCTTTGACACTGATCGCTTCATCTTCCCATAACACCAACATCACTAAATATTGGGTATAGGTCAAATTCAACGGGTCCAGTAAGTCTTTGTACTGTTTGATAATTTCTTTTGAAGCGGCGTATAGAGGAAAACACAATTGGTTTTCTAACGCTAAGACATTCATGTTTTCACCCCTTTTTCTAACATCCGCCTCTTATCATAGCTGTTTTTTCAACGAAAGTCTACTCGCTAACGGCTTTGACAGACACTTCAATGTTGCCAGCTGTAGCTTTTGAGTAAGGACATACGGTATGAGCGATTTCAAGCAATTCTTGTGTTTCCTCTGTTGATAAACCTTCGATTTGACCTTCGATCTCAACGCCTAAAACAAAGCTTGATTCACTTTCTGCGTATAACGTCACTTGTGCACTGACAGTCGAAGCACCGTCGATTCCTTTGTTGCTTTTCACTAATTCAAGGGCACTATTGAAACAAGCACTAAACCCAGCCGCAAAAAGTTGTTCTGGATTGGTGGCATTTTCAACACGTTTGCCAGGTGCAGTAATATTTAGTTCAAATGAATGATCGGGACTATGAACTTCTCCTGAACGGCCGCCAGTGTTGATCATTTTTGTCGAATACATTTTTTTCATTATTTCTTCACTCCTGATTTTTATATTTTGTACAATTAGATTGTATGCAATTTAATTGGGAAATGCAAGGGATTTGTTTTCAGCTCGTCTTTTTTTCTAAAAAGGAGGGAATTATGAAATGTATACTGTCCTCTTGGGTGAAACGTGCTATTATAGTTAGTAACACTTGTCATAGAATGAATGAATCAATTGAAACGAAAAATAACCTGCACGAAGGCAAAGAGGGTGGAAAATCATCGTAGACTACATGGAACAACGCGCGGTTGGACGTTATTTTCGATCGCTGACGGATCATTATTCAGGCTATATCCGTCTTTATGGCACCTACACAGAATATCGGGTGATTGCAGGGATTCCTGCTGAAAATGTCATGTTAGAGATTATCGGGGTTGAAAACGGTGTCTTATTGACCCGTGTTAACAATACATTATTTGAAAATGGAAGAGGGTTTTTACAATGATCATTATCCAAATTATTTTAGTTATCTTCGTATTAGTGATTCTGATTTG
Source organism: Enterococcus sp. DIV0755f (assembly GCF_051713725.1). NCBI lineage: Bacteria > Bacillati > Bacillota > Bacilli > Lactobacillales > Enterococcaceae > Enterococcus > Enterococcus sp. DIV0755f. The sequence goes on from NZ_JBIOQL010000001.1 coordinate 1,298,916, forward strand.
GCTGATCGCAAGCACTGCTGTGATCGTTCGTCAAGGGGAAGTCAAAGTTGTGGAAAGTTTTGGGAAATATGTTCGAACGTTGGAACCAGGTCTTCATTTTCTTGTTCCGATTTTATATACCGTAAGAGAAAGAGTGTCCTTGAAACAGATTCCTCTGGAGATCGAACCGCAAAGTGCAATTACCAAAGACAACGTAATCGTGCAGATCGATGAAGCAATCAAATACCACGTCACAGATGTTCGTGCCTTTGTTTACGAAAATGAAAACTCCGTTATCTCAATGATTCAAGATGCCCAATCAAACTTACGGGGGATCATCGGGAAAATGGATCTGAACGAGGTTCTAAATGGAACTGAAGAAATCAACGTGGCTCTATTTACTTCAATCAAAGACATCACTGCTGGCTATGGGTTAGCGATCGACCGGATCAATATCGGGGAAATCAAAGTTTCTCAAGAAATCATTGAATCAATGAATAAATTGATCACAGCTTCAAGAGACAAAGAATCCATGATCACAAGAGCCCAAGGGGAGAAATCTTCTTCAGTCTTAAGTGCCGAAGCCAAAGCTTCGCAAATGACGATCGACGCGCAAGCTCGGGCAGAACAAACCCAAATCGATGCAGAGGCGCGGGCAAAACGTGTACGGATCGATGCTGAGGCAGAAGCGGAACGAATCGCGAAAATCACTGAAGCTGAACGCAAACGGATTTTAGCTATCAATGAAGCAATCAAAGAAAGCCAGCTAGACGAGCGCTCCTTATCTTATCTAGGGATCGAAGCCTTTAAAGACGTGGTCAACAGCAATACCAACACGGTCATTCTGCCATCCAATATGACGGAACTAGGAAATATTCCAGTCGTCAAACAACTTTGGGAAAACGCACCATCTAAATCAGCAGAATAACTTCTAAGCGCAACAAATGAAAAAGCTCAAATGCTCCGAGAATAAACCGGCGCATTTGAGCTTTTTTATTTCGTTTTGTCTGCCGCTTGATTATCGACGATCAACAGGGCAATCATGACATAACCGATCCAACTGTCCCGAGAATATAAGATGTAGCGAGGGGACCAAGAAGCGGCATATTTCTGTTTGTATTCCCGCAATCCTTCAAAGGAATAGAAGCGAGACCCGAAGGTGTAAACGAGATAGGCGATCCGCTCTTGTAAGAAACTACTGCGGAAAGTACCAACATTGGCTAATGGTGCCATACCTAAATCGAATTGTTGGTAGCCTTGTTCTTTAAAATAGTCAAACAGCTGAATAAACAAGAAATCCATCGTTCCGTTCGGGGCTTTTTCAGGATCGTGACGCATCAGATCAATGGAAGCTAAGCCTGTCTGATAGGTTGGCATAAAGGAAGCAAACGCGACGATCTCTTGTTGCTGATTACGGACGACGGCAATTGGTGCGGTACTCAGATAGGATTCTGAAAAGAATCCAAGGGAGAACCCTTTTTCTTTCCGTCCATCTAGCCAGTTGTCAGAAATTTCCTTAAGGGTGGCAAAGGTTTCGGCTGAAAAGGGTGGAGTGAGCACATCAAAGGTAAAGCCTTCTTTGGTGATCTTGTTGTTCAATGCCCGCTGTCCCTTCATTTTCTTTCCTGAGAGGGTGAAGCTAGGCAGATCCACATAGGCTTTCTCACCGAATTTGATAAAGTCATACCCGAATTCATGCAGTAGCATCACCATTTCTTCACTACTTTCATAAAAGACTGGCAAGTAATTCCACTGATCCATCTCTGTTAGAAAGGTTTCCAGTGCCTGGGGAAAGTCTGCTTGCTTTCCAGAAGGATCCCCCATGACTAAGCATTTATTATTAAAGGTCGTAAATTGAAAAAAGACCGTCGGCTCGCCGATTTCTGGATAAACGTACACTTGCTTGTCTTTTAAATAGACAAGATGGCTATCGCTATTGCCGCCATAAGTGTTCAAAATATGCTTCACTTTATCGGTGGCGGCACTGACGCCGAGTTGGTGCTTTGGTCCCATCAAGTAGCGTGCAAACAGCAGCATCGCAACGGCGACGAATAAAATCGCAACGAAGCCTTGGAGCCATAATTTTTCAGAAGGGAAAAGCAAAAAATCCATCGAATGGTGATGCGTCGGATGCCGATTGATATGGGGCATATTGTAGACCCCGATAATGACATAGAGGATCGTCAATGAACCAATCAGCAAACCATCGATCGTCAGCCATTCCCAAGCGAAAACCAGTTGCTTTCGGAATAGCTCGCTTTTTGAAAAAATCATGATCGCCAGTAATAATAGAAGAAACAGCATGGTCGAAAAGCGGAAACCCGCAAAAATAGCATAGCCGATCGTTGCTGCAATCAACAAAAGCGTCGGCACATACGCGCGACTGACACGGGCAGAGATGCCGCGACCGGCAATCAAAAAGAGATAGCCGAGAAAGATACTCGGGTACTGCATTACAAAATTCAAGCGAATCGGATTGAGGTGGGCTAACCATTTGATTTGATCAAAGGCTTCTGGAATCGTGGCGGAAAGCACCAACATCGTTCCAGTCAAATAAAGCAGCAACACTTCGATCTTGTGGAACACTTCCAACAACAAGCTTTTTGGAATACCAGAAAAGCGCTGGTTGAGAGAGACACCGACATTTTTTGAGAAAAAAAGCAAACCGATCAAAAAGGGAATGATGTAATAAAACAGACGGAACAGCAAGAGCCAGGCAATGACACTTTCACGGGGAATCTGTAGTGAACCCATTCCCATGATCATCATGACATCAAAGGTTCCCAGTTCCCCGGGAATCATCGAGACGATCCCAATCACGGAAGCAGCGATGAAAAGCGGCAACAGTTGAAACACATCGACCGAGAGACCCATCAACAGACCCGTCGTAAAGAAGGCGGCAAAAACACCTAGCCATTCCAATAAGGAAGCGGCGATCAGCTGCAGACGATCACGTCGTTGCAGCCCACCTAAGTAGGCATTTTTTTTGGAAAAACTAAGCGCATAGACGATTGGAAAATAAAGACTGCCGCCTAAAAGCCAGATCCAATACTGTTGGAGATAATCGGTCGTGGGACCGAAGAGGACGAATGCCAGCGCAGCAAGCGATAAAATCGAAAGACCAGACATCAAATAGATAAAAATCTTCGATATTGCTTGGGCAACGTCTTTGCCTTTTTTTCCTTTGCCATAAAATTCCGACCGTAACCCGATACTGATGAAACCGCCAAAGCCGATCAAATTGTTCATGGTATTGATGATCCAGCTGGTTTCTAGTAAATAACGGCGATCAGGTTTGTCCCCTAGCAAGCGATTCAAGACGATATCATATAAGACCATGGGAAAGACACACAGTAAGCCAATGACAGCCATTAAAGCCACTCGCCAAAGGGATAGCTGCGCAAACAATTGTTTTAGTTGATCAATCGAGATCGTCTTGCTTAACGAAAGCAGCTCGCCGAACACGATCACGGCGACTGCAATTAAGAAGAGGGTTTTAAACAGTGAGCGGTGGTCGCGGAGCCAAGTAAAGATTCTCATAGTTATTCACCGACCTTTTCTAAAAAAGATAAAACTTTCGTATTAAATACTTCTGGATTTTTTCGTGCAAAACTATGTCCTTGTCCTTTGACGACGATAAAATTGGACTGAGGAATACTGTTTGCAATATAAAAAGAATGGGAAAGCTTGATCGAATCACGTTTGCCGACCAAAATCAATGTCGGCACACTGAGGTGATTCAAATCGGCTGTAGATAAACCGATTGGACGAAACAACAATCCCAAAATAGGCAGAAAGCCCCGCATGCCTTTGGAGAATGGGGAACAAAGCCAAACGATCAGATATTGCAAGACACTGCCGATTCGAGAAAAGAGCCTCACACCTCGCGGTTCCGTGTTGCCAGAGTTTAAAATCATGCAGCTGACACGCTCTGGGTAGAGATGGCAAAAGACCATCGCCAGATTGGCACCATCGCTAAATCCTAGTAAGGCGATTTTCGTTAGCTTTTCTTGCTGAATAATTGCTAAAAGATCTGTTGCCATTTTAAAAAAATCGATTTTCTTCTGCGTATTAGTGGATTTGCCATGCCCTCGACTATCGATTAAATACAGTTGATGTTTTTGACGCAAGGCGTCGACCTGCTTTGAGAAATAGGCACTGCTGCCGCCATTTCCGTGCAGTAAAAAAAGAGGGCGTCCTGAACCGGTTTTCTCGTAATAGAGGACAGACCCGTCCGGTAAGGGCGCGTAACATTTTTCAACTTCCATTTTTTCACCTACTTTCTAAGAGTATACCTTGAAGTCAGGGACGATCACAAATATATCACTAGATAAAATGAGAAAAAATAACAATCTGCTCATCTTTTTTTTACCAGAAGTTCAGGAAAAGGCTTTTTTCTTTACAATGTAAAGAAAAATAATTGGTAACCATAATTAATTTGTTTTCAGAAAATTCTTTACAAATGGACGATCGTTGTCTATAATCGAACTAACTAATTGAGAATGATTTTCATTTACGAAAGAGAGGCTAGCCAATGACCACTATAGCAGATGTTCTGATTATCGGCGGAGGACCCACTGGACTCTATGCGAGTTTTTATGCTGGATTACGTGATCTATCGGTCGTATTGTTTGAAGCACAAGCCGAATTAGGCGGGAAGATCAATTTCTATCCTGAAAAAATGGTCTGGGATGTGGGTGCATTGCCGCCCACCAAGGGAAAGAAAGTCAAAGAACACTTGATTGAACAGGCCAAGTTGTTTGATCCAACGATCTATCTGAAAACGAAAATCATTTCATTGACCAAGGAAGACGACCTTTTTTATGCAGTGGATGACCAAGAGAGGACCCATGTTGGACGCACCGTTTTAGTCTGCATCGGCGGCGGTGTCGTTTCTCCGCAAAAATTGCCATGTTTCATCCATAATAATGTCGACAACTATATCCACTATCAGTTTCCTGACCAGCAAGCGATCCAAGGCAAGCATCTAGTGATCTCTGGCGGCGGTGATGCGGCAGTGGATTATGCGATCGAAGCAGTGTCTTATGGTGCCAAAGTCACCCTGTGTTACCGAGGAGAAAAATTGAAAGCCCATGAAGCACAAGTAAAGAAGATGAAAGCAGAAGGGATTCAAGTGCTGATGAATCACACCATCGATGGGGTGAATCAAGCCGAAACATTCAATATGGTTCTACGACTAAAAAACAGCGCCAACCATGAAACGATCGATTTTTTATGCGATCATCTACTGATCCAACACGGGTATGACCGTGACAGTGGCTTGTTAGATAAAGTCTCCTTTGATCTTGCACGCCATGAAGACTTTTACCTCAATTGCGAGATTCCTACAAAAACTAGCCATCCTGGTGTTTTTGCGGCAGGCGACATTCATTATTTCAAAGGCAAAGTGAATCTTTTGGCGGGAGCCTTTCAAGATGCTGCGCAAGCAGTCAACCAAATCAAACACTATTTAGAGCCGACCAGTGTCCCACAGGCGATGGTTTCATCCCACAATGAGAAATTCAGTGAAAGAAATCGCCAGTTGTTGGTGAATGAGTAGCCATGCTTCTTTGTGAAAGAAAAAGTAGAAAAAGCAGGAGTCCCTTATGGGTCCTGCTTTTTTGGTTTCCTCAGAACAGAAATTCGTTTCACTAGAAGTGAATGTTTGCCGCTCCTAAAAAATAAAATCTCTCAAATAAATGATGCAAACTGTGAAAATTTCAGCTATTATTTTCAAGTTGACTATTTGGAGGGGATGACATGAATCAAACAAGATACGTAGAATTAAAACAAGCAGAAAGAGGCGCCATCTTAAGTATCGTTGCCTACATTTTGGTTTCCATCGCCAAACTTGCCATCGGTCGTTTGGCAAACTCTGAAGGACTATGGGCAGATGGGTTGAACAATGCGACGGATATCGTAGCGTCGATCGCTGTCTTGATTGGTTTGCGTCTGGCTCAAAAGCCAGCAGATGAAGACCATAAATATGGTCATTGGAAAGCAGAAAACGTGGCAAGTCTCGTAACATCCTTGATTATGCTGGCAGTCGGTCTGCAGGTCTTATGGTCCTCCATTCAAACGATTCTACTCGGAGAAACGCAAAGTCCCGATATGATCGCGGCAGTCGTCGGTATCATTTCAGCTATTTTGATGTATGGCATGTATTATTATAATAAGCGATTATCCGCTCGCGTAAAAAGCTCCGCTCTGCTAGCAGCTGCTAAAGACAACCGCAGCGATGCGTGGACGAGTATTGGAACTGCGATCGCTATTTTTGCCGCCTCATTTGGTATCGGTTGGTTGGACAGTTTGACTGCGATCGTGGTAGCTCTTTTGATTATCAAAACCGCCGTCGATATTTTTCGTGAGAGTGCCTTTTCACTTTCTGATGGGTTTGATGAATCGCTAGTCGTGGAGTATGAAGCGGCAATCGCTGGTTTTTCTGAAGTGAAATCTGTCAAATCGATTCGAGGAAGAATGTATGGCGCCAATGTTTTTCTCGATGTCGTCGTGACGATGGACAAATCTTTGACGGTTGAAAAGAGTCATAACGTAGCAGATGCTATTGAAGATCTCTTAGCTGATCGTTTTCAGGTGTTTGATACTGACATCCACATCGAGCCTGCTACCGAATAAATTTTCTGGAAAAACCTTGATAGGACAAGGATGTAAACCACCCGTTTCCTGTTTGTAAACTGAAAAGTTCTTACGGAACCTGCTCATTCATGGCAAACTAGAGGTAACAAAGGAAGAAAGTAGGGAGCCCTATGAATAATAAGCAGGTAGTAGAAAATGAATTAGTTATTTCTTTAGATAAAATGGATGAAACAGAAATGATGGCACTTTGCCAACAATATATTGCGGCTATTGATGATAGCCAAGTCCTCTTCGCTTTACTGAAAAAAGTTCAAGCCTCAAAAGCAGCAGTAAGTAAATAAAAAACAAACCGGCATCTTATGCATTGATGTTCCCCTCAGCGAAAGCGAAAGGCGCATTGATCAACAGGAAAAGATGCCGGTTGTTTTTTAATTTGTATGAGTCTTTTTAAAAACTTTTAAAGGACGTTTAATAGTGCGATTAACCCATAGATGATCAAAGAGGCTATTCCTAGAGGAACAATGCGTCGGAATATAATCTCTTTCAAGCGCTTGCCTGCTTGTCGTTCTTTTTCATAGTTAGGATCATGGGCATGCGCTTTAAATTGCTGAGGAGAACGAGAGAAGATCAAGCCGTTGGTCATCGATAAAACCCAGCCAATCAACGCCATGAAGAACGAAACAAAAATGATTGCCAGTAAAAGTAGTTGCAAGAGCTGCATCGTGTTGCTACCTCCTTTTCGTCACCATTTTTTCACTTCTAGTTTACCATCTTTTGAGACATTTTGGGGTCTTTGTTCCACGTGCCCTTTCTTTTTTTTCCTTATCCCTTATAATAGAGATATTTATAAACGAGTTTTTGTTTCGTGCAGCAGAAAGAAGGGGTTCTTATGGCAATCACAAAAAAAATCGTTCAATCACCTGAAGATTTCCAAACGTTGGATCGTTTGATCAAAGAAATCTGGCCAGAAGTGTTTACACCTATCATTGGGTCCGATCAAGTCGCGTATATGCTGGCTCATTACCAATCACCAGCAGCGATTCAAAACGAAGTCCAGCAAGGAGCAGTCTATCTTTTGTTATTAGAAGGAGACCGAGCAGTAGGATATACAGCGTATGAAGAAACGCAGCAGCAGATTTATTTAAGTAAATTGTATCTCCATCAATCCACTAGAGGCAAAGGCTATGCCAGCCAAGTCTTTGATTGGTATGAGGAGATCGCCTCAGGCAAAACACTGCATTTAAACGTCAACAAACAAAACCAGCAGGCGATCGCTGTTTATGAGCATCGCGGCTTTACGCGTGTTTCTAAACGCACCGTTGCGATTGGTTCGGGATTTGTGATGGATGATTTTATTTATGAGAAGAAAGTATAATTAAGTAGAAAATTCATTTGAAAAACTAAAAAACATTAAATGAATCAAGAATACTATTTTTGATTTTAATATCGTGCCTATTGGAAAACATTGCCAATAGGTTTTTTTGTATCAAGCTATTCAAAAATCCCTTATCAACACATAAATTTTTAAGTTTTGATATTGTGTAAAATTACGATGAATAAATGTTATTTTGAGTTGTTAAAAATAGTTTCGTCTATTCGTAAAAAACATATTTACTCCCAGGAAGCACTGTGCTATTATCCTTGTATAAACATTATAATGTTATAAACTAAGGAGGCAATTATGAAAGGGTTTGTAGAATTTATTGAACAGAAGTTGATGCCGATTGCAAATAAAGTGGGGATGCAACGGCACATGGTAGCGATTCGTAAGGGGATCATCGCTACGTTACCGTTAACGATCGTTGGGTCTTTCTTCACGATCTTGCTGAATTTTCCCATCGAATCAGTCGCTGCGGTGATCGAACCGTATCGGGAAGTTTTGGATATTCCCTTTCGTTATACAGTCGGATTATTGGCATTGTATGCAACGTATGGGATTGCTTCATCGCTAGCCAAAAGCTACAAGCTGGATTCATTGACTGCGGGTATCTTAGCAACGATGTCCTTTCTTGTAACCGCTGCACCACCGTTGCGAGTCTTCGATTCTGTGGAAGGCATCATTGATGCGGGACGTTATATCAATGTGGCAAACTTAGGCTCAGGCTCTTTGTTTGGCGCGATCGTCACGGCAATCTTGTCCGTTGAAATCTATCGTTTCTTTATCGTAAAAAACATTACCATCAAAATGCCAGATGGCGTGCCACCAGAAGTGACGAATTCATTTATGGCGTTGATTCCTGGAGGAGCGATCCTGATTTTGTTCTGGGTGATCCGTCATATGTTAGGCTTTGATATCAATGGCTTTTTAAGTAACTTGTTGATGCCGTTAAAAGACGTGCTAGCTGGTAACAGCTTGTTTGGTGGCTTATTGACTGTCTTCTTGATCTGTTTCTTCTGGGTACTGGGGATTCATGGACCAGCCATCATGGGTCCTGTCATTCGTCCATTCTGGGATATTTCCATCGCTGAAAATATGGAAGCGTTCCAAGCATCTGGCAATGCGCATGAATTGCCTAATATTTTTACGGAACAATTTTTACAATGGTTCGTCTGGATCGGTGGAGCCGGTACGACCTTAGCGTTGGTCGTTTTGTTCTTCTTCTCCAAATCAAAATACTTGAAACAATTGGGCCGTTTATCCATCTTGCCAGGCTTATTCAATATCAATGAACCAGTGATTTTCGGTGCACCGATCGTAATGAACCCAATCTTAGGCATTCCGTTCTTGGTGGCACCATTGATTACGACAACGATTTCTTACTTCGCGACTATTACGGGTGTCGTACCGATGATGGCTGCCAGACTTGGGTTTGCCATTCCAGCACCAATCGCCGCCTGGATGAGTACGGACTGGAGTATCGCAGCAGCGATTTTAGTAATCGTCAACTTCTTTATCACACTCGCAATCTACTACCCATTCTTTAAAGTCTTTGAGAAACAGCAGATTGCCCGCGAACAAGAAGAAGAAACAGCCGCTTAAGCAAGACAAAAAAGAGTGAGGTGCAAACATGGGGATTTATGCCATTTGTTTATTTTTTGGTTGTCAAATTTGGTTAACAAAATCAGCACAAGGGAAAAAAATTCAAGAAGTGCCGTTTTGGCGGATGCTTTTGTTCGGGATTCTTGGCGTTGCTGCAGCGATCCTACTGAGCCGTCAGTTTCCGTGGGGACCATTTTTGACGATAACGGCGACGATTGTTTGCAGTTCGCTTTTACTGACACGTTTTACTGCTTTTTATGAAGAAATGAGGATGAGATAAGTTGAAAAGACAACTAGGAGTATCGGTGTATCCCGATCACAGTGATTTTGAAACAGACAAAGCCTATCTGCAATTAGCCCATGATTATGGCTTTAGCCGCATTTTTATGAGTATGCTGGAAGTGAGTGACGGCAAAGAAAACGTGCAGAAAAAATTTAAAGCGTTGATTGATTTTGCCAAAGGATTAGGCTATGAAACGATTTTAGACGTGGCACCAGCCATCTTTTCGGAACTAGGCATCTCCTATGATGACTTGACCTTTTTCCATGAACTAGGTGCCGATGGGATTCGTTTAGATTTAGGCTTTGACGGCAATAAAGAAGCGATGTTGACCTACAATCCCTTTGGCTTAGCTGTTGAATTGAATATGAGCAATGATGTGGCGTATTTAGACAATATTTTGACCTATCAAGCCAACATTCCTTACTTATATGGCTGCCACAATTTCTATCCGCAAGAAGGGACTGCCTTGCCCTATGATTTCTTTGAAAAATGCAGTCGTCGTTTCAAGGAAAAAGGCATTCGAACCGCCGCATTTATCTCTTCTCAAACGGGAACGATCGGACCTTGGGATATCAATGATGGCTTACCGACCTTAGAAATGCACCGAAGAATGCCTGTAGAAACTGCCGCAAAGCATTTGTTTGCCACAGGCCTGATCGACGATGTCATTATCGGAAATGCTTATGCTTCTGAAGCAGAATTGGCAGCGCTAGGAGCGATTGATCGCTACCAGACCGCATTTGCTATTGAATTTGTGCCTGAAATCAATGAAGTTGAACGCCAAATCGCCCTGGACGAGCAGCATTACCGTCGAGGCGACATCACCGATCGGATGATCCGTTCCACAGAAGTTCGTAAAAAGTATAAGAACCATGACAATCCTGTCCATGACCACGAAGGCGTCTTTCAACGAGGGGACGTTGTGATCGGCAACGATCGTTTTGGCAAGTACAAAAACGAGCTGCAAGTCGTGCTAGAGCCTCACTCAGATCCACGAAAAAATAAAATCGGTTCGATCGTCGAACAAGAGTTAGTTCTGCTGCCCTTTATCCATCCTTGGTCGAAATTCACTTTCACAGAGAGGAAGGTGTAACGAAATGTTTGATTTGATTATTCGTCAAGCCCGCACGATCGATGAAGAAGTATTTGATATTGGGATTCAAGACGGCAAAATCACTGCTCTGGCACCCACGTTGCAGGAGCAGGCGAAACAAGAGCTGACCTTAGCAGAAGGGGAGTTCTTGTCAGCGGGTTGGATCGATGACCATGTCCATTGTTTCGAGGAAATGACGCTCTATTATGATTATCCAGACGAGATCGGTGTCAAACAAGGCGTCACGACCGTTATCGATGCGGGGACGACGGGCGCTGAAAATATCCATCGGTTTTATGATTTAGCCAAAGAAGCCAAAACCAATGTCTTTGCTTTAGTCAACATTTCCAAATGGGGGATCGTAGAGCAGGATGAACTTGCGGATCTGTCAAAAGTCAAAAAAGAATTGGTCAAAGAAGCACTGCAGAAGTTTCCTGACTTTATCGTCGGGATCAAAGCCCGAATGAGCAAAACGGTGATCGGCGAAAATGGCATCACGCCGTTGAAATTAGCGAAAACGATCCAAGCTGAAAATCAACCGCTGCCTTTGATGGTCCATATTGGTTCAGCACCACCGAATTTAGCAGAGATTCTCGCTGAATTGGAAACAGGCGATGTGGTGACCCATTGCTTTAACGGCAAAGCCAATGGGATTTTGGATCAGACAAACCAAACCATCAAGCCTTTCGTCTTTGCTGCCTATGAAAAAGGCTTGGTCTTCGATATTGGTCATGGGACAGACAGTTTCAATTTTGACGTGGCGGAGACAGCCTTTGCCAATCAGCTGAAGGCTTCTTCCATTAGTACAGATATCTACATTCGCAATCGTACCAATGGACCAGTCTTTGATTTAGCGACGACTATGGAAAAATTAGCGGTCGTAGGGTATGATTGGCGTGAGATCATCGAGAAGGTGACCAGTGCCCCAGCGAAGCAATTTCATTTACAGAACAAAGGCGAGATCGCATTGGGATATGATGCTGATTTTACGATTTTCCGCTTTGAAGCGGGCGAAAAGGAATTGACGGATTCTAACGGCAATCGCCGAATCACGACACAACAGATCGTGCCGCAAAAAGCGGTGATAGGAGGGGAACTTTTTGACACTGAATATTGAAGAATTAGGCTTGAAAGAAGTCATCAATGCTTCTGGCAAAATGACGATTCTAGGTGTCTCGAAAGTCAGCGAAAGTGTGCTTGCAGCCCAGCGCTACGGCGGGGAGCATTTCTTTGAAATGGCAGATCTAGCAGAAAAAACCGGAGCCTATTTAGCAGAATTGTTGAAAACGGAAGATGCACAGATCGTTTCTTCCGCTTCAGCGGGGATCGCCCAATCAGTGGCGGCACTCATCGGTCAAGGCGACAGCTATCATTTGTATCATCCATATAGTGAGAAAATCAGTAAGCGGGAGATCATTTTGCCCAAAGGCCACAACGTAGATTATGGCACACCAGTGGAAGTGATGGTGACACAAGGTGGTGGGAAGGTCGTGGAAGCAGGCTATGCCAATATGTGTACACCCGAGCACATTGAACAGATGATCACACCCGAAACGGCAGCGATCCTCTACATAAAGAGTCATCACACCGTTCAAAAAAGTATGTTGACGGTAGCAGAAACGGCCCAAGTTGCCAAGGCACACGATCTTCCATTGATCGTTGATGCGGCTGCTGAGGAAGATTTGTTTGCCTATACCCAAGCTGGTGCTGATTTAGTGATCTATTCAGGTGCCAAAGCATTTTCAGGACCGAGTGCTGGCTTAGTGATCGGCAAGCAGCCCTATGTCTCTTGGGTGCGCCTGCAATCCAAAGGGATAGGTCGAGCAATGAAAATCGGTAAAGACAATATTCTCGGATTTACCCAAGCCGTGACGGATTATCTAGTGGAGGGAACAGAATCTGGCGCTTCGATGCAAGAGCGTCTGCAACCATTTATTGCGGCAATCAATGAAATCACTGGTTTCGAAGCAAAAATCGTTCAAGACAGCGCTGGCAGAGACATTTATCGGGCGAGTGTTCAAGTGAAAGAACCAAGTGCCAATGCAGTGATCGACGCGCTAAAAGCAGGAGAACCAGCGATTTATACCCGTGAGTACCAAGCCAATAACGGCATTATTGAATTTGATATCCGAGCAGTCAATGAACAAGAAATGGCAGTGATCACTGATCGCTTACAAGAAATTATGTTAGGAGCAACACAAAAATGAAAACTTCACCCAATTATTTCGCTGACCGTGTCTGTCTAAATGTGTTAGCAAACTCCATCGACAATGCGAAAGCTTGTTACGAAGCAGCAGAGGGCAACATCGTCCTAGGTGTTTTATCAAAAAACTATGATAGTGACGAGGCGGCTATCGCTGACATGAAGAACTATCAAGTGGCAACAAATAATGCCCTTTCTGTAGGGCTTGGTGCTGGCGACCCCAATCAAAGTGAAATGGTCTCCCGAATTTCCGCTGTTCTTCAACCACAGCATGTTAACCAAGTGTTCACGGGAGCGGGGACCTCACGAGCTTTGCTAGGACAATCTGAAACGATCGTCAATGCCCTTGTTTCACCAACGGGAAAAGTCGGCTATGTCAATATTGCGACTGGTCCATTGAGTTCACAAACTCCAGCTGCAGAAGTCCCAGTCGAAACAGCGATCGCTTTATTAAAAGACATGGGCGCTAGTTCTATCAAGTATTTTCCAATGAAAGGGTTGGCTCATAAAGCAGAATATCAAGCGGTAGCCGAGGCTTGTGCCGCGAATGATTTTTATTTGGAACCGACCGGCGGTATCGATTTAGAAAACTTTGAAGAAATCTTGCAGATCGCTGTTGATGCAGGAGTGAAAAAAATCATTCCACATATTTATAGCTCGATCATCGATGGAGAAACAGGGGACACACGCCCTGGAGATGTACAGACATTAGCAGAAATGACGAAAAAGGTGTTGGCAGCAGCCAAATAGGGGGGATCAATGATGCGGATCGGTGCTTACGGTGAGGTAATGATGCGGTTGACGCCACCAGAATATCGAACGTTGGAACAGACCCACTCTTTGCGAATGGATTTTACGGGAACAGGGGTCAATCTGTTAGGCAATTTGGCGCATTTCGGCTTGACGACGTCGATGCTGACGCAGGTGCCAGCCAACCGATTAGGAGATACGGCAAAAGCCAGCTTGCGTTCCTATGGGATTCAAACGGCATTTGTTGGCAAAAAATATAGTCATATCGGCAGTTATTTCGCCGAGATCGGCTACGGCGCTCGTCCGACCTATGTGACGTATCAAAATCGACATCATAGTTCCTTTGGCGTTTCAGGTCCAGAAGAATATGCTATCGATGGTTTTTTAGAAACGATCGATCTCATTCATATTTGCGGGATCTCTCTTAGTTTGACTGAGAAAACCTGGCAAACAGCTTTGGCTTTGGCCAAACAGGCCCATGCCAAGCAGATTCGCGTCTGCTTTGATTTCAACTTCCGTCCAAGCTTGAATGAAGAATTAAATCGGGAGGTACTGAAACGACGGTATGAAACGATCCTACCCTATTGTGATCTAGTTTTCGGCTCTGTCCGTGACTTGGAGGAGCTCTTGGCTTATCCCTTAGAGGAAACCGAAGGCGCCGAGCTTGCGTTGATCCAATCCTTTATTGACCAGTATCAACTAGAATGGTTCTGCGGGACACGGCGTCTAGCCGTGGAAGACAAGCAGTTTATCAGCGGAAGGATCATTACGGCACAAGATACCTATGAAACGGCACCGCAGCTGCTGCAAGTGTTGGATCGGATCGGGGCAGGGGATGCCTATGCTGCTGGCGTATTATTAGGCTATGCCGAAAAATGGTCGCTCCAACGCACCGCTGATTTTGCTATCACGAATGCAGTTTTGGCTCATACGATGCTGGGGGATGTCCCCTTAACCACCAAAGAACAAGTTGAACAAGTCTTACAGGCACCAGGGAAAGACTTAATTCGCTAGAAAAAACACTTGCGTCCTTCTCGTGATGGATGACTGCGCAAAAGTAGACCAATCGGCTGCTTGTGCGCAATCATTCATCGCTTGTAGGAGAAGGACGCAAGTGTTTTTATTGTTTTAAAAAGGTTTCTACTTTTTTCTCAGGGATCACCCACAATAATAGTACAAGACTATCCAGTGTGATGATAAATAGGGGATGGATCAGCCAGCCCAGGAGCAATGCCAGCACGTTGATAAACAACGTAAAGTAGAGTTTCTTGTATCCGCGAAACAGTTCCACGATGGCTTGATTGTCAGGATTGGCACGAACCAAGGATTTTCCAACTAGAAAATAGCTGAAATCCGTCAATAAAATGACAGCCCCGTATAGCAGCTGTGGGGCAAGAGCGACTGGATAACGACTGACCCATGACGTTACAAAAGGAAAGAGGGTCAGTGCCAGAATCAACAAATGATTCGCCCACAAGGTCCAACCGTCGATTTTAGATACTACTTGAAACAGATGATGGTGATTGTTCCAGTAGATCGCTAACATCACAAAGCTGATCAAATAAATAATAAATTGCTGTTCCACTCCTAAAAAAGAAGCAAAGGTATCGCCTTCGGGCTGGTGCAATTCCAATACTAATAAGGTCATTACGATCGCAATGACCGCATCGGTAAAGGCTTCGATTCGATTTTTTGACATGTACATCCATCCTTTTAAGTTTCTGTTTACTGGATCAGTGTACGCGATTGTCAGAAATTCGTCGAATGATTATTCTCGGGACAAAAGCCAACGTTCCAGCTATTTCGCAATTGGCCCATTGCCTAGTGCACCGAATAAAAACAAATCGATCGCTTCTGGCATCTTGTCTTCTTTTTCTGGTGAGTCCAAATGAGCCGCCATCAGTACTAACAATTGACTGGTGACAAATTCTGGGTCGACATCCGAACGGAGATTGGAATCACTGCGACGAAACAAGTCAAGAAACGGTTCTTTGTAATTTTTCCGCCAAAGCAAGTACAGTTTTTTAGAAGTGTCCTCAGAAACGGTATGCTGAATGTCGTGCATCATCATATAAAAATTGATCCGATGCCGACTTCTTAAAAAAAGAAACATGTTCAAGATTTTTTCAGAGATCGTCAAGGAAGTATCTTCAACGGTCTGATTTAGCTTTCCAGAAACCTCTTGTGCCAAAGAGACCATCACTTCATAATAGATGGCTTCTTTGCCTTTGAAGTGATAATAAAGATTGGGTTGGGTGATGCCGACGGCTTCTGCGATCTGTCTAGTAGAAGTTGCTTGATACCCCTGCTGCATAAACAGGTTCTCTGCCACTCGTAATATTTTTTCTCGCAAGTTCAAAGTCAGCCCTCCCAACGTTCCTGACGAAGCATTTTTTTCGCGGTAAACAAAAGTTGGATTTTCCGTTGTTTCGGTACCGCTGTTTTTTCAGCAAATACTTGATAGTTGTTTTTGCGAATCACAGTCAAGATTTCCCGATAGATCAAAGCAGCTGCTAATAGAGCTTCACGGCAATCTTCATCGATTTGCGGCATCATGACAAAAGATTCTTGATAAAGCGACTCTGCCAGTTGCGCCTCGTGTTCCCACATCTCGATAAACTGCGGGTTTTGATTGCCAGCTGCTAAAGCCTCTCGCGAAAGGTTGTATTGCGCCAAGACCGTTTGCGGCAAATAGATGCGGCCCATCCGCAGATCCTCGCCAATATCACGTAAAATATTGGTGCGCTGCATCGCTTCACCCAATTTGATGGCAGGCTCTTGAATCGCAGCGGCAGCTTGCGAGAGAATCGGCAAGAGCATCAGACCTACACTGCCAGCTACGTAGTAACTATAGTCAGAAAGCTCTTTTTCAGAGGTGGGCTGCTGGAAGTCAAGGTCTTGTTTTTGCCCCACCAATAGGTCGAAAAAGGGTTGAAATTGCAGATCAAACTGTTGGAAAGAAAGGGTCAATGCCCGCCAAATGGCTTCATCAGGATCTTCTTCCTTGACGGCTTGCGGCAAGTCGATCGTATCGTCTGATACTTGTTTTTGCATTTCTTCCAAGCGTTTTTTCATGGCTTCGATCAACAATGGGTCTTGCTTTTCATCGACGGCATCATCGGCACGTCGGCAAAAGGCGTAGACGGCATAGACGGCGCGGGCTTTGTCTTTTGGCAATTGAGAAAAGGCGGTATGAAAATTTTTCGAATGCTTTTTTATGATGGCCTCACAGTATAAAAAATCGTTGTCGTATTCATCAAAGACGCTTAATGATTTAACGGTCATCTTTTAACAACTCCTCCACAGCTAACTTGGCACTTTGCATCACGATTGGCACACCCGCTCCTGGATGCGTACTGCTGCCGCAGAAGTATAGGCCTTCTGCATAATCAAATTTATTATGGGGACGATAGTAATTGCTTTGGGCTAAGGTCGGTTTCAAGCCAAATGTCGCACCGTTGTAGGCATTGAACCGATCATTGAACGTATCTGGCGTATACATTTTTTCATACACGATGTGTTCATCGATATCCGTAAAGATCGTTTTTTCTTTTAATAATCCAATGATCTGCTGGCGGTAGCTTTGGATCGTTTCATCTGTCCATTGATCAAATTTAGATAATTCAGGTACTGGGACTAAAACATAAAGACCTTCTTGACCATCAGGTGCTAAGGAAGCATCTTTCAGGGTTGGGCGATACAAGTAGAAGGAAGGATCTTCTGGCAGCTTACCAGCCTCGAAAAGATCATCTACATTGCGTTTGAAATCATTGGCAAAATAAATGCTGTGGAGTGCGCTATCCTCATATTTTTTGTCCAGACCTAAATAAAGCAAGAAACAAGAACAAGAATAATCCATCGAAGCGATTTTTTGATTGGTGTATTTGCCGCGTTTTGATTCATCAGGAATCAAGCTTTCCATGGCATAAGGAAAATCAGCCGCACAAATCACGGCATCTGCGGTGATCGTTTCTCCATTGACACGAACGCCTTTGGTTTGCTTGTTTTCGATCAATAATTCATCGATCGGCGTATTGTAATGGATCGTACCGCCTAATTCTTGGAACAAACGTGCCATACCAGTGGCTAACGTATACATGCCGCCTTTGATGAAATAGACCCCATACATCAACTCGATCATAGGGATGATCGTATAAAGGGACGGCCCTTGGTAAGGGGAGACACCGATATACAAGGTTTGAAACGCCAATGATTTACGCAGGCGATCATCTTTGACAAATTTAGAAATGGAAGAGTAGGCGTCACTAAACGTTCGCAGCTTTAACCCTGCCCATAATGATTTGGGATTGTAAAAATCTCGCCATGTCCGAAACGACTTGGTGATGAAGGACTCTTTGGCGATCACATAGCGTTTGTAAATATCTGCTAAAAAGGCAAAATAGCCTTGAGCATCTTCTTCTGAGATCGCTTCTAGCGTTTTGGTCAATTCTACTAAGTCATTTGAGAAGGTCAGCGGTTCGTCTTGGGCAAAATACAGCTGCAGCATCGGATCGACTTTCTCCATAGGAATATAGTCATTCGGATCAACGCCAGCAAATTCAAACACTTCACGATAAATTTCAGGCATCATCACGATGGTGGGGCCCACATCAAAGGTAAAGCCGTTTTCCTTGATCTGATTCATTTTGCCCCCAGGTTGACCTTCTTTTTCGTAGAGGGTGACGTCATAGCCAAGTTTTTGCAAACGGACAGCAGCAGCTAATCCTGACACGCCCGCACCGACAACAATAATTTTTTTCATGCTTGCTCCTTCTGCGAATCATCTGATTCGGCTTCTTTTTTCGTGTGTTCTTTTTCTTCTAAAACGCCATCTTTCATGACGAGAACCCGATCACAATAATCTGTTAAACGGGTATCATGGGTCACCATAATGGTGGCTTTTTGTTTTTCTTTGGTTTCTTTTGCTAAGATTTTGACGACTTCGACGGCTTTTTTTGAATCAAGACTCGCCGTTGGTTCATCTGCCAATATGATGGTGGGATCATGATAGAGCGCTCGGGCAATAGCCACACGCTGTCTTTCACCACCAGAAAGTTCATCGGGGTATTTGTTCTGCAGCTTTTCGATCCCAAGTTGTTCAAACAATTCAGTTGCTGATTGCTCTTGGGTTTCTTTGCTGACCTTATCCACTAATTGGAGTTGCTTTTTGACCGTCAAAAAGGGGACAAGGTTGGAAGCTTGTAAAATAAAGCCGATCTTTTTGAAACGAGTTTTTGCCCGTTGCTTTTCTTTTTGTTTACTGAAGGGTTCGTCATTGATATACACTTCGCCTTCAGAGGGGGCTTGCAGACCACCGGCGATCGTTAGAAAGGTACTTTTCCCAGAGCCAGAAGGACCGATGATGGCGACAAATTCGCCTTTTTCTACCGAAAAGTTGGTTTCTTTCAAGGCTTCAATTGTCGCGTCCCCATCTTTAAATGATTTTTTGACTTGTTTGAATTCAATGGCACTCATGTTTTTTCCTCCTATCCGATTGCTTTCAATGGGTCGATTTTTACAATCGTTCGCACCGAGAAGAAAGCACCTAGCATCGCGATCAGAATCATCATGACACTGATACTAGCAAAGAATAATAGATTGATTTGGAATGGCACTGCCGCAGGTAACACGAGGGCGGTACCGATCGTTGCCAAACCACCGATCAAAACACCCGAGGTTGCCAATAAGAACGTTTGGGCGATCACCGAAAAAGCAATGTAGCGGCTAGAGATCCCTTGAGCTTTCATGACACCAAAAATTTCTGATTTTTGCATCGTTAGCACATAGATAAAAATACCGATAACGATGGCAGCGATCACGATCAAGAACCCGATCATAAAGCCAAAGGTCAGCACTTGTGCGTTGTAACCAGGCAATTCATTAATAAATTTGCTGATATCCGTAGCGACCAGATCATCTGGCACTTCTTTGATTTTGCCGCGAGTCACGATCGCGTTGATACGGGCATTTTCAGAATCATCTTCTTTTTCAAAACGAATTTCTTGATAAGCACCGATCGAGGTGTAGAGGACCGGAGCGACACTGAAGCGGGCGTTATCTGTAAAACCGACGATTTTCAATTTTTTGTCACTGCCTGCTAATTTGATGGTGTCACCAATGGAAATCCCGTATTCTTCCTCAATACTGCTGTCGGCGACCGCTTCATCATCTGAAGCAAACATCTCGCCATCGGTAATATTGGGTGCTAAAAATTGATCTGGATCAATGCCGAAAAAGGTGACATCGACTTTTTCACCGTTGTCTTCTTTGGTCACAACTCCAGCGGTTTGCGCCAAAACTGCTTTTTCTGGTGCATCGACTTCATCATAAAGACTGCGAGGAAGCATCGACATGTTTAAATTATCATTTGCTTCTTCGGTCAACAAAATTTGATCTGCCTCCCATTTGTCGACCGCCATCCGATTATCTTGAGCCAACCCATAAGCTAACCCAGTTAAAAAAAAGACCAAATAGGCGATTAAAAACATGACCCCTGTGACTAGGGCGTAACGCAATTTGGAATGGCGTATTTCATTGATTGCCAAAAACATAACGATTCCTCCTAATATTTTATCACTTGATAAAATAAAAATACCATTTTTTTTATTTTCAGCAAACTATCTTGCTTACAAAGAGTAAATTCGGTGAAAAAAGGAAGGTTACATAGAAGGGGCGTCTGTTGATTGAAGAAAACCACTTGCTGCCCTTTGATTTGAATAGGCGCGTAGGAGCAGCGAAGGGGCGGGGGATTTTAGTGGAGAAAGAACGTTTAGAATAACAGTAAAAGCCCTCTGATTCAGTGCAGACACAACTGCGGCGCTGAATCAGAGGGTTCCTATTTGAAGTCTGGTGCTGGATCAAAGTGTCAATCGTCAGTTTCTTTGCTTGTAGCGATAACTAACGGCACGATTTTTTCAAAGGAGTGACGGAAGCTTTCAGGTTGTGCTAATTTTTGATAGATGATCGCCAAACCGTCTTGGTTTTTGCGATAATCCAACCAAACCTTCAGCTCACTTTGAGGACCGTATTTCTTTGAAATGTACTGATACGCTTCATGATGCAATTGTTCTAAATCTGTCAGCTGCTTTTTCTCATAAGCAAAAAGCAAGGTACGCTTGAGGATTCGCTCAAAATTTAAGTCGCGATCGGCTTCGGAAATAATTTTGCCATAAAGCGAGCGAGGCTCATAGGGCAGCGAGGCGCGATGATCTTCTACAGCTTCGCCGATCATTGAAATGACTGGAGGAGAGAAAAAGCGTGGCAACACAGCATCTTGTTCAACGATCTTGCGGGAATTGCTTTCGTGGTTTTTGCGGCCATAGAGCAAGCCGATATCATGGTAGGCAGCTACCGTATAGACGATATTCAGGTCAACGGGCAATGTTTCAGCAATTTCAAAACTATTTTGGATCACTTGGTGGACGTGCGCTGGGGAGTGACTGCTATCCAATTGGTTGTATTGCGGGATGATGGAGCTTTCAATATAGTGCTTTAGTTGTGGATCAATCGGTGCATCAATCTTCATTTGTCTGGTTCTCCTGCCTTTCATGTGCTAGATGAGGGGGAATTGAGCCAGTGCCAAACCGATCAATTGTTTCTAGACCTAGCGGCTGACGACAAAAGCCAAAGGGCTGTCCATCAATGGTGATTTGCTGCTTGAGCCACGGAAGGTAACTGATGGTATTGGTTGGATCGCCAGCAGCTGCTTGTTCCATATTCTGCCATTCATTCGACGTAGAAATCGTTGCATCACCTTTCAATAAGCCCTGCCAAATCACCTGGATCTCCTTGGGACAAAGGTTTCCTGCCATTGATGACAGCCCGTTAAACCCTAGTGCGACCTTTTCCGCCAAGTCCGCTTCACCACCAGCATAAAAACGAAAATCGGCAGCCGTCTTTGTTTTTAGTTGAGGCACTCGCTCCTTCCTGCCAGCTTCTTTTAAGCCGATCACCCGAGGGTCAGCGATCAAGGTCAAGATACTTTCTGCAGATAAATCAAAGCCCGTGCGGCGGGGATTGTTGTATAAAATAACTGGTTTTTCGCAAGTATGGATCAATCCCTGAGCATAGAGCACGGCTTCCTTTTGCGTCAGGCAAAGATAAGGGGGAAAGCCTAAAACCACACCATCGATTCGGGGATTTTTGCTGACTGCTTCTGCCAACGCGAGCGTTTCATGAAATACGATGCCAGCTAAACCGAAGAGGACTTCGAAATCGGCTGCCCAGCTGGTTTCTTGCGCTAAGGCATGTAGAAGCTGTTTTTTTTTTGTCAAGGTCAATGAGTGCTGTTCACCGGTGGAGCCGCACACCAAAACCGATTTGATCCCTTGCTTTTGCAGTTGCAAGATATGAGCGATCGTCCTTTTCGTGTCAAGTCTTTCTGCATGATCAAATGCTGTTGGGACGGCAACATGCAGTGAGTGATTCAATGGAGTCATCCGATTCATCCTTTCTTGTGATACGTTTAGCCAGCGATGTTCTTCTTGCTTCTGGTGCAAGCCAAGGAAGACGAAACAACTGATTATCCACTAAGTGTAGCAAACTTCTCGTTTCAGCAAAAGGCTTAGCAAAATATTTTTAAAACGGTGGTTGCGTTTTCAAATAAAGCATGGTATTATGCAAGTAATAAAACAGGCATGTGACTGGTAATGCAGGCAGGACCTATAAAAAACATGGAAGGGATCGTTGGATTCCGTTCAATGTTTTTGTAGGTGCTGCCTGCTTTTTTCTTTGTTTGGCCAACAAAGGAAAACTAATTAAAGGAGAAGAAAATTATGAATGTAAAAGAAACGGCAACTGCCATCGTTGAGTTGATTGGCGGAAAAGAAAATATCGCACATTTGGAACATTGCTCCACACGCTTGCGCTTTACCTTAAAAGACAATAGCCTCGTACAAAAAGATGCCTTGGAAAAAGTCGATGGCGTGATTGGGGTGCGACAAAATGTCCAATGCCAAGTCATCATCGGCAATGATGTCGTCGAAGTGTATGATGAGGTTATGAACGTGTTAGGTCATGAGCTAACAGCGGATGGAGGAAGTGAAGGCAAACAAAAACAATCGTGGGGTGCGGTCCTGCTTGATTTTATTATCTCGATTTTTCAACCGTTGATTCCAGCAGTCGCTGGAGGGGGCGTCTTGAAATCCTTACTGTTACTTACTTCTGTCACTGGATTGATGGACAATACGAGCCAGACGTATCAAATTTTGAATCTGATCGGTGGCGCACCATTGTATTTCTTACCGATTTTAGTGGCGATCACCACGGCAAATAAATTAAAGGTCAACCAATTGGTGGCGGTTTCCGCTGTCGGTGCCTTGATTTTGCCTGAACTAACGACACTATTGACAGATGGCGCAGCGTTCATGGGCTTCGGTTTACAAAATATCGCCTATGCGTCACAAGTATTTCCAGCCATTTTAACGGTTTTATTTTACGCTCAAATTGAAAAGCTGTTTACCCGAATCTCACCAAAACCGATCCGTATCTTCTTTGTTCCGATGATGAGCTTAGTTATTACGGTTCCAGTCGCTTTATTGATTTTAGGCCCATTAGGCTTTGAAGTCGGAACGATTTTTTCAGCAGCAATCATTTGGCTGTATGCCCATTTAGGTTGGGTGGCAACAGGGATTTTAGCCGCTGTTTTACCATTGATGGTGGTTACTGGTATGCACAAAGCCATGATTCCCTATGCTGTTTCGTCCATGAGTGAGATGGGGGCAGAGCTGTTATACTTGCCTGCCTCATTGGCACATAACATTGCAGAAGCTGGTGCTTGTTTTGCGGTGAGTGTTCGGACCAAAGACCAAAAACTTCGTTCAACCGCTGTTTCTGCAGGCATCTCCGCCCTTTTTGGCATCACCGAACCTGCTTTGTATGGGGTGACGATCCTGCATAAACGAGTGCTTTACGGCGTGATGGCTTCCAGCCTAGTTGGTGGAGCGGTGGCTGGTTTGTTTGCCATCAAGGCCTTCGCATTAGTTGGCCCTGGTCTAGCAAGTATCACTATGTTCGTGGATGAAGCCAACCCGATGAATCTTGTGTGGGCATTGGTCACGTTAGGGGTATCCTTTGCTGTTTCTTTTGTCCTTGTCCTTTTCTTATTCAAAGACAAAGTGGTAGAAAATAAGACGACGGTTGCCGATCCCAAAGCCGAAGTATTGAGCAAACCAGTAGATGGGCAAGTGGTAGCTTTATCTGAAGTCAACGATGAAGTCTTTTCAAGCGGCATGATCGGAGAAGGGTTCGGGATCATTCCGACGTCTGGCGAATTGATCGCACCTGAAGATGGCGAGATCACAATGTTGTTTGAAACCAACCATGCGATCGGGTTAAAAACCCGCAATGGCGCAGAATTGCTCTTTCATATCGGCTTGGATACCGTTCAACTAGAAGGCAAACACTTTACCCCTTACGTAAAAGCGGGGGATCAAGTGAAACAAGGACAACCGCTGATCCAATTCGATCTAGATGCCATCAAAGCAGCTGGTTTTGATCCAATCGTGATCTGTGTGGTCACCAATCAAGAAAACTTTACGGTCAAAACGATCGAATCAACCGATGAGCAAAGCGACCAAGGTGTCCTATCGATCGCACCGCTCGTCTAAACAAATGAGCAATGCAACAAAAACAATGTAAAAAAGGGGATTGAAAAAATGACTGAAACAACTTTTCCAAAGGACTTCTTATGGGGTGGCGCTATCGCCGCAAATCAAGTAGAAGGAGGTTGGAATCTTGGCGGCAAAGGCTTGTCGGTGGCGGATGTGGCGACCTACAAACCTCATGTCGATAACAAAGATTATGCGGCGCACATGAGCGTGACCGTAGAAGCCGTCAAAGAAGCGATGGCAGATCCAACAGATACCATCTATCCAAAACGGCGAGGAATCGATTTCTATCACCGCTATCCAGAAGATTTGGCTTTGTTTGCGGAGATGGGCTTTAAAGTGTTGCGATTGTCGATTGCGTGGACCCGTTTGTTCCCAACCGGGGAAGAAACGACACCCAATCAAGAAGGGATCGCTTTTTACCGCAATGTCTTTCAAGAAATGCAGCGCTTGGGGATCAAACCGATCGTAACGTTGTCTCACTATGAAATGCCGCTAGCCCTTAGCTTGAAGTACAATGGCTGGGTGGAACGTAAAGTAATCGATGACTTTGTCCGCTTTGCAGCCGTCTGTTTCGAAGAATTTGGGGAGTATGTGGAATATTGGCTGACCTTTAACGAAATCGACAGTATCCATCGTCATCCCTTTACAACAGCAGGCATCATTCCAGAACAATCAGAAGCAGGCAAAGAAGAGCAAGAGGTGTATCAAGCGCTCCATCACCAATTTGTTGCCAGCTCATTAGTGACCAAAATCGCTCATGAGAAAAACCCAAACAATAAAGTTGGCTGTATGTTAACGAAACTAATGACGTATCCATTGACTTGTGACCCATTGGATGTTGAATTGACCTTAAAGAAAAACTTGGAAAATGATTTTTATGCGGACGTTCAAGTCAAAGGGACTTATCCGCGAATGATTGAAAAAGATCTGGAAAAACGCGGGATCAAGATTGAAATGGCACCAGAAGACCGCCAAATCTTAAAAGATCACACCGTTGATTTTCTTTCCTTTAGTTATTATATGTCTATGGCCGAATCAGGTGATCCAAATGCCGAACGGACACCGGGCAATACGGTTTTAGGGGTAAAAAATCCCAAGCTGCCATCAACTGAATGGGGCTGGCAGATCGATCCTAAAGGCTTGAAAATCTCCTTGCTTTCATTGTATGATCGGTATCAAGTGCCATTAATGATCGTTGAAAATGGTATGGGCGCCGTGGATGTCCTTGAAGACGGCCAAGTGCATGATCCGTATCGGGTCGATTATTTCAAGGCACACTTCAAACAAATGAAGGAAGCCATCGATGAAGGGGTCGATTTGATTGGTTATACTTCTTGGGCACCGATCGATCTGGTCAGTGCTGGTACGTCACAAGTGACGAAACGCTATGGCTTCATTTATGTGGATGCCGATGATGAAGGAAACGGCAGTTATGACCGTTTGAAAAAAGATTCCTTCGACTGGTACAAAGAAGTGATTGCCACCAATGGCGCAAGTTTGGCAGAATAAACAGTGAGGAGCGAGAGTGCATGATTTACATCAAGAAAGTCTTAAATTCAAGTGTCGTACTTGTTGATAAGGAAGGCCAAGAAATGATTGCACTTGGGAAAGGCATCGGCTATGGAAAGAAAGTCGGCGACAGCATAGCCGATACCCAGATCGATCAAGTTTTTCTGCCAATCGATGAAAAAAAATCAGGTCAGTTTGCCGATTTAGTGGATGAGATTCCGTTGTACTATTTTGAAATGACCAAAGAAATCGTCCAGCTGGCGCAAAAAATGCTGCCATATCCGCTAAATTCAACGATTTACCTCACCTTATCGGATCACTTGCACTTTGCTGTAGAACGTCAGCAAAAAGGCTTGAGTGTGACGAATCGGCTCTATTGGGAAATCAAGAATTACTATACAGAGGAATTTCGAGCCGCCGAACAGGCACTACGTTTGTTGAAAGAGAAGTATCAAATTGAGCTGCCAGAAGAAGAAGCCTCCAATATCGCGTTTCATTTGATCAATGCCCAGTCGAACACCGAGGAAAATCAAGATGGGTTGAAAAAGGCCAAATTGATCGGGTTGATCGTCAATATGGTGCGCTACTCGATCCAGCAAGACGTCAACACCAATTCGATCCATTACAATCGCTTTATCACCCACGTGCGTTTCTTCGTTGACCGATTCTTTTTGGATGGGCTGCTGCAAGAAGAAGATGAAGGACTATACCGTCAAATGTGGGCTCTTTATCCGAATGCTATGGAGATTGCGACAAAAGTCAAAGCCTATATCGATAAAGAATACCAAACGAAGATCCCTGTCAATGAAATCGTCTATCTAGGCGTTCATATCAATCGATTGATGAATCATTCAGCGATCAATTCCTAAGCGTCCTCATTTTAACAAACATAAACAAGCCGTTTCCCTTTGCTGGAGAAACGGCTTGTTTGTGTTTAGTAGGCTTGCTTGTTAGGAATCACGCCTCGAACGCCGCCTTTTGGCTGCTCCACGTCGCCTTGGTAGCGTGGGATCAAATGACAATGGCAATGAAAGACCGTCTGTCCAGCAGCCTCCCCGCAATTGAAGCCGATGTTGAAGCCGTCTGGTCGATAGGTTTCCAATAAATAAGCTTTGCCTTCCTGCAACAAAGCCTGCAAGTCTTGTAATTCCTCTTGGGTGAGAGCAAAATAATCCCTGCGATGCGCTTTGGGGATCAATAGCAAGTGTCCAGGGTGACGGGGTACTTATCAGCGATCGCATAAAAGCGTTCGTTTTCAATGATCGCATGTTTTGAGGCAGTACAAAAAATACAAGTCAAAATCTTTCGCTCCTTTTTCTCGGCTAGATAGCGTATCAATACTTATCTTTAGTGTACCAAAAGCTGATTTGAAATGAAACGCACGACAAAAAGCATGTCCTTTTGAGTCAATTGACAGTAAAATAAAAAAAAGTTTATAGATTCGCTTGACTTAGAGTGCACTTCAACCTGTATGCTTAGTGTAACTTAAAAAAACAGGAGGACGTACAAATGGACTATGTAAAATTTGGCAATACAGGACTTGATGTGTCACCTTTGTGTTTAGGGACAATGGGATTTGGCGATCCCAACAGCGGGTTTCATGAGTGGGTGTTAGAAGAAGACGACAGTCGTGAAGTCATCAAAAAAGCCTTGGATCTGGGCATCAACTTTTTTGATACGGCAAATGTCTATTCTTATGGAGCGAGCGAAGAAATCGTCGGTCGAGCATTGAATGATTTTGCACCCCGGGATGAGATCGTGGTTGCCACAAAACTATATTCTAAAATGAAACAGCGACCTAACAGTGGAGGCTTATCCCGAAAAGCGATTTTTTATCAAGTCGAACAAAGCTTAAAACGCCTGCAAATGGACTACATTGATCTGTATATCATCCATCGTTGGGATTACCACACGCCAATTGAAGAAACCATGAAGGCATTACATGATTTGGTAGTTTCTGGAAAAGTACGCTATATCGGCGCATCTGCGATGTACGCTTGGCAATTTGCCAAAGCACAAGCAGTCGCTGAAAAAAATGGCTGGACCAAATTTGTTTCGATGCAAAATCACTTGAACTTGCTTTATCGAGAAGAAGAGCGAGAAATGATGCCCTTGTGTGCCGATCAAAAAATTGCCGTGACGCCATATAGCCCATTGGCTGCCGGACGGTTAACAAGAGATTGGGGTGCAGAGACCAAACGGTACTTAACGGATAAAACCGCCAATCAAAAGTACGACAAAACGATGGAACAAGACCGAGAGATCGTGGCGCGGGTCGCACAGATCGCTGACAAACACCAAAGCAAACGGGCGCAAATCGCCTTGGCATGGTTATTACAAAAAGAACAAGTGGTCGCACCAATTATCGGCGCAACAAAAGAAAGCCATTTATTGGATGCATTACCTGCCCTTGATCTAAAGCTGACTGCCGAAGAGATTGCGTATTTGGAAGAGCCATACTTGCCTCATGCAGTGGTAGGAGCGGAATAACGAGTTACAAAAGGGCTTCTGGCTCGTAGCATACAAAACGATCTAGGAAAAAATACAAAACAAGGAAGTGAAGCCGTGAATATCAAAAAAGTCAGTGACCTGAGCGGTGTCTCAGCTGATACCATCCGTTACTATGAAAAAATTGGGCTGATCCCGGCGGTCAAACGCAATAAAAACGGTGTTCGTGAATTTGATGATGACGACTTAAAATGGATCACCTTTACCAGGCAAATGCGCAACGCTGGACTATCGATTGATGGGCTGAGTCATTACCTGGCTTTATTTGAAGAAGGGCGAGGGACGGTTCCTGAGCGCAAGCAGCTGTTAGCCGAACAAATTGCAGTTTTGCGGGAGAAAATCTCAGATATGACGGAAGCTGTTGAACGTTTAGAATACAAATTGGAACATTACGACGAGCATGTTCTGCCGACTGAAGAACGACTGCGTCAACGCAAAGCCAATATCGTCAACCAGACTTTATGACAAGCCATTTTTTCTACTTAAAGAACGAGGCTTGAATTTTTCAAAAATGAAAGGGAGCTTATGAAACGACTTGCGATTTTAGGTGCTGCTGGCACGATCGGTCAGCGATCACGGCAAATACTTTTGGAAAAAACCAATCGACCACTCGTACTCTATGCCCGCCGTGCAACGGAGCGTTTGCATGAGATCGATGCTGCGCGTGAGACGATCATTGATGGTGACTTTCTCGATTTAGGACGACTCGTTCGGGCATTGCAAGGCTGCCAGTCGGTTTTTTTGACGGATATCCATGATCCTCGAGCAACGCTGCGGGTGATCGAGGCAATGAAATTAGCAGAGGTCAACCAATTGATCAGTGTCGCACCCGAAAAAAGACTTTGTACATCGGAGGCATTGAAGCAATTGGCAGACTTAACAGCGCCTTTTCTTGCCCCTGAAAAGCATCAGCTGCTCTTGCAGCAAAAAAATCGCTTAATGTCCTACCAATTGATTGTAGGCTCAGAGTTGGCTGTTCGCTTTGTTCATTTGCCATCAATGGAAGAATGCATGTTACAGCCAGGGGGATGGCAAGAAGCAGTCGCAGAAGAAATGCTTGCGATGTATCACTGCTATACAGCCTAAAGCCTGTGCATTTGTGATGAAAACCAACATGCTTTCTTGAAGTTCAGAATCATTTTTTTCATGTTTTCATGAAAAAAATGGTTCTTTCTTTTGAGCTTTTTTTGATAGAATAGACAGAAGCTTTTATCCATAAAATTAGTTGCCAGATTGAAAGGAGAACGTTGATGGAATCACTTATCAAAAAAAATCTTGCTTTATTGCTTGGGGTGCTGTGGATCTGCATCGCATTAAACTTTTTCCTTTTGCCTCACAGTATTGCTTCTGCTGGTGTCGGGTCGATCGGCTACCTGATCGAAACCGGCTGGTCGATCAATCGTCATATCGTTGTCTGGGGGATTAATTTATTGATGCTGGCGTTGGCATTTTTGCTTTTAAAGCGAGAGGTCTTTGTCAATACGGTTATCGGCAGTCTGGCATTTCCCGTTCTTCTGGCGCTTTTACCAGAGATCATGCTCTTGCGTTTTTATTCTGTTTCCTTGATTTTAGGTAGTTTCTTCTTTAGCTTCGGTATTTTTTCACTTTATAAAATCGGTGCTTCCAATGGTGGGGTCACGATTCCGCCGCTGATTTTGGAAAAATACTATGGCATTCGAAAGTCTAGTGGTGTCTTCTTAACCAATCTGATCATCATCTTGTTGAATCTCCTGATTTTTTCTTGGCAAGAAGCCCTCATTTCCGCTTTCTCTATCTATTTGATTGCCTTTTTCATGCGCTTCTTTATGCGGATCGAGCAAAAAACACAGGCAAAAAAAGCAGTGAACGTTCAAGAAACAGCAGAACTAGAATAAACTAGCAGAAGCAAACCATCGGTGCAACAGGTAGTGACCCCCAAGAGTTAGACGAAACGTCTACCTACAGGAGGTCAGTACAACATTTGCACCGATGGTTTTTTAATAGTTTCTTTTTCTCAAAACAGCAATAGCCCCCGCTAGGCAGCTGATGATCAATAAGCAACTCAGCAGCAGCGCTGGCATCAGTTCTCCTAGTTTGATTTGGTTAGTTAAGTAGTTAGGAAATTGGCTAGAAAGAGAATAAGGGTTCCAATTTGTTAATTGGCTCCACAAACTACCTAACAGTCCGATCAGATAACAAGCGCCAATAAACAACAGTCCTTGATAGATACTTTTAGCAAAGCTGGAACCTAGCAGCAGGATGCTGATCGCTAATAAACCAAACAGCCAATAGCTGAACAATGCGCTAGGGACTTGGGCAGCGCTGGAGTCATCGAAATAGATCAAGGTATAAAAAGCACTGACACTGGCACTTAGGAGGTAGCTCAAAGACCACAGAATCGTTAAATAGCCAGCTTTGGCACAGACGATCGTCGTTTTCGGTAATCCTTTCGTAATCAGCTGAATAAAGGTTCCTTGGGCTATTTCGACAGAGAGCGTATCGGTAAAAAGAACTACAAATACCAACAGACCAATCGTTCCAATATTGCTGTAAAACTGCAGCCATGCATCGATCGCAGTCGGATCAGCGATCGTGATCTCAATCGATTCTGGCATCATGCTGGCCATCAAATCGGGCATGATTTTCGCGGTAAAGGGAGAGAGCATACCAATCAGCGCAAACAGAATCAAACAAATCAGCAGTTTTTTGCTGCGAAGACCACCGAGAAATTCTTTCTTTAAGAAAACAAGAAACACCTTCATTTGATCACCTCCAAATAAATCGCCTCTAAAGTCGGTTCGATCCGTTGAAAGGATTCAGGTACTATCTGTAGTTCATTGAGCAATCGCAGCAACTGCTTTCCAACATTCGTGTCGGCAGTTTCGTCGATCAGTAATTGATTGTTCTTTCTTTCTGCCGCAATGCCGTGGGATGCTAACAGATTGGCAAATTTCGAATGGTCACCTTCGTTGGTAAAGACAATCCCAAAGGCGGTTTTTCGATAACGTTTTTTTAAGGAATCCATCGGTTCAAACGCCTGGATCTGGCCTTTGTGCAAAATCGCAATGTAATCTGACAGCTGCTCGACATCTGCGAGAATATGGGATGAAAAAAGAACTGTCGTTTCTTCTTTGATTTTAGCCAATACATCAAGAAAGGCCTTGCGACCTAAAGGATCAAGTGCAGAGGTCGGCTCATCACAAATCAAGATAGCTGGTCGGTTGATCAATGCTTGAGCTAATCCAAGACGTTGCTTCATGCCTCGAGAAAAGCCAGCGATTTTTTGTTTCGAAGCTTCCAGGCCTACCAACGCTAAAACTTCCATCACCCGCTGAGGCTGAAAAGGTTCTTGATTGGGCTGGATCTTTCCGCAAAAAGTCAAATATTCTACAGCTGTCATAAACGAGTAAAACTGCGGTACATCTGGTAAATAGCCGATCCAGCGATTGGTCTTGGCTGAGCCGAATTGCACCACTTCGCCGCAAACGGTGATTTCGCCTTCATCAATGGGGAGCAATCCTAAAATCGCTTTCATGGTCGTTGTTTTGCCAGCACCATTTTCCCCGACAAACCCCACAACGCTGCCCTTTGGAACCGAAAAGGTTAGGTCTTGCAGCACTTGTTTGCGCCCAAAACGCTTGGATAAATGGTTGATCTCGATCATCTTTATTGTTGGTCCTCTTTTCCGAAAGCAAAATAAAGGATAGGACCGATCAGGCTAACAAAACAGGCGATGAAAAGCCAAAGAATACGGGAGCCGAATTTAAACTGTTCTTGTTTTAAAATATCGCGAACCGCCAAGATGATCAGGACCAATTGCAAAACAATCAAGGGGATCAGTACGGGCAAATAATCAGATATATTTTCTGGTATATTTAGTGAAACACTATTCATGTGAAGCCCTCCTTTGTGGCTCATTTTCTTGTTCGGACAGTTTTTGCAGCTGCTGAAATAATTCTTCAAATAGTGGTTGCTTCAGATAAGGTTCAAATAATGGTGTGAACTGCGCGATTTCGAGAAATTGCTTTTTGACATTGTCTGAGTTCCGCGGGATCTGACTGCCTAATTCTAATTCGCTGATCCACTCATCGATGCTGTTGAAATAATCGTCTCCTTTCAAAACGATTTCCTCAGGCGTGTCTGCTAATGTTTTCACATACAGCGTTAATGCTTGCAGCAATAAGCTTTCTTTTCCTAAAGCGGCAAAAGAAACCATCCCAGCGGCTAGAAAATTCAGTAAAGAAAGGGGATGCAGCTGGGCCAGTTGGAAGCTCTCGCTGAGTGCCAGCCCACGTGCAAAGGTTTTTTCCAGTTGCTCCTCGTCTTGTGTGAGCATTGCCAAATAATTTGTCAGTAAGCTCATAAAAAGAATCAAGTATTGGTAAATCGCACTTTGCGTCACAATCTCAGCTTGTTGCAATTGATTTTTTTGCTGAAATGCGGCGGCAATCAACGGTTCGCTAGGTAAAAAAGAGAGAGTTTTCGTGCCAAGGATCGCCAAGACCTCATCGGGTTTGTTTCTCATCAGCAGACAATAGGCTTCGATTTGTTGCGCTTGTTGTGCTAACGCATTGTCACCATGCGCAATGATCCGTTGGTAAAGGATTTCTGCTTCTTTCAAATAGGTAGTTTTTTTCGCTTCCATTAAGGCTTCTTCAGAGGGGTGTCCTTCTGAGCTATCTGCTACAGGGACATCTGGCAAAAGATCCCAATGATTTAAGTAAAAGGAGCCCATCTGTAACAAGAACGGGTAACAAGAGTAATACCGTTTGGTAAAACTTTGTGCCAGCGCGAGGACTTCGCTTGGTGTTTTTGTTTGAAAGGCGTCTTTTAGTAATTGATAGATGCGTTGGATCTCTTTAGGGGATAGCTGCGAGTCCAAAATTAATAATTCATCGACGCTGCAATCAAAATACGCTGCTAATAAGGGCAGCGAGGTGATATCTGGATAAGACTGTCCCGTTTCCCATTTCGAAACGGATGCTTTGGACACATTCATAAACACTGCTAATTCTTGCTGGGTAATACCTCGTTGTTTTCTTCTCCGAGCGATTTCCTCGCCAATTGGTAAGTCCATAGTGCACCTCCGATAGGTTTGTTTGGTATACTTCTATCATAAGAGGATAAGAGATGACTTACAATGGATTGCTAGTTAATTTTTGGTTGATTTAATTAACTAAAAGTTGATTATAAGGCGAAGTATTCCAATCTTTGGGAAAGAGATGATCGTAAATGAGAGGTAGAAAATTGAAAGTTGTAGCAGCGATCGATTCCTTCAAAGGAAGTACCACTTCCGCAGAACTAAATCAAGCGGTCTTAAGCGGTTTTTCAGACCAGTGGGAAACACGCAGTATCCCAATCGCTGATGGGGGAGAAGGGTCAATGGCAGCAGTCATTGCTGCGCTGGGAGGCAATTACGAAACGGTTTCAGTGACCGCTCCATTAGGCGGTAAGTTGCAAGCCCGTATGTTGGTCACAAAAATCAAGGAAGAAAAAATTGCCCTGATTGAATCTGCAGAAGTGATTGGGTTGCAACTCGTGGAACCTAGTGACGAGACCACCCGCAATAGCTCTTCTTTTGGTTTAGGCCAAATGGTCTTAGCAGCTTGCAGGCAAGGTGTGAAAAAAATTTACCTGACCCTTGGCGGTAGCGGCACTTCTGATGGGGGTGTAGGCTTTTTACTTGCGCTAGGAGCAACCATTCAAAGAAACGAGCGGATGGAAAACAATCCTTTGCTGCAAGCAGAATCTCTGGCGCTCAGCCAGTTGAACCCTCTGCTTGCACAAATTGACCTATTTGCATTAGCCGATGTAACGAATCCCTATTTTGGCAATCAGGGATTTGCGCAGGTTTTTGGTCCGCAAAAAGGGGCATCCCAAGAAACGATCCAGCAGTTGGATCAGCAGGCAAAGCGCTTGGCTGAGCACATCAAGCGGACCACGGGGATCGATCTGGAAGTCCCTGGTGCTGGTGCGGCAGGTGGGCTTGGTGGTGCTGTTCGTTTGGCAGGTGGTCAATTGGTTCCAGGATTTGCGACGATCGCTTCATTGGTTGGGTTTGAGGAAAAAATCAAAGAAGCAGATTTGTTGATCACGGGTGAAGGACGCATCGATGGGCAAACCGCTAAGGGAAAAGTACCCTATGGCGTCGCGTTGCTCGCCCACAAACATCAGGTCCCAGTTGTTGCCATCTGCGGCTCCCGAAGCGACGATCTAGGAAAACTACCGCAACTACTATCTGCCGTCTTTTGTATCCAGCAAGGTCCGATTTCGTTGACAGAAGCGATGGAGAAAAAGCGAACCTTAGTGAATGCTCAACAGGCTGCTCAAGCCATCGCTGGTTTTGTGGAGCAGTGGCAAAAAAAGACTGAATCAGACACTTAAAATAGGACTGAATAAGAAGATAACACCAAAAAAACTTCGTATTGGCTACTGCCTTTTGTACGAAGTTTTTTTGGTGTTTTTCTCTGTGCTTAAGCCAAGGTAGCTTGTGCATCAATCTCTACTTTAAATTCAGGGGCAACCAAGCCGGCAACGATGACGAGACTCATGGCTGGTTTGTTTTCTGCCAAAATAGTTGTAAACGCCGTACGGACAGCAGCTAAGTAGGCAGCATCTGTTAAAAAGACGGTCATTTTGACCACTGATGACCAGGACAGTTGATTGGCTGATAGAAGCTGTTCGATCTTTTTCAAAACGATGGTTGTTTGCTCTTGCGGGGCCTCAGGTGTGGCTCCGTCTTGCGACGGCGTTTGACCAGAAATGAAAAGAAAAGGTCCTTGAGCGATTTTTGTATCGGTATAGATTGCCATTTCTTTGGCTCCTTTCGTCTATCTTGCCTTTGGATGATGGACAGATAGAAATTGATTGGGTGTGTCCTAGTTTACTTGATTCCACCTGCAAAAACAATCAACGGACGTTTTCAGTTGGTTGTGTGAAGCCACGCGACCAAGCCGCTCTTCCCCTTTAAGAAAAGCACTCATTTTTTTCAGGCCCCGCTGAAATTATCGCCAGAATTTTATGGTTTCAATGTCTTATACTATGTTCAGATCAAATAAATAAACAAGGAGGAAAAAAATATGAATTGGTACAAAAACACAACAGAAGAACTATTACACACATTGCAAACAACACGGCAGGGCCTTTCCTCCGAAGAACGCAACCAGCGTTTAGCAAAGCAAGGTGAAAATAAAATTACTGAGGCAGCGCAGATCCCCACATGGAAGAAAGTCGGCAAGCACTTTACCGACTTACTGATGTTGGTCTTGATCGTCGCAGCCGTCTTAAAAGGGATTTCTGGTGATTATATCGAAAGCGGCTTTATTATGGCGGTCGTCGTCATCAATGGATTCGTCGGCTACTGGCAAGAGCGCAAAGCCCAAGAATC
Organism: Enterococcus sp. DIV0755f; assembly: GCF_051713725.1. Taxonomy (NCBI): domain Bacteria; kingdom Bacillati; phylum Bacillota; class Bacilli; order Lactobacillales; family Enterococcaceae; genus Enterococcus; species Enterococcus sp. DIV0755f. The sequence goes on from NZ_JBIOQL010000001.1 coordinate 1,334,794, forward strand.
ACTGGATGGATTGAAGCAGTTCATGGGGCAAGAAGCAACGATTTATGTTCACGGCCGCAAAAAGAAAATTGCTGTTTCTTCCTTAGTAAATGGAGATTTAGTCGTTTTAGGACCAGGAGATGTTGTACCAGCAGATATGCGCTTGATCGAAACCCATGATCTTGTGATTGAAGAGTCGATTTTAACTGGCGAATCTGAGCCTGTTCAAAAAATGACCGAGCATATTACTCAAGAAAGTACAATTGGTGACCAGCGGAACATGGCGTTTTCTGGTACCCATGTAGAAAGCGGAACTGCCAGCGGGATCGTCGTTGAAACAGGCGACGATACACAAATCGGCCAGATCAATCAAGCAATTCAGTCTGTGAAAGCGCAAGAAACCCCGTTGATCAAAAAAATGAAGCAATTGAATCACCAAATCTTTAAAGGCATTATCGGATTAGTGGTTTTCTTGATCTTCTTTACTACCTTCCGCTACGGCTTTGATCTTGATCTCTTGTTCTCATCAGGTATCGCCTTAGTGGTAGCGATGATTCCTGAGGGCTTGCCAGCCGTGCTGACCATGATTTTATCGATGGGTGTCAAGGAAATGTCTGAGGAGCAAGCAATCATCAAAACGATGCCATCAGTGGAGACACTAGGTGCCATGACGGTGATTTGTTCAGACAAAACAGGAACCTTGACCAAAAATGAAATGACGGTCGTCGATGTTTTAGTTGAGTCAAACGTGGATAAAGCAACGGTGCTTGATATCATGGCAAATTGTCAAGACTTGAAGCAAGACGAAGGACAAAAGGCTGCGGATCTCGTTGGGAACCCAACCGAAAAAGCCTTGTTACAATACGCAGAATCAGCGCAGCAACCATTGCGTAAAACAGTCGATAAGATTCCTTTTAGTTCCTCTTACAAGTACATGGCAACACGCCATCAAAATCAAGAAGAGCCGAATGCCTCGGTAGTTTTTGTCAAAGGTGCGCCCGAAGTATTGCTTGAGAAAAGCCAACTGACTTCAGATCAAAAGCAATGGTGGTTAGATGAAAGTGCAAAATTAGCAGCGAAAGGGCAGCGGCTGATCGGCTTTGCGCATCTGACGCTGTCGGCGCAGGAGTCCTTGTCCCACGAAGGGCTAACCAATTTAACCTTTGTCGGGATCGCTGGTATCATTGATCCTCCGAAAGACAGTGCCATCAAAGCGGTAAAAGAGTGCTTGCAAGCGGGCATCCAAGTCAAAATGATCACAGGAGACCATGGCAAGACCGCTCAAGCCATCGGCAAGCAAATTGGCTTGAAGCACACGAATCACGTGTTGGAAGGGCTAGAAATCGATCTGTTGTCGGAGGAAGAATTGCAGCAAGCAGTTCAAAAGACAGACATCTTTGCTCGAACGACCCCTGAGCATAAATTACGGATCGTTAGTGCTTTGCAGGCGAATGAAGAGATCGTCGGAATGACCGGTGATGGCGTAAACGATGCACCAGCGCTGAAAAAAGCCGATATTGGGATCGCTATGGGGATCAAAGGCAGTGAAGTAACCAAGCAAGCAGCCGATATGGTTTTGGCAGTCGATAATTTTCATACGATCGCCAATGCCGTCCGAGTGGGTCGTCGAATCTACGATAATTTGAAGAAAACCATCAACTTCTTCTTACCAACTGCGGTTGCTCAAGGATTGATCGTTATTGCGGCACTCTTGTTGAACCGACCACTGCCACTGACACCTGTCCAAATTTTATGGGTAAATATGGTGACAACGATCACGCTTTCTTACGCACTCGGTTTTGAAAAGGCAAGTGCGGATGTCATGAATCGACCACCACGGCCAATCAAAGAAGGCATCTTGTCTTGGTACAGCTTGTTCCGCATCTTCTACGTCTCGCTGTTGATCATGATTCCTTCTTACGTCTTAGCGGTTCAATTTGAGGGAACGGTCCTTCAGCAAAGCATGCTGCTGCAAAGTATCGTCTTTGCCCAAGCGGTCTACTTGTTGAACTGTCGGGAGCTGGTCAAGCCAGCCTTGAATCGCCAACTGTTTGCCAACCGAGCGCTATTCGTTTCTCTTTCACTGCTGATCGTATTACAGGCAGCGATTTTCCTAACCCCTCTAGGACACCAGCTTTTAGGGATCGGTTCTTTGACCTTGATGCAGCAGTTGAGTATCGCTGCTAACGGCGCACTCCTTTTCGCAGTCGTTGAGGGTGAGAAATTTATTACGAATAAGCTGCAAGGACGGCAAAAAGCCGCTCCAGTGAAGCAGTAGCGGCAGCTTGATGATTCTAGCGATAGCTTAAATAATAGGTTTGGATGAGCTCAGTCACTTGATTGAGCTCATTTTTCGTTGGTACCATCGATAAGTAAAAAACTGGAACAGATACTTCCTCTAAAGGGAAATTTGAGAGAATAAAATCAACCTCGATTTCCGCCAACGCTTCTAGTTGACCAGGCTCGATCGCCGATAAAAGGATGCGGGCACCGAGGAAGTCATTCAATTCTTGCAGGAGATAAGCTTTCCAGGCAGGCTCACCTTGGAAAACAAAATACCCTTTTGCGCGAATGGGATTGATCTGTAAAATCGCTTGTTGGATCAGTAAGGTGGTGGTTGACCATAATGGAAAACTCATTTCCGATTGACTGGCTGTTTGCTCTTCTAAAAAGTCATGGATCGTCGCTTCGATCGATAGCGAATAGGGTTGATTTAACCGTTGGATCTCGTGAAATTCGAGCCCGAACAATTCTGAGAGCTTGGCTGACTCTTGCGATTTGATCAAAAGCAACAGTAGATTCTCAATCAGTTGTGTATCACTAGCTAAAGACAACTGCAACAAGCGGTCTAGTTTTCCAACAAAATGGGTCGTTTTCTGATAAATGGTTTGGTAGGATTCAAGGGTTGCTTGGATCGTTGCGGACCAGTCGTTATTGTAGTTCCAACTTTCTAAGAAGCAGTAGAAGCTAAAGAAGTGTTCGCTGCGTTCTAAATAAACGCCTTCTTTTTGATACAGCTGGCTTAATGGCTGTTGGAAAAGGCTATAAAGGGGATCGTCCCCCTGAAATTCAAAGGAATCGATACGGCAATTGGCTTTGATGCGAATCGTATTGATAAAAAACCAGCAGGTACCGTAGATTTGTTCCACTTCGATCTGCAGCTTGGCTTTTGCTAAGCGATCCAAGAAATGATAATAGTGGGACTCATGAATCGTATATTCCTCAAAAAAGTAATTGTTATGGGTGTATGGCAGCAACAGGCGATGAAAAAAAACACGGATGTTGATCTCACTTCCTTCAAAGCGGATCATGCGATTGGTGATCCGAATCCGCAACGAAAAATCAGTGAGACTTTTGTTTAATTTTGTCACATGTCGTCGCAAGGTCTCATAGGATGTCCCTGTTTGGCTAAGAATATCTTGCGTACGGAGTTCGCTGGAAAAAAGCAATGCTTTCATCAAAGAAACACCGATCGATTGAGGGAAAAACGTTTCCCAGAGCTGACTCATCAACAATGGCCCATCATGGGTCAGAGCAAAGCCACTACTGGCAGCTTCGATCTGCCAACCATCAGGCAATTGTTGGCGAATATAGGTTAGATCGGAAAAAACGGTTCGCTCCGTCGTATCGATCAATTTTGCTAGTTGCTTGGCAGTGATCATTTTGTGATTCGCCAGTTGTTCCAAGAGAAGGATCTGACGTAATAAATCCTTCTCCGTAATGATTTTTTTCATCATCCCATCCATGACAAAAACTTCCTTTCCGAGTCTTGAAGGTCAAAAGAGTCACATTGACTGTTTTGATGAAAGACAACTCTTTCGTGTTCTTTTTGATTTTATACGAAAAAGGCAAGTTTTGCTATTTCCAATTCACTGGATGATGTTTTTTTTATTAAAAAAGCTGGGATCGGCAACCTTCTAAGTAACTGTCTAAAGGAATGCGTTTGTTTTATGTGTTTTAACGGTTAGAGGTCTATCATGTGTTCGTATTTCTTCATACGCAAATACATAGAATAACTTTCTTTCGACAATTTTATTTTTGAGGAAAAAAGACTCTTTTTGCGAGAGGCGTAGAGTTTTCGATGGAGCGCAGAATTGATGATCCATTCAATTTCTGCTTGTTCTTCCTCGGATAATTCGACTTTTTTCTCATTGGATTGAATGAGAGAGTAAGTAAATTCTAAGCAGCTCATTTTATAAATAAAGGTGGAAAAATATAATTTGTCTATGTGCATTTAATCACCCTTTCTTACATTCGGTTCAATCATATAGAAGAATATTTCAAATAACAATTCTGTTTTTTCATGATGTTATGAAAATTTTGGATAAATGTCGATTTTTTGGCAAAATTATAGCAAAGCTTTCACTCTTTGATCTTCACGTAAGGGTTATAAAAAAACAAATATTATTTAAATAGAGTAGCAGCTATAATTAAATACGCTGAAAGAAGTGAAGGCGATTTTTGTCCAAAAGAATGTCTATTTATTTTGGTTAAGGCAACCCATTGTAGGTTGTTTTCTTGTATTGTCAAAAGGAGACAAAAAAAGAAAATTCGCTTTTTTCTGTTGACAGATCAGCAAAAGCCACGTAATATAGCTACCAATAACTAGTAAAGACCAAACAAAAGAGAAGTATGAGGACGTTCGTCTTGCAGAGAGCTGATGGTGGTGTAAATCAGCAGATTGACGCTTCAGAAATGGACTTTTGTGTCGAAAGGCTGAAATCAGTAGGCTTTTTTCGGGATCTCCCGTTACAGAGAACGATCGTTGATAGACGATCTAGAGAACCAATTGAGGTGGCACCGTGAGTAATCGCCCTCATGCAGACGAATTTGTTTGCATGAGGGCTTTTTTGTTTTTCTTGCCCTTCAACCAATAGAAAAATAAACGTAAAATCAAACTAAGAGAAGTACTTGAGTCTTTTTTGGTTACAGAAAGTCGGCGGTGATGAGAGTCCGATACCAAGAAATCAAGGAAATGGCCTTAGCCGATCATTTTTTGAACCCTTTTTTGGCAGTAGGAAAATGCGGGAACTCCCGTTATAGAGGAAGACCGTTGTTAGACGGTTGATAGAGAAGAAGTTGCTTTTTTAGGCAACTTTCAATTGAGGTGGTACCGCGGTCATTCGCCCTCAAGCAGACGTTTTTATGATGTTTGCTTGAGGGCTTTTTGTTTACAAAGAAAGGAGCAGCTTATGTATCGAATGGAACGAATCAACAGCGATTGTTTGACACCTGTCTCAGTGTTTTTACGGATTCAAGGGGCGCATAAATGTTTACTGGAAAGTATTCCCAGAGAAGAAGATACGGGACGCTATTCGATCCTCACCTTTGATCCTGTTCAGAAACTAACCTTTAAGGATGGTGTTTTTCAAGTAGAGGATCTTTTGGAAAAAACGATCAACAAGTATCCCTGTCAGGACCCTTTAAAAGAAATGGAACGGTATGTAGTCAAAAAAGAAATCACCGCTTTATCGGATCTGCCGTTGCAAAGTGGGGCGATCGGGTATGCGGGCTATGATATCGCAGCTTGCTATGAAGACATTGGACAATTGCCAGCAGATGAATTGCAGGTGCCTGATATGGCCTTTTGGCTTTTTGAAACCTTTCTCGTTCTGGACCATCAAAGGGAAACCTTGACGATCATCCTTGAAAATTGCTACAGCCAAAGGGGGACCGCCGAGATGGAGCAGGTACTCCAAGCGGTGCAGCAGCAATTAAGGACACCAGTCGCAGCTGAGACCCGTGGGTTATCGAATGAAAAGCTGCATTTTACAAGTAATGTTACTCAACATGCCTATGAAATGATCGTTCGTGAGGCAAAAGCCCGAATTACGGCAGGGGATATGTTTCAAGTGGTTCCTTCCCAACGTCTGCAAGCAGCATTTACGCAAGATCCTTTTGACTATTACCGAAAACTGCGAGTGACGAATCCGTCTGCCTACCTCTATTATCTTGATTTCGATCACGGATTCAAAGTGATCGGCAGTTCACCTGAAAGCTTGATTCGGGTTCAAGGAACAACGATCACCACAAATCCAATCGCTGGTACCCGCAAACGAGGGGCAACCAAAGCAGAAGACGAAGCTTTGGCGGCGGAACTATTAGCAGATGAAAAAGAACGTGCAGAGCACCAAATGCTGATCGATCTGGGGCGCAATGATTTGGGCCGAATCGCTGAACATGGCACGGTTCATGTTCCTTTATACATGGTGATTGAGAAATACCGCTATGTCATGCATATCGTTTCGGTTGTGGCTGCCAAGCGCAGAGCAGGTGTGACGGCAATGGATGCCTTGAAAGCAACCCTGCCAGCAGGCACGGTCAGCGGGGCACCAAAGATTCGTGCCATGACTCGCATCTATCAATGGGAAGCTGTTCGAAGAGGGGTCTATGCGGGAGCCGTTGGGTATTTTTCTCGAAACGATCAAGCGGATTTTGCCATCGGGATTCGGACAATGGTTTTGAAAGACGCGATCGCTTATGTCCAGGCAGGGGCGGGTGTCGTTTATGATTCTGATCCCTCATCTGAATACCACGAAACCTTACACAAAGCCAAAGCACTATTGGAGGTGTCAGCCAATGATCTTACTCGTCGATAACTATGATTCGTTTACTTACAATCTTCTCCAGCTCTGTCCAGAAGAAACAGTCGTCTTGCGAAATGATGATCCAGACCTTTTCCTTGTTGCTGAAGAAGCAGATGCCATCATTTTTTCCCCAGGACCAGGACGTCCCGCAGAGGCAGGATTCATGATTCCTTTGATCAAAACATATCACAATAGCAAGCCGCTTTTAGGGATCTGCTTAGGTCATCAAGCCATTGGTGAAGCGTTTGGTGCCCAAGTGGTCCAAGCACCAGCCATTATGCACGGCAAGCAATCGAGCCTTACGTATCAGAAAAAAGGCGTATTCGAAACCTACCTAGGAGACATGACTGTCATGCGCTATCACTCGCTGGTTATTGAGCCAGCGACCCTTCCTGCACAATTTGAGGTGTTGGCTGAAACAAAAGGGATCATCATGGCGATCCAGCATCGACAAAAGCCGATCGTAGGACTTCAATTCCACCCTGAATCAATGGGGACAAACGAAGGGGCATTTTTTATCCAACGGTTTCTTGAACTCATTCCAGAAAACTCAGCAAAAAGCAGCAAATGAAAAAGGAGGAACAATTATGGAAGCAGTCAAAATACAGCAGCCGCAGCAAATCACCCAGCAGCTTTTTAATGGCAGTCATTTAAGTTATCAGGAGATGCGCCACTTTGCTCAAGGAATTTTAAGCGGGATGTTTTCAGAAAGTCAATTGGGGGCAGCGTTAGTTGCGATGAAGATCAACGGCATCACAGCCGCCGAATTGACCGCTTTAGCGGAAATCATGTTAGAGCATGCCGTGACCATTCCTTATGAAGGAGGAGACGCCATGGACAATTGCGGTACTGGCGGCGATCACTCCAATAGTTTTAATGTCTCCACTACGGCTGCTTTCGTGTTAGCAGCTGGGGGAATCACGATGGCAAAACACGGCAATCGCAGTATCTCTAGTCGTTCAGGCAGTGCCGATGTCTTAGCCTGCTTGGGGGTATCGATCCAAGCATCACCAGAAAAAATCGCTGAGCTATTAACGACTGTCGGCATCGCGTTTCTCTTCGCTCCCTCGTTGCATCCCGGCATGAAAGCAGTGATGAAGATACGGCAAGAATTAGCAACGCCAACGATTTTTAATCTATTAGGCCCCTTGATCAATCCTGTTCCGTTGACTACGCAACTGATTGGGACTTACGCAGGCGAGAGCTTGGCCGACACCGCTCAGGCGTTAGGCAGTCTTGGTCGGCAAAGAGCAATGGTGATCCATGGATGCAATGGAATGGATGAAGCCAATTTGGCAGGTGAAACTGCGATCAGCTTTTATCAAGGAGGAGAGGTAGCCAATTTTTCTTTGGATCCACAAGCGTACGGCTTTACGCCAGCGCCGATCGAGGCGATCGTCGGCGGGGATGCCGCTCAAAATGCGGCGATCTTAACTGCGGTGTTGAAAAATCAACCCTCCGTTTATCTAGAAACGGTGGTCTTAAATGCAGGGTTAGGCTTTTACGCTAACGGCAAAGCCACCACGCTAGCAGAAGGGTTTGCGATGGCACGGGCGTGTATCGCTTCGGGTGCCGCCTATGACAAACTGCAGGAGTTGATCCGCCAGTCAAATAGCCAATAACTACGAAAGCTGTAAGGAGGAGAATCATGGATTTTTTAGAAACGATCATCCAGAAAAAAGTTAACGAAGTTGCCGCGATGCCACAAGAAACCGAAAAGGTCGTAGCGAAACGCCCATCATTTTATCAGCAAGTCAAGGAACGACCACAAAAGATGCACCTCATTGCTGAAATCAAGCGTGCTTCACCCTCAAAAGGAGACATCAACCAAGCGATCGACCCAGTCACGCAAGCGCAAGCTTATGAAGCCGCGGGTGTCAGCGGGATTTCCGTTTTGACCGACCAGCAGTTTTTCAAAGGCTCGCTGGCAGATCTTGAAGCAGTCAGTAAGGCTGTTTCGGTGCCTATATTATGCAAAGACTTCATTATCGACAAAAAACAATTGATTCGCGCCAAGAATGCGGGTGCCAGTATCGTTTTATTGATCGTGGCTGCGTTGGAGCCAGCCCGTTTGGTCGCGCTGTATCAAGAAGCCGAAGCACTAGGGTTGGAAGTACTCGTTGAGACCCATAATGCGGCTGAATTTCAACATGCCCAAGCATTAGGTGCCAAAATCATCGGCGTCAACAATCGTGACCTAAAAACCTTTGACGTTTCCTTGGATGTCAGTGTTGCTTTAGCACCTCAGCCGTCAGAGGCGGTTTACATCAGTGAATCTGGTATTCGAACGGCCGCAGATGTGCTGCAGCTTGCACCGTTTTATCATGGAGTCCTCGTTGGAGAAACGTTGATGAGGAGCAATCGAATTGTTGAAACAGCGGCAGATTTGCAGGTGAGCCGTCGATGACCAAAGTGAAAATTTGTGGACTCACCGAACGCTTGCATGTCGAAACTGCCATCAATGCAGGAGCAGATTACCTTGGCTTTGTTTTTGCCGAAAGCCGTCGGAGAATCGATCCGACCCAAGTCCGCAAGATAACGGAGCAAGTACCCGAAAATGTAGGGAAAGTCGGGGTTTTCGTTTCTCCAAGTGTTGAAGAAGTGCAAGCGGCAATTCAAGCCGCCCAACTAACAGCGATTCAGCTCCACGGAAAGGTTCTGCCATCTTTGCAAACAGCCATTCAGAAGGGCGTTTTTGCTCATCAAAAGATCGCAGTGATCCAAGCCTTTGATGGAGAAGCAGAAACTTTAAAGCAAGATTTCCTGAGCTGCGATGCAGATTTTGGTTTATTGGACGCTCCAGTAAGAGATCACCCTTATGCTGGCGGCAACGGCCAGTCCTTTGATTGGCAAAAAGCGGCGAGAGAACCGTTGCCGTTGTCTGAGCGATTTTTTATTGCTGGCGGGTTGCACGTGGAAAATGTAGAAGAGGCGATCCAACTTTTTAGGCCTTATGCTGTCGATGTTTCTTCAGGCGTTGAAACCCAGGGCAAGAAAGACAGTCGGAAAATCGAACAATTTATTCATTTAGTAAAGGAGAAAAAAAGATGACCCAGTATCCCACAAAAACAGGATTTTATGGTTCTTTTGGCGGACAGTTTGTGCCAGAGACATTGATGTATGCAGTCAAGCAATTGGAAACTGTCTATCGTGAAGCACAAACGGACGCAAGTTTTCAAGCTGAATTACAGGAATATTTACAAGAGTATGTAGGAAGAGAGACCCCCCTTTATCATGCCCAGCGCTTGTCACAACACTTAGGCGGTGCCAAAATTTATCTGAAGCGAGAAGATTTGAATCATACGGGTGCCCATAAAATCAATAATGCACTTGGCCAAGTCTTATTAGCAAAACGGATGGGGAAAAAGAAAGTGGTAGCAGAGACCGGTGCTGGGCAGCATGGCGTCGCCACAGCAACTGCGGCCGCGTTGTTCGGTATGGAATGCACGATTTTTATGGGCGCGGTAGATGTTCAGCGGCAAGCACTAAACGTCTTTCGAATGGAATTGTTGGGAGCAAAAGTGGTTTCAGTCACATCAGGCAATCAGACATTGAAAGATGCTGTCAATGAAGCGCTGCGCTACTGGGTCGCAACCGTCGAGGACACTCATTACGTGATGGGTTCGGTACTCGGTCCGCATCCTTTTCCAGAGATCGTTCGAGATTTTCAAAGTGTGATTGGGAGTGAGACACGGCGGCAACTATTAGAAAAAGAAGGACAACTGCCAACGACAGTCGTTGCTTGTGTTGGCGGCGGCAGCAATGCGATGGGAATGTTTTACCCTTTCGTCAACGATCAAACCGTTCGTTTGATTGGCGTTGAAGCAGCTGGAAAAGGCGTGGATACTACCGAGCATGCGGCGACTTTGACGAAAGGCAGTATCGGTATTTTACATGGTACCAAAATGCATTTGCTGCAAGACGATGATGGGCAAGTGATTGAACCCTATTCGATTTCAGCTGGTTTGGATTATCCAGGGGTCGGTCCCGAGCATTCTTATTTGAAGGAAATTGCACGTGCGGAGTATTTCGCGGTCACTGATGAAGAAGCTGTTGAAGCCTTTTATCTCTTGTCTCAAATCGAAGGCATTATTCCCGCTTTGGAAAGTGCTCATGCCGTTGCCTATGCTTTAAAGTTAGCGCCAACGATGACAGCAGAAGAACACTTAGTGATCTGTTTGTCTGGGCGAGGGGATAAAGATGTTCAACAAATCAAAGATCGGAAAGGGGAAGCGAAATGACCAGCAAAACATTGACGATGAAACTAAAAGAGCGCCAAAAACAAGGCAATCCTTTGTTTGTACCTTATATCATGGCGGGTGCCAACGGACTGGAACGCCTGCCAGCAGAAATCGAACTGTTGACGACACATGGCGCAGCCGCCATTGAAATCGGCGTGCCCTTTTCAGACCCAGTCGCAGATGGAGCGGTCATCCAAGCAGCTGGAATGCAGGCATTAGCCAATGGCACCACTTTAAAAAAGATCATTGCTGCGCTGCAAACGATCCATTCTGAGGTTCCACTGGTATTGATGGGGTATGCCAATTCATTCTTTCATTATGGGATTGAACAGTTAGCAAATGAGTTAAAAACGACAAATGTGAAAGGGTTGATTATTCCAGATTTGCCTTTTGAACATCGATCGCTAGTAACGCCTACGTTTGATGCGGCGGATCTCGCGCTGCTCACACTGGTCTCTTTGACCAGTCCTCCAGACAGAATTCAGACGCTGATCGAAGAAGCGGAAGGATTCGTTTATGCTGTGACAGTGAACGGTGTCACTGGAGAAGATCGCCAATACAACGAACAGCTGGATCAGCATTTGCAAGCCATTTCGGAAAAAAGTCCGATTCCTGTACTAGCTGGTTTCGGGGTCTCGACCCACGCAGACGTGCAGCGCTTTGCCCGAGTGTGCGATGGGGTAGTGATCGGTTCAAAAATCGTAGCAGCCTTACAGAACGAGCCACTGCCTAAAGTCAGTGAGCTGTTAGCAGAACTTGTTGGTAAGCCATAGAAAATCAAGGTGAAGGAAAGAACCCGAGTTGGGTTCTTTTTTTTATGAGAAAACTAGTATTCGAGATACTGATGGGCTGCTATGGAAAAAGAACACGATGTGTGAAGAGGAAAAAAGGCTGATGGAAGATCAGCCTAAATTGTTGTGATTATGCCAGTGTATCAGTGTCGATGGTGACTGTCTCGCAAAAATGCCCTCTGCCCCCAACATAAACACGTTGGATTTCCTTTCGCGAGGACGTAGCTAGTTTGACAAAGATTTCAGAAGGTTCACCTAAATTGCTGCCTTGTTCAAAGCGATACACTTCTTTTTCAAGGGAACATTTTTGATGCAAGAAGCAAGCCAAAGCGGCATTGGAAGTACCTGTGGCAGATTCTTCATTGATGTCAAACAATGGGGCAAAGTTACGGCAAACGATTCGTTCTTTTTCCATTGCATATAAGTGCATGCCAACTACTTGTTGCAGCGCACTTACTTTTTTTATTTCTTCAAAATCAGGTGCAACATGCTGCAACTGGGCCGTTGTTTTGATTGGAACAAGGATATCTTTTAATCCTGTAGAAACGATTTGAATAGGAATTTGATCATTGATAGCATTGGTATCGAAACAGTCAGCTAATTGTTCTAGTGAAAGGACATCTGAAAACAGCGGTTTGCTCTGTTCCATGAAAATGACACCGTCTTTGATGGTGATCGACAAACGTCCGGCGTTGGTGTCGATGCGATACTGTTGCTTGGAAAGTTTGTTCAAATATGACAATAGAGCAAAGGAAGCAATTGTTGCATGTCCGCATAAGTCAACTTCTTCTTTTGGTGTAAAATAGTCAAATCGGAAATCGGCCTCCGGGGATTTCGATAAAAAAGCTGTTTCTGAAAAGCCTAACTCTTTTGCGATGGCTAACTTTTGTTGTGGTGTAAGGGGCTGTTCCAGCAAAACGACTCCAGCCTTGTTGCCACCTGTTTGATTTTTACTAAACCCGCTTGCGATATATACCGTTATCTCCATAGGACACCTGCTTTCTTTATTCTTGTCAAGCATAGCATAATTTTTGCAGGGGGAGGATAAGAAAAAGGATTGGTTGAGCGTGTTATACTGAAGGTACGACAGAGGAGGGACTTCATGAAGAGAGGGAAAGTAATTGTAGTCAGTGGTGTTACAGCGTCCGGCAAAACGACATTGGTTCGTGAATTGAGTAGATTGGCAGATGGAATAGTGATCTCCTTTGATGATTATAGTATCGATGCATTGCCCTCAGCACCATCTTTTGATTATTTTTTACAAGATCCCCGCGCAGCGATCAATCAATATGACATCAGTCTGCTACTGAAAGATCTGAAGAGAGCGATGCTCCTTTACCCAATCATTTTTGTGGACTTTCCCTTCGGATATGAGCACCAAGATTTGCGTCAGTTGATCGATACGGTGATTTATTTGAAAATACCACTAGATATTGCTTTTGCTCGTCAGATTAAACGGGATTATACGAACGAATCAAAAGAAGCGATTTTGACTTGGGCAGATACTTATCTTTCCTATGCAAGGGAGCTATTTGTTTTACACGAACAGATCATTGCTGAATCAGCCGACTATGTACTGGATGGTGCTCGACCAGCTGATCAGCTAGCAGAACAAGTAAAGTATTATCAAGTATTTTAAGAAGCGCTTTTAAGTAAGATTTAGTCTACTGAGTTTTGTTTAATCTCCCTTACTATCTGTTTCAAAGGTCAAAAATGCCGCTGCTTCCTCTAAAGAGAGCGCTGCTCCATTGAATGTGGGCCACGCATTGATACCGTCACATTTTTTTCTCGGAATCAAGTGAAGATGAAAGTGAGGGACTGATTGACCCGCTGCTTGATTTGCTGCGCTTAGCAAATTAATCCCATCAAATCCTAAGCGAGTGACACAATGATCTGCTATTTTTTGAACCGTTTGAATGAGGTGAGCAAGAAGAACGGGGTCGCAGTCTAAAATACTGGTGTAATGTTTTTTAGGAATAACCAGCATATGATAATCCACGTCATTGGCATGATCAAGGAAGGCGCAAACACTGTCATCTTCATAGATTACATGGCTTTTTATTTTTCCAGATACGATGCGGCAAAAAGGACATTCTTCCATCAAAATTCCTCCTATGGAATAAATTTTGTTAGTTGTGTTCGAGAAGTATAATATCTAAAAACGTGAAGCTACTGGATTATGGGAAACCATAAACGAGCTTTGCAATTAAGCCGCTCTTTGAGAGGATAATATCATATTTATTTAGCAGTTAAAACTATATGTGATAATTAATGATGTTTCAGATAATTAGTTAATAGGTTGTTTGCAAAAGAAAAGCACCGTGCTGCTGATTTGTGGTAAAAGTGACGTTTGAAAAAAGTGGCTTTTAAAAAATTTGTCAAAAAAATCGCTAGGAATAAAGATTCCTAACGATCTGCTAGCGCTATGCACGATAATATAACGTTCCAGGAGGGATTCGAACCCCCGACCGTTCGCTTAGAAGGCGAATGCTCTATCCGGCTGAGCTACTGGAACAAATAATTTTCAGCGAATGCTCACTTCGCCTAAGCTGTTGAAATCAATCAGCAACAAATAACATTATAGAAAAAGGGCGCAGCAATGTCAATCTCTTTTCGCCCTTTTCTTATTTTTTCTTTGAAAAAAGGAAGCGCAGCTGCCCTCAACCTTTCTCAGGTTCCTCAAGGATTACGCTATCTGCTTCTTTCGTAATGAGAATCACGCCATCTCCTAAAGGGACGAGGGTGGAGGTCAGCTGAGGATGGTTCATCACGGTATCCAAGAAAAGATTCAACTTGCGATGGATCGCTCGCTGGTTGCGAGGGATGTCTTCGATGGGTTGTAGAATCGTTCCAGCTTGGAACACGTCATCCACCATCAACACGCCACCTTTGCGTAACAGGCGTAGACATTCTGGCAAAAATTCAATGTATTTCGATTTGGCACTGTCCATGAAGATAAAATCATAAGGCCCACTCAATGTAGGCAGGACATCTGCCGCTTGTCCTTCTAAAAGCGTGATTTTGTCTTCATTTCCTAAGCGAGCATAGGTTTCTTTGGCTTTGCGGATCATGACGTCAAAGCGATCGATCGTTGTGACATGCCCCTCTTTCACACATTGTGCCATCAAGCTTGAAGAAAAACCGATCGCTGTGCCGATCTCAAGGATTTCTTTTGGCTGAAGCTGTCCCAATAAAAACTGCAAAAAGACCACAGTTTCATGTGGGATGATTGGCACTTCTTTTTCATGAGCGGCTTGCTCGATTTCACCAAGTTCGCCGGGTAATTGTTTTTGTTTTTCACGCATAAACGCCACTAGTTCTGGTTTGACTACTGGACGATGCATCATTTCGTTGCGCATCTTCATCCTCCTCATTTATCGCTGCCCCTTATTATACGAATAACTCACCTTAAGTTCAATCTTTTCGAGTCTTTGGAACAACAAAAAAACCAGTCATACGACTGGCAGGATAAAGGGGTGAAAAATATTTTTGGGATATTTCTATCATAACGGTGTTATGTGGAGGTTTGGTTAAAATCCTGTGAAGATCTCGTCAGGTTCTGCTTAAATTTTCATCAAGGAAGAAAAGCAACCCATCATCAGAGCGAAAAGGAACTTTTTATCGAAATATTCAGAAAATTCAGGGAAAAGTGTTGACAGAGGAACCTGCTGTTTGGTATCTTCATAACAAGATAAAAAAAGTGATAGGTGACGACGATGGATAAACGATTGAAACAAACAGCTGCATTTTTATTATTATTATCGTAAGGACTCTTTTTCTATGACCCGCCTTTTTAAGGCATCATTTGAAGAGTCCTATTCGCATTGCATGAAGGAAACCCTTTATGGAGTGCTTTTTTTATACCATTTTTTCAATTTGTTTGAATGAGGTCGCGCCAAGCGTGCCCCTACCACTGCCAAGGAGGAAATAGTGATGAGAAAAATCCAGTTTTTTGACACCACATTGAGAGACGGTGAACAGACGCCGGGAGTCAACTTCAATACAAAAGAGAAGGTTCAACTGGCGCTGCAATTAGAAAAATGGGGGATCGATACGATCGAAGCAGGCTTTCCGATTGCATCAGAAGGAGACTTTCAAGCAGTCAAAGCGATTGCTGGGGCGGTGACGAAAATGACCGTTGCAGGACTTGCCCGTTGTCAGAAAAAAGACATTGATCGTGTCTATGAAGCTCTTCATCAAGCCGTCGATCCCCAGATCCATGTCTTTCTAGCAACGAGTGAGGTACATCGCCAGTACAAGCTGAATATGACGAAAGCAGAAGTACTCGCTTCCATCAAAGAACATGTAGCTTATGCCCGTGAACGCTTTGAAAAAGTTCAATTCTCGCCAGAAGATGCCACCCGCACCGATAAGGCCTTCTTGCTTGAGGCGGTTCAAACAGCAATTGATGCCGGCGCGACGATCATCAATGTGCCCGATACAGTAGGGTTTACCAATCCTACGGAATATGGTGCGCTTTTTGCCTATTTGATCGCCAATATCAAGAGTGAGCAGCCGATCATTTTTTCTTCCCATTGTCATGATGACTTGGGAATGGCGACAGCCAATGCGCTGGCAGCTATCGAAAATGGTGCTGATCGGGTGGAAGGAACGATCAACGGGATCGGCGAACGAGCGGGCAATACCGCACTAGAAGAAGTGGCGCTGGCGTTGCATATTCGCAATGATTTCTATCAGGCTACCTCCAACATCAAGTTAAACGAAACAAAATGCACCAGCGATCTGGTGGCACGTTTGTCTGGGATCACGGTACCGAAAAACAAAGCGATCGTCGGCGGCAATGCCTATGCTCATGAATCTGGGATTCATCAAGATGGCGTCTTGAAAAATCCTGAAACTTACGAAATCATTACCCCGCAATTGGTAGGCGTACAAACCAACTCACTGCCTCTTGGCAAACTTTCTGGCCGCCATGCGTTTGTCGATAAAATGCAGCAGCTGGGGTACCAGTTTGACCAAGAAGAAACCAATGAATTGTTTAAACGCTTCAAAGAGTTGGCAGATAAGAAAAAGCAAGTGACCGAACAAGATTTGTTAGCGTTGGTGGCTGACCAGGGCCGCAGCCAAGAAGATGGCTGCGAGTTGGAGTCAGTTCAGCTGCAATACGTGTCCAATGGCCATCAAGGAGCGGTGGTTTCTATCATCAAAGACGAGGAAAAACAAGTGGCATCAGCTATCGGTGCCGGCAGTATCCAAGCTATCTACAACTCGATCGATCAGATTTTCCAGCAGCAGCCGAAGTTGTTGAACTATGAGATCACTGCCTTGACCAGTGGGGAAGATGCGCAAGCGGAAGTGCACGTGGTTATTGAATGCCAGGAAACCAATGAAAAAATCAGCGGGATCGGCTTAGACTTTGATGTCTTGCAGGCGTCAGCCAAAGCCTATGTACAGGCTAGCGCAGCTCTAAAGAATCGAGGTGTCCTTGTTTGAAAAAGATCGTGGTTTTAGCAGGAGATGGCATCGGACCAGAAATTATGGCCAGTGCGCTTGCGGTAATGAAAGCGGCTTGTCCAGACCATCTCCAACGCTTTCATTTTGACCAGCGGCCATTTGGTGGTGCGGCGCTAGCACTTACTGGAGAGCCCTTGCCGCAAGAAACACTACAAGCTTGCCAGCAGGCGGATGCGATCCTTTTAGGAGCCATTGGTGATCCAGTTTGGGAAAACGCACCGATAACACCCGAGAAAGGACTTTTGAATTTGCGTCAAGCGTTAGGGCTATACGCCAATATTCGACCCATCAAAGTAGTTGATGCGGTGATTGCTTTGTCTCCCATTAAAGAAGCGATCCTTCGGGGGACAGATTTTGTCATCGTTCGTGAGTTGACTGGCGGTATTTATTTTGGCGAAAAAGCAGAAAAAACTGAAGAAGCCTACGACATCAATCATTATCATCAAGCAGAGATTCGACGGATTTTGCGTAAAGCTTTTGAGATCGCCCGCACGCGGAAGAAGCGGGTTCTCTCTGTCGATAAAGCAAATGTGTTGGCGACTAGCCGACTTTGGCGCCGATTAGCGGAAGAAACGGCACAGGAATTCCCAGATTGTCAGTTGACTCATCAATATGTTGATTCCGCTGCTATGAAAATCATCCAAAATCCCAAAGACTTTGATGTAATCGTGACAGAAAATCTCTTTGGCGACATTTTAAGTGATGAAGCCTCGGTTTTGCCAGGGTCATTAGGGGTGCTGCCCAGCGCAAGTCATGGCGCAGAAGGGGTTTCTTTATATGAACCGATTCATGGCTCTGCACCTGATATCGCTGGGCAAAATTGCGCCAATCCGGTTTCCATGATTTTATCTGTCGTCATGATGCTAAGAGAGTCCTTTCAAGAGGAAGAGCTGGCGGATACCATCGAAAGTGCTTGTTACGAGGTAATGAATGCGGGGATCTTGACCCGTGATCTAGGTGGTACAGCAACGACAACTGCCTTTACAGAAGCGGTTGTTGCACAGTTAGGAGTGAGCAATTATGGGGAAAACGCTGTTTGATAAACTATGGGATCGGCATGTCATCACAGGAGAAGAAGGGCAGGCGCAGCTGCTTTATGTCGATCTGCATATGATCCATGAAGTGACGACACCGCAAGCCTTCGAAGGATTACGGCAAGCGGGACGGACCGTCCGTTGTCCTGAAAAAACCTTCGCAACGATGGATCACAACGTGCCTACCAAAGATATTTTTACCATCACTGATCTGGTTGCAAAAAAGCAAATGGACACGTTACGTAAAAACTGTCGAGATTTTGGGATCGAATTGTGTGACAATGGCTCTGCCAACCAAGGAATCGTCCACATGGTTGGCCCAGAAGTTGGCTTGACCCAACCAGGGAAAACGATCGTTTGCGGGGATTCCCACACTGCCACCCATGGTGCTTTCGGTGCGATCGCGTTTGGGATCGGTACGAGTGAAGTAGAGCATGTCTTTGCGACACAGACGATTTGGCAGACAAAACCGAAACGCATGGGAGTTGAGATTACCGGTCACCTGCAGCCGGGAGTGTACGCCAAAGATATTATTTTGGCATTGATCGCGACCCATGGCACTGATTTTGGTGGTGGCTATGCCGTAGAATTCTTTGGCGAAACGATCCGTAGCCTGACGATGGAAGAACGCATGACCATTTGCAATATGTCGATCGAAGGTGGGGCGAAAATGGGCTTGATCGCCCCTGATGAAACGACCTTTGCTTATGTGAAGGATCGACGCTTTGCGCCACAAGCGTTTGCCAGTGCGGTGGCTGATTGGCAAAGCCTTTATACCGATGAAGATGCTAACTATGATGCCCTGATCACCCTAGACGCAACAACCTTAGAACCCTATATCACTTGGGGAACCAATCCAGAAATGGGGGTACCAGTCAGCGAAGCGTTTCCTGAAGTGCGGGATCACAATGATCAGCAAGCCTATGAATATATGGCGCTGCAACCTGGACAGACAGCTGCTGATATCCCCATTGAATACATTTTTATTGGATCGTGTACCAATGGTCGTTTGTCTGATCTGCAAGAGGCAGCGGCGATTTTGAAAGGTCAGACCATCAAAGAAGGGGTCACTGGTATTATCGTTCCTGGTTCACGCCCTGTTCGTAAAGCAGCGGAAGCGATCGGTTTAGACAAAGTCTTTATTGACGCTGGTTTTGAATGGCGGGAGCCTGGCTGTTCCATGTGCTTAGGAATGAATCCTGATAAAGTACCAGAAGGCGTCCACTGTGCCTCCACATCAAACCGCAATTTTGTTGGACGGCAAGGGAAAAACGCGCGGACGCACCTCTGTAGTCCAGCGATGGCGGCAGCAGCTGCGATTCATGGGCGCTTTGTCGATGTACGAGAAGTGGTTGGAGGTGTTGGTTAATGGAAGCTTTTACGCAATTTGAAGGTACGACGCTGCCTTTGATGAATGACAATATCGATACCGATCAAATCCTACCGAAAAATTATTTGAAACGCGTTGAAAAAACGGGCTTTGGCGAATTTTTATTTGACGATTGGCGCTATTTGCCGCAACGCAAGCCTAATCCAGCATTTATCTTGAATGATCCAGCATATCAGACCGCTCAAGTCCTCGTCACTGGTGATAATTTTGGTTCTGGCTCTTCTCGAGAGCACGCGGCATGGGCGCTGTTGGATTACGGCTTTAAAGCCGTGATTGCTGGCAGCTTCGGTGATATTTTCTATATGAATGCCACCAAAAACGGGCTGCTGCCCATCGAGCTGCCATTGGATGTTCGCCAAAGGATCGCTTCGCTGCCTGCTTCAGAAAAAATCAGCATCGACTTGCCGAGGCAATGTGTGAGCGTTGCTGGGGAGGAGCATTTCTTTGCAATCGATGCTACTTGGAAACACAAATTGATCCACGGTCTCGATGAGATCAGTATCACGTTGCAGGAAGAGGCGAAAATCACCGCCTATGAGCAGACGATTCCAGCGTATTGGCAGTAGGGCTAGGGGACTGGTCGTTATTCGTCGGCTGGTATTTGTGAGAGGATGTTTCTTAACCCTCGCCAATCGGCTTCGATTTGCGGAGTCAACGTTCGATTGTAAAAGATCGCAGCGGGATGATACATCGGCACGATCAAATATTCTTTTTCCGACCATTGATAGCCATCTTTTGTTGGATTGCTTTCTTGTATTTTGGAACGGATCACTTCGCCATGGTGATCTTTGATATAATAGGCGTTGCCTAATAAACGCTGCAGTCCGATATTGCCAACAGTTGCAATGACAGGCGGATCTACAACGGACAACTCGTAGTCAAGCAGCGGTGCGTGTAGCAAGACTTCTTTTTTGGTAGGTGTCCGATTGGGATGGACGATCTCATGGGCACCGCTGCGCTTGTTGATCCGTTCTTTGACGGAGTATGGGCGACTGCGAACAGCGCTGGTGATGTAGACATCCTCACGGGTCAAACCGGCTAAAGCCAACGATTTCATCAATTCTTTTCCTGCTTGTCCGCTAAAAGGAATAAAATTCTCGATTTCGGTTCGTCCAGGGGCTTCCCCAACGATCATCAATTTGGGCTGCAGCGGTCCTTGACCGGGAACAAATCCTTCCAACGGATAACTGCGGGACGCCTGTTGAACGGCAGTGGCTAATTCTTTGGGGTATTGCATGAAAACTCCTCCAATTCTGTTTCACTTGTGCTCTTTCTTCTATAGTAATAGAAAATAAAAAATGCACAAAAGGAAATGACTAGTAGCAAAAGAATTCTGTCTTTTCCTTAATTAGTGATTGACTTTAGGAAAACATTTTGATAAAGTTAATCTGTTGTAATTGTGGACTCCACAGCTACAACCGCACAGAACAAGTAGTAAGTACGAAAGTCACTTGGGATGGCGAGTCTAAGTATATTATAAGGAGGTGCTGTAGAGCATGTACGCAATTATCAAAACTGGTGGGAAACAAGTAAAAGTTGAAGTGGGTCAAGCAATCTACGTTGAAAAATTAGACGTTGAAGCTGGACAAAAGGTTACTTTTGATGAAGTTATCTTAGTAGGTGGCGAATCAACAAAAGTGGGTGCCCCAATCGTTGCAGGAGCAACTGTTGAAGGGACTGTTGAAAAACACGGCAAACAAAAGAAAGTCGTAACTTTCAAATACAAACCTAAAAAACATTCACACCGTAAACAAGGTCACCGTCAACCTTACACAAAAGTTGTTATTGACGCGATCAACGCTTAATTCTTACGAAAAGCAGGGTAACGAATATGATCAAAGGGACATTCAAACGAAATGACTCTGGTCGGATTGTTTCTTTTGAACTAGCTGGACACGCACAAGCAGGAGAATACGGCAAAGACATCGTCTGTGCTGCAGCATCCGCTTTAGCGATCAGTGCAGTCAATGGGATCGATGCTTTGGCTGGCGTTGCGCCAAAAGTTGAAGCAGATAACGAAAATGGTGGGTACTTATTAGTCACACTGCCTTCTCGTTTAACCCAAGAGCAGTCGAATATCGCACAAATTCTTTTAGAAAATTTGTTGATCGGCTTGCAATCAGTTCAAGAAGAGTACAACGATTATATCCAAATCAAAACTACTAAAGAAAACTAGGAGGTGCATCTCATGTTGATGAAAATGAATTTGCAATTCTTCGCTCACAAAAAAGGTGGGGGTTCTACTTCTAACGGACGTGACTCTCAATCAAAACGTTTAGGTGCGAAACGTGCTGACGGTCAAACCGTTTCAGGCGGATCAATCCTTTATCGCCAACGCGGTACTAAAATTTACCCAGGGGTAAACGTAGGTATCGGTGGAGATGATACATTGTTTGCAAAAGTTGATGGCGTTGTTCGTTTCGAACGTAAAGGCCGCGACAAAAAACAAGTATCTGTGTATCCAGTAGCGCAAGAAGCATAAGAAAATGACATCCAGATTACGTAAAAGTAACCTGGGTGTTTTTTTATACACCAATGAAACCGTTTTAACGAAATAGTTATTTATAATGGATTAGATAAGGAGCGAAGCAATGATTCAGTTGAAAGAAATCACGAAGGAAAACTATCGTGCGTGCATGAATTTGAAGACAACGAAGGAGCAAGAAGACTTTGTTGCGCCCAATTGGTACTCAATGTTAGAGGCGATCTATGAGGAACCTCGTCAGGCATTTGCCCTATACTATGGTGAGGAAATGGTCGGCTTTATGCTATTTAGTTTTTACGAGGCGGATGAGGATTATCCAAAAGCTTCGTGGTGGATCGAGCGGTTTATGATCGCAGAAAAATTCCAAAATCAAGGGTTAGGCACTCAAGCGTTTCTTGCTGGGTTAGATTGGTTCAAAACCCATATCCAAGCGCAAGAATTAAGGATCTCCGCTGTGGATGGCAACGAGATCGCAACGAAGCTTTACGAACGCAATGGCTTTGTTTTGACGGGTGAAATGATTGAGAACGAGCATGTACTCTTGTTGCAGCTGCCAACGGACCAAGGGTAAATGACTCTTTCTACAGTAAGAGAATGAGGTCAAAAGCAGAGGTTCTTAAGGGAATCCTCTGCTTTTTTTGTATTGTTTCGTAAAAAAAAGTGTGCGGTCATCTTCTGGTTAGACGTTTCAAGAAAATTTGTGCACTCGGGGTAAGAATGACGAGTATGTCCATGCTTTGTTGTTCACAAAGTTCCTTTTGCTGTTAACAGAATCTTTACACGTTGACAACACAAACCTTATATTCATTTGATACTCTGAGGAAGTAGAACAAATGGAAAGAAACTTTCGAAAAACGTTGATTATTGAGAATGTGCTCACGAATGATTTCGGTCAAAACACGAACATTATCAAAAAAGAAAACGTTCGTAATTCGAAAAAGATTGTTTTTAATTCGTTGGTTTTTTATAATCAAAAAGGAAAGTTCGGAATTCCATGAGTTCGATTTTTTTAATGAAAAGGAGAAAAAGTGATGAAAGTTTGGAAGAAAACGGCAATGTTTGGTTTAGGTTTGGTGGCAGCAGTTACGCTGGCGGCATGTGGCTCAGGTGGAGCAAGTACTGACTCGGCGGCTGAGGACGCAGGATATGTACCAGAAAAGTTGACCGTTCAATTTGTCCCATCACAAGCAGCAGAAACATTAGAAGCAAAAGCAAAACCACTTGAGCAATTGTTAAGTGATGAATTGGGGATTCCAGTTACAGTGAGTGTTTCCACTGACTACAATACAATCGTCGAAGCAATGGCTTCGAAACAAGTAGATGTCGGCTTTTTACCGCCGAATGCCTATGTTTTAGCAAATGAGCAAAGCAATGTAAAGGTGTTATTGCAAGCACAGCGTTATGGCATCAAGCAGCCTGGTGGCGAATCAACGGATGAATTGGTTGATAGCTATCGTTCAATGATCGTCGTAAAAAGCGGCAGCGACATCAAAGAGTTGGAAGATTTAAAAGGCAAAACGATTGCCACGCAAGATGTTACTTCTTCTGCCGGTTATGTTTGGCCAGTAGCAGAAATGAAAAAAGCAGGCATCGATATCAATACGGATGTGACGACTGTTCAAGTCAAAGGCCATGACCAAGCGGTCTTATCAGTCTTGAATGGCGACGTTGATGCGGCGTTCGTTTTTGAAGATGCCCGTAACACGGTCAAAAATGATTACCCAGAAATCATGGATGAGGTAGAACCAATGTACTTTACCGAACCGATTCCGAACGATACGATCAGTGTTCGCAGCGATATGAGTGAAGAGTGGGACAAAAAAATCCAAGATGCCTTTATCGCGATCGGAAAAGATGAAGAAGGAAAACAAATCATCTCTGATATTTACTCTCATGAAGGATACGTTGTTTCACAAGACAGCAATTTCGACATCGTAAGAGAGTATGCGGAACAAGTCGGACAATAATTAATAGATGAATAGATCGGGAGGGTACCGGTAGTTGAGGTACCCTTTTCGAATGGACAGCAATTTTTACCTAATGGAAAGAAAGTAGGAGAATCATGGCTCTAGAGAACGAAACGATTATTTCATTTCAGAATGTGACCAAGCAATACCCAAATGGGGTGTTGGGGTTGAAGGACTTGAACATCGATATCAAAAAAGGGGAATTTGTCATCGTAGTGGGCTTATCCGGTGCAGGTAAATCGACGATGCTGCGCTCCATCAATCGACTGCACGAGATCACGAGTGGCGAGATTTTAATCGATAACAAGTCGATCACAAAAGCAAAAGGAAGAGAGCTGCGCTTGATTCGTCGAGACATTGGCATGATTTTCCAAAGCTTCAATTTGGTGAAACGTTCGAGTGTCTTGCGAAACGTCTTAACGGGGCGGGTGGCTTATCATCCCACGCTCAAAATGCTGCTGGGTCTGTTTCCGCAAGCGGACAAAGAGTTGGCATATCAATCACTGCAGCGGGTCAATTTAGCAGAAAAAGTCTATACCCGAGCCGATGAATTGTCTGGCGGTCAGCAGCAGCGGGTTTCGATTGCCCGGGCGTTGACGCAAGAGCCGAAGATTATTTTAGCGGATGAACCAGTTGCTTCATTGGATCCGTTAACCACTGAAAAAGTCATGAATGACTTAAAACGGATCAATCAAGATCTGGGGATCACCATCGTAGTCAATTTACATTCTGTCCAATTAGCTAGAGAATACGGCACGCGGATCATCGGGTTGCGAGACGGAGGCTTGGTTTTTGATGGCCCTGTCAGTGAAGCGACCGATCAGCGATTGAAACAGATTTATGGCAGCGAGATCATGGAAGAGCAGGAAGGGGCGGGACAATGACGACAAATACGTTGCCGAAACGCAGCGGACTATGGAAAAATGTTCTTTGGCTCGGCATTTTTTTAGTGGTATTGTTCGTTAGCGGCTCTATTTCAGGTGTTGATTTGGCACGGTTCTTTAGCAATAGCAGTCAAATGAATGTCATCTTACAAAAGATGGCTCATCCTGATTGGGCATATGCCAAAATCATTGTTGAGCCGATTTTGCAAACGATCCAAATGGCGATCATCGGCACAACCTTTGGTGCACTGGCGGCCTTTCCGTTTTCACTTTTAGCAGCACGAAATATCATGACCAATCATTGGATCAGTGGTTGTTTCCGTTTTGTTTTGAATATCATTCGGACGGTACCTGATTTGATGCTGGCGGCTTTATTTGTCGCCATTGTCGGAATTGGTCCGGTTGCAGGGGTGATCTCCATCTCTGTGTTTTCTTTTGGGATGATCACCAAATTGTTTTATGAATCGATTGAAACGATTGATGAAGGTCCGATCGAAGCGATCACGGCTTCTGGAGGATCGAAGTTTGATATCATCCGCTATGCAGTCGTACCGCAAGTCATGAGTCATTTTCTTAGTTACTTGCTTTATGCCTTTGAGATCAATGTGCGGGCATCGACGATTCTTGGGTATATCGGCGCAGGCGGAATCGGTGTTTTCTTACAACGATCTTTAAGCCAATTTCGATATGACCAGACGTCGATCATCGTCTTAGTGATTTTTGCAGTTGTTTTGGTGATTGATACCATTAGTAATAGATTAAGGGAGCGATTATTATGATGTTGCCAGCAGAACCGAAAAAGAAAAAAATACGGAATTGGCTGATCGCTGTAGTCGTTATCCTCCTTTATATCTGGGCTTTTGCTGGCGTGCCTTTTGCTGGTGTTAAAGAAAATGTCGGTCAAATTGTCGGCTCGATCTTTCATGGCCTGATCCATCCTGATTGGGGCTATGTTTATACCGGTGATGGCGAAGATTTGATCAGTCTGATGATCGAAACCGTCGCGATTGCCTTTGTTGGAACCTTTTTGTCATCGGTTTTAAGTATTCCTTTTGCCTTTTGGGCGGCGCGCAGCAAAAACAGCCCTCGCTGGTTATCGGGATTTGGGAAAATCGTGCTGACGGCGATTCGAACGTTTCCAGAAATCGTCTTAGCCATCATGTTTATCAAAACGGTAGGTCCGGGCTCCTTTGCTGGCGTCTTGGCGGTCAGTGTCCATTCCATTGGGATGCTAGCAAAGCTTTACAGCGAAGCGATCGAAAACATGGACCATGGTCCCTCGGAATCCGTCATTAGTGCGGGAGGAAGCCGCTGGGATGTATTAGGCTTTGCGACATTGCCGCAACTGATCCCAGAATTTCTTTCTTTTACCTTGTATCGATTTGAACTGGCTGTCCGTTCAGCTTCGATCTTAGGGATCGTAGGGGCAGGTGGGATCGGTACACCGATGATCTTTGCCATCAATGCGCGTTCATGGAGCCGTGTAGGAATCATTTTATTAGGGATCGTGGTGACGGTCACGATCATTGATTTTATTTCTGGGCGTTTGCGTAAACGATTGGTTTAATAAAATGAAGTGAGTACTCGAAAAAACACAGTCTGATTAGGCTGTGTTTTTTTTGTAGGGGATAGGCGGAGGTCGTTTAAGACAGGTTTCGTGAAACTTGTTATACTGGATTCATAGAAAATGAACCCAAACAAGGAGGCTGTTTTATGAAAGCATTATTGATCGTCAATCCAAGCTCAGGTGGGGAACAGGCCCAAGAATATGAGCAGCTGGCAGAAGAAAAGCTGCGGGAAGCTTTTTCAGAAGTCGTGGTCAAGCATACCGAAAAAGAAGGAGATGCCACACGTTTTGCCTCTGAAGCGGCAGCAGATTTTGACAGTGTCTTTGCAATGGGGGGTGATGGTACCGTCAATGAAGCGGTCAATGGCTTAGCCCCTCATGACAAACGACCAAATTTTGGTTTCTTCCCGCTGGGAACAGTAAATGATTTAGCCAGAGCATTAGCGATTCCACTAGATCCTAAGGAAGCCATCGAATCATTTGCAGTGGATCACACTCGCAAAATCGATATTGGTCAGGTCAATCAAGCCTATTTTACCAATGTGGTGGCGATCGGTATGATTCCAGCAGCGATCAACAACGTAGAGGTCGAAGAAAAAACCAAGCTGGGAAAAATGGCCTATTTTGTTTCTGGTCTGCGGGAAGTGCGGAAAAATGAAAGTCATCCGTTTGAAGTGACCGCCGAAAATAATGGGGAAAAAACGACGATCGCTGTGGAAAGCAGTACGATGATCGTTGGGTCATCCAATACGATCGGCGGTTTCGAATCTCTTTTGCCTAAAGCGAGTACCGATGACGGCAAATTACATCTGATCTACTTGAAGGATACGAATCTTTGGGAGACCGTCAAAAGTGTCCCAGAGCTTCTCAAAGGGGTGACAGAATCAAATGATGTTCTTGGCTATCAAACCTTTGATAAAGCTGCGATTCGTTTGACGGATGGGGCAACGATCGAAACAAATGTCGATGGTGATCCAGGACCTGAATTGCCAATCACAGTAGCGGTACTGCCACAGCATCTTACCGTGTATTGCGGAGCTGAAAAAGCCCGCTAAATCATTTATCACTAGGAAACGATCCGTCAAAAGCGGATTGTTTTTTTTGTTCAGAAAGAGTATACTGGGAAAAAATTTACTGAAAGAAGGGATTCTATGACGATACGTTCTGCCACGATTGCAGATGCCCAAGCCTTGACAGCAATCTATGCTTATTATGTAGAAAAGACACCGATTACCTTTGAAACGGAGGTGCCATCGGTTCAAGAATTCGCGGAACGCATCGCCAAGACCTTGAAACGCTACCCGTATCTCGTTGCAGAAGAGGCTGGTGAAATCGTCGGTTATGCCTATGCGTCAGCCTATAAAGAACGGGCTGCGTACGATTGGACCGTTGAAGTAACCGTTTATTTAGCACCGGATGCCAAAGCAAAAGGGCTCGGCACCGCTCTTTATCAAGCGCTTGAAGAAAAATTAAAAGCGCAAAACGTGGTCAATCTGACTGCATGCATTACAGGAGGCAATCAACAAAGCGAGGCTTTTCATGAGAAGCTTGGGTATCGGAAAGTTGCTGATTTTGCGCATATCGGCTATAAGTTCAATCAATGGCACGATGTGATTTGGATGCAAAAAGAACTGCAATGGTTTCCTGAGAAGGTACCAGCGTTCATTCCCAATGAAAAAGCCTAACGCATCCTGACTTTTGAATATCTTTTTTTGGCAAAATGCTTTATGCTGAGAGTAGCATGTAATAGGACGTTCTATTGCTCTTTCGAACAAAGTATTTTGCTTTTTCTGTGCGGAAAAAAAGTTGCTTTTTTATAGAAAAATGAGTAAAGTATTCAAGTGGAAAAAACAAGGAGGCGAAGCTGTTGGGCAAGCGAATCGAACGGATTTATCAATATATCGTCGAAAATACGATGAGCGGCTTAGGGGAAAAGAAAGGGTTGTCTACTTCAGAAGTTGCCGATCATTTAGCCATTCAGCGCAGTAATGCCAGTAAGGATTTAAATAAGCTTGTCAAAGAAGGGCGCGTCGAAAAAAGCGACTCGCGGCCTGTTCGCTACTGGGCGGCAGGGGTCGATCCCAGCAGTAGGGAAAAGTATGTGCCAAGCTACAAAGAAAGTCGCCCGCAAAGAGAAAAAGCCTTCCCTCAACGGGTACAAGGAAAACCCTCTGACCGAGATATTTTTGCGACGATCATCGGTGCCAACGGAAGTATGAAAAATGCCGTTGAGCAGGCGAAAGCAGCGATCTTGTATCCGCCAAAAGGGCTAAACTGCTTGATCACAGGGCCTACTGGTTCTGGGAAAACCTACTTTGCCCATGCAATGTTTCAGTTTGCCAAAAGCAATCAAGTAATTGCCGATGACAAAGAATTGATCGTCTTTAACTGTGCCGACTATGCAAATAACCCAGAGCTTTTGATGAGCCATTTGTTTGGTTATGTACGGGGGGCCTTTACGGGTGCCGATCAAGAGAAGATCGGTATTATTGATCAAGCGGATGAGAGTATGTTGTTTCTCGATGAGATCCATCGATTACCGCCAGAAGGGCAAGAAATGATTTTTTACTTTATGGACCATGGAACGTTTAGTCGTTTAGGGGAAACGGGCAAAAATCATCAAGCGAATGTCCGAATCGTTGGAGCGACTACCGAAGACCCCAACTCAACGCTATTAGATACCTTTACCCGACGCATTCCTATCAATATTCAACTGCCCTTCTTTGAGAAACGACCCGCATCAGAAAAAGTCGATCTCGTTCGGGTGTTAGTCGGGCAAGAGGCGTCCCGTATTCAGCGGACGATCACCTTGACAGAAGATGTAGTCAAAGCGTTGATCGGCAGTGTCAGTTTTGGGAATATCGGTCAATTGAAATCCAATGTCCAGCTCGTCTGTGCTCGGGGCTTTTTGAATCATATGCAACAAGATGAGATTGAGATCGATTTGATCGATTTGCCAGAAGGGATTCGTTCGGGATTGATCGTTTTAGGGAATCGCCGCAATGAGCTGGCGGAGCTTTCTAAAATCCTTGAACCGAAGATCAGCATTCAACCGAATCAAAACTTAAACAATATTCAATCAGATTCCTATGAATTGCCTTACAATCTCTACGACATCATCGGGGATAAAGCAGCCTTATTAAAAGCAGATGGTTTGGATCAAGAAGCAATCAATCATTTTATTTCAACCGATATCAATGTTCATTTGAAATCTTTTTATAAAGATCACGGCTTCTCTTTTAATTCTGTCAATAAACTAAGTGAATTTGTCGATCAGAAAGTGATCAGTGTAACAAATCAAATTTATGAGATGGTTCGGAAACGGTTAAATTACGATTTCCAGCAAAACTTTATTTACGCGATGAGTTTGCATATCAGTTCTTTTTTGAAAAAGATCCATTTGGGAGAAGAACGGCAAACCAACGACAACATTCGTCAAATGGTGGCGGATTACCCCCAAGAGTTCGAAGTTGCCAAAGAAGTCCGCGACTTCATCGGCGACAGCTTTCACGTGGCGATTCCTGAAAGTGAATCCTATTACTTGGCAGTTCTATTGGTTTCACTGCGTACGACACATTCCTCTGGGAAAATTGGTGTCGTTGTGGCAGCTCACGGCAACAGTACGGCTAGTAGTATGGTACAAGTAGTCAAGCAGCTGTTGGAAGTCGATCAAGTGACAGCGGTGGACATGCCATTAGATATGCCACCGGCTGTGGCGTTGAAAAAAATCGTGGATAGTGTACGAGCAGTCAATGACGGCAGTGGGGTGATCCTCTTAGTCGATATGGGGTCCTTAGCGACCTTTAATAATGAAATCCAGCGAGAAACGGGTGTGGCTGTTCGAACAGTCGATATGGTGACTACCTCCATCGTCCTTGAGACGGTCCGGAAAGCATCAGTGATCGGCACGGACCTCGATCAGCTCTATGATTCATTACGGAAGTTCCGCGGATACGGAGCGGTCACTGTGGAAGAACCAGTGACACAAAACCACCACCCTAAAGCGATTCTAGCGGTCTGCGCTTCGGGAAAAGGGACAGCGCAGCGCATCAAAGAATTGATCCAAAGCTCATTGTCAAAACGCCAAAATCAAAATGTTGACGTAGTGACCTTATCGGTGGCGGATCTGAGAACGGACTTGGATCAGATTCAACAGCGCTACCGGCTGATTGCCGCAACGGGGATCATTGATCCGCATATCGATGCACCGTTTATATCATTAGAACGTTTTATCGACCAAGATGTTGATCTTTTGTTGGATGATATCTTATTGGAAAACGATTTGAGTTTTGAAGATGAAGTGCAGCTAGATGATCGGCAGGCAAAGGAAATCTGTGTTCGGTATTTAGAGGAAAACTTTACCTATATCAATGCGAAAAAAGTGGTAGAGCCGTTGTGGAAATTTGGCGAAGAGATCATTCACGATTTGGATTTGGTAGGGGCGCAGCAAGGCTTTCAGATCAATTTTGTGATGCATGGCGCAGGTATGCTGGAGCGGATCTTATTGCGTCAACCATTGACTGTTTCTGAAATTGATTTAGCAGCGATGGAGGAGAATCCTCTTTACGGCCAATTGCATGTGCATGTCCAATCATTTTCGCGCTTGATGAATATCGAAGTGCCGAAGACAGAAGAGTATTACCTGCTGGAGTTGATCAAAAACCATCACGAAAAAGAAATGTATTTTTAAATCCTACAAATAATACAGATACACTAAAAAAGATACAGTATTTTTTAGTGTATCTTTTTTTAGTGTATTGTCCGAATGCTGATTCTTAAGGTTTTTTCAAGAATAGTGTATCGAAAAAACTTGGCACGCTTCTTGCTTCTATATAAGTGGATACAGGAGGTGATTGAAAAAAGAACAGATCCTCAATATGAAAAGCGGATCGATGGATGTAGGAGGCTTGCACAATGGGAATGGATATACGTCTTGCCCGAATCGACGATCGGTTGATTCATGGCCAGGTCGCCACAGCTTGGTCGAAAATGACTGGTATCAATCGAATCATCGTGGTCAGTGATGAGGTCGCAAATGACCAATTACGGAAGTTTCTCTTGAAAGAAGCTGCTCCACCAGGAATCAAATCCAATGTGGTGACAGTAGCAAAAATGCTTGAGGTGGCGCATAACACATTATTTAATACGCAAAAAGTCATGTTATTATTTACCAACCCTCAAGATGTCGTGACTCTGGTCAAAGGAGGCATTGACATTCGTTCCGTCAATATCGGCGGCATGAGCTTTTCAATGGGAAAACGGATGATCACTAATTTCGTGTCAGTCAATGATCAAGATCTTGCTTCGCTGCTTTATTTGCAAAATCAAGGCATAGAAGTAGAGATACGCAAAGTTCCAGCTGATCGTAAAATCTTTTTGAAGGATATTTTGGAAAAAGAAGGTAGTCACCCTTAATTTTTTCGATGTTGTTTTTTCTTTCGTATTCGTGTCACATTTTTCAATTTTGATATAGGAGGTAAAAAGATGGTAGGAATTATCCTAGCAAGTCATGGAGAATTTGCTAACGGCATTTTGCAATCTGGTTCAATGATCTTCGGCGAACAAGAAAATGTTAAAGCTGTTACATTGATGCCAAGTGAAGGTCCAGATGACATCAAGGCAAAAATGCAAGAAGCAATTGCTACATTTGACGATCAAGAAGAAGTATTATTCTTAGTTGATCTTTGGGGTGGTACTCCTTTCAACCAAGCAAACAGCTTGTTTGAAGATCACAAAGACAAATGGGCAATCGTTGCTGGTATGAATTTACCAATGGTGATCGAAGCCTATGCTTCACGTTTTTCAATGAACACTGCGCATGAAATCGCTGCGCACATCGTTGAAACAGCTAAAGAAGGGGTTAAGGTCAAACCAGAAGAGCTTGAACCAGAAGAAGCGACAGCACCAAAAGCTGTGCAAGACGATCAACCTAAAGGATCACTTCCTCCGGGAACTGTTCTAGGCGATGGCAAAATCAAAATCGTGCTTGCGCGTGTGGATTCTCGTTTGCTACATGGTCAAGTCGCTACAGCTTGGACAAAATCAGTTAATCCATCTCGGATCATCGTTGTTTCTGATGCAGTGGCAAAAGATGATTTGCGTAAAAAACTGATCGAACAAGCAGCTCCTCCAGGAGTAAAAGCGAACGTCATTCCAGTGGACAAAATGATCGAAGTTTCTAAAGACCCTCGTTTCGGGAATACGAAAGCTTTACTATTATTTGAAAACCCACAAGATGTATTGCGTGCAGTTGAAGGCGGCGTTGACATCACTGAAGTGAACGTTGGTTCAATGGCTCACTCTGTTGGGAAAGTTGTTGTAAGTAAAGTATTGTCGATGGGTACGGACGATGTGAAGACATTTGAAGATCTAAAAGGACGCGGCATCAAATTTGATGTGCGTAAAGTGCCAAATGACTCTCGAGACAACATGGACGAAATCTTACGCAAAGCCAAAAATGAATTGGCGAATAAATAGAAACGTATTCAACTAAATAGGAGGTCTATCATGACTATTATATCTATGGTATTAGTAGTACTCGTTGCCTTTTTAGCTGGTATGGAAGGAATCTTGGATGAATTCCAATTCCATCAACCGCTAGTCGCGTGTACTTTGATCGGTTTAGTGACCGGTAATTTGGAAGCATGTATCATTTTGGGCGGATCATTACAAATGATCGCACTTGGATGGGCAAATATCGGTGCCGCTGTTGCACCTGATGCTGCATTGGCGTCTGTTGCATCTGCAATTATTTTAGTTTTAGGTGGACAAGGAACTGCTGGTGTTGATACAGCGATTGCCGTTGCGATCCCTCTAGCTGTTGCTGGTTTGTTCTTGACAATGATCGTTCGTACATTGGCTGTGCCAATCGTTCACTTTATGGATGCTGCTGCTGAAGAAGGCAACATTCGTAAAATCGAAATGTGGCATGTGATCGCTGTATGTATGCAAGGGGTTCGTATTGCGATTCCTGCAGCTGCATTGTTGGCAATTCCTGCTGCAACTGTTCAAAACTTCTTAGAATCAATGCCTGCATGGTTAACTGATGGTATGGCTATCGGTGGTGGTATGGTCGTTGCCGTTGGTTATGCAATGGTTATCAACATGATGGCAACTCGTGAAGTATGGCCATTCTTCATTATCGGTTTCGTTATCGCAGCTATTTCTCAATTGACATTGATCGCTATCGGTGCTTTGGCAGTAGCAATCGCATTGATCTACTTGAACCTAACTAAAATGGGCGGATCATCAAAT
The DNA here is from genome assembly GCF_051713725.1 of Enterococcus sp. DIV0755f. Taxonomy (NCBI): domain Bacteria; kingdom Bacillati; phylum Bacillota; class Bacilli; order Lactobacillales; family Enterococcaceae; genus Enterococcus; species Enterococcus sp. DIV0755f. Next base: position 1,368,448 of record NZ_JBIOQL010000001.1, read on the forward strand.
GGAGGCGGCGGCAGCAACACTGGCGACCCTCTAGGCGATATCTTGAATGACTATTAGAATCGAAGGAGGAGAAAAAAATGGCAGAAAAAATTCAATTAAATAAAAAAGATCGTTTAGCCGTAGCATGGCGCTCTACCTTCATTCAAGGTTCATGGAACTATGAACGTATGCAAAATGGTGGTTGGGCATTCTCGATGATTCCAGCAATCAAAAAATTATACAAAACAAAAGAAGACCGTGCCGCTGCATTGAAGCGTCACTTAGAATTCTTTAACACTCACCCATATATCGCATCGCCAATCTTAGGGGTAACATTAGCCTTAGAAGAAGAACGTGCCAATGGCGCGCCTGTTGATGACGTAGCGATCCAAGGGGTAAAAGTTGGGATGATGGGTCCTTTAGCCGGTGTCGGTGACCCTGTGTTCTGGTTTACTGTACGTCCGATGTTAGGTGCTCTAGGTGCTTCTCTTGCTTTAGCTGGAAACATCTTAGGTCCAATCATCTTCTTCGTTGCATGGAACATCATCCGTTGGGCATTTATGTGGTACACACAAGAATTCGGCTATCGTGCTGGTTCAAAAATCACTGATGACCTTTCAGGCGGATTGTTGCAAGATGTAACAAAAGGTGCTTCAATTTTAGGAATGTTCGTATTAGGGTCACTCGTTCAGCGTTGGGTATCGATCTCATTTGCGCCAGTTGTCTCAAGCGTACCGCTTGATGAAGGTGCTTATGTCGATTGGGCGAACTTGCCTTCTGGCTCTGCTGGTTTGCAACAAGCCTTCCAACAAGTTGCTGAAGGCCGTGCGTTGACTGATACAAAAGTAACAACATTGCAAAACAACTTGGATCAATTGATTCCTGGTCTAGCTGCACTATTGCTTACTTTATTATGTATGTGGTTATTGAAGAAAAAAGTTTCTCCAATCATCATTATTATCGGTCTATTCTTAGTCGGTATCGGTGGACACTTGATCGGATTGTTATAATCTTTTCAATGAAAGGTGCTTGGGGCAACCCAAGTACCTTTTTATTTATTCGCCAAACCTGCTGCAAACACGTATAATAAGATAATAAGACGATATAGAATGGAGTAAGCGCAAATGGTACAATCTCTTAATACAAAAGTGGATTTGACGATCGATGCTACGTCTTTTTTAGGGATCAATGAGTACGGCAAAATCATGATCGGCGATAAAGCCTTTGAGTTTTACAATGACCGTGACAAACGCAAGTTTATTCAGATCCCATGGGAAGATGTCGACTATGTGATCGCTTCGGTCATGTTCAAAGGCCGTTGGATACCACGCTATGCGATCCGCACCAAAAAGAATGGCACGTATACCTTCTCCTCAAAAGAACCAAAAAAAGTCTTGCGAGCGATTCGTGAATACGTCGATCCAGACCATATGGTGCATTCATTAGGCTTTTTTGATGTATTGAAACGAGCCTTCACTCGCAGAAAATAACAAGAGAGCATATATTTTTCCAATTGATTCTCAATATGGTACCCTTTTTATAAGAAAGTTTAGGAGGGGTTAGTATGCACTTTTTATGGACATTGATCGTAGGAGCGGTCATCGGTTCAATCGGTGGTGCCATTGCAGGCGAAAAACGCGGTTGTATTTTTGATATCGTTGCGGGACTTGTAGGCGCATCGATTGGTCAAGGCCTTTTTGGCACTTGGGGACCGCAAGTAGCAGGAATGGCTATCGTGCCTGCGATTATCGGCGCGGTCATTTTCGTGGCAGTCGTATCGTTCTTTTTGGGACGTAAAAGATAATTATCAAAAAAGCAATTCATTGATTGAATTGCTTTTTTTTGTGCACGGAAGCCATCATTTAGAAGAGAACAACGAAAGATCACACGGCAATCTTTTTAAAGTACTCTATCGTTTATTCATATTGCTTGATTTTTTAGAAAACTTTTCGCTTGCTTTCCGCTTTTTCTGGAAGTTTGTTATAATACTATCGTATAGAACAAGAAAGTAGGGAACGATACATGTTAAGAGTTGAAAAATTACGTGAAGCAATGAGAAAAGATTCGATTGATGGGTTCTTGATCACCAGCCCATACAATTTGCGTTACTTGACAAACTTTACTGGGACAACTGGTTTAGCAGTCATTACGTTGGACAAAGCTTTTTTTGTAACAGATTTCCGATATACAGAGCAAGCAGCTGCCCAAGCTCAAGGATTTGAGATCGTAAAAAATAGCGGACCGATTTTTGAAGAAGTTGCAACCATCTGCCAAAAGGAAGAAATCAATGTCTTAGCTTTTGAAGAAAGTTTCGTCAGCTTTGCCGAATACTCCGTCTTAGAAGACTTGATCGAGGAATCATCCCTTGCCCCTGTATCGGGTATGATCGAGGCTTTGCGGGAAGTCAAAGATGAGGAAGAGATCGCATTGATCCAACAAGCCTGCCATATCGCCGACCAAGGATTCGAACATATTTTGAAAATGGTCCGCCCAGGAATGACAGAAATCGAAGTGGCGAATCAGTTAGATTTCTTTATGCGTTCATTAGGTGCCACAAGCGTATCTTTTGAAACGATCGTTGCTAGTGGACTGCGTTCAGCAATGCCCCATGGGGTTGCCAGTGAAAAAGTGATCGAACAAGGCGATCTGATCACGTTAGACTTTGGCTGTTACTATCAAGGCTATGTGTCTGATATGACTAGAACCTTTGCAGTAGGAGATCCTGGCGATAAATTGAAGGAAATCTATCAAATCGTACTTGAAGCGCAAGAAAAAGTCTTGGCCGCAGCAAAACCTGGAATGACCGGAATTGAACTAGATGCGATCGCTCGGGATCACATTGCTTCCTTTGGCTACGGAGATGCCTTTGGTCATTCAACAGGCCATGGGATTGGTTTAGAGATCCACGAAGGACCAAATGTATCCTTCCGCGCTGATAAAGCATTTGTTGTCGGAAACGTCATTACAGATGAACCAGGGATCTATCTTCCAGGAATTGGCGGCGTTCGTATCGAAGATGATCTTTTGATCACCGAAACTGGCAATAAAGTGTTGACACATTCACCGAAAGAATTGATCATTCTCTGATTCATCGACCTTGTTTTTCAGAAAATTCATTGAGAATAGTGGGTTATTATAGATTCTCAGTGCAGAAAATGATAAACTTAGAGCGAGAAGAAACACTGTGCCATGGATGTTATTGATTGAATCAAGCGTTGGTTTGCTTCAAACGGAAAAAACGAGCGGTTTTTTTACAAACAATACGGTACAGCTGTTTAGAATGGAGGCAAAAACGTATGAATGAAGATAAAAACCTTGTATTAAATGCAAGTCCTGAATTAGGCGAGATCGTCATCGCGCCAGAAGTGATCGAGATCATTATTGGGATCGCTGCTTCTAAAGTGGAAGGTGTCTATGGGATGCGAGGAACACTGGCAAACAGTGTCACTGAATTATTAGGTCGCGCAGCTCATGGCAAAGGGGTTTACTTAACGATCGATGAAACAGGGATCAAAGTGGACATCTATTGCTATATCACTTATGGGATGTCAGTGCCTAAAGTGGCAATGGAGATCCAAGAACGGGTCAAACAGCAAGTCTTATTTATGACAGATGTACAACTGGCTGAAGTAAATGTTCATGTTGTGGCAGTCGTGCCAGAAAAAGTAGATTTACCAGACATCGAAGAATTATTTGGAAACGATGAGGAAGAAAATGAGTAAAGAATTATCACGGCATGAAATACGGAAAATGGCGTTACAAGCTTTATTTCCACTAGACTTTAATAAAGATTTAACGAAACAAGATGCCATCATGCATGCCATCGAGTTGGAACACCATGAATTGATCGATGAAGAACAAGAGCATTTTGTGCCTGTTTATTTAGATCAATTAGTGGCAGGTGTCTGTCATTACAAAGAAGCCTTGGATGAAGTCATTCAAAATCATTTAAAAGCTGGTTGGAAAATCCAGCGTTTATCAAAAATGGACGTGACGATTTTACGAATTGCTTTGTATGAAATGATCTATGTGGATAATGTGCCGAATCGTGTGGCTTTGAATGAAGCGATCGAGTTAGCGAAAACTTTTAGTGATGATCAGTCCAGAAAGTTTGTCAACGGTATTTTATCGACAGTCAATCAAGAGCTAGAAACAAAAACCAACCAGGTAAGTGAGTAATTTTCAGCCCTAACACGATCGATCAAAAGAGATCAGCTTTTTTTCGATCGAGTCAGAAACCGAACGATTTATGAGCAACCGCCTTGTTTTGACGGTCCTGCTTGATCGTTCGGTTTTTTTGCACGCACTTTGTCGGTTTACCCTCGTTTTTTCCGAAAAAAGGGAGCCTTAGACGGTGTTTTTCCTTTCAGAAAATGCTATGATAGAAAACATGAAGAAGCATATCGACAAACGATTGGTGCGTTTCTTTTTACAAAATAAGTCCGTATAATCAGGTTGGAGGAGTTGTCAGAATGGGTACATTAATCAATGGAAAAGAATTGGCTGAAAAAATGCAAGCAGCGTTTCTTTCAGAGACAGCAACACTAAAAGAGCAGGGTGTGACACCGGGATTAGTTGTTTTGCTTGTTGGAGAAGACAAAGCAAGTCAGACTTATGTGAAAAATAAAGAACTAGCTGCGGCGAAAATCGGCATCAATTCCCGTGTTGCCCGCTACCCTGAATCCATTACTGAGGCAGAATTATTAGCAGAAATCGAACAGTTCAATAACGATGATGCCTTTCATGGAATTTTGGTTCAACTTCCTTTGCCAAAACATATCAATGAAGAAAAAGTACTGTTAGCCATCAAACCAGAAAAAGATGTCGACGGCTTTCATCCAATCAATTTAGGAAAATTATTCGCAGGTGTACCTGACCGAATTCCTTGTACCCCTTATGGCATTATGAAAATGTTTGCTGCGTATGGGATCGAATTGGAAGGGAAAAATGCCTTAGTGATCGGTCGCAGCAACATTGTCGGAAAACCAATGGCGCACTTGCTCTTGGGGGCAAATGCCACCGTGACTATTGCTCATTCAAAAACCAAAAATCTGCCCGAGTTGGCAAAACAAGCGGACATTTTAGTCGTGGCGATCGGCCGCGGTCATTTTGTCACAAAAGACTTCGTAAAAGAAGGGGCTGTGGTGATTGATGTTGGGATGAATCGTGATGCCAACGGCAAGTTGATCGGCGATGTGAAATTTGATGAAGTCGAACCGATCGCTAGCTATATCACACCGGTACCTAGAGGTGTAGGTCCAATGACGATCACGATGTTGATGGCCCAAACGATCGAGGCAGCAAAGGAGACAATGAAAAACTAAATGGCGCAAGAATATTTAACGGTAACCGCATTAACAAAATATATCAAGCGTAAGTTTGACGTCGATCCGTATCTAGAGCGGGTTTATTTGACGGGGGAGATCTCCAATTTTCGTCGTCGCCCCAATCACCAATACTTTAGTTTGAAGGATGATGGTGCAAAAATTTCGACCGTCATGTTCAAAGGCGCTTTTGACAAGTTGCGCTTTCAACCAGAAGAGGGCATGAAAGTCATGGCGGTTGGGCGTATCACTCTGTATGAGGCAAGCGGAAATTACCAGATGGTGATCGATCATATGGAACCAGACGGTGTCGGCGCTCTTTATCAAGCCTATGAACAATTAAAGCAGAAATTGGCAGTAGAAGGTTTATTTTCTGCACCGAAGCAGTCCTTGCCGAAATACCCGAAACGCATCGCAGTTTTGACCAGTCCTAGTGGGGCGGTGATCAGAGATATCATCACGACGACACAGCGGCGTTACCCCATTGCTCAGATCGTTTTGTATCCAACCGTGGTACAAGGCAATAAAGCTGCGGATGATGTGGTGAAAAATATCCAACGAGTCGAAGCCGATGGGACCTTTGATACTATGATCATCGGACGTGGGGGTGGATCGATCGAGGACCTCTGGCCTTTCAATGAAGAACGAGTGGCAAGAGCCATTTTTGATGCAAAAACCCCCATTATTTCTTCAGTGGGGCATGAAACCGATACGACGATTGCCGATTTAGTGGCGGATGTACGGGCGGCAACTCCGACCGCCGCTGCCGAATTAGCGGTGCCAGTGCTGTCGGAGGAGATTTTGCGGATCGAAGAAAGACAATCCCGATTAGAGCAAGCATTTATGCACCAGATCCAGTACAAACAAGAACGCTATCAGCGAGTGATTGGATCGTATGTTTTTCGACAACCAGAGCGCTTGTATGAGGCACAGTCGATCAAACTCGATCAGTTGCAGCAGCGGATGCAGCAAGGCTTGCAAACCTTGCTTTATGACAAGGATCGCCAGGCACAGCAATTGATTTCACGGTTGGCCCAGCAACAACCAAAAGCGCGATTACAAGCCAGCAATCAAGAGGTCAGCTATCTTTCTCAACGCTTAACGAAAGCCATGAAAGATATTTATGCGGCAAAAGAAAATCAATTTGCAAATGCAGTCCAATCCCTTGATTTGTTAAGCCCACTAAAAATCATGGGACGTGGCTACAGCTATACCACGAAAAATGAGCAGGTGATCAAATCGATTGATGCGATCGAGCCAGAAGATCAGCTGACGATCCATTACCAAGATGGCCAAGCGCTTGTCGAAGTTATTAGTACAGAAGGAGTTAATCATGGCAAATCCAACATTTGAAGAATCATTACAAGAATTAGAACAAATCGTAACCCGTTTGGAACAAGGTGATGTTCCATTGGAAGAAGCGTTAGATGCTTTTCAAAAAGGCATGGTTTTGAGCAAGCAATGCAAGGACACCTTGAGTAAAGCGGAAAAATCCTTAACAAAAATGATGACTGAATCCAATGAAGAAGTCCCCTTTGAAGAGGAAAGCCAATGAGTGCTTTGAAGGAATTTACGAAAGAACACGCCCCATTGATCGAAGAAGTTATGGAACGTTTTGTCAAAGAACACACTTCTGATCAACGACTATTTGAAAGCATGCAGTATTCGATCCAAGCTGGCGGCAAACGCATTCGCCCGCTTTTATTGGCAGCAACAGTCGCCGCTTTTCACAAACCCATCAATACCGCGGTGTACCAGTGTGCAGCAGCCCTAGAAATGGTGCATACGTATTCGCTGATCCATGATGATCTGCCAGCAATGGACAACGATGATCTGCGTCGAGGCAAACCCACCAACCATAAGGTTTTTGGTGAAGCTTTAGCGATTTTAGCTGGAGATGGTCTTTTGACGGCTGCGTTTCAATTAGTCGCTATGGCGGAAATCGAAGCCAATCAAAAAGTCTTGCTGCTGCAGCAGTTGAGTAAAGCAGCGGGCACGCAAGGGATGGTTGCCGGCCAAGCAGCTGATATTCAAGGGGAGAACCAAGCGCTTCGTCTTGAGGAGCTGATGTCAATCCATGAACGAAAGACTGGAGAATTGATCCGCTTTGCGGTGATTGCTGGTGGTGTCTTAGCCGACCAGACGGAAGAGGTTCTGCATGAATTGGATCGCTTTGCCCAGCATATTGGGTTAGCCTTTCAAATTCGCGACGATCTGTTAGATGCCACTAGTACAACCGAAGAGCTAGGCAAAGTTGTCCGCCGAGATGACGAGTTGGCGAAAAGTACCTATCCTGCTTTACTTGGCTTAGCAGGCGCGCAGCAAGCCTTGACTGAAGAATTGGGCAAAGCCAAAGAAATTCTGGCACAATTAAGCCAATACGGTCAATTTACGCAGGATGTTTTATTGGCATTTGTGGAACGATTTGAGATTCGAGGGAACGCATGAAGAAAGAACGAGTAGATGTTTTAGCTGTCCAGCAAGGCCTCTTTGAGACCCGCGAGCAAGCCAAACGAGGAGTGATGGCTGGATTGGTGTACAAAGAAAAAAACAATGAGCGCTTAGATAAGCCTGGAGAAAAAATTGCCGCAGATACACTGCTGCAGATCAAAGGGAAGAAGCTGCCTTATGTTTCTCGTGGTGGTCTCAAGTTAGAAAAAGCACTCAAAGTTTTTGATTTTGACGTAACCGATAAAATCATGTTAGATATCGGCGCTTCCACCGGTGGCTTTACTGATGCGGCGTTGCAAAATGGCGCCAAAAAAAGCTATGCACTGGATGTCGGTTACAATCAGTTAGCATGGAAGCTGCGGCAAGATGAGCGAGTGATTGTAATGGAACGGGTCAACTTCCGTTATGCAAAACCAACAGACTTCCTGGATGGTCTTCCTGAAGCCGCTACGATCGATGTTTCTTTTATTTCACTTAAACTGATCTTACCTCCCCTTTACGATATTTTGGTAGCGGATGGCGAAGTGATGGCGCTGATCAAACCACAATTTGAAGCGGGCAAAGAAGCGGTCGGAAAAAATGGGATCGTTCGTGACCCCAAAACCCATGAACGAGTGTTGGAGGAAGTACTGGCATTCGCTAAGAAAACAAAATTCGATGTATTAAACCTAAGTTTTTCACCAATCACTGGTGGCGAAGGGAATATCGAGTTTATCGTACATTTAAAGAAAAGCCTGCAAGAAGGCACCGCAGCAGGGATCGACATCCCGAAAGTTGTTGCATCAGCACATGAGACCTTTCATCAACCAAAATAAAGAATGGAAGAGAGTGGACATTTTACTTGTCGGCTCTCTTTCTTTCTTGCGCAAAATAGGATAAAATTAGTAGGAATTCATTCAGGAGGAACAAGAGATGAGAAAAAAAGAACGGCATCGCTTGATTACACGATTGTTAAGTGAACAAGATATTCAGAAACAAGAAGATTTTGTTGAGTTGTTAAAAGATCGCGGCGTCTCAGTCACACAAGCAACCATATCAAGGGATATCAAGGAATTGAAGTTAGTGAAAGTTCCTTCCCAAAAAGGCGGCTATCGCTATAGTATTCCACAAGAGACAACGGAAGACGTGAGTGGTAAACTAGATAAAATCCTAAAAACGGCGTTTGTTTCTGTCGATCGAATGGACAAATTTGTGATCCTGCGCACACTGCCTGGCAATGCTTCGGCTTTGGCGAATTTGATTGATAAGCGTTATGCCAAAGAGTTATTTGGCACGCTAAACGATGATGACAACGTCTTGATGATCACTAGAACAGAAGCAGATACCGAGAACCTATTCAAGGATTTCCAACGTTACGTATAAAAGAGGAGGCAAGGGATGCTTTTAGAATTGTCGATCCAAAATTTTGCGATTATCTCCAACTTGCACCTGTCTTTTCATGAGGGGATGACGGCTCTAACAGGTGAAACAGGTGCTGGGAAATCAATCATTATCGATGCGATGGGGTTACTAGCAGGTGGCAGAGGATCCAGTGACTATTTGCGTCAAGGCGCAGAAAAATGCCGTTTGGAAGGGATTTTTGAATGGCCGAATCAGCAGGAGTTCAAAGAGCTGACCGCAGATCTGGGTATTGATGAAGAGGAAGTTCTGATCGTACAACGGGATATCTCTCAATCGGGTAAAACTATTTGTCGTGTAAATGGTCGAACTGTTACCTTGTCGGTTTTGCGCCAAATCGGCTTGTTTTTAGTTGATATCCAAGGACAAAATGAGCATCAAGAGCTGCTGCAGCCAGAAAAACATTTGGCGTTGATGGATGGTTTTGGAGATGATGCCTTTAAAGCGGAACTTGCAAGTTACCGTCAAGCCTATCAAGCCTATCGCTCCTTAGAAAAACATGTGCGGACCATTCAAGAAAATGAACAGCTCTATGTGCAGCGAATGGACATGCTGCGTTTTCAACAAGAAGAGATCGCCCAAGCGGAATTGATGGAAAATGAAGAAGAGCAGCTGATCGATGAACGAGAAAAACTGACCAATTATCAAAAAATCGTGGATGCTCTAGGGCAAAGCTATGGCGCTCTATCCGCCGAAGAAGTTAATAGCCTAGATGGAGTCAGTGTGGCATTATCAGAGATCCAGTCGATCGCCCATCTTGATCCTGCGTATGAAAAAATCAGTGAAGCGATCCAAAGTGCGTATTACTTGTTGCAAGATGCAGCCACTGATATTTCGCGGCAAGTCGACAACCTTGAATTAGATGAAGGCCGACTGGAAGAAGTCATTTCACGGCTGGAAACGATTCGTCAATTGAAGCGCAAATACGGGGAGTCAATTCCTGTGATTCTTGCTTATTATGACGAGATCAGCAAAGAAATCAGCGAATCAGCCTATACGGAAGGTCAGTTGGAGCAATTAGAAGAAGAGCTTGCCCAAAAAGCTGAAGCAGTTTGGCAGCTGGCGGAAGCCTTGCACGTCAAACGACGTGAATTGGCTCATCGTTTAGAAAAAGAAATCGTTCAAGAGTTAAAAGAGCTGTATATGGAGCACGCGCAATTTGAAGTACGGTTTGCATCTGGCTCAAAACAATTAAGCAGCAGCGGCTTTGATACCGTGGAGTTTTATTTGACCACCAACCCCGGTGAAGGCATGAAACCGTTAGTGCGAGTTGCTTCTGGAGGAGAGCTTTCCCGGATCTTATTAGCGCTTAAATCGATTTTCTCCCGCAAGCAAGGAATCACTAGTATTGTCTTTGATGAGGTGGATACTGGGGTCAGTGGCCGAGTAGCTCAGGCGATCGCCGAAAAAATCGCCAAGATCGCTGCGAATTCGCAAGTCTTGTGTATCACCCACTTGCCGCAAGTAGCGGCTGTGGCGGACAATCAATATTTTATTGAAAAAGCAATTCAAGAAGGTCGGACAGAAACCCATGTCCGTAAATTATCAGAAGAAGAACGAGTGGCTGAGATCGCCCGTATGCTCTCAGGTGCAGAAATCACCGATTTAACAATCGAACATGCACGAGAACTATTGGCGCTGGCTCACCGATAAAAATTGGAAACACTTATAGAAAGATTCAGGAGATGATGGACCCGCAAGTTTCGTCTGCCATCCTTTCCTGATCTTCTTTTTTGCAGGAGGACATGATGAGAAAAAGAACAAAAGTTTTGATCGGTGTATTGATCACCGTTGTTATTTTAACTATTGCCGGTTGGGTCGGTTGGCAACAACTGCATTACCCAGCAGTGGATGCTGCAGTTACAGCTGCGAAAGAGGCAGATGATGAGGGAAATGTCCTCTATTTTGCTGGAGATGAAGAAAAGCCTTTGGTTATTTTCTATCCTGGTGCGCTTGTCGATGCCGAAAGCTATAGTGTATGGGCAGCAGGTTTAGCGGAAAAAGGCTATCCTGTAGCGATCGTTAAAATGCCCTTTAACATGGCTGTTTTAGCAGGCAATCGTGCAGAAGAGGTCTTGAAAGAAATTCCCCATAGCTCCTATGTCATTGGCGGTCATTCATTGGGTGGCGTCATGGCAAGCCGTTTTGCAGCGAATCAGTTGGCTGAAAACGACAACGAGTTAAAAGGCGTCTTTTTCTTTGCTAGTTACCCAGATGAAAAAGGATCCTTAGCTGATCAATCGATTGCTGTGTTGTCACTCTCAGGCAGTCAAGACCAAGTAGTGAATCAAGAAAATTGGCAGGCTGCCCGCAGCCTCCTTCCAGAAACTACGACGTTCCAAACGATCGAAGGCGGCAATCATGCTGGCTTTGGTACCTATGGGTTACAAAAAGGAGAAGCAGCAGCGGATCTACCAAATGAAGCACAGCAAGAAGCCATCATTGAGCAGATGGCGGCATGGTTAAGTGAATTAGAATAAAAAAAGACGGCAGAAGATGCATAGGAATGCTTCTTTCTGCCGTTTCGATTCAACAGACATTTTGGGGAAATGTTGATGAAATCGTGAAAACGCTGAACATAACAACATATTGTACTTGATTGGGGAAGCAAGATTAATAATTATGTTCTTTTTAAAATACGTTTCCTCTCACAGTATAGCACAGCATACCTTCTGGATGCACGTAATTTAATTAAGAAATCTTGTCATTTTATTTACAAAATAGTTATTTTGTAAAAGAAAAAAAGCGTTTTAAATAAAGGATCAGACTCAGCTTAAGAAAAAAAAGCAAATAATAATTTTCATTGATTTCAACTAATGGTAAAATGAAAATAATTGATTTTTACAATCAATGACTTTCGAAAGTACAAGGAGCGTTATGATGAAAAAATTAAAACTTCTAAGTCCTATCATCGGATTGGTTATTTTACTCTCAGGATGTGCAAGCTGGGCAGATCGAGGAGAATCGATCACAGCAGTCGGGTCTTCTGCCTTGCAGCCACTCGTAGAAACCGTTGCGGAAGAATTTCAAAACTCAAATCCTGGGCGATTTATCAATGTCCAAGGAGGCGGGAGCGGCACTGGGTTAAGTCAAGTCCAAGCAGGTGCAGTCGATATTGGGAATTCTGATTTGTTTGCAGAAGAAAAGCCAGGGATCGATGCGGATGCACTCGTTGACCACCGAGTGGCAACGGTGGGTATCACACCGATCGTCAACAAAGGCGTCGGGATCACGGATATTTCGACAGAGGACTTAAAAAATATCTTCTTAGGAAATATTACAAATTGGCGTGAAGTTGGCGGAAATGATCTGCCCATCGTTTTGTTGAATCGGGCGACTGGAAGCGGCACGAGAAGTACGTTTGAAAAATGGATCATGGATGGCGAAACAGCGATTCCTTCCCAAGAGCAAGATTCTAGTGGGATGGTCCGTTCGATCGTTTCAGATACACCAGGCGCCATCAGTTATGTTGCATTTTCTTATGTGACAGATGAAGTCAACGTCCTTTCGATCGATGGGGTTCAACCAACGATTGAAAATGTAACGACCAATGATTGGAAAGTTTGGGCTTACGAGCATATGTATACAAAAGGAGAACCAACGGGATTGACCGCTGAATTTCTCGAATATATGCTTTCTGATGAAGTACAAGAGCATATCGTCGGGGATCTGGGTTATATTCCAATATCCATCATGCAGGTGGAAAGAGATTGGGAAGGCAACATCGTCGAGTAATCTTTACACAAAATTTACACAAGCTTTAACAGAAATTGATGTTGAACCGATAAACTAATGGTTATGAGTTTAGTTTGATTTTTGAGGAGGAACCCTCGTGGAAAATGTAAAAGAAGTGTTAACAAAAAAATCCAAGCGCGCAAGAATGGAACAAAGAGGAAAGCTGGTTAGCTTTCTATGTATTGCGTTGATTGTATTGGTTGTGATCTCCATTTTTTATTTCGTTGCTAGCCGTGGATTAGCGACATTCTTTGTAGACAAAGTCAATGTTTTCGACTTTTTGTTTGGTACGCAATGGAATCCAAGTGCTGTTGGTCCTGATGGCCAACCATTAGTAGGTGCTTTACCGATGATCCTTGGTTCGTTCTTCGTAACCTTCCTATCAGCGATCGTCGCAACACCATTTGCGATCGGTGCAGCAGTCTTTATGGTGGAGATCTCCCCTCGTAACGGAGAGAAGATTTTGCAGCCTGTCATCGAACTATTAGTCGGTATTCCTTCTGTAGTTTATGGTTTTATCGGTTTGTCTGTCATTGTACCAGCAGTCCGTTCTGTTTTTGGCGGTACAGGGTTTGGGATCTTGGCGGGGACCTTTGTCCTATTTATCATGATTTTGCCGACAGTGACTACGATGACTGTCGATGCGTTACGGGCAGTCCCTCGGCACTACCGTGAGGCATCCTTAGCTTTAGGTGCAACACGCTGGCAAACGATCTATAAAGTTGTTTTACGAGCAGCTGTCCCTGGGATTTTAACGGCAGTTGTTTTCGGAATGGCTCGCGCATTTGGGGAAGCATTGGCGATCCAAATGGTTATCGGTAATGCGGCATTGATGCCGACGAGCTTAGTGACACCTGCATCAACATTGACATCGATCTTAACCATGGGTATTGGGAATACGATCATGGGAACAGTCCAAAACAACGTTCTATGGTCATTAGCATTGATTCTCTTATTGATGTCCTTACTATTTAACATTGTCATTCGCTTTATTGGGAAGAAAGGAGCATTGAAATAATGAATGCAAAACGTTCAGATAAAATTGCTACCGGCGTCTTGTATGCTGTTGCTGGAGTCATTGTTTTGATTTTGACTTCCTTACTATTGTACATTTTGGTACGTGGTATTCCCCATATCAATTGGGAGTTTCTGACTTCTTCTTCAAAAGCGTATCAAGAAGGTGGCGGGATCGGCATCCAATTGTTCAATTCCCTATACTTGCTTTTAGTGACAATGATCATTAGTTTTCCGATTTCTTTAGGAGCGGGGATCTACTTATCAGAATATGCGAAGAAAAACTGGTTGACGGATATCATTCGGACATCGATCGAAATCTTGAGTTCACTGCCTTCTGTGGTTGTCGGTCTTTTTGGTTTCTTGGTCTTTGTTATCCAGTTTGGTTATGGCTTTTCGATCATTTCAGGTGCCTTGGCATTGACTTTCTTCAATTTGCCACTATTGACTAGAAATGTGGAAGAATCTCTACAAGCGATTCATTATACGCAGCGTGAAGCGGGCTTGTCTTTAGGCTTATCCCGTTGGGAAACTGTCACACGCATCATTGTTCCAGAAGCAACACCAGGGATTTTGACTGGGGTCATTCTAAGTTCTGGTCGGATTTTTGGTGAAGCGGCAGCGCTGATCTACACTGCAGGACAAAGTGCACCGGCCCTTGATTTTACAAACTGGAATCCATTGAGTGTTTCCAGCCCGATCGGTCTTTTCCGACAAGCGGAGACGCTGGCAGTCCATATTTGGAAAATCAATACAGAAGGTACGATGCCTGATGGCGCTCAAGTTTCAGCCGGGGCTTCCGCGGTATTGATCATTGCCGTCTTGCTATTTAACTTTGGCGCCCGTGCAGCTGGCAAACGGTTGTACAAGAAAATGACGTCAGCATAAGGAGAATGACAGTATGAACGATTACAATTGGGACGATCGAAATATCATTACCTTCGATAAACCAGAAGATGTGGCGCTTTATACCACTGACTTGCATGTATGGTATGGATCAAATGAAGCCATCAAAGGCATTGATCTACAATTTGAAAAAAATAAAATCACCGCATTGATCGGACCTTCCGGTTGCGGTAAATCAACGTATCTGCGTTCTTTGAATCGAATGAATGATGGGATCGCAAACACGAGAGTTACAGGAAACATCATGTATAAAGGAGTCGACGTCAATACAAAAGAAGTCGATGTCTTCGAAATGCGCAAGCGTATCGGCATGGTTTTCCAACGACCAAACCCTTTCAGTAAATCGATCTATGACAACATCGCCTTTGCTTTGCGACGTCATGGAGAAAGAAACAAAAAGAAATTGGATGAAGCAGTCGAAACCAGCTTGAAACAAGCCGCACTTTGGGATCAAGTAAAGGACAGCTTAGACAAAAGTGCTTTGGCATTGTCCGGTGGACAGCAGCAACGTCTGTGTATCGCTCGAGCAATTGCGATGAAACCAGATATCTTACTTTTAGATGAACCAGCTAGTGCCCTTGATCCAATCTCAACAGGGACAGTGGAAGAAACTCTTATCAACTTGAAAAACGACTATTCAATCATCATCGTGACCCATAATATGCAGCAAGCTGCTCGGATCAGCGATTATACTGCCTTTTTCTACTTAGGAAATGCGATCGAGTACGATGAGACCCGTAAGATATTTACTCGTCCAAAAATTAAAGCAACAGAAGATTACGTATCCGGTCATTTTGGCTGAGCCGATTCGATCAGTAAACGGAGGCAAAACAATGGCAGAAGAAATTATTACATCGAAAGATCTGCATTTATACTACGGAAAAAAAGAAGCATTAAAAGGAATCGACCTTTCCATCAAAAAAGGCGAGATCACTGCAATGATCGGACCTTCAGGTTGTGGGAAATCGACCTACTTGCGTTCTCTTAATCGAATGAATGATTTGATCCCTGGTGTGACAATTACAGGAAGTGTTGTCTATAAAGGGAAAGACATTTATAGTCCAAAGCAAGACATCGTTGATTTGCGCAAAGAAATCGGGATGGTTTTTCAACAACCGAATCCTTTTCCCTTTTCAATTTACGAAAATGTGATTTATGGGTTAAAATTAAAAGGAGTCACGGACAAGGCGATTCTTGATAAGACGGTAGAAGAAAGCCTGAAAGCAGCTTCTGTCTGGGAAGATGTCAAAGACAAACTTCACCAAAGTGCGCTTTCTTTATCAGGTGGACAACAGCAGCGGGTTTGTATCGCTCGGGTATTGGCTGTCGATCCAGAAATCATTTTGCTGGATGAACCAACCAGTGCGTTAGACCCCATTTCATCAGGGAAAATCGAGAATACCCTTCTAGCACTGAAAGAACGCTACACCATGATCATCGTGACTCACAACATGTCACAAGCTTCAAGAATCTCAGATAAAACCGCGTTCTTTTTGGACGGCAACTTGATCGAGTTCAATGACACGAAAAAAGTGTTCCTAAGTCCAAGCAAAAAAGAAACAGAAGATTATATCTCAGGAAGATTTGGTTAGGAGGAAAAGGGATGTTGCGTACACAATTTGAAGAAGAATTATTAAATTTACACAATCAATTTTATGAAATGGGGATGCTAGTCAGCAGTGCCATTCATAAATCTGTGCGAGCATATGTCAGACATGACAAAGAAATTGCGCAGGAAGTAATTGAAAATGATTTGGCGATCAACAATATGGAAGTTCGTTTAGAAAAAAAGAGCTTTGAGATGATTGCTTTGCAACAACCAGTAACGACCGATCTACGAATGATCATTACTGTAATGAAAGCCAGCTCTGACTTGGAGCGGATGGGGGACCATGCGGTATCCATTGCGAAGTCAACGATTCGGGTCAAAGGCGAAACGCGGATCGCCGAAATCGAAAAAGAAATCTCAGATATGTCGGATTACGTCAAAAAAATGGTTGATAATGTCTTAGTGGCGTATGTAAAAACCGATCAAGATGATGCCCGCATGATCGCTCAAATGGACGATCGGGTCAATGAATATTACAAAGACATTTATTACAAAACGATCGAGAGTATGAAAGAAAATCCAGAAACAGTTGTCAGTGGGACCGATTATTTATCCGTTGCTCAATACTTGGAACGAATCGGTGACTACGTAACGAATATTTGTGAATGGATCGTGTATCTTGCTACTGGGAAAATCAGTGAATTGAATACAAACCGTACGGAAATGATTTAAGAAACCAGCTTGGGTTCTTGATCATGTATCTCTTTTAAAAGAGATGGGACGGACCGTCGAAAGCAGTTGTCCTTTAAGGAGTAACTTCTCTCGGCGGTCTTTTTGATTTGGAAGAATCGCTTCAATCGATGACGTGAACAGGATAGGCAGAATAGAAAATGGCTCCTCCATAAAGATGGCCAATGGAAATCGATTCTATCGTCCCTGAAATTTACTAGTTGAGCCGTCTATTCTTTTCGTCGCCGACCTGCAGTGAAAGGAGCAATCGCTCATTTACTCTAGCAGACCTATTCCTCAAGAGTTCTACTAGCTGAAACTTTTGTTTCTATTGGTTTTTCGTGGTACTGTTAATAATAGGAAGATCGTTTTGAGCCTAGTGTAATGAAGAAAAAGTGTCGGTTTTGCTTGCCAATCTGCAGATTGAGAAAAACTTGGTACTTAAGACCTATGACGCTTTTGCAAAAACAAGGCATAATAGGTTCGTAAGCTAAACTTGCAATCACACATTTGCTGAAGGAGGCAATTTCCATGAACGAAAGAGAACGTATATTGGATCTAGTAAAAAAAGGTGTGCTTTCTACAGAAGAAGCCTTGGATTTACTAGAAGGTATGGCAAAAGCCAAAGACGAAAAACAAATTAACAAAGCTGCTGCTGAGGTAACCGCGGATAAGAATGCGACAAGCCCATTTGATGATACTGAAAACGACGATGAGATGTTCACGTTTGACAGCGAAGAAAAACTTCGTCAAAACGAAGCGCAAGACAAAGAAAATCTTGAAAAGATTCTCGATGGTTTAGCAACGGAAGCCAACCAAGCATCTGCTGAGTTGGACGAAATCAATGCTGAAATTCTTGGCGTCAAAGAAGAATTAAAAGAAGCACAAGAAACACTGATGCAATTGAACACCAAAGAAGAGTTGGATCAATTGTCAGAAGATGAATTGGCTACGCGTCATGAAACAGAAGCGACCATTACTGCCTTGGAAGAAACCTTAGATGGTTTATCTGAGGAAAAAGCAGAATTGGAAGCAAAATTAAAAAATATTCGCAAAGACCAATGGTCTCAAACAAAAGAAAAAATTTCTCAAAAATTAGATATTCCAGAGGATTGGAAAGAGCAAGCGACTGACACCTTTAACCAAGTAAGTGAAAAAATGGTCGATGCCAGCACACACTTCGGACACTTCTTGAAGAAAACAGTTCGGGCAGTGACAGAGTCAGTCAATGACAACATGGAATGGAAAGACATCAACTTGAAAGTTCCTGGTGTTGCAGCGACAAAATTTGAGCACACATTCAGCTATGATGAAACGGCAGCGACATTGATCGATGTGAAATTGGCAAACGGCAATGTTTCCTTCCAATTATGGGATGAACCAGGTGTCAAAGTAGATGCCAAAATCAAACTATATGGTAAAATGGATGCGGCGGAGCCTTTCGAGGCTTTTGAAGCAAGAAGCCAAATCAATGTCGATGATGAACGCATCTCTTTCCAAATTCCCAACAAACGCATTCGTGCCGATCTCGTTTTCTACTTGCCAAAACGTACCTATGATCATGTGGCAGTGAAATTGCTGAACGGCAATGTTACATTCAATGAATTGGATGCGAAAGATGTCTATACAAAATCAACAAACGGCAATATCGATTTCCGCAAAGTAAACGCATCGATGTTAGAGATTGAAGGCGTGAATGGAACGATCACTGTTCAAGAGGGTGAGATTTTAGATGCCATTATCGAAACGGTGAACGGCGACGTTACGTTGACAGCAACGCCACAAAATACCGGTATTTCTTTAGTTAACGGCAACATCCGTGTGACCTACAAAGAAGAAACGGTCCAAAAATTAAACGCCAGCTCTGTAAATGGGAATGTCAAAGTAGCATTACCGACAGGAATCGGTTTTGAAGGGATCGCAAAAACAAGTTTAGGTAGCATCAACAATCGTTTAAGCGAGATGGAAGTTGTGCGTGAGAAAAAAGAACGCCTAAACCAACTATTGCAATTCCGTCGGGTTGCCGATAAAGTCGCTCAAATCGATCTATCCACAACAACAGGAAATGTCTTTATCAAAGATACAGACAAATAAGAATCGCTGGGTTTACACTCATTAAAGAAAAGAAGGAAGGTGTAGATAAATGAACAAAAAATTAACAAAATCAGCCAATAACGTTGTCATTACAGGTACTCTAGGGGGTCTGGCAGAATACTTGCGAATCGATCCAACCATCGTTCGCGTGATCTATGTCTTTCTATCTTTAGTGACTGCTGCGTTTCCTGGAATCACTTTATATATCATCATGGCGGTCTTGATTCCTTCTGGTCGCAAGAGTACCTCAGGATATGGCCACGACAATCACTACTACAAACAAAACAAATACAATGAAGCAAATCGTCCCCGTAAAGAAGCGGAAAAGGTGGAGGATGAGGACTGGAGTGACTTCTAGTGTCTTATTTTCAACGGCTTATCATGAATACATTGACGTTTGTCACATTGGCGGTTCTATTACCAAATATGATCCATGTTCAAAGCATTATGACTGCAGTGATCGCCAGTTTCGTACTGTCGATCCTGAATGCTTTGATTAAACCAATTCTGATCGTCATTTCATTTCCATTGACTTTACTGACGCTTGGTTTCTTCACTTTTGTGATCAATGCGCTCATGCTGAATTTGACTTCATATTTTGTTGGGTCAGCCAACTTCGGCTTCTCCTCGTTTGGGGCAGCGCTATTAGTGGCACTGATCATGTCAGTGATCAATATGATCGTGACTGAACACCATATCGAAAAATATTCACGTTAAAAAGACGTTTCACGTTTTCTCCCACTAGCTATGAAGCTAGTGGAGAAACGGAAACGTCTTTTTTTAGTTTAACTGTTCTTCTTTGATAGCAGCAAGGTACGTATCTACTGCCTGTAACGTCTCATCAAGCGCCCCTTTTTCAAAAGGTGAACGTAAATGAGCAAGAGACAGGATCTCAAGGAATGTTTTCGTGCCGCCGACTTCGCAGATGGCCAAATAATCTTGCCAAGCGGTTTCGTCTTTTGCCACGATGAATCGATACCAAAATTGGAACGCACACACTTGCGCCAATGTATAATCGATATAATAGAAAGGTGATTCAAAAATATGCCCTTGTCTAAACCAATACAAGCCACGATCAAGGTCAGGATATTCTGAATAATCCCGTTCTGGGCAATACTGGCGCTCTAATTCCCGCCAACGGGCTTTGCGCTGTGCTGGTGACCACTCAGGATGCTCATAAACGTCTTGTTGGAAGTGATCCACTAAAACGCCATAAGGCAAAAATTGCAGGCTGCTAGCAAGATGCGCAAATTTGTATTTTTCTGTTTCTTCTTCAAAAAAAGCATCCATCCATGGCCAGGCGATAAACTCCATCGACATTGAATGGATCTCGCAAGACTCATAATTGGGAAAGAGAATTTCCGGTTCTTTGATCCAACGAGAGCGAAAGGCTTGAAACGCGTGGCCAGCTTCGTGGGTCAAAACATCGACATCGCCAGAAGTGCCGTTAAAGTTGGCAAAGATAAATGGCGATTGATAGTCTTGGATAAACGTACAATAGCCGCCAGATTGTTTGCCTTTTTTGCTTAGTAGATCAAGTAGGTCATGCTCGACCATAAAATCAAAAAATTCGCCAGTTTCAGGGGATAGTTCCTGATACATCACACGGGCTTTTTCTACTAGTTCTTCAGGAGTTCCTTTAGGCTCTGCGTTACCACTAGGATAAACAAGCGGCAGGTCGGTAAAGGTTGCCTGAGTCAATTGATTACGCTGCGCCTGTCTTTGGTACAGTTTTTGGGTAATTGGGACGACTTTTTCTAAAATTTCCCGACGATAGGTCTCGATCATTGAACGATCATAGTCCCAACGATTCATTTGGGTATCCGCAAAGGCAACGTAATTTTCAAAGCCGAGCTTGTGGGCGATCTCGGTACGAACCTTGACCATCTCGTCATAAATTTGATCAAAACGGTCTTCATTTTCCGTGAAGAAAGCCGTTTGTTTTTCAAACGCTTCTTTTCGAACACCGCGATCTTTGTTTTCGGTAAATGGTCGCAGTTGTGCGAGGGTATAGGTTTCTCCTTGGAAGTCGATTTGGGCAGAAGCGACCAATTTGCTGTAATCAGAAGCCAATTGGTTTTCTTTTTGAAATAATTCGATCAAGGCCTCATCAAAAAGCTTCACACGGCTTTCGGCAAATAAAAAAAGTGTTTCTGGATATTCGGCTTTTAATTCATCTAAGACAGGTGAAGCCAGGAGTGCTTGATAGAATTGAAAATCCAGAGCTTCAAAATGAGGCTGGTATTCATTCCAAAAAGTGTCTTCTGCTTCATAAAAGGCATCGTTGGTATCGATCGAATAGCGGATCGAAGCCAAGTTCATTGCGGTATCGATCGTTCCTCTTAGTTCGTTCAAAGCATCAAGGGCTTGCTTCGCCTCCGAGAAGGTATCGGCTGACTGAAGGTTTGCTAATGCTTTTTTGAATGTTTCTTGATAAACTGGAAAATCAGGGCGTTGATACTTGTATGCTGAAAATTTCATTAAAAATCCCTCCTTAGTAAAATAATAACACAAACGAAAAAGAATGAGGACTTCTATTGGCGAAGGTAGTAACTTTACTGATAGAATGATAAAATAGAACCAGAGTGTCGTTTACAAGAAACAGCGGCAAGAATCATTGAGAAAAGAGGGAAAACCTATGGCAGAAACCGTCAAAGTCAGCGAGCTGGCGGAGGCTTTAAATTTAGAGATAGTTGAAGGAACTGAAAACAGTTTAGAAAGAGAAATCATTACCGGCGATATTTCCCGACCTGGTTTGGAATTGACGGGTTATTTTAATTACTATTCCCATGATCGTCTGCAATTATTCGGCAGCAAAGAGATCACCTTTGCGGAACGGATGATGCCAGAAGAACGCTTGATGGTGATGCGCAAAATGTGTGCCGAGGATACCCCAGGGTTTATCGTTTCTCGCGGCTTGGAAGTACCAGCAGAAATGATTCAAGCCTGCAAAGAACATGAGATCACAATTTTGCGTTCGCCCATCTCAACCTCACGTCTGCAAGGAGAGCTTTCTAGTTTTCTCGATGGACGCTTAGCCACAAGAACCAGTGTCCATGGGGTATTAGTGGATGTCTATGGGCTAGGTGTTTTGATTCAAGGCGATAGCGGAATTGGGAAAAGCGAAACAGCCTTAGAGTTAATCAAACGTGGGCATCGGTTGATCGCTGACGATCGGGTGGATGTGTATAAGCAAGATGAATTGACTTTGGTAGGGGAACCGCCGAAAATCTTGCAGCACTTGATCGAGATCCGCGGAATCGGAATCATCGATGTCATGAATCTTTTTGGTGCCAGTGCCGTACGAGGGTATATGCAGGTTCAAGTAGCGGTGTATTTAGAAGCTTGGGCGAAAGACAAAAAGTATGATCGACTAGGAACCGATGATACGACGGTTGAAATTGGTGGCGTCGATGTACCACAAATCAAGATCCCGGTAAAAACTGGTCGAAATGTTGCAATCATTATCGAAGTCGCTGCCATGAATTTCCGAGCGAAAACGATGGGCTACGATGCAACGAAGACCTTTGAAAATCGATTGACGCAATTGATCGAAGAAAATTCTGGAAACTAGAGAGGATAAGATAGATGTTAGGTTTAGTAAATCGAGTCGCATTTGAACTATTTGGTTTGCCGATTTATTGGTATGCGATCATTATCGTATCAGGCGTGATCATTGCTATGTGGTTAAGCACGAGAGAGGCGGTTCGTGTCGGGCTCAAGCCAGATGATGTGACTGATTTTATGTTGATTGGATTGCCAGTAGCGATCATTGGTGCGCGGCTTTATTATATTCTGTTTGACTTGCAATACTACATTGATGACCCAAGTCAAATTTTCAATATTCGCTCTGGTGGGATCGCGATCTACGGCGCACTGATCGCCGGGGGGATCTGGCTATACTTTTTCTGCCAACGAAATTTTATTTCTCCCTGGACCTTCTTAGACATCGCCGCACCAAGTGTCTTATTGGCACAAGGCATCGGGCGTTGGGGCAACTTTATGAACCATGAAGCATTTGGCGCTGAAGTCAGCCGCTCCTTCTTAGAAAGTTTGTATATACCGAAATTCATTATCGATAATATGTATATCGATGAAGCGTATCGGCAGCCGACCTTTCTTTATGAATCGGTTTGGAACGTGATTGGATTTATCGTTTTGATCTTCTTGCGTAAGAAAACTGGGTTATTAAAAGAAGGCGAAGTCTTCTTGAGCTACTTGATTTGGTATGGATTCGGGCGCTTCTTTATTGAAGGAATGCGTACCGATAGTTTATACTTATTTGGTGGAATCCGTGTGTCACAGGCACTTTCCGCTTTATTGTTCTTCGGAGCGATCGCTTTAATGATCTGGCGCAGGAAAAAACAAGCGTTAAAGGATTACAACCGCAGCTTTGGTAAGAACCAAGCGATTATCTAAACAGTTATTTTATCGAAATTATGGTAAAATGATGAAGTGCATGAATTTGCGAAAAGGATAGAGGAGGTTTCCATAGTGAAACAGAAAATCGCCGTCTTAGGTCCCGGATCATGGGGGACTGCTTTGGCACAAGTCTTGTCTGAAAATGGACATGAAGTGACTATTTGGGGGAACAATCCCGCCCAAATCGATGAAATCAATACGTATCATACGAATCGGCATTATTTGCCAGATCTGAAGCTTCCTGAAAATATTCTAGGCTGTAAAGATTTAGAAGAGGCGATCCAAGGGGCAGATGCCGTCTTGTTTGTCGTACCAACTAAAGCGATTCGTGCCGTGGCACAAGAATTCACTAAGAAAACAACTGGCAAGCCAGTCATTATCCATGCCTCAAAAGGGTTAGAACAAGGCAGTCATAAACGAATCTCAGAAGTACTTGCCGAAGAGATCCCAGCTGATAAACGGCAAGAAATCGTTGTCTTGTCAGGACCATCTCATGCGGAAGAAGTCGCTGTCCATGATATCACCACGATCACGGCAGCTTCAGAAAATGAAGCGGCTGCTAAGTATGTACAAGAGCTATTTATGAATGATTACTTTAGAATCTACACGAATAACGATGTGATCGGTGTCGAAACTGGCGCCGCTTTGAAAAACATCATCGCCATTGGTGCCGGTGCTATCGCAGGACTTGGCTTTGGGGATGATGCGAAGGCAGCGATCATGACCCGTGGGTTAGCAGAAATCAGTCGTCTTGGTGTGGCAATGGGTGCCAATCCTTTAACCTTTATCGGATTGAGTGGGGTTGGCGATTTGATCGTCACTTGTACCAGTGTCCATTCACGGAATTGGCGTGCAGGAAACCTATTAGGAAAAGGCCATAGCTTAGATGAAGTATTAGACAATATGGGGATGATCGTTGAAGGAGTTTCAACCACAAAAGCTGCCCGCGAATTAGCAGAAGCTTTGTCGGTGGAAATGCCAATCACAGAAACGATTTATTCGGTCTTGTATGAAGGCAAAGACATCAAGCAAGCAGCGAAAGATATTATGCTGCGAGACGGCAAAGAAGAAAACGAATTTTCGGTAGATCAATCATTATGATTAAAGGAGCGAGTCACATGAATGTCAAAAAAGCAGTTATCCCAGCAGCCGGTCTGGGTACCCGATTTTTACCAGCTACAAAGGCAATGGCAAAGGAAATGTTGCCGATCGTTGACAAACCAACGATTCAGTTTATCGTGGAAGAAGCTTTACAATCGGGGATCGAAGATATTTTGATCGTAACAGGGAAAGCAAAGCGTCCAATTGAAGACCATTTCGATGCCAATTTAGAATTAGAGATGAATCTAAAAGAAAAAGGCAAGACGGAGCTTTTGAAATTAGTGGAAGAAACAACTGACGTAAATCTTCACTTCATTCGCCAATCTCATCCGAAAGGATTAGGCCATGCCGTATTACAGGCTCGGGCATTTGTCGGAAACGAACCGTTTGTAGTTATGCTAGGTGATGACTTGATGGAAGATCAAGTACCATTGACGAAACAGTTGATCGATAATTATGAAAAAACGCATGCATCAACGATCGCTGTCATGGATGTTCCTCATGAAGATACATCAAAATACGGGATCATTGATCCTGGTATGGAAGTTGAAAAAGGCTTGTTCAATGTCAAAAACTTTGTTGAAAAACCAGCGCCAGAAAATGCGCCAAGTGATTTAGCAATTATTGGTCGCTACTTGCTGACCCCTGAAATTTTTGATATTTTAGCCAATCAAGAACCAGGTGCTGGTGGCGAGATCCAATTGACGGATGCCATCGACACATTAAATAAAACCCAACGCGTATTTGCTCATCAATTTAATGGCAAGCGTTACGATGTTGGAGATAAATTCGGTTTCTTAAAAACAAGTATCGAGTATGGTCTAGTGCATCCTGAAGTCAAAGACAGCTTGAAAGAGTATTTGATCGAGTTAGGAAAAGAACTAGCTCCGGTTCAAAAAGAAGTCAAAGAAGCACCGAAAGCGTCAAAAAAATAACAAAAACTCCTAAACAAGGCGATTTCTGATGAAATTGCTTTGTTTTTTTATTATTTCCTGTTGAAAGCGGATAATTTTCTTAAAAATGCAGTCTTTTATTTGTAGAAAGTGCAGTGAAATGCTATTCTTAATATAAGTAAATGGGGAAAGGAGCCATTCTATGTCAGGAGGAGAACTAGCTGCATTGATTGCTGCGATCGCATTTGTCGTATTGGTCATTTTCGTCGTTCGTTTGTTGATGCAAGTCAGCAAGACAATGACCAAAGTAGACAAAACGGTCGAAGAGGCAAACACAACCATCCGTGTCATTACCAAAGACGTTGATATTCTTTCAAAAGAGGTTGAAGGTCTTTTGGTAAAAACGAATGAGCTTTTACAAGATGTGAACGGAAAAGTCGCAACCATCGATCCTTTGTTCACAGCAGTTGCAGATCTAAGTACCAGTGTTTCAGAACTAAATGTTTCTGGAAAAAATTTAATTACGCGCGTGGGTAGTCTTGGCCGGACCACTGCCAAAGCAACGGTAGCTGGAAAAGTCGGTCAAACAGCCATGAAATTTTTCAAAGACAAAAATAACCAAAAATAAAAGGAGGACTTTCAATGAGTAAAAAAGGCGGATTTTTATTAGGAGCAATCATCGGAGGAACAGCGGCAGCAGCAGCAGCACTTTTGTTGGCGCCAGAATCTGGTAAAACATTAAGAAATAAATTAGCAAAACAAGCAGACGATTTATTAGATAAAGCATCTGATTATGGTGATTTAGCCAAAGAAAGAAGTACGGATCTTGTCGATATCGCTAAAGACAAAGCGGCAAAACTAAGCGAGCAAGCATCTGACTTCACCGGTTCTTTAACAGCGAAAGTCGATGACTTAAAAGAAACAGCAGCTGGTTCATCAGAAGAAACCGTTGAAGAGTTAAAGAAACAAGCAGGTGATCTATCAGAACGCTTCAAAAAATCAGCGAACGAGGTCAAAGAATCAGCGAAAGATACCAAAGTAGACGCTGATGACACGGTGCAAGATATCATCATTGATGCAAAATCTTCTGCAGCGGATATGAAACAAACCGTCAAAGAAGGGGCACAAGAAGCAAAACCTGTCGTTGAAGAAGCCAAAAAAGACGGTCAAGCAGCCGCAGCTGATTTGAAAAAAGAAGCTGGAAAAGCAGCAGATGATGCCAAAAAAACAGCGAAAGCAGAAACAAAAGATGCCAAAGCTGACTTAGAAGATGCGAAAGAAGAATTAAAAGACACATTAGAAAAAAACAACCCAGAAGCATAAATAAGGATAAAACTTGATTGCTTTAAAAGATAAAAACGTTCGCCAGTTAAATCGGCGAACGTTTTTTGTGATTTTGGTAGTTATTCGTTTGATGCTTGGGTGATTTCCCAATCGCAAAGTTGATAGAGCCAATCCTGCAGGTGACTGAATGGAAAGCCAATTTCCTCAGCGAGACCAACATTGATCGAATAAGCAGGTGTACCATTGTAAGGGCCTTGATCGCCTGTTTCTGAAAAGAGCGGGGAAAGACCAGTTTTTTTCGTTACGTATTGCAGCACTTCTTCTAAGGAAACTGTACCTTTTGACGCACCATTGATGGGTCCTGTGAACGAGCTAGTACCTAGAAACGCTAAAAATTTACCAGCTTCTTGGGCATCCACAAAGCCCATTTGATGCGTTAGATTATCGACAGCCATTGGCTTTTGCTTTATCAGATGGTCAATGTAAAAGGTAAAACGTTTTGTATAATCATCTGCACCGATCACATAAGGAAAGCGGACAAAAACGGACGGGATTTGACTGTATTTTTGGGTCAGGATCTCTTCCACGGTTCGCTTGCCTTGTGCATAATCGACCTCCTCAGAGCCAACCAGTCTGAAGGGTTCTTTAGCAGGGTCAAAATCCGCTTCAATCAAATCGAAGTGTAATTCATGGTACGCAGACATTGAGCTAGTAACGATGTAGCGCTTCGGTGTGACATGACGCAGTAGAATCTCAATGTCGTTGGAAGTATAAGCAATATTGTCGTAAATGACCTCATAGGTTTCTTTTGTTAATGCCGTTTTGATACTTTCTTCGTCGGTGCGATCGAAGATGATTCTGTTGACTTGATCGCCAAAGGAATCTTTCGTGTTCCCTCGGGTAGCGATCGTCACGTCCAATCCTTGATCAATTAGTGATTGGACCAAATATTTACCGAAAAAACGCGTGCCGCCTAAAACCAACACTTTTTTACTCATAAGAACACTCCTTTTCATGTAATGCTAACATGTTGCGCCGTTTCATTAGGAAAATCAAGATAAGATCAATAATTCTTTTGCTGTCTTGGTAAAAGGTACACAGCCATCTGCAGTGACATACACACAGTCTTCAATGCGGACACCGACCTGATCTGGTAAATAAATGCCCGGTTCGATAGAGAAGCACATCCCTTCTTCGATCACTAAATCATTGCCAGTGATCAAAGAGGGGAACTCATGAACCGTGGTCCCGATGCCGTGACCTAGACGATGGTTGAAGTAGTCGCCGTAGCCATAGCCAGTAATCACATCACGAGCAATCTTGTCTAATTCTCCAGCGGTAATCCCAGGTTTGACCGCTGCTTGCGCTGCTAGTTCAGCTTCAAGAACGATGTCATAAATTTTTCTTTGTAATGCAGTCGGTTCTTTATAGGCAACCGTTCTGGTTGCATCACTGCAATATCCTTTCCAAACGACCCCTAGGTCAAACAAGACGAGTTCATTGGCAGTCACTTTGCGGTCACCAGGTACGCCATGAGGACTTGCTGCATTGGCACCAGCTAACACCGTCGTATCGAAGGACATATGGGAAACCCCACGCTTTTTCAACTCGTACTCAATTTCCGCAACGATTGCCATTTCGCTGACGCCTTCTTTGATGGCAGCAAATCCAATCTCAAAAGCAACGTCTGCCCAGTTGCCAGCTTCTAGCAAGGTGTCAATTTCAGCAGCCGTTTTGGTTAACTGCATTTTTTGAATGACCGGAGTCACATCTAAAGAAAAATCGGTCTGTGGCAAAAACCGTTTCAATGCTTCATAGCGCTCGACGGAAAGGTCATTTTTTTCTAGTGCCAAGGAAGAAACTTGGTAACGAGAGGTCAATTCCTGACAGATTTTCGCCCAAGGGTCTTCGCTATCGAGATAACCGATAATGTCAAAGGGCCAGCCACTATTTTTTGCTTCTTCTACTTCCAGAGCTGGTGTGAAAAGAAAGGGATCTTTTCCAGGTGCGACAAACAAAGCAAGGACCCGTTCATGAGGTTCACTTTTAAAACCTGAAAAATAAGCGATCGTTGCTGGATTAGAAATATAGGCAACATCTGCGCCATTGGTTTTCAACCAGCCATTTAACTCATTGATTTTTTTATCATTCATTTGAAAAAACCTTCTTTCAAGTATTCTTTTTCTATTTTATCATGCTTTAGAAGAGAATAGGGGCGGGGAAAGTAGGAAATTGCTAAGTTTTCATGAAAACAAAATTAAAACGGTTGCAAATACGGAAAAAATTTGCTATCCTAACAAAGAAATGTAAATAAGATTTTCTGAAAATAGAATAAGGGAGATATATCATGGAAAAACAAACAATTACGATTTATGATGTTGCACGGGAAGCGAATGTATCGATGGCAACTGTTTCACGGGTAGTCAACGGAAATCCAAATGTAAAACCAGCAACTCGTAAGAAAGTGCTGGAAGTGATCGACCGCTTGGATTATCGTCCAAACGCAGTTGCTCGAGGGTTAGCAAGTAAAAAGACCACGACTGTTGGTGTCATCATTCCTGATGTCAGCAATATGTTCTTCTCATCACTTGCTCGTGGGATCGATGATGTAGCGACCATGTATAAATACAATATCATCTTAGCCAACTCTGATGGCGATACAATGAAAGAAGTCAACGTTTTGAACAACTTGTTAGCAAAACAAGTGGACG
Source organism: Enterococcus sp. DIV0755f (assembly GCF_051713725.1). Lineage (NCBI taxonomy): Bacteria > Bacillati > Bacillota > Bacilli > Lactobacillales > Enterococcaceae > Enterococcus > Enterococcus sp. DIV0755f. Next base: position 1,398,038 of record NZ_JBIOQL010000001.1, read on the forward strand.
GCGTTATCTTCATGGGTCATCGCATCACGGATGAAATTCGCGGAGAATTCTCTCGCTCAAAAACACCAGTCGTTTTAGCTGGTTCGATCGATCCTGATGAACAAGTAGGAAGTGTCAATATCGATTACACAGCAGCTGCCAAAGATGCTGTTTCATTATTGGCGAAAAACAATCAAAAAATCGCTTTTGTCAGCGGTGCTTTGATCGATCCAATCAATGGCCAAAACCGCTTGAAAGGCTATAAAGAAGCCTTGAAAGAAAACAACCTTGAATATTCTGAAGGGTTGATCTTTGAATCACCATACAGCTTTAAAGAAGGCTTAGCCTTAGTTGATCGCATCATCAACAGTGGTGCAACAGCAGCTTATGTCACAGACGATGAGTTAGCCATCGGTGTCTTAGATGGTTTGTTAGACAAAGGTGTTAAAGTTCCTGAAGATTTCGAGATCATCACCAGCAACAATTCATTATTGGCTGAAGCAGCTCGTCCACGCTTATCAAGTGTGACGCAACCATTGTATGATATGGGTGCCGTTGCGATGCGTCTATTGACAAAAATGATGAACAAAGAAGATGTAGAACAAAAAACGATCGTCTTGCCTTACGGTATTTCAGAAAAAAGCTCTACGAAATAAGCAGCGATTTGATCAAACGATCAGTGGAACAACGCCTTGTTGTTCCACTTTTTGCTTCAACGATCGTTCGTGTGAGGAGAAAATCTATGGATTTTCTCCTCACACTTTTTTTGCATAAAAAAACTGATCAGCACAAGGCTGATCAGTCATCATTATTGTTGGTATTTTGTTGATTATTGTCTTGCTGTTCCTCATCGTCATCCTCATCATTTGCCGTAGGTGTAACATTGTTGGATGCGTTATTCGATGATGTATTCGACGAACGGTTTGTTGAACGGCTAGAAGATGCTTTTCTCCAATAGTCAGCGTAGTTTGCATCTGAACCACCGAGTCCAAATTTGAAATCGACCGTATCTGGTCCGCCAGTGGCCCAATACGAAGTAACGGTACTGCTTGGATTAGTATAGGTTCGATTATCGACTCGCACGGTTCCTCCTGGTTGGGTACCAGTAAACTTGGAAACTTGAGCTTTTTTGACATCACTAGAAAGTTCAAACTTCTGATTCACACCAAAGACTTCTTGGTTTGTTTGATAAATACGATTGATCAAGTAAGCCATATAGTTGGCTGTCCGAGTTCCTGCAGCGCTATCGGTCCCTTTATTGTCATCTCGACCTGACCAGCTGCTGATGGTGATCGATGGGGTGGAGACGACTAGCCAAGAGTCCGACCAGTTGTTGGTGGAACCAGTTTTTCCGACCCAATCAGCATTTCCGAGGTTCCAATCCAATCCGCTGATAACCGATTTAAAGGAACTGGTTTTTTGCTCATCGATGACACTACGCATCATGTCGGTCATGATGGAAGCCGTCGCTTCTGAAAAGACTTGGACAGGTTTGGCTTCATGCTGGTAAAGCACTTCGCCTTCATTGTCTTTGATTGATTCGATGATATAGCCTTGCTGATAAACACCATTATTGGCAAATGTTTGGAAGCCATTCGTTTGATTCAAGACTGTGACATCTGTAACCCCTAATGGCGCTGATTCATACGCCCAGCTATTATCTTCGGGATAGCCCATTTTGCTTAAATAATTTGTGTAGGCATAAAAATGATCGCCTTCTTTTTCCCAAAGATCTTGGAAAATATTTGTCGCTGCGATATTACTGGAAACCTCCAATGATTCACGAATCGACATAAAAGTATTGGTTCCACGGTTTGTGGCATTGACGATCGGCTCACCGGCGTTTTCTCCTGTCCGCCATTTTGCGGCATAGTCAGAAACCATCGATTCAGAGCCCATTAAGCCACTTTCGATCGCCGGTCCGTAAACCAGCATGGGTTTGATACTTGAACCTGCTTGGCGTTTGGCATCAAAGGCATGGTTGAATTGATTGTCAGCATAGTTACGACCGCCAATAAAGCCTAGTACTTTCCCAGTGGCGTTGTCCATCATGACATTGCCGACTTCGATGGTGGAGTCACCCCAGTTGTCTAGCATATAGCCGTATTTGTCGACGGCATCTTGCATCGCATTATAAATATCTTTATCGATCGTTGATGTGACGGTATAGCCGCCATTAACAAGTTTTTGCTGCGCCAATTCGAAGTATTTTTGATAGGTTTCCTCTTTGGCGTATTCTTCGTCACTGACATCATCTTCATCTGCCAGCTGTTTGGCAATAATGTCTTTTGCTTCATTTAACACAGTGTAATAAAGGAAGCTTTGATCCGTTTGTTCAATGGCTTCTTGTTTTTTGAAGTCTTGCTTCAAGTCATAATTAAGCGCCTCTTCGTATTCTTCTTTCGTGATATCGTGGTTACGATACATACTGAAGAGCACGAAGTCTTTTCGTTCTAAGCCAGCGGTCAAGTTTTCCTTGATCTCACCCGTATTTGTATAAGGGCTGTAGACGATCGGGCTTTGTGGCAGACCCGCAATAAAGGCTGCTTGCGGTAAAGACAGGTCAGCTGCGTTGACGCCAAAAATTCCTTGCGCCGCTTCTTGCACACCTGCGATATTTTGCCCTTTATTATTTCGACCAAAAGGGGAGATGTTTAAATACATGGTGACGATCTCATCTTTATCGAAAAATTTCTCCACTTCCATGGCTAATAAAATCTCATTGGCTTTGCGTTTAAAGGTCGTTTCACTGGAAAGGATTTGTTGTTTTACCAGCTGCTGGGTCAAAGTGGAACCCCCGCTGCCGCCAAAGCCTGTCGCTTCTGATAATAATGCCCGCACGACTGCTTTTGGTACTACCCCATTATGAATATTAAAATATTCATCCTCTGTTGCGATGATCGCTTTTTTCAAATAATCTGAAATTTGATCGGAATTAACCGACGTTCGCATTAGATCCGAGCGAATCGTTGCGATTTTGCTGCCATCAGCGTATGCGAGTTGAGAAGTCTCTGTGATGTCGGTCAATTCTTTTTGTAACTCATCTTTAGAAGGAGCTGCGGTATCTTCCACAAGAAAAGCAAAGTAGCCGGCACCGATCCCTAAGGCTAAAGAACCGCCTAGAACCAGCAAAGAAATAGCAACTAAGAACAAGGCATGTAAAACCCTAAGACTGATGTTGAAATAGAACCAGCCTCTATTTTTGTTTTCTGTATTCTTTTGATTTTTCGTTTTCTGGGACAAAAAGAGTCACCTCAATAAATTAGAATAGATTCCGTGTAATTATAGCAAAAAACAAGGCGCTTGGGTAGCACCCTATCTGTTATCGAAAGAAGTGTGCGAGAAAATGCCAGTTGGTGTTTGTATTGAACCAGCGATAATAAAGGAAAATGAACGGATTTGCCTAAAAGTTTCTTTTTTGGTAAAGGACTTTGAGAGAAAGACTTTTCATTGACCTCTTTTTCAGTTAAGATGAACAATGAAGCAATTATTAGGAGGAGAAAGAATGAGTACAGACTTTTTTGAAGAGCTAAAGCAACGCGGATTAGTTCATCAGACCACAGACGAAGCAGCCTTGACCAAACAATTAAATGAAGAGTCTGTGAAACTATATATCGGCTTTGATCCTACCGCAGATAGCCTGCATATTGGTCATTTATTGCCTATTTTGATGTTGCGCCGTTTCCAACAAAACGGACATGTGCCGATCGCATTAGTAGGCGGTGGTACAGGAATGATCGGTGACCCATCCTTTAAAGATCAAGAACGTCAATTAAACACACTAGATACCGTTTTAGAATGGTCACAAAGTATCAAGAGCCAATTATCTCGCTTCATTGATTTTGATGACCAAGAAAATCCTGCCATCATTGCCAATAACTATGAGTGGCTAGGGGAATTGAAACTGATTGATTTCTTGCGCGACACTGGGAAAAACTTTACCATCAATTACATGATGAGCAAAGAAAGTGTCAAACGTCGGATCGAAACTGGGATCTCCTACACGGAATTTGCATACCAGCTATTACAAGCCTATGACTTTTTGAATCTTTACGACAACCACGGTTGCTTGTTGCAATTAGGCGGTAGCGATCAATGGGGGAATATCACCTCTGGGATCGAATTATTACGTCGTGAGCGTGAAGTCCAAGGGTTCGGTTTGACTATGCCATTGATCACAAAAGCAGATGGAACGAAATTTGGGAAAACAGAAGGCAATGCGGTTTGGCTAGATGCCAAGAAAACGACGCCTTACGAGTTCTACCAATTCTGGATCAATACGGATGATCGTGATGCAGTCAAATTCTTGAAATATTTCACCTTCTTATCATTAGAAGAAATCGCTGCGATCGAAGCAGAGTTTAACGCTGCACCAGAATCTCGAGCAGCACAAAAAGCTTTGGCAAAAGAAGTCACTACTTTGGTTCATGGGGCAGAGGCTTATGAACAAGCCTTACGCATCTCAGCAAGTTTATTCAGTGGCAATATCAAAGAATTGAACGCTGAAGAGATCGAACAAGGCTTCAAAGGGGTGCCAAGCCATCAGGTATCAGCAGATGATTCTTTGAACATCGTTGAAGTGTTGACGACTGCTAAAATCGAACCATCAAAACGTCAAGCAAGAGAAGACGTTCAAAATGGTGCCATCTACATCAATGGGGAACGCGTCCAAGACCTAACGTACGAGCTCCAAGCAAGTGATCGGATCGGTGGAAAATACGTCGTGATTCGTCGTGGCAAGAAAAAATATTTCTTATTAACATTTTAATCGCAAAAAGCGAACCGCCTTGTTGGTTCGCTTTTTTCAAATTTTTGTAGAGGAAGGGTTTTTGTTGGAATGGGAAATATAGTGTTGAATGCCGCCGGTTTATTTGCCATGATCTTCTTAGGGTATTTTCTTAAGCGGCTAAATGTCCTTTCAAAAGCGGATGGCTCGATCTTATCCAAAATTATTTTGAATGTGACGTTACCGGCAGCAATCATTTTGAATTTAGCTTCAATGCAAGTACAAGTCAGTGCGCTTAGTTTGATTGTGATCGCGTTGATCATTACGATCGTCCAGATCCTCTTCGCATTTTTCTTGACCAAAAAAGAATCGAACACGCTGCAGCAGTTTGCGATGTACTGCGGTTCAGGCTTTAATATCGGCAATTTTGCGATTCCTTTTGCCCAAAGCTTTTATCCTTTAGGGATTCCGCTGATTTCGCTGTTTGATATGGGGAACAGTATCATGTTGGCAGGGGGAACGACGATTTTCATCGAATTCTTGATTGGAAAGCGGACGACGTTTGAACCAGGGAAAATCTTTTTGAATCTCCTGCGTTCGCCAACGTTTACTATTTATCTAGTGATGCTGATTATCCGCAGTGCGGATTGGAGGATTCCCGAAGCGGCATTGGCGCTTGTCCAACCAATCGGGATCGCAAATACGTTTTTGTCCATGTTTATGATTGGCTTATTTTTGGATTTCCGCTTACCGAAGCACACCACCCAAACAGTGATCAAAATTTTAAGCTTGCGGTACGGACTGGCATTCGTGCTGTTCGCAGCTTTCTATGTTTTACCAATCCCAGTTTTATTAAAGCCAGTTCTTTGTTTGTTAGTGTTTGCTCCAATTCCTTTATTCGGTGTCATTAATTCCGTGATTGCTGGAATGGAGGAAGAAGCGGTGGGGTTCGTTTCTTCCATTAGCTTTTTGATAAGTATGCCGCTAATGACGGGTGTTCTGATGTTATTTGGACTCGCTTGATAAAAAAATACGGCAATGAGCAAAATAATCGCTTTACAAGGCGCTTTTATCGATAATAGAGAAGACTAGATTTAGGAGGAAAAGAAAAATGTTGATTGGTTCACACGTTTCAATGAGCGGCAAAAAAATGCTTTTAGGAGCAGCAGAAGAGGCAGCTAGCTATCAAGCTACTACGTTTATGATCTATACCGGAGCTCCGCAAAACACGCGGCGCAAACCGATCGAAGAAATGCAGATCGCAGCTGGACAAGATTTTATGACGGAAAAAGGAATTTCGAATATCGTCGTCCATGCCCCTTACATCATTAATTTAGGCAATACCATCAAACCAGAAAACTTTGGCTTTGCTGTTTCGTTCTTACAAGAAGAAATCCAACGAGCCCAAGCTTTAGGTGCAACTCAAATCACATTGCACCCTGGTGCCCATGTCGGTGCAGGACCAGAAGCTGGGATCAAGCAGATCATTAAAGGCTTGAATGAGGTCCTTGAAAAAAATCAAACTGCCCAGATCGCATTAGAAACAATGGCAGGTAAAGGCACCGAGATTGGTCGCAGCTTTGAAGAATTGGCAGCAATTATCGATGGTGTCACCTTAAATGAAAAATTATCCGTTACACTAGATACTTGTCACACGAACGATGCTGGCTACAATGTCAAAGAAGACTTTGACGGCGTGTTAAACGAGTTTGACAAAATCATCGGGTTGGATCGCTTGAAGGTCATCCATGTCAATGATTCAAAAAATCCACAGGGCAGCCACAAAGACCGACATGCGAATATTGGTTTTGGCACGATCGGCTTTGAAGCCTTGAATAAGATCGTTCATCATGAGCAATTATCAGCGTTACCGAAAATTTTGGAAACACCCTATGTTGGCGAAGACAAAAAGAATAAAAAAGCCCCTTATGGCTATGAAATCGCGATGCTGCGGGAAAAGACCTTTGATCCTGAGCTATTGACGAAAATCATGGCGGGTGCTTAAACGGTTCATTTAACCATGAGCAGCTTATTATTGGAGGAAGAAAAATGGACTTTCAGTTGCTGATCGATGCCGCGAAGCAAAAACTGGGATTCAGACAGCTCTCTCAATTTGCAGAAGCAGGGAGTGTTGCGGCAGCTCTGGCTACTGCAGATGGACAGATTTATACAGGGATCTGTATCGATACCAGCTGTTCTATGGGTTTTTGCGCCGAACAGGCTGCGGCTGCGCAAATGATCACTGATGGTCAGCAGCGGGTGTTACAGATGGTTGCAATCAATTCGGTAGGTGAGCCGATCCCACCTTGTGGTCGTTGCCGTGAATTCATCAGCCAGCTGGATCCTGCCAACCATAACACGCAGGTCATGATCGCAGCAGGAAAAATCATGACGCTAGAAGAGCTGTTGCCTTTTGATTGGAAAGCATCAAAATAAAAAGAGTCCCCTTAGACCGCTGTGTTCTAAGGGGCTTCTTTATTTTATCGATCCATGGACGAGCTACGTTTTTGGATAAAAAAACTCCTCAACAAGCAATAGCGCTTTGTTAAGGAGTTGATCAATAGCAATGATTAGAATTTTTTCGCAGCAGCTGCTACGCGTTCTAAACCTTCAGCAATGATTTCTGCTGTTTTAGAAGGATCTGCATTGTGGCCTTCAATGATTACTTCTTCTGTGATGTTCATGCCGAACATACCACCGAAAACTTTTTCCATAAAGGTTACAGCGTTTTCCATTGCGCTCATTTCGCCTGAGTAAACACCACCACGGGCATTCAATAGAACGATTTCTTTGTCTTTCAATAATTGGTTCATTGAACCATCTTCGTTATAAGAGAAAGTAAAGCCAGCTTGGAAGATGTAGTCGATGAATGTGTGCAAGGCAGCAGGAATCGTTAAGTTCCACATTGGGAAAGCGAAAACGATGGTATCCGCTGCTGCGAATTTGTTCATCACGTCTTGACGGACAGTCATCAATTCTTGTTCTTCTTGGTTTAATTCTTGTTCTTGTGAAAGTTTGCCAAATGCTTCAAATAACGTTTGACCGATATAAGGCATTGGTTGTGCGTACACATCAAAGGTTACAACGTCCACATTGTTGGTATCAAGATTTTCAACGAACGTATCAAACATTTTTGCAGATACTCCATCAGGACGGTTATTGGCTTTAACAACTAAAATATTTTTCATTTTTTTCCACCTTTACTTTAAGTAAGTTTTAATCACAAAACGTAGTATACTATAAAATAATTTTGCTTACAATAAATAAGTACACTTTTTTTAAAAAAGCTGGAATTTTGCAGTTTTTTTCATGCAGTTTTGGTAAACTTTAGAGAAAACAGGAGGGTTCCTATGAAAATATTCGTGGTCGAAGATGACAAATCGTTAGTCAAAATGATGGAAAATCAATTATCCCGCTATGCGTATCAAACCTTTGTTCCAGAAAATTTCGCTGCGGTTTTAGATGAATTCTTGATGATCCAACCTGATTTGGTTTTGTTGGATGTCAATCTACCTTATTATGATGGGTTTTATTGGTGCCAAAAAATCAGGGAACGTTCGTTGGTTCCAATTCTCTTCATCTCCGCCCGTGACGGCAATATGGATCAAGTGATGGCTCTAGAATATGGTGCTGATGATTATCTAGTCAAACCTTTTTCTTATGACTTGCTGCTGGCAAAAGTAAAAAGCCACATTCGCAGAGTTTACGGGGATTATTCACAGTCTGATCGGGCGAGAAGTTTGAAAGCCGGCGAATTGATCTACTATCCCGAAGCATTGAAGATGGTCTATCGTGAAGCCAGTGAATGGCTGACTGTTCGAGAAGGAGAATTATTGACCCTGTTAATGTCAGCACACCCAGAGATGGTCAAACGGGAACGGATCTTAAATCTATTATGGGATGATGAGCGCTTCGTTGATGACAATACGCTTTCTGTCAATGTCGGCCGTTTGCGAAAAAAACTGGCGGCAATGGGCATCAATGATCCGATCCAAACGATTCGCGGAAAGGGTTACGCTTTATCAGTGATAGGTACGGAAGAATGAAAGCATATGCAAGTGTTCATTTACCTAAACTACTCGTTACGTTCCTAGCCATTTCATTGTTCGTTTTAGTGATTTGGTTGGATGGCTATCGAAATTACCTCGTAATTGGTTATGGTCTGCTTCTATTCGGGCTGTTCATTGTTCTTGTTTATTTGGTAGATTACCTTTCCAATACTGCGTTTTATCAGTATATCAAGCATGGAAGAGCGACACACCGAAGCAATGGCTACCTTTCCAAGCAATGGCGCAAGCAGTTCGATGCCCATGAACAGCAAGAGCAAGAGCGGCTGACAGAATTAGATCAGCACCATCAAAATCATATTCGTTTCATGAATATCTGGGTTCATCAAATGAAAACACCTGTCTCAGTTTTGGCGTTAATGGCTGAAAGTGAAGAAGTCGATAGCTATGATCTTTTGGCTGAAACAGATCGCTTAAAAAGTGGCTTGGCGACTGCGCTGAATTTTGTGCGCTTGGAAGATTTCACGGAGGACTTCGTTATCGAATCAGCCTCATTGTTGGAATTGTTAAAACACAGTATCGGTGACCAGAAGCGAAATTTTATTCGCAGTGAAGTCTATCCGAAGCTGATGAGTGAAGCAGATATCACGGTGACAACAGACAAAAAATGGCTAGGTATTTTGCTCTTTCAACTCATCAGCAACGCCATCAAGTACTCAAAGCCAGACAGTAAAGTCTATTTTGAGATCGATCCTTTTTCTAGAAGCTTAACGATCGCAGATGAAGGCTGCGGGATTGCAGCAGCGGATCTCCCGCGGGTTTTCCGCCCCTTTTATACAGGTCAGAATGGGCGGCAAACAGGAGAGGCAACTGGGATCGGTCTTTATTTAGTTGAAACGATCAGTACGCAATTAGATATCGATGTGTCGCTTGCCTCTCTGGAGAATCAAGGCACGACGGTTACCCTAACATTTCGGAGGTGAAGGCTTTCTTACAATTTTGTAAGCTTTCTATCATGAAATCGATAACTGATTGCGGTGCCGCCTGCTAAACTGGTAGCAAAGGAGTGAAGATGATGGCTTTACTAGAATTGAAAAATGTATCGAAAACCTATACAGGGGAAGTGTCTGTTGAGGTTTTACAACAAATCGATCTCAAAGTGCCAGAAGGAGAATTTATCAGCATTATGGGTCCATCTGGCAGTGGCAAGACCACCATGCTGAATTTGGTGGCAACATTGGATAAACCGACTTCAGGTTCGGTGATCCTCAAGGGAGAGCAGCCACTAGAATTATCTAAGCAAAAACTCGCAGAGTTTCGTCGTCGACAATTAGGCTTTGTTTTTCAAAACTACAATTTGCTTTCGCCATTGAGCGTGCTTGAGAATGTGATTTTACCACTGACATTGGATCGGGTGGCAGTTCCTGAGATGAAAGAACGTTCGGAGCAGCTATTACGTGAACTTGGGATCTATGAGAAAAAAGACAAACGCATCTATCAGCTTTCCGGTGGAGAGCAGCAGCGAGTTGCGATTGCTAGAGCTTTGATCCATCAACCAGAATTGCTTTTAGCAGACGAACCGACGGGTAATCTTGATTCCAAGGCAGCACGAGATGTCATGGAAATACTAAGTCAGATGAACAAACAGCGAAAAGTCACCACTATGATGGTCACCCATGATCCGTATTCCGCCAGCTTTTCTGATCGGGTCGTTTTCATCAAAGACGGAAAGCTGTATAACGAAGTCTATCGTGGTGCTGATCAACAGCAATTTTATCAAAAAATTCTTGAAGTCCTAGCACATTTAGGAGGTCGCCGTCATGAATTTCAGACAGTTGATCATTCGTAATCTGCGGGGAAATTTTCGAACCTATGCAGCATACTTCGTCAGCAGCGCTTTTGCAGCGATGGTGTTTTATATCTTTAGTCTTTTGCTCTTTCATCCGCAATTGGAAGAAAACTTATCTAATAGCGATACACTTTCAAGCTTAGCTAAGGTTGGTCTATCCGTCGCACTCGTGGTGATCGCCTTACTGTCGCTGTTGTTTTTATGGTATACATTTGTGGTCTTTTTGAAACGACGCAAACGTGATCTGGCGATCTACTTGATTTTGGGGATCGAAGAAAAAGATCTGCGAAAGATTTTGTTTGTCGAAAATGCCCTTTTAGGAACCGGCGCCACAGTGACCGGTATTGGGTTGGGGATTTTAGTGACGAAATTGTTGCTGCTGATTTCGCAAAATGTCATGTACTTAACAGAAGGACTGAAATTTATGGTTCCTCTGGAAGCTTTAGGATTGACCTTTGGGATCTATGTCTTCATTTTTCTTTTGATCTCCTTTTTCAGTACTCGCGCCTTGCAAGGAGAACAGATCATCTCATTGATCAAGGAAAATGAAAAACCACGTCCTGAGCCAAAAAGTCATTGGGCATTGGCATTTTCAGGAATTGTGCTGTTACTAGTTGGCTATGGATCGGTCTTTTATTTTAGCTACCAAACCTACTCAATGCTACCACTTATGCTAGGAGTCTTGTTGACTGTTGCAGGCACGATCTTGTCATTCCATCAGTTCAGCGTATTTCTATTGAAACGATTAAAGAAACGCCCAACCTTCTTACGGGGGACTCGGATGCTGACTATCAGCGAATGGATCTTTCGCATGCGAGACAATGCGGCGATGTATAGTCTGATCGCTATTAGTACCTCCGTGGCATTCGTTGGGATTTCCGTGATGCTGGCAATCGGCAGTTCTTCTTTTTCTTCGATCCAAGGAATCAGTGTAGCCTATGTGTTTCCGTGGTACGATTCGGAAATAGGCAGTGAAAATAAGATCATCGAAGAACTAAAAACAGAATTGGAAAATCAAGGCTATCACCCGCGCGTGGAAAACGTTTCAGTACTTTGGGTGAGTGTAGATTTAGATGATTCGGAAATGATAGATGACCCTTACTTCACAACCAACAGTTATCCAGTCATGCGAGAAAGTGACTATCAAAAATTAATGACTCAAATTGGAGAAGAAGCTGATACAGTTGCGGATGAAGAAGTCATGATACTCAGCAGTAATTATTCTCGTCGAAAAGTTTTGCAGGCACTTCCAAAGAGTGAGCGGGAAAAAAATTATTCGATTTCGCTAAATGCGGAGATCGGTACAAAAAAAGAGGTTACCTTTGTATATAGTCCATCGATGCTTTCGCTTGATTATTATGGATTAGGCGTAGTGACAGATGCATCTTATGATGAATGGATTGCTGAATTAAATGAATGGAGAGACGGATATGAATCTGGATTTACATGGTTAGATTACGCTGAATGGGCAGAAACACCTGAATTAGTCTATGAATTTAATAGAAAATTAGATAAAGAAAATGCCTTGATCGATCAGCAATATGAAGAAATTAGTCAGGAGCTGGAGGCCAAAGGTGAGTATACAGATGAAGAGTGGACCGAAGCAACAAAAGACATACCCGTCCGCACATTTTATACCTCAAAATACCAAGTTTTCCAAGAAAATCGTCAAGGAAATGGCATCATTTTAATGATCACGGTATTACTAGGTTCGGTTTTCTTTATTTTCTCCGCTTCGATTATCTATTTCCGTTTATTTGCAGATTTAGATAAAGATGGTGCGTATCATCGTTCCTTGCATATTTTAGGTGTGTCGCCCAAGGAGCGTCACAACGTTCTGAGACGCCAGCTGCAAGTGATGTACTTCTTGCCAACAGTCGTGGCAATGATCCATTTTGCGGTGGCAATGACCGCTTTGCGTATTTTAGTAGAATTGCCTGTTTGGCAATACTATGGTGTGATCGTTAGTCTCTTTTTGATTTTCCAAATCGTTTTTTACTTTGTTTGTCAGTACCGGTACTTCCAGCAAATTGATCGAATCGCTGATCCGACAGAGTGATTTATTTTTTAGCCAAATCCCTTTCAATCCACACGGATTGGGATTTGGTTTTTTTGTTTGCTGCATTGTTATTTTCTTTCACCAATGAAGCGTTTTAATTGTGTAAATCACCGAAAAGCAGATAAAATTAGTTAACACTGATTCTATTAGGCAGTCGCGGATACCCTGCAAGAATGTGGCAACTGGAAGTCTATTTTTCTCACCGTGAAACGAAAAGACAACTGTTAATGAAAATATTCATGTCGAGTACAGTAATTGCTGTGACCGATGGGGTTAGCTAAGCGATCACTTAAGGGAGGAAACCAATGATCAAACGTTTAGGAAAAGCATTTGCTGTCTTGCTGCTGTTGATTCCTGTTTTTGCTGGTATGCGGGTTGTTTATGGGGAAACCGATGTGGGTGCCAAGCTGATCACAAATGTATCGATCGTTAATAGCCACAACGAGGTCATCACAAGTATTGAAAAGGATGATTCCTTCAAAATAGATATGACCTGGAGTTTGGAGGACTTAGGTGATTTAAAAGCAGGTGACAAAGCGACCGTCACTTTGCCAGCTGAGATTGAAGGCGTCAATAATACGTATGCTTTATACGATGAAAATAACAACTTAGTGGTCAATGTTACCCAAGTTGGCAATCAGCTGACCTTTGTTTTCACGGAATTTGTCGAACAAAATACCAATGTACATGGGGACTTTTATTTTTGGACAAAGTTCAGTGATGACGTGATAGAAAATCAGATCAACAACATCAACTTTGAAACGGCAAATGGGACGCAATCGGTGCCTATTTTTATTCAAGCAGTGGATGATTCAGGGGAGGGTGCCTTACTCACCAAACAAGGACTGTATTTAGGTACGCAACAACCCAAACGGATCATTGATTGGCGAGTGTATATCAACTCGTTTGACACGGACCAAGTGACGATCAAAGATGGAACGTTTATTGACTTTTTAGGTCCTCATCAGACACTAGTCAGTACGAGTGCTCGAGTGGTCTATGGACCCAGCGTTTCCAACCCAACGTATGTCGAGCAAGTACCGATCGTTTTAAATAGTGACGGCTCCTTTGAAATTCCTTTGCGGGATACAGAGGAACGGATCTACATTACCTACAAAACAGAAACGGATGGTTCATTGGAACAATATACCAATCGGGGCATCCTTGATGCTTTGGTCAATGATGTGCCAAGAACAAGCAGTATTACTGGCTATACGCCACGCTATGGTGGCGGTGGTGGCGGAACCGGTGAACCAGGAGAGTCCAGCAGCACGGAACCAAGTAGTGAAAGCAGTACGAGTAGTAGTACGGAACCAAGTAGTGAGAGCAGTACGAGTAGTAGTACGGAACCAAGTAGCGAAAGCAGCACTAGTAGTACTACGGAACCAAGTAGTGCAAGCAGCACTAGTAGCAGCACGGTACCAAGTAGTGAAAGTAGCACCAGCAGTAGTACGGAACCAAGTAGCGAAAGCAGCACAAGTAGCAGCACGGAACCAAGTAGTGAAAGCAGCACAAGTAGTAGCACGGAACCAAGTAGCGAAAGCAGTACAAGTAGTAGCACGGAACCAAGTAGTGAAAGTAGCACCAGCAGTAGCACTGAACCAAGTAGCGAAAGCAGTATGATTAGTAGTTCAGAATCAAATAATGGGAGTAGTTCTAGTAATAATGGAGCGATTACACATCAAAGTTCAACCCCTGGGAACATGCAGGTATCCCAATCAAATAATTTGCATAATCAATCAGAAAAACAGCAGTTCCCTCAAACGAATGAATCGTCTAATCATTTATGGATTGCAATAGGAATGGTTTTAGCAGGATGCGCATTGAAGTTAAGTTGGAGTAAATTTATCAGGTAGATAGAAACTGAAATTTTGGAGGCAGTTTTTTTACTTGGAAGAATAATTAATAAAGACTTATTTAAAGGGAAGATGCCATTTTATAGCCACTTTCCTTTTTTTTTCGGCGCATGTTTTCTCTGAGAATTTATTATAATTTCCTTATCAAGTTATCTTGAAATATTCATTTAGGAAGTGAGGAAATGAGAAAACTGGTTGGAATTGTGTTGATTTTGCTGTTAGCGGGATTATTGCTACTGGTGTTTGGTTTCGATCATACTTCAGCAAAAGAACGAGCCGGAGGGAATTTATCGTTTTCTGTTCAAACGAACCGAGTGATCTATGATGAAGCCTTGAAAGTCATTACGATCCCGGTACGGCCGAACAAAACGCTGACTTCACAAAACGTTTGTGTCCGTTTAACTTATGGTTGGGATGGCAATGGACACAGTGAAAAGGTGATTGGTGAAACGTATCTAACAAATGTCGATTGGTTTTCAGGTGTTGAAAACTACTTAAGGATCTATGCTGAGATGGCCATCGATGAGATCAAAAGTGTGGATAAAGTAGATTTAGTTGTGATTTATGACGGTGAAACAACGATTACTGAAAACTTGAAGCCTAGTCAATGGCAGGTAATAACACCCCCGAGCTCTAGTGAGACCACGAACTCTGAGATAAGCGCAAGCTCTAAGGTGTCTGAAGAAAAAAGCTCTTCCTTTAGTAGTATCGAACCGAAATTTAGCGACTCTCAATCGACGGATCCAAGGACTTCTACTACGGAAAACACAAGTCAGGATTCTCAAAGTATCGAAAGTAGTCACAATGCAAGTGAGTCAGAAAACTTCAACACCCAACCAGTTAGTGAGAGTGAATCGACTCAGATAACTAGGAGTCGAGAAACCACCGCAACAACAGGAACAACGACCGTTAGTGAAGCGGCATCTGAGAATCTTTCAGATTCAGAAACGAAACCAAACAAATTACCGCCGAACCAAAGTCAGTCAAGCAAGCGGAGTGTTTCCTCCGATGATCCCGCAGGCAAACAACTCGCTAAAGCATCGTCTTCAGTGAAAATGGAACAGGAACAACGTACGGAGACAAGCAGTGCTAAGGAGGTCAATGGAGCCTTACTACCGAAAACCGGCAGCAAAAATACGAGTATTCGCTATTTACTCTTTGGTCTAGGCGTGGTTATCCTTACTGTCTTCCTTTACTGGCTGAATCGAAAGTTATTTTCTGATGAGAGACAGTAAAGAAAAAAGCCGAGGATAATGAGAGAATTGATAACCCACGATTGGAATTTTCTTCCCCAGAAAGCACAATCACGTTTTGTTTTACCGTTTTTAACAAAAAGTCTGACGATCGTTTTGAGGCGTCAGACTTTTTTTATGAAAATATACAGATAACGAAAGGA
Organism: Enterococcus sp. DIV0755f; assembly: GCF_051713725.1. Classification (NCBI taxonomy): domain Bacteria; kingdom Bacillati; phylum Bacillota; class Bacilli; order Lactobacillales; family Enterococcaceae; genus Enterococcus; species Enterococcus sp. DIV0755f. The sequence goes on from NZ_JBIOQL010000001.1 coordinate 1,413,910, forward strand.
AAATTTGTTAAAAGTGATTTGACAGAAAAGAGCGCACGGTGGTACGATCACCAAACACTGCCAGCTTACAATTTTGTAAGATGACAAATTTAGGATAAAAACAGCGTTTGCTGATTATACGAGCGAGGGAAATTTCATGTTACAGGCACTTTTGGATACGACAGAAAAACAAATTTATGCGTTTCTAAGTTATTGTTACGAAACGAACAAGAAAGACTATACAATTAAAGAGCTCTCAGGTGTTTTCGATAGGAAAACCAACAAAATGCAGTCGATCGTTCAGCAAGTAGAGGTGTTTCGTGCACGCTATCCTCAGTTTACTTTGACCTATGATCGGCTGGAAAAAGAAGTGTCGATTGCTTTTTCTCCACGATTTCTATTGAGCCAAGCCTATAGTGTATTGTTGCAGGGAACCGTTGGGTTTATCTTGCTGGATGCACTCTTTCAGGGGGATTATCATTCCCTTGAACAACTCAGCCACAAAACCTTTAGCAGTCCCCGCACGATTCAACGAAAATTGCAGGAGTTAAATCATGTTTTGGCGAACTATCATTTGTCCTATAGTTTAAAAAAAGGTGATCCTTTAGCAGGTGATGAATATGCGATCCGCTATTTTTATCATCTTACCTATTGGCAAATTTTTGATGAGAAGGACTCACAAGTCTTGGCATCGATCAAGGAGAAAGCGCAGGCTGAAGCGTTGTTTGAAACCCATGCTTCTTATATGAGAAAAATCGATATCGATAAATTTCTTCATCTATTCGCTATCTCCGTGCAAAGAACCCATCAAAAGCATCCGCTTTCGTTTTTACCAAACGAAGTACTGACGTTTGAGCACCCATTAATTGAAAAAAATCAGTTTGATCAGGTCTTTTTGAACCCATTGTTTCACAGGAGTCATCTGCCGTTTTCTGAAATTTCGGAGGTTGAACGCAACTTCTTGTATTATATGTTTGGGGTAATGAACACCTATCTTGAGGAGGATCTCGATGCTGCTAACATCTCGTGGCTGACTCAGCCAAAGTACCAGCAAGAAGCGCAGCTCGTTGAAAAACTAGCCGTGTATTTTCGGTTGACGTTTACAGAAGCCGAAAAAAACTATTTACTGGTTAATCTGGTCATGATCCATTCCGCCTCTGGCTGTTTTGGTACGCGACAAAAAAGCGATAGTTTTGGCAAAACAACCGACGAGCAAGAGCTGCAAGCCGCTTTTCCAGTGCTTTATCCAACCATGAAACGGTTTTTTTTGGAAGCGACTGTTTCTTTACCAGCGTTGCGTAGATTACTGCAAATGAATGATCGTTTGATTTTCCAATACTGTATGTTACTGAGAGTTATTTTTATCAAATATGAACAGCCGGTCACGTTCTCGATCCATTCGAAATACGGAAAAACGCAAGAGCTTTGGATCAAGAACCGCTTGATGAATGCCACGCATCGAGCGATGGCCCATTATTCGCTGTCTCAAAAACCAGATTTGGTGATCAGCGATTATCCGATCCATCAGGAATTTTCCGAGGAAGAACAGCCTTACCTCTTTTATTGGAATGGTCACCCAAGCGCAAAGGAGTGGAAACAGCTCAAGCAAGTGATCAAACAGATCAGAAGTGCCAAGAACAAGGCAGCGTTCGCCCAACTGGCATTCACCCAAACGGAGTGAGCCAGCTATAAGATCAAGCAAATAGAACTTATAATTTTGCCAAGCTTTTGACTAGCAGCAATAGGGCAAACGTGAAAAGCATCAGTGATAAACGAAGTTGTCAAGAAGCAAAAACAGGAGCATCGATGTTCCTTTTTCGCTTCTTGACTTTTTTTTACAGAGATGGCATGGTATACATATTATCATAACGTTTTTTATTTAAAATCGTTGCAGAAATGGTGTTAGGAAGAAGGGGTAACTTTGACAGAAGTATTAGCACTGCAAAATGTTTCCAAATTGATTGGAACCAAACGAATCATTGATGATGTTTCCTTTGTGGTGGACCAAGGACAAGTCGTTGGTTTATTAGGGCCTAATGGGGCTGGGAAGACGACGATCATCCGGATGATCGTTGGCTTGATGAAGCACAACACAGGATCGATTGCCATTATGGGAAATTTATTGGATTCTTCGTTTAAAACAGCGATTGCCTCAGTCGGAGCGATCGTTGAGAATCCTGAGTTTTATAATTATATGACCGGTTATGAGAATTTGATGCAGTATCAACGTATGGCGAAGAAAAAAGGCACAGCCTCTGAGCTAGAAGCCCTGATCCGTCAGGTGCATTTAGAAGGACATATCCATCAAAAAGTCAAAACCTATTCATTAGGGATGCGTCAGCGTTTAGGTGTTGCCCAGGCATTGGTCCATCAACCAGACTTATTAGTTTTAGATGAACCGATGAATGGCCTGGATCCTAAAGGCATGCGGGAGTTTCGAGAAATGATTCTTTCTTTGAGAGATAAAGGAGTTTCTGTCTTAGTTTCCAGTCATCAATTAAGCGATATCGAACAAATTGCCGATCATTTGATCGTGGTGCAAAAAGGAAAAGTCACTCATCAAGTAGCAATGGCAGAGTTGAAAGCAGAGAAAAATGTACTGATTATTAAAACAGATGATAATGCGCAAACAGAAGCACTGTTAAAAGCTTCCTTTGAGGTCGAGGTCTTGCAGGTTGCAGATGAATTGCAAGTCACTCTAGCAACAGATCAGCGTTCTGAAATCGCTGCAGCGATCGTGACGGCGGGTATCGGCTTAAAAGAACTACGGACAAAGCAATCTTCTTTAGAAGATACATTCTTGGCTTGGACCGAAGAAGGAGGTTTGTAAGCATGCTGACATTGATTAAAAATGAATGGATCAAATTAACCAAAAAGCGTTCTACTTGGATCATGCTGCTTTTATTGGTTTTAATGACGTTTGGCTTGACCTATGTTGTACGCTTAGGTAGTCCAGAAATTGGGGCCAATGATTTATTTGCTTCTTTAAGCGATATGACGTCGTTCTTAAATTTATTTGTAGTGATTGTGGCGGCTTCTTCAGTAGCTGAAGAGTTCAGTCGAGGAACGATCAAGTTCTTATTGATTCGGCCTTTTTCCAGAAGTCAAATCTTGGCAGCAAAAGCGATCAACACGTTTTTATTTGCGCTTTTAGGGACCGCTGTTTTACTAATCAGTAGTTTAGCAGCTGCCAATTTATTTTTAGCAGCTGAATCACCTTTTGCTGCTACTGGCTACAACGGGCTAGCGGCGATTCTCGTTGCCCTTGTTTTTGCGGGAACCAACTTGCTATTGATTGTCTTTTATATTGCATTGACCCTCTTTATCTCAGCCGTGATTCGCTCCCAAAGCTTGGCTGTAGGCTTAGGCTTGGGTATGTTGTTTGGAAGCAGCATCATCAACTCGATCATGCTTTTTGCGCAAGAAAAATACCCATGGCTGAAGTGGAATCCATTTAATTTTATGAATATTAAAGAGCAAATATCGAGTGTATTAAATAGTCCTGACATGCAGATGACTGCCTTTGATCCGGGATTGGGCTATTGGGAAATGGCGATCGGGATCCTTGTTTACAGTGTTTTAATCTACCTTTTAACAAATTGGTTATTCAACAAAAGAGATGTCGCATTAAGTTGAGGAAACGAGTGAAAGTTTTTGGATAAATCCAGCTTTCACTCTTTCTTTTTGTGTTTTTTTCTAGTAAAATGATTCATTGAGAGTACAAGAGAAAGGAGAGTTTTCGAATGGTTAGTGTAGGAATCGTAATCGTGATCGCTGTTGTTGCAGCATTACTAGGCGCTGTCGGCGGCTTCTTTTTGGCGCGTAAATATATGCAAGATTATCTAAAGAAAAATCCTCCCGTTAATGAGGATATGCTTCGCTCGATGATGATGTCAATGGGTCAAAAACCTTCTGAGAAAAAAATTCGTCAGATGATGCAGCAAATGAAAAACCAAAAGTAGGTTTTTTTCTAAGAAGCGGGCTGATTTTATCAGCTCGCTTTTTCTTGCGGCAAAACGCAGCAACGAATAAAAAATGTCCCCAGGCTGCTTTTTCTGTTTACGTTCTGTAAATAGCGGGGTAGCAATCGAATCTGAATCCAGTGAATATTCGGAAAAATCGCAAAATTTAGGCAACAGGTCATAAAGAAATGGAGAGTGTTATGTCAATATTTAGGAAGTTAGGTTGGTTTTTTAAACAAGAAAAGAAACATTATTTGTTAGGCGTAGGCTCTTTAGTCTTAGTCGCCTTGGTACAGTTGGCACCTCCCAAAGTTATCGGGATCATCATCGATGAGATTGCGGAAAAAGAGATCTCGATGCAGACGATCTTTTTTTGGGTCATGATCTTGATTGCTTCAGCCATCGCTCAATACGTGTTTCGTTTTGTCTGGCGAACGCATATCTGGGGCAGTGCCGCTCGGCTAGAAAAAACGTTACGCAGACAGCTATTTGCACATTTTACAAGGATGGATCAGTTGTTTTATCAAAAGCATCGGACAGGTGATTTGATGGCCCATGCCACCAATGACTTGAATGCCATCCAAAATGTGGCAGGGGCGGGGATCTTGACCTTTGCCGATTCTTTCATCTCGGGAGGGGCAACCATCATTGCGATGGTTCTCTTTATCGACTGGCGGTTAACGATCATTGCTCTATTGCCGCTGCCTTTCTTAGCAGTCATGGCAAGGGTTCTTGGCAGCAAATTGCATGATGCGTTTCGTGACTCGCAAGAAGCATTTTCTTCCATCAACGACAAAGCCCAAGAAAGTATTACTGGGATGAAAGTCATCAAAACTTTTGGACAGGAAAAAGAGGACATCGCTGATTTTCAAACCAAAATCGACCATGCCATCATCAAAAACCGCAAAGTCAATTTTCTGGATGCCTTGTTTGATCCGTTTATTACGATCATCATCGGAATCTCCTATGTGTTGACAATCATCGTCGGCGGCAATTATGTTATGGACGGTACCATCTCGATCGGTCAATTGGTATCCTTCATCAGTTATATCGGTATGTTAGTTTGGCCGATGTTTGCCATCGGACGTCTGTTTAATGTGCTGGAACGAGGCAATGCTAGTTATGATCGGGTTGCCGAATTGTTGGCGGCAAAGACCCATATCATTGAAGCCAAAGATGCGGTCGATGCCCCAGCCCAAGGAACGGTTAACGTTCAAATCAATGATTTTCACTATCAAGGAGATGATTTTGCCCTGCAAGACATCCACTTTACTTTGCCAGCGGGTCAGACACTAGGTGTCGTCGGGAAAACCGGTGCTGGAAAAACCTCTTTGATGAAGCTCTTGTTGCGAGAGTATGATTCATTTGACGGGGCGATCACCTTCGGGGGCATCGATAGCAAGCAATACTCCTTGAATGCTCTTTTGGGGTCGATCGGTTATGTTCCGCAAGATCATTTCTTATTTTCCATGACGATTCGAGACAATATCCGCTTTGCGCAACCACGGGCTTCTCAAGCAGAAGTGGAAGCAGCTGCTGGATTGGCAGTGATCCACGAGGATATCAGTCAGTTTCCTGAAGGGTACGAAACGATGGTGGGGGAACGTGGTGTTTCTCTTTCTGGTGGACAAAAACAGCGGTTATCCATTGCCCGTGCTTTGATCACCGATCCAGAATTATTGATTTTAGATGACGCTCTTTCAGCAGTAGATGCCAAAACGGAAGAAGCTATTTTACAACAGTTGCGGACGTTCCGTCAGAATAAAACAACGATCATTGCTGCCCACCGCCTAAGCAGTGTCAAGCACGCAGAAGAAATTCTCGTGATCGACAATGGGAAAATCAGTGAACGCGGGACCCATGAACAATTATTGGCTGCAAATGGCTGGTATAAAAAAATGTGGGACAAACAGCAACTAGAAGCCAAAATCGAAGGGAGTGAAGCCTAATGCAAGAATCAGAATGGAGTAAATCGATTCCCTTTAAAGAGCAAAAAAACATCATCAAACGAATGTTTCTTTTTGCCAAGCCATTTCGAAAAACCTTCTATGCAGCGATCTTTTTTGCTTTTGTGCTATCGATCGTCAATATCCTGTTGCCTTTGATCATTCAAACCTTTATGGATAATTATTTGACCAATCAAACGGCGACCCAGCAAGTCATTTATTTCTTTGCTGCATTGTATTTCTTTGGGGTGTTGGTAAAAGCTGTGATTTGGTTTTTCCAATGGTTCCTTTATTCGATGGGTTCTTTAAAAACCTATCAGTATATTCGAGCAAAATTATTTGAAAAATTGCATAGTCTTGGGATGCGCTATTTCGATCAGACGCCAGCGGGTTCGATCGTTTCACGGGTCAGCAACGACACAGAAACGTTGTATGAATTTTGGTATGTCTTCTTGATGGTATTGACAGGAATTTTTGCGGTGGTTTCTTCTTTTGCCGCCATGTTCCGCATCAACGTCAAAATTGCCTTACTGAACTTGATTTTTCTGCCGATCCTAATGGTAGTCATCTGGTATTATCAAAAATTCAGCTCTCGTATCTATCGTCAAATGCGGGAAAAACTGAGTCAGCTGAATACGAAATTGAATGAATCGATTTCTGGTATGCAAATCATTCAGCAATTCCGTCAAGAGGCGCGGCTGAATGAAGAATTCGAAGCGACCAACGATGATTATTTGAAAACTAGATACGCTATGATCCGCACGAATGCGCTGCTATTATCACCAATCATTAGTTTGTTGTATGCCTTAGCGATCGCCTTGTCGTTGACGGTCTTTGGGTTTGATGCCTTAGAATCGCCCATTGAAGTCGGGTTGATTTTCGCCTTTACGACCTATATTCAAGGATTTTTTAATCCCATGACACAGATGATGGATTTTCTCAGCGTCTTTACTGATGGGATGGTCGCCGGCAGCCGTATTCTAAAGATTATGGATAACGAAGAATACACGCCGCAGCAAAACCCCGATGCTAGTCAAACCATCACCAAAGGAAAAATCGAATTTCGCGATGTCAGTTTTTCCTATGATGGAAAAAACAACGTATTGAATCATATTTCTTTCATCGCCTATCCAGGTGAGACCGTGGCTTTAGTCGGTCACACAGGAAGTGGCAAGAGCTCGATCATCAATGTGTTGATGCGTTTTTACGAATTCGGGGAAGGGCAAATTTTGATCGATGATCAAGATATCCGCGACTTCACGATGGAAGAGCTTCGGAAAAAAGTCGGACTCGTATTGCAAGACGCCTTCATGTTTTATGGGGACATCGCTGACAATATCCGCTTATTGAATCAGGACATTCGTGAGGAACAGATCGAAGCAGCAGCAAAATTTGTTCAAGCAGATGCCTTTATTCAAAAACTACCTGGTAAATACCACGCCAAAGTGATTGAACGGGGCTCCAGCTATTCAAGTGGGCAGCGACAATTGATTTCCTTTGCCCGCACCATGGTGACCGATCCGAAAGTGCTGGTCTTGGATGAGGCGACTGCCAATATCGATACTGAAACAGAAGGACTGATCCAAGAAGGGTTGGCAAATATGCGTCAAGGGCGAACCACGATCGCGATCGCCCATCGATTGTCTACCATCCGCGATGCCGAGTTGATTTTGGTGCTTGATAAAGGCTCGATCGTCGAACGAGGCACCCATGATGAACTTTTGGCTCAAAAAGGGTTGTATGCCGATATGTACCGTTTGCAGGCAAGTGAAGTTTAATAGTTTTAATAGTAACGCTAACCTTAAAGACTTTCGTTTTTAAGGTTTTTTTGTACGAAAAAAGAAAGAAGGGATGAATATAAAAATAACGAACAACGATTGACAGCGCTTTCTACCTTTGCTATGATAAAGATAATAAAACTGGTTCTAATGGATAGTGATTGTTGATTTTTAACAAGCTAAACCTGATGAAGCTGCGGTATTTGCGCTGCTTTCATGAGGTTTTTTCTGTGTTGACTGTTGGCTCAGCAATAAAGACAAGCAATGAACCATATCCGCAATGATAAAGTAAGTGGGGGTAGGACATGAAAATCAGTAAAGTGTTAAACAATAATGTTGTGATCACTACCGATCAAAGTCAAAACGAGATTATTGTTATGGGGCGGGGGATTGCATTTAAGAAAAAAGTGGGAGATGAAATTTCTTCAGAAACGGTCGATAAAGTGTATCGCTTAGAAAATCAGACGATCTTATCTCAATTTCAAGAGCTGCTTGCTGACTTACCACTGGAATATCTTGAATTATCCAATGAGATCATTGAGTATGCTCGGCGAGAATTGTCATCCCCAATCAATGATTCCATTTACATCTCGTTGACGGATCACATGCACTGTGCCATTGAACGATCGAAAAAAGGAATGACGGTCAAAAATGTCTTATTGTGGGATATCAAGCGTTTTTTCCCCGATGAGTACCAAATAGGCTGCAAAACAGTAGAGAAAATCAAAGAACATTACGGGATTCAGCTGCCAGATGACGAAGCCGGCTTTATTGCTCTGCATCTCGTCAATGCGCAAACTGAGAATGGTGACCAAGGCAATATTGCTGAACTAACCCAAACGATGCAAGACATTATTAACATTGTTAAATATTTTTTCAAAACAACCTTTGATGAAGAGTCCGTTTATTTTTATCGCTTCACTACGCATTTGAAATTTTTTGTCTCAAGAATGCAAAACCATACTACTCATGTGGATGAAACCGATGAAGATCTTTTGGCTATGGTCAAAGTGAAGTATCGAAATGCGTATCAATGCGTACAAAAAATCGCTGAGCTATTAGAAAATCAGTATCAGTATCAAATGTCCAGTGACGAAAGTTTGTATTTAACGATTCATATTGCCAGACTTGTGCAAAAGAATCGTTGATTGAAAAAAACAAGAAAGGAGAAGGATTTCTTGATTCATGAGAAGGTGTCGAAAAAGAAGAATTTCTTCGCAATGATTCTTATCAAACTTCAGCTTCAAGGCATCTGACCATGTAGCAAGAAATCAAAAAAAGAAAACATTTTGGATAGTGACATTCAGTTGGCTAAACCTTCAATACAAAAAAATTGGAGGAATCAAAAATGGGAAAATATCGTGAATTAGCAGAAAAAATCGTAGCAAATGTCGGTGGGAAAGAGAACATCAATAGCTTGACGCATTGTATCACACGCCTGCGTTTTAAATTAAAGGATGAAGGCGTCGCAAATGATGAAGTCTTAAAGAACATGGATGGGGTCGTGACGGTCATGAAGAGTGGCGGTCAATACCAGGTGGTTATCGGAAACCATGTGCCAGATGTCTATGCAGAAGTGATCGATGTTGCAGGAATCAGTGGTGATGCTGAAGAAACAGCTTCAGGTGGCAACTTGTTTGATCGTTTGATCGATATTTTAAGCGGCTGCTTCCAACCCTTCTTAGGGGCTTTGTGTGCGGCGGGGATGATCAAAGGACTAAATGCACTGTTGCTTTTTATTGGTACAACAGGCTTGATCGATTTTACAACGACGACAGGTACCTACGTTATGTTCAATGCGATCGGCGATTCGATCTTCATGTTTATGCCAGTGATTTTAGGGTATACGTCAGCGAAAAAGTTTCGCTTAAATCCAATGGTGGGAATCGTGATCGGATCAGCGCTTTGTTACCCAACGATTCAAGGATCTGCTTTGCAAGCCGCATTTCTTGCAGGGGCTGGCGAGGGAGCTGCTGCACCGTATAGCTTGTTAGGCTTGCCAGCGTACGAAACGTTCTTAGGGATTCCGTGGGTTGGCGCAACGTATACTAGCAGTGTGGTGCCGGTCATCTTTATCATTGCCTTTGCTGCACAAGTTCAAAAATTTGCAAAAAAAATCATTCCTTCTGTTGTCCAAACGTTCTTAGTACCGTTCTTAGTTCTCTTGATTGCATTGCCAATTGGTTTTTTGGTGATTGGACCTGTGATCAGTATGTTGACGGATCTTTTGAGCTCAGGATTTGAAGCGCTGATGGACTTCTCACCAGCTGCCTATGGCTTGTTGCTAGGTTTCTTCTGGCAAGTATTGGTTATTTTCGGTCTTCACTGGTCAGTTGTTCCGCTACACATTATGCAAGTGACACAACTAGGCTACAGTCAGATTTTGGTAGCTACGTTTGGTGCCAGCTTTGCTCAAACAGCCGTAGTGATGGCGATGTACTTTAAACTGAAAGATAAAAAACTGAAAGCACTATGTCCACCAGCTATTATCTCAGGGCTTTTCGGTGTAACGGAGCCAGCGATTTATGGAATCACGTTACCGAAAAAAATGCCGTTCTTCTACTCAATGATTGGTGGTGCGGTCGCAGGTGCCTTCTTGATGATCAATGGAACAACGAGCTACACCTCTGGTGGGTTAGGGGTCTTTGGCATTTTCAACTACATCACTCCAGAAGGCGACGCTAGTGGCATGTGGTTCTCTGTCTTTGGAATCTTGATCGCTGCAGCGATTGGCTTTGGTTTGACCATGGCTTTCTGGAAAGATGATGCAGTGGAAGAAGAAATCGCAGAAGGACAACCAGCGATGACTGTTCGAAAAGAAGTGATCACTTCTCCAGTGGAAGGAACGATCGCGCCACTAAGCAGTGCCAAAGATGAAGCCTTTGCTCAAGGAGTGCTAGGAAAAGGTATCCTGATCCATCCTTCAAAAGGCGAAGTCGTGGCTCCTTTTGATGGTACTGTGATGACATTGTTCCCAACCAAACATGCCATCGGGTTGATTTCTGAGAATGGTTTAGAACTTTTGATCCATATTGGTTTGGATACTGTTCAATTGAATGGTGAGTTCTTTGAAGCGCATGTGAAGCAAGGCGATAAAGTCACTCGTGGACAAAAATTGATCAGCTTTGATAAAGATGCATTGATCAAAGCAGGATTCAATATTGAGACCCCAGTGTTAGTGACCAACTCAGCGGATTATTTGGATATCATCGAGTCTGACAAACGAGAAGTTGGTTGTTCCGATGACTTGATCACGGCTTTAGTTTAGGAAATGTTTACTTGCAAAACAGCTATATAAGGATAAAAGCGATCGGTCGTGAAGGCTCGATCGCTTTTTGACAGTCATTTAATTGGGAAATAGTGAGTCTTTATAATGAAGGTTTTTATCATAGGTTGGTTCAGCGATTATCGTTGATGAAGTGGGGCGCTTATCATACGCCATCCCGATATCGATCAAATGCTGCAGATTTTTCTCATAATGTTCCGAAAAGACGACTGCATACAACAAATCTAGCAAGTAGCAAACCGAGGTATTGATCGTAAAATTCGCAATCTTTGAATAAAGCCTTTCTCTTGTTGTGATATTTAAGACACAATCGCTTAATTTCGCTAACGCATTCTCGCCAATACTAGTCATCCCAATGATGGAGACTTGCCGTTCGGCAAGGATCTTACCGATTTCTTTAACCATTTTGTTTTCACCTGTGTAAGAAATCAAGATTGCGGTCGTATCGGAGGTACAGTTGGATGCCTCATAGGCACTTTCGCCGAAGGTATCGCAGACGTGGATACTTTTTCCTAAACGCCGCATCTTCAAAACAAAGTCTTGAGAAATCAAGGTGTTGGCATTGCTGGCGAAAATCCTGATATGGTTGGCATTGAGCAACGATTGTTTCGCTTTTTGTAATTCATCATGATGGATCAAGGAAAGCGTATCTTCGATCGTTGTTTGTTCAAGCTTTGCCAACTTTTTGGCGATGGTCATAATCCCGTCATGGGAAGAGAAGGGAAAGTTCGCATCCACATCGGTAAAATGGCTGCTCATATATGTTTGCTCTTCCACAAAGGCCGTTTTTAAGTCGAGCCAACCATTGAAGCCTAATTTTTTTGCGATCCGAATAAAAGTAGAAGGATGAACATAGGTTTTTTTAGATAATTCCTTGATGGTTTGATCCGCCATCGCGGTCGGATTGGCTAATAAATAATCAATCAACGATCGTTCGGCGGGTGCTAGTTTGATTTGGCGCATTTTTTCTTGTAACAACATGGTATATATGCTCCTTTTTACATTTTTTTATGATTATTTGTAAATGGTTTTTACAGAAATTCGTTTTTATTCAGTACCTAGCGAATCGTTTACATCCTAATTATTCCTTATTTGATGATCTTTGTAAATCTTTTTTACAAAACACCTGCAAGAAGAAGCGAGATTTGCAAACGCTTTTTCTAAATATGCTATTTACATTGAATCAAATGTTTTTATGAATGATAATAAGAATGTAAATAAAATAGCAAAGGAGCAATACAATGACAAAAGGAATTAAAATTGCAACCATTGGTGGCGGCAGCAGCTATACCCCGGAGTTAATGGAAGGCTTTATCAAACGCTATGAAGAATTGCCGATTCGTGAGATTTGGCTAGTAGATATCGAAGCAGGAAAAGAAAAATTAGCAATCGTTGGTGCGATGGCACAACGGATGTGGGATGCGTCACCCTACGATGTAAAAATCCACATGACATTGGATCGAGAAGAAGCGTTAAAAGATGCTGATTTCGTTACGACTCAATTCCGAGTAGGATTGCTGAATGCCCGTATCAAAGATGAACGAATTCCTGCCTATTACGGCATGATTGGTCAAGAAACCAACGGCCCTGGTGGTATGTTCAAAGCGTTTCGTACGGTTCCAATCATTCTTGAAATCGTTGAAGACATGAAACGCTTGTGTCCCGATGCCTGGTTGATCAACTTTGCGAATCCAAGCGGTATGGTGACTGAAGCAATCGTGCGTTACGGAAAATGGGACAAAGTCATCGGGTTGTGTAACGTGCCTGTCATGGCAACGATGGTTGAACCTGCGTTGCTTGGCAAAGAACCTGACGAATTGATTTACAAATTTGCAGGATTGAACCACTTCCACTGGCACAAAGTTACCGACTCACACGGCAATGACGTTACGATGGACATTATTGATAAAATGTATGAAGAAGACAATGGCTTACCGAAGAATATCTTTGATGTACCATTTTACAAAGAACAGCTGGAACAAATGAAGATGATTCCTTGCGGGTATCACCGTTATTACTATCGTCAAGAAGAAATGTTGAATCATGCGATCGAAGAGTACAAGACTGTCGGTACACGCGCACAGCAAGTGAAACAAACCGAAGCCGAATTGTTTGAGTTGTACAAAGATCCTGAATTAGATCATAAACCAGAACAGCTGCAAAAGCGTGGTGGTGCTTACTACTCAGATGCAGCGTGTGAAACGATTGCTTCCATTTATGCTAATAAAAATACCCAAATCGTCGTTTCAACCAAAAATGAAGGCGCCGTTCCAGATCTTCCTGCCGATTGCGTAGTCGAAGTAACAGCTTACGTTGGCGGACAAGGGGCTAGAAATGTTGCCTTTGGTGAGTTACCGACAGCTGAAAAAGGTTGGTTACAGGTAATGAAAGCAATGGAATTATTAACGATCGAAGCAGCTGTGACGGGGGATTACAATATCGCATTACAAGCCTTCACCATCAACCCATTGGTTCCATCAGGTGATACGGCAAAACGTGTCATGGACGAACTGTTTATTGCCCACAAAGATCACTTGCCTAAATTTAAGGAAACGATCGCACGTCTTGAAAAAGAAGGCGTAGAAGTACAAGATGAAGTAGCCCGCGAACTTGATCGCGAACTAGTTAAATAAAGAGAAAGTAGGAAAGAAACATGGCATTTAGAAAAGACTTTTTATGGGGCGGCGCAACAGCTGCCAATCAATGTGAAGGAGGCTACCAAGAAGGCGGACGCGGCTTGGCAAACGTTGACGTGGTACCGATCGGCAAAGATCGTTTTCCAGTCATTACTGGTCAAATGAAAATGTTCGATTTTGATGACGAACATTTCTACCCAGCAAAAGAAGCGATCGATATGTATCATCGCTACAAAGAAGACATCGCGCTATTTGGCGAAATGGGTTTTAAAACCTACCGTTTGTCGATCGCTTGGAGTCGGATTTTCCCTAAAGGGGATGAAACAGAACCAAATGAAGACGGCTTGAAGTTCTATGAAGATCTTTTCAAAGAATGCCACAAATATGGGATCGAACCATTAGTAACGATCACTCACTTTGATTGCCCAATGCATTTAGTTGAAAAATACGGGGCATGGCGTTCTCGTGAATTAGTCGGATTCTATGAAAACTTGTGTAACGTGATTTTCAACCGTTACAAAGGATTAGTAAAATACTGGTTGACCTTCAACGAAATCAACATGATTCTCCATGCGCCATTTATGGGAGCAGGTCTTTACTTTGAAGAAGGCGATAACGTTGAGCAAGTGAAATACCAAGCGGCTCACCATGAGCTATTGGCCTCTGCGATCGCAACGAAAATCGCTCATGAAGTCGATCCTGAGAACAAAGTAGGCTGTATGTTAGCTGCTGGCGCATACTATCCATATACAAGCAAACCAGAAGATGTCTGGGAATCACGCAAAGCAGATCGCGAAAACTATTTCTTTATTGATGTTCAATCACGTGGGGAATATCCACAATATGCGCTGAAAGAAATGGAACGTAATGGGATCGAAATCAAAATGGAAGAAGGCGATCTTGAGCTGTTGAAAGCTCACACCGTAGACTTTATTTCCTTCTCTTACTATTCTTCCCGCGTATCAACCACGGACGCTGAATTATTAGAACAAACGGCTGGCAATATTTTTGCCTCTGTGAAAAACCCATACTTGGAAGCAAGTGAGTGGGGGTGGCAGATTGATCCACTTGGTTTGCGCATCACAATGAATGACATTTATGATCGCTACCAAAAACCATTGTTTATCGTTGAAAACGGCTTAGGAGCTGTGGATACACCAGATGCAGATGGCTATGTGGAAGATGACTACCGGATCCAATACTTGGCAGAGCATATTCAAGCAATGAAAGATGCGGTTGAACAAGATGGTGTCGACTTATTGGGCTACACCACATGGGGTTGTATCGATTTAGTTTCAGCTGGAACAGGTGAAATGAAAAAACGCTATGGTTTCATTTATGTGGACCGTGACAATGAAGGAAACGGCACCTTGAAACGAACAAAGAAAAAATCATTTGATTGGTACAAACAAGTGATTGCTTCAAACGGTGAAGATTTATCGAATAACTAATTATAAGAAGCTGCAGTTGATCCCTTAGAGAAATCTAAGTAGATCGACTGCAGTTTTTTTTAAAGTCTTTTTAAAAACTATTGAAACGAATGATTTGTATAAGTAGAAATGGCTGTTCAGAGATTATTGATAACCGACAATGAGAGTGCTGTAAAAGGCTTGCGTTGCAGCAATTACAAAAAAAGGCGACCTTAAGCATGACATGTTTTGTCCTTAAGGTCGCCTTTATTCATTTTTTAAAGAACTTTTTCAATCTCTGGAATCATTTTTTGAGGATTGGTTTGTGGAGCAAAACGCTCCACGACTTTACCTTGGCGGTCCACCAAGAATTTCGTGAAATTCCATTTAATGGCTTTGCCTAATGTACCCGGTGCTTCTGCTTCCAAATAGCGAAACAAGGGATCTGCGTCTTTGCCATTGATCACCGTTAACTTGTGCATCGGAAAATCAACACCATAGGTGGTTCGGCAAGCGGCTGCGGCTTCTTCGGCTGAGCCGACTTCTTGTTTGAACTGGTCAGAAGGAAACCCTAGAACGACCAACCCTTGGTCTTTATAGGTTTCATAAAGACTTTGTAATTCTTTGAACTGCGGGCTCAACCCGCACTTTGTAGCTGTATTGACGATCACCAGCGGTTGACCTTCGTAGTTTGCTAGCGAATAAGTTTCGCCGTTTTCTAATGTTGCTTGGTAGTCATAGATTGACATAGCAAACGCTCCTTTTAATGTAAATCATAGTCGATAGTTTCTGAGATAAGTATAGAGCAAAGTCTTCAAAAAAACCAAGCAAACTTCTTGGCGCATTTTATTTCTTATAAAAAACAAAAAATCCAGCGGCCGTTGGGACCACTGGACTCTTATTATGCTTCTGGTAAGACTTCTGGTTCTGCTTCTTGTGGATGAACGACAGATTTAGTTTTCCATACCCCAGAATGCCAGCGATAGATCATTAAGACGCTGCGCAATGCTTCGTCAATGGCATAAGCGATCCAAACGCCGATCAAGCCAAACTTAAAGACGATGGCCAGTGAGTAGGAAAACGGTAAGCTGATGACCCATAGAACAATTAGGCTGCAGATCAATGGGAACTTCACGTCACCACTTGCATTTAATGAACCAACTAGGATCATATTGACTGCACGCGCTGTTTCTAAGACGATCTCTACTAAAAAGACACCTTTAGCAATCTCGATTACTTCGGTATTGGAAGTAAAGATTCCCATGATCGGTTCAATAAATAGATAGGTCAATAAGCAGATCGTTACCGAGGCGATGATCCCGATCACCATCGTGCGCATGCCTCGCTGATGCGCACGATCGAATTCACCCGCACCGACATTGCGGCCAATCATGATTTGGTTTCCTTGACTTAATGCGGAGGCGATCAAATAAACAAATTGGGTGATAGCTGTTACGTAAGATTTTGCAATCAAGACACTTGCGCCAAGTTGAGCCACGATCATCGTCACCACGACTTGCGCTCCTTGATAGGAAAGAGACTCGCCAGAAGAAGGCAATCCGTAAGTCAAAATGTTTTTCATCACGCCCCAAGAGACATTCGAGAAACGGGCAGATAAAACAGAAAAATTCACATGTTTCTTCAGCAACATGGCGGCAATTAGTAAACCTATCGAATTACCAAAGACGCTAGAAAATGCCAATCCAGTCACACCGAAATTCGGTAAACCAAAGGGGCTGTATAAGACAAAGTAATTGCCAATGACGGCTAGGATGCTAGCAAACATCGGTACCAATAACGCTGGTTTTGTGAAACTGTGGCTACGCATGACAGCAATTATGACCGCCGTGATCGATGAAAGGAACAGACTTCCGCCATACACTTGTAAGTATCCATGACCTAAAGCAACTAATTCAGCATCTAAGCCCATGAATCGCAAAAGGTAGGTTGAGCCGAAAAGAAACATCAAGCTGATCAAAATCCCGATGAACAATGACCCAAAAAGAGCGGTATTGATGACTTTCGGTATCTGGTCGCGTTTTTTCGCACCAATCAATTGTGCGATAATGATCTGAGTACCCACGGTGATGAAACCGTAAATAAAGACCGTTAAATTCAATAGTTGATTGGCAGCACTGACGGCCGCTACTGCTGGCTCGGAATAATGAGAAATCATCCAAACGTTGACATTCCCAATAACGACCCGCAAAAATAGCTCAACAAAAATCGGCCAGCTGAGAAAAATCAGTTCACGGTCTGATTTTCCTAAAAGTTTTTTCTTATTCAATTGTAAGGACTCCTTATTTTCTATATAATAGACGTATCGTGAAAATTTTACAAAAATTGAAAAGAAAGTCAATGTAATTTTCAAAAGTAAAAGCAGGAATATCTTATTATTTTTTGTAAGCAGATGAGTTGAAAGAATTTGCTTTTGAAAGTAAAGTATGGGTAGTCCAAATTGGAGGGAAATATATGTATGATGTAATTATCATCGGCGCAGGCCCTGCGGGGATGACAGCAGCGCTTTATGCGTCAAGATCGAATTTATCAGTACTAATGATTGAACGAGGAGCACCTGGCGGACAAATGAACAATACGGCTGAGGTTGAAAACTATCCTGGCTTCGAATCAATCTTAGGCCCTGAATTAGCATTTAAAATGTATGAAGGTGCCATTAAATTTGGTGTTGAAAATGCCTATGGGATCGTTCAAAGCATCACGGATCAAGGTGAGTTCAAAGAAGTTGCCACCGAAGACAAAACCTATCAAGGGAAAACAGTCATCATTGCCACAGGATGTGTACATAGAAAGTTAGGCGTCAAAGGCGAAGAAGAATTCGCAGGACGCGGAGTTTCATACTGTGCGGTTTGTGACGGTGCCTTTTTCCGTAACAAACGCTTGATCGTTGTTGGTGGAGGCGACTCAGCAGTCGAAGAAGCGATCTACTTAACGCAATTTGCTTCTGAAGTAACGATCGTTCACCGTCGTGATGAATTACGAGCACAAAAAATCATCCAAGACCGCGCATTTGCCAACGAGAAAATCTCTTTTATTTGGGATTCTGTTGTGGAAGAAATCAAAGGCAATGAGATGGTCGTAACTGGCGTGCAAATCAGAAACGTAAAAACGGATGAAGTGACAGAAGAAGCTGCTGGCGGTGTCTTTATCTATGTTGGTTTAGATCCGTTGACAGAACCATTCAAAGCTAGCGGTATCACGAATGATGCTGGCTGGATCTTAACAAATGATCAGATGGAAACTTCAATTCCTGGTGTTTACGCGATTGGCGATGTTCGTGAAAAAGGCTTGCGTCAAATCACAACGGCAGTCGGCGATGGCAGTATTGCTGGTCAACAAGTGTTTGATTTTATTGAAACACAAAAGGATGCTCAATTAACAAAATAATCTAATGGAATTAGCTGTTATTTTTAAAGTGTCAATCGCTTTTGATAGCAGCTTTTTTTATTTTTCGTTTGGTTATTCTTTGAGAAATCTGTAAGTAGTGTTATACTAATTTTAGAGCATTTTAATGGAAAAAGGAGAGGTTATTTTATGGCATGGGAACAAACATTTAATCAATGGAAAAACAGTGAACACTTAGATCCACAATTAAAAGAACAATTGACCGCATTAGAAGCAGATCCTGCGATGTTAGAAGACGCTTTTTATATGCCTTTGGAATTTGGGACTGCTGGCATGCGAGGGATTTTAGGACCTGGTATCAATCGGATGAACATTTATACGATTCGTCAAGCAACGGAAGGCTTGGCTCGCTTTATGGATACACAAGATCCCGAAACAAGACGTCGTGGCGTAGCGATTGCCTATGATTCCCGTCATTTTTCACCTGAGTTCGCGATGGAAGCAGCAAAAACATTGGCAAAACATGATATTCCAGCCTTTGTCTTTGAAAGCTTACGTCCGACGCCAGAATTATCTTTTGCTGTGCGTTACTTAAAAACCTTTACTGGAATCATGATCACTGCTTCTCACAATCCAGCCGAATACAATGGCTACAAAGTATATGGGGAAGATGGTGGGCAAATGCCACCAGCAGATGCGGATGCATTGACAAAATTTGTTCGGGAAATTGAAAATCCGTTGGAGATCCCTGTATTAAGTGAAGAAGAAGCCAAAAACAGCGGCTTGATCTCTATTATTGGCGAAGAAATCGATACTGCCTATCTGAAAGAAATCAAAGAAGTCACGATCGATCAAGAATTGATCGATACGGTGGGCAAAGATTTGAAACTTGTCTATACACCACTTCACGGAACAGGGCGGATGCTTGGCGAGAAAGCGTTGAAACAAGCTGGTTTCCAACAATTCATTATTGAACCCTCACAAGCGGTTGCTGATCCAAACTTCAGTACAGTAAAATCACCGAATCCAGAAGAGCACTCTGCCTTTGAATATGCGATTGCTTTAGGAGAAAAAGAAGGTGCTGATCTATTGATCGCAACAGATCCAGATGCCGATCGCTTAGGGGCTGCAGTAAGAATGCCAGATGGCAACTACCAAGTCTTGACAGGTAACCAGTTAGGTGCATTGATGATCCGTTACATTCTAGAAGCCCATAAAACAGCTGGAACATTGCCAGAAAATGCAGCAGTCTTAAAATCGATCGTTTCTAGTGAATTGCCAACAGCGATCGCTAAATCCTACGATGTTGATATGATCAATGTTTTAACTGGCTTTAAATTTATTGCCGAAAAAATCCAACAATTTGAAACAGACCATTCTCAAACTTTCATGTTTGGCTTTGAAGAAAGCTATGGCTACTTAGTTAAACCATTCGTACGGGATAAGGACGCGATCCAAGCGCTCGTTTTATTAGCAGAAGTGGCTGCTTTTTACAAACAATCAGACAAAACATTGTATGATGGTCTGCAAGATATTTTTGAAGAGTACGGCTACTATGCAGAAAAAACGATTTCTGTAACGATGAGCGGCATGGAAGGGGCAACTAAGATTGCTGCCTTGATGAAGACTTTCCGTGAAAAAGCACCTTCCGTCTTCGCAGGAACCCCTGTCGTGCAAACAGAAGACTTTAAATTGTTGACTCGTGTGGGCTTAGATGGTCACCAACAAAAAATGACCACACCGCCTTCTGATGTTTTGAAATACACCTTGGAAGATGAAAGCTGGATTGCTGTTCGTCCTTCTGGGACCGAACCTAAAATCAAGTTTTATATTGGTGTAAAAGGCGATACGGCAGAAGCAGCAGAACAAAAAATTGCTGATCTGCAAGCAGCGATCGAAGAAATCACAGGTGAATAAAGTCATCTGATGTCTTCATAATCAAAAAAATTGCAATTGACTGAATGATCCGAGTGGTAGAAAAAGAAGCGTTCGCTTCCCTCAGCAAACAGGTGTTGAGGGACCGAAGCTTCTAAAGGGAATTTTCTGACGCTTGGATCTATTCTTGTCTTTTAGCTCGTTTCTTCTCCTTGATCGTCGAGCATTGATTGACAAGCTGTCTATCAAGGGCTAAAATGCAAAAGGAAATAAGAGAGGATGTGGCGCGATGACTACGCCGAAACTAGAAGAAATTCAGCAAGTAACACAGATTTTTAAAATGCTTAGTGATCCCACTAGACTAAAAATTTTGTTGTCTCTTCAAGAAGGAGAGCGCAATGTCACTTCGATTGCAGAACAAGTACATATGGAACAATCAGCAGTTTCTCATCAGCTGAAACTTTTGAAAGATAATCGGATCGTAAAGTCGGAAAGACAAGGAAAAACCATCCTTTATAGTCTTGATGACAAACATGTTGTGGATATTTTGCAAAAAACATTCGAACATATCCATCACCGTTAAAACTAGGGCGAGAATTTCTCAAAAGTCCTAGTTTTTTCTTATTGTTTTTGGTATGCTAGTGGAAATATTAAAATTAGATGAACGGTTTTTAATAACGTTTTCAGTTAGGGGGCATTATGGGTAAGCAATTGAACATTGGATTATTAGGAATGGGTGTTGTCGGCAGCGGGGTATGCCAAGTGTTGGCAGAGCAAAAAGAAGCCATTCTGGCACGCACAGGAGTCAGTGTGCAAATCACGAAAGCATTAGCTTCGCCTTACGAGGATAAGTCTGCGTTAGCGGCTAAGTACGGGTTTGCGTTGACGAATGAGGCAAATGAGTTGTTTGAAGATGAGACCATCGACGTAATTGTGGAATTGATCGGGAAGATCGATCCGGCAAAAGCGTTTATTTCAGCTGCTTTAGAAAATAAGAAGCACGTTGTGACGGCAAATAAAGACTTGATTGCCACCCATGGACCTGAACTGCTGGCAATCGCTGAAAAAGCCGGGGTGTCTCTTTATTATGAAGCCAGCGTGGGTGGTGGCATTCCGATCTTGCGTACATTGAGCACCCACTATCTGCCTGATACCATCACAGGGATTTTTGGTATCGTCAATGGGACGACCAATTATATGCTGACAAAAATGACGGAAGATGGCATGACCTATGAAGATGCTTTGTCACAAGCCCAAGCAAAAGGTTTTGCCGAATCAGATCCTACTAATGATGTTGACGGTATCGATGCGGCCTATAAAATGGTGATCCTGACCAAATTTGCTTTTGGGAAAACGATCCATGTTGCTGATGTGGCAACAAAAGGCATCCGCGGCTTAGCTGTGGCAGATATTAAGCAGGCACAAGCCTTTGGTTATGAAGTGAAGTTGATCGGTGCAGCACAAAAGACAGTTGACGGTTCCCTTACTGTGTCAGTTGGACCTGTATTAGTGCCGAAAAACCATGCGTTAGCGACGATCCAAAACGAGTTTAATGGCATTTTTATCGAGAGTGAAGGCATCGATCAATCAATGGTTTATGGACCAGGAGCAGGATCGCGACCGACGGCCACCAGCGTGGTAGCGGATTTGACCGTTTTAGCAAAAAATAAAAGCTTTGGGATCGTTGAACCTTTTCTAACTTTTGAAAAAGAAACAGCATTAGCATCTGTAGAAGAAGTCCCTAGCCAGCATTATGTGTCTTTTTCAAGTCAAGAGATCAAAGGGAACGCTCTTCCAGAATGGTTTGCGTTTGAGCAAACGGTGTTCAACGAAGCAGACCAACGAATAGCTGGAATCACCAATCCAATGAGCGAAAAAGAGTTAACAGAAAAACTCGCAACTTATACCGATGCACAAGACATACAAATAATGAAAGTGATGGAGGAATAAACATGTATCAAGGATTATTGCATCAATACAAGGAATATCTGCCAGTCAACGAAAATACACCAGCATTGTCGCTGGCTGAAGGCAACACGCCGTTGATTCCCTTACCAAGCCTTTCCAAGGAATTAGGGATTCAATTGTATGGAAAATACGAAGGGCTGAATCCGACAGGCTCTTTTAAAGACCGAGGGATGGTCATGGCGGTGGCAAAAGCGGTGGAAGAAGGTGCCAAAGCAATCGTCTGTGCATCGACAGGAAATACCAGTGCGGCAGCAGCAGCTTATGCGACCAGAGCGGGGATCAAAGCCTATGTTGTTATTCCAGATGGCAAGATCGCTATGGGAAAATTGGCGCAAGCAATCGTTTATGGAGCCGACATCATTTCGATCCCAGGAAACTTTGATGAAGCGTTAAAAGCAGTACGAGATATTGCAGAAACCGAAGCCGTGGCGCTAGTAAACTCAGTCAATCCTTATCGTTTAGAAGGACAAAAAACAGCGGCCTTTGAAGTATGCGAACAATTAGGACAAGCACCGGATGTTCTTGCGATTCCTGTCGGTAATGCAGGGAATATCTCGGCATATTGGAAAGGGTTCAAAGAATGGCATGAGAAAAAAGGCACCGCGTTGCCAAGAATGCATGGGTTTGAAGCTGAAGGTGCTGCTGCGATCGTCCGTGGGGAAGTCATCGAACAACCAGAAACGATCGCTACAGCGATTCGGATCGGCAATCCAGCCAGCTGGCAGTTGGCAGAAGCTGCTCGTGATGAATCAAATGGACACATCGATGCAGTAACCGATGAGGAAATTTTGAATGCTTACCGTAAAATTGCTGCGCAAGATGGTGTGTTTATTGAACCAGGCTCAGCTGCCTCGCTGGCTGGTGTCATCCAGCACGTGAAAGCAGGGAAAATCAAACCAGGTGAGACTGTCGTTGCCGTCTTTACTGGAAATGGTCTGAAGGATCCTGATACAGCTATCAAAGCGACAGAAGTAACCATCAATAAGATGAGTGATTTAGAAGAAATGCGTCAGCATCTTCGTGAAGGAGTTGCCAATCTATGAAGATCCGCGTTCCTGCAACCAGTGCGAACTTAGGGCCTGGTTTTGATTCCTGCGGGATTGCCCTGTCAAAGTATTTGTTCATTGAAGTTTTAAAAGAAAACGATACGTGGGAAATCATCCATGAGCTAGGTTCAGAGATCCCAACGGATGAAACCAACTTGCTTTTGCGTGTGGCATTGAAATTAGCACCAAACATGAAGCCTTTGAAAATCCGAATGAGTTCGGACATTCCTTTGGCAAGAGGCTTAGGCAGCAGTTCCTCGGTGATCGTCGCCGGGATTGAACTAGCCAACCGCATGGCCCACATGAATCTGAGTGCAGCACAAAAGCTTGAGATCGCAACTGCCATCGAAGGGCATCCTGACAACGTTGGACCAGCGATTTATGGAGATTTTGCGGTTGCTGCTTACGACCATCAGCACAAGCATACGTATTTAGTCAAGCATCATTTTCCAGAGTGCGAGATCATTGCCTATATTCCTCATGAAGAACTGTTGACTGAAGCAAGTCGTCAAGTCTTGCCGCAGACCCTTTCGCACGAGCAAGCTGTCGAAGCCAGTGCGATCGCCAACGTGATGATCGCAGCGGTCATCAATGGCAATCTGCCTCTTGCAGGAAAATTGATGCAACAGGATCGTTTTCATGAAGCCTATCGGGAAAAGCTTGTGCCGCACTTGTCGACCATTCGCCAAATCTGCGAAGAAGAAGGCGGCTATGGCTGTTTCTTAAGCGGCGCAGGTCCTACGGTCTTAGCGATCGTCCCAGAGGAACGGGCAGAACGAATCTCAAAACTTTTGCATGCCTTGGAGAGCAATGCGTATATCGAACAATTACAAATCGATCGTGAAGGGCTGCAAGTGTTCTAAAAGAGAATAATAATAAATGAGCCACAGACCAAAAACGGTGAGCAGAAGATTTTCTGCTCACCATTTTTCATTGCTTCATCGATGTTAGTCTTTCGTTTCTGACGTGTAATAGCTATGATCTTCTAAGTTTAATGCATTTAAAATCATAGAGGCGGTTTCTTCGATGGAAAGAGAAGCGACATTGATCACGACACAGCCTAGTTTTTCATACAGATCATTAGCAAACGTCAGCTCCGCTTTGATTTTTTCTATATCGGAATACGCAGAATCTGGGTTCAAGCCGTAGGAGCGCATCCGTTCTTTGCGAATACTGTTTAACACATTCGGATCGTTTGTTAGCCCGACGATTTTTTTCGGATCGATTTCCCAGAGCTGTTTTGGGATGTGGGCTTGCGGTACTAAAGGCAGGTTAGCAACTTTTAAATTTTTGTTTGCTAGAAATAGACTCAAAGGCGTTTTTGACGTCCGAGAAACCCCTAGTAACACGACATCTGCTTCCAAGAAGCCACGAGGGTCTTTCCCATCATCGTACATAACCGCAAATTCCATGGCTTTGATGCGTTTGAAATAATTTTCGTTCAAGTGGTGCAAAGCCCCTGGCTCTCGTGAAGGTGCTACGCCAGTTCGTCGTTCTACTTCACTTACTGGAGGGGTCAATACGTCGAAATGGTAAAGGTCAGCTTCTTCACAAAAATGATTCGTCAAATCCACAAGTTCTTCTTTGATCAAGGTATGAAGAATAATGGCGTTGTGTTTTTTTGCATCAGACAAAGCTTTGATCAAATGCTCTTTTGTGTGGATAAACGTGCGTCTAAAAAGGTTAAATTCGACGCTGGGGTATTGGGCCATTGTCGCTTGTGCAAGCTTCGATGCCGTTTCGCCGGCAGAGTCCGACAACACGAACATCGTCACTGCGGCACTGGTTTGCAATTTTTCTTGCAAGTCTGGTTGTTCAGGTTCAGTTGGCTTCATAAGAAAAATCCTCTCTTGCTTTTTTATTGATTTCATTATACCATACTTAAGATCGATAGAATCGGAATGATTTTGATTTATCAGGAGGGCCTACGATGAAAAATCAAACACTTATTGAGCATGCCATGACTACATTGAAAGAAAATGGCTTTAAATATACCAAAAAAAGAGAAGCCATCATCACCTATTTAGTGAAGCGCAATCGCTATTTGCCAGCCAAGGAAATTCATGAATACATGTCAGAAAAGTATCCTGGCTTGAGCTATGATACGATCTACCGTAATCTGCATGATTTTTCTGAGATCGGTATTTTAGAAGAAACAGAGCTGAACGGGGAGATGAAGTTTCGCTATAACTGCTGTGCAGAATTAGAGGACCATCATCACCATCACTTTATTTGCACGGTTTGTGGCAAAACAAAAGAACTGCATATTTGCCCGATGGACTTCTTCCAAGAACAGCTTCCTGGCTGCTTGATCGAGGGACATCGCTTCGAGATTTTGGGCCGTTGTGAAGAATGTCAATGAAAACCCAAACAAACTTGATGGGATCGAAGACTTTTTTAACAGAATGCCTTGACACTTTTTCAGGGGTTAGCTATAATTTTTAAAGGACAGTCGTGTTTTTTGGGATTTTATTTCAATAACAACTACGGTTACTTTTTAAGCTCGGAGGGAGGGAATTTACATGTCAAAAACAGTCGTTCGCAAAAACGAATCACTTGACGATGCTCTTCGTCGCTTCAAACGTTCCGTGTCAAAAGCGGGTACTTTACAGGAATCTCGTAAACGTGAATTTTACGAAAAACCTAGCGTAAAGCGTAAGAAAAAATCTGAAGCAGCTAGAAAACGCAAAAAATTCTAATTTTCTACTGTTTTGAGAATTGGAGCTGGTAGTGTGACACTACTAAGTACACTGAATGATGACATGAAGACAGCGATGAAAGCCAAAGACAAGGAAACCTTGCAGGTGATCCGCATGTTGAAAGCATCAATTCAAAATGAGCAGATCAAAAAAGGTTCTGACTTGAATGAAGAAGAAGAGTTGACCGTTTTGTCTCGTGAGATGAAACAGCGTCGTGATTCTTTAAATGAGTTTGAGAAAGCTGACCGAAATGATCTAGCAGAGAAAGTCAAAGTTGAAATTGCAGTTGTTGAAAAATATTTGCCAGCACAACTCGATGAAGCGGAAATCCGCCAAATCGTCGCTGGAGCGATTGAAAAGACTGGTGCTTCTTCTTCCAAAGAATTTGGAAAAGTGATGGGTGCTGTAATGCCACAAGTTAAAGGCAAAGCAGACGGTAATCAAGTCAATGCGATCGTTAAAGAATTATTGGATCAAATGTAAGCTCACGCCGCAAGTATGGATGACATGCTTGCGGCTTTTTTTCTGATTTCGAAAACTTAAAAAAAGCATAAGGACAAGGGGAAACGACTGTTGTGCTTGATAAGTAATTTTTCTTTTTTCCATCTTATGTTATTATTAATAAGAACGCCAAAAAAGGAGCTGTAACATATTTGACAGACAAAACAATAACGATCGAGATAACACTTAGTGAAAACGATGACGTTCGTTTATTATTAGGTGCCCACGATAAGAACATCAAAATTATTGAAGACTCCACAGGAACGGTCATTCACACTCGTGGTGAGCTGATCCAAATCGTAGGAGAAACTGAAGCCGCTGAAAAGGCACAATCCGTGATTCGGGCTTTGCAAGAGTTGATCAAACGAGGCATCAATATCAGTACCCCTGATGTGATCACTGCGTTGAATATGGTGAATAAGGGCAGTCTTGATTATTTCAAAGATATGTATGAAGAAGAGATCATCAAAGACCGTAACGGCAAACCGATCCGAGCGAAAAATGCTGGGCAAAAAAAATATATCGAAGCCGTCCGTAAACATGATGTAGTGTTTGGTGTCGGCCCCGCTGGAACCGGAAAGACCTTCTTAGCAGTCGTAATGGCAATTGCAGCTCTAAAGAAAGGCCAAGTGCAAAAAATCATTTTGACACGTCCCGCCGTTGAAGCAGGAGAAAATCTTGGTTTCCTACCAGGAGACTTGAAAGAAAAAGTTGATCCTTACTTACGCCCCGTTTATGATGCGTTGTATCAAATTTTTGGGATGGATCATACGAACCGTCTCATGGAACGAGGCGTCATTGAGATCGCACCATTGGCATATATGCGTGGACGTACGCTAGAAGATGCCTTTGTCATTTTAGATGAAGCGCAAAATACGACGATCGCTCAAATGAAAATGTTTTTGACCCGTTTAGGATTCAACTCTAAAATGATCGTCAATGGCGATACCAGCCAGATCGATTTGCCAAAAGGGACTTTAAGCGGCCTGATCCACGCCGAACGAACGTTACAAGAGATCCCTAAAATTGCTTTTGCTAATTTTGAAGCAGGAGATGTCGTGCGGCATCCAGTTGTTGCCGAGATCATTCGCGCATATGAAGAAGCAGATCTTAAAGACAAGCGCTGATCGTCTTTTAGGAGGAGAACTATGATCATTCAACCACTACGGAAATTTAGAGAAAGACTTGGGAAATTCTATCTACCAGTTTTGATGTTCCTTTTCTTTCTTTTTTCGATTGGTATCATGTACACCAGCGTCAAACAAAACAATGTCGATTATAGCGAAGGTCAAGTGGCGGAAGAAAATATCCGTGCCAATAAAACGATCGAAAATACCGCTGCGACGGAACAAAAACGTAAACTGGCTGCCGAAGCTGTACCACCAGAGTACACGTATCAGGATACACTGGCGCAAACGCAGCATGATCGTATCGATCATTTATTTGACTTAGTTGCTTCAGTCAAAAAATCAGTGGATGAAGCTCATGAAAAAAAAGTGGCTGAAGCCGATGAGGATGAAAATATCCCTAAACCAAGTACAGATGAATATATCGCAGCCTTAAAACAAGAATTTGAAAAAATGAGTGATGATGAACTAGATTTTTATCAGTCATTTACCAATAATTTTTTGACGACGATGTTCTCATTAAGTGATGATGAATTAAATACAGTGCGTACCTATGCGCTACAATTAATAGATGAACAAATGGCGAAACAGATCCGCCAAACGGAATTAAGTACGTTCCGTTCTGAGGCGGAAGATAAGATCCAGTTCTTAGATGTTAGCTCAGATATGGCTTCTGTCTTACGTTTCTTAGTCAATCAAGGAATCGTCGTGAACGATATCCCAAATGAAAAACGGACAGAAGAAGCACGGCAAACCGCCATGGATGCTGTTCCTCCAGTGATGATTTATCAAGGAGAGATCATTGTCCGTGAGGGCTCGCAGATCGATGCCAATGCCCTAGAGAAGCTGCAGCTTTTAGGAATGACTAATCAGACCTTTTCTGTTTTTCCATTGATCGCTTTAGTGTTAGCAACAGTCTTACAGATGCTGATGGTGTTTTATTACACGAAACAGACGAAAGACGTGGAAAAACGGATGAATGCAGTCACGTTTTATATTTTGGCAATGGCATTCAGTATTTTGATCATGAAGTTTTTCCAACTTTTCCAATCTGAATTAGTGACCTTTATCCCGCTGTTTTTCCCAGCTGCGTTTACACCGTTGATCCTGAGTATTTTCTCCAGCCGTCGTTTGGGGATTTTGTCTGCGATTTTCCAAGTAATCAGTGCACTCTTTATTTACTTTGATTCTAGCGGAACCAACTTGTTGACGACCGTCTTAGTCACCTATTTGTTCTCTGGCTTGATGGGAACGATGATCAAGCGCGCCCGCATCGCTAGTCAAGGGAAAACGGCAGTAGCGTGGGTGATCGTCTTTCCGCTCTTACTGAGTTTTGTGCTGGTGATTTTCCAAGGAATGGATTTTGCTCGCGGGAACACTTGGACCACGATCATTTGTGGTTTAGCAGGCTCTCTCTTAAGCTATTTGCTAACGATGGGACTACATCCTTACATCGAATTGTTGGTGACGGATGAGAGTATGATCGTGTTAAATGAATTGAGTAACCCGAATCATCCATTGTTAAAACAGTTGCTGGAAGAAGCGCCAGGAACGTATCATCACAGTATGATGGTTGCCAATCTTAGTGCCAATGCCGTTGCCGAAATCGGCGGGCAAAGCTTACTGACTCGTGTGGCTTGTTATTACCATGATATCGGCAAGGTCAAACATGCCAATTTCTTCGTAGAAAATTTACCTGCTGGTGCCGAAAACCCGCATAATTTCTTGTTGCCTGAAGACAGCAAACAAATTATCTTCGGTCACGTGATCGATGGTGCGGAAATTCTCGAAGAAGCCAAAATGCCCCGCATGGTGATCGACATTTGTCGTCAACACCATGGCACGACCTTGATGCGTTATTTCTATGTGAAAGCCAAAGAGCGTAATCCCGAGGTGACGGAAGAAGATTTCCGTTATCCTGGTCCAAAACCGCAAACACGAGAAGCTGGCGTTGTGAGTATCGCGGATAGTTGTGAAGCAGCTGTTCGAGCGATGGAAAATCCAACAAATCAAAAGATTCAAGAATTTGTTGCAAATCTCATCAATGATCGGATCTTAGACGGTCAACTGGATGAAACAGGCCTGACTTTGAAAGAAATCCGAATGATTGAAAAATCACTGGTCAACGGACTTTGCAGTACCTTCCATTCACGGATCAAATATCCAAAAATGAAGTCGGAAGCAGAGAAAATGAAAGAAGAACAAGAAAGAAGAGAGCGCTAATGGAGATTACCTTTTTAGATGAGACAAATTCAGTGGGGGAAACCAAGATCAAAGAGATCGAAGGACTGCTGCAATTTGCTGCAGGACATTTAGAACTTCCAGAGGATACAGAAATGTCCGTCACATTTATGGACAATGCGGCGATCCAAGAAATCAATCGGGAGTACCGCGGCAAAGATATGCCAACGGATGTCATTAGTTTTGCCTTTGAAGAAGAAACAGACGAAGAGCTGTCGATCATTTTTGACGAAGCCCTTGAAGAGCTGCCGCGTGATCTTGGAGATATCATGATCTCCATTGAACGAGCGAAAGAACAAGCTGCTGAATACGGGCATACCTATGATCGGGAGCTGGGTTTCTTGGCGTTACATGGTTTCTTGCATATCAATGGCTATGATCATATGACACCTGAAGATGAAAAGGAAATGTTTGGATTGCAAAAGGAAATACTGGATGCCTATGGACTCAAAAGATAAGAATATTGGGAAAAACAAACAATTTATTTCGTCGATCGAATTTGCTTTCACTGGTATAAAAACCGTCTTTAAAGAGGAACGCAATATGCGTAAACATGTTGCACTAGGAATCGTTGCGATCATTGCGGGCTTTATTTTCCGTTTGAGTCAAATGGAATGGCTCTGGTTGCTACTAGCTGTTTTCTTAGTCTGGATCGTTGAGATCATCAACACCGTCTTTGAAAACGTCGTAGATATGTTTACAGATTTCCATTTCCATCCTATTGGAAAAAAAATCAAAGATATGGCAGCTGGTGCCGTGCTGATGACTGCAGTTTTTGCGTTAGTCGTCGCAGCGATCATCTTCTTGCCAAAATTGCTGCAGCTCTTCTGATGCGCACCAAAACACAAGATAAAGGGGAACAACAATGACAACACACAAATCAGGCTTCGTTGCGATCGTCGGGCGGCCAAATGTTGGGAAATCAACACTACTAAATCGAGTCGTAGGACAAAAAATCGCGATCATGAGTGACAAAGCGCAAACGACCCGTAACAAAATCCAAGGGGTCTACACAACGGATGACGCACAGCTGATCTTTATCGATACACCAGGGATCCACAAACCCAAACACCGTTTAGGCGATTTTATGGTTGAAACCGCCTATAGTGCACTGCGAGAAGTTGACGTGACGCTATTTATGATCAGTGCGGACCAAAAGCGTGGCAAGGGCGATGATTTTATTATCGAACGATTGCGCCAAAGTCAGACACCGGTTTTCCTCGTGATCAATAAAATTGATAAAGTCCATCCAGATGCCTTATTGGCAATTATTGAAGACTACTCCTCACAAATGGACTTTGCTGAGATCGTACCGATTTCCGCAACAGAAGGCAATAATTTCGAAACGTTAATGAAGCTACTGATCGATGAAATGCCAGAAGGGCCTCAGTACTTCCCAGAGGATCAAATCACGGATCATCCAGAATACTTTATCGTTTCTGAATTGGTGCGGGAAAAAGTCTTGCTACTGACCAGAGATGAAGTACCTCACTCAGTAGCGGTCGTGGTTGACTCCATGAAACGAGACCACAATGACAAGGTGCATATTCAAGCGACGATCATTGTCGAACGTGACAGTCAAAAAGGCATTATCATCGGCAAAGGCGGAAAAATGCTGAAACAGATCGGTACGAAAGCTCGTTTAGACATTGAACACTTGTTAGATGACAAAGTCTTCTTGGAATTATGGGTAAAAGTTCAAAAAGATTGGCGCGACAAGCAAACATTCTTAACAGATTATGGCTATCGCAAAGATGAGTATTGATGACATGCAGATCAAACATGATCTGTTTTAATGAAGAAAAACTGATACAGTTAGCGAACTGGATCAGTTTTTTTAAAGAAATGGGGTGCGACGATGAATCTTGTTGAAACAAAAGGAATCTTACTTTTTTCAAAAGACCATAAAGAAAAAGACAAGCTAGTCAAAATCTTTACGGAATCTGCTGGGAAGCAAATGTTTTATGTCAAGGGTGCCCATCGGAAAAACAACCCCTTGGCACCAGCGCTGCTCTCCTATACTGAAGCCACCTACATGGGAACCATCAAAACGGAAGGCTTGTCCTTTTTAAACAATGCCAAAGACATCCATCCTTTTCGTACGATCCAAAGTGATATTTTTATTGCTGGTTATGCAACCTACTTATTGAATTTGGCTGATTCTGCTATTGATGATCGGGTCTATGACCCACATCTATACCAATTTTTACATGAGGCCTTGCAATTAATGGACCAAGAAAACGACGCAGAGATCATCACCAATATCTTTGAGATCCAGATTTTGCACCGTTTCGGGATCACCCCGAATTGGACCCATTGTGCGATCTGCGGAAAAACCGACGGTCGGTTTGACTATTCCTCAAAATATAGCGGTATTTTATGTGAACAGCACTGGGGGATGGACGAACGTCGTTATCATGCTGATTCTCGGGCGATCCATTTTATTCGCTTATTTTCGCAAATATCCTATGAGCAGATTGCTTCAATCAAATTAAAGCCAGAAACGAAAGCCGCGATCCGACGAGTGATTGATTTATTATATGATGAATATGTGGGCATTTATTTAAAAAGTAAGAAGTTTATCGATCAGATGGGGCAATGGCAAGACGTCTTAAAACCGAAAAATCAATGATAGAGTTGGCGAAACTTCAATGGAGTTAAGCCGACTCTTTTTTTGAATAATGCTGTAAAGTGACTTGCATCTTGAAACCCCACTGCGAAGGCAGCTTGTTGAATGGGCAGATCTGGCTGTGCCACCAAAAGCTCTTTGGCTCGGGTCATGCGGTAGTTCAATAAATATTGTGCAGTAGATTGCCCCAAAAAACGTTGGAACAAACGTGAGAGATACTGTGGTGACACATAGACGAGCCCTGCTAGTTCTTTGATCGTGATCGCCTGATCGTAATTCGTTTCGATTTCTTGTATAACGGGAACCAGATATTGTTGGAACAGCGGGTGTTTTTCTGTTGGATTCCCTGAGCGTTCTTGCATGATCGCCAATAAAAAGCGGTAACATTCGCTAGAAGCCCGTAGCGGGTCCCAACTGATTTGTTGGTCTTCTTTGATCCGTTGATTGATCCAGGTGACATAAGAAAAGGTTTCTGACTCTTCAGCTAATATATAGGGCTGATTCGTGTACTGCTTTAACACCTCAGCTGCCAAAGGGCCTTGGAATGTGGCGAAGGATGTTTTCCAGTTAGTCAATGGATAATAGCGATGGGGCGTAAAAGGAAAAATCAAAATGCCTTCATTCGGACGTAAGATAAACGATTCCTGACCAAATGTGATTCGGCCTTCCCCTTGCTCGGTTTGCAGCCAATGGAAGTAGGGATAGCCATCAGGACGAGCGACGTCATCTTGCGCCCAATCGTTGCCGATGCTTTCCAGAGATAAAGGCAGCTGCTGATTGGTTTGATAAAAGTAGATAGGCATAGTGTACCTCCGTGTTTCGAAAAGTTATAAAATAGTGTTTCATGTATTATACTACAACAGAATGAAAAGCCTTACAATAAGAGAGTAGAAATCATTTTATTTTAAAGGAGCGTTCACTTACATGACAAAATTTTTTGATAGAATTCTATTTGGCGGCGATTATAATCCAAATCAGTGGCCGAAAGAGATTTGGGAAGAAGACATTCGGATCTTTAAAAAAGCAAGTATCAATAGCGCGACCGTCAATGTTTTTTCATGGGCAAAGATCCAACCCTCTGAAAATTGTTATGATTTTGAGGAATTGGATCAAATCATCGAAAAATTAAGTACGGAAGGTTTCGACATCGTCTTAGCCACTTCCACAGCTGCTTTGCCAGCTTGGATGTTTAAGAAGTATCCAGAAGTCGCTCGCACCGATTATGATGGACGCCATCATAAGTTTGGGCAACGGCACAATGCCTGTCCAAACAGTTTGGTTTATCAAAAATACGCAGAACGCTTGGCAACGAAATTAGCCGAACGTTACGGCGAAAATCCACAAGTGACTTGTTGGCACATCAATAATGAATACGGCGGCGAATGTTATTGCGACAACTGTGAAAAAGCGTTTCGTGTCTGGTTAAAGGATAAATATCATACGATCGAAGCACTGAATAAAGCCTGGAATATGGAATTTTGGGGTCATACCGTGTATGAATGGGATGAAATCGTGTTGCCAAATGCGCTGTCAGAAGGAATCGGCTATGACAAGACGGCATTTGCAGGAATTTCTATTGACTACCGGCGGTTCAACTCGGATAGTCTTTTAAAAAACTACATGATGGAGCGGGACGCTATTCGGAAAATCGATCCCACAACACCGATTACAACGAATTTGATGGGAACCTTTAAAGGACTGGATTATTTCAAGTGGGCAAAGGAAATGGACCTTGTTTCGTGGGATAATTATCCATCGTACAATACGCCATGGAGCTTAGTAGCCATGACCCATGATTTAATGCGCGGGTTAAAACAGCAACCCTTTATGCTGATGGAACAAACACCTTCCCAACAAAACTGGCAGCCTTATAATTCATTAAAAAAACCAGGACAGATGCGGGCGCAAAGCTATCAAACGATTGCTCATGGGGCAGATACGATCCAATACTTCCAATTGCGACGTTCCATTGGTGCTTGTGAGAAATTTCATGGTGCGGTCATCGAACATGTCGGTCATGAAGACACGCGGGTTTTCCGAGAAACAGCAGCTCTTGGGGCTGAATTAGCGCAGCTTTCAGACATCATTGGCACGCAAACCCAAGCACAGGTTGCTGTGATTTTCGATTGGGACAATTATTGGGCTTTAGAATATACGAGTGGTCCAACCGTTGACCTGAAATATGTGGAACAGATCCATCGCTACTATCGCTATTTTTACGAACAAAATATTGCGGTCGATTTGGTTCCCGTGGATGCTGACTTATCAAAATACAAGCTAGTCGCAGCTCCGGTTCTGTACATGATCAAAGAAGGGATGCAAGAGCGGCTAACTGATTTCGTTATGCAAGGCGGTGCTTTACTTACAACGTATATGAGCGGCATCGTTGATCAATCAGACAATGTTCACTTAGGCGGTTACCCTGGCCCCTTGCGGGAGTTAGCTGGCATCTGGGTGGAAGAAATCGATGCATTAGCGCCAGAACAATCAAACGGGGTTTCGTTAGTTAATGAAGAACTTTCAGGAACAAGTAATTTAGTCAGCGATTTGATCCATTTAGAAAACGCCGAAGCGCTAGCGCATTACACGAGCAATTTCTATGCAGGAATGCCGGCAGTGACCAAAAATACATTTGGCGATGGAACCGTCTATTACTTTGGTGGACAGTTGGAAGATCAGCTGCAAGATCAGCTTTTCAAAACAATCGTCGAAGAGTCCGATATTACCCCAGTGATCGAGGAGGCAACAAAACTAGAAATTGCCTGTCGTGAAAATGCAGAGGCGAAATTTTTCGTCATCATCAATTTCCACGAAGAAGCACAACCGCTGCCAGAAATGTTTGTTGGAAAAACGGATCTTCTGACGGGCGAGGTTCTTTCTTCAGAAATGATGCTGACGCAATACACCACCTATATCGTCAAAGAGGAGCGTAACTGATGCGAACTTTTGCTATTGAAGATGACTTTTATTTAGACAACACGCCTTTGAAAGTGATCTCTGGAGCGATCCATTATTTTCGTGTCGTTCCTGAATATTGGCAAGATCGTTTAGAGAAACTACGCTTGATGGGCTGTAATACCGTTGAAACCTATGTTCCTTGGAATCTTCATGAAGCACAGGAAGGTGTCTATCAATTTGATGGGATCCTTGATTTGCGGCGATTTATCCAAACGGCACAAGAAGTAGGGCTTTATGTCATTTTGCGACCAGCACCTTATATTTGTGCGGAGTGGGAATTTGGGGGACTGCCTTATTGGCTATTGCAAGACCCTATGATGAAGCTTCGGTTTGATTATCCCCCATTTATGGAAAAAATCACTCGTTATTTCGCCCATTTGTTTCCACAAGTGCGGGATCTGCAGATCACCCAAGGCGGTCCGATTATAATGATGCAAGTAGAAAATGAATACGGCAGCTACGCCAATGATAAAGAGTACTTGCGGAAAATGGTGGCTGCGATGCGGCAGCATGGTGTAGAAACGCCGTTAGTGACCTCTGACGGACCTTGGCACGATATGCTAGAAAACGGCAGTATCAAAGACTTGGCATTGCCTACGATCAACTGTGGCTCCAACATCAAGGAAAATTTTGAAAAACTTCGAAGATTTCACGGAGAAAAACGGCCACTGATGGTCATGGAATTTTGGATCGGCTGGTTTGATGCCTGGGGTGACGACCAGCACCATACGACCTCAACACAAGATGCAGTAAAGGAATTGCAGGATTGTTTAGCATTAGGTTCTGTCAATATCTATATGTTTCATGGCGGGACCAACTTTGGCTTTATGAACGGGTCAAACTATTATGAACGCTTAGCGCCGGATGTCACTAGCTATGATTACGATGCCTTGTTGACAGAATGGGGAGAACCTACTGCCAAATACCAAGCCTTCAAAAAGGTGATCGCTGACTATGCGGAAATTCCTGAGTTTCCCTTGAGTATGAAAATTGAGCGAAAAGCTTATGGAATATTCTCAGTGAAAGAACGAGTCTCCTTGTTTTCGACGATCGACACGATCAGTCAACCGATTATAAGTAATTACCCGTTATCGATGGAAGCCTGCAATCAAGCGACAGGTTATATCTATTATCGCTCACTGATTGGGCCTGCTCGGAAGATTGCCGACTACCGTCTGATCAATACGATGGATCGTGCCCATACGTTTATCAACCAGGAACTTTTGCGCATCGATTACGATCAAGAAATCGGTCAAACCTACAGTTTCGATTTATCAGAATCAGAAAACGAGTTGGGGATCTTAGTGGAGAATATGGGGCGGGTCAATTATTCCGTAAAAATGAACCATCAGCACAAAGGCATCAAAGACGGTGTGATCATCAATGGTGCCTTCCAAAGCAACTGGGAAATCTATCCCTTACCGATGGATAATTTGCATGCCATTGATTTCCAAGGAAAATGGCAAAAAGGACAACCAAGTTTCTCACGCTTTGAATGTGTTTTTGATGAATGTGCAGATACCTTTATCGAATTGCCAGGCTGGGGTAAAGGGTTTGTCCAAGTCAATGGTCATACGATCGGCCGTTTCTGGGAAAAAGGACCGCAGCAGCGCTTGTACGTCCCAGCACCGTTTTTAAAAATCGGAATGAATGAGATCATTGTTTTTGAAAGTGATGGGAAAATCGCTGATGAGATCGTCTTTCATGATCAGGCGGATTTAGGCCCAGAAGCATAAAAGTTCAAATTAATCATTGACAAACCCTAGCTTCAACTACTATCATAAGGGTAATCGAATCCGTGCTATGATCGGAAGAAAGAAAGAAGACCATTCCATGAAGCGAACTTGGGAGAGTGAAAGCCAAGTTGGAACCTTATTTCGCAGGCGTCCGTGAGCATGATCAATGAAGCTGCCGACTTGTCGGAAGTAGGGTGGAACCGCGAATTTATCGTCCCTATATCTATACAAAGTGTATAGATATAGGGACTTTTTTATGTTTCACACCAAGAATAGCCAAAAACAAAGGAGGGTTTTTATGTTATTTGATATGACGATTCCAGCAAGTGCGTTTACCGAAAAAAAGCTCAAAGTATTAGCAAGTATTCCATTGCAAGTTCGCCTTTTAAAGGATGAACAGCTTTTACATGAATTTACAACGAGTCCAGACCAAATGCTTTACGACTTATCGGATGTTTTAGAAGCAGATGTCGTGGTCGAAGTGAAATTGATCCCTGGATCAGTTGTCGAATTTTATCCTGTTGTCAATGCGTTATAAGAAAGGAAGAAAAAGATGAGTAAACTAACTGTGCAAGAGATGATTTTGACCCTGCAAAAATTCTGGTCTGAAAACGGCTGTATGCTGATGCAGGCCTATGATACAGAAAAAGGGGCTGGGACCATGAGCCCATACACATTTTTACGTGCAATCGGTCCAGAACCATGGAACGCCGCTTACGTAGAACCTTCTCGCCGTCCAGCTGATGGCCGCTACGGGGAAAACCCAAATCGTTTGTATCAGCACCACCAGTTCCAAGTCGTGATGAAGCCTTCTCCTGAAAATATCCAAGAGCTTTATTTAGAAAGCCTGCGTCTTTTAGGGATCGATCCATTAGAACATGATATTCGTTTTGTCGAAGATAACTGGGAAAATCCTTCGATGGGTTGTGCAGGTCTTGGTTGGGAAGTGTGGTTAGACGGGATGGAGATCACTCAGTTTACTTACTTCCAACAAGTCGGCGGCTTAGCATGTAAGCCAGTGACATCAGAGATCACTTACGGCTTAGAACGTCTAGCATCTTATATTCAAGAAGTTGAAAGTGTCTACGATCTTGAATGGTCTGCAGGTGTCAAATATGGTGAGATTTTCCGCCAACCTGAGTATGAACATTCAAAATATTCCTTTGAAGTCAGTGACCAAGACTTGCTTTTAGGGAACTTCGATCGTTTTGAAAAAGAAGCAAAACGCTGTATCGATGAACGCTTAGTTCATCCAGCTTACGACTATATCTTAAAATGCAGCCATACCTTCAATTTGTTGGATGCACGTGGCGCAGTCTCCGTCACTGAACGTGCTGGGTACCTCGCACGTATCCGTAACATGGCACGTCAAGTAGCAAAACTATTTGTAGCAGAACGGGAAAACCTCGGTTATCCATTGCTTGATCCAGAAGTGGCGCAAAAACTGATTGAGGAGGGAAAATAAGATGGCACAAAACCTATTATTAGAAATCGGCTTAGAGGAATTACCTGCGCATGTCGTAACCCCAAGTATGAAACAATTACAAGAAAAAACGGCAGCTTTCTTAGATGCTCATGCGTTGCCTTATACAACGATCGAAGCCTATTCCACACCTCGCCGCTTGGCTGTCTATGTCACCGGTATTCCTGAAAAACAAGCGGATACGCAAGAAGAGGTCAAAGGACCAGCGAAAAAAATCGCGTTAGATGAAGCAGGCAATTGGTCGAAAGCAGCTCAAGGGTTTGTTCGTGGACAAGGATTGACAACCGATGACATCACCTTCCGTGAATTAAAAGGTGTTGAGTATGTCTATGTAACAAAACATACCCAAGGTCAACCAACCGTTGAGGTATTGAAAGGATTGCAGGAAGTAATCACGAGTTTGACGTTCCCAGTAACGATGCACTGGGCAGACTACGATTTTGAATATATCCGACCAATTCATTGGATCGTAGCACTCTTTGGTGAGCAAGTCATTCCTTTCCAAATCCTTGATATTGTTACCGGTCGCGAGTCAAAAGGTCATCGTTTCTTAGGTGAGGCGGTCACGTTTGATCATGCGGACGACTATTTGGAAAAAATGAAGCATCAATTTGTCATCGCTGATCCAAGCGAACGTCAACAAATGATCACCGCACAAATCAATGCGATCGCTCAAGAAAACAACTGGCGGATCGATTTAGATGAAGACTTACTAGAAGAAGTGACAAATCTAGTTGAATACCCAACAGCCTTTGTAGGGGACTTTGAAGAAAAATATCTTTCTGTCCCTGAAGAAGTATTAGTTACTTCTATGAAAGAACATCAACGTTACTTCGATGTCCGCACCCTTGACGGAGAATTGCTGCCGCACTTCATCTCTGCCCGCAACGGGGATGCTGTGAAGATCGATAATGTCATCAAAGGAAACCAAAAAGTCCTGACCGCTCGTCTAGAAGATGCTGAGTTTTTCTACAATGAAGACAAAAAGCTGACCATTGACCATTGCGTAGAAAAACTTAAGCAAGTCACCTTCCACGAAAAAATCGGCAGCTTATATGAAAAAATGCAACGTGTCGGACTAGCAGCGCAAATCATCGGGAAGACCGTTGGTTTAACACAAGAAGAACTGACCGACCTTCAACGGGCAGCTCAAATCTATAAATTTGATTTAGTGACCAATATGGTAGGGGAATTCCCTGAGTTGCAAGGGATCATGGGGGAAAAATATGCCCTGATCCAAGGAGAGAAACCAGCAGTTGCCCAAGCGATTCGTGAACACTACATGCCGATCTCAGCAGAAGGCGAGCTGCCACAATCAAAAATCGGGGCTGTTTTAGCGATTGCGGATAAATTAGACAGCTTACTTGCTTTCTTCGCTGTTGATATGGTTCCAAGCGGTTCAAACGATCCTTATGCTTTACGCCGTCAAACCTACGGGATTATCCGCATCTTAGCTGAAAAGCGCTGGTACTTCCCATTTGCTCAGTTGCAAGAAGAAATTCGGGAAGCCATTAATGCTCAACCAGAAGTTTTTGGGATTCAACTTGCCGCTGGTCAAGAACAAGTGACCGATTTTGTGAAAGGTCGTCTGCGTCAATTCTTACTCAGCAAAAATACGCGTCATGATGTCATCGAAGCTGTCTTAGGCGCACGTCAAGCAGACATCAGTACGTTGTTTGAAACGGCTCAAATGTTAAGAGAACATCTGCAAGACAACGACTTCAAACCATCGATGGAAGCTTTGACACGGGTGATCAATTTAGCGAAAAAAGCCGAATTGGATCAAGCAGCAATTGATCCTGCCTTGTTTGAAAACGACTCTGAAACTGCCTTGTATGAAGCGGTCTTAACAGTAGAGGACAAGTTCCCACATCAAACGATGGAAGAAAACTACCAAAGCTTAGTGGCACTGCGCCCATTGATCGAAGCTTATTTTGATCAAACAATGGTCATGGTGGAAGATGAACAGATTCGCCGCAACCGTTTTGCCTTGTTGGATAAAATCGCGAAGATGAGTCTGGCAGTGGCTAGTTTAGATGCTTTGATTACGAAATAAAAGAAGCTTGCAGTTGCACGTTTCTAAATAAAAAAAGCTGGAACTGAAAGAATCAGTTCCAGCTTTTTTCTATGTTTCTCGATTTACTTGTGTTCAGTCCCAAGAAAACCGTCCTTTTCGTACAATGAAAGGACGGCTTTTGGTGTTAAATTTTATAGCCGATCCCCCAAACGGTTTTGATATAAGAGGACTTCTTGTGGGTATCGTGCATTTTTTCCCGAAGGTTTCGAACGTGGACCATGATGGTATTATTGGAAGACGTGTAATATTTTTCGCCCCAAACCTCTTGAAACATTTCCTCTGAGCTTACCACTTGGCCTTTTCGCTCCATCAATAATTTTAAAATGGAAAATTCGATCGGCGTCAGGGAAAGTTCTTCTTCTTGCAAGAAACATTTTCGCTTATTGACATCTAATTCCAACTCCCTCACGATCAATTTGTTTTGATCTGAGCCGTTGTATTGAGTCGAGCGGCGTATCTGAGCTTTCACCCGAGCGATCACTTCCAACGGACGAAAGGGCTTGGTGATGTAATCATCGGCACCAATTGTCAAACCAGTGATCTTATCGATCTCCTCGGATTTAGCTGTCAACATAATAATTGGGTAATGATGCTTTTTGCGGATGATTTTACACAGGTCAAAGCCAGTGATATCTGGTAGCATGACATCAAGAATCGCCAAAGAAAAGCTGTTTTGCTCGATCTGTACCTGAGCTTCATGCCCATCTGCACAAATGATGACAGAAAAATTTTCGTTTCGTAAATAAAAGGCAATCAAATCTGAAATTTCTTTTTCATCTTCAACTAAAAGTATCTTTTCCACTCGTATTGACCTTCCTTTTCAGTTAACTGACTTTCTAGTTTTTTCGTGTTGGTTTGTCGCTAAAGGCAATGTGACGATCATTTGAATTTCATTGTTCTTGCTAGCAGCTCGGATCGTTCCCTGATGCGCCAAAATAATTTCTTTGGCGATCGCCAATCCGAGACCTGCTCCACCTGTCTTGGTTGAACGAGCTTGA
Organism: Enterococcus sp. DIV0755f; assembly: GCF_051713725.1. Lineage (NCBI taxonomy): Bacteria > Bacillati > Bacillota > Bacilli > Lactobacillales > Enterococcaceae > Enterococcus > Enterococcus sp. DIV0755f. The sequence goes on from NZ_JBIOQL010000001.1 coordinate 1,455,607, forward strand.
TCCAGACGATAAAATTTTTCAAATAATGCCTCTAATTGTTCTTGTTCGATCGGCTCACTTTGATTCGCTAGGATAAAAGTTGCTGCTTGTTCGTCCACGGTTAGCTGCATTGTGATCGTGGTTTGATCAGGCGCATAGGCAATGGCATTTTTTAACAGATTGTTTAACACTCGCGCCAACTGTTCACTATCGGCTTTTAATTTCAAGCTCTCTGGTCCAGAGTAGCAGATGGTTTGTTCTTTTTCTTTTAGCAGCGGATAGAATTCTTCTTGGATTTGCTTCAGTAAGAAGACGAAATCAAGTTCCCGTTGATACAATTGGATGTCTTGCAGATTAAAACGGGTGATGTCGAAAAATTCATTCATCAGCGTTTCCAAACGCTCAGACTTTTCTAAAGCAATCGTCAAGGATTGCGTCATTTGTTCATTGGTCAAGTTTTTCGTATCCAACAATAGATTGAGATAGCCGATCACTGAAGCTAAGGGAGTCTTTAAGTCATGCGCCAAATAGGTGATCAAGTCCTTAGTGCGCTGTGTTTCTTCCTTTAAAAGAGCCTCATTGCGGTTCATCGAATCTTTTATTTTTAATAATTCGTGATCGATCGCTAGGCTGCCCGTCGAACTTGCTTCCGATTGAGAGAAAAAGAGCTGAATTCCTTCGGCGATCCTTGCAATTTTTTTCCTTGAAACATAACGATAGATAAAATAGCAAATCAAGATAACGGCAAAAACGAGAAAGAGGGAGAAAGCCAAGAACAATTGTTTAACAGGGCGCCAGTCGACAAATGTACCAAGGATCATCCCGCCTTCGCCATCACTTGATTCCACAACTTCCTGTAAAACGAGGTTTGAAAAAAAATTATCCAGCACCATTTGAATGAGTCTCGTTTCCTTTAATAGCCATAAGGCTCCTACCAATAAGAAGAAGCCAACCAGAAAAAAGACAAATGAAGAATATTTACTACGCATGAAACAGTCCTTTCTAACTCGTTCTTGATTCTTTCTTGATTATAGCAAAGAGGAGTAAGAGCGAATAGCTAATTCTTCTTAATAATTCTTCATATTAATAAAAAAAGAATAGAAAAATTCTATTTTCTTAAGAAATCTTCAGCGGATATTAAGAGAAACGTTCAAAACGGAAATTGATTCAATGGTTAAATAAAGGTGGTCATTCGATTAACCAATCAGGAAGGTGAGATGTTTGAGAAAGCATATGAACAAATCAAAAAAGAGTTTCATGATCATCAGTAGTTTACTGATCATCGGCAGTTTAGGCTGGACGAGTGCCTGGGGGATTGCTCGTCGTGAAGAACCTTCCATCACTCAAATAACTTTGCAAGATCTGCAACCGAGAGCAGATTTTTACTTAGTAGGAGTCGTTGAACCAGCAAGAACGGTTGAAGTCAAGGTGGATAGCTCAAAAGGATCAGTTGTTGAGAAAAAAGTAGAGGCAGGGGATCAAGTCAAAGCAGGGCAAGCTCTTTTTGTTTACTCTAACCCTGAGGGGGCTTTGGCCATTAAAGAAGCAGAACAGGCGACGGCAAATCGCTCGAGAGCTGTGGAACAAGCAAGACGGCAAACGAATCAAAAATGGGAACAATACAATAAGGTCACGAATCAGCTGGAGGAGACGAAACAAAAAATTGCCAGTGCGGAAGAAGAGGACAAAGAAGGGCTGGAAGATCGTAAAACCGATTTGGAAATGCAGCAAAGTCAATTACTGCTAGAAGCGCAAAACTTGGAAAGCAGCATTGGCGATGCCGAATTAGAGCTGGAACGGGCAGAATTAGAACTACGTTCAGTCAAAGAGCAACATGGCTCAGACGTCGTGGAAGCCGAAATTGATGGAATCGTTAAAGACGTGGACGAGCGACAAATGAATCGAAGCGCAAGTGAAGCAACTCCAGAGAATCCTTTTATGACGATCGTTGATACCAGTCGGCTCTTTTTAAAAGGGACTGTGGATGAATTTCGCCGCAATCAACTTGAGCCTGGTCAAAAGGTTGAACTTAGAGACCGTAATGGCGGCAGTCAGCGATGGACTGGAAAGATCACCCGAGTTGGGGATATGAAAGAGCCTTCGGTAGTGGTTGAAGAACAAGGCGCAAACCCCAATTTGTCGCAATTTAGTTTTGAGGTCGTTTTGGATGAAAGTGAAGAGCCACCTAGTATTGGCATCCATTGTTTTGTAGAACGCATTGAGGAAGAGCAAACCGCGATCAAGCTGCCCAAATCTTTCGTGTTTTATGAAGAAGATAGGCCCTTCATCTACGTCGTTGAGGACCATAAAATCAGTAAACTATCCGTGGAAATCATGGAAGATGAAACGGATGAAGCCATGTATCTGTTAGAAAGTGAACTGGATATGCAAGTGGTGCTCGTCTTCCCAACAGTTCGGATCCAAGAAGGAATGGATGTGAAACCAAATGATCCAACTGATTGATGTCTGCAAAACGTTCCCACAGGGCACTAGCGAAATTCACGTTTTGAAAAAAATCAACTTAACAATCAATGCTGGCGAGTTTGTTTCCATCATGGGCCGATCAGGATCAGGCAAGTCGACCTTGATGAATATTATTGGCTGTTTAGACACGCCAACAACGGGCAGCTATCTACTTGATGGTAAAAATACCAGTCAAATGAGTGAAGATGAACTGTCCGAGATCCGCAATCAAAAAATCGGCTTCGTGTTTCAAAATTTTGAACTGTTGCCCAAACTATCCGTTTTACAAAATGCTGCCTTACCGCTCTTGTATGCTGGTGTCAATCAGGAAGAACGAACGACTCGAGCAATTCACGCCTTAGAAAGTGTCGGATTGAGGGATCGGATCGATTTTAGGATCAATCAGTTGTCAGGGGGGCAAAAACAACGAGTAGCGATCGCTCGGGCATTAGCAGGAGAAGCAAATGTGATTTTAGCGGATGAGCCGACGGGTTCTTTAGATACCGCTAATAGTCATGAGATCATGGCGCTATTTACTAAGCTGAACCATCTAGGAAAAACAGTGGTTTTGATTACACACGAACAAGAAGTCGCGGACTATGCAAAGCGGCAAATCGTCATTAAAGATGGTGAAGTTGTTGAGGAGGGCACAAGATGACCGAAAATATTCGCTTAGCCATTCACGCAATCTACCAGCATCGTTTGCGTTCCTTGTTGACGATGCTAGGAATCATTGTCGGGATTGCCTCGATCATTTCCATTGTGAGTATCATCAACGGAAATACTGAGAACATGAAAAAGCAGCTGATTGGTGGTGATACTAACTCGATGCGGATTGAATATGACGCCAGAAGTGCTTTTTTAGCGGGCGAAAGCGGCAGAAATGATCGTTTGCCTGATTATGCCCCGCAACTATCAGAAGGAGAGCTGCAAAAGTTGCTGACCATTGATCACGCCAAGAACGTTAGCTTGTTCTATGAAGCTAATCTGACAGTTTTCCATAGAGACCAGCAAACCGATACGACAGTGCTAGGCATGGATGGCGGGTTCTTTGAAATTTTGCCCATACGATCCTTGCTGGCAGAGCAATGACTGAAACCGAATTGCAGACACAAAAGCAAGTTGCGGTGATTACGAAAGATTTGGCGGAAATTTTTTTCTCCTATCGTGATCCTATCAATCAACTGATCGAAATCAATGGGACGCCCTTTCGCATCGTTGGCGTAGCTGTTTCTGACACGGAGCAACTGTCAGGAAAATATGTCTTCATCCCTCGAGGCAGCCAAAGTTTCGTCGAAGGAAAGCTCAACCAAAGGCCAACAGTGCTGTTTCAGGCGACGAATGCGGACGTCTTAGAATCAGCAGTCGTTCAAGCCAGCCATGAATTGACCAAGAGTATTCCGCCTTCAGATTTTGTTTTTTCCATCCGCAACTATGATGAAGTGCAGAAAATGACCGATGATATCAATCGATCGAATATGATTTTGCTGGGGGGAATTGCTAGCATTTCCTTACTCGTCGGTGGGATCGGTGTAATGAATACGATGCTGGTCAGTGTGACAGAGCGTACCAGAGAGATCGGTTTGAAGAAAGCATTGGGTGCCAAACGTAAAGTGATTTTGCAGCAATTTTTGACAGAAGCAATCGTTTTATCGGTGATCGGCGGGCTGATTGGCATCTTCGTCGGTCTGTTGATCAGTCTGATCGCCTTGCGTCTGTTAGAGTATCCGATGACGATCTCATTGTTATCCATTTTGATCAGTGTGTCATTTTCAATGCTGATCGGTACTATTTTTGGTTACTTACCCGCTTATAAAGCGTCGAAATTAAAACCGATCGAAGCATTACGCTATGAATAAAAGGAAGGTGTTTTTTATGATAAAAAAACAAACAGCAATTATCTTGTTTGTGGCATTACTTAGTGGTTGTGGTGTTGCTGCGAATGACCCACAGACAAACAACGACAACGTACCGATCAACAACCAAATAAATACGCCGCAAACGCAAACAAGTCAAAGTGGAGACGAGACCCAAAATAATCACGATCAAACCGATCAGACAAAAGCGCAACAAGTGACTCAGACTGATGCAGAGCGAGCGAATGAGGAATTGGCACAAGCAGATGAAACGGGCATTCTTGTATCTATGGATGGGGATCATTTTGAACTAGAGATAACCAATTTTTCTACAAGAACTGAAGGGGATGAGGAAATCGATATCGCAATATCTTCAGAAGAAAAACTCAAATTTACGATTACTAGCGAGACTGAGATAAAAGTAATTCTATATGATGCACAATCGCATAATTCTCGAATCGTGGAGGGGTCACGTGCGGATCTGCAGCTTGAACGATCGGTAAGTCTTTATGGGCAGCGAGTAGGGGACACCTTTATTGCCACGAAAGTCCCCGTCTTACAAATCAATTAATCGTTATGCTTAAAAGACAACGAAAACAATATTGGCCTGACAAATCACAAGATGATTTGTCAGGCCAATGATTATTTGCGAGTCAATTTTACCACTACTTCGCAGCGGGCGGTTTGTGGAAACATATCTACTGATTGCAGATATTCTACGTGAAACACTTTGGCTAATTGGACCAAGTCTCTTGCTAAAGTAGAAACATTACAAGATATATAGACCATCTTCTTCGGTGGTTGTTTCAGCAAAGCTTGCAATAATCGTTCATCCAAGCCTGTCCTTGGCGGATCAACAATGATGATATCAGGTTTGAAGCCTTCATTGAACCATTTTGGTAAGAGCTCCTCAGCAGTTCCCGTTTCATAATGGGTATTTTGGGCACCAATGCGGCGTGCATTTTCTTGGGCATTTTCAATTGCTTGAGGAATAATGTCCATGCCGCGGACTTCTTTGGCATAAGGAGCCACGCTCAACCCAATCGTTCCCACACCGCAATAGGCATCAACGACTGTTTCATTTTTGCTCAAGTCAAGGGCTTTTAACCCTTCTTGATACAAGATGCTGGTTTGCTGTGGATTCAGCTGGAAGAATGCGCGGGCGGACAAGTCGAAGGTCAGTTCATTCAACCGTTCTTCGATCGCTTCTTTGCCCCAAAGATGAATCGTTTCCTCTCCCATGACGACGGACGTTTTTTTGTTTTGCACATTTTGCATGATGGAAACGACTTGCGGCAAGCGCTGATTGATCTCGCGAATCAGCGCATTTTTTTGCGGCAGTTTGACAGAGTTGGTAATAAACACGACTTGAACTTCGCCAGTCGCGATCCCGATACGAACCATCAATGTCCTTAGAATCCCGCTGTTTTTGCGTTCATCGTAAATCGGGATCTGGTATTTATTCAACAATTGGACGATGCCGTTGATCACTTTTTGCGTATCTTGTTCTTGTACGAGGCAATCATCAATGGCGACTAAGCGATGAGACTCCATTTCGTATAAACCCGCTTCGATTCGTTTGGTTTGACTGTTGTAACGCAATTGAAATTGTGCTTTGTTGCGGTAATGCCAAGGAACATCCATGCCTAAAGTATCCCTTAGTTCAAACTGTTGGTAGCCTTTTGGCTTAAATTTTTCAAGTGCTTGTTTCAATAGGTCTTTTTTGAAGTCTAATTGTTTGTCGTAGACTAAGTGCTGCAATTGGCAGCCGCCGCACCGGTCGTAAAACTTGCAGGGTGGTTGGATGCGATCGCTGCTTGGCTTGATGATTTTGGTCATCTTGGCTTCAGCAAAGCGGGGAGATGCTTTGGTGACTTCGGCAATGACCTGTTCCCCCGGCAGAACACGGGGAACAAAGATGATCAACTTTTTGTAATACCCGATGCCTTCTCCGTTGATCCCCAAGCGTTTGATCGTTAGTTGTAGTTTTTGTCCAAGCTGGACTTGTGTATTTGCCATGTGAACTCCTTAAAAAAAATAGTCAGTTCATTTTACCACATTTTTTCAGCTTGATTAGAAGGAATTTCATCGTAGTTGTGGTAAAATAGAATGTACGTTCGCGAGGTGAAGAAGATGAATACAATTATTCGTATCAATAAAGGAAAAGGACCATTTTATGAAGTGGCGACATCAGAAGGTGAAACGCTGCGGGTCTCAGAAGATCTTTTGGTCCGTTTTCGGCTATTAAAAGGCAAGGAACTGAGTGAAGAAGAATTAAAAGAAATCAAAAAAAGTGCGGGGTTTGATTTAGGATTGCAGCAAGCCATGAACTATATCAGCTATCAGCTGCGTTCTGAAATGGAAGTCCGTACCTATTTGAAAGACAAAGAAATCGAAAAACAAGACCGAGACTTAGTCGTTGAACGTCTGAAAGAGTTGAATTTGATCGATGACAAAAACTACGGAGAAAGCTACATTCGCACCCAAGTCCGCATGAGTGATAAAGGACCCGTGGTCATCAGTCAGCAATTGAGAAAAAAAGGATTAAAAGATTCCGTGATTCAGGAAGTATTGCCTTTGTATACCGAGGAAATGCAGTTTGAAGTCGGTTATCATACGGCTGAAAAAGCGATGCGTCGTTTTCACAACAAAAGCCATAAAGAAATGATCCAAAAGATAAAAATGCATTTGATGCAAAAAGGTTTTCATCAAGGAGTCATTCAGATGATTTTGGATGAATTACCGATGGAAAAAGATGAGGACCAAGAAAATGAAGCGCTCCAAAGAGAAGGTGCCCGACTTATGCGGCGGCATCAGCGGTTACCGTTGATGAAACGAAAAATGAAAATCAAGCAAGGCCTTTATCAAAAAGGGTTTGCCATCGATGATATACAACGATTCTTAGATGAGGAAGTAGTGGATGAGTAAGCAATGGGAAACTTGGGATGAAGAAAAAATCAAGACGTTCCAAGAAACATTTTTAACTTGGTATCATAAAGAAAAACGCAATCTGCCTTGGCGGGCGACCAACGATCCGTATGCAATCTGGATCTCAGAGATCATGCTTCAACAAACACGAGTGGAAACAGTGATTGGCTATTTCTATCGTTTTATGGAACAATTCCCGACGATCCAAGACTTGGCGGCAGCCGAAGAACAAAAGCTTTTAAAGGTTTGGGAAGGTTTAGGTTATTACTCTCGTGCCCGTAACCTTAAGGCTGCCGCCAAGCAAATCGTTGCCGAATTCGACGGAGAAATGCCCCAATCAATTGAAGAGATTCGCTCATTAAAAGGAATTGGTCCCTACACAGCTGGAGCCATTGGCAGTATTGCTTTTGGCTTGCCAGAACCGGCAATCGATGGAAATGTGATGCGGGTCGTCAGTCGGTTATTTTGTATCGAAGCAGATATTGCGAAAGCCAGCAGCCGAAGACCATTCGACGAGGCGATGAGAACGATCATTTCCCCCGATGAACCTGGTGAGTTTAATCAAGCCTTGATGGATCTTGGCTCACGAATCTGTACACCCACCACACCGAAATGTGAAGAGTGTCCCATCAGTCAGTATTGTCTTGCTTATGCGGAGAATCGACAAACAGACTTTCCAGTGAAATCGAAAAAAGCAAAGCCAAAAGATGTCTATTACATCGCAGGCGCCATCGAAGATCAAGGCTCGTTTTTACTCGTGCAGCGACCTGAAACAGGCTTATTGGCTTCTATGTGGCATTTTCCTTTGGTAGAAGTGACGAAAGAACAGTACGAGGCTCTGCAGCGAACATGGGCAAAAGAGGAGCAGCTGCAGTTGGATTTGATTGCCGAAGATGATGCGCTCGAAATTTTTCCTGATCTGCCTGTCGTTTGGCAAAAACGACATTTTGGCGAGATCACTCATATCTTTAGTCATTTGAAATGGCACGTCCTTTTATTTTACGGCAGAAAACGTGGAGAGCTCACATTACAAGACAGCGAATGGGCAGCAAAAGAATCCTTTCAAAACTATGTTTTCCCAAAACCCCAGCAGAAATTGGTGGATCAATTGAAGAAATATCAGAAACTCGATAAAGATTTCTAGGCAAAGCTTTCTTTTATTGCTATAATATTAACGATGTCGGTGTAATGAACACCCAAACAAAACGCAAGTTTTCTTGCTGAGGGAAGGGTTGCTATGCGAGTTCCAAAAGAAGGAGAGTTTGTCAGCATTCAAAGCTACAAACATGACGGCAATTTGCATCGAACGTGGCGGGATACGATGGTCTTAAAGACCAGTGAATTCTCAGTGATAGGGGTCAACGATCATACATTAGTGACCGAATCAGATGGAAGACGCTGGGTTACCCGTGAACCAGCAATTGTATATTTTCATAAAAAATACTGGTTTAATGTTATTGCAATGATTCGAGAAAAGGGGGTTTCCTATTATTGTAATCTTGCTTCACCGTATTTACTTGATGAAGAGGCATTGAAATATATCGATTATGACCTTGATATCAAAGTATTTCCTGATGGCGAGAAACGTTTACTAGATGTGGATGAGTATGAATTGCACAGTAAGATTATGCAATATCCGCAAGACATTGATTTTATCTTGAAAGAAAATGTCAAAATTTTAGTAGATTGGATCAATAATGGCAAAGGACCCTTTTCGCAAGGGTATGTGGACATTTGGTATGATCGCTACAAGCAGTTGTCTCAAAAATAAGTGAAATGGGTCGGATCGCTCATTTTTCCCGAGAAACTTCAACCATTTCGGTTGAAGTTTTTTTGTGCTGTGAGAGGGTTGCTTCTAGCAGTTGCCTTTAAGTTCTGTTTAAGCTGCTAGTCCCATGATAGAAAGACCAAGAAAAAAGTGGGGGAAGCAAATGAAGAAAAAAGGGAAGCTTGTTATCGGTACTACCATGATTCTACTTTTTGCGGCAGGTTTTGCTGTGTTGAGAAATGATCATTTTGTTCAAGAAGAGACCCAAAAAAGCACGGCTCAAACCGAGTCGGACGCTCAAGCAGAAGAGGTCGCACAAACGGCAAGCATGGTCCAAATTTACGTGGATCCCTCAGAATACGATGCAGCGATTGAAAGTGAGAACGATTATGTATCGATTTATCAGACAACAAGTCAAGAAACCGTCATCGGGAAGATCCACCGTGGAAGTTGGGCAACCGTACTTAGTCAAACAGAAGAGATGGTTGAAATCCAAACTGACGATGGAATAACGGGTTACATTGAAAAGCATTCTGCATCCATCCAAGAAGTTCCACTTTCGGAGACTCCAAAAAAATTGTCAGACTTTAAAGTCGTTCTTGATGCGGGGCACGGCGGCGAAGATTCTGGGGCACTGTCAACGGATCAAACGATCATGGAAAAAGATTTGACGTTAGCCACCGTCCAAACCATCGGCGAAGTACTGACCCAAGCGGGAATTCAAGTCAGTTATACACGCACCGGAGATCGCTATTTAGCGCTGTCTGAAATTACTGCAGCTTCACTCTCGGAGGAACCAGATCTATTTATCAGCATTCATTTCGACAATTCAGAGCTACCAAACAGCAATCAAGGACTGACAACTTACTATTACTATACTGGGGCAAAAGAGATGGCAGAAACGATCACTTCCAGTTTGAGTAGTTCAGTGGCATTGAGTTCCAACGGCACTCGTTTTGGTAACTATTATGTTTTACGAGAGCAACATATTCCAGCAGTTTTGTTGGAGTTAGGTTATTTGAACAGTGACACTGATTTAGCGGTGATTACAAGTGAAGGCTATGATCAAAGGGTGGCGCAAGCGTTGCTGACAGCGATTGAAGAGATCGTTGAAGCAGAGGAATAAAAAACAGCGACCCCAAAACAGAGGAAGGATCTGTTTTGGGGTCGCTGTTTTAAGTAATCACTGCTCGTTAAAAGGTTTTGCTCATTTTGATATGGGGCATATCCGCGTCTAAAAAAACATCGCCTTCAGGCTGATAGCCTAACTTCAAGTAAAATTCTTTGGCAGTTAACTGTGCCCCTAACGTGACTTTTTTGATTCCTTGTTTTTGAATGAAAGCTTCCGCTCCCTCGATCAACTGCCTGCCGTAGCCTGAACCTCGATGAGCAGCTGGCACCGCCATTCGCTGTAATTTCACCTCATGATCAGAGGTCGGTAAAAAACGTAAGGTTGCGACTGCTTCATTGTCATCGTCATATAAGACGAAATGAACAGCCAATGCCTCATTTTCATCTACTTCTAATGCTAATGGAACCCCTTGCTCTTTCACGAACACTTGATTTCGTATTTTCAATGACGCCAAATAGATCTCACTTAGCGTATCTTTTGTTTGTGCGATATGCATAAAAAAACTCACCTCAGCTATGATTTCTCCGTTATTTTTATTAGTATACCACTTTTTTTACAAATTTCTTTTTTTTGCGGCTAAAGTCGCAAGCTTTTTTTTACAAAATCAACTATAATGTTATAAAAAAGGGAGGGAATCTTTTGTTCGACAAATTCAAACAATCAAAACTGTTCTTTTGGTCATTGGAAGCATTGGTTTTAGTGACACTCGTGTTTGTGTTAAGTAAAGTCAATTTTCTATTTGCACCGATCGGCACGTTTTTTTCTACTTTATTTGCACCAGTATTGATTGCTGGCTTTCTGTATTATCTGCTAAATCCAATCGTCCTATTTTTGATGAAAACGACAAAAATAAAACGACTGTTTGCTGTCATATTGGTTCTATTGTTATTAGTAGCAGCAATCATCTTGATTTTCGTCAGCGTTATTCCTAATCTGGTGAGTCAGATTACTTCATTGGCGGAAAATATTCCAACATTTGCCAAAAATATGGAAAGCTGGATCTCAAGAATCGCAGATGATCCATTTTTCAAACAAATCGATATCGCGCAGCAGTTAGAAAACCTAAATCTTTCTTATGGTTCTTTGCTGCAGCAGTTTCTTAGTGGGTTATCCACTAGCTTAGGATCGATCGTCAGTACGATTGCTTCCGCGACGATGATCATCGTTACAGTCCCATTCATCCTTTTCTATATGTTGAAGGATGGAGAAAAGCTAGTTCCTAATCTGAAAACAGTCTTTCCAGAAAGAAGACGAGATCAGATTGTTGGGTTGCTAGGTGATTTAAACAAGACACTATCCAATTACATTAGTGGGCAAGCGATCGAATGTATTTTTGTCGCTACCTTCACGTTTATTGGGTACTGGATGATCGGCGTCAACTATGCCTTTCTTTTTGGGGTGATCGCAGGGGTCACAAACTTGATTCCTTATTTAGGTCCGTATCTTGGCTTGATTCCAGCAGTCTTAGTAACGGTCTTTGATGAACCGTTCCGCGCATTGCTGTGCTGTGTCGTGGTACTAGTCGTCCAACAATTAGATGGAAATGTTATCTACCCGAATGTGATCGGAAAATCATTAGCGATCCATCCATTAACGATCATCTTGGTTTTATTGGTCGCTGGAAATCTGGCAGGTTTGCTGGGAATTTTCTTAGGAGTACCGTTTTACGCAATTTGTCGGACGATCGTGGTCTTTATTGTTCGTCTGATCAAAGATGACAAAATCAAGAAAAATCAAGAACGGTTGATCGAGTAATCAATGACTGGTGTTTTTTATTGCAAAGAAAAAAACTTTGTGATAGGATTTTATCGTGGGCTAAGCCCACGATTTTTTTTAGAATATGAAAAAATAAGGAGAGAATGCTATTATGAATGCTGACCCCGAGAGTCAGTCGCTTCTAGCGCAAATTTTATTATTGATCGTTTTGACATTGATCAACGCTTTTCTAGCGGCCTCTGAGATCGCAGTCGTCTCAGTCAACAAAAACCGTGTGGAGCAAAAAGCGGAAGAAGGAAATGTCAAATCACAAAAATTATTGAAAATCATTGATAATCCAACAAATTTCTTGTCAACGATCCAAGTTGGGATTACCTTGGTGAATATCTTATCTGGGGCATCTCTGGCAGATACCTTGTCGACCCGTCTGGCACCTTTATTAGGTGGAGGAACGGCGGCTAAAAGCTTAGCGAACATTATCGTTTTAGCGATCTTGACCTATGTGTCGATCGTTTTCGGTGAGTTGTATCCAAAACGTATCGCCATGAACAAATCAGAAGAAGTTGCCCAGTTCACTTCTGGTGTGATTCGAACGATCGGGATTATTGCAAAGCCCTTCGTCTGGTTCTTATCTGCTTCAACAAGCTTATTGGCGCGGATCACTCCAATGGAATTTGACGATGAAGACACAAAGATGACCCGTGATGAAATGCGGTATATGTTGGAAACAGAAGGGGTCTTTGAAGAAGATGAATTAGAGATGCTGCAAGGGATCTTTTCATTAGATACGAAAGTCGCCCGTGAAGTCATGGTTCCTCGAACTTCTGCCTTTATGGTGGATATCAATGACTCAGTAGAAGAAATTTTGACTGAAATTTTAGCAGAAAATTATTCTCGTATTCCTGTATATAATGAAGATAAAGACAAAGTCGTTGGGATTTTGCATACCAAAAATCTTTTGAAATGTGCCTACAAATACGGCTTTGAAACAATGGACATCAAGCAGATCTTGCAAGAACCACTGTTTGTTCCAGAAACAGTCTTTATCGATGATTTGCTTTATGAATTAAAGAAAACCCAAAACCAAATGGCGATCTTGCTTGATGAATACGGCGGAGTCGTTGGGTTAGTTACATTAGAAGACTTGCTTGAAGAAATCGTCGGTGAGATCGATGATGAATCCGATGAGGTCGAAGAGCTTTATGAAAAAATCTCTGATAAAGAATACGTGATCCAAGGTCGGATGCTGATCGATGATTTCAATGAAGCTTTCAATATGAGCTTGCATATGAGCGACGTCGATACGATGGCAGGCTACCTGATCACTGCTTTAGGAATGATTCCAGATGAAGGAGAAAAACTTTCCTTTGAAGTCGATAACGTGAAATTGATTTCTGAAGAAATGGAAGGATCACGTGTCTTGAAGATCCGTGTAATCTTCCATGATCCAGAAGAAGGCGAAGTGGAACCAGAAGAAGAACGCCGCTATTTCCGCAAAGATTTTGAGGAAGATGAGCCTCGCCGTTAAAGTTCCGCATGAATGAAATGAGAAAGACCAAGGCAACTGCTTTGGTCTTTTTTGTTCCTTTTTTTTACTTATTCCCCTTGATTTGTTTGTAAGAAACGGTTACGATAAATCTAATCAATAATACAGTTTAAAAACAGATAAAAAAACATGTGTATCTTATCGTTAAGCAGTTTGATTGCAATTTTCCGTAAGAAAAGCGAGAATATCCATAGAAATCTAATAAGAACGAGGGGCTTGAAATGAAATTTTACCGTATGCTTAGTGAGGATATCCGTTACAATTTGGCAACTGAAGAGTATTTAATGAATAACGTAGATGTTTCAGAACCTTGTCTTCTGTTATACATACAAAAACCATGTGTTATAATCGGCAGAAATCAAAATGCGTATCAAGAGATTGATTTTGACTATTTAAGGAGTCGCAATATCGTGTTGACTCGCAGGACATCTGGCGGTGGAGCAGTTTATGACGATCTAGGCAACATGAGCTTTAGTTTTGTCACCAAAAAAGATGCCACGAGTTTTGGTGACTACCAAAGTGCAACACAACCGATCATGAAAGGCTTAGCGGCAATGGGAGCCAAGGAGGTAGAAGTGCATGGCCGCAATGATCTGTTCATTGATGGGAAAAAGTTTTCTGGCAATGCGATGTATACAAAAAAAGGTCGAACGTATTCTCATGGCACATTGATGTATGATGTGGATCTAGAAGAATTAACAAAAGTCCTACACGTTGCCCAAGAAAAAATTGCCTCTAAAGCAACGAAATCCGTACGGAAAAGTGTGACGAATATTAAACCGTATTTGGCAGAACAATACCAATCAATGGATACCAAGGCATTTCGAGACACACTCCTTTGCCGAATCTATGAAGTAGAATCGATTGATGAAATCAGTGAGCAAGAGATCGTCTTGACGGATGCGGATCGCCAAGCAATCCAAACGTTGTTTGAAGAACGTTACGCGAACAATGAGTGGATTTTTAATGAAGCGCCTGCTTTTGAATGGCAAAAAAGAAAGCGGTTTGCGCAGGTTGGGATCGTTGAAGTCGATTTTACTGTCAACAAAGGCAAGATTGCAGCGATTCAAATTACCGGTGATTTTTTTGGACAAAAAGAGATCAGTGAACTTGAAGCGATGCTGCAAGGTATTGATTTTGAACAAAACACCATCAGCCGCTTGCTAAAGGATATTGCCATCGAGCAATTTATCCATCAGATGACTAACGCTGAATTTCTTGCGTTGCTGTTTGATTAGGAGGAAAAAAGATGCTAGAAGCCATCAACATCACAAAGCGTTACGATCGAAACGTCCTAGATGGTCTCTCTTTTGCTGTTCAGCCGGGGGAAATCGTTGGGGTCGTCGGCAAAAGCGGCTCGGGGAAATCAACGTTGCTTCGGCTTTTGAACTTAATTGAGACACCTGACAGTGGGGAGCTGCTCTTTGACGGGAAACGAATCGATCCCTTAAACAAAAAGCAACTGCTACATGCGCAGCAGGAAATCGGCATGATTTTTCAAAATTACAATCTGCTACACAATCGAACCGTTTTTGAAAATGTCTATTTGCCCTTGAAGTTAATGGGGAAATCATCGGAGAAGGTGTTGGAGATGCTTTCATTTGTTGGGATGGAAGACAAAGCTGACAGTTATCCAGCCAAGTTGAGCGGTGGGGAGAAACAACGAGTAGCTATCGCACGGGCGTTGATCCGTGAGCCGAAAATCTTGCTGTGTGACGAACCCACTAGTGCGCTGGATGAAGATACGAAAGCCGATGTACTTGCTTTACTGCAAAAAGTTCAACAGACGTTTCAGCCAGCAGTCATTTTCGTTAGTCATGAGCTAACCGCAGTCAGACATATTTGTCAACGTGTGTTTGTATTGGAAGATGCCGTCTTTGCGGCGGAATTTGTCAATCATCCGCAGCCAATTGTCCGCAAAGAAAGCTCTTATGTGGACAAAGTGGAGAGGAGTTTGCTGCATGACGATCAGTGAGAGTATTTTGTATTATCTGCCTGAATTACTTCAGTCTTTGAAAGAAACAGCGATCATGATGGGGATTTCGATGCTCGCAGCCATTGTCTTAGGACTACCGCTAGGTGTCTGGCTCTTCCTTAGCCGCAGTCGTGGAAAAAAAATCTCATTTCTTTATGAGGGTTTGAATCTCGTTGTGACGATCATCCGCTCGTTTCCGTTTCTATTATTTGTCGTAGCCTTGATCCCACTGACGCGAATGCTTTTAGGCAGCTCATTTGGACCGATTCCCGCCAGTTTCCCTTTGAGTATCGTTGCTATGAGTATTTTTGCTCGCTTGACGGAGCAAGTACTGCTGGATGTCCCAGAAGAAGTTTCTTATTTGGCGAAATCCCTTGGCGTCAGTCAATGGCAATACGTTTGGTCGTTTTTACTAGTGGAAGCTAGAAGCGGCTTGATTTTATCTTTAACGACGACAGCAGTCAGCATGGTTTCTTATTCAACAGTGATGGGGATCGTTGGCGGCGGCGGTATCGGCGATTTTGCGATCCGCTATGGCTATCAACGCTACGAATATGGCGTCATGTATTTTGCAATTATCATCATGATTCTTTTGGTCTTTATCCTGCAAGGGATTGGCAATCAAGCAGCAAGAAAACTTGATAAACGAAAATAGGAGGAATGAATGTGAAAAAAAGATTTGTTTTAGGATTGAGTGTATTGGCATTAGGTGTATTGGGGGCTTGCGGTACGAGTTCGGATGAGGCGAGCGAAGAGAAAATCATCAAGGTCGCTTCGCAAACGACACCAATGACCGATGTCGTAAAGGTTGCAGCTGAAGCAGTGGAAGATGGCTGGGAAATCCAATTGGTCCAAGTCAATGACAATATCCAGTACAATGAGCTGCTGAATAATGACGAGGTCGATGCCAACTTTGCGCAACATGAACCATATATGCAAATGTATAATGAAGAAAAAGATGCAAACCTAGTGGCGTTAGATAAAATCTACAACGCAAAAGTCGGTTTTTATTCCAAAGAGTATACGGATATCAATGATATTCCAGAAGGAACGAAAGTCGCATTGCCGAATGATGTGTCCAATGAAGGTCGAGCGTTAGCGATTTTAGCAGAAGAAGGATTGATCACTCTTAAAGAAGGCGTTGGTGTCAATGGAACACTTAAAGACGTTACCGAAAATCCCAAAAACTTTGAATGGTTATCTGTTGATTTACTGAATCTTGCGGAAGCCTATGATGAACCGAATGTATCCTTGGTATACAACTACCCAACCTATATCGCGAAAATCGGTTTGAAACCAGCCGATGCCCTTTTCTTAGAAAAAACGATCGATGATCGCTTTGCTATCTCATTGGTTGCTCGAGAAGACAATCAAGATTCTGAAAAAATCGCCGTTTTGCGCCGTGCCATGACTAGCGATAAGGTTCGCGAATTTTTAGAAAACGACCATAGCGATACCTTATTGCCAGCATTTTAATTTCTTTCCATCAAATGGAAAGAACGCCCTTTGCCTAACTCTGTAAAAGAGAATAGTCAAAGGGATTTCTTGTCTTTTTTTGCTTTTTTATCACCCTTATCCATGATATACTGATTTGGTCAGAAAACTAGCGACAGTCTAAAATGGACACTGTTCGCATTGTAAATACAAGAAATGGAGCAATAAAATCAATGGATAATCCAAAATTAAAACAACAAGTAGATAGTCGCCGTACCTTTGCGATTATTTCCCACCCGGATGCGGGGAAAACAACCATTACAGAACAATTATTATTATTCGGTGGCGCGATTCGCCAAGCTGGTACGGTCAAAGGGAAAAAGACTGGGAATTTCGCAAAGTCCGACTGGATGGAAATTGAAAAACAACGGGGGATCTCCGTGACCAGTTCTGTTATGCAGTTTGATTACCAAGGCAAACGGGTCAATATTTTAGATACCCCTGGGCATGAGGACTTTTCTGAAGATACCTACCGTACCTTGATGGCGGTGGATAGTGCGGTCATGGTGATCGATAGCGCAAAAGGGATCGAAGCGCAAACGAAAAAACTCTTCCAGGTCGTTAAAAAACGCGGTATTCCGATCTTTACCTTTATCAATAAACTCGACCGTGATGGCCGCGAACCATTAGAATTATTAGAAGAACTAGAAGATCTTTTAGAGATCGAATCATTTCCAATGAATTGGCCGATCGGCATGGGGAAAGGCTTGGAAGGACTGTATGATATCCATAACCAACGGGTCGAATTTTACCGTCCAGACAATCACGGTGGGGAACGTTTAGTTGCCCTAGATGAAAATGGACAATTTCCTGCAGATCATCCATTTGCCGAAGATGGGCTGTTCCAACAAGTTTTAGAAGAAGTAGAATTACTGCAAGAAGCTGGCGATGCCTTTGATACAGAAAAAATCGCACGAGGCGATCAAACACCCGTGTTCTTTGGTTCCGCCCTTACGAATTTCGGCGTGCAGACCTTTTTGGAAACCTTCTTGTCCTTTGCACCAGCGCCTTACGGTCACAAAACTTTGGCTGGTGATGAAGTCAGTCCTTATGAACCAGAAATGTCCGGGTTTGTGTTCAAGATCCAAGCAAATATGAACCCTGCCCATCGTGACCGGATCGCCTTTGTCCGTATTTGTTCAGGAACCTTTGAACGAGGCATGGACGTGACACTTGAGCGTACTGGCAAAAAAATGAAACTCAGCAATGTGACACAATTTATGGCAGATACCCGAGAAAATATTGAAGAAGCAGTCGCTGGAGATATTATCGGGGTTTATGATACGGGAAATTACCAAATTGGCGATACGATCTATGAAGGAAAACTAAAAGTTGCTTACGAAGAGTTGCCATCGTTTACTCCGGAACTCTTTATGAAAGTCACTGCAAAAAATGTGATGAAGCAAAAATCTTTCCACAAAGGAATCTATCAGTTGGTCCAAGAAGGGGCTATCCAGTTGTACAAGACGTATCTGAGTGATGAGTATATCATCGGTGCTGTCGGGCAACTGCAATTTGAAGTTTTCCAATATCGCATGATGAATGAGTACAATGCCGAAGTCATTATGACCCCAATGGGCCACAAGATCGCTCGTTGGATCGATCCGAAAGACTTGGATGAGCGTATGAGCTCCAGTCGTAACATTTTAGCGAAAGACCGTTTCGACCAGCCATTGTTCTTGTTTGAGAACCAATTTGCGATGCGCTGGTTCGCAGATAAGTACCCAGACGTCGAATTGAAGAGTTTGATGTAAGAGTCGTTTCCCGCGAGACTGTCTAGGTATGCGCAACATTGTACGTAAGGCTGATCTTTTTTAATTGAACGATCGTAGAAAGTCCTTTCTTATCCAAATGGATAAGAAGGGGCTTTTTTTGCTGAAAACGTGCTTTTGATACAGAAGGAAGGTTGCATGATTGGGGGCAATCGTCCAATGATCAGACAATTATCCTAATTTATAACCATTCTTTTAAAAGAAGATAAAATGAGTCGGAAAAAGAGCGTAGTATTAAAGGTGACCACAAGGAAATGCATTTGAAATGAATAGAAAAATATCATAGGCACATTTGATGATTCAGGAAATTTTCTCCTTGTTTGAAAGTAGAGGAAAAGCAGAGCATAGATTGCCAGTGATAGAGGTCGTTTAATCATTTGATCGAGGACATGTTCTTTTTGTCAGATGCTACTAGTTCTTTATCTGAGCATGAATCGGTGATTGCCCTTGAAACTTCATTTAAAGCTCTTCTACAGATGGTTTAAGTTTTCAGTTGGTGAATCATGGCTTCGCGACTCAAAAAATGAATTAGTCTTATTGCTAGTCTACTAGTTATCTATCTATCGATTTTGCTAAAGCAAATGATTATTTATTAAATAAAAGTGTTTTCTGAAAGCAGAAAGGGGACCATGTAGTGCTAAAAAGTTTGTTATTCATATTTTCGGCGATATTTTTCTTTCCAACAGTAGAGGCTATGGCTGATGACGTTTCCGAAACGTTGATTTTTGAATTGAACACGATTGACTTTAAGGACGAACACTATTATTTGTTGAAAACCACACAAGATCTTCAGCTGACTGTCGATAGCAACGGCAGTGAAGGTGCTTTTGACGTAACGATCACGGCTGTCGGAGAAGGATTTTCAGCAGAACTAAACAGCGTGAACGGTTCGGAAGAGATGATCATTCAGATTGAGGATACTGATGAAGCATCAATGATTCTTAATGTAGCTGCAACATTGAACATAAAGGAATATCTTGATGCCAACTCTGAGTACTACCTATCAGTCACATTTACAGCAATTGATGATTCAGAGACCTTTACGAAAGAGATAAAAATGAATCAGACGGATGAGGAAAAAGAAGAGATTCCAGACGAAAACTTGACAGATGAAGACCAAGACGATGAAAAGCAAGAAGACAATGGCATTGAAGATGAATCTGAACGCCCAGAGGAAGAAGACTTATTAGAGAATGATTCATTCAGCCAAGAAGAATCGCTTGAGGATATCAATGATGATACTGTCCATGAGGATCGTTTAGAGGAAGAGTGCCAGTACGAGATAGCGACAATTTTTACAAAAGAAGTGATTTTTGATAAAAGATATGTTTAAAACTAGTGTAGAAAAAACCGCTTAGCTGAATAGGAGCGGTTTTTTTGCACATCTTTTTCTAATACTAGGTGAAAAGTGCTTTTGCTGGAACAAGTTTGTGACTAATTGGTGGTACTAAAAAAAGGAGCTTTGAAGCGACCTCCAAAAGTTAGTCCTAAAAGCTAACTTTTGGGGTCACAACACTAGCCCTCTCTTTTTCTTTTTGATTTAAAAATATAGATGACTGCAGCTGCCAACGCTGCAACGAGAACAAAGATGATCCAGATAAGGATTTGATTATTTGTCTGAACATCGGCAGTGTTCGTTGGACGGTTCTCTTTTTTGAAGTTATCCAAGTCTTCTTTCTCATAAGAAAAAGTAGTCGTGATCGCTTTTCTAGTTGTTTCTATAGTTAAACGGTATTCGCCTTCAATAAGTTCACTATCGTCTATTAAAGGGATCTGCATTCTTGATTTGGTTAACGGCGTTAAAAGAACGGAATCTGCTAACTCCCCAGAGGCAATCATTTCTCCATTTGGATTTATTAGTTCGTAAAGAGCATTGTTCAAGTTGCCTAAAATAGGATTATAGTTGAGTGCGTAAAATTGTAGGTTTGCCGTATCTTGAAGCGCAACAAAGGAGAAGTCTTCATAAACGACATCTTTGATCGCTTCCACTTCACTAAAAAGTAAGTTGATAAAAATAAGTGACTCATACACAGATTTGATACCAACTGAATCTTCTGCTGTTTCAAGACCCATGATCTGACTAAAATTGATTGCCCCCATCACGGTTCCTTCACGTGCAGGCTCCTCTGGAAGAGTGATTGTAACGGTCACAAGAACGGATTCATTTGGGAGAATCTCGATTTGATCATCGTCATCTAATGCTTCTGATTCGATCAATGCATAATTGGAAAAGTTATACTTATCATCTAGCAGTAAAGTCAAGTCATCGCTATAGATGATAGCCGATTCTCGTGAGAGAGCAGTAGAGGTGTAAGGCGTGACAACAATGGATGAGTCACCAGATCCAACATTTTCTAGAAAAATTTCAACAGTATACGCCGTCTCCTTTTCCGGAGAAATACTCAAGGTATTATCTGAAATTTTGTACTCCGTTTCTCTCAGAGTAAGTTTCAGTGAGTTCGTCGTCTCATCGGCATTTGCATTACGGATGTTTGTATTGCTGATCAGTGTTAGTAAGAGAAGCAACACAGAAATCCTTAGAAAAGAATTTCTGTGTTTGAATGTATGATTCATGATTTTTTCCTTCTGAAAATTATAGTGGTGGAGTTTCACCAGTATCAGGAGTACCGTCTTGTGCTGTTATTGTAATTACAGGTTTATCATCAGTTTCTTGTAACAAAGCAAATGTTCTATTAATGGTAAATGCTATTTCTGTTTCTGTTTCAGGTGTTGAATCAACTTCAATCGCTCTTGCTTCTAAAGAAGAAGGGTTACTTCCGATAATGCTTATGCCACTGTCATTAGGTGCCGTTACGGAAATATTAACTGTTTTAGGAGAACGAGTTAAGTTTTGTAATGTTCCTCCCACATTAGATACAGATCCTTCCACAATTCCAGTATTTCCCTCCAATAATGCTTCTGTAATTTGTATGGGATTTGATAGCTCCATTTCATTAAAAGTGAATGTTGCATCACCATCAATAACTTCAATTTCAATAGGTTCGGTAATTGTTGCTATAGTATTGGCAAACGCGTTGACTCCCCCAGCTAACAACAAAGATGCAATGAATGTAGTACCCAAAATAACTTTTTTCATAATAAAACCTCACTTTAATTTTTGCAGATGATTTACTGCTTAAATAAAGTATACAATGATGGTGTATTATGTTATTATCCGTTTTTTCGCTATTTTTAATGAAAAAGTAGAAAGTATTTTATTAATCTGATTTTTTTATAAAATAATTTAATAAAATATTCAAGTGGTCAAAACATGTTGATTATCAAGTCGACCGATCTTTCTGTCTACGAATTATCAATTCGGTAATAATGACTATGAAAGTAAATTTGTTGCAGGGTTATATTTTGGCTTTTATTTTAAGTCAAAGCCTTCTCAGAGTTGAAAGAATTGTCGTTCCAACTAGGATTGGACCTAAAAACGAAAAAAATGTTATTCGTAGTCTCTGAGAATTTGCTCTGAATCAGTTGCTGTCAGAGAAACCAGTTCTGAAAATTCATGTCTGATATTTCTATAGTGAACACCTGCAATTCAATAAAAACCAACTTTCTATCATTTTTAAGAAACTATTTTGGCAGTAGCTTTACGCGTATGAACAGTTGCGTAGGGTGGGGATTGAAAAGTATGATTCTATTTCTGCGTTCCTATTGGATAGGTATATCGAAGTTACTTATGAAAAAATATCAATTAACGTTTTCATTCAATTAGTAATCTGCACCTACAATTCTTCTAGCTTCAAGCGACAGAGACATCAAGGGGTACTCCTGTGTTAATAAACGTTCATGATTGTTTCATTATAAAGAAATCTCAAAAAAACTAACTGTGTGGGATGGCTATCTCATGAACCCTAGATTTTAATAGGAAGCATAATTTTTTAGGAATATACAATCAGACTCTTTGAAGAAAGCTTTGAAAGAGTTTTTTTGTCTTTCTTAATTTTATGAAGTTGCCCTCGTTTCTAATCGTCAGGTCTTTTAGTTAGTAGAAAGAAAAAGAGTGACAATGATTATTTTATTTGTAGTTTTTTTGAAAAAAAGACGATAAAAATCAGCTGGTTCTTACTATATCCTTAATAGCAGAGGATCAAAGTTCTTTTAAGGAGTGAATCAAAATGCTGCAAACCAGAATAAATTTCAGTGGACAAAAGAATGCTACCATGTTGACTGTGCGCTTTTTCAGCAACAAGACGAACACGATTTTAGAGAGAAATTTAATTGTGGATCAAGAGGATGATCGGCAATCGGTTCTTGACTACTTAGCAGAATCACTAGGGGAAATCAACATCTTGCAATACTCTTCGAAAAACGTTTTGTGTATCGCTGAACGTTCAAGGCTAGAAAAAGCAGGAGGCACGCATCGATTGGAACATTTTTGGGGAGATGTCATCAGTTATATCGTTGAGTGCGTGGATAAATCGGGTATTCATTATGATTTGCATGTCATTGGCAATGTTGATTCGGATGATGAAGAAATTATGCGGGCAATTAATGAGATGAGCGATGAATTGTCGATTATCAACATTTATGAATACAAAGATTGCTGGCTAAAAAGAGAAGATATTATATTACAAGCTCTTTGAAATGAACTTGATTCCTCAAAGAAGTTTGTCCAGCTAGAAAATGATTTTACTCTCCAAGTCACTTACCAATCAATGAAAGAATACGAATTTTTTCTAAGTCTATGGAAACAGCTAATTCCCAGGATCTTTTTAATGGTTTCCAACACTTTTTTGTTACAAAAGGTAAGAATCGTTTCACAAGTTTTTCTCACCCGTTCTGTTTTAAAGAAGCGGGGATTTTTCTGAAGTTTTTATTAAAATTGTCCGTTTAATGAAAAAAGAGGCTCAAATTTAAGTTTATTTTACTATAATTGGAAACTAGGATACTTTTTAAATAAGGCGGGTAAAAAATTTTGGAGTATATAGAAAAGTTGTATAGGTTTTATTTAACCAAAAAACAGGTAGATAAATTAACTATTATTAGAAATATCATTTTGGAGAAGCAGCTGTCTCTTGATAAAATATGTGAAACGATAAACAAATCTTTGTATCAGGTGAAAATCTTGATCAATGAAATCGCCGAAGATATGAGAGAGTTTACGACCTTTGACGAGTCTATTTTTTTGTTGAAAAAGAGAACTGTTTATTTGTCACGAGAATTAAACGAAGAACAAAGCCTGCATATTTTTGTGAATCTAAAGAAGAAGTATTTCTTAGAATCTCCTTATTATCGTCTATTATCCTATTTGTTAAGAAAAAGAAAGACCCGTATGGTGGACATCTCAGAAGAATTGATTTTTAGTATTTCTTATTGTTATAAATTGATCAGCTATCTGAAAAAAATGCTGGTTATCCAAAATGTCCCGATTACTATCAATAACAACACAGATTCCATTGATCTGACAGGGGCCGAGCCTTGTGTGCGGATGTACCATTATTTAGTTGAGATCATGGCTTGCAATGTTTACATCAATCAGCGCACCCGTGCAAGCGTTGAATTAGCTGCGAAAGAATATGAGCCGTTGAAAACTACAAAAGTGAAGCACGACATTATGTTTTCAATCATTGAGAATGCGGTGTTGAGGGGCTATATCGTCAATGAATTAGACGAAGCTTCCATCGCTATTTATGAGCAAATCAAGCAACTCAATGGGGAAAAGCAAGTGATCAAGCTGCTGCCGATCAGAAGTCAGCAAGATATCGAGAAAGAACAGATTTTTTATCATTTCTGGGTTTTTCTCTTCATACCTGAAACGATCTCGGATCAAGAGAAACTTCTTTTGGGGAAACAGCTGCGAAACCTCTCGGGGAATCCATTGGTCGAATTTTCTGCCGATGTTGTGGCTGTCTTGTCGCAAAAGTATGATCTTTCCAAAGCGATCGAAGCGTTTCTTACCTATGAATTAGTGATGAATACATGGGGCTGTCTTCATCTCTTTTTGGATAGTTTTGTGTCTACTGAAGATTTGTCCTCTACGAACGAACGCGTATTAGAGGTGGAGGAGCTGATTGCGACCGTCTTGCAGCGCCATTCGTTTGTAATAGAAAAAGAAGCCCTTTTCTTAAGGAAAATCGCTCAGATTACAGCATCTTATTTACCTATCCAAAAAGAGGAACCGATTCGCATTGGTATTTCTCTTTTGAACCACCCAGAATATATTCCGGTCATTAAGAACAAACTATTGAAAATTTACAATGAAAATGTGATTCACTTTAGTTCGAACTTAGGAGACTCAGACATACTGGTTTCTGATGGCGTGCTGATCCATAATGAGTCACAGAAATTTACATTTTTTGGCAATGTTCATAGTACCAAGGATTGGCACAATCTACATGTGATGATCCAGTCGATGATTTCTAATAAATATACTTGAAAAAGAGAGCGTAACGCTCTCTTTTTTTGCTTGACTATCAGGTAGCGTTGGTCGAAGTACTAGGCGAAAGAAGGAGGAGAGAAGACAAAAAAAGATATCTATAAAAGAGGGCTGCGACAGTCACCTTTTATAGATATTTTTTAAACACGTGATTAGGCAAAGCTAACGTGAGGAAGACAACGTTTTTTTGATGGAGATTTCTACCACTTCGGGCATTTGGATCACAGAGATCGTAGCAGGATCATAGGAGCCATCAGGTAATTTTTTCAAGAAGTAATTTTTGATTTCTTCCACTTCCGTCGGGCGAATATTCCGTTTTTTATTGATCAGCAAAATTTCATTGTGGTTCGGCGCTGAGGTAAAGATCACGGTCGTGTCTCCGGCAGTGTAAACCTTTACAAGTTCTGCGTCGGTATTTTCAAGTTGATTCAATACTAGTCGAGAATGGCTGTTTGTAACGTTGATTAATTTCACCAGACTCACCTCACATTCTATGTATTTATTAATAACATTATAGGTCGTTTTTTTTCAAAAGAAAAGCCAGACAACTCGGAATTACCCAATTTTTTGGCAAAACATGGTTGTCTGGCAAAACGAACGGTTTGGTCACCGTTTTGACACGTTATTGCTCATCTGTTTCCGATGGTTTTTCCTCTTCAGCAGAAGGTGTTTCTTCAGGAAGTGCAGAGGATTCGGCTGAAGTTACAACGATTTTATCGGAATCCTCCAATTGTGCTTTTAATTGACGAACTTGAGGATGCTCAAGATAATATTCAGCAATCCCGTCTTCGATTTGATCTTGGATGGTCCTGCGCAATGGGCGAGCACCCATCGTTGCGCTGTAACCTAGATCGACCAGTTTTTCTTGCACGTCTTGTGGAACATCGATATGCAATTTTTGATGACTAAGTGTTTGATTGACATCATGCAGCATAAGGGACACGATCGATAACAAGTTTTCCTTGCTAAGTGCCTTGAATTCGATGATCCCGTCAAAGCGATTGAGAAATTCTGGCGTAAAGTAATTGTTCAATTGATTTAACACAGAACGAGTGATGCCTTCACGCGCTGCGCCAAAGCCGACGTTGGCTTCAACTTTGCCAGTTCCAGCATTACTTGTCATGATGATCAAGGTATCTTTAAAGCTGACTGTACGTCCTTGGGCATCCGTCAAACGACCATCATCGAGAATTTGCAAGAACATATGCAATACATCAGGATGGGCTTTTTCCACTTCGTCTAATAAAATCAGGCTATATGGATTCCGACGAACTTTTTCAGTCAATTGACCCGCTTCTTCGTAGCCAACGTAACCAGGAGGAGAGCCAATCAGTTTGGATACACTGTGTTTTTCCATGTATTCTGACATATCGAAACGAATCATCGATTCTTCAGAACCAAACATCTCATAGGCTAATTGTTTTGCTAATTCGGTTTTCCCGACACCGGTTGGCCCGACGAATAGGAAAGAGCCGATCGGACGATTTTGTTTGCCTAAACCGACCCGATTTCTGCGGATCGCTTTGGCTACTTTATCGATCGCTTCATCTTGTCCGATAACTTTAGCTTTCAAGTCATCCGCAAGATTTTTCAATTGCGTTTGTTCTTTTTCTTTCAATTCACCAACTGGAATATTTGTCCGTTCTTCAACGATTTGTTCCATGTCTTTTTCGGTAATGACTGGCGTTTCTTCTTCGCTGATTTGGCGTTCCTTCATTTTTTGCAATTTATTGATTTGATCGCGATAGTAAGCAGCTTTTTCGAAATCTTCTTCTCGAGAGGCAGCTTGTTTTTGTTCTTCTGCTTCTTGTAATTTCTTTTCGATCGTTTTTGGATCAACGATTTGGATCGTCAAGTTTTTCTTAGAACCTGTTTCATCTAGTAGATCGATTGCTTTATCAGGCAAGAATCGGTCTTGGATGTATCGGTTAGAAAGGGTAGCGGCAGCTGCGATCGCTTCATCAGTATATTTCACATGATGATAATCTTCATAACGTGGTTGCAAACCTTTT
The DNA here is from genome assembly GCF_051713725.1 of Enterococcus sp. DIV0755f. Taxonomy (NCBI): domain Bacteria; kingdom Bacillati; phylum Bacillota; class Bacilli; order Lactobacillales; family Enterococcaceae; genus Enterococcus; species Enterococcus sp. DIV0755f. Next base: position 1,482,636 of record NZ_JBIOQL010000001.1, read on the forward strand.
AAGATACGGATCGTTTCTTCCACAGAAGGTTCATCCACACGTACTGGTTGCAAACGGCGTTCTAAAGCAGCATCTTTTTCGATGATGCGGTATTCATTTAACGTCGTTGCTCCGACCATTTGTAGTTCTCCACGAGCAAGAGCTGGTTTTAAGATGTTTCCAGCATCCATATTTCCGTCGCCAGCTGCACCAGCGCCAACGATTTCATGGACTTCATCAATAAACAAAATCACGTTTTCTGCTTGCTTGATTTCTTCAATCAATTTTTGGATGCGTTCTTCAAATTGTCCACGAATACCTGTGCCTTGAACAAGAGACGCAACGTCCAAACGAATGACTTCTTTATCCATCAGTTTTTGTGGTACATCACCATCAACGATTTTTTGGGCTAACCCTTCAACGACGGCAGTTTTCCCAACCCCAGGTTCACCAATAAGCACAGGGTTATTTTTTGTTCGACGATTAAGGATCTCAATCACTCGTTTGATCTCTGAATCACGACCAACGACTGGATCGACTTCGCCATCACGAGCCATTTGGGTAATATTGATACCGTATTCTCCTAACAGACCTGCAGGTGCTTGGTTATTGCGTGGAGGCTGACCGCCGACAAAACCGTTACCGCCGGTTTGCGTCGGAGGGGTTTGTTCATAAGGGCTATTTCCTTGCTGCATCTGGCGAGACATTTGACGAAATAGATCATCAATATTGCCGAATCCAAAAGGATCTTGCGCCATTGCAGCTGCAGCATTCCCAGATTGAGCTTTTAATTTTTGGTAACAACTTTGACAATAATCGAGTTGTTTTCTTTGACCATTGACACTGGCATATAAATGAATAGACGCTTCATTTTTGCCGCAATTTTGACAAAGCATAGATTCACGACCTTTCATATTTGTTCCAACACCCTTATTTTACGGCGCTTTTTTACACTTGTAAAAGAAAAGGGGCTGTGTGCATAGAAACGGTCATCTTCGAGGTAATGTGTTATTGACCTTTACTGACCATAATTCTATTATACTAACTTTTTGTCAGACTGCAAGAATTTTACTCGTAAAAATTTTTGCCGCTCTTTCATTAGCAGAAGCGTCTTTTAAATAAAAAGTAATTCCATTATAATAGAAAGAAAGAGGTGAGAATTGAGGATGGAGAACAGAGATTTTGCTTCAGAAATAACGCGTTTGCGCAATGGAGAGATCCAAGAATTGATTGTCCAACAGCCAGAATTCCTGGCGTTTAGAGATGTCTGGCTCCAGTTGGAAGATCGGTCTTCTTTTGTCGGAGAAGCGGGCTTAAATGGGAAGATCATCTACCGTTATGTGCAAGAAAATAAATAGGACATTTATTTCAATCGTTTATTTAAGAGAAAACGGTTGTCTATCGAGGAAAAAAATGGTAATCTTAACAGTTGAAAGGGCGATTTTTTTCGGGTGTCATTGCATGCATGGAAATTTTGCCTTCACACAAAAAAACGTATCATAAAGGAGATTGATCAATATGGAAAAGAAAGATTTTCACGTAGTTGCTGAGACAGGGATTCACGCACGTCCAGCTACATTATTGGTTCAAACAGCAAGCAAATTCAACTCTGATATCAACTTAGAGTACAAAGGTAAATCAGTAAACCTTAAATCAATCATGGGCGTAATGTCATTAGGCGTTGGCCAAGGTTCTGATGTAACTATCACTGCTGAAGGTGCTGACGAAGCAGATGCAATCGCTGCAATCGTAGAAACAATGAAAAAAGAAGGTTTGTCTGAATAATGGTTGAGATGCTAAAAGGAATTGCTGCTAGTGATGGTGTAGCCGTTGCGAAAGCCTACCTGTTAGTACAACCTGATTTATCTTTTTCAAAAGTATCAGTTGAAGATACTGCAGCAGAGGAAGCACGCTTAGATGATGCGTTAGCGAAGTCAACAGCGGAATTACAACAAATCCGTGACAAAGCAGCGCAAACTTTAGGTGAAGCAGAAGCACAAGTATTTGATGCTCATTTAATGGTTCTTTCAGATCCTGAGATGATTGGTCAAATCAAACAAAACGTGACAGATAACAAAGTCAATGCAGAAGCTGCGTTGAAAGAAGTTACTGACATGTATATTGGTATGTTTGAAGCAATGGATGACAATGCTTACATGCAAGAACGGGCAGCTGACATTAAAGATGTCGCAAAACGTATCTTGGCGCATTTGCTGAATGTGACTTTGCCTAATCCTTCAATGATCAACGAAGAAGTAGTCGTTGTTGCTCATGACTTGACACCAAGTGATACTGCACAATTAGACCGCAACTTTGTAAAAGCTTTTGTAACAGATATCGGTGGACGTACTTCTCATTCCGCTATCATGGCACGTTCTCTTGAAATCCCAGCAATCGTTGGAACAATGGAGATCACTGCAAAAGTGAAAGCGGGCGACATCTTAGCTGTTAACGGTATTATCGGTGACGTTATCGTCAACCCGACAGATGACCAAGCAGCTGAATTTGTTGAAGCTGGGAAAGCCTACGCAGAACAAAAAGCAGAATGGGAAAAATTGAAAGATGCTGAAACAGTTACCGCTGATGGTAAGCACTTTGAATTAGCTGCGAACATTGGAACGCCTAAAGATTTAGAAGGTGTCCACAACAATGGTGCAGAAGCAGTCGGTTTATACCGTACTGAATTCTTGTACATGGATTCTCCTGATTTCCCAACAGAAGAAGACCAATACAAAGCATACAAAGCAGTTTTAGAAGGAATGGCTGGCAAACCAGTGGTTGTCCGTACAATGGATATCGGTGGCGATAAAGAACTTCCTTACCTAAAATTGCCTCATGAAATGAATCCTTTCTTAGGCTATCGTGCATTGCGTATCAGCTTATCTGAACTTGGGGATGACATGTTCCGTACCCAACTTCGTGCGTTGTTACGTGCTTCTGCTCACGGCAACTTACGTATCATGTTCCCAATGGTGGCAACATTGAAAGAGTTCCGTACTGCGAAGAAAATGTATGAAGAAGAGCGTCAAAAATTGATTGACGAAGGCGTTGAGGTTTCTAACGAGATCCAAGTCGGAATCATGATCGAAATTCCAGCAGCTGCTGTCTTAGCAGACAAGTTTGCGAAGGAAGTTGACTTCTTCAGTATTGGTACTAATGACTTGATCCAATACACAATGGCTGCTGACCGCATGAACGAGCGCGTGTCTTACTTGTACCAACCATACAACCCATCAATTTTACGTTTGATCAAAAACGTGATCGACTCAGCGCATGCTGAAGGCAAATGGGCTGGTATGTGTGGAGAAATGGCGGGCGATCAAACTGCTGTGCCGCTTCTTGTAGGTATGGGCTTAGATGAGTTCTCAATGAGTGCAACATCTGTTCTGAAAACACGTAGCTTAATGAAACGCTTGTCAACGACTGACATGCAAGAATTAGCAAAACGTGCTTTAGAAGATTGCGATACAATGGAAGAAGTTGTTGAGCTAATCGAACAGTATGTAAACTAATCATTTCTAGGCAACAAGCAATTTTGCTTGTTGCCTTTTTTTGTTATAAGAAGCCTTCTTGTTCGATTTGACTTGCAATAGCCTGCTCGTTTTTTCAGAAAACGAACAATTTTGTCATATCTTTGTATAAAGCTATGATTCCGTAAGTTTTTCACGTATCATGATTAAATGGGGAACAAAATCTAGGACCATGGTAGGAGTATGTCTCCGATTGCCTATGGTATACTAATATCAGATATAAGCATTTCCAAGGAGGAATCATCTTTGAAAGTACTTCTTTATTTTGAAGGAGAAAAATTATTAGCTAAATCAGGTATCGGTCGAGCGTTGGCCCATCAGCAACGAGCACTGACATCTGTCGGGATTCCTTTTACTCTTGATAAAAATGATGAGGACTATGATATCCTTCATATCAACACGTATGGGATCAATAGTATGCACATGGTCAACAAAGCCAAAAGACAAGGGAAAAAAGTGATTTACCATGCCCATTCTACAGAAGAGGATTTTCGGAATTCATTTATCGGCTCAAACCAGCTTTCGCCATTATATAAAAAATATTTGATCAATCTTTATTCTAGAGCCGATCAGTTGATCACACCGACTCCTTATTCGAAAGAACTTTTGGAAGGGTATGGTATCCAAGTACCGATCGACGCAATCTCAAACGGCATCGATCTTGACAAATATCAGCCGGATCAAGAGAAAGAAAAAGCCTTTCGTGAGTATTTCAATCTCTTACCAGATCAAAAAGTCATTATATCCGTCGGTTTATTTTTTGAACGAAAAGGCATTCTTGATTTTGTAGAGATAGCTAGACAATTGCCTGAGTATACGTTTATCTGGTTTGGTCATACACCAATGATGACGATTCCTAAACAGATCCGCGACCTCGTCAATGAAGACCATCCAGAAAATGTGTTATTTCCAGGTTATATCAAAGGAGACATTATCGAAGGCGCATATTCCGCTGCCGATTTATTCTTCTTTCCTTCTTATGAAGAAACAGAAGGGATCGTAGTCCTTGAGGCGTTAGCCAGCCGCCAAAATGTGCTTGTTCGGGATATTCCTGTTTATAAAGGGTGGCTAAGTAATGGGCGCAATGCATACATGGAAAAAACTAATGAAGGATTTATTGAGAAAATCAAAGGAATCGTGGAAGGCACGTTACCACCATTGAGTGAAGCGGGTTATGAAACAGCAAAGCAAAAGAGTATTGATGAAATTGGGTTTAAATTACAAGAGGTTTATACAAAAGTGATGAATACGGAATGAAGAAACTAATGTAAAGTTTGGAGGTACCGTTTTGAAAATCGGATTTTTTACAGACACCTACTTCCCCCAGGTAAGTGGTGTGGCGACATCGATCAAGACATTGAAAGAAGAGCTTGAGAAAAAAGGCCATAAAGTGTATATCTTTACAACGACCGATCCAAATGCTGATCTGGACGAAGAAGATATCATTCGCATGCCAAGTGTCCCGTTTGTGTCCTTCAAAGATCGGCGAATCGTGGTTCGCGGCATGTTGTATGCCTATTTGATCGCCAAAGAATTAGAATTGGAATTGATCCATACCCATACAGAGTTTGGTTCTGGGATGTTGGGGAAAATGGTGGGGCGTAAATTGCAAATTCCTGTGATCCATACCTACCATACAATGTATGAAGATTACTTGCACTACATCGCAAACGGGAAAGTCTTACGACCATCTCACGTGAAATATCTTTCACGGCTATTTGCCAACCACTCGACAGGTGTTGTTTGTCCAAGTGAACGGGTCATCGATACGCTGAGAGGGTATGGTGTGGTTTCACCAATGCGGATCATCCCCACAGGGATCGAAGTTGAGAAGTTTCGCCGACCGGATATTACAACTGACATGAAAAATGAATTGCGGGAGAAATTGGGCATCACTGAGAATCAACCCATGCTGCTTTCCCTCAGTCGTATTTCTTATGAAAAAAATATCCAAGCAATCATCGACGGCATGCCAGAAATTTTAACGAAGATTCCTGATGCGCAATTAGTGATCGTTGGGAAAGGTCCGCATAAAGAAAAATTAGAAGAAAAAGTGGTGGATATGGCTTTATCTGACCATGTTCAATTTGTCGGTGAAGTGGCAAATGATAAAGTGGCGATCTATTACCATGCTGCCGATTACTTCGTCAGTGCCTCCACATCAGAAACACAAGGACTGACTTACACGGAAGCAATGGCTGCTGGAACACCGTTAGTCGTTGAAGGCAATGACTACTTAAACACCTTGATCGATGATCCGTCTTTAGGCGTCACCTATGAGAGTGATCGGGATTTCGCAAAAGCATTTATTGATTATTATGAACGAAAGATTCCTGCTGATCCCGAAGTTCTTGCTAGAAAAATGTACGAGATCTCGGCATTGCGCTTCGGTGAGTCGATGCTATCTTTCTACCATGACATGGTCGCTTATTATGAAACAGAACGCATCGAAAAAGAAACCGAGCAGACGCTAGAAAAATTCAAAGTAAAATTAAAGGCCTTTCGCCGAACGATCGATTAAACAGAAAATTTTCGCAAGTTCATGTTTTTAGCGTATACTAAAGACATGAACTTTTTTATTTTGGAGGGATCTGCATGGAATTAGGATTTATCGGTACTGGTGTCATGGGTCAAGCGATGGTTGGTCATCTCTTAGCTGCAGGACATACAGTGAATGTTTACAATCGGACGAAAGAAAAAACAGATGAACTCGTTGCGAATGGAGCAATTTGGTGTGACACCCCAACAGAAGTTGCATCAGAAAGTGAAATCATCTTTACAATGGTTGGTTATCCATCCGATGTTGAAGAGGTTTACTATGGGCCTCAAGGGATTTTTCAAACGGCTGTGACGGGCAAAACATTGGTGGATTTTACCACCAGTACACCTGATTTGGCAGAACGAATCTACCAGACAGCGAAGGAAAAAGGAGCAGCGAGTATCGATGCGCCAGTTTCTGGTGGGGATCTTGGTGCGAGAAACGCTACGCTAACGATTATGGTTGGTGGCGATGAAGAAGCTTACCAACAAGTAAAACCACTTTTTGAAGTATTAGGAAAGACGTTTCAACTTCAAGGAGGGGCAGGAAAAGGTCAGCATACGAAAATGGCCAATCAGATCATGATTGCCGGAACCATGACGGGGATGACAGAAATGCTGGTCTATGCGAATCAAGCCGGTCTTGATTTACCACGAGTGATTGACACGCTTTCTGGCGGTGGGGCAGCCAATTGGTCCATGACGAATTACAGTCCTCGTATCCTAAAAGAGGATTATTCTCCAGGCTTTTTTGTCAAACATTTCATCAAAGATTTGGGGATCGCTTTGGATGAGGCCAAGAAGATGGGATTGGATTTGCCAAGCACCGCTTTAGCTAAAAAATTGTATGATCAGTTAGCTGAAAAAGGCTTCGAAAATGACGGAACGCAGGCGCTGATTAAACTTTGGTGGCAAGATGGAAAAAAATCTTAAAATGACAAAAAAAATACGAAAAATCAATGCAAGATAGAGGATGTTTTGATACAATATAACGGACAGAAAAAGGAGGCTTACGAATGAAAAGTTCGCAATTAGTCGCTATCATCAAACGTTTAGAAGCGATGGTCGAAGCGCAAGACAATGAAGTTCAAGTACGTCGTTTTGAAAAAGAAGGCGTCGAAAAATGTACCGTTACTTATGACAATTCGACAGAAACGTTTGAATTAACGGAAGCAGAATCAAGTCAATCTTATCAATTTGATAACGTTGATATTGTAGCCATGGAAATCTATGATTTGATCCAATAAGAATGAGTGGGACGTTCGTCGTCGCTTTCTCATTTCTAAACAGCAAGCCTACTTGGGCTTGCTGTTTTTTATTTATCTGCTGCTTTTTCTTGGCGATACAAGTGATTAAGGATGATCCCTAATGGATCGAGATCTTCCGGGGCTAAAGGAAGCGCAGCGCTTGCTGGCGGGAGTGGCTGGAATGTTTCCTCGGGAGAAAGAACTTTTGTTTGGATCAACTTGCCAAAGCTAACTTGATAGTATTTGATTTGAGTCGTCTGTGATCCTGGCTCCTCTAAGTCAAGGAGAATAGAAAAAATCACTTCTGGTTCTTGAATAAACTGATTGACCCTCACGATTTCTTGGTAAAAGCTTTGTGCTAAATGGATCTCGCGCTGCAGTACACTAGCTTGCTCAAACAATAGGTGATCAATCAGGTATGCTAAGCGTTTTTTAAGGAGTGAAAAACAGTCGGTCTTCTTTCCTGCAAAAAAACAGCCGATTTCTCGCCACTTCTGTTCCAAGGGATACGCATCCATTTGAGGGAGCTGCTTACGTAAGGTCAATAGCGTCAGTTCGTTGACAGTCGGCAATTGAAAGGTTTCTGACAATAATTGAAACAATGCTGGCAATTTTTTTGTTTGCCGAAAGGGGCCATAACTGCCAATTTGGGGTATTTGAGTGATCGTGAAGGTATGATTCGTCAAGTCAACAAAGCAATAGTTGGCTGAATGGTTCATTTGTCGGTTGTAGATAGGATGAAAAGCTTGGATCAAACGACATTCAAGTAAAAGTGCATCCAATTCTGTATCTGTTTCGATCGTTTCAAAATCAACGACATTATAAACAAGTCGAAGCACCTTATTGGCATGCTGCTGATTTTTTCGGAAGTAAGAAACGACACGCTGTTTCAATGATTTGGCTTTTCCTACATACAAGACTTCGTTGTGCTGATCTTTCATTAAATAAACACCAGGCTTTTCAGGCAGTGCATTTGCTTTGTTTTTTAGAAACTCTTTGTTCGGATTCATCGATCGTTCCTCTCCTTCCTTCAAAGAGTAGCAGATGAAGCGTAAGAGAGCAACGTTTGCTGGCCTTTGACAAGAAAAAATTAGAAATAGAGTGGAAGCAACGCAATGATAAACTTTGACATTCAAAGGAAATTTCTCTATAACGGAAACGGATTATTTTGTCAACTCGCAGCTTTTAAAATCTTAGAAAATCAATTCTTAAATAAAAATGCGCTTAAAAATAAAAAAAGTTCGAAAAAATTCTTGCATTTCTCAATAACTTCCGATATAGTTTGACTATCAAATGATTTGATTATCAAAGTATTCGGATGGTGAAGGTTATGGAACCCAATTTAGAAACAGTTAATGACTACTTAGTCAGCGTCTTTAATGACATCTTAGTGATTGAAGAATCTGAATTGAAAAAATCTCAATTCAAAGACCTTTCAATTACCGAAATGCATACCATCGAAGCCATCGGGATGTACAAAAAAAAGACCACGACTGAAGTTGCCAAAGAGCTTTCGATCACTGTTGGGACTTTGACCATCGCGATCAATCGTTTGGTGAAAAAAGAATATGTAGAACGGATTCGCAGTGAAGATGATCGGCGAGTCGTCAAACTAGGTTTGACGAAAAAAGGAAAACTCCTTTATCGTGTTCATCAGCATTTTCATCGTGAGATGGTGAAAGGTGTCTTGAGTCAGATGTCTCCTGAAGAGGAACAGGCACTGTTGAAAGCACTGAAAAATCTGCATGACTTTTTACAAGATTATAAGTGAGAATAATGGATGAATATGTTTGGAAAAATTACCGCGACTGCAAGTTATGTTCCAGAAAAAATCGTAACAAATGATGATCTATCAAATTTGATGGATACTTCAGATGAATGGATCCATTCTCGCACGGGAATCAAACGAAGAAGAGTCGCTGTTGGCGAAAACACTTCAGACCTTTGTATTCGCGTCGCTCAAACGCTTTTGCAAGATGCTCAGCTTTCAGCAGAAAGTCTAGATTTTATCTTGGTAGCGACGATCACACCGGATTTCAATACACCGGCGGTTGCTTGCCAAGTCCAAGGGGCGATTGGGGCAGTCAATGCCTTTGCTTTTGATATCAGTGCAGCATGTGCTGGTTTCGTGTATGCATTGTCTATGGCTGAAAAACTGATTCGAACGGGCGCTAAAAAAGGATTGGTCATCGGTGGAGAAGTACTTTCAAAAGTCTTGGATTGGAACGACCGTTCGACGGCTGTTTTATTCGGAGATGGTGCCGGCGGTCTATTGCTGGAAGCATCTTCAGAGCAGCATTTGCTCAAAGAGTCTTTAAAAGCAGATGGGACGCGAGGCATGTCCTTAACATCTGGTTTTCGCACGAATGAGAATCCTTTTTCACAAAACGCTCCGGCGTATAGTGCTTGTATGCAAATGATTGGACGAGAAATCTTTGATTTTGCGACGCGTGATGTGGTCGCCTCGATCAATGATCTGACACAAGATGAAGCAATCGATTATTTTTTGCTTCACCAAGCAAATTCACGTATTTTAGACAAAGTTGCTCGCAAGCTGAAGCAGCCCCGTGAGAAATTTTTGCAAAATATGCAAGATTATGGCAATACTTCGGCAGCCTCGATTCCGTTATTGCTAGATGAAGAAATCAAACGAGGTACACTGTCACTTGGCAGTGGTCAAAAAGTGGTGTTCTCAGGTTTTGGCGGCGGATTGACATGGGGAACTATGTTAGCCACCTTATAACTTGTTCACGAAACAAAATTACTATTGAAAAACACATTGGAGGAATATACACATGGTATTCGAAAAAATTCAAGAAATCGTAGCAGAAGAATTAGGAAAAGAAAAAGAAGAAATCAAATTGAACACAAACATCCAAGAAGATTTAGAAGCAGACAGCTTGGATCTTTTCCAAATCATTAACGAGATCGAAGATGAATTCGATGTGAAGATCGAAACAGAAGATGGTATCACAACCGTTGAAGATCTAGTTAAATATGTAGAAAAACAACAAGCATAAAACAAAGGCTAGGCAGACAGCCTAGCCTTTCCTTTTTAAGAACGTGTTTTTGCTGATTCATAGACGAACTGCAAGAAGCCATGTTCTCCAACGACAACGATCAAAGTAATGAAGGAGTGCAAGATGAAGACAGCCTTTTTATTTAGCGGTCAAGGCGCACAGTACCCCCAAATGGGAGAAGAGCTCTATCACCAAGAAGCAATCGTTCGTGAGACGTTTGAACAAGCCAGCACCATTCTAGGATATGATATGGCCGAGCTATGCTTTACTGAAAACGAACGTTTAAACCAGACGGAATATACGCAGCCTGCCATCTTAACGGTAAGTACGGCTTTTTGGCGACTTTTGGATGCGCAAGGAATCAAAGCAGATGCTGTTGCTGGCTTGAGTTTAGGCGAATATACAGCCTTAGTCGCTAGTGGTGCGCTTGATTTCCAGACAGCAGTCGCATTGGTGCAAAAGCGCGGTCGGTATATGGCAAGTGCGGCGCCAGCAGGTATTGGGAAAATGGTCGCTGTGATGAACACACCCGCTGAAACGATTGAAGAAATCTGTAAAGAAGCAAGTCAAGTGGGGATCGTGACACCAGCGAATTACAATACGCCGCAGCAGATCGTCATTGGCGGTGAAGCGCCGGCAGTGGATAAAGCGGTGGAATTGTTACAAGCTGCTGGAACCAAACGGGTGATTCCTTTAAATGTCAGCGGTCCTTTCCATACTGCTTTGTTGGAACCCGCATCGCAGCAATTAGCACAGGAATTAGCTCAAATCACCTTTGATGAGTTGCAAGTACCTGTCATCAGCAATACAACCGCGCAGCCAATGCAGCAAGACCAAATCAAGGAACTGTTGACGCTGCAAGTGAAATCGCCAGTGCGTTTTTACGAAAGCATTGCGACACTGAAGCAGCTTGGCATCCAACAAGTCATCGAGATCGGACCAGGAAAAGTATTGAGCGGTTTTATGAAGAAAATAGACAAAGAAATCCAGACTGCGCGTGTAGAAGATAGCCAAACGTTGGCAGATACACTAGCCCGATTCAACTAGGAGGAATTTATGGATCTGCAAAATAGAAACGTCTTTGTAACTGGTAGCTCGCGAGGGATCGGTTTTACCATCGCGGAAGCCTTTGCCAAAGAAGGAGCGAATATCGTTTTAAATGGACGAAAAGAAATTCCCCAGTCACTGATCGATCGCATCACCAGCTACGGCGTGAAATGTGTAGCGATCAATGGGGACATTTCTGATTTTGATCAAGCGGCAGCCATGCTTTTAGAAGCAGAAGCGGCAGTCGGACCGATCCACATTTTAGTCAATAATGCCGGGATCACGAATGACAAATTATTGTTGAGAATGAAACCCGAAGATTTTGATTCAGTGATCAAAATCAATTTGACTGGTACCTTCAATATGACGCAGCACGCGTTGAAAAAAATGATGAAGCTGCGAGAAGGTCGCATCATCAATTTGACGAGTGTGGTCGGCTTGACGGGAAATATCGGGCAAGCCAACTATGCGGCAAGTAAAGCTGGCGTGATCGGTTTTACGAAATCTGCCGCTCGTGAAGGTGCCGCTCGGGGGATCACCTGCAATGCGATCGCCCCAGGATTTATCGAAACAGAGATGACTGAAGTGCTGTCGGATAAAGTCAAAGAACAATCATTGGCAAATATTCCATTACAGCGTTTTGGTTCCACACAGGATGTTGCGCAAACAGCAGTCTTTTTAGCAAAAAGCCCCTACATCACTGGTCAGGTGATCAGTGTAGACGGCGGGATGGCAATGCAAGGGTAGGAGGAAGAATAGATGAATCGAGTAGTAGTTACAGGATACGGCGTCACTTCTCCAATCGGAAATGACCCAGAAACATTTTTAGCAAGTTTACAAAACGGGACCAACGGCATCGGCCCGATTACAAAATTTGACGCAGAAGCAACAGGGATCTCAGTTGCCGCTGAAGTCAAAGATTTTCCGTTAGAAAAGTACTTCGTTAAAAAAGATACGAAGCGGATGGATCTTTTTTCCATTTATGGAATTTATGCGGCGTTAGAAGCGATGGAAATGGCGAAGTTAGATACAGAAACCATTGATGTGGATCGTTTTGGCGTGATGGTTGGTTCAGGGATCGGCGGCTTGCCAACGATTCAAGACCAAGTAATTCGGATGCATGACAAAGGAGCAAATCGGGTATCACCAATGTTCGTACCGATGTCGATCGTAAATATGGTTGCCGGCAACATTGCATTACGGGTAGGTGCGAAAGGCATTTGTACGACGACTGTTTCCGCCTGTGCTTCTGGTACCCATTCAATCGGTGAAGCTTTTCGGAACATCAAGCATGGCTATGCAGATGTTATGATCGCTGGTGGTTCAGAAGCGACGATCTGTGAAATCGGTATTGCTGGTTTTGCGTCTCTGACGGCGTTAACCACTGAATCAGACCCTGACAAAGCTTCCGTTCCGTTTGATAAAAATCGTAGTGGGTTTGTCATGGGTGAAGGCGCTGGCGTCTTCATTTTAGAATCATTGGCGCATGCGCAAAAACGTGGGGCAACGATTTTAGGTGAAGTCGTAGGGTACGGTGCGAACTGTGATGCCTACCATATGACTGCGCCAAATCCTGATGGATCAGGTGCCGGAAAAGCAATGAATTTGGCGATGCAAGAAGCATCGATCACCCCGGCTGAAGTTGGCTACATCAATGCCCACGGTACAAGCACGCCTGCCAATGACAGTGCAGAAGCGACATCGATCCAATACGGTTTGGGCGAAGACTATAAAAAACCATATGTTAGCAGTACAAAGTCAATGACTGGTCATTTGCTTGGGGCGGCTGGCGGAATCGAAGCCATTGCTTCACTATTAGCATTACAACATCAATTTATTCCACCAACCATCAACGTGACAGAACAAGATCCTGAGATCGACTTGAACGTTGTTATCAATCAAAGCCAACCAGCAGAATTGACCTATGCCATGAGTAATTCACTTGGGTTTGGCGGTCATAATGCAGTGATCTTGTTGAAACGTTGGGAGGAAGCGTAATTGGAAACACATGAGGTAAAAGAGCTGCTCAGCCAATTCGATCAATCGACGTTAACTGAGCTTCAATTAAAAAAAGAGACATTTGAACTTTATTTTAATAAAAATACGACAAGTGGGCTACAAAGTGCATCCTCTGCACCTGCATCTGCTCCTGCAGCGAATGCTGCGCCAACTCCTGTTGCACCAACGCCTGCTGTCTCAGCAACACCGGACACAGTAGAAACGGCAAAACCTGTCTTAGAGGGCAAAGAAGTTGTCTCTCCATTAGTGGGTGTCGTTTATTTGAAACCAAGTCCTGATAAAGACAACTTCAAACAAATCGGCGATCACGTGAAAAAAGGTGATATTCTCTGTATCGTTGAAGCGATGAAAGTCATGAATGAAATCGTCAGTGACGTCGATGGCGAATTAGTTGAAGTCTTGGTTGAAAGCGAACAAATCGTTGAATACAATCAACCATTATTCCGTGTGAAAGAAGGGTAAAGCAATGAGCGCATTAACGATTCAAGAAATCAAAGAAATCATCCCTCATCGTTATCCGATGCTTTTAGTGGATCGGGTAGAGGAGTTAGAAGAAGGCAAACGGGTCGTTGCGAAGAAAAACGTTACTATCAATGAGCCGTTTTTCCAAGGTCATTTTCCCCATGAACCAGTGATGCCCGGAGTATTGATCGTGGAAGCAATGGCGCAAGCAGGTGCTGTGGCATTGCTATCATTGGAAGATTTTCGTGGGAAAACTGCCTATTTTGGCGGTTTAGACAAGGCGAAATTCAGAAAAAAAGTAACACCAGGCGATACCTTGATCTTAGAAGTAGAAATAATCAAAGTGAAATCTGCAGCTGGCATCGGCAAAGGAATTGCCTATGTTGATGGGAAAAAAGTGGCGGAAGCAGAATTGACTTTCATGATTGGATAGGTGAGACATGTTTTCTAAAGTATTGATCGCAAACCGTGGCGAAATCGCCGTACGTATCATTCGCGCTTGTCGCGAATTAGGTATTCAAACGGTCGCCGTTTATTCAGAAGCAGATAAAGAAGCGTTGCATACAGAGCTTGCCGATGAAGCGATTTGTATCGGACCTGCCAAAGCAGCCGACTCTTATTTGAATGTACAGCAGATCCTAAGCGCTGCGATCGTCACAAAGGCTGAGGCGATCCATCCTGGATTTGGCTTCCTTTCAGAGAATAGCCGCTTTGCTGCGATGTGCGAGGAATGCAATATCGTCTTTATTGGGCCAAAGAGTGAGACTATCGATGCAATGGGAAACAAAATCAATGCAAGACGCTTGATGATCGAAGCAGAAGTACCGGTCATTCCCGGAAGCAAAGGCGCGATTTCTGATGTGGAAGAAGCTTTAACAATCGCTGAAGAGATTGGTTACCCAGTCATGCTCAAAGCTGCGGCCGGCGGTGGCGGTAAAGGGATACGGAAAGTCGCAGATAAAGAAGCATTGCCTCATCATTTTGCTTCGGCGCAGCAAGAAGCGAAAGCGGCATTTGGCAACGATGAAATGTACATTGAAAAAATCATTTATCCTGCTCGACACATAGAAGTGCAAGTGTTAGGTGATTCTTTTGGTAATATTATCCACCTTGGTGAACGCGATTGCTCGCTACAACGCAACAACCAAAAAGTGTTGGAAGAATCCCCTTCTGTGGTGATTTCTGAAAGCAAGCGAGCAGAACTAGGAGAAGCAGCGGTACGTGCCGCACAAGCGGTAGGGTATCGTAATGCTGGCACGATCGAGTTTTTAATGGCGGACACTGGGGAGTTTTATTTCATGGAAATGAACACTCGAATTCAAGTGGAACACCCGATCACCGAAATGGTGACAAACATTGATCTAGTCAAAAAACAACTTGAAGTCGCTAGTGGCGAACCGCTAGGCTTGACGCAAGCAGACATCAAGATGACGGGCGCGGCGATCGAATGTCGGATCAATGCAGAAAATCCAGCCTTCAATTTTGCACCGTCACCAGGCAAGATCAACAATTTGTTTTTACCAAGTGGCGGCCTAGGCGTTCGTGTAGACAGTGCCATGTATTCTGGCTACACGATTCCACCTTATTATGATTCTATGATCGCTAAAGTGATCGTTCACGGCGAGAACCGTTTCGAAGCGTTGATGAAGATGCAGCGGGCGTTAGCCGAATTAGTGACCGATGGTGTCATTACAAATGCAGAATTCCAAATGGACTTGATCAGTCACCCGAAAGTGATTGCGGGAGACTATACAACCGCCTTTTTACAAGAGGAATTTCTGCCAAATTGGACACCTGAACAATAGGAGGGAAGATGAGTGGCTTTATTTAAGAAGAAAAACTACATTCGCATCAATCCTAATCGAGGTCAGCTGCCAACGAACGAACCAGTCGTACCAGATAATCTTTGGGCGAAATGTCCTAGTTGCAAACGAACGCTTTATACGAAGGAGATGGGGGCAGAGAAAGTCTGTCCTCACTGCGGGTATAATTTCCGAATCAGTGCCTGGGAACGGATCGCTATCACGATTGATGAGAAAAGTTTTGAAGAATGGGACACAGATGTAACCACAAAAGATCCTCTTGATTTTCCTGGATATTTGGATAAAGTCGCACAAATGCAAGAAAAAACTGGGTTGCATGAGGCTGTCCTCACAGGAGAAGCAAAAGTTCAAGGATTGCCGTTAGCGATCGGGATCATGGATGCGAATTTCATCATGGGCAGTATGGGAACGGTCGTGGGGGAGAAGATCACCCGTTTGTTTGAACGTGCGATCGAAAAACAGCTACCAGTTGTTCTTTTTACCGCTTCAGGTGGTGCGCGGATGCAAGAAGGAATTTTGTCACTGATGCAAATGGCAAAAATCTCTGCAGCGGTAAAACGCCACAGTAAAGCTGGCTTGTTTTATCTAACGGTTTTAACGGACCCGACAACCGGTGGCGTCACCGCTAGTTTTGCGATGGAAGGGGATATCATCCTGGCAGAACCGCAAGCCTTGATCGGTTTTGCTGGACGACGTGTGATTGAACAAACCATTCGTCAGGAACTACCTGAAGACTTTCAAAAGGCAGAGTTTCTGTTAGATCATGGCTTTGTCGATCAAATCGTTCCGCGGACGAACTTGCGGGAGAAAATCCACCATTTGATTTCTTTGCATACGCGGAAAGGATGGGATCGTAATGACTAGAGCAGCCCACGAAATCGTTGAACTCGCTCGCAGCAAAGACCGTTTGACGGCACTGGATTACTTTGACGGCATTTTTTCTGAGTTTGAAGAGTTTCATGGAGACCGTCTGTTTGGCGAAGATGAAGCCGTTGTTGGCGGCATTGCTTGTTTAGATGGCAAGCCAGTGACCGTGATCGGTATTCAAAAAGGCCGTAATCTGCCTGAAAATTTACGCAGAAACTTTGGCTCGCCACATCCTGAAGGCTATCGCAAAGCGTTACGCTTAATGAAGCAAGCAGAAAAATTTCAGCGACCTGTGGTCACATTGATCAATACAGCAGGGGCGTTTTGCGGTATTGGCGCGGAAGAGCGCGGAGAAGGCGAAGCGATTGCCCGTAACTTGATGGAAATGTCCGATTTAACGGTGCCGATCTTGGCAATCATCATTGGTGAAGGCGGCAGCGGCGGTGCCTTAGCACTGGCATTAGGCGATGAGGTTTGGATGATGGAACATTCGATCTATGCCATTTTATCTCCCGAAGGCTTTGCTTCGATCCTATGGAAAGATGGCAGCCGTGCCAAAGAAGCTGCTGGCTTGATGAAGATCACAGCTCAAGAACTATATGAACTCGGTGTTATTGAAAAAGTGATTGCTGAAACCCATGAAGAGGCCTTTTTACCGAAAGAGCAATTGATGGAACAGATGAAAGCGGCAATTTCAAAGAAACTTGCCGAACTTTCTACCTTGCAAACAGATGAATTGCTTGAGGCAAGATATCAACGTTTTCGCCGATTTTAAAAACTAGGATATCCACTCTGATTAGAGGATGGGTATCCTAGTATTTTTTTATTAAAAGTGTTATTGAATAAATCGTACAAATGGCGAAGTTTCTAGTTTAAAATTTAATTATTCTGTGCTATTATGTATATATTCTGAATATAAGAAGATTATATTGCATAAATATTTGTTTTGAAGAGGAGCGTTTTTAATGAAAAAATTATTTGGAGCACTTGTTGTATTGACGGGGATTTTGGTTTTAGGAGCTTGTGGGAATGGCGGCTCATCGAGTACTGGAAGTTCTAGTGCCAGCGGTTCGTCGGATAATCAATTGGAAGCCATCAAAGCAGCTGGTGTGTTAAATGTGGCAACTTCTGCTGACTTTGCCCCGTTTGAATTTCATGCCTTGATCGATGGCAAAGATACGATCGTGGGCGCAGATATCGATATGGTCAATGAGATCGCTGATCGTCTTGGTGTCGAAGTGAATATTTTGGACCTTGATTTCAATGCTGTTTTGACTGCTTTGCAACAAGGGAAAGCCGATATCGCTGTTTCAGGCATCTCAGCAACTGACGAACGTAAACAGACTTTTGATTTCACCGATAACTATTTTACACCAGAACAAAAATTAGTTGTTAATAAAAACAATGAATCGGCATTTGATTCAATCGAAAGCTTGTCTGGCAAAAAAGTAGGCGCTCAAAAAGGCTCGATCCAAGAAATGATCGTTCAAGATCAATTAGCTGATTCGCAATTGGTTTCCATCGCCAAAGTTCCGAATCTAGTCAATGAATTGAAACAAGGCTCGATCGACGGTTTGGTCCTTGAAAGTGCGGTTGCTGAATCGTATGTTGCACAAAATGATGACCTCGTGATCACTGATGTAGCATTAGAAGCATCTGAAGGCGATTCTTATGCAATTGCTTTACCTAAAGGGAGTACCGAATTACAAGAAGAACTAAACAGTATTTTGAAAGAATTGATTGAAGATGGTACAATCGATGAGTATGTACAAAAGAACACAGATCTAGCCAACGAAAATGCGGCGCAATAGATAGAACGGAGTAGACACAATTATGGATTTATCCTTTTTAGCGATATATTACCCTTATTTTCTTTCTGGTGTGGTGATCACCATCGTGATCTCTATCATCACCGTGATCTTTGGAACGATTCTAGGGGTGATTTTCGCCCTGATGAAATTATCAAAAGTGACGCCTTTGCGCTGGTTTGCTAATGCGTATATTGAAGTCATCCGCGGCACACCGATGCTGGTGCAGATATTGATCGCTTTTGGTCTTTTGCAAGGAATGTTTGCCTTGCCGACGGTCTCGATCGGCGTGTTGAGTCTTGATTTTGGGCGGCTATTTCCTGGGATCATTGCGCTCTCGCTTAATTCTGGGGCATATGTTGCTGAGATCGTCCGAGGGGGAATCAATGCCGTTGATTACGGTCAAACAGAAGCGGCTGGTTCTTTAGGGTTGCGGCCTTTTCAAACGATGCGTTATGTCGTATTGCCACAAGCACTACGCAACATTTTGCCGCCACTAGGCAATGAATTTATCGTTTTGATTAAGGATTCCTCTTTGCTTTCAACGATCGGCATCTACGAGCTGATGAACAGTGCGCAGATCGTTGTCACCAGTTCTTTCCAACCATTAACGCCTTTCTATGTGGCGGCGGTCATTTACTTCATCTTGACGTTTACGACTTCGCGACTATTGAGTTTATGGGAAAAGAAACTAGGCAAAGGCTATCGTCGTTAAAAGGAGAAGACAAGCTATGATGTTAGATATTCAAGATTTACACAAAACCTTTGGCAGCAATCAAGTGCTAAAAGGGATCACAACGACGATCGATCAAGGAGAAGTCGTAGTGGTGATTGGGCCATCTGGGTCAGGAAAAAGCACGTTTTTACGCTGTTTGAACCTATTAGAAGTACCGACAAGCGGAAAAATCTTTTTTGAAGGAAC
This sequence comes from Enterococcus sp. DIV0755f, assembly GCF_051713725.1. Classification (NCBI taxonomy): domain Bacteria; kingdom Bacillati; phylum Bacillota; class Bacilli; order Lactobacillales; family Enterococcaceae; genus Enterococcus; species Enterococcus sp. DIV0755f. The sequence continues at coordinate 1,501,898 of NZ_JBIOQL010000001.1, forward strand.
CGATATTACCGATCCAAAGAATGATTTGTATAAGATGCGTGAAAAAATGGGTATGGTATTTCAAAATTTTAATCTTTTTCCGAATATGACGGTTTTAGAAAACATTACTTTGTCCCCGACGAAAGTCAAGAAGGTAGCAAAATCGGCGGCTGATCAGTTGGCAAAACAACTACTAAATGATGTTGGCTTACCAGACAAAGCAAAAGCCTATCCTCAAAGTCTTTCTGGTGGACAAATGCAACGAATCGCTATCGCACGTGCCTTGGCGATGGAACCAGACGTGATGCTCTTTGATGAACCGACTTCAGCGTTAGACCCAGAAATGGTTGGCGAAGTATTGTCCGTCATGCAGCGTTTGGCTCAGCAAGGAATGACGATGGTCATCGTCACTCATGAAATGGGCTTTGCGAAAGAAGTCGCGGATCGGATTTTATTTATGGATCAGGGAATCATTATGGAGGAAGGAACGCCAGAACAGATCTTTGATCATCCGAAAAATCCACGAACCATTGATTTTTTGAGTAAAGTATTGTAAACTGCGAGAAGTTCGCAGTTGTTAGTGATAAATTTGGACCTTTCCTAAGCATCCTTTCAGTAAAAGGATGCTTTTTTGACGGAAAAAAGACTACTTTAAAGAAGTGATAGAACAAACGGTTATCTTGGCAGGTTCCTTTTTCAGTTCTTTTACAAGAAACCTGCAGAAACTGGCGCACTTGCTAGTATTCAAAAAGATTCTATTGTATAATTACAGGTTGAAGAGGTCTGATCTTGATAGAAACCATCTGCGTGATTGTAGGCAGATCGGACTGTTTCTTTTTAAGGATCGACAATTTGGATCGATGACTAGTCACCGATTTTTAATACGTGAAGAAATCATGCAGCAAAGGAGATTTTATGTTTTCAAATTATAAACCGACTTGGATGGTCGATGCGATTTATAAAATCACCCCTAGCCAACTAAAGGCACAGGGGATCAAAGGGATTTTGACCGATCTTGATAATACCTTGATTGCTTGGAACAATCCTGACGGAACCGAAGAACTAAAAAACTGGCTACTGGAAATGAAAAATGCTGGGATACCGGTAGTTGTCGTTTCCAACAACAATAGTGAACGAGTGGCACGGGCAGTTGCGCCCTTTGGCTTAAAGTACGTACACCGCGCATTAAAACCTTTTTCAAGAGGGATCAAACAAGGCTATCAACAATTAGGCTTGAAAAAAGAAGAGGTCGTGATGATCGGCGATCAAATCATGACGGATGTACGAGGTGCCAATCGTGCCGGTGTTCGCAGTATTTTAGTGAAACCAGTGATCCCAACGGATTCTTGGAAAACCCAATTTAATCGAGCCGCAGAAAGAATAATCATGAACTATTTATTGAAGCACAACCCAGAGTTAAAATGGCGTGGAGGAATTTAATATGACAGAAGGAATCGAAGAAATTCACTGTATCGGCTGCGGGGCAGTGATTCAGACAAAGAACCCCAATGAATTGGGCTACACCCCGCAATCCGCATTAGAAAAAGGACTTGAATCAGGAGAAGTCTATTGTCAACGCTGCTTCCGTTTGCGCCATTACAATGAGATCCAAGATGTTTCCCTTACCGACGATGATTTTCTGCGTCTACTGAATGAAATCGGGGAAAAAGAAGCCTTGATCGTTAATGTCGTTGATATTTTCGATTTTAATGGTTCATTGATCCCAGGACTGCACCGCTTTGTCGGCAATAATCCTGTTTTATTAGTGGGCAACAAGGTGGATATTTTGCCAAAATCTTTGAAAAAATCGAAGATGACCCAATGGATGAAGGAACGTGCTCATGAAGCTGGTTTAAGACCAGTGGATGTATTATTGACGAGTGCCAAGAAGCCAGGTGAAACGGAAGCTTTACTGCAAGCGATCGAAACGTATCGTGAAGGACGCGATGTCTATGTGGTGGGTGTGACGAATGTTGGAAAATCAACATTGATCAATCAAATCATCAAACAAACAGCGGGGATCAACGAATTGATCACGACTTCGCGTTTCCCAGGAACCACATTGGATAAAATTGAGATTCCATTGGATGACGGACACTTCTTGATCGACACACCAGGAATCATTCATCGTCATCAAATGGCGCATTATTTAGGTAAAAAAGATCTAAAAATCGTGGCACCAGCCAAAGAGATCAAACCAAAGGTGTATCAGTTGAATCCAGAACAAACTTTGTTCTTAGGAGGACTTGCCCGATTTGATTTCATTCAAGGAGAACGCAGTTCATTTATTGCTTATGTAGCAAATGATGTGGCGATCCATCGGACCAAATTAACGAAAGCCGATGAGTTTTATGAGAAACATGTTGGTGGGCTGCTGCAGCCGCCGCGAGCAGATGAAGTGGCGGATTTTCCTGAACTCGTCCGTTTCGAATTTTCAATCAAAGAAAAAACCGATATCGTTTTTGCTGGACTTGGCTGGATCACGATCACCAAACCGTGTGTCATCGCTGGGTGGGCGCCAAAGGGTGTCGATGTGCTTAGACGTAAAGCATTAGTATAAGGAAGAAGGAAGAATATGGACTTACGAGGAAAACAAAAAAGATTTTTACGAAGTGAAGCGCACCATTTAAACCCGATTTTTCAAATCGGCAAAGGCGGCTTGAATGACGCGATGATGGCGCAAATTGAAGAAGCGCTAGAAAAACGAGAATTGATCAAAGTCTCATTGCTCCAAAATACCGATGAGGTTGCTGACGAAGCAGCTGAAACGATCCGTGAGAAAGTCGGCTGTGAAGTGGTACAGATCATCGGACGAGTGATCGTTTTATTCAAACCGTCAAGCAAAGAAAAATACCAAACGATTTCAAGCAAAGTTCGTTCAATTTAGGAGGGAGAAGGCATGCAAGGACAAACATTTGGAAAGGTACAAACGGTTTTAGAGACACAAACACAAGAACTTGTACCGAAAAAGCAAGTGGGCATTCTTGGTGGGAATTTTAATCCAGTACACTACGCACATCTGGTCATGGGTGAGCAAGTAGGGCAAGCATTAGGGCTGGATAAAGTTTATTTCATGCCTGAGTATTTACCGCCTCATGTTGATGAGAAAAAGACGATCCCAGCTGAGCACCGCTTGGCGATGTTGGAGTTGGCGATCGCCGATAATCCGCGATTTGCTGTAGAGACCATTGAGTTGGAACGAAAAGGTAAGAGTTATACGGTTGATACGATGCGGGAATTGACAGCTAAGAATCCAGATACCAATTATTATTTTATCATTGGCGGAGATATGGTGAACTATTTACCAAAATGGCATCAAATCGATGAGCTGATGGAATTGGTGACTTTTGTGGGGGTTCGTCGTCCAGAAGTGCCGATCGATAGCCCATACCCGATTATTTGGATCGATATCCCGCTAATGGATGTCAGCTCAACAACAATTCGTAAAAAAGTGCAACAAGGTTGTTCGGTTCGCTACTTATTGCCAGATAATGTGTTACACTATATTCAAGAAAAGGGGTTGTACTTGGATGAAGAGTGAACACTACACACAAGCAGAACGGGAACTTTTGATGCAAAAGGTCCAAATGCAGATGAGTCAAAAGCGCTTTGAGCATGTGTTAGGTGTCGAAAAAACGGCCGTTGCCCTTGCGGAAAAATATGGTGCTTCACCGGTCAAAGCCAGCATCGCCGCCTTGACGCATGATTATGCGAAGGAACGCAGCGATGAAGAATTTCAATTAGTCATTCGTAGAGACGGATTCGACTTGGATCTCTTGAACTGGAACAATGCTATCTGGCATGGACTTGTCGGTGCTGATTTCGTTCAACGAGAACTAGAAATCGATGACGAAGAAATCTTACAAGCGATCCGTTTGCACACCACCGGAGCTGCCAAGATGAGCCTGTTAGATAAAATCATCTATGTGGCAGATTATATCGAACCCGGACGTACGTTTCCTGGAGTCGTTGAAGCCAGAGAAATCGCAATGATCGACTTAGATGCCGCTGTTGCTTACGAAACGAAACATACCTTGCTTCATTTGATCGAAACAGAAGCAGTTATCTACCCAAAAACGATCGAAACCTACAATTTTTGGGTAGCCAAATATAGGAGGGAATTACCATAGATAGTCAGAAAATATTAGAAATTGCTGTAAAAGCCGCCGATTCAAAACATGCCGAAGATATTATGGCATTAGATGTGCGGGAAATCTCTTTGCTAGCAGATTACTTTGTGATCTGTTCAGGAAATAGCGAACGTCAAATCAATGCGATCATTGATGAAGTCATCGATAAAGAAGAAGAAAATCAAGTATCTGTTCGCCGTGTCGAAGGAAAAGATGGTGGAAAATGGGTCTTGATCGACTTAGGTGACGTGATCGTTCACGTATTCAGTGCCTCAGAACGTGCTTTTTACAACCTAGAAAAATTATGGTCTGATGCGCCGCTTGTGGATCTTAATGAATGGGTCGTGGCGTAATGGCTTACGAAACCTTCGCATTTGTCTATGACGAAGTAATGGATTCCAGTCTCTATAAAAAGTGGCTGGATTTTTCTTGTCGTCATTTAGGAAAAAGAAAACAGCTGTTAGAATTGGCTTGTGGAACTGGTGCGTTAGCCGTTGAGTTTGCCAAGGCTGGTTTTGACGTGACTGGGTTAGATCTTTCAGAAGAGATGCTGATAATCGCTAGTCAACGGGCTGAAAAAGAAGAGGCGGCTGTGCAATTTGTTGCGGGTGACATGCTGGATCTCGTAGATGTTGGCATCTATCAAGCAATTACCTGCTATTCTGACTCCCTTTGCTACATGGAAGACGAGCAGAGTGTGCAGCAAGTGTTTGATGGTGTTTACAGTTGTTTAGAAGAAGATGGCGTCTTTTTATTTGATGTGCATTCCTTATATCAAATCGATGAAGTCTTTCCTGATTATAGCTACCATTACCAAACGGATGAATTTGCCTTTCTTTGGGAAAGCTATCAAGGAGAAAAAGACCATAGCATTGAACATTTCTTGACCTTTTTTGTTGCACAAGAGAATGGGTTGTTTGAACGCTTAGATGAGCTTCATCAAGAAAGAACCTATCCTCTCGAAAGCTATTTAAGAATGTTAGAAAATGCTGGTTTTGCTAATGTTGAATGCTACGCCGATTTTATCGATACGAAACCAAATGAAAAAAGCCGTCGCTGGTTTTTTGTCTGCCATAAGTAACCGTTATGTAAAACAGGAGGGATGTCGATGAAGGCTTGCGGACTAGTCGTAGAATACAATCCATTTCACCATGGACACCAATACCATGTGGAAAAAGCACGGCAAGTAACGAACGCTGATGTCGTCGTTGCGGTGATGAGTGGCAATTTTTTACAGCGTGGCGAACCAGCAATCATCGATAAATGGCAGCGAGCTCAAACGGCATTGCAAAATGGCGTCGATTTGGTCGTTGAACTGCCATCCGCTTGGGCCGTCCAGTCTGCTGATTTTTTTGCAGCGGGAGCGATTAGGATCTTACAAGATCTGCAATGTGATTCTTTGTGTTTTGGAACAGATACGAAACACCCCTTCGACTATGCTAAGTTTGCTCACTTTGAAAAAGAAAATCAACTGATTATCGATGACGCATTTCAACGCTTAGCTAGACAAAATACTACCTATAGTCAAAAAATGAGTGCGGTCCTCAGTGAGCTTTATCCCGAGTACCATGCAGAAAAAGACCAGCCCAATCATCTATTGGGTATGGCGTATGCACGGGAAGTGCTGCATTATGAAAAACCAATGCGCTTGGTCCCCATCCAACGCGTTGCGGCGTCTTATCATTCAGAACAATTCGATCATCCCACGATCGCCAGTGCAACAGCCATTCGCCAAGCAATCAAACAAGGTGCAGCTGTTGTGGATTTTGTTCCTGAAGCCACACAAAACTTTCTTTCACAAGCAACAGTCGACTGGGAAGCCTTTTGGCCGTATCTTCAATACCAGATCATTTCTGCCCCAATCGAAAAATTAGCTGCTATTTACCAGATGGAAGAAGGATTAGAATATCGACTAAAACAATATGTGACGGCGGCGGATTCTTTTGCAGATTTTATCAAGTTGTTAAAGACGAAACGTTATACCCAAACGCGGCTGCAGCGTCTTGCTTGTTATGTATTGTTCCAAGTGACAAAAGCTGAAATGAAGGAAGCTCAAGAACATTCCTTTATTCGAGTCTTAGGGTATACGAAGCAAGGGCAGCACTATTTAAAAGAGGTCAAAAAAGAGCTGACCCTGCCGCTGATCGCTAAATTTGGTAAGCAAGAAGCACAGCGCTATGGCTTGTCATTGCGGATCGACCAGATTTATCAGCAAGGGAATCCTCAAATCACAGAACAAAATTTTCGAAGAATTCCGCTTTTTATTGATAAATAAGTGAAAATTACTTCACAGAACGCCATTTGACAAGTATAATGAATAAGGATTTTTAAAAACAAGAAAGCGAAGTGAAATCATGGGTCGTAAATGGGCAAATATCGTAGCGAAAAAAACTGCTAAAGATGCAAACAATAGCCGAGTTTATGCAAAATTTGGAATCGAAATCTACGCAGCAGCAAAATCGGGTGATCCTGATCCTCACGCGAACCAAAAATTACGCTTTGTTATCGAACGTGCGAAAACCTACAATGTGCCAAAACACATTATTGACCGTGCGATTGAAAAAGCCAAAGGTTCTGGCGATGAACAATACTCAGAACTTCGATACGAAGGATTTGGACCAAATGGATCAATGGTGATCGTCGATACGTTGACAAATAACGTCAACCGTACCGCAGCCGATGTTCGGGCCGCTTTTGGTAAAAACGGCGGGAATATGGGTGTTTCAGGGGCCGTTGCTTATATGTTTGATAACACGGCACTCTTTGGCTTTGCCGGTGACGATGCAGATGAAATCTTAGAATACTTGATGGACAAAGAGATCGATGTTCGTGATGTTGTTGAAGAAGATGGACAAATCATCGTTCACGGTGAACCAAGTGACTTCCATGCCATTCAAGAAGCCTTGAAAGAAAAAGGAATCACTGAATTCTCAATTGCAGAAATGCAAATGATTCCTCAAAATGAAGTAACCTTGACGGGTGACGATCTAGAAAAATTCGAAAAAATGATCGATGTGTTAGAAGATCTTGAAGACGTACAAAACGTCTATCACAATGTGGCAGACGCGGAAGAATAAGTGTCACTTGGCAGCCTAGAGACAATCTGGCTGCCATTTTTTTAGTATGTTTTTTTATGTAGAAGCTTTATCGCTTATGCAAGAGAAATAATGAAGCGGTAGCGTTGCTCATTTACTGAAAATTCTTCTGTGTTGATCATCTTTTCAGTTGGTTTCTATACATTTTATGTGTTATGATTTACTACATAAGCAAACAAATCGTTAGGGGGGCAGACATGGAAGAAAAAATCGTTTTAGAGCCATTTAATCGAATCTTAAGTGGTTTTGAAAAGCTAGCAGAAGTGTCTGTATCGATTTCTGACTGCTCGGCTCTTTGTCGGAAATATCAAAAGTATGGGGTAGAAGGGTATCGTCTAGGTGATTATCGTGGCTCTTCTTATTTGAATCGTTATTTAAATGTCGTCGTTGATCGCGCACCCTTATTAATTTATAAAGAGCGATTCTTGATTCCATTAGTCTTTCGCATGTCGGAATACTCTGAACGGCTCTTTATCGATGAGTATCGAATGGAAGGGTTCTTCTTGCTGTTGGATTGGCTTTTAGAGCACCGACCAGAAAAAGCAATTATTGATTATAAACGAACGCGTGCTTTGCCTCATAGAAAAGAATTTGTCATCGACAGTTCCTATGTACTTTTTCGATTGACAGAAATTCTGGATGGCGCTGGCTTTCCTCTTAGTCGCTTTACGACGATTGAAGAATTTAGTGAGTGGAATCGTACCCATCGCTTGATCGATAACGGCAGCATTGGGCGACATACAAAATTATTCGTTCCAGAAGATCCCGAACACGTTTCTGAGCTGCAAATGATTTTAACCATCGTAGGGATGCGCTATCCAGAAACCCGTTTATTTATTGGCGAGTTAAAAGGCTAAAAAAACATCACGATCGGCTTGTTTCCTTTGGGAACTCGCCGAAAGTGATGTTTTTTGTTATCCGATCGTTGATGCTTCTTGGAACTGATAAGTGGTAGGATCAGCTTTTGCTAGCAGCGGCAATTCCTCTTGGGTGAGGACGGTCAACTGATGCATCGCCCGTGTCGCCATTGTATAAAAAATCAATTGGTCTTGTTCAGTCACGAAAGTGGCACCTGGTGTCCAGACAAATACTTGGTCAAACTCTAGCCCTTTTGCTAAAAAGGCCGGGAAGATCATCACATTGCGTTTCATGAAGTCTTCTTCAGAGGTGATCAGCTGCACTTGTTCCTGCATTGTTTCTGCCAGCTGGGCATATAACTGCTGGCAATCCTTTGCGGTTTTACAAATGATCGCGGTGCGCCAACGCTGATTCTCAGCGGCGTCACGAATACTGGTTTCTAGGAAAGCCAGATTTTCAGTTGCAGTTCCTTTAACAATTGTTGGTACCGCCCCTTTACGAGCCGTCAATTCCACTTGATCACTGCCAACTAAAAATTGATTGGCGAAATCTGTGATTTCCTTAGTCGAACGATAGCTGGTTTTCAATTGATAACGTTTCACACTTTCGCGGGGGAATAATTCTGCTAATGCCCCGACGATCGTTTCATTGCCATACACTTTTTGATTCAAATCGCCGCACAGGGTGATGCCAGCCTTTGGATAAAGCTGACGCAGTAGGGCCACTTGTGCTGGTGGAAAATCCTGCATTTCATCGATAAAGATAAACCGAGCTTTTTCTTCGACATGAACAGGATAAAGCTGTTTGATCAGTAAGAAAAACAAAACGGCGTCTTCTTGTTTGATCTGTCTTTGGCGCATGCCTTGTCGAATATCAGCAATACTTTGCTGCCAAGCCGCAGCCTCGATGCCAGTTTCTTTGACTGCAGCAGACTCAACCGATTGTAAAAAGTGTAAGTATTGCTTGGCTTGGTTGATAAACTGAAAGTTTTTCACTCCCTGCGTCAAGGAACGGAACTTCTTGCGGACGATCTGCTGTCTAAGTTTCTTCCGCAAACGGCGTTCGTTTTCTTCGCTGTATTCTTGATGAGGATCATTGGCAAATACTTGTTGCAATTGTTCTTCGGTCGCTTCTTTGACCCAGTCTTTTTTGGCTTCATCTTTTTCCAAGCCGCCGATTTTTTTTAATAATTTCGTTTGAAGCAGTTGGGTTCTTTGGTAAATCGGCAGTTCGTTATTGGTTTCTTGATACCAGCGGCGAATCTGTTCTTTTGTCAAATAGGTTTGCCCTTGGATTTTTAGATCACGGAACAAGGGACCGATTGGTGCAATCGAACGGACATAACGGTTGATTTTTTCCACCAAGAAAAGACTACTTTTGATTTTTTCAATGGCATCATCGTCGCCGCTTAAAAAGGTTTCTTCTTGTTGGGTTTCTTTCGTCACTTCATAGCCAGTCAGAATCAATTGGATAAAGTGGTGGAAGGTTCTTGTGGGCACTTCACTTTCACCTAAAGAAGGCAGGACCATGGAAATATAGTCAGAAAACAAATGATTGGGTGAAAACAGCAAGACTTGTTTTTCGTCCAACCATTTGCGATTCCGATAAAGTAAAAAGGCGACCCGTTGCAACAAAGCAGAGGTTTTCCCACTTCCAGCAATCCCTTCGATCAGTAAGAATTTATTGGTGGTATCACGAATGATTTGATTCTGTGCTTTTTGGATCGTCGAAACGATGTTACGCATTTGAGAAGAAGAGGCTTCATCCAATATTTCCAACAAAAATTCGTCATTGATGATCTCCGAAGTATCGACCATCGACAAGATTTCACCATTTTGAATTTTAAATTGGCGTTTCAAAAGCAATTCTACCGTAAACCGATCAGTGTCTGTTTCGTAGAAGGTCTCACCAAGCTCTCCTTCATAATAAAGATTGGCGATCGGTGCGCGCCAGTCAATGACGATCGTTTCTTCATCTTTGTCTCGCAATGAAGCGATCCCCAAATAGAGGGTCTCGGTTTCTTGTTCTTCTTTGAAATCGATTCGAGCAAAATACGGATTGCCCGCCATCGTTGTTAAGGTTTTGACGCGTTTTTCTTGTGATTCTGCGGTTTGGTATTTTATCAGCAATTCTTGTTCATGCTGCTGGTACTCGATAACTGATTCATAAAAGGCTTCACTGTCGCCCCCGCGAATTTTCTTATCGGCGATTTCTTTTAATTGATCATCCATTTTAGCGGCTAACTCTTGTTTTTGCTGCGAAAGGATCGCTTGTTCTCTGTGGATCAGAGCAATGGTTTCATTGACATGTTGTTGTTCTTTTTGACGTTCGTTCACGAAGGATCCTCCTTAAAAAAATTGCGACATAAAATTATAGCATATTTTCCCTGCGAATGTCGTGGAAAAAAAGAAACTATGCTAATATTTATAAAAAGAGCTTAGGTGTTCAAAAACGAAACGAAAAAGAGGTGTAGACGGTGAGGGAAGAAGCAGAATTGCACCAATTGATCCTGTCTGTGGGGCAACGTGTTGGGGCACGTGCCATCGGTTTATCTGGTTCACGGACCGATCCACAGGCGCCAAAAGATTTTTTACAAGACTTTGATGTGGTTTACGTAATGGATGATATTCAGCCCTTGGTCGATGATCCTTCATGGTTAGAAGCCTTTGGACCGATCATGATCAGGCAAACACCGGAAGCTAGCACCATCTATCCGCCAAGTTTGGGCGGGTGTTTTACGTACTTGATGCATTTTTTAGACGGAGTAAGAATCGATCTCATGCTATGTCCTCTTGCATTGGTCGATCGTCTGGCTAACGAACCAGGCTTGCAGCCGCTGCTTGATCCAGACCAAATACTAAGTTTTGCTAATCAAGCAAATCATTCGCATTACTGGATCAAGCGCCCGACCCAAGCCGCTTTTCAGGAACACTGCAACGAATTTTGGTGGGTAAGCACGTATGTCGTGAAAGGGCTGCTTCGAAAGCAGCTGATTTATGCTGCGGATCATTTATACACTATTTGTTGGCAAGAATTGTTATGGATTGAAGATTTGTTCGTTGCCCAAGCTCAGCAATTTCAGGTGAGTACAGGGAAAAATCATAAATACCTACAGTCGTTTCTAACGGAAAAGGAGTGGCGGGAATTGACCTCATTGCTTGATTTTTCCACGATCACTGCCTGCGGTCAGTCCCTCTTGAAGATGCAAAAACGTTTTGATGGCCAAGCAAAGAACATCAGCGAGAAATTAGGGCTGGCCTATGATTGGCAAGAAGCTGAGAATGTCCAAACATATACGAAGTATTGGAGTGAAAAAAATTGGCAGATGAAACCAGAGAATCAAAAATAAAAGACTGTCAGATTCAGGCGTTTTGGCAGCGGTTTTTAAAAGCAAATCCAAGAAATCAATCTCCTTTGACCTATGAAGATGCTTGGTCCTTTGGTGATACCCCACAAATGGCCGATGAACTGGCAGCACTGGTTTTAGCTGGCAAAAAGACGGCAACGACATCTGCCGCTGCGCTCTATGAAATCGAGCAAGAAGCATTGCCGCAATCAGGAACCTATAGTGTCCTTTTAAATGGGTCGGATGTACCAAAAGCTGTTCTTTACTTAGAGTTAGTGTCGATCGTGCCTTTTGATGAGGTGACAGCAGACTTTGCCTTTTTAGAAGGGGAAGGAGATCGCACTTTGGCTTATTGGCGCCGTGTTCATGAAGCTTTTTTTCGACGAGCTTATGCCTCAGCGGGGTTGTCTTTTCACGATCAAATGCTGTGTGTTTGCGAAAAGTTTTGTGTCGTTTATCAGGAAGAATAAAGTCATGGTTTTCTTTGGAAACCAAGGTAATAGATTTTGTCTTTTTGAAAAAGGTGTATAATCAAAAGCAAACAAAGGAGGAAGTCGTATGCCATTTATCCATGTCGAACTAGTTGAAGGACGTTCGCAAGAGCAACTGACGAATATGATGAAAGAAATCACTGAGGCGGTCCATAAAAATACAGGCGCCCCTAAAGAGCATATCCATGTTATCATCAATGAAATGAAGCAAGGAACCTATGCTGTGAATGGCGATTGGAAATAATTCTCTTGCTTTTTTATCAAGAGAGTGGTTTAATTGAGCCATAATCGATCAATAAAAAAGACACCTGAATTTGAGAGTCTTCGATAAGAGAGGGAAATCTTGGCTGAAAATTTCCTAGAAGAAAACCAAAGGATGACCACTTTTTTAAGACCTCTGTTGAAACGGAGGCGGTTGAACCGTTATCTCATGAAGAGGAAAGCAGACTTTTTCTGTTTTTGAAGAATAGGTGGAACCACGAGTGATCGTCCTAGTATCGTAACCGATACTAGGACTTTTTTTATTGATTGAAATCATCAAAGGAGGACATTCATATGTCATTATTTATTACATTTCCTGATGGCGCAAAAAAAGAATTTGCTGTTGGGGTAACAACCAAAGAGATTGCTGAAAGTATCTCGAAAAGTCTTGCAAAGAAAGCCTTAGCTGGAAAAGTCAATGGACAACTGATCGATCTTTCACGTCCGATCGAAGAAGATGCAACGATTGAGATCGTGACACCCGATCATGAAGACGCCTTAGGCTTACTTCGTCATTCGACAGCTCATTTAATGGCTCAAGCCATGCGCAGACTCTATCCATCGATCCATTTTGGGGTAGGACCTGCAATTGATTCTGGTTTTTACTATGACACAGACAATGGGGAAAACCCAGTAACTGCAGAAGATCTACCAGCAATCGAAGCAGAGATGATGAAGATCATCAAAGAAAATCTGCCAATCGAACGCCGCGTGTTAACAAAAGAAGAAGCGTTGACCCTTTTTGCCGAAGATCCATACAAAGTAGAGTTGATCACTGAATTACCAGATGATGAAACGATTACTGCCTATCAGCAAGGTGAATTTGTCGATCTTTGCCGCGGTCCTCACGTCCCATCAACTGGTCGTATCCAAGTGTACAAATTGTTATCAGTGGCAGGTGCTTACTGGCGTGGAAGCTCTGACAACCAGATGATGCAACGGGTATACGGAACAGCCTTTTTCGATAAAAAAGACTTGAAGGAATTTATCCGTTTACGGGAAGAAGCAAAAGAACGCGATCATCGCAAATTAGGAAAAGAATTAGAATTGTTCATGTTATCACCTGAAGTCGGCGCTGGTTTGCCTTTCTGGCTGCCAAAAGGAGCTACGATCCGTCGTACGATCGAACGGTATATCGTGGACAAAGAAATCAGCTTAGGGTACCAACATGTGTATACACCAATCATGGCAAACGTGGATCTATACAAAACCTCAGGGCACTGGGATCATTACCATGAAGACATGTTCCCGCCAATGGATATGGGTGATGGGGAAATGTTAGTATTGCGACCAATGAACTGTCCGCATCATATGATGGTTTATAAAAATGACATTCATTCGTATCGTGAGCTACCGATTCGGATCGCTGAATTAGGCATGATGCACCGCTATGAAAAATCAGGGGCATTATCTGGATTGCAACGGGTTCGGGAAATGACTTTAAACGATGGGCATACATTCGTCCGTCCGGATCAAATCAAAGAAGAATTCAAACGGACACTTGATTTAATGATCGGTGTTTATGAAGACTTTAATATCACCGATTATCGTTTCCGTCTAAGTTATCGTGATCCACAAAACAAAGACAAATATTTTGATGACGATGCAATGTGGGAAAATGCGCAAACGATGCTAAAAGCCGCTATGGATGAATTAGAATTGGATTATTTTGAAGCAGAAGGCGAAGCAGCTTTCTATGGACCAAAACTAGATGTCCAGGTGAAAACAGCTTTAGGCATGGAGGAAACCTTGTCAACGATCCAATTAGATTTCTTGTTGCCTGAACGGTTTGACCTAACGTATGTTGGTGAAGATGGTGAAAACAACCACCGTCCAGTGGTGATCCACCGCGGCATCGTTTCAACGATGGAACGCTTTGTGGCTTATTTAACGGAAGTCTATAAAGGCGCATTCCCAACTTGGTTGGCGCCGATCCAAGCATCGATCATTCCAGTTTCAGTCGAAGCTCACAGTGACTATGCTTACGAAATCAAAGAACGCTTGCAGGCACAAGGACTGCGGGTAGAAGTGGATGACCGCAACGAAAAAATGGGGTATAAGATCCGCGCATCACAAACCCAAAAAATTCCTTACCAAATCGTTGTTGGGGATCAAGAAGTCAATGACGCGACAGTCAATATCCGTCGCTACGGCAGCAAAGAGACCCAAGTCGAAGAATTGAATCTGTTTGTTGATGCAATGGCTGCAGAAGTAAAAAACTATAGTCGAAAATAGTTTTATGATGGATGAAGCGAAAAAGCACCTTCTCTAAGATGGTGTTTTTTTGTCTAAATTCATAAAAATAAATAAATAGGTTTTGTTATGATGATTATATTGTAGTATAATTGATAAGTGGCAAAAATGAAAAAAAGAAAAGGAGTTTGTGATGAATTATAATTACGGAGTTAGAAAGAAATCGGTTGTATCGGTCATTTTATTAACATTTATTACTTGTGGCATTTATACATTCTTTTGGATGTACCAAACAACCAAAGAGCTAGCAGAGTACAGCGGGGATAATCGTCTTTCGCCAGAAACGTCGATTTTACTCACGATCCTTACTTGCGGATTGTACCAAATTTATTGGTGGTACCGAATTGCGGATATCTTTATGAGTGCACAACAACGAGCGAATATGCCTCGTCTGAGTGACAACAAAATCCTTTTTGTCGTCTTGAGCCTTTTTGCTTTTGATTTCATCAACATGGCGATTTTACAAGGAGATATGAACCAAATGTGGGAAGCTGCTGATCAAAATGCCATGATGTCATCTGCTACATCAAACGATTCGTCTGATTCAGATGATTGGGTCGATTATTGATTTGTCCGTTTAAATGGTTAACGGGGTTTCCTTGTCCAGGTTGTGGCATGACGCGCGCCTACTTGCACTTATTTCAGGGTGATCTTGAAGGAGCGCTGCATTTTCATCCCTTGTTTTGGTTGGTGCCGATCGTATTCGGAATCGTTTTGTTCAAAAAAAATCCAAAAATCAGCAAACTTTACCACAGTCACAACCTGTGGCTGACCTTGACACTTTTGGTATTAGTGGTTTATGGTGGTCGGCTCTGGCTTCATTTCCCACATGACGCGCCAATGGACTTTGATCCAGAGAGCATTTTCCCACAACTACTACGTCGGATTGGTCAAGTGATTCACTAATAGCCATTCACGCAAGCATTAAAATTCTTTAAGAAAATGCTTTGTTTTTTTCTGAAAGCGAAGGGAACATGCGACAGTAGTTGAATCTTTATGAAAATTGTGTTATATTTACAATGTAATGATACTTAGAGTGAGTGAGCGGTTTTTTCGCTCACTCTTTTTAATGGAATGAAGTTCGTTTCGTTGAGAAATAAAGGAGGCGATGTTGTGAGTACGGTAGTGGAAACTGTTACAGATATAGTGACCCCTATTCTGGATGCGCAAAAATTTGAATTAGTTGAAGTAGAATTCGTGAAGGAAGGGAAAAATTGGTTTCTTCGTGTGTTCATCGATAAAGAAGGCGGAATCGATATCGAGGAATGTGCCTTTGTCAGTGAACAACTTAGTGAACAATTAGACCAATGCGAACCTGATCCTATTCCACAGGCCTATTTCTTGGAAGTTTCTTCCCCTGGCGCCGAGCGTCCATTGAAGAAAGAAGCAGATTATCAACGGGCAGTCGGCGAGTACATTCATGTTTCTTTATATCAACCGATTGATGGAGAAAAACAGTTCGAAGGCTTTTTACAGTCATTCGACGAAAATCAGCTAGTTATTAAGACCCGAATCAAAACCAGAGAAAAAGAACGAACGATCGACCGGAAAAATATTGCCAAAGCTCGTTTAGCCATTCAATTTTAAACACGGAGGAATGAAAGAATCATGAGTAAAGAAATGTTGAATGCATTGGATGCATTAGAAGCAGAGAAAGGCATTTCAAAAGAGATTGTCATCGATGCCTTGGAAGCGGCATTGGTTTCAGCGTACAAACGTCATTACGGGCAAGCGCAAAATGTGGAAGTTGAGTTTGATCAGAAAAAAGGCAACATCCACGTCTATGCAGTCAAAGAAGTGACAGAAGAAGTCATGGACTCGCAACTAGAGGTTTCATTAAAAGAAGCGATGACAATCAATCCCGCTTATGAAATCGGCGACAAAATCCGTTTTGAAGTAACGCCTAAAGACTTTGGTCGTATTGCGGCGCAAACGGCAAAACAAGTCATTTTGCAACGGGTCCGTGAAGCAGAAAGAAACATTATCTATAACGAATTTAGTGCGTACGAAAAAGACATTCTGCAAGGAATCGTTGAACGCCAAGACAATCGTTATATCTATGTAAACTTAGGCAAAATTGAAGCCGTGCTTTCAAAACAAGACCAAATGCCAAATGAGTTTTATCAACCCCATGATCGGATCAAAGTATTCGTTTCTCGTGTTGAAAATACTTCGAAAGGCCCTCAAGTATTCGTTAGCCGTAGCCATCCAGATTTGCTACGCCGATTATTTGAACAAGAAGTGCCAGAAGTATATGATGGTACTGTAGAGATCGTAAGTATTGCTCGTGAAGCAGGGGATCGTGCCAAAGTCGCTGTTCGTTCCTTTGATGCCAACGTCGATCCAGTCGGCACTTGTGTCGGCCCTAAAGGTCAACGGGTTCAAGCGATCGTCAATGAACTAAAAGGCGAAAACATGGACATCGTGGAATGGAATGAAGATCCAGCGATCTTCATCGCCAATGCGTTGAATCCAGCAGAAGTCAGCGACGTTATTTTCGACGTTGATAATCCGAAGGCATGTACTGTTGTCGTGCCTGATTACCAATTATCATTGGCGATCGGTAAACGCGGACAAAATGCTCGTCTAGCAGCCAAATTGACTGGCTTCAAAATCGATATCAAATCAGAAACAGATATGGAAGAGTTTTATGCGAAGCTGGATGAAGGCGACTATATCGATGAGTATGATGCAACTGCTTCAGAAGCTGCTGAAGAAAGCAGCACAGAAGCAACAGAATCTGCAGAAACAGTTGATGAAGCGATCCTTTCATCAGATATGACTGCGGATGATTATGAAAATGTTGAGTTTGACGAAAAATAGTTGAGGTGAGATCGTGATGAAAAAACGAAAAATTCCTTTACGAAAATCAGTGATTTCAGGCGAAATGCTGCCTAAGAAAGAAATGCTTCGTATCACTCGTTCAAAAGAAGGCGTTGTTTCCATCGATCCAACAGGAAAAATGCCCGGTCGAGGAGCTTATATAGCGATCGAACCGGCTGAAGCCCAGAAAGCATGGGATAAGCGGATCTTAGATCGGGTGCTGGAAACGAAATTAACAGATGAATTTTACCAAGAACTATTGGACTATGTAACGCACCAAAAAGCGCGAAAAGAGTTATTTGCAAATGAATAAAACCAAAGCATTAAATATGTTAGGACTAGCCATGCGTGCTGGGAAATTAGTGACTGGTGAAGAAATGACCTTAAAAGAGATTCGCAATGAGAAAGCTGCTTTGGTCATTGTCGCCAGTGATGCTGGTAAAAATACACAAAAGAAAATTAAGGACAAAAGTTCTTATTACGAAATTCCGCTCCTAGATGCATTTTCTGCTGATGAAATCAGTGCGGCCATTGGGAAACCAAGAATGGTCATTGGCATCTTAGATCAAGGATTTGCAAGGAAGGTGCAGGAATTAATATTAGGTTAGGAAGGTGATTGCATGGGGAAAAAAAGAATTTATGAACTTGCAAAAGAATGGAACAAATCGAGCAAAGAGGTTGTTGAAAAAGCACAATCTTTAGGCTTTAATGTCAAAAATCATATGGGCGCGATCTCAGATGGAGAGGCGCAGAAATTGCAGCAGTCATTAGGCGGCAATCCAAATGGTAAAACATCTGCAAACTCAAATCCCGCAAATCAGAAACCAGCCAACCAGCCGGAAAAACAAGAACAAAAGAAATTTAAAACGCAAAGAAATAATCCTAACTTCCAAAACCGTCATAACAATCAAAGTCAACAGCGAACTACGCAAAGCAATAACCGTCCTGCTGGTCAAGGACAAGTAGAGCGCACGAACAGTCAAGGAAGTAACAGACCAAATAACCAAGGAAGTCATAATCGAGTGAATAACCAAGAGAATCGTAACAATCATGGGCAACAAAACCGCCCAACAAACCAAGGACAACAAAACCGTCCGAATAATCAAGGACAGCAAAACCGTCCGAACAATCAAGGGCAACAAAACCGTCCGAATAATCAAGGGCAACAAAATCGCCCAAACAACCAAGGACAACAAAATCGTCCGAACAATCAAGGACAACAAAACCGTCCAAACAATCAAGGACAACAAAACCGTCCAAACAACCAAGGACAACAAAATCGTCCGAATAACCAAGGACAGCAAAACCGTCCAAACAACCAAGGACAACAAAATCGTCCGAACAATCAAGGGCAACAAAACCGTCCAGCCGCTCAATCTGCAGGAAATACGCAAGGGGCAGACCGCAACAACAACCGTACGCAAGGCTCGAATGATTCCCGTGGAGGAAATCAAAACCGAGGCAAGTCAAATTACGGTGGACGCAATAACAATTTCAACAACAACAATCGCAATAAATTTAACAAAAAAGGGAAAAAAGGCCGTCAGCAGACGGAAAAGAAACCGCCAGTTCCAGCACGTAAATTCCGTGAACTGCCAGAAGTATTGGAATATACAGAAGGCATGAACGTAGCGGATATCGCGAAAAAAATCTACCGTGAACCAGCAGAGATCATCAAGAAGCTCTTTATGATGGGGGTTATGGTCAATCAAAACCAACCTTTAGATAAAGATACGATTGAACTGCTTGCTACCGATTACGGAATCGAACCACAAGAAAAAGTTCAAGTGGATATCGCAGATATCGATAAATTCTTCGAAGCAGAAGAACAAATTGAAGAGAATTTAGTATCACGACCACCTGTTGTTACCATCATGGGTCACGTTGACCACGGGAAAACAACATTGCTTGATACATTACGTCATTCACGCGTAACAAGTGGTGAAGCTGGAGGAATCACGCAGCATATTGGGGCTTACCAAATCGACATCAACGGCAAACCAATCACTTTCTTAGATACTCCTGGACACGCGGCGTTCACCAGTATGCGTGCACGGGGAGCAAGTATCACTGATATTACGATTTTAGTTGTCGCAGCTGATGATGGTGTCATGCCGCAAACGGTGGAAGCGATCAACCATGCGAAAGCAGCAAAAGTGCCAATCATCGTTGCAGTTAACAAAATCGATAAACCAGGTGCTAACCCTCAACATGTGATGCAAGAATTAAGTGAACATGAGTTGATCCCAGAAGCTTGGGGTGGGGATACGATCTTCGTTGAAATCTCAGCGAAATTTGGGCAAAACATTGAAGAATTGCTTGAAATGATCCTCTTAGTAGCAGAAGTCGAAGATTTGAAAGCTGATCCTACCCAACGGGCGATCGGTACCGTTATTGAAGCGCGCCTTGATAAAGGCAAAGGTCCTGTAGCAACACTATTGGTACAACAAGGAACTCTTCATGTTGGTGATCCAATCGTTGTGGGGAACACTTTCGGTCGTGTCCGCGTGATGACGAATGATTTAGGTCGTCGTGATAAAGTAGCTGGACCTGCAACGCCAGTCGAAATCACAGGATTGAACGATGTCCCTCAAGCAGGTGACCGTTTCGTTACCTTTGAAGATGAAAAAACGGCTCGGGCAGCAGGTGAAGAACGTGCAAAACGTGCCTTGATGGAACAACGTGCATCAAGCAGTCGTGTGACATTGGATAACTTGTTTGAAAGTCTAAAAGAAGGCGAACTGAAAGAAGTGAACGTCATCATCAAAGCAGACGTACAAGGTTCAGCCGAAGCGTTAGCTGCGTCATTGAAGAAAATCGATGTTGAAGGTGTGCGAGTAAACATCGTCCATTCAGCCGTTGGTGCCATTAATGAAAGTGACGTAACGCTAGCAGCAGCAAGTAATGCCATCATCATCGGATTCAACGTCCGCCCTACACCGCAAGCCAAACAGCAAGCGGAAGCAGAAGAAGTCGATATTCGTTTGCATCGCATTATCTACAAAGCGATCGAAGAAATCGAAACAGCGATGAAAGGGATGCTTGATCCTGAATTTGAAGAAAAAATCACCGGTCAAATGATTGTTCGTGAAACCTACAAAGTTTCTAAAGTTGGTACGATCGCTGGTTGCTATGTGACGGAAGGCAGCATTCGCCGTGACAGTGGTGTACGGGTGATTCGTGACGGTATCGTCATCTATGAAGGCAAACTTGCCAGCTTGAAACGCTTCAAAGACGATGTCAAAGAAGTGAAGCTAGGATTTGAATGTGGCGCGATGATCGAGAAATTCAACGACGTAAAAGTCGATGATGTGATCGAAGGCTATGTCATGGAAGAAGTACCACCAAAATAAACGAAATGACAACTATACAAGGAGGCTTTTTGAATGGCTAACTATCGAGATCGCCGAGTGGCGCAAGAAATCTTAAAAGAAGTCAATCAAATTCTTCGTAAAAAAGTTCGTGATCCTCGCGTGCAAGATGTGACGATCACAGATGTACGAGTAACTGGAGATTTGCAGCAAGCAACGATCTTTTACAGCACCTTGACGGACTTGGCTTCAGATAAGCAAAAAGCCCAAGCAGGACTGGAAAAAGCAACTGGGTTGGTTCGTCGTGAACTAGGCCAAGCGCTAACGCTCTACAAAGTTCCAGAAATCCAATTCGAGTTGGATGAATCTGTACAATACGGGAATAAAATTGATGAAATGATTCGCGCATTGCACTCAGAAGAATAAAAAAAGAACAGCTTCCAGTCGAAGCTGTTCTTTTTTATTTGGAAAAAGCATCAGGAATTCATCAGTAAAGTAACCAGTCCAGCAACACCTGCCCCTAAGAGCCAACCACCGATCACATCTGTTAAAAAATGGATTCCTAAGTAGACTCTGCTAAAGCCAATCATAAAGCTAAGCAAAATTGCCAGTAAGGTCATCGGGATGACAGCTGAGGGAACCAATTGTCCAAGATTCAAGGCGATCGTTCCATACATGGCAGCGGATGTGGCAGCATGAGCACTAGGAAAGCTGTGATCTTTTTCTTCAACTAAACGATGATCAATAGGACGATCTCGTCGGACGATTCGTTTGATCAAGTAAGCAGCTGCTGATACTATGAAGATACTGACTGCTGTTTTTGGTGCAAGATCCGCCCGCGATGATGGAAAGGCAAACAACAGTAAAGCAATCGCAACTGTCGGAAAGGCTTTTCCTAAATTGGTAAAAAAGTGCATCATGCGCGTCAAAGAGGGCGTACGGCTTTGGATGATCTGCAAAGCAAACGCTTCTTCCCAACGCTGCATCGTGCCGAGCTGAATCATGATCAAAAAAATGGCAAATCCAATAAATGACCCTATCGTTAAAACAACCATTTTAGGACCTCCTTATATGCTTAGTTTATCATGTAATGAGAAAGAGCGAAAAGGATTTTGTCGTGCAATGAATTTTTTTTATATGTTATAATAAGCAAGTTGAAGTGAAATGGAGGAATACGATGGACGGGATTTTACCATTATGGAAAGAGCGTGGACAAACAAGTCACGACTGCGTGTTTAAATTACGAAAAATATTAAAGACAAAAAAAATCGGACACAGCGGCACACTAGATCCTGACGTGGATGGTGTCTTGCCCATTTGTATCGGAAAAGGAACGAAGATCGTCGAATACTTGGTTGATTCTGGAAAAGTCTACACCGGGGAAATCACTTTGGGCTTCAGTACCACTACAGAAGATCGGTCGGGGGATATCGTTGAACAACAAGCACTAACTCGTCCTTTTACGAAGGAAGAGATCGATCAGGCAATGAAACAGTTGACGGGGACGATTACCCAGATCCCGCCGATGTATTCGGCGGTCAAAGTCAATGGCAAACGACTTTACGAATATGCTCGCAACAATGAAACTGTCGAGCGGCCACAGCGCAAAGCAGAAATTTATTCCTTCAAACGAATTTCAGAGCCGGTTTTTCATGAGGACAATACGCAAAGCTGGCGTTTTGAAGTTTCTTGTGGAAAAGGGACTTATGTTCGCACGTTAGCGGTCGACACAGGGAAATTGCTGGGTGTACCCGCGCATATGTCTGATTTGACTCGCCTAAAAAGCGGTGGTTTTTCAAAAGAACAATCCTACACGATTGCAGAGGTGAAAAAGGCAGTCGATGAACAACGTGTTTCGGAACTACTACTACCTTTAGAATACGGGGTATCAGAATTTCTTCAAGTGACGATCGATGCAGACCTCTGGCAGAAAGTAAAAAATGGCATGCGTTTGCCCTTCAGCGCGTTTGGATTACCAAAGCGCCCAGAGGAATTAGTGGCGATTTTTTATCGAGAACAATTGATCAGTATCTATAAAGCTCATGACAAATATCAGGATATGATGAAACCGGTAAAAGTCATCCGTACAGAAATAGGAGAATGAATATGGAAATCATTGAAATAAGACACCCTTATGATCACGCAGCGATTCCTGAGGAGGAGATCGTCTTAGTTTTAGGCTTTTTCGATGGCGTGCATTTAGGTCATCAAAAAGTCATTGAAACAGGACGAAAGATTGCAGAGGAGAAAGGGTTAAAATTGGCGTTGATGACCTTTAATCAGCATCCCTCGATCGTTTTTCAAAAGGTTGATCCTGAAAAAATGCAATACCTGACCAGTTTGCCGCAAAAAGAAGCGCACATGGAACAACTTGGGGTAGATATTCTTTATATCATTGAATTTACTTCTGCTTTTGCAAATTTGGCACCGCAAGTATTTGTAGATGAATACATGATCGGACTGCATGCAAAAGTTGTTGTTGCAGGTTTTGACTATACCTATGGCAAGAAAGAGATAGCCAACATGGCGCTTTTGCCAACCTATGCAGAAGGACGTTTTGAAGTCGTGACTGTCGCGCAAGAATCGTTTCATGAGGAAAAGGTCAGCTCCACACGCATTCGCTCTGCACTACAAAATGGTGATGTGGCGCAAGTCAATCGCTTGTTAGGGTATATTTATGAATTTGAAGGAACCGTCGTTCACGGTGATGCTAGAGGACGAGAACTTGGGTTTCCAACCGCAAATATCAAAGTGAAGAGCACCGTTCGGTTGCCAAAAGAAGGCGTCTATGTGACGGAAATCAAAGTTGGTGACAAGTGGTATCCATCGATGGGATCGATTGGTCACAATGATACGTTTGGTCAAGGTCGCCAGTTAACAGTAGAGATTTATATTCTCGATTTTCACCAAGATATCTATGGTGAAACCGTGGCGATCCGTTGGCATCATTTCTTACGTGATCAAGTCGCTTTCAATGGCGCACAAGCGTTGATCGAGCAATTAAAGCAAGATGAACGAGACACTGAAGCTTATTTTGATGGGCTTTCTGAAGAAAACTAGTCATTCGTAGTGAAAAGAAGCGTTTCTGGCTTCTTTTCACTTTTTCTTTTTCTCTCTTTTTATAACGTAGTTTATTTGAATTCTAATGCTTTCCCCATGAGGAAAAAACGTTTTTTCGATATACTAAAAAATAGGCTAAAATGATAATTTATGCAGTACGCTGCAAAGGGAAAGGGAGAGAAAAAGTGACAATTGGAAAAAAAGCGAAAAAGGGGAAAGAAAAGAAAGATTTAACCAAAATGAAAACGCCGCATACGTATGTCATCATTTTTGGGGTCGTGCTGTTGGCATGGTTGCTGACTTTCTTAGTTCCTGCTGGGAAATTTAGTACACAAGAAATCGAGTATACCGATGCAAATGGGGACATAAGTACCAGAACGGTCTTGATGCAAGATTCGTTTCGTTATGCCTACCCGTTAGATAACGAATACGTCTATCAACAGTTGAATCAATTGGAAGACGATCCACAAGAGCTGGAAGAATTAGATGTCGATCCTGAGGCTTTAGCAGCTGTTCTAGCTGAAGGGCCTAAAGAGTTGTCCCAGAGTCAATTAGATGAGGTCGGGCTAACGGATGACACCCTTTACAGCCTTTATGGCGAAAAGATTTATGATACTTCAGAAAAACTGCATAAAACAGCCAAGGTTTGGGGAACCGATGACTTTGGCGGTTTCGGCTTTTTAAATTTTGTTTTTGAAGGGTTGGTTTCTGGCGACAAATACGGCTCAGCAGTAGGGATTGCAGCACTGATTTTAGTGGTCGGTGGTGCATTTGGTATTATCATGCAAACGGGAGCGATCGATGCGGGGATCTTTGCATTTATCAGCAAAACCCGTGGATTAGAACGTTTGGCATTGCCGCTGTTGTTCTTTGCTTTTTCATTTGGTGGTGCTACTTTTGGGATGGCAGAAGAAGTCATTCCGTTTTCGATGGTCATGGTGCCTTTCGTGATCGCATTAGGGTATGACTCGATCGTGGCGGTCACTGTCACCTATGTCGCCTCCCAGATTGGGAATGCCACCTCGTGGATGAGTCCATTTAGTGTGGCAGTGGCTCAAGGGATCGCAGGTATTCCCGTTCTTTCAGGCGCAACGTTCCGAATCATCATGTGGGTCGTGGTTACCGCATTATCCGCAGGATACCTCATGATCTATGCCGAAAGAATTCGCAAGAATCCTGAGAAATCGCTCACGTATCAATCAGATGCGTATTTTCGAAATCATCTTGAAAAAACCTCCAGTGAGCAAAAACCATTTTTATTAGGTCATAAATTGATCTTGGTTGAAATGCTGGCGGTCTTGATCTGGATCGTATGGGGTGTGACACAAAAAGGCTATTATATTCCCGAGATCGCTTCTCAATTCTTTGTTATGGGCTTAGGGGCAGGAATCATAGCGGTTCTTTTCAAATTAGAAAATATGGGCTTGAATGATGTGGCGAGTGCCTTTCAATCAGGGGCCTCAGAATTAGCGGGAACTGCAATCGTTGTAGGGATGGCCAAAGGGATTCTTCTGGTTCTCGGCGGTTCTGATGCCAACGTGCCGTCAGCCTTGAATACGATTTTGCACAGCATCGGTGGTTTGTTAAGCAATGTTCCAGCATTTATTGGGGCATGGTTCATGTACATTTTCCAAAGCTTCTTCAATTTGATCGTGACCTCCAATTCAGGTCAGGCTGCATTGACCATGCCGATCATGGCGCCATTAGCTGATCTTTTAGGTGTTTCAAGACAGATCGCTGTATTGGCTTATCAATTAGGCTCAGGCTTCATGGATGCCTTCACTCCAGTATCGGCAAGTCTGATCGGTGTGCTAGGTGTCGCAAGAATCGAATGGGTGAAATGGGCGAAATTCCAGATCAAAATGCAAGGGTTCTTATTTGTATTAGGAACGATCTTCATCTTTATTGCAGTCGCGATCGGCTTGCAATAAGAAGCAATCAGACACGAGGAGGAAGCACTCATGAAGGTGATACGACAAGCGGAGGTTTATGCGCCTGACTATTTAGGAAAAAAAGATATTCTTTTAAGCGAAGACAAGATCATTGCTATTGAAGATTCGATCGAAGGAGGATTCTCAGGGGTTCCTCTTGAAGAAATCGATGGCACAGGGTTACTTGCTGTTCCCGGCTTTATTGACTGCCACTTTCATATCTTAGGAGGTGGCGGGGAAGGCGGCTTTCAGAACCGGACACCAGAAGTGAAATTGTCTCAGCTGACCTCTGCGGGGGTAACGACAGTGGTTGGGTGTTTGGGTACTGACGGAGTAGGCAGAGATATGACTGCCTTGATCAGTAAGGCCCGTGGACTAGAGGCAGAAGGCATCACGACGTACTTGTATGACGGTTCTTATCGATTGCCATTGACTCCGGTCACCGATTCTATCATTCAAGATTTTTTGACTATTGACAAAATCATTGGTATCGGTGAAATTGCCGTTTCTGACCATCGTTCTTCACAACCGAGTTTCGAAGAATTTACCCGCGCGGTGGCGGATGCCCGTGTTGGTGGGATGCTTTCTGGAAAAGCAGGCATCGTAAACGTCCACTTAGGTGGAGGAAAGAGAAAATATGAGCTACTTTTACGAACCATCGAAGAAACAGAGATTCCAATCAGCCAATTTTTACCGACACATGCCAATCGGACCAGCGAGCTTTTCGAAGCAAGTATTGCTTTTGCAAAAATGGGTGGAACGATTGATTTTACGGCGAGTGAGGATCCTGATTTCTGGGAAAAAGAAGACGATGAGGTTCGCTTCAGTAAAGGATTGAAGCGTTTGTTAGCAGAAGGGATCGGGCTGGATCAATTTACCATGACCTCTGATGGGCAAGGTAGCCTCCCGTACTTTGATGAAAACAATCAATTCATAGGTCTGGGTGTCGGTAGTTCGCGAGCCTTGATGGTAGGCATTAAAGAAGCAGTCCAAAAAGAGCAGATTCCATTGGAGATCGCCATTCGAGCAATCACTTCTAATCCAGCGAAAGTATTGAAGCTTGATCAAAAGGGACGTCTTGCAGCAGGGATGGATGCTGATATTTGCTTGCTGAACAAAGAAACATTAGTAGTAGAAACGGTTCTAGCGAAAGGCAGAACGATGGTAGAAAAACAAGAAGTAAAAGTGTGGGGTACCTTTGAGCAACTAACATAAGAAGATTCCAGCTTTGACAAACTAAGAAAGGGTTGTTTTTCTAAACAGAGTTTTAGAACAAAATAAGCAGCCCGATCCATGACCAGCATTTACTGGACTTGATCGGACTGCTTTTTTCAATTAAACGCAAGCATTCTTAAGCTTGCAACGCATCCAATTTCTTCATATCTTCTTCAGAAATTTCAAAGTCAACTTTGGCATTGTCAGCAATGTATTCTTCATGAACGGATTTTGGCAATGGCAGAATGTCTTTTTGTAGCAAGTAACGAATTGAAAGTTGTGGAATAGATTTTCCATAAGCTTCCGCAATCGTCTTCACTGCATCGTTATCGAGTAAACGACCGGTGGCGATTGGAGAATAGCCTTCCACTAAAATTTCGTGGTCTTTACAAAATGCCAATAACTCTTCATTTGTGCGTCCAATATGGTAAACAAACTGGTTGACCATCGGTTTCACATCGCAATGATCAAAAATATTCTGTAAATCTTTTTGATCGAAGTTGGAAACACCAATTGATTTTACTTTCCCACTTAAGTAGGCTTCTTCTAATGCTTTCCAAACATCGATGTTTTCAAGATAAAAATCTTTGTTTTCTGGATTGTTTCCCATGATTTTCCAAGGACGAGGGGCGTGGATCAAAATCAAATCGATATACCCTAAGTCAAGTTTTTTTAGAGAAGCATCAATGCTATCAACCGCTTCTTGATAGGTCTTCAACTCAGCAGGTACTTTCGTGGTAACAAAAATTTCTTCGCGGGCAACGCCTGAATCGCGCACAGCTTTCCCAACCGCTTCTTCGTTTTTGTAAGCTGCCGCTGTATCGACATGTCGATAACCGTTTTGAATGGCAAATTTTGTGGCGTTGTAAGCATCTTCTGGAGAAGATTGCCAGGTTCCAAGGCCAATCTTAGGAATCGTCAGTTTGTTCTGCAAGGTAAATGTTTCTTGTAATATCACGTATCTCAACCTACTTTCATCGCTTTTTTTTGTTACATCTTCCATTATAAAACGTTTTCTTGTTTGAAACAAATCAGACGCTGAAACTTTTTCGGTAAATTGACTTTCAAAAGGATCTTTGATACATTATCAGCAACCTAGACGCAGAAAGATGTGGAAAAAATGGATTTTGTAAAAGAAGATTTTGCCTATTATCGGCGCTCTTTTGAGTTGATGTATCGCAGTTATTTCCGTAGAAGAATGATTGCCCTTGGTGTGGCGATTTTGATTATCTTAGGTTATTTATTTTTGTTACAAGAAAGTTTGCTTTTAAATATCATCTTGTTAGGTATTTTGCTAGGGATGATGGCGTGGCTGGTTTCACTTTATCAGAAGGCGAGTGAGGTCGTACGTGCTTTTGAAGAAGAAAATCAGGTGCCGCAAATTCATCAACTGACAGAATTCGAGGATCATTATGCGTTCCCAATGAACGATGGAACAACGATGCGCGTGAAGAAAAACGGCAATCGCAACTTCCCTTCCAATAATAAGCAGTACACGTTGATGGCAGGCTATAAAAAAGTTTTCTTTGTGCAACAACCCTTGATGATTTTTTACTATGACCTCTTGGAAATGAAGTATGATGAAGCGTATCGTTTGAAACGAAATCGCCAAAACGGGTTCAATCGTTGGTCGCGTTATTTCAGCTTTCGCTCCTTTAAAGGATCGATCGGCAATGTTTTTCAATTCTTGCTGGGAAATATTTTCTTCTTATTTATTGCGTATCGGTTGATCCGCTATCTGATCGATATTTTGCTGCACATTCTATAACGGTCGCCAAGGGGATGATTCTCATCGTTTTCATAGACTGGTGAAAAAGATGATAGGACTTAATTTTTTAAAAAAGGTATACTTAAGTCAGATAAGACAAGCAATTGTCTTTCAAGAATAAGAGTCCTGCTCTTGTTAAGTAAGCCGTCAGCAACAGCTTATCTATTGTGGCGCTAACAGTTTGGGGGAAGTGTTAGTTCTTGTAACAAACAGATTTTTTTCTGGGCGGGATAAGAACAAAAGCGGTATTTTACCGTACTTAATAAGAGTAGTGCTCTTAATTTTTGCTATGACTATTTGAAGACATCACTTCTTGGAAGTGGTGTTTTTTCTTGCCCAAAATAGTCCAAGTGATAGGAGAATTCTAAGAACTATGCTACAATGAGTGCCGATGCTCTCAGCGATGGGAGTAAAAAGAAGGTAGAGGAGAATCACTTAGGAATGCCTGAAGGTCAAACAATAAACGATCCATCTACAAAAAGCGCGCAAAATATTTCTGCGTATATACATATACCATTCTGTGAACATATCTGCTATTACTGTGACTTCAACAAAGTGTTTTTAGAAGGGCAGCCAGTGGATGAGTACATCGAAGCATTACTAAAAGAAATTGAGCTGACCCTCTTGCGTCAGCCTATCAATGAGGCGGAAACAATTTATATCGGCGGCGGGACGCCAACGTCGCTTTCGGCGAACCAGCTGGATCGATTGCTTTCAGGTGTGCATGAATTGCTACCGACCCACACAACCAAAGAGTTTACCGTGGAAGCAAATCCTGGTGATTTGAGTGAAGAAAAAATGCTGGTTTTGAAAAACCATCAAGTCACTCGCTTGTCGATGGGGGTCCAAACCTTTGATAATCGCTTGCTTAAAAAAATTGGCCGCAAGCATACCGCTGAAGATGTTTATTCAACCATTCAGCTGCTGGAAAAACATGATTTTCAGAATGTGACGATCGATTTGATTTATGCACTTCCGGGACAAAGCATAGAAAGCTTCCGTGATACACTGACGCGAGCGATTGATCTCGGGTTGCCTCACTATGCGATGTATTCCTTGATTTTAGAAAACAAAACCATGTTTATGAACTGGGTTCGCCAAGGGAGAATGGCGCTGCCTTCTCAAGAAGCTGAAACGCAGATGTTTGATGAGGCGATCGCCGCGATGACAAAAGCTGGCTTGAATCAATATGAAATCAGTAATTTTGCACGACCAGGGTATGAGTCCTTGCATAATCTAGTGTATTGGAACAATGAACATTATTTTGGCTTTGGGGCAGGCGCCAGCGGGTATCTTGGACAGACCCGCTACAAGAACAAAGGTCCAATCCAGCATTATTTGAAACCATTACAGGAAAATCAATTGCCAATCCATGAAACCGAAGAATTGACAACCAGTAATCAAATGGAAGAGGAACTGTTTTTAGGCCTTCGTAAAAAGGCTGGCATTTCAAAAATACGCTTTGCAGAAAAATTCGGGAAGTCTTTTCAGGAAATCTATGGTTCAACTAGCGAACAGTTGATTCAAAAAGGCTGGTTGGCTAGTCAAGGTGATCGTGTCTTTTTAACGAAAGCTGGGATGTTCATTGGCAACGAAGTGTTTGAAGCATTTCTCTTGGATGGAGAAAAATAAGGAAGAACAAGGAAGAGAAGTAGCCATTTCGCGCTGCTTCTTTTTTTGATTTCTTTTTTTAGCACTCTCTTAGAAAGAGTGCTAAAAAAGTGATGCAAATACTTGACATTCCTAGCAAATATGGTATATTTATAATCGTGTTAGCACTTAATAGGAATGAGTGCTAACGGAGGAGTGGATAAAATGTTGACACCTAGACAACAAATGATTTTACACCTCATCATCCAAAACTATACGAATACTGGTCAGCCCACGGGCTCGAAGCGATTGATGGAAGATGGGGTTGAAGCTAGCTCTGCCACCATTCGTAATGAGATGAAGGCACTGGAAGAAGCTGGACTTCTGCTAAAAACACATTCATCTTCAGGGCGTGTGCCATCAATAAAAGGGTATCGCTATTACGTTGATCACTTATTGAAGCCATCTGAAGTTGACCAAAACGAAATTCAAACCATTCGTCATTCTTTTGGAAAAGATTTTCATGAAATCAATGAAATCATCCAGCAGTCTGCCACGATCTTGTCCAACTTGACTAGCTATACAGCGTTGTCTCTCGGACCAGATATGAAGGAAAGGAAATTGACGGGCTTTCGAATCGTCCCTTTGAATGCACGACAGATCATCGCGATCATCGTGACGGATAAAGGAAATGTCGAAAATCAAGTCTTTACTCTTCCTGAATCGATGAGCAGCGAAGATTTGGAAAAAATGGTAAGGATCATCAACGACAAATTGATCGGTGAACCTCTAATGACGGTCTACCATCGATTAAGAACCGAGATTCCTATGATTCTGCATAAGTATTTTCAAACGACTGACGGAATCGTTGATCTCTTTGATACGATGCTGAGCCATATTTTTGAAGAAAAAATCTTCGTCGGCGGGCGAATGAATCTTCTGGATTTTGAACCGACGCAAGATGTTAGTCAGTTCAAATCGATGTATTCATTTATGAAAAACGCAGATCAGCTAACACAGCTGCTGGCGCCAAGAGATTCTGCGATTCAAATCAGAATCGGCTCTGAGCTTGGCAACGACTTGTTACAAAATATGAGTTTGATCCAAGCCAGCTATGAAATCGAAGGTCATGGACAAGGAACGATCGCTTTATTAGGTCCATCAAGTATGCCGTATTCACGGATGTTTGGATTGATGGAAGTTTTTCGAGGCGAGTTAGCAAAAAAATTGGCCGATTATTATCGCGCATTAGACGCTGCCAATGAATAAGCGGCAATGAAACAAATCGTAGAAGGGATGGTTGAAACGTGACGGAAAAAGAAGAGCGTTTAGATGAAGAATTAGATAAAACTGCTGAAGAAACCGCAGAAACAACTGAATCTTCAAATGAATCAACTGAAACTGAAGCACAGACTCCTCAACCAGAGGAAGAAGCAGTGGAAAAAAGCGAATTGGAACTTTTGCAAGAAAAGAATAACGAATTGGAAGATCAATTCCTGCGTGCTCGTGCAGAGATCGCAAATATCACTTCACGTAACCGCAACGAGCGGGAACTTTTACAAAAATACCGCTCGCAAGATCTTGGCAAAAAACTGTTGCCAGCAATCGACAATTTGGAACGAGCGATGGCAGCAGATGTCGATCAAGACCAAGCTGCGAATTTGAAAAAAGGCGTTGAAATGGTTCTTGAAAGTCTGCGTCAAGCCTTAAAAGAAGAGGGAATCGAAGAGATTCCTGCTGAAGGTGCAATGTTCGATCCGAACTTGCATCAAGCGGTGCAGACTGTACCTGCCTCTGATGAAACACCGGCAGACACAATCGTTACTGTCTTGCAAAAAGGGTATAAATTGCATGATCGTGTCTTGCGTGCAAGCATGGTCATCGTTGCACAATAGTTCTTTCTATCTATAAGTAGATGTTTAAATTAAAAAAGGGAGTGTATTACTTATGAGTAAAATTATCGGTATCGACTTAGGAACAACAAACTCAGCTGTTGCTGTCCTTGAAGGCGGCGAAGCAAAAATCATTACGAATCCAGAAGGAAACCGTACCACACCTTCTGTTGTCTCATTCAAAAACGGTGAGATCCAAGTAGGGGAAGTTGCAAAACGCCAAGCAGTAACAAACCCGAATACGATTTCTTCTATTAAACGCCATATGGGTGAAGCTGGATACAAAGTAGAAGTTGAAGGCAAATCTTACACACCACAAGAAGTTTCCGCAATGGTTCTTCAATACATCAAAGGATTTGCTGAAGACTATTTAGGTGAAAAAGTTGAAAAAGCAGTCATTACTGTTCCTGCATACTTCAACGATGCACAACGTCAAGCAACCAAAGATGCTGGTAAAATTGCCGGTCTTGAAGTAGAACGGATCGTCAACGAACCAACTGCCGCAGCTTTAGCTTATGGGTTAGATAAAACAGATAAAGATGAAAAAATCCTAGTCTTTGACTTAGGTGGCGGTACTTTTGACGTATCGATCCTTGAATTAGGGGATGGCGTCTTTGACGTATTATCAACTGCTGGGGACAACAACCTAGGTGGGGATGACTTTGATAACAAAATCATCGATCACATGGTAGCAGAATTCAAAAAAGAAAACGGCATTGATCTTGGAAAAGACAAAATGGCCTTGCAACGTTTGAAAGATGCTGCTGAAAAAGCGAAAAAAGACTTGTCAGGTGTAACAAGTACTCAAATCAGCTTGCCATTTATCACAGCTGGTGATGCTGGTCCATTGCACTTGGAAATGACCTTGACTCGTGCGAAATTCGATGAATTGACCGCAGACCTAGTCGAACGGACAAAAATTCCAGTACGCCAAGCTTTGAAAGATGCTGGCTTATCACAATCAGAAATCGATGAAGTCATCTTAGTTGGTGGTTCAACACGTATTCCAGCAGTAGTTGATGCTGTTCGTAAAGAAACCAATAAAGAACCAAACAAATCAGTAAACCCAGATGAAGTGGTAGCGATGGGTGCTGCGATCCAAGGTGGCGTGATCACAGGTGATGTGAAAGATGTCGTCTTACTAGACGTTACACCATTATCATTAGGTATCGAAACAATGGGTGCCGTCTTCACAAAACTGATCGATCGTAACACAACGATCCCTACAAGTAAATCACAAGTCTTCTCAACTGCAGCAGACAATCAACCAGCCGTTGATATCCATGTCTTGCAAGGAGAACGCCCAATGGCAGCTGACAACAAAACATTAGGTAGATTCCAATTGACGGATATTCCACCAGCACCTCGTGGCATCCCTCAAATCGAAGTAACATTTGATATTGATAAAAATGGGATCGTCAATGTTTCTGCAAAAGATTTAGGTACACAAAAAGAACAAAAAATCACGATCAAATCATCTTCAGGTTTATCAGATGAAGAAATCGAACGCATGGTAAAAGATGCTGAAGCAAACGCTGAAGCCGACAAACAACGCAAAGAAGAAGTTGATCTACGCAATGACGTCGATGCTTTGTTGTTCACTGTTGATAAAACATTGAAAGAGCTTGAAGGCAAAGTGGATGCAGACGAAGTCAAAAAAGCGGAAGAAGCTCGTGATGAGTTGAAAGCTGCACTTGAAGCAAACAACTTAGAAGAAATGAAAACGAAACGTGATGCTTTGAATGAAATCGTACAAAACTTAACTGTTAAATTATACGAACAAGCAGCACAACAACAAGCACAAGAAAATCCAGAAGCTGCACAAGGCGGCGCAGACGATGTGGTTGACGCCGACTTTGAAGAAGTAGACGGTGACGATAAATAATCGCTGTTTGTGAAAAAGCCAAAGTCACCGCTTTGGCTTTTTCTTATGAATTTGCGAAACGTATTTTTCTAGAGCGAATTATATGCTAAAATACGAGAGACGCAAGAATATAGTGGAGGGAAGCCAATGGCAGACAAAAGAGATTATTATGAGGTCTTAGGTCTACAAAAAGGGGCTTCGGATGACGAAATCAAAAAAGCTTATCGTAAGCTTTCAAAACAATATCATCCAGACATCAATAAAGAACCTGATGCAGAAGCAAAGTTTAAAGAAATTTCTGAGGCCTATGAAATATTAAGTGATTCCCAAAAAAGAGCTGCTTATGACCAGTATGGTCATGCTGGTACCGATCCGAACTACGGAGGCGGTTATGGCGGTGGATTCGGCGGCTTTAACAGTGGCGGATTCTCCGGTGGCGGTTTTGGTGGATTTGAAGACATTTTCGAATCGTTTTTCGGTGGTGGAGGCGGCAGAGCAGCCAATCCTAATGCACCTCGACAAGGAGCGGACTTGCAATATGCGGTTGATCTTTCCTTTGAAGAAGCGATTTTCGGAGTGGAAAAAACTGTTCAATACAATCGTGAAGAAACCTGTCATACCTGCGGTGGGAACGGGGCAAAACCAGGTACTTCACCAGAAACCTGTCATAAATGTCATGGTGCAGGTACCATCAATGTTGAACGTCAAACACCGCTTGGTCGTGTGATGAGCCGTCAAACCTGTGATGTTTGTCATGGAACTGGGAAAGAAATCAAAGAACCATGTACAACATGTCATGGTACTGGCCATGAAAAGAAAAAACACAGTGTGAAAGTCAACGTACCTGCAGGTGTCGAAGATGGACAACAAATGCGCTTGTCTGGTCAAGGAGAAGCTGGCACCAATGGTGGTCCTTATGGTGATCTGTACGTTGTTTTCCGAGTGGAAGAAAGTGATATTTTTGACCGTGATGGGTCGGAAATTTATTACGAACTGCCGTTAAACTTTGTCCAAGCTGCTTTAGGCGACGAAGTCAATGTACCAACGGTTCATGGGAATGTGAAATTAAAAATTCCAGCTGGTACGCAAACAGGCACAAACTTCCGCTTACGCGGTAAGGGAGCCCCTCGCTTACGGGGAGGCGGCAATGGCGATCAACAGGTCAAAGTGAAGCTGATCACACCTAAGAACTTAAATGAGGAACAAAAAGAGGCATTGCGGGCTTATGCAAAAGCCAGTGGCCATGAAACGAACGAACAACAACCAGAAGGATTTTTTGATAAAATGAAAGATGCTTTTGGTGGGAAAAAGAAATAACCATGAAAAAATCCAACTCATGCCCTTATAAAACCATCCGTTTTATAAGGGCATGAGTGTTTGTATGGCTATAAATGTGCAGTATGGGCAAGAATCGAATCTTCTTGGCCATCTTTTTTTCTTTTCCTTTGAAATCGCTTGCTTAGTGTGTCACAATAAAAGTAGACCAATTAAAGGAGGAGATACAATGGAAAGAATATTTGCGAGTCCGTCACGATACGTTCAAGGAAAAGGGGTCTTGAAGCATGGGTTATCCCATATCAAAGATTTAGGAAAGAAAGTGCTTCTTTTGACCGATGAAACTGTTTGGAAAATTGCCGGTGAAGAACTATTTGAGAACCTGAAAGCAGCCGAGTTAGATCCGGTAAAAGAAATTTTTGGTGGAGAAGCTTCTGCAAATGAAATCGATCGTATCGTCTCTAAAGCCAAAAGTGAATCAATCGAAGTGATTGCCGCATTAGGTGGTGGGAAAGCCATCGATACTGGGAAAGCTGTTGCAGATGAATTGAAAATACCGATTGCTGTTTTGCCAACGATTGCCTCCACTGATGCACCAACTTCGGCACTTTCTGTTATTTATACTGATGAAGGTCGTTTTGAAAAGTATCGTTTTTATAACAAAAATCCTGAACTTGTCTTAGTGGATACCGCTGTGATTGCCAAAGCGCCTGCCAAATTGCTAGCCGCTGGTATTGCGGATGCACTCGCAACCTATGTCGAGGCACGTGCTGTTGCTCGAAGCCATAGTAAAAATATGGTCGGCGGGGTGCAACCAATTGCCAGCATGGCGATCGCTGAAAAATGCGAAGAGATCCTTTTTGAGAATGCCTTAAAAGCCTATCAAGCGAATAAAAAACAAGTCGTTACCGAAGCTTTTGAACAAATCGTGGAAGCCAACACTTTGCTTAGTGGATTAGGCTTTGAAAGTGCAGGTCTGGCAGCAGCTCATGCGATTCATAATGGCTTGACAGCCCTTGAAGGAGACGTTCATGATCTGACCCATGGTGAGAAGGTTGCTTACGGAACACTCACTCAATTGATGCTGGAAAATGCAGATCCTGAAGAGCTCGACCAATATATAGAATTGTATCAGGCATTAGAATTACCGACGACATTATCCGACATGCATCTTGCGGAAGCCAGCGATGCAGACCTATTAAAAATTGGCGAGCAAGCAACCATCGAAGGGGAAACGATCCACAATATGCCATTTCCGGTTTCTGCAGAAGATGTTGCAGCAGCGATCAAAGCCGTGGATGCCTATGTGAGTGCTTACTATCCTCTATGATGTTATTTTATTAAAGATCATCAATGTGTGCTCGGTGATTTCAAAAAACGTTTGACAATAAAAAAGAGTCGTGCTATTTTGATAACAAGCAAATTAAAGGAGGGAACAAGACATGACAAACGTCAACACACAAACTACCTGTTGTTGTTGTATGGTGCAAAAAGCAGCATACCGATTTGTCATGCCTATTATTAGTTCCTTTGTCGCAGAAGATCGCTGAAGTTTCTTTAGTGATTCACTTCTATCCGGATAAGACGACATTTTTTTGGGGTACTGATGTAATAGTCAGTACCCCTTTTTGTTTGCTGTTTTTTACCGCTTTCATTGGCGACGGCTGATGATTGCAAATGAAAATGAGTACATGAAGCATACGAGTTGTGCCAAACAAAGTTGAGCGAGGAGTCGAGCGATGATCGTTAATAATATAAAAGCATTGATTGGGCACACCCCATTCTTTGAATTTGATGCCGCAGCATTTGGCGGCAAAAAGGGAAGTACCATCTATGCGAAACTTGAGTATTTAAATCCTGGTGGAAGTATCAAGGACCGCTTAGGAAAGTATTTGATCGATGAAGCGTTTCGCGAGCATGTGATCGATCATGAGACAACCGTTATCGAACCGACAGCGGGAAATACTGGAATTGGTTTAGCTTTAGCTGGAATCGAGTATGGCTTAAAAATGATTTTTGTCATTCCTGAAAAATTTAGCCTTGAAAAGCAGCAACTGATTGAAGCGTTGGGCGGGACCATCGTTCATACGCCCACTGAAGCAGGCATTCAAGGGGCGATTGAAAAAGCAAAGGAAATAGCAAAACAGCTACCAAATAGTTATATGCCAATGCAATTTCACAATCAAAACAATCCTGCAGCCTACCAAGCAACCTTAGGCCCAGAGATCTTTCAGGAGTTATCTGGAAAAATTGACAGCTTTGTTGCTGGATCTGGCAGCGGGGGGACCTTCGCGGGTGTCGCAACATACTTAAAGAAGCAAAAATCAAGCACTCGACTTGCTGTCGTTGAACCAGAAGGATCGATCTTAAATGGCGGGCCTGCCCATGGACATGAGATTGAAGGGATCGGTGTTGAGTTCATTCCACAATTTTTTGACGATTTGCTTATTGATCAAATTTATACGATCAGTGATGCTGAAGGCTTTGCTTTTACTCGTTACTTGGCAAGAAACTATGGTTTGCTTGTTGGAAGTTCAAGTGGAGCGGCGATGGCAGCAGCAGTAAAAGAAAGCCTCGAATTACCAACTGGAAGCTCGATCGTTACCGTCTTTCCAGATGGAGGCGATCGCTATCTATCAAAACAGATTTATGCGGGTGAATCAGCAATCACCCCATTCATAGGAGGAGTAAACCATGCATTTTAATACAAAAGTAATCCACGGCGGTATCAGCGAAGACGAAATGACTGGTGCTGTTAGTGTGCCAATTTACCAAACATCAACCTATCGGCAAAATGCTCTTGGTCAGCCAAAGCAATATGAATACAGTCGTTCAGGCAATCCAACTCGATTTGCCTTAGAAGAATTGATTGCGGATCTGGAAGAAGGCGCCCAAGGGTTTGCTTTTGCCTCTGGATTAGCAGCCACCCATGCGGTCTTCTCGCTGTTTCAGACTGGAGACCATGTCATTTTAGGGGATGATGTATATGGCGGGACGTTTCGTTTGCTCCATCAAGTATTAGAAAAAAGCGGATTGTCTTATACACTTGTCAAAACAAATGAGCTAGCTGCCGTTGAAGCAGCCATCCTTCCAGAAACCAAAGCGATCTTTCTGGAAACGCCGACTAATCCATTATTGAAGATCACGGACATCGCAATCGTTGCCCAACTAGCTAAAAAACAGGACATTTTGACGATCGTGGATAATACCTTTGCGACCCCTTACTTTCAAAAGCCGCTACAATTAGGCGCAGATATTGTGATTCACAGTGCTACCAAGTATCTCGGTGGACACAGTGATGTAGTAGCTGGGTTAGCGGTTGCCAAAGAGCCGCAAATCGCCAAAAGAATTGCTTTTTTACAAAACGCCATTGGTGGTGTATTGGGGCCTCATGATAGCTGGTTGATTCAACGAAGCATCAAAACTCTTGCTTTGCGAATGGAAGCACATCAAAACAACGCGATGAAAATTGCTCACTACTTACAAGCACATCCAGCTGTCGCAAACGTGTATTATCCAGGATTGATTGCCCATGAAGGACATGAGATCGCCAAATCACAGATGTCTGGGTATAGCGGTATGATATCTTTTGAACTAAACGATGAATCGAAAACAGCAGAATTTGTTGAATCATTAAAGATTTTTACTTTAGCAGAAAGCTTAGGTGGCGTGGAAAGCTTGGTAGAAGTGCCAGCCGTGATGACCCATGCCTCGATCCCTAAAGAAATTCGTGAGCAATCTGGGATCAAAGATGGCTTGATTCGGTTGTCTCTCGGCATCGAAGACGGTGAGGATCTGCAGGCAGATTTAGAGCAAGCGTTTGAAAAGGCAGGTAGCTAGTGATGGGGAGAGAGTTTATTCCAATTTTTTCTGACTGGGCAGCTGAGTACGATGAAACAGTTGCAGGTAAGGATGAAGAATATCGAGCGGTTTTTTTCAAATATGAACAGTTACTCGCTGAAATAGCTGAAAAAGCAGGGCAGTCTGTGGTAGAATTTGGTAGTGGAACTGGAAATCTAACACAAGCTCTGCTTGATCAAGGAAAAAACGTGCTGGCAATCGAGCCATCGCCAGAGATGCGGCGAATCGCCAAGTCAAAACCCAGTCTTTCTAAAGTGACTTTTGTAGATGGGGATATGGAGGTTTTTCCTGAGATCACGGATGTGATTGATACGATCGTTTCTACCTATGTTTTTCATCATCTTACGGAGGACGAAAAACAACGGGCAATCGGCAAATATGCTGCGATGCTGCCCAAAGGTGGGAAAGTGCTTTTCGGGGATACGATGTTTCTTTCTCTAGCCCACCAAATGGAACGAATCGATGAAGCACGGCAAGCTGGTCACCAGCGACTAGCCGCTGATCTGCAAAGAGAGTACTATCCAGTTATAGCGGATATCGAACGATACTTTCGTCAGCATGGGTTTACCAGTCGTTTTAAGCAGATCAATGAGTATGTTTGGCTTGTGGAAGCACAAAAAGAGTAGGAGAGAAGTACAATGAAAATGAATG
This sequence comes from Enterococcus sp. DIV0755f, assembly GCF_051713725.1. Classification (NCBI taxonomy): domain Bacteria; kingdom Bacillati; phylum Bacillota; class Bacilli; order Lactobacillales; family Enterococcaceae; genus Enterococcus; species Enterococcus sp. DIV0755f. The sequence goes on from NZ_JBIOQL010000001.1 coordinate 1,541,552, forward strand.
TTGAAAGCTTTAATTTGGATCATACGAAAGTCAAAGCACCTTATGTACGGGTTGCCGATAAAAAACAAGGAACGAATGATACCATCATCAAATATGATGTCCGTTTGAAGCAGCCGAACCAAGCGCATATGGATATGGCAAGTCTGCACTCGCTAGAACATTTGACGGCAGAATTGATTCGTAATCATGCGGATTATATCGTGGACTGGTCACCAATGGGCTGCCAAACCGGCTTTTATTTGACTGTCTTGAATCACGACGATTATGAAGAGATTTTGACCGTCCTAGAAAAAACCATGAAGGACGTTTTGCAAGCAACTGAAGTACCTGCCAGCAATGAAGTGCAATGCGGTTGGGCGGCGAACCATACCTTAGAGGGTGCGCAAAAATTAGCGCAAGAATTTCTTGATGAACGTGACAATTGGTCGACCGTTTTTGCCTAAATAAAAATAGAAGTAGAAAAAAGGTGCCTGCGTTTGGATTCGCAGACGCCTTTTTTGTTAAACCCGCAAAGAGACGGGGGTTCGATAGTTTTTGTTTATGGTTCTACTGCTTGGACAGTGATGCCGACTCCGTTTGGATTATAGGTTTGACTAATGTAAAACTCAAATCCTTCATGAACAAAGAAAAGTCTCCGAATGACGCTAACGTCTCTGATGTGAGCATCTAAACCATACTGTTCGATCAATGTCTCTTTGATCTCCTCAATATCATCCTCTTTCCCGAATTGTGAGAAATCAATACCGAAAAATTCTGGGACATCAACCAATGTGATTCTAGATAAATGTTCATTTCCCGCGTTATCGGAGTCAAAATAAAAGCTGATTTTGGACAGTTTGTCCCTTGAACCTAAAGGAACTCTTTTTGTCTCGAGAGCGCTGCTGTCAGCCATCGTTGATAACAAATCAATGGCTGAATCAGGTAAACGAGTGGTTACTTTTCTTACTTCATCAACCATTGCTCCTTGATCGGGAGAAAAAACTTTTCTAGTCTCTTCCGTGACGATCACATTTTCGCGGCGCCGCTTTCGGTTAATGGCACTGCGCTCTTGGTTTACCCGATCACTACGTTTGATGAGATCGAGGCCAAGATCGCTGATGGATTCAGGGGAAGGTCTTTCTTCCAGTAAAGCAGTTAAGTAATCGATCTCTAAAAACTGCTCGTAGGCAGCTGCTGGTTGATTTTCGCTGTAGAAGAGGACAGCTCCGAGTAAAAAACAACTAATGCCCAAACAAAGCAAAAGACTTCTTCTGCGATGCTCCCGGATTTTTTTCTGAGGACGATTCAGTTTCATTTTATCCTTCAACTCCTAAGTTTTTTAGACGACTTATGATAATAGAGGTGTTTGAATTTCATCACGCATTTTGCCAATCTTAGTTACGAGAGATCGCTTAATGGATTACTCAATTTCTGTTTCAGAAAACTGATCATGCCAGGTAACGCCAGTAACGGTTCGGTTGGAAAGGGTAACGATGATCGCTTCGCCCTCTTGATTGATCCAGGCATTGGATTCCACGCCTAGAATCGCTAGTCGCCAAGAAGGCAGTCCACCCATGATCTCTAATACTTGATCGCAGGACATTCCTTCTTGCAATTGGTGGAGCAAATCTTTGGTGACGGTTCTATTCCAACGTCGTGGCAATCCAATCTGCAATTGCTCGCAATAGGAGAAGTGAGAGGTGGATTCTTCGGTACTTACTGACTGTTGATCAAGGCTGTCAGAAGAGCTGCTTATGTCAATTGTAGTAGACGTTGTTTGCTTTTCAGTAGAGGAAGAGCTTCTAACTTCCGAATCCATTGACAATGATTGAGAAGTCACCGCTGTTTCTAATGAAGAACTGCTTTGTCGCGTTTCATCCAGGAGTTCGTCAATCAGGGTACAGCCTGTGAGTGATAAGGAAAGGAAAATCAGTAAGGGAAAGAAATAGATGGTTTTCATACGATGTATGCCTCCAAAGTAATTTTCTGCATTTTTCTTTTGTTGTTATTTTAAGGTTGGTTTTTTATAAGAAGGGTTCTAACCGATGGTTAAACAAAAGAATCAATGTATTTTTACAGCTTATACAGTTATGGAGGGAGTGTTCTTTAATAAGTGTAACATGCCACTCCTGATCTGACTACTCGATTTCAAACTACATTTCATAGTTTTAATAAAATTTAGTCTCTATTCCTGATGATTATGAAATTCACGTGATATACTATAGTCAACTACAAGATAAAAAAATACGGCTTCAGTGGTAAAGGGCATTTGACGCAAACAGATCGTTGGGAATGTTTTCGAGCATTTGAATGTGGCATTGTTTTAATAGAAAAGAGAGGAAGAGGGAATGAAGATCTTAAGGGACTGGCAAGCAAAACATCAAGCGAAAAAAGAAGCAAAAAAACAGGCATTACGGTTAAAAAATGCCAAGCTTCGTGCAGCGGGGAAAGAGCCGTTGAAGGGCTGGGGGAAAATGGTTGATACTGGCATCGGCGGGGCGAACAAAGCAAACCCCATCGATACAAAAGTGTTTTTGGGGGAAAATCAAAAGCGGATCGCAGATGAAACGAAACGGAACAAACAATAAAGAAAACCTCTGCAACAGTTCCTTCGTCGGACTGTTGCAGAGGCTTTTTTAAATATTCAATACTTTGTCTAAGAAGTCTTTGGTACGCTCATGCTTAGGATTGGTAAAGATTTGCTCAGGTGTACCGTCTTCCAAGAAGTTCCCGCCGTCAATAAACATCACACGGTTTGCTACTTCTTTGGCAAACCCCATCTCGTGAGTAACGATCACCATGGTCATTCCTTGTTTTGCCAAATCCTTCATAACATTTAGTACATCGCCAACCATTTCTGGATCGAGTGCGGAGGTTGGTTCATCGAACAACATCACATCGGGATTCATTGCTAAAGCTCTAGCGATCGCCACCCGTTGTTTTTGTCCTCCAGACAGATTGTCAGGGTACATGTCTTTTTTATCTGCCAAACCGACCGTTTCTAATAAACGAATTGCGTTCTTTTCCGCTTCTTGCCGAGAAGCATTTTTTAGATCCATCGGTGCTAAAATGATATTTTCTAAAACCGACAAGTGAGGGAAGAGATTGAAATGCTGAAACACCATGCCGATATGTTGACGAACAGCATTGATATTGGTGTTTTTATCCATCAGATGTGCGCCGTCAACGATAATATCGCCGCTGGTTGGTTCTTCTAAGCGGTTCAAACAGCGTAAGAACGTCGATTTCCCGGATCCTGAAGGACCGATCACACAAACGACTTCTCCTTCAGCGATTGAAACATTGATATTGTTCAATACGGTATTATCGCCGTATTTTTTTACAAGATTTTCAACTAAGATTTTTTCTTTCATGCTATTTCACCTTCTTTTCTAAAACTTTTGCAAGTTTCGTTAAAGCTGTGATCACGACTAAGTAAATAATCGCGATGATCAAGTAAACATAGGTACTTTGCGTAGTCCGAGCAACGATGATTTTCCCAGTTTGCAATAATTCTACGACTCCGATAACCGAGATGATCGTTGTATCTTTCAACGAGATAACGAATTGGTTAACGAAAGATGGAATCATGATTTTGATCGCTTGCGGTAAAATGATTTTCTGCATTGTCCGAGTGTAGGTCATCCCCAAACTACGAGAGGCTTCCATCTGACCTTTTGGCACCGCATTGATCCCGCCACGGACGATCTCAGCGATATAGGCACTGGCATTTAAAGTCAATGTAATGACCCCGGCTGCAAAGTCGGGAATCGTGATACCAATGGCATCGGAAAGTCCGAAGAAGATGAAGAAAGCCAATACCATCATAGGAATACCACGAATGATATCAACATAGATCCCTGCAAAAACCCGCAATGCTTTGATTGGAGCAACACTAAATAGTCCAAAAATGATGCCGATCACTAATGCTAAGGCAAAAGAAATCAACGCTAGTAAAAGGGTATTCCATAAACCTTTTAATAAGACGTTATAGTTGTTGCTGATCAAACCAGTGATCGTTGATTCATCCACTCGTTTTTCTGTGGCAGAGCCATCTTCAATGTATTTATTGATGATTTGATCGTACTCGCCAGTCCGTTTCATTTCTTTCAATGCTTCATTGAACATTTGGATCAGTTCAGGATTTTGGCCTTTTTTCACCGCAAAACCGTACTGACCGCCAGATTCTTTTTCAATCGGTGTCACTAGTTTTTGACCTTGGCTGATGGCATAACCGATCACTGGATAATCATCCATCATGGCATCGATTTGTCCGCCGTTAACAGCTGCATATAATTGATCGGCTGCATCATAATATTTGATCGAATAGCCATATTTTTCTTCGTTGGCGATCAAGAAGTCTGCACTTTCTGTCCCCACTTTCGCACCAACGGTTTTTCCATCTAGATCTTCATAGGAATTGATGGAATCATTGCCTTCTTTTACAGCGATCTGAATGCCGCTTTCAAAGTAAGAGTCTGAGAAGTCGTAGGATTGGCGACGCTCATCAGTGATCGTCATCCCAGCGATCATCCCATCTGCTTGGTTACCATCCAAGGCTTGCAAAGCTCCTGAAAAACCGATGAAATTGAATTCAATGTTGAACCCTTGCAATTCTGCCGCCCGATTCATTAAATCAACATCGATCCCTACATACTCATTGTCTTCATTTTGGAATTCAAATGGAGCGAAGGCGGAGTCACTGGCAATTCGGTAAACATCTTTCTTTGGTTCGACTTTCACCATTTCACTGGTGTCTGCATCTGAATCAGACGTTGTGATGTAAGTATTGACGATTTCGTCGTATTTGCCAGAAGCTTTCATGTTGGCTAAACCAGCATTGAATTTTTCAAGTAGTTCTTGATTTTGGCCTTTTCTGACAGCGAATCCGTAAGAAGCACCTTTTTCAGGTTCGCCGACAAGTTTCATCGGTTCGCCGTTGTTGATGGCATAGCCAAGCACTGGATAATCATCAAAAGCGGCTGCCACAGTACCATTGCGTACAGCGCCATACAACCCAGTAGCGTCATCATAAAGTTTGATGTCGTAGCCATATTGGTCTTTATTTTCTTCTAAAAAGCGGGCACTTTCGGTACCAACCTTTGCACCGACCGTTTCGCCCTCAAGATCTTCGTAGCTAGTAATGCTGTCATTGTCAGCAGCTACCGCCATTTGAATCCCACTATCAAAATAAGGATCTGAGAAATCAAACGTTTCTTTACGTTCATCAGTGATGCTCATCCCAGCAATCATGCCATCTAACTGATTTGATTGCACGCCTTGAATGGAGGCGTCAAAACCTAAAGGACGTAAATCAACTGCAAATCCTTGATCTTCAGCGATCGCGTTTAATAAATCTATATCGATCCCAACGTATTCATTATTTTCATTTTGGAATTCGAAAGGAGCAAATGTTAAATCTGTTCCTATCTTATACGTAGTTTCCTCCGCACTTGCTGACTTTACTGATAGCGTAAAAATGCTGATAATCAGCGCGATTAAAGCGAAGGACATGTGTTTTCTTTTCAAGAAAATTCCCCCTTTAGATATAACGTATTTATAGATTATATGGATTTTTTCTTCAACACACAAGTCTTTCTCTTTAAAAATATGACAAAATTGCTTAAACCTCACATCAGATGTTAGAAAATCAAACATGTTAAGTTATGCTTAATCGCATGAAACTTTCATAGCAAATGATGGCGAAAGTATGTTCGCTATGATATACTTATTTATGGAAAAGCGGCAGCGAGTTTTTCTTTTTTTGTTGTCGTTTAGAATAATCGAGGGGGAATGAAGATGATCGAAAGAACAACTTCCCATGAATTTGACTTAGTATCAAAATATCAACCAGCTGGGGATCAACCAGAAGCGATCCATCAATTGGTTGACGGGGTGGTCGGTGGAAAAAAAGCACAGATTTTGTTGGGAGCCACTGGGACCGGTAAGACTTATACGATTTCTAATCTAATCAAGGAAGTCAATAAACCGACATTGATCATTGCCCATAATAAAACACTGGCTGGACAATTATATGGCGAGTTCAAGGACTTTTTCCCAAATAATGCGGTCGAGTACTTTGTCAGTTACTATGATTACTATCAACCAGAAGCGTATGTTCCTTCCAGTGATACATACATCGAGAAAGACTCCAGTGTCAACGATGAAATCGATAAGCTGCGTCACTCGGCCACAAGTTCTTTATTAGAGAGAAACGATGTGATCGTTGTAGCTTCTGTCTCTTGTATTTTCGGTTTAGGTTCGCCGATCGAGTATGCCAGACAGGTTGTTTCTTTACGAGTAGGAATGGAAAAGTCTCGCGATCAACTATTAAAAGAATTGATCGAGATCCAATTTGAACGAAACGACATCGATTTTCAACGGGGACGTTTTCGCGTACGTGGCGATGTTGTGGAGATTTTCCCAGCTTCTCGTGATGAGCGAGCGTTACGCATCGAGTTTTTTGGCGATGAAATCGATCGGATTCGTGAAGTCGATGCCTTGACGGGCGAGATCATGAGTGACACCGAACATGTGTCGATCTTTCCGGCAACTCACTTTGTGACCAATGAAGACCATATGGAACATGCGATCGCTTCGATCCAAAGTGAACTCGATGAACGACTGAAAGTTTTGCGAGCAGAAAATAAGCTGTTGGAAGCACAGCGTTTAGAGCAGCGAACCAACTATGATATTGAAATGATGCGAGAAATGGGGTATACCTCAGGAATCGAAAACTACTCTCGCCACATGGATGGACGAAAAGAAGGCGAACCGCCTTATACGTTATTAGATTTCTTTCCTGATGACTTTCTGATCGTTATTGATGAATCCCACGTGACCATGCCGCAAGTTCGTGGGATGTATAATGGTGACCGTGCTAGAAAACAAATGTTAGTGGATTATGGCTTCCGTTTGCCTTCTGCACTGGATAACCGTCCGTTACGCTTGGAAGAATTTGAGAAGCATGTCAATCAAATCGTCTATGTTTCAGCAACACCTGGACCATATGAATACGATCAAACCGATACCGTCATTCAACAAATCATTCGTCCGACTGGTCTGTTAGATCCGGTGATCGAAGTACGACCGATTATGGGTCAAATTGACGACCTCGTAGGAGAAATCAATGAGCGAGTCGAGCAAAATGAACGGGTCTTTGTCACGACCTTGACGAAAAAAATGTCTGAAGATTTGACGGATTACTTCAAAGAATTAGGGATCAAAGTCAAATACCTGCACAGTGACATCAAAACATTGGAACGAACAGAGATCATTCGCGACCTGCGTCTCGGTGAATTTGATGTACTGGTCGGAATCAACTTATTGCGAGAAGGGTTAGACGTCCCAGAAGTTTCCCTGGTGGCGATCCTTGATGCCGATAAGGAAGGCTTCCTGCGCAGCGAGCGTTCATTAGTCCAAACCATCGGACGAGCAGCTCGTAACTCAGAAGGAAAAGTAATCATGTACGCCGATAAAATGACCGATTCGATGCAGCGAGCGATCGACGAAACAGCGCGACGCCGAAGTATTCAAGAAGCCTATAACGAAGAACATGGAATCGTACCGAAAACCATCATCAAAGAGATTCGCGATCTGATCGCAATCACGAAAGTGGCGGAAGAAACTGGCGAATACACCACGACTTCTTATGAAGAGCTGAGTCGTGAAGAAAAAGCAACCTTGTTGTTGAAATTAGAAAAAGAAATGAAAGATGCTGCGAAAGCACTGGATTTTGAAACGGCTGCTACCTTGAGAGATACTATTCTTGAGCTAAAAGCTGCTGATTAGAAGGAGAAACAATATGGCAAATGATAAAATCGTGATCCATGGGGCACGGGCCCATAATTTAAAAAATATCGATGTGACGATTCCAAGAGACCAGCTCGTTGTTGTAACTGGTCTTTCGGGTTCAGGGAAAAGCTCCTTAGCATTTGATACGTTGTATGCTGAAGGACAGCGCCGATATGTCGAAAGTCTATCGGCGTATGCCCGTCAGTTTTTAGGGCAAATGGATAAACCCGACGTAGATAGCATTGATGGACTTAGTCCAGCGATTTCTATCGATCAAAAAACCACCAGCAAGAACCCGCGATCAACAGTGGGGACGGTTACTGAAATCAATGATTATCTGCGGCTTCTTTACGCCAGAATCGGTCACCCAATCTGTCCCAATGATCATATTGAGATTACTAGTCAGTCGGTTGAGCAGATGGTGGATGAAGTTTTGGCATTACCAGAACGCACCAAGATCCAATTGTTGGCACCTATCGTTTATCAAAAGAAAGGGCAGCACAAAAAAGTCTTCGAACGTATCCAAAGAGAAGGTTATGTTCGGATGCGGGTGGATGGCGAAGTCTATGATGTCTCCGAAGCGCCTGAATTAGAAAAAAATAAAAAGCATGATATTGCCATCATCATTGACCGAATCGTTGTAAAGGAAGGCATCCGTTCTCGTCTGTTTGATTCCTTTGAAGCGGCATTACGTTTAGCTGATGGCTATGCGGTAGTCGATGTGATTGGTCAAGAAGAGATGCTTTTCAGTGAACATTATTCTTGCCCGTATTGTGGCTTTACAGTTGGTGAATTAGAGCCACGGCTCTTTTCATTCAATGCGCCTTTTGGTGCTTGTCCAGACTGTGATGGTCTTGGTGTGAAGCTAGAAGTCGATGTCGACCTAGTGATTCCCGATCAAAGCAAAACGTTGCGTGAAGGCGCACTATTACCTTGGAACCCAATCAGTTCACAGTACTATCCGCAAATGCTGGAACAAGCCTGTCAAGAGTTCAATATCGATATGGACACACCCTTTGAAGAGCTACCAGAAGAACACAAAGACATTATTTTGAATGGTTCGAATGGCGAAATTTTCCATTTCCATTATGAGAATGATTTCGGTGGCGTGCGTGATGTTGAGGTAGCTTTTGAAGGAATCTTACCAAATATTAAGCGCCGTTATCATGAAACCAACTCTGATTTCACCCGTGATCAAATGCGTTTGTATATGACGGAATTGACTTGTAAAACTTGTCATGGCTATCGTTTGAACCCTCAAGCGCTGTGCGTGCAAGTCAACGGAAAACACATTGGTGAAATGAGCGAGATGGCAATCAACAATGCGTTGAACTTTGTCGAAGAATTGAAACTATCGGAACAAGAGCAAATGATCGCACGTCCGATCGTGAAAGAAGTCGATGATCGTTTAAGCTTCTTGAAAAATGTCGGATTGGACTATTTGACCTTGAGTCGTGCATCAGGCACACTCTCTGGTGGGGAAGCGCAACGGATTCGTTTGGCAACACAAATCGGCTCCAATTTGTCTGGGGTGCTCTACATTCTTGATGAGCCATCGATCGGTCTTCACCAACGGGATAACGATCGCTTACTAGATTCATTGCGGAAAATGCGTGATCTTGGGAATACCCTGATCGTCGTTGAGCATGACGAAGACACGATGCGGGCAGCGGACTACTTGATCGATGTCGGTCCAGGTGCAGGACACGCAGGTGGTGAGATCGTCGCTGCAGGCACTCCTGATGAAGTCGCAGCCAATGCGTCTTCCTTAACAGGTCAGTACTTATCAGGAAAACGACAAATCCCGACACCAACGGAACGCCGCAAAGGCAATGGTGAAAAGATTCGTGTGACCGGTGCTTCTGAGAATAACTTGAAAAACATTTCGGTCGATTTTCCATTAGGAAAGTTCGTCGCCGTTACTGGGGTCTCTGGCTCTGGTAAATCGACATTAGTCAACGAAATTTTGAAAAAAGCCTTGGCGCAAAAAATCAATCGGAATTCGAACAAGCCTGGTCGCTTTAAAACCATTACTGGTTATGAAGCGATTGAGAAATTGATCGATATCGATCAAAGCCCTATCGGTCGGACGCCTCGAAGCAATCCAGCAACGTATACCAGTGTCTTTGATGACATTCGCGATTTATTTGCTAAAACCAATGAGGCGAAAGTCCGTGGTTATAAAAAAGGCCGCTTTAGTTTTAATGTAAAAGGTGGACGTTGTGAAGCATGTAAAGGGGACGGAATCATCAAGATCGAGATGCACTTCTTACCTGATGTCTACGTACCTTGTGAGGTTTGTCATGGCAAACGTTATAACTCAGAAACGTTAGAAGTTCATTACAAAGGAAAAAATATTTCGGAAATCTTAGATATGACCGTGGAAGATGCAGTGGAATTTTTCCAACATATTCCTAAAATCCATCGAAAATTGCAAACGATCGTCGATGTCGGTCTAGGTTATGTCACGATGGGACAACCAGCGACTACTTTGTCTGGTGGGGAAGCGCAACGGATGAAGCTTGCCAGTGAACTGCACAAAAATTCCAATGGCAAGAGTTTTTATATCTTAGATGAACCAACGACTGGTCTGCATACGGATGATATTGCCCGTTTGTTGAAAGTTTTGGAACGATTTGTCGACGCTGGCAATACCGTTTTAGTGATCGAACACAACTTGGATGTCATCAAATCAGCGGACCATGTGATTGATCTAGGTCCAGAAGGTGGCGAAGGCGGTGGAACGATCATTGCAACTGGTACACCAGAAGAAATTGCTGCGGTTTCTGAAAGCTACACCGGTCATTATTTGAAAAAAGTCCTTTAAGCAAGGAAAAGAGCACTCACTTTTTTACTTGTCTGTCAATAGGTTTCGCTAAAGTTTAAGGAAGCGTGAAATATCTGCAAATTTCATGATAAGGGCTTGAAATCAAAATTTTATTTGATAGAATAGCAATAGGTATACGTATATTCGCATTGAATAAACTGCCTATAAGTTCTATCCGTTCAAAGTGGGAGAAAGCAATCAAAGATAGATACTTTGATTGCTTTTTTCTTTGTGGTATTATAATTCTATTGTAATTAAACGAAACGAGAGAGGTCGTTTTTCGTATTCAAAAGAGAGAGTGATTTTTGATGAGTCAGGAAAATTTTCTTCCCATATTATTAGGAAGCGATATGAATGTTTATGGTATGGCCAGAGCATTCCACGAAGCATATGGCATTCAATCAGTTGCTTATGCTGGTGCGGAACTTGCGCCAACCCGCTTTAGTAAAATTGTTACAATCAATCAAGTGGAAGGTTTTGACCATGATCCAGGATTCACTGAGACGTTGATCAAGTTAGGTAAAAATACTTACAACGATCCTGCCATGAAATATTTATTGATTCCCTGCGGCGATGGCTATGCAGAACTGTTAGCGAAGCATAAAGAAGAATTGAAGCCTTATTATACCTTTATTGCCAATGACTATTCCTTATTAAAACGGTTGATCAATAAAGTCAGTTTTTACGAAGTTTGCGAGGAATATGGCTTGCCTTATCCTAAGACCTTCATTTTAACACCTGAACTGTTGACGGAAGGAACGTTCAAAGGAGAGCTGCCTTTTGATTTTCCTGTGGCTTTGAAACCAGCAAATAGTGTCGCGTGGCTGTCAGTTGATTTTGAAGGGCGCAAAAAAGCCTTCATTATTGACAATCGAACAGAATTTGAAGAAATCGTTTCTCGCATTTATCAAGCGGGTTATCAATATGAAATGATCGTCCAAGATTTTATTCCTGGCGATGACAGCAACATGCGGGTCTTAAATGCCTATGTTGATGAGAATCACGAAGTTCGCGTGATGGGCTTAGGTCATCCTTTGTTAGAGGATCCAACGCCTGGAGCTGTTGGGAATTATGTCGTGATCATTCCAGATGAAAATGATCAAATCTATCAAATGATCCGTAAGTTTTTAAAAGAGATTGAATATGTTGGATTTGCCAATTTTGATTTGAAATATGATGCGCGAGACGGTCAATATAAATTATTTGAAATCAACTTGCGTCAAGGAAGAAGCAGTTTCTTTATTACCTTAAGCGGATTGAATCTGGCGAAGTTCATCACAGAGGATTTAGTCTTCGAAAAACCATACACAGAAACGGTTTATGGCAAAGCTGACGCACCTGAAGCGAAATTATGGCTAGGGGTACCAAAAAACATTTTCTTGACTTATGCAAAAGAAAATCCTGCGAAAGAACGCGCAAAAAAATTATTAGCAGAGAATCGCTGGGGAACGACTGTCTTTTACAAAGAAGACTTATCTCTAAAGCGTTGGATTCTATTAAAGAGAATGTTCCATCTGTACAACAAACGATTCAAAACGTATTTCCATACGAAAGAAGGCTAGAAGATGGAGAATTTTTTTAGTATTTTAGGCGGCATGGGAACGTTAGCGACGGAAAGTTTTGTCCGCATTTTAAACCGACGGACACAGACCCATAAAGACCAAGATTACTTGAACTATGTTTTATTCAATCATGCGACAGTCCCAGATCGGACGGCATATATTTTAGACAACACGTTAGAAAACCCTGTTCCATATTTAATGGACGACATCGAAAAACAAAATTTGTTAAAGCCAAATTTTATTGTGTTGACTTGTAACACTGCCCATTATTTTTTTGATGAGCTGCAAGCTGCCACTGAGATCGAGATTTTGCATATGCCTCGTGAGGCTGCGAAAGTCGTTTTTGAAAAAGGCGTCACTGGAAAAGTGGCCTTTCTTGGGACAGAAGGCAGTGTCAAAGCTGGCATCTATGAAAAAGAATTGCGGAAGTTCGGACTTGACGTCTATCTTCCAGAGCCGACGATCCAAAAAAAGGTCAATACATTGATCTATGATCGAATCAAAGAAAATGATCATTTGGATCAAGAACTTTACTTTGAGATACTGGAAGAAGTCACCGAACGTATCGGCTGTGAAAGCGTAGTGCTTGGATGTACCGAGTTGTCCTTGATGGATGAATTTGTGACTGATAATCCGTATCCAGTCGTCGATGCCCAATCGATTTTAGTTGATCGGACGATCGAAAAAGCATTGGCAAATCGCCAAGCAATCTAAAGCTGATAGCGACGTTAGCGGCATTTTTTGAGCTAACGTCTTTTTTTATGCCAGTGTTCCAATGATACGCCCGGCATGATATAATAGAGTTGTTTCAGAAAGGAGTTTTACCTATGACTGAAGTGGATCATTTAGAATTGGTCATTATTACTGGGATGAGCGGAGCCGGCAAAACGGTCGCGATCCAGAGTTTTGAAGATATGGGGTACTTTTGTATCGATAATATGCCCCCAAGCTTGATCCCTAAATTTTGGGAACTGATCAAAGAATCAGGAAAAGTGACAAAAATTGCCTTAGTTGTCGATCTGCGTTCAAGATCGTTTTTTGAAGAAATCCAAAGTATGCTGATCGATATTGAAAACACGAATTTTATCGACACACGGATGCTCTTTTTAGATGCATCGGACAATGAATTGGTGTCAAGATACAAAGAAACGAGAAGAGCACATCCATTAGCGATGGATGGCTTAGTTACGGAAGGCATTCGCAAAGAGCGAGCGATCTTAAACGATTTGAAGACGCGTGCCAGTATTGTTATCGACACAACGACGCTGACCCCACGGCAATTGAGAGAAAAAATCAATCAAGAATTTCGTGCTTCTCATGAGACAGGGTTTCGTATTGAAATACTTTCGTTTGGCTTCAAGTATGGCTTGCCGATCGATGCTGATATTGTGATGGATGTTCGTTTCTTACCGAATCCCCATTACATTCCAGAGTTGCGTCCTTTAACGGGTAAAGATGAACCTGTGTATGAGTACGTCATGTCTTTTCCAGAAACGGAAGAATTCTATCAGCAATTTAGTACACTGTTGCAAACGATCATGCCAGGCTATGTCAAGGAAGGCAAAAGCAGCTTGACGGTGGCTATCGGCTGTACTGGGGGCCAACACCGTTCAGTTGCATTATCTGAGCGCATCGGTGCGGTTTTGGCAGAAGACTATCGCGTCAATATTACTCATCGCGACAAAGATAAGCGTAAAGAGACGGTGAATCGTTCATGAAAATGAAAACGTACCGAATCAGAAAGCCGAAGATCGTTGTGGTAGGTGGCGGAACTGGGTTACCAGTCATCCTGAAGAGCTTGCGGAATCAGGGTGTCGACATCACAGCGATCGTTACGGTCGCTGATGATGGCGGTAGCAGCGGCGAAATTCGCAATTTGGTTTCCTCTATCTCGCCACCAGGGGATCTGCGCAATGTTTTGGCGGCTCTATCTGATATGCCGCAACTGTATAATGATATTTTTCAATACCGTTTTAAAGCCGAAGACAAATTTTTAGCCAATCATGCCCTGGGGAACTTGATTATTGCGGCGATTGCTGAAATGCGCAGCAGTACCTATGAAGCCATTCAAATTTTGTCAAAAATCATGCATATCGATGGACGAGTTTATCCTTCGTCAGATCTGCCATTGGTGTTGCACGCTGTTTTTAAAGACGGCACCGAAGCGGTAGGAGAGTCCAAGATCGCGGTTGATCGCAAAACGATCGATCGGGTCTTTGTTCGTAATCAAGAAAATAATGATGAGCCGAAAGCAGCTCGTAAAGTTGTTTCTTCAATTATGGAGGCAGATATGATCGTCTTGGGTCCTGGTAGTCTCTTTACTAGTATTTTGCCCAATCTCATGATTAGCGAGATCGGCCAAGCAATGTTGGAAACACAAGCTGAAACGGTTTATATTTGTAATATCATGACCCAAAAAGGTGAAACTGAACACTTTAGTGATGCCGACCATGTGCGGGTCCTGCATAAGCATTTAGGCAAACCCTTTATTGATACGGTGTTAGTCAACACCGAGAAAGTTCCAGAAGGGTATATGGACCCAGAGATTTATGATGAATATCTTGTACAAGTGAAACACGATTTCCAAGGACTGCGAGAAGAAGCCAGCCGTGTCATTTCAGCTGACTTTCTGGAGCTTAGAGATGGCGGAGTTTTTCATGACGGAGATAAAGTGATTGAAGAACTTCTACGTATCGTTTACGGGGCCAAAATCTAAGAAAGGAGGGATTTTTTTATGTCCTTTGCAGCAGAAGTAAAAAAAGAATTGACCGCATTAGAAGTTCATCGCGAACATGCCAAGGCAGAATTGGCCGCTTTGATTCGGATGAATGGGTCATTAAGTATCAACAACCAACAATTTGTTTTAAACGTTCAAACAGAAAACGCGGCGATCGCCAGACGCATCTATTCGTTACTAAAAGATCATTACGACGTGCGCAGCGAATTGCTGGTCCGTCGTAAAATGAAATTAAAAAAGAACAACGTTTACATCGTTCGTTTGAAGCAAGATACACAGCGCGTGCTTTTGGACTTAGATATCATGGACGGGCTGATGTTTCAAAGCCATGTTTCTGATGAGATCATGGGCAATACTCAAAAAATGCGTTCCTATTTACGAGGCGCTTTCATGGCATCTGGGTCCATCAACAATCCAGAAACCAGCCGCTATCATTTAGAGATCTATTCCATCTACGAGGAGCATAACCAAGATATTTGTGATATGCTAAACGCATATGGATTGAATGCCCGTGCATTAGAACGCAGAAATGGGTATATCTC
The DNA here is from genome assembly GCF_051713725.1 of Enterococcus sp. DIV0755f. Classification (NCBI taxonomy): domain Bacteria; kingdom Bacillati; phylum Bacillota; class Bacilli; order Lactobacillales; family Enterococcaceae; genus Enterococcus; species Enterococcus sp. DIV0755f. The sequence goes on from NZ_JBIOQL010000001.1 coordinate 1,556,993, forward strand.
TTACTTGAAAGGCGCTGAGAAAATCGCTGATTTTTTGACACTGATCGGTGCCACCAATTCCATGCTGAAATTCGAGGACGTGCGGATTGTGCGTGATATGCGTAACTCAGTCAACCGTTTGGTGAATTGCGAAACCGCCAATATGAACAAAACGATCGACGCGGCTTCGAAGCAGATCGACAATATCGAATTTATTCAAGATCGAGTTGGCTTGCAAGCTTTACCTGAAAAGCTGCAAGAAATCGCCGAATTACGTTTGGAACATCCCGAGGTCAGCTTGAAAGAGCTAGGAGAAATGATTCCATCAGGAGCGATCTCGAAATCAGGAATCAATCATCGCATTCGCAAAATCAATGAATTTGCGGATCATTTGCGTGAACAAGTCAGTTAATCTAAGTAGTGAATGAAATCAAAAAAGCAGGAGCTTGCATTTGACATGGATTTTAGTGTCAAATCGGCTCCTGTTTTTTGTTAGTGGTTATTCATTGATCAATGCAGTTAATTCCTCAGCAGAGATCGATTCATCAAAAATGTGCCCATCTAAGATAATCGTTGGCACAAATTGAATGTTGGCGTTTTTCGCTTCTTCCACAATTTCTCCTGCGATCGCAGGATGGTCTTGTTCAGATAGCCCTAAGGTATTTTTCGCATATTCTGCCACTTCAGGTAAAGATAAATGACCCCATTCGTCTTGTGTTTGATAAATTTTTGTGATCTCAGCGATCGTTGCCTGAGGATCTGTACTGGAAACAAATCGGTGCATCACATTGCCTCGTTGCAATGATTCTTTTTCTTTGTCGAATAGTTTGATGACACGGCGTAGTTTCCCAGCTGCGACAGCTTCACCTAAGATCGGTAACGATTCCTCAAACCATTGCCGACAGTAAGGGCAGCGCAAATTCATAAATTCGACGATCGGTTTAGCTGATGGATCTCCGATATGTATCCCTGTTACCGCATTTGTTTCTTGTGCTTTGATGATTGAAATATCCATTAAGATTCCTCCTTTTTCTTTTAGTTTACCGAAGTTTCTGCTGAAAGAAAAGCCTCAGGTCTTTTGATTTAAGTCTGTGAAAAGAGGGGGAGAATGAGCTGAATACTATGTATTTCGTTTCACGAAATTATGAAAAATCCCCTGACTGTGCTTTTATATTCCTTGATTTTCAGCTATAATGAATTGTGTTTTATTGTGCAAAATGATGATTAAAGGAAGTTATATAGATGAGAAAAAGAAAAACAATGGATGGCAATACGGCAGCAGCCTATATTTCCTATGCCTTTACGGAACTTGCGGCGATCTATCCGATAACCCCTAGTTCAACCATGGCTGAATTAGTGGATCAGTGGTCTGCTCAAGGAAAGCATAATCTTTTTGGGCAGCCGGTGAAAGTGGTTGAAATGCAATCTGAAGCAGGGGCGGCTGGTGTGGTTCACGGCTCATTAAAAACGGGCGCCTTAACGACGACCTATACGGCATCCCAGGGACTTTTATTAATGGTACCAAATATGTACAAGATTGCTGGGGAAATGCTGCCAGGCGTCTTTCATGTCGCCAGCCGAGCAGTGACCACCAATGCTTTGAATATTTTTGGAGATCATACCGATGTAATGGCCACCCGACAAACAGGCTTTGCTATGTTAGCGGAAAGCAGTGTTCAAGAAGTAATGGATTTAGCGCCAGTCGCTCATTTAGCAGCTATCGAAGCCAATATCCCATTTTTAAATTTTTTTGATGGGTTTCGAACCAGTCATGAGATTCAAAAAATAGAGGTCTTAGATTATGAGGAATTGGCACAGTTGGTCAATCATGAAAAATTGACTGCCTTTCGACAAAAAGCCATGAACCCGAATCACCCGACGACGAGTGGAACGAATCAAAATCCTGATATCCATTTTCAACAGCGGGAAACGATCAATCAGCATTATCAAACATTGCCTGAGATCGTTCGTTTTTACATGAAAAAAATCAATGCTTTAAGAGGAACCAACTATGATTTAGTGGATTATTATGGTGCTTCGGACGCCGAAGAAGTCATCGTTTCGATGGGGTCCTCGACGCAAACGATCCAGCAAACGGTGGATCATTTATGCGCTTCAGGCCGCAAGGTGGGGGTCTTGTCGATCCATTTGTATCGACCATTCCCACTAGAAGTCTTCTTAGAAAAACTGCCTGCTACCGTTAAAAGTATCGCTGTATTGGATCGCAGCAAAGAACCTGGTGCCAATGGCGAGTCTTTGCTTTTGGATGTGCAAAGTGCCATGTATGATGCAGCGATTCGGCCGACGATCATAGGTGGACGCTATGGTCTTGGGTCAAAAGATGTGACGCCTGATCAAATCGTTGCCGTTTATGACGAATTGCTCAAGCCAAAAGCGAGCCAAAAGAAACGCTTCACCATTGGGATCACGGATGATGTGACGCAATTGTCGTTGCCATCAAAGGGCACGCTAGATCTAACTGATCCATCCACCTTCCAAGCGAAATTCTGGGGATTCGGCTCTGACGGGACCGTCGGGGCAAATAAGTCAGCAATCAAAATCATCGGTGACCATACCGAAAAATATGTACAAGGCTATTTCCATTATGATTCGAAAAAATCTGGTGGTCTAACGGTTTCCCATCTGCGATTTGGGGATACCCCCATTCGTTCTACCTATCTGATCGAACACGCAGATTTCGTTGCATGTCATACGCCTGCGTATTTGCATACGTATGATTTGCTGAAAGGACTCAAAAAAGGCGGAACCTTTTTATTAAATACGACCTGGTCACAAGAGCAAATCTTAAAAAATCTACCAAAGAAAATGAAACGTTATCTTGCTGAAAACGAGATCCGCTTTTATACCATCAATGCCATGCAGTTGGCAATGGAAGTCGGCTTAGGTGGGCGGATCAATACTGCGATGGAAACAGCCTTCTTTTACTTGGCAAACATCATTTCGACCGAGGAAATCTTGCCGATTTTAAAAGAAGAGGCGCTGAAAAGTTATCGGCACAAATCGATGGCGATCGTTGAAAAGAACCAAGCAGCCATCGATCGCACCATCGAATTATTACAAGAAATCCCTGTTCCAAGCAAGTGGGCAACGATCGAAGTGCCGAAGAGGACATCCACTGCTACAACACAATTTGTGCGGGAAATCGTGGAACCCATCAACCGTCAAGAAGGCAACCAACTAAGCGTGGGTACCCTCGTACGAAATCAAATGACTGAAGGGGTGATCCCTGTCGGGACAACAGCGGTTGAGAAGCGGGGCATCGCTGTTGAAGTGCCCGAGTGGCTATCAGATCGCTGTACCATGTGCAATGAGTGTGCCTTTGTCTGTCCTCATGCGGCGATCCGTCCGTTTTTGGCAGATGAAGATGAATTAACCGAAGCACCTGAAGGCTTTATCGTCAGAGAGATGCGAGGCGCGAATGGGCAAAAATATCGAATTCAAGTTTCCGTTGAAGATTGTACAGGTTGCGGCCTTTGTGTGGAAGCATGTCCCGCCAAAGGGAAAGCTTTGACGATGCGTCCTTACGAAGAACAAAAAGAACAAGCTTTAAATTGGGCTTTTGCGATGACTTTACGTCAAAAAGAAAATCCAGCAAAACCAGGAACTATTTTGGGCTCTCAATTCAATAAACCTTTGTTGGAGTTCTCTGGTGCTTGTGCGGGCTGTGGGGAAACCCCCTATGTGAAACTATTGACCCAAATGTTTGGTGATCGCATGATGATCGCCAATGCGACCGGCTGCTCTTCGATTTGGGGTGGAACCTCACCAGTTTCCCCTTATACAACCAATCACTTAGGACAAGGGCCAGCTTGGTCAAACTCGTTGTTTGAAGACAATGCCGAATATGGCTATGGTATGTTCTTAGCCAACCAAACCCGACGGGAGAAATTAGCAGCCCAGCTGCAGTCGTTGAAAGCCAATGTATCAGAAGAATTGCAGGCTTTGATTGATGATTGGGACCTTCATCGAGAAGAAAGTGCTGGGACGCAACAGCGAGCAGCAAAATTGATCGCCGCCTTAGAAGCTGAAGCTGCCACAACACCTCAGCTGAACAAAATCTTGCAGGAGAAAGATTTGTTTGTTAAGCCAAGCCAATGGATGATAGGCGGTGACGGCTGGGCATATGATATTGGGTTTGGCGGTATCGATCATGTTCTCGCTTCTGGTGCAGACGTCAATATTCTCGTGTTAGATAATGAAGTCTATTCTAATACAGGGGGGCAAGTCTCTAAAGCGACACCGACTTCGGCCATTGCTAAATTCGCTGCGAGTGGCAAGTTTGTTTCCAAAAAAGATTTAGGAATGATGGCGATGACCTACGGACATGTCTATGTCGCACAAATCGCATCTGGTGCAAATCAAATGCAAACGATCAAAGCCTTTGAAGAAGCCGAGCGGTTCCCAGGACCATCAATCATCATTGCCTATACGCCATGTATCACCCACGGTCTTGCAGGCGGAATGCGTCAATCCTTGAAAGAAGCACAAGAAGCAGTTGCATCGGGGTATTGGAGTCTCTACCGCTATAACCCGCTGTTGACAGAAAAAGGGAAACAGCCAATGACACTCGACTTCAAAAAGCCAGCATTTGATCAAATGCCTGCCTTTATGCAGACACAAGTTCGATTTGCATCCTTGCAGTCTGCCAATCCGAATGCGGCGCAAGCATTGTTTGAAAAAACCGTTTCAGATGCGAAAACTCGTTTCTACAACTATACCCGCTTAGCAGGTCAAGAAGAAAAAATACGAGCAAAGCTTGAAAAAAAGGTAAGTACTGATGCAGAACAACCAACGGCAGTAAAAACGGAGCGTGTACGAAGAGAAAAACAGCCGTTAAGCGAAGAACAGCTCGCTGAAAGAGCAGCACGGCGTGCAGCGCGCGCAAAGCGCCGTCAGCAAGAGTAATCGCTCGCTGAGGAATGACCCTGAAAAACGGTTTGACCCGTTTTTCAGGGTCATTTGTTGTTTTTCCTAAGAAATGAGTGCAAGAAGCTCGTTTAGATGAAATCTTCTAAGACCTTTGACAAACAATGATTTCAGGATAATGGTAAACTAAGTAAAAGAGCTGTTTATTTTTTCAAAACTTTTTCATAAATTTGTTTTTTTTCAAATCTTTGAAGAGGTCCTATGTTATACTATTATCTGAAGTCTTAAGAATAAAGGAAGGCTGTTTATGTTGATAAATTTCAGGGATTTTTTTAATTTAGATTATTGGAGAGAATTGCTCTCATTTGATATATTTTCTTGGTCATTTTTAGTAAATGTTTTAGATGTGATCGTTGTTTGGTACTTGGTTTATAAGCTGATCCAGCTTGTGCGAGGAACAAAAGCGATCCAGTTGTTTAAAGGCGTCGGCCTATTCATTGTTCTAAGGTTTTTGGCAGGTATCGTAGGATTAAAGACGCTATCTTGGTTGATGGATCAAGTCATCACATATGGGGTGATCGCCGCGATTGTTATTTTCCAACCAGAAATTCGACGAGGGCTGGAGCATCTTGGCCGTAGCTCTTTCTTCAAGACTTCTAAGAATGAAAAACGACGGGATGAAGTGTTGGTCCAAGCGTTGGACAAAGCTGTTCAATATATGGCAAAACGAAAAATTGGTGCATTGATCACGATCGAACGGACGACGGGGTTAGAAGAATATATTGAAACGGGGATTCCTTTAGATGCGGACGTGACGGGCGAATTACTGATCAATATTTTTATTCCCAATACACCGCTACACGATGGTGCAGTCATCTTAAGAGATGATAAGATCGCTGTTGCTAGTGCCTACTTACCACTGTCAGAAAGTCCGTTGATTCCCAAAGAATTTGGGACGCGCCATCGAGCGGCTGTCGGGATTTCAGAAGTTAGTGATGCGTTGACCATTATCGTCTCAGAGGAGACGGGAGACGTCAGTATTACCCTGAATAATCGGATGCTTACTGAGCTTTCGCGACAAGAGTATCTCGACGTGTTGAATCGCGAATTAGTGCCAGAAGAAAAGCCTGGTAAACGCAACTTGCTGCAATCTTTCTTTGAAGGGGTCAACAAAGGAGGAAGAAAATGATCAAGAGAGAACGTCGTCAAAACGTATTTTATGGTATACTAGCGCTGTTCTTTAGTCTGGTTCTGTTTTTCATCGCCAGCGGATCAAGCCTGCAAGTCAACCTTGCAGGAACTTCAAATCCTTATGAGGAAGAGATCGATAATGTACCGATTCAGACCACCTATGACACAGATGAATACTTTATCCAAGGATTTGAAACAACAGTAGACGTGACTTTGTCTAGTCGAAATCGGGTGCAATTGAATGCTGAACGTAGCGAGGAAACGCGGAGCTTTCGAGTAGTTGCTGATTTGACTGGACTTGATGAAGGAACCCATGAGGTCCCTTTAGAAGTGAAAAATCTTAGCTCAAGTGTGACAGCCGAAATCGAACCCAAAACCGTCACTGTGACGATCGAGAAAAAAGTCACCCAAACGTTTACCGTTGAGCCAGTCATCTCGACTGATGGATCAACGAGTGGTTACGGCGTTGATTCAATGAGTGTTGAACCGCAAGAAGTAGAGATCACTACTGGCGATAAGACACTGGCAGAAATCGACCGAGTGGTAGCGATCGTGAATCCAGATGATATTACTGGCGATTCGATCACGGTGGATGGAACGATCGAGGCTTGGGATAGTGAAAACAATCCTTTAGCGATCATTCCTGAGCCAGATTCGGTCGATGTGGCATTGATGATGGAAGCGCCAAGCAAAGAAATTGAATTGTTTGTCACTCAACAGGGGACAACACCAGATGGGATCTCTCATTACATCTACCGGATGAGTAGTATCAGTGCGGTGCTAACAGGACCACAAAGTATTTTGGATGAGACCCAGCAGATCGGTGTCCCAGTGGATGTTAGTGAGATCACAACCACGACCGAACGGACAGTAACGATTCCAGTACCAGAGGGAACAACGATCAATCCAACAGTAGTGACGATCCAAATCACTCCGGTTGCAGAAACAACTACTGAGAATCAATCAAACAATGATGGCGATGAAGCAACGAACAGTGCGAATTCTCAAGCCAATTCTTCGACAGTCGACACGACGCAAGAACAAACAGAGAATTCCGCAAGCAGCACGACGACAAGCAGTTCTTAGTCGTTTGACTGTAGAGAATGAATAAGAGAGGTTATTAAAATGGGAAAATATTTTGGTACTGATGGTGTTAGAGGAGAAGCAAACAAGGAGTTGACACCTGAATTAGCATTTAAATTAGGTCGTTACGGCGGCTATGTATTAAGTCAGCATGAAACTGGGGACCGCCGTCCCCGTGTTTTGGTGGGACGGGACACACGGATTTCTGGACAGATGCTAGAAAATGCATTGATCGCTGGACTATTATCTGTCGGGATCGAGGTATTCCAATTAGGTGTTATTTCTACACCGGGTGTTGCGTACTTGACGAAAGTGCAAAAAGCGAGTGCAGGTGTAATGATCTCTGCCTCTCACAATCCTGCACAAGACAATGGCATCAAGTTTTTCGGGAATGATGGCTTTAAATTAGTCGATGAACAAGAAGCTGAAATTGAAGCATTACTTGATGCGCCGGAAGACACACTTCCACGTCCTTCTGCCGATGGCTTAGGAACGGTGGATGAGTTTCCAGAAGGGTTGTTGAAATACTCTCAATTTCTACGTCAAACGATTCCTGATGATTTGGAAGGAATCACGGTGTGTGTTGATGCAGCAAATGGCGCAACAGCAACAAGTGTCAATCGTTTGTTTGCCGATCTAGAAACAGAATTCTTCACAATGGGGACGTCTCCAGACGGGTTGAACATTAATGATGGTGTGGGATCGACTCACCCTGAAGCGTTAGCTGAATTTGTCGTTGAAAAAGGGGCGGATGCTGGTCTTGCGTTTGATGGAGATGGTGATCGGGTCATCGCAGTAGATGAACTAGGAAACATCGTTGATGGCGATAAAATCATGTATATCTGTGCGAAATATTTAGCGGAGCAAAAGCGCTTGAACCAAGGAACGATCGTGACAACAGTCATGAGCAATTTAGGGTTCCATAAAGCAGTGGAAGCAATTGGACTGAAAGATGTCATCACACAAGTCGGTGACCGTTATGTCGTCGAAGAAATGCGTAAAAACGATTATAATTTTGGTGGCGAGCAATCAGGTCACATGATTTTCTTGGATTTCAATACGACAGGTGACGGTTTGCTATCAGGAATTCAACTATTGAATATCATGAAACAAACGGGCAAGAAACTGTCGGAATTAGCAGGAGAGGTAACGATCTATCCACAAAAACTTGTCAACATTCGAGTGACAGATAAAAATGGCGCGATGGATGTTCCAGCTATCCGTAAAATCGTGGAAGAGACAGAAGCAGAAATGAACGGCGAAGGCCGTATCTTGGTTCGCCCTTCAGGAACAGAACCATTGCTTCGGGTGATGGCAGAAGCGCCAACCATTGAAAAAGTCGATTACTATGTAGAAAAAATCGCAGCGGTCGTTCGAGAGGAAATCGGTGCGGAATAAATAAAGAAGTAAGACGACCAAAGGATGTCTTTGGTCGTCTTTTTTGTCTACTTACCAGCAAGAAGCCAACTTGCGAATTAGAGAAACTTGTCAACGATTTTGTCGGCAACGCTTAACAGAGGAGACGCAGTGGGCAAGCCTTGCGAAGGATAGTTGCTTTTAAAAGTCTTTTCGGATTTGTTGTGCAGTAGACAAGAAAAAAAGAACCCCTATGAACGATCGAGTCATCGAACGAGGAGTTCTTTTTATTATACAGAAGATAACCAATTCGGTTTCAATCTTTTAAAAAACTTATTCAACGGTAACGGATTTTGCTAAGTTTCTTGGTTTATCAACGTCGAATCCGCGCTGTAAAGTGGCAAAGTAAGCCAGCAGCTGTGTTGGAACGACTGCCACTAAGCTTGTTACCAATGGGTGAACGTTTGGTAAAATGATTTGATCAGTCGCTTTTGCTAATTCTTGGCTAACGATCACAAGGGTATGAGCCCCACGAGATTCGACTTCTTTCAAATTGCCTCGCGTATGAGAGCCGGTCACTTCTTCCGTGATCACACCGATCACTGGTGTACCTTCTTCGATCAACGCGATGGTGCCGTGTTTTAATTCACCAGCCGCAAAGCCTTCCGCTTGGATATAAGAAATTTCTTTTAATTTCAATGCCGCTTCCATCGATACATAGTAATCATTTCCACGTCCAATGTAAAACGCATTACGGGTTTCGGAAAGGAAATCCTCAGCAAATTGACTGATAACAGCTTTTTCATCCACTAAAGCCTCCATTGCAGAAGCAACGATGCTTAGTTCATGGAAAACATCAAAGTCCAATGCTTCAGGAACAGCTTTTTCATCACCAATGGCTTTTGCTAATAACGTCATCACTGCGATCTGTGCAGTATACGCCTTTGTAGAGGCAACAGCGATTTCTGGACCAGCATGAAGCAATAAGGTATGGTTCGCTTCTCGAGAAAGAGTAGAACCAGCAACGTTGGTAATCGTCAGACTAGGAAGACCTAACTGGTTGATCGTCACTAATACTTGACGGCTATCTGCCGTTTCACCACTTTGTGATAAGAACAAGAAGAAGGGGTTTGCTGACAACAATGGCATGTTGTAGCCAAACTCACTAGATAAATGAACCTCAACAGGGATCTGTGTTAGTTTTTCTAAAATGGCTTTTGCTGCCCAGCCCGCATGATTGCTAGTACCACAAGCAATGATGTAGATTCGATCGCTAGCTAAAAGTTCGTTTTTTAACGCTGGATCGATCACTACTTCACCAGATTCTCCTTGATATTCTTGAATCAAGCGGCGCATCACAGTTGGTTGATCATCGATTTCTTTTAACATGTAGTAAGGGTATGTTCCTTTTTCGATGTCAGTCAGATCTAGTTGTGCTTCATAAGACTCACGGTACACAAGGTTTCCTTTTGGATCTTCAATTTCGATCGCATCGGCTGTTACGGTCACCATTTCGCCATCTTCGATCTCAACAAAGTGAGTCGTTTGATCGAGCATTGCTAAGGCATCGCTGCAGATGACATTGAACCCATCTCCCAAACCGATCAATAAAGGACTTTTGTTTTTGGCAACATAAATGGTTTCTGGATCATTTTTTTCTACTAAGGCAAAGGCATAAGAGCCGCGAATCAAGGACAAAGCTTTTTTAAAGGCTGCTTTGGTCGTGCTGTTGTCTTGCTCCTTCAATGCTTCAATCAAATGAACAACGATTTCCGTATCTGTTTGACCTTCAAATTGGTGGTTGCTTAAATATTCTTGATGAAGCTCTTCAAAGTTTTCGATCACACCGTTATGAACCAACACGAGTGCTTGGTTTGCTGAAGTGTGAGGATGAGCGTTCATTTCTGATGGCTTGCCGTGGGTCGCCCAACGGGTATGTCCGATACCGATCGTTCCTGTTACTTCAGAAGTCACTTTTTCTTCCAAGTTTTTGATTCTTCCTTGGGCTTTAATTAAGTGATCCGAAGTCCGATCAGCGACATAAAGACCTGCTGAGTCATAGCCGCGATACTCTAAGCGTTCCAATCCGTTCAAAATAATTCGTTCTGCATTTGATTTTCCTACGATTCCTACAATTCCACACATAATGATAATCCTACTTTCAAAAAATTTAGTTTGGCATTATGTATTTCTATCTGCGTAGCAAGTCTTTGTCATCACCTTACGATGAGATTTGTTCTTGCCTGTAGAGTGCAGTCCCTAGAGTCATCCGCCGAATGTTTCGATAAACTCTTTCCTCGTCATCTGTTTCCAGATCAGGCGCTATCCTTATTGGTCTATCTATCCTCCTTGTGAGATATTTTATAGAAATACAAGCAATATCATAATATTTATTCCTGTTTCTGTCAACTCAAAGTTATATAAAAATAATTGGTATAGTTATTGGTAAGGTTGATTTGAACCTGTTTAAAGGAAATCAAAACAGCTGACATAGCTTTGTCGAATAAGATTCCCAAGAAATTTCCTCATAAAGCTATGCTTTTTTTTTTAAGTTCGCTACAATAAAAAAGTAAGAAAGTGAGGGAATGAAATGCCAGAATTTGTAAATTGTATGACTTTTTCAGAGCTAAAGAAAATGGTAGCTGCGATAGAAAAAGATCCTAATGTCACAGATGAAACAAAGGTCATGTTGGATACGGGCTGGGACAGCTTGCAAGAAATTTTGCCTGGATCAGTCACCGTGGAAACCGCGCAAACATTCGAAGTCCAGGATGAACTGACAAAGGAATTTTTTGGTGGCTACGTCTTAGCTGAAAAAAGCGAGAAATTTGATGCGGTTGGAGACGAAGAAGCAGTGATCGTCATCAAAAATCTATACTAAAAATGGGAAAGGTGAAAAGTTAGGTGGGAAAATGAATAAAAGAAGATGGATCGCAGCGGCGATCGCAGCAGGGTTATTTATCTGCTCGGGGGTTTTTTCAGTAATCACAAATCGTCCAGAGCAAGAGGAAACTCAAACGCTGCAAGGGTTAAATGCTTTGTTCTACGGAAGTAATGCGATCGAAGAGACAACGTTAGTTGCCGGAGATCAAGACAATCGTATTGTTCGCTTATCTTTAGAAGGAACCATCGCCAGCAGCTCCAGTGGTGGCTTATTCACAACAGAATCTTATGATCATCAGCGATTTTTAGAAGAACTACGGATGATCCAAGAAGATCCAACTATTGGGGGCATCTTGATGGAAGTCAATACCCCAGGAGGCGGCGTCTATGAAAGTGCGGAGATCGCTCGTGAGTTAGCAAAAATCAAAGAGTTAGGGATTCCAATGTATGTCAGTATGAAAAACATGGCAGCCAGTGGCGGTTATTATATCTCGGCAGGTGCTGATAAAATTTTTGCAACGGATGAAACCATTACTGGTTCAATCGGGGTGATCATGTCAGGGCTAAACTATGCTGGCTTATTCGAAAAGCTAGGGATCGAAGACAATACGTATAAAAGTGGCGCACTAAAAGATGTAGGTTCATCAACGAGAGAACCCACAGAAGCCGACAAGGAAGTCTTGCAGACCTATGTCGACAATGCCTATGGTCGGTTCGTAAAAATCGTGGCAGAAGGACGTGGCATGACAGAAGAAGCCGTTAGAAAGATCGCTGATGGCCGCATCTATGATGGGCAGCAAGCAGTGTCCGTTGGTTTAGTGGATGAAATCGGTTTTCCTGAAGATACATTAGCAGCAATGCAAGCAGATCTAGGCTTGGAAGATGCCGAGATTTTCAGCTATGATGTTTCCTCTACTGGATTTGCTTCTACTTGGTTAGGTTCAAGTTTAGCCGAACTACAAGGATTAAAAGAATCAAACACAGAGCGAGTGATCCAATTGATGGAAAGCCTTGGAACCAGCGATGCTCCGAAACCTCTTTATTACTATGGAGGTGAATGACTATGACAGAGAAAAACAAGTATTCCGCTGGCACATCGTCAAGGGATGACAATCACACAAGTACGTCAATCGATCAAAGGGAACAGCGGGAAACCTCGACACCGTCAACCGGTCATACGGATGTGCCAACTGAGGCACAGGTTTCAGAAACAACCGAACCAGTAAGTGCCAACAAAGCGATGAGGAACGCACAAGTAAATCATCCCGATGATTTTTACCAACAAGTCTTAACGTCTTTTAAAGAAGAAGAGTATACCCAAAGCGAGATCGAGGAAAAACAACAAGCCTGGCAACGGTATGAAGAACCTGAAAAACAGGCAGAAGACAAACGGTTCTTCAATGATTTTCCTAGCTACTTTTTTGCTGGGTTTTGGATTCGTTTCTTTGCTTATCTCGTTGATGTGTTGGTGATCCGAGCGATTACCCAAATAACGATCGGTAGTATCTACAATCTAGCGAATTTAACGGCAACCAGTCAGCGGTTTGGCCTTTACAACTTCTGTGCCTTAGCAATCTATCTAGGCTATTTTGTTCTAATGACAAAGCTAAATCATGGTCAAACGATTGGAAAAATGCTTTTTGGCATTCGAGTGGTTTCTTTTGTAGAGGAAGAACTCAGCTGGCAAACCGTGTTGATTCGCGAGCTATGCGGACGCTACGTATTACAATTCAATCTTTTCTTTTATCTCGGTTATTTACCAATCGTCTTTAATAAAAATAAGCAGCAGGCTGCGGATTATTTTGCAGAAACCAGTGTGGTGACCATTAATCTGATCAAAGCTTTCAATAAACAGGTGGATGCCAATCACGTAATGATTGGCGCACAAAACTAACTAGCAGATCAAGCAAGTAGTAAAGGAGGGATCGAGAATGGGTGAGACGATTGATTTCCCAGGACCAAATGAACGGCTTCGGCTGGCGGCAGAAAAAGCCTACCAGTCAAAGGAGTTTTTGCAAGCTTTTCGCCTGTACAATGAACTCTATCAAAAAAATGCCAGTTTTGAGATCAATCAATGGCTTGTTGAATGTCTGCAGCAGTTGAATGATTTTGCCAAAGCGTTAGATCTGGCGGAAGACTATTTGGATGATTATCTAAAAGAAACCGACGGGTATTTACAAATTGGTCATCTGCTGATCTTGGATGGTCAGTATTTAAAAGCTCGGCGCTGGCTTACATTAGGTAAAAAAACAAAAATTGCAAGCCGCTATCAGGAACAGTTAGCAAGTGAATTAGCAAAGGTAGAAGAAGTGCAGCAAATTTTAGGGCTGGAAGATTTTCATGGGAAACGCAAGCATTTACGTGCATTAGATGAAGCCAATCAACCGGTGAGTGCAACAGAATGGCACGTTTTTACCCAAGCCATTACCAAACCACAATTTGTCACGCTGATGCATGAAACGTTAGCTTCCATCAAAAATCCATATTTACTGCCCAAATTAGTGGATGAGCTCGTGCGTCTTGAAGTGGACGAACCTTTTGAACTGATCGATTACCTTGGGAATATGCAGCAAATCGTTCCGAAAGAGTTAAAACTTTTGCAAGAAGATGCCGCTGTTAAAGCGATCCAGAAAGAGATTGACGAAACGATCGCCCAAGAAGATCCGATTTTAGCAGAAAGCGTCTCAGCAGAAATCAATGATCATTTAGCCATCAGCTACCCATTTTTACCTGCAAAAGAGGAGGCAAAAGCATGGGTGGCAAGCTACATTGAAGATTATCGTGGGTTATTTGAAGAAAAAGAACAGCTAAAAGCAGCGAATGAAATAGAAGAACGCAAACGACACCTACGCAATATCCTACGATTGAGCATTCGCTGAAAGAAAAATTCGCAACTTTCATGGTAAAATGTTTACAATTAAACAACGTTAGTGTACTATTTAAAGGTATGCATGAAGCTATTTCATATGTAAATCAATTAATATTCGGAGGGAAATAAATGACTGCAAAATGGGAAAAAACAGGCACCAATGATGGTGTTTTGACATTTACGATCGCTCAAGCAGAAATCCAAAAAGGCTTGACGACTGCATTCAATAAAGTGAAAGGCAATCTTAACGTACCTGGCTTCCGTAAAGGGAAAGTTTCACGCCAAGTATTTAACCGTATGTACGGCGAAGAAGCGTTGTATGAAGATGCATTGAACGCTGTTCTTCCAGAAGCTTATGAAGCTGCTGTAAAAGAAGCAGGGATCGATCCTGTTGCGCAACCAAAAATCGACGTTGACAGCATGGAAAAAGGCCAAGATTGGGTTATCAAAGCAGAAGTTACTGTAAAACCTGAAGTAAAACTTGGTGATTACAAAGAATTAACAGTTGAAAAACAAGACCGTGAAGTCACAGAAGAAGACGTGGATGCACGCATCAAACGTGAACAAGAAGCACAAGCTGAATTAGTTATCAAAGAAGACGAAGCAGCTGAAAATGGCGACACAGTCGTTATCGACTTTGAAGGCTTCTTAGGGGAAGAAACATTTGAAGGCGGCAAAGGTGAAAACTACTCACTTGAACTTGGCTCAAACTCATTCATCCCTGGTTTTGAAGAACAATTAGTAGGAACAAAAGCTGGTGATAGCAAAGACGTTACCGTTACTTTCCCAGAAGATTATCAAGCAGAAGATTTAGCTGGTAAAGAAGCAGTCTTCAAAGTAACTGTTCACGAAGTAAAAGCAAAAGAACTTCCTGAATTAGATGATGAATTCGCAAAAGACGTTGATGACAGCGTTGAATCATTAGCTGAATTAAAAGAAAAATACCGTGCTGAATTGACTGAAACAAAAGAAAAAGCAGCTGAAGATGCAAAAGATGAAGCTGCGATCCGTCAAGCAGTTGAAAACGCAGAAATCGTTGAATTACCACATTCAATGGTTCATGATGAAGTACACCGTTCAATGGATGAATTCTTGAACAACATGCAACGTCAAGGAATCTCACCAGAAATGTATTATCAATTAACTGGTTCAACTGAAGCAGATCTGCACACACAATTTGAAGGTGAAGCAGAAACCCGCGTGAAAACAAACCTTGTTATTGAAGCAATCGCTAAAGCAGAAGGTTTGGAAGCAACAGAAGAAGATATCGAAAACGAAATCAAAGAACTTTCTGAAGCTTACAACATGCCAGTGGATCAAATCAAACGCGTCTTAACAGAAGACATGTTGAAACATGATATCACGATGAAGAAAGCAGTTGAACTTGTCACAGGTACTGCAAAAGAAGCGTAAGCAAAATGCTTAAAAACGGCGAACATCTAGCGGTGTTTGCCGTTTTTTCTTGGGAGTAAGAGGGGCTAGTTTAACAATTACTAACAAATGATAAGAAAACGTTAGGCAACGTAAAAAGAACTTTTTCTTTCAAAAAAGTTATGATATGATTGTTTAAGACTGCAAAGTTAGTAAACAAAATTCCACTCCTTTAAATAGGTTGGAAAATTTTCAAGGGGTGAACAGTATGTACGATAATACAAACGGTAATGAAGCTGTTCGTTGTTCTTTTTGTGGCAAAACGCAAGAAGAGGTGAAAAAGATCGTTGCAGGTCCTGGGGTCTATATCTGTAATGAATGCATCGATTTGTGTAAAGAAATCATTGATGAAGAGTTTTACGAAGAAGCAATTCGTGAATTTACCGAAGTGCCGAAACCGCAAGAACTACTGAATGTTCTCAATGAATATGTGATTGGACAAGATCGTGCGAAACGGACATTGGCTGTAGCGGTTTACAATCACTACAAACGGGTCAATGTAGAAACGACAGCAGAAGATGTAGAATTACAAAAAAGCAATATTTGCTTGATCGGACCAACAGGTTCTGGGAAAACATTTTTGGCACAAACTTTAGCACGTTCACTAAACGTGCCTTTTGCAATCGCTGATGCAACCAGTTTGACAGAAGCCGGCTATGTCGGTGAAGATGTGGAAAACATTCTTTTGAAACTGTTACAAGCTGCTGATTATAACGTAGAAATGGCAGAAAAAGGAATCATCTATATTGATGAGATCGATAAAATCGCCCGTAAGAGTGAAAATGTATCGATTACTCGTGACGTATCCGGTGAAGGCGTACAGCAAGCATTGCTGAAGATCCTAGAAGGAACGACTGCTAGTGTACCGCCACAAGGTGGACGGAAACATCCACATCAAGAGATGATCCAAATTGATACCACCAATATTCTCTTTATCGTTGGCGGGGCGTTTGACGGAATCGAAACCATCGTTAAAAACCGTTTAGGTGAAAAAACAATTGGTTTTGGCACGAACAATAAGCGCCTTGAAGAAGGCGAAAGCGTGATGCAGCAAATCATTCCTGAAGACTTGCTTAAATTCGGTTTGATTCCTGAATTTATTGGCCGCTTGCCAGTGATGGCTGCGCTAGAGAAATTAACAGTAGATGATTTAGTGCATATTTTGACTGAACCAAAAAATGCGCTGGTCAAACAATACCAAAAGTTAATGGCATTAGATGACACCGAGCTGGAATTTGAGCCAGAGGCTTTGCGTGCCATTGCTGCGCAAGCCATTGAGCGAAATACCGGTGCTCGTGGGTTGCGTTCGATCATCGAGAATATCATGATGGATGTCATGTTCAATGTCCCTTCTGATGAGTCGATCCAAAAAGTCACCATCACGGAAGAAGCGGCAAAAGGACTTGGTGAACCAAAAATCATTTACAATGAAGAGACCAAAAAAGCAGTCTAATCGAGACCAAGTCGGATAGTTTCATTGCTATCCGGATTTCTTTTTGAAAAAATAGAAAGGAGCGATTCGATGAAAGTACATGATGCTGAAATCGTCATCAGTGCCGTTTCTCCAGCACAATATCCAGCTACACCTTTACCGGAGATTGCCTTAGCAGGCCGCTCAAATGTCGGAAAGTCATCCTTCATCAATACATTGATCAATCGTAAAAATTTAGCCCGTACCTCATCAAAACCTGGGAAGACGCAAACGCTGAACTTTTATTTGATTGAAAATACGCTGCATTTTGTCGATGTCCCCGGCTACGGCTATGCAAAAGTATCGAAAACAGAGCGAGCGAAATGGGGGAAAATGATTGAGACATATCTTGAACAAAGAGAGCAACTGCGTGCAGTCGTATCTCTTGTTGATTTGCGTCATGCCCCCTCACAAGAAGATATTCAAATGTATGAGTTTTTGAAATACTACGAGATTCCAGTGATCGTGGTCGCCACCAAAGCAGACAAAATCCCTCGCGGGAAATGGAACAAGCATGAAAGCATGATCAAAAAAGCATTATCCTTTGATCCAGCAGATACGTTTATCCTCTTTTCTTCCATTACCAAACAAGGAAAAGAAGAAGCGTGGAAAGCGATTGAAGCAGCAATAAAATAATTATCATTTAGGAAACCGAAGCAAGATAGTCCTTTACTTCGGTTTTTCTCATTTTACAGTGGAAATCAGCTGATTTAAGCTATTCTACGCAGCGTAGAGTGCTGAATTTGCTCCATTTTAGCGAAAATCTCCTTGTTATTTGTTAAACTTGTAACAAGGAGGTGTGGTCGAATGCATGAATCATTAAGTAAAAAATTAAAAGAGTATCGATCAAGACATAATTTAACACAGAAGGAATTAGCTGCGAGGTTATTTGTTTCTGATAAGGCCATTTCAAAATGGGAACGAGGAAATGGGTTGCCAGACATCGAGACATTGGTCCGTCTAGCCGATTTATTAGGCACACCAGTGGAAGACCTATTAAAAGAAAAGAAAGAAACCTACTATTATGAATACAAAAGTGAACGGACGGTTCTGCGGCTTCCGTTAATGCACATTTTGATTCCCAATTTATTCTTATTACTGAATCAAGTGACGAGTGTTCGAGCGTTTTTTGTGCTGATGAAAGAGCTACCAACTGCCAGCGGCTGGTTTAGCCTTGGTGTCAAAGCCAAAGGGATTATTGCTTTGGGGGTTGTCAGTTTAGGCTTTTTATCGATTGGCTTATTGTCCTTCGGAATGTTGGGAATTGGGACAGTCAGTATCGGTGTCATTGCAATAGGGAATCTCTGCTTTGGCTTATTAGTTGGGATTGGCAATCTTGCGATCGGTTCGATCGTTGTCGGTAATCTTGGCGTTGGCTGGCTCGCTCTAGCAAATGTCGCAATTGCTTGGATTGGGGTCGCAAATTATGGTGTAGGGAGTTTTATGGCTGTTTTGCCCGCAAATTCATCAACGGAAGATTTTAACCAAGCGATTCAACAACTCTTAGTCTCTGAGATCCCTGACTTGATTAAAACCACTATCTTTGAACCAATGATTCGTTTTACAAGCTCACCGATTTTTGTGGTGATCTTCGTGATGACGATCTTAACAACCATCTTTTTTATTCTCTGCTTGTTGACCATTGGTTTGGTGCGATTACGTCAAAGCATGTTGTATGAAGAGCTATAAGAAAACCTCTAGATGATGATTCTGATCGTTGAACTTATGTAGCTTCAGTGGCTCATTTTCTATTTTGGCAAGTAAAAAAGGCAAGGGGCTGACGCGTCCTTTGCCTTTTTTATTAATCTGCTTTCTTACTATCTTTAGGATGTGTTTTTTTCTCTTCATAAGATTCGTTTTTCAAGAAACGCTCAATATCGTTTTCCTGCTTTTTCTTGTCTTTGTCGTTATCGGGAAGAAAGGCAAAATCATCAAACATTTTATCTAGCGAGTCTTCTCGTTGGAATTTTAAGCCCATAGGTTCACCTCCAAGCGCCTTAAGTTTACCACGAACGGTGGTAGATTTCATCAAAAAAAAAGCGAAATAGTGTTCAATCGTTTCCCCCTTTACTATAATTAAAGAAAGGGCATAGAAAAGAGGGATAGCGATGATCAAAACTGAAAAAATCTATGGCTTTCTACAATCAACCCAAATGGAAGCAGCGCAGTTGCGTTTGTTGATTGAAAATTGGTTCGCTTTGGTTCGTCTTAGCTATCAGCCGACGGAATACTACTTCAATCAGCAAGCAAAGAAACCTTATGATTTGGATGAGGTCAGTCAACTACTGCATAGCGCCCCTGAAGAAATCAATACGGAATTGATTGTGACGGACGGCCAAAATGAGTCCAGTATCCATATCATTCAAGAGGCTGTTTTACAACGGCACCTGTTTACGAAAGACGTATTTTCCACGCAAAAACCCGTGATTTTAAGTTACTTCGATGAAACGATGCAAAGAGATGGCTTGTTCGGCTATTTGCGTTCATATGATGAGTACTTGATGCATAACGTCGAGGGAATCGAGAAAAGGCAAAATTTTCAATCGATTGCTGAAATCAACGCGTTACCGAAGCGGAAAAATTTTGAACAAGAAATCGTCATCGACTGCAATCAGTTTTCTGGTTACGACGTCTTTTACAATGGCTATACACTGACTTCTTGCTGGCGCATGTACTTTTCGGCATTCTACGCACATATCATTCCTCAGGTGATCATTACTGATGCGCAGCAGGTGGAGCAAGTGCAGGTAAGAGACCAAGGGGTTGTGATGGTGGAATTGTATCGAGATCCTTTCCAGTGGGATCACGAATTGAACCTATCCTACCAGCGATTGTTTCGCGATCAAACTGGAATCGATCAATTGACTTGGGATAACGGGGTGGGTATTTTGAGAGAACCATATATTGAATATGCCTTTGGCGATCACTTGATCCAAACCATTCAATACCAAAATGATCGACTGCAGCCAACAACAAAACGCAGCGCGACACATTTTGTCACCAGAAGCTTCGACCTCGTGAACGAAGAGTATCAAGAGCGGCGAGTGAAAGGGTATCTGAATGCCCAAGCGTATTTTCCTTGGGTGGATCAAGAGCGGTTGCGCATGATGGATTATATCGTATTAAAGCCAGAACTAACGATAGACGATGGGGTAGAGGCTTATTCATTCTATATTCGTAGTCATCTTGAGATTGAATATTCAGAGGATCGTTTTAAAGACTATACTGCTTGCCTGCAATTTTATTTGCCAGAGACTGCTTTGAAGCACTTACCGCTAGATGCTTTGAAAGCGGCCATGCCTGATGTTCATTTTGGCTATCTGCACCGCACGCGCAAATATACATGGGTCAATCTAAAGAAGGATGGGAAAAAACTACGAGTGTATTTTATGAACACCCAAAAGCTAGTCGAGCAGCAGCTTTTTACCAATCAAGAATGAAAAAGACCCGCAAGATCACGAGGATCTTGTGGGTCTTTTCAATTAAGCTGTTTGCTCAGGCGCTTTTTTCAACAAACCGAATACGACGCCAGAAACGATCGCACCGATCAAGATGAATAGCAAGAACAAAATTGGTTTAGATAATAGCAGGACAACGAAGATCCCACCATGTGGCGCCATCAATTGGATATCAAAGGCACCGACAAGTGCACCAGTCAGGGCAGAACCGACGATAAAGCTTGGGATCGCTCGCAGTGGATCTGCTGCTGCAAATGGAATCGCACCTTCTGTGACGAAGGACAGCCCCATGACGATATTTGTCAAACCTGCTTCTTTTTGGTCTTTTGTAAATTTATTTTTGAACAATAACGTTGCGACAAAGATTGCTAATGGAGGAACCATTCCGCCCGCCATTACAGATGCCATCACGACGCTACCACCTTCAGCAACGGTCGTTGCCAATGTTGCAGTACCAAAAACATAAGCGGCTTTGTTGATTGGGCCGCCTAGATCGGCTGCCATCATCGCTGCTAACAAAGCGCCAAGTAAAGCTGCGTTGGTACCACTTAAGCCAGTCAAGAAGCTGTTCAAACCGTCGTTGATAGCTTTCATTGGCACGTTGATCAGTAACATCAAGAAGCCAGTGATCAATAGGCCGAAAACAGGGTAGAAGAGGATCGTTTTGATTCCTTCTAATGATTTTGGTAAGCCTTTGAATAATGAACGTAAGAACTTGATGACGTAACCAGCTAAGAAACCGCCGATCAAGGCACCTAAGAAACCAGCACCACCTGTATTTGCTAACGCACCTGCTGCAAAACCGACGATCAATCCAGGTCGGTCACTGATACTTGAAGCGATAAATCCAGCTAAGACAGGTAGCATAAAACCAAATGCCGCGCTACCGATTTGATTGAACCAAGAAGCTGCTTGGTTGTAGTTTCCTAATTGACTCAAGGCATCTTGAGGGACACCCATGAACTGGTCCACCATGAAGGAAATAGCGATCATGATTCCACCGGCAATAACAAATGGCAGCATATGAGAAACACCATTCATCAAATCTTTATAGATTCGTTGACCGACTGAACCATCAGCAGAAGCGTCCTCTTTATCAGAAGCTTGGCCGCTACCATGAAAAACAGGAGCAGTACCGCTCATTGCTTCATTGATTAATTGCTCGGTTTTACGGATACCATCACTGACAGGACGGTTTACTAAATGTTTGCCGTCAAAGCGATCCATTTCTACTTTTTTATCAGCAGCTACGATTACACCAGTAGCTCGGGCGATATCAGCTTCTGTTAGACGATTTTTGATTCCTTCTGAACCATTTGTTTCGACTTTGATGTCAACACCCAGCTCTTTGGCTTTCTTTTTCAAAGCATCTTCTGCCATGTAGGTATGGGCGATTCCTGTCGGGCAAGCTGTAACTGCGACGATATAGGGACGTTCGCTAGCGGGTGCTGCTTCTTGGTTTGCCGCTTCTTCTGCTAAAGCATCGGCTTCTTGCTGTGCCTCAGCTTCTGAGAAAAGTTGCTGTACTTGATCAGCAGTCGTCGCTGTTTTTAATTTAGCAACGAAGTCTGGATCGATCAACAAGCGAGATAGCGCTGCTAATGCTTGTAAATGAGTATCATTTGCTCCTTCTGGTGCTGCGATCATAAAGAAGAGGTACGTTGGTTGTCCATCTAACGCCTCATAGTCAACACCCGCATTACTTTTTGCGAATAAGACCGTCGCTTCTTTGACCGCACTGTTTTTGGCATGAGGCATTGCGATGCCGTCACCTAGCCCTGTTGATGTTTGAGCTTCTCGGGCAAGAATTCCTTCTTTGTAGACCTCGATATCTGAAATTCGTCCGACAGCATATAATTTTGCTACCATTTCATCAATGGCACCTTTTTTGTCTGTTGCTTGTAAGTCCATAATCATGGCATCTTTCAGCATCAACTCATTGATTTTCATTTTTTCCATCCTCCTATAGATTCACTTGTTCAATTATGACTTCCGGTAGTAATTCTTCGATAAATGACGCCTCAGCTAAATCATCTGAAAACGCAGTGGCACTGCCACAAGCGACTCCCCATTTGAATGCTTCAACCACATCTTTGGTCTTTGCATAACGCCCAATGAATCCAGCAATCATGGAATCTCCAGCGCCGACTGAATTTTTCAAAGGTCGTTTCAACACATTGGATCGATAGATCTCATTGCCAGTAAAGAGCAGGGCGCCATCGCCGCCTAGAGAGACAATGACATTTTTAGCGCCATCCTTTAGCATTCTTTGACCATAAGGCAAAATATCTTCGATTGTTGAAAAAGAAGTTTCATAAAGTTCGGCTAATTCATGATTATTTGGTTTGATCAGCAAAGGCTGATCGAATAAAGCATCAAAAAGTTCCGCGCCGGTCGTATCAATGACAAATTCCGCACCCGCTTCTTTAACGATTTTGATCAATTCTTTATAAAAGTCGGTTGGAAGACCAGCTGGTTTACTTCCTGATAGGATGACGATGTCTTCGGCAGAAAGAGTGGCTAATTGGTGTTTCAATTCAGCAATTTCTTGCTGGCGAATGATTGGACCAAGACCGTTGATTTCTGTTTCTTCGCCGGATTTTAGTTTGATATTGATTCGTGTGTCCGCAGCGACTTGGGTAAAGTTGCTGTTGATTTCCTCTTTGGTCAGCCACTCTTCAATAAAACGACCAGTAAATCCGCCAACGAAACCAAGGGCAGTCGAGGCGATGCCGATGCGCTTCAAAATCCGTGAGACATTGATTCCTTTGCCGCCAGGAAGTTTAAAGTCTTGTTTCATTCGATTAAGGGCGCCGATTTCCAAATGATCGACATGGACGATAAAGTCGATCGATGGATTGAGTGTTACTGTGTAAATCATTGTATTACCTCCATAATGGTTGTTTTTGCTCTGAATTTCGCTAAATAGTTTTTTGGGCAATAATCGGTGATGATCGTCGCACCTTCGATAAAGGCAACTTGAGCAAAAGTCGTTTGCTGAAATTTGGAATGGTCTAGCAAGACATAGGCTTGTTGACTGTGCTCTAAAGCGATCTGCTTGATCAGGGCTTCTTCTGGATCAGGTGTTGTGAATCCAGCCTCAGAATGAGCCCCGTTCATGCCCATAAAGCAACGATTAAAGCGTAGTTTTCGCAGTTGTTCACCCGCATTGATCCCTAACACAGCGTTCGTCGATATCTTAATGGTCCCCCCTAAAATCATGGTGTCGATCCCGTGATCGATCAATAGGGAAGCGTGTTTGACGGAGTTTGTGACCACCTTAAGGCCTGTGATAGCCGATAGGAAAGGAATCATTTCGAGGGTCGTTGTTCCAGCATCTAAGTAAATGACTTCACCATTTTTGATCGTCTGGGCAGCTGCTCTTGCTATCTTTTGCTTTTCCGTTTGAAACTTCGCCGTTTTTTCTGACATGTTTGGTTCGAAGCCTAATTGCTGACTTTTCTTGGCTCCACCGTGAATTCTGACTAAAAATCCTTTGTCTTCCAACTCTTGCAGGTCTCGACGGATCGTTGATTCTGAAGCATCTAACAGTTGAATCAGTTCACTGACCTTGACGATCTCTTCTTGTTCCAATCGTGCCAAAATCGCTTGATGACGCTCCTCTGTAAGCATTTTCATCACCTCTTCACCTGCCATGATACCACATGATTCATTCAAAATCAATCATAAACAGTAAAAAACATTCAAAATGAAAGCGTGAATAAATGGAATCGGTCATAAACGGTCATGATAACCTTCATTTTGATTTAATAGCTATCCTTATATTTGACAATTTTTACTATTATTTGGCTTAATTGAAGTAAGGGGGGATAAATAAATGAATAACAAAGTCATTTTACAAGGGTTCGAATGGGACCTGCCGGCAGATAGCCAGCACTGGAACAAATTGAAAGAAATGAGTAAAGAAATCAAAGAGTATGGATTTACCGCAATTTGGCTGCCGCCTGCCTATAAAGGGACAGCTGGGTCCGAAGACGTTGGGTATGGTGTCTATGATTATTATGATCTAGGCGAATTCGATCAAAAGGGGTCGGTGCCAACAAAATATGGGACAAAGGATGAATACCTAGAAGCCATCAAAGCACTGCAAGAACAAGGAATAGAGGTTTATGCCGACATCGTTTTCAATCACTTGATTGGTGCCGATGAAAAAGAAGTCGTTCCAGCGGTTAAATACAATACCGAAAACCGTAATGAACCGATCAGTGATGAGGAAGAAATCGAAGCTTGGACCAAGTTCACATTCCCAGGACGTCAGGGGACGTACAATGATTACGTTTGGACGTGGCATAATTTTTCTGGTGTCGATTATGATGACCGCAACAAAGACCACGGGATTTTTAACTTCGCTGATAAGGGCTGGGAAAACCAAGTGGATGATGAGATGGGCAATTACGACTACTTAATGGGTTGTGATTTGGACATGGAAAATCCCGAAACAGTGGAACAACTCAATAAATGGGGCCAATGGTACCAAGAACTGACCGGCGTTGACGGGTATCGACTAGATGCGGTCAAACACATTGAGTTCAACTATTACGCGGATTGGATCTTAAACCGACGCGAGGAAAAAGGCAAACCACTATTTGTTGTCGGAGAATATTGGTCAGGGGATCTGCCAAAATTAGAAGAGTATTTGGATTCTTCAGGAAATTTGATTTATTTATTTGATGTGCCATTGCACTACAATTTATATGAAGCATCTCACTCAAATGGCGAATACGATATGAGCCAAATTTTTGCAGGTACGTTGACCGCCGCTCGCGAAGATTATGCAGTGACTTTTGTGGATAATCATGACACGCAGGTTGGGCAAAGTTTACAATCTTGGATAGACGGATGGTTCAAAGTCCATGCCTATTCATTGATCCTTTTACGTAAAGCTGGCGTACCAGTAGTTTTCTGGGGGGATTTATTTGGGATTCCCGAGCAAGAAATCGCCCCTGTCGGGGATGCGCTGGTCCATATGCTGAAACTTCGGGAGAAGCTTGCATTCGGGAATCAAGTCGATTATTTCGATGATCCTAATTGCATTGGCTGGGTATTAACTGGCGATTATGAACATGAGCTTTCTGGATTAGCGGTCGTGATGACCAACGCCCAAGGAGCGGAAAAAGAAATGACTATCAGTGCGATCCATAGTGGAGAGACATTCGTGGATATATTGAGAAATAATGAAGCGAAAGTTGTTTTAGATGATACCGGAAAAGGTGTTTTCCCGGTCAATGATGGGCAAGTCTCGATTTATGTAAATGAAAAACTAGTAGAGAAGTACTTTAGTTAACCAAAATCTTCAAACGAATAAAAAGGCTGGTAGGTTTACAGCCTTTTTATTATGTAAACAAACCAAGCCTGCTTTCTCTTGAAAAATCGCATGAATCGTAAGGGAAAAAATCAAAGCGCTTTTAATTAAAAGTTTTCAAAGCGTTCGGTTTTCCCCTTTCCCGGATAATGCTATAATTGAGAAGATTGAGAAAGAAAGGATGTTTAAAATCATGTCATCCAAAAGTGAATTACTTGAACGCATGAACCCACGGCAAAAAGAAGCCGTTATGCATACGGAAGGACCGTTGCTGCTGATGGCAGGTGCAGGAAGCGGGAAGACCCGTGTCCTAACCCACCGAATCGCCTATTTAATAGAAGAAAAAAATGTAAATCCATGGAATATTTTAGCCATCACATTTACCAATAAAGCGGCACGTGAAATGAAGGAACGGGTCAGTCAACTATTAGGATCAGGTGGAGAAGACGTTTGGGTTTCAACCTTCCACTCGATGTGTGTCAGAATCTTGCGCAGGGATGTTGATCGTATCGGCTATTCGAAGAATTTTACCATCATTGACTCTTCTGAGCAAAATACACTGATGAAACGGGTATTAAAAGAATTGAATATCGATCCCAAAAAATATGATCCTCGTTCTATTTTGGGAACGATCTCTCATGCCAAGAACGAGCTGTTGACACCTGAAGCTTACCAAGCCATGGAAGGTAGTCTATTTGAGCAGATCGTAGGTCGTTGCTATGAAAAATATCAAAAAGAGCTGCGAAACAATCAATGCATGGACTTCGATGATTTAATCATGAATACGATCCGCCTCTTCCAAGACAATGAAGATGCGCTGCAATTTTATCAACGGAAATTCCACTATATCCATGTCGACGAATACCAAGATACCAACCACGCCCAATACACGCTGGTCAATTTATTGGCCGCTCGTTTTCGAAATCTTTGTGTTGTTGGGGATGCGGACCAAAGTATTTACGGTTGGCGTGGTGCCAACATGCAAAATATTTTAGACTTTGAAAAGGACTATCCAGATGCCGCAACGATTTTGTTAGAGCAAAACTATCGTTCAACGCAAACGATTTTAAATGCGGCAAACCAAGTAATCAAAAATAACCGCAACCGTCCAGATAAAAATCTATGGACAGAAAATCATGATGGGGAAAAGATCACTTATTATCGCGGGGATAGTGAACGAGATGAAGCGCGATTTATCGTCAGTGAAATGCAAAAACAAATTGCAGAAAAGAACCGTAAATTCGGTGATTTTGCGATATTGTATCGGACCAATGCCCAGTCACGGATCATTGAAGAATTGCTTTTAAAAGCCAACGTTCCTTATACGATGGTCGGCGGCAGAAAATTCTATGACCGCAAAGAAATCCGTGATATTTTGGCCTATTTATCGGCGATCGCCAATCCGCGAGATTCCATCAGCTTAGAGCGTATCATCAATGTACCAAAACGTGGGATCGGTGCGACATCCGTCGAGAAACTACGAGCGTTTGCGAATCTTCATGAATGGTCATTGTTAGAAGCAGCCATGAATGTCGAGTTAGCGAATATTTCTGGAAAGGCTGGCAAAGAATTAGGGAGCTTTGGGATGATGATGGATGGCTTCGCCCAGATGGTTCCTTACCTATCAGTAACCGAACTGACGAAAGAAATATTAGAAAAAACGGGTTATCATCAAGAGTTAGTCAACCAGAATAATTTAGAAGCACAAGCTAGACTTGAAAACTTGGAAGAATTTTTATCGGTTACCCAAGAATTCGACAAACGATTTGAGGCGCAAAACGAAGACGATGCAGATGCACCAGATGAGAAGTTGAGTGTTTTCTTAAATGACTTAGCTTTATTGTCAGACGTCGATAGTTATGAAGAAGAAAGTAGTCAAGTGACTTTGATGACCTTGCATGCTGCAAAAGGACTAGAGTTTCCAGTGGTATTTTTGATCGGGTTGGAAGAAAATATCTTCCCGCTTTCTCGTGCCTTAATGGAAGAAAGCGAGCTCGAAGAAGAACGGCGCCTTGCTTACGTGGGAATCACTCGTGCCGAGGAAGAGCTCTTTATGACCAACGCTTTTTCCAGAACATTATACGGTCGGACCCAATACAATCGTCCGTCTCGGTTTATCGAAGAGATCGAACAAGATCTGCTGCAATCATTAGGCGAGCGTTCACAGCCGAAAGCTGCTGCACCGTTTCAACCAAAAGTGTTCAAACCGAGCTATACACAACCGCGTCAAACGACCGTCGCTTCTAAACAACAGACTTCTGCAGCTGGTAATACTTGGCAAGTAGGCGAGAAAGTTCAACATAAAAAATGGGGAATCGGTACCGTCGTTCGGACGACTGGCAGCGCGCAAGATGTTGAATTAGATGTGGCGTTCCCACAACAAGGCGTCAAACGATTGTTGGCGGCCTTTGCGCCGATTGAAAAAGTTGAAAAATAAGGAGGATATTAGGATGGATGTCCCTTCAAAAGAAATCCAATCACGAGCAGAAGAGCTGCGCACACAATTAAATCAGTATGCTTACGAATACTATGTAAAAGATCAGCCTTCCGTGGAAGATTATCTCTATGATCAGCTATATGCAGAACTGGTTGAAATTGAAACCAATTATCCGCAGCTAGTAACCGAAGACTCACCCACCCAACGAGTAGGCGGTATCATTTTACCTGGCTTTGAAAAGGTCACGCATGATATTCCGCTGTATAGCCTGAACGATGTCTTTGACAAAGAAGGAATCGTGGCTTTTGATGCCCGTGTTCAAAAAGCACTGGGGAAAGCGGTAGATTATGTCTGCGAGTTAAAGATCGATGGATTGTCAATTTCCTTGAAATATGAAGAAGGGCGCTTTGTTCGTGGAGCAACTCGAGGAGATGGTACGGTAGGTGAAAACATTACAGAAAACCTAAAGACCGTCAAATCGATTCCACTGAAATTAAAAGAACCGATCTCGTTGGAAGTTCGTGGCGAATGCTATATGCCAAAGGCTTCGTTTTTGAAATTGAATCAACAGCGAGAAGAAGAAGGGGCGGAAGTTTTTGCCAATCCTAGAAACGCAGCGGCTGGAAGCTTGCGACAATTAGACACACGGATCGCAGCCCAAAGAAACTTAAGCACCTTCTTGTACACACTAGCTGACTTTGGACCAATTGAAGCCAATGATCAATTTTCAGCATTGAATGAACTGGATCAATTAGGCTTTCGTACAAATCACGAACGCAGAGTGTGTCACACCATCGATGAGGTTTGGGCATATATCGAAGAGTTTCATGACAAGCGCAGTGAGCTTCCCTATGAGATTGACGGCGTAGTCATCAAAGTCAATAATTTCAAAGATCAAGATGCGCTAGGCTTTACCGTAAAAGCACCCCGATGGGCGGCGGCATATAAGTTTCCACCGGAAGAAGCGGAAACAGTGATCGAAACGATCGAATGGACCGTGGGACGGACGGGTGTTGTGACACCGACCGCTGTTATGACCCCTGTTCGTGTTGCTGGAACGACGGTCAGCCGTGCCAGTCTCCATAATGTAGATTTCATTAAAATGAAAGACATCCGCATTGGCGATTCGGTCATCATCTATAAGGCGGGGGACATTATTCCAGAGGTTGCGAAAGTCTTGGAAGAAAAACGAACAGAAGCAAGTCAACCCTTTGAATCGCCTACACATTGTCCCGAATGTGGGAGTGAGCTGATCCATTTAGATGAAGAAGTTGCCTTGCGTTGTATCAATCCAAAGTGTCCAGCACAGATCAAAGAAGGACTCAGCCATTTCGTTTCACGGAATGCTATGAACATTGACGGTTTAGGGCCCCGTGTTTTAGAGCAAATGTTCGATAAATCCTTAGTTAAAGATGTGGCCGACTTGTACTTTTTAACAGAAGAACAATTGTTGACCCTTGATAAAATCAAAGAGAAATCAGCCAATAACCTGTTGCGGGCGATTCATCAAAGTAAAGGAAATTCGGTTGAACGTTTGATTTTTGGGCTAGGCATCCGTCATGTTGGTGCGAAAGCGGCTCGGATTTTAGCAGAACATTTCGGTGATCTGCGGGCGCTCAGCAAAGCCAAGGAAGAAGAAATCATTTCGCTAGAAGCTATCGGCGCAACGATTGCTGAAAGTGTCGTCACGTATTTTGACAATCAAGAAGTTCACGACCTGTTAGATGAACTTGAAAGAGCGGGTGTCAACTTTGCTTATTTGGGGCTTAGAAATGAACAGTTGGAAGACGTCGAATCACCATTTAAAGAGAAAACCGTCGTTTTAACAGGAAAATTAAGTCACTTCACTCGTGAAGAAGCCAAGGAACGAATTGAAAATCTCGGTGGGAAGGTAACAGGCAGTGTATCGAAAAAGACCGATATCGTTGTTGCTGGGGAAGAGGCAGGCAGCAAACTGACCAAAGCACAATCCCTAGGTGTCACCGTTTGGGATGAAGCTCAAATGGTGGCTGCGATCGAAGGCAGTCATTCGGCAGATCAATAACCTTTAAGCATTGTCACAGACGAGAAGCAGTTGTTTTTTCTTGTCTAATTGAAATCATTTCTTCCCTGCACTACGAGGAAAGAAATGATTTCTGCTTTTATTTGCAATTATATTTGATAATTTTCAAATTCTATTTCATGATTTGTTAAAAAAATGATACAATACATTGGAAAAACGTAAACGTAGATTACGGATACGAGAAAGAGGAGGATTTTATGGCGATCAGCGAAGAACAAGTCAAACACGTTGCCAAACTAGCAAAACTTTCATTCTCAGACGATGAATTACATGAGTTTACCTCTCAGCTAGGCAAAATTATTGATATGGTTGAAACACTTGAAGAAGTGGACACCACAGGAGTACCATTCACATCGAATGTCGCAGAAACGATTAACGTGATGCGTGAAGATGTAACGACCGGCGGCTGGGACCGTGATGAATTAATGAAAAATGTTCCAGAATCCGAAGAAGGCTTTATCAAAGTGCCTGCAATCATTGATAATGGGGAGGCGGGTGCCTAATGACTGAATTATATAAAAAAAGCTTAGAAGAATTACACAGCTTATTAGTGTCAAAGGAAATTACTGCAACAGACTTAACGAGCGAAACCTTTGCTCGCATTAAAGAAACAGAGCCGAAAGTCGATGCGTTTCTAGCGTTGAATGAAGAAAAAGCGCAGGAATTGGCACAAGCCATCGATCAAAAAGGCATCACTGAAAGCAATGTGTTGGCGGGAATTCCAATCGGAATCAAAGACAACATCGTTACCAAAGATTTGCGGACAACAGCTGCTTCAAAAATCTTAGGTAATTTTGATCCAATTTACGATGCGACCGTTATGGACAAAGTTTATCAAGCAGACATGATTCCAGTTGGTAAGTTAAATATGGATGAATTTGCCATGGGCGCAAGTACCGAAACATCGTTCTTTAAGAAAACGAAAAACGCTTGGGACGAAACAAAAGTACCTGGTGGTTCATCAGGTGGCTCTGCAGCTGCCGTTGCAGCTGGACAAGTCCCCCTATCATTAGGTAGCGATACGGGTGGTTCGATTCGTCAACCAGCAGCTTTCAATGGAATCGTCGGGATGAAGCCAACCTACGGACGGGTTTCTCGTTTTGGTCTGATCGCGTTTGCATCATCTTTAGATCAAATTGGACCGATGACGCGTGGTGTGAAAGACAATGCCTTTGCATTAAATGCCATCAGTGGGTTTGATGCGAAAGATAGTACATCAGCAGGCGCTGCTGTCCCTGATTTTACAGCAGGTTTGACGGGTGATATCAAAGGAATGAAAGTCGCTTTGCC
Organism: Enterococcus sp. DIV0755f; assembly: GCF_051713725.1. Classification (NCBI taxonomy): domain Bacteria; kingdom Bacillati; phylum Bacillota; class Bacilli; order Lactobacillales; family Enterococcaceae; genus Enterococcus; species Enterococcus sp. DIV0755f. The sequence continues at coordinate 1,588,713 of NZ_JBIOQL010000001.1, forward strand.
TAAAGAATACTTAGGTGAAGGGATCCAAGCAGGCGTTCGAGAAGCAATCTTAAAAGCAGCGGACACTTTCCGTGCGTTAGGAGCGACTGTGGAAGAAGTCAGCTTGCCACACTCAAAATACGGGGTAGCCGTTTACTATATCATCGCTTCTTCTGAAGCAAGTTCTAATTTGCAACGTTTTGACGGTATTCGTTATGGTTTCCGTTCAGAAAATGTCAGCAATCTAGAAGATGTCTATGTCAATTCTCGCAGTGAAGGATTCGGGGAAGAAGTAAAACGCCGGATCATGTTAGGTACGTTTTCACTAAGTGCTGGCTACTACGATGCCTACTTCAAAAAAGCCGGTCAAGTACGGACGTTGATCAAACAAGATTTCGATAAGGTCTTCAGCCAATACGACTTGATCATTGGCCCAGCTTCCCCAACGGTAGCATTTGGTATTGGAGAAAACATCAATGATCCGATCACCATGTACTTGAATGATATTTTAACCATTCCTGTGAACTTAGCAGGACTGCCAGGGATGTCGATCCCAGCAGGTTTTTCTGAAGGACTGCCAGTCGGCTTGCAGATCATTGGGAAACATTTTGATGAAGCAACCATGTATAAAGCGGCTTATGCCTTTGAACAAGCAACTGATTTCCACACGAAAAAACCAGTGATTTTAGGAGGGGATAAGGCATGAACTTCGAAACAGTCATTGGGCTTGAAGTCCACGTAGAATTAAAAACAGAATCAAAGATTTTTTCTCCAGCACCTGCTCACTTTGGCGCTGAACCAAATAGCAACACGAATGTGATCGACTGGGGCTATCCAGGTGTTTTACCAGTAATGAACAAAGCGGCTATCGAATTTGGGATGAAAGCTGCGCTTGCGCTGAATTGTGAAATCTCAAAAGAAACGCATTTCGACCGCAAAAACTATTTCTATCCCGACAATCCAAAAGCGTATCAAATTTCGCAATTCGATCAACCGATCGGTCATGATGGGTGGATCGAGATCGAAGTGGAAGGCAAAAAGAAAAAGATTCGCATCGAGCGAGTTCATTTGGAAGAAGATGCTGGGAAAAACATGCACGGCAAAGGCGGTTATTCTTATGTTGATCTAAATCGTCAAGGAACCCCTTTGATCGAGATCGTTTCCGAAGCGGATATGCGTTCACCAGAAGAAGCATATGCGTATCTAGAAGCGTTGCGTTCAATCATCTTGTTTACAGAAGTATCCGATGTGAAGATGGAAGAAGGTTCCATGCGTTGTGATGCGAATATTTCGTTGCGACCTTACGGCCAAGAACAATTCGGAACAAAAACAGAACTGAAAAACTTAAACTCTATGTCCTTCGTGAAAAAAGGGTTGGCATTTGAAGAAAAACGCCAAGCCAAAGTATTGCTTTCTGGAGGCGAGATCCAACAAGAAACTCGACGTTTTGATGAAGCAACCAGCAAAACCTTATTGATGCGTGTCAAAGAAGGTTCTTCTGATTATCGTTACTTCCCAGAACCAGATATCCCACGGTTTGTGATCGATGATGAATGGATCGAACGTGTACGTCAAAACTTGCCAGAAATGCCGCAAAAACGTCGTGCCCGTTACATCTCTGAATTGGGCTTACCAGAATATGATGCAATGGTCTTGACTTTATCAAAAGAAATGTCCGATTTCTTTGAAAAAACCATCGATGCTGGTGCTGATCCTAAACAAGCTTCTAACTGGTTGATGGGTGAAGTTTCAGCGTATCTGAACAGCGAGAAATTGGAACTGCCAGAAACGAAATTAACCCCGGACAATTTAGCGGGAATGATTCGTTTGATCGCCGATGGCACGATCAGTTCGAAGATTGCGAAAAAAGTCTTCAAAGAGTTGATCACAAACGGCGGCGACGCTGAAGAAGTCGTAAAAGCCAAAGGATTGATCCAATTATCAGATCCTGCGCAATTACTACCAATGATCAATGAAGTATTAGATAATAACCAACAATCCGTCGATGACTTCAAAAACGGAAAAGACCGCGCAGTCGGTTTCTTAGTTGGTCAAATCATGAAAGCAACCAAAGGACAAGCGAATCCAGGCGTTGTGAACAAGCTGTTGCAAGAAGAACTAGCAAAGCGATAAGAGGCAAGCGATGAAAAGAGCAAGAGTAATCTACAACCCGACATCTGGGAAAGAATTGATTCGAAAAAACTTAGCAGATATTTTAGATGTTTTGGAAACTGGCGGTTATGAGGCGAGTGCATTTGCCACGACCGCTGCGCCATTTTCCGCTCGTGATGAAGCAAGAAGAGCCGGCGAAGCTGGTTTTGATTTGGTGGTAGCTGCCGGTGGGGATGGCACGATCAATGAAGTCGTCAATGGGATCGCTCCTTTAGAAAAGCGACCAAAAATGGCGATCATTCCTGGAGGCACGACCAATGACTACGCACGAGCGCTAAAGATTCCCCGTACGGATATCAAAGCAGCTGCGGAAGTGATTTTGAAGCAGCAGACAGTGAAAATGGATGTCGGAAAAACACCCAACACGTATTTTATCAACATTGCTGCTGGTGGGCACTTAACGGAATTGACCTACGATGTTCCTTCTGAACTGAAAAGTGTTTTTGGCTACTTAGCTTATCTAGCAAAAGGAGCGGAATTACTCCCTCGTGTCAAACCAATCAAAATGCATCTAAAGTATGAAGACGGAGAATACATTGGCGGAGCGTCGATGTTCTTTTTAGGGCTGACGAATTCAGTGGGGGGCTTTGAACAGATTGCGCCTGATGCAAAGCTTGACGATGGGAAATTTTCGTTGATCATTGTCAAAACGGCCAATATTTTTGAGATCGTCCACTTAGTTGCTTTAATGATGAATGGTGGAAAACACATCAACGATCGTCGCCTGATTTATACGAAAACATCTTTTCTTGAAGTAGACGCACCAGAACAGGTCAATCGTTTAATGATCAACCTTGATGGCGAATACGGCGGAGATGCTCCTATGCGCTTTGAAAACCTACACAATCATATTGAGTTTTTTGCAAATGTCGATCAAATCCCTGACGATGCGGTCGTTGGTGAGCAAAATTATCAAGAGATGAGCGAAGGTTTTATTAAAGAAGTCGAACGTCTTTCCGATGAGGACATCAATGGGGATGGCAAGATCGGCGACGAAACAAAGTAAACGATTTTTCTTTTCATGCGAGTTGAAAGAACAGGGACTTTTGGACCTGTTCTTTTTTTAAAACGTAATTGTGGAAAAGCAGGCACCGATTTTTTTTCGAATACTTGATAGAATAGCTTTTCTTAAATTTTAGTAAAGGATGTTTTTTATAAAGTGTTTCACGATCTGCCTTTGTTTCACGAGATCGGGCGCGGATCATATAAATAAAACGAATAAAATTTCCAAAACACGAATGATAATCATCAAAAAGCGAACTTTTCGAATATATGCTCATTAAAGTTCGTTATTTCCGTATTTCTATCCAATCTATGGATGCAAAAGCGAATAAGAATATGCTATAATGGTGAAACGAAGAAATGGGGGGACCGGAATGGAGCAAATCGATTCTACAAAAGCGCTTGATCTGCTGAGAGATGACGCAGAACGAATCAAAAAGCTGATCCGAAACCAAGAAAATAGTTTATGTATCGCACAATGCAAAGCATTTGAAGAAGTGGTTGATACCCAGATGTATGGTCTATCACGACAAGTGGCATTTGCGATCCGCTTGGGGATCGTTGATAATCAAACAGGGCAGCAATTGATGGCGGATCTTGAAAAAGATTTGAACCAATTGTATAGCGAGGTCTACGAGGACCAGCGGACACCTGACATCGGCAAGGAGGCATAAACTTGCCAGAGAAAGTAAAGAAAAGACATTTATTAGATTATAGTATTTTATTACCATATATTGTTATGTGTGTCACGGGCTTGATGATGGTTTATAGTTCCACATCTTACGTTGCGATGACCGCCACACAACCGACCACAGCTGCTTCTTACGTCATCAATCAAACATTATTTTGGTTGGTGAGCCTAATAGCGATCACTGTCATGTATAAAATGAAAACGGATGTTTTTCGGAACAAAAAATTTGTCCAGATCGCCATGATCGTCATCTTGTTCTTATTGATCGCTGCCTTCTTTTTCCCAAGAAGAAATGGGGCACTCGGTTGGTTATCGATTGCTGGCTTTTCCATTCAACCAGCAGAGTATTTAAAGTTTATTGTGATTTGGTTTTTATCGGTGACGCTATCTTATCGTCAAAAAGGTATCCAACAAGAATTTTGGAAAACGGTTTGGCGTCCAATCGGAATCGTTTTTGTCTACACCGGGATCATGGCACTTTATCCCGACTTAGGGAATGCTGTAATCGTTATGTTGCTGGCATTTGTCGTGTTATTGTCTAGCGGATTGAATTACCTGTATACCTTAATATTAGGTGTGGCAGGTATTATCGGTAGTATGTTGATCGTCTTGTTTGTGAATCTAACCGGTGGTAAGCTTTTACCCGACTATGTCTATAGTCGTTTTTCATCTTTTTTGAACCCGTTTGCTGATGAATACAATACAGGTCATCAAATGGTTAATGGGTATTACGCAATGTTCAACGGTGGGCTGTTCGGGCGCGGGCTTGGAAATAGTATCCAAAAACGTGGCTTCTTAAACGAAGCGCACACCGATTATATATTTTCGATCGTTATGGAAGAATTAGGGCTGATCCCATCGATCATCATTTTAGGTGTTTTGTTCTATATGGTGGGACGAATCTTTCTTGTCGGTATCCGTTCAAGAGATCCCTTTAATTCCATGATGTGCATAGGTATAGGGACATTATTTATGTCTCAGATTTTTATCAACTTAGGTGGAATCACTGGTTTGATCCCATTGACGGGAATCACTTTCCCATTTCTAAGTCAAGGTGGATCAAGCTTGCTGATGCTATCGATTTGTATCGGTTTTGTGTTAAATATCAGTGCCGAAGAAAAGAGGAAACAGGTTTATTTGAATTATTGATCAATTGAATGGAGTGGATTAGATGAAGAAAATTCTTGTTGCCAATCGTGGAGAAATCGCGATCCGTGTCTTCCGCGCATGTGCGGAACTTGGGATCAAAACTGTCGGAATTTATGCTGCGGAGGATGAATACTCCGTCCATCGCTTTAAAGCAGACGAAGCGTATTTAGTGGGGAAAGGCAAACGTCCGATCGATGCGTATTTAGACATTGAAGATATCATTCGCACGGCGAAAAAGGCCGGTGCCGAAGGAATCCATCCTGGATACGGCTTTTTATCAGAAAATCTGGGATTTGCTCAACGCTGTGAAGAAGAAGGTTTGATTTTCATCGGACCATCCACCCATCATTTAGATATTTTTGGCGACAAGATCAAAGCAAAAGCAGCAGCGATCGAGGCCGGGATTCAATCAATTCCTGGCTCTGACGGTCCAGTTGCATCGATCGATGACGTTTTAGCTTTTGCAAACGAACATGATTATCCAATCATGATCAAAGCAGCCCTTGGGGGCGGTGGGCGAGGCATGCGTGTCGCTCATGATGAAAAAGAAGCAAGAGACGGCTACGAACGTGCCAAAAGTGAAGCCAAAGCGGCATTTGGTAGCGATGAAGTCTACGTTGAAAAATACATTAGTAATCCAAAACATATTGAAGTCCAAATTTTAGGAGATACGCACGGAAACGTCGTTCACTTATTTGAACGTGATTGCTCGGTTCAGCGCCGCCACCAAAAAGTAGTCGAGGTGGCACCTTGTGTGTCAATGACTGATGAACAACGGGAAAAAATATGCCAAGCAGCCGTTCAACTAATGAAGCATGTCGGCTATATCAATGCTGGAACCGTGGAATTTTTAGTAGAGGGCGACAAATTCTACTTTATCGAAGTAAACCCACGGGTCCAAGTGGAACATACGATCACTGAAATGATCACCAATTTAGACATCGTGACGACACAAATTTTGATTGCACAAGGCAAAGACTTGCATAAAGAAATCGGAATTCCTGAACAAAAAGACATTCGCTTTGAGGGTGTTGCGATCCAATGTCGCGTGACGACAGAAGATCCAGCGAATAATTTTATGCCAGATACTGGTAAGATCGATACCTACCGCTCTCCGGGTGGGTTTGGGGTTCGTTTAGATGTCGGAAATGCTTATGCCGGTGCAGTGGTAACCCCTTATTTCGACTCGCTACTTGTAAAAGTCTGTACGCATGCTGCTTCGTTCGACCAAGCAATTCAAAAAATGATGCGCTGTCTGAAAGAATTCCGAGTACGTGGTGTGAAAACAAACATTCTCTTTATGCGTAATGTTGTTTCTCATCCAGCCTTTCGTTCAGGGGAAGCCAAAACTACCTTTATCGACAATACGCCAGAACTATTCAATTTCCCTCGGATTCGTGACCGTGGAAACAAAACCATGAAGTATATCGGTGAAATCACGATCAATGGATTCCCGGGAATCGAAAAACAAAAGAAACCTTTCTACAATGAACCACGGATGCCACAACACATCCAAGCAACGCCTGATTTTGTCAGCGCCAAAAATATTTTAGATACGAAAGGTGCCGAGGGTGTCATTGAATGGATCGGTCAACAAAAGAATGTCTTACTGACGGATACAACCTTCCGAGATGCCCATCAAAGTTTGTTGGCAACTCGTGTAAGAACCCATGACTTTAAGAAAATTGCCGCGATGACGGAAGCTGGCCTACCACAATTGTTCTCAAGTGAAATGTGGGGTGGGGCAACCTTTGACGTTGCGTACCGTTTCTTAACAGAAGATCCATGGGAAAGATTGCGGATGTTCAGGAAAAAAATGCCGAATACACTCTTACAAATGTTGTTTAGAGGCTCCAACGCTGTCGGGTATTCCAATTATCCTGACAATGTGTTGGAAGAATTCATCAAAGAATCTGCGGCACAAGGAATCGATGTATTCCGAATCTTTGATAGTTTGAACTGGGTCCCACAAATGGAGAAAAGTATCCAAGCTGTTCGTGATACGGGGAAAATTGCAGAAGCGACGATTTGTTATACAGGGGATATCAATGATCCATCTCGCCAAAAATATTCGGTACAATATTACAAAGATATGGCAAAAGAATTGCAAAATCTTGGTGCCCATATTATTGCGATCAAGGATATGGCTGGATTATTAAAACCGCAAGCGGCTTATCGTTTGATCAGTGAGTTAAAAGATACGATCGATGTACCGATCCATCTGCACACGCATGATACCAGCGGGAATGGGATTATCACTTACTCAGCAGCTACCAAAGCTGGCGTTGATATCGTGGATGTCGCTATGTCAGCTATCAGTGGCGCAACGAGTCAGCCAAGTATGAGTAGTTTGTATTATGCTCTTTTAAACGGCGAGCGTTGCCCAGAGATCAATGTGGATAATATCCAACAATTGAATCACTATTGGGAAGATGTCCGCATGTACTATCATTCCTTTGAAAATGGCTTGAACGCCCCTCAAACGGAAGTGTACAAGCATGAGATGCCAGGAGGACAATATACCAATCTCCAGCAACAAGCCAAAGCCGTTGGTTTAGGCGAAAAATGGGATGAAATCAAAGAAATGTATCATGAAGTCAATATGATGTTTGGAGACATCGTGAAAGTGACACCTTCTTCGAAAGTCGTGGGCGATATGGCGCTCTTCATGGTACAAAATGGCTTGTCAGAAAAAGATATTTTTGAAAAAGGCGATACATTGAGTTTCCCAGAATCAGTGATCACCTTCTTCCAAGGCGAGTTAGGTCAGCCAGTCGGTGGTTTCCCGAAAGAATTGCAACGCATTATCTTAAAAGGACGCCCAGCCTTTACGGAACGTCCAGGAGCCTTTGCCAAACCAGTTGATTTTGCTGAAGTGAAACAAGAACTAGCTGAAAAAATCGGCTATGAACCAAAACACGAAGAAGTCCTGAGCTACTTGATGTATCCGCAAGTCTTCCTTGATTATCGAAAAGCGTATGAGCAGTTTGCCGATGTAAAAGTCCTTGATACACCAACCTTCTTTAATGGTATGCGCTTAGGCGAAACGATCAATGTCGAATTAGAAAAAGGCAAAATCTTGATCATTCGTCTCGATGAAATCGGTGAACCAGATATCGAAGGCAATCGGACCCTCTTCTTTAACTTAAACGGTCAACGACGAGAAATCGTTGTGAAAGATAGTTCGATCATCAGTTCTGTTCAAACAAAACGCAAAGCAGAGCCAACGAACAAAGAACAAATCGGTGCCTCCATGAGTGGTTCAGTTTTAGAAGTATTAGTCAAAAAAGGTGATCGAGTGGCACGTGGACAGACGTTGATGGTCACTGAAGCGATGAAGATGGAAACTTCCGTCGAAGCTCGCTTCTCTGGTGTAGTTGAGCATGTTTACGTAACCGATGGGGAACCAATCCAGTCAGGAGACCTTCTGATTGAAGTCAAAGAAAAATAAGGAGTCGATCAGCAGATGAAGCGAAGGGGATTATTATTTTGCGGCTTATTTGTCCTAGCCCTGATAATCGTGTATTTGCAGCCAGTATTCATGCAAAACGCTTCAGATTCAAGAATGACGATCGAGAACCCAATCAAAGCACCAACGACCATGAATTATGAACCAATCGCAGCCCAAGGATTAGCTGAATTGATTGGGGAGCCTGTTTCTGATTTTGAAGAAATCTACGGGCTTCCAGTTCAAACGTATCGCTCGGGCTACGAGTTTGAAATTCGGGTCTACAATCAATTAGACGATCAGCAATATGTTGAGATCAATACTGATGGTGAGAGTGTGCAGGCAATCAAAGTGATCGGCGCCGGGGGATCTTCCCTAGCGCCCTTTGCAATGGGCATGACCTTGACTGACTTGACTGAGCTGACCATGATTTATCCAAATTTTACCTTGACACAAAATGATCGCACCATCAGTTTTGAGTTGATGGAAGAAGATATGAACTACCGACCCTTAGTAGCGTTTGATAATGGGACATTTGCTGTTTTATTCTTTGATCAAGAGACGGCTCAACTGCAGGCGATCACTTACTTGGATCAGACGACCCTGCTTAAGTTAGCGCCCTATCCCTTGACAGAAGGAGAACGACCGCTGTTTCAAGTTTCGCAAACGATTGACCAAGCACAAGCTGATCTTGAAAAAGAGACGTTAGCCTTTGTCATTATTGATAAGCTTCGTAATCAAATCGGTTTGGAAAGCTTTGTACAAGATACCCAGACGCATCAAGATGCGGTCGGACTTTTAGCGGATTTGACGAATAATCTATCGGATCATTTGACCTCTCAACGCATCCATTCCTATCAACGTGCTCTTTCTTCGGAAAAAACGAGTAATTTTGTTTTGACGAACGATGAGTGGCAGGAGTTATTAGCAGCGAAGGAGTTAGAGGCTTCTGCTTCGATTTTTGAAGCGCCTGTCTATGATCCAACCTTTACTATTTTATCTTGGTTCAGTAACCCAAGATTTACTGAACGTTTGACCCATGAACAATCAGAAAAGATAGGAATTGCTTTTTCTGAAGCAAATATGGTAGTCTTAGTGCAAGAAGATGTAGAAGGGACCGAGGATAGTACATCAGATGATTTACGATGAAGCCTTTTTCGAGATTGAAGATCAAATCGATTCACTTGTAACGGCAATCAAAGCGAGTGAAACGTGTAGAAACTATCAAATAGCGAAACAAACCATGCATCAAGAGCCTGTTGCTCAGGAATTGATGCGATCGTTTATAGAAAAAAAGCTGGATTTTGAAAGAATTGAAGCGTACGGCGCATATGCCCCTGATTTCAAAGAGAAAAAGCGTGCGATGCGCACAGCTAAGCGACAGCTGGATCTCAATGAGCAAGTGAGCGAGTACCGCTGGAGTGAAACGCAGCTGCAGCGTTTGCTGGATGAACTGACCGTAGCGATTTCTACGTGTTTTTCACCAACTGTCAAAGTGGATGCTGGAAGTCCTTTTTTTCAATCAAAATCAAGTTGTGGAGGAAATTGTCATGCACGAGGATAAAACGCCTTTTACGATGCAGAAGCGTCGAGGATTGATCGTATGGGTCTACAGCCTACGTCAACTAAAAAATTTGCGTCGTTTTGGCTTCGTTCATTATGTATCACGCAAAATGAAATACGTGGTCATGTATTTGAACGAAGAAGAATACGAAAGCAAAAAAACAAAAATCGAGCAGTTTCACTTTGTTCGACAAGTTGAAGCTTCCTATCGACCAGATGTCGAAATGGATTTTGCTGAAAAAATTGGTACATCAGCAGCCTATCCAGTGAAAGATGAAGGGTTTGATATCGAAGAAAAAAATACGATGATTCGATTGGCAGAAAACGTGTAATAGAAAAGTGGGGGTGCCTTGAGTCACCGCCATTTTTTTATTGCTATTTATAGAAACAGTGCTATATTTGTATTTACGAAGATCTTGGAGGGAAAAACGCATGCGTGTAGTAGCCGGAGAATATGGTGGCCGCAGATTAAAAAGTCTTGCTGGAGATAACACTCGCCCCACGACAGACAAAGTAAAAGGGGCGATCTTTAACATGTTAGGGCAATATTTAGATGGAGGAGTTGTACTGGATCTGTTTAGTGGGAGCGGGGGCTTAGCGATCGAAGCGGTCTCTCGTGGTGCGGAGCATGCCGTTTGTGTCGACCGTAGTTTTCCAGCTATCAAAGTGATCCGTGAAAATATTGCAATAACCAAAGAACCAGAAAAGTTCACGGTACTAAAAATGGATGCCAATCAAGCCTTACGCCAGTTTGCAGCTGAGGGACAAAGCTTTGACTATCTATTTTTAGATCCACCTTACGCAAAGCAAGAGATCCTGCAACAGCTAGAAGCTATGCTGAAGGATGAATTGATTCGTCCGTTTGCTTATGTAGTTTGCGAAACAGATAAGTCCATCGTCTTGCCAGAAAAGATTGGTTCTTTGCATTTGATGCGCGCCCAAACCTATGGCATATCTGCGGTGACGATCTATAGAAATGAGGGATAACATGAAAAAGATTGCTTTATTTCCAGGAAGTTTTGATCCGCTGACGTCAGGTCATGTGGATCTGATTGAGCGAGGCGCAACGCTTTTTGATGAACTGATCGTGGGTGTTTTTACAAATACCAATAAAAAAAGTTTTTTTACAAGTGAAGAAAAAGTTCATCTAATTGAAGAAGCCCTCGCTCATATTCCAAACGTCAAGATTCTGGCGCAAGAAACGGAGCTGACGGTCACGATCGCGAAAAAACTAGGCGCACAGTTTCTGCTTAGAGGCATTCGCAGTGTGAAAGATTATGAGTATGAGCGGGACATCATGGAAATGAATCATCACTTAGAACCTTCCCTGGAGACCGTCTTTCTTTTAGCAGATGCAAAGCATAGTTTCATCAGCTCCAGTTTGTTGAAAGAAATCTTAACCTTTAACGGCGATGTTGCGGAATATTTACCACAAAATATCTACGATGCTATAGTAAAGAAGCGTGATACCAATGAATCTTAAATCAACGATCAAATATGTTCTCCTGTTTGTTTTAGCGCTGATCATCGCAGCCTGTGCCTTTTTGCCGATTCCATATTATATCGAGCAACCCGGTGCAACGATCGATTTAAAAGAATTGATTACCGTCAATCAAAAAGAAGACACCTCAGCTGGCTCCTTTTCTTTAACCAGTGTCGGGATTCGACAGGCTACCGTGTTTACGGCGATTGGAACGAAATTCAATGAATTTCAAGACTTGATCAGTGAGGAAGAACTTTTAGGCGGTGCGACAGATGAGGAGTACAATCGCATCCAGCGCTATTATATGGAATCCTCGCAAAATAGTGCGATTGAGCAAGCATTAAAGCTGGCAGACTTGCCTTATGAAATGACCTATAAAGGGGTCTATGTCATGGGGATCGATCCAAATTCCAGCTTTGCGGGGAAAATATCCGTGGGAGACACCGTCACCGCTGTCAATGGCAAAGAATTTAAAAGTAGCCAAGACTTTATCGACTATGTACAAAGTCAAACCATTGGTGATGAGATCACCGTAACTTACTTGCAAGATGGCGAAGAAAAAGAAGCAACAGGCAACTTAATTGAACTGGAAAGCAATCAAAAAGCAGGTATCGGTATCTCACTCGTCGATCATACAGAGATCACTTCTGATGAAGAGATCGTGATCGATTCTGGCAATATCGGTGGGCCTTCAGCTGGGTTGATGTTCACCCTTGAAATCTATGAACAGCTAACTGGAGATAACTTGCGTAAAGGCCATAATATTGCTGGAACCGGAACGATCTCAGCTGATGGGACGGTTGGTCGAATCGGTGGGATTGACAAAAAAGTAGCGAGTGCCAGCGAAAGTGGAGCAGAAATCTTTTTTGCTCCGGACGATGAAATCACTGACGAAGAGCGTGAAATAGATCCTTCCATTAAAACGAATTACGAAGAGGCAGTGGCAGCAGCGAAGAAGTTAGACACAGACATGAAAATCGTTCCGATCGCCAATGTCCAAGATGCATTGGACTACCTAGCAACACTAAAAGAAGCAAATTAAAACGGCACTTGCCGTTTTTTTTATTGTCTAAAGAATACAGTAGGCTCAAAGAAAAGGTTATGCTATACTTTTAGATAAGGAGTGTGAATCTAGTGGAATTAAAAAGACAACAACCGATCGTTGAAGCATATCATTTCGATATGAAACCGAAAGACAAAGAAATGGAAACAAAATTGAATGTCGGCTTTGCGCCGTTAAAAGTCAAAGATGAAGAATATATGGAAAAAAACAGTATTATTGGTGCCCGCTTAGAATTCCAATTGGTGTTCCCTGATTACGTTTTGTCAGGACGTGTCGGACAAGTCAATCATATTTTGAATCGCAAAGTCAATTCTGGAGAGGATTTGACGAAAGCCGAAACTGATCGCTTGGTTGAGCCCTTGTTTGATATCGTCAAACGCTTGACTTATGAAGTGACAGAGATCGTGACCGACAAACCAGGTTTACAATTGAACTTTAATACCAATTCGAACGCTGCGCAAGAAGCGAAGGAAGCAGACGAATAACGAGAAATAGGAGGGATGCCCATTGTTTTCCAATCAAATGCAAGTGATGCTATACGTCGACGATGTGACGAAAGCAGTTGAGTTTTGGCAAGAACTAGGGTTTGTGATCATTGAACAACAAACCGTTGATGGAACATCCGTCGTTGAAATCGCGCCATCAAAAGAGGCGGAGGCACATTTTGTCTTATATGACCGTGAGTTTATCGAAACACATTCACCTGAAGTCGCTTTGAATTCCCCATCGATCATGTTTTTTGCAGAAGATATTACGATACTTTATAAGAAGCTTTTAGAGATGGAAGCAGAAGTGGGTGAATTGATTCAGATGGAAGAACAACTGGTTTTCAATTTTGCCGATCCGGATGGCAATTATTTTGCTGTATCAGGAAAATAGCTTTTGTCGATCGTAACCAATCATTCGTCCTTTTGAACCCGACTTTATGTTGTCGTACTGTTCAGGACAAATGGTTGGTTTTTTCGTTTTATTGCAAGACATTTTACAGGCAAAGGTCTAAAATTGATAACAAGAGAATCAATTGCCTTTAAGGAGGAAATGACTATGCAAAACTATCTATATGCAATCAGTGATATTCATGGAATGGCCGATCTGTTTAAAAAACTTCTTACCGATTATGACCCTAAGCTCCATCAGCTGCTTTTGATTGGAGACTTAAATGATCGGGGGCCGAAGTCAAAAGAGTGTTTTTTTCTGGGAAAAAAGTTAGTCGAAGAATACCAAGCGATTTATTTACGCGGCAATCACGAGGAGTATTTTCTGCAATTTCTAAATGCCCCTGAGGATTGGTTTGCCGCTTACGTACGCAATGGCGGCAAAGAAACGATTGAAAGTCTTTTGCATACAGGCGCTACTGAGGAGTATTCGCCGACGGAAATCGCCTTAATGATCCGCAGTAGCTATCGAGACTTAATAGAGTTTTTGATGGAGCGACCGCTTTATTACGAATGGGGAAAGTATCTCTTTGTTCATGCGGGCGTGGATTTAAGTAAAAAAGATTGGCGTAAGACCGCAGACCATGATTTTATCTGGATTCGCGAGCCGTTTCATAAAGGAAAAAACCGTACAGGAAAAACGATCGTTTTTGGCCATACCATCACGCCCATGCTGCATGGAGATATGCAGACGACGGATCTATGGCAACAAGACGACAAAATCGGCATCGATGGCGGGGCAGTATTTGGTGGATCGGTGCATGGCGTGATTTTTGATGACAAAGGGATCGTTCAGGACATCGAATACCAAAATTTAGCAGGTCCTTGGCAACCAGACTTTTAAAAGTCTTTTTGATAAAAGACAAAAGCAGCCATAACAAGAGTCGCAAAAGCAACATTGTTTTCGTGCAATCTTGTTCGCTCAATGGCTGTCTTTTTTATGTTAAAATAGCAAAAGCAACAAAGGAAAGGTGAGAACAAATGGCAGAAATGAATCAAGAGGTACTTGATTTAGTAAAACAAGAATTAACCGCTTTTACCCAAAAACAAATCAGTACGGTGTTGCAGTTATTGCAAGAAGGAAATACCGTCCCCTTTATTGCCCGCTACCGTAAAGAAATGACGAATGGACTTGACGAAGTTCAGATTCGAGAAATTGAAGAGCGATACCAGTACTTAGAAAACTTAGAGAAACGCAAGCAAGAGGTTTTGCGTTTGATAGAAGAACAAGAAAAGCTAACGCCTGAACTATCACAGGCGATTTTAGCTGCGACAAAAATGCAGGCCGTCGAAGACCTGTATCGTCCTTATAAACAAAAACGACGCACCAAAGCGACGATCGCCAAAGAGAACGGCTTGGAACCATTTGCTCAATGGCTGTTAAGCTTCCCAAAAGCAGGTGACGTTCAAGAAAAAGCGGCCGAATTTATCAGTGATGCTGTTCCTACTGTAGAAGATGCCTTAGCAGGCGCGCACGAGATCATTGCAGAAGGCGTTGGTGATACTGCAGAGTTTCGTAGTTGGATCCGCAGCTATTACACAAACAAAGGACTGTATCAAAGCACGGTCAAAAATGCTGAAAAAGATGAAAAAGGCGTTTATGAAATGTATTACGATTTCCAGCATCCTATCAATAAGATGGTATCCCACCGAATTTTAGCCACTAATCGTGGGGAACAAGAAGACATCTTGAAGGTCGCCCTTGTGGCAGATGAAGAAAAAATCATGGATTACCTACGTCGTAAATTGATCACGAATAGGGATTCACCCGCAGCCGGTTTTGTTGAAGCTGCAGCTGCTGATGCGCTGAAACGGTTTATTTCACCAGCCATCGAACGAGAGATCCGCAATGAATTGACAGAAAAAGCTGACGAACAAGCAATTGCGATTTTTGGAGAAAATCTTCGCAATCTGTTGCTGCAGCCGCCATTGAAGGGCAAAGTCGTTTTAGGTTTTGATCCAGCGTATCGTACAGGCTGTAAACTAGCCGTCATTGATGAGACTGGAAAAGTACTAGCGATTGAAGTGATCTATCCTCATAAACCAGCGCCTATGAATAAGCGAGAAGCTGCCGGACCAGCGTTTCGTCGCTTATTACAAACCTATAAAGTCGAGATGGTCGCAATCGGTAATGGGACTGCGAGTCGGGAATCAGAGCAATTCGTCGCTGAACAATTAAAATTGATCGATCAAGAAGTATATTATGTGATCGTGAATGAGGCAGGCGCTTCTGTTTATTCTGCCAGTCCGATCGCTCGTCAAGAATTCCCTGATCTGCAAGTGGAAGAACGCAGCGCTATCAGTATTGGCCGCCGTCTGCAAGATCCCTTGGCAGAATTAGTCAAAATTGATCCACAATCCGTGGGCGTCGGACAATACCAGCATGACGTTTCGCAAAAACGCCTCGCTGAACAATTGGATTTTGTTGTTGAGACTGTTGTCAACCAAGTTGGCGTTGACGTCAATACCGCAAGTGCGGCACTCTTGCAGCATGTAGCTGGTTTAAATAAAACCACTGCTCAAAATATCGTGACTTATCGAGAAGAAAATGGTGTATTTACGCAGCGGAATCAACTGAAAAAAGTCCCTCGCTTAGGACCAAAAGCTTATGAACAGGCGATCGGCTTTATGCGGATACCTGGCGGAAAAGTCATTTTGGACAATACCGGGATCCATCCAGAAAGTTATGACACTGCCAAAGAAATTTTGGCGATCGCGGGTATTTCTTTAGCGGAGCTAGGGAAAGAGCAAATGGAAGAAAATAAAGCGAAACTTGCCCAACTACGCCCAGCGGAGCTTTCCGCAAAATTGTCAGTCGGTAAAGAAACCATCACGGATATCCTAAAGGCGTTAATGCAGCCAGGACGCGATATGCGTGATGAAATGCCAGCGCCATTATTGCGCAAAGATGTGCTGAGTATGGAGGACCTAAAACCGGGAATGGAACTGAAGGGAACGGTTCGAAATGTGATCGACTTTGGTGCTTTCGTCGATATCGGTGTCAAACAAGATGGACTGGTGCATTTGTCGAAGCTGAGCCGTTCGTTTGTAAAGCATCCGAAAGACGTTGTTTCCGTCGGTGATGTCGTAACCGTTTGGATCGAGCAAGTAGATGTCAAAAAAGGCCGTATCAGTTTAACCATGGTCGATCCGGGAAATGCAAAATGACCCAACAAGAATTGCAGCATTTGGTGGAAGAGCTGTCGCTGTCTGTTTTCAACAAACCATTCACGCATCGAGCGGTGTTTAATTCTCGCTTAAAAACAACCGGTGGCCGCTACCATCTAAGTGATCACCACTTGGATTTCAATCCAACCATGCTCACAGAACACGGGATGGAGGTTTTTATCGGCATTATCAAACATGAATTGTGTCATTATCATTTGCACTTAGCAGGTCTTGGTCACCGTCACCAAGATCCTGCCTTTAAAGCATTGCTGGCAAGAACGGGAGGCTTGCGTTATGCACCTCCTGCCAAAAGGACAGCCAAACATCGCTATCGATGCCAAAATTGCGGCTGCGAGATTCGGCGGCAGCGACGTGTGGATATCAAAAAATATGTTTGTGGAAAATGTCGTGGACATTTGCTAGAAATAGGAAATGATGAGAAAAGTCAAGTCGAAAAATAAAACTCGTTGCTATTTTTTTCATTTTGTATGATAATGTAGGTCGTGTGACAACCTGGTATTTGTCAATACACGCGTTTTTTTACGACGCGGATTTGAGAAAAGAGGATTATAATAATGGAAAATCAAAACAAAATACATCATTTTGTTGGAATCAAAGGTTCCGGTATGAGTTCATTGGCTTTGATTCTGCACGAAAAAGGCTACCAAGTACAAGGCTCTGATGTGGAAGAATATTTCTTCACTCAACGTGATCTAGAAAAAGCAGCGATCAAATTGTTGCCTTTCGATAAAGCAAACATTCAACCAGAAATGGTCATTATCCAAGGGAATGCTTTCCCTGACACCCACGAAGAAATCGTACGGGCAAAAGAACTTGGTTTAGAAGTTACTCGTTATCATGACTTTATTGGCCAATTCATTCAGCCCTATACGAGTATTGCGGTGACCGGTTCTCACGGGAAAACCAGTACGACAGGATTGCTTTCTCATGTCTTAAGCGGCATCCGTCCAACAAGTTTCTTGATTGGCGATGGGACTGGTCATGGGGAACCTGATGCGGAATTCTTTTCATTTGAAGCCTGTGAATACCGTCGTCATTTCTTAGCATATTCACCGGATTATGCAATCATGACCAACATCGATTTTGATCACCCAGACTACTTCCACTCGATCGAGGATGTCTTCTCAGCCTTTCAATCGATGGCAAGTCAAGTGAAAAAAGGCATCTTTGCTTTTGGTGATGATGAATACTTGCGTAAACTTGAAGCCGATGTCCCAATCTACTATTACGGCGTCAACGATAACGACGATGTCCAAGCAAAAAATATTGAACGCACCACCCAAGGTTCAGAGTTCGACGTCTTTATCCATGGTGAAAATATTGGCCATTTTGTCTTGCCAGCGTTTGGTCAGCACAACATCAACAACGCATTAAGTGTGATCGCTGTGGCTTACAAAGAAGGATTGGATATGAAAGAAGTTGCTGCTGAGATGATTTCATTTCCTGGAGTGAAACGCCGCTTTAGCGAAAAAATCGTGGCGGATATGACGATCGTGGACGACTACGCCCACCATCCTGCAGAAATCAAAGCAACGATCGATGGCGCTCGTCAAAAATATCCAGAGAAAGAAATTATTGCTGTCTTCCAGCCACATACCTTTACCCGCACGATCGCTTTGATGGATGAATTTGCGGAAGCATTGGATCTTGCAGACCATGTCTATCTATGTGACATTTTTGGATCTGCTCGTGAATCACGAGGAGATGTTAAAATTGAAGATCTAGGCAAGAAAATCCAAAAAGGCGGAACTGTGATCAAAGAAGAGAACGTATCTCCGCTATTGGATCATCAAAATGCTGTCGTGATTTTTATGGGAGCAGGCGATGTGCAAAAATTTGAAACAGCCTATGAAAAACTATTAAGCAATACAACTCGTAACGTATTGTAATCAAAGACTCTTGTGGCGTGTTTGCTGCAAGAGTTTTTTACATCTGAAGTTTTTGCAAAAGCAGCACCGCGAACTTGCACTTTTGTCGGCATCTGATAGAATATACTCAGATGAAACTATTCTTTTTGGAGGAATTAAATTTTGAATATAGGGAAACCGCGAAAAATAGGAAAAAGTATTGAAGATATCGAGGAAGGCGATTCGTTATCCTTAACAGAATCGATCGAAGACAATCAACTGTTGTTATATCTAGGGCTGACTAATGATGCCAATCCTTTGTATATACAACATGACTACACGCAAAAAACTGAGTACCAGCGTCCCATCGTACCATCCATTATGTTGATGGGGATCATCACCAGTGCCGTATCGAAACATTTGCCTGGTCCTGGCTCTCATGTAGTCAATTTTTCGGTAAACTTTATTGAACCTGTATATCATTATGAAACGTTGACCTTTGAATTCGAAGTGATCAAAGTGGATAAAATGAAAGACGTGGTAACTATTTCGGTTGAAGCGATCAACACAGAAGATCATCGTATTTTAGATGCTGTGGTCATGGTCCAGCCGCCAAAAGCAGTAGCAGAAAATGAGGAGGAACAACAAGATGAATAATTTAAATAATGAAACCGTCCAAGCCCAAGGCTTAAATCGCTTTTATTCAAAAGTGTATTTATTCTTCGGCATTGGGCTTGCGATCAGTGCGATCTCAGCCTATATATTTGGGGAAGTCTTTCAAGCGCAAACTCTGCAATTTATTGACAACTTTCCGCTAGGATTTACCGGTCTTTGGATCTTACAGATCATTCTAGTTATTGTATTAGGGGTGAAGGCGCAGAAAAATCCGTCCTTGACCGTTGCTGGCTTTTTAGTCTATTCGCTCTTGAATGGATTGACCTTGTCTGTGACACTGATGATCTATGACTTTGGATCGATCGTGGGAGCATTTGTTTCAGCAGCTGTCACTTTTGGTGTCATGTCAGCATTTGGGATCATGACCAAACGGGATCTAAGTGTAGTTGGTCGTATCGGCTATGGTCTGTTGCTCGGGATCATCATCTCGACGCTCTTGAATGTATTTATTTTACGCAGTCAACCGGTTGACTTTTTCTTATCGATCGTGACCGTCTTTGTCTTTATGGGGATCACCGCCTATGACAATCAGCAAATCCGCAATGTATACTTCGCAACGAATGGTGGCGCAAATACAGGAGTGGCCGTTTTCATGGCATTACAACTGTATTTGGACTTTATCAACTTATTCCTTGCGTTATTGCGAATCTTTGGAAAAAACAACTAAAAAAAGTGCGAGGAAACTCGCCTTTTTTTTTGTATAAAATGAGAGAGAAAACAAAGCAATTCATCGCTTTTGTGCCCGTTCTTTGATAGAATAAAGAGGAACTTTTTGAGAAAAGGAGTAATCAAATGCCAAAAAATAAATTACTACTCGTTGATGGAAATAGTGTGGCTTTTCGCGCGTTTTTTGCGTTGCATAATTCATTAGAACGGTTTAAAAATGCCAATGGGCTGCACACAAATGCCATCTATGCGTTTCATACTATGTTTGAAAATGTGATGGCAAAAGAACAGCCAACACATGTTTTAGTGGCTTTTGATGCTGGAAAAACCACCTTCAGGACAGCGATGTATGAAGACTATAAAGGCGGACGTTCAAAAACCCCTGGGGAATTTAAAGAACAAATGCCTTACATTCGCGAATTGATCAACGCGTTAGGTGTTCAATATTATGAATTAGATAATTACGAAGCCGATGATATTATTGGCACATTGGCGAATAAAGTCGACAAGGAGCTATTTGACGTTGTCGTTTTATCTGGCGATCGCGATTTGACCCAGCTGGCAACGGAGCACGTGAAAGTTGACATTACGGTCAAAGGAGTTAGCGAAATTGAAAGTTATACACCCGCTCATGTGGCTGAAAAATATGACGGCCTAACGCCCTTACAAATCATCGACATGAAAGGACTAGCTGGTGATGCTTCCGATAATATTCCTGGTGTCACCAAAATTGGTGAGAAGACAGCCATCAAGCTATTGAAGGAATATGGCTCCGTTGAGGGGATCTATGAACACATCGATGAAATGAAAAAAAGCAAGATGAAAGAAAACTTGATCAATGACCGTGAGATCGCCTTTCTTTCAAAACAGTTAGCAACCATCGATGTGGATGCGCCCATTGAGGTCGATGTCGACAAACTGAAATATGAAGGCAAAGACTTAGAGAAATTGGTGCCATTCTACCAAGAAATGAACTTTAATAGCTTCTTAGAGAAGTTGCAGATTACAGCTGAACCAGTTGAGATGGAAGACATTTTATTTTCGGTCGTTGAAGAAGTAACAGAAGATATGTTCCAAGGAGACACGGCATTGTATGTCGAGATGATGGGGGATAACTATCATTTGGAAGACATCGTCGGTGTTGCTTGGGGCAATCAAGAAAAAATTTATGTCAGCAATCGTGAAGAATTGTTTGAAAGTCCAGTCTTTACCAATTGGTTAAAAGACGAGGAGCGTAGAAAGTTCGTCTATGATGCCAAACGCACGTACGTGGCATTAAACCGATACACGACAGCACCAAAAGGAATCGCTTTTGATGTTTTATTGGCAGCTTATCTTTTAGACACGAATGATACGAATAATGACATCGCAGGTGTTGCCGCTCACTATGGCTATGATGCGATCCAATCGGATGAAGCGATTTATGGAAAAGGTGCGAAAAAAGGTCTGCCAGCGGATGAGGAAGACTTCTTTGCTCATTTAGCCCGTAAAGTAGCAGCGATTACGAACCTAACACCAAAGCTTACGGAAGAATTGGCAGCGAAGAATCAAACAGCGCTATTTGAAGAAATGGAATTGCCTTTATCAATGATTTTAGCTGATATGGAGATTACTGGAATCAAAGTTGATGCGTCTCGCTTGCATCAGATGAAGGGCGAATTTGCGCAACGGTTGCATGAAATTGAAGAAAAAATCTATGCCGAAGCTGGTGAAACCTTCAATTTAAACTCACCGAAACAATTGGGTGTGATCTTATTTGAAAAAATGGGCTTACCAGTCATCAAAAAAACAAAAACTGGCTATTCGACAGCAGTCGATGTGTTAGAACAACTAAAAGAGCAAGCACCGATCGTTGAAGACATTTTGACTTATCGTCAAATCGCTAAGATCCAATCAACCTATGTAGAAGGATTATTAAAAGTGATCCAAGGGGATGGCAAAGTCCATACACGATATGTACAAACCTTGACCCAAACTGGTCGATTAAGTTCTGTCGATCCGAACCTGCAAAACATTCCGATTCGTTTAGAAGAAGGTCGAAAGATCCGTGAAGCCTTTGTGCCACGAGAAGCTGATTGGGTGATCTATTCTTCTGACTACTCTCAAATCGAATTACGAGTGTTGGCACATATTTCAGATGATACCCATTTGAAAGAAGCCTTTATCGAAGGTCAAGATATCCACTCAAGCACAGCGATGCGAGTCTTTGGTATCGAAAAAGCAGAAGATGTGACCCAAAATATGCGTCGTCAAGCCAAAGCGGTCAACTTCGGTATCGTTTATGGTATTTCCGATTATGGCTTATCCCAGAATCTAGGAATCACCAGAAAAGCCGCCCAACAATACATTGATACGTATTTTGAAAAATATCCTGGTGTGAAAACGTATATGGAGGATGTGGTTCGTGAGGCGAAGGACAAAGGGTACGTTGAAACCTTGTATCATCGCCGTCGTTACCTACCTGATATCAATTCGCGCAATTTCAATATTCGGACTTTTGCGGAAAGAACCGCCATCAATACACCGATCCAAGGCAGTGCGGCGGATATCTTAAAGATTGCCATGATCGATTTGGCGAGACGTTTGAAAGAAGAAAAATTAGCAGCAACGATGCTGCTGCAAGTACACGATGAACTAGTCTTTGAAGTACCTGAATCTGAATTGCCTCGTCTTGACGCTTTAGTGAAAGAAGTGATGGAGCAAGCCGTTGCATTGCATGTCCCTTTACTGACAGACAGCAATTGGGGCAAAACATGGTACGATGCAAAATAAATGAGGTGAACAGAGGTGCCTGAATTACCAGAAGTTGAAACGGTCCGCAAAGGACTTGAAAAACTTGTTTTAAATAAAACGATCGAATCGGTCGAGATCCTTTGGCCGCGAATCATCGAAAGTCCTGAAGTGCCGATCTTTTCGGCACTGTTGAAAGGGCAACGTTTTGAAAAATTTGAACGACGTGGAAAATTTTTGATTTTTAAATTGACAGATTATGATCTGATCTCTCATCTACGAATGGAAGGCAAGTACGAGTATTTTGAGTCAGACCCGATTGTTGATAAACATACACATGTCATTTTCCATTTTACGGATGGCAGTCAGTTAAATTACCATGATGTAAGAAAATTTGGTCGTATGACTTTAGTGGATAAAGACCAAAGCGCAGCCTATAAAGGCATCATGCAATTAGGTCCTGAGCCTAAGCCTGAATTGTTTTTATTAGAAGCATTTGAGCAAGGATTGAAGCGGTCTAAAAAATCCATCAAACCCCTTTTGTTAGATCAAAAACTTGTGACTGGTTTGGGCAATATTTATGTAGATGAGGCGCTATGGCAAGCGAAGCTCCATCCTGAACAACCAGCAGATTCGCTCACCCCAGCAGAAGCCAACGTGTTGCATCAAGCGATCATCGATGTCTTGGAACGCGCCGTTGAAGCAGGGGGGACCACCATTCGGACCTATCTCAATGCGTTGGGCGAAGCAGGAAAATTCCAAATGTCATTAAATGTCTATGGCCAAACGGGCAATCCTTGCGGGCGATGCGGGACACCAATCGTCAAGACCAAGGTTGCCCAACGGGGGACGCACTTTTGTCCTCAGTGCCAAAAATTGCATGTGAGGTCCAGCAAATGAGTTTTGTCTTAGGGGTCACTGGCGGGATCGCCACCGGGAAAAGTACCGCAGTCGCGCATTTTCGCACACTGGGCTTACCGATTATTGATGCCGATATCATCGCCAGAGAAGTCGTTGAACCGAATACGGAGGGCTTGCAGGCGGTGACACAAGCCTTTGGTCCGCAGATTTTGACCGATGACGGACACCTGGATCGGCAAACCCTCGGTGCCCTGATATTTAATGATCCAGAAAAACGTCGCTTGCTGAATCAGACGCTGTCGCCATTTATTCGACAAGAGATTTTGTCTCAGATCGAAGAAAAAAGGCAGCAAGTGCCCTTGTTGATCGTTGACATTCCTTTGCTTTATGAAGCCGACTACGACCAATACATGGATCAAACCGCAGTCGTTTATGTGCCAGAAGCGCTTCAAAAAGAGCGGTTGATGGCACGTAATCAACTGAGTGAGCAAGAAGCGCAACAACGAATCGACAGTCAGCTTTCCATTGAGAAAAAGAAACAACGGGCCGATATTGTCTTTGATAATCAAGGAACGATCGCCCAACTCAATCAGCAGATCGATGATTGGTTAGCATCCTTAAACAAATAGATAAGACAGCAGGTTCCCTTCAGTAAAAGGGAACCTGCTATTTTATCTTTCAATAGCAAACCTAGCCCTATCATTTCCAAAAACAACTGGCGCTGAAACATGTCGGAAACTGTTTGGTTTGGAAAGTAAGACGATCGTGTATGAATGGTTAAATATCAAAGTACCAGCCCTGATTTATTTTGGGGTCACGATCACGCGATTGCTGGAAAAGGGGTGAAGAATGATCGGCTGATCATAAAAAGAGGTGAGAACCTCCTCAGTAAAAATCGTCTCTCGTTGACCAGCGGCGTGGACTTTGCCGTTTTTTAACATCAGCAAATGAGTGAAAATCGGTAGTAGCTCTTCCGTATGATGGGTAACGTAAAGAAGAGTCGGCGTATTCGGCAGCTGTGAGAAAGCCTCCAGACGGGTTAGCAGTTCTTCTCGCGCAAATAAATCAAGGCCCGTACATGGTTCGTCCAAAATGAGGATCTCTGGTTGTGCCATCATGGCACGTGCGATCATGACAAATTGTTTTTCCCCTTGCGAAAGGACGTGATAGGAACGATGGATCAGATGCGACAAACCTAAGTCAGCCAAAAGCTCTTTTGCTTGGATCAGCTGCTCTTCTTCGTAGGACTCATAAAGACCAATACTGGAATAAAGCCCCGAAAGAACGATTTCTTCGGCAAGATCGCGACCATAAAACTTGCTTTGCAGCGCTGAACTGACCCAACCAATGCGCCGTTGAAGATCGGGCACAGACGTTTTTCCGTAACGCTCCCCTAAGACCGTTCGTTGACCAGAAGAAGGCCATAAACTTCCCGTGATCATTTGGAGTAATAAACTTTTGCCAGCACCATTCAGACCTAAAATCGCCCAATGCTCATTTTTTTTCACTTGCCAATTGATTGCTTTTAATAAATAGTTCTTGTCGCGAACGAAAGAAACCTGTTGGAAATCGAGGATTGTCATCTATTGTCGAACCTTAGACAGGTTCTTCACCTCCAGTTGTATGAATATTCAGAAAATAATCGCTCATATTATAGCATAAAGAAAAACATTTTGCTGACTGTTTGGTATCGCATTCATATCTTTTGTCAGAAAACAGAATGCTTGTTATGATGAAACTATACAGGAGGGATGATAACTATGGGTACTTTTAAAGATGAAAAAGATGTGATCGTTGGCAAAGCCAAAGAAAAAATCGGTGAGTGGACCAACAATGAAGAACTTGCCCACTCTGGAAAAGAACAAGCACAAGAAGGTCAAATCAAGAAAGAGCACGATCAAAAACGAGTCAATGAACTAGATGATCAAAATGATGAGCGTGATGCCCGCAATGATCGAACCACCCCTGAAAATGTCAGCAGCGAAGAACTATTGCGAGCTGAAAATCCCGATGCAAATAAAATTTCTTCGAATGATCGACGGGATGCAGACCAGCTGAAGCATTACACAGGAATTGAAGATAAATTATAAACAAACATGGATGCCTTCGTCTTCTAGACGAGGCATTTTTGGGTTAATGAGACAAGAGAGGTTGAAAGACAACCACCTACACAGTTGACAATTTCTCAACCTCTCATTATAATCCATTAAGATCGCATGAAAAGCAGCAAAGAAATTGGGAGGTGGTCATCAAATGCTTATTTATGCATTGTGTACGACTGTCAAGAAAGTAGAACAGCCGCAATAGGAAACGGAAAATTAGAAAGAAGGCTTTTTTATGATCGAACCTTACCAATTTCATTCAATTAAACATCAAGTATACCAATTAGTACGAACGTATCAATCGGTCAATGATCCTCGAACGATCAAAACGGTTGAAACGATGACAAAAGACGCCATAGAACAATTTTTTCCTGAAGAAGAAACAGCACCACGAGAAATTTTAGCTGCTTTCTTTCAACCGGGGATGACGATCAGTCGCAGCAATGAGCTATTAACAGAGCTCAAAGAGTACGTCCGACCCTTTCAGGTACCGACAACAAAACAAATTGAAAAAATGTTTCGGAAAGTAAAAAAACTGAAAATACCTGATTTTGCTTCCGTTGATTTAAAAGAGACCACCTATCTTTCTTGGGATGATATCGGTAGTCAAAGCAAGTTTATGATCATTGCCACTGAACAAGGGTTTACAGGACTTTACGGTCATGTCTCAACCGAGGTCAAGAAAGGAATCTGTCCCTTGTGCCAGCATGAAGGGAATGTCTCGATGTTTCTTTCTTTGACAAAAAGCAATGGCGATGGAACGTACACCAAACGGGGGAACTATATTTGCCGGGATAGCCAACGGTGCAATCAGCAGATGGAACAGCCAGCAAATTTGCATGACTTTGTTTCTTTGCTGCAAATGAAAGATAAATAACGAAATGAAACGGCAGAAAAATTTCTGCCGTTTTTTCAAATTCAAAAAAACAGTAGTTATAACATTATTTAAATTTTGTAATAAATGAACAGAATAAACCACTTTGGCTATTGTACCAACGGATTTCATGTTATAATTAATCATAGAAACCGATGACTTTACGTAAATACGTAAGCGCATAAGAGAGAAAATGAGGTGGAACTATGCAATGTCCAAAATGTCATCATAACAATTCTAGGGTAGTTGATAGTCGACAAGCCGATGATGGACGTGTGATTCGCCGCCGTCGTGAATGCGAAAATTGCGGCTATCGCTTTACAACATTTGAACGTATCGAAGAGGCACCCCTACTTGTCATTAAGAAGAATGGTGCCCGTGAAGAATTCAATCGCGAAAAAATCCTACGGGGTTTGATTCGTTCTGCTGAAAAACGACCAGTGACAATGGATCAAATGGAAACGATCGTCGATCATGTGGAAAGTCGTGTTCGTGCTCTTGGTGAAAATGAAATTTCTACAACACAGATTGGTGAGTATGTGATGGAAGATTTAGTTGATTTAGACGAGATCGCTTATATCCGTTTTGCCAGTGTCTATCGCCAGTTTAAAGACATGTCAGTTTTCTTAAAAGAACTACAAGACATCGTCGAAAAAGCGAAAGAACCACAAGAATAGAGGGGGACAACAAGTGGGCAATAGTTTACCGAATCAATCGTACAAAGTGTTCAAAAGCCGTCCACTTACAACGGAAGGAAAAGACGCCCTCATTTATTTGTATCAACCAATTATTGAAAGTGATGCTTTAGCGTTGTATTTGACACTCGCAAGCGATGTCCAAGCCCAAGGCTTTTCTGGCGAGGAGTCGATGACGACCGTGCATCTAGATATCTTGAATGCCATGAATGCGGGAATGCCTCGCTTCATAAAAGCCAAGCAAAACTTAGAGGGCATCGGCTTGCTAAAGTCTTATGAGAAAGCAGATGCACAAAACGGGAGCTCGTATCTGTATTGGTTGCAAGAACCGGTCCATCCAGCAGCGTTTTTTCAAGATGAATTGTATGCCTATCTTTTGTTGGAAAGAGTCGGAGAGCGTAAATTTAATCAGCTGGTCAAGCTGTATCAACCAAAGCAGTGTTCTTTAACCGATTATCAGGAAGTGACTCAATCCTTCTCAGCCGCCTATGGGTTAAATACCGCACGTTTTGCTTCACATGAAGAAACGTTACAGGCAGTCAGTGATTCTTTTCAAGAAACCAAAGCGAACTTGGTGCTTGACGAAAAGCAGTTGGATTGGGACTTTCTTTTATATGAAGCGCAGCGTCGGTATATCCGTGCGGCTAATTTCACGCCAAGTTTTCGACAAAAGTTAGTTCTATACCATTCTTTATATGGCTATGATGTGTTGGAATTGTTGGATTTGATGGCGGACAATGTTTCTTTGACAACAGGCGAGGTCGACCAGAAGAAGCTGGAACAAGCCATCATGAAGAAATCACGACAAACATTCACGAAAACATCAAAAAGAGAAGATCCCCAAGCGGAAGGTCAGTTGCGCCGCTTCAATACCTTAAAACAGAATGGTTTTTCAGAAAATGATGTCTTATTGATTCAAGAAAGTGAGAACAATGCACCGATCGCTTTTCTCAAGGCGATCAAAGCGGAGAAGAACAGTTTCATGACGGATTCAGAACAATGGCTGATCAAGAGCCTTGTCGAACGGTCACCATTGCCAAATAGTGTGATCAATGTTCTGGTTCATTATGTCTTGGTGGTCCAAAACAATGCCGCTTTGTCAGGGAATTATGTGAACAATATCGCCGCCCAGTGGTCAGAATTAAAAATTGGCACGGCAGAAGATGCCATCAAACATGTTCGGAGCCTTGTTCGAAGTGCCAAGGAAAAACGCAGCCGACCACAAACCAGCGGCAAAAAAATCATTCGCGAAGAAAAGCTGCCTTCTTGGGCTGAAAAACCAGTGGAAGAGACAGCATTAACGCCAGAGCGACAAGCAGAATTAGATAAAAAACTGCAAAACTACTTGCATAAGAAAGCTGGTGACAAGTAATGGAAGATGTAGGGAAAAACTTAGGAAAATTATTGGATAAACGCAATTACCGTGATCAGTTTTCAGCAATGATGGCAGAGGTTTTACAAGATCCTGATGTCAAAGCGTTTATTGCTGAGAATGAAGAGGTATTGACCGAAGCAGATATTCAAAAAAGCTATGCGAAACTGTATGAGTTCGTCCAAGAAAAGCGGAAATTCCGCATCAATGATCCATCCATGATCGCACCGGGCTATGAGCCGCGCTTAGCGTTAAATTTTCATTTTATTGACGTCACCTATGTACCAACGAAAGAACTACTGGCATATCAGAAACAAGAAGAGATCCGCAGCCGCATCAAAGCGATGGATATGCCTAAAGATATACAAGAAGCAAGTTTTGCAGATTATCAGCAAACGCCTGGCCGAATGGAGGCCATCGCAGCTGCCGTTGATTTTATTAGTGAGTTGACAGCCAATCCACAGGAGTTTCATAAAGGACTTTACTTTGTGGGGAGTTTTGGGATCGGAAAAACCTATCTGCTTGGCGCGATCGCCAGAGATTTAGCGGAGGCAGGCTACACGACGACATTGGTTCACTTCCCGACATTTGCAGTAGAGATGAAACAAGCAATCGGCAAAGATCAGGTGGGGGATAAGCTGAATGCAGTGAAAAAAGCCCCAATCTTAATGATGGACGATATCGGTGCGGATGCGATGAGCAGTTGGATTCGTGACGAAGTCTTCGGTGTGATTCTACAATACCGAATGCAAGAGCAACTCCCGACGTTCTTTACCTCGAATTTTACTATGCATGAGTTGGAGCAGCATCTTTCAGTAACGCAACGCGGCGAATCCGAACCATTGAAAGCCAAACGTATTATGGAACGTATTCGTTACTTGACACAAGAGATCCAAATGACGGGCAAAAATCGACGAAATGATGCCTAAAAAAACCATTACTGGAGGAAGAAGATGATGAAAAAACAAGTGATTCTAGGCTTGTCCTTAGCAGCAGTGCTGCTGTTAACGGCTTGTGGCAGTCCCGAAAACAACAATGCATCAAGTGGCGATAACACGCCTTCTGAATCAAGTGAGAATGCTAGTTCCGTTGCCAATAGTTCTTCAGAGAGCGAAACAGCGACGGTTTTTACTGGTATTATCCAAGAAGATGCCCGAGCAGGTTCAGATGATACCTTTCAATTATTTTTGAAAGACGTAGCGGCAGTTGAAGATGAGGATCAAGTCGTCCAAAGTTTTCAAAATGATGGGGTCATTCTCCATGTCCCTATCGAGGCCTATTCAGGAGAGATCGAGGAGTTAGTTGAAGGAGACAAAGTCCAAGTGTCGCTGCAAGGCGTCCCGATCATGACGATGTCGATCCCACCGCAAATTCCCGGTAACTCGATTCAAAAGGTTGAATTAGTGAACGATTAATGCAATGTGCGCCTTGGCAATGGCACCACAGTCAAGACGCACATTTTTTTCTATTTATGGAAAGCGTGTTATACTACGAAAGAAGGAGTGACAATATGAACGAACATGCATTATCGGATCGTTTGGCTTGCGTGGGCGAACAAATTCCCGACCAAGCACGTATCGCCGACATCGGCTCCGACCATGCTTATTTACCTGTGGCATTGATGCTGCAGAACAAAATCACTTATGCTGTAGCTGGAGAAGTCGTTCAAGGACCTTATGATTCTGCCAGTAAACAAGTACGTAAAAACGGGCTAACAGAGAAGATCGTGGTGCGCTTAGCAGACGGATTGGACGCTATTCAGCCAGCAGATAAGATCGACACGGTTGTTGTTGCTGGAATGGGGGGAACTTTGATTCGCTCTATTTTAGAAGAAGGCAGCAGAAAAAATCGCCTAGCGGGGGTCAAGCGTTTGGTCTTACAACCGAATGTTGGCGAAAGGACCTTGCGGGAATGGCTCGTTGATCACAATTTTACGATCACTCATGAAGTGCTGTTAGAAGAAAATGACAAAAATTATGAAATCATCGTTGCGGAAACTGGAAAAGCGACGTACACGACCCAGCAATTATTTTTTGGTCCCTTTTTATTAAAAGAAAAAAATCCAGTTTTTTATAAAAAATGGCAGCATGAATTGAAGCAGCGTCAACGAGTGGTCAAAGAGTTAGAGAAAGCCAAAGAACCACCTGCTGAGAAAATGAATGAATTGAAAGAACAAATCGAATGGATCAAGGAGGTTCTGGCATGATTTCTGGTCAAGAATTTATCAAACGCTTTGAAGCATACTGCCCGTTATGGTTGGCAGAAGAAGGCGATCCTGTTGGTCTGCATGTTGGTACATTAAACAAACCCCTCGAGCGAGTCATGATGACCCTTGATGTACGTCCAGAAGTGGTCACCGAAGCCATCGAGAAAAAGATCGACTTGATCATCGCGAAACATCCACCGATCTTTCGCCCTTTGAACCGCTTGCTGACCGATGATCCGCAACAAAAGATGTTGATGGATCTCGTCAAGCATGATATCGCCGTTTACGCCGCCCACACCAATATGGATATTATTGAAGACGGTTTGAACGATTGGTTTTGTGAACTGCTAGAAGTTGAACCAGATACGTACTTGAAGCAAACCCATCAAGTAAAAATGAAGAAACTAGCTGTATTTACACCTGTTGAATCGGCACCAGCATTGCGAAAGGCATTAGGAAAAGCTGGTGCTGGTCAGCAAGGCAATTACCAAAACACCAGCTATTCATTGATTGGCACCGGTCGCTTTACACCACAGCAAGCGGCGCATCCTGCCATCGGTGAGATCGGAAAAGAAGAACAGGTGCAAGAAGCGAAAATCGAAGTCATTTTTCCAGAAACGATCGAGAAAAAGGTCCTTTCGGCAATGATCGCTGCTCATCCTTACGAAGAGCCAGCTTATGATCTGTATGCCTTAGACAATTTGCCGAAGACCTATGGAATCGGACGGGTTGGCAACCTCGCTGAGCCTCTTTCCATTGATCAGTTTGTCGCACGTGTCAAAGAGCGGTTTGGTTTGACTGCTTTACGGGTTGTCAGTTTTCCTAATGCACCTGAAAAAATTCAGCGAATCGCCATTTGTGGCGGCAGTGGTCAATCGTTTTATTCGGATGCCTTACGCCATCAAGCGGATGTGTACATCACTGGCGATATCAGTTACCATTTCGCCCATGACATGCAAGCCAATGGGTTGATCGGGATCGATCCAGGGCACAACATCGAAAAGGAATGTATTCCTCGGTTTATTGAGAAATTCAATCAGTGGAAAGCAGAAGAGAACTGGGCTGTGACCTTTGTTCCTTCCACCACTTCAACAAATCCATTTGACTATAGATAGGAGAATCTTTTATGTACGAAAATTTATTGCCTCGCTTTTTAAAATATGTCAAAACAGAAACTCGCTCAGATGCGACAAGCACCACAACACCTTCCACCCAAACACAAGTCGCGTTTGCTAAAGAACTGCAAAAAGAACTTGAAGAATTAGGATTAAGCGATGTTCATTACAATGAATCCAATGGTTTCGTGATCGCAACATTACCAAGTAACGTCGATCATGACGTGCGCTCCATCGGTTTTATCGCCCATATGGATACCGCCGATTTTAATGCAGAAAATGTTGATCCGCAGATCATCGAAAATTACGATGGCGAATCGACCATTAAATTAGATAAAGAAGGAAAATACACATTAAACACAAAAGATTTTCCGAATTTAAAAAATTATGCTGGCGAAACCTTGATCACTACCGATGGTACCACTTTATTAGGTTCTGATGATAAGTCAGGTATTGCAGAAATCATGACAGCCATGGAAATTTTACTGAAAAACCCAACGATCAAGCATGGGGAAATCAAAGTCGCATTTGGCCCTGATGAAGAAATTGGTGTTGGTGCCGATAAATTCGATGTGGAAGATTTCAATGTTGATTTTGCCTATACAATGGATGGCGGTCCAGTAGGAGAATTGCAATACGAAACCTTCAATGCGGCGCAAGCTGAAATTACGATTCAAGGAAAGAATGTCCACCCTGGAACAGCTAAAGACACCATGATCAACGCCTTGCAACTAGCAGTCGATTTTCAAAATGCGCTACCTGCTGATGAAGTTCCTGAGAAAACCGAAGGGACAGAAGGGTTCTTCCATTTGATGAGCCTTAGTGGTTCAGTAGAAGAAGCGAAAATGGCATACATTATTCGAGATCATGACCGGAGTCGTTTCGAAGAAAGAAAAGCACAATTATTAGCGGTTCAAGAAAGCTTGAATGCCCGCTTTGATGAACCACGAGTGCACGTTCATCTATATGATCAATACTACAACATGAAAGAAATCATCGAAAAAGATATGAGCATCATTGATTTAGCAAAAGATGCGATGAAAGCAGTTGGAATCACACCGATGACAGAACCTGTCCGTGGTGGTACGGATGGCTCGAAAATCTCCTATCTAGGGATTCCAACCCCGAATATCTTTGCTGGTGGAGAAAATATGCATGGACGTTATGAGTTCGTCTCACTACAATCAATGATGAAAGCGACCGATGTGATCGTGAAAATCGCCGAACTGAATGCGCAAGCATAGCAGCAGCTTCTTCATTGAAAGAAAAGAATAACTTTAGGGCTGGGAACTCTTCACGCAGGTCTTGCGTAAGGCCCGGCCTTTTATTAGGATGTGAATAGGATGAAAATTCTCGTATTATACAACGATACAGCGGGGAAAAGTGAAGCAAAGGAAACAGCAGAAAAATTCCAAGCCTATGTGAACGAACAAGGCGATGAGCATCAAGTGTTTTTACACGCATCAAATCCCGATGTTGACCCTGAGGATGTTAAAGAGGCAGCCAAGAAATATGCGGTCGATACGATTGTGATCATCGGCGGAGATGGCACGATCCATCATGGGCTGCAAACCTTCAAAGAAAAGCTGGATGAGCTGAAGATCGGGATCATTCCTGGAGGAACGGTAAATAACTTCGCTCGAATGTTGGGTATACCAGTCAAGCCAGAAGAAGCGTTTGAGAATATTTTAACAGGGGTTGAACGTCCGATCGATTATGGGATGGTCAATGATCAAGTAATGATCTCGACGATGACCATTGGTCTTT
Organism: Enterococcus sp. DIV0755f; assembly: GCF_051713725.1. Taxonomy (NCBI): domain Bacteria; kingdom Bacillati; phylum Bacillota; class Bacilli; order Lactobacillales; family Enterococcaceae; genus Enterococcus; species Enterococcus sp. DIV0755f. Next base: position 1,622,297 of record NZ_JBIOQL010000001.1, read on the forward strand.
TGGCAGATACTGCAGCAGCAACTTCCCAAGAAGAAAAACAACAGTACGGTCCGTTGGCGTTTATGAAACGGTTCATTCATCTGTTGATCAAAAAGAAACAATACAAATTGGAAATCATTGCTGACGAACGGAAATGGCAGGGGAAAAGTCAATTACTGACGATCGTTATGTCGAATTCAGCAGGTGGGTTTAAGAACTTTGATGAAGAAGCAAAACCTGACGATGGCTTGTTCCATGTTATTCTTTTGCCAAAATTGAACATTTTACGGTTTATTTTGTATTTGCCAAGAATTATTCGGGGTAGAATTGCCAAAGTACCAAGTGTTGAATACTTCACTGCCGCAAAGGTCTCGATCAAAGCGAAAGAAAAAACGGTTCATACTCGGACCGACGGCGATCCAACGGATGATCTGCCAATCGAGATGAAAGTCATCAAGCACGGGTTGACGATGTTGGTACCTGAGGAAGCACAAGAATCAAAATAATGGTCCCTACGATCAATCATATGGAGGAAATGGATGGATGCACTGATTTACAATCCATTGTGGTTTTATTTAATTGCAGTCAATCTTTATCTTTTCTGTCTGATGGGTTATGATAAATATCAGGCAGTAAAACAAGGTTGGCGGGTTCCCGAAGCAAATCTCCTTTTTATGGGGGCGATTGGCGGCGGATTAGGCGGTTTGATCGCGCAACGCGTGTTTCGCCACAAAACAAGAAAGAAGAAGTTTTATTTCTTTTTTGCTTTCGGCACCGTTTTTGCTATCCTGCTGATGGTCTTTTTTGCATAAATTCGGTTTAACAAGCAAGGAGTTAATATGAAAACTAAAGTGAAGTTCGCCCTTAATTTACTTTTACTAGTAGGCATTCTGGGTGTGATGTATTTTTTTGTCCGTAACTCGATGATGGAAATTTTAGCGGGGCTAAGAGAGACCAGCTTTCTCGTCGTCTCACTGGTTATGGGGCTTGGCACATTGTACCTAGTGATTGAAGGACGAACAGTTAAAGAGATCGCAGTGACTTTTCAACCGGAATTCACCACCAAGGCGGGGTTTCTGACCGTCTGTTACAGTGGGTTTTATCGGATCGTGACGTTTGGCGCGGGCACCTTGATCTCAGAGGTGAATTTTTATCGTAAAAATGGTTTGCAGTTGTCACAAGGGGTTGGGGTCACCACCTTACACATGGTGATGTATAAGTTTGCCATATTGACTTATGCGATCGCTGGGTTGATCATTCAATTCTCGTTATTCTATGACAATGCGCCGAATATGATTTGGGTGATATTGGCGGGGATCGTACTCGTCTTTTTGATCATTGCCGCTTTATTGGCACTTTCTGTCAGTATCAACATTCAAGTCTTTTTTGTGATCGTCAGCAATAAGCTATTCAAAAGTGCGACATTAAGAGGAATCGTTGACAAATGCAACACCCAGATCTATTCTTTGCGAGAAACGGTCAATGCAATCATTACCGACCGGACCGCTTTTTTACGCATCTATCTTTGGAATCTTTTGAAGATGCTGCCTTGGTACGTGATCCCTTATGTGATTCTTGTCGTGCAGCACCCAGAGATCGATTTCTTGTTGACGTTATCCTTCATCAGCTTTGCCGTCGTCTTGTCCGGGGTGATTCCAACACCGGCAGGGATCGGTTCCTTTGAATTTATTTATATGCTGCTTTTTGGTCCATTAGTCGGCACAGTCGATGCAGCATCTTCTATGCTGCTGTATCGCTTAGCGACATTCATTTGGCCATTCATTATTGGCTTTGCATATGTAATGAAAGAAAAGCGCAAAGGCATTAGCCAAGAGCTGACAGAGCTTAGAAAAGAAAAAGTGGAAAGTTAAAAAAACGCTTATCTTCGAGTAGAGGATAAGCGTTTTTTTTTAGTCTTTCAAATCAATGATCCGATCAACAAAGGATTCATAGAATTCAGCTTCATGGGAAACGATCAGAACGGTTCCGGGAAAAGCTGCCAGGGTTTCTTCCAAATTGTTTTTCGTGTCTTGATCGATATGGTTGGTCGGTTCATCAAGAATCAAAAAGTTGCTTTTGATCAGCATCATTTCAGCTAACTTCACTTTTGTCTGCTCGCCACCACTTAATAATTTCAATTCCTCTTGAGCAAGCTGGCTAGGTAATCCCGCACGAGAAAGTTGTCGTCGCAATTCTTTGTTGGTTGCCTTTGGGAAAAGATCCTCGAGGTATTGCAGAGGCGTCTGTAATGGATACTCCCAGTCAAGATCTTGAGAAAAGTAATTAAACTTTGTATGCTGTGGGTAAGAAACGGTTCCTTCAATTGCAGGGATCACACCAAGTATTGTTTTGATCAACGTCGATTTACCGATCCCATTAAATCCCCGAATCGCAATTTTTTCGCCATAGCGGATCGTTAGGTTGATTGGCGATAGTAAAGGCTTTTGGTCATAACCGATCACTAGATTGGTCGTCTCTAATGCCAAGGTCGTAACGATCGGTGCCAAATCAAATCCTAGATGCGGTTTAGGGACATCTTGGGGTGGGGTCAAACGTTCGATTTTTGCCAATTGTTTTTCACGACTCTTTGCCATTGTTGAACGAGAACCAGCTTTGTATTTACGGATATAGCTTTCGGTTTTCTTGATATGCTCTTGTTGTGCTTCGTATTGCTTCATATAACTTTCATTTTGCAGCGTTTTTAGCTTTAATGCTTTGTCTAAATTCCCCGTATACTTAGAAAGCTTGCCAAATTCGATATCAATGATATGGGTCGTGATTTCATTCAAGAATTGACGATCATGAGAAACGACTAAGTAGGTACCAGTAAAGTCCTGTAAAAACTCAACCAGCCATTTGATATGCTCATCATCTAAGTGGTTGGTCGGTTCATCTAAAATCAGCATGTCGGGTTTTTCTAGCAGCATTTTTGCTAAGATCAATTTTGAGCGTTGACCACCACTTAAGGAAGCAAGGGGGGTATCCATGCCGAGAACCGAAATACCTAATCCTTCTGCTAAATCATCGATCAATGTATCCATTTGGTAGAAATTTCCTTGATCCAATTGATTTTGCAATTCGCCGGCTTTTTCTAAAAGCTTATCGTCAAGACTTTCGCCATAAGCAGTATAAAGATCTGCGATCTGTTGTTCTTTTTCGAAGTCTTCTGCAAAGGCAGAGCGCAAAAAATCACGGATCGATTGCGTTTCATCAACATTGACATATTGATCCAAATAGCCCATTTTCAAATTTTTCGGAAATTGAACAAAGCCATCGTCTGGGAGAATTTCTCCTGTAATGATTTTGATTAAAGTACTTTTGCCGGCGCCGTTCCGTCCAATCAACCCGACTTTTTCCCCACGGTTGATTTGAACGGAAACATCTTCGTAAAGCAATTTGTCGCCAAATTGTTGGCTAATATTTGTTAATGTTAACATCGTTTCCTCCATATAAAAAAGCTGTAAACAGTAGACGTTACAGCTAAGTAGATAATCTTACTGAATAACTATCGCCAAAGAGCGATCAAAAGGATCAGGAAAATCGATTGTTCCTGACCAATCAGGACCTAGCATACCATTGCGGCTTCCTATCTGTCAATTTTCATGAAAGAATACTGAAAAAAATCTTGATCTTCGAGGGAAATCTTTTGACCATTACTGACCAATATTGTATAATAGAAGAGTAGAAAAAAGGATGCTGCTTGCAGTGTACTAATTTTTCTGACTACCATTTTGGGAGGGAAAAGTATGAACCCAGAAAAAATGACGACTACATTACAGAGTGCCATCGCGGAAGCACAGCAGATTGCCATGACGCGTCACCACCAAGAAATCGATATTCCGCATTTATGGAAGATTTTATTGCAAGCCAATCAATTCGGCCGCAATTTTTATACGGATACAGGCCTTGATGTCGATGCATTTGAAAAGGAAGTCGACCAGCTACTAGATGAACTGCCTTCGGTTGAAGGAGGAAATGTTCGTTATGGTCAATCCATGAGTCAAAATCTGTTTCATCTTTTGTCTGAGGCAGATCAATTAAAAAATGAATTTCAAGACGAGTATCTTTCCACAGAAATCGTCCTTTATGCGTTGATGAAATTGAAAAATCATCCATTGACGGTGTATTTAAAGAAACAAGGAATCACCGCGAAAGAAATCAAGCAAACGATCGAAACATTAAGAGGAGGGGATCGTGTGACCTCACAAAATCAAGAAGAACAATACAAAGCATTAGAAAAATACGGCGTTGACTTGGTCCAACAAGTCCGCAGCGGAAAAATGGACCCCATTATCGGACGAGACGAAGAAATTCGCGACGTGATTCGCATCCTTTCTCGGAAAACAAAAAACAATCCCGTTTTGATTGGTGAACCGGGGGTTGGTAAAACAGCCATTGTTGAAGGATTGGCTCAACGGATCGTGCGAAAAGACGTCCCAGAAAACCTAAAAGACAAAACGATCTTTTCTCTGGATATGGGTGCCTTGATCGCAGGTGCCAAGTTCCGAGGTGAATTTGAAGAGCGTTTGAAAGCCGTCTTACAAGAAGTGAAAAAAGCCGATGGACGGATCATTCTCTTTATTGATGAGATCCACAATATTGTAGGTGCTGGTAAGACGGAAGGCAGCATGGATGCTGGAAACTTACTAAAACCAATGCTGGCGCGGGGAGAATTGCATACGATTGGCGCAACGACCCTTGATGAATACCGTCAATACATGGAAAAGGACAAAGCCTTGGAACGTCGTTTCCAAAAAGTGCTGGTACAGGAACCAACCGTTCAAGATACGATTTCGATTTTACGTGGCTTGAAAGAACGGTTCGAGATCCATCATGGCGTCAACATCCATGACAATGCGCTTGTTGCTGCTGCAACCTTATCTGATCGGTATATCACGGACCGCTTTTTACCAGACAAAGCCATCGATTTGATCGACGAAGCAAGTGCCACGATTCGGGTGGAAATGAATTCGATGCCTACCGAGCTCGATCAGGTCACTCGACGTTTGATGCAATTGGAGATCGAAGAAGCCGCACTGAAAAAAGAATCTGATGATGCATCGAAAAAACGTTTAGGCATTTTACAAGAAGAATTGGCGGAATTGCGTGAAGAAGTCAATACCATGAAAATGCAGTGGGAAACGGAAAAAGAAGAAGTCAATGCAGTTTCAAATAAACGGGCAGAGATCGATAAAGCCAAGCATGAGTTGGAAGATGCTGAAAATAACTATGATTTGGAACGGGCAGCTGTTCTTCGTCATGGGACGATTCCCCAACTGGAAAAAGAACTCGCTGAATTGGAAGAAAAAAACCAAGACGAAGGCATTCGGATGGTTCAAGAGTCAGTGACAGAAAATGAGATCGCCTTAGTCGTGGGCCGCTTGACAGGAATCCCTGTTGCGAAATTAGTGGAGGGCGAACGAGAAAAACTGTTGAAATTAAATGAGACCTTGCATCAACGAGTGATTGGACAAGACGAGGCAGTCGATGCCGTCAGTGACGCAGTCATTCGTTCCCGAGCTGGTCTGCAAGATCCAAATCGACCATTAGGTTCCTTCTTGTTCTTAGGACCGACCGGCGTCGGTAAGACCGAATTAGCGAAAGCGTTAGCGGTCAACCTCTTTGACTCTGAAGAGCATATGGTTCGGATTGATATGAGCGAATACATGGAAAAACATTCGGTGTCTCGTTTGGTCGGTGCCCCTCCAGGCTATGTTGGATTTGAAGAAGGCGGACAATTGACCGAAGCCGTTCGACGCAATCCATACACGATCGTCTTATTGGATGAGATCGAAAAAGCCCATCCAGATGTCTTCAATATCTTATTGCAAGTGCTTGATGATGGCCGTTTGACAGACTCAAAAGGACGCGTCGTTGATTTCAAAAATACCGTCTTGATCATGACCAGCAACATCGGCTCTCAAGTCTTGCTAGATGGCGTGACTGCAGAAGGGACGATCCCAGAAACTGTCGCAGAAACTGTCCGTAATCTCTTGAGAGGACATTTCAAACCAGAATTCTTAAATCGGATCGACGATACGATTTTATTCACACCGCTTAGTCTAAACGATGTGACAGGCATCGTCGACAAGATCATCGCACAGCTTTCACAACGACTGGAAGTCCAAGATATACTGTTGACGATCACTGAAGAAGCCAAACGCTGGATTGCTGAAAATGCTTATGAGCCAGCGTATGGTGCGCGACCTCTCCGTCGGTTTATCACAAGAGAAGTCGAAACCCCATTGGCAAAAGAAATCGTTGCTGGCAGAGTCTTACCAAAGACCCAAGTCACGATCGAACTATTGAACGATCAGCTGGTTTTTGAAAATACGCCAATGACCGAATAATAAAAAGAGAACAAATGGATAAATGCAAAACGATGGTTGCCATTTCATTGGCAGCCATCGTTTTTTTGTCGCTCAACATAAGACAAAAAAGTTCCCCTTGCTTGTTGTTTGGAGGAAATTCGCACTTCGATTATACTGTTCTTATGGAGTAGGAGAGGAATGAAAAGATGAATACTTTTTTTGAAACGTTGAATGAGCGAAAAGGGGAATTGCTGACAGCTGTCTTTGAACATTTGTCATTGTCGATCATTGCGCTGCTCGTGGCGATCGTTATTGCTGTTCCTTTAGCTATTTGGCTGGTTAATCATAAACGGGCAGCGGAAGTCGGCCTACAAATAACGAGTGTGTTACAGACGATTCCATCACTGGCACTGTTAGGTTTATTGATTCCATTCGTGGGGATCGGAACGCCACCTGCATTGATCGCATTGGTTATTTATGCGTTATTGCCGATCTTTCAAAATACCTATATTGGCCTTTCGGAGATCGATCCATCAATCGAAGAAGCTGCTGCGGCATTTGGTATGTCTCGGATGCGCCGATTGATCAAAGTCGAATTGCCGATTGCTTTGCCTGTCATAATTTCTGGGATTCGCACGGCGCTGGTCTTGATCATCGGAACAGCGACCTTAGCCGCTTTGATTGGCGCTGGCGGGTTAGGTTCCTTTATTTTGTTAGGGATCGATCGAAATGCGCCTGAGTTAACGTTGATTGGTGCGATCGGGTCTGCCTTGTTGGCGATTGTTTTCAGTACCCTGATTCGTTACCTACAACATTTAAAACCGCGCTATACCTTGATCACGTTGGCAGCAATCATCTTGCTGATTGGTGGGGTTTCCTTCTCACAAAGCGGATTTTTTGCTCCCAAAACCATTACGATCGCAGGGAAACTAGGGTCTGAACCTGATATCTTGATCAACATGTACAAAGAAATGATTGAACAAGAAGACCCTGATGCCCAAGTTGAACTAGAGCCAAATTTTGGAAAAACCTCTTTCTTATTCAGCGCATTGGACAATGATCAAGTTGATATATATCCAGAGTTTACTGGTACCGTGTTGGAGAGCTTAGTTGAGGTACCAGAAGAGCTTGCGAGTCAAAACCTTGACTCCGACGAAACCTATACCGAAGCAGTCAATCTATTGAAGGATCAGTTTGAGATGACCTTGCTTCAGCCGATGGCGTATCAAAATACCTATGCGTTGGCTGTCAAAAAAGAATTTGCTGAGGAAAATGGACTAACCACGATCTCTGATTTGAAGAAAATCGAAAATCAAATCAAAGCTGGCTTCACTCTCGAATTCATTGATCGGACGGACGGATATGCGGGGATCCAAGAACTTTATGGGCTAGATTTTCCAAGTGTACAAAGTATGGAACCAGCATTGCGTTACCAAGCCATCAATAATGGCGATATCAATCTACTGGATGCCTATTCCACGGACAGTGAATTGCGTCAATATGGCTTAGTTATTCTAGAAGACGATCAGGAACTATTTCCACCTTATCAAGGAGCGCCTTTGATGAAAGAAGCCTTTGCCAAGGAACATCCAGAAGTCGTCCGTGCATTGGAAAAGTTGGCAGGGAAAATCACCGAAGAACAAATGAGTGAAATGAATTATCAGGTCAATGTCGAAGGAAAAAATCCAGCAGAAGTCGCACGTACCTTCCTGATAGACGAAGGATTAATTAAGGAGGGACAAGAATGACACCAATTATTGAATTTAAAAACGTCAGTAAAAAGTTTGATCAAAAACTAGTGATCGATCAATTAGATCTGAGTATCAATAAAGGAGAAATCTTTGTTTTGGTCGGTCCTTCTGGGAGTGGGAAAACGACGACTTTGAAGATGATCAACGCGTTGTCAGAACCGACAGATGGTGATATTTACTTCAAAGAAAAACGCATCAAAGAATACAATATTCAAAAGATGCGTTGGCAAATGGGGTATGTTCTCCAACAAATCGCTCTGTTTCCGACGATGGATGTCAAACAAAATATCGAAGTGATCCCAGAGATGTTAGGGTGGTCAAAAAAAGATCGCTCAGAAGCCGTGGATCGTTTGCTGACACAGGTCAAACTTGACCCAGAGCAATACCGTCATCGAATGCCGAAAGAATTGTCTGGTGGAGAACAGCAACGGATCGGGATCTTGCGCGCATTAGCTGCCAATCCCGAAATCATTCTGATGGACGAACCCTTTAGTGCCCTTGATCCAATTTCTCGTAATTCCTTACAGGAGCTAGTCCTCGATCTGCACCAAGAGCTTGGGACAACGATTATTTTTGTCACGCATAACATGAAAGAAGCGGTAAAATTAGGGACGCGCATCGCTGTGATGAATCAAGGGAAGATCGTTCAATGCGATACACCAGAAGTCATTGTTTCACAACCAAAAACCGCTTTTGTGAAAAGCTTCTTTGAAGAAACCGGGGAAGATGAAGCGAAACTGGTCACAGCAGGAGATTTGATACGGATGAACTTTTTCAGCAATGACATCAATCAAGCTGACCCGAAAATTGCAGCATCTACGCCATTAAATGAGTTGTATACTTTATTTGCGAGTCATGAGACGTTGGTGATCGAAGAAAATCACCAACTGATAGGGAGTCTACGTCGAAAAGATGTGTTTGCTTTCTTGAGTCGTGATCGAACGTAAACGATTCTTTTCGCAACGAGAAATATCATAATTTTTTTAAAATCGATGATTTCTCTTGCTCAAAGCAAAAATTCCACGTAAGATTGAGGAAGATATCTTTTGTCAAAATGGCAGAACAAGCTTTCGCCGATGACAAAAGATGCAGTAAAGGAGCGAAAGAGCAGCTATGGTAAAAATCCTCAAAGAAAATTGGTTACTGCTTTTCTTTATCGTCGCCGTGGTTCTCATCCGTCTGTTTGTCCTGACCCCAGTTCAAGTCAGTGGCCATTCTATGGACCCAACGTTGGCAGATAAACAGCGTTTGATTGCATCAAAAATCTCCTCCTATGACCGACAAGACATCGTGATATGTGTTGAACCAGATGATCCAAGTAAAATCGCTGTCAAGCGGTTGATTGGTTTACCCGGTGATACCATCGAGATGAAAGATGATGTCCTAACGATCAATGGAGAAGTATACGAAGAACCCTATTTAGATGAGTTTAAAGAGAAATTTGCAGACGATCAATTACAAGACGAATATTCTTATCGCGAAATGTTTCAGCAAATCGCCGCTGGTGCGGAACAGTTTACGGAAGATTTCTCAGAAACGGTGCCTGAAGGCAGCTATTTTGTGATGGGAGACAATCGTTTGATCTCTAGAGACAGTCGCAGTTTCGGGGTTGTAACGGAAGATCAAATGGAAGGGAAAGTGCTGCTGCGCTTTTGGCCATTGAATCAAATCAAACTATTTTAATCAAAAGAAAAAACATTCTTGCCAGTGCAGCGAAAACGATCGCAACTGACAAGAATGTTTTTTAGATGACCCAAGCGACAAATGCAACCATTGAAAAGAACATTGTCCAAACCGCAATAATAGCTGATGCAATAAAAATAATTTTGATTGATAAAGGTTGGACAAATTTTCGAGCATCTTTAGAGAACGCATAGGTGATCGATGAAAAAATCAAGCAGCATAAAATAAAAAACACTGTTAGAACCATAAGCCTCTCCTTTACTGACGCAACGTCAAATGAATAAAGTAATTATAACAGACCATGGTTTTTTGGGGAAATAAAAATGATTAAACGAGGGAATTTTTTTGTGGTTGTAATCGTTTTATAGGGAAGTATAAGAAAGGTCAAACCTTGATAGAAAGCGAATCTATAAAAATAAGATGTGTTATTTAAGTATTTTTATAAATTTTTCTTTATGAATAAAAGAACAAAAGAAAAAAGCTTGTTGAAAAACGCTGGTTTCAACAAGCTTTTTATGGTCGTTTATGATAATTTTTTAATCCGATAACTTTCAAAGTAATCAGGTTTGCCTCGTCCTTGAACATACGCGATCACGCCCATCAAGGCAGCACCAATCGTGTTGGTCAGCAAATCGCCCATCGTATCCATCAATGCTTCACGACCGATAAACGGGGTGCCATCCAGTGTGGCATAACGTTGGAGGTTCATTCCACCAACGGAATCGCAGATAAACTCCCAAAACTCCCAGAAGATACCACACAAGCCAGCAAAAGCAAAGCCCATCAGTAAGAATAACCAGGGAGAGACGTTTGAAACTTTGACTTCTTTCAGCAGCAGACAGATCAATCCATAGCCGACAGCCGTCAAGACCATTGGACTTACCGCATGCAGAATTTTATCCCAGAAAGAAATGGTTTCGATCAAATGTAAGATCGTCCCCATAAATACAGAGATCAGCAAGAAAAACCAATAAAAGTAGACGGTGGCATTTGGTAACTGGATTTTCAAGAACTTTTTACTCATTTCTGGGACGAAGATCAATAAAATCCCAAGCAAGGCTTGGGCGAGGAAAATCAATCCTTGTGTTTGCGGATAGACACCACGGAAAAATTCCCACAAAGAAAAACAAAACACGAGAATACCAAAAATAGTGAATACCTTTTGCAGTCGCTGATAATTTTGCCCCATTTAATTGTCCTCCGAAAGATAGTCGGCTAAGCCAGCTAAAAGGGCTGCTTCAGAGGAGTAAATTTCCCCGTTTAGCTTGATCAAACCCACCGTATAAAGATTGACATAGTGGAACTGATTTTCCGCAACGGTTTGTAATGCTGCCAGCTTTTGCTGATTGTCGGCACCTTGTTGGCGACTATCCGTATAAAGCCCTAAAACAGGAATTCCTTTAGCATAAGCGACACCGATCTCAGAGGCAACCCCAGCATCGATGGTCAAACCATCCAGCAATGCGATCATCAAATCACTTTCCAGCACTTTTTCGGTATCTGCCAAAGCGATCATTTTGCTATCCGCATAGGCGGATTTATCATTGATCGCGGCATTTTCTTGAGGTAAATAAATCTCCAGCTGCGGATACTGCTGACGAATCGACGCAACAAGTTCGGCGTTGTAGCGCAGGTCACTAGCAGCAAACAGGGGAGCAGCAAAATATAGTTTCATTCAAAAACACTCCTTAATCATTCATAGTTGTACTTTTTGTTGATTCGTTGTTTAGAAATAATCGCTGAAATAGGCTTCCATATCAGGGATGATCGATTCCAGTAATGCCAGTGTTTCTGAATCGGTATTTAGCCGTTCCACACGCTCTAAGTAAGCTGGGCGGCGGTAATTCATCAACAGACAAGACAATGTCTGAATATCCAGCTGGACCGCTTTTCCGATGGCTTCTCTTGAAACCACGATCTCCCCGTGATTGTATTGGACACCGAAGATCCCGTTGTTCCAATCGGCAACTGGGTCGGAAACAACAAAGTGAAAGGGTGTTTGGAAGGCTTCAAATGGGAAGTTTTTCAAAAACTGTTCAACATCGACGATCCGCGCCATGTAATAAGGCTCGATGGTTTCTTTGATTTGGCTATCGTCCAAGTAGAAAGACAGGGGTTCATTTGAATAAATGTCTCCTTTGACCCAATAAACCATTGAGAAATGGGCAGAGATAAAATTCCAAAGACCATTGCGGGCTTCTTGATTCAAGTAGAACATTTCCTTTACATGGAAGACTTCTTCGGCTACCCAATAAAAAAGTACACCAGTCGGATGACCACTGGCATTGTAATAGACAGCCGCGGTGCGCTCTTCTTCATTTTCATAGCGCCAATACTCTTCCCAGTGAAAAGAGGTCCGCTGCAAGGCACCATGATTGTCGCGGGAGAATTGGTTGTAGACAGTAAAGACATCAGGGTCATCCACTTCTTTGCGCTCTACGATCCCAGGGACTTCTTTGGTTTTCGGAAGCTGGGTATCACGAATTTTAAAGGTCAGCTTGTCGGACATGATCTCCCAGCCTTTGCGACGATAGTAGGGCACATTATAAGGGTAAAGGTAGGAGATCCATTGCTGGTCTTCCCGCATCGTTTCTAAGGCAAGCTTGATCAAGTCTTTCATCAGGCCATGCCCGGCATACTCAGGGTAGGTCCCAACACCGGTCACTCCGCCCATTTTGATCAATTTACCGTGTATATTGACTTCACAAGGATAAACGGCGATTTGCGAGATCAACTTGTCTTCATTGAACCAGCCAAAGACTTTGGAAAGCTCTAAGATCGGGCGCTTAGATTTGATCATTTCCCGTTTGCTCTCATAGCCGCTTTCTTCAATATCCGATTCAGTGATCTGAAAAACATAGCTTAACAGTTCGTTGAACTGATCAACGTCTTTTTCTTCCACCGCTCGAATATGTAGATTTTGATGAAAATTATTGTCCATTCTTTCAACTCCAATTTATTTGCTAGCTCTAGTATAGCAAAACCTGAATGAATATGTCTAAATAACGGTTAAGAAAAATACTTTATCTATTGGCGTTTCGTTGGTATAATAGAAAAGCTGACTAAAAGAAATGAGGAACGTATCCATGAACATAGAAGAAATGAAAAAACGACAGGAGAAGATTCGTAATTTCTCCATTATCGCCCATATCGACCATGGGAAATCAACACTGGCGGACCGTATTTTGGAACAAACCCATACGGTGACGTCACGGGAAATGCAAAACCAACTATTAGACTCCATGGATCTTGAACGTGAACGAGGAATCACGATCAAATTAAATGCCGTGGAACTTAACTATACCGCCAAAGACGGCGAAACCTACATTTTCCATTTGATCGACACCCCAGGGCACGTCGATTTCACCTATGAAGTTTCCCGCAGTTTGGCTGCTTGTGAAGGCGCCGTGCTCGTCGTTGATGCGGCTCAAGGGATCGAAGCACAGACATTGGCAAACGTCTACTTGGCGTTAGACAATGATTTAGAGATCCTACCAGTCATTAATAAAATAGACTTGCCAGCTGCCGATCCTGAGCGAGTACGAACAGAGATCGAAGATGTGATCGGTATCGATGCCAGTGAAGCTGTTTTAGCAAGTGCCAAAGCAGGTATTGGGATCGAAGACATTTTGGAACAAATTGTTGAGTATGTCCCAGCTCCAGCAGGTGATATTGAAGCACCGCTAAAAGCGTTGATCTTTGACTCCGTGTACGATTCCTATCGTGGGGTGGTCTTAAACGTCCGCATCATGGACGGGATGGTCAAACCTGGAGATAAAATCAAAATGATGAGCAATGGCAAGACCTTTGATGTTACGGAAGTGGGTGTCTTTTCACCAAAAGCCATTCAACGAGATGCGTTGATGGTGGGCGATGTTGGGTATATCACTGCTGCCATCAAGACCGTTAAAGATACCCAAGTCGGGGATACGGTGACATTAGCCAACAATCCAGCAGAAGAAGCCTTAGCTGGTTATCGTCAAATGAATCCGATGGTTTATTGCGGATTGTACCCAATCGATACTTCACGCTACAACGACCTTCGAGAAGCATTGGAAAAATTACAATTGAATGATGCAGCATTGCAATTTGAACCAGAAACCTCTCAAGCATTAGGATTTGGGTTCCGTTGCGGCTTCTTAGGCCTATTACACATGGATGTCGTGCAAGAACGGCTAGAACGTGAATTTAACCTTGAGTTGATTACGACTGCACCATCCGTAATCTATCATGTCAACAAGACAGATGGCTCAATGGTCGTCGTTGATAACCCAGCAGAATTTCCTGAACCAGTCACGATTGAAAACGTACAAGAACCTTACGTCAAAGCACAAATCATGGTGCCTAATGATTACGTCGGTGCTGTAATGGAATTGTCCCAACGCAAACGGGGAGACTTTGTCACGATGGATTACTTGGATGATTATCGAGTGAACGTCGTTTATGAGATCCCACTATCGGAAATCGTCTTTGATTTCTTTGATAAATTGAAATCCAGCACCAAAGGGTACGCATCACTCGATTACGAAATGTCTGGTTACCGAACTAGCAAGCTAGTGAAGATGGACATCTTGCTGAATACTGAAAAAGTCGATGCGTTAAGCTTTATCGTTCACCGTGACTTTGCTTATGAACGCGGTAAAGCCATCGTTGAAAAACTGAAAAAACTGATCCCACGACAACAATTTGAAGTACCGATCCAAGCAGCCATCGGACAAAAAATCGTTGCGCGTTCCGACATCAAAGCCTTGCGTAAAAACGTATTGGCGAAATGTTACGGCGGTGACGTTTCTCGAAAACGCAAACTCCTAGAGAAACAAAAAGAAGGGAAGAAGCGGATGAAACAAATCGGCTCCGTCGAAGTACCGCAAGAAGCCTTCATGGCAGTTCTGAAGATGGATGAGGACGAACCGAAGAAATAATCTGTTTTGACGGATGTCAGTAAGAGGAATAAAATGAAAGTACCTTCGAGAGAAGGTGCTTTTTTTAATAAAAGGAAAAATATAAAATGACCGAAGGGACATTCGTCGGTTGTTTAGTAGATAGTTTCAATCGATTGATGCGTGGCTTTTGATAGATTGAAGATCGGAGATGATTTGCGCATGAAGGCGTTGTATTTTAATGAATTCGGTGATTCAACTGTTTTAACATATGGGGATTTGCCGGATCCCATCATTCATGAAAATGAGCTATTGGTAGAAATGGTGTATATTGGGTTGAATTATGCTGATATTTATCGGAGAAAGGGCACCTATCATATTGAATCCCGAGAACCTCTTATTAATGGCTATGAAGGGGTAGGGAGGATTATTCAAAAAGGAACATCTGTCTCCAAGTTTCAGCTAGGGGAAACGATTCTTTTTGTGGATGTTCCTTTTGCTAATGCAGAATTGGTGGCTGTTCCTGAGGGAAATGCCATCCGTATCCCATCAGGTATACCACCTAAATTAGCAGCCAGTATTGGTCTGCAAGGGTTGACAGCTGATTTTTTAGCTCATGATCTTGGCAATAATGTGAATCATAGTAAGGTCTTCGTCCATGGGATAAGTGGTGGCGTCGGACAAATTTTATCGCAATTATTAACCGCAGATGGTCTAGAAGTGTATGGCGTCACTTCTACGGAAGAAAAGCGGCAACTGGCTTTAGACCAAGGCGCAAAACAAGTCTTTTTAAGAAATACAGAATGGCAAGATACCTACACTTCTTTCTTTGATACCGTTTATGATGGCATTGGGCATACATTAGCCGAAAGTGTCGACTTGCTCAAAAATAGAGGGAAGGTTGTCTTTTTTGGCATGGCCGGCGGAAATCCGCCAGCGATCGACTTTATTCCCTTGCTATCTAAATCAAAAAGTATTTTGACAGGAGATCTCTGGGATTACTTGACAAGTTTTCAAGAGCGGGAGAGAAGAAGCTCTCGATTGTTTGACTACTTTAGCAAGGATCAAATGAAAATCAGTCAACCAACCATTTTTTCATTAGCTGACGGAAAAGCTGCCCATGATTATTTAGAATCTGGAAAAAGTATCGGTAAAATTCTGCTGCAACCATAAGAAGGTAAAAAACTAGATGTTTTTATTGCAAACGATACACTGAATGTTTGATGTTTCACTAAGGCATTTTTTTATATAATCGATAGTTCTCTTATGATACATCTTTAAGGATAAAAATAAATGTAAAATGAATAGAATATTGCAAAAAAATTATAGTTTCTATCTATTCAGTGAGAATAAGATAAAACTTTGTGATACACAGTACATTTAATTTGAAAATATTTAATTACAGCAGTAAGATAAATATATCAAATACTTAAGGAGTGATATCTATGACAAACTATGAAGAAAAGGAAGCAAAAGCATTGGTAAAGATTGCAGAGGTTCTTGATAAGTTAGATGAGAATTTAGCGGAATTAGACACACTAGATGCAGACGCAAAAAAACATAGTATGAAGAAATGGATCGTTGAGAAAAAAGCGATTCATGAAATCAAAAAGATCGCACACGAAGCCGGTAAGTATGAAAAGTACGATGAAAAAGCACTACAAAAAGAAATTGATGAAGTTGAGAAGTATATGTAATTGAAGAATAATAAGAAATTGTCACCATTATTCAGCAATTGAAATCTGAATTGATAAAAGCCAGATTTCAATTGAAGATTTAGAATTGACAATGATCTCAATAAGCCCATGCTCTTATGAGTGTGGGCTTATTTCCTGTACATATGATTAACCACCCCAAGCTGAATAGGCATGGAAGATCATGTTCTACAACGACAAGATAAAATATTAGTTAAAGGGGGACGGGGAAAAATCCAAAAACAAAGAAAGTCTGTTTTTTCGTATTTTTCATCGACTTTCTCTATTTTTTTAGACAAGCTTTTCGCTTATTCTAAATTTATGAGCGGTATCATAGTAAACAGTTAACAAAACGTTTAGACCATCTGAAAAACATCTTTGCAGAAAATAGTGACGAGAGGTTTATGGCTGATGAGCAATTCGATTGTCTATTACAACATAGTAGAAAGTTCTTTATTGAAGATAAAATAATAAACTATATAGATGAAACGGGTGATTACATGGAAACAATATTTTTCATTTCGAAAAATACTTCTGTCACGTCAAAACAGCTGGAAAATGAAGTGATTGGACATGCTTGCGAGATCTTGCAACGTGACATTTTAACCGTTGTGACAGACACGAGGAAGGCAAATGAAATTGAATTGGTTTTACTTGATGAAAAAAATGAAACGGATGCTTTTCATATACTTTTCGTATCGCCAGATAAAGTAAAAGTGTGTGCTGAAACACCGTTAGGATTAATGTATGGGGTTCTTGAAATCTCTCATAAAATTTTAGGTGTTCAACCCTTTTGGTATTTCATGGAGATTCACCCAATAAAAAAACCATTTATTGAATGGACAGGTTTTGACTTAACATTGCCTGATTTTGCAACGGACTATCGGGGCTGGTTCGTCAATGATGAGTTGCTGCTGGATCAATGGGAAGATAATGGTTCGAATGAATACGTATGGGAACGTATTTATGAAACATTGTTACGTTTAGGCGGAAATGTCATCATCCCTGGAACAGATAAGAACAGTCATAGACATCGAGAAAGTGCGCAAGCGATGGGGTTGATCTATACACATCATCATGCCGAGCCACTAGGCGCAGAGATGTTTGCTAGAAGGTATCCTGGTTTGAAGGCTTCATACGAGGAACATTTTGAGTTATTTCAGGAATTATGGAAAAAAGCCTTACACGAGCAAAAGGGTACCAACGTTATTTACACACTCGGTTTTCGTGGACAAGGGGATTGTCCTTTTTGGGCAGAAGATCTTGATCGACAGTGGTCAGCAGCGGAAAAAGCAGCAGTGATCAACGAAATCGTCCATCTACAATATCATATGGTTAAAGAAGTCGATCCTCATGCAGTATGCTCAATGAATATTTATGGGGAGATGACGGAATTATTTAATCTTGGCTTACTTGAGCTTCCAGATGATGTGATTGAGATTTGGGCGGATAATGGTTATGGCAAAATGGTTTCTCGTAGACAAGAAAATCACGATCCACGAGATGAATTGTTAACAAACACATCAAAACCAAATCAATCAAGAGGAATCTATTATCACGTTGCCTTTCATGATTTACAAGCATCTAATTTCTTGACGATCTTGCCTAATAGCCCAGAATTTGTTTCTAGAGAGTTAATGGCGGTTAGAGAAGTCAAGATGGATAAGTTTGTCTTAGTCAATACAGGCAACATAAAACCGCATATTTTGTTCTTACAAGAAATAGCGAATTTCTGGCGAGCAGATTATCAGTTACGAACCAATCAAGAGATAATTTCAGAGCATGTAACACAATATTATCAAAATCAGCAAGAAGAGATCCAAGCTGTCTATGAAGCTTATTTTGAAGCGATTATTCGCTATGGAACACAGGAGGATCAAACCGCTGGGGACGAGTTTGCCTGTTATTTGATTCGAAAAATTATTCAATCTTGGCTCAAGCAAGAAACAAAAATTCCGAGGATAGAATGGTTGACGGGTGATCGGAAAATCAAGGAGCAAGTCACAGAAATTTTCTCTATGGTAGGAGAAAAGATAGCAGCCTGGGAGAATCTATTGCTGAGATGCCAGCAGATTACATTATCCCTTCAGGATAAACATGCGCAAAATGCCCGCTTTTTTAATGATATTTACCTCTCAGTAGCCGTTCAATGCAAAACGTTAAAAGCACTGCTCCATTTGTTAGACGCTTATCAGATGATTGATCGGGAAGAAATGGTCTTTGTATTTGTAAAAGTTTTCGATGCGTTAGAAGAAATCCATCAACTAATTCAAATACTGAAGGAGAATCCAAGTGATACATGGTATGATTTTTATGAAAACGACGGCTATACTAACCTAACATTGACAAAAGAGATGATCAAAAGTCTGTTGTCTTACATTCGCATCATTGGCGATGGTCCAGATCAAGATCAGTGGGAGAGAAAATATATTATGGATCCCACTGAATCAAGAGTTATGTTGCTTTCAAATACTAAAAAAGCGTTGACGGATGAAAAGTTAGCAAGAAAAATCAGAGTAGCCTTAATGTATTGAAATAAGTACTTTTAAAGACGCGAGTAGACATCCTTGCATTTTTAATTAATAATTTTAGTCATTATCTATGGATATATAGCCATGCAATTTTGGCCCGGATTTAGCGAATTTTCCAATTTCATAAAATAATTGTTCTTAAGCATCTTTTTGAGAAAAATTTCAAGTCATATATTTATAAACGGTTTTACGACAACTTCCTAGCCTACAGAGTTAGGAAGTTTTTGTGTAGAAAATCGATTGACTACAATAGCAAAAAAAGTTAATGTTTATTTATATATAATCATAAAAACGAAAATATATCTTGCAAAATGAGTGTTTTATGGGCTTTTATGTAATGATGAACTTTCTAAAAATGATTTATTGAGGAGCGTCTTTTGAAAAACACCTTACTCTTTTACCTAAAATTAGAAACAAACAGCCTAAAGCATCGCTTTATAGTAGTATTCTTGCTGTTATTGCCGCTATTTTTTGTTTTCATTCAAAAAAATGTGACAGAAACAGTCGCAGCTATTGCTCAGGCACGACTATCATCTATCGATATCGCTTTGCAAAGTTATCAAAAAATTGATTTGACCGATATCGAGAATACCGATGAGCGTTACCTTAGTCTTATCGATCAATCCAACGCTTTAGCAACCATGACACAATCTGCTATGTTAGAAAATCGCCAACGGTATCTATCTGCCAGCATAGAATATGGTGAAAAAATGGAAACGTTCTATGAGCAGTATGCCGCTGAAAGTGACCAATCCCTGTTTCCAAAACAGGCAAAAGTGGTTCAAGAAACAAGTGAGTTCACACAAGTACTTGCCAAAAGCAAAGAATTTCATTGGAATCAGCAAGGATTCAGTGACTACTGGAAAACCGTCTTTTTACTCTATGGCGCACTACTTTTTTATTTGACTGTTTTCTGGTCAGCAGATCTTTTTCTTTCAGAAGTGAAACGACCGCAGTTTTCCAACAGCTTACCTTTTAGAAAACGAGACCGAATTTTTATTCCTATCATCATTCGACTGGTAATTTGCACCATAGGGACCAGCTTGTTTTTGATCAGTGCTGTTTTTTGTTCTTTCTTTTTTGATCATGTTGATTTTTCATATCCTTTTGCCTATTGGTTACGGGAAATTCGAGCAGTTGAATTTCTTCTCTTTTTGCTCTTGTATTTTCTGATGACGATTGTCATCACTGGCTTTGCCATTTGTTTGACCTCGTTCATTTTTACTGTAACGAAAGACGTCTTACAAACCTGCTTACTTGCTAGTTTACTTGGGGCATTACCGCTGATTGTTCCTAGTCGGATCTGGCTGCTTACACCGTTTCAATTTCTGAATGTCTTCCAGCTGCTTCAAGGAGACTATGCTTTTGCCAGTGATTGGTCATTCTATTCTTTTTATTTCGCTCTGATCCTCTTGCTCATCTTTACGGTCGCTCTTTTTTGGTTGACCACACAACGATTGAAAGGGGGATTAAGGAAATGACTATCTGGATGTTCGAATTAAAGCGACAGTTTCGACAAAAAAGAACGTATGTCTCTTTTTTCCTGCTTTTCTTCTTAGGTGTCTACTATACGTTGCAGGTCGCATCCACTTTCGAGCCGATCGATAAAATCAATCGACCTGTTATCAACACCAGAGTTGCGGAAAGGCAGACATTTCTAGAAAATACTACTGTGGATGAAAATACTCACTTTTATGTTCATTATGCGCTGAGTGTATTTCCGATTTGGAACAAATGGGATCAAATGCGATTAGCAGCGATCGATGATCATGATTGGCGGCAATACGCTGAAGCCACGAGTGAATGGTATCGATTTTCTGACGAGCAGCTATTCGCAAACGATATTGGGGTTCTACGTTACGACATTCCTTATTATTTAAACAATAATCCGAATGCAAAAATCGATGGACATTACGACTATCAAAAAAATATCTTGAAATATCAGGAATTTGCCCGCTATGAGGGGGAGGTGACAGCACAAGCCTTGGAGGAAAAAACGGCTTTGCAGGCCTTGCTCAGAAGCAGTGAAACGATCTTGCCAATGGCTTTGCTTTTCTTTTTCATTTTAGGAATTAGTGATAGTTTTACACGGGACCAAAAACATGAGACACTGCTTGCGACATTTCCATTGCGCAAGTCTCGCAGATTTTTAGCCAAAGCTGCAGCTGGGTTAGCGTATGGACTCAGCTTGCTTTTACCAGTCATGGATTGCGTTTTTCTCTATAGCTTTACCCATGAAGTTGGGCGCTTAGATTATCCAGTGGCGGTTTATTGGACGAGTGGTATCGAAGTGAATTTTGTTTTATCGACGTTGGGAAACGTGTTGCTTCGTTGCCTTGCTCTCTATGTGTTGTTCCTGATTCTTGGTTTTCTATTTACGTTTTTACTAAATAAGTGGTTTTCTTCCCAGATTATTAGTGCGATGTTTTCATTGCTGCTGCTTGTTTCCAGTAATTTTTATCTGGTTCGAGGTGGCGGAGCATACAATAGCTGGCATTTTTTCCCCACTTCTTTTGTTAGTATTGGGAAGGTCGTATTGGGGAGAAGCTGGTTTGATTATTATGATCCTCGGATGCGTTTTGATTTCGGAGTCAGGGTCTTATTAGCCTGGATCGTTCGTTTAACGGGTTTGCTTCTGCTTACCTATCTGATTGAAGGGAGACGAAAAAAATGTTGAGCATTCAGAATTTATCCGTCAATTTTGGAGATAAGCAGATCCTAAAAAATATTTCCTTTGAATTGCCAGAAAAGGCGATTATTGGTTTAGTAGCGCCAAATGGTACTGGTAAGACCACAATGATGAAAGCAATCCTGGGACAAGTACCGCGCTTTTCTGGCGAGATAATATTAAACGGCGAAGATTTCACTTCGCTAAAGAAAAAAAGTCGCTTATTAGAAAATGTATCTCTATTACCAGATCAAAGTGAATTGTTCGAGGAATTTACCGGTATTGAACATCTTGAGCTATACAAAAGTATTTGGAAGTCATCAAAGAAGGTTGAAACGATCATTGCTCTGCTACAAATGGGAGATTATGCAAAAAACCGCGTAGCGACCTATTCATTAGGCATGCGTCAACGGCTCTGTTTTGCGATGCAAGTAATCGGGGATACGTCATATATGTTCATGGACGAAGTGATGAACGGACTGGATCCTACCAATGTTTTATTGGTTTCGACTATTTTGCAGCAGCTGGCTGCAGAAGGAAAAGCGATCATGGTTTCTTCTCATATTTTGTATAATTTGGAGGAGATCTCTCAGCAGATCTTATTTCTGAAAGATGGGGTTATGTTTGAATACAATGATCCTAAAAAATCATTGATGGAAAAATATCAGGAGATTTATGTGAAGGGCCAATAATAAAAGGACAACCGGCAATTAAAAAGAGAGAAGCAAAAGACAACTCTTTTTTGCTCTCTCTTTATTCATTTTGTTCTTCGAAAAATGAAAAACATATCCAACTATTCGGTTCTGGGGATGTTGAAATCCGCAAAACTTTTTAATAGTAACTTTGAATCATTAAGAACGGATGATTTAGTAAGGATTTCCCGATGAGTCGGTATCGATCACAGCGCCTTCAGGTGTTACTCGGAAAAATCCTATTGTCCCCGATCCGCCTTGATTACGAATCGAAATGCTTGTACCTCGGAAAAGATAATCAGCACCAACCATCCCGAAAAATGCGAATGTATAATCGTTATTTTTCATTTCTGGTCTAGCGGTATACAGCATTTCTAATGCTTGATCTTCCATAGAAAGCGTACCGTCAGCATTTGCTTTTGTATTTGAATCAGTCGCAATAAATGAAGAAACTTAGATTATTTTTTTATACTATGTCTCAGTTGCTTAAACAGTATTCTCGCTTCCTCAGGTTTCCCGTAGGAAATGATTATTGAGCTCTTGAAAAGAAATTTTCGTAGTTTCTTCTCCGTAATTCAATTATCTTTTCTAAATCATCATTTTAAGGCATTCCTGTATTATCAAGATTTTGATATCACAGGGAAAAAGGTTAATTATAGAAAGGTATCAAAAGTTGCGTTTTTATCCTAATCAAAGTAATAAATTTTCACTGTTTTTTTCACAAATTTCTCTTTTAAAGAACTCTATGAATGACTGTGACTCGTTACTTAAAATTTCTTTTTTTCGTTTAATCCAACCGATTCTTATGAATACCTGGCAATTCTTGATAGGAATCGTTTTTATTCCATATTGGTTGAACTCATTTTTGCTGATCGACGGTCCAAAACGAAAAACATCTGTTTTTTGCAGCATTGTAATGATACTGGAATTGTCATTTGTATATATTACTTTATCCAACTCGGCAAGGCGGATACCGTCAATTTCGAGATAAAAACTTAAACTGGAATAGTAATCATCTGGTTTTCGTATGACAGGGAAGCTTCTTAACTCTTCCATTGAAATCATTTTGGAATGGTATAACGGATTCTTTTTTCCCAGATTAACATACCAAGTATCGGTCATCCATTCAGTATAAAGCAAGTGCTTGTGTCTCAAAATGTTTTTTATTTCTCTTGACTGTGCTTCATTGTACATAATGATTCCAATTTCAGCATCCGATTTTTCCACTTTTTCAATTACATCATTAAGCCGACATTGCTCAAAATTGATTACAAGGGGATGGAAATCATATACATTATAAAAATCTGCAATAACTTTTTCGACTGTAATCAAGGGGTAAGAAGCAATGTTTAAGACTTTACGGGATTTTTCTTGCGGAATTTTTTTAATCATCTCTAATTGTGCCAAAATCGTTTTTGAATATTGAGCGAGCTTTTCGCCATTTTCTGTGAGTATAACCCCTTTATTTGTACGAATAAATAACTTGGTACCGATTTCCTCTTCAAGCATTTGCATCGATTTACTTAAACTCGGCTGTGATAAATATAGATTATTCGCTGCTCGATTCATGCTTTTTGCTTTAATTATTTCATTGAAATAAATTAATTGCTGAAACTGCATGGTTTCCTCCTCTTTGGTATAACGAATAGTTATACCCAGACTATAACAAATTGATTATGCGAATTGCAAGAAAATTCTGATACTATTAAGTTAAGATAACGAGAACGTTCTCAGATGTGTTCCTATTTCAACCTAAGGAGGCAACAATATGGACAAGCTGCAAACAAAAAATAAAATGATTATGAAGCAAATCGACACCTATGTGGAGAGTAAACGAACCGAGATGATTGAGTTATGGGAGGAACTGGTCAACATTGAAAGTGGGCCAAAGCAAAAAGAAGGAGTGGCAAAAGTAATCAGCGTAATTAAGTCAGAGCTGGAAGATATTGGATTAGAAACAAAGGTCCTCTCAATGCCTAACGCGGGAGATGTGTTCACAGCCTTTTGGAAAAACACCAACAAGGAAAAACCAATCATCTTTCTTGGGCACACGGATACCGTTTTTCAACCAGGAGTAATAAAAAAGTTTCCATTTTCTATCGATGATAATGGCTTTGCACATGGTCCCGGTGTTCTCGATATGAAAGGCGGACTGGTTATCGCTCTTTATACGATCAAAGCATTAAAAGAAATCGACTACACACGTTACCCGATAAAGTTAGTCCTTGCGGGTGATGAAGAAACGATGCACAAGGACTCCATAGCAGCCGAAGT
This sequence comes from Enterococcus sp. DIV0755f, assembly GCF_051713725.1. NCBI lineage: Bacteria > Bacillati > Bacillota > Bacilli > Lactobacillales > Enterococcaceae > Enterococcus > Enterococcus sp. DIV0755f. The sequence goes on from NZ_JBIOQL010000001.1 coordinate 1,646,760, forward strand.
GCTGGCTTCTGAAATAAGAGGGGCTGCCGCGGCATTGAACTTCGAAACAGGTTACCAAGATGATGGTATAGTTGTTGGACGAAAAGGCGGAGGGATTATATCCTTAAAAATCAAAGGTATAGCTGCCCATTCCGGCATTGAGCCCGAAAAAGGAAGAAGTGCCATCTTGGAAGCAGCGTATAAAATTATTGAGCTTGAAAAAGAAAACGACATCTCGGTAGGAAAACTGCTGAATTGTGGAATGGTCAACGGAGGGATAGGTGAAAATACGATTCCAGAAGAATGTGAGATCCGTATTGCTTATCGATTTCCAACCATGAAAATTAAAAATGAGATTGTTTCAGCTGTAGACCGAATTGCAAAAACAAGCTTTATTGATGGAACAACAGCAAAAATAAATCTTGAGATGGGCATGGATTGTATGGAAACTACCCCTGAAGTAATGGCATTATTTGAACACTTTAAACAAGCAGCTCTTGATTCAGGATATGGATCGATTCATCCGTTTTCTGTTGGAGGAATTTCTGATTCAGCGATCGCTGTAGTTAATGGCGTCCCAACTTTATGCGGATTGGGATGTAAAGGGAAGAACAATCACACATTGAATGAATATGCCGAGGTTGAATCATTATTTTCAAGAACAAAATTAGCAGCTGCAGCTGTCTATCAATATCCATAAGAGATGGGAGAGGTCCGAATGAAAACGAAAATCAAAAGTTGGTTGTCACTGATTTTGTTAGTTGTTATTCTGTCTGGTGCATTTAGAGAAAGTGATTCATTCTTGAGAGTTTTCGATTTTACCAATCTCAGCGGGCAATTCGGTTTGATTGGTGATACGAATACAAACTTTTTGGGAACTGGCGGTTTTGGTGCAAGAGAGGGATTCTTAGTGGGCTTGAATTTATTGCCGGCGATCATGCTCTTTTGCGGATTACTTGATGTATTCGAGCATTTAGGTGTTTATGAAGCTTCGCAAAAACTATTCAGTCCAATACTCAAACCTTTATTAGGCATTCCAGGAAGTGCAGGCGTTGCATTTATCAGTAGTTTTACAGGTTCTGATGTAGCTGCAGTAATGACTCGGGATTTAGTAGAAAAAAAAGAAATGACAGATGGGCAAAGAACCGCATTTGTTGCTTACCAATATGCAGGATCGGCGCCTATCAACAATACAATAACTGGCGGCGCTCCATTACTTTTGATCAGTCCAATCGCATTAGGACCTATCTTGCTCGTTCAAATCATTTGTAAAATAGTTGGCGCCAACCTTGTTCGATACCTTATAAACAAACAAGACAAGCGTAAAGTTTCTATGGAGAAGAGAGGAAATCAGACATGACAGGAAACCAAAATGATATTGGGATGACACCTTCAGTGGTTGATATTTTTTTAAAAGGTTGTGCCAAGGGATTTCAAGTTGCTGTAAAAAATATTATTCCCGCAATGATACTTGGCTATACATTGATTTATGTTTTGACCGAAACAGGCCTGTTAGATATCTTGGGAAACATTTTTTCTCCAGTTATGGGCTTGTTTGGTCTGCCAGGTGCGGCTGTCGCAGTTCTAATTTCGGCTTTTTTCGCCAAGGCATCTGGGTGTGCTACAGCTGCTACTTTATACGCTTCCGGCGTATTAACAGTAGGACAAGCAACGATGCTATTTCCCGCATGCATCTTGATGGGGACTTTGATTGGTCATTACGCAAGAATTGTGTTAGTCGCAGGAACGAATAAAAAATGGCACTTATTTATGCTGTTTATTCCTGTTTTTGATGCGTTTCTATCTTTACTGATTATGCGTTTTATTTTGTCGCTTATGAATATTCAATAATGTATTAATTTGATAATATACTGTCCGCTCATCATAGATCGATAACCGGGGTATTTTATAAATCATATCTAGGAGGTTTTATGATGGAAAGAAAATATGTTGCAGAACCATTTAGAATCAAAGCAGTAGAACCGTTAAAGATGTTAAGTCGTGCCGAACGGGTTAAAAAAATCAAAGAGGCAAACTACAATCTGTTTCACTTACGAGGAGAAGATTGTTACATTGACCTTTTGACTGATTCAGGTACAAATGCTATGAGCCAGACCCAATGGGCAGGTGTAATGCAAGGAGACGAGGCCTATGCCGGTTCATCCAGCTACTATAAATTAATCGAAGCTGGAAAGGACATTTTTGACTATGGGTATATTCAACCTGTACACCAAGGTCGTGCGGCAGAAAAAGTGCTGCTTCCATTGTTTTTATCAGAAGGAATGTTCGCTATTTCCAATATGTTTTTCGACACGACACGAGCTCACGTGATCTTAGCAGGAGCCAGACCCATTGACTGTGTAATTGAAGAAGCTAAGAATCCGCATATTCGAGCGAAGTTCAAAGGGAATATGGATGTTGAAAAACTGGAGAAAACGATTCTCGAAAAAGGATCAGACAATGTCGGATTAGTTGTAATGACAATTACGAATAACTCGGCAGGAGGACAACCTGTTTCAATGAAAAACTTGCAAGAAGTGTCAGATATTTGTAAAAAGTATGAGATTCCACTTTGTATTGATGCCGCTCGTTTTGCTGAAAATGCGCACTTCATCAAACGTGATGAAGAAGGATACCAAGACAAAGCGGTGAAAGAAATCGTTCGAGAGATGTTTCAATACGGAGACATGTTTACAATGTCAGCAAAAAAAGATGCCATTGTCAATATGGGCGGCTTGTTAGGGATCAAAGAGAAAGAATCACCACTTGTTCTTAAAGTAAAAGCAAACTGTATAAGCTATGAAGGATTTTTCACTTATGGTGGTTTAGCAGGTCGTGATCTTGAAGCGATGGCAATAGGTTTGTATGAAGGAATAGATGAAAATTATTTGAAGTATCGGATCGGACAAATGGAGTATTTGGCTTCGCGACTAGATGAAGCGGGGATTGCCTATCAATCTCCTGTTGGCGGACATGGTGTTTTCATTGATGCAGCAGAGATGTATCCGCAAATTCCTTATTATGAGTATCCAGGACAGACATTGTGTATTGAGCTCTATAAAGAAGCAGGTATACGTACCTGCGACATTGGGTCGTATATGTTAGGCAACGATCCAGATACGAACAAACAATTAAAAGCCGACTTTGAATTCAGCCGTCTTGCAATTCCAAGAAGAGTCTATACGCAGTCTCATCTGGACACTATAGCAGATGCGTTGATTTCAGTGAAAAAACGAGCACATACGATCCAACAGGGTTATAAGATAACATGGGAACCACCAATTCTTCGCCACTTCCAAGCGCATTTAGCTCCTTTAAGCTGAGGCGCTTGAAATGAAAAGAATTATTCATACAAAAGAAGCACCGCAAGCTATCGGCCCATAATCCCAAGGAATCGCAACGAATGATTTGTTTTCCTTTCTGGATAGTTCGGAATCAACCCAAAAATAATGAACTGACCAAGGGCATTATTGACCAGACAGAGCACATATTCACAAATATTCAGCGGATGCTAGCAGCTGTTGATAGTCATATTCTAAAAGTCACTGTATTTTAAAGGACATCAAGCATATGAGTGATGTGAATGCTGTTTTTATCCGGTATCTTATCTTTCAAAATCCTATCCAGCACGCAGTGCATTTCAAATTGCTGAGCTGCCGCTAAATGCTTTAATTGAAATTGAAGTGATAGCGGGAAATCCCGTAAAATATTTATCCTAGTTTCGAAGCAAAAAAATCCAGCGATCAGCTGGATTTTTTGTTTAGTGAATTTATCTGGTTTGCAATTCCCTCCATCAAACGTTAAAAATAGAAGGGAAGATGAGAAAAAATGCTTACTCTTAAATATTTGATCTATACTCATTGCGAAACACAAATCTTCCATTTTAGTCCGGATGAGCAGACAGACCTCCTTGTAAAATTACCAAGCGGAGTTGGACGATGCCAGTCATCGAAGAACAACGGACAAAACGAAGACAGTTTTCTCAGTCAATCCTAGGCGTTGATCAAAAATGTAATTTTCTCCTCATACCCGGAGTGACACCGTAAACTTCTTTAAATTTTTGGTAAAAGAAATTAATATTCTCAAAGCCGACTTGCTGCGAAATATCAACGATATCCATGTCGGTTGAAAGTAAAAAACGATCTGCTGCCAAGATACGTTGATTGATTACAAGTTTTTTGTAAGAATAGCCGGTATGTTTTTTTAAAAGATTGGACAGATAATTGGGATTAAGGTTGAATTGTTCCGATAATTCTGTCAAAGTCAAATTTGCGTAATTTTTCTCGATGTATTTCAAAATTGGAACAATCGGGCTCTTTCGATATTGATCGGAACGATCCGTATAAGAATCTTGATAGATATTCACAAGATCCGAAATAATCAAACTCAACAATCCTTCACAAATGTCGGTATATGCTGTGGAACGATCAAACCATTCGCATAACAACTCTTTAAAAAAGAACTGTAGACGTGTCCTTGTTTCTGAAGCAAAATGAATAAATCGATCATGTTTCATTCCATGAGTGATGGCTTCAATAAAGAATGAAGTCAAAACGCTGTCCGAGGAAAAACGGTTGAAGAAATTTGCAGTTAAATAGTACTTGGGAATAATCAAATTAATGAGAATATCATCTTCGCCAAGCGGTTCAATCTTGTGAACAGTATTTGCATCCATCAGCAAAATTTGCCCTTCATACAGAAAATGTGGTTCATTGTTAATGATCTGCTGACATTTTCCAGCATACATATAGTTAAATTCAATCCAATCATGACAGTGAATAGGATAATTCTGAAAACGAGAATGTCGTTTTATAAAAAACGGCTGATCTTTAGTAATCATCTGTGAATCTGTCAGTTCCATACAAAGAACTTCTTGATCGTTGACAACTACTTTTTTAAAATCTGAATAGTCGGGTTTTAAATTGCCGTCACGGTAAGCTTCTTCATGAGAAGAAACTTCACGGATCAAGTTGTCTAGCGCTAAATGGTCCATCGTTTTACTCCTTTTTTTCGATTTTAACAATCCGTTATCGAGTAGTCAAATCTGTGTTTTTGTTAAAAAGAAAGCGTTTATTGATATTCGCGTCAGTAGAATAATTTGTTATATTGAAAACAAGTTGAAATTGAAGGCGCTATCAAATCAACAATAAATGATTGGAAGGAAATATTATGAAAGAAAAAATCACAGGTTATTTCGATAAATTAAGTCCTTTTTTTGACAAATTAGGCAACAATGCTTATTTAAAATCGATCTCCGGTGCGATGATGGGGACACTAGGTCCTATTTTGATCGGCTCGATCGCTGTTTTACTTCTAGTATTACCTAATAGTCTTCCAGCACTTTCATTTTTAGCTGGTTTCGCAAATGTTTTTAGCAAACTAAATCAAATAACTATTGGCTCGATGGCTGTTTATGTCGTGGTATTAATGGCTTATCATTTAGTGAAAAATCTACGTCCGTCAGAAGATGGTATTTCCGCTGCTATTATCGCATTGCTTAGTTTCTTTATCATTACCCCTCTAGGTACAACGACGGACGAAGTCAGCGCGATTCCAGCTACTTGGCTAAGTGCACAAGGAGTATTTTCCGCAATGATCGTTGGTTTGGTAAGTGGAAGAGTATATATTTGGCTGAAAGACAAAGGTTGGACGATCAAAATGCCAGCAGGTGTACCTCCTATGGTAACAAAAGTATTTGAATCAATTTTGCCTACGGTTCTTATCAGTGTACTCTTCATTGTATTAAATTCACTCTTTGAAGCAACCAGCTTCGGCAACATGCATCAGTTTGTTTACAGTATCATACAAGAACCGCTTCAAGGGATCGGAGGATCAATCAGTGCAGTCATTCTGATCTCACTGATTCAACAGGTTTTGTGGTTTTTCGGTATTCATGGAACAAATGTCGTTATGCCGATCGTTCAAGCCCTGTGGATGGCAATGGACGTCGAGAACTTAAACGCTGTTGCGGCAGGCCAAACACCGCCAAACATTACTGGCTATGCATTCTTTATGATCATAACTTGGAGCGGTATGGGCTTAGGATTAGCATTATTAATGCTGCGAGCGAAAAGCAAGCAGTATCGAGAAACAGGGAAAGTCGCAATTGTTCCAGCTCTTTTCGGAATCACTGAACCATTGATTTTTGGTACGCCTTTGGTATTAAACTTTAAATTAGCGGTACCATTCATTACCAATAATAGCATTGCTTTAATTTTAGCTTATGTTTTAACACGTTTTGGATTTGTCGCTCGTTTTACTGGTGTTACTGCCATTTTCGGTTTACCAATTGGGTTCCATGCAGCTGTTCAAGGGAAACTATCGATTATCATTCTACAGTTGTTCATTCAACTGATTTTGTCACCGATATTATGGTATCCGTGGTTTAAAAAGCTGGATAAAGAAACCTATCAATTGGAACAAGCCGCATTGAAGGAGAAAGTGTAAACTCGATGAAGAAAGCGGCTAGTGTCGCTTTCTTCTTTTTACATGTGGCACCAAAAGAGAAAAGAGGAGCACAATGAAGTATACCAATCCAATTATCAAAGGATTTCATCCTGATCCGAGTATCTGTTTCGATGGGAAATCCTACTATATAGTCTGTTCAAGTTTTGAATTTTTTCCTTGTCTGCCGATTTTTGAAAGCCAGGATCTGCTCAATTGGCATTTTAAGCAGTATGCGATTGATTGTCCGGATCATATCAATCTGAAAGAAATCAGCAACTCGATGGGACTTTTTGCCCCAACGATCCGCTTCTTTGAGGAAACATATTTTCTAGTATGTACAAATGTCACCCAAGGGAATTTCATCTGCCATACGAAAAACCTTGACCATGGTTGGTCTGATCCAATCTGGATCGATTGTCCTTTTGGGATCGATCCCTCAATTTCATTTATTGATGGCCGATTTTTCTTCCAACTTGCTGCATCAATGAAAGGGAAAAACAGCATTCTACAATTTGAAATCGATCCTTACAGCGGGAAAATGCTGACAGATCCGGTAGAAATCAGCCAAGGTTGCGGTGGACGCGACGCAGAAGCACCGCATCTATTCAAGAAAGACGAATGGTACTATCTTGTATTGGCAGAAGGTGGCACAAGAGAAGGCCATATGGTAACGATTCAAAGAAGCAAATCAATCAATGGTCCGTATGAAGGAGCTAATACGAATCCTATCCTCTCTAATAGAGATATCAAATCGAGGCTTCAAGCCGTAGGGCACGCAGATTTCTTTCAAGACAAAAAAGGTTCTTGGTGGCTGACAGCTCTTGCGACTAGGCCCAACCGTCATTTCACCCTGCTTGGTCGTGAAACGATTTTATTACCTGTAGAGTGGATAGATGGTTGGCCAGTTGTCAATCAGACAGGGAATGCATCGGTTGAAGTTGAAACAGATCGTTTTTCAAAAAGCGTTAAGCAGCGGAATGAACTAGTACCTTTTCTCTGCAAGAAGTTGCAGAGTGTACGTTTGCCAATTGATTATACGTATGATACTGATTTGATCATTGATAACTTACCGACTCGTTTAGGAACTTCTAAGGACGAGCCCATTGCCTTTTTGTCCTTATGTCAAGCTGATACTACCTGCTGCTTTGAAACCACTTTGATGGTCGACGAATGTCAGGAGGGGACTTTTGGTATAGCAATCTACAAGGATGACTTGCATTTTTGCCAATTTGGATTGCGAAAAACAAAACACCAAACAGAACTTTTTGGCAGGAAAAACATCTTTGATTTACTTCTGTATCGATCCAATAATTTAAAAGATAGAGAGCGGTTGACTCTGAAATTGTCTGGAGACAGCAACAGCTACCATCTGCTGATTTTAGATGAAACGAATACAGTAGTGTTCAAAGATCAAATCGCTGTACGTCATTTTACAAATGAATGTTCTGACTCAAAATTTACCGGTGTCCAGTTAGGAGTCTTTGCAGAAGCAGCTACAGGAAAGACTCGATTCATCACACCAGAACTAAGATATCAATAGAAAAAACTATGCGAGGAGTAATAATATGAAAAATCAAACACTGGTACAATTAGTCAACCAACTGACCTTAGACGAAAAAATCGGCCAATTGGTGCAGTTATCTGGAGAATTCTTTCACGGAAGCGATTTGTCTTTGGGTCCTCAGCAAAAACTTGGCATCGAACAACAAACCATCGATGTTGTCGGTTCGGTATTGAACGTCACAGGTGCCCAAGTAACTCGAAAGATTCAAACAGACTACTTAAGAAAAAGTCGACACAAAATCCCACTATTGTTCATGGCAGATATCATCTATGGATACCGAACAGTCTTTCCGATCCCTCTGGGATTGGGAGCAACATGGAATCCAGCATTGATTCAAAGCGCCTATCAAGCCGCAGCACAAGAAGCAAGAGCGGCTGGCGCACACGTAACATATGCACCAATGGTCGACTTAGTACGCGATGCTCGATGGGGGCGATGCTTGGAGTCGACAGGAGAGGATCCGCTGCTAAATGCTGATTTTGCGAAAGCAATGGTAGAAGGCATTCAGCAAGAAAAAGGGGGAACACTGCTCGGAATCGCTGCCTGTGTTAAACATTTTGCTGCTTATGGTGCATCAGAAGGAGGACGAGATTATAATACAGTTGATATGAGCGAACGCAAACTGCGTCAAGACTACTTAAGCGGCTATAAAGCGGCTGTCGAGGCAGGATGCAAACTAGTCATGACTTCTTTTAACACGTATGATGGTATTCCCGCTACTGCTAATCAATTTTTGATCAAACAAATTTTAAGAGAAGAATGGCAGTTTGATGGAGTCGTTATTTCGGATTATGCAGCTGTTCAAGAATTAATTCCTCATGGGATTGCTACGGATGATCGAGAAGCGGCCAAATTAGCGATCGAAGCAACAAATGACATCGATATGAAAACCCGATGTTATGCGAAAGAGCTTCGTCCGCTGCTGGAAAGTGGTGCGATCGATCAGCGGTTGATCGATGACGCTGTGTATCATGTCTTGAAACTTAAAAAGGATTTAGGGCTGTTTGAAGATCCCTTCCGTGGCAGTTCAGAAGAAGTAGAAGCTCAAATACTCTTATCCGAAGAGAACCGGAAACTTGCACGAAAAGTTGCCTCCGAAGCGATCGTTTTATTGCAGAATAAGCAAGAGGTACTTCCTCTTACTCCAAAAAAAGAGAAAATATTACTCGTTGGTCCATATGGTGACAACCAAGCAATGATTGGTTTATGGGCAGTACACGGAAAAACAGAGGATGTCACAACATTAAAAACGGCGCTCCAAAATACAGTGTCGGAAAAATATGTTCATTACGAACCAGGTTGTCCGCTTTTAGAAGATGATTCTATACTTGGAGACTTTGGCTATACTGCCAGTGGCAATTCCTCATCAGCTGCACAGCAAGATCTTTGGCTGAAAGAAGCGTTGAAAGCTGGCACTGAGGCAGACATTATTCTTTTTGCTATGGGGGAACACAGTTTGCAAAGTGGGGAAGCTGGCAGTCGAACGGACCTTCATTTACCAGCTGTTCAAAGAGCTTTTATTAAAAAAATGACCGCTCTTGGTAAAAAAAATATCTTGATCAATTTCAGTGGTCGCCCACTGGTGTTAAAAGAAGAAACAAAACAAATGGATGCAATATTACAGGCATGGTTTCCTGGTACAGAAGGAGCACAAGCAATCGTTGACATACTTTTTGGGAAGGTCAATCCTTCTGGTCGTTTAAGTATGAGCTTCCCAGAAGATGTAGGGCAGCTGCCACTATACTACAATCACTTCAATACTGGAAGACCATTGAACAGCAAGACACATACAGGACGTTTCGTTTCGAAGTATCTGGATTGCTCAAACGAGCCGCTCTTTCCATTTGGTTATGGGTTGAGTTTTGGGGAAGCATCATACCATTCGTTAAAATTGAGTGATTCAACCATGAATGAAACGTTGGAAGCTGAAATTACAATCCGCAACAATTCTGCTTACTCCAGATTGGAGACAGTCCAGCTTTATATCAGAGATCACGTTGGATCGGTAGTTAGGCCAGTGAAAGAATTAAAAAAATATAAAAAAATTCCGTTGTCTCCATACGAAGAAATAACCGTTTTGTTCACGATAACTAAAGAAGATCTTTTTTACTATCAAAAAGATCTGACTTTTGGCGTCGAACCTGGATTGTTTACTTTATTTATTGGGAAAAATTCTGCAGAAGGTGAAGCAGCGACTTTCGAACTTCTATGAATATATGGTCATTTTCTGACACGAAACGCTTTCTGATCCTTTAACTACTTCTAACATTTCAAACAAGGTACTGTTTTCATTAGGTATTACCTTGTAAAAATATAGATCACGAGGAAAAATGAAAGATAAGACAGGGGAGAGCCGTAAAGCTACGCTTAATGTTTTAAGGCTTCTTATAATGTGCTGATTCTGTGAGAGAAAGGGAAAGGAAACCCTAAAAATCTTTTTTTGCCTTGCCTTAAAGTCCACTTCAAGAATTATACTGGAACTACCATTTTTGATGGGAAAAGAAAGGAGCAATTCAATGAACAAATGGACAAAAGGACTTTTTCTGACAATGCTTTTTCTAACAGGATGTAGCAGTGATTCAATGAATGACGAGCCAGACATTGGTACAACAGAAACAAGTACTAGTGACACCGTTACGCAACAAATGAGAGAAACAGGGATTGATGGAGAGGCCGATATTTTGATTGCCTATTTCACAAGACCAGAAAATTTAGAGCATGAACCAGCGGTCGAAGCAGTTTCTGGAAGTAGTTTTAATGTAATCGATGACACCTTGGTAGGAGATGTCCAGGTGATAGCAGAAATGATCGCTGAACAGACCGGCGGTGCGTTGTTCTCGATTCAAACAGAAGTAGGTTACCCTAACGTTTACGATGAACATACAGCTTTTGCGACTAGAGAGGTGGAAGAAGATGCCCGACCAACGTTGATGACTGACGTTGCCGAAATGACTGAAGTGGATGTTCTCTTTATCGGCTTTCCCGTTTGGTGGAACCGTGCCCCAAGAGCCGTTTTAACATTTCTTGAAACCTATGATCTTACGGATAAACAAATCATTCCTTTTGCAACCCATGGGGGAAGTGGATTGAACAATAGTCAAAACGAACTTCAAACGTTGTATCCAGCGTATGACTTTCTGGAAGGCTTTGCAGCAAGAGCGGGAAGTGTTGAAGACGCTGAACCGAATCTGTTGAATTGGCTCGATGAACTAGGATATTAGCAAAATTCAAGTTTAGTATAGCCGTTTCTCAATTGGCTACATGTTCATGATGTACCACAAGCCGAAATAATCATAATATAATTATGGTAAACTAGTGCGGTTGATTTATGAATCATTTGGGATGAGTTGATGGATTAGAAGCAAGAGCTTCTTCTTCCCGAGAATAGTCAGTTTTTCCGATTTATTCGTTCTAGGTTTACTACAATTCTGTTATTTCGGATAAGAAAGGTAGATCATGACCAAAGAGACGATGAAAAGAATCACACCAATAACCGACAATGGCAATACAGGACCATTCCACGGACGTTTGTTCAGCAACGCACGCACTCTAAAGATGAATCCTGTAAGTCCGAGTAAAGCGATCGCTACACAAAATAAAAGAATTGATAGATTTAACATTGTATTCCTCCAAATCATTGTATGAGGACTCATACCAAGATACTCATATATCCTACGCCAAAAGCCGTAAAAAGCAAGCAGCTGACAAAACTGTTCGTTTATGCGAACAGTTTTTACATGTTGTTGACGAATCTTTTTACAATTCTGCAATTTCCTACGCTTTTTTAGCTAGATTCGCTGGAACAGTGATTCTTTGTTATCATAAGAATTGATAAGGAGACTGGAGAGGGAGGTTCTCTTTTGTTTCGAACACCTTGAATGCACAAGAAAAAATGAGGAGGAGATCTTGTGGAAATTCGGTTATTAAAATATTTCTACACGATTGCGGAGGAAGGGACGATTTCTCAAGCTGCAGAAGTGCTCCACATCACACAACCGACATTGAGTCGACAATTAAAAGAATTAGAAGACGAGTTAGGGGCGGCACTATTCACTCGTGATAATCGTAAAATGGTTTTAACGGAAGCGGGGCGTTTTTTTAAAAGCCGTGCGGAAGAGATTTTGAGTTTGACAGACCAGACAATGCAAGCGTTTGAAGATCGTAAAAAACATTTATTTAGCGGTCACTTCACGATTGGTTGTGTGGAAGCAGATAATTCCGATACGCTTTCCTTGATGTTGGAAGAATTTATCAATGATTATCCGGATGTTCGCTTTCATATTCATAGTGGTACCGGAGATGATATCAGCGATCGTCTAGAGAAAGGCTTGTTGGATCTAGCGATCTTGATCGAACCGATTGAAATCGAGAAGTATGAAAAAATCGTTCTACCACGAAAAGAAACATGGGGCTTTTTGACTTCGGCTGATTCTTTTCTTGCGCATAAAGAAGAAATTACACCCGAAGACATCAAAGGTGTGCCTTTATTGATCTCCAAGCGTCCAGAAGTACAGCAAATGTTCAGCCAATGGTCGAAGACACCAGTGGAAGAGTTGCCGATCGTGGGTACCTACAATTTAATATTCAATGTCTTTTCCTTAGTAGAAAACCATGTTGGTTCGGCACTGACTGTTAGTGGCGCTGTTGGTCAGCGAAGGAATGAGGCAATCAAGTTTCTGCCTTTAGTACCACAAATCGAGACCAGCTGTGTATTGGTTTGGAAAAAGAATCGTGTACTGTCTCCAGTCGTTATCGAGTTTATTCGACGATTTCGCGATTCCTTTCAATAATCTCAGTGTAAACATCAAAAGAAGCGGTGATATCCGCTTCTTTTTTGTATATCGAAACCAGCTATGCTTTGTAAGCATAAGGTCTTGTGTGAAAAAGCATTAGCCAATCCAACTCGATTGGCTTACCATTAAATCTATCAGGAAACAAAGAGTAGGAGGTGACACAATGGCGGCAATACTTGTTTGTTCACGAGCTGGTGAAAATCTGATTGAGGGACAGCTAAAAAAACTGGGCTTAGGAAATACGCAGATTCTAGCAGAGAAGCTGTCAGAGCAGCTGCAATGCCCCCTTTATACTCTTGACCCTGTGGAACCTTATCCTGAAAGTTATCGGGCGATGGTCGAACATGCAAAAAAAGAAAAAGCTGCTAATGATTTTCCCCGCTATCAAACAGTACCGTCTGCGTTTTTTAAAGAACGGATACTATTTGTTGGATTTCCCAACTGGTGGGGGACCTATCCGATGATCGTGGCGAGTTTTTTAAAAGACCATCATTTCGATGGGAAGATTATTTTTCCCTTTTGTACTCATGAAGGCTCAGGATTCGGCAATAGCCTAGAAGACTTTAAAAAAACTTGTCCTGAAGCCCTCATTTATCCTGGATTAGCCATCCGTGGTTCACGAGTGAATAAGGCGGATACTGCCATTCAAAATTGGGTGAGCCAGCATTTTATCACAATAGAAGAAGGAGTCGATCGATATGGTAAAGAAACAAACTGCAGGAAGAGATAATCTAGGGACATTTGCGCCGAAATTTGCGCAATTAAATGATGATGTGTTATTTGGTGAAGTTTGGTCACGTGAGGAAGAATTGGCTCCTCATACAAGAAGTTTATTAACGATATCTGCCTTGATTTCGGGTGGCAATTTTGAACAATTGACTGCCCATCTGACGATTGGCAAGGAAAACGGGATCACTGTAGAGGAAATTGCAGAAGTAATCACTCATCTGGCTTTCTATGTTGGCTGGCCCAAGGCTTGGTCTGCTTTTAACATCGCCAAAACGGTTTATCAAGAAGAGCTAGCTGAATTGGAGGAAAAATAAATGTCAGAACTCGATGCAGCAAAAGAAGCTGGAATCTTTTCATTAGGGAACACAAATGACGCCTATGCACAATATTTTAGCGGTCAGAGTTACTTGAATCCTTTAGTAGCTGATCCAGCGATTCCAGTCAACGTTGGCAATGTGACTTTTGAACCAGGTTGCCGCAACAATTGGCATCGGCATATTGATGGTGGGTATCAATTGTTGTTGGTGACTTCAGGAGAAGGCTGGTACCAAGAAGCAGGCAAGAAACCGCAAAAACTTACTGTTGGTGATGTCGTAGTCATCAAGGAAGGGGTCAAACATTGGCATGGTGCATCAAAAAATAGTTGGTTTGCCCATGTAGCGATTACTGCTGGTGCTTCAGAATGGTTAGAAGCAGTCAGTGATGAAGAATACGATCAATTGCTCGATGCATAAGCGATGATAAGGCAGCCGTACTGGAAGGCGTGTAACAAATCTTATGGGGTCTCACCTGACTAGGGCAGCCAATAGCGTGGCGAGTCAAAAGAGATCGGAGTGATCAATGTGAATGAATGTACGGTCGAGCCGATGATTCAACCTTTGTAAATAGGAGAGAAAAAAGAAGCGTCCACTTGCACAGCTAACGTGCGAATGGACGCTTCTTTTTGTTTAGCCAAGATAAAATTCAATCAACGTTTTTGCAATTAGTTTTGTCATGGGATGACCTTTAGTAAAGCTTGATGCTAAATAGATCGTCCTTGATAAGGGGAAATCTGCTAGTTCACGTAAAACGAAAGGTGCCTCATCTTCATAGCCCCAAGTAATTTTAGGAAAGAACGTGATTCCTAGTCCTTGATTGATAAGGGAGCGCAACGTCGCCGGATCGTCCGTCGTTGAACCGATAGCCAAACTGATTTTTTTTGCTTCAAAAGCTTCGTCGATGGTTCTACGCAGCGGGCTGTTTTCAACCAGCATCAGCAAAGGCACGTGTTGGATATCGGCAACTTGCAAGTCTTTTTTTTCTGCCAAGGGATGCTTTTTGGGGATCGCCAGTAAGATGGGTTCCGTGAATATTGGCAGATTGGTCAAGCCGTTCTTTGGCTCAGAGGTAATGTAGAAGGCTTGTTCTTTGTTGGTCTCCTTACTGCCGTGCTGCTTGATCGAAAGTTGGATCTCAGGGTGCTTTTCAACGAATGTCGCCACCAAGTTGGGCAAGGAAACAGAAGCGACTTCAGAGTAAATCGTCACTGCAGGGACCATTTCTCCATTTAAGGCTTGGATCGCACTTATTCCTTCGTCGAAACGTGCTAACGTCTCAACGACATAGGGATAAAATTCTTCAGCATACATCGTCAACTCGATATGCCGACCGGCATGATAGAACAAAGGAACGCCTAGTTCACTTTCTAGGTGTTTCATGGCACGGCTCAAGGCAGGTTGTGAGATGTATAATTCTTGTGCAGATTGGGTAATATTTTTCGATTCGGCTACTTTTTTAAAGTAGCGTAAATGATCAAGGTTCATCAGATACTCCTCTTTCCATACCTTTTGGTTATGGATATTCACGAAACTGGTATTTTTTATTATAACAAACTTCCGTTATTATGACACAGGAAAGAGAAATTGTTTAGGAGGTGTTTCATGAGTACAGGTTTCTTATACCCAGGACAAGGCAGTCAGACCAGCAAGATGCTTGAGGACGTGCCTGCCAGTTATTTCCATCGGCTAGAACAGGCGACAGGCTTTGATTTACACCCTGTATCGGGGGATCTCAAACAAGATACCGTCTCTATTCAGTTGGCGCTTTTAGTAAAAGCGGCTTTTTACACGGACCAGATGAAAGCATCTGGTGTGCAACCTCAGCTTGTGGCGGGGCATTCGATTGGCGCTTTTTCCGCTGCGTTAGCTTGTGAAAGCTTGAGTTTCGAAAATGCCGCTAGCTTGGTCTATCATCGGGCGACATTGATGAAAGAAGCCTATCCGACTGATTATGCCATGGGGGTACTGGTTGGTGTAACGAGAAGTGAAGCAGAAGCGCTCGTGGCAAAAACATTTGATCCTGCTGCTCCCGTCTATTTATCAAATGAAAATTGCCCCATGCAGCATACGATCTCTGGTCATATCAAAGGCTTGCGCAAGACGCTAGCTCAAGCGAAAGATTATCATGCGCAAACCGCCAAACTTTTAGCAGTGCCTGTCCCGTCCCATTGTGTGTTGATGGCAGAACCCGTGAAACGGTTTGCGCCATTTATGAACACGGTATTCCTTGATGTGCCTATCTGTCCCTACCTCAAAAATACGGATGGTCGGATGACCATGAACCCTGAAGAGATCCGCCGTGATTTGCTGCAAAATATTGCTTATCCGGTGCAGTGGAACAAGATCATGGATGTTGCCTACGAAGCAGGACTTGATTTGGCTCTTGAATTTCCTCCTGGCAATACCCTAACAAAACTGATCCAAGCAAAATTTGGTGAAAACAATGCGATCCGTGTGATCAATTTGGATCAACATGGCTTGGATGATGCTTTATTCCTATATCAAAAATGGAGATGAATAGAATGGAAAAACCTGCAAGAAACTGGGCAAGTAAACGTGAAAAGAAGGCCCAAACCATGAAAAAAATCGAGCATCTTCTCGATGGAAAATATGTCCCAACGGAAGCGATCATTGAAGTCTTAGAACAGTTGATCCGTCCGGGAGACAAAGTGGTCCTTGAAGGCGACAATCAAAAACAAGCAAGCTTCCTATCAAAAAGCTTAGAACAAGTCGATGCTCAAAAAGTCAATAATTTGCATATGATCATGTCGAGTATCTCCCGTCCAGAACATTTGACGATATTTGAAAAAGGCATTGCAGCGAAAATCGATTTTTCTTATGCAGGCGCACAAAGTACGCGCGTTGCCCAAATGATTGAAGACAAAACTATGAAATTAGGGGACATTCATACGTATTTGGAATTATATGGGCGCTTATTTATCGACTTGATTCCGAATGTGGTCCTTGTGGCGGCGGACAAATCCGATCGTCAAGGAAATCTTTATACAGGTTACAATACGGAAGAAACGCCAACGATCGTCGAAGCAGCAGCCTTTAAAGATGGGATTGTGATCGTCCAAGTTAATGAAGTGGTCGATCGTTTGCCGCGGGTCGACATTCCCAGCGATTGGATCGATGTCGTCGTGGTAGCAGACCAACCGTATCAATTAGAAGCCCTCTTTACGAGAGATCCGCAAAACATTACGGAATTACAAATTTTGATGGCGATGATGGCATTAAAAGGAATCTATGCAGAACATGAAGTACAATCGTTGAATCATGGGATCGGTTTTAACACCGCTGCGATCGAGTTACTTTTACCAACCTATGGAGAAACGCTTGGAATCAAAGGAAAAGTAGCGAAAAACTGGGTCTTGAATCCTCATCCAACGATGATTCCAGCTATCGAATCTGGTTGGGTCGAAAGCATCCACAGTTTTGGTGGGGAAGTTGGTATGGAAAAATATATTGCCGCTCGACCCGATGTATTCTTTGTCGGAAAAGACGGCACGATGCGCAGCAATCGAGCATTATCACAAACTGCAGGTCAATATGCCATCGATATGTTTATCGGTTCGACCTTACAACTAGATTATCAAGGAAATTCTTCTACAGTGACGAAAGGCCGCTTATCTGGGTTTGGTGGTGCACCAAATATGGGGCATAATCCGGGGGGCCGTCGGCATTCGACTCCAGCTTGGCAATCCTTGCGGGATGAAACAGATCCTTTAGCAAAAGGACAAAAATTAGTCGTTCAAATGGTTGAAACGTATGGTTCCAATAAAAAACCTGTTTTTGTAGAAACGTTAGATGCGTTGGCTGTTCAAAAGCAAGCTGGTTTAGCCAATGCCCCAATTATGATCTATAGCGAAGATACGACGCATATCGTGACAGAAGAAGGCATCGCTTATCTTTATAAAGCAAACTCAAAAGAGGAAAAACAAGCAGCCATCGCAGCCATCGGTGGTGTAACCCCACTAGGAATGACCAGCACAAAAGCTTCTCTGGATGCCCTTCGCAAAGCGGGGATCGTGAAATTACCAGAAGACTTAGGGATCAAACGCAGTGATGCCAAACGATCATTGCTAGCAGCTCAAACCGTTGATGATTTGATCGAATGGTCCGATGGGTTGTACGAACCGCCAATGAAATTCAGAACGTGGTCTTAATAAGAGCAAGAGGAGAGAAGAAGAGATGGAAAAATTAGCTTATACGTATCAAACAATGAAACCAGTCACCAAAAAAGTCCATGTTGGCGTGGTGGGTTCTGGTGACTTGGAAATTCTGCTTTTTCCAACAGACAAACAAGAAACCACCGTTTCAGTTTGTACAGGAAGTGACGGCTTTGGCGATGTGTGGCAAAATCTCTTGACGCGTTTTTTTGAGCGCTATCCAATCAGTGCGCAAATAGTGATCAACGACTTTGGCGCCACTCCCGGTGTGGTTTACCTACGATTAACCCAAGCAATGGAGGAACTAGCAGATGAAGAATAGTTTTGTAGAATTAAATGCTCGAGAACGGGTGCACGCCTTATTGGATGCCAAGAGCGGTCGTGAATTGATCGATCCATTCGACCAAATGATCGCACCCAATCTGGTGGCTCAAGACATCGTGCCACAAAGCGATGATGGGATCGTTGTGTGTCGTGGAACGATTTCTGGAGAAAACGTGGTCGTGATCGCTATGGAAGGGAAATTCCAAGGTGGCGGGATTGGTGAAGTTTCTGGTGCTAAAATCATCGCTGCATTGACGCATGTGTTGGAAGAAAACCAAAAGGGCAATCCGATCACACCGATCATCATCCTCGATACTGGTGGGGTACGCCTCCAAGAAGCGAATTACGGCTTATTGTCGATCGCAGAAATCGGCAATTTGATCGTTGCAATAAAATCGTATGTGCCAGTGATTGGCTTAGTGCCAGGTCGGGTGGGTTCTTTTGGCGGTATGTCGATTACCTCAGCACTTATGAGTTACTTGATAGCGACGAAGAAAGCCCGTATCGGTTTGAACGGTCCTGAAGTCATCGAGCAAGAAGCTGGCGTGAGAGAATTTGATTCCAGTGATAAAGATTTGATTTGGAATACCATTGGCGCCAAACAACGTTTGGAAGCACAGATGATCGATGAACTAGTGACTGACAGTGTCGAATCGATCCAAGAAGCTGTGATTGCGGCGATGGTTGAAAAGAAAGACAGTCATCGCAGCGAAAAAAGTGGTTTTTATCTTTCTCTTTTAAACAAACTTGATCTATCAAAACCGCTGGCTATCGAGGCATTCAATAAGGCTATTGCAGCGCATAAAGCAACTGAAGTGGCACCTATTACTGTAACAGAAGGCCAAGAAGCTGCTGCTGACAGTATCGGTTATCATTGGTTTTCAGCATTGACGAATCTGCAGTTCCCAACCTCAACTAGTGCAACAGTCTATGCAGCTGCATCTGACCTTTTTACTGAAGAAGTCGTTGTTACAGCAATCGTGCCAAACCCAAATAATCCGATGTATCGGGTACGCAATGGAGAAGTTGGTTTAGTCGAAGGGTACGAGATGGGCCATCTGTTAGAAACTGTTTATCACGAAGACAAAGAGAAAGCAATCAAACGGCCAATCGTTGCGGTCATCGATGTCCCTAGCCAAGCGTATGGCTATAATGAAGAATTGATTGGTATTCATGCAGCTTTAGCAAATAGTGCGGCAGCTTATGCCAAACTACGCCAAGCGGGTCATCCAGTGATCGGTTTTATCGCTGGTAATGCGATCTCTGGGGCTTTCTTAGCGCATGGCTTGCAATCAAGTCGTCTGATCGCATTAAATAGTGAAAAGATCACTGTTCAAGCAATGTCAAAAGAAAGTGCAAGTCGAGTCACCAAACGGTCGATTGCAGCGATTGAAGCCGCGGCGGAAAAAGTACCAAGTATTGCTTATGATATCAAAAATTATACGAAACTTGGGGCAATCTTCACTTTCTTATCCTCCATTACGGATCAGTCTGTCACCTCTGAAAGCAAAGCGACTGTAATTGAAGCGATCAATGAGGCGATTGATGATGTGCGTAAAACGAATGACACGATGTTGACCAGTCGCTACACCAATCCGATCGCTAAAAAGAGCGGCCGACTGGAAACGAATAACGTATTTGAAAAAATGAATGCAGAATGGAATGAGTAACGAATGAACCGTGCCCACGATATCGTTCAATTAGATAAAGAAGTTCTTGATATGATTGATATTCCCAAATGGTTTTCTGAAAAAGAACAGCTTTTTGCGACCGTCCGTCGTGGGAAACCCCGTAACCCCAGCTATTTACCAGTGGGGTTGCGCGGGGAAAAGCGGCAAGAACGGTTTGCCTTTGAGGCACCCTGCAACATGATCAAACGAACGATCCATCCTTGGGAATTGATCACTCGTGAGAGCTTTCGATTCAATGAAGTAGCCAATTATCCAGTTTACCGCAGCTATCAACAAGCACGGCTTTTATTGAAGCACTATTCTTGGGGAATCGGTGGCAGCTTGGGTTTTGAATTGGCTGCAAAACAGGCAGCAATCAAGCCGACCAGTGATTTAGATCTGTTGCTTTATGCCGACACGAAAGAAAAGCTGCCACTGGAACTGTTGGAAAAGCAGGCAGCCTTTTTTCAACAGATCGATGTTCAAGTTATCACAAAACAAGGCGGGTTTGCCTTAAAGGAGTATTTGGAACATCCATCAAAAAAAATCTTAGTAAAAACAGACGAAGGGCCAAAACTCACCACTGAGATTTGGTAATTATTAGAAAAGTGAGCGAAAAACATGTTTGAGAACAACGATTTAAAAATCAACATCAGTGATTTCCAAAAAGTATTTGCCGTGACAGCAGTAATGATGCAAACGATTTTGACTTTTGCCTTATCCAATACCCAAGATGAAAAGACTGCAGCATTCATCGGTACCTTTTATGTCTTGGTGAAATTTACCGCACCCCTGTTTATTTTTGCTATTGTTTATAACATGGTTAAGACAAGTCAACATCTGTCTTATCTAGAATTTTTGAAAGAAAAGTTTTTTGAACTTGTCGTGCCATATGTGCTTTGGACGACGGCTTATTTATGGCTGTTTCCCGCTGTCCAACAAGGAAAACCTTATACTGACACAGCAACGTTTTTACTGAAATATGTGACGGGGGATGCGGCGCCACACTTGTGGTATACGATCATGATGCTGCAGATCCAATTGTTGATGCCGTTTTTTGTCTGGTTAGGCTACAAAGTGTTGACGAAGAAAAAAGCTGTTTGGCCAGTATTGATCGTCGCAACTGCTTTGTATGTCGCTTGGTATGTGTTTTACGATCGCCAAGTTTTTGAAGGACCGCATCATGAAAGCTGGTATTTATTGGATCGGTTTGTCTTTAGCTTTGTGATCTATGGGATCTATGGCGAGGCCGCTTTGATTTATCACAAAACCGTCTATCGCTTCCTATACAAGATTCGCTACGCTTTCTTGCCAGTGGGCTTAGCATTAGGGCTATTATCTGCCAATCATCTGCTACATTATGCAGGTGATCTAAGTTTCGCTCATGCACCGTATTTAAATACATTGCAAAGCTTATATAGCTTAGTATTGATTTTTGCAGTCTTTATGTTTGGATCAACCATGATCAAAAACAATGCCCCTCAGTTAGGGACATTTAAGTGGCTGTCTACTTATGCGTATCGGACCTATCTTGCCAATGTTTTTGTCTTTCAAGTCTTGTTGCTATGCTTCAAAGATTTGTTGCTGCAACTGCCAATGGGCATCATGATCATCGTCGCTTATTTGGCAACTGCCAGCTGTGGTTTTTTAACAAGCTATGTTTTGCATGTTTTATGGGTAATGATCAAAGGTCAAATCAAAAACTAGAGGAGGAGTTGGATGTTTGCATTAGCTGTAGAAGAAAATTGTCAACGACTCGCCCAATTGGTAGAAGAAGCCTTGATTGCAGAAGTGACATTGTCCCCAAAACCGGGATTAGTGGATGCCATTGATTCAGGTGCCCATCACGATATGGATCAAGCACTCTTTCTACGATCAGCTCGAGCATTGACGCCATACTTTGAAGAAATGGCCTTGGTGTCTTGGGGAAGCAGCATGTCTCAAGAGTTGCGGGAAGCAATCGCTGCAATCGGTCGGAAGGCAGAACAGGCGATGTTGGCAGCCACTGGTGGCATCAACACTCATAAAGGAGCCATCTGGGCATTAGGCTTGCTCATCAGCGCCGTCAGTAGCCAACTTAGTCGCAAACAGCGGTTTTTTTTACCAGAAGTCTTTTCTGATATCCAATTTCTCACTGCATTTCCTGATCGTGCGCTGATTCAACAAACAGAAAGTCATGGCAAAACTGTTCAAGCCAAATATGGACATCTCGGTGCGTATGGGGAAGCTGCTGCTGGGTTCCCTCATGTTCAAATCGCTCTAGCAGATTATTTTTCTCGGGATTGTTCCAATGAGACCAAAAAAAGGCTCCACATGCTGTTGGCAATCATCGCTACGCTGGACGATACGTGTATTTTATACCGCAGCAATCAAGAGGTACTGGCACTGGTTCAGCAACTCGCACAAAAAGCCAATCAGCAAGCGTTGCCGAACCCAGCATTTCATGCACTAGCAGCCTTCTGCCAGTCAGAAAATGTGTCTCCCGGCGGCAGTGCTGATCTGTTGGCTGCCAGCTTCTTTTTATTGTCCATCAACTCGGTTTTACTCGTAAACGAAGGAACGACCGTTCACCAATAACTCTTTTCCTTAGAAGAAAGGCAACGATTCTTCTAAGGATTTTTTGTTTCATTTTTTCGCTCGATTAAGAAAAATAAAATCTCTTGCTATTTGCATAGTTTAATGATTAGATAATTCTTAGGCACTACTGAAATGCTTCGTTGCTCCATTGCAACGAATAAAGGAGTTACAGATGAAATACTATAATGCTTTTCTTCAAAATCTTGTGTTGCGGCGCTGGACTGTCCTGTTTATGCTTGCGAGCATTCTTTTTTTGTTTCGCAGTCTGATGACCATTCTTTTGCTGACCTTTATCTTTACGTATCTGATTTATCGGCTGGTTCTTTTGCTCCATCGAAAAAGCCATCTGCCCATCAAGCTTACGAGCATCCTGACCTACAGCTTGATTGTTTTTATTCTTTATTTAGTAGCAACAAATTATGTACCCATCATCATCAAACAATCCGTCCAATTAGTCAATTCCGTTGCTGATTTCTACCAACGGACAGACTCCAATAATGAATTGATCGAATATGTCTTGAATTTATTGCAGACCAGCGAATACATCCAGAAATTACAAAGCGGCGTTCTAGTCGTGATCAATTATCTGTATAATTTCGGTGAGTTGGCGTTGACTGTGCTGATCTCCTTTCTGCTTAGCTTCTTCTTTATGATCGATAACAAAAAGACCGTTGCGTTTTCTCGGCTGTTTTTGCAAGGGCGAGGGGCGTGGTTCTTTGAAGATGTTTACTATTTAGGAGCTAAGTTTACGCGGGCTTTCGGAAATGTGATCGAGACGCAGTTGGTGATCGCCTTAGTCAATACAGCGATCACTGTTTTCGCCTTAGCGGTGATGGGCTTTCCGCAGCTGTTGAGTTTGGCGTTGATGATTTTCTTTCTCAGCTTGATTCCTGTTGCTGGTGTGATCATCTCGTGTATTCCATTGACGTTTATTGCCTATTCTATCGGCGGATTTAATGACGTGATCTACATTCTATTGATCATAGTGTTTGTTCATGCGTTGGAATCCTATATCTTAAATCCGCGCTTGATGGCTAATAAAACAGAGATCCCGATGTTTTACACGTTTATTCTCCTGTATCTTAGCGAACATCTCTTTGGCTTGTGGGGCTTGATCATCGGGATCCCATTGTTCACTTTCTTTTTAGATTTAATGAATGTGAAAGAGATTCCGCGATTGCGTAAAAAATCCGATGACACCTTGCAGGACCAATAAAAATGATTGCTGTAAAGGATGGCAATTGATAGAAAAAACCATCTCTGCCGATGAAAGGCGAGATGGCTTTTTTATTTCGCAGCAATTTTTTTCGTAAAGGAGACAAAGCAGATTGCTGAAGAGGGGCTTTGAAACCTGCCTGTTGGGGAATACCCCAATGAATGATAAAAGTGAACCAGTTTGGATTCTTGCAGGATCGTATTCAAACGAATCGTATCTGTTTGTACGTTCCTTTCAATCAAGATCATTGCTTGTCTACCAATCCCGCGGTTCTCGTAGGAGGGAAGAAGGGCGATGGAAGATAGCTTCGTCGTATGTTCCTGCTCAACCGTCAGTTTTATAAAGCCCACGGTTTTCTGAGCGGTCATGATTAAATAATAAGTGGTATTCGACGCAGAAAACTTTGCGTTTAGCTTCTCGAAACTTTGTAAATAGGGAGAAGTTTCTTTGTCTTGATAACGGAGAAAGAGGGATTTGAAGGCCGCTTTTTGTATCAAGTAGATTGAAAGCAGATCGGAAAGCTTCGCTTCTTTAAGCTGAATGAGCATGCACACCTCCAAAAAAAATCAGACATCATTTATTGAAAGACATTGATTCGGCATAGCAGATCCTGCTGGAAAAGCCATCGAATAGCAGTCTTTCATTGGCTCGTTTCTGTTTTGATCCTTCCCTCAACCACAGGTTCACAAACGAAGAGATCCGCAGGGGTTCGTGCCGTCGTTGTTTTATTGAAAAAGATCATTTATCGATGTCACTAAGTCGTCATAGGTTTGACCGGTAGCGATTGCATAAACGGAAAGCAAAAAGACGAGTGCTGCTGCCAACACGTAAAAAATACGGAGGCGATAGCCGTCACCTGTCCGACGATTTTTTACAAAAGTAAAAACCGTCACAGCTAGATAAGCGAAGGTCAATAAACAAATAAGATACGTTATAATTTCTGGAGTCATAAGCGTTTTCCTTTCTTTTTTTATTTGTATAAAAACATACTCAATAAATATAATATAACCATTTCAATAGCGTCAAAGAAAGCGCTCAATTTTTGACAAAAAAACTGACCGAGTGGCAACCACTGGTCAGTTCTATTCAAAAACGATGGGGCATGATCTTAATTGTCTTTTTTTTCCGCATCTAGTAAGCTTCTTAGTTCATCAGCTAAAGCGATACAGGCAATACTATCTGTTAAGGACATCAGGGGATTTTCGAGTTGTCCTTGTGCAAGAGCGGTATGAACTGCTTGAATCTCCGAATGGAAATCATCGATCTCGTACCCAATATCATAGACCGTGTCTTCTTGGTCAATCGTCACGGTAAAAGAAGCGGGGCGATGGAAGTTGGGGATCGTGATTTTCCCTTTTGTTCCTTGTAACTCCGCCACCGTCTCTTTTGTTTGGTCAAATCCAGTCTCAATCACTGCAACAAAGTCTTCACTGACAAAGCGTGCTTCAACATAGGTATCAACCCCAGTTTCATACAGGCTGTAATCGATCAATTCGGCAGTTAAATTTTCTGGTGAAAAATCTTGGATAAAGGCTAAGTTATAGATCCCCATATCCAATAAAGCACCCCCTTGTTTTGGCAGATAATGGTAAGAACTGCCTTCGACTGGTAAATGGCGGCGAAAAGTAGTCGTGACACTTGTTAGCTCACCGATATGACCACTATCCACAAGTTCTTTTAGTTTGCGATACGCTGGGGTGAAGCGTGGCTTCATGGCTTCCATAAAGAAGACTTCGTGTGCTTGAGCTTGTTTTTGTACATCGCGCATTTCTTGTGCAGTCAAGGTTGCTGGTTTTTCACATAAAACAGCTTTTTTCGCTTGAAAGGCTTTGATGATCCATTCATAATGATACAAATGTGGCAAAGCAATATAAACGACATCGATAGTTGGATCATCTAATAGGTTTTGGTAGTCATCAAAGACGGCATCACACGGAAATTTTGCTTGAAACGCTTGCGCTTTTTCCATCGTACGACAAGCAACCCCATAAAGCTGGGCGTCTTGAAAATTTTCTAAACTTGCAGCAAAGCGATTGGCGATATTTCCGGCACCAATAATTCCCCAATTGATCATTTCATTTCCCTCTTTTCTTCAGTTGACGGGTATTCTGAGAGAATCCCTGATTCCAAAACAGTTTGTTTTTTTCTTAACTCGACAATATTTTTTTGGTATTCTTTGGCATACAGCAATGCAAACAGTGAATCTAAAATATACTCAAAGGCGACCTGTGAAGAAAAGGTGCCGACTTTGAGAAAATCACGTTCATCATGAGAAGCGATGATCGCATGGGTCGCTAATGGGATGATTTTCGCATGGGCGTTTCCAGAAATCACGATCACTGGTACGCCGACATCACGAAAGTGCTGCATGATTTTTTCGTATTGCGTATTTTTCCCCCGATAGGTAATAAACACGGCACAATCATTTTTCGTGACGTTCGATGCATTCCACGCATCATCCCCATATTCATCAGCTAGGATCAGATACTTATTGATTTTGACCAACTTATTTTGAAAACTTCTTGCCCGGATCTGAGAATCGCCGCGAGCAAATAAGAAAATCCGTTGCGCAGCTTCCAACGATTGCACCACTGCTTCCATCGTTTCTGGGGCAACCTGAGCGTGGGTTTTGTGAATCGAGTTGATCGTTAGATCGGCCATTTTTTTCAAAATGTCAGGTGTTTGATCCTTAGGCGAAAAGGGAAAATTCGCGTCAACAAAGGTTGGGTTGAACATCTGATTATGGGCAATTTCAGCCAGACCTAAGCGAAAACTTTTAAATCCTTCATACCCCATCTTTTTGGCTAGACGAATGACGGAAGAGTGGGATGTGTATGTATGCTTAGCGATGACTTCAATCGTCAACGAAGGCACATCATTGATATTTTGCAAAATATAATCGGCAATCCGTTTCTCCGTATTGGTCAATCCTTCTTGAAGCCGTAATTTATCTCCTAATAACATCAAACCACCTCTTTCTAATCATAGCCTAGGACAAAGAAAACCAAAAGCAAAAACTGTATCTTTTTAGCAATTTGGTAAAAATGTTCAGAACCACTCAGCAGTTTGCGAAAAAGTCTGGTCAAAAGAACCTGTTTTTGGCAAAAGACTTCTCATTTCGAAGGATATCAGCAATAATCAAGCTATCAATTCATAGGAGGCGTCATAATGTTAACTATCGCATATCTCGGAAACGGAAAAAGCACCAATCGCTACCATCTGCCTTTTTCAACCAAGCTGCAGGATAAGATCAAAGTAAAGACGATCTATTCACCAAGCGGAAAGCTGACCTGGCCAACACTAGAAGGTGTTCATTACACCTCTGACTTAGAGGATATCTACCGTGATCCTGAAATTCAATTAGTTGTGGTCACGACCCCCAGTCATTTGCATTATGAATTAGGCAAGGATGTCTTGCTTCATGGGAAAAATGTCTTGATCGAAAAACCTTTTACGGAAACTTCGGCACAAGCAAAGGAATTGTTCGCACTGGCGCAGGAGAAAGGCTTGTTTGTGCAATGCTATCAAAATCGCCGCTTTGATTCCGATTTTTTGACCACGCAAAAAGTGATCGAAAGCGGCGTGCTCGGAGATCTCTTAGAAGTAGAGATGCATTATGATTATTTTCGTCCAGAGATTCCACGGTCAGTGACCGAATTTTCATTGAATACTAGCTACTTGTACGGACACGCTTGTCATACACTGGACCAAGTGATCTCCTATTTTGGACAACCAGACGATGTCCATTATGAGGTTCGGCAATTGCTTGGAAAAAATCGCATGAATGATTACTTCGATTTGGATCTGTTTTATGGTCGAATGAAAGTCTCAGTCAAATCTAGTTACTTCCGATTAAAAGAGCGGCCTAGTTTTGTCGTTTATGGCGAAAACGGCGTTTTTGTAAAACAAACCAAGGATCGACAAGAAGAGCATCTAAAACAGTTTTATCTCCCAGATCATGCCGATTTTGGGATCGATTTGCCAGAGCACTATGGCACACTAACTTATATGGATGCTAAAGGGAACTACCATGAAGAAAAAGTCATCTCTGAAATTGGTGATTATAGCCGTGTGTATGAGGGCGTCTATGAAACGATCATCCATGGCAAAGAGAAAATCGTGAAAGACGAAGAAACGATTTTACAAATCGAAATGCTAGAAACAGGCATCAATCAAGTGATTACTGAGTCATAAGGCAGGGTGATTATGGGGCTTTTGACAAACAAAGCGCCTGAAGGCATCAACTGACTCAACGTAAAGGAGTAGATCCGAATCGAACCTTCAGAAATCCTGCAAGAAGAACAGCAGCTGCAGTTTGCTCATTTTGACAATGACCTCGCATTGCGGTTGGTTATTGCCATCGATCAGTACGTTAAAAGGAATTACCCG
Source organism: Enterococcus sp. DIV0755f (assembly GCF_051713725.1). Lineage (NCBI taxonomy): Bacteria > Bacillati > Bacillota > Bacilli > Lactobacillales > Enterococcaceae > Enterococcus > Enterococcus sp. DIV0755f. The sequence goes on from NZ_JBIOQL010000001.1 coordinate 1,674,937, forward strand.
AAGCCGGTAGGGATCAAAGTTGTTCATCAGGGCTTGCCGATCATTCGATTTTTAATGGCAGGGCGAAAAGAAAGCCCTTGGCTTGAAAGAAAAGAACGAACGGTACTAGAAAGCGGGCATAGTTCACTATACGTCTATGCGCAAAAAGATAGAGATATACAATTTGCTAAATGGGCACAAGACGAACATTATGCAATTTGTGGTGGTGGTTTTCCAATTATCGAAGACAGAAAAGTCACTGGTGCTATCTGTGTGTCAGGTTTGGCTCATTTAGAGGATCATAAAGTGATCACCGAAGTATTGAAACAAATGATTTAAGAAGATAGAAAAGGGGAAGCAAGATGAACTTAGCGATTTTAGGGGCAGGCATGATCGTCCATGATTTTTTAACGGTGGCAGGGGATGTCCCACAACTTGAACTGTCCGCTATTTTTGGGACAGAAAATGATTTAGAAAAAATGAATCACTTAAAACAGCAATACAAGATTCAAACCGTCTACACAGAGTTAGGGGCATGTTTGGCGGATCCATCCGTTGACACCGTGTATGTCGCACTGCCCAATCATTTGCATTATTCCTTTGCCAAAGAAGCGATCCTCGCTGGCAAACACGTCATTTGTGAAAAGCCATTTACGTTGCAGACACGAGAATTAGTAGAATTAGCAGAATTGGCTGCTGCCCACAAGGTGCTTTTGATCGAAGCCATCACAAATCAGTACTTAGCCAACTATCAAGGAATAAAAGCGCAGCTTGAAACATTGGGAGAGCTGAAAGTGATTGAATGCAACTATTCGCAGTATTCTTCTCGTTATGATTTATTCAAAGAGGGAACCGTTTTACCTGCATTTAACCCGAAAATGGGTGGTGGGGCATTGATGGATATCAATATCTATAATATTCATTTTGTCGTCGGGCTTTTAGGAAAACCAAAAAGTGTCCGCTATTTTGCTAATGTCGAACAGGGGATCGATACTTCTGGCATGCTGTTTTTAGACTATGAACAAACAAAAGTCGTTTGTATCGGCGCCAAAGATTCGACAGCGACGATTCGTTCAACGATCCAAGGGACGAAAGGATCGATCATCGTCAATGGGCCGACGAATATGCTTGCCAGCTATGACGTTGAACCGGTCCATGGGGCAAAAAGCCATCAGGATCGCAGCGTTAACGGACATCGTATGTTTGAAGAATTTGTCCGTTTTGCACAAGCCATTCACGAAAATGATCAGGCCTTTGTCAAGGAACGTCTTGCCCATAGCAAGCTGGTGATGGAAGTCGTGGAAAAAGCATTGGCAGATGCCCAGATCGTATTAGGATAATCGCATCAATGAGGAAAGACACCAGCTTCTTAGAAAAGTTGCTGGTGTCTTTGTCTGTTGTCTTATTTTTTCTTCTTTAAACTCAATAAGGTTAGTGGGATACCCAAGGTGAGGTAGCCGACAATCGTCATCAAACAGACCACCAGCCAAAAGTTATCTACTGCTAGAAATGCAATCAGGCCATATGCCACCAGAATCGAGAGAAAATAAAAAAGAAAGAGCTGAAAAAAACGTTTAAAACTCACAGTCATTCATTCTCCTTTGTCGTTAAACTGACAAGAAAAGTATACCACATCAAATGCAACTTCAAGGGCTGAATGTGATCTTTCGCAGGAGCCGCTAAAGGCGAATTGTTTTGTCGACTGGCCGTGATTCGCTATACTTGAAGGGAAGAGAAAGCGCAGGAATATTTTTTTAGGAGAAGGAGGAGACAGATGAAAAAGGTGGATGTACTGATTATCGGAGCGGGTCCAGCTGGAACGGCTGCTGCCTATGGGTTAAAAGCCAAAGGTAAGACAGTGGCGATCGTTGAAGCCGATTTATGGGGTGGCACTTGCCCCAATCGCGGGTGCGATCCAAAAAAACTACTGATGCGAGGCGTAGAAGTCAAAACAGAGGCGAAACGTATGCAAGGCAATGGTGTTCAAGGGCAGGTAGCCATTGATTGGCCGGCACTGATGTCGTTTAAGCGCTCGTATACCGATCGGGTGCCAGAGTCAACCAAACAAGGGTTACTAGCAGAAGGGATCACTACTTACTACGGACAAGCCGCTTTTCGTGATGCCCATACGGTCGTCGTGGACGCAGAAGAGATTCAAGCAGAAAAAATAATTATTGCGACAGGACAGCGTCCAGCCGTACTGCCCATCGTCGGCAAGGAGCATTTACAAAGCAGTACTGATTTTCTTTCCTTTGAAAAGATGCCAGCAACGATTGCTTTCATAGGTGCTGGGTATATTACCTTCGAATTGGCAATGATCGCTCAAGCAGCAGGTGCTGAAGTTTATGTGATCCATCATAATGACCAGCCGCTAAAAGGATTTGATGCTGAATTGACCGCAGAAATGGTTCGTTCAATGCAGGACCAAGGCGTTTCGTTCCACTTTAATCAGAACACGCAGCGAATCACGAAAGAACAAAACCACTATACGATCCAGACACAAGCATTGTCTCTCACCGTAGAAGCAGTGATTGGTGCCACGGGACGCAGACCCAATAGCGACCAGCTGCAATTGGAAAAGGCAGGGGTAGAAACGTCAAAACAAGGGATCGTAGTTAATGAATTTTTGCAGACTAGTCAAAGACACATCTATGCAATCGGGGATGTGCTAGCGAAAAAGCAGCCCAAACTGACGCCTGTTGCCAGCTTTGAAGCCGCCTATCTTGTCGATCATATAGATGACCAGAAAACACCCATCCGCTATCCGCTGATCCCTACGCTGGTTTTTGGTGCGGAAAAACTGGCAAGAGTCGGGATCAGTGAGCAAGAGATTGCCGATAATGCCTCAGAATATCATAGCGAGGTGATGGATCTTTCTTCTTGGTATACCTATCGACGAATCAATGATCAAGATGCAAAAATCAAATTGGTTTATGACACATCTGATACCATCGTTGCGGTCACGATTGTTTCTGCATTGGCCGATGAGTTGATCAACCACTTCGTTTTTGTGTTGGAGAATCAGCTATCGAAAGAAGCGCTGGCCCAAATGATTTTTGCCTACCCAACACCTGCTAGCGATTTGTCCTATTTTCTATAAATAATCAAACAAGCCTGCGCTAGTTTCCGCTAGCACAGGCTCTAAATTATTATGTCCGTATTGACTATAGTCCGTGAACCTTAAATGAACCTTAAAGTTAGGCTGGGTTTCATTTAAGTAATGTCTTTGTTTTCTAGTAACCCTAGGTTTAGGCTTTTTTTGACAGCCGGCGGACAGCAGCAATCAGTAAGATCGCCGACAAGAAGAGTCCGACCAAATAGATGATGAAAACAGAATCTGGCTCATAGTGCCGATAATTGAATATTTTTACCATAAAAAAGAGAAACGGGATCGCTGCAATAAGGGTTGAAACGAAACGTTTCCGCCATTGTATGAAAAACGATCCAATCACTAGAAAAAGACAAAACGGGATCCAAAAGACCAAATGTCCGATAAGTTCGATTTTTCACACCTCCTAGCAAGTAAAATCATCATAACGTTTCTTCCTAAAAAGCAAGCGTGAAGGAAAAAATAATCCCATTAGGCATGTATGAAATTATGAGTGGAGTCTTCTGAAAAGTTCACAAGAAATCTGAGAATTTCAAAAGGAAATGAAAAAACGAACGGTTAGGAATATCCCAATAGTCCGAGACAAAAAATACCTCTTGCAGCAGTCCTTTTTTATGGCAAGATATTCTTACTATAAAAAAGGGAAATGACTATACCAATGTCCAACAGATCCTTATAATAAAATCCTTTCAGTGGGCCAATGTGTAAGAAAAATCCGAGAATCATTAATACAAACAGCAGCAGGAAAAGCAGGTTGAAAGCGGTCATCAAGCGAAAACTGAAATGCCAATTACTCAGGAAATACTGATATTTCGCTGCTCGGTAAACTTTGTTTTGAATCGGAATTTTCTTGAGTGCAGGGATCGATTCATGATAGGACGTAAATAATTCGTAGTCTTTTTTCGTCAGTACTTCTGAGAAAATGTGCGTCCCTGCCTGAAAGTCGAAATAGCCCCAATGGAATTGTTCTTTATCCTCTGGTGATTCGTGCTTCATCAGCTTTCTTGGCTTGATCGTGAACGCCTTGATGGTCTCATAGGGGTAACTGAAATAGGTGTTACTTTCTAAATAGTCGATGATGACCAGAAAAAGCATGCGGGTTTCTGTGAAAACTAACAAACGATTGCCGCGGGTATCATGAAAGATGTCACGGTATGCTTTTGCTTTCTCGGTTGTTGCATAGGCATAGGCGCCAAGCCCTTGATTGGCGAAGGCGAGGTTTCCATCTGGCGTCAAAGGCAGATAGCCAAGAATCGTTTCGTCTTTTGCTAAAAGCGTCCGAAGCTCCTCTAATAGATCTTGCAAGAAAACATATTGTTTGGATAGCTCGAAGGTTGCTGCTTTTTCTTGTTCAGATATTTTTGTCAGTGAATTGTTTTCATTTAAGACTAACTGTTTAAAATCCATCGATAGTCATCCTTTCTTTTAAGCGTTTGCGGCCACGGGAAAGACGATTGTAGATCGCTGAGACATTTAAGTCCGTCTGCTCTGCGATGGTTTCGGGTGACTCTTGGTAAAAATAGTAGAGCAGAAAAATCCTTTGATCGAGGGCTTCAAGGTCTTCAATAAAGCCCAAAAAGGTTTCCTTTGTCAAAGGTGAGTCTTCAATAGCTAGTTCCTGCTCATCAACAGGTTTTTCTTCCAGTGAGCGCTTGTTCAACTTCCGCTTGTGGTCAATCGCACGACTACGACTGATCAAAAGCAGCCAAGTAATCAAGCGGCTTCTTTCTGGTTGGTACGCAGCAATCTTTTGCCAAACCTCGTAAAAAACTTCGTTCGCTACATCTTGGCGCTCGCTCACTTCATGCGGTTGGGAGAGGACACTATGAATCGTCCTCAGCATGCTATCACCATAAACAGCTAACAGTTCTTCTAAGCCGGCATAGTCTTTCTTTTTGATTCGTTCAATGATTTCTTCATCCTGCACCTTTTTCACCCCTTCACACTATATACGAAGAATGTTTGCCTTTTCTATCAGAAAAAGAAAAAAACCTCTGTTAACGAGGTTCATGTTCTTTGGCCAGAAGATCTGTTGCCAAGCGCTGGGCCAAATATTCCCAAAGAATGCCGCCAAAAAAAGCGCCTATCATATAAAGAATGACTGCTTGCAGCTCCAATGGATTATTTGCTAGCCAGAAAGAAAATAGCGAGCCGATGATGAATAGGTAGCTGCCAAAAAGCACTTGTCGCCACGAGCGTTTTTTAACAAACTTGCTAATGAGAAAGGTTGAAAGGATCATCAAGAGAATTTGGATGAATGCCAGCGAAGGCAAAAGTGCAAAGTCAGAAACAACCATTTCCCAAAATTGTTGAATCAAGAAAAAGAAAGCAAAGAGAATGAGCCCGCTTGATAATGTACTAAGCCGCAAGGAAGATATTTTTTTTCGCATTAGTTTACTCCTTGAAAGGTTTTCTTTATTATAGCAAATTTTTAATTAAATAATGTAAAAAGATGAACGAGAAGATCTGCAAAAAAACTTCTCCTACATGTGCCCACTTTTAGTATACTTGAAAGAAACGAGTGGATGGACTCGATACATAAGGAGGATTTCATGCCAACGATTCTTTTTGCGCCTGCCAAATGGTCCTCAGAAAGCGATGCAGGAGATTGAACACTTTTTAGAAAAAAACAATTTTCCTATTAAAAAAGAACGATTATCATTGAGATAATCACTCTTTTTTTAATAGATATCTACTAGCATCAGCAAGCCTGGGACCCACGTAGTGAAGATACCACAAGCGATCGCAAAATAATGAATCTTACGACCAAAATTTACCTTCACGATCGTATCCAAAAAGCCGCAAAACCATAACGCTCCCCATGTTAACCAAATCAATGCAAAGAGGGGATCTTGCTCCCATTGCCAAGAGACCCAAGCAAAAGGTAAGGTATTGATGGCTACGAATAGTGCGAAAATCCCATAAATACGTAGATCTAAATCAAAAAGGTAAATGATCCCTACCAACAAATACGTGAAGGCAAAGAGAAAGCCAGTGCCTGCTTCATAATAAGCGCCTTGAAGCATATAGATTAGATTGATAATAAAAGATAACGTACCTGTAAAAAGATTGATCAAAGCAAGTGAGCGGTAGTCAATGTGAAGTAAGCTGCCCCAGCCGTTGATTATCAAAGTAATTCCTACAAAAAATAAACCGATCCCTAACATAAAATCCTCCTTTACTTAAATTTAGAATAACAAATTCTAAGAAAAAATAATAGCTCTATTTATTTTTAGGTCAATAAAAAGGAAAATAATTTTGAAATTTGCTATTTTTTGCTGCTAAATTTGATAAAATCAATACCAAAGAGCGCTGCTAGCCGATGCTTTTCTCGTTAAGGGGAAAATTTCAGCGTATAAAAAGAACTTTTACTCGTTAGAAGAAGGGGAAAAGAGACAGATCAATAGATTTTCAGTGTATTGATCGGACAAAAAGCAGACCAGGTAGCAGTTTATCGGTTTTTACGAATTTGCAGCAGTGAAGACTGTTTTGCGGAAAGGAGGACTTATGCCTAGAAAAGATCGAATCTTACTTTTCATTGACGAATATATGCAAGCTCAAGGTTGCGCACCTACCATACGAGAAATCTGTGCCAATGAAGAAATAAAAACGACCTCTTTGGTTTATCGTCATTTGCTGCGTCTCGAAAAAAGAGGCCTAATTTACCGAGCTTATCGCTTTAAGTCACGTTCGGTTCGTTTTACAGACGAAGGGAAGGCCTATGTCAAAGCGTTGCGACAAGCACTTTTAGCAGACGAAAAACAAACGCATGACAATGAAGAATAGCTTAACACCAAAATAAAAAAGCCTAGAGGCTTTTTTATTTTGGTGCACGGTAGCCAGCAGCTTCCGCTTCAGCGATCGTTTTGAACCATTCTTTCGGATTCGTCGTATCATCATAGTATTTAGATCCTGGCAAATGATAGATGCCGCTTCTTGATCCTTTGATCAAACCATTTCCTTGTTGATCGACATATTCTTTCTGTTTCTCCTCTGTTTCACTGTTTTGAGAAGTGGCTGTTGTCGTGTTGTTCTCACTACTTGTCGCATTCTCCTGTTGCGTCATATCTTCATTTGAAATCTCGCTGCTGCCATCCGCATAGTTGATCGTGACACCATCTTGGATGTTGAAGATATAATAGTTGAATTGGATCGTATCGTCGCCAATAGATTGGGCTTGCATCTGTACCCCACGGGCAACCAGCTCGTCATCACGATAGATTGGAGTGACAGAATATCGAACATAATGGTTTTTGTCTTGCTTGAGATAGTAGTTGATATCCATTTCTAAGCGCAACATCTCTGGATTGTTCAATTGACTAGTTCCCGTGATCAAATTCTTCCAGTTTGCATTTTCGCCAGCTAAAGCAAACCCAATCAAATGCGTCCGATTATATAAATATTTCCCATTGGGGAGCTGTTTATTACGCCAGCCTGTCGGTTTCACGCTGGAGATATCGCCACGTTTTTCCGTAGGCATTAAGGATTGATTCAACATTGCTTCAGCCGAAGTCGCTCGATTGAGGTGGTCAAGGTCGCCGTATGCTTCCCAGGCACCATTTTCAAGTGAAAGGTCGTCTTCTGAAAACTCAGGGATGTTTTGATTGACTTCAATTGTTTGGGTGCCTTGGTAGGTTAGCTGTGCCAATTCGTCTGCGCGAATATCTTTAGCAGAAGGGGTGCTTACCTCTGATTGTTGCGTTTCCTGCTTTGGAAATAGGTCATTGTTTTGTAGGAAACCAAAGCCAACTGCTGCGAGTGCGAGAAGCGCAGTGACCGATCCAATCAATGTTTTTTTCTTTGCCATCTCTTTATTGCCTCTCTTTTCATTGATATAGGTTTAGAATAAACGGTGAGTAAAAAAATCACAACTAGTTTATCATACCATTTGCGGGGGATGTTTTACAGCGTCTGCTAGCTTCTTTTGCCTTTTGTTCTTGACAAACTTCAGTCAATTTTCTTTACAAGCGACGTCCTTTAAAAGAATTTTTCGTCTGCGAGTGATATTTTTCATATTTTAAAAAAACTATGTGATATAATGAATAAAGTTGCTGCTCTATCCCTTTGATGCTTGTTTTCATAACAGTCATCTCCAGCTGCGGAACAAACTTTCAGCTGTCTAGCAGACAACGTTCAAACGAAAGAAAACTGGACAATTTTCTGAACGATTGCCTTTCTTTCTTTGACCAAAATTATAGGAGAAGGAGTGTATCCCATGAACCAGCAAGAAACCATCTTACATTATTTAAATAAGAAAGACTCTGAAAAGTTAAAAGAACTCGTATCAGGAATGGAAGAGCTGCCGCTATTACAATTATTCAGCAACTTATCCGCGGATGAAAAAGTGATCGTTTTCCGACTGTTACCGAAAGACAAAGCCCTTATCCTGTTTGAAGATTTGACACCAGCTACCCAACAACACTTATTACGCTCTTTCACCGATGAACGAGCAACCGAATTTGTGAATGAGATGGCGCCAGATGTTCGTGTACGGCTTTTAGATGAGTTGCCAGCGACCGTAACACAAAAACTTTTACAATCATTGGCGCCTGATGAACGAGCTGCAACAAACCTCTTACTAGGGTATGAAGCCGAAACTGCGGGTCGCTTGATGACACCGGAATTCATTACATTGAAAAAAGATATGACAGTCAATCAAGCATTGGAAAAAGTGCGAATGCAAGCCAAAGAAAAAGAAACGATCTATACGCTTTATGTTACTGATCAAACGAAAACGTTAGAAGGTGTTTTGTCGCTGAAAGATCTCTTAATAGCACAAGGGAATCAACGCATCAGTGAGATCATGTCCCAAAAAGTTATTTATGTGACCACTGACACCGACCAAGAAGAAGCAGCCCGTTTGCTAAATGAACTAGATATCATTGCGCTGCCAGTCGTAGACAAGGAATCAAGAATCGTTGGGATCATTACCGTCGATGACGCGATCGATGTCATCGAGTTGGAAACAACGGAAGACATGTTTAATGCCGCTGGTTTGGTCGATGTCGCCTCCAACGAAGCAGACCGTAGTAATGTTTTGATCAATGGCAGCCTGTGGCAAATCTGGAAAGTCCGCTTGCCATTCTTAGTGATCACTTTAGTGGCTGGACTTTTAGCTGGGGTCGTCATTGATGAATTTGAACAAACGTTAGAGTCGGTGGCAGCCGTTGCGATTTTTATTCCTTTGATCATGGATATGGGTGGAAACGTTGGTACACAATCCTCTACTGTATTTGTTCGGGGGATGTCGTTAGGGCATATTGATCTTTCAACCTTCACCAGACATTTCTTTAAAGAAGTTTGGATCGGTTTGAGTCTAGGCTTGATCGTCGGGATCATCTCTGGAACCGCTGCTTCACTTTGGCAAGGGATCCCGATGTTAGGGGTCGCTGTTGGGATTTCATTAGTTTTTGCTATGACCTTAGCGGCAGCACTTGGCTTTTTAGTCCCGTTTGTACTTATTAAACTAAACATCGACCAAGCAGCCGGTTCGGCACCGATCATCACCTCGATCAAAGATATTGCTGGCTTGTTTATCTACTTCGTTTCAGTAAATGTTCTTTTGGGTCATTTGCTTTAGCATACTGTCCGTTCCAGTGGTATAATAAAGCGACATCACATGATGAGCACAACATAGAAAGGGGAAATGTCCTATGACAAATCAAATGAAGCAACATCAACTCGGAGGTTTCTCTTTTTAAGTGCGGCCTCCTAATTAACTGGAGGGAAATCATGGAAAAACAAGGAATCGTGGTCTTTCAGGCTAAGGATATCGCAAAAGTCCGCCTGACTACAGGAGAAGAATGTTTAGCAACCGTTTCAGGAAAATTTCGTCAACAGGTACGAGCGCCAAAGGATTATCCTATTGTTGGCGATTTTGTCCAAGGGCAGGTGTATGATCAAGATCATTTCTTGATTGATGCTTTGCTCCCACGAAAGAGTTTTTTACAACGAAAAGTAGCCGGAAATCGGACGGATGAACAAGGGATCGCTGCGAACATCGACACGGTTTTTATTGCTACTAGTGCCAATGAAGAATTTAATTTCGCTCGGTTAGAGCGCTTTGTCACGATCGCTTGGGACAGTGGCGCTAACCCAGTGATTCTCTTGACCAAAGCCGATCAAGTCACAGCTGATGAAAAAGCAGAGCTGCTGCAAGCATTAAACGATGCTTTTGGTGTGAAAGCATTCGCTACTTCTATTTATGAACCGAACGAATTGCTGACAGAAGCCTACTTTTCAGACGGAAAAATCAGTGCATTTATCGGTTCGTCAGGCGTCGGGAAGTCCAGCTTATTAAATCAGCTCATGGAACAAGCCGTTCAAAAAACCAATGACATACGAGAGGATAGTCGAGGACGACACACGACGACGAGTCGCCAGTTGTTCACACTGCCCTCTGGCGCAATGATCATCGATACTCCTGGCATGCGGGAAGTTGGCATCAGTACCGTTCGGTCAGCTTCGATCGAGCAATCCTTTGAAGCGATCAGTCAATATGCTGAAGGTTGTTTCTTCAGAGACTGTCAGCATGAAACAGAACCGAAATGTGCGGTAAAAGCAGCTATTGCTGCCGGTGAGCTTTCAGAAGCAGCCTTCGCTCGCTATCGCAAAATGGAAAAAGAGCTGGCGTATTTGAAACGAAAAGAACAGATCAAAGAAATGAAAAAGTAATAGTTAGCACTCCTTTCTATAAGAGGAGTGCTTTTTTGTACGTGTCAAGAGCGCCTTGTTGAGTAAAGAAGAGGAGAGCCGCAGCCAATGTTCTTGTGTTTTCATGAAAAGGCGGCCAATTTCAAAGGGCACTACATGCTAAGTGGTTGAACTAAACTAAGATCGCCTGCCTGGTTACAAGCTGTCGTCAAGAAAAGCAGGATAAAAAAACACAGTGGGGTGTTGTCCCACTGTGTTTTGAGCAATGATTTGCCCCTGCCAAGGTATTTCTAGTATAAAGCGTTGATTCTTAAATAGCAACTCGAAAAAAACGCCTCATTCAGCAGAGCGCAGAATTTTCGTCATGGCTTTTCCTTTCGCCAATTCATCGATCAGTTTATCTAGGTAACGAATTTCTTGAACTATTGGCTCTTCGATCTCTTCTACCCGAATCCCGCAAATCACACCAGTAATCTGTTTTCGTGCAGGATTGAGCTGAGGGGCTTGCTTAAAAAAACGTTCAAAAGAAACATCATCAGCCATCTGTTGGAGTGTTTCTTGGTCATACCCAGTCAGCCAGGTAATAATCTGATCTACTTCTTCTTTTGTCCGATTTTTCCGTTCTGCTTTGGCAATATACAGAGGATAGACTTTCGCAAAACTCATTTGGGTAATCTTTTGATTTTTCATGATAAACTCCTTTAGTCTTTACACAAAGTATACTTCATTTTTTTCTTTTTGCCGAGATTTTCAACGTTTGTTGTGTGCCAAAATAGGCGAGGGGACTAAAGGATGATTTTTTCTTCTTGTTCACGAAACCCCAATACCTTTTGTCGTGACTCGCCATCCCAATAGAGCAAGTCCAAATTCTTATGCAGCATTAGCTGTGTATATAATTCTTTCAGAGTCAGAGCAGGCTTTTTGGGTTCGAAAAATAAAATCAATTGGTTATGACTATCTTGTGCGATCGTCGTAAAAGGAATCAGGTTTTCTTTGTAAGTTAAATACATTCCTTGGTAATCTGCAGCACTCGACGACGTTGTCAGTGCTGTCAAGAGGTCTCTTGCTCTCATAGTGAACCCGCCTTTACTGTTTTTTGTCGATAGGCATCGATATCCAACATGATTTTTGTTTTGCCGTACACCGTATACTTTTGCACCACGAATTGGTGGCGCTTATTCCAATAGCCACCCACAGTTAGAAACATGCCCTCATCAACATCCCCTAAAAAATTCAAACTGTGCTTCGCAATCAAACAGTTGGTGGTGCCTAGTGTAAAGCGGACCAAAGGGGAGGGGGCAAAGGAGACGATCCTTAGTTTTGAGACAGCGCCTTTTTGTGTTTGCATCAGGTATTCCTCCTTTAGTAAGTAGTAAAAAGCGGATCATTCGTTGAGATCAAACCATTTTTTCTCTTCATAAAAAGCAACATGACGAATCTCATCATAATGGATTTTTTCTGTGGTTTCTCCCGTCAAATAAATGCCCAATGTGTCGTATCCGCTGATTTTTCCGACAATATCTGGGGGATAGCCGCCTTCTTCATTGACTTCTTCTCGTTGGATCGCCACAGTTACGTTCTTTTTCATTGCTTCGAATAAACATTGATTGATTTCTTCCGTTGTGAGTGACGGCTTAGGCGGACAATCAAACGTGCGTGTCGGCTCTTCTTCAATTTCAGTTGTATGCTCAGATAAAAAGAATCCTTGCCACTTTAGCTTTTTCCGATCTTCATATGGTTGTAGCATACCCATAGCAATCACCTCTTATCTATATAATACAAACGTACGTTCTCTTTTGTAAAGCGAACAGATTTTTAAATTTCTGATTCTTCTATGAAACATCTAAAAAGTGCATCAAACAAGGGGATAGTAGCGGGTATCGTTTTTTTATACTATATATGTTATAATTTATCCTGAAGGAATCATGAACGTTTTAGAAAATAGCTGGCGAAAAAGGAGAATAGTATGTCTGGATTAATCGTGGTCCTGCTTACGATCTACTTTGCAAGTAGGAAAGATAAAGAACAGTGGCTTTTTGATCGCAAACGATTGACTATTCTGGCGCTTATGTTTGTGATCGTCGGCATAAGTTGGGGCTTAAATGACAAAATAATGAAGGATCCTCGGAACCAAAATATTAGAAGTGATTTACTGTTTAATTATTCGTTCCCCTTATTGATATGTATGCTAGGTCTATTTATCAAAGAAATACCACGGTGGGGACGGATCGTGACTTTGTCATTTGGCTTTATGATTTTCGGGTATTTAGCTATGCACTATTTGATAGGGTTTCACAACCCGTATTGGGAAAATCTACAGCTAAGTCCATTGTATTGGCTACCAAGTGACTAGCCATACGAAAGTATCGCCAATGGAAACGAAAAAAAGCACTCCCTTTATTGAGTGCTTTTTTCGGCTAAATCACTGCAGCAAGATGTTTCTTTTCAAAAAAATCGGTTGGACCTAAGTAGCAAAGGGATCATATAAGGAGAAGCTACGACTGTTGAAATCAAACCGATTGATTCTTGACTAAACCGTGTCTTTTGATCATTGCCAAAGTAAAATATGCGACGAGCGTTCCTGCAATCCCAAAAAGTAAATCGATTCGATCGGGGGTGTTCATAAAGCCCAAGACAGTCTCGCTCAATAGATTGGCAATGAGTAAGAGCAGGGTCAATAGCGTGACGGCTTTAAATGGCGCACCTACGAGAAGCCAAAAGTACCCCAGTAAGCCAATAATCAAACTAATCGAAAAATTGGAGATATGAAGATAAAAGTCAGGATACATCGAAGTAAAGAAAGAAATGTCCAAGTACTTTGATAAGTAGAGGAAGAGGGCTGTGAACACGAAAAGCAAGTAGAGGAGTGACGCCCAGATTTTTGGTAAAAAGACTAGCTTTAATTGCTTCTTCTTTTTCATTTTTATTCTCCTTTTTGAATTGTCAGCTTATACGGATGGAATTGCTTTTATCGGGTGTTAATTACACAAATGGAAAAAACAAGCTGCAAACCAGGCAAATCAGTAGTCTGCACCTCATTAATGGTAAAATGAGTTGAGGTGATAAAATGACAATAATAAACAATCAGCGATTATGGTTAGGTATAGGGATAGAAATTATTTTGCTCATATCATTCAGCATGATTATGTATTTCATCCTGACGAGTGGCAATTTGAAGCAAAACCCGTTCAGCAGTCGACGAAAAGGAAAAATAAGCTTGTGGATAGCTGCTGGTTTGATTTTACTTGCCATGGTTCTAGTATTCCAAGGAATGATCAACGGCGCTTTATTCAGACTTTTTTAGCAAAATATGGACGTTTATGGCGACCTATGAACATTACAATTATATTAAATAACGAAATACCCTAAGTTATCTACATGATTTTAGGGTTCTTTTTTATCGAATCATGTAGTAGATATTTGTTGGCATTTGCAACGTCTAACTACTTGTGTCAGAATTTTGAAACGGATTGGCTATATGAATAAAGTTCTAGGTAAAAGCTCAAAGATTTTCAAAATGATTATAGCATACAATCAAACCGATTGGTTCGTGAATCAAGGCTGATAGCTTAAATCTGTATTTGCTGAGATAAAAAAGACGAATCCTTATGTAACTTGCTACAAGACCGTTAACAATCTGTTGATCAGTAAATCATAAAAAAGAATCTGAAGAAACTTGTAAAATAAGAAATTCTTAGCTTTAGTTGAATTTTAGATGAATTAGTGACAATTTCCTGATAAAAGTCATTCGGAGGGAGGTAAAATGCTGCAAAATTGACTTGAACTGTCTAAAATATCACGAACTCTTTTTCGAATACAACTTTGTATAATATATATTATGTAAACTAAAATATAAAATTTTTCGAACACCGTATTTGGCTGGTAATTTTACGGCTCTCCTCCCTCTTATTTAGGATTATTTCCTTCAAATTCACCTAATTGGCAGCATAATCCAAAAAAATGGTCATTTGAGCGATAGTTTTAGATTTTGTTTGTTCTACAACTGATAAGAAAATCAACTGGCAAATTATATCTGTACCTTTATCTGTATTTGATTTTGTTGATCCTTGATTCTTTAAATTCAAGCTTTGGTTTGCAGCTGCTGGCCAAACTCAATGAATCAGTCAAGTAATCGTCGTTCACGATCTTATCAGTAATGATTCGTACTTAACCCAGCAAATTTGTGCTAACTAATAGCCTAATGGGAATCTTGATCACAGGCAAACCAGCAGCGATAAACAAGAAACGTTTCGTGGCGTTCAGTTTTCACCTAAACGGATCAGATTCCCATAGCGAGTCCTAATCAAGGGTTCACAGTCATCTAAGTACAATTTGCGTTTTGTTGCTGCCAATAAAGCAATGACAGCAACAAAAGTTTCAAACTATGTAATACAGGATCGCCGAAAAGACAATGATCAAAATGACCAAGACAACGATTAGTTGATTTAAACGTCGAATAAGCAGGTTTTTCTTATTTTTTTCAAATTCTTTTCCTTCATTTCGATAATATTCTCTATCTTTTGTTCCCACGAGCGCCAACTCCTTTTCCCTGATTTTATCACTATCCTGAAAACAATGGGTGCAATCAAGGTGTTTTGTACAATAAATGGCAGTATTTTGTTAGAGCCTACAATCGTATGCGTATAGCGACTAAATAAGACGACTGACGAGTTCCAAGTGATTCATAACGGCAGCTTTCCGAATAACGCCCATACCAGGAAACGACCTTTGCTGATAAGCAGCAACTAATAGCTGCAGCCCAGCTGTTTGTGTAGGATACTCTTCCTCATGCTGTAACAAAGCTCCCATGACTTCGAAAAACTTTTCTTTCTGACTTGGTAATTCTTCCTCAGAAAATAAGTGAACGATTCGCAAGTCTTGCTCTGCTGTCGGATAGATCCAATGCAAAACCAACCGTTTTGAGGGATAACTGTGCTCATAATAAATTTTGCTATCGACAGAAAAATCACTAAATCCCGCATAGCCCAATTTATGATAAAGATGATGGGTTTTTGAAAATCCTTCCTCCGGACATTCTGTATAAAAACTATTTTTAGGTAAACGGGTAAACGGATCTTCCATCAGTAGTTTCGGGCCGTTGATTTTATTTAACAAACGAAACTCTTTGCTTACCAGCACCGGCAGTGTATTTTCCCGCCAATCACTAGCGAGTGCTTGGTCCGCTTGATGGATGATCCAAAGATCAGGCTTTTCTTCCACTGTTTCAATGGGACGATCTACGATCATTGCTTTAGGGGCAGTAACATTTTGCAACTCTGCTAACCCCTCTGCCGTCAGGAAAGCCCCCGCCTGTGGATTGCGAACCAGATAAAAAGGATGCTGCTTCCTTTGAAACAGGTCAATGGTCGTCCAAAACGTTTTTGATTGCTTGACTGGTTCAATGATCGGCTGGATCGCGTCTGACAAACAATCTTGTTCCAACAGTGCTTTCAACGCCAATAAATCAAATTGTTTTCCACGAATATACGGGAAGTACATCTTCTTCTCTCCTTCTTACTCGCCTGATAAAAAACGTTTTTCCAGCGCTTCATAGGCTGCTCTCGTAGCGGCCAATTCTTCTTTCAAGGCTTCGATCGCTTGCAGCTGAGTATCTTCAATAAATCGATCATAGTAATTGACTCCACCACCGAACAAGTCATACTCAGGCTGACGTTTCTTCAGTTCTTGGTACAAACGTTCTGTTGAAAATACCCGCAATCCTCGAGCAGTCTGTTTTGCTTTGCCGACTTCTCGCGCTTGTGCCGAAATCAACCGAAACAATAAGGCATTTTCTGGAACCTGCAGCTCTTGCCGTTGGGGCTTCTTTTCGACACTGAAATACCCTTTGCTGCCCGTTTCTTTTTCAAGAAATGCATGATAGACCAGAACACCAATCGTAGGTCCAATCTGATCTTTGACTTTCTCATACAATGCCTTGGGTAAGACAAAATAATTATAATTCCCAATAAAGGATAGTTTTGCTTTTGAGCGAAAATCTGCCAAACTAACTTTGAGTTCGTAGCAACGCCATTCAAAGGTAGTTTCAGCCGTCAAGCGACAACTCAAAGTATCCACGATGCCGTGATCATCTGGCATGACTACCTCTTCTACCACAATATCACTGTTTTCACGACAATAATAATAAAGTGCCTCTTCCATTTCTAAAGTTAAGGATGTCTTCACAAATTCACGACCTTTGTCTTGTTTCACCTATTATAAAACATATGTTCGCATTTTGGAAGAGGGAAATAAAAGCAGCCTATCATCCCCTCACCCATTCGGGCATCCGTTAACGAGAATCTCTTCAACCGTCCTCTTTGTACCGCGGAATCGTAACAAAAAAAGCAACAAGAGCACACCAAGTTGAGCGATTAATAGACCTTTAAAGGGAAATTCAAAAGTAAAGCCTGCGGGAAGATGAAAGAAATGGAAAAAATCCTGCAGTGATTTTTGACTAAGCCACAGACCGCTGACAAGCCCTACCAAACTAATAACAATGCTTTGAATATCTACAAAGAAAAGCTCTTCAAAGGTGACCAACAACGGAGACTGTCCTAACAACAACCGAATACTCAGAGATTGCTGCTCCTCCCCCATCAAATGAAAACGATACATGTGATTGCAGTGCCATAAAAAGGCGGCGATCAAGCCTACAGTTAGAACGCCTAGTACGAAGCGTAGCAACTGCAAAAAGAAAAGCCAACTGGCATACGTGAGATCCATCTGATTCTCACTGCTATTTGTTTCATATTGTAGCCATTGATGAAAAAGCACTAGCCAATGCTCTGCAAAGATGGCGATGATCAGTAGAAGAATCGCCAATACACCACTCATCAGCAAACTGCGCCTACGAAGTGCTGCGTGCCAGCCGAATTGGCAAGGATAGTAGAAGTACCGCCATTTGTTCATGATAACCCTCCTTTTGGCGTCTATTTTACAGAACTTTCCAAATTTAGACAAATATCATCTTGTTTACATAATATAATTATGATCAAAAAAAAGAGTGCGGCACGAAGTCCACACTCTTTTCCTTTTACCTATCGACGTTTACAAATACCTTGTCAGTAGCTGCAACAAACGCTGCGGAAATTCTGTTAGATTGGAAAGATCAATAAAGCGTTCTTCCCCATAAATCGCTTTGATCACCTCTTTGTCTTGCCCAATAGCAGCTGCAAGAAACAGCACTCCTTGTCGTTCATAGTCAGCGATCACCTGCTGAATATCTTCTTTGGCTTTTCCCCCTGTATAATCAGGAAGAGCTTTTGGCTGGCCATCACTGATATTCAAGAGTAATTTAGTGGTTGCCGGCTGATGAGCGAGCTTTTCAGCTAGCACACGCAAGACAGCTCCATCACGGTTATTTTGCCGAGGCTTCATTGTCATGAGTTTCTCTGGCACAAATTCAAAGCCTTCATTAAATTCTTTGTATGCAAAAAGCGAGGTTTTTTCACGAGCGGTCACGTCCGCTGTGTCGCCATAGATCATCAATGGCAAAGATAAACGTTCGGCAAAAGCATTCACCGCTAAGACCGCCTGTTGGGCATACAATATCCGATCTTCTCGAATCATCGAACCTGATTCATCGATGCGCAAAGCAAGAGCTAAGGAAGGCTGTTCGTGAGGTGGATTCTTCTTGTCAAAGGTCCGGAAATCCTGATACGCAACCTTGCTGGCATCAAAGCGTGTACCACTGTACTTACCTTTACTGTATGCCGAAGCTTGTTCGTTTTCCAATACTTCTTGGGTTTGCTTGATCAATGACTCTACGATCGGCAGCAACGGCTGCAAACGCTGTTGGGCTTCAGTCGCTTTTTCTAAATCGACGGGTGGTCGATGAACGATCAGCCCTTCTTTGGCATGGATCGATTCTTTCAATGCTTGTCGTGCTGCCTTTGATGCCGTGGTTTTCTTTTCTTTCTCCTGGGCTTCATACGCTTCGATCGACAAAGAATGAGAAGCAGGAGCTGCCTCTTGTGTCTCACTCCCAGCTTTTGCTTGGCCATCATGACTATTGCGTTCTAGTTCTTCTGAAAACGTCGCCTCAGTTGCTGCGCTTTTCGCTTCTTGTTTGTCAGAATCACTGGTTTCCATCGTTTCCGCCTCAGTTTCTTGATTGGCGGTCTCAAGGACTTGCTCATTTTTTAGGATGGGCGTGCCTTCTTCCACTACATTGCGTTGGTCAGCCTCTTCGATGCTGACTCTGCGTCCTTTGATTTGTTCTTTAAAGGCATTTAGCGGTTGTCCAGAAAACAAAAGCCGCAATTGCGCCAATAACCCTGAAGCTTCTAACGCCTGTTGTAACAGAGAAAGCTCATTTGGATCGGTAGTGATTTTGTAGAGCACTTTGCTATCAATTGCTGTAAAGGGATCTTGTCCTTGTTTGACTGCATTTAACCAATAAAAATAAGAACGCATGCCCGCCACCCCTTTGATGGCGTTGGCTTTGGCGGTCACGTCTAGTAAGCGGATGATTTCAGCCATTTTCTGTGCAGTCGTTTTGTCCGGATAATTGGTTTTGGCAATGCCTCGCTGCACCATGACTGCTAGCTCAGGTAAATCCATTTTTTCAGCATGCTGCATCCGATCTCGCAAGGATTCGTTCAAGGGGCGGTTACCTTGGTAATTCCGATTCGTTGTGATGATCACCACACAGTCAGGGTGTCGTCGAACAAGGCCAGTCGGGATATTCAGCATCCCGTTTTGTTCAAGGGCCGAGTTTAGTGCCACTAGTACCGAAGCATCACGAATGACCGTTGGTTCTTGAATCTCAAGCAAATAGCCTTTTTCCAGCGCCCGTACGATTTCGGAGGGATAAAATTTGTATTGAATCGTCGGTTGCTGATCACTGGTTTCAATCCGTTCGATCAGTTCCGCAAATTTCGCCCGTGCCCGCTCACGAGTCAAGGAAAAATGCCGCTGGATCAAAGCCAAGACATCTTCAAAACAATCACTTTGATAAATCGCATCCAGCAAGTCCTTGTCCTCTTCTTGGTCGGTGTTGATCACTGGTAATAAAGCACCAAATACATCTGACTTATCCATATCCGCAAAGCAGGTGATTTTGGTGTAGGGCAGTTGCAAGTCGGCAGAAAGTGCCTTTGCCAACTGGGTCTTACCCGACCCAGCATCGCCTTCCAGCAACACATTGAAGATCTTCATCTCTGGATCCGCCCAATTCAACGCGATCTCTGAAGCAATTCGTAGTTCTTCAGCACTGGTCTGATGACTTTGTGGTTTTTTCCAAATCATGGTTTGTTCTAATTTGCTAAAAGCGCGTCCTTTCGTTACGACAAAAGACGGTTGATGTTGTGTCATGGCAATCTGCTCCTTTTCTTAATAACCTAGCTCATCTAAAAGCCGCTTTAGGATTTTGAAGCGTTCGCCGTATAGCTCGCCATCTTTTTGTAAGGAATCATAAAAAAGCAGAATGTCTTCATCGATTTTAGGATTTTCGGTGTCTACTTCAACGGTCATACGATTTCCTTGCAGGCCAATGATCTCGATCAACGGATTTTCAGGATCGTAAAACTTTTCATGGCGATAGGCCTCTTGAAAATACAAACTAGATTGCGCCACTAAGATTGCTAGATCTAAGATTCTAGTGAGGGGTAGTTCTTCTGACTGACGAGACCATTTTTCACCTGTATGGCGCCAAACCTTGCCTGAGATATCGACTTTTCCGCGATCATTCCATTGTGCTAATCCGAGGGAAAGGCCTTTTGCATCTGTATGTAACGCATTTTTTCCGTCAACAGTATCATAGTCTTCCACTTTAATGACGGGCTTATGTTTCAAGTTTTCTGGTATTTTCATTATTCTCACTCCTTGTTTAGTAAATTAGTAATTTACTAGATAGAGTAAGTATAATGAGGAAGCTGGTTTGGAACAAGCAAAAGGTCTTTTCTAGTAGCTAGGGACAGATGTTTATAGAAAAAGCACTTGATAAGAAGCATCTAAAAACAAACGCTCTTAAAAAGTGCTTTTTTATGACGCATTACTTCACTAACTCAATTGATTGAAAAAAAGGCGTAACGCTTGTTTTCTCTGATATGTAAGCTGCGCTTTAGGAATGCCTTGGATCGCCCCTTCAATGCCGTAGAGCATATGCAAGCAAGCGCCCGCATCACATTGGTGGCGGATAGCTAGAAAAACCTCTTCGGCCGTTTTTGTGCGTAGTTGTTCAGGAGTATTGATGCCGATACGAACCAGGTGATCCGCTAAAACCTGACCTACATTTGGTAATTTTTGCAGTTCATTCATAGGTTTCTCCTTTTTGATTGTGGTCATCTTGCCCCTCTTTCTCTTGACGAATCAACGCATAGAGCTTCATGTCGAACAGCTGTTGGTTTTTCTCCGCATGCTTTCGCAAAACGCCTTCTAACGTAAAACCTGCCTTTTCCAACACACGACAAGAGGAATGATTCTTCGCAAAAGATTCAGCAGAAATACGAACGATAGTTGATGTAGTAAATACATAGTCACATAGTTGCTGAACAGCTTGGGTCATCAAGCCTTTTCCCCAATACTCTTGTGCAATAGAGTAGCCAATCTCAGCCGTTCTATAATGGATATTTTCTTTGCGAACAGCACGGATACTGCCGACTGCTCGGTCATCCACAGTGATCGCAAAGGCAAATTCTGCTTCCACCACAGATCGAATATAGGCTTGTGCATCTGCGACCGTATAGGGGAATGGCAACCCATGCGTTAAATAATCGTGGATGGTTTGATTATTTAACGCATGGGCTAAATCTTGCGCATCGCTCATTTGCCACCTTCTTAAGGAACACTTCATAGCAATTCCTCCTTTGTCAGTCCTTCATTTTGATCCTATTGTACGAGTTTGTGTGATTTTTTACAAGCGAATCTCAAAAAAGCAGAAAAAAGAACCAGCTAGACAAACATCTAACTGGTTCTTACATACATCGTCTTGAAAAGATAATGGCGTGATAAACATAGAAAAAATAAAAATTATTGCGCTGAAATAGCGATCCCAATGGCTTTTTCTCCTAAATGCGTGCCGATAACTGGTCCGAAGTGACCAATCTCAATTTCTGCATTTGGGTATTTCGCTTGTAGCTTCGTTTTTTCTTCTTTCGCTACTTCTAAATTGTTGGCGTGGATTACATAAAATTTAACAGGCAATGCGATTTCTTGCTCCCGTTGACCAATGATATCTTCTGCGCGATTGAATGCTTTTTTACTGGAACGAATGCGCTCGTAAAGCACAATTTTTCCTTGATCAAAGGTCAAGATCGGTTTGATTTTTAATAATCCGCCAATCAAGGCTGCCCCATTGGTTAAGCGACCGCCGCGAACCAAGTTATTCAAGTCGTCCACGATCAAATAGGCATAGGTATTGTCTCTGATAGTGTCCAGATGGGAAATGATCTCTTCGACGGTTTTGCCTTGACTTGATAGATCAAGAGCGGTTTCTACCATGTGACCCATCGGCATACTTGTGATTTTCGAATCGTAAGGAATGATTTGAACACCTTCGATTTCATCGGTGATTCCATACAGCGTTCCGATAAATCCAGAGATCCCGCTTGATAAGTGGATACTAATGATCGTGTCGTAACCGCGATCTTTCAATGACTCATATAAGGCTAACACTTCTCCTAATACCGGTTGAGAAGTGGTTGGGAATTCTTTGCTGTTTTTCAGCAAAGCGTAATACTCATCAGCTTCAATGTCGATACCCTCATTGTAGACTTTTCCATCTAAAATAACAGGAATCGGTATGATAAACAAATCATCATGGTTTTTGATCCGTTCCGGCAGATAAGCTGTACTGTCAGTAACAACGGCTAATTTCATTCTTTTTCCTCGTTTCAACAAATTTCAAACGTCATTAACAATATAGCATAAATTTACTTACTTTCAAATGGTTTTCAGAACTTTTCATTCTGCTTACTCATTAAGAAAATTCCTGATCGCTTGTTGATTGGTTTCAAGATTGACGACTAACACACTTCCAGCACTCGCACTTGAACCGTATTGCCAAGAGTCAGCGACTGGGACAGTCAAGCTGTCGACTCCTCCCGCCCCTCGAGCAATCGAGAAGGTATTTTTTAATAGGAAAGACATTGGCAGGTTGGTGGAAGCATAGCCTAAGACTTTTCCTGCTGCATAAGGCAATTTTAAAATAGCTAAAGGATTTTTCATTTCGCTAAAGATCGCATCTATTACTTGCTGCTGTCGTCTTACACGACCGAAGTCACCTTCTTCGTCCATCCGAAAGCGTGCGTATTGCAACAGCTCAAGCCCATTCATTTGTTGTTGCCCTTGTTTGATGGCAACTTCAAGATTTTTACTCATATCTTTTTCCGCGTTGATAACGACACCTGAGGGAAACAGTGTGTCGATCACTTTTTCAAAGGAACGAAAGTCAACTTTTGCATAATAGTTGGTTTCTAGCCCGAAATTCTCCGCTAATGTTTGTCTGACTAAATCAGCACCACCAAAGGCATACGCCGCATTGATCTTGTTTTCGCCATAACCGGGAATCGTAACTAAAGTATCCCGCATAAAGGAAAGCAGCTTCGGTTGCTTACTGGGACCATCTAATTGCAAAACCATAATAGTGTCTGCGCGTCCAGCTTCTCCTTCGCGACTATCACTACCAATGAGCAATATATTACGAGCACCATTAGCAGCGGCCGTACCATTAAAGGTCTCTTCATCAGTCGTAGCAAAAGCAGCGTCACTTCTTGCGACTTGCTGACCGACAAGAAACGCAATCAATGAATAGGCAAAAAGCACCAATAGTACCCGAACCACAATACGCAGAACTGGGTGCTTCCGCTTTTTCTTTTGTTTGGGTTGCTTGCTCTTCTTAAGCTTTTGCGGTTTTTGTTTGCTTTGTTCCTGACCTTGATGCATCGCAGGTCCCTGAGCAGATAGCGGGGGGATTGCGCTTTTTCGTCCCTCAGATTTTTTTATTCCTACTTGTGACTGTTTTCGGGAACTTTGAGCCGCACGAGGGTCGCTTGCCCTAGGATGCTCGGTGTTTTGAGACAAAATGTCTCTTACTGGCTCATCAGCAGACGAAGTAGAATCCCTCGGTCTGACGCGCTGGTTTCTTCTTTTGGCTTCTCTGCGGGCAAAGATACTTTCTTTGGCTGCCTGACTGGATTCCTTTTCTAGCCGTTCATGCAGTTTTTTATTTTTTTCCATCCTGCTCATTGCTTCTGATCCTCCAACTAAAAAATAGCTCTCTGTCTATAAGGATACCCTAGACCTTATAGAAAGAAAGCTATTTTCTGAAATTTTAACCTTTTTCTAGGAAATTTCTTCATTTTTCTACCTTAGATGCTTTGATGCTCCTTGTCGTGTGCTCACAAATCCTGCTTGCTCATAAAATGATTTCACTTGATTTGCCGACCAAAAGTTTAGTGAGAGATCATCGAAGCCTTTTTCCAGCGCAACGTTTTCAGCAAATGCCAACAATTGTTTTCCAATATGCATCCCTTGGTACCGAGGGTCAACAGCGATAGCTGCAATTTCCAGCCACTTTCGTTCATGCATCATCGCATTTTGTGGCAAACGGACCTCTTGAAGATGCACAAAGCCACAAGGCTGTTCCGCCAGCCAAGCGATAAAAAAGTGGTGGCTTGGCTCTTGCAGCTGCTGTGTGATTGCTTGTTCAAATCTTGACTGATCAAAGGGCTTAAAAATCGTTGGGTACCATTGATGGTGCTGCGTTTGGATCTCTTTATGAAACGTTGCTAAAAGTGTTTCATCTTGGCTAATTTTTATTTTGACTTGAGTCATTTTTTGTCACTTCCTCCACAACATTTACCGAGTACACGCCGAGAAGATGGACGTGTCCACCCAACAACTGAATCTCTTCAAAGGCATTTACAATCAGTTGCCACGGTTTGTCCATCACCAGATCGATCACGAAAAAGTATTCCCCTAAGGTGGTTTTTGACGGCCGCGATTCAATTTTGCTTAAATCAATTTCTCGCCAGCCAAAGGTTGCTAAGATTTTGTGCAAGATTCCCGGGCGATTTGCTGGCAGCGTCACAAAAATCGTTGCTTTCTCGACGGTCTGCTCTGGTAATTGGGTGTTTGCTGCTTTCTTCGTCAAAACCCAAAAACGGGTTTGATTAAAGGCAACATCTTGAATATTGGTTTCTTTGATCGTTAACTGATAAGCCAAAGCGGCTTCTTTGGAAGCAATCGCCGCAACTGCTTCTTCTGGATGTTTTGCTACGTACGCTGCTGCAGTCGTTGTGGAAGCAACCGCCTCAACAGTAGCTCCAGCAAATCGGGCTTCGATGAAGTCGGCACATTGAGCCAAGGCTTGCGGATGAGAAATTATCTTAGTGATGGGACGGTAGTCTTTTGCTGTTTGCTGAGAAACTAACAATTGATGATTGATCGGTAAAATAATTTCCTGTTCGATGCTCAATTGATTTTGACGAAACAGTGTATCAATAGTGGCATGAACGGACCCTTCTAATGAGTTCTCGTTCGGAACGACCGCACGATCGATCACGCCATTAGCTAGCGCTTGAATACAAAGTGGAATCGATCCATAAGGGATACAGGCATTTTCTGGATACGCTTCTTGCGCAGCTAAATGCGTAAAGGAACTTTTCGGTCCTAAATAACCAATCTTCATTTTATGCACCTGCTTTGATCAAAATTTCCTGTACGATTTCTTCTGGTGTTTTGTTCGTCGTTTCAACGATCAATGAAGCAGTTTCTTCATAAAGAGGGATCCGAGGACGGTAAACAGCCAATATTTCTTCTGGTGATTTTGAGACGACTAAGGGGCGAATGCTGCCAGTATCCGCCTTTAAGCGATGGATCAGTTCCTCGGGATCTGTTTTTAAATACACGACGAGCGGCATCTCTTTTAAAAGCTGACGATTTTCTTCTTTTAATACGATGCCCCCGCCAGTGGAAATAATTTGTTCCTTTGCCAAAGTTTTAGCTAAAATATCCGTTTCGATTTTGCGAAAGGCTTCCTCACCGTGTTGATCGAAAAATTCTTGAATGGTCATGCCGATCTCAGCAACGATCAAGTCATCAAAATCCACATGAGACTGGTTCGTTTCTTCAGCCAAAAGACGACCAATCGTGGTTTTTCCAGCACCCATAAAGCCAATTAATATCACTTTTTTCACTCGCTGTTTCCTCCTTTAGCCAAACGTGCGACATCCTCAAAAAAATCAGGATAAGAAACTGCTACGGCTTCGGCTTTTTCTAATTCTACCTCTTCATCTGTCAATAAGGCGGCAATTTGCAGCATCATGCCGATGCGATGGTCCCCCCGACTTGACACACGTCCGCCATGCAAAGGGGTTGGACCGTTGATGATCAACCCGTCCTCGGTGGGAGTGATGTCCGCTCCTAGTTTTGTCAACTCTTCGGCAGTTGCATCGATTCGGTTGGTTTCTTTTACTTTTAGTTCTTCCGCATCTTTGATCACCGTTTTGCCATGCGCCTGCGTGGCTAACAACGCAATGATCGGCAATTCATCGATCAAGCGTGGGATAATATCGCCAGCGATGGTTACTGCCTGCAAGGTAGAACTTTGAACGGTAAGGTCAGCTGATTGATTCTGATCGTCTTGATTAGAAAAAGCAATCGAAGCACCCATCTCCTCTAGTACGTCAAGAATTCCTGTACGAGTGGGGTTGATCCCGACATTTCTTAAAACGATCTCACTTTCTGGCATAATCGCGCCGGCTGTTAAGAAAAAGGCAGCGGAGGAAATATCACCGGGAACAACTACTTCTTGTCCTTGGAGTGTTTGAGGTCCCGTCACAGTGATCGTTTTGCCTTGTGTTGTGATGACACCACCGAATTGACGGATCATTTCTTCGGTGTGGTTGCGGCTTGTTTCTTTTTCAATGATCGTAGATGTACCTTGTGCTTGTAGTGCCGCAAAAATCAGCGCTGATTTTACTTGAGCACTTGCTACGGGCATCTGATAATTGATGGGATGTAATGAAGCCGTGCCATTGATGGTGATCGGTGGGAACTCCGTCTGTTCATGCCCTCTCACATTGGCACCCATTTCTCTTAATGGCAGCATCACGCGATTCATTGGTCGTCTATTCAATGAGTCATCACCGAATAAGGTAGTTGTAAATGGCTGTCCAGCCAAAATCCCCATCATTAGACGAATCGTTGTACCAGAATTACCGATATCGATTGGTTCGTGGGCAGGCTTAAGGCTATTGAAGCCCTGTCCTTCAATCGTGATCGTCTGACCGTCATCATGGATCGGAACCCCTAATGATTGAAATGCATGAAGGGTGCTATAGCAGTCTTCTCCACGTAAGAAATTTCGGACAGTCGTTGTTCCTTCAGCTAACGCCCCGAACATGATACTGCGATGCGAGATCGATTTGTCAGCAGGGACCGCTATCGTCCCTTTTAAATGTGTTGCTTTTTTTAGTTTCATCCCAGCCTCCTATTTTTTTCGACACGAATAGGTCGTCTTGTTTTGGATCAGCTGCTCTGCTTGCAGCAAATCATTTTGCGTTTTGAATGAAATCTGTAAAACACCAATGATGTCTTCTCGAGTTTCAAGAATTTTTAAGTTGATCAAAGAGAGCTGATGTTCGCTCAATAGCCCCGTCACTTCAGCGACAACACCAGGATGATCCGGTACATCGATGAATAGATCATAGAATGCCGGGATCGCGCCATTTTGATGAACCGGCAATTGATCCCGTGTTTCCTTCGCGGATTCAAAGAACCGAAAGATCGCCCGTTCGTCTTTTTCCTGCAACCAGTGAGTCATGGTCGTCATTTGTTTTTGCCACTCATCGATCAGCTGCAGTAGTTCCTGTCGATTACTCAATAAGATATCGGTCCACATGCGAGGATCTGAAGAAGCGATGCGAGTGATATCGCGAAAACCGCCTGCTGCAAGTTGTTGCGCTCTGGGGTGGGCTTGGTTGAAAGCGTCTGCCTGATTGACTAATCCAGAAGCAATAATATGGGGCAAATGGCTCAACATCCCTGTGATTTGATCATGCTCTTTTGGCGCAAGCGCCACATATTTGGCTCTGGTGCCGCGAAAAAGCTCTTGCAGCTCTTCCATCCGCTGACTTTTCGTCGGTGTGAAGATATAGTAAGCATTCTCGAAAAGGTTCTCATCGGCTGCTGTGATCCCTGATTTATGAGAGCCAGCCATCGGATGGCCCCCAATAAAATCAAAGGAAAAGGACTCGGCGAATTGGGTGATTTCCGCTTTGGTACTGCCGGTGTCTGTTACCAGCACCGAAGGCTTTAATGAAAGTGTCCCCAGTTCGGAAAGATATTTTTTGGTGATCTCTACCGGCAATGCCAACAAAATCACGTCGGCACGGACAGCACCTTCTGAAAATGAAGGGGGCACTTCGTCTACTAAACTTGTTGCTAATGCGATCTCATTGGTTTCCTGACAATCCCAGCCCATCAAATGCACTTGCGGATGTGCCTTTTTGATACATTTTGCTAAGGAAGCGCCGATCAATCCTAGACCGGCGACAAAGATATTTTGGTTCATGAAAAGAATCCTCATTTCTACTGGAATTTTTGCTGGTTCTTTAATCAGTAGGTTAACAAGTATTCTCGATACGCTTGAACAGATGCAGTCAATTCTGCGAATGAATCACTTGGGAACTTTTCTAATAGTTCATTGGCCACCACTGTCGCCACCACACTCTCACAAACAACACTGGCTGCTGGTACAGCGGTGCTATCTGAGCGTTCGACGCTTGCTTTATACGGTTCTTTGCTGTCGATATCCACACTTTGCAACGGCTTGTACAAGGTCGGGATCGGCTTCATAACACCACGAACCACGATTGGTTCACCGTTCGTCATGCCGCCTTCAAACCCGCCAAGGTTGTTGCTGCGACGGGTATAGCCTCGTTGTTCGTCCCATAAAATCTCATCCATGACTTTGGAACCTGGCAAAACACCAGCCTCAAAGCCAACGCCGAACTCAGCACCTTTAAAGGCATTGATGCTGACCACGGCTTGGGCGATTTTCGCATCAAGTTTTTTGTCCCATTGCACGTAACTGCCTAAACCAGCAGGAACGCCGCCAACAAGTACTTCCACTACACCGCCGATCGTATCGCCATTTTTCTTCGTTTGATCGATCAGCTGCTTGATTTCTTCTTCGACTGACGGATCTAACACCCTTACTTCTGAAGCTTCAGAGCGTTCTGCGATTTCTTTGACGGTCAACCCTTCAGGAATTTCCGCTTTGATGCCGCCTAACATTGTTACATGACCCGCCACATCGATGCCAAGCTCCTTTAAAATTTTCTTCGCAATTGCTCCGATGGCTACCCGCATGGTCGTTTCACGAGCAGATGAGCGTTCCAAAACGTTTCGTAAATCTTGATGATGGTATTTCATGCCGCCGACTAAGTCAGCATGACCAGGTCTTGGTCGTGCCACTCGTCGTAGTTTGCGGTCTTTTTCTGGTACCTCTTCGATCGCCATGACCTTGGTCCAGTTTTTCCAATCTTTGTTCTCAACCACTAAAGTCACAGGAGAGCCTAGTGTTTTTCCATGACGGATACCCGAAGTGATACGGACTTGGTCTTTTTCAATCAGCATCCGTCCCCCACGGCCATAGCCGGTTTGTCGTCTCGCTAATTCAAAATTAATGTCTTCTGCTGTTAATGGCAATCCTGCCGGTAAACCTTCGATAATGGCGGTCAACTCTGGTCCATGTGATTCGCCTGCTGTAATATAACGCATGATCCGTTACCTTCCTTTCTTATAATAAGTAGTCTTTGATTTTTTCAGTCGGGATCGTCACGATTTTCGCCTGTCCGATCGCTTCTAATAGAATAATCTTCAATTGTTGCCCGCGGGCTTTTTTATCATGAGTAATTGCTTGGTATAATTGCTCTTTATCTATTTCACTTGGTGTGATCGGCAAATGAAACTTCTCAACCATTTCTGTAAGCTGCTGGGTCGTACCTTTTGGTGTTAATCCGATGGCTTCTGCATGACGGGTGATCATGATCATCCCCATTGCAACCCCTTCGCCATGACTGGTGTCAAACGCGGCTGTTCTTTCTAAGCCATGCCCGATCGTATGACCGAAGTTCAGTGTCAGACGACTGCCATGATCAAAAGGATCTTCTTCTACTACTTTTTGTTTTACCTTTAAAGAAGCAGTGATTACTTTCTCAGCATGTGCCAAAAGATCGACTTCATCTTTCAAACCTGCTAACGTTTGCCAAAGCTCAGGATCTGCAATAGCGGCTGACTTGATGATTTCAGCAATGCCTTCTTGGACGCGTTTGAGGGGCAAACTTGTAAGTAAATCTGGATCGATCATCACACCGGCTGGTTGTGCAAATGTCCCGACGAGATTCTTGGCACTGCCAGTATTTACAGCTGTTTTTCCGCCGATACTTGAATCGACCTGTGCCAATAACGTCGTTGGAATCTGCAAGAAATCAATGCCGCGCATATAAGTAGAAGCAACAAATCCTCCAAGATCACCAATCACACCGCCACCAAGGGCAATGATCCCATCGCTTCTGGTCATTCCGAGTTGGGCAAGACCATCATATAAATTAGCTGCTTGCTCTAGTGATTTGCTTTTTTCGCCAGCTGGTACGACTAACAGTGTTGCCTCAAACCCTGCAGCGGTTAAGGAATCGACGATTTGTCCGCCATACAGGGGTGCGACGTTGCTGTCTGTAATGACGGCAATACGCTGTTTGTCCCACAACTGTTGCACCCAGGTTCCGACTTTTTGAAACGCCCCTCGTTTGATGAGGATATCATAGGAATGTTCTTCTAAATGAATGTGTAACATTGATTTTAGCACCTCTTTTATTGGTTGTCTTGACGCTTAGTCTTGCAACGCTTTGATTTCTTTCATCGCTTTTTCCATGATATGGACTTCTTTCATCATGTTCATGTACGTTTTTTCATTAAGTGATTGAGGACCATCAGACCAAGCATTGGCTGGATCTGGATGGATCTCAACGATCATCCCATCGGCGCCTGCAGCAACACCCGCTCTAGCCATAGGCGGTACGAGATCCCAGATACCTGTTCCATGACTAGGATCAACGATGATTGGGAAGTGGCTCAGTTTTTTGATGATTGGTACCGCACTTAGATCAAAGGTATTACGGGTTGCTGTTTCGTAAGTTCGGATCCCACGTTCAATGAAAATCACTTCACTTTTATCTTGAACGGCGATGTATTCCGCTGCATTCAACCATTCGTCGATCGTGCCAGAGATGCCTCGTTTAAGGCCAATTGGTTTCCCAGTTTTCCCAACGGCAGCTAGCAATTTGAAGTTTTGCATGTTCCGAGCACCAATCTGCAAAATATCACTGTATTCCGCAACCATATCGATATGTCCTTCGTCCATGACTTCTGTGATGACTTTCATGCCCGTTTCATCCGCTGCTTGACGAATGTATTTTAGCCCTTCTTCTTCCAGCCCTTGGAATGCGTATGGCGACGTGCGTGGTTTGAAGGCACCACCACGTAAGATTTGTGCACCACCAGCTTTAGCGATTCGGGCACATTCACGAATTTGGTCTAAGCCTTCAATCGAACATGGACCAGCCATCGTAACAAAGTTGCCGTCACCGATTTTCACGCCATCTACATCCACAACCGTATCTTGCGGATGGAACTCACGAGAGGTCAATTTGTAGGTGTTTGAGATCCGAATGGCATCTTCGACACCCTCGTAGCTGCGAAAAGCAACATCTTGGATGCGGCGGGTATCCCCTTTTAAGCCGATAACGACCTGTTCTTTTCCTTGGTTGACTTGAACATCTAAACCTTCTTTTTTGATTCTTGTTACAACAACTTCAACTTGTTCTGGCGTAGCGCCTGGTTTCATAATTACGATCATTTTTTCTTCCTACTTTCGTTTTTTTCTGTTTTTTATTTTTTACATGGATTCGATGAGTGCTTTGACTTTTTCAACAGGCATCGCTTTGCCAGTCCAAAGTTCAAATGCGGCTGCACCTTGATAGAGTAGCATGCTTAAGCCGTTTGCAGTTTTGGCGCCGACTGCTTTCGCATCTTTCAAAAGCTGCGTTTCTCTTGGATTATAGATGACATCATAGACAGCTAATGATTCCCGCAGGAGTGTTTTATCTTGCAGAGGACTTACGGTATCATTTGGTTTCATTCCCACGCCCGTGGCATTTACCAATAAGCTGCTTTGATCGATGGCTGTTTTTAAAGCCATCTGATCTTCTAAGTCGGTTAAGGTAATTTCACAAGCTGTTTTTTGTGCAATCTGTGTTAATTTTTCTTGGATGATTGGATAAAACTCATCCTTGCGGTTAAAGACATGGATCGTTTTGACGCCATCTAGTGCGGCTTGGCTAATGATCGCTGTCGCCGCTCCACCAGCTCCAATCACCGTCATGGTGTCGCCAATGATGGATACTTGAATGTCCTCAAGAGCTCGCATAAAGCCGATGCCGTCTGTATTGTGCCCAATCAAGCGACCTTCTTGATTGACGATCGTATTGATTGCGCCGATCAACTCGGCTGCTGGTGAACATTCATCCATCAGCGCTACTGCCGCCATTTTATGAGGCATCGATAAATTGACACCTAAGAGGTCCAACTGACGGATGCTTTGGATACTAGCGGCTAAATCATCCGGCTCAACATCAAAGGCCAGATACACGGCGTCGATCCCTTGTTCTTCAAAAGAAAGATTGTGCATCGCTGGAGAGATGCTGTGTTTGGCTGGTTTGGCAAATAGTGCCGCCAACCGTGTGTGTCCGGTTATCATTTGTTTCATCTGGTTCATTCCTTTCAACAAAAAAAGATGTCCACCGTAAATTTAAGAATCTACAGTGAACACCTTCAAACATTACATAACGACAGAGCCGATATGTGAATATAAAAAATAGCCACTATAGATTTTACGATCTACGTGGCTGCGAATTCATTACGAAATGCTCTAGCCATCATAGATACAAACTTAGCGTTTGTACCCATGCCTTCATGAATACAAACCTATCTAAAATAGCTAAAGTAATATTTATTCAGTTGTGTGGGGTTCGTTAGCAATAATTTTTGCATAGTCGTTCGCTCCAAACTGATGTAAGATTGACCTAAGTATAGGTTTAACTTTGAAAGATGTCAATGATTTTTTCTTATTTTTTTCATTTATTTGATTGTTTTTTTTGAAAACACTGTTCTATCAAGGGTTTATAAGTCATCCTCAAAGAACAATAATAGTTCAGGTAAGCTTAATTGCGCTTTTTCCTCTGCTGAAAGATCTTTGACGATCTCCCCTTTTCTGAGCAGGATCAAGCGGTCTCCGTATTTTAATGCATCTTCCATCCGATGGGTGATCATTAGACAGGTCAGGTTTTGTTCTTCCACGCGTTTTGCAGTGATTTGCATCAGCTGTTTGGAGGTCTTTGGATCTAACGCAGCCGTATGTTCATCTAGCAACAACAGTTTTGGAGTTTGGATCGTTGCCATCAATAAACTTAGTGCCTGTCGTTGACCACCAGATAAACTGCCCGTTGGCGTATCCAAATGATTTTCCAACCCGTTGCCGATTTCTTTACAAAGTGCAAAGAACATTTCCCTTTGTCCTTGGAGTTGTCGAAGACCAAGTGACCGTTTTTGCCCTCTTTTTTGGGCTAACAGCAGATTTTCTGCCACTGTCATACGGGGAGCAGTGCCCATTTTCGGATCTTGGAAAACCCGCGCCAAAAAGCGTGCGCGTTTTTCTTCCGAAAGTGTAGTCACATTTTGATCATCGATCATCACTTGCCCACTCGTCAAGGGCATGGTGCCTGAGATGCAGTTGAATAACGTGCTTTTGCCGGCGCCGTTTCCTCCAACGACCGTGACAAATTCTCCTGGCTTTAAAGAAAGATCGATTTTATTCAAGAGTACTTTTTTCTCATTTGGTCCGTTGCCGACAACTTTAAAGGCTTTTTTTAAGGCTAACATTATTCGTCCTCCGTTTCAAAACCAGTGCGTAGATGCAAGGCTTGTTTAAATTGAGGGATCAACAAGCAGATCGTCAAGACGATTGCAGAGAAGATCTTCAAGTAGGTCGTATCAAATCCAGCTTTGATCACAAATAGGATCAATAATTGGTAAATAATGCTGCCGATCACAATAGCGATCAAACGTTCCAGCAAGGTCAGTTCCCCGTATAACACTTCACCAATGATGATTGACGCCAGTCCGATAACGATCACACCGATACCTTTGCTTATGTCGGCATAGCCGTCATTTTGCGCAATCAATGCGCCTGAGAGTGCGATCACGCCATTGGAGACGATCAATCCAATGATTTTCATTCGATCGGTATTGATCCCCATCGATTTTGCCATATGCTCATTATCACCTGTAGCGATGTAAGCTTGACCCAAATTTGTATGGAAAAAGTAAACCAAGACGCCCCCGATCAACAAGACCATGATCAATCCAATGATCACCGTATCATAATAATTCGGTAAATTCATTCTAGTAAAAAAATCTTGAATTTTCGGTTGGTTTAATAAAGAGAGGTTGGGTGAGCGCATCACAAACAGCATGACCGAGTTCAATGAAGACATCACCAAGATTCCAGCTAAAATCACGGGAATTTTGCCTTTTGTATAAAGAAGTCCTGTCACACAGCCCGCACACATCCCAGCCAATACTCCTAAACAAGTCGCTAAGACGGGCGACACCCCATGGGTGATCGCTGTCACACAGACAGCACCGCCTAACGGAAAGGACCCTTCCGTCGTCATATCCGGGAAATTTAAAATTCGATAGGTCATAAAAATCCCTAATCCCAGGATTCCCCAAAGTAGTCCTTGCCCTATTGCTGAAACAATCATCATTCTTCCTCCATATTCTTACAAGTTTTCTCTTTCAAGACCCTCTCGATGATCGCAGGTGGTCGCTGTTCTTGGTTGTTACTCGTCACTTGCTTCGCTTTCTGGCGTCGTTGTAATCAGTTTCGCCTCGTCTTTGAGGTTTTCTGGGATAGTGATGCCCAATAACTGCGCCTGAGTTTCATTGATGATCGTTTCGCCATCGCTGAATGTATAGATCGGTGTTGTCGCAGGTTCTGCTGTCCCATCAAGAATTGCTGCCACCATCTTCCCAGTTTCCACGCCTATCGTAAATTGATCTTGTCCGACCGTTGCCAAACCGCCTTGTTCCACCATCGTATCTACGGAAGTAATGATTGGTGTTTTTGATTTATTGGCTTCTTGAACTACGGTCTGCATAGCATTTGCGATCGTATTGTCTAACGGAATATAGATAAAATCGACTTCCCGTGCCATCACTTGCACCATTTGCGCAATTTCATTACTTGAAGGAACGGCATACGATTTGCTGGTCAAGCCATTTTCTTCGGCAGCAGCTTCTGCTTCTGCCACTTGGTATTTCGAATTGTCTTCGGTCGAAGAATACAAAATACCGACTGTTTTTGCCTCTGGCAGCAAATCTTTTGCTAGTTTGATTTGTGCAGCAACTGGTGCTTTATCGGAAACACCAGTGATATTGCCGCCGGGTTGATCCATATCTGCCACCAGATTTGCCCCAACTGGATCAGTGACCGCTCCTAAAACGATCGGTACATCCTGAGTGACATTCGCCAACGCTTGTGCTGCGGGTGTTGCTACCCCAACCAAAACGTCGGCATCTTTATTTAGCAGCTGCTGACTCATCGTTGCCAATTTGCTTTGATCCGCTTGACCGTTCTGGAATTCGATCGTCAAGTTGTCCCCTTCGGTATAGCCTGATTCTTTAAGGCCTTCTTTGATCCCCTCGGTGATCGCATCCAGTGCTTCATGACTGACAAATTGTAGGATCCCGACTGTTTTTTCAGCTTTTTCTACTGGTTCCGAAGTCTCACTAGCTTGATTGGTCCCACTTCTCATTCCTAACTGATAGACAAATGTCGCTCCTAAAAATAATAAAATAACGGCAACCGATGCAATTAATCCCTTGTTTTTCATTTTTCATTCTCCTTTTTCTGCTTACGTTTTTCGTGTTTTTCATTTTATGATTTTTGAGAACAAAAAAAGCAACTGCCTATGTGACGGCAATTGCAAGTAAGCAAAAGCCGCATAGAAGCTTGTCCTATGCGGCGATAAATTCAACTACCAGCATAGATACAGCACTTTAGAAGGTTCTCTAAAAAGTTGTATCTATGGAATGAGGTCCCATCAATACAACTATCTACGCCAGTTTTGCCATGATTTCACTTGCAATGGAATAAATAGTTTCATGATTGTTCCTCCTTCTCAACTTGTTTTCTTTCTTGATTGAATTCAGTTTAGCTTATTGATAAAAAAACGTCAACAATTTTCTGTCAAATTGTCAGATTTTTTTATCGATCATTGGCAGAAGAACGAATCGTCCACATCGGTAAACGATTCAATTCTGGGATGAATTCCGTCGTTGGCTGCTCAAATGAATCAAAGGTAAAGCGATTTTTCTCAACCCCTTCTTCATAAAAAACAAACGTCACTTTATCAGGATCAACGCTGTATTCATTGGAGAAAAAAGCCGCATCATAGACGATTGGATAATAAAAAAATGTCCGATTCAGCTCATCTTCTTGCGCTTGGATCAGATCAAATACTTGATCGAGTTGAGGTCCGTTGGGCTTACTAAACATCACCGAGATCGCTCGTGTTTCACGAATCGTCTTATCTGCAGTCAGATAAGGCAATGGCTGTACTTTTTCTGACGGCAGCTTGTCAAAAGCGATCCGATCCACTAAAGAAGCATTGATACGATTTTGAGAAAAGACGATCAAACCTGCGAAGACCAGTGCGAAAAGAATTCCCCCGATCAGCGTGAAAATCGTTTTTTTCTGATCTCGATAAAGATCATCTAAAAAAGCTTGCCAGCTTTCAACTATTTTTTCTTTCGTGTAATGAACAAAGTTCCTAACTTGTTCCATAATTTGCCCACCTTTTTTAAAAATCCTACTATTAATTCATACTATCAATTCCCTCCTAGAACGTCAAGAAACTTCACATTTCTTCGATAATTCGGTAAGATAAAAGAAAACGGTAAAGGAGTCATTATGCATAATCTAGCTGATTCATTGATGACTGGAGCCAATCCAATCTTCGATTTCATCGTTGTCTGTTTGAACTTTCTCTCCATTTTTGTCATCGTTTGGGGTGTATTGATCGCAGGCATTGATTTTGTGCGCTACGAATTAACAGAAAAGGATCGATTGGTGGCAGCCAGAGAGAATAATTTTATCCGCAATTATTTAGGGAGCTATGTCTTATTAGGTCTGGAGATCTTGATTGCAGCAGATATTATTGAGACGATCATCCACCCTACTTTCGAAGACATCGTACGTCTAGCTGCCGTCGTTATTATTCGGACAGTCATCTCTTATTTCTTGAATAAGGAAATCGAGCGTGCACTGCAAACCACCGATCACCAACCTACCAAGAAAAAGGAAAGCTAGCTGCCATGGCTTTTCTTTGGATTCTTCGGTATAATAGATAGGAATATTTGACAATGGAAGGATCAATCCCTCAGTCAAACTATCCTTAAAAGAAAAGAGGGAAACAATATGTCTTTTGATGGTGTCTTTACCCATTTAATGGTCCAAGAATTACAAAATCAATTAACCAGTGGACGTGTAAACAAAATTCATCAACCTTATGAAAATGAGGTCGTATTTGTGATTCGTTCCCAAGGGAAAAATCACAAACTTTTGCTATCCGCACACCCCACCTATGCTCGTGTACAATGCACAACGATCGCCTATAGCAATCCAGAAACCCCACCGAATTTCTTGATGATGCTACGGAAATATTTAGAAGGGGCGATCTTAGAATCAATCGAACAAATCGACAATGACCGTGTGATCCATTTTCATTTCACGCGACGAGATGAATTAGGTGATTTGCAAGCCCTCGTCTTGATCGTCGAACTAATGGGCCGTCACAGTACGATTTTATTAATGAATAAGACGAGCGGAAAAATCGTCGATACGATCAAACACATTGGTCATTCACAAAATACGTATCGTACCTTATTGCCAGGTGCTGTCTATGTTGCACCACCAAAGCAATCGACGCTTAATCCTTTCACAGCCTCTCGCACCAAAATTTTTGAAGAATTATCTACTCTTGATCCATTGACGGCAAAAGAACTTCAACAACGATTCCAAGGCTTAGGCCGCGATACAGCAGAAGAATTGATCGCTCGAATCAATGCCAATCCCAATGAAAAACTGCGTCAGTGG
This sequence comes from Enterococcus sp. DIV0755f, assembly GCF_051713725.1. Taxonomy (NCBI): domain Bacteria; kingdom Bacillati; phylum Bacillota; class Bacilli; order Lactobacillales; family Enterococcaceae; genus Enterococcus; species Enterococcus sp. DIV0755f. The sequence continues at coordinate 1,712,904 of NZ_JBIOQL010000001.1, forward strand.
GAAGCTTTCTTTACAGAGCTTACCCAGGAGCTAGTACCAAGTTATCTCCAGTCAGAGAAAAAGGAATATTTTACACCAATTCCCTATCCATCATTGATCGATGCGACCACCACTGTCACCCATTATCAGAGTCTGAGTGAGCTTTTAGATGCGTTTTATCACGACAAGGCGGAAAGAGATCGGGTCAAACAACAAGGTGGCGAATTACTGAAAAAAATTGAGAATGAACTGAAACGGAACCAGTTGAAGTTAAAGAAACGCCAACAAACGTTGATCGATTCAGAAAACGCCGAAGAATTCCGTCAAAAAGGTGAGCTTTTGACGACCTTTATGAATCAAGTCCCTCGTGGTGCTGCTTCAGTTGATTTGGAAAATTATTATGATGAGAATCGGCTTTTGACGATCAAACTCGATCCTGCTCTTTCTCCCAATCAAAATGCTCAGAAATATTTTCAACGTTACCAGAAATTAAAAAATGCAGTCAAACTGATCCATCAGCAGATTGCCGAAACGAAAGAAGAAATCGCGTATCTCGAATCCGTGTTAGCCCAATTAGAAATCGCCTCTCCCATGGATCTGGCGGTTATTCGGGAAGAACTGATCGCACAAGGCTATGTCAAAAATCGGGCGAAACAGCGTAAAAAAGCTGCTCCTTCGCAACCAGAACGATTTCTTTCTTCAGACGGAACTGAAATTTTCGTCGGAAAAAACAATTTACAAAATGACCAACTGACCTTAAAAACAGCTCGTAAGAGTGATATCTGGCTGCATACCAAAAATATTCCTGGCTCTCATGTCATCATTCGTTCGGATGATCCTAGTGAGACAACCTTAATGGAAGCTGCAGAGCTTGCCGCATATTTCTCAAAATATCGTCAATCTGCCCAAGTACCAGTGGACTACGTGCAAGTCAAACATATTCGGAAACCGAATGGTGCCAAGCCTGGATTCGTCATTTATGAGAATCAAAAAACACTTTTTGTGACACCTGATGAGGGAATTTTGAGATTAAAACAGTCCTAGCTGTTTCTAAGTTTATTCGGATCAAAAATCATAAAGTAATCAATCAAAAAACCGATCACAAGCGCGTGCCTCTTCGCAGCGCTTGTGATCGGTTTTTATGCTTTTTCGTTCTATCTACTGCTCTTTCAGCAACAATTTTGCTTAGCTTGTATCACAAAAGGCAAGCCTTCTCAGGATTCAGCCATCAACATATCTGCTAGATCCGCTAGAATGGCAATTGAACATCACCTGCGGCTAATAGGCTCTGCTGGCTAATAAATCCCGCCATCCTCCATAGTGACTTTCTTCTCAAAATCAAAATGATACAGCTTTTCCCAGTGATTGATATTCAACGTTCCTTTGGTCAAACGGATCGCTAGAAAACAACAGCCTTTATCATCCTCATTGTTAACTTCGTCGTACCAGACAAAGGCTTTGCGAATTTTGCTTCTTAATTCTGCATTTTTAGGGTCTAGCACCCACCCTAAATTCTCTCCTTGACCGATCGCAGTAAACCATTCACCACTGACAGCAATCGCAACTGCTGAATTCTTACTGATTTGCTTCATTTTGTTTGATTGCTCATGAGTTGACACGTAAAAAACGCCGTCTTCATAAAAAGCATCTACTTCTCGGACGACTGGCTGTGTTTCTCCCTTGTCATTCTCGTTACAAGCAGTCGTGGCAAGGGCGATTACATTGTCTTTAAAATGTCCGAATTTTTCTTCAAGTAGTTTTACTCCTTCTTCAAACTGAGTCATTGTACTGTTCCTCCTTACATCTCACTTCTTTTTTTAAAAGGAATCCATAATTCAACATGAACGACATGATTTTCTCTTTCTTGATAAAGCTCAGGGAAAAAATCCTCAGCAATCCACCCCTTCTTCTTTAACCAGAAACGGGTATAGCGCATCGCCTTCCCCATATTGATGATCAGTTGCTCTGAAATCGTATCAAAACTGCAAACAACGTAATCCCGAGCCGGTAGCGTCCATTCACTGAAGGTCGATCCCTGTGAGTCATCACCTACTTGGCCAACAAAGTAACTCGAATAGCCTTCTGGCGCATCTCCTGGAAACGAAACACCGATCTGGTAGTTGGCTTTTCCCGGTTGATTGGCAATCTTTTGAAGAAATTTATGCCAAATTTCTTCAATCGGGTCGATCCCTGTTCGTTGCCCTAGCATTTTCCCATAGTTGAATGGGTAGTAACCGACGATCCCATAGAAGACCAGTGGATGCGGATTGCTTTTTTTCTGGATTTCTAAAACAACCCCTTCACTGATCAATGGGATACCCTCTTCCGTCACAATATATCCTAATGAAAGATCTGGCTTATCAAAGTTTTGTAAGCCAATGGGCTTTTTCTGATAAAGCGAGGGTGAAATTCTATAGACCGTTTTAAACGTTCTTGAAAAAACGGCATGACTGCTAAAGCCGACTTCAAAAGCGACATCAATGACTCGCTTCTTTTGGTTTTTCAATAAAAGCGCACCTCTTGCCAAACGACGCAGTTTTATATATTCCCTAACAGAAATTTTAACCAAACGAGTGAATAAGCGCTGATAATAAAAAACGGACAATGATGCAACTTGCGCCAACGTTTCGATCTCTAACGGCTCGGTAAGATTGTCTTCAATATAATCGATTGATTTTTGGATTGCCTCCCATGCATGCATATGAATTTCCTTTCTTTTACTATAAAATAATTCGCTAAAAAAGCTTTACCGTGTCTGCTCTTTTTCAATTGATTCAATTGTGTTTTAATTCACAATAAAACGAATACTTAAAACCTGCTTATTGATTAGTTTAGCATAGTCTTTGTGCTCGATGCCTATGAAAATAAAAAAAAAGACGAGGATTCTCGTCTTTTTTTCCGTTCGTTTTAAACTATTGTATTGCTTGAAGGTTCCCACTACGTCGGGTTTTATAGGATAATCAGAAGAGAAGTCCGAAAAAAATACGTAAAAGGAACCATTTTTATAAATCAATAGAAATAAATAGGCCGATCTTTGCGGTCTTGTAATGGGCGATTATTATTTTCTAATACTTCTTCGCGGAATTCTAAAATGAAGCGACGGCTCATCTCCCCAATCCAGTCAAAGACAAACCAGTTGATTGGCCCTTTCGTTGGTGGGGTCGTCAAGGAACCAACATAATGAAAATGGTGGGTACGTTCTGGCAAGAACATGCTCGGATCAAACCATTGGGTGTGGTTCTCAAAGTCCCAGATGCTGTCGTCTTGCTGATTGCAGATCCAGTTGAGTTTATCCGTCAGTTTGAATAAGATACCCACCACCAAGTTTTCTCCGTCATCATTCATATGAACGAGGTGAAACTCTAACTCTTGCTGCTCGTCATCGATAATGTGTTCAGACGGCATGTGAAAATGAATATCCGTCAAATAGTAGTTGATCCCTTTAAATGTGACATAGCTTTCTTTGTTATAAGGAACGAAGTGAATCGTATTTTTGAATTCTTTTTCCGTGAACCGCTCTCGTTTATAGTGAAAAGCCAAGTCCTGATCGATGGGTTCTTCGGTCTCATCGTGGACTAAAGCGATTGGGGATTGGTAAGGAAATTCGGCACCTTGTGCATACCAGTCGCACAAAGTGTGCCAATGTTCAGGTCCATTGTCTCCGGAATAACTCCAGGGAACGTCCATATTTCTTTTCAAAAAAAACAGCCTCCTAATTCAAGTTGACAGCAAGGTATAGCCCTTCCTATCAAAAAACTTTCTCCCAATGCTATCAGAAAATAGGTAAAAATAAAACGAATATGCTTGGTCATTCCCTCACATATCCGTTTCTTATTTCAATTCCTTATTCACTCAACCAAGCAGCAGGATCTTTACGCCACTCTTGTAACAGGGCAACATCAGATTCTTGAATAGCACCCGTTTCTAAAGCCGACTCGATCAACGCTGTATAGTTTGTCAAAGTCACATAGGATAAACCTGCTTGATCAAAATTTTCTTGGACTTGGGGCAGCTCGTAAGTAAAGATCGCAGCGACGCCTAATACATCGGCTCCTTCTCTTTTGGCTGCTTCACAAGCCTCTAAGACACTGCCACCTGTTGACAATAAATCTTCAATGACGACCATTTTTTGATTTGGTTGAATACGCCCTTCAATTTGATTGCCTTTACCGTGTTCTTTTGCTTTGCTGCGAATATAAACCATTGGCAAATCTAACAATTCAGCGACCCATGCAGCATGGGGAATCCCAGCTGTTGCGGTCCCTGCAATCACTTCTGCTTCTGGGTAAGTCGTTTTGATGACTGCAGCTAAGCCTTTCGCAATGGCGCGACGTACATGTGGATAACTCATAGTAATTCGATTGTCGCAGTAAATAGGGCTTTTGATGCCGCTTGCCCAAGTAAATGGTTTATTCGGTCGTAAGAAAATCGCCTCGATGTCTAAAAGATCTTTGGCGATTTGATTGGATTGTTCTTTCATTGGCTAGCTTCCTTCCATTCTTGTTTTATTTGCAGATAACTTTCATACGGTGCCTTAGATTGGGTGATTGGACGTCCCACAACGATCATGGTAGCCCCTGCTTTACGAGCTTGTGCAGGTGTCATGATCCGTTTTTGATCACCAACTTCACTGCCAGCTGGTCGGATACCAGGCGTCAAGCGTATGAAGGCATCCGTTGTCCTTTGTTTGATCTGCTTTGCTTCGTGAGCGGAGCAAACAACACCGTCTAACCCAGCTTTTTGGGCACAAGTGGCGTAATGCATGACACTTTCTTGCAGTGACGTCATGATCTGCTGATCATGATGCATTTGTGCCTCACTAGTGGAGGTCAATTGGGTAACTGCAATCAAATCAGGAACTTTGTGCCCTGCGGGGGTTCCTTGCTGCAGGCCTTTTTTAGCAGCAGTCATCATTTCGATCCCACCGGCTGCATGAACATTCGTCAAAGCCACACCTAAAGAAGCTAAGCGTTCCATTGCTCGTCCTACTGTATTGGGAATATCATGTAGTTTTAAATCTAAAAAAATATCATGACCACAGTCTTTTAACCAAGTAACGATCGCTGGTCCTTCTTGGTAGAAAATCTCCATTCCCACTTTCACAAACAACTTTTCCTCTATAGGAAATTGCGCTAAAAAAGTTTCAATAGCCTGTTTGTTAGGAAAATCTAAGGCAATAATTGGCCGTTCACTCATCACATGTGCTCCTCTCTCACTTCTTTTATCAGCTGTTCCAAAGAAGGGATTCCTAATTCTGCCATTCGTATAGGCAATTCTTCAATCAACTTTGGGCAAATGTAAGGATCGGTAAAGTTTGCGGTTCCGACTGCAACAGCACTAGCACCTGCCAGATACATTTCAAGGACATCATCCACTGACATCACGCCCCCCATGCCAATAATTGGTAATTGAGAAACTTGCGCCACTTGTTTGATCAGGCGAATCGCCACTGGTTTGATTGACGGACCAGACAAGCCCCCTGTTTGGTTAGCTAAAATTGGTTTCCGTGTTTTTAGATCGATCCGCATGCCTAAAAGTGTATTGATCATCGTAAACCCGTCGGCGCCGCCTGCTTCGATCGCTTGTGCAATTGGGACGATATCCGTCACATTCGGCGAAAGTTTGACATAGATCGGCACTTTCGAGACTTTTTTGACCGCTTCAGTCAATGCACCAGCAACCGCAGGATCGGTTCCGAACGTGATGCCGCCATGCTTGACGTTCGGGCAAGAGATATTCAATTCGATCGCTTTGACATTTTCTGCCTGACTGATTTCCTGACACACAAGAACATAATCTTCGACGGTCGAACCGGCAACATTCGCGATGATTGGCAAATCGGGGTGTTTTTGAGCTAAGTCGGGTAAAATTTGATTCATGACCGCTTCTAACCCAGGATTTTGCAACCCGATGGCATTTAACATACCGCTAGGCGTTTCTGCTACCCTTGGGGTCGGATTGCCAAAACGTGGTTCAGGTGTGGTCGCTTTGATCATCACCGCACCTAATTGACTGATGTCATAATATTTATCATATTCTGCACCAAACCCAAAGCAGCCGCTGGCAGGCATTATCGGATTTTTTAGACTCAATCCTGGTAGCTCGACATTGATCGACATTAAATGACCACCTTTCTCGCCTGAAATACAGGCCCTTCGTCACAAACTTTGACACTTTTTGTGCCTTGTTCATCATCTTTCGTATGGCAAACACAGGCATAACAGGCACCCATCCCGCAAGCCATTCGCGCCTCCATGGATAGTTGAACATCTGGAAGGTCTTCGAAAAGCTGGGCGGTGGTTTTTAAAAGACCGTTATTTCCGCAAGCAAAGACCGCCGCAGGTGTTTGCTCTGCAGCTAATAACAGGTTGCCAACATTTCCTTGTAAACCCGCACTGCCATCATCGGTAGCGATCCTCGTATCTCCCAGTGCGCGAAATTCCTCTTCATAATACATGACGTCTTTGCTGGCAAAGCCCAAAAAGTGAATGACGTGGACGCCTTGTTGCGTCAGGCGTTTCGATAATTCATAGAGCGGCGGTACACCGATACCGCCCCCTACGATAAATGCAGTGTCCCCTTGGTTTAAATGATGATAGCGAAACCCATTTCCTAACGGCCCCATCACATCGATTGGATCACCAACAGTCATTTCTGAAAAAATTCTTGTGCCATCTCCTTCAACCCGATAAATGATTCGGCATTCTTTTTTCTCAGCATCGATATGATTGATACTGATCGGTCGGCGAAGAAGAAAGGCATTTTGAGGAACCCGCAGGTGTAGAAATTGCCCTGGGGTCCTCATCTCATTGACTAATTCACCCGTCAATGTCATTTCAAAAATCCGCGGTGCCAGTTGACGCTGTTTGCTGATGGTCATGATTTCTTGCTTCATCAAAAAACTCCTTTATCTGCGTTAAATTGCTTTCGTTGAAAAACTGCGGGATTCCATCACTTTTAGAATCGCATCCGCTGTATCAAGAGAAGTAAAGGTCGGTACACCATGTTCCACCGCTTCACGGCGGATGATAAATCCGTCTTCCGTTGCATTTTGGCGATCTTTGTCCATGGTATTGACTACTACTTGGGTCGTTCCTTTACGGATCAAATCAACAACCGTTTCTTCTGCTTGCTGTTCGGAAATCTTGGCAACCCGAGTCACTTGTAGTCCTTTTTCTTCAAAGTAATCGGCGGTTCCATTGGTAGCCAATAAGGTGAAGCCGACCTCTACGAAACGCGCTGCCAGTGCTGCTGCCTCTTCTTTGCTTTCGTCTGCAACGGTGAAAAGTGCTTTTCCAAATTCAGGAATATGCAGGCCTGATGCCTCAAAAGCTTTATAAAGTGCTTTTGCCAAATCTTTGTCTGATCCCATTACTTCACCCGTTGATTTCATTTCAGGGCCTAAGTAAGTATCGACTTTTAAAAGTTTTGTAAAGGAGAAGACAGGTGCTTTGATGTGTACTTCATTTGGTGTTGGGGCAAGTCCGTCTTGATAACCTAACGCTGTGATCTCTTCCCCGAGAATCGCCTTCGTGGCAATTTGTGCCATTGGGATCTCTGTTACCTTGCTTAAAAATGGTACGGTTCGGCTAGCACGAGGATTTACTTCAATGACATACACTTTGTTCTCATGGATGACAAATTGGATATTCATCATACCGATACAATTTAAACCTAATGCCAAGCGTTTGGTATATTCTTCGATCGTAGCAATTAGTTCATCCGAAAGATTTTGTGGTGGATAGACCGCCATTGAATCTCCTGAATGGACCCCTGCACGCTCGATATGTTCCATGATTCCAGGAATCAAAACAGTTTTGCCGTCACAGATAGCATCGACTTCACATTCTTTACCGACCAAGTAACGATCGACCAAAACAGGATGTTCTGGTGATGCTTTCACTGCATGACGCATATAATCTTCTAAATCGGCTTGGTTTTCCACGATTTCCATCGCACGTCCCCCTAAGACATAACTTGGGCGGACTAAAACAGGATAGCCGATTTCTTGAGCGATGGCGATCGCTTCTTGTTCGTTCGTCGCTGTATCCCCTGGTGGTTGCGGAATATCTAGCGCTTGTAATGCTTGCTCAAAGAGATCACGATTTTCGGCACGATCAAGATCTTCAATGCTGGTGCCTAAGATTTTGACCCCAGCTTTTACTAAAGGCTCTGCTAAGTTGATCGCCGTTTGCCCGCCAAATTGAACGATGACCCCAATGGGTTGTTCCAAATCGATGACGTGTAAGACATCCTCTAAGGTCAATGGTTCAAAGTACAGCTTGTCGGAGATAGAAAAGTCAGTCGAAACCGTTTCAGGATTACTATTCATGATGATCGCTTCATAGCCAGCAGCTTGGATCGCTTTCACCGAGTGCACTGTTGCATAGTCGAACTCCACCCCTTGTCCGATTCGGATCGGTCCAGACCCTAGGACAAGAACAGATTCTTTTTCACTGCGCTTGCTTTCATTCTCAAACTCATAGGTACTGTAGAAATAAGGTGTTGCTGATTCAAATTCTGCGGCACATGTATCTACCATTTTGTAGACGGGCAAAATCTTTTGCTCATGACGCAGCGTGCGGATCTCAGCTTCCGTGGTTTCCCACAGCTCAGCAATCTTTTTATCCGTAAAGCCGTTTTGCTTGGCTTTTTTCAACACATCAAGGGAATGTGGTTCGTTTGCTAATGCTTGTTCGATCTCAAAGATGTGAAGCATCTTATCCAAGAAGAACAAGTCGATTTTCGTCATTTCGTTCAAATCTTCGATGGTGTACCCTCTTCGGATGGCTTCCATGACGTAGAATAGGCGATCATCTTGCGCCTTGATGACTTTTTCCATCAGATCATTGTCAGAAAGAGCTTCTAATTCTTTCATTTCGATATGGTGTGTGCCGATCTCCAATGAACGAACGGCTTTTAATAATGACTCTTCAATATTACGACCGATCGCCATCACTTCACCCGTCGCTTTCATTTGTGTTCCTAATCGACGTTCCCCAGTTTCAAACTTGTCAAACGGCCAGCGAGGAATTTTTGCGACGACATAGTCAAGGGCGGGTTCAAATTCTGCATACGTCGTTTCTGTGACTGGATTTTTCATTTCATCCAATGTTAAACCGACGGCAATTTTCGCTGCCAGTTTGGCAATCGGGTACCCTGTAGCTTTACTTGCTAACGCAGAGGAACGTGAGACCCGTGGATTTACTTCAATGACATAGTAGTTGAAGCTATGAGGATCAAGCGCCAATTGAACGTTACAGCCACCTTCGATTTTTAACGCGCGGATGATTTTTAATGAGGCATCCCGTAACATTTGGTATTCATGGTCTGACAAAGTTTGGCTCGGCGCAAAGACGATGGAATCGCCGGTGTGGATACCGACTGGATCGAAGTTTTCCATATTACAAACGACGATCGCGTTGTCAGCAGAATCTCGCATCACTTCATATTCAATCTCTTTATATCCAGCAATACTCCGTTCAATCAAGCATTGGGTCACTGGCGAGAGCTTCAAGCCGTTTTCAGCGATTTGGCGAAGTTCTTCTTCATTGTTACACATGCCGCCGCCCGTTCCCCCTAGCGTAAATGCTGGACGAACAATGATTGGAAAGCCGATTTTTTTCGCAAATTCAACTGCTGCTTCCACCGTTGACACGATTTCTGATTCTGGGATCGGTTGATCCAATTCTTCCATTAATTGTTTGAATAAATCTCTGTCTTCTGCCTGGTCGATTGCTGCTAATTTGGTTCCTAGCAACTCAATTCCTAATTCATCCAAAATACCTGAGTTGGCTAATTCCATCGCCATATTCAAGCCCGTTTGTCCGCCTAATGTCGGTAAAATTGCATCAGGCTGTTCTTTACGTAAAATCCGTGAGACGAACTCAAATGTGATTGGTTCAATGTAGACTTTGTCAGCAATTTCTTTGTCCGTCATGATCGTTGCGGGATTCGAATTGACTAACACCACTTCGTAGCCTTCTTCTCGTAAAGCTAAACAAGCTTGTGTACCGGCATAATCAAACTCTGCCGCTTGTCCTATAATAATCGGTCCAGAACCGATAACCATGATTTTCTTGATATCTGTACGTTTTGGCATATTAGTTCTGCTCCTTCCATGCATCGATCATCTCTAAAAATTCGTCAAATAAGTGGACTGCATCATGCGGGCCCGGTGCCGCATCTGGGTGGTACTGGACACTGAATGCTGGGTAACGGCGATGACGAACCCCTTCGATCGTGCCATCGTTCACTTCGACGTGGGTTACCATTAGTTTTTCTGGATCGATGGATGCTTCATCCACAGCAAAGCCATGGTTTTGTGAGGTAAAATCGATCCGACCAGTGGCGATCTCTCTTACCGGATGGTTTAATCCACGGTGACCGAATTTCATTTTATAGGTATCTGCCCCATTCGCTAATGAGAAGAGCTGATGGCCTAAACAAATCCCGAAGATTGGTACCTTGCCTTGAATCCCTTGTATCATTTTAATTGCTTCTGGCAAGCTTTTTGGATCTCCTGGTCCATTCGTCAGCATTACACCATCTGGTGCGAGGTCTAAAATTTCTTGGGCTGTCGTATTGTATGGCAAAATCGTTAAATTGCAGTTGCGGCGTGACAACTCCCGTAAAATACTGTGCTTCAAGCCGAAGTCGATGACCACGATATTGCGACCCGTTCCAGGACTTGGATAAGGTTTTGAGGTAGAAACTTGTGCCACTTGATTGGTTGGTAAAACCGCCGCTTTTAATTGATCAAAGGCATGATCAAAGACATCGCCTGCATCAACGATACTCGCTTTCATGGTTCCGTGTTGACGAATCTTTCTCGTCAGCGCTCGTGTATCGATTCCTGCGATCCCTGGAATATTTTTGCGTTTTAAAAATTCGTCTAACGTCAGCTGTTTCCGCCAATTGCTCGCTAGACGCGCGTGTTCTTTCACAACAACCCCTTTACAAGTTGGTGAAATTGATTCGTAATCGTCTCGGTTGACGCCGTAATTGCCAACCATCGGATACGTAAACGTAATGATTTGTCCGTTAAAGCTTTGATCCGTAATGGCTTCTTGATACCCTGTCATGCTTGTGGTAAAAACGATCTCACCAAAAACATTGACACTGGCACCAAACCCTTCGCCTTCAAAGTATGTTCCATCTTCTAAAATAAGCCAACGCTTCATATTATTGCCCACCTTTTTGCCATACTGTTTTACCATTTACAAATGTATAACTCGTATCCCCATATAACGTCCATCCACCGAAAGGCGTATTAACTCCTTTTGATAGGAATTGCTTAGGATCCACGTTATAAGCTGATTCTAAGTCAAAAATTGCCAGGTCGGCTTTGTCTCCGACCATCATCGTTCCAGCACTTAGACCAAAGAGCGACGCTGGTTTCACGGTCATCCAATCCACTAGCTGCTGCAAGGTAAAGCGTCCTGTTTTCACAAAATGAGTGTACAACAATTGGAAGGCATATTCTGATCCGACGATGCCAAAGGGTGCTTTTAAAAAGCTTTGCATTTTTTCTTCATAGCCATGTGGGGCATGATCCGTTGCGATACAATCGATCGTGCCATCCAACAGACCTTCGATCAACGCTTCACGGTCTTCTTGCCCACGTAACGGTGGGTTCATTTTCCAAAAGCCTTCATCGGCAGGAATATCTTCATCGATGAGAAGCAAATGGTGGGGAGAAACTTCGGCTGTCACATGGATCCCAGCTTTTTTGGCATCTCGAATCACTCGAACACTTTCTTTCGTAGAGACATGGCAGACATGGTAATGGGCTCCTGTTGCTTCCGCTAAAAGCACATCCCGAGCGATTTGAGATGCTTCTGTTACACTCAAGATCCCTGGCAATCCAAGTTCTTCCGCTTTTTTACCAGCATGCATCACGCCGCCAAAGAGTAAGGAATCATCTTCTGTATGGGCAACCAATGCCAAGTCATTTTCGGCGACTTGCTTCATTGCCAAATACATTGTGCCAGCAGTCTGAACCCCGACACCGTCATTTGTTAAGGCAAATGCCCCCGCGGCTTTCATTCCAGCTGCATCCGTCAACGTTTCGCTGCGCAAGTTTTCGGTGATCGGGGCGTATTGTAAGACATTGATTGATGCATCTGCGTTGATTTTTTCGTAAACAGCTGCTAATTTTTCTGGTGTATCAGGAACTGGGTCAAGGTTTGGCATTGCGCAAACTGTCGTAAACCCGCCACGAGCGGCTGCCATGCTGCCCGTTTCGATTGTTTCTTTGTATTCAAAGCCCGGTTCTCTGAAGTGTACATGAACATCCACTAAACCTGGTGTGATCAATTGCTCTTTGGCATCGATGACTTCGTCAAAATCTGTTTCGGGAAATTCTGTACCGATCCCGCGAATGATTCCGTCTTCGATCCAAATTGCTGCAGGAACACAGTGATTGTCTTTTTTGATGATTTTACCGTTTTTAATGAGCGTTTTCATGTAAACTTCCTCCTCTAATTCATTCCTTTTTGCCTGTTAGGCCTTACCGTTCAACACCGCTTCAAGAATTGCCATTCGAACAAAGACGCCATTGGACATCTGGGTGATGATTCGCGAGCGTAAGCTTTCAACTAAGGCATCAGCTAACTCCACATCGCGATTGACTGGTGCTGGGTGCATAATGATCGCATGCTCTTTCATTCTTGCGGCGCGTTCGACGGTCAACCCGTGATTTTTTAAGTATTCTTCTTTTGAAAAGCTTTCCGTTCCATCATGGCGCTCGTGCTGGACACGAAGCATCATCATGACATCGACTTCTTCGACCAATTCGTCGAGTGGCATCCAGTGACCGTATACTTCAAATTCTTCGTCATACCATTCCTTTGGACCTGAGAAGAAGACTTTCGCGCCGAGACGCTTCAACATTTGCATGTTTGATTTTGCGACCCGTGAGTGGGTGATGTCGCCTACGATTGCGACTTTCAAGTCGTCAAAGTGCCCGAACTCTTCATAGATTGTCATCAGATCTAGCAAACATTGCGTTGGGTGTTGGCCGCTGCCGTCCCCGCCATTGATGATACTGCACTGGATCGTTTTGCTTTGGATCAAAGAGTCGTAGTAGTTTTCATCGCCGTGGCGAATGACCGCAACGTCTACACCTAAAGCCGACATCGTCAAGACCGTGTCATACAAGGTCTCGCCTTTTTGAACAGAGCTGGTGGAGGCTTCAAATTCGATGACTTCGATCCCTAGTTTTTTCTCAGCAACATCGAAGCTTTTGTGGGTTCTGGTACTGTTCTCAAAAAAGAGATTTGTTGCGAAATATTGTTCTTTTTGGGGCATCCATTTCGCCCCTCTTTTGAATTCTTGTCCTCTGCGGATGAGTCCCATCACTTCACGGTCTGTCAATGCTTCGACCGTCAAAAGATGCTTTAAGCTGATTCTTTCGGATTGAATAATCATGAATGAATTCCTCCTTTGATTCTGTTTAAACGATGAGTTGTCACAAGTTATTTTTCTTCGCTGCGAGAGCTGTCAGGTAAAATAAGATTCAAGAAGATTCCTAGGACAGTTGCTAACGCCATTGCGGATAAGGTGAAGGTCCCGACCGTGAAGACAAGCCCGCCGATTCCTACCACAAGGATCACTGACGCAATGATCAAATTCTTCTTACGATCAAAATCGATTTTATTGTCGATCAAAATTTTTAACCCGCTGGCAGCGATGACGCCAAAGAGCAGGAAGCTGATCCCTGAGATGACTGGACCAGGAATACTTAAGATCAATGCGCTTAGTTTTCCAACGAAGCCTAGTACGATGGCTAGAATTGCCGCACCACCGATGACGAACACGCTGTGGACGCGTGTAATGGCTAAAACCCCGATGTTTTCTCCGTAACTTGTCACTGGGGGTCCCCCAACGAGACCGGCTGCGATTTGAGCAAAACCATCGCCCAAAAGTGTTCGGTTCAAGCCTGGCTCTTCAAAAAAGTTCCGCTTCGTTAATTTGTTCAAGACCATCAGATGACCGATGTGTTCGGTCATGGTAACAAAAGCGATCGGCGCCATCGTAGTGATCGCATTCAGATACAGTTTTGGTTCATAGTTAATGAAGGGAATCTCGAAGCTCGGCATGCCAAACCAGTTGGCGTCAATGATGGGCTGTACATCGACGATTCCCGCTGCTAAGGCGATCAAGTATCCGCCCACGATCCCCAGAAGGATCGGAATCAGTCCTAAGAACCCTCGCAGAAACATATTGAAGAAAATCGTTAATCCTAAGGTAGCCAAGGCTACCAGAATGTACTTGAAATCATAGACTGAGTCATTGTACATCGCATTCTGAGCTGCGTTAGCGGCTAACCCTAATCCAATCACCATAATCACAGGACCGACAATGATCGGAGGTAAGATCTTATCCAACCAAGCAGCACCTGCACGTTTAATGATCATCGAAACGATCACGTAGACCAACCCAGTCGTGATGGCGCCTTGTGCGATAGCTGGGTAGCCGTCAGATTTCATCAGCATCTGCATCGCTGCGATAAACGCAAAGCTGCTGCCTAGATACGCTGGAATCTTCCCTTTCGTCGTGACCAAGTAAACCAATGTTCCAATACCTGAACTAACTAAAGCGATGCTGGGGTTGATCCCAACGAGGATCGGAACTAAAACGGTTGCCCCAAACATCGTGAAAAGATGTTGTAAGCTTAGGCCTAACCAAGGCAGTGCTTTGGGCCGATCTTTGATGTCTAAAACTGCGTCTGGATTACGAAATTCTTGCTTCTGCATGTTGCTGTCACTCTTCTTCCTAGTCGTTTTCTTTATTGATCATGATCCGGTCAGAACCATCTGATTCTTCCATCTCCACGATAATTTCTTCACTTAAAGCAGTTGGAATATTTTTTCCAACAAAATCTGCCCGAATCGGCAGTTCACGATGACCGCGGTCAACTAAAACGGCGAGTGAGATTCTTTTTGGTCGACCAATATCCATGATGGCATCCAAAGCTGCCCGAATCGTCCGTCCTGTAAACAAGACATCATCGATCAAGATGACTTCTTTGCCATCAATGGCAGTCGGGATGTCTGATGAATGGATCTCTGGATCATCTTCTGTCTTTTTGTCATCTCGGTACAAGGTGATGTCCAATTCACCGACAGGTACTTCTACGCCTTCTAGTTGTTTTAAACGTTCTGCTATTCGTTGCGCGATATAGATGCCGCGGGTTTTGATCCCTACCAGCACCAAGTTATCAATGCCTCGATTTCTTTCAATAATTTCATAGGTGATCCGCGTTAACGCTCGTTTCATTGTTACTGCATCTACTACTTCTTTCGCTGCCATATGTTATTCCCTCCTAATTTTGAACATAAAAAAACTCCTACCTGCTTGAGGTAGGAGTCATGTTTTCCGATCGTTGCCTAAAATCCCATTCTGTGGATTTTGGGTACACGTTATCATCTAGTAAGGGTTCGAATCTCCAACGCGGGAGTCGTCTGCTTACTCATTCCTTCTTAGCCTCACGGGACTACATTTAAAGGAGCTATTTAGTTGTTACAATTACTATACAGTTCTCACACAAAAAAATCAATCATTTTTTCGCAATTTTTTTAACGTGTCGGCGAACAGCTCTGGTAATGGCGCTTCAAAGACTAGCGACTCGCCTGTTGTTGGGTGGGTGAAGCCTAGAAGCTTGGCATGTAAAAACTGCCCATTGCCTTTTAGCGTGCGTTTAGGTCCATATAGCGGATCGCCAGCTAGCGGAAAACCGATGTACTGCATGTGGACTCTTATTTGATGGGTTCTTCCTGTTTCCAGCTGTAGTTCTACTAAGGTGAACTGCTCGAAGCGCTCCAACACGGTGAAGTGAGTGACAGCGGGTTTGCCATTTTCGATCACGGCTTGCATTTTGCGATTGACTTTTGATCGACCGATTGGTGCATTGATGGTGCCTTTTTCGTGGCTGATCGTACCATGAACCAATGCTACGTACTTGCGTAACGATGTTTTGTCTTTCAATTGTTTCGCTAACGACTCATGTGCCTGATCATTTTTGGCGATCATTAACAGACCCGACGTATCTTTGTCGATTCGATGAACGATTCCTGGCCGAACAACATCATTGATCGTGGATAAATCATCCATATGGTACAATAATGCATTAACCAAGGTGCCATTTGGATGCCCAGCGGATGGATGAACCACCATCCCTTGCGGTTTGTTGATGACTGCCACATCAGCATCTTGATAGACGATCGTCAAAGGAATATTTTCTGGTTGTAAATCTACAACTTCAGGTTCTGGTACTTGGATGATCAAGTGATCACCTGCTTTTACCTTATAATTTGCCCGAACCGTTTCGCCCTTCAATGTGACCGCATCTTCTTTTAGCCACTGCTGGATTTGTGACCGACTATGATTTGGCAAGCGTTCAGCCAACACTTTGTCGACCCGCCCTTTTTCTTCTTTAATGATTACTTCAATTTGCTTTTCCATTTGATTCTCCTTGTTTCCCTTTTGCTTCGTCATCTACCAGTGCATAAATAAAAATCAAGATCACCCCGAACACTAATGACATATCAGCGATATTGAAAATTGGGAAATTGATAAAATCAAGCTGGAACATATCGACCACAAAGCCATGCTGCAACCGATCGATAAAATTACCGATCGCCCCACCTAGAACAAACGCCAGTCCGAAACGAAACCATAGACTGCTTTTTTGGTAGCGAAACAATAGGTAAACAACAACAGCAACCGCGATAACCGTGATGATCGCAAAAAAGGTGATTTTTCCTTCTAGAATACTCCAAGCTGCGCCCGTATTCTGAAGATAGGTCAGGGACAACACATTGTCGATCAGAGAATGTGTTTCACCCAGTTGATAATTGGCAACGATCCAAATTTTCAGCCATTGATCCAAGCCAATGACAACAGCACTTAACAAAAAAAACAACGCGATCATAAATTTTCCACTCTTTCTTCTTTAAAAATATCTCGCGGACGGATGATGCCCAAGAGATTTCCATTCGGATTTTTATCCTTGGTGATCAAAACCGCCTCAAGCAGGGCATTTTTTTGAAACAATTCTTCCACTTCTACGATGGCCGTTTCAGCCGACACGAAACAATAATTCGATCGTTTCCCATCTCCTGCTAATAATTCATCTGCCGTTCTGCCTGCCAACTTGATTTCACCATGGAGGCTTTCTTTCGCTAACCAGTATCCCAGCATCCGCAAGGTGATCAAGCCCAAAAATCGACCATTATCATAGA
This sequence comes from Enterococcus sp. DIV0755f, assembly GCF_051713725.1. NCBI lineage: Bacteria > Bacillati > Bacillota > Bacilli > Lactobacillales > Enterococcaceae > Enterococcus > Enterococcus sp. DIV0755f. The sequence continues at coordinate 1,730,129 of NZ_JBIOQL010000001.1, forward strand.
TCGGAAATTGTGAATAGCGCTTTTGGGCAACGATTTTCAATAACTCTGGTAATGGCAGGTGCTTTTCAAAACCAGTCACTCGTTTCGCAAAACGCGGCATGACTTTTTCAGGTGCCAGTAAGGAGCGTTCAATTTCTTGGATGCGATTGACAACCCATTCATTCGGTTCCGCAATGACAAAGTTTTCTCCGATTTTTTCATGTACGATGGCATTGCGCAGCTGAGCCATTTGTAATAGATCATCTTCTGCTCTTCTGACATTGATATTTTTGCTTTTTGACAAGCGACGAACCATTTCAGAAAAACCCATATTCCGCGGATTATCCAATTCGTCACGAAGCCGCTTTTCAATTCGATTAAAACTGCTCAAAAATTGATCTGCACCACTAGCCATGAGGAACCTCCTTGATAAGATACGCTTTTTTTAAATAAATCAAAACAAAGACAAAATATGCCACTAAATACACACCGACAAAAAGCAACGAGTAAAGGGAGATGGATAATAAGCCCAATACCCCCATCATGAGAAAAAGGCTTAAATAAAAGCCGATATATATTCTTTTAAGCGCAGGATTCATCACGACCTCCAGCTTGAGCGCTGATTGGCCTTTTGGTAACTGAAAAGGCTGACTTTCTAAAAAAAACATGCGCACACGAATCGGCGTCTGCTCAGCTAGCCCCAAAAAAATCGTTTGCTGATGATTGATGGCAGCGATTCTTTTTTTTCCTTGCATGACCTCCAAGGGACTGCCCATTCCATAAAAACCAGTCCTCCTAGTTAGTTGTAGCTCCATTGACAAAGATCACCTCAATTGGTTAAGTATACTTGATTATCAAAAGAAAGAAAATAGACTTTTGCTTGCTTCCTTGATTATTATAACAAGAATCCCTACTTTTATCTTCCATCACGTCTAATGAACGAGAAAAAGACGAATGCCGCTTGCACCCGTCCTTTCAAATCATCTCTTTCCGTTTTTCCGTTTCAAATGCCGCGAATGCCTTCTTTGTTTGTGATAGCTCTTTTAGAAAAGACCGATCGCTTGGCCATCAGAAGTCACGTCCATATTGATGGCGGCAGGTTTCTTCGGTAATCCTGGCATCGTCATCACGGCACCTGTCAAGGCTACGATAAAGCCAGCCCCTAATTTTGGCACGAATTCGCGAATCGTTACTGTAAAGTCATCTGGTGCGCCCAATCGCTTTGGATCATCACTGAAGGAATACTGGGTTTTTGCCATACAGATCGGCAGCTGATCCCAGCCTTGTTCTTTGAAGCTTTGCAACTGTGCCTTGGCTTTCGGCGCAAACTCAACCTCTGCCCCGCCATAGATTTCCCGCACGATCAAAGAAGCTTTATCCGCTAAAGGCAAATCGTCGGTATACAAGCGTTGATAGTTGGCAGGTTTTTCCTCGATTACTTGAACCACTGCTTTTGCTAGATCCGTTCCACCTGCACCACCGTCTGCCCAAACGGCTGTCCGTGCGATGGTGACGTCGATTTGCTGGCACATGGTTTCGACTAATGTTCGCTCCGCTTCGGTGTCTTGTGAGAACTCATTAAGCGCAACGACAACTGGAATCCCGTATTTACGCATGTTTTCAACATGTCGCTTTAAATTACTGAAGCCTAACTCTAATGCTTTTAAGTTTTCTGTCCCTAAATCAGCCACAGCGACCCCACCATGCATCTTCAGTGCTCTGATCGTCGCTACTACTACGATCGCATCTGGTGCCTTTGATAAGTTCGGTGTTTTGATATCAAGAAATTTCTCTGCCCCTAAGTCAGCACCAAACCCAGCTTCGGTCACCGTGTATTCGCCTAAGTGCAAAGCCGTCTCGGTTGCGATGACACTATTACACCCATGGGCAATATTCGCAAAAGGTCCGCCATGGATCAGCGCAGGGGTTCCTTCAATCGTTTGAACAAGATTCGGTTTGAGGGCATCTTTTAAAAGTAAGGCTAAAGCACCTTGGACCGCCAGATCTTTTACGTAAATCGGTTGTTTCTCAAAAGAATAACCAATTAAAATCTTTCCTAATCGCTCTTTTAAATTATCAATGCTTGTTGCCAAGCACAAAATCGCCATGATTTCACTAGCAACGGTGATGTCAAAACCGTCTTCTCGGGGAACGCCTTGTAACGGTCCCCCTAGACCGACGATCACTTGTCGTAACGCTCGATCATTCAAATCGACAACCCGTTTCCATGTGACCCGACGTCCGTCGATCCCCAACTCATTGCCTTGCTGGATATGGTTATCGATCAATGCAGACAAGGCATTGTTTGCTGCTGTGATCGCATGCATATCGCCAGTGAAGTGTAAGTTGATGTCCTCCATCGGCAACACTTGTGCTTTGCCGCCGCCGGTGGCGCCGCCTTTGATGCCCATTACTGGTCCTAAAGATGGCTCACGTAAGGCGATGACGGTTTGCTTGCCGATTTGATTTAACGCATCTGCAAGTCCAATGGTCACGGTTGACTTGCCTTCTCCAGCGGGTGTCGGACTGATCGCTGTGACTAAAATGAGTTTACCCAGCGGATTGTTTGCTTTTTCGGTGATTGCCGACCATTCGATTTTTGCTTTATACTTGCCATAAAGTTCCAGGTCATCGCCTGTTAAACCAAGTGGTTCAGCAATTTCAATAATCGGTTTAGGCATTGATTCTTGTGCAATTTCGATATCTGATTTCATTTTTACCCTCAATTCACGAACTATTTAGCACTTTAAAATGTATTTTGTTTGCTATGCTCTTATTATACTTGATTTTATTCAGAAAGAAAGAGTGATTTTTCACAATTTTACAAGAAGTTTCACGAATCCTTTATGTAAACAAAAAACAACGTCCCTCCTAAGGCTGTAACGCCAAAAGGAGTGATCGTTGCTTTCTAGATTCCTATGAATTACTCGTTGGTTTCGATCTGCACCCTTTTTTCAGGGATTTTTTCTTGAAAAAAAGTTTCTAACCATGCCACATCTTTTTTACGCAACGTGAAGGTATACGTTTTTTGATGATCGGTAATGCTTATTAAACGGTTTATAATTTGCCATTTTTCTATCTCAGGTAAAGAAATAAGGCTTTTCTTCCATAAGCGCGCATAGCGAATCAGGAGCAAATCATTCCTGATGAGCATGCTTCGGTGAATCCCTAACCATACAAAAAAGAAAAAGACGGCTAAAACGAGGTTGCTTTTCCAATAAGGTCTGGTATTTTCTAACGAAAGAATCAAACTGATAAATAATATCATCATAGTAAACGACCAATAAATGATCGCTGTAGCAGCTTCCGGTTGCCAATACAATTTACGCTTCATAAAAGTTCCTCACAACATAAAATTTCTAGTATACTATCTTTATCATATCAAAAAAGGGTGAGACAATGTTAAAAGTTTATCTTGATGCTTCCACGAAAGGCAACCCCGGCCCTAGTGGCGGTGGAATCGTCATTGTCGGTACTGATCTGCATGAACAAATTGCGTTTCCGCTACCTGATTCAACCAACCACCAAGCAGAGTTCGCTGTGATGGTCAACGCGTTGCAGCTACTGATTGACAAAGGTTTACAGGAACAGACAATTATGCTCTATACCGACAGCAAAGTCGTTGCGCAGACCATCGACAAGAATTATACCAAAAACCCTGCTTTTTCTGATTATTTAACAGAAATTCAATACTTGTTGAAACAGTTCGCTTTAGCAATCATCCAATGGGTCCCTGAGAGTCAAAACAAAGGTGCCGACCATTTGGCACGCCAAGGATTAGCAAAAGCGATGAAATTAAAGGATCGGAGACAATAACCGAGAGAAGTTTTGTTTGAAGCGCAACCAGTAAGATTGCTTCGCCAAAATTTCATCCGTCAGTAATGTTGATTGTGCCATATCTTCTTCAAAGAAGCCTTTCAACGTTTGCGTGACATCGTGATCGTAGGCGAAGGCATTGACTTCAAAATTCAAGGCATAACTCCGAATGTCTTGATTCGTCGTCCCAAAGGAACTAATGGTATCATCCATCATGACCGTCTTCGCATGGAGGAAACCATTGTTATAGATGTAGATTTTTGCACCACGGCGATGCAAGTAATTGGCATAATGCTGTGTTGCCCGATAAATGAATGGGTGGTCAGGCATACATGGAATCATGATTCGGACGTCTACACCTGAGTGGATGGCAATTTCCAATGCGTTCATCATACTGTCATCAGGAATCAAATAAGGCGTTTGGATCCAAATCGATTCTTTGGCAGCTAAGATCATTTTTACAAAACCGCCTTTGAGAATTTGGGTCTCACTTTCAGGCCCATCAGCGACGATCTGCAAATCGACATTTCCAGAGCGCTCTTTCGGCGGTAGAATAAAGTAGCGATCCTCGTATTCCAGCTGATCCTCTTCTCTTTTTACAGATGCGTTCCAGTCACGAATAAAAATCTCTTGTAGTGTAAAACTGGCAGTACCTACGATTCTCGCATGGGTGTCTCGCCAATAGCCAAATTTGGCCTTTTTCCCTAAATATTGATCGCCGACATTAAAGCCGCCAGTCCATCCGATTTGACCGTCGATCACAACGATTTTTCGATGTAGATGGTAGTTCAATCGTGTGTTGCGGATCAGGTTCTTCGAAGTGATGAAAGGCACGACTTTTCCACCGGCATCAATCAACGGTTGAAAGAATTTCCGATTGGCCTTCGGTGACCCCCATGGATCATAGACCAAACGCACTTCAACACCTTCACGGGCTTTATCGATCAAGATTGACAAGAATTGGCCACCGATCTCATCATTAAAAAACGAATAATACTCCACATGCAGATTATCTTCTGCTTGCTTCATGTCCTCAAACAATGCTGCAAATTTTTCTTTTCCATCTGTATAAAATTCTACTTTGTTTCCTTTCGTCAAGGGCGATTCATCAAGGTTCTTAAAATAGCGCTCTAATAGATGATTGTCATCTGAGTAAGGATGTTCAGGAAAAGAATAATTGTGCACTTTGATGATTTGATTCAACTCATTGATCCTACTTTGGTGGTGCTCACTAAATTTATAAATAATTTCTCCGTCGATCCCCCGACCACAAAACAAGTACAACAAGAACCCGATGCCGGGGATGAATACCAACGTCATCATCCAAGCAAAGACACTTGCAATCGAGCGTGGTTTCCGAAAAACAGTAATAAAGGCAGCGATCGTATTAATAAACAAAAGTGCCAATAATACCGTGGAAATCATGCTCATATCCATTTTTATCATAGTTTCCTCCTATATCCTGTAACCCTATAATAGGTAACTGTGATCGAAAGCAAGCTTCAATTCATAGTCCCCTAGTGTTTCTTTGATTTTTTGTTTCAGCATTTCTTCGATTTCTTGATCACTATACGCCGATTTTGCGGGAATCACTAAATCAAAAGCCAACAGATCTCCTTTGACCTGAAAATCATGCATCCGTAACTGTGGGTCAACGAAGCGAATGATCTTTGACACTTCTTTTTTTAAATGCCGATACTGCTGATCTTGAATTGGTACTGGATCAAGATGACAGACCAGGTCGACCTTTAAAGATTGGCGAAAATCTTGTTCAATCGCATCAATCACCTCATGCGCTTCTCGTAAAGACCACGTTTCATCCACTTCGATATGCACACTGGCAAAGCGATTTTTCGGTCCATAATTATGAACCAGTAAATCATGGTAACCGAGAATCGTCGGATAGTGATCCAAGCGTTGCTCCATGGCAGCTACTTCTTCTTGGGTTGGGCGTGCCCCTAATAATTCGTTGATAAAGGAACGAATCATTTTGATTCCGCTAATCAAAATATACAAGGCAATCAGACAGCCGACAAAGCCATCGATACGTAGGCCAGTCAGCCACTCGATCGTCGCTGAAAACAAAACTGCCCCCGTTGTATACACATCGTTGAGACTGTCTTGTCCGCTGGCTTTAAGTGTTTGAGAGCCGATCAGGTTCGCCAGTTTGCGGTACATCGCTCCCTGCCAGATTTTGATCAAAATCGATAAGACCAAAACGATAAACAATAGTGGGGAAAGACGGATACTCGTCGGTTCCATGATGCGTTGCACAGAGCTGATGAGAAATTGGCCGCCAACAAACGTGATGATCAAAGATACTACAAACCCACTGATGGCTTCAAATCGCTCATGACCATATGGATGTTCACTGTCGGCTGGTTTCGCAGAGATCCGAAAACCGATCAATGTTAAAATAGACGAAGCGGTATCTGAAAGACTGTTGATGGCATCTGCCATAATCGAAACAGACTGGGCAGATAAGCCAATGATAAATTTCCCAGCAAATAATAGTAGGTTGGAAAGCAACCCGAGGCTACCTGCTAACTTCCCGATGGCTGTACGTTCGTAGACACCATTTTTTTTGCTGCGATTTAAAAAAAAGTTTAGCAAATCATCACCCTCTCAAAAAACCATCTTTCTTATTTTACCCCGAAGGAATTCAATTAAACAACTATTCGTATCGTTTTTTCGAAAAAAAAGCGAATTCCCTTCAATTATCAAACGCATTTTCAGATAACACGTAGGAAAAAAGGAAAAAGATAACGGAAGGGTCTCCCCCTCCGTCATCTTCGTTCAAAAAAGGAATGTGTTAAAGACCTACGCTCCACTTTCACCTATCTTCTTAAAGGAAAGGAACTCGCGGGTACAGATTCAACCAGCTAGTGTGCTTACTTGGCAGCTAACCACGCTGCTGCTGTCTCAAGTGCTGCTGCGATTCCTTCTGGATTCTTCCCGCCGGCTTGTGCCATATCAGGACGGCCGCCACCGCCGCCGCCAACTTTAGGTGCGATCTCTTTGATCAAATCGCCTGCTTTCAATCCTTTTTCGTTGGCTGCTTTGTTCATGGCAGCTAAAAGATTCACTTTGCCATCATTCGCGGTAGCTAACACTAAAATATCAGAATGGTCTTTTTGTTTCCATTGGTCAGCTAGTTGACGTAATTGGTTCATGTCCTTTACAGTCACTTTTGCTGTGATCAGACGCAGACCATTTACTTCTTTGACATCCTTGAAAACATCCCCTGCTTGCTGGTTTGCTAACTTGCTGGCAAGAGCTTCGTTTTCTTTTTGCAATTCACGCAGCTGCGCTTGCAGTTGTTCTGTTTTGGCAACGACTTCTTTTAATTGGGCGGATTTAACGATCCCTGCAATTGCTTTTAATTGCGCTTCTTCTTCATGCAATAACGTATAAGCTTCTTGACTAGTCACTGCTTCGATCCGACGAACACCAGCACCGATCCCTGATTCAGAAACGATTTTGAAAATACCGATATCCTCCGTATTTGCTACATGGGTTCCCCCGCATAATTCGATCGACCAATCGGCAACATTGACGACGCGAACGTCATGCCCATATTTTTCACCAAAGAGTGCCATCGCTCCCATGCCTTTTGCGGTATCGATATCCGTTTCGATCGTCACAACAGGAAGAGCTTCCCAAATTTTCTGGTTGACGATTTGTTCCATTTGGCTCAGCTCTTCGCTGGTCACTTGCCCAAAATGACTAAAGTCAAAGCGCAAATGTCCTGGAGCAACTAATGAACCTGCTTGGTTCGCATGGCTGCCTAATACTTCTTTTAAGGCTTTATGCAATAAGTGAGTCGCCGTATGATTTTTAATGATCTTATTGCGACGATGCTGATCCACTTGTAAGAAATAGTTCATGCCTTCTTTTAGTGGCGCTTTGATTGTAGCAGTATGCAAGAACTGACCGTTCGGTGCTTTTTTGACATCCGTCACTTCCGCTACAATCGTACCATCTTCTGCTACGATCGTGCCTGTATCCGCAACTTGTCCACCCATTTCTGCGTAAAATGGTGTTTCGGCAAAAATCAGTTTTGCTTCACCTGTCGAAACAGAATCATGTAACGCTTCGTCTTGGATGATCACTAATAATTCGCTGTTTGCTTCAAGTGAATCATAGCCAACGAAACGGCTGTCTACTTTGATATCTGTCAATAAAGCGGATTGTACGCCCATTGAAAGCTCCGTTTGTCGAGCCGCACGAGCGCGGGCACGTTGTGCATCCATTTCTTGTTCAAACCCTTGGTGGTCCACTTTCAACCCTTCGTCTTCCGCCACTTCTTCTGTCAATTCAACTGGGAAGCCGTAAGTGTCATACAATTTGAAAATATCTTGACCAGCTAACGTATCTTGACCGTCTGCTTTTACTTGGGCGATCACTTGATTTAAAATATCTAACCCTTCATTGATCGTTTCATGGAAACGTTCTTCCTCGTTGCGGATCACTTTCTCAATAAATTCTTGCTGTTCTAGTACTTCAGGATAGTAGCTTTCCATGATCTCGCCAACGATCGGTACTAATTTGTATAAGAAGGCAGTATCGATCCCTAATTTTTTCCCATGCATGACTGCACGACGTAATAAACGACGTAAAACATAGCCACGGCCTTCATTTGAAGGAAGTGCCCCATCGCCGATCGCAAAAGAAAGCGCGCGGATATGGTCTGCAATCACTTTAAAGGAGATATCTGTCGTTTTGCTGTCGCCGTAGTTCACACGACCGCTTAAATCTGCCACTGCATTAATGATCGGCAGAAACAAGTCTGTTTCAAAATTGGTTGGTGCATTTTGAACGATGGAAACCATTCGTTCCAGCCCCATCCCCGTATCGATGTTTTTATGTGGTAGTGGTTCATAGGAGCCATCTGGTTGATGATTGAACTCTGAAAAGACCAGATTCCAGATTTCCAAATAGCGTTCATTTTCGCCACCAGGGTAGTTTTCGGGATCATCTTCCGCTACGTCATTAAACTCAGGACCACGGTCATAGAAAATCTCTGAATCCGGTCCACAAGGTCCTGCACCGATGTCCCAAAAGTTGTCTTCAATCTCAACGATATGCTCTGTTGGTAAGCCGACTTCCTCTGCCCAAATCCGTTTTGCTTCTGTGTCTTTTGGATAAACCGTGACATATAATTTGTCTGGATCAAAAGCCATCCATTCTGGTGAGGTCAAAAACTCCCATGCCCAATGGATCGCCTCATTTTTGAAGTAATCGCCGATTGAAAAGTTGCCTAGCATTTCAAACATCGTATGATGTCTTGCTGTTTTCCCAACGTTTTCAATGTCGTTAGTCCGAATCGATTTTTGCGCATTGGTAATTCTTGGGTTTTCAGGAACAACACTGCCATCAAAATATTTTTTTAGCGTTGCCACCCCTGAATTGATCCATAACAGGGTTGGATCGTTGACTGGAACAAGGGACGCACTCGGCTCGATGGAATGTCCTTTTGATTGAAAGAAGTCCAAAAACATTTGGCGTACTTCTGCACTGGATAATTGTTTCACGTTATTCTCCTACTTTCTTCTGTGTTCGCTTAAGATACAGGGGCTGACAAAATTGCTGGTAAGGCGCTCTTATTCCTGTAGAGTCATTTTGACGATAAAAAAACACCATTGCAGAGCAAGGACGTCGATACGCGGTACCACCTTGCTTGCAATGATGTGACTCATTACCTCTTAGACTCGTTAACGCGGAGTGGACGGCAACATTTCTGCTGCAGTTGAGCACCAAAGGGAGCAATCCGTCCGAATTCATGTTTTTCTCTCAGCAATGAAAAACTTTCTGTAATGAATCATCAAACCGACCATATCCTTCGTCAATCAAAGTATAAGGAAATGTTTCGAAAAAGTCAATCCTCAAATCCGTTCTTTGTTGATCAGAATCGCTTTGCGGTAACGATAGCTCTGGGGAGAAAGCTTTTGATCTGGCTGCAGCATTTTCCGTGAACGGTAATAACTGGCATATGGCAAGGCATCGAATAAGGGATGCCCACAAATCTGCCAGTTCTCCATTTTTAAAGACAAGCCATCTGTCAGCTCCCAAGCATCCGCAAGCCCATAGGTGCAGCCAAATAAATTCGGTTCAAGCAATTCAGCGGTTGACAAAGAGACACCATCGTCGCAGGACTTTTCATTGCCCCAGCGAAAAAGTCGCCGAGTCGCAGCACCGCAAACGTATTCCCATTGATCCTCTGATAGCAGCTGAAAGCCTTGTTTGTCTAACTGCTGTTTCAATTCTGTTTGACTGACGGATTCGTGGGTAAATAACTGATAGGTTTCCGATAACGGCTCGAGTGCAGCAAAATAGCGATTCTCTTCGTGGTAAAAAGCGGGTAATTCCCAACGCAAGCTTTCCTCAAAGGACGCTGGTGCTGTGAATTGTGCCTTTAGCTCTTTTTCGAAAACACTGAATTGATCGACTAACCCGTGAAACTCCCCAGTGATTGTATTTAACTGCCCGATATACCTTGCGCCAGCAGGCAGAGAACTTTTTTGGACTAGCATAGGATCAATCACAGCTTTGCGCAAAGGGCTCGTAGACTCATTGACAAAAATCCCCCAATCCTGGCTGGTTTCTAACTCATAGATTGTTTCCAGCTGGCGAATGATCTCGTTGGGTGGTGACTGCCAATTTTTACTCCAGCAAGTAGCTGGTAATCCTTGCACACCGAGATCCCAACCTAAGATCGCCTCAGAGTTCCCTGGTATAAAGACAAAGTCTTCGCCATCGATCGTTAATTCAAAGGTAGCACATTTCAACCCTGCATACGTCAACTGACTAAAATGGACATCGGTGATCTCCTTTAAAGGACTGACAAAATACATTAAAATTTGCTGGATCAGCTGTTCTTTGATTTCAAAGGACAGTGTCTTCCAATTTGACCATTGTAACGCCTCAAAAAAATCCACGTCATTTCTCCTCTCATCTGCTACAATTACTATATAACGAGTATACCACGAAAAAGGAGGAAAACGACTGATGCTTTATTTTGGACGCAGTCCGTGGATGCTACAAGCGGTTTTCGCCCTGCGGCAAGCCGTTTTTGTGGAAGAACAGCACATCCCTATAGAATGGGAATTTGATGAAAAAGACCAAACCTGCCCATACTTTCTTTGGTTAGATGGACGCATCCCGATCGCGACCATTCGCTATCAATTCTCTTCACCGAACACTCTGCAACCTGATCGCTTTTGCGTAGCTAAGGCCTATCGGCACCAAGGATACGGCACCAAATTATTGCATTATCTCGAAATGCGTGGTGTCCAAGAGGGTGCCCTCCAATCAGTGTTATCCGCAGAGATCGACGCTTGTGCGTTTTATGAATCCCGTGGGTATCAAAAAACATCTGAACCCTATGCTGAAGATGGCGTATTGTGTGTAGAAATGACCAAACAATTAAAAACAGCAGCCAAGGAAGAGTAGTTCTCTTCCTTGACTGCTGTTTTGCTAAGCATTAGCTATTCGAATTTTTCTTGTTTTTACGGGCCGTTCGAGTCGTTTGACGACGTTCGATCTTCCGTTTTTCTTTGTTCTTCTTATCAACAGCCCATTGAATTTTTTTCTTGTAGCCAGGCTTGATTTTTTTCTTCTTTTTCTTGACTAAGCCAATCAAGGTTGGGTCTAATTCGTCACGAGATTTTTCTCGCTTTTGCCGACGATTCCGATCGTAAGTCTCAACGATCTCGCCATTTTTGATTTCCTTCGGTTGGAAAACAACCCCTAGATCTTCGATGGCTTGGATTGCCCCTTCATCGCTTGGATCATATAAAGTGATCGCGGTCCCATCCATTTGGTTTCGACCGGTCCGACCAACACGGTGGATAAAGAAATCCAAATCAGCTGGAATCTCAGCATTGATGACATGAGAAACCCCTTCAATATCAATTCCTCGCGCAGCTAAATCTGTTGCGACAACATATTGGTAGTCCAAATTTTGCACTTGGCGCATGATCCGTTTTCTTTCACGAGGACTGATGTCGCCGTGGATCTTCGCTACTTTTAAGCCTTGTTCCTTTAAGTAATCCGTAATTTCATCCACACGGCTCTTCGTGTTGGCAAAAACGATGGCAAGATAGGGATGGCCTGTAGTCAATAATTGATAGATCAATTTATTGGTATTTTTCCCTTTGGTAGAAATCAACCAATTCTCGATCGTATCAGAGATGACTGCTTTCGATTTGATTTCTTCGATCAATGGATTGGCCATGTATTTTTTCAAGAATGGGCGCAATTTCTCTGGAATCGTTGCGGAGAAAACCAGCATTTGTAGTTTCTCAGGCAAACGCCCCGCAATTTGATCGACTTCTTCCAAAAAGCCCATATCCAAGGTCATGTCTGCTTCATCCACGACAAATACATTGGCAGTGTGAACCCCTAACGCTTGTTCGTTGATCATATCCAAGATACGACCAGGTGTCCCAATCACGACATGGGGCTGTTGATTTTGCAGACGGCTTAATTGACGTTGCTTATCTGTTCCTCCGACGAAATTTGACACTCGAATTTCAGGATCATGAAATCCGCCGATTTGTTTTGCGGCGTGATAGATTTGCGTGGCTAATTCACGACTCGGTGCAGTGATCACTACTTGCACTTCATCTTTTTCGGCATCGATTTTATCCATCAACGGCAGTAAAAATGTGTGGGTCTTACCACTTCCGGTCTGTGATTGCCCTACAACACTGCGTCCTTTTTGGATAACAGGTATCAGTTTTTCTTGCACTTCTGTTGGTTTAGAGAACTTTTTATCAGCAAGTGCTTCATAAATAAATGGTTGAAATTTAAATGACTCAAAAGACATTCAAACACCTTCTTTCTTTTAGCATCCTTTGGATTATAGCATATGTTGCCTTGTTTTCCTAACTTTCTTTTGTAATCGATTGAGGATCGATCGTACTGATAGTATACGTTGCACTGCGGCGTTCATAGAAAAAGCGGCTTTCTTTTTTTATTGCTGCCCACAAGAGATTCAAGTAAAAACCAAACTGGATCAACCCAAAAATAACTACCATCAACAAACTAACGACTAAAAGCAGCAGATTGTTGGACTCAAGAAACGGTGCGAAAAAGATATTGACCCGACTGATGCTGGCATAAATCAGATAAAACAAGCCATAGCGTTTCAATAAAGCCCCCAAGCTGACACGCTCACGGCCTTCTTGCATGATTTTGATTCGTACGAGTTTTTTTCCAATCGTTTGTCCTTTGGCAAGGTAAGCCAACAACACAAAGTACAGCAACACTTCAAGAGCAAAGTACCAATAGTCCCCACTAAAGTCCCGAACCGTCTGTTGAGTGAGCAAACGAACAGCGATCACCACAATAAAACTGACCACATTCAGTATTGCCCAGTCGATCAACCAAGCAAACACCCTTCGTGTCACAGTCACCCGAGTGCCTTTGGCGTAAGAATCGGCATCCATCTCTTCCCTTGATGGCAATAAGAACGTAAAAAGCGGGGCGATCGTCCAGCCCACAAGCCCTCCAACTGTATTGACAAAGAGATCATTGACATCGAATAAGCGATACGGACGAGGATAAATAAAATACAGTCCCGTCAACTGCGTTAATTCAAAAAACAACGTCAAGCAAAACGTAATAACGAGTGTTTTTAAAAAGGAACATTTGAAGTAATAACGCAAATAGACCCCAAATGGTAAGGTCAACAATAAATTAAAGAGTGGCTCAAGGAAGACGCCCTGCTTCATAGCGGGAAGATAGGTTTGCGGATCGTGAATGTTTAAGACGGTCTGTTGGACAAAATGTTGCCACGATGCCCCTAACTGCAATTCCATCTTAGGACCAGTCATCTGCGCTACCTCTTCGATCGAGGGCAATGGTAGGATAACTAAGAAATAGGCGCACAATAAATAGAAGACAAATGAATACAGAACCAGTGCGCGTGACAAGATAAAACGACCGTATTTTCGATATTGGATAACAAAAAAAATCATTGATATCGCCAATGCTAGGAAAGGAAAAACCAGCAAGGCAACCTTTATTGGGGTAATATAAGCGGACATAAAGAACTCCTTCACGTTTTCTTTTTATCTTACACGCTATTTCCCAAAACGTAAATTTTGGAGTATCATAAAAGAAAAGGAGGTTAAAAAACCATGTTAAATCCCTATTTTGCCTTTGGCGTACCGGCATTCCTTTTGGTTTTATATGCAGCTTTTGCTCTTTTTCGCCGGTCTTCCGATATTCCCTATTTAGGCTTCGTCCTTTTCATCATTGCTGGTTTTCTGACAGGATTTAGTTTACAAGTCATTCAACAAGCCATCAATGAAGTGGAAAAAACATCTCTTGAACACGTGCAAGCAACCCACCTTTACTCGCCTTACTTATTAGCGATTCCATTGATTGTGGGCATTCTTTTACTGATTGTCAACTTGATTCGCGGCTATTTAAAAGTCAAAAACGTTCGTCTGCGGACGAAATAAAAGCAACCTACCTAGAAATACGAATTGATCCTGCTCCTCTTGACGGGAAATGAGATCGCTTCGTATTTTTTTGGTAAGCTGCCTTGATTGCTAGACCCCTTCTAAAGATCCATCCGCCACTTTCGTAGTAAAACAGTTTATCAACTAAAAAAAGGTTTATTCGTCGGCTAGTTCTTCATCCAGGTCTGTCTCTGAGGTATCAGCAAAAGACTCTCTCACATCATCATTGACTTGCTCCAATAAATATTGCCAATCACTATTCGACACAACCACCACATCGATATTCTTTTCTTCATCGATCAGCTCGAGATTCGAAACATCCTCTCCTAACTGCTGGAATAGGTCGATCAATGTTTGGTCTTGTAGCGTTACGTATTCAGTCCGTTTCATCCTTCTTCCCCCCATGAGTCAAAAAATTCATAAAACAAGATATCGAAACTAGTAAGATCGGTCATCTTTTGTAAAGTAGATAGATCTAAACGAATAAACGCTTTTTCCACTAATAAATAATGGTTTTCTTCCAGCGCTTCTTCGATAAATGGTAAAATCTCTTCTTCATCCCCTAATGTTTCACTAGAGATTTGGTCGATTTGATCAAACAAGCGATCATCTTGCAACAAAAAGAATTGATCGTCGTAAAGATAGACTGCGATTTGATATTGCCGGATGGGTAGCTCAGCCCGAATGACAAAAAAGCACTCTCCTGAATTGGAAATCGCTGGCAATAATTCATTCGGTTGTAATGCCTGTTGGTAGTACATTTCCATCCCTCCTTTGTACTTACTATTATAAAGAACAAAGAAGGAAAAAGGAAATAATCGAATTTTAGTTTAAAAAACTCTAAACAAAGTTAGACATCCCATTCTGCATAGAATTCTTCTAAAAAATCCTTCATGAAAGCCACACGTCGTTGGGCTTCTTTTTTGCCATACGCCGTGGTCATCTTTTCAGGAAGCAAAAATAGTTTCTCATAAAAATGATTGATCACCGTCGTCCCTTTTCGGTAATCTTCATGATTTTGAAACGTCTTTGGGGCTAAGTCACTGACATGGATCGGGTGTTGATGACTGCCACCAAAATAACTCGTCCGTAAAATACCGATCGCACCTAAAGCATCGAGACGATCTGCATCACGAACGACGCGGCCTTCTACTGAGACAACTTGCGCGCCTTGCAAAAGTTCTTTTGAAAAAGACAGATTCTCGATAATAGAAAAAATTTCTTTCGTTTGTGCTTCACTGGCTCCCGCTGTGGTCAAACAAGCTCGCACTTCGTTAGACGCCGCTGTGACATCCGCCACAACTTTGTCATCCACCGTATCATGGAGATAGGCTGCCGCCTGTACGACAAAGCAATCAACTGCCAATTCGTCGGCATCAATGATGGCTTGACTTAACCCAGCCACTCGTTTGACATGATCAAACCCATGTCCTGTGTAATCATTCCCCAGAATACTTTCGGCATAAGCAATTACTTTGCTAAGATCGGCAATATTGTATTCTTCCTTCATTTTTTTCCTTCTTTCGATATGAAAGCAGCTAGCCTTCTTTTTTCGATGGTGATTGATACAAAAGGAAAAGAAGTCCAACAAGACGAGCACCCCATGAAATAATTGGGGCGGCAACGTCTTGCGAAGCTTCTTTCCACTCGTTACTTTTAAGCGAAATCTTGCGTCTCACTGATTTTATAGACGCTAAAATAGATCTTACGTAAATAGTCTAATAGATATTGAGGATTCAATAATTCATCCGTTGCATCTAAAATCAATTCATTTGGTTTCTTGGATGCGCCATATTGATGGATATTTTCAGTCAACCATTTACGAATCGGTGAATAATCATCCGAAGCCAACACTTCATCGACATTGATTTCTTTTTCCATGGCATGGAGTAATTGCGCTGCATACATATATCCTAGAGCATAGGATGGGAAATACCCGAAGCTTGAACCTGACCAATGAACGTCTTGTAAGATCCCTTCCAAGTCATTTTCTGGACGAATCCCTAAATATTCCTCGTATTTGTCATTCCAGATTTTTGGCAGTTCATCGATCGATACGGTTTCGTTAAAGATCATTTTTTCGATCTCGTAACGAATAATAATATGAATGACATATGTCAGACTATCAGCTTCAATACGGATCAAGCTAGCTTTTGAGTGCTTTAAGGAGTCATAGAAAGTGTCAAAAGACACATCATCAAACGTGCCTTCCGCACATTCTTGGAAAAATGGGTATTGCTTTGCCCAGAAATTGCGGTTGCTGCCGATAATGATTTCATTAAACAGCGATTGGGATTCGTGGATTCCCATGGACGCCCCTTCATGAACAGGCGTGCCTTCGTATTTCTCATCGATGTTTTGCTCGTACATCCCGTGACCAGCTTCATGAATCACACCGAACAGTCCCATCGAAAAGTCAGTTTCGCTCCAGCGTGTGGTCAACCGTACATCATTGTGGTTGATCCCCGTAGCGAATGGGTGGACCGTATTATCCAAACGGCCGCGAGAAAAGTCATAGCCTAAGTCGGCGATCACTTTTGAGATAAATTTACGTTGTTGCGCTTCGGTCATCTTACGTGAAAGGATCGAAGTGTCTGGCGCTGTTCCTTTTTCAGCCAATTGACGACGAATATCCATGATACCGTCTCTCACTTGTGAGAATACGTTATCCAAGATCTCAACCGTCATATTCGGCTCGTATTGGTTTAACAAGACGTCATAGTTCGTCAGCTCATTTTTCTTCCAATAAGGAATCAATTCTTTCGTCAAGCGAATGTTTTCAGAAAGAGCGTCTTTAAATAAAGAAAAATCTTTTTCTTTACGGGCTTTGAGCCAAGCAGTATGTGCTTTTGACGTAGCTGCGGAAGCCGCCATCGCCAACTCATTGGGTACATCTTTTTGCAATTCATATTCTTCTTTGACTAATTGATACGCAGCTTTCCCTACTTCTGATAATTCATCTGGGTGTTTCCCGAAATAGCTGATCGCTTCTTGGATTGGTTCCCCCACTTTTTTATCAAAGTATAGACCATATAAATAGCTGTCAACTTCCGCACGGTAATCACTGGCTTTTTCTGGCATCCCTGTTTGATTATCCCAGCCTAAGATCCCCATTGCTTGTTGTAATAGATCGATTTCTTTTAATTCTTTCAGAAATTCTTGTTCTTTCATTCAGCAGACTCCTTTTTGCGTGGCGGACGTTGTCCCCAGTATTGGAAGAGATCGGTACGAATCGCACCGTTGTATAATTTGCGTTTTTTTGTCGCTTTTTCGCCGTAATGGGTCTCAAAAGTCAAGTCACTGGTCAAAAAGTACTTGCTCCAGGTTTTTAGCGGCCGAAACACTTGGCCCATTTCCTGATACAGTCGCTGAACGGACGCTTCTTCTCCTAAGCGTTCACCATAAGGAGGGTTAGCCACAACGACACCATACTCTTTTTCTGTTTTAAAGTCTTTAACGGCTTGTTGTTTGAATGTGATCGAGTCTCCTAGACCGATTTCTTCCGCATTTCTGCGGGCGATCTCAATCATTCGACCATTGATATCCGAACCGGTAATATCTAATTCGACATCATAATCTGCTGCTTCATCTGCTTCTTTCCGTACTTTTTCAAATACTTCTGCTGGGAACCAATCCCACGTTTCGCAAACAAATTCCCGATTAAAGCCAGGGGCGATATTGTGACCGATCAACGCTGCTTCAATGCACAACGTGCCTGATCCACAAACGGGATCGACAAACGGCTTGTCTTTGTGCCAATTTGTCAGCATCACTAAAGCCGCAGCCATGTTTTCTTTCAGCGGCGCGCCTCCTTTTTCTAAACGATAGCCACGTTTAAACAAACTAGGGCCAGTCGTATCCAATGTGATCATCGCATGGTCTTTCAATAAAGCGACTTCTAATTGGAAAAAAGTGCCCGTTTCAGTCAGCGGCACACTTGCTGGACGATGGTATACTTCTCTTAAGCGATTGACGATTGCTTTTTTGGTAATCGCTTGACAATCAGGTACACTATACAATTTTGATTTGATTGATTTTCCAGCTACCGGAAATTCAGCATCTAAAGGTAAAAAGTCTTCCCACGGTAACGCTTTAACTTCTTCAAACAGCTGATCGAAAGTCAATACGTCAAATTCCCCGACGACAATTTTGATACGGTCCGCTGTACGGAGCCACAAGTTCGCGGTAGCAATGGTCTCCATCGTCCCTTTAAAACGCGCTCGGCCGTTTTCAACCTCACACTCGATCCCTAAATCCCGTAATTCTTTGCCCACTAGTGCTTCTAAACCGCTCGCAGCGGTGGCAATACAATTAAATGTTTTTTCAGTCATAACGCTCTCCTTCTTGGTATAAAAAAACCTTCCGTTGCTGGAAGGATTCCCTGATAGGTTGTGATTTTCTATAAGCCATGTTTTGTCCGTATTTTCCTCAGGGAGAAGAAAACACTGGGTAATTATCTATCTGCAAATACTTGCCTTCTTGCTCCGTTCATTTCCGTGCAAAAAGTGCCCCTACCATTGTTTGGGTTGCTCGCTCGAGGGGTTTACCGCGTTCCACCAAGACGGTTTCCCGCCTTGCTTCGTCACTGTGGCACTTTCAAGGATACTTTGGCATAGCTTACACCTTAGCCATTTTTCCTGCCGTTACTTTCTCAAGTACCCTAGCTTATGGTTTCGCTAGGCACGAACACTACAAGCATCTCAGCTTGTGCGAGCATGGACTTTCCTCAGCATAATCGAGTTATGCCGCAATTACCCGAAAACCACAACTATCTTTTCTAAAATAGATTAGAATTGACGGGTTTTTTCGTTGTCATCTTCAAAATCAGCATTTGTATAGTTGCTGTTGTAGGAAGAAGAACGAGTGACAGGTTCTGATTCACGATCAAGCTTTTTGCCAAACACTTCTTTTTCAAGATTAGACAAACGTTTCAAAATATCAAAGTTTGTAACGGTTTGGCTTTTCGGCGCTTCTTGTTGAACACGAGATGCGATCGCTTGGTTTTTCGACAATTGATCGATTTTCGCTGTCAGACGGTCATTTTCTTCTTGCAGGGCTAAGATCTCTTTATTGTAGCTTTCGTAGTCTTTAATGATATTATCTAAAAACTCGTCCACTTCAACTGGATCATACCCGCGCATTTTTGTTTTGAATTCTTGTTGCAGAATATCTTTTGGACTATAAATTAAATTTGCCATTATTTACACCTCATTGTTTATTCCAAATGGTTTTCACTTTCTAGACCATTCTATCAAAAAATATACGAAAATCAAAGTAAATTACTATCAAATGTTGCGTTTTGTAGGTCATCCATTGTTATTTGATGAATAAAGTAGGGATTTTGCTCACTATAAGCTTTGGCATCTCTTAAGAAATAATTAGGTTTTCCTGGAAATTCGTCATCATATAACACAAGTGCGCCTTCGGTATGCTCCAGTAAAAATGCCGTGTGATTTCTTAATTGACTGGGGTCTTGGTAAGGCTTATGGCTGGTGGCATTGACATAATCGGCAAATGACTTCGCTGTTTGCAGTGCCTGCTGATTTGTTTCGTTCCAATTTTCACCAAACCCTTCAAATGGAAAAATAATTCCTAGTTTCAGTTCTGGGTATGTCTGTTTTAATTGTTCAACGGCTTCGGCACACCACAGCTCCGCTCCAAGATTCCCGCTGATCAAGAGCCATTCTAACCCTTCTTCGACATAATTGGTCAAAGTCGACATTATTACTTTCTTAATAACTGCAATCTTGGGATCTTTTGCTTGAAAGACACCTAATTCATAATTACGATAGCCAGTAAAGTATAAGGTTTTCATTGTTTCTCTGGTCATCTCTTTTCTTTCCAAACGACTTTTTGGTATAATGTTGCCTAGGAGTGTGAACAACATGGTTATTCGTTACCCGAATGGACAATCTACTACCTATGATGACGGCAAAAAACAAAAAATGCAAGAGAAACTAATAAAGCCAAAAACGTATGCCAATCGTGGGATGCGTTTTGAAGAAGCGATCAATGAAAGCAACCTTTATTATTTGAATCGGAAACTTGCTGTCATTCATAAGAAACCGACACCAATTCAAATCGTGAAAGTAGATTATCCAAGAAGAAGCGCCGCCGTAATCAAAGAAGCCTATTTCCGTGAGGCATCCACCACTGATTACAATGGGGTTTATCAAGGGCAATATATCGACTTTGAAGCGAAAGAGACTCAAAACAAAACGTCATTTCCCTTTAAAAATTTTCATCCACACCAAATCAAGCATATGGAAGACTGTTTGGAACAAGCGGGTTTATGTTTCGTTCTTTTATGGTTTTCTAGTCTACAACGCTGCTTTTTTCTCGATAGCAAGTGCTTAGTTTCTCAATGGCACCTGCAAAAAGAAACGGGAAAAAAATCAATGACACTGGCCTATATTGAAACGAATGGGATTGAAATCATCCCTTCAATTGCGCCGCGTATTCCCTATTTAAAAGCAGTTGATCAATTTTTAACGATGAAGGAGAATGATTAGTATGGCAAATGGATCACAATCGAGGACCTCTCGGCATGATTCTAAAAAAGGTACAGCTAAAAAAGCACCAAAGCCTCCTAAGGCAAAAGGCAAACGAAGCATTGGGAGTATTCTTTTAAAAGTATTTATGGGGCTGTTTTTCTTAGGCTGTATCGGGATTCTATCCGGGATGGGGCTATTCTGGTGGTATGCCAAAGATGCGCCTGCACTTGATGAAACACGTTTGGATTCAACGGTTTCTTCTCGTTTCTATGCGTCAAATGGCGAATTGATCACTGAATTCGGTAGTGAAACCAGAGAAAAAATTACAGCAAGTGAGATTCCTCAACTGCTGGAAGACGCGATCGTCTCTGTCGAAGATCGCCGCTTCTACCAGCATATCGGAGTCGATCCGATTCGGATCGTCGGTTCCGCATTATCCAATGCCACAACCGGCGGTATGCAAGGCGGAAGTACGTTGACACAGCAATTGATCAAGCTGTCCTTCTTTTCTACCAGCGCTGAAGACCAAACATTACGTCGAAAAGCACAAGAAGCATGGATGGCGGTTCGTCTTGAACAAATGAAATCAAAACAAGAGATCCTCACTTACTACATCAATAAAGTATATATGTCCAATGGTGTATATGGGATGCAAACGGCCGCAATGAAGTTTTACGGCAAGCCGTTAGCTGAACTAGACCTTGCGCAAACCGCTTTGATTGCCGGTTTACCAAATGCCCCTTCAGCTTTTGACCCATTTGCGCATCCTGATAATGCGAAAAGTCGGCGAGATGTTGTTTTAGGTGCGATGCTGGAAAATGAAAAAATCACGCAAGCGGAATATGATGCGGCCGTTGCCGAGGATATTCAAGAAGGCTTGCAAGACAATCCCCGTGAAAACCAAGAGTGGAAATACTTTGACAACTACTTTAACGAAGTGATCGCTGAAGTCAAAGAAAAAACTGGGAAAGATGTGTATACTGACGGCTTAGATATTTATACTAATGTCGATATCGATGCACAAAAACGATTATATGATATCGTCAACAGTGACGACTACGTTGATTACCCAGATGACAAGATGCAAGTTGCCGCTACCTTAGTTGATGTCAACACAGGCAAGGTGACCGCTCAGATCGGTGCCCGTAATGTTGATGATGTTCTAGCAAATAACCTGGCTGTCAATGTCGCACGAGACTTTGGTTCGACCGTCAAACCAATCACAGACTATGGCCCTGCCTTTCAATTTCTACAAGATTCCACGGGTAGAATGATTTTAGATGAACCTTACACGTATAAAGGGACGAATATTCCTGTTTACAACTGGGATCGCCAATATATGGGCAATATCACCTTGCGGACCGCTCTAGCAGAGTCTAGAAATGTGCCGGCAGTGAAGCTGTTTGATGAAGTCGGCGCGGACAATATCGCAGACTTTCTCAGTGGTTTAGGAATCGAATATGATACGATCACCCAATCCAATGCGATTTCCAGCAATACGGATAAATTGGATGGCACAAAGTATGGGATCTCCAGTCTGAAAATGGCCGCTGCTTATGCTGCGTTTTCAAATGGTGGCACCTATTATGAACCACAGTACGTCAATAAAATCGTCATGCAAGATGGTACAGAAGACGAAGAATCCTTTAAAGTTTCTGGTCAAGAAGCAATGGATGATACGACAGCTTACATGGTGACCGATATCTTGAAAGATGTTATTTCTGTCGGAACTGGAACCAACGCGCAAATCGATGGTTTGTACCAAGCAGGGAAAACGGGAACGTCCAACTACACCGATGACCAGTTAGCACAACTGGATACATCGAATGGTGCCTACCCTGATATTACCTTTGCCGGCTATACTCCCTCCTACTCATTGGCGGTTTGGACAGGCTACAACGACAAAATGACACCGATCACTGATAGTAGTACCCATGTGGCTTCAGATGTCTATCGTGAATTGATGCGCTATGTTTCTGCTTCTGTAGAAAACACGGACTGGACAATGCCTGACGGATTGACACGGATCGGAAGAGAGCTTTATCTTGAAGGGACGTACACCCAACCAAGCTATTCAGCACCAAGTTCGTCCAGCAGCAGTTCCTACGTTGAACCAACGACACCTTCTACAGAAAGTAGCGAATCAACACCATCAAGTACAACAGAATCATCAAGCGAAGTAACACCACCAGTGACAACACCTGATGAGGATGATTCATCATCGGTCGTTACGCCTCCTGCTTCTAGTCAGGATCCCGGTTCAACAACACCTTCCAGCAGTGAGGATAATCCTTCCTCACCACCGGACCCGCCGGAACCAAACGATGGTAGTGTCGAATAATGGAGAATCGCAAAAAAACAGTAGATCAAAATCTGATCTACTGTTTTTTTATAACTAACTGCCATTTAAATGTAGAAGCTTACTTTTCAAGCTCTTCAAACAGCAATTTTTTATCGGAAAGCTGATAAACTTGATTATGCAGATCGTCAAATAAATGAATCACATTTTCTTTCGTCTCGTTCACTTCAAAAAGAATCTCTTTGGCACGATCATGAATCCCATCGATCCGCATTTCTGTTGTACGGATCATTCGTTCAGATTCGATTTTCGCTTCCTGAATTGTGCGATTCGCTTTTCTTCTAGCAAAGACTAAGACCTCACTGATTTCTGTTTGGAACTGCTCGTTTTCGATTTGTAGGGCTGCATTTTCTTCCCTTAATGCTTCGATTGTCGCCTGAAGCTCTGCGACTTCTTCATTTGATTCGCTAGCTGATACATTTGCAGCAAGCTCTTCTTTTTCTGCCAATTGCTGTTTCAAATCAGCAATTACCTCTTGCAGCTGCTGGATTTCTTGCCGCTTCAAGGTCCATTCAGCGCGTTCCTTTTCGTAAGTTTGTTTCTCTTGTTGCTCTTTTTCTTGCTGAACAGCTAACTTGGCTTCTAATTGCTGGATTTTTACTTCAAGTTTTTCTGTATCTACTTTTGCAAGCTGCTCTTCTAGGTCTTTGACTTTCTTATTCGCTTCTACTAGCGAAGCTTTTAATTCTATTGCCTCTGCTTCTTGTTGAGCCACTACCTTCTGCTGTTTTTTTAACTGATTTTTTTCTTCCTGTAGTTGCTCATTTTCTAAAATCAATTCTTTGATTTCAAAAGATAAATTTTCAATCATATGATCCTTTTCTTGTTCTTTTGACTCTTGCTTATTTGTCTGCTTTGTACTCAATTCTTTCTCCATACGTTCTCCTTTATCTTCAACGAGTTGACTATCCTTGGCGTAGCTGTCACGGTTGCCAGAGGACTTTTGCTGCACTGCTATCTTTTTGACACTTTGCTCTTTCTGCTGATCTCCAGCCACTCTTTGGTGAGAAATCGGTTTTGCGAAAGTTTGTGCGACAGGTTTTACTGCTTCTTTCTGGGTTTTAGGGAGTTCATTGTCTGCTGGTCGATTGGTCTCGTCCTCATTTTTTTCAGGGGTAGCCTTTGCGGACCCTTGATCCTCAACGATTCCCTCTTCTTGATTTGTCTCCTCAAATTCATTCAGCTCTTCTATGGATAATTGATTCACTTCATCCATTAGCTTTTGGGCAGAAAACCAACCTTTGTTTTTCTTTTTCATCATTAATTTTTCACACTGCCTTTTTGTTCATTTGTATTGATCGTTTCACTTAGATCCGTTTGAGTAGTAGACGATATGCTCTCGCTCCTCTCGTTGTTGGCTACTTCTTGAGCATCAGTGTTTGGGAATCTGCGTTCTAAAAGGGTCCAGACCCCATTCTCGTCACGAATGATCGTCTGCTCAAAGGACTGATCAGAATCCTTGGAAAATTGGACAGAGAAGGTTCCTTGGGTGATCAGGGGAACGTTCTGCATATCATGGAGTAGACGAGAAAAATTCTCTTCCCATCCGTTTAAGTCATCAATTGATGGTAATTTGCTAGATAGAACAATCGAGATTTCTTGCAAAGGCTGATCAACAAAAATCATCGCTACAGTGCGACCTAGATATGGTGATAACTGATAGGCCAACTCATATTCAGCTGCAAACTGTGCTTCACGATCATTGGAGACGAGTAAATGCTCCCAATCAATCGCTTCAAAAGAAAAGCCGTTCTCAGGATATGCAAAAATCGGCATACGCATCCATTCCGTTTGTTCAGTTCTTAGCGCGAAGACTTCCTCTTTCAATTGACTGGTTTCTTCTTGCAGCTTTTGCACATGAATGCCGCCTGTCAGCTGAAAAACTGTTAGTAGCAAGACACTTACGATTATGGCACTACTGCAGCCCAATACAATTAGCAGGTGCCCACTGCGCAGGTTGTGCTTAAATAAACGCAGTTTCCTTTTGGCTAAAGCATCTGACGACAGCTGCTTTTCAACTTTTCTTAATAAATATTCTCGATACAATCGCCAACCGATGATACTACCTGCTCCAATGGCAAGCAGTATCATCCCAATATAGATAAAAATCACAGTCTCTTCCTTCCATCAAAACTAAAATTCGTTTTATTCATCCATTTTGATACAAACTTAGTCTCGTTGATATGTTGCAAGAAATGAATCATCGCAAACTTCCTTTCAAAAAGCTGATGTGTCAGAAGAACGTGGTCACCACACCATAAAAGGTTTTACTTGAAATGATTCCAAATTCTCTACTATCACTTGAAGTGAGCAGTGCATCGCCAACGACAAAGTACTCATCTTCTTTGAGGTACCCCCGAATCGGCAACGCCTCAACGGCTTCATCCTTCACAGTGATCATAAATGAAAAATCAAAGTCAGTATCCTCCGCCCCAATCAACAACCGCTCCTGTGTACGAACGAAGGAATCCCCCGGCACACCAATCACTCTCTTGATCAAAAATTTTCCTTCCTGTTCGAAAGCGATCAGCTGATAGCGATTTGGCTGGCGCTTTTTATGAATCAGCACAACTTGTCGATCCTCGATCGTCGGCAGCATAGACGTTCCTCTGACTAACGCCAGTCGATACGGCTGAAGAAACACAATAAGCAAAAGGACCATCAAAAAGATACCGCTGATAGGAAGACCTATTTGTCTATGCCTTTTACTCATATTGCCAGCCCTCCATCCTTATTTTGGCATAATATATGAAACACTTGATGAGTGCGCCAATTCATTGCTGATCACGCGATAAGAGATTGTGGTTCCACCATAGACATTTCCTTCTGACACCAAAATACCATTTGGACCAACGGCTTCAACAAAAGCGACATGACCATAACGAGGATCAGATCCAGCTGTTCCAGGTGCAAAAGAGATCATACTACCTGCTTTAGGCGTTTGACTGACGTTGTAACCTAAACGTCGTCCGGTATTGCCCCATTGACCACCATTTCCCATGTAGTCATCTACTTGACCGCCTAATTGACTCACCCGATTGAACACATACCAAGTACATTGTCCAACAGGATACGAACCAGAAAGATTGTAGTCACGACCGTTGTATTCTGGAAATGTCATGAGGGAGCGATACTCTTCTGGAATTTGTTCTTTTCCTTGGATAAACAAGCCTGTTTCTGTTGCGATCACTTGGTCATATTGCGTCAATCCATAGACCGCAATCAGTGAATTGATTTTTTTACTATAATTAACATCGGTCGCATAAGTGCCCGTCAAAGCATCTGCTGCCCGAAGATAGTTTTTTGATTCAGAGCGCCACACGTCTTGATAAAAGGTTGGATTTCCAGTGATTCCTCCGCGAATCAATTTGACATAATCTGCCATCGAATCTCGATAACTTGAATAGGAACGAAAGGCTGCTTGAATTTGGAATAGTTCTCCGTTGCCTTTATCTTCCATTGTTGGTAAAGTCACGCTGCTTCCTTGATAACTGCCTTTGATCCCAAAAAGGTTATAATGGGGACTGCTGGAAAGCCCGCTGTCGCCACTGCCGCTTTCAAGGATCGCTTGCGCGATTAATACAGAAGCAAAGACATCGTATTCTTGCCCTAAGCTTTGGGCTTCTTGTGCCAATGTTTCAATAAACGTCTGGGTCTTTTGATTCACTGTAAATTCGTAAGGGGCTGGATATTCAGTAACTAGCTTTTCGCCATATGTAGCCAATTCAGGATTTGATAGCCGTCTGATCGATAGCGGCTCTTCGATTGAAACCCGCTGAACTTCGATGGCAGTTTTCGTTGGCTCTTCTTGATTTGTCACTAAACTTGCTTGGTAACCATCTGCGAGGTAGATACCGATTAACTGATTTGCGTCATATAAAAGATCCCCCGGTTGTAATTGTTCAACCTGCTGTTCTTTTTCTATCCAGCTAGCTTTTCCTTCTATAACCGCTTTGATCCGT
Organism: Enterococcus sp. DIV0755f; assembly: GCF_051713725.1. NCBI lineage: Bacteria > Bacillati > Bacillota > Bacilli > Lactobacillales > Enterococcaceae > Enterococcus > Enterococcus sp. DIV0755f. The sequence goes on from NZ_JBIOQL010000001.1 coordinate 1,757,211, forward strand.
TCATTGATCCATTCGTCCATTGTCGATGGTTCTTCTAGTTCACCAATTTGCCCGATGATCTCGTAGACCAATGCCGCTTGCCATTGGGCATCATAATCAGCTAATATCGGCAAGGTGAAATCTAACAGATTCGAATCTGCGATCTTCGCTGCCCGAAAACTCTCTGGTAAATCAATGGTACGTCCATCATAAAAAGAATTTTTCAAGTGAGAAGTAGCATCTGGTGATTGAACGACAGGGTTGATTACTTGCTCAGGTGCAATAATCGGAGGTGTTTTCGGCTCCTCTTTTTTTGCATTTTCAGTATTTTCGTTGCTCTCAGTTGAAATTTCATTTTCTTTGGGTGCCAATGACTCATCAATCAAGTCGGTCTCTTTTGGCTTGTTCTCTGTTTCTACTTCTAGATCGTCCGTTTCAGCATCTATTTTTTCCTCTTCCTCGGAAGGTTCCGTGGACTCTAATTCCTCTAGTTCGGTCGTTTCCGCTGACTCGGTCGTTTGTGTTGAGTCTGATTCTTCAGACGAATCAAGAGATTCTACAACGGGATCTGCTGTTTCTGAATCCATAAGCGGTTCATTTGATTCGGAGGATAACTCGGTCGAGTCCTCCGTTTGCTCTTTGCTGACGTCTTCTTGACTTTCTTGGTCTTCTGCTGCCGATGAATCTTGGTCATCAAGTTGCTGTTCGACATTTGTATTTTCTGAATAGTTATCAGGCTGAGGGCTTTCTTTCGCTAGCAATACGGGAGAAACAAAAAGTTGGCTTGCTAAAATCCCAGCACTGAATAATGTCAGATATGACTTCTTTTTTTTACTCTTCATACAGTTTCCTTTCTCTTGTTTCAGCTGGCATCATTGGTTTTGAACAAAACCTGACGAACTGATTCAAAGCTGCTTGAATAGTTTTGCACGAGTTTAGGTGAACTCTATATCTTCGCGGTTATTATGAAGCAAGCGTGATCTACCGCAAAAAAACGGTAAAACCCACTGCTTTTCAAGCGATTTACTCACTATCTTCCTATCAAGAATGGAAGCTGTCATAGGTGTCAACAGCTTCCATTTGATAAGATTGAGCATTGATCATTCGGTAGATGGGACAAAACTTAACTCCCATTCAATCGTTGCTTGGTAGGTCATGTTACGCGGATTTGATCCAATGGGTACTTCAAGTTTGACACTATCCCCCATCGTCCCCATATCCCCGTAGCGCTGAATCCAGGTACCGCTTCCTTCATTTGCATCTGCTTCAGCGATCAAAGCGGGTACCCCAGGATCAAGGATCATTGATTCACTATAAGTGGGAGGAATTGCTGAATTGGCAGCATTCGTCAGCATAACTGCATTTTCTAAAATAATTCGTGCACCCCGAAGTTCTTCTCCTCGATCATTACGAAATCCTGCAGCGGATAATGTCGCGTTAAGTTCCCAACCGGTAAATTGAGCGCGCCGGTCAGAAATCTGCACGTAATTTGGCCGTTCCTCAGTTACTGAGCCATCTGCACTACTAAGACGTTGCGGCAATGCCTTGTACTGTTTGGTATCTGCACTTATTGATACATCTCCAAAGCTATACTGGGAGATGAAATCGATACTGATAAACCCTAAATGTTCTGGTATATCCGGTTTATTTTCTGGGTTCACTTCAATATCTGGTGCGATCGGATCTCGTGGATTCATTGTGGCAATCTCTTGAACAACTGTTTCAGCTGTATCAAATTTTCCATTTAAGAAAGCGTAAGCCGTCACCGTATTATGTTTTGTAAACCGATCCCCCTCGGCTAAAGTCAAGCTGAAATCACCATTGGCATCTGCTTGAAGATGGAACAAGCTGTTATCATCAAAAGAAGGTGATTGCAGTTGTGGTGCGGGAATCGCTGGATCTCCGTCAAAACGAATCACACTATAAGGTGTGGCTTTTCCCCTAATGATTCTTGAGCCTTCCAGTGCCGGGTCTTCCGTTAATGGTTCTAAATGAACCTCAACATCTGGAATATATTCAAATAGGATACGTTGTGCTCTTGTGGTAAAATTCGCGCGAAAATGATCAACAATCTCTTGAGAGATGGAAGAAACATTCGAAATCGATGACAAGGTAGAGGCAAAATTCACTTTTAAGTTGAAGATTGGACTCCAACTGAAGTCTGGTTCCTCCGTCAAGTTTCCGTGCCGCCATTGTTTCGCTGCTTGAATATCCACATCTAATAGCCCACCGCTGCCGGAGATCGAAATAAGGCTGCTATTTGCTGCATTTCCGGTAACCGCCCTTGTTTTCTCTAAATTGATGCGTTGTGCATCCGCAAAAGTGAAGGTTGAGGCCGAGCTCAAAAATGTCATTAAGGAATGAGAGGGATTGGTTCCGTCTGACTTAATATCCAAGATTCCTTCTTTAGCAACAATAAATGTGGCGGCACCGGCTACATGGATCACTCCGGATGTGGTGGTCCCTTGATTCACTGCATCAATTTCGACACTGCTTTTATTTCCAATAAGCATCGTGCTTCCAGCACCCATGTAGATAATGTTATAGCCCCATCCATTGAGGCTTGTGGTACGTCCGTCAGCTTTGATTACCACTTTGCTATCCTCAGACATTTCAAAGTGGGCGCCGCTAGCATACATACTGATTGCGGGAGAGTTGGCTCGAGCATTCAAATGAAGCTCTGATCGATTACCGATATCGATCCGACCATTTTGAATGTAAATATTTGCCCCATAGGCTTCTCCTCCTGTGCCAGCTGTTCGCAAGGTCATTTTCACATCATCGCCAATAATCATTCGACCCGTTGCATAGTACAAATAAATATTTCCCGCATTAATCGTTGACATGTCAACTACTGCGTTATCGAGAACTTCTAATTGGGTTATTTCCATATTCACCTGATTCGTTGCGTTGATCGTTTGTACTCGTCCTGATCGGGACGTATACGTCGGTGATTGATGCGATGTTACCTCGCCAGACATAACGACAGGTGTTGCGTGCGAGTGAATCAATTGATTTCCCGCATTGGTCAAATTATGGTAGCGCATTCTGGATAGATTCTGTTGTGGAATGCTCATATTCGTAAAATTCATGAAGCCATAATAGTTGCCATGAACGATATCGATATTTTGGTACGTGATGTCCCACGGCGTTGCACTATTGACGGTACTATCATAAAATCCGACAGCAACAGCTCTAAAGTCGATTTGATACCCATTGCCTTCGATCACAAGCGTTCTTGAAATTCCAGAAGCATTGGTCCAAATATAGGCTAATCCATTTGTAGGGTTGGAAGTTGCACTTCCCGCAGCCACTCCAGAAACTCCTTGAGTAGGATTATCCGAAGATTCAAAGTCATTTACGATATTGATATAATTTACATCTTTGTTCACGATTGCCGCCATAAATTCTTGCCAATTGGAAACATCCCGGTGACTGATTTCGTTTAACGGTGTGACCGGTTCTGTCAATTGGGCAATCGCTTCTGCTTGATCAGCTTCTGTGTCTTGCTGATTCTCGTTTAGGTTCGCGTCATTGGAAGGTTGCGTGGTTCGTTCCCCTTCCTGCGGCGTCTCTGATGGTGAGACTTCTGTCTCGATCGTTTCATTATCTGCATCATCATCCGAGTCCTCTTCCTCGTCATCTTCTGCCTGTACTTCGATCGTTAGTTCCGCTTCACCTATAACCAGTTGATAATCGCCTATTTTATTAAAGACGATAGGAATCTCGAACTCCATTAGCTCTTCATCAAAGGTAAGCGTCCATTCCTGTTCTTCTTCAGACAGCTTTTTACTCTTCACTTCTGCAGCAAATTCTTCTTCCACGATCGCTGCTTCTTTCGCTACAACCAGCGTAATCTCATCTAACGGTTGGCTTGATACGACGAAAACATCGATCGGTTGATCCACGACACCTTCAATCACACTAACTGGAAACTGAAAAAAAGGGGTATGGATGTCAAATTCTTTTGTTTGGATCGGTTGTGTTGCTTTATCAAGCAAGGACATGTTCTGCGTTTCGTCCAATGGTTCAATCGTGTGATCGATGGCGTGGATTTCTGGCAATAGTAAACTGCTCAGACTTGGAAAAAAAGTTTGCACACTTAGTAATCCAATAATGATCGCAATTATTACCTTGTGTGAGGTATTCTTCATTTCAACTTTTCCCACCTTCCTTTGCATTTTTTTTCTGACGAACAATTAGGATGATCGCAAGCAATAGAAACAAGCTGATTAGACCAGCCGTGGCGATCATCCACCAATTGAGTGACGTATCTACAGTGACATCGAGTTCATTTAAGCGGCGAGCATCTTCTGCCTCTACGCTAAATGTCTGTTCCCAAGACCACTCTTCCTCTCCTGACCGCGCAGTAAGATTCAATACATACTCCCCATTACGAAAACGATCACCATTCAAGGGAATTGGGAAATGCATATGTTAATTAGGAGCCATTTGCATCGCTGATTGACTTGTTTCATATAAAATCGTCTCACTGCCAACAGATCGAATTTCAGCTGTTACTTCCAATTGATTGACAAATGTTGAAGTATAATTTTGGATAACAGCACTAAATACGTTTCGGTAGTTTACTTGATCGGCAAAAACATCAAGCAGTTCCAATCCCGGATCCGTTGCGGACCGATTGTTGCTTACTACCACACCAATGACATAGGAAAATGCAGTCCGAATGCCTAATCCTTGTTCAGCAGATTGTGTTTGCTCCTCTTCCGAAATAACCTCTTTGATTCGAATGCCACCTGCCAAAACCCCTTTAAATTCCTCTTCTGGCATCGTAATCGGTAAAGAAATGATTCGTTTTTCTAATGGATCGAACGATACGGTTTCAGGCACCTCTACCAGTTCATCAATTGATGCAGGTAAAGTCGGATCAGGGGATTCTGCATCCCGGCCATATTCCACAACACCATTCACATTCGTAAATGCCGTATGGGCAGAAATTTCTATTTCGATCGCTTGATCAGAACCATTTTCGATCTCTAAAGCCAATTCATCACGTTCTCCTGCCCCAAGATTTAAATCGAAATACCCCAACGCCCCTCCTTCCAGCTGACTTTCAGGTAAGATAGGCGTCACATAGAAGTTTAATTCTGATTCTGTCTGAGCATAGCTCAATCTTGGTGAAAAAAAGAATGATAGTAGGATGACCGTACAGGTAACCGTTTTTATCCATTTCATTCTCATACGTTGTTCAGTCAAAAGTGGTTCTCCTTCCAAAAAAGGCAGGAATAATTTACTATTCCTGCCAGTTGTTTCTTGTTGCAAGCTATGATCCTTCTTACGGATTTACTGTTTCGCCACTACTATCAACAGAAGCAGTTAGCGTCCATGTCATTTCCGCAGTATAGTTAGTTGCTAGCTGCGTGGTAGAGCCTGGTACAAATAGTTGAATATCATCATTTCTGATAATTTCGCCTTCTTGTTTATTAAGATTTTGTTCCGTCAATTTTTCTTGATCTCCCCAGTAAATCGATGAAGCGCCCGCGCCTTGACCGACCGAAGCACGCATGACAGGAATGTCTTGATCGTTGACATCTAGGATCAACGCATTTTGTTCTTCATTATTGATAACGGCACTTGGCTGTAAGTCTCGATCACCCTCACCTTTGTTGAACACGATCTCAGGGTTTGCCAACTTGATTTTTGCCCCAGTCAAGACATCCCCTGATTCAGAAGTAAAATCAGTTAGACTAACATTTAATGTCCAACCAGCATGCGTTCCTCGGGTATCTTGTACTTGGGCAAACGATACATACGGTGTCGTACCTGATTGATCAGCCAAATTACGCTCATCAGCAACGATCGAATACCAACGATCACTGGTAGAAATAGCATTCTGACCAAAATCGAATGTTTGTGGTGCATAAGCAATGGTAAATGGACCCGTTTGTCCTGGCGGTGTTGGTTCGATCGTTTCTACTTCTGGGTGCACGACTGGCGGTTGTACCACTGTTAGATCGCTTCCGTCTGAGGTAAATCCTACAACGTTATCGGTAGTCGTTTCTAATGAAGATTGGGCAAAGGCTTGACCGCCTCCTGCTAGTAAAGTGGTGGATAATACAGCGACCGTAGCTAAACGAATCTTTTTCATTTCTAGTTCCTTCTTTCTTTTTTATTCAGTACAAAACTAAGTTATTGAACCGTTTCTCCGTCCGGTCCAGCTGTTGCAGCCAATGTCCAAGTAAGGGTTGCTTCATAAAGAGCAGCGTCTTTTGCTGTTGATCCAGGAACAAGTAACTCGATTCCAGCATTTTCAACAACCTCTGCGCCTGCTTCCACTTGTCGATTGATTTCTTCCTGATCGCCCCAAACGACTGACGATACGCCAGCACCTTTTGTTTGAGCAGCGGTCAGAACCGAACGCTCACTATTTGTAGCATCTAAAATCAATCCATCCGCGTGAATTTGTGGTTCATTTTCTTGGTTGCTTCCGTTATATTCCAATTTTGGCGAATTAAAACGAATTCTTGCTCCAGTCAGTTCATTATTCTGTGTTCCTGATTCAAAAGCACTTAAGGAAACTTTTAAGTCCCAACCAGCATTTGTCCCACGCGTATCTTGGACTTGAGCAAATGAAACATATGGAACTCTTTCTTCACTATCTTCCGCGTCTTTTAGCTTGTGTAATTCAGCCACTAGCTTATATTCTTGATCGGTATTAGAAATCACTTGCTCACCGAAATTAAGCGTAGGTGCGTAAGCAATCGTCAATGGTCCCGTTTGTCCTTCCGGGCCGACTGGATTGATCTCTACATCTGGACCATTAGGACCAGGATTTGGTGGTTGAACCACTGTCGCTTCGCTATCGTTTGGTACAAAGAGAACTTTCCCTTCTGTATCATGGTTTGTTACACTTTCAGTAGCGAAGGCTTGCGCGCTAATAGTAAATAAAGTTGCAGCTAAAACAGCTGCCGATGCAAATCGTACGAATTTCAAATTCATCCCTGCTTTCAAATTATTTGTCTTTTCTTTTTAACCATCATAAATCTTGATCGATGTTTGGTATATTGCACATACAATACAACCAGTACGAGCAGTAATCCAAGTAAGATTACGCCGTAAGTTCTTGTCTCGTTGGTCTTTGGTAAAATACCACCTGGTTTTGCTACCTCGTTTGGTGGCGAGATATTCTCTGTAGGGCCTGCTGGCGGTGCTGGTTCGGGTTGCCCAATAGGCTCATAAACACCGGTAAAAAGCACAGAGCTTTCTGTTTCAACCGACTGCACTTCCTGAGCATTCACCGCTGCCGTAGAAATAGTTATCCCATAAAAAAGAGTGCAAAACAGAACCATACGAACTAATTTCCATACCTTTTCTCCTTTCATTCTCCCTCCTCCTCTATACTTGCCACATCTTATAAGTGATCTTTTCAAAACTGCGTTTGTCTAAGACCCGTTAACAAAAAATGATTTTGAGATCGTTACAGAATCATTTGAACTGTGCAACGCTTTTTCTGTCATTCGTAAAATAGCAGAGAAAGACTTATAACCTTTGACAAAGTTCACTATACTGATGATTTCCACAGATTTGAAATACTATTTTTCACCAATAGGTGAATTTTCTTATTAATTTTACGTTTTATTGACTAAAAATAAGCAGTTTTGTAAAAAGAAAGGGTAAAAACTGTGCGAAAGAAGCCCATCATACTAAGCTTACAAATAGTTTCAAAAAAAAGGCGTATCGGAAGGTTCATTTCGCATCGAGCATCATCCCTCACACGATCTCTTTGTGAAAAAACACCTAATTTTGAGTGGTGTAATCAAAAAAATTCAGTAAGCTTATGTTTTTCCAGTTACTTGAAAGGGCTTTAATAAAGGGTATTACGTTAATTACCTGTTTTTTTTATCAATTTGTGCAAAAAAAAAACGCTAAGCGATTTCGCTTAGCGTCTTGATCCTAGTTACTTTTGGTTTATGTTCACCATTAAATGGTTTTCTTCCCCTTCATCCGAAGTTTTCCTTCTTGGCACATTGTCAACAATGGACAAACCTCACACTTAGGTGCCCGTGCTGTGCAATGATAACGACCAAAGAAAATTAACGTGTGATGCGTTTTGACCCACAACGTATCTGGAATCTTTTTCATCAATGTTTGTTCGACTTCTAATACGTTGGCGTCTAGTTTACAGATGCGCAGCCTTTTTGATACCCGTTCGACATGCGTATCGACAGCGATTGCTGGAATGCCAAATGCATCGCCAAGAACGACGTTCGCTGTTTTTCTGCCGACACCTGGCAAAGAAATTAAGTCGTCTCTGGTTTGAGGCACTTCGCCTCCAAAACGCAGCAACAATTCAGAGGCACAAGCTTTGATATTTTTCGCTTTGTTTCGATAGAGGCCAATCGATTTGATTTTTTCAATAATGTCTTCTAACGGCGCCTCGCTGAGAGCCTGCGGCGTTGGATATGCTTCAAAAAGTGCCGGTGTCACTTTATTAACTGACACGTCCGTTGCCTGTGCGCTTAGAATGACAGCAATCAGCAATTCAAAGGCATTTTTTGACACTAGTTCTCCATGTGCTTCAGGAAACATCTCATACATTATTTCTATCGCAGTCATTGTTTTTTCTTTACTGATCATTGGACGAATTAAACTCCTTGTATCTTACTCTCCTTCTAACCAATTATGCATAGGGATTTTGGGCATTGGGCCATCTTCTTGTGGCGTGGTTTCATTTTGAAGAAACTGTTTTTTTCTTCTTTTTTGCTCTTCTTCTACTTGCGCTTTTGAGGTAATATTCTTGCGTTCCCACGAAAGCAAAATACGATCGATATAGTTTAAACTATACGCTTGATTCAAGACCGCTTCTCGCAAAGCAAACTGGACCAGCTCGGGATCATAGTGGTCCTCATCCAACCACTGCCCGATCCGTTGGTATTCGATCGCCGATAAGGGGCGACCAAATTCTCCTTCAAATAAGCGATACAACTCGCGTATCTTCTCTTCATTTGTTTCAGCGACTTCTTTTTTGGATTGCTGCTGCAAAAGAAACTCGAGCCGTTCATAAATGCCAGTGAAATCATAATAATCAACCATTTTTCCTGCGTCGTCTTTTTTAGAACCCATTCGCAGCACATCTTTTTTCAGCAATTGATTCAACCAATGATAGATCTCTTTTTGGTCGCTGCCCATCACCGAGGCGATCTCACGTAAATCTGGAAAATCATTGCCTTGCTCATGGCTGCGATACAGTTGCAGCCATAACAAAAATTCATCATTCGTCAAACCAAGATGATGGTAATTCTCTAAAAGCAAATTTGAAATCGTCGTTTGCCCTTTTGCCAAATATTCCTTTAACGAAACCATACTACATCCTCTTCTCCTTGGCTCACTTGAAACATTAAGATTCTTCCTATCAGGATCGAATCAATAAAAAGGGGACGACGCAAATGCGGACGTCCCACGATTCTTTGTTGGTTACGCTTTTTCTTTGACTGCTGCGATGATCTCAACTTCAACCAAAACATCTTTTGGTAAGCGAGCAACTTCGACAGCAGAACGTGCAGGTAACGCTTCATTGAACAATGTGCTATACGTATTATTGAAAGGAACGAAATCATTCATATTTTTTAAAAAACATGTCGTCTTAACGATGTCATCTGGCGTAAGTTCCGCCGCTTCAAGAATCGCGTTGATATTTTTCAATACTTGCTGAGTCTGTACTTCAATCGTCGTACCGACAACTTCCCCCGAAACAGGATCTAATGGCACTTGACCAGAAGCAAACAAAAAGCCGTTTGCGATTTTTGCTTGAACATAAGGACCGATTGCTTGTGGTGCTTGATCTGTAGAAATTATCTTCATTTTGTTTCCTCCTCTTTCACTTGGCATTCAGGACATAGACCATAAACTTCTAGTCGATGGTTATTTATTTGATACCCAGTTAATTTCGAAGCCGCCATTTCGACATCTTCCAATCCTGGATAGTAAAAATCAGCGATCTTTCCACACTTTTGGCAGATAGCATGATAATGAGGCTCCGTTGTAAAATCAAAACGACTGGAGGCATCTCCATAATTCATTTCTTTTACAAAGCCAATTTCTGTGAACAAACGTAAGTTATTGTATACCGTTGCGACACTTATACCAGGAAAATGAACTTCGATCGCCCGATAAATCTCTTCAGCGGTCGGATGGGCATCGTGACTGGCTAAAAATTCTAATATCGCTACTCGCTGCGGTGTAATACGAATATTTTCATGTTTTAATCGTTTGATCGCTTCATCGTAGATCGTACTCACAGGAGTTCCTCCATTTCTCTTATCTTACCTATCATACTATGTAAAACCTAAAAATTCAAACAGCTTTCCTTGTTTTTTTAAAGGAATAACGCATTTGCCCAGCCCGTCTTCCCTCAGTTTTTCGAGAAAGAAAAGCAGACAAACGAATGCCTGCTTTCCCCCTCTTTGCTAGTCTTCAAACTGATATAGTGCCGTAGACAAATAGCGTTCACCATTATCTGGTACGATCGCTAAGACTTTTTTGCCTTTTCCTAAGTCCTTAGCAACCTCTAATGCCGCTTTGATCGCTGCACCAGAAGAAATTCCTACTAAGATTCCTTCTTTCATCCCAACTTGACGCGCAGTTTCCATGGCATCCTCACTAGCGATGGCAATCACCTGATCATAAATCTCAGTGTCTAGTACTTTAGGAACAAATCCCGTGCCGATCCCTTGGATCTTATGGGGACCAGGTTTGCCACCTCCTAAAATAGCTGATTCTGCAGGCTCAACGCCCACGATCTTCAAATTAGGATAGACGCGCTTCAATTCCTTCCCCGCACCAGTGATCGTGCCACCTGTGCCGATCCCAGCAACAAAAGCGTCTAACCCTTTAGATTCAAACGCATCCTCAATTTCTTTCCCTGTCGTTTTTTCATGGACTTCTGGATTGGCTGGGTTTTCAAATTGTAATGGCATATAATAGCCGTCTTGTTCTGCTAATTCTTTTGCTTTATTGATAGAACCAGTGATTCCTTCAGACCCAGGGGTCAAAATCAACTCTGCGCCATAAGCTTGAACAATTTTACGTCTTTCAATACTCATGGTTTCTGGCATAACCAGCACGACACGATAGCCTTTTGCCGTACCGATCATGGCTAAGCCGATCCCAGTATTCCCAGATGTTGGTTCGATGATGGTATCACCAGCTTTTAACAAGCCATTTTTTTCTGCTTTTTCAATCATGGCTAAAGCAATTCTGTCCTTGACACTTCCCCCAGGATTGAAGAACTCTAATTTCAGATACACATCCGCAGAACCTTCTTCTACGATGTGATTTAATTTGACGATTGGCGTATGCCCAACTAACTCATTGACCGATTGATAGATTTTTGTCATTGAAAATCCCTCCCGTTCTTATTCTTCCATTCTACCTAAAATAACCCCGAGTTGCGAATAAAAAGTAAGCAATTTCAATTTTTTTCTTATTTTTTTATATTTGTTTGTATTCACTTTCTTGATTTTGTTTTTCCATTACAAAAAAACCTTAAGAATGATGCCATTTAGAGCAATCATTCTTAAGGCGGTATCAGATAATTAAACGATTAATTCTTGGCCAACAACAATGACCTCACTAGATAACCCATTTGTTGCCATTAGAGCGTCGACCGTTGTGCCAAATTTATTGGCGATATCCCAAAGTGTATCGCCTGAAGCAACGTAATAGCTCTGCGCTGTAGATCCGCTGTTTACCTGAGTCGTCGTTGTAGTTTGCGTAGTACTGGTGCTAGTCGTGCTCGTTGTATTTGTCCATGCGGTACTTTGCGTTGTCCCAGTATCAAAGCGTGTGAGCTGATACGTTTCAATTAACCAGTTCAGTTTTTGTGCATACCCAGGATCGGTAGCATAACGCCCCGTCAAGTAATTCGTTGCATCATAAAATGAGGTTGTTTGGCTTTTCCAAACACCACTGTAATGAGCAGTCCCTGTCGCGAAACTCGTGCTGCGCAAGACATTCGCATGATCCTGAAAAGATTCCCAGTAAGAGTTATATTGACGAAACGGTTCATTCATCTCTACCCACTGACCATTCAAATACTCTTGTGTAGGCATATAGACACTTTGTCCGTTATAACTGCCTTTGACCCCAAACAAATTGTAATAGGGTGCATTGGATAACGCGGAAGAACCATAGCCGCTTTCCAAAATCGCTTGAGCAATCATCACAGAAGCATAGAGATCATTATTGGCAGCAACATCTTGTGCTGACCAGCCAATTTGCTCGATAAAACCTGAAATGTCCTGCGTCGCATATTGATTCTCAGCAGCTTGTACCTGTTGAGGAACGAAAGTGACCGTCATTGGCGCTAACATCATTCCTGCCCCCATCAAAGAGACCACCGCCTTTTTAGTAGGTCTTTTTATCGTCTTCTTTGGTTGATGATGTCTTTCACTTCTTGTTTGATAACTTCCCATTTTTTTCCTCCAGTAACTGTACGTTTTTTCAAATAAATCAATACAGCTATTATACGGAAAAACATCTAACAGTGCAAACAATGTTCACTTTACACTCGGGAAAGAGTCTTTTAAAAAACTAAACGAACATTCTTAGTATTCTTAACAAAATGAAAAACTTTTAAAAGTTTTTTCGCTTTCTTCTTTTCTGTTTCAGAAATAATCAAAAAGCAAATTTGCAACAACTCAGCTTCCTTCAACCACCTTGCTTTCTTAGCTCCTTTCTGAACCTGCCTTGTTGATCGCCGTCGATTCCTGAAAAATCTAAAACTATTTGGGACGAAAACGCACTCGGTTCCAAAGATACACACAAAAAATGAAGCATAAGTAAATTATGGGGAGACTTATGATAGTGCGGTAAGTTGACTTCATAGTCGGTGTGATCCCTATCCATTTTACCGAAGACAGCGAGCCTACGGTACCATTCTCATTGATCACAACTGGTACTTGCCTATGCACCTCTTCGTAGAATGGTTCGCCATTTAGAAAATCATTGATCAAGACCATCTCTGCTTGGTCAAATACATCCGCGGATTCTCTCATTACTTTTTGGGCTTTTTCGATCAATTCATTGGGACTATTTTCATCGAGTTCTACCCATATATACGGAAACATCGGCAGAGGATCGATTACTCTGATTCCATCGATTTGCCTTACGGCATCGTCCGCCCGTTGATAGAACAACGATCGTCCTAAATTAGTGGACGGAAAGTACTTGTGCAGCAAATAATTCTCCTCACTCAGGGTAAACTTAAACCTGAGCAGATTCGCTTGATATTTGCGCAAAAATAGTCCAGGGACCCACCCTGTCTGAACCATATCTGAAGTAATTGTCATGGGCCGAGCTGCATGCTTTTCGTCTCTAGGATCAAGTGAAACAGTCGTGGGATCAATTTCTTCCAAAGCTCCCCTTTTGATCAACCCAGAAGAAAATTGTCTGATTTCAAAGAGGATCTGATGAAATTCCTCAAAGGAAAAGGGTGCTACTTCAATTGTTACTCGATCATTTTGATCAGGTCCAGCTAAAAGTTGAGCTTCACGTGTGATGAGACTATCCAACAATTGTTCAGTCAATGTGGGAAACTGCTCATCGCGAGCAGCACGGTCGATTTCAAGGTGTATGCGATTGTTCACAAAACCCTTTTTTACGCCGTCTGCCTCATAAGTAGTGGTATCCTCCAAAAACAGTGCAGGTAGGCCTGGAGATTCGTTCATATAAAATGGTTCTTCAAATGAATAGGTCGCCATTGCTCCTGTGCTGTCAATGGCTACAAGTTCAAATCGATGCGCTTCAGATTCAGTTGGAAGAAATAAACGTGCGTCAGCTATTTTTCGACCGGGTTCGATCATTACTGATGAAGTGATACTTCGAAAAAGATAACGATCGAATTCCCCATCGACCTTCACGAACACTTCATCAATAGAACTACCTGTAGTAGGGGTTATTGCGTAGATTATCTCAAAAAAGGGCACATTTAATTCTGCACCAGGCTCTTCACTGAGTAGTTCGATGATCGGTTTATCTTCCATGTTTATAATCGTTTGCCCGTCTCTTTCTGTATTACTATTCGTTTCAGCATGACTGATTTTGGGTGTAAACAGCAAGATGATCACTAATACCACGACTTTATTGCGCAACCGTTTCTTTTTTATTTCCATTTTTCCTCCTATTTAGTGTTTGTGTCTGAGTAAAAACCATGTTACGGCCAAACTTGGCACTGGTATTACCATTATTATATAAAGAAATAGTGCCATTCCGGAGGGAATCTCCAACGGCTCAGTAGAAGCTGCAGCCTCATTTGATCGTGCGTAGACCAACGGATCATTTAAGGTCTCGTTCGTGTCCACATCAAATGTCTCACTTGTCTCTCCTGCATATCCGACATTCTCAATTATATCTAAACTGCCCCCGTCGAAGACCTCAGGATAATTCGTCACCAGACTCATAATCATGGCGATCAGCTCTTCAGCGGTACTTTTTTTGACACCTATGAGAATGTGCCATGACCAATCCGCTTCTTGCAAAATTGTCCCGCCAATCGATTCGACTGCTTCATGGATCTTCGCTTCTGATACTCGGAATCGGTCTATTTCTGTTTCCCCAGCGATTCCCATGTATAAGCGATTGTTCACAAATGTTCTTTCATCCTCCCAAAAGAATTCAGTACTAATTTCATCTGGAGTTGGTGACGGCAGAGTGGGTGGATCTACCACAGTAATCGGATGTTCTAATTTGAATCGCCCACTGGCGCCGCTGCTGTCAACCGCTACAAGCTCAAGATACATCGCTTCTGATTGATGATAGGGCAAAACAACGATTCCACTGCCGAATTCGAATTCCTCCACTGTTTCGTGATTGTTTTCATCTTTTAAATAAAGATGACTATGGTATGCCCCATTGATCTCAACGTGAACATCAATTATCTCACTTCCACTTGACGGAACGGCCGTATAGGTGAGATAAATAGACGGATTTGTCACTTCACTCTTGAGAAAATCAGTATGTATCACAACGTTTGCTTCATCACCTGTTGCAATTTCATTCAATTCTGTTGCGTAAACGTCTCGTGAAAATAGCTTTAGCAGTAGTATTACCAAAAGAATGGTTTTTTTCTTTTTTCCACTCATAACGCCGCATTTCTTTCGTCGGTTCGTGTGATTAACCCTCAACCTTTTCATCGTGTTTTCCCATCTCCTTATTCCTCTTTCTTCAAGTAGTCGTTCTTCCCTGTTCTCTTTTCTTGAGCCATTCTCCTTGGCTCTTATTGTTTAGTTTCCTTTTCTTTAACTATACACAGGAACCAGCCTTGCAACAACGAAAACCAGCATTTTTATTCATATATATTCAATTTTATACAACAAAGTGACGTTTATTATTTGTTTGATCCAGTTTCTCTCTGACGATTGGCTCATCGATAGAAAGTATTTCCCTGTTGAATCGGTGACTTGCGTTTCTCATTCCTCTCCCTTGTGGTTCTCTAACCATGCTCCAGACAAAAAAACACGCTCGAAAATCGAAAAGATTCTCGAACGTGCTATTTTTGATTGATTGTCGATCAATTAATCGATTGATTTGAAAGTATTCACGACATTCTCAACACTGAAGCCGAATTCCGCTAAGACTTTGTCACCAGGTGCGGATGCACCGAAATGATCGATCGCGATCACTTTTCCATGGCAACCGGTGTAACGTTCCCAACCAAATGGGGAAGCTGCTTCGATCGCTACCCGTTTCTTCACTGCTTTTGGCAAGACGCTTTCTTTGTATTCTGAGCTTTGTGCTTCAAACAAATCAAAGCTTGGTAAGGAGACCACCGATACATCGATGCCTTCTTCTGCCAATTTAGCTTGTGCTTGGACCGCAAGATTCACTTCAGAACCTGTGGCGATCAAAATCCCCGCTGGTGTTTCACCAGCTTGTTTTGAAATCACGTAACCACCTTTTGCGACATTTTCATCCGCACCGGTTTGCGTGCCTTCAATCACTGGTAGATTTTGTCGGCTTAAGACTAAGACTGTTGGTTTATCCGTTGTCGTCATGGCCAATTTCCAGGCAGCACGGGTTTCATTGCCGTCTGCTGGACGAATCACTTGGACATTTGGCATGCAACGGACGCTGGCTAATTGCTCGATTGGCTCATGCGTCGGTCCATCTTCTCCCACCGCCACGGAGTCATGCGTCAAGACATAGATCACAGGTGCATGCTGGATCGCAGACAAGCGCACCGCTGGACGTAAGTAATCAACGAAGACGAAGAAGGTTCCGCCATAGATTCGCGTACCGCCATGCAATTGGATGCCGTTCATCGCTGCCGCCATCGCAAATTCTCGGACGCCAAACCAAATGTTGCGGCCTTCGTATTGGCCAGGTTCAAAGTCTTTTTCTGCTGCCACCATCGTGTTGTTGGATCCAGAAAGGTCAGCCGATCCACCCCAGAGACTAGGGACAGCTTTGGATAAGGCTTGGATCATCTCTTTGCTAGATACTCGACTAGCTTGTGAGCTGCCAACTTCGTAGCTTGGTAATGCTGCATCCCAATCTGCTGGCAATTCACCCGCAAAGGCTTGTTTGAATTGCACAGCAAGTTCTGGGTAGGCTGCTTCATAGGCACGGAAGGTTTCGTTCCAAGCTGCTTCAGCTTTTTGCCCTTCATCGATCATGGTTTCTTTGAAGCGCGCGGCAACTTCTTCAGGCACGGTAAATTCTGGGTATTCCCAACCATAAATCGCTTTAGCTGCAGAAATGCCTTCGGCACCGATCGGCGCACCATGAACGGCAGAGGTGCCTTGATTTGGCGCACCGTATCCGATCACAGTCTTGATTTCGATCAAGGTTGGTTTGTCGCTTTCAGCTTTTGCTTCGTCGATCGCTTTCGAGATCGCTTCTAAATCATTGCCGTCTTCAACGAGAATGTGTTGCCAGCCATACGCTTCAAAACGCGCACCGACATTTTCTGTAAAGGCTTTTGAAGTTGGGCCATCTAGGGAGATGTCATTTGAATCGTACAAGACGATCAGTTTGTCTAATTTCATGTGACCAGCCATGGATGCAGCTTCTTGCGAAACACCTTCCATCAAGTCGCCATCGCCACATAAAGCGTAGGTATAGTGATCAATGACTTGATACTTGTCGCGATTGTAGGTTGCAGCCAAGTGGGCTTCGGCCATTGCCATACCGACTGCCATGGCGATCCCTTGTCCTAAAGGTCCAGTGGTTGCTTCCACGCCGTCTGTGTGATCGACTTCTGGATGCCCTGGCGTGCGGCTATCCCATTGACGG
Organism: Enterococcus sp. DIV0755f; assembly: GCF_051713725.1. Classification (NCBI taxonomy): domain Bacteria; kingdom Bacillati; phylum Bacillota; class Bacilli; order Lactobacillales; family Enterococcaceae; genus Enterococcus; species Enterococcus sp. DIV0755f. The sequence continues at coordinate 1,774,443 of NZ_JBIOQL010000001.1, forward strand.
AAGTTTTTTAGATCCTCAATGGTCACATCGTAGCCAGACACGTGCAACAAGCTGTACAATAACGCCGAACCGTGTCCAGCAGACAAAACAAAACGGTCACGATCCACCCAGTTGCGAGAAGTCGTTGGATTGACTTTCAAGTGTTTCGTCCACAAGGCATAGGCCATGGGTGCTGCCCCCATCGGTAATCCTGGATGTCCTGAATTGGCTTTTTGTACGGCTTCGATACTTAATGTACGAAGGGTGTTCACTCCTAATTGATCGATTTTATCAAACAATGGTAGTTCCTCCTAATTTAGGTTTTTTTTACCTTTATTACATCTTTCATTATACGTGATTCAGAAGCTTATTTCAATAGCAATGAAAAGGAATTCACAATTATCTGCCGTGGAGACCTTTTTTCTTTTGAATCTCTTTTAACTTCTCTGGTGTCACATCAGCACCTTCAGGGTCAACGATTTTCATTCCTTCGATATGGTGTCGCATCCCTCCACGAAAGGCGGTTAAATACTCTTCACGCAGAACTTTTTGTTCGTGGGTCTCAGCCTCAGTCAATCCTTCTGTTTTTTTCTTGTTGGCAAGTTCATTGATTCGAGCTAATTTTTCTTGAGATAGCATAGTTGTTCCTCCTTTTCCCTCTTGATTTTACTACAAACTAGCGAGCAAAAACAATAGCACAAAAAGCGAACATTTGTTTGAATAATCGATATAGCTATGGTACACTAAGGTTATCAAATGAAAGAAGGTGTCAGTTTTGGCAAAACGAACAGAAAATCGACAAATCGAAATTCTTAAGTTCATTCATACACGTGTCACTGAAAAAGGCTATCCGCCGACTGTTCGCGAAATTGGCGAAGCCGTTCAGTTATCTTCTACCTCAACTGTTCATGGCCATTTGTCCCGACTTGAAAAAAAAGGGCTGATCTTACGAGATCCTACAAAACCCAGAGCCATTGAATTAACTGCTTCCGGTCTTGAAAAAATCGATGTTCAACCAGCATCCATTCCGATGCTTGGTGTCGTAACTGCTGGAGAACCGATTTTAGCCGTGGAAGATGCATCCGATTTCTTTCCGATTCCGCCAGATTTAGCGAATAGCACAGGAAGTTTATTCATGTTGACGATCCGAGGAGAAAGTATGATCAATGCTGGCATTCTCGACGGTGATCAAGTAATCGTTCGTAAACAACAAAGTGCTCAAAATGGCGATATCGTGATTGCTATGACAGATGAAGACGAAGCTACGTGCAAACGATTCTATAAAGAAAAGAATTACATTCGTTTACAACCAGAAAATGATTATTTAGAACCAATCATTTTGCCTGACGTAACGATTTTAGGATTGGTTGTTGGATTGTATCGCCATCTGCTTTGATGCTCAACGAGCTGACTAGGAAATCTTCGTTTTTACGAAGATTTTTTTTCTTTCCTCTTTACAAAGCGAACAAACATTCGTATAATAAGTATACAAACATAAGTTCGTATTATTTAAGGAGTGAATGAGATGAAAGCAGTTCGTCGATTTGGTTTTATGTTGTGGGTATTATTGATGGGAATTGTTATTGGCTATTTTGGCGTTTTAAGTGCTGTTCTGATTTTTTGCCCTCTAATGATGCTTTGGTTCATGCTTTGGGATGAAAAGAAATTCCGCCAAGCAGAGCGCAAACGTAACCGCCATTATTATCACGATCATGATTTTTATCGTTATGAACCATGATCCTTCCCCTACATACGCCCATAAGGCAGCAGAAACAAAAAAGGACTCCAGCGAGTCCTTTTTTGTTTCTGCTTTTTTAGTATTCCATTAACGTCTTGATTTCGACACCTTGGATCTTGTCTCTTCCATGTAGATCCATCAGTTCGATCAAGAAGGCACAGCCAACAACGATGCCACCTAGTTTTTCTACGAGTTCGATCGTTGCTTTGATCGTTCCACCAGTTGCTAGTAGATCATCACAGATCAAGACACGTTGACCTGGTTTGATGGCATCGGCGTGCAGCGTCAAGACATCCACACCGTACTCTTTTTCATATTCTGCTTCAATCGTTTCCCGTGGCAATTTGCCTTTTTTACGTACTGGGGCAAAGCCGACACCTAATTGATAGGCAACTGGACAACCAACGATAAAGCCGCGGGCTTCAGGTCCTACCACCATATCGATGCCTTTTTCTTGTGCATACTCAACGATTTGTTGTGTCGCATACCGATACGCTTCTCCATCTGCCATCAATGGCGAGATGTCCCGAAAAATAATTCCCTCTTGGGGATAATCAGGAATACTAGCAATATACTCTTTTAAATCCATTTTCTTTCCTCCTAGACTGTCAACCACTGACGAAGGGTTGATAAATCACTCATTAATAAAAATTCTTCTGTTTTGATCAGTTTTTGTCGTTGCTGATACAAATGACTCTCCGTCAATGGACGGGAAACAGGATCAGCAGTTTTATTCAAAACACCATCTTGTATTGTAACAAATTCCAGCTCAGAAAACACCTGAATCATGAAAATAAGTAATTTTTGTGGAATTTTTAGATAGTCAGCGACCATCTTTAGTTTGTAACGAATGTCCAAACGAGGCTGCTGTTTGATCAGTTGAAAGAGACGACTGTATTGCTCTCTTGTCCCTACCCCATCTAAATAAGCATCTTCTGTCGAGTAGAAAACAAAAGCAACTCTTGATGCCTGGAGCGCTTGAACGATCTCTTTGATCACTGCAGGGTCAGCAGGACAATCTAAAAATGCAGTCTCTTGGAACTGACCAGCACGAAAAGTATCTTCCAAGGCTGTAACTGAATCAAATATGGTGGTTTGCCCACAAAAGCCTTGCAATTCCCGAGGAAGTTTCTGCTTGAAAAGAACGCCTAGTGTTTGACTGTCCAGAGAGACACCTTGGCGGCTTCTTTTCGAACGATAATCAAATAGCTGAATCCCTTCCACTGCAAAATCATCCAACATGAGCTGCGGTTTTTTGTTGCCATTCCATTCATTGATGGAAAGCTGACCAACGATCGATAAGCGGTCGTTTTCAAACGCTACTAAATCTTTTCCAAAACCAAACCCAATGACATCCAGCTGCGTGTTAGACTCATCGCTCATCACTAACTTCAAATGCTGATTTTCTGAACCAATCTGGCGAGCATTTTGAGTCATCAGATTAGAAAATAAAAATTTCGGTAAGGGGTTGTCCGTTCCAAAAGGCGCTAAGACTTTTAATGATTCAATAAAACTGATCGAAACTTCTGTTAACGGTAGCTCCTCATCGATCGCTAATGGGATGCCCTGACTGAGGTCAATGGCATTTTCTTCAACGTAACGATTCATTTGGGCTTGCAGCATATCTAAATGATCGATGGGGATACTTAATCCAACTGCTGCATGATGGCCGCCAAAGCTAGTAAACATGTCTTTCATCGTCGACAGCATTTCAAACAGATTCAACGCAGCAATGCTTCTTCCCGACCCTTTGGCTAAGCCATTTTCTTTTTTGGTCAAAACGATCACTGGTTGTCCTGTACTTTGCATGATTCGCCCTGCCACGATCCCTAAAACGCCTTCGTGCCAATGATCTCCCACCACCAAATGAACATGGTTCGCAGGATCGATTTTTTCTTGTGCTTCTTTCATGATTTCTTCAACAAAGGTTTTTCGCTGCTGATTGATTGTATCTAAGGTTTGGGCTAAGCTGACTGCCTCTTCTTCATCGAAGGTAGTCAACAAGCGAACAGCCGGATTGGGGTCCTCCAAACGACCGATCGCATTTAACCGTGGTCCAACGGCGAAGCCAATATCTGTTTCGTTGACTGTTTGTTTTTTTAAACCGCTGACTGACAGCAACTCATTCAGTCCGATGCGATCCGATTGCTGAATCATTTTCAACCCGTTGCTGACTAATAGCCGATTCTCATCGGTTAAAGAAACCATATCAGCGATCGTCCCAATCGCAACAAGATCAAGCAATTCCACTGGCACTTCTTCTAACAAAGCGCAAGCCACTTTAAATGCAACGCCGACTCCAGCCAAATCACCAAAAGGATAGTTTCCTTGAGGGTGACGGGGATGGACAATAGCAAACGCCTCCGGTAGTTCTGCAGGTAGTTCATGGTGATCTGTGACGATCACGTCAACTCCTTGTCCTTGAGCATAAGCAATCGCCTCATGACCAGACACCCCATTGTCGACGGTGATGATCAATTGCGTCCCTGCTGCAATTTTATCTTGATAGACAGTTAGATTGGGCCCATATCCATCTGTAAAACGATTAGGCAAATAATACTCAGCTTCCGCCCCTAGCAATTCCAACGTTTCCTTTAACACGGTAGTGCTCGTAATCCCATCCGCATCGTAATCACCATAAATCAAGATTCGTTCGCCATTTAAAATCGCTTCATGGATTCGTTCCACGGCTTTAGCCATATCATGAAATAAAAACGGATCATGAAGATATTGCAGGTCCGTTGATAAAAAAGCATCGAGCGCCTCTGCTGTTCGAATATTTCGCTGCCATAGCAACGCGCCGATCCGCTCAGGGATCTTTCTTTCTTGGATCAGCTCTTTAAATACTGGGGTCGTTTCGCTTTCTTGCGGACGCACCCAATGAAAATTTGCACGTTTCACCAAATCACTCCTAACTAGGATATTATAGCAAAGTTTATGCAAAAAAGAAAAACAACGAGAGAAGCAGCACTCGTTTTACAACACAAAAAAAAAGAGCTTGCAGCAAATCTTGCACTAGCAAACTCTTTTTTTGTGAAACGTCGTTCTTTTAGGCTTGCGATTCAAAAGACTTCATTTCCTCATTGATCGTTGGCGGCGTGGATGCGCCCGCAGCACGTGAGGAAAGCTGGGCTTCTTGATCATCGAGCTGCTGCTGTCTTGCCGCTAACTCCGCCTGCTTGTTCGTGTATTCCCGTTCCAAAGCTTCTCGTTGTTCTTGGAGAACCTTCTCGTTATTCGAACGATAATCTGAAAGCTCTTTTCTCAATTGCTTTAGTTCTTTTTTTTGGCGGAACATTGCGCTTGTGGAAACCAGCAGCAAAATCAATGCGCCTAACAAAGCAGAACCAATAATGACTAAGATCAGTGGCGATTGAATCGTTGTGAAGCCAAAGTTGATCGGGACAGTCATATTGTTTGCAACGGCAAATAAAACGATCACTAAAATCAGTAAAATACCAACGATAACACGCCATTGATTTTTCATGGGCTTCAACTCCTATTTTTTGTTGAACATCGTTCCCGCCATATAATCGCCGATTGAAGGAAACAGGGTATATAGTTTCGCAGCAGCGCCTAAAATATGTGGGCGATTGATTTCTCGTTTTGGATGGATCATCGCTTTGACGATCGTTTGCGCTAATTTGTTCGGTTCGAGCACTAGGCTGCCCACCGACGATAAGTAACTACCGCTTGGGTCTGCTTGGTCAAAGAATGCCGTTTCGATCGGTCCAGGATTGACCGTTGTTACGTTGATCCCTAATGGTTTTAGTTCTAAACGTAATGCGTTAGAAAAACCGAGCACAGCAAATTTTGTTGCAGAGTAGACGGCCGTTTTTGGCGTAGCGATCTTACCTGCGATCGAAGCAACATTTATGATATGACCATGCTTTTGTTCAGCCATTTGGATCGCTACTTGCTGGGTCAAAACCATCATGCCAAGCACATTGACTTCGAACATATTTCGGATGACCGCCGGGTCCATCTCTGTAAATTCTTGAAAGATCCCGTAGCCAGCATTATTGACGAAGACATCGATCTTACCAACTTTTTCATTGATTTTTTCTAGTAAGCGCTCCACACTTTCAGGATTTGCTACATCCAATTGAAACGCATACGCTTCTTTGCCGCTTAATTCCATACATTGTTCTTTGACTTTCCCAATCAGATTCGTTCTTCGGGCACAAGTCACGACGATCGCACCACGTTTTGCGGCTTCATAACAGATTTGTTCTCCAAGTCCAGCAGAGCCACCTGTTACAACGACAACTTTATTCTCTAAATTCATCTGTTTCTTCCTCTCCGGCAAAAGGGATCTCGACAATATCAAAATCTTTGACGATCAACGTATTCGGAAATACTTCTTTTGCTTCATTTACTAAATTTGTAATATCTTTGCCAACGTAACGCGCACTGATATGGGTCAACAGCAAACGCTTCGCTTGAGCTTCTTGTGCCACTTCGGCAGCTTGCCGCGTCGTCGAGTGAAAATAAGCGCGAGCCAACTTGGCTTCTTCTTTGTTAAAGGTACTTTCATGCACCAATACATCCGCATCTTCTGCTAGCAGTACGGCGTTTTGACATTTACGCGTATCACCTAATATCGCCACGATCCGACCTTTTTTCGCTTGGCCCAAGAAATCAGCCCCATTGATTTGACGTCCATCGTCAAGGGTAACTACTTCACCTTTTTTCAAACGACCGAAGAGCGGCCCAGGTTTCAACCCAAGTTCCAGTAAAGCCTGCACTTGCAATTCCCCTTGATGGCTTGCTTCAACAATCCGATAACCAAAACTGTCAATGCCATGATCAAGACGCAGACACGATACTTCAAATTGCTGATCTTTAAAAAGAATCCCTTCTTCTTCAATCTCGAAAAAATGTAAGGGGTAGCTGACTTTGGTCTGAGAAATCCGCAAAACGGTTTGAACGTATGCTTTGATCCCCTTGGGTCCATAAATCTCTAGAGGCGTGTCGCCTCCTTGAAAGGAGCGGCTGCTGATCAATCCTGGCAACCCATAGATATGGTCACCATGAAGATGAGTGATAAAGATTTTTTCAATCTTTCGTGGACGAATCGTAGAATGCAAAATCTGCATTTGCGTCCCTTCGCCACAATCAAAAAGCCAAACGGCATTCCGTTCATCTAAAAGTCGTAACGCAATGCTGGTCACGTTTCGATGTTTCGCAGGCACACCCGCGCCTGTTCCTAAAAATTCTAATTCCATAAGCTTCTTTCCTTTCATCTCTTTCCAATTTTAGCGGAAAAGAAATCAAGTTGCAATTGAAGCTTGTGGATTTTATTTCTCAGATTGGCGATCTTCTGCGTCGTTATGAGAGTTTTTCCAGTCTTCTTGAACGCGTGCTTTGGTGGATTCTTCGACTTTCTTAGCCGTTTCAATCTCTGCTTCCACTTCATCGTAGTCAAAGCGCGTGATGTCACCGCCTAATTCATTCATGATCAATTGATTCAAAGGACGATTGTCTTCTTCATCTGCGATCAATAATAACCCCGTATCACCAACACCAATTTGGTTTCCGACATGTTCAAAAAGCATTTGCGCATTTTGGATCTCTTTTGCATCACGAGTAGCACCGATCATACTGCCACCAAACCAGCCCAGCATGATTCCTAAAGGTCCGCCTAGCACACCAACGAGCATCCCGATCAATCCACCCGTTGATGTCTTATTGTTCCCAGTAAAATCGAGAAAGTCCTCGACTTTAAATAGATGCACGCCTTCATTGGTGTGGGTAAGAACTGCCATTTGTTCCCCTTTGATCTTCCGTTCCATATGCATCCGTTTCACTTCCGAAAAGGCTTGGTACGCTTTGGCACTGGCATCAAAATTCATTACAATGACACGTTTTGACATAAAAATCGCTCCCTTTGGTTTATTTGTTCTCTTCTTTATTTTAACAGTAAATCATTTAAATGAAAAAAGAAACCAAAAAGACTACCAATCATTGATTTCTTAGTGAAAATCAATGATCGGTAGTCAAATGCACTGCAGCTAAAAAGGTATTTTTTAGGCAAATGATGTTCTTTTAAACGATTATTCGACAAACTCGAACTCGAAGTTGCCGATCCGAACGATATCGCCGTCTTTGGCACCGCGCGCCCGTAATGCTTCATCGACACCTAAACCACGCAGCTGACGAGCAAAACGCATCACGGTCTCATCATGATCAAAATTCGTCATCTGGAATAGTTTTTCGATTTTTTCACCGCTCAAGATCCAAGTTGCATCAGGATCGCGATCAATTGAGAACTCTGGTTCATCCGATTGGAAGCCATAATGAACAACATCTTCTTCCATTTCTTCATCGTATAAAAGAAACTCAGGAGTGACTTCCAATAGATCCGCTGTCGCATTCAACAAGGCATCGATTCCCTTACGAGTGACACCAGAGATTGGGAAAATCATTGGTTCATCCGCGAACTCATCCGTTTTTTCTTTTGCCAGCTGCTCTTTGAAAAGGGCTAGGTTTTCTTCAGCATCCGGCATATCCATCTTATTGGCAACGATGATTTGTGGTCGCTCTAGTAAGCGCAAGTTATGGGTCGACAATTCATTGTTGATGGACAAATAGTCCTCGTATGGATCGCGTCCTTCCATGCCACTCATATCGATCACATGTAAAATGACGCGGGTCCGTTCGATATGGCGTAAAAACTGAGTCCCTAAACCAACCCCTTGTGAGGCTCCTTCGATCAGACCAGGTAGATCAGCGACCGCAAAACTACGGCCATCAGTAGTTGTTACCATACCTAAATTTGGTACCAGCGTGGTAAAATGATACGCACCAATTTTTGGTCGAGCAGAGGAAATCACAGAGAGTAATGTAGACTTCCCAACTGAAGGGAAACCAACTAGACCAACATCTGCTAAAACTTTTAATTCGAGCTCGATTTTTCTTTCTTGACCAGGTTCTCCATTCTCAGCTAATTCTGGGGCTGGGTTTTTCGGAGAGGCAAACCGAATGTTGCCACGGCCGCCACGGCCACCTTTAGCAATCACTAATGTTTGGCCTTGCTCAATCAAATCACCTAATAAGGCACCTGTTTCAGCGTCACGAACGGTCGTTCCCTGTGGTACTTTGATGTAGGTATCATCTGAGCCACGACCGTGCATTCCTTTACTCATGCCGTTTTCCCCGGGTTGCGCTTTAAAATGACGATTAAAACGGAAATCCATTAATGTACGCAGACCCTCGTCTACGACTAAAATGACATCACCACCACGTCCACCGTCACCACCTGCGGGTCCGCCGTCTGGGACATATTTCTCTCGGCGAAAAGCAACCATTCCGTCGCCGCCTTTTCCTGCTTTGACATCGATTGTCACTTGATCTAAAAACATGGACATTATTTGTCCTCCATTCTTTTTTTACTACCTTCTATACTTTTTGATTATCAGTTATCTCACCTTAAGTGGTTACTATTTCTCTAATAAGAAAGTCTATTTTATTGTAACGACCGAAACGTCTTTTGTCTATCTTTTCTCATGGGTTTCCGTAAGAAATCGCGAATTCTTAAGGGTTATTCTTTGACAGTCACTTGAAATCGTAGCAAACTTTTAAGTGTACCAGACACAATCAAAGGAGGAAACAAGAAATGACAGTAAAAGTTGGAATCAATGGTTTTGGACGAATTGGACGTTTGGCTTTTCGTAGGATCAAAGAAGTTTCTGCCGATATTGAAGTTGTGGCAATCAATGATTTAACGAGTCCAGTCATGTTAGCGCACTTATTGCAATTTGACTCGACCCACGGCACGTACCCTGGAACTGTTACTGCAACGGATAATGCTATCGTTGTCGATGGCAAAGAGACCCGTGTGTACGCTGAACCAGACGCAAGCAAAATCCCTTGGGCAAAAGAAAATGGCGTCGATATCGTTTTAGAATGCACGGGTTTTTACACTTCTGCAGAAAAAGCACAAGCCCATCTTGATGCGGGTGTCAAACGAGTCGTTATCTCCGCACCAGCTGGTAATATGAAAACGATCGTTTACAATGTCAACTCCGACACGTTAACACCAGAGGATACTATCATATCCGCAGGTTCTTGTACGACCAACTGCTTAGCTCCGATGGCCTACTTCTTAAATGAGGAATTCGGGATCGAAGTTGGTACGATGACGACGGTACATGCCTATACTTCTACCCAAATGCTATTGGATGGTCCGGTAAAAGGCGGAAACTTAAGAGCCGCTCGGTCCGCTGCAGATAACACGATCCCTCACTCGACGGGTGCTGCTAAAGCGATCGGTCTAGTTATCCCAGAATTAAATGGCAAATTACAAGGACACGCCCAACGGGTTCCTGTCGTCGATGGTTCTTTAACAGAATTAGTCTCAATTTTGAAAACCAAAGTAACCGCCGATGAAGTCAATGAAGCGATCAGAAAACACACCGTCGATAATCCGTCATTCGGTTACGATGACCGTGAGATCGTCTCTGGAGATGTGATTGGTACCACCCAAGGTTCTATCTTTGATCCGACACAAACAGAAGTAACCACGGCTGGCGATTTCCAACTGGTGAAAACCGTCGCTTGGTATGATAATGAATATGGCTTTACTTGCCAAATGATTCGTTTGCTAGAAGAATTTGCTCGTTTATAAGCCAAGGGTCAAGCAAAAAGTGCCGGTTCTTTTTTTGAACCGGCACTTTTTTATTCACTTGCTGGGTGATCGTATTTGTCCAAAAAAGCTGCAATTTTTTCTTTATAAAGCGCTGGATCTGTTTTGTAGCTTTTCGCATGCTCGGCACCTGAAACAACCCACTTTTCTTTTGGTGCATCGGTCGCGTTATACAAAATTTTCAGCATCGAATAAGGAACAAACGTATCCGCATCGCCATGGATAAAAAAGATTGGACGCGTATTCTTTTGCAGTTGTTTGACTGCATCTGCTTCACCAAAGAAATACCCCGCTCGGATTTTTGTGACAAGGCTAGTGACATTCATCAATGGAAAGGCAGGTAGACCAAACAATTGATCGAGTTGATAACCCAATTCTTCATTGACGTTGGTATACCCACAATCTTCAATGATAGAAGTGACATTTTTCGGCAAGTCTTCCCCACTGGTCATCATTACCGTGGCAGCCCCCATACTGATGCCATACAAAGTGATCGTTTCTTCAGGACCATTTTTTGCGAGTACTTCATCGATCCATTGCAGATAATCCTTACGTTCGTGCCACCCAAAACCAATATAATCTCCTTCGCTTTGACCATGCCCTCGAGCGTCTGGAACCAAGACATTATAGCCTAAATCATGATACATCTTAGCATAGTCCGCCATCGTTTCTGCATTCCCCATGTAGCCATGCGCGATGATCGCCGTTTTTCCTCGATTCTTCTCCTCCGCCGGTAGATAAATGGCGGATAATTTTAAATCATCTTCAGAAGTCAGCTGCCACATCTCACGATTTGCTGGATCTGTAAACCAATTTTGCGATTCATTTCCTGTCTGATTTTCATCCGTACCAGGGGTATCTCCTTCCAAAAAATCTTTTTCTGAAGGAACCACCGCATAATCGTAAAAATAGTTTCCTGCATACCCTAATCCTGCAATTGCTAATACAGCCACTCCGATGGCAATCTTCCAGCGCATTTTCACACTTGTCACGTCCTCTTGTTATATAGTTTACATAATATTATTATAGTTTCATCGTTCTTCATGGAAAGAACCCACTACATAAATTACCGTTTTTTGCTCGTGTTTGTCAATTGCAAGCGCCCAAAAAGAAAACCATTGCCAACACGCTTTGTTGGCAATGGTTGATTTCTCGTGATAATTAGTTATTTTCGACCAATTTAAAACTTGACCAAGGTTTCAAAAATTCTAATAAGAATAGTTCCTCATCAGCGATCTTACCAACGACATTGACGCGACCATCATTTTTCATTGCTTTCAAGGCGATTTGCGTCTCACCTTTGTATTGTCCATAGCCAGCATTATCGATCAAGACTTCCCCTCTTACCATATCACGGGTATCATGAGGTGGAAATTCCTTGTCTTTATAATAGATCCGCGTCATCGTTGAACGCAAGATGTACTCTGAGCGATCTCCTCGATAGCTGTGCAGATTATCGAAGAGACAAATTCGTTCATCTTCAGTGATTCCGTCAACGACATCGACTCTTAATGTCGGATAATCAGCATGAAACGCTTCAGCCATTGCTGCCAATTCTGCTTCTGAAGCATAGGCATTTCCAATAGAGATATCATCGATCAAACCAGTCAACACTAAATGTTTGACTTGTGTAGCTAGTGGCAGATCACGATGGTCTTCCAAAGAGCATAAACCATCTTGTGTTGGCCATGGACCGAAATCAGCTTCGTGAGAATTCACGAAAGCCATCGTATTTAAATTGTATTTGCGGAATTTTTCCGAACAAAAAACAAAATGGTCATAGCCTAACCCTGAATAGCGATGAGGATAGAAGTTATGCGAACCGAGTAAATTTTCAGTATTAGGTGAATAACTCATGATGTTATCCACGTAGCTCGTGCCGCTGCTCATATTGATTTCGATTTTGATCCCGTAAGGATTACGGGTCATTTTGGCTTCTTCTGAACCAGTGAAACCAATATCTAACCGAACACCGTAAGCCCCCATCTCATCAAAGAAGGATAAATCATCATAAGAAATACCTAACTGTTCGAATAAACCAGGATTGATATCTACCATGACTTCCATTCCTAACTGATTGGCATAATCTACGACTTGCTTAAAGTCTGCCAAGACTTTTTCTTTGTCATCGTTGATTTGCAGCAAACTGGTAAATACCCGTTTAAAGCCGTATTTGTGTGCCAAGTCTAGATACGCTTTGTCCTTTTCAAACGTTGAGCGCTCTGGATAAATCGATATCCCTAATTTTCCCATCAAAAAAACCTCCTGTAAATTCTATCCGTTTATTATAATGAATCCTCTTTCATTATAGCAAACATCTAAAAAGTGGTCTACACCTTTCCTTCTGTTTCTTTCTCATTCCATAAAATCTGCGCTTTCTTCTATGTCTCTTTTTTGTTATGATTATCATTAAGAAAACTGGAAGGAATGAAAGAATGAAAAAAATTCTATTCACACTGACAGCAGCTGCTAGCCTTTTATTATTAGCTGCTTGTACAGGTTCAAGTACCACCGATCCCTCATCAAGCAATTCGGCAGAAAGCACGTCAACCTCAGAATCTGTTGACTTGAATGCCCTGGAATTGCCGCAATTATCAACGGATGTGCAAGAGAATGAAGCTTTAGTTGAAATGGTAACGGAAGAAGGCTCGATCAAAATCAAACTTTTCCCAGAGATCGCGCCCAAAGCAGTCGAAAACTTTTTGACCCATGCCAAAGATGGGTATTATGACGGCTTGACTTTCCATCGTGTCGTAGAAGAGTTTATGATCCAAGGGGGCGACCCTAATGGTGATGGCACTGGCGGAGAAAGCATTTGGGGCGAAGGATTCGGCGAAGAATACTCCAACCAGCTTTATCACTTGCGAGGCGCATTAGCAATGGCAAAATCAAGTGCGCCAAACAGCCAAGGCAGTCAATTCTACATCGTTCAAAATGATCAAGATGTATCTGACGGTCTAGCGATCCAACACTATCCTGAAAAAATCATCGAAGCCTACAAAAATGGTGGAACACCACGATTGGACGGCAGCTATACCGTTTTTGGTCAAGTGATCGAAGGCATGGATGTCGTAGATAAAATTGCACAAGCAGAAACCCAAGACTCTGGCAATGGTGAGAATTCTCAACCGGTTGAGCCAGTGAAGATCGAAACGATCAAGGTCTTGCAAGAAGCCAAAGAATAAATAAAAAACCGCTGAAGTCTCCGTTAATCGGGAATTTCAGCGGTTTTCTTTTATTTTTGGTCGCCAACGATAAAGGTGAATTCGCATTCCGCAGCTTTTTTGCCGTCCACTGTAGCGACCGCATCAGCAGTTCCTACAGAGCCTTTGATTTTAGTGATCTCGAAAACAAGTTTCATGGTATCTCCCGGAACAACTTTTTGACGGAATTTGGCTTTGTTGATGCCGCCGATATACGCCGTTCTACCTTGGAATTCCTCGGATTTCAAGATCAGGATCGATCCTGCTTGTGCCAATGTTTCTAAAATCAAGGCACCTGGCATTACTGGATTTCCTGGGAAATGTCCTTGGAAAAAGTCTTCGTTGATGGTGACATTTTTCGTTGCGATAATCTTTTTGCCAGACTCGATTTCATCGACGTAATCAATATATATAATTGGGTAGCGATTTGGAATCAAATCCATGACTTCTGTTTCAGTCAATAGTTTTTTCATGGTTTCCCTTCCTTGCTTAAGAATTTATTATAGTTTGATTATCAAAGTATCATAGTTCAGCGAAATTCGCAACTAAATATTTATTAAGAAAAAAATAGTTTGACAATCAAACAATTATGCTTAATAATTAGAAATCAAGATAGTTTGATTTACTATTTGTCATTATACGTATTTTATTATTGTTGAATTTATTAAGGAGTGGAATTATGAGTTTTTTAACTGGTAAAAAAGTTGTCGTCATGGGCGTTGCTAACAAACGCAGTATCGCTTGGGGCTGTGCACAAGCATTAAAAGCACAAGGAGCCGAAGTGATCTACACGTATCAAAACGACCGCATGAAAAAGCCTTTAGAGCGCTTATTGGAATCTGATGAATTTGTAGTGGAATGTGACGTCGCCAATGACGAAAGCATTGCTTCCGCCTTTGAAACGATCAAAGAATATGCAGGTGAGATCCACGGTGTTGTCCATGCCGTTGCTTATGCCAATAAAGAAGATCTATCTGGCGATATTTTGAATATTTCTCGTGACGGTTATGCTTTGGCGCAAGACATCAGCAGTTATTCATTGATTGCCGTCACCAAATATGCCAAACCAATCTTAGCTGAAAATGCTGGAATCGTTACCCTTTCCTACTTAGGTGCCGAACGGGCAGTACCGAACTACAATATGATGGGGATTGCAAAAGCCGCTTTAGAATCAAGCGTTCGCTATTTAGCTGCCGAACTTTCACCGCAAAAAATCCGCGTCAATGCGATTTCAGCTGGTGCCATCAAGACGCTGGCAGTAACTGGTGTAAAAGACTATCAAAAACTGATCCAATTGTCAGAAGATCGAACACCTGATCATATTGGTGTGACGATTGAAGAAGTGGGCAATACTTGTGCCTTCTTGATCAGTCCGTTATCAAGCGGGATTATCGGCGAAGTGATTTTCGTTGATAAAGGCGTTCATTTATCTTAAACAATAATTGTCATAGAAAAGTCTGCTATTTGCCTACCCGTTGGCTAAGCAGGCTTTTTCTGAAAAAAACAGGTATTTCAGAAAACCTCCTTTGCATTTCTATTTTATCTTCGTTAAAATAGATGCAGTAAGACTTGGAGGGATTTTATGAAACAACTGCTACTTGCAGCTAGCACGACCGATTCAAGTGGTTCCAGCATTACCGAACCAGCAGCTGCTCAGCTCAATGCATTACAAAAATGGTGGGCATCGATCGACTGGGAATCGATCATTGGCCTACTGATCCAAAAAGCACTGATGCTGCTTTTTTTGTGTATCTTATTCGGAATTTTATTAAAAATAAGCAACATGATCATTGACCGGATCTATCGGTCCTATGAAAAAAAAGCCACCTTCAATGTGAGTCGAATCAACACGATCCATACCCTGATCCGCAATACGGTTCATTACACATTAGGCTTCTTTTTTGTCTATGCTCTCCTTTCAACCATCGGCGTACCTGTAGGCTCGCTACTAGCCGGTGCCGGAGTCGTCGGTGTCGCCCTCGGTCTCGGCGCCCAAGGCTTTATGAATGACTTGATTACTGGCTTCTTTATAATTACCGAACAACAAATCAACGTTGGTGATTACGTCCGCTTGACCAATCTGACGCTTGAAGGTACAGTGACGGCCGTCGGTATTCGGACTGTTCAATTAAAATCCGTTGATGGAACCGTTCATTATATCCCAAATCGTAACATCACAACCATCAGTAATACATCCAGAGCCAATATGCAAGTCGTGGTAGACGTACGTATCTTACCATCTGAAGGCTTAGATGAAATACGTGCCATCATTGAAGAAGTCAATGAACAGATTGCTCAGCAGCACGAAGAAGAGATTCAAACGGCCCCTACGGTCTTCGGTCTGGTGGATCTAGGAAACAACAACTTTGCAATTCGCACGACCATGTATGTGACCAACGGTACGCAATGGAAAATCAAAGAGGAATTTTTGGCCGCATCGATCGATGCTTTAACTGCCAAAGGCTATACGATCCCCAATGCGCCGATCGTCGGTATTTAAAAAAAGGTTATCCCGAAACTGGGATAACCTTTTTTCTATACCACATGCAGTTCATCTG
The DNA here is from genome assembly GCF_051713725.1 of Enterococcus sp. DIV0755f. Classification (NCBI taxonomy): domain Bacteria; kingdom Bacillati; phylum Bacillota; class Bacilli; order Lactobacillales; family Enterococcaceae; genus Enterococcus; species Enterococcus sp. DIV0755f. The sequence continues at coordinate 1,790,568 of NZ_JBIOQL010000001.1, forward strand.
TCATCTTTGGGGCATCTTCTTTCGAAATCAGCAAATAGCGTCTTTCGATTTCATGCGCCAAATGATTGACGGATTTTAAAATCTCTTTGCGGGTGATAATCCCAACAAAGACATTGTCATCATCAACGATCGGCAAGAATGCTTGATCCACTAACAGATGCAGCATACTTTCCAACTCATCGTTTTCTTTGATGCAATTCACATTGACTTCCATGACATCTGCCACAGTCAGCCCTTCAATATTTTCCATACTGAAGCCAGTGAGATCCATCATTCGTTCTACGATGTTTGAGAGGCTGATTAAGCCGACTAAATGGTCCTCACTATCTAGTACTGGGATCTTTGAATAGCCCACTTTTGATAAAACAAGCAATGCGTGACTCAAAGGGTGGTTATAAAATACCGATGCCACATTCTCTGCCGGCACCAAGAAATTTTCTTGATTCTCGAGTAATATTTTTTCTACGGTCTGTCCTATCAATCTAATTGCCTCCATTTCACAGCTACTCTTCTATTTTACTTGAAAATGAGAATAGAAAGTAGAAACCTGCAAAATTATAATGAAATTTTTACTTTTTGATTCCGCTTACTTAACGTGTGAAAACGAAAGCTAGCTCTGGGACTTTATGAAAGGAACGATCATAGTATTGGATTGCCCATTGTTCTGGCGTACTTTCAATAATCGCAAAACTTTTGATTTGAATTTGCCCTCGCGGTTGGGAAATACTGCCGGGATTCAAGAAAAGTCGATTCCCGACTTTCTCACAAGCAATTTGATGCGTATGACCAAACAAAGCGATCGAGGCATCTGCTTGTTGCGCTTTTAAGCCTAATTTGGTTACGCCAAAACGAACATCCGCCAAATGGCCATGGGTCATATAGATGGTATCCAGCGGCGTTTTAACGATACGCTCATTCGGAAAACCACCACCGTAATCGCAATTGCCACAAACGACTTGGAATGTTTCCCATAAAGGATCCGTTTCAGGAAGTTCTGAATCCCCACAATGAAGGAACAAATCGACTTGATTTTCGAATTCATTTTTAAGATCAACAAGAATCTCACGATCTGAATGATTGTCACTGACAACTAAGTATTTCATACATTTTCTCCTTCTAACCACTCCTGCCACTGTTCCTGCAGTTTTTTGATTGCTAGACCACGGTGGCTCACTCGGTTCTTTTCTTCTTGACTCATTTGGGCTGCGCTTTGCTCTGAACCATCAGGAATAAACAATGGATCGTAGCCGAACCCATTTTCTCCGCGAGGGATGCGGCCGATTCTCCCCGGCCATTGAGCTTCAACCACCAAACTCTCTTTTCCTGGCGCTGCGAAAACTAACGTACAGTGAAATTGGGCACTGCGTTTGTCATCTTCGACATCCGTCAATTCATAGAGCAATTTTGCATTATTGGCAGCGTCACTTTTTTGCTCACCAGCAAATCGAGCAGAGTACACCCCTGGTCGTCCCCCTAGTGCATCGACTTTCAGTCCTGAGTCATCAGCTAACACCGGTCTTCCCAAAATTCTGGCGATGGTTTCGGCTTTAAGGCGGGCATTTTCTTCAAAGGTGGTGCCGGTTTCTTCAACATCTGGCAAGGAAGGATAGTCTTTTAAGGTACTGACATCGTAACCTGCTGCGCCAAATACGGCTTTAAATTCCTTGGCTTTTCCTGGATTGCCTGTAGCAATGACGATCGTTTTTTCGGGAATCTCATAAGGGGGTTCATCTGGTAAAAACAGTGCCTCTTTTTGATAGGCGATCAATTCTTCGATAGCTGTTTTTCCGTAGATCAGCATCTCATTCAACTGCTGACCATCAAAGGTCGCTTCTTCCCCAGTTCCTTGCAATTCGACAAATCGACCAGATTCCGTCATCACCAAATTCATGTCAACAGTAGCTGAAGAATCTTCTTGATAATCGAGATCGGTCACACAGGTGCCATCTGGTAAGATCCCGACACTAATTGCTGCTAAATGCTCCTTGATTGGATCTTCCGTCAACGCTTTGTCACGCAACAAGGTATCGATAGCTAAACGCAACGCGACAAATGCGCCGGTAATACTAGCTGTTCGGGTACCGCCATCTGCTTGAACGACATCACAATCGACCACGATACTGCGCTCCCCTAATTTTTCTAAATCGACTACTGCGCGCAAGGAACGAGCGATCAGCCGTTGGATCTCCATCGTCCGACCAGAAAGCTTGCCTTTGGCACTTTCTCGACGATTACGAGTGTTGGTCGCTCGTGGGAGCATACTGTATTCGGCTGTGACCCAGCCTTTTCCCGTATCTCGTAAAAACGGAGGGACCCGATCTTCAATCGTTGCCGAACAGATCACGGTTGTGTCACCAAAAGAGATCACAACCGATCCTTCGGGGTGTTTGTAGACGTTGGTTTGAATTTTAACTGGTCTTAACATTGTTTCTTTTCTGCCATCATGTCGCATTTAAAAGCCTCCTAAATCAGTGTGAATCGATGAGATCGTGTCTAAATCAAGCCAATCATTGGCAATCTCATCAAACATTTTCGGTGAACCAGTAGTAAAAAATGCATGTTGCGGATGCGGATCGTCCTGACTCGTTGCAGCAATGGAAAAATAGTCCAACAAGGTACTGACTTCCCCCACCGTTTCTGCCCCTGAATCAATCAGCTGGATATGAGCCCCCAATTCATTTTGGATCAAAGGACGCAATAAAGGATAATGGGTACAACCCAAAATCACTGTATCTAGCCGTTTGTTTTTCAATGGACGCAACGTTTCTGCCACGATTTTCTTGGCGACCGAGCTATGGTATTGTTTGCTTTCTACGATCGGCACAAACTTCGGGCAAGCCAAACTGACGACGGACGCATGGGGCGCTTTGCCATGAAGCGCGCGCTTGTAAGAGTCACTTTTGATCGTTCCGTTTGTCCCGATGACACCGATTCGTTGGTTTTTGCTTGCTTTGACTGCTGCTCGACTGCCAGGCAGGATCACGCCGATCACTGGGATCATTAGTTGTTCTTTGATTTCTTCAAGGGCGACCGCTGTCGCTGTATTACAAGCGATCACCAACATTTTAATATTTTTTTCTAATAAAAAACGGGTCATTTGCCACGTATACTCGATGACTTGCTCAGCAGGTCTCGGACCATACGGGCATCTGGCTGTATCTCCCAGATAAAGAATCGATTCGTTGGGTAATTGCTTGATTGCTTCTTTGACGACCGTCAACCCACCAACACCAGAATCGATAAAACCAATTGGTCTGTTGTTTGTCATAGTTTCCATCCTTTACATGAAAGAAAGAGTTTGGTGCATTTTTCTCTCTTATTCATTTTGGACTTTTTTTGACTATTTTTCAAGTATTCCTTTCGTTTGCTAAAAAAGCTTTCCCAAAAAGCACGAAACGGTCAAAAAGAAAAAAGCCCCCACGATTGGCTTACACCCCACAAGTTGCACTTGCATGGGTAAAAGACCGATCGTGGGGATTTTTTTGACGATTATTCTTTTTAGTAATCGTACTGACGTTTTTCCAAAAAGCCAGAAAGCAATGACAAGGCATAACAAACCAAAAAGTATAAAACAGTCATTGCCAAAAACATAGGCAAAACATAGTTTGTATTTTGGCCATAAATGATTCGAGCATGATGAGTCAGCTCTGGTAAAGAAATAATCACGGCTAATGACGTATCTTTGATCAAAGAGATCAACTGACTGACGATCGCTGGCAGCATCGCTTTAAATGCCTGCGGCACGACGATGCTCCGCAATACTTCGACATAGCTCAACCCTGTAGACAAACCAGCTTCCATCTGCCCTTTTGGCACAGAATTCAAACCAGCACGAAAGATTTCAGAGAGCATCGCTGATTCAAAAATCGTCAACGCCACAACCGCTGACCAAAAAATATTAAAGCGGATACCGATCTGCGGCAATGCAAAGTAAGTGAAAAAGATGATCAAGAGCAAAGGCAAGTTACGAATAACATCGATCACGACACCTAATACTTTAGAAAAGACTGGGATCGAGCTGAAGCGCAAAATACCGGCGATCCCTCCGATAATAAAGCTAAATAAAATCGATAGGATCGACACTTCAACTGTTACCCGCAAGCCATCGATCAAGAAGCGAATGTTAATCGCTGAAAAAGCTTCAAAAAAGTCCATAGTTCGTTAGCTCCTTTCTATGAGCGGACAGCCCAACGCCGTTCCAAGTAAACCATCAAATAAGACAATGGTAGGGTAATGATCAAATAGAAAAGACCAACAATGATATACGTATCAAATGTATTGAAGGTCTCACTTGCGATCAAATCGCCTTGATACATAATATCTAATCCTGCGACCATCGCCAAAATTGATGAATTTTTGACAAGATTGATAAATTGATTGCCTAACGGCGGTACGACGATCTTAAATGCTTGAGGCAAAATAATGTAGCGCATCGCTTGGCTGTAAGTAAAACCAGAAGACAAGGAAGCTTCCATCTGGCCTTTAGGGACCGTTTGAATCCCTGAACGGATCGTTTCAGCGATAAATGCCGATGTATAGATCGTTAAACCGATCGTTCCTGCTTGAAAGCCGTCAAAAGAAACCCAATACATTGGCACAACGACATAAAAGAACATCACGATGATCAATAAGGGAATATTTCTAAAAAACTCAACATACGCTTTGGCAATCCCTTTGATGAGGCGATTGTCTGACAACTGAAAAATTGCCATTAAGGTTCCGATCAAAAGACTAAAAAACAGTGCGATCAAACTCGCCATGACTGTGTATTTAAAGCCTTCAATAAACTGACCGGTATACGTTTGAAATAATTCAACCATTCAGTTTCCTCCTACTCTACTTTTCCTGATTCGTCTTCAGGGAACCACTTGTTGTAAATCTCATCATAGGTTCCATCTTCACGCATTTCCCGCAACGCTTGATTCACTGCATCAAGAAACGGCTTTTGTCCTTTATTGATGGCAATACCATAAGGTTCTTCTGTAAAAGTTTCGCCAACTAAATGGTAATTGGGATTTTCACTCGCCATCCCTAATAAGATCGCATTATCCGTGGTCATAGCATCCCCTTGACCAGATTGTAAAGCGGTAAAGGCTTCCGCATAATTCTCAAGTTCCAAAATTTGCGCTTCTGGTGCTGCTTCACGGATGTTGACAGCTGAAGTAGAGCCTTTCACGACCAATACAGTGGTGTCTGCGGTCAAATCTTCGATCCCTTGGATTGGACTATCTTTTGCGACTAATAAAGATTGTCCTGCATCAAAGTAGACATCGGAAAAATCGACCTGTTTTTTACGTTCTTCCGTGATAGTCATCGTGGCGATGATTGCATCGATGTTGCCGTTTTTCAAAAGAGGAATCCGGGTTTTTGAGGTAACTTCAACAAAGATGGCATTGCCATCACGACCTAAAATTTTCTCAGTGATTGCACGAGCGATATCAATATCGAATCCTCGTACTTCTCTGGTCGCGATATCCATTAATCCAAAAAGACGGGTATCGTTTTTTACGCCCCAAACGATCTGATTCGTCTCTTTGCTGTTTTCTAAAATATTGATCTCTGCGGCACTTTGTCCTTTACAACCTGAGAAAGTCACAAGGGCAAAGGCTAAGACTAGAAAGGAAAAGATTTTCTTTCTCATAAGGGTTCCTCCTATTGCTTAATGATTGCTGACTTTGCTCAAGAATTGTTTTGCACGTTCGTCTCTTGGTGCATCAAAGAATCCATCGACATCGCGCCGATCCTCTAGGACTTGTCCTTCCGCCATAAAGACGATTCGATCTGCTACTTCACGGGCAAAGCTCATTTCATGGGTAACAACGATCATGGACATGCCTTCACTGGCAATTTTTTTCATGACATCCAAGACATCACCAATCATTTCTGGATCCAATGCTGATGTTGGCTCATCAAAAAGCAGCATTTCTGGTTTCATCGCAAGCCCTCTGGCAATAGCGACCCGCTGCTGTTGTCCGCCAGATAACATGGAAGGATAGGAATCTTTTTTATCTAACATCCCTACCCGATCAAGAAGCTTTTCCGCCAAATTGATGGCTTCTTGCTCATTTTGTTTTAATACTTTGATCGGTGCCAACGTAATGTTTTCTAACACGGTTTTATTTGGATACAAATTGAAATGTTGAAACACCATGCCGATGTTTTTTCTAATTTCTGTCATTTTGACATCTTTGTCAAACAAGTTCTTGCCATTGACCAATAATTGACCACCTGAAATGGTTTCTAGACCATTAATCGTACGGAGCATTGTACTTTTACCAGATCCTGAAGGTCCGATAACAACAACGACCTCACCTTTTTCAAATTCAAGGTTGATGTTTTTTAATGCATGGAACTTTCCGTAATATTTCTCTACGTTCTTAAATTCGATCATTGCCATTGATTCACACTCCTAGCTTTTTTTAAAATTAAATGAGTAATTGGAAAGATTTGATTCATATTATAGCTCAATCTTTTTTCATTTGTAAAGGTGCTTTTCCAATGTTCCCCCCTTATTTCTGAAAAGACAAGTGCTATTTTACTTTGATGTGAGGTTTTTGTCCATGAAAATATTTCTCACCCCATCAGATCACAAGGAGAACCGGTTGTTTCTTTTGCTAAAAAAAGGTAAGATAAACCATATAACAAAGGAAAAGGTGGAAAAAAAGTGAATACGATTTTAACTGGCGACCGCCCAACTGGCAAATTGCATCTTGGCCATTATGTGGGGTCTTTAAAAAAACGGGTCGAAATGCAAGCTGACCCTGAAAATCAGCTTTATATCATGGTCGCTGACATGCAGGCACTAACAGATAACGCGAAAACACCTGAGAAGGTCTCAGCGAATATTCTAGAAGTTGCTTTGGATTATTTAGCCGTTGGATTGGATCCAGCAAAAACGACGATGTTTATTCAATCGCAAATCCCTCAGCTCTCTGAATTGACGATGTATTATCTCAATCTAGTCAGTGTTGCTCGAGTACGACGAAATCCAACCGTTAAAGCCGAAATTGAACAAAAAAAATTTGGCGAAGGCGTCCCTTCAGGGTTCTTCATCTATCCTGTCTCTCAAGCAGCGGATATCACCGCTTTTAAAGCAAATTTAGTCCCCGTTGGAGAAGATCAAAAACCAATGCTGGAACAAACGCAAGAAATCGTGCATAGTTTTAATTCTACGTATAGTGAAGTATTAGTCGAACCAAAAGCGGTTTTACCGCCAAAAGGTATGGGACGTTTAGCGGGGATCGATGGGAACGGGAAAATGAGCAAATCACTGAACAATGGTATTTACTTAGCTGATCCAGCCGATGTATTACAAAAGAAAGTGATGAGCATGTATACGGACCCAAATCACATTCATGTCAACGATCCTGGACAAGTTGAAGGCAATATGGTCTTTACGTATCTTGATGTATTTGGCACTGAAAAAGAAAAAATTGCTGAATTAAAAGAACATTACACCCGTGGTGGATTAGGCGATGTCAAAATCAAACGCTATTTGATCGATGTTCTAGAAGCCGAATTTGCACCGATTCGTGAACGCCGTGAAGCTTTTGCAAAAGATCCCGGTGAAGTGATGAACTTATTAAAAATTGGTAGTGAAAAAGCAGAACAAGTTGCCGCCCAAACGTTAGCTGAAGTCAAAAATGCAATGGGCATCAATTACTTCGCCTAAAAAAACAAGCCTTTACGGCTTGTTTTTTTGTTTACAAATCGGAATGAATTCTTTCATACAAAACCTATGTGTCAACTCTGTGTTAGATTTCACGAGAACCCTTCCTCCCCAGACTGACACTTTGTGTAATTTGATTTGATGCTGTTTCTTGCACAAAAACCAAGAGAGCTGTCCTAAAAAATAACCTCATAAAATGCGGATTAGAAAATCCTTTTTTTCAACCTTGCCAGTGTTTAAAAAAAGTTGTACCAAAAAAGCTGGATTGCCTTCTATAGAGAAATCTTTTACGGTTTTCACTCAACTCCTCACATTCTTGTGTCATCTGAGCATCTATTATAATAGTAGAAAACGTTCCCCACCTAACTTCTTTGTATGGTGGAGAACGTTTTTCTACTTATTTGATTAGCGGATTTCTGCTTGAACTTTTTCTTCTAAGTTACGAGTAATTTTCGCTATTGCTTGATTGATCTCTTCATCCGTCAGGGTAGCTTCTGGATTGCTAAAGGTCAGGCTGTACCCTAATGATTTTTTGCCTGCTTCGATGTTTTTCCCTTGATAAACATCGAATAAACGAATCGCACTTAAGAAGCGACCCGCACTTTCGCGAATGATCTCCATCACGGACTGGTTATCGATCGTTTCATCAAGCAAGAGTGCCATATCCCGCGTTACTGATGGGAACTTAGAAACTGGTTGATAGACCAATTGTTCTGTTTTCGCTGCTAACAGTTGATCTAAGTTCAATTCAGCAACATAGGTTTCACTCACTTCATAATCTTTGGCGATCGATGGGTGGACTTGTCCCAAGAAGCCGATTTCTTGGTCATCTAGCAGGACCATTGCCGTACGGCCAGGATGCATCTCTTTGATAGCTGCCGTTTTTTGATAACGAATACGGTCGGTTAATGCCAACGAATCAAATAGATTTTCTAAAATGCCTTTCAAATGGAAGAAATCAACTTTTTGAGCTTGGGTTTGCCAGTCTTTCTCATGGATATTTCCTGTCAAAGCTAGCCCTAAGTGATTGACTTCTGTTGGCAGCTCGTGCTTACTGTCGCCTGTTTGATAGAAGACGCGACCAATTTCATACAAAGCAACACGATTGTTTTTACGTGCCAAATTGTACGCAACGTCGTCTAACAAGCCTGAAATCAGATTCAAGCGCAAGACGGCACGCTCTTCGGTCATTGGCCAATCCAATCGAGTCACTTGGCTCGACTTATCCGTAAATTGTTGTGCCTTCTCTTCAGTGGTCAAAGCATAGCTGATGGCTTCACTGACCCCGTTGCCTTCCAATAGCGTCCGAACTTCTCTAGTCAGACGTTGCGCTTTGGTTAGATGACCGGCAACCGTTTCTCCTTGCGGTAAAGTCGATGGCAAACGATCATAACCGTAAATACGCGCCACTTCTTCAATGATATCTGCTTCGATCGTAATATCCCAACGACGAGGTGGGACAGAAACAATATAGCTGTCTGCTTCTTGACGATGACCAAAGCCTAATGCATCAAAGATTTCTTGCACTTCTTCATCAGTGATTTCTGTGCCTAAATAGCTATTGATTCGAGCTAAAGTGATTGTAACCTCCACAGGTTCTACAGCTACTTGGGAACCTATTACTGCCCCTTTTAAGACCGTTCCGCCAGCAAGTTCTGCAATCAGTGCTGCTGCTGCATCACAAGCTTTTGCAACCGTTGCTTGGTTGATCCCTTTTTCAAAACGAGCAGAGGACTCACTTCTTAAATTGAATTTCTTTGAGGTTAAACGAATCGCTAATGGATCGAACAACGCCGCTTCTAAAGCGACTGTGGTCGTTGTTTCCGTGATTTCAGAATCAAGCCCTCCCATGACGCCTGCGAGCGCAACGGGTGTCGTTCCGTTGGTGATAACGATGTCTTCTGATGAAAGCTGACGTGTTTCTCCATCTAAGGTAACCAGGCTTTCATTTTCTTTGCCGCGACGTACCAGTATTTCCTTGCTGTCTAGCTTTTGATAATCAAAAGCATGCAATGGTTGGCCAAATAATAACAAGATATAATTTGTCACGTCCACAACATTGTTGATTGGACGAATGCCTTCATTCATCAAGCGATTTTGCAGCCATTGTGGACTTGGGGCGATCGTTACACCATCAATGATTCGAATTTGGTAGGCGGGTGCATCGGTTGCTTCCGTGACCTTCACCTGAATTTTATCGGCAGCAGCTACTTCACTTTCATTAAGCGCAATTTCAGGAAACTTCGGTGTTTGCCGATAGATGGCACCGACTTCATAAGCAACCCCCCACATGCTCAACGCATCCGCGCGGTTCGGAGTGATCGATAATTCGATAATGTGATCATCCATATCGAGATAAGGAAAAACCGGTGTTCCTACTTCTGCTTCTGCTGGTAAATAATAGATTCCTTCTGCGTATTCTTTGGGAATCACGCTATCGGCGTATCCCAATTCTTGCAATGAACAAATCATGCCGTTCGAAACTTCTCCCCGCATCTTGCCCTTTTTGATTTTCACATTGCCCGCGATTCGAGAGCCTGGTAATGCCACGATGACTTTGATGCCGCTTTTGACATTTGGTGCCCCACAAACGATTTGCGTGTCTTCTTCCTCACCAATATTTACTTGGCAAATCGATAGATGATCAGAATCTGGATGTGGTCGGCAGTCGGTCACTTCTCCGACAACGATTTTTTTTAAACCCTCTTCAGGCACGTCAATACCTTCGACTTCGATCCCAGTCACTGACATTTTATCCGCCAGCTCTTTTGGTGTGATCTCAGACAGATCAAGGTATTCATTTAACCATTTGTACGATACTAACATTTATTGTTCCCCCTTGAACTGGCGAATGAAACGCACATCATTTTGATAGAATTGGCGAATGTCGTTTACGCCGTAGCGCAGCATTGCCACTCGATCAGGACCTAAACCAAAAGCAAATCCTGAATATTGGGTTGGATCGATCCCTGACATTTCTAAGACGTTAGGATGCACCATTCCAGCACCGAGGATCTCGATCCAGCCAGTTTGTTTACAAACGTTACAACCCGCACCACCGCACTTGAAGCAGCTGACATCAACTTCGACCGATGGTTCTGTGAAAGGGAAATAGCTTGGTCGCAAGCGAATTTGGCGATCTTCACCAAACATTTTTTGCATCATGACTTCTAAGGTTCCTTTTAAGTCACCCATCGTAATATTTTTATCGATCACCAAGCCTTCAATTTGATGGAATTGGTGGCTATGGGTCGCATCATCTGTGTCACGACGGAAAACTTTCCCTGGTGAGATCATCCGCAGCGGCCCTTTAGAAAAATCATGAGTCTCCATTGTTCGCGCTTGCACTGGTGACGTATGGGTCCGAATCAGCACTTCCTCTGAAATATAAAAAGTATCCTGCATGTCTCTGGCTGGATGATCTTTTGGCAGATTCATCCGTTCGAAGTTGTAATGATCTTTTTCCACTTCGTAGCCTTCAACTACTTGGTAGCCCATACCAACAAAGATATCTTCGATTTCTTCCATGATTTGCGTTAGCACATGGCGTGTTCCTCGGTCCATCTTTTTACCAGGCAAAGTCACGTCGATGGATTCTTCAGCAAGGGCTTTTTCCAAGTTTGCTGCTTCGATAGACGATTTTGCTTCTTCGATCGCTTCTGTCAAGATATCACGAATCTCGTTGGCATAGCTCCCCACCTTCGGCCGTTCTTCCGCAGAAAGATCTTTCATCCCCCGTAGAACTTCAGTAATGGGACCTTTTTTTCCAAGCACTTCCACTCGAATCTGATTCAAGTCATTCATGGTTGGACTTTCTTTGATTTTAAGCAATGTCGTTTCCTTCAATGCTTCTAATTTTTCTTGTAAAGACATGTGTTTCCTCCTTCTATACAGTGAATAGTGTAAAAAACGATTTGACTGGAAAAAGTGACGATCTTTTGATAAAAAGACAAAAAAAGACGTCATCCCTAAAAAAAGGAACGACGTCTCGTGTTACCATCCTCATTCGCGGAAAGTTCCGCGCACTCACTTCGGCTAACGACAGCAACACTGCCGACTGATTGTTCTCAGCAAGCTCCAGAAGTGAAATTCATTTTTCGAATACAGGACTTGCTTTCAGTCTGTGACAAGTCTCCCTTTTTCTGATCCAGCCAAATTACTAGTTTCTATCAACGCTTTTTTTACTATTCATTTAAGCTTAGTTTACCTAATTTCCGTTGAGAAATCAACTGCATTCTTCCTCACGTACCCAGGTTTCTGCCCAACGCTTCACACTCATCATACTCTTTTCAAGAGCAATACCTCTTGGCGTCAAGCAGTAAAGATTGTTTTCTTTGCAGACAATTTCTTCCCGCTCTAATTCTTTCAAGCGTTCGACTAACACCCGATCACTCACTTGAGGAATCTTGTTTGCTAACTCAACAAATCTTTGTTTGCCGTCTTCAAGAAGGACATCAATGATCAAGCCGTTCCACTTTTTGCCTAAAATAGAAAAAGCTTTTTCAAATTTAGGACAAAGGGCATAATCCGATTCTACTTTTATCATTCTCCATCACCTCTTTTACCTATTATAGCATATGACTTACGAAATGTAAGAAACTAGGATCGATCAGCTAGAATGCCACGATCATCTTAGGTTTTAACAGCACTAAATAGGTCTGTTTCACTGGTTTGTTCAATGCTTTCTCCAATGCTTGGCAATAGAGTTTTAATTGACCATAATATCGTTCGCGCATTTTCTGTTCAATCTGAGCCTGACTGCCGAACACATCATCTGTTTTAAAGTCATACAAAATGATTTCATCCGCCAATTCAATATAGCCGTCAATAATACCATGGATCAAAAGCGGCGCATCTGGTTCGTCAAACCCTTCAAAGATCGTATCGGCCTCTTTTAGCATCGAAAACGGCTGCTCCCGCTTCACCACATCAGAGAATTGGTTCAGCAGTTCACCTAGTTCAGTTTGATAAAACCACAAAATACTCGATCGGTCAATTTTTTTGGCGATTTCTTCAGAAAAAAATTGCTTTTTCACGAGTTCTGCAATCAGGAGCGCCAAAGTATCTTGTGTTGGCTTCATTCCTAAGGGGATCATTTGCAAAACCGTATGTGTTGCGGTTCCGATACTGCTGGCGAGAGGCTTCGTTTCTTGCAGAAATTTGGGTTTCGCCAATTCATCTTGTACGTAGCGATATTGCTGAGGATTCGTCTTCTCGGAAACCGACCGCCATTCCAACAAAGTGGTCTGTTGATCATCAGGATCGTTATAGAGTCTTTTCAATTCTGAAACAGATTGATAACTAGTCGTTTGGGTCGCTTTTTGATAAGGATAGCGATAGGCTAGGCGTTTCAAAAGATCATCGATATTGCTATCTGGCGCAATCAATCGTTTAGGCTCCTCGACTGGCGCAAGCGTCTCTTGGACTTCTTGCGTGATCGTTTCTTGATTCCACCATGATAGACGAAAATGAGCAGGATGATCGATCGTCCGCTTGCGTTCTGACGCTTCGGAGAATACTGCTTCCATATCTGGATGGCGCATCAGGGTCCGTCCGACCCAATCCATCAAGCTCCCCCGAGCAACAAGGCGCAACGCTGGATCAAGAACCATCTCGGATTGTGTCAAGCCAGATTGCCATGTTTTGAAGGCATCCGCTTGATTTTTATAGGAGCCTACTAAGAAAAGCTTCTGCTCTGCTCGTGTCAATGCTACGTATAATTTTCGCATCTCTTCTGACAAGGCTTTTTTCAAACGAACTTGCTTGATGGCTTGAAACGGCAGTGTTTCAAATTTAAGGTTTTCTGCGGGTTCCACATATTGGATCCCAGCCCCCAGCTGTTCTTCAAAGATATAGCGTTTTTGAAAGTCTTGGTAATTAAAGAATTTTGTTGTATCCAATAAGAAGACTACAGGAAATTCCAAACCTTTACTTGCATGGACGGTCATCACACGAACCGCATCTTCTACTGGTGTAGCTAATGGCTCTGCCAAGTCCTTGTTTTTTTCTTGCATCTTTTCAATGAAGCGAATGAATTGGTACAACCCACGGAAACTGCTCTTTTCATATTTCTCCGCTCTGTGAACCAATGCGGCTAAATTGGCATAGCGCTGCTGACCTGCAGGCAGTCCCACGACATAATCCAAATAGGCAGTATCCTCATAGATTTGCCAAAGTAAGGTCGGGATTGGTAATCGTCGTGCTTCCTCTCGCCATTGTTCCAGTTTTGTTAAAAATCCATCCACCGTTTGCCACAAGGGTGACGCTTCTTGTTGCCCATGGTAATCCAATACTGCATCGTAGTAGTCGCTGGAACGATTCGCTAAACGGATCTCAGCCAATTGATCTTCTGTTAGGCCGACGATTGGCGAACGCAAAACGGCCACAAGTGGGATATCTTGGTACGGGTTATCAATGATCTGCAGCAAAGAAACGACGGTTTGGATCTCCGTTGCCTGAAAATAGTTTTGAGCATCATTGACCGCCATCGGAATCCCAAACTGCTTAAAGACATCTAAAATGACAAGATTGTTTTTACGTGTGGGGGTCAATAAGACGATGTCATTGTAAGTGATTGGTCGATTTGTTTTGGCTTTTTTGTCATAGATCATGAAGTTTGATTCAATCAACTCTCGAATCTTCAAGGCAGTGATCTGCATTTCACCTTCTGTTTTGTCATCGATCAATTGTTCTTCGGATTCATGCTCTTTTTCATATAACAAGAGCTCTGTGGCAAAGACCTCGCTTTCTGGAAAATCAGGAAAACCGGTAATCAAGGCTGCCGCCTCATCGTAAGGGATTTGTCCAACCCTTTCATCCATCAGTTGTTGAAAAACTAGATTCGTAAAATCCAATACATCGGAACGAGAACGGAAATTTTCTGCTAAGACGATTCTTCGCCCACCATTCTCTGTTTCAAATGCCAAGTATTTTTCGATAAATAGCGTCGGATCTGCTAGTCGAAACGAATAGATCGACTGCTTCACATCCCCCACCATAAACATATTGCCAGGGTTATGATCGACTTGTCTGACCCAATATAAAATTGCCTCTTGCAGCCGATTGACGTCTTGGTATTCATCGACTAAAACTTCTTCAAAGCGATCACGATAATAGGTCGACGCCTCACTTCCACTGCCATCTCCTTGTAAAATCTGCAAGGTGAAATGTTCCAAATCATTAAAGTCTAAACGGCCTTTTGAAAGCTTTCTTTCTTGAAATGCTTTTATAAATGCTTCGGTCATCGCTGCCATTTTTTCAACGACAGGTGCTGATCGATGAAGCAGCTCCATCATTTCAGCTGGTGGATACGGGAAGGTGGCTTTCAATTGCTCGACCAATTTTTTCGCATCATCGCGTAAGGGCTTGATTTCTTGGGACAATTCCTTTTGTTCTGGTTTGCGAAAAGCTGGGTAACGACCAAAACGCAATGTTTGGATCTGCTCATAGAAGCCATCGACATCGTCTGCATCCAGCAGAGCCTTTAAGGTTTCCACCATGCCCAATTCGGTATCGATCAACTGTGCCGCTTTTTCCATCGCTTCATCAGAACGGGCATAGTCTTGCGCCGCCTGCAGCAAATGCGCCGCTGTCTTCAAATTTTCTTGCAAAGTCGGTTTGATTTGCGATTGGTACAGGATATTTTCAGCAAAAGTTTCTTTGCCGATATAGTGATCACTTAGATGAGCTAGCCAGTTGACTGGATCTGGATTGGCTCGGGCAAAGTCATAAAGAGACAGGATCAGATCCCCGACGCCTTCATCAGAACGATCACTTGAAAAATTTTCCGTCAAACGAAAGAAGGCTTCATCATTGGCTTCATATTGTTGATCTCTCAGCTGTGTCCAGATTTCTTCTTTCATCAATAAAATTTCGGTTTCATCGGTCATCATGCGGAAATTGGGATCTAAATCGATCAAATAATAAAAACGCCGAATCACAGTTAAACAAAACGCATGCAAGGTAGAAATGTTAGCTGTCGGCAACAGCTGCAGCTGACGAACGAAGTGCTGGCGCTTTTGCTCGTCACTTTCTTGATTGATGGCCTGTTGCAATGCCACTTGAATCCGTTCTTTCATTTCTCGAGCAGCTGCTTCGGTAAAGGTTACGATCAGTAAAGAATCGATCGTCGTTCCTGCTTTTAGCTTTTCGATCACTCGCCGAACCAAAACGGTGGTTTTGCCTGAACCCGCTGAAGCGGAAACGAGGATATTATCCCCTTTATCAAAAATGGCTTGCCATTGGGTATCCGTAAAGGTTTCATTTTGCGGTTTTAAAGGGATCTTACTCATCTTCTTCCTCCCTTAAGCGATGGATAATCTCATCTTTAGATAAGTTTTCTAAACGGTGGTACTCATTTTCTTTCAACAATACATCAAAGTCACAGATGCTGCGAAACGGACAAAATTCACACGCCCGTTTTTTGTCTTTTATTTTATAAGACGGGTTTAAGGCGATTTCACCGCTCAACAGCTTCTCACCGCTTTGCTGCATGTTTTTACGATTGTGTTTTCTTAACAGTTCAAGCTCTTCTTCTGTATAAAACTTGTTTTTCGCCTGCGTTGTTTTTTGATAATTGCCGTTTTTGTCTTTTCGAACAGGGAATATCGGTGAATTTTTGCTGGCTTCAACATCCTCATCTAGCAACGGGAAAACAGCCGGTTCGTCAATAAACAACCCGTCATACTTGAAACGTTTTAAACGTTCTTCTTCACTGGCTTCTTGTCCGTCCAAAAGCGGATTATGCACATGCAGATAATAAGCCCCCGCTGGTCGCACATTTGGCGAACCAACCAGTTGGACAGCATCCGTCAATGCGACATCGAGATAGGTGATCAACTGCATCGCAAGTCCGTAGTATGCTTCAGAAAGGTCAAAATCTCGGCTGCTAGATTTATAGTCAACAACAGAAAGCCATTGTTCTTCTTCCGTTTTCGCCGTATCGACACGATCGATCTTCCCCCGCACATGCAGTTTCCCGCCAGAACTTAATGGCAATTCGATCCCATTGATTCCATTTGAGCCAGCGATCTGACCGAATAGCACCTCCGTCTTTTCAGGACTAAAATGCATTTTTTGTCCTTGTTTCGCTAATGCCCACGCTACTCGCTGAATCGTCTTGCCTAATTGATACCGAATAAAATTCATCCGAGCAGAGCTCGTCAGTAAGCGATAACGGCTTTCGCCAAAAATTTCCTGCAAAACGACTTCCACAAATTGCACGCGTTGGTCAGCAGTTAACTGGGTCAAGGAAATATTTTCAGCAATCAGGACTTTGACAAAGCGGTCCAACGCATCATGGAAAAACTCACCGGTCATTGCTGGATTTAAGCCAAAAACTTCCCGTTCTTTTAACCGTAATCCGTAGCTGACGAAATACTTGTATTCACACTGATAGAACGTCTCCATCTGAGAAATGGAACTGTAGATCGATGGTCCATATAGTGCCGCAGCTTGTGCTTGAGACAAAGGAATCGGAATATTTTGATGAGTTTGGCTTTCAAATACTTGGGCAGCTAAATCTGTCCATTCCGAACGCAGCAGCGCTTGTTTCAGCTGCTCCCAAACCCTAGGCAAATTCTCTTTGTTTTTTTGCGCTTGCTGACTGAGGTTATTGATTTGATAGATCAGGCCACGGTAACTGCCGACATAGTTTCTTGGATCGCTGACTAGCGTCAAAATCCCTCGCTCTTGCAGTGGGACATCCAAACGTTTGACCACGCGATCTAAATAAGGCGACATTTTGATGTTTTGCTGGGTATCAAAATTAACGGCATAGGACAGTGATAAGTGTTCCGTTGCTGAAAGCAAGACAGAATAAAAGGCAAATGGCTCTTTGACACTGCCTTCCACCACTGTATCTCTAAGGTATTTTTCACCATTGAACAACTGATTGAAATGCTGACGTTCTTCATTCGTCAACAACGTTTTGTTCTCTATTTTTCTTGGTAACGCCGTTTCATTCAATCCCGGTGCAAATGTGATCTTTGCTTGCTTTGGACGTGCCAGATCAAGGCGATTGATGTTGACTTGGTCGATCGCTGTTGGGATCTTCCCGAATGTGACATTTTCTAAGCCAGTCAATAAGACATCCTCAAAGAGCGCAAAATCAAAGGACTCTTCCCCATAGATCGCAGCATATTCATCCAGCAAATCCATCAAGGCTTGCCATGCTTGTTCATGATTACGGGCTTGATCCAACTTCCCTTGCTGGATCGCTTGATCTCGCCAATGCCGCAGTTGTTCTTCAACACCGGCATTCAGTAAAAAGCGATACAGCAGTTCGACCGCATCGCGGTTCGTTCTAGCAGCCGTCAGCCAGTCTAGAGTATCAGCAACATCTTGTTTAAAGGCCCTGCGCAACTGGTTGGTATACGCTGTCAAATCCACTTTATCCGTCTGCTCTTCTTCCGATTGTAAATACTCGATCAGTTCCCAATCTTCGTTTCTCGTCCAACTCGCTCCTTGGAAATCATGAGCCAACGCTTTGTTCTCGGTAATATCCACCAACTTACGAAACTGGTCACGCCCAACGAGCCAATCTGCTTCGGAGCGATAGGCTGCCGGTAAGTAAAGTTCCGTTCTAAGCAACCGTAAAATATCATTTAAGCGAAAGCCATAGGATTGACAAGCAAAAAAAGCATTCAAAAACTCAACCAATGGATGTTGCGCCATCATCTGCTCTTCATCGATATAAAAAGGAATCTCAAACTCAGTAAAAATTTTAGGGATATATTGATGATAGATTTCTGGTTCGGCGATCAATAATTGGATCTCTCGGTATCGTAATGCTGGGTACCGTTTTTTATCGCTCATCATCCCACGGATCGACGCTGCAATCTGACGGATCTCTTCTTCTGGATTCCCAACTTTCCAAATTGCCAGAAAGTCCTTCACAGAGGACTGTTGCTGATAGTTGACTTGTGACTGAGTCTGCCGCCAAAATGTTTCAATTTCATTATACGCCTGTTGCATCGATCCCTTCGCTTCCTTGTCTACCTCTTGGTTGACCGAAAGTTTCTGATCCAAATAAATCGGCACTTGATTTTCTCGGGCAAAACTGATCAATTGATAATAGGTTCGCCCTGCTTCATAAAACAAATTTAACGGTGAAGGCAGCTCTTGTGGATACCCACGATCCAGAAAAAGATCAATAATGACATGACTTTTTTTCATCAACACTTGAATCAGCTGCTGTTCCTGTGTTGAAAAAGCGGAAAACCCACTGATAATAAATAAGGCATGGGAAAGATCTGGTGCTTTGTTCATTGACACCGCGTTAGGCATTACTTGCTCCACTGGAGAATCATCCAGCAAGGAACCTTCAAGAAAGCGTGTCAACAAGGTGATCGGTTGTTCGACTTGTAATGCACGCTCCAGAAGTTCTTGTTCAAATCGTTGAAATATTTTCGCTAATTCACTGTATTTTTTCTCCTCGTCTTGGGTTGCGCTTGGTGCAGCACCACCTGCCAATAAATCTTCGATCCCCAATCGACTTGTATGCATTTCTTGATAGAACGCCAACAATTGCTGGATAAAACCCGCTTTGTTGATCTCACCACGGTATAAGACGAGTTCTTCTTCTAGTTCCAAAAGCAGCTTACGCATGATCATGGAGGCACCATTTTCGGTGATGGCATTTTGAGAAAGCAAGCCGGTTTGCTGCAAATAAAACCAAGCCAAACGGTGAAAACTATACACTTGCGCGCGAATAGAAGCAAAATCTTCTACGCGATCCTCTTTCAGTAATTGAAGGATCTCACGCTCTCGTTCAAATTTGTTGTAGTTAGGTACCAGAAAAAATACTTCTTGATGGTCTTTTTCTAACCAACTTTTTGCATTTTCTATCACTGCTTGATCATGACGACAACGGCCATCGCCAAGGATAAATCGTAAACTCATGAAAGGACTCCTTCTCTCCATCGTCTTTTAAAAAAAACACTAAAAATCAGCGACACGCTTCTTCAAATGCGTCTTTGTTTTTAAAAGAATCTCCTTAAAAACAAAAAAACGGTCGCAGAATTTCACTCTTTGCCTAGCATACCAAAATCGGCAATTGGCCAGAATACAAATTTTACATCACCCAAAATCGTTGCTTCATCGATCAGACCTAATTGACGACTATCTTTGGAAATTCGGCGGTTATCCCCTAACACTAAAATTTGACCTTCAGGAATGACTTCAACACCAAATAACCCCATATCAAAATCACTGGTCAATGGAAAGCCATCTGTGACAGCTGCTTTGAATTCATCCAAGTAGGGTTCATCATATGCTTGTCCATTGATATAAAGGGTATCGTTTTGATAGGAAACCTGATCGCCAGGTAAACCGATCACGCGTTTGATATAGTTTTTGCCTGCTTCATCCGGTGCTTCAAACGTTATGATATCGAAACGTTCGATCTCGGTATTTTTCAAAGCAATCACCCGCTCACCATCATGTAATGTGGGGTCCATCGAATCTCCTTTTACGATCACAGGAGTAAAGACATACTGTCTTAATAACAAGAGGAATAAAGTGAAGATCACGACAAATCCTACTGTTTTTAAAAGCTCTTTTACTTGTTGCACGCGTCCCTCACTCCTTGAATATTTTACTATATTTTCCAAGAATCGAACAAACATTCTTATTTTTCTATTCTACCATAAAATGATAGGAGCAGGACATTTCCCCTTTGGTTCTTTACAAAAATTTGGAGAATCAAGAGACTTGCATATGAATTGTCATCCTTTCTGATCCGTGCTAGGGTTAAATAAGAACCCATTATTGAAAGGAAGTGCCAAGATGAACCAACAGTTACCACAAGTACCAACAAAGTTATTGATTAACGGAAAATGGCTTGAAGGAACAAAAGAGTCGGTTTCGGTTACCAATCCTGCCACTAATGAAGAACTCGTAAAAGTCAGTCAAGGAGGGATCGAGGAAACCAAGCAAGCAATCGATGCCGCAGCGATTGCTTTTCCCGAATGGTCAAAACGCTCCCCTCGAGAACGTGCCGATTTGATGAACGTCATTGCTGATTTGATGGAGGAAGAAAGCGATCGTTTAGCAAAAATCATGAGTATGGAACAAGGAAAACCATTAAAAGAAGCGGAGGCAGAAATCCAATCCAACGTTGACAATTTCCGTTGGAATGCAGCTGAAGCGCAACGGGTCTATGGCGAAGTGATTCCAGCCCCTGAACACAATCATTGGCTGGTACGCAAAGAAGCGATCGGGGTTGTTGGCGCGATCACACCTTGGAACTTTCCTTCTAACATGATTGCAAGAAAAATTGCACCTGCTATGGCCGTTGGCTGTACCCTTGTTATGAAACCATCAAAAGAAACCCCACTATCCGCATTAGCTTTAGGCGAGCTTTTTCAACAAGCAGGACTTCCAGACGGGGTCGTCAATATCGTCTTAGGTGATTCTTCTGAGATTGGGAAAGAATTGACCGAAAATGAACAAGTCAAAAAAATCACCTTTACCGGCTCCACGAAAGTTGGGATGAAATTATATGAACAAGCAGCACCAACTCTGAAAAAAGTTTCATTGGAGTTAGGTGGTCATGCCCCGTTTCTTGTTTTTGCTGATGCTGATTTAGATTTAGCTGCTGAAAAATTAATTGCAGCAAAATTCCGCAACAACGGTCAGGTCTGTACATCCCCCAATCGAATTTTTGTCGAAGAGTCCGTCAAAGACGCCTTTACCAAAACATTACTAGCGAAAATGGAAACCGTAACGGTCGGCAATGGTCTGGAAAACCCTACTGTTGGTCCTTTGATCAACCAAGCAGGCGTTGAAAAAGTCATCGAGCAGTTGGAAGATGCGGTAAATAAAGGAGCTAAAGTTTTACTCGGTGGTAAAAAGCTTACTGAAGGTGAATACGAAAAAGGCAACTTCTTCGCACCAACGGTCATCGATGGGATTACTTCTGAGATGGCTATCTACTATGAAGAAACCTTTGGACCTGTGATTCCATTGATCTCATTTACGGATCGACAAGCAGTCATCGCTGCGGCAAATGATACGGAATTTGGACTAGCTTCCTACTTCTTTTCAACGAATTTGCAAACGATCTCGAATGTAGCCCAAAACCTCCAATATGGGATGGTTGGGGTCAATGACATTGCGATCTCAAATCCGGCGGCTCCCTTCGGCGGCGTCAAGCATTCCGGTTTTGGTCGTGAAAACGGCAAATATGGCCCTGAAGAATACGTGACCGTTAAATTCATTGCTATCGATGCCCAATAAGAAAAAGTCAGGTGCGTTTGCCTGACTTTTTGACGTCCCAAGCATTTTCTTTTACTAACATTAAGTAAGAATGTATACTTCACTCTATGACAATAGAAAAGGTGGGAATACGATGACAAAATTTCTTGATACAATCAAACAGCGCCGCTCAATCTATGGGCTAGGTAAAAATGTGGCTCTTTCCGACACTGAAATCGAAGACATTGTGAAAGAAGCAGTGAAAAATAGTCCAACTGCGTTTAACGCACAATCACCAAGAGCCGTGATTTTATTTGGCGAAGCCCACGAAAAATTGTGGACATTAACAGAGGCTGCGTTAGAACCATTGACACCACCCGAAGCGTTTGAAGCGACAAAACAAAAACTTGCTGGTTTTAAAGCGGGTTACGGAACCGTTCTATTCTTTATTCACACGGATACCGTGAAAAATTTGCAAGAGCAATTTGCTCTATATGCAGAGAACTTTCCCGTTTGGGCAGAACAATCGAATGGGATCGCTCAAGCGAACGCTTGGACCGCTTTAGAAGAAGCTGGATTAGGTGCCAACTTACAGCATTACAACCCTGTCATCGATGATGCTGTTGCAGCTGAATGGTCAATTCCTGGAAATTGGCAACTGCGGGCGCAACTAGTCTTTGGTTCAAAAGAAAGCGAACCGAACGAAAAAGAATTTCTAAGTGACGATGAGCGCTTCCGCGTGTTCCATTAATCAATTTTCGACCTAAAAAAAGACCCTTGATTACGTCTTAAACTGGCAGTAATCGAGGGTCTTTTAGTCCTTTGTTCCTTGATCATGATCGACTAAAATATCGATCGGTGTTCCTTCATTCAAGTGTTCTGACAAGAAAACAACCAATTCTGCTAATGGCTGCTTGAATTTCATTAATGGGCCTCTCATCCCTCTTCGAAAATAGTTCATCTTGATGGGCTGCCCTTCCTTTTCTTGAAATAAAACGACTCGATCGATCTCTTGGTATAGTACCCCTTTGATACTCATTGGATGGACAATGATTCGATCAAGTGCTAAGCCGCGGCTATCTAAAACAAAGCTCAAAAAGACCAAACCCGAAACGATCCCTCGCACCCGATTATCAAGTGCCTCTTCCATCATCACCATAGACAGGATAATCATTACTGAAAAAATCGTAATGGCGACCTTGCTTAGTTTGCGCTCCACAGCAAGAAATTGAATGTCTTTCCTTACCACGAATAAATAAAGGTATAAAACGATCGTAAAGGCACACATCACTAGCGTTAACCCACTCATAATACTCTCCGTTCTGTTTTCTTTTCCTTATTCTACCAAAAAACCATCTGATACAAAAGGCTTAGCCTATTTCGTAGGTTTTTTGATATCTATTTTAACAAGAATTCGGTACAATAGGAAAAAAAGGAGGAATTATCATGAATGCATTTTTTGATAAATTACAACGCTATGATTTACTTCGTGCCGTCGTATATATCGTCTTTGGCTTCATCATCTTGATTGCACCACGATCTGTCTTCAACACGATCGTTTATCTTGTTGCCGGGTATATTGCATGTTTAGGGATCATTAGCTTGTATACGAGCTACAAAGAAAAACAAAAGGGCTATCGCAATGTGCAATCCGTCTCTGGTATCTTACTGTTGATTGCGGCAGCTGCGATTTTAGTTTTTGCCAAAGGATTACTTGCCATCGTGCCATTTTTCTTAGGAATCATGATCACCATCAGCGGTTGCACCCGATTGATGGCAAGCTTTAACCAAAAACGCATTGGCTTACCTTATATCACTAGCTTGATCATCAGTCTATTGATCATTGCTGCAGGGATCATCCTAGTATTGAATCCCTTCGCCACTTGGTTGTTGTTCTTCCAAATTTTTGGCGGGATCTTGATTTTCATGGGTGCCTCCGATGCGGTCAACCATTTTCAACGAAAAAGAGCCTAATAAATGAGAATGTTTTAAAATTTCCTACGAATCTAACATCTACATGTAGACTTTTCCCGCTATTCCTTTTAAAATAGGAGATATCAAACAGTCAGTCCATTGACACGCGGGAGGTGCGACATGAAGAAAATCAAGCAAGCAGCAAAACATCCAAACGATGTACCGGTAATTTTTTTGACCGATGCAACTGGCAAAGTCGTACGAAAAATCTCGATCAATGAGTGGCGTGCGCTTAAAGCAACCCCTGACCAGATCGAAGAACTTGATATCAAATTGTATCGTGAAGCAATCAGTTTCTATCTTCAAGAAGACTACGCAAAAGCAAAAGATCTTTTGCATTTCTTGATCAACAAAACAGACTATAGTCATTATGAATACGTGGAACGACTAGCAAATATCTACCGCATCGAAAACCGTCCCGCTAAAGAAAAAGACCTGTTACTGACTGCTTATCATGCAATCAAACCGTTGGATTCCTCTGAAGGGATTTTAAGAAGGATCGAAAATCGATTGCAAAAAATCGATGCCTTTGATTTTCCAACTTCGACACAATTCAGTCATTAAAAAAGCAGCTATCCTTCGATAGCCGCTTTTTTTTTATGCATCTGGCAGTTTGCGCAAAAGGCGCAACCCGTTAAACAATACAATCAACGTACTTCCTTCATGGGCAAATACCCCCAGTCCAATATTCATTTTTCCAAATAGATTCAACCCGACTAATAATGCGACGATAAACATGGAGAAGAAAATATTTTGCCAAATGATTCGATCCATTTTCTTCGCTAAGCGATAGGCATACGCGAAGCGTGAAAGATCATTTTTCATGATCACGGCGTCCCCCACTTCGATAGCAACATCTGACCCTTCCCCCATCGCAAAACCGATGTCTGCCTGAACAAGTGCGGGCGCATCATTGATGCCATCCCCCACCATGGCGGTTTGTCCGTAGGCTTCTTGGAGTGCTCGAACCGCTTCCGCTTTGTTCTCAGGTAGCACATTAGCCGCCACTTGATCAACGTTTAGCCGCTTTCCGATGGCTTCCCCAGCAGACGCACTATCTCCGGTGATCATAACGGTATGGATCCCTTCATTTTTTAAATAACGAATCACAGAAGCTGCCTGTTCGTTCGGCTCATCCATCAAAGCGATGATTGCGACAACCTCTTCATTGATGGAAAAAATGACCATCGTTTTTCCTTGCGCCTCCAGGTGACGGTACTGTTGCTCCAACGAACCTGTTAACTGGGAGTTTTCGGTTCTTTTTCCTAATCGATAGGTTTTTGTTCCTGAGACGGCTACTAAACCGGAACCAATCTCATTCGTAACCGTCAGCTGTTCGCTTTGCTGCCCTTTATTGTTCTTCTCAAAATAAGTAACGATCGCATCTGCTAATGGATGATTGGCTTGTTTTTCCAGCGAAACGATGATGGAAGCGGCCTCTGCTTGATCGATGGCTTCAGCGAAAATGACATCCGTGACCGTTGGTTTTCCGACGGTCAACGTGCCCGTTTTGTCAAATGCCACCGCTTTGATCTGAGCAAAATTCGTTAAGTAGTTGCTGCCTTTAAAAAGAATCCCTTTTTTCGCTAGATTTGAAATCGCAGATAAACTAGCAGGTACCGCACTTGCCGCTAACGCACAAGGAGACGCTGCAATCATCATCACGATCCCGCGATAAAAACTGGTATACCAATCCCAACCAAGTAGAAACGGTGCTGTTAAGATGAACAAAGGGACTGCAATGAAAACAATGGTTACATAGATTGGTTCGATTTTTTTGATTCGTGTTTCTGTTGGTGACTGATTCGACTGTGCCGCTTCAACGACTGAAAGAATTTTGGCAAAGACCGTTTCCGAGCTGTCTTTTGTGACTTCCATCAAAAATGTTCCATTGCCATTGATGGTACTGCCATAAATTTCGTCTCCCGCTGTTTTTTCTCGCGGTATACTCTCGCCATTGATGGAAGCTTCGTTGATGGCACTCGTGCCAGAAAGAATCACCCCATCTGTTGCTAACTGATCACCAGGCAAAACTTGTAAAATATCCCCTTTTTTTATCTCTGAAGCAGCAATTTTTTTGGCTTTCCCATCTGGGCCCATCAAACGTGCTTCCGTTGGATTCAATTTGAGAAGATTGGTGATTTCTCGTCGGCTTTGCCCTTCCGCGTATTCTTCTAAAAAGTGAGCACCAGCAAAAATCAAAATCAGTAAGGCTGCCTCATTAAAATTGCCTATGATCATTGACCCTATCGCTGCTAATAACATCAATAGATGTACATTTGGCGTAAAGCGCCGATTGATTCTTGTGCTTTTTACGGTATCCTCGATCCCTTCCCACGAAATGTGGTAGCCCGCTAATAAAACTGCAGCAAAATAAACCCCGTCTTTTACCCATTGATTCGAAATAAACAGCGCCACTATAAAGAAGATTACCCCCGCGAAGTAAACTTTACGAGGAAACGTCCCATGATCATGGGTATGCGTATGTCCCTTCGTTTTTGTGTGCTCATGTTGACAAGTATGTTCAGCCATCATCAAAACCTCCTCTATTCCATCGAACATATGAACGATCAATCATGTTTATACTCTGATTATATATGAACAAACAATCATATGTCAACCGAAATAAGTTTTTCTTGTGAAATGTAAGCGTTTATGGTTTAGAGAATGCGGATGGCATGCTAGAATAAAGTTAGGAGAAAAAAGGAGTGTTGGCTATGAAAACATTTACTGGTGGAATTTCACTAAGTCCCCCGTTACAAATGTTAAAAGAAAAATTAATGATCGAACAAGATGAAATCCTTACCTTTTCACCCACGATGGTCTTTATCCCTTTGGCACAACATATTGGTGCCCCTGTCGAACCGACGGTTTCCGTTGGTGAGTACGTCAAGCAAGGGCAAGTGATCGCTGAAGCAGATGCCTTTGTATCTGCGAAAGTCCATGCATCTGTTTCGGGCAAAATCGTCGATATTGTCGATTGGCCAAATCAAAACAATGAAGAAGGAAAAACCATCATCATTGAAAACGATTATGCCTTCGATAATGATTTTTTGTCTACCCCATTCAACTGGCAATCTGCTGCTAACGAAACGATCCTCAAAAAAATCCGTCAAGGCGGTATCGCCGGCAAAGGCGGTGCAACGTTTCCCACCCATGTCAAATTCAGTATTGATGAAAATAAAAAAATCCATACCTTGATCTTAAACGGATCTGAATGTGAGCCCTTTTTGCGCAGTGATGCCTTCTTAATGCAAAAAGAAGCCAAAAAAATCATCCAAGGGGCAAAAATTGCCCAAAAATTGTTAGCTGATCCAAAAATCATCATTGGCATCGAGGATGATAAACCGCTAGCCATTTCAGCGATGCAAGCCGCAAGTGCAGAGGATGACACGATAGAAGTCGTTACTGTCCCAACTGTTTATCCAACCGGTGGTGAAAAGCAGTTAGTAGAGTTATTGACCGATCAGGAGGTACCTTTAGGCGGCTTGACTGCCGATATTGGGATCGTATTGATCAATGTTGCCACCAGCTTTGCCATCGCTGAAGCGGTCTGTTATGACAAACCGCTGATTGAACGCTATACAACCGTGACTGGTGATGTTCAACATCCACGCATCGTCAAAAATCCTTTAGGAACACTCGCAGGAGAGTTGATCGATTTTGCTGGCGGCTTTCAAGGTGCGCCCAGCAAGCTGATTCTTGGCGGCCCCATGATGGGGAAATCCGTCAAAACATTAAAGGTTCCGGTCACCAAAGGCAGCAACGGGATCGTTGTTTTTAATGAAGAAACCGATTGGCTATATGCCGAAAACCCCTGCATTCGCTGCAATAAATGTGTCGAAGCTTGTCCGATGCGCCTGATGCCGATGGAGATCGATCAATTCTATCGAGCAGGCGATTATCAAAAATGTGAAGAATTGCTGGCAGAAGCGTGTATCAATTGTGGTGCTTGCACCTTTGTCTGTCCAGCCAAACGTTCCTTAGCTGCCAACATCACTGCCGCAAAAGGCAAGGTTGCACAGCTGCAGAAGGAGGCGAAGGAAAGTGCCTGATTACTACAAGGATTCCGATAGCGAGCGCCTCTTTCAGCAACGAAAAAACCAAGAAACACCACCAAGCCCCCATATTCGCAGCAATGACGAAACAGTCAAAATCATGGGCTGTGTAGTACTAGCCTTACTACCAGCAGTTTTATTCTCGGGCTACCTTTTCGGGCTCAAGGTATATGGGTTGTTTTTCATTGCGCTAGCCACGGCGTTTGCCGCCGACGGAATTTGGTCCTACCTCATCAAACGGCCATTTCGTTTCGATCTAAGCATCGTTGTGACGGCATTGCTTTTAACGATGAATCTTCCACCGACCGCACCTTGGTATTTCCCAGTGATCGGGGTGGCGTTTGCCGTGATCATCGTCAAAGAATTTTTTGGCGGTATCGGCTATAACTTTTTAAATCCAGCCCTTGGCGGTCGCGCCTTGTTGATTGGCTTGTTTTATAACCAGATGTTTTTGATCAGTTGGCCAGATCCACCTTTTGGCAGCATCGCTCCTGATGTGGTTTCGCAAGCTACGGCGAACGATGTCGTTTCCGGTGCTACGCCGTTAGCTGTCATGAAGGCCGGGGACACCTTAAGCGGTTCTGATCTGTTGGATGCTTTTTTAGGATTTACTGGGGGACGAATCGGTGAAACCAGTGCCTTGCTTTTACTGCTGGGTGGAATTTTTCTTGTTTACAAGAAAATCATCTCCCCTCGTATCCCGCTGATTATTTTTGCAACGATCGGGCTCTTTGCTTTTATCCTTGGTCCAGAAGGACTTTTTACTGGCAGTTGGCAAACGGTGATTGGGCATATCATCAGCGGTGGTGCCATGTTGGGTGCGATCTATATGGCGACTGATTATTCTTCGACTCCAGGAACAAAAGCAGGAGAAAATCTTTTTGCCTTAGGCGTGGGGCTTCTCGTTGTCCTCTTCCGTTTCTTTGGTTTCACAAACGAAGGCATGAGCTATGCCATCTTGATCATGAATTGTTTTACTCCACTCATCGATCGCTTCTTACGCCTTCGCATTTTAGGGGAAGGAAAAAAGACCCCGTTCAACCTTAAAATCATGAGCTAAAACGCAAGAAAGGAGCGTTCTCATATGATGATCGCCAATCGACTAGTGGTCTTCCTAGTCATTCTACTCACAAATTACGCCTGTCAAAATTTGGCGCCGACCGTCAAAGAAAAAAAACCGAACGTGACGACACGGGTGGTTTTCCTGTCAGGGATCATTGCAGTCGCATACTTGTTGAGCGGTTTAAGTTTTTATCTTTTGCTTCAAAATCGCTTTGTCTATGGCAATAAAGTGGTCACCAATTTGGTAAGTGCTGCCATCATCGCCTTGATTACTGCCAGTTTATGCTTACTGATCGTTCCAGCAAAAAAACGTTTCTTGACGAATGATCTAAAAAAGACGACCCTAGTCAGTGTCATCTTGCTGACGATCGCCACTGTGACCCAATTTCCCTATACCGATTATTTAACCAATTTATTTTTTGCTGTAGGCATGTATTTTCTCTTTTCCTGTGCTTTGTCAGGGGTTCATACACGAAATCAAATTGCCGCAATTCCGCCAATTCTGAAAGGCTTACCCCTGGACATCGTGACACTTTTTCTATTTTATCTGAGCTTTTCCTTTCTCAACGGTGTCTTCTTCAACTATTTATTCTAAACAAAAAGCAAGTCCCGCTTTGGCAGCGGAACTTGCTTATTTCTTGCGGAACATTTCTCTGAAGGAACCGATCAAAAAACCAGTCGAAAAAGCATTTTGTGCTTTTTGTTCTTTTTCAGCAGCGATTTTTTGTCGTGTTCGCAGCCCTTTAGTGGCATTTTTGGACTTCTTCCCTTCACGGAGTTCTTTTGAAGCCTTTTGAAACTCTTTTGAGAAACGGTTATACCCAACCATTCCTTTTGCCTCCTTTCTTTTTACGTGGCACATAATAACGAGGATTTATTATAGGAATTGCCTTTCTGATGCAAATCAGGTAACATAACAGACAGAAAGATGATTTATCCTAGGTTTATCAGAAAGGAAGATCCCATGAACGAAACCCACACTGGATTGTTAGTCAATAGCCGTGTTTTTCAAGAAACGCCAATGATGCTAACAGGTATCCAACTTTTAGAAGACCACAAAATCGTGAATTGCATTATTAAGGATCGCTACTTAGCCAGTTATGTCTTACGCCTTCCTTTAAATAAATACCAATTAGAAGTCGAAGGAAAATGGAACAAGCGGGAACAGTTAGTGATCAAGCATATGAAAATCAAGAATATCGATGAGTTTATTAAAATCGTCGGTACGCCAGAATAACAGGACTCACGAAAAGCAAGTGCAGGCAACTGCCCTTGCTTTTTTTTTGAAAAAATCCAGCTGATTTTTCCCGCGTGTTCCTCCGATGTTTATCGCGACATTCTGGTAAACCGGTCGATCAAGGCTTTTTGTTCCTCTTTGATACCGATCGCCAACGGTTTGATCATTAGTTTGACAGTGGTCGAAGGTGTCTGAATCTGGACTTTTTTATTTACCACACCGCCTAGTTGTAATTTTGTGATCTCATGGATCATAATTGTCTGCATCCCTTTTTCATGAAATTGCAGATCTAACTGAATCAAGTGGATTTTTTCTTCGTCAACCACCACGATAAAATACTTTGGTGTTGGCAGGGCAATCATTTTGGCTTCCTCGGCATAACCAGCCAGTTTTCCATGGAACTTCGCACGGTAGCTTTCTAAATCATCTTTTTTCACGATCCATTTCATCAAAAGCCACATCCTTCCTTAGATACCTTAAGGATACCTGCAGAAACCGCTTTTGCACAACAATATGCCTGCTTGTTTCCTCACATAGCCCCTTTCACCTCGTTTGATCGTCAAAGACTTTTCCTCTAGTCATGGACGTTTTGCCCGACACTAGCTAACTCAACAAAAAAAGCGAAGCGCTTAGTGCCCTTCGCTGTTGTTCTTTGGATAGTAGTGTTGGAAAAGCCGCAGAAAGATCGGTGCTAGTAACAGATAAAAAATGCCATTGCCTATTGCGTGGAGGGCATCAAAGCTCAATCCTTGAAAATAATAAGCCCAAAAGCTAGGAAACCCATAAAGTTTGACACTGATCCAAGATATCACAAAGCCATAAGCAAACCCTGCAAATACACTGTAGCTGACTTGTAAAAGCAACCGTTTCATAAACAGCTTGCTTTTTGACAACAGATACATCCCCAAAATAATGATTGCATAGCTAACTAATTGAGCAATCGTCCATATTCCCATTCCCATGTAAAAATTGGTAATCAGCATCGAGAGCAGACAAACGATCAATCCACGACTAAGACCTAAATGGATGGTTACTAATAAAAAGATCACCGTCATTGGTTGAACATTGGGTAAGGGTTGAAAAAGTGTCCTGCCGACGACGGCCGCTGCCACAAGCAGCCCTAAATAAGCAATTTCTTTTCCAGCAAATGCAAGTGGTTTATTCGAATTTTTCATAGGTGAAAACCACTTTATCGTTGTTTCCTAAAAAGGTATCATCTGCCCCAGTTGTAATCATTTCATCATTGATCGTATATGTCCAATAATAGCCAGCTTTTTCATCTTGCGCTAAACCGTCAATGCTGGTGATCATCCCTTGATTTTCTTCCAAGTCAAAGTTCTCTTTCATGATAGTCATCAAAGAAACTCCTTCTTTAAAAGTGACCGTTTTGGTTTCGATCTCCTGGTCTTGCTCTTCACTTTTATTATTGAAGCTGATTTGGGCAGTGCGCTCTTCGGCGTTTTGTTGGACTGACGAAGATTCACTGGAGGAGTTTCCCGCATCCATCGATGGTTTGGCACAGCCGGCAAAAACCAGACTTAGTAAAAAAATATAACTAAAAACAACTGTTTTCTTCATAATAATGGCTCCTTTGATTTTTTTTACAACACCTTATTCTACTAAAAATTAATAAAAAAGGCGAAATTTTTTTGTTCCTCTCTATAGAAAGCATTGTAAAACCATGAGACTATGGGTATACTAGCTTCAATCATTCGTAAGAAGAAATGAAGGAGTGTTGGAAAGATGGATAGAAAAAAAGCGTCCTGTACCACTTTACTAGTAGGAAAAAAAGCATCGATCGACGGCTCGACCATGATTGCCCGCAATGAAGATTCTGGAAGCGGTTCGGAACCGCAAAAATTCGTCGTCATCACTCCAGAACGGCAAGGAAATGAATTTTACGCCGTTTTAAGCGACTGTCGAATCAGTTTGCCAGCAAAATCATTACGCTATACTTCAACCCCTGAAGCAGATGAATCGCAAGGAGTTTGGGCAGCTTCAGGAATCAATGAAGAAAATATCGCCATGACTGCAACAGAAACGATCACAACCAATTCACGCGTTTTGGCTATTGATCCATATGTGGAAGATGGTATCGGGGAAGCTGATTTCGTCAGCATCGTACTGCCTTACATCCATTCCGCTAAAGAAGGTGTTTTACGCTTAGGGGAACTCTTAGAAACCTATGGGACCTATGAAGCCAACGGGATCGCTTTTTCTGATGCCGAGGAAATCTGGTATATGGAAACCATCGGTGGACATCACTGGGCAGCTGTTCGCATACCAGATGATGCCTATGTCGTGGCACCAAATCGCTTAAACATTGATCACTTCGATTTCGCCTCAGAAATGACGTTGTGTTCGCAGGATCTCGAACAGTTGATTGAAGATTATCAATTAAATCCTGATTTTGAAGGCATTAATCTACGCCATATTTTTGGCAGCTCCTCAGAAAAAGATACTCGTTACAATAACCCGCGGGCATGGTACATTCAAAAACACTTTAGCGGAACAGCCGCTGAACCGATCGATCAAGAGCTCCCGTTTGTATGCTACCCAAAACAAAAGCTATCCGTGGAAGATGTAAAATGGGCATTGAGCTCCCACTTCCAAAATACGCCTTTTGACCCTTACGGTACAGGGAGCGAGACACAAAAAACACAATTCCGATCGATTGCTCTCAATCGCAACCAGCAAGTCCATATTTTACAGATCCGCAACCACGTGCCCGCAGCAATCGCTGGCATTCATTGGCTTGCCTTTGGCCCCAATACCTTCAATG
Organism: Enterococcus sp. DIV0755f; assembly: GCF_051713725.1. Lineage (NCBI taxonomy): Bacteria > Bacillati > Bacillota > Bacilli > Lactobacillales > Enterococcaceae > Enterococcus > Enterococcus sp. DIV0755f. Next base: position 1,823,546 of record NZ_JBIOQL010000001.1, read on the forward strand.
GCGTTGTGCCCTTTTATGCAGCTATCACTAAGACCCCACTTGGCTATTGTGATACGACAAAGACCTACGATCCATCAAATAGCTATTGGTTAGGACGCACCTTGGCGTTGATTGGAGACAGCAACTACGATCGCTATAGTGATCTTGCCAACCGTTTTGAAATGGAAACGATGGCGGCTTGTCGCCGCATCCAACAAGAAACTGATCGTAAAGCTTCCGTTGACAAGCAGCCTACTCGTCTGCTTGAAGAAGCCAACGCTGAGATGGCCGAACTGTATTTAAAAAATGCAACAACGTTACTAGGAAAAATGGTGGAGTCTGGCAGTAATAAAATGGCCTTGCGTTTTTCTTTAGCCGATTAGTCAATCGCTGAAAATAAAAGGATTAACAAAAACTTTACATGGAATTGCAGCAATCTAAACATTGCTCTCCTATACTAAAGATACCAATTCGTTTTCTTTTTCCTTGCTGGTACAAATCAAGCAATTGATTTGTACTAGTCCCCCTATTGAAGATCAATTGGTAAAAACCGTTGGGAGGAATGAACATGACTACAAGCATTTATCGGACTGTCACCAACGAAATTGTTAAAGGTGAGATCATCAAGAGCAAGAGTCAGCAAGATATGCTGATCATTCAAGACAAAGAAGGCTATTTCCATGTCGTTGAACCAATCCCCGTTACTACTGCAATGACTCCCCGCACGACGAAAGACTAAAAAACCACTGGCGATCAGAAAGAATACAGGATCTTTCTGATCGCTCAGTGGGTTCTTTTTTATGTCAAACTCAATGTGAATCGCTTCAAGCCATCAATGAGTTTTTCTCGCGAACAGCCAATGTTTAGGCGCAAAAAATTTCTCCCCTCTTTCCCATAGAGCTCTCCTGACATAATCGCGACTTTCCCCTTTCGAATCATTCGTTGCTGCAATTCCGCCATCGGCTTTTTTCAGTTGGACTAAGATACTAAAAAGGCTGACTACATTCATTGGCTCTATTCCTATGATAATTAGAAGAATTTCCACATCACATTGTTTCTTCAGCGATTTTCTCTCTACGATTCTTTTTTCTTCTTTATCGACCTTTATCAAAGCAAACACCCAAGTTTAAGAAACTTGCCATCCTGAAAAAAAGGACTCACCCTATGAGGGGTGAGCTATCTTAGTTATTTTCTCTGCATCGGTCATCTGTAGACAGTCAATTCTGTAAACTCTTGCCCATTGCCATAGTCACTTTCTTTTGAGGGTTGCTTTCCAGATATTCGTTGTCGGCAACTGGCAAGTTTATTTTCGACATATTCCATTGTATTGGCGGCGAACATTACTACATTTGCTAGACCTTTGATCAAGGGATCATTTGATTCCATCCTCTATTCCCCCATTTCCTTCACGTGTAAGTTGTTACTGACACTTCCTTAACAATGAATATAGACGAGGTACCTTAAATCAAACTAAAAGAGGACCAACACTACGAAAAGCAAAGCAGACTAGTTTCCCTTTCTGGTAAAATATGGTACATGTAGTAGGAAAGGATGATCAATCTCATGATAAAAACCTTAGTGGTGGCTAGCCACCCAGATTTCCACAACTCTCTTTCCCAACGTTTTTTCAGTGAAAGTGCCAAACTTCCTAATGTCACCATACACTTTCTTGATGATTTTTCTGACTTTTCCCTTGCCGATGAACAGGCGCTGCTGCAAAACTGTGACCGTTTGGTTTTACAATTCCCCTTATATTGGTACAGTGTTCCAGCAAAAATGAAAGCTTGGATCGATACGGTTTGGGAAAATTGTGCGCCTGCTTTGGTGGGAAAAGAAATCAGTTTCGCCGTTTCTACTGGTATTGCTGCCAAAGAATTTCAGTTAGGCGGTCGAGAAAATACGACCTTTAACGAAATTTTGCATCCACTCGTACTGATGGCAAAAAAACACCAAATGACCGTGTTACCCATCGTTGTCCTTGACCAACTGATGTATAAAACGGAAAAAGAAAAGCGTGCCTTTGTCATTGCCTATCAGCAATTATTATCGATGCCCGCTCCCTTTACGTTTGACCAAAAGCAACAATGGTTTGCTGAGAAACTGGCACATTTGGTTTCTAAAAAACCGCAGCTTTCTCCTTTGCTATCCCTGTTGCAGGAAAACCATGAAACATTGAACGAATTAGAAGATGCTTTAGCTGAATTGGAGGTGCTTTGATGGGGCATGATTGGCTAACACCGCTGATAGAACAATCCATTCAAGAAACCACTGATTACCATGAAAAAGCATTTTTGCAAGAGCTGGGACAGTTGTTGCAGCAGCAAGAAACCCGCATCGAATTGAAACAAGGAGAACTTGACGGGAAGTTGTGGAACCCTAGTGAATGGTAAGAAATAATTTTCAACGCAAGATAAAGCTTTGGTCCCACCCAGCCTTAAAAATACTGGGTGTTGCCAAAGCTTTTTTAGGTGGTTTCTATTGCATAATCACAATGAATCGCTTTTATTCTTTGTGGCAGCGATATACGCTGCTTGCAATTGTTTCGTGATTGAACCCAATACGCCAGTGCCAACGGGTTTCCCATCAATGGCAACGATCGGAACGATTTCCCAAACTGAGTTGGTCAAGAAACACTCTTGCGTGTTGCGTAGTGCCTCAATCGGGACGGGTTCTTCTCGATAGGGAATTTCTAATTGGCGACACAACTGAAGGACCTTCAATTTCGTGATTCCCGGTAACACCAAACGCCCATCCGGATGAGTATAGACGATCCCATCAATGACAAACCAGAGATTGGATGCAGATGCTTCTGTAAAAAAGCCATCTCGTTGCAGTAGCGCATCATCGAAGCCAGCTTCGATCGCTTGATCCAGCGCCAAAAGATTCCCTAACAAACTCAATGATTTGATATCACAATGCAACCAGCGTTCATCAGGAAGAACGGTTGCCGAAAGCCCTGCTTGCTGCATTTCATCTGGTCGTTCAAAGGGGATCACATTTGCCGTCACCACCCCTTTGACCGATCCAGCTGGTGGAAACTCGTGATTTCTCGGAGAAGCGATTCCTCGGGTGATCTGAAGATAGATTTCTCCTTCTGTGATTCCTTCAGTCTTAATGAGTAACTTTAGGTTTTCAGTCAATTGGGGAATCGAATAGGGTAACGTTAGCTTAATTTTTTGTGCACTGCTTTCCAATCGAGCCATATGCTCCGCTAACATAAAACAGTGGCCATTATATATTCGGATAACTTCATAGATCCCATCACCATACTGATAGCCACGGTCTTCGATATCAATTCTCACTACCTCTCGATCAACGATCTGATCATTCCACAAAACCTTCATTTCCTCACTCCTATCGTCGTTTTCGTTTCAATCAGTATAGCATGAGTCTTTGTACCGTGCTATGTGTCGTCTAAAACAAAAAACTTGCTGTTGAAGATTTCTTCAACAGCAAGTTTTATTGTTACAATGACTCCTTATCGATCACAGAACGTTCTAGTTTGCGTTCCTGGAAAAAACGGAGTAGCGTGCCAGACATCGCCATTATGATCGAATACACTGGAAGTGCAACGATCATACCAACAAATCCCAGCAAGTTGCCTGCGATCAATAATAAGAACACCGCAATAATCGGATGGATATGCAACACTTTATTCATTACTAGAGGTGAAACTAGATACGATTCACCCAATTGAATGATCGTGATGCCCACTACCAATAAAATGGCAGTCCGGATATCTAAACTTAAAGCAAATAGAAATGCGGGTGCCGCTCCTATAAATGGTCCGAAGTATGGGATGATATCCAAGACACCACAAATCAGGCCTAAAAGCAACGCATTCTGCAAACCTAGCAAAGAAAAAATCAAATAACTGGAAACGGCAACGTACGAACATACAAGCAATTTCCCGCCAATATAAGCAGACGCTGCTTGGTGGAAATCACTGCATAATTGACGCATCAAACCTTGATACTTTTTCGGTGTTTTGTTTGCTAAAAAGTCTGGCACTTTCTCACCGTCTTTAAACATATAGACTAAGAGCAGTGGGATCGTAAACAAAACGATCGCTGAGTGAGAAACGATGGAGATCAAACTCGTCAGACTATTCGTTGCCCCTGTAATAAACTGCAAAGCGAAATTACTCGCTTGCGAAATATCGATCGAATCAATGAAAGGACCGAAAAGTTCCTCCAAATAGGAATGATCGATGTTATCGATCACTAAATTGATGATAACGGGTATTTGATTGATAAAGCGTCCCATCTCATAGGCTAATGCGGGTCCAATCACCTGAATGATCAAATAAGCTGCAAAAACGATCAACAACAGTGTCGCATACAGCGCGATGCTTTTCTTTTTCGTCCTTCTTTTTACCCAATTAAAGAAAGGCAAAAAGATATAAAAAATAAAAATTGATATCAGTACAGGTAAAAAGACACTAGAAAAGATTGCTTCTAATGGTCGAAAAACAAACAGTATATTTGAATAGATCCAGACGGCGATCCCTAAAAGGCAGACGATCACCAGACCTGCAAAAATTTTTGATTTTTTAAGAAACTCCAATAATTGATCCTCCTGATTCTAGAAAATACGTTCACTTCTTTCAGTTTATCATAATTTTTTAAGCAAATGATCCTTTCTCGAATATTTTTTTCAAAAATCCACGTTTTTCATAGGAAACTTTTGAGTAATTTAATTATTTTCCCCATAAAACCCCTCTGCAAAATCAATTTTGATGAGCAGAAAAAGGAACCGAGAGTTGCAAGTGTTTGATACAGTAAGCTGCCACACCGAGCTGGAGTAAACCTAACACTATGAAAATCAGATGCAAAACATTCCCGCCCCTTAATAAAATCACTTGAACAATGATCCAGATAACTAAACTGATGCCTAAAAGCAATTCGCCATGATACCCTTGGTTGCGCCACAATCGGATAGCTGCCAATAAATTGCCCAGTCCTAACACAATTAGCAAAAACACCCCGGGAATCAGAAATGTTGTAAATGGCGTTCCTTGGAGCATGGACGATTCCAATCCAGCAAATGACTGTCCTTTCCTTAATGGCTCAATACTCATAAACGCCAGTGTGCTTCCTCCACAGGCGCCAACACCAATCACTAAACTTAACACAAATAACGCAAATCGCAGCTTCATCTCTTCCTCTCCTTTATCAAACATAAAAACCGTTAATAAATTGAGCATTCTCAACTAACGATCGGATTTCTGGCTGTCTACTCGTTTTTAGGTGAATAAATAAATGCTGCAATTTGCTGCGTTTCTACAGAGGAAAAGCCGCAAGACTCATAAAATCGGCGCGTTTTCTCTGTGTTGTCCGTGATCAAAACCTTTTGTCGAATCGATGGATAATTCGCCAGCATTTTTTTGAGAAATCGCTGGCCAATTTTTTTACGTTGGAACGCTGGCGCTACTAACAGATCCTGAATATAAAGAATGGTTTGTCCATCGGTTATACATCGAATAAGTCCGACTAGCTGCTCTTCAACATAGGCAGTGATCACCTGCGACTGAGCTAGGCCATTTAATAGTCGCTCTGGCTCTTTCGTATAGGCGACCCAGCCAACACATTTATACAAAGCGAGTATCTGATTTGAATCCGCTGGTAATTGATCTTTAAAGATGATAGTCATTCTTTCCCCCCCTTGTAACTTTTAACCAAACGATGCAGCAACAAATAAAGAGTTAACAGTCCTTCTCCGAACAGGCTCTTGCTAGCCTTCAAGCCGAATTGCTTTGCTTGACTAAAGAGTATCCTGAGGAAAAGCAGCTGTCAACTCTAATCACGATTTACTAGAGGAACAAAGAGGAAGTGGTGTTATTACTAATTAAACCCAAGGCTTACTTAATCAAGCATTAATTCGCTTTTTAAACGCTGACTCGTCGCTTGTTGTTCTTCAGGCGACACTTCTTGATAAGAGATACCGTATTCACCTCTAAAGCCATCGCCAGTGAACCCAGTACCCGCCATTTGGTAAGATTCGACAGTAACGAGTGCCGATTGATATTGGGTGAATAGTTGACTCATCTGAGAAAACGTTAAATCTGTTTCACCATTTTCCCCAATAATCGTTAACAGATCCTGAATCCGCATCACGCTTGATAGAGAAACTAATTCATTCGCCAAAATCTCTGTCACTTCTCGCTGACGACGTTGGCGTCCATAGTCACCTTCGGGGTCATCTTTGCGCATACGAGTATATTGAAGTGCCTCCCAGCCATCTAATTCGAGCGTTCCCTCTGGATAATCGATTTTTTCTGCCGTAAAAGCAAACTCATTTTCAACCGTGATTCCACCAATCGCATCGACAAGATCTGCCATCCCATCCATGTTTAAGGAGAAATAATGATGAATCGGTATATCCAAGTATTGTTCGACAGTTTCGATCATCATTTTTGCGCCACCGAATGAATGGGCATGATTGATCTTATCCTGATAGCCTTGCCCAACGATCTCCACATAAGCATCTCGAGGAATACTTGTGAGGGTCGTTTTGCGTGTAGCAGGATTCAACGTCGCTACCATGATCGTGTTTGCCCGGTAATCCGTTTTGCGACGAGAGTCATTGGCGATCCCTAACAAGAGAAGACTTAAGGGCTCGGCGTTTTCGATAACCTCCGCCTCTTCTCGCCCTTCGATCGGTCGATGGATAGACTCCACGACATCTTCTACTTGAAAATACACCCTAATAGCATAGGCGGTTCCGACGGATACGATGCCCATCAACAGTACTAAGAAGACAATTATCAGTTTTTTCGCTGTACTCATTTTACTTCCCCCTACGCACACTTTTTTTGAACGAAAATACAAAAGCAGATGTGATAAAACTGATTCCACTTGCCAACAAGATACTCGCTAACAAGTCACTAGGATAGTGAACCCCAAATAGCAAGCGGCTCATCATAATAAGCAGTAAATAAACCAATCCCAAAAACATAGCTAGTTTTTGGCTAATAGGACGTTTGCCTCTTTTGCCAGAAGCTGTTTGTGCGAAGAAAAAGAGGAGAGAAATAATTAGTGTGGTCGCTAATAGCGTATGGCCACTTGGAAAACTGGCGGACGCCCGTTCCATACTGTCAGCAAACTCCGGTCTTGGGCGATCAACGAATTTCTTGATCACTTGGCCAACACCACTGATTATGATCATATTTCCCATCAACCAAAAACTCTCGATCCGTTTCTTCCGAAGAAACAAAATTGCTGCCAATAGAAAATGAATAGCCGCTATCGGGACGATCGTTGCCGTGCTAGCAAGCGGAACAAAAATCGCTTCTACTGTAGCCGTCCGCCATTGAGGCACGTGGGAAAACAGGGTATCAAGCGTTTGGAACCACTGCGGCTCTAATGCTACAAGGAAAAACAACCATGCGAAACAGCTACAAAGCAGTCCACCTATCACCCCTTGTTTTGCTGTCTTGCTCATGTTAATCCCCTACTTTCTTTTAATGCGTACGATCGTTTCTTCGCTTTAGTCGGAAATTTTTCTAACCCAAAAATAATTCCCATCGCAATACTGATCGCAATCAACGAGGTTCCTCCTTGGCTTAAGAATGGCAGAGGAATTCCCGTTAATGGCAGCAACCCAATCGCCGCGCCGATATTTTCAAAGATCTGAAAGACTAAGCCAAAAACGTACGTGATGGCGATATAGACCGACGCCTTGTTATTCGTTTTTAACGCAGCGAAGATGATTTGATAGATGAGATAAAAATACAAGAAGATCACTAAGGTACTTCCTAAAAAGCCATAGGTTTCACCAATAACTGTAAAAATCATATCTGATTCACGAACCGGCACGTACACTGTCGTATGGGTGTCAGGCGCTCCCAATAAGCCTCCTGAGCCAATCGCCCACATACTGCGAACTTGTTGGAACGCGATAGAGTCTTGGTACGCTAGGGGATCTGCCCAAGCTCGCACTCGGTCTAATTGATACTGCGAGAAATGAAGTCGAAACAAGACACGATTGCCCCATTCCGTAAACACGAGCAGCATTAAAATAGCGCCGAGGGCTGCAATCAAACCGATCACTACGGTCAAAATTTTCCAATGAACACCAGAGATAATAAATAAAGCCCCTAACATCACAATAAACACTAAACTCGTACCAAAGTCACGTTGCATAAACATCAATAGAAATGTCGGTATACTATAAAGCAAGATCTTAGTGACGTAGATCAAATCAGATTTAATGGTCCGTTCGGCTTTTCGTTTTTCATACACTAAGGTGAGATAGACCATAAAAAGCATAAAGGCCACTTTCATAAACTCTGAGGGCTGAATGGTAAAGTCGCCGATTCTGATCCAGCGTTTGGTAGAAGTCTGCTCAAACATCGTTTGATCGTAGAACCAATGAAGAGAAGCCATCAAACCTAGCGCCAATACATACAAAAGGCCCGAAAAGCGTAAGAGCAGATTGGTTGGGATCAAACTTGTAACGAAGAGCACGATGGCGGATAGAACACAAAAAACGATCTGTCGAAAAACGATCACAGAAGGATCATTGCCATCCATCACAGAAGCTTGATGCTGGACCCAAATGCTTAGCAAAAAAAGCAGAAAAACGGGTAGCAGCAAGGCATAGTTTACATCATGTCGTTTGAGGAACTTCATTTCGTTTGCCCTCCTCTCGCTCTAATTTCAGGCACATACTAAAGGCAAATGAAAGAATAAAGTAACTGGAGCCACCATAGCTGATAAATGGTAACGGTACCCCCGTCATCGGCATCAACCCTAAAATACTGGCTATATTGATACTTGTTTGCAACAAAAGTAATGTACTTGTTCCTAGCAATATCAACCCAATCTGAGGGTTTTCAATAGCTGCGGAACGAATAAATAAACGTAAGATGATTACGAATAATAAGCCAATAACAAAAATCCCGAAAAGCAAGCCAAGCTCTTCTACTAAAACGGAAAAAATAAAATCGGTTTCCGCAACTGGTAAAAAGCCTTTTTTCGTAATACTGTTTCCTAAACCGAGACCAGTAAGCCCTCCATTAAATAAAGCATAGTAAGAATGGATCATTTGGAACCCCTGATTGTAAGGGTCGGAGAATGGATCACCTACTAGGCGAATTCGGTTATATACGTGCATAAAAATATGAGGCAATAAATCATTGTCCCCTAAAAACATGATCAACAGGGCAGCCAAGAATAGACTGATCACTAAGCCACCAAATAAAAGAGCCGTCAGCTTCACGGGGACTTGTACCGTAGTTATCATGACAAATGCTAAAAAAAGCAAAATCATCACACCGGCTATTTTCGGTTGAAACAGGATCAACACACAGCACAAAAACAAAACGAAAAGCGGACGTTTCATTTCCTGCAAGGTGGTTTTTGCAGTTTGAAAGTAATGAGCAAGGTACAAGACCATCCCTACATTCACAATCTCTGATGGTTGAAATTGAATCCCTGCGATCGAGACCCAGCGTTGTGCCCCATTAACAGAGACACCGAAAAAGGGCAAACGAGCTAAGAGCAAGGTAAAGATCCCAAATGCTAGCAGACCGATCGCTAAGTATTTGCTAAGCAAAATCTCTCTTCGCGTCCGCTGAATAATGAATAAAAGAACCCAGCTAAGTAACAAAAAGACCAATTGACGGATAAATAGCGACGCTGGTGGTTGATCTCTCGTTAATAAACGGTATGAACTTGCACTATAAATCATTAAAAGACCGATAAGGCTCAATAGCAAATAAGCTATGATCAGCAGCCAATCGATCTTCTTTTTTTCTATCATTGCTTCCACTCCTCTTGCCTTGGAGTAGGTGTTCAGACGGTACCAGTTATTTTGCTCTATGAGCTTCGTCATCCATCAGAAAGAAAAGCAAAAAAGTCTCACTTCTCTTAGGACGTCAGACTTTAGCAGCAATCTCATCGTCCGAGTTTTAGCACTATACAACGTAAAGAAAGTCATTTGCTCTCTTAGCTATTTTATGAAAAGCCTTAATCCGACAATTCCTGTTTTACACATTGGCGTCTTTCGACGTTTCTGCGCAATAGCTTGTGTTTGTATAGGAGCCTCACCTAACAAGGTTATATGTTATTTTTCAATCCAATATGAATGGTACCCTTCCTCGAATAAAGATACAACCAATTCTCTGTTATTTTTATTTTTCTTTAACTTTTCTTAAAGAATTTAGATATTTCGAATATTTTCTGCTCTATAAAGAAAAAGCAACCAAAATAATCATCCAAACAAAGGAACGGCATCGATAAAGGACGTTATTAAAAAAACGAACATTTAAAAAAAGCAGTCCTTTTTCTAGGTGCTGAAAAAGGACTGCTTGCTTGATTTTGGTCTATCGATTGAAAGTTTTCTTAATCTATCAATCCAAGGGTCGATTGGTTTGCCGTTCTTGCGCTGCTTTTCGTAACTGCTTCTGCGCTTTTTTAGATCCCCGTTCAATATCTCGAGTAAACTTGCGCTGCGCAAAATCAAGGAACAGCTGATCAAGATCATAACCTGCGGGATAGAGCACTTCTCGCTTTGTGAGGAGTTGCAAGCGACGAGCGGCAACGACAAAAAATTGTTTCTCTATTGAAATTTTCGCTTGTCCTTGTTCCAAATACTCATAAAAAAGCCCGCGCTGGTTATGTTCTGTTGAAAAGACCAAGTCTCCTTTTTGAAAAATAAGATCTATCTTGGCTTCTTGTTGAGGGGGTTGTTTCTTCCCCTTTTCAAAAAGCTGCTTCTCAAAAGAATAGGTTTTATGCTTTAAATATTCTTTTGCTGTTTGGACTACGTCAACAGGGATTGCCATCTTTTCGACAATCCAAAACGCATTACTATCACCGACTGCATTCGTCAGCAAACGATATTTTGGTGTCAAGGTTTTGGCATCAAAAGCCATTGCCGCTGTTTCGAAATCTTGATGATCGACGGCAAACTGCTTGATTTCACCATAATGCGTTGTTGCGATCATTAAAGGTCCTGAGCGATAGATGGATTCCATGATGGCGATCGCTAAAGCAGCCCCTTCATTGGGCTCAGTGCCGCTGCCGATTTCATCCAATAAAACAATACTGTGTCGGGTAGCATTCTTCATAATCTGAGCAATGTTCGACATGTGTCCAGAGAAGGTACTTAAAGAATTTTCCAGACTTTGTTGATCGCCAATATCCATCCAAAGACTTTTTAAAAACGGAACAGTGCTTTTGCCATTGTGTGCTGGAAATAAGCCATAATGAGCCATGGCGCAAACAAGTCCAACGGTTTTTAAGACGACGGTCTTGCCTCCAGCATTTGGACCCGTGATGACCATGCAGCGGTTTTCTTCGCCAAGTTTTAAAGAAAGAGGAACCGCATCACGCCCCAGCAAAGGATGACGGACTTGATCAAAAAGCAAAACTTCTTCCTCAGTCATAGTTATCGCCTGCCCATTGATTTCTCGACAATATTTTCCCCGAGCAAAAATAATATCCAGCACAACTAAAATGTCAAGACAGGCAAACACGGCGTTCATTTGTTCGGCGATCGCCCCTGTCAACTCTGACAACACTTGGTATTGAGCGGCTGTTTCTTCTGCTTGCGCCAAGATCAATCGATCATTTAAACGGGCAGCTGCCTCCGGTTCAATAAAGACAGTCGCTCGTTTATTGGAACGTTCGATGATCGTTCCGTTAAATTGCTGTTGAAATTCAGCACGCACAGGTAACGTATATCGGTCGTTCTTTTTGATGACACGATTTTCTTGTAAATAGCGACTTTCCTTAAAAAATTTTGCAAAAACTTTTTTCAGATCAGCTTCATATTTTTCGATCGTACCGCGAATTTTCCGCAATTCTCGGTTGGCATTACTATCAACCTGACCATTGCGAATCTTTTGGAAAATCATTTCGGCGATTTCAGAAAAGTCTTCTAACCCTTGTGCATATTGATGTAATCTTGGGGCAATCGATTGATTCTTTTCGAACAATTGACGGATGATTCGAAAAGACCGTAAAAAGTCTCCATATTCGATAAGCTCCTGTGGGTCTAAAACAAACCCTTTTTCAATTTTCTCCGTATGGTGTAAGACATGCTGCAGCCCCATAAAAGGCACTTGACGACCAGCAGCTAATAGTGCCATCGCTTCAGTGGTCTCTGTCACTCGTTTTTGGGCAGAGTGGATCGTCGCTGCTGGTTTTTCATTCGCAAAGCGCGCTTTGCCGTAATCGCTGATTATTTTTTTACTTACTTGTTCTTTAATTTGTTCAAATTCAGTTGCTTGAGGTATCTTCATGAGTTATCCTTTCTTGTGCCTGAGGATTCCGATCAGATCCCCGTCCAAAAAAGTGTACAAAAAAAGCGATAGTTTCCCATCACCTGATTCATCAATAACGATTTTTATCGGTATCTACAGGCACAACAAATAAACAGTCTGTTTTTGCTTATTTGTTTTAATTGGCTGATTAGATACCTACGACACTCATCAATATACCTCTTTCTTTTTTGAACGAGTTTTTTTCATTGTAATATAGAAGCTGTCCTTCTGTCAACTGCACCCAAACTGCCCTTACAAAAAGAAAAAACGCTCAGCAGCTCCTAGAAGCCCCTGAGACGTTTTTTGATTTTAAATGATGCAAGGCGCTTACGAGCGAATCAGGTGATCAAAGGCACCTAATGCCGCAGTCGCACCTGAACCCATAGAAGTGATGATCTGTTTGTATACACTATCGGTACAATCCCCTGCTGCAAAGACCCCTTCAATATTGGTTGCGCCGTGTTTGTCTACGACGATCTCATTGCGCTCGTTTAAAACGATGCGATCTTTTAACCATTCGGTATTCGGCATCAAGCCAATCAAGATGAAGACACCCTCAACAGCTAATGTGAATTCGCCATTCGTTTCACGATCAACGTAGGTCAATTGTTCGACATGATCGGATCCAGCAATTTCCTTCGTTGCCGCATTCGTAATAACAGTCACATTTTCTAACGTGTTCAAACGGTTTTGTAGCACAAGGTCCGCTTTTAGTTCCGGTAAAAATTCAAGAACATAGACGTGTTTTGCCATGCCAGCTAAATCGATCGCTGCTTCGATCCCAGAGTTTCCGCCGCCAATGACAGCAACCTCTTTCCCAGCAAATAACGGGCCGTCACAATGTGGACAATAGGCAACACCTTTATTTTTGAATTCTTTTTCTCCTGGAACATTGATGTTACGCCAGCGAGCGCCAGTTGCTAAAATGGCCGTTTTGGTTTTTAATACTGCACCATTTTCTAATTCAACTTCGATGACATCATTGCGACGAATATCTTTCGCACGCTGCCCTTTCATCACGTCTACATTGTATTCGTTGATGTGCTCTTCTACCTGACGCATTAATTTTGGTCCTTCGGTATAAGGAGTACCGATCATGTTTTCGATCCCCAGGGTTTCCATTACTTGTCCACCCATTGTTTCGACGACCATCCCAGTATTGATGCCTTTACGCGCTGCATAAATCGCTGCGCTTCCGCCTGCAGGTCCGCCACCGACAACTAACACATCGAAAAGCTCTTTTTCAGCAAAGTCATCTTTATTCGTCGGACCAGCTGCTTTTTCCAACAACTGTTCGATCGTTTGACGGCCGCTTGAAAATTCTTCACCGTCTAAAAAGACGGTTGGCACAGCCATAATTTTTTTCTTGTCAATTTCTTCTTTGAACATCCCACCTTCGATCATGGTGTGACTGATGGAAGGATTTAGCACTGCCATGATATTTAACGCTTGAACAACATCAGGACAGTTATGGCAGGTCAAACTGACATAGGTTTCAAAATGTAATGGCTTATCGATCGCTTTGATGCGCTTTTGAAGTGCTTCGTCAATTTTCGGCGGACGACCGCTTACTTGAAGCAACGCTAAAATAAACGAAGTGAACTCATGTCCTAACGGTAAACCAGCAAAAGCGATGCCGCTTTCTTCACCGGGACGATTGATCGAAAAGCTTGGTGTCCGTTCACTTGCTACAGCTTGGATAGTGATTTTTGGCGACATTTCTGCGATTTCTTCTAAGAATTCACGTACTTTTGTGGAAGAATCATCCTCACCTAAAGTTGCCGCAAAAACAACCTCTGATTCTAGCATCGCGAGATACTGCGTCAGTTGGTCTTTGATTGCCTTATCTAATGCCATGAGAGCCTCCTAAATCTTGCCTACAAGGTCTAAGCTTGGCGTTAAAGTTTCTTCGCCTTCTTTCCATTTTGCAGGACATACTTCACCTGGATGAGTACGGACATATTGTGCAGCACGGATTTTATCGATCAAGCCACTAGCATCACGACCGATACCGTCCGCATTGATTTCAACTGTTTGGACTACGCCATCTGGATCGATGATGAATGTTCCACGTTGAGACAACCCAGAAGCTTCATCTAGTACATCAAAGATCTCTGAGATCACATGAGAAGGATCTGCAATCATGATATATTCGATTTTATTGATGGCATCAGAATGATCATGCCATGCTTTATGAGTGTAATGAGTATCTGTTGATACAGAATAAACTTCTGCGCCTAATTCTTTTAATGATGCATATTGATCTTGCAAATCTTCAAGCTCTGTCGGACAAACAAATGAGAAATCTGCAGGGTAAAAACAAACAACGTTCCATTTTCCTTTAAAATCTTCTGATGAAACATCGATAAATTTTCCATTGTGGTAAGCTTTCGCTTCGAATGAACCAATCTCTTTTCCAATTAATGACATATCATTTCCTCCAATTAGAATAATTATTTGAGAATAATCTCTATTAATTATTAGTATATCTAACTATAAAAAGCAATAGTTTATTCAGAATTAGTCAAAAAAAATGTTATCCTCCTCAGAAATGAGCATATTTATTTCCTATCCAATACAAATAGAGTATAGTTGTAAGTTTGACTAATCGTTTCCATTTCAATTCCCTACTTGTTAGATTCTCAATTACACCCCTCATTCTCAATTAAATAAAAAAGATTGCCTCTTCCTATGATTCCTCACCAAGTAAAGTGAGCCATAGAAAAAGACAATTTTTTATTTAGTATTTAAATAGTTGAACAATCCACTGATCGTTCGATCCCTCAATGTAATCCGCTTACCGTCTAAAAAAACTTCTTCGACTGGGTAATGGTCTTGAAAAGGTGGAACTTCCAAGTATTGACTTGCGAGAAAGCGCTCCGGAGATTCGACTGTTGCTATTTCTTTGCTGCCATTTTTCAGATAATGAATTTCTAACATATTCATTGCCTCTTTTCTTGTATTCTGAACTTTTTAAAAGCATTGAGAGAACCATATTTCTCGCTGTTTTTTTCTGATTGGTTCAGTTACAAGGCGTATTATAATCTTCCTTTTTTTAAAAGTAAAGAAAGCACTCTCGATTGAAGTGTCTTCTATTTTTTAGCTTTCGTATGTCCGATAAAGTAGTCCTCTAAGACACCACCAATAACAAAAATGACCCAAGAGTAAGCCCATGCATGAAACATGAAGGACCAAAGCATGTAAACGACCAAAATCACTGGCCAGTAGACTGTTCGAAAAAAGGTAACTCTACCAGCGGATTCGCCATATTTATGACGTGTTGCTCGATCCCCCGGATGGTCTTCGTCGCGAATAAAATACGTCTCAGTTGCCAGCTTCGCAAAGCCTGTACGGATAATACTTACATAAATAATAAAGAACACACCTGCTGCAACCGTCAAGAAAAACAAGGAAATCCCAAATTCAACAGAATAATAAAACAATTCACTTAAAAGTACAGGCGCAATTGATAAAATACAGGCACCAATTCCTAAAACAAGACCAATCCGAAAACTTTTTTCATAATTTGCGAGTTGCTGAGCGGCTTCTCGTTTGGCATCCCTTTTTATTGGACGATCATCCAACTGTTTACGAGCACCGGAAAAGTGCAAGCTGCTAGAGATAATAAAACCGACCCCGATGGCGATAAAAAGAAACATCACCATTATTCCAAAGGTCTCAGCATATATACTAACAAAGAGCATCAAGGCTGCTAGGGATGCGATACAAAAACCGATTCCTATAGATAACGAGAAAGCAAAGTGTCGCACAGTTCCCCAATAATCAAACGCATCGTCTTCTGTGATGGCATCGGACCAATCATCAATCGGCGCTTCTTCTTTTGAAACATTTAACTCTTGCAACAGCTCATCTACGGAACCAAACTCACTGATTACTGCACCGATGGCTTCATGCTCGCTTTTCCCTTGGTGAATCAGTTCTAAGTAGTGGTCTTCCATAATCGCTAAGAGGTCTTCTTTCGCCTTTTTGGTTTCCGGTGTGATGGGTACTGATAAAAATAAGCTGTCTAGATAGTCATGAATGGTTTTCATTTGTCTCCTCCTTGTAAGAACTGGTCAACGACGATCTTTGTCTGCTGCCACTCCAATAGTTTCTCCGTAAGGCTTGCTCTTCCGTCTGCAGTTATCTGGTAATACGTCCGCTTTTTGCCATGCGTCACTTCTCCAGGATATGAGCGGATCAATCCTTGTTTTTCTAACCGAGTAAAAGCGGAATACAACGTCGTTTCTTTGATCACATATAAAGCATCTGTTCCTTCGCGAATACGCTTGGATATTTCATATCCATAAGAATCTTCATTGGAAAGAATGGATAAAATGATTGCGTCGTTATAGCCGCGAATTCCGTCACTCGAGATCACGCAATCGCCTCCTAAATTACTTCATCTGTCGTACTAATTATAAAACAATTACTACGACAGGTAAAGTAAAGCAAGGAAAGTTATCAAAAATCAGTCGTAGGTCTTAGAAAATAGGAAAATAAAAAGGGACACGCATTCTCAGTAAACTGATACGCGTGTCCTAATTACTTGATTGCTTTTCTCACCTATTTATTCAACGGCTGGTTTGACATCGTCCATCATTAGTTGGATCGACTCCAAGCCTGAACCTGCTAAATACCAAACCGCAGCATCCAATTCAATGACTTGATCGTTTTGCCCAGCATTTGTTTCTTGGACGATTTCATTTGCAACAAATTCACTTTCACTTTCATTGCCGCCGATCGCTTTTGTCCGGTCGATCACGAAAATGATATCAGGATTTTTTTCAAGCAAGTACTCATAAGAAATACTTTGTCCATGTGTCGACGCCTCTAATTCCTCATCTACTGCAGGGAAACCAAACGTATCATACAAGATACTGTAACGAGAACCTGGCCCAAAAGCAGAAAGATTGCCTTCATTTACCATAACAACCAAGGCTTTCTCGTCAGCATTTTGCGCTTGCTCCTTCAAGGTATCGATCTGACCTTGTAACGATGCTAGTTGTTCTTGCGCTTCCTCTTCCTTACCAAAAATTTGACCAATGGTCGTAATGTTGGCTTCGATCGATGCCCAAGTATCACTATTGTCAACGCTTAAGAAAACGGTTGGCGCGATTGCAGACAATTCCTCTTGGAAATCACGTTGTCGCCCAGAAATAATGATTAGGTCTGGCTGCAGTTGATTGATTTTTTCTAAATCAGGCTCTTTGATTCCCCCTGCTGATTCAACATCTGCATACGCTGATAAATAATCTGGTAAATTGCTGGTCGCAGCAGCAACGATTCGATCCCCAAGGCCAAGCGCATCCATCGTGTCTAAGGCGCTATTGTCAAAAACCACCACTTTTTCTGGTGCATAAGGAACAGTAACGGTTCCATTGCTATCAGTGATTTCAACCTCTGTCGGTGTCTGTTCACTCTGAGTAGTTTGGCTTTGCTGTGTCCCTGTCGATTCGATTGTACCAGTATTATTTGATCCGCATGCGGTCAACCCCGCTAATACGAAAATACTCATAAAGCTTACTACAATTTTTTTCATTTTTTTCCTCCTTAGAAATACATTTTATTGGAAGGTATAGCAAAATTGCCGACCATCCACTTGTACCAGTTTGATTGGAATCTCATATAACGATGCCAACACTTGCTCCTGGATCACAGCCTCAGTGTCGGCCGCTTTAAAAATTTGACCGTCTTTCATAGCAACGATGTGATCGGCGTAGCGAGCGGCAAAATTAATGTCGTGCAAAACGATCACAACGGTTTTTTGATAGTCTTCCACCAAGGTGGTCAATAGCTTCATCAGCTGGTTGGCGTGCTTCAAATCTAGATTGTTTAACGGTTCGTCCAACAGCAGATAATCTGTATCTTGAGCCAAGATCATCGCCAAGTAAACTCGTTGTAGCTGACCACCAGAAAGCTCATGAATCGATTGATCGGCGTATTCGGTAAGGGATAGCTTAGCCAAAGAATCATCAATGATCCTATCATCCGCTGCCGATTGTCGCCCGCGGTTATACGGATAGCGACCAAATGCCACCAGTTCTCTTACAGTCAGATTGACTGCATAGCGATTGCTTTGTTGCAAAAAAGCCATTTTTTTGGCTAGCTCTTTGGATTTCCATTGGCGAATCTCAGTTCCATCTAAATAAATATCACCAGTTCTCTGGTCCAGCATCCGACTGACCAAGGAGAGTAAGGTGCTTTTTCCCGCACCATTAGGCCCGATAAAGGCAATCATTTTCTGCTCAGGTAATGCTAAAGAACACTCGGTCAACACCTGTGTTTTCGCATAATTTTTGGATACGTTTTTTGTTTCGATCATGATTTTTTCCTTTCCAGCAGCAATTTGCTTATAAAGAAGACGCCACCTAATAATTGAATCACTGTACCAATGGTCGTTTGCCATTGAAACACTTGTTCCACTAAGAACTGCCCCCCTACTAACAGGAGAATACCAATCAGGCTGCCACCAGCAAACAACCACCCATGGCGATAGGTGGGAAAAAGCTGATAGGTGATCGTTGCCACTACAAAGCCGAGAAAAACAGCTGGACCTACGAGTGCCGTAGCGGTACCTGTCAGAAGCGCAATCAAAAATAAAATACCTCTATGAAGCCATTGAACAGGAACGCCTAGACTTTTGGCTTGCCCGCTTCCTAAATGTAATAGATTCAATTCTGGAATCAACAGAATCAGGCAGCTACTACCGATCAAAATGATCACAGCAGCAATTAAGAGATGTTGCGTATTGATATTGCCAAAGCTAGCGAATAAGCGTCCTTGCAGTAAATCATATTCATTCGGGTCCATCAAGACTTGCAAAAACGTGCTCAGACTACTGAACATCGTGCCGCATACCATTCCAGCCATCAACAACAAAAACAATCCGTTGACGGCTTTTTGATAGAAAAAACCGATCAATAAACTTCCTAGAATGGCAGTCAGACTGACAGAGAATAAGAACATCGCTGCTGTTTCTTGGCTTAGCATCTGGATCCCGCCGATAAAAAAGAAACACAGGGTCTGAACCAGGACATATAGTTGATCCAAGCCTAAGATTCCTGGTGTTAAATAGCGATTGCTCGTAACAGTCTGTAAGGTGATCGTACTAAAGGAAATTGCGATCGCCACCAGAGCAAAGGCGAAGATCCGACGGCCCCGCAATGCAAAAGCAAATGACCAATTACCATAGGTGTTATAGGTCAGATAGGCAGTAGCGGCACAAAGGATCAGAAAGAACAAAAGAAAGAGTTTTTTCTTCATTGAAACTTCCTCCCCAGCAGCAAAATCAAGAAGCAGCAACCACCTAGTACACCGGCAACCACACTTACGGGCATCTCATACGGAGCAATCACGATGCGTGCCAATACATCACATAAAAGTAAAAATGCACTTCCAGCAAAGCTGATCAGCAGTAGATTATTCTTCAAATGATCCCCAAAGACCATGCCGATCATATTTGGGATAACGATCCCTAGAAAAGGGATTTGTCCAACGGTCAATAAAACGACACTACTGGCAAACGCCACCAGAGCGAACACAGCAAAGCGTAAAAACAGATAATTGATCCCTAGACTCTTGGCGGCACTTTCTCCTAAACCAGCAATCGTGATCTCATAAGCTAGGAAATACAACAGACCGAATACTGGAATCGTCAAATACAAAAGTTCATACTGGCCAGACATAATGGTAGCGAAATTTCCTTGTAGCCAAGAAGAGACATTTTGAACCAATTGGAAACGGTAGGCCAAGAAGCTGCTAATGGCACCGATGATATTACCGAACATCACCCCGGTCAAAGGGAGCATCATTGGATCTTTCTTTGGTAGAAATTGGCTTAAAAATAAAAAGAACAAAACACCTGCATAAGCAAACACAAATGCTGCGGTTGTCCGAATCAAGTTAGAAGCATTTGGCAGAAAAAGCATGACTAGCAAAATTCCTAAACGAGCACTATCAGATAATCCGATCGACTCTGATGCCACAAATTTATTTTGCATCATATGCTGCATGATTTTCCCACATAAACTAATGATTCCACCTGCAATGATCAAACTGATCGTCCGTGGGAGCCTAACTTTTACCAAAACAAGCCAATGATTCGGATCACCCTGCTGTAAACCACTTAATGATAATTCATGGGTACCTACCAGTAAAGAACAGCCCACAAGAAGAATCAAGATCAGCAGTAATCCGATTTTTTTCAACATGCCCCGCCCCTTCCTTATTGAGAATGATTCTCACTCTCTTTAATAGGGTACCGTATTTCACTTAAAATCACAAGAAGTTTTTAAAAAAAATCCCTTTACCAACGCAATTTCAGTGAAAACGAATCTGCCAAGGCAAGGGATTATGTGATGTTTTTCTCTTATAAAAGACTGCGAGCACGTCTTTTTTCTCAATGGAGTCTATTTAATCGCTTTAATGAAATAAATACTTGAGAAGGTTAGATTCAACTTCTGAGTTTCATTCAATAACAAATCATTCACACGTTCATTCGTTTCAATCTGTTGAAACCCCTGTGTAGTTAACACATACTCATCCCAAGCTGGGCGTAGCTTTCCAGATAAAGGATACTGATGAGCTAACGTGTCCATCCAAGGAACATTCGTCTGCCGATAACAATCCTTTACCAAAAATCGTTCAGTCATAAAACGAGCGTCGTCATTTTTTTACGAGTTTCTTCATCAAAAAAGATAGCGATACCAGTTGGCATCAAAGCTCAGCACAACCCCACCTGGTTTTAATACGCGATACCTTTCATCGTGCCATCGCTATTTTCTTCCGATTAACGTCAATTCAAAAAAATAAACCTGCGATCATCGCAGGTTTATCAAGACTTACTATTTTACTTTAACAAGCCATCAAGGGCCAATTGATTCAAAAAGTGCAGTGGAAATGAGATGGTTGGATTGAAAAAGTAATCCATTGTTGCTAATTGGTGCAAGGTCGTCTTGCTATTGATCAAGGTTGAGATCGTATTGATGATCTCCAAACTTCCACGATCACTCGTAATGATTTGTCCCCCCATGATCACTTTCGTTTGCTGATCAAAAATCAGTTTTAACGTTACTTCAAAATCCTCATCTGTCGCGAAAAATGTCCGAGAATGAAATGTTTGCGTCACTGAATCTACTTCAAAGCCGTAATACGGTGCCTCGGTCTCATTAATACCTGAACTGCTGACGAAATAGCCAAACAATTTACTGACGACGGTCCGTTGCATTTTTGGAAAAGGAATTTTCGTTGTTCCCCGTTCATTTGCCAATAAATTGGTGGCAGCAACGATCCCGGTGCGGTAAGCATTTGTTACTAAAGGAATATACAAGGAGCTATCCGAATGATTAAATGGGATCGAAACAAGATCCCCAATTGCATAAATCGCTGGGTCAGACGTTTGCAAATACTCATTTGTCGATACCGTGCCATCCAGATTTAGTTTCAGAAAATCTTCTACTAGCGCAACATTTGGACGTGGATTGACAGCATAAACGACCACGTCAGCTTGAATTTTCGTTCCATTTGACAGCTCAATTCCTTGATAATCGCCTTTCTCATTTTTGATCGTATGAGCGACATTGCTGTTAAGATAAATCTGCAAATTTTTAGGAAAGCGTTCCATCAAAATTTTGGCAATTTCATGATCAAAATAACGGAACAACAGCGTATCCATGCGATCGATCAAATGAACGGCTTTTTGTTGTCCGCTTAAAGATTCCGCTAATTCAAACCCGATCAGACCAGCGCCGACGATCGCAACGGTTTGGGCATTCTCGATTTTTTCTAATGCTTGCTTTGATTGACCAATGGTTTTGTAGGTCGTTATATGTGCTTCGACATCTGAGGCAAACTCCGAACGGAAAGTACTCGATCCCATCGCCAAAATCAAGCCATCATAACTCACTTCATCTTCTTGCTGATAAGATTCCGTTGATGTGACAAAATGAACCGTTTGTTCTTGCGGAAAGATTTTTGTGACTTCACTGTTTAGCATCACATTGATTCCTTCTGAAAGAAGTTCACTGGCAGTTGCCGTTTTGGAATCTTCCAAACGCTGAATGTAACCTTCCAGTACTAAATTCAAACTGCTGGCAACATAACCAAGAACGCTTGATTTTTCTATAATTATCACATCGACTTTTGGGTCAACTTTTTTTAAATGACGGGCAGCAGCAATTCCTGCATGAGAGCCTCCAATAATCACTATTCTCATATCTTTTCCAACTCGCTTTCAAGGTTCTCATTTCGTATTTCATCCACGATTTGATGAAGCCGCTCTTCTTCAAATGGGGTTGCACCACCTGTTAAAATCAATCGTTTTTTATAGCGATAGCCTTCCGAGATCTCAGAATGATCAACGATCAATAGATCATAGTCCTTCTCCTTCGTCCCATCGAAGTGAATATTCGGATAGCCAGCCAATTCTTTGATCAAAAAGCGCCGTAAAAAGCCACTGCGTAATCGTGATTGAGTCAGTAAAATCCCTACCGTAAATGCTTTTTCCTGTTTTACTTGAATCCATTGACGGATCAAAAGCAATTCATTGGTCAAATGCTGCTTTTTCTCAAGAGAAAAGGACTGGTTTACGTTTTTCTCCAACTGTTCGATTGCTTGCTGTGCCACTTCGATCAAGCTCTCATTCGCAACACTTTGCGGCTGAAATTCAGCAAAGGCAATAATGCCGCCATGAATATACAACGCTTGGATCGTCACACTCGTCAAGAAGACGCGTAATTCCGTAGAAGTTTCTGTAGTCTTTCTTTCACTATCACCAATGGCCTGCAGCAGCTCCCCATTTAACGCATCGATCTCTTGGAAGAAAAGTGATTTTTGCAAAGAGTCATCCAGTGAAGGGCGAATCAAGCCTTCAGCTAATAAAAATAAATAGAAATATACCGTTTCATAATCGCTCCAGGATACGGCAAAACGACTGAGATAGCGCCCTAATATATTCCGCAAAAGCTGGAACATCGCTTCATTTTCCAATGACTTCAACAATGGATACGAGGCTTCATGCTGTTGCGAGCCGCGATAATCAAAACGGGCTTCCATAATGCCTAACCAAAGCCCGACTTTCCAACGCTCTGCTTGACTAAACGTTGTCTGTAACTGTTTTTCAATGACTCGAATCAAATTGTTGATGGCTGGTGCATTCAAGCGAGCGATCAATTCTTCATTGGGATAACTTTGTGAAAAAAACTGATAATAGAAAAAGCGAATCTGTTTTTCATCCCCAATCAATTTTTTATTTTTTAATTGGATGTCGAATTCTTTCAATAACTGATTGATCGCTTTGAATCGACGAAACAATGAAGCTTCACTCAACATCAGTTCTAACATCATTTTCGTCGTTGACTCATCTCGATGAAAAAACAAATACGACAATATCTGAAAATCGATTGCTTCTGAAAGATACGCATAAAAAAATTGCTTCAGGGAAAAATCAAGAGGCAATACCAATTGCACTTGATCATTTTCTGAATAGATCAAAGCTGCGTCTTCATGGAAAGCAGCTAAATTTTGATGAAGATTTTGAAGTTCTTTTTGCAAAGTGGGCGCGGAAATGGATAACGTTTTTGCAAGTTTTTTATAAGAGACTTCTGAGCCATTCTGAAAAAAAACAGCCAAAATTTGAAAATGTACCTGCTGATTTTTTTCAAGCAGCTGCATCACATTCATTCTTGAACCTCCTTCACCTTTCACATACTAATTTCCCAATTAATGAGTCGTTTGTCAACTATAAAAATTGCCTGAATGTCTTTGAGTTCGATGGAAAAAGCGTTATTTATTGTTCCTAAAGCATAGGAATGGTAAAATTCTTGAGAAGAAAGGTGGTGAACTATGGGAAAACGAATGTTAGCATTTTTTCGAACGGATCGATTATTTTCGATTTCCCTGCTACTAGCACTTATTGCGTGTTTTTTCGGCACCTTCCGTTGGTCGTTTATTGACTTTAAAGTGATTTTATCACTGTTTGGATTAATGTTAGTAATCAATGGGTTAGAAGAAGCTGGTCTTTTACGAGCATTTGGACAAAAATTAGTGGAAAAAAGTCGCAATCTGCGTGACTTGATCCGCGCAATCGTCTTGCTAAGCTTCTTCAGTTCGATGTTTTTAACAAATGACGTGGCTATCTTAACTTTATTGCCCATCTATTTACTCTTAACGAGGAAAGAACAACAGCACACCAGTGTCTTATTAGGCGCTGTCTATTTGATCGTAGCAGCCAATTTAGGAAGCAGCCTGTTTCCATTTGGAAATCCGCAAAATCTATTTTTATTTTCTTACTATCAGATTTTGCTGCCACAATTCATGTGGACTACCGGCACCTTTGTGGGACTTTCATTACTATTACTCCTTGTTTCGATCCAGCTCATCCCAAAGACTCCATTGGAAATCGCCCTGCAAGAAGAACCCTTTGAAAAAAAGCCAGCGCTGCTTAATGCAGGATTATTTGTCCTTATGATTCTTGGTATTTTTAGTGTTCTCCCTATTTCAATCGTCGTGCTTGTCGTCGCAGCCGTGGTTTGGTTTAGCAATAAACGATTATTTGCAAAAGTTGATTATCGGTTACTACTTACCTTTCTCTGTTTCTTCTTGATCGTCGGGAATATTCAAGACCTATCTCTGGTCACCGATCACATTCGACCGTATTTTCAAGAAACGCATCGCGCTTTTTTAGGTAGTATTTTACTCTCCCAAGGAATATCTAACGTTCCAGCAGCAATTTTGATTGCTCCTTTCACCGATTTAGAAAAAGCCGTTCTTTTGGGCGTCAATGTTGGTGGTTTGGGTACATTGATTGCTTCTTTGGCGAATTTGATTGGGTACAAATTATTGAAACAAGCCAGACCAAAAGAAGCGAGAACGTTTCAAAAGCTGTTTTTTATCGTCAACATCGTTTTTTTACTGTTATTAGGCAGCATCGTATACCTTCTATTGTAGCAAATTCACTGTAAAACGAGATTCCAGCATAAGATGTTTCCAGTCAGCAGCCAAAAGAAGCCTAGCTCCTGTACCTGATTCTTGATCTTATGTCAGAATCTCGTTTTTTTGATACCCATTGTGTGATTTTACTTAAGCTAAAAGAAGCTCAAAAGTGATTTTCGTTTGGCTTTCGACAGTCAATGCCTCACCAAAGACATGTTGAACCATTTGTTGCCGTTGTTCCAATGAGTACTCCTCCTCAAAATAAAGATGAAATATTTCTTGATCGATCTCCTCCTTCAAAATATACTCGAATTGCCGACTCTGCCAATCGATCGCTTCTTCTGAAAACCACTTCTTGTACCAAGTGTTTAGGTTCAGGTCATTCTTCGCTGAAAGATTTTTTTCATATGGCTGAAACACGTTTTCTTCTTCTGTGATCATTCTTAGAATAATCAATTGATGGGCCTTTTTTTGAAACTGAAGCAATGTTTCCTTGTCTCTGACTGCTGGATTCATTGCCATAAAAATACAGGGCCAGTGCTGGTCTGCAGATAAAAAGTCTTTTTGGCTCTGCTGAACCAGATGGAGCTTGTTCATCGGATCTTCCGTCGTTTCTTCAATGATTTTTAACATTTCTTTTGAAAAATCAATTGCGTAATACTCATCTACATAAGGATAAAATGCTGAAATGTAGCGGCCAGTCCCCGTAGCAAAGTCGACGAAGGCCGATATCGGGAACACTTTCTGCTCCACCAAAAAAGCTGCTACCTCTTCGGCAATTTTCAATTGGGATTCTCTTTGAATCTGTGCATATTCTTGGGCAAATTCATCCCAAAACAGCATCGCTTCCTCTTCTTCCATTTAGCGGACGCCTCCAGTGATCACTGTCTTTCCTTTCGTTCCTTGCTCAACCGCTTTTGTAGCGAGCTTTAAGGTCTCGATGGTAATTCCTCCATCAAACGTTTGGACCGCAGTCGTATGGATCTTTTTGTCAGCGAGTAACGAGGCGATCCGTTGCAAAATGCTCCCTTGTGTTTCAATCATCAACTGAGCATCTGTTTTTGCGAACATATACTCCCAATAAAAATCGATGCCGAGGTTTTTAAATGGATTTAAATCTAGCGCTTCTTTCGTATTCACGATCATTCCGACTTTGCCAAACGGCAAGATTGCTTTCGTTAATTGTGGCAAATAGGCCGAGGCGTCATAAAAAATTGCAACGGCTGAAAAAGGCTCAGTGATTTGTTCAGCCAACGGCAAGCGATGATTAAGTACTTGATCCACTTGATTGTTTTTAAGCCATTGATCGTTCTTAGGACTCGCAGTGCCATA
The DNA here is from genome assembly GCF_051713725.1 of Enterococcus sp. DIV0755f. Taxonomy (NCBI): domain Bacteria; kingdom Bacillati; phylum Bacillota; class Bacilli; order Lactobacillales; family Enterococcaceae; genus Enterococcus; species Enterococcus sp. DIV0755f. The sequence continues at coordinate 1,850,061 of NZ_JBIOQL010000001.1, forward strand.
GACTGTCAATCCTGCCCATTTTGCTAGTTGCGCCGCAATTGAGCCAACACCACCGCTGGCATTGACCAATAAAATCGATCCTTCATTCGCGTTTTCTTCAGGCACATACCCAAATTTTTCAAAAAGCAATTCCCACGCTGTAATACTCGTTAATGGCATAGCTGCAAGATCGCCATCAGAAAAGCCGGCTGGTGCCTTTGCTGCGATCCGAGAATCAACTGTTTGGAACCTTTGATTCGCACCAGGTCGTTGTGTGGTTCCAGCATAAAACACCCGATCACCAACGGCAAAGCCATTAACTGCTGAGCCGATTTCTTTAACGATCCCAACGGCGTCATACCCTTGGATCTGGAACGCTTCACTTAAAGCAGTCATCTGCCGTCTTTTTGTATCGATTGGATTGACCGAAACTGCCTGTACTTCCACCAATAAATCATTTGCTTGGCAATTGGGTATCGGAATTTCATTTTCAATAAATACATTTGACTCATCTAAAGATCGTCCTTCATAAAAACCTAGTGCTTTGTTTTTCATCATACTGCTCCTTCCAAAAAAAAAGTGCTGAATAGTTATAAAAACCATTCTAGCACTTTTAATGAATTTAGAACATTTATTCTTCACCTTCCACGACAAGCGGAACCAAAAATGGATAGCTTGTGAAGAAATCTAATAAGGATCGCTTCCATTGATCTGAATCAATCGTTAGTAAAGTGGACTCTGTATACAAATGGATCGTCAATCGTTGATTTTTATCAAGTAAAACAAGAATTTCGCCTTTGTTTTCTGTGATAAAATCATATTGCTGATTCTCCATTGTAATAATGAAAATTTGATCGAGAACTTCTGCTGCAACAGCAAAGTCCGTCTCCATATCGACAGCCAATGTTTGGGTATTGTCGATCAAGCTTGGTGAAACCGTAAAGCCTAATTCTTTTAAATGCGCCAATACCAAGTTGACATCATAATTAAAGAGCGAAAGCTGATTGACCGAGAAAATATTCTCCGCATGCCATTGACTGATTAAATGCAAAATCTGTTCATCATTGACAACCACCGACTGGGAGTTAGAATTGATAGTCAACAATGGCAAATAATTAGATTGATACGTAGAATTGACTGGATTTAGTTTAAAACTAAACTCGAGCTCCTTTGTTTCTGTTAACCGAAAACGGACATTGAAATGCTTTGTCTTCCATGTGTCATAGTTATCAGTAGCAGTTAAATGAATCGTTTTTAATGGTTTCAAGAATTCATAGGCATAGTATTCAAGCAATGTCTTTTTGGCGATCACCGAAATATCTTGATCTGTTAAAATCAACTGGCGGTAATGAGCAAGTAATCCAGAAAAATCAGCTTCCATAATTGATTTTCTCAATTTTAAATCAGCTAGTTCGTTTTCGGCTTGCTCAATAAGCGATTCGATTCGTTGGTGATCTTGCGCTTTTACAGCATAATAATCATCTTCGTAGTCAGTTTCTTCATTTGCTGAATCAAAAGAATCATCCACTACATTTCCACTATCTTCTACTAAAAGACCGTCATTCACTAAGTCCGTCGCATTTGTTGATACGTTTTCCTCGACTTCATTAGCTCCTTCTGTTTGGACCTCTAGAGTCGGTTCCTGCTCCAGCAGCTGTGATTCCTCAGGATTCGTCTGCGTTTCTTTCGTCAACTTCAGTCAGCTCCTTTCCAGTATAGTGAGCTAAGAAAGCCATTATTTTTGCCGTAAATTCATCAAATGATCCAAAAAAGGTATCAATTTGACGGAATTCTTTTTCCACGATTGCTTTCTTTAAGCGCAATGTTTGGTACTGCTGTTGCAGACGCTCTTTTTCAGCAAAAACCTCTTCGTCATTATTTGAATATCTTTCCCATTCCCGACGTTTGGCTTCTAATGCTTTTCGCTCAGAAGTCAACTGCTCTAGTTCTTCATCGATTTTTGTCCGATTGAAAAAGCCCTTTGACTCACTCAATTCATTTACAGATGCCGTAAGCTTATCGATCTGATTTTGGATTTCCTTTACTTCTGATAGGGCAGTGATCCGTTTGGCTTCCAGCTTATCCATTTGTTGTTCGATGGCTGTCAGCATCTCACGATCGCCTCGTTGAAACTTCTCCCATTCTTCGTCTATCTCAGGGATAACAAAAATTTCTGGAATGCTCGCATCGATACCAATCGTCGCTCGCTCATGATAATAGGTCCCTAACTTATAGTAATGCACGGTAGGAGATATTTTGGCACAATGCATCATGAAAGGAAATGTTTGGGTGAAGTTATCATGGAACTTTCTTGATAGTAATTCGTCAATCTCATGATTTTGATTTGATGTTTCTTTTAGCTGTTTATGCAATCGACCATTATATATACGATAAATTTCAGGAATATCCTCTTTTTCGATCGCTACTTCAAAATCTTGCAGGTCTTGCAGCATCTGACCGA
>NZ_JBIOQL010000001.1:1855000-2402500 GCF_051713725.1 Enterococcus sp. DIV0755f
AGCTATTTCGGAGAGAACCAGCTATCTCCAAGTTCGTTTGGAATTTCTCCGCTACCCACACCTCATCCCCGCACTTTTCAACGTACGTGGGTTCGGTCCTCCAGTGCGTTTTACCGCACCTTCAACCTGGACATGGGTAGATCACATGGTTTCGGGTCTACGACAACATACTCATTCGCCCTATTCAGACTCGCTTTCGCTGCGGCTCCGTCTCTTCAACTTAACCTCGCATGCTATCGTAACTCGCCGGTTCATTCTACAAAAGGCACGCTATCACCCATTAACGGGCTCTAACTTGTTGTAGGCACACGGTTTCAGGATCTATTTCACTCCCCTTCCGGGGTGCTTTTCACCTTTCCCTCACGGTACTGGTTCACTATCGGTCACTAGGGAGTATTTAGCCTTGGGAGATGGTCCTCCCGGATTCCGACGGAATTCCTCGTGTTCCGCCGTACTCAGGATCCTCCTAGGTGTTATCCAAATTTCGCCTACGGGGTTTTTACCCTCTTTGACATACTTTTCCAAGTATTTCGACTATCTGAATAGACTACCATATCGGAGTCCTACAACCCCAACAAGCAAGCTTGTTGGTTTGGGCTTTTCCCGTTTCGCTCGCCGCTACTCAGGGAATCGAATTTTCTTTCTCTTCCTGCAGGTACTTAGATGTTTCAGTTCTCTGCGTCTACCTCGACTGCGCTATGTATTCACGCAGACGTAACATCCTATAAAAGATGCTGGGTTCCCCCATTCGGAAATCTCTGGATCATAGCTTACTTACAGCTCCCCAAAGCATATCGGTGTTAGTCCCGTCCTTCATCGGCTCCTAGTGCCAAGGCATCCACCGTGCGCCCTTATTCACTTAACCTTTGACCTTACGGTCGGTTTTGAGTACTTCTTCTAGCGATAGAAGGTTGCTCAAGAAAATAAGCGTTGAACTTATTAAAAAACTCTTTTAACATTTCAACTCGGTGTGTGTTACTTGTTTTGATTATTTCTTCGATATCCAGTTTTCAATGAACAAATTTTGTTTGAGAGTAAACCTCTCAAAACTGAACAAAGGCAAACGATGTGTAGTCTTCCGAAATATTCCTTAGAAAGGAGGTGATCCAGCCGCACCTTCCGATACGGCTACCTTGTTACGACTTCACCCCAATCATCTATCCCACCTTAGGCGGCTGGCTCCAAAAGGTTACCTCACCGACTTCGGGTGTTACAAACTCTCGTGGTGTGACGGGCGGTGTGTACAAGGCCCGGGAACGTATTCACCGCGGCGTGCTGATCCGCGATTACTAGCGATTCCGGCTTCATGTAGGCGAGTTGCAGCCTACAATCCGAACTGAGAGAAGCTTTAAGAGATTAGCTTAGCCTCGCGACTTCGCAACTCGTTGTACTTCCCATTGTAGCACGTGTGTAGCCCAGGTCATAAGGGGCATGATGATTTGACGTCATCCCCACCTTCCTCCGGTTTGTCACCGGCAGTCTCGCTAGAGTGCCCAACTAAATGATGGCAACTAACAATAAGGGTTGCGCTCGTTGCGGGACTTAACCCAACATCTCACGACACGAGCTGACGACAACCATGCACCACCTGTCACTTTGCCCCCGAAGGGGAAGCTCTATCTCTAGAGTGGTCAAAGGATGTCAAGACCTGGTAAGGTTCTTCGCGTTGCTTCGAATTAAACCACATGCTCCACCGCTTGTGCGGGCCCCCGTCAATTCCTTTGAGTTTCAACCTTGCGGTCGTACTCCCCAGGCGGAGTGCTTAATGCGTTTGCTGCAGCACTGAAGGGCGGAAACCCTCCAACACTTAGCACTCATCGTTTACGGCGTGGACTACCAGGGTATCTAATCCTGTTCGCTCCCCACGCTTTCGAGCCTCAGCGTCAGTTACAGACCAGAGAGCCGCCTTCGCCACTGGTGTTCCTCCATATATCTACGCATTTCACCGCTACACATGGAATTCCACTCTCCTCTTCTGCACTCAAGTCTCCCAGTTTCCAATGACCCTCCCCGGTTGAGCCGGGGGCTTTCACATCAGACTTAAGAAACCGCCTGCGCTCGCTTTACGCCCAATAAATCCGGACAACGCTTGCCACCTACGTATTACCGCGGCTGCTGGCACGTAGTTAGCCGTGGCTTTCTGGTTAGATACCGTCAAGGGATGAACATTTTACTCTCATCCTTGTTCTTCTCTAACAACAGAGTTTTACGATCCGAAAACCTTCTTCACTCACGCGGCGTTGCTCGGTCAGACTTTCGTCCATTGCCGAAGATTCCCTACTGCTGCCTCCCGTAGGAGTCTGGGCCGTGTCTCAGTCCCAGTGTGGCCGATCACCCTCTCAGGTCGGCTATGCATCGTTGCCTTGGTGAGCCGTTACCTCACCAACTAGCTAATGCACCGCGGGTCCATCCATCAGTGACGCAAAAGCGCCTTTCAACTTTCTTCCATGCGGAAAATAGTGTTATACGGTATTAGCACCTGTTTCCAAGTGTTATCCCCTTCTGATGGGCAGGTTACCCACGTGTTACTCACCCGTTCGCCACTCTTTTTCTTTCGGTGGAGCAAGCTCCGGTGAAAGAAAAAGCGTTCGACTTGCATGTATTAGGCACGCCGCCAGCGTTCGTCCTGAGCCAGGATCAAACTCTCATAATGATTTGTTTGAATGACCATACGGTCATTAAGCTCATAAAAATTAACTTTGCTAGCTATTGCTTGCATGTATTTGTTTCAATAAATTGAAACGTCCTACACATTGGTTCGTTTGCTTGCTTTGTTCAGTTTTCAAAGGTCTATCGTGCTGCGTTAGCAACTTTTATATCGTATCAGAGCGACATTTGATTGTCAACTCTTTTTTTAAAAGTTTTTTTCGCTCGTTGTTTTTCAACTTCGTAGCGGCTGCCTCAGCGACTTAATTAGAATAACAAATAATTTGTTATTTGTCAACAACTTTTTCCAATTAATTTTGTTGATGTATCAACATTGATTAACTGTTTTATTATTGCTACTTCGTTATAATATCATCTGTTTTATTTTTGGTCAAGTCTTTTTTGAAGATTTTTCAACTGTTGTTTTGACCCGCTGGCTCAATTGCCAACGTTGAATACTTTATCATTCTATGAATGAAAGAGCAAGCTTTTTTTCTGAAATTTTTCCAATTAACAAAAACAAAGAAAAAAACTACCCAAAAGGTAGTTTAATCAATATCGATCGTACGGAAACGGATTTGATTTTGATCGTCTCGTTTTAAGGTTGTTTCTTCTTTCAAATAAGAGAACTTCTTCTCATCGATCGCTGGATTTTCAAGCATTTCTTCATAACCTGCAAAAATATCATGGATGTATTTTTTATAAGCTTTTTTCTTTTTGATTCTTTTCTTCATTTGGCACCGTCCTTTACGTGCTTATCTTAGCAAGCCGAAAGGATTCTGACAACCATTATCCACATTTTCATACCAAAAATTCACTTTGACACACCTTTTCCATTCTTTCAGCCAAGTGACAAGAATGGAAAAAGAATGTTTAGTTTGTGATCAAACGTTTTTGAAAAGCCAATCGCTCTCCATTCGGAAAAGGAAATGTTACCTCTCCTTTATATTGATAGCCAGCTGCTTGAATATTCTTTTGCATCCCAATATTGGCTTTATACGTATCGATACGCAAATCAACGATTCCTTGCTCTAATGCAACCACTTCAAGAGCTTGCAGCAATTTGGCACTTAACTTTTGCCCTTTAAAATGAGAACTGACAACGACGCGATGAATGGACAGATACGGACCGTTTCCATCCCACCCTGCGCCGGTAATTGCGTTGTAGACAGGATCATCACCAGAAACCAGTGCCGCAGACGCTGCGATTTTCCCATCTTTCACTAACACATAGCTTTCACCTTTTGCAATATCTTCTTTGATTTGAGTTTCTTTTGGGCCATAGCCATTTTGCCATTGTGGTGATCCTTGAGCTTTTAAAAAAGCAATTCCTTCCTCAATCAGCGCCATTAACTCCGTTAAATCGCCCTCAGTTGTTTTACGAAATTTCTCCATTTAACCCCACCTTTCTTCTATGACTTTCTTCTATAAAAAGAAACAGACGATGATAGAAAGTCGTTTTAATCAATCGTTTTTAGTTTGCCTTGAAATTCACTGATTGATTGATATCCTTTTTCTTTCATGATCGTTTCTAATTCTTTCGTCAATCGTTCAAAGATCGCCGGCCCTTCTTTTTGCAACTCTGTGCCGATCTGCAACATAGAGGCACCACACAACAAATGCTCATACGCATCTTGACCATTACGAATCCCACCTGTACCAATAATTTTGATTTCTGGCTTGAGACGTGTATAGAAAGCCCGCACATTGGCTAATGCCGTTGGTTTCACATATTCGCCTCCGAGACCACCAAAACCACCTTTTGGTTTGATGACTACCGAGTCAGTAGCAGGATCGATGAATAAAGCATTCCCAATACTATTGATTGAATTGATGTAGGTTAACGGATACTTGTTTAATATCTTAGCCATCTCATCAAAGTGAGCCAAATCAAAGTATGGCGGCAATTTGACACCTAAAGGTTTTGTGAAAAAACCAAAGACTGTTTCAAGAATTTGATCGGTCAAAGGAAAATCATAGGCAACTTGTGGTTTTCCTGGCACGTTTGGACAAGAAAGATTCAACTCAGTGATTCCTTCAAAATCACTTTCTTGGATCTTCTTCAATAACTCAATGTTTTCAGCCACACTCATACCAGCGACAGAGAAAAAGAAAGGCGCTTGCTGAGTCATTTCCTGCTGTTTTTTGATGGCATAATCTAAGTAGTAGTCCACCCCTAGATTTGGTAATCCCATCGAATTGATGCTTCCTAAGGGTAAATCGGTATAACGTGGTTCTGGATTTCCGGCACGTGCTTCTAGCGTTGCACTCTTTGTGACAAATGATCCAGCTGCTGATACCGCTAATTCATCTAATTCCTCGATCGTCATACAATGTACTCCTGAGGCGTTCATAAACGGATTTTCGTATGTAAATTTCCCAAAATTCGTAGCTATCATTGATTCATTCCTCCAATCTTTTCAACTAGTTTACCGTTTCATTTCTGAAAATGCAACGGTGTCTTTGATTGGGACAGGTTTTAGAAGGAGCAACCTATTTAATCACTGTAGCAAATCAAAAAACCATATCCATAGCAGCTTGTTAAAGCTTGCTGAATAAAAATGGTTTTTGAAAACAATCTGTTTGTGCTGTAATCAAATGTTTAGTTTTTAGAGCATGATCATGATTTTATTAAAGCTTTCACTTCTATTTACCGCTAAATCAAATGCTCTTTGAAGATATTCTAACGGAAAGCGATGGGAAATCATATGACTGGCACTTAAGCGTCCGCTTTCTAAAAAGGTGAGTGAATCAAACCATTCTTTGCCTGGGAAAGGCGCACAATAGCTATTCCAAAAACCCTTAATGGTTAATTCACTGCGAAAGTTTTTTCAAATGCCCGTTGCTTAATCAAAACATCAGAATAAGTGATCCCTTGAAATCCAATTTTCCCGTCTTTTTTGTCACTAAGAGACATTGTTCTTCGGTTATTTTAGTACCTGCACATTCCATTGCAATATCTACGCCTAAACCATCCGTTATCCGAGAAATCTCTTTTTCAAGGTCTTGAACACTAGGATCGATCGTATCGGTGACACCTAAATCTAATGCTTGTTCCAGTTTCTCTGATTGAATATCAATGCCAATGATCGTTTTCACACCCGCAATTTTTAACCATTGGATCGTCAGCAACCCAATCGTTCCTAACCCAAAAACGGCAACGACATCGCCCACTCTAGGTTCGATTCCATAAACACCATGCGCTGAGACAGCAAGAGGCTCAATCATGGACGCTTCTTCAAACGTCAACTTAGTTCCTATTTTCACGATATTCCTCGCTGGCACGGAGACGTATTCAGCAAATCCTCCAAACCGTTGCGAACCCATCATGATATAGTCCGTGCATAATTGATACTTCCCGATAGCACAATATGCACAGTTATGACAAGGAATAAATGGGACAACAGCAACTCGATCGTCTTTTTTTAAATGATGAACAGAACGACCAACTTTTACAATAGTCCCAGCCATCTCGTGCCCCATGATCATAGGTAACTGGTATTTCCAACCTTTACTCATTTTGTGGATATCTGACCCACAGATTCCTGAAGCTTCAACTTTTACAATCACTTCATTCTGATGGCATTGTGGAACATCCATTTCTCGAATCTCAAATTCATTCAGTCCAATTAAGAAACCAGCCCTCATCTACTCTCCTCCAATCTTCATTCATGGGATTCATAGGTAACGTTTGTTTTATCAGTATAATATTCATAGCCCTGCTGGAGAAGCGCTTGCGAATGTAAATGCACATAAGCATTTGTTTCTAGTCTTTCCAGATAATCATTTGCAAAAGCCAAATTAGTGGCTCCAACAATTACCCCATGTTCTCGCAGTAACATTCCATATGGTAGTCTTTCTTTATTTGTCGCTATGTTTTTAGAGTAGTCACCAACAAAGTGTGCTAACTTTTCAGTTGTTGCAGGTGCATAATCCAAACAACGGATCGCATCCGGTCCGAAACGAAGGTTTTCACAGACGATGGGCATATCAGTCCCTATACAACTGTAAACCATCAAATTTAATGGATGAGCATGAATCACTGCTTTTATCCGTGGATCTGAGTGATAAAAACTCATATGCATATTGATTTCCCTGGTCAAGCGACCAGTACCTTCGATGAGGGATAGTTTCTTATCTACCAAAAGAATTTGCGCTGCCTCTAATTCCCAAAGATACTGAACAGATGCCAAAGTAGGCGTCATCAAGAAATGATCTTCTGAAACTTTTATAGAGATATTGCCACCAGCAGCATCCGTTAGCTTCCTGTCAAATAAAGATTTGGCGATCTTACATATGAATTTCCGTTCTTCTAAATAATCCATCGGCTTCCTCCTGTCTAAAACGTAAATATTTTTCAATTAATCCATATTTCCCAAGAAACATTATATCTTCAACAATTTCTAAGTATTCTTCACTTCTTACAAGAGCGACGAAGAAAACATAAGTCACTTGAAAATAATCCTCAGATCCGTAAGAGATTTTTTGTTTATTCGTCAAAAGGCTAATCGTGCTACGGTGGACATTTCCCCGATTGTTCGCATGAGCTAAAGCAACACCTTCACTTATTACGATATAAGGTCCATTTTGTTTCACGTTTTCAACGACTTCTTCTACATAGCTCTGCTCGATACACTCATTTTGTGTCAATACTTCCCCTGCTAAGCGTAAAGAACGCTCCCAAGAACATTTTTGGTCGATTCTGATAACATGCGAATTTAACAAGTAATCATGCAATCTCCTTTGTGGTTGTTGGACAAATTGAACAAATTTTTCTTCAGTCTCTTCTTCATTAATCGTAAACAAACGGTCAACCATCTTTACTATTTTTTGGATATCTTCTTGGGTCACAAAAGGTGTTATTCTTAAAACATCCTCTTCCAAAAAAGGCAAAGAATCAGCAGTTAAGATTAAACGATTGGCTTTTTGACGGAAGCACATCTTACGATAAGTACCAAATGTTAGCACATTCATAATTTTGAACTGCTTGTATCGACTAATTTTCATAGCAATCATTTTCGCTATCGATAAATTTTCACACACGATCCAGATATCGATTTTGCTCATCTTATATTCTTGTCGGGTTAAGGCAGTTGCGATATAAATAGCGATTGTAGTAATAAATGATTCATTGAAGGATCGGGACAGGTAGTTTTCAATGACACCACTATTAGCCCTTACAGCTACGATAATATCCATAAACTGATGCCGCAAAAGACCGATATTTTCAATATCCAAAATAATGTTCTCTTCTTCAATAATTTGTAAGTGATTGTATAGATCAGAAATTAAGTCAAATTCGTACTTTAGAGTCGTCCCTAAATCTTCATCAATTTTATTCAGAAAATAGATGACCAAATTATACAATTCAGCATCCTTCGCATTTTTTCGCTTTTTCAAATGACAAAATTCTGCTATTGCCTGTTTGTCTTCGAAAGAGATCGTTCGATCAAATCTTTTTTCAATTTGATCGATGAGTATGCTCAGGTTTTCCGACATAACGACAAATTTGGGAGATTCACCTTGTTCTTTGCGAGGCATATTGATAACGATAAAAATATAGACGAAAAGATCAAACTGCTGATACTTTTCTGCATACTTTAACTCGTTAAAAATGAATCCCAAAAAGTCTAAATACTCCATTGACCCGTCAAATGCCCGAAGGATTTGCATTCCGACATAATTGATGTATCCTTTTGCGTCTATATTTTCTAAAAACAATGTAAACAAATACTCTCTTTTCTCCGATTGATTCATCTTAAGGATAACCCCTTCACCCCTAAGCGTTTCGATATATTTACTCATGATCACTTCTTGTTTTTTGAACGTATTGATATCGCGGATGATTGTTAATCGACTGACGTAAAACAAATCAGCAAAATGATCCATCGTAAGAACATCTTCTGTTATCAATAAATTGATCAGAAGTAATGTGCGTCTTTCATCAGGATTCAAGGAATAGTCGTAAGGGGACAATTCTAAAACAAGCCGATAAGCTTCTGACAAATCTAGTTCATCAGGAACCCGTAAGTATCCGCTTTCAATTTTCACTTGCGGCATATCGTGAGTATTTAGAAACGAGTTCATGACTTTGATTTCACTCGTGAATTTCTTTGGCGAGAGATTCAAGTTTTTATAAAGTTGCTCCAATCTAATTTTCGTTATTTTGTTATATAGTAGGAGATAGATGATTTCAGCAGTAATTTTCCTCACAGCACTCCTCCTTAATGAATAGACAAATTCTCTCTTAGAAAATCAACAAGGTTTTCAGGTTCACACTTGCTTAATTGAACAATAAAATTTTGAGACTGGATGCTTAAAATCAATTTTTGAAGAAAATCAATATAGGTATGCTCATCTTTTAGTGCCATGCAAAATACATGTTCGACTGCTAATTCGTCTACTTGAGTATCCATCTGTTTAAAAGTCACAGGCTTTTTTAGTCTTGCATAACAAACAGAAGATTCTTTCACAGAGGGATCAAAGGTATGTGGAATCGCAACTGGCGGGTCAACTGGCAAACCAGTAGGAAAATGATGTTCGCGTTCGATACAAGACTCAATAAAACTATTCCCGACGATCCCTTCGTTAAGCAGCTCAAGTCCGCATTGTTTAATCACTTCTATATTTGAGCGCTCATTCAATTCGATTGCTTTAAATTTCATACACTATTTCTCTCCCACTAAGCCATTTATTTTGTCAATAATTCGTTTATTCATTCGGTCAATTACCCAACGATTCGATGAAATAAGCTGATTATAATATTTGCTAAATTGTAGCCCCAGAAACTATCTGTCACAACACCTTCCACAGGCACACCGGTCGCATTCATCATTTCGGTTGCTTCAGGTGCAAAGGTGTTTGTTCCAATTAGAACGATGACTAAGAAGAAAAAGCCAGTGACGAGTGTTCGAAAAAGATTGCCATTTGATGCTAATGCTAGCAGTGGAATCATATATACGATTACTGTTAAAACACCTACTGGAAAATAATGCATACCAGGGATAATAAATGCTAAGAATATTGCTATCGGAATCAGAATCACTGTCGTTGTGATCGCTGTCGGATCTCCAAGACCAAGAGCAATGTCCATTCCAATATATAATTTTTTCCCTTCGCCAATATGTTTCTTCATAAATTCTTTGGCAGCTTCTCCGATCGCAGTCAAGCCTTCCATCATAACAGAGACCATTTTGGGTATCAGTACTAGCACCGCCGAAACTCCAACCCCCATAGAAATCGCTACCGTAAATTCTTGGCGTGTCAATACGCCTAGAAAAGTTCCCACCAACAAACCGATAACTGCTGGATCTCCAAAAAAACCAATTTTACTTTCCACTTTTTCCAAACTGATATCGATTTTGTTAAGAACAGGAATCAGATCGATCAGTTTATTTACTAATAGTCCAAAAGGATAAGCGAATGTAATAAATGAAAATGTCGTACAAGTCGTGCCTTCCAGTCCGTAATACGCCTCCCATCTAGGAGCAAACCACTGAGCCACGAATAAAGTGACAATTGATAAGCCAACCGTAACAGTCAAACCTAGCCAAAAACTATCAAACAAGGCATACGCTAATGCTCCAGGAATCAAAAAATGAATATAGTTCCAAATGTCGACATTCATGACCGTTGTCCATTTCAAAAGAATAAACAATACATTCAACCCCACGATCATCAAAATAGCAATCGCTGCAAAAGGTACTGACCACGAAGCCGCTCCAACAGCAGCCCAGCCAACATCCATCGTGGTATATCCTGATCCCATTTCCTGATAATAATCGATGGCTGGTTGCAAGGAAGTACCAAGGAGTCCTACAACAAGTCCCAACCCTTGAAAGCCGATGCCGACTAAAAGCCCTGTTTTTAGCGCTTTGCCAATTTTCATCCTAAAGACACAGCTCAAAATAAAAATGACAACGGGTAGCATAACCGATGCCCCCATATCCATGATGTTCTGAATAACTGATAATACAGCTTCCATTTTTATCCCCCTTTAATAATTCGATGGCACTCTTCAACGATTTTCTGCGCGGTCTGCTCTTCGTTGATTCCAGAGATCAAACTGAAAACAGGAAGAATCGGTACTTTTACTGGCTTGACATATCGAGTAGTCACCAAGATTAAATCCACCGTTTCTGCTTTTGAGGGAATTTGACTAATATTCCCTTTGGTGATGGAAGCCTGAATGTTGCTCTGAGCCAAGATTTGTTTGACTTTCTCTTGAACAACTGTGGAAGTGGCAATCCCACTACCACAGGCAATATAGATCTCAATTTTTTTATTCATTTTCTTTCTCCTCCTTTCCTTACTCTATTTTTGAGATTTCAATATAGAATGAATTTTATACTCTTCTTCTGGTAGTAAAACGACTTTTAACGCCTTCCCTTCTCTTGTCAATTCGATGGCCTGATTGATGTCAGTTAAAGGCAACACATGAGAAATAATTTTTTCAGCAGGAAACTGATCTGATAAGGATAAATGGAAAGCTTTTTCGACTTGAATACTATTTGCACCATAATGACCATAAATCCAGAGATTGTTATAATGAACTGCATTCGTATCTATAGGCGTTAGTTGATTCTTTGCTACACCACCAAAAAAGACGACAGTCCCACATTTTCTAGCCATAAAAATACTTTGTTGCTGTGCTTCTATTGATGGATTGGCTGAAATCACTTTATGTGCGCCATGTCCATTCGTATACTCTTTCACCTTTTCAACAGGATCTTCTTTTGAAGAATCGATCCTATGATCTACACCAAACGCTTCCATAAGAGCTAGTCTGTCAGCATTTTTATCAATCACGATCACCTTACTTGCTCCACGAATCCTTGCTAGAATCGCTAAAAAGACCCCAATTGGACCTGCACCAATAATGACGACCGAATCACCTAACGAAACCTGAATATTCTCCATGCATGCATAAGTGGAGGATAAGGGTTCAGCTAATGTTGCAGCGATAGGCTCTCGTCCTTCTGGCACTTCAAAAATTGCTCCTCGTTCTACTCTTGTAGCACTATATGCTATATACTCTGCAAAACCGCCTTGAAGATCGGTGTAACTTTCAGCTTCCGTACAACATTCGTGCTTCCCATTACGACAATTTTCGCAACGTAGGCAATGAGCCATAGGGTATACATAAACCATCTGCCCTCTTTGATACTTCGTCACATTTTCATCAATTTCGACGATTTCACCAACGATTTCGTGTCCATAAATATGAGGGTAGCGCCCCGCTTTTGAATCAGTCAGCAAATTGCGAATATCAGATCCGCACAGACCAACTGCCTTAACCTTCAATAGAAAACCTCCTTCTGGACAGCAGGGTCGCTCTACTTGTTCATAGCGAATATCTCCTGGTCCATACATCAACGCAGCCTTCATTTTTTTCACAAACGTTCAACTCCATTCATTCTTTCTTATTTTACATGTTCATTGTAAGGTGCGTCGGATGTACCTCACAAGTAACACTTTTAGCATTTCAAGTTCCATATTTGTTACTTGAAGGAGAAAATGTTTGTGAAAAACCAAGAACGATTTTTCCTTTTTGCAATTATTTCTGAAGTCACGTAAAAAACAAAAAACCTCGTAACAATGAGTCACGAGATTTTGGTGAAGCAATCTATTCTATTTATGAGTATTTAAAAACGATCCGTAGCTCATCACTTCCACCAATAAATCGAATGGGTGAACTAAATTAAGCCATTCCTCGCAGGAAATTTCCTTCGGTTTTGGTTTTATTTATGCGACCTCATAAGTAGAAATTCTCAAGTGTTACTCGATGATACTGGCGTTTTCCATCGAAAGCGTACAATTCAAATCATTTCAATTGATAAGACACTTGAATAGGAGTTTTTTAATTGACTGTTCAACTTTTTTTGAAATTGAAAACGAATAAACAAATACTATATACATACAAATTTTTTACCTATCAAGTGAATTAAACCTTTTTCTTTGATACCTCAACACTCCAGTATCTCCGATGACGTATAATTTGTATTTTCCATACCCTACTTTAAATTCTAATCTTTCGCCACTTGCGATTTCAAATAAAAGATAATAGGTAATGGATTGATTCGTAAAGCCGTTTGCAGCAATATTCGTGCTACTAGTCATTCGTTTGTCTACTAGCGTGGCAAGTACTGCCACTTCTGGCGTAGATTGATCCTTTAAGAATTCGACAATATGATATAAGATAACTGCGACGAAAATAAAAGCAAATAAAGTAAATAGAAAATCCACAAAACACACTCCTTTTTTGTTTTTATGATCAAGGGAATCAACCAAATCATTTTTACAACTTAACTATAATTATACATTAATTCAATTAATTAATCTCGAATCTCTAATAAAAATATGTAACTCGCTAAATGATTGACCGAAACTGTAGTTTGGCTATCGTTTTCCTATATGTATGGTTGCATAGAACACATTTGTATATTTGTTAACCAAGAGTCAGTTGATAGGATGAAATCACATGACCTTTGAAAAAACATTCCTAGAATCATCCTTCTTCATTCTACATTGACTCCTTAAGGAAAATTCATCGTATCCCAAAGTCTCTGACTAAATTCAGTAACTTTTCTTTAGACATGTTTTCTGGGATGCACCTTAAGGTTATCAATGTGGATGAATAAGAATTTATTCTGTGCTCTTTTTTTGTCAAAATGATCGAAGGTTTATAGAAAGTATTACTATTTCGGCAAAGTTAAATACTAACTCACTTTGAGTTGTCATATGAATGGAAAATACGTTGAGCTTTCAGGTTTAAAAATATATGATTTTCTTTAATGCTTTTAGTAAAAAAGCATAACTTTTTCACCAAGTAACTGTTTATTTAAGAAAGTATTCTATAAAAAAACTCTTCTACCAACTTTTTCAAAGTTAATAAAAGAGTTCTGTGTTTATATCCTCATTTTGCCAACTGTCCGACACCTAAGAAAACAGCTTGTTCCATCTAGTTAACAAATATGAAACAACTTTCTATGATTGAAAATCCTTAACGAATCCCCAAAGCAATCCGTGCGTAACGACTCATTTTATCGGTCGTCCAAGCGGGATACCAGACTAATTTTACCTCTGGATTTTTGACTTCTGGAATATCGCTTAGTGCTTCGTGTATCGATTCAGTCAATACGTCGGCTAAGGGACAGCCCATTGTTGTTAAGGTCATTTTGATTACGGTATTGCCTGTTTCTGCATCAAATTCGACTTCATAAACTAAGCCTAGATTCACTATATCAATCCCCAACTCAGGGTCAATCACGGTTTCCAAGGCAGCCAAGACACGCTCTTTGATTGCTTCTGCTTCTACTTCAGTATATGCCACGGTTGAAGACCTCCTTTAATTCTTGTTTCAAATAATACCTTCTTTTGCAAGATTTGTAAATGGACGATCCTTGATTATGGCCGGCTTTTCTTGTGTATTTTCAGTTCTGGGAAGACCCCTGTCGTTTTAAAGGTCCGTTGTTCATCATCTGTCGCAAAACGGCCTGTAATCGATTGGGTCGGCACAAAATTAATAAACGCATTGCCGTCAGCTTCTAAAACGGCTTGTTCTAAATCGTAGATCTCGTAGCGCGTCACGACCATCATGATCATATTGCCAGGTACGCCTGAATACCCTCCGACTGAGGGGAACAAAGTCATGCCGCGAAACACATGCTTAGAAATATTTTTCCCAACAGCTTCCGCATTGGTCGTAATAATCATTGCCGTTACCTTTTGATGACTTGTGTGCAGCATGTCCACAACGTAGCTCATCGCGAAAATCGAAATGATCGTGTACAAGGCACTTTCCCAAGAAAAGACGAAACCTGAGACCATGACAATGATGCCGTTTAAAATAAACATATATTTACCGACTGTTTTTCCAGTCGTTTTTGATAATATCAACGAAAGGATATCCATTCCGCCGGTGGTAAAACCCATTTTCAGTGAAAACGCAACGCCGACGCCCAACAGTACGCCACCTAGCAAAGCGTTAACCAAAATATTGTCAGTGATCGCTCCTTGCGGAAGGATCATCGTTAAGACGGAAACGACAACGACATTGATAAAGCTCAATAGTGTCGATGATTTCCCGAGTTTGATGAACCCGAGAACAAAGATAGGCAAGTTTAAGAGGAAAATAAACAGCCCTGTACTAAGGTGAACGCCAAAATGTTCCAAGGCAAGTGCCACGATCAATTGGGCGACCCCGTTCATCCCAGCAGAAAGAACGTTTGCGGGAATCAAAAAGAAATTTAAAGCAATGGCTGCAGTAATACCTGACAGCAAAATAACCCCTATTTTTTTCAATCGTTCTGATTGTTCGTGCTTCGTTAATAACTTACTCACAATGATCTAGCTCCTTCACTAAAAATCTCCTTCCAAAGAATAGCAGTTTGTGTGAAAAAATGAAACAATTATTTGCAAAAATTTACTTTTCATTCCCGCATCGTTCGCCTCCATGTTAAAATCATAGGTAAGAGATGAGAGGAGTGATTGATTTTGGCAAAAGAAGCAAGTTTTGATGTCGTATCTGAGATCAACACAGAAGAAGTGAAAAACGCCATTCAACAGGCGGAAAAAGAATTGAAAAACCGATTTGATTTTAAAGGCTCCACAGTAGAAATCAAGATGACTGAGGGCAAACTGACGATCGTTGGAGATGACGAATTTAAGTTGGAGCAAATCAAAGATGTGCTCTTTGCGAAGCTGATCAAACGGAATGTACCAACGAAAAATATTCAATTTGGCGAAACGGAGCATGCCTTGGGGGCAAAAGCTCGTCAAACGGCAGAATTGATCAATGGCATCGATAAAGAAAACGCCAAAAAAATAACGACAGCGATCAAAAACGCCAAGCTAAAAGTTAAAACCCAAATTCAAGACAATCAAATTCGGGTAACAGGCAAAAGTCGTGACGATCTGCAAGAGGTGATCCAATTGTTGCGTAAACTGCCCCTGACGATCGATTTACAATTTACAAATTATCGCTAATCAAAAAAACTAGAACAGAGTCTAACGTGATGGTTAGGCAAAATCAGCTTTATCTACTGATTTTGCGCAACCGCTCTTGAAAGCTCTGCTTCTAGTTTTTTTCTTGCCAAAAATGAGTCAATGCCTTTGATAACTCTTGCGGCCGACGAATCTGCAAGGCATGCTGCCAATGCAGTGGGAAAAGTTCTTGGTAACGCGGTGTCCGAAAGCGCTGATCCAGCAATAACACCACGCCACGATCGCTGACATCCCGAATCACTCGACCGGCTGCTTGCAGGACTTTATTCATCCCTGGCAGCTGATAGGCATACGCAAAGCCAGCTGCCTTTTTCTCATCGTAATATTCCCGAATCAATTCTTGCTCGTGATTGATTTGCGGCAGTCCGACTCCTACCACTGCTGCACCGATCAAGCGATCGCCTTTTAGGTCGATCCCTTCAGAAAAAATTCCTCCAAGGACACAAAATGCCACCAATATTTTTGGTTGACTCTTTGGTTCGTCTTGACTTTTATCCAGCAAGGATGATTGTTGCGAGTCAAAAGATTGAAACTGCGCAAGAAACGCCTCGCGCTCTGCTTCGTTCATAGCAGTCCCCTGAATCAAGACCTCCACCTCTGGCGCCTGTTGAGAAAATGCTGCCGCCACCTCATCCAAGTAACGATAAGATGGGAAAAAGACCATATAGTTTCCCGCTTTCGCTGCCGTCATTTGCTGGATCGCATCAACGATCGCAGGAATGCTGGCTTCACGTTGGCGATACGTCGTTTGAATATAGTCCGCAATAAAAATCCCCTGATTTTTCGGATCAAAAGGACTTGGCAAGCGATAGCGCAAAGCTTCATCGCCGCCACCTAATACTTCTTGATAATACGACAAAGGGGTAAAGCTCGCAGAAAACAACAGGCTGGCCTTGCCCTTATCTAACACGGATTCCAAAAACGGCGCTGGTTCGATGCAAAATTGCCGTAGTTTGATATCATAGCGGTCGATCTCCACCGTCGTTTCGTAGTGATCATCATAAAATTCACTAATCTTCAAATAATGGTTGGCTTCAAAATACACTTGCAGCACTTCTTCTTGCAATTCATGCTCAGGATTTGCCGGCAACCATTCCTTCATCAATTCAGCTAATTTGTATAGCTGATTGACCATTGTTTCATGGGGAGCTGCTTGATGGTGGTATGACCATCCTTCCTCTTTTGCTAATTGGGCTAAAGCCGCAAATTCTTTATCAACTCTGTTTAGTGCGCGTTTTAATTTCTGTTGATCCTTCGGCAGCTTCTTCTTTAATTCCTTAAATGGCTGTCGGGAGATCGTTGCAGAATACATTTCTTTCGAACGATTAACTAAGTTATGGGCTTCATCCACTAAAAAGAAATACTCTTCGTCTGGCTCTTCAAAAAATCTCCGTAAATAAACGGTTGGATCAAACAAATAATTATAATCACCAATAATGACATCGCAAAAGACACTGACATCCAGTGAAAGCTCAAAGGGACAAACCGTATGCTTCATTCCATAAGTCTCGATTACTTCTCGGGTTATTTGGTTTTCGTGATGCAACAGATCCCACAAAGCTTCGTTGATTCGATTGTAATAACCTTGTGCATAAGGACAATGCTCTGGCGTACAATTTCGTTCATCCAGAAAGCAAATTTTATCTTTGGCAGTGATCGTGACACTCTTGGTTTCACTACCGTTGTCTGCTAACTTGCTCAACGCATCTTCAGCCACTTGTCTGGTGATCGTCTTCGCCGTCAGATAAAAGACCCGATCTGCCCCTTCTTCCCCGAGAACTTTTAATGCGGGAAACAGCGTTGACATGGTTTTTCCAGTTCCCGTTGGCGCTTCCGCAAAAAGTCGCTTGCCATTTTTTAGTGTTTTATACGCCGCTGCTGCTAACTCTCGCTGCCCTTTGCGAAAGGTTTCAAAGGGAAAAGACAGCAGCTGCAAAGACGTATTGCGGACACGGCGCCAATTCTCTTGAAAAACTAACCATTTATGATATTCCTGAAGTAATTCTTCATAAAAAACAGCTAATTCTGAGAACTGAAATGTTCTTCTCGTACGGGTGGTCAGCTTTTCAGTGGTTTGATAATAAGTCAATTGTACGGCGATCCGATCGATGGGTCTCCTCGGATCATTTTCTCCATCAGCAGTAGCTTCTGCTTCTGCTTCTGGTTTCTCTTGTTTTTCACTGTCATTAAGCGCTGCTTGTTCATTTTCTTGTAGTAAAAACAAATAAGCATAAACCATTCCCTGGGCAAAAAACAAATCGATTTGATCTTCAGGGATATCTTCGAAAGCTGGTTCTGAAGTTTTGATCTCATCGATCACCCAAGAATTAACAGCTGCATCAAAAAAGAGACCATCGGCACGTCCTTCGACAGTGATCGAATCTTTCTCAATTTGGCTTTCTCGTTTGAAAAAGACTTCTTTTTGATACGCATCCCCAGCCTCTTTTTGTAGTTGGCGATGGATACGGGCGCCTTCTTGTGCGGTATGATTACTGACTTTGCGGCTATCAATATCGCCTCTGCGCAAAATAAATTCTACGATTTTTCTAACCGCAACTTTTCCTTTATACACGTGTTCACCTTCTCGTTTGCCATTATAGCGGATAGATCACTTTTGGAAAAGCGAACAGAAACAGCTTTTCATCCTCTGCGGAGAGTATCCTATCCAAACAGGTTTGATCTCTAAAAAAATCACTTGCGGCAAAATGCCTTCTCATCAGGTAATCAACACCATTTCCACTTCCAGAAAATGGGTTTGACGAAAGGTCACCAAAAAAACCTACTCTACTCACCTAAGCAAGTAAAGCAGGAATATTTTTTTAAGAAAATTTATTGATCGACCTGAATGTCATAGCTAACGCCATTTTGATCATAGGCCTTCTGATTATTGGGATCTAAGGTGAACTCAAAGGTTCGCCCATCTGCCATGATCGTCAAACGTTTTCCTTCGACGATGTATGAGGCATCTTGATAGGTGATCTCATAAATTTGATAAGGATCGTTGGACAACTGTACCTCTGAATGGGAAAAATGGCGCTGAAAATCACTTTCGATTTGTCCTTTATACAAGGCAACATCACTAGAGCTGGCTGAACTATCTTCTAAGTCTGCCATCGGCAAATACTGCTTAACGATCGTCAACTCATTCTCATGGAAATCATAAACCCCTTGGCTTTGCGGAAAGATGACACTCTCATCTTGGATCAACATCAAATCAAGGTCGCCATTTTCAACCGCTTTTGAGGCGGAAGTAACGGTTTCAGAAACTTCTTTCGAATCATCGATGGATAGCTCTTCCTCACCACAGCTCGCTAAAAGAAGCACAGCAAAGCATACAGTGAAAAAGAATTGGAGCGATTTTTTCATAAAAAACACCTTCTTACAAAAAGTTGATGTATACCAATCAAAACGAACACAAGGTCCTGAACACTTACTTTCCCCGAACTTAGTCACGACGAAGGTTTCTGCTGCAGGAAAAAATTAGACCAGTTTCAAACGAAACACGCGCTTTCTTATTTTAATTAGTATAACAGCAGTTTTTTGCTAATGCGGTTTCTTAGAAAAATTTTCGAATTCCCACAATAATTCTGAGCTTTTCTCTCATCAAACTATTGGTTAGCCTTATCACCTGCCTGCCATAGGGTGGTCACAGCATCTTCACGAAATAAAGCCTATCCGTGCCAAGTACAGGCGTGTCAGAAAGCACAGCAAATTGTTCGAAGCCGACTGCTTGATAGAACTGTGGCGCTTGGTAGTCTTGGGTGGTAACTGTCACGGAACGACACCCCGCTTTTTTACCGTGATCGAAAAGTGCTGCCATCAATTGTTTCCCCACCCCTTGATTCTGATGGTTTGGATCAACTGCAAACAATCGAATATGAATCGTATTACCTGTCCGTTTCCCAATCAACCCACCAAGTTGATCGTGATTGTCAAAAAATGCAAATGAAAGCTGCTCTTGATCGGAAAAGGCACTCACTGCCTCTGTTTTTTTCGTTGAATGATTGAGCCATTGACAGATCGCCTGACGATTGTCTTCTGTGTTCATCGTTTCTATCATTAATTTTTCACTCCTAAAAACCTTTCTTTGTTTCCTCTTATACTTTAAGCTATACTTATAGTCAGACACAAGTATTTGTGATCCTAGGAGGTTTTAGCATGAAAATCATTGGTTTAGTGACAGGACCCGTTCAAGAAAATTGTTACCTTATTTGGAAAGAAGATTATTTGTTGATTATTGATCCTGGAGCAGAAGCAGCGAGATTGATCGCTGAGATCGAAAAAACAGGCGCAAAACCAGCAGCGATTTTATTGACCCACACTCATTATGACCATATCGGCGCAGTTGACCATTTGCGGGATTATTATCAGATCCCCGTTTACGTTAGTCCACTTGAGCAAGAATGGCTAAGTGATCCTATGAAAAACCTTTCTGGTCGTCATCCTGAATTAGGAACCATCACCGCACGTCCAGCAGAATTCGAGCTTGAATTGAAAGAGTACGAGATAGCTGGCATGTCCTTTAAGGTTGTTGCAACCCCAGGTCATTCCATCGGCAGCGTCAGTTTTATTTTTGACAAGTTTGTCGTTTCTGGAGACGCCTTATTTAAAGGCAGCATCGGTCGGACCGATCTACCAACTGGCAACCTTGAGCAACTGCTGACCAGCATCCAAACGCAACTTTTTGTTTTACCGAATCAGATGGCCGTTTATCCTGGCCACGGGGAACCAACAACGATCGAGATTGAGAAACGGACCAATCCGTTTTTTAACGCATAAACGAATGACGAACCAAAGGAGGAATTACTACTTATGGCAAAAACGGAATTGTATGTCGTGCGTCACGGGAAAACCATGTTCAACACATTGCAGCGTGTGCAAGGCTGGTGCGACACCCCATTGACTCGTACTGGTGAACAAGGCATCCATTATTTAGGACTCGGGTTACGAGATGTGGATTTTGTGGAAGCAGTATCCAGTGACAGCGGCCGCGCGATCGAAACGATGCGTCTGATACTGGGTGAACATGTCAGAGGACCAGAGATCCCTTATCATATCGACAAACGGATTCGTGAATGGTGCTTTGGCTCACTTGAAGGTGCCTATGATGCAGAAATGTGGGGCGTTCTGCCACGGATTCTTGACTTTCCTGATTACGATGATATGATTGCCAATCATGTCTCGTTTGAGGCGATCGCCAATGCGATCTATCACGCAGATACAGCCAATTGGGCGGAAACCTTTGATGTGTTGACCGAACGTGTCAAAACAGGGTTTGAAGATATCGCCTACCGCGTTGAGAAAAAAGGCGGCGGCAATGCGCTAGTTGTGTCTCACGGCTTAACGATCGCTTTTCTTTTGCATCTGATCAATGATGAGAACAATGTTCGCATGGATATTGAAAATGGCTCGGTCACTCGACTGATCTACGAAGATGGCAGCTTTACGATTGCTGAAGTGGGCAATACCGATTACATCAAAAAAGGCTTAGCACTCTCTCAAGAACTTTTATCCTAAGAGAAACCTTTGGCAGTTGATCAATTTCTTTAAGAAAGGAGCAGTTTTTGTTTTAAAAACTGCCCCCTTTTTTTAGGAAAAAGATTGGTATTCGAATCAGGAAACGGTATACTAAGAGTTGTATTTTGTCATAGAAAGGACTGAACCAATGTTTTTTACAAATTTCATAAAAGCGATTTTATTTGGGATCATTGAAGGGATCACGGAATGGCTGCCAATCAGCAGCACGGGTCACTTGATTCTAGCCAACGAATTTATCGGATTGAATGTAACTCCCGAGTTTATGACGATGTTCAATGTTGTCATACAACTGGGTGCGATTTTAGCAGTCGTCTACTTATATTTCCATAAACTAAACCCTTTTTCACCGCAGAAAAATGAGTTAGAGAAAAAAGATACATGGACGTTATGGTTTAAAGTCGTCGTGGCGGTCTTGCCATCGGTTATTATCGGATTACCGTTAGATGATTGGTTAGATGCGCACTTCTACAACTTTTTCTCCGTTTCGATCGTCTTGATCGTTTATGGGATCGGCTTTATCGTGGTAGAAAAACGCAACAAAAATAAAGCACCAAAATGTACCGATTTGAACAAGTTCACCTACAAAGCGGCATTGATCGTAGGAATGTTCCAAGTATTGGCATTGATCCCAGGAACTTCTCGTTCTGGTGCTACTATCTTAGGTGCTATCATGATCGGCGCTTCTCGTTATGTTGCTGCTGAATTTTCATTTTTCTTAGGTATTCCCACCATGTTTGGTGCCAGTGCCTTGAAAATCTTCAAGTTTTTGAAAGATGGCAATGCCTTTGATTTCCAAGGAACCGTCATCTTATTGACAGGAACCATCGTGTCATTCATCGTTTCGATCATCGCGATCCGTTTCTTGATGAACTACATCAAACGGAATGATTTTACCGTATTTGGATGGTATCGCATCGTTTTAGGAATCATTTTGATCGGCTATTGGCTGATCCAATTATAAGCAAAAAGAGCAACTCTTGGGCAGGTAACTGCCGCAATAGTTGCTCTTTTTTTCGTTTGAATGCTCTCTAGTTCCTCACGTGTTTTTGATCACCATACCATCGATGATATCAACCGCACTTTCGGTGTCGTTGATAATCGATTCAAAGCGATCATAAATATCTTTCCATTTAATGATTTCCAGCACTTCTTTTTCATCCGTAAACAACGCTTTTTTCATTTTTGAATACAAAAGATCTGCTTCTGATTCAATCGTATTTACATCGTTGATCATTTGACGCAATGTTTTTGAATTTTTGAACTTCGGAAACTCTTTTAATGCTGTTTCGACCCCCTGTGTCGCTTGAACGATCATTTCAGCAAATAAGTTCGTCTCAGGGCGAATCTTCGTAATGACCAAATTCTCAAATAAATAAGTCAGTCCCATAATGCCATCCAAAATATCATCTAAACGCTCAGAGATGACCAGGATGTCTTCGCGATCGATCGGTGTGATAAATGAGTCGTACAACTCATTCGTTAACTCAGCGATCACCTGATCGCCTTCCTTTTCTAATCCATGAATCTCAGCTGCCGCTTCACTTAACGCTGTTTCAGAGTAATCATTGATCAACAGCGAAAAACGTTTCGCAGCTAGATGGCCATTTGTTGCCAACTGCTCCATTGCCGCAAAATAATCAAATCCTTTTTTTCGTGCCATTACTTTCTCTCCTCACAAAATTAGCAATAAAATTTTCACCATTAGAAACGCAATCAACCCGCAACCAGGGAACGTTAAAATCCAAGCATAGATCATTTCTTTAACGATGCGCCAATCAACGCTAGAAAAACGTCGAGAAGCCCCTACCCCCATGATGGCAGTCGTTTTTGTATGGGTCGTTGAAACTGGGATACCAAATACGGAAGACAAGAACAAACAGATCGCAGCGGTAACATCTGCAGAAAAGCCCTGGTATTTTTCCAGTTTTACCATATCCATCCCTACTGATTTGATGATTTTCATCCCACCGACAGAAGTACCGATCCCCATGGTCAAGGAACAAAGAACCATCACCCAGAGTGGGATCGAAAAGCCATTGCCGGTCTTTTCAGCAAGATTGTTATAAAAAAGCCCTAACATGAAGACACCCATAAATTTTTGGCCATCTTGTGCACCATGTAAGAACGCATTGGCACCAGCCGCAATGGCTTGACCAACTGTAAAAATTTTGTTGGCTTTTCGCCGTTGGGTATCGCGAAAGAGCCATACGATCAGTTTCGTGATCAGAAAGCCGCCAATGAAGCCCATCAACGTAGAAACAACAAGACCGATCAAAACTTTCAGCCACTCCTCGCCATTGACTGCATGTAACCCACCAAGGGCCATGGCTGCACCAGTCAGTCCTGCGATCAACGCGTGAGATTCACTAGTTGGGATCCCAAAATACCAAGCTGCGACCGT
Source organism: Enterococcus sp. DIV0755f (assembly GCF_051713725.1). NCBI lineage: Bacteria > Bacillati > Bacillota > Bacilli > Lactobacillales > Enterococcaceae > Enterococcus > Enterococcus sp. DIV0755f. The sequence goes on from NZ_JBIOQL010000001.1 coordinate 1,878,591, forward strand.
CCAAACAACAATTGAAAACAAGGCAGCGGCTAATGCGATCTGTGAGACCCGAAAACTCCCGCCTGAATCAAAAGTCACAATGTTGCTGATGGTTTCTGCAACTTGCGCATTAAAATACGTCATCACTAGCACACCTAAGAAATTCATGACGACTGCCATGCCAATGGCGATATTCGGGCGTAAGACTCTCGTGGAGACAGCGGTTGCAATAGCATTCGGCGCATCCGTCCAGCCGTTGACGAAAATCACCCCTAATGACAACACAATCGTTAGAAACAAAGCGATATTCACATAGATTCCCCCATTTAAAAATTCCGAAGTAATCATAGCATAGAAAGCTGTTTCTGTGTAAACTTTTTATAACTATTCAGTAAAAAATGTGCAAAGAAGCATTTTTAAAATCCATAAAGCAAAAAATAGCACGGCCAAAAAACAAATTTTTGTGTTAAGTAAAATTTCTTTACAACTTTTATTGCAATCACTCTTGGCATTAGGTATAATGACTAGTGTTGATTTATACGTTTTCTAAACGTAATTGAACTTTTTTTTCGGAGGTGAAATACATGCCAAACATTGAATCTGCAATCAAACGTGTTCGCACAAGCGAAGCGGCTAATGCTAAGAATTCATCTCAAGTAAGCACAATGCGTACAGCAATCAAAAAATTTGATCAAGCTGTTGAAGCTGGTGCTGATAACGTAGATGCGTTATATAAAGATGCTGTTAAAGCAATCGATATGGCTGAGACTAAAGGATTGATCCACAAGAACAAAGCTAGTCGCGACAAATCTCGTTTAAGTAAAAAAATTGCAAAATAAGCAAATTAAGAAAGGCGCAGCAATCGATGATTGCTGCGCCTTTCTTTTTGACTTACTGTTTGCCATGTTTTAAAACAAATAGCTGGAACAAATATTCTTTGTCCATCTGACCACTTTTTACTAAGTAATCATTTTCGATCAATTCACTATATAGTGCCGCTAATTGCTTTTCTCCAAACCCCCGAGCTTGCTGCATCGCTAACTTCACTCGGTACGGATGAATCCCCAACGTTTCTGCGATATTGGCTTGCTGGTAGCCAATTTTCATCAAAATCGCCGCCTGTAACAGCAGACGGACTTGGCTGATCAAGATAGCATTGATCTTGATCGTCTCTTCCCCTTGCAATAATAGATCGTCATACAAGCGCAACGCATCCGATACGTTCCCCTTTAAGACATCGCTGGTTAATTCAAAGACATTGTGTTCCAACGTCTTAGGGATCAACTGTAAGACGATCTCTTTCGTAATTTTATTGCCATTTCCTGCATACAGCCGTAGTTTCTGTAACTCCTGCATCGCTTTTGATAGGTGCAGATCCGTTAACCGTAAAAACAAATCAAACGCCTCTCGGCTCATTTCGATGCCATCATTGGCCAACGACTGTTGGAGATACTGACGCACGTCGGCTTCTTTCATAGGTGCGACATCAATCACAACTGCGGCTTTCTTCAACTGCTTAGTAATTTTTTTCCGTTCATCTAATTTATCGACATCTGCAAAAATCACCATTACCGATGATTCCAATGGGTCTTTGATATAATTCAAAAAATCATCTAGGTCATGCTCAGGTGCATTGCTCTTTTTTTCAGCCGTTAAGAAAAATGGCCGCTCAACGAACAGTAATCGCTGATCGCCAAAAAAAGGCAACGATTGGGCTTCTTGGATCACCATATCAAGGGGATCTTTCTCCATGTCAAAGGAAGCAAAATTCAGATCATCTTTCCCAACGGAAAAACGCTCCAAAAAGGCCGTGCGAACTTGCTCTTGTAAAAACATTTCACTGCCGATGACCAGATAAATCGATTGCAACTCCTTGGTTCGAATTGCTTGCAACGCTTTTTGTAATTCCATCGTTCCCCCCGCTTTCATTCTTATCCTACCATTAGTCAATCGGATAGTCTAGCAGCGTTTTTATCAAAAATGATTGTTGTTTTTCAGACCAAATAAATTGGATCATGCCCTGCTGATCGGTTCGCAAAACGGTCTGATTTGCCAACGTTTCAAGCACCTCTTCATGAGGATGCCCGTACCGATTGTTCCGTCCACTTGAAACGATCCCGAATTGGGGATCGATTGCCGCAACAAACTCAGGTGCCGACGAGGTTCGACTGCCATGATGCCCTAGTTTCAAAACATCAACTTTTAAATTCGGATAATCATGAATCAACTTTTTTTCCCCTGCTTGTTCGAGATCGCCAGTAAACAAAAATGTTTTATCCCCTACCTTGGTTTTAATCACCATCGAATCTTCGTTTTGTCCTGCACCTGATTCTGGTGCCAATACTTGCAACTGAAGGAAATCACCCACCACTTGGCCAACCGTCGTCCAAACAACGCTTGTCTGCTTAGGCAGTTCGTTTAAAAGCTTGGCGATGCGGTGATCTTGTTCACTTCCTGGTACAAGATATAACGTTTCAACAGGGATCGCCTTCATCAATGCTAGCGCATCTCCCATATGGTCCGTGTCCCCGTGAGTTAGAAACAAACCAGTAATCTTCCTGACTCCCTCCCCTTTCAAAAAAGGAATCAATGTAGATTCAGCGGCAGCTTGTCGTTTGCGCTCTTGCCAGTTTTCATTCGGAAAAGACAGAGAACCTCCAGTATCGATCACATAAACTTCGCGATTTTTTTCTGCCTGTAAAACGATACTATCGCCTTGACCAACGTCGACATAACTAATGGTGGGTAAAACGCGATTCTGTTGAAAGACGCTTGGTACAACAAGCGAAAAACAGATCACCAGCAGCCACCGTTTCTTTTGGTAACAGAGCAGGCCAAGCAAACAACAACTAGCTGCCAATCCTGCAGGAAGGGCACCCACCGTTATCGATACGTCTCCTACAGCGCCCACGACAACTTCCATAAGTGATAAAAGCCCTTCAAAAAGGGCAATCGGCCCACTGATGGTTGGGAAAAGCGTCCCAGCAATGAACATTAAGAAACAGGCTGGCAGCAAAACCAATTGAAAAAACGGTAAAAAGACAAACGTCAAAAAGCCCCCAAATAATGGAAATTCATAAAAGAGCGAGACAATGACAGGGGCAGCCAGCACCGTGAGGAACTGACTGCGCCAAAACCACCTCAATTTGATCGGTCGCTGCATCACTATCAGGAAGGCCATCAAAAGACTTAGTTGCCCCGATGTTTGAAGCAATACTTTGGGATCAACGAATAAAAGAGCCGTTAAGACGATCCCATAATGATCACTTGCCGATAGCCGTTGTTGATAAAGAGTGGTCACTTGAGTAACCGACAATGCCAAGACAGCACGCCAGACACTAATGCCGCCGCCACAAATCCCAATTACGACCAAGAAAAAGACCCCCATTGGCAACAGCATTTCTTTTTGCGTAAACCCCAATCGGCAGAAGCATCCGCGAAACCACTTGAAAAATAAGACGACATGCATTCCTGAGATCGTAAAGAAATGCAATAAGCCACTAGCACGATACATTTGACGTACTTCTTGAAAGTCATGGTCTTTAAAACCAAAGAGCAACGCATTGATATAGGCTGCTGAGCGTTCAGGAAAGATTCGTTGCACAGAAGAAATAACCTCTGCTCGAACTTTTGCAAGCGAAAAGCCTGAGTCTGCTGCTTCCATTCCTACCATTTGCTCGATATGGACTGTGCCAGTAATTGATCGACTGGCTAGATAGGCAGAATAGTCAAACCCGTGGCGGTTTCGTGGTTTTTCAGGAAGAGAAAAAAATCCTTTCACCAGCAGCTTTCTTCCCCAATCGGATCGATCCTGCCATTGCTGTTTTTCAGTCTCTGAAGAAATCGTGTAACGGCCAATCACTTTACCTGCGGAAGATTTTGCTTCAAACGTAAGCAGATCGCCATTGATTTTGATCGTGTCTGGCAACACATTGACTACCCCTTGATACTCACCTTCTTGTATGTTTCCAGTCCGAGAAAGACAGACGCGGACACTTAACAGCAACAGTCCGACAAAACAAATCATGCACAAAAATGCTTGTCGTTTTAAGACAAGCATCCCGAAATAATAAAGTACAATGAGTCCCAGTAAGATGGACTGCACATAGTAAGCAGTCACCGAACAAGCGAAGATAATACTAAGAAATAAAAATGAATCAGTTCTCTTTTGTTGGTTGTGCATCATTCAGCACACCAAATGAAAGTTTTTCAAAATACACCGGATCAAGTTCAACTTGGTGGACGGAAGCACCTACTTGTTGAATCAATTCCATTGCATACTGATTGTTACGATAGTCATTCAAATAATGGATCGTTTTGACCCCTGCTTGCAAAATTGCTTTCGTACAGGGAAGGCAAGGAAAATGCGTTACATAGATTTCCGCATTGTCTGTTGACACCCCTAATTTTGCACATTGCAATAAGGCATTCATTTCTGCATGAATCGTCCGAATACAATGGTCATCGACAACATAACAGCCATCGTCGATGCAGTGTACATCGCCACTGACTGACCCATTGTAGCCTCCAGCGATGATTCGGCGATCTTTGACTAATGTAGCGCCGACTTCAAGTCGGGAACACGTACTGCGTAAAGAAAGTAAAACAGCTTGCGCCATAAAATACTGGTCCCAAGGGATTCTCGTATTGCTCATTCATTTGCTCCTTTGCGATTGATTAGTTCTATTCTAATCGAATTTCTTGAATTTTCAACCGTCATTTCTTAGTATTTCTTACTTTTATTTGGTTCAGTCCGTCACTGTAATCATCTCTTTCAAGGACTCAAAGGTCTTCTCTCCGATGCCTGTGATCTTTTTTAGGTCATCAATCTGTTTAAAAAAGCCATATTCTTCGCGGTAAGCGATGATTGCTTCTGCTTTTTTGGCACCCACACCTGGCAGTTCTTGCAGTTGCTGCGCATTGGCTTGATTCAGATTGATTTGTGTCACTGCTGTCTGGCTGCCACCTACTCCTGAAGCATTCATCTCCGTAAACGCTTGATCCTCTTTATGCGGGACGATCACCATCTGTTGATCTTGCAGCACCTGTGCTAAGTTTATGGCTGTTTCTAACGCCTCTTCTGTCAGACCACCTGCTTGTTCGATCAATTCATACATCCGCGCACCTGATTTTAAACGATAAATGCCCGGTTGGTGCACTTCTCCTTTGACATCGATAACGATCTCATACTCTTCATCGTGAAGACCATCTTCTTGAAGGGTTCCACCTTCCCCCATTTCAGACGATTGACCTGCTGCATCTGCCATTGATTGCCAGTTTGTTTCTTTGTTTTGCGAGAACGGTACAAACCAGATGATCAGCAAAACCATCAAAACAGCACCACCAACTGCAAATCGCCAATAGTCTTTGAGCAGCTTCCATTGATCCATTTTCACCACCTCATAGATGAAATACGCAAAAAGTAATCAAGGACAGAAAAAAAGTCAACACTTTCCACGTGTCGACTTTTTCACCAGCTAAGAAGTAATCGTATAGTGACAGGTAACTTTCTTTTGACTCCCCTCATCCTCTATTTTCTCGCTGACTATTCTAAAACCTTTCATCTGACTGATTTCATAGCCACATGTTCGTGGCAACTCCACCGTTAAGCGAACGGTACGATCAGTCTTTTCCCAGCTTAAAGTTACTAATCCAAACGTACTTTGTAAGGAGCCTTTGACATGGGCTACAGGTACATCGAAGGCTGGTTGTATCAGTATCCCAGCGCTTGTCATCTGAATGCCTAATAAATGACGGACAAACCAATACCCATAAGAAGCAAACATGGCATGATTCAACGAACTTTCGTAAGTGGCTGAATGTTGCGGCGTTGGAAAATGTTCCATCAAAGTGCCGTTTCCACTTGCCAGCATTGCTGCATAACTAGGCGCAGATTTCCTCGTTAACCAATCAAAAATAATATCATTATAGCCAGCTTCAGCCAGCAACTGATAACTCCATGCCATCCCGAAGATGCCGAAAGAGAAAATCCCCTCTTGCTGCTTGATCCGTTGTACTAATTTTGGCAAGATTTGTTTTTTTTCACTGAGTCCTGTTTTCATTGCAAAGATCATGCTAGACAAGGTGCCCTCACCGTATTGCTCATTTCCTTTAGAAAACTGCTCTTTGATTTGCTGTGTCGTGTACTGGATCGCTGCTGTCACTCGCTGACAATAGTCCTCGTTACCAATGATCCTCAAGTCGATCAATTCTTGGTAACGCTGTAGTAAAAGCAGATACATGCAGGCAGAGCAAAAGGACTGATCTGGCGAAGTAATGACCCCGTTTTGCTGAGTTTCATCAATTGCTCCCCAATCACCGAGGCAGCACTGGGCAATATAATCAAAATCAAAAGCGAGTAAATAGTTGAGATGCCGTTCCAACTGTGGACGCAGCTTGGCAACCGCTGCTTGTTTCCCATAGGTCTTCACCAATGCCAAAGCAAGCTCTGGAACTACCAATTGCCACCCTAACGCACCACCACCATTTGATGGACCATTTGTCATGATTCCTACAAATGGCGCAGTTGCAGTCATTGCACCATCCGGTCGTTGGTCGTTGGCAAAATCCCACAACACTTTTTCCAACAACGGCGCAATCGCCAGATCTGCCATCTGTGTTGGCAATAAAGCGACGATGTCTCCGCCATATCCGAACCGCTCACGGGTGCAGTCCTCAAAATACGAGTGGATGTTGTTCAACCGCGTGGCTTGGCCAACCGCCCATAACTGATTCAAGAAGGGATCGGAGGTTTCAAGGGTTACCAACGATTTCACATCCGTATGCAGGCGATAGGCTTTGATTGCGCCCACAATCGCTTGAAGGTTGTTAGCAGGTTTCGTCTCGATCAACGCATAGCGAAAGGAATGATACGTGTAGCGATTTTCAAAAACGAACGTCCTCGCTGCCGTTTTCTCAATGATGTCTCGTTGAACGATGGGATCATCTGGCTGCTTCCCTTCATAGGGATCGTATATGCCATAAGTTCCACTGATCGTAGACGTATAATCTGGGTTGCCTTGCTCATCTAATGTTTCTGCATAGCTGATTCTGATCTGACCAATGAAATCTTTCTCAAGTGTACAAGCAAATTGACCGCTGATGATTTGACCGAAGTCAATGAGCAGTCCCGCTGCAGTTTCGGTCATTTTTTGGGGAACGATCGATTGTGTGCGCTTGATTTTAGGAATAAAGCTTGGCTTAAAACGTCCGGCGGGACCAGCAATTTGTACCGTTTTTCCTTCTGGTCGAGGATCAGGTACATCGGTAACGATTTCTCCTATATAAAGATTGTTTTGCAAATAAGGCCCAAAACTACTTTGCCACTGATTGTCTGAGTAAATGTAGCGATTTTCTCCTCCGTCATTTAACTGAAGCTCCCCCCAGAAACAAGGTTTACCAATCGCTAGTTGTTTGCGGATGTTATACCGACCTAAAATCTCAATCGGAGCAGGGTTGTACCAGCCATTCGCAAGTTCAACTTCGATCCGATTGTCTCCCTCCTGTAAAAAATCAGTTAACTCATAAGTATCATAGTAGACGACTCGATCATAGTTCGTTACATCACTGTTTAAATAAACATCTGATACCGTTTTTCCATTAACAGACAAGCGATAAAAACCAAGCCCGCAGCAATCGATCACTGCATAGGAAGGACACTTTTCCAGTGTGAAGGAGCGGGACAAGCAGCTATTTTTCTCTTCTGAAAAATAAAACCGTTCTTTTTTAATTGGATCATCTAAGCGAGTGATCCACTTGCCCATGGTTTCTTTAGGTTGCTCACGCTTTTCTATCGTGAAAAACACACTGCTGTAAATGGTGACATCGTTGCCTGCTCCTGCTGTCAATTTGACTTGATATTTTTTTCGCTGTGGATGCTGTGGTAAGTGGACCGCCATTTTATTCTCAGAAGCGGCTATGTTGGAAACGTCATACACTGCTTGCTGCTGTTCATTGAAAAGTTGCAATCGATAGCCTTGGTGATTGGTCATTGACCATTCAATAAGGATCGGATCATTTAAATCCACTGTTAATGGCTTTGTCTTCCCGTTGATGGTTATCGTTTCTTTCATACGCTGCTCCTTTCGTGGGTTATTGTGCTTCTTCAATACAGATCTGCTTATCAGCAACTTTGATAAATGGCAACCAAATCATCGTTGCGATCACGATCAAGACGATTTGTAACAATGCGCCCATGACACTACCTGTGACAAAATAACCGCTAATGATCGGCGGAGTGGTCCACGGAATTTGCGCAAGTCCTGTTGGGATCGGGACTAGCCCGAAATAAAAGGCAAAGTAAGCGACGATCGTTGTGACGGCATTCGCAAAAACAAAGGGAATGAGAAAACTGAAATTCAACATTAACGGTATCCCGAACAACGCTGGTTCACCAATATTGAAAATATAAGGAACACTAGCAATTTTTCCAACCTCTTTGTACTGTTTGCTTTTTGCTACGATCAAAATAGCAATGATCGCACCGACGACCCCAATCGAGGCAAAATGATTCCGAAAGCTCATACTGATAATATTCGTTGGAATCTCTCCCGCCACTGATGCCACACGATTTTGATCTTCAAGGACTTGATGGATTGGGTCCATCACTGCTTGAATGATCGAAGTTCCATGAAGGCCAAAAAACCACAAGAATTGCTCGAAAATTTTCACAACGACCATTCCAACTAGGGAGCCACCTAACATAGTTAATGGAATCCCAAGGGTCCCATTGATCAGCGTCATGGCATCACTATTAAATAAGGCTTCGATGATGAGTCGGATGACCCAAATCGTCGTGATGACAAGAAAAGATGGAATCACCGATTCGAATGGTCCAGAAACAGCTGGTGGTACCGCTGCTGGCATTTTGATTTTGATTCCTTTGCCCTCAATTTTTTTATAAAGAACTGTACTAAAAATACCGACAATAATCGCTAAAAACATCGATTGCGCGCTAACGCGGGTGATATCTAAAAAAGTTCCTGCTTCCATTGCATCCAACGGTGTTAATAGTAAAAAGGAAACAAAAGCAGTTAAGACACATTGCAAAACATTTGTTTCAAGTTTTTCTGCCAGTGATTTTGCGAGGGAAATGACAACTAGCAAACCACCGATTGCGAGTGTGGCATTGTTGACATAGAGCAATTTCTCTTGCCAGACACTAGCATCTTCTGTTCGCAACACCATAGTAATAAAATCGGTCACTTGTTGGATCGGAAAAAAAGCAATAATTAAAAAGATCGACGCAATAAAGGTGAATGGCATGTAAGCTAACATTGCATCCCTAACTGAAGTAATATAAATATTCCCATTGACTTTACTTGCAAATGGACCAAGGGTACTTTGGATCTTATCCCTTAATGATGGTTTGTCGTGGTTCATGGTGATTCCCCATTTCTTTCGAATTTGCTGGTACTATTGACTATTATTATCATCCGGATTATGATAATTGATAACGCTACCATACAAGTATTATATACTATCTCTACCTGTCTTCAATGACGATACTCTACTATTTCATTGACTATTTTTTACCTAAGGAGAAAGCGATGGATAAACAAAACATTCTGCAGCAGTTACAACAATTGACGACTACTGAAGAAATAGCCCTTAAAAAGACGCAAACCCTTCCATACAATTATGAGGATTTCAAGAAAGTCTACACTGAGAAAAATGAGCCAATTTACCAATATACCTTCGAAAAACACCTTTCTCGTCTCATACGAAAACGACCGCAGGATAGCGGATTTCTTAAGACAAGCCAGCTATTGATTTTAAAACATGCACGCTTTTCATCTACGCCACTCCATCAGCATGATTTTATCGAAATGAATTATGTTTTTTCTGGAACAGTCACGATCATGATCAATGAGAAAAAAGTGGTCCTAAAGGCAGGTGACTTTTGCTTACTAGATACTGGGGTGATCCACCAAATTATCGAAACAAATCAAGACGACATTGTTATTAACTTTTTGATCAGTAAAGAGTACTTTTCCACGCAGATGCTCAGTCGGTTAGCATCCAATAGCATGATCGCCGATTTTGCCATCAATGCGTTATCTGAAAGTCAAAAGCACAATCAATACTTAGTGTTTGAAACGAGTAACAACGACTATTTGATTGATGCGATTTTCGGGGTCTTGGCCCAGTTCTTCAATCCCTCCTTCGGTTCTCATGAGGTCATCCATTCCTATATGATCATTATTTTTTCCGAACTCGTTCGTAACTTCCAGGAAAAACAACGGATCGAGTCGCAAAAAAGTGACCAACTGTACCTCGGAGAAGTGTTGGACTATCTGGAGAAACATTTCGCTACTTGCACACTAGCTTCGGTTGCGGAGGCATTTGGATACAACCCGAGCTATTTGAGTCGCCGTATCAGTCAGCAGCTTGGTCGATCCTTTGTGACGATCCTTCAAGAATTAAAACTCAATCAAGCCAGTTTATTGTTGAGAAATTCTTCCCTACCTGTAGAACAAATCGCACACCAAGTCGGCTATAAAAATGTCTCATTCTTCTATAAGCTATTTCAAAAGAAGTATCAGTGCTCTCCTCATGCCTACCGTCAAAACTAAATAATACTGCTGCACACCATTTTATCGACAAAAAAACACTGCTCACTTGATGCTGCTAACGCAGCAATCTCAAATGAGCAGTGTTTTTTAACTAATCAGTTTCACGCAATTCAGGAATTTACGACGCCGATCCTCGGTGATACAACGTTGTATAATATGGCTGTTCGCTGGTATCGATCGCAATACCGATCCCGAGAAATTGATACTCATCATTTAGAATCGTTGCCCGATGTCCCTCTGAATTCATTAAACCTTGATGGGCGTAAATACTGCTGGCTTGGCCAAATGCCAAATTTTCCCCTGCAGCAGTGAAGCTGATCCCGTCTTCTTGCATCCGATCAAATGGAGTCGATCCATCTAACCCGATATGGTCAAAGTATCGATGTTCTGCCATATCTTGGCTATGCTTCACGGCAGTCTCACTGGTTGCTTCGCTGAAATCAAGAGGTGACAAACCAAATTTCACTCGGGTGGCATTCGTTAATTCAAATAACTGTGTTCGTAAACCGCTTAAAATGGCGGCTTGATTTTGGCGAAAATCATTCGCATGGCGTGTTTCTAGGGAGCGATTGATGATTTGGATCGCAGTCACTGTATCTTCGGCATGAACATCATAGAAAAAAGTAATCAATTGATCGTCTTGCAAGAATAGATCATAGTCGGCATCCGAATCGATGCGATACCGTCGTGATCCTCGTTGTAGACTTTCTTGACGCGTCCCCATCTGATTACGAACGCTTGCTTTTGAAGATCCGATACCTAGCGTGTCATCGATAAGAATCGTATCTTGATTCGTATAGATCCCTTGCGCAATATCATGTTCATCGTACATCACCATCATGAAGTTACGAAAATCATCGTGATAGGAAGTCCAGTTCAGTCCATACCGATTCGCTGATTCATTGATCGCTTCCCCAAAGGTTTCTTCGATCACTTGTCGTGATTCATTATATAAATATGTCTGGGCAGGCGTTTCTGCCGCTGGCCTTGCTGAAGTGTCTTGTGAAAGAGAAAATTGGGACGAGAGAGATTGAGTGATCTCGTTGAGTCGGGCATCACGAAATGCCAAGCGCCCGTCTTGCCATGTGATCATCTGGCTTGCAAAATAAAGAAGCCCGATGAGAAAAATGCTTTTGATCAAGAATTTTATTTTTTTCATATGACACCTCCCTCAATGAATCTTTATGTGTTAGCTTTAGCGCGATCGTTTATCCATTCATTCATCCCTAGATTGGATCGCTGATGCACCCTTCCTGTCTTTTCTAAAGACTATCATTCCTGTGGGAAGTTGACCAGCTGCAGCATGAAATTTCTTAGATGATCTAGGTCTTTTTAAGCTCCTTTTAAGAAACTTTTTTTACTCACGAAAACTTTGCAGCGCCATCGAACGCTCCATCAAGGGATTGGCGATTTTAGCTAATGTATGTCGATCGTATTCTTCTGGTCGCTTGATAGTGAGGTAAAGAATAAACTGTGGATCATCCGTTGGGTAGATGGAGACCGCCGAATAAATATAATCAAACTCTCCCGTCATGTAGCCTTGACCATTCTCATTGGCGATCTGAGCAGTCCCAGTTTTGACAGAAATCTCATGGTTCGTCAGTTGGTATACATCATAAGCGGTGCCATAACGTTCATCCGTCACTACATCGGTCATGTATTCTAAAACAGCATCAGCTGCTGCTTGTGAAATAGGCTGGGAAACGACTTCTGGAAAAACTTGGGTCTCTTCCCCTACTCGCCGAATCAATTGCGGACGTATCATCTCGCCACCATTGGCAAATGCACTAAATAGCTGCATCATCTGCATCTGATTGACGCCGATCGCATGGCCATAGGAACTCATGGAATAATCCACCCGATTTCTTGAAGGTAAGATCCCAGGCACTTCCCCAGGAAGCTCACTTCCTGTAACTTTCCCTAGTCCAAAATCAGTTAAATACTGTGCCCAATTATCAAAACCGATCCGTTGCTGAAGTCGAACCATCCCAGTGTTGCTTGACCAAGCTAACGCTTGCCGCATCGTCAACTCACCATTTGCTCCTGAGTCGTGGTCATTGATGACTCGATCTTCAATCTGCATACTCACAGGATTGTAGCGTTCCGTCGGATCAAAAACACCTTCATCAATAGCTGCCGCAACGGTTGCCAGCTTCAAGGTCGAACCAGGCTCATACATCTCTTCCGTAAAAAGATTACGCCAAATAAAGTGCTCATCCGCAATTCCTTCTTGGGTCTCTGGATGAAAACTAGGTCTTTGAGCCATCGTTAAAATCTCCCCAGTTTTCGCATCCATCAATAAAGCCGTTAGATTTTCTGGTCGTGTTTGTTCCATAACTTCATCCATCACTGATTCAGTGAATAACTGCAGATGAGCATCTAATGTCGTCCAAACATCATTCCCATCTACTCCTTCTTCTACGGTTTGATTGGTTGCGGGAACAGGATTCCCTGAAGCATTGACTTGAAAGGACTCTCGCCCATTTTGATTCTTCAAAAAGTCGTTCAGTACATATTCTAATCCAGAAACTCCGACTCGGATCTCTTCATCATCTGACGTTGTCCCTATCAAATGTGAAGAAAAGATACCATTCGGATAGCTGCGACTTGAACGAGCATCGAAATAGATACCATTGATTCCAGCTGCATCAAACGCCGCTTCGATTTGATTTCGAGTAGTCACACTTAGACCACTGCCAACATTGCCAAATTCCACTTGAAAGACAGGCGGATCTGTTTGATTCGCACCATCTGACAAGATTGACAAAACTTGCTCGTTAGAAATAGGTAAATACTCCGAAAGAATCGTTGCGGTCTCTTCAAAGCGCGCTCTGTCTAGATACATGGGTCGGCCATTATCAATGTAATCTTCAGAAAGAACCGCTCGAACAGTATAGGAAAGAATATCTTGTGCGATCACTGTCCCCTGCCGATCAAAAATCGCCCCTCGACTTGTTTCGATCGATCTTGAACTATAATACAAATTTTCTATTCTTTCAGACAAAGAGACGCCTGCAATCACGCCGACTTGAACAATGTAAATCAAACGTGCAGAAAACCCCATAAAAAGCGCAAGACTGATTATGTATAACCAATGACCGACTAGCTTACGATTTTTCTTTGCTTTTTTCTTTCTGACCATATGATAGTCATACATCGCCAAAGCGCTCCTTTCGATTGAATATACCTCTATAGTATTGGGTATTTGTGATGATCTTGTGAGGGAAAGAACAATTATTTTTCAAAGAGTCATTTTCCTATTAAATCAGCGATTATGCTGTGATATACTTTAAAAAATATAAATTATTTTTAAGGATGTGAATAAATTTGCAAAAAATATTGATCGTTGATGATGATACTCATATGCGTGCCTTAGTGAAAACTTATGCGGAGATCGAAGGGTATCTATGTTTTGAGGCAGCGGATGGAAAAGGAACTTTGGAAAAATTAACCAATCATTCATTCGATTTGATCCTCCTAGATGTCATGATGCCGGGAAAAGATGGCTTTCAGACGCTTTCGGAAATCAGAGGCAGCTGTAACACGCCAGTCATCATGATTACCGCTCGAAAGGAAGAATATGACAAACTCTTTGGCTTCAATCTTGGTGCCGATGATTATATTGCCAAACCATTTAGCCCTAAAGAGCTGATGGCTCGCATCAAAGCTGTGTTGAAACGAAGCAGTCAGTTTCAGTTCGAAAAGATCGTTTTTGGTGATCTCGAAGTCAATGTTTTTTCTCATACTGTAACGATCAATGGGAATCCTCTGCCGCTTACGCCAAAAGAATTCGATCTGCTGGTCTATTTGACGAAAAATAATCATATCGCTTTGAGCCGAGAATCAATTTTAGAAGGTGTCTGGGGCTTTGATTATTTCGGAGATACCAGAACAGTGGATACACACATCAAGTCCTTACGAGAGCGTCTAGGGGATTACCGAGAGTTGATCCAAACGGTTTGGGGAGTTGGGTATAAATTTGATTATGAAGACTAGTCGGTTAGGTTTTACTTACATCAAAAGTAAATTACTCGTGCGGCTTTGGTACGCCAATATGCTGCTGGTCATCATTGGCATCGCTTTTTTGTGGACTGTTCAAATTTTGCTCTTTGAACCAAATTATATCAATGTAACGAAAGAATCACTTTTAGAAACAGTTCAGGAAACAGCTGCCGCTATTGAAGAAATGGCAGTAGATCCAGATGATTTACCAGAAGAGCCATTACTTTTCCTCAGTAAAACGATCGTTGGGACTCTTTTCTTAGTCGACGAGGATGGCGAAATTCTGGCGGCATTTAACAATGGACAACAATTAAACATAGATGGGTTGAGCAACGAATACAACTGGTTGTTATCTCACGCACCAACTGTCCTTGATGGTGAGAGCCTGAGTGCTGTAGAAGACTTTGAAAAGTCTTCTGCCATTCTTATTGGCGTTCCTACCACTCTTTTCCAACGCCCAGCTGCCCTTTTGCTCTCCAATACGATCACTCAAATCGAAGCGCTTCAAAGCTTGAATCGACAGCAACTCTTTCTATTCACCATCATATTAACTATTTTTGCGTCAACGATCTCCTTTTTTTTTAGCACAGCATTTTATTCGCCCGATCAAAACCATCAAAGAAGCCATCATCCGCTTAACCAACGGCGAGCTTTATTCCGTACCCAATCTTAAGCGTAGTGATGAATTAGGTACACTTTCTGAATCGGTTGCGGACTTAAGCACAGAACTTCAGCGAGTAGACGTCTTGCGAAAAGAAGTCATTGCCAATGTTTCTCATGAACTACGCTCCCCCCTCGCGTTGATCACTGGCTATGGGGAGATGGTACGTGATGTATCTGGAAGCGACGAACGCCTTCGAAAAGAACACATGGACCTAATTATCAGCGAAGCCCACCGCATGAGTGCTATGGTCGATGACATCATGGATTTCTCTATCATGCAAGCTGGCTACACACAACTTAAAAATGAAATCTGGAATACATACGAGGTGGTTTCCTCCGTCGTTGCTTACGCAAGAGGGATCGCCAATCAATATGACATCACTGTCGATTTTGAAGCAGATCGTACGGATGGAAATGCTCTTTTTGATCGCATCAAAATGGAACAGGTTTTGCGTAATTTAATAAACAACGGCATCAACCATACACCTAAAAATGAACGACTCTTAATCAAATTAACGAATACATCTGCAGGAACAAAAGTTGCTGTCATCAATCCTGGAAAAGATATCCCTCCAGAACAACTCGAACTTATTTGGGAAAGATACCAACGCGTCCAACATCAAGCAGGACATAAAGAAGGAACCGGCATCGGCTTAGCGATCGTAAAAACCATTTTGACTTCTCATGCCTTCGAATATGGCGCTGAGTCGAAAAATGGTGTGACTTGTTTTTGGTTTGTTGTGCCGAGACTAGAAGATCAATGAGAACTACGTTTATACCGTTCATCATGAGTACTGAATGACTTACTTTCTATGCACAAAAAAAGCCTTGATTTCTCAAGACTTAATGATTTCTTGTATTTCAGCCATTGATTGGACGGTATGGTCGGCAGATACATCTTTTAAGAGACCTTCTATATCATAAAATATCGTCTTGACACCTGCTCCTTGTCCTGCAAAAACATCCATCGTGCGATCGCCGATCATGACAGTCTGATCTTTGTCTAGTTGATACTTTTCAACAAGATAAATCAGGGAAGTTGGATCCGGTTTGCGGGGGAAGTTGTTTTCTGGGCCAACGATCTCAACGATCAGGTCTGCCATCTGTTCTTTTTCTAACAACTCTTTCGTTGAGACGACATCGCGGTGGGTCAAAATGTAGTTCTTGCCCCCAGCAGCAACCACGGCTTCTAATGTTTCTTTGGTTCCTGCAAAGGAAAGCGGCAAACGATCATCCAGCGCTTCATTTGCTTTGAATGCTTTAGTGAACTCTTGAAAATCTAAGTTGTATTTTTCAGCAACTTTTTTGGAAGATGAATCTTTCAGTATATAATAAATCTCCGCTGGATCTGGATCAAAGCCATACTCCTTCAATGTCTTGATAAAAGCTTTTAACATGATTGGGTAGCTGTCGTAAAGTGTTCCGTCAAAATCCCATATGTAAGATTGGTACATGATATCCCTCGTTTTCTCCCTTTTTCAAATGAATGAAAGTTCCATTCATTTTCAGTAACTCTAAAAAGTTTACCACACTTTGTTTGGTTTGTCTTATTTATCAAGGGATTTCCTCTACAAGAAAAAACGCCATTGACCATACAATCCTTCCGCTTGCACAAACCTACATGCAAGCGAATGTATTGCAGAACAATGAACGTTCCTCACTACGAAAAATTACCAGCTACCAGAAACACCGCCACCGCTGCTGCTTCCTCCGCTAAAACCGCCAAAATCATTCGAAGAACTTTGCGTATCGGCAATGACTTGTTCTTGATGGGTCACATGATTATTCATCATCACAAAGAACAACGCCATATTCATACCATGGGGGTCATACTCTTGGCGAGCATTATTCAAAACGGCTGCTCGATCAGAAGCATCAAATGAGGATAATTTGTTCGCTAGTTCTGGGTGATTTTGATAAACCTGTTTCAAGTCAACTTGGAACAAGGCATCTGTTTTCACTTCCGCTAGAACATCAGAAACTTCTTTTGGAATGGCTTGTACCATCTCAGGATAGGTCGCTTTTTCCGTCACAAGTTGAGCTAAGTATCGCCCTTGCTCATTGCGTCTTCTGATCTCTTCTTTGGCTTGCTTGGCTATTTCT
Organism: Enterococcus sp. DIV0755f; assembly: GCF_051713725.1. Classification (NCBI taxonomy): domain Bacteria; kingdom Bacillati; phylum Bacillota; class Bacilli; order Lactobacillales; family Enterococcaceae; genus Enterococcus; species Enterococcus sp. DIV0755f. The sequence goes on from NZ_JBIOQL010000001.1 coordinate 1,895,912, forward strand.
GCTCGATAAGCATCTGCTAAAGGCAGATTTTCGGGTAACACCGCATCAGTCAAATCGTAGTCTGCCATCCGTTCAGTCACTTCCCTGCCTAATTGGGCTTCATAGGTTTTTAAGGTGTCATGTTGTGTAAGGATCACCTGACCGAAATGTTTGACCGTGGTTTGTTTCTTCATCAGCAAGTTTGAAAAATAGGCGCCAATTGCTGGATTCGTCAAGCCGTGTTGGATGACTCGTTTATCCGCTGTCGACAATCCAGTGACCGAAGTCAATTTCGCTGGCACATAAGTCCTCGACACATACTGCGTAAATGCTTGTTGACAATCTTTTGCTGTCTGATACTGATGGTAACGCTGATAGTTCTTTCTATTGCTAGCCCATTTCAAGAAATCTTTCTGTTGGAAGTGACTATCTTCTAACAGATGTTTCGGCAATGGCAGGTGCTCTTCAAAACGCCGTTTGGTTTTAAGATGGCGAAAACTGATGAACCCGACAAGGCCTGCAGCTGCTGCCGCTACGACACCACTGACGATTTTACCAATAGTGAACCACATCTGCTTAGTGGCTTCTGCTTCTTGTGCCTGTTTTTCTGCTAACATTTGCTTGCCATCTTGATAGATCGTCCCTAAACCAATCGTTTCATCCGCTTCTTTCATTCGCTGATAGACTTCATTAGAAGCTGCCAATATCGCTGTATCATAATCTTCATCTCGTAATGCGTCTTTGGCATCTTCATCCACTAAATCATCTTCCGATAGCTCACTGAAGACATAGGATAGTCCATCGCCATAACCCAGACGAAATTCACGATCGTCAATGGCAAAGAGAAACAATAGTCCATTATTGTCCTCTGGATTTCCTAAACCATACTCATTGAACAGTTCCAAATTACGCTCTTCAATCGTTTGCCCATCTAAAGAAGGGATCGTGATCACAGCATATTCTGGCGCTCCAGTCAATGATTGGAAGCCCTCTTTATTCAAAGCATCGATCTGTTTGATCGTCTCTTGTGAAAGGACCCCGGCATCATCACGAACAAATGTCTGTCCAAAGACAATTGATGGTTGAAGGACAAAAAATCCCATCAAACCAACAAAAATCAACATCCCAAGTTGGAAGATTTTCTTCATTTTACCACCCCTTTTCATCGTGTTATCCTTCATTGTATTCGATTTCAAATGATAAAACATCCGCCTTAAGCATGAAAAAAATAGTTAGATGACTAAAAAACCTTTAAAAGACAGCATTTTGGTCGGTCTTTTAAAGGTCATTTTAACATATTTTCCTAGTAAAGGAGTACAAATTAATTTTTGAATGAATGGATCGGAGCGGGAATACGTCCCCCACGTAAAATGAAATCAGTTGACTGCGCAGGATTGGTTTTCATCACTGGTGCCGTCCCTAATAATCCACCAAATTCAATGCGGTCGCCGATTTTTTTGTCTTTCGCTGGAATGATTCGGACAGCTGTCGTCTTATGGTTGATGACGCCGATCGCTGCTTCATCCGCAATCATCGCGGCGATCGTCTCAGCAGAAGTATCTCCTGGAATCGCAATCATATCCAAACCGACAGAACAGATCGCCGTCATGGCTTCAAGTTTTTCTAAATTCAATAAACCAGATTCTACAGCCTTGATCATCCCTGCGTCTTCAGAAACGGGGATAAAGGCACCCGACAGACCCCCAACATGGTTACATGCCATTACGCCGCCTTTTTTTACTGCATCATTTAACAAGGCCAAAGCCGCTGTCGTTCCGTGGGTACCGACAGATTCTAGACCCATTTCTTCTAAAATCAATGCCACACTATCGCCGACTGCAGGAGTTGGCGCCAGCGAAAGATCGACGATCCCGAATGGAACGCCCAAGCGCTCGGAAGCCACGCGCCCGACCAATTGCCCCATCCGCGTGATCTTGAAAGCTGTTTTTTTGACTGTTTCCGCCACGACATCAAAGGACTCGCCTTTGACTTTTTCCAAGGCACGTTTGACGACACCAGGTCCGCTGACACCGACATTGATTTCCACATCAGCTTCACCGACCCCATGAAAAGCCCCCGCCATAAAGGGATTGTCTTCCACTGCATTCGCAAAGACGACGAGCTTCGCACAGCCCATATCTGATGCTTCAGCCGTCTTCTTGACTGTTTCTCCCATCAGACGTACTGCATCCATGTTGATCCCAGCTTTCGTTGATCCAATATTGACCGACGAACAGACAAAATTGGTTTGAGCCAAGGCTTCTGGAATCGATTCGATCAATGCAAGGTCGCCGCCTTGATAGCCTTTTTCTACTAGTGCGCTATAGCCGCCGATGAAATTGACTCCGACTTCTTGCGCCGCTCGATCCAAGGTCTTCGCAACTTTGATACAGTCTGCGGGTGTCGGCTGGCAAGCTGCCACTACGATCGCTACAGGGGTAACCGAAATCCGCTTGTTAATGATCGGAATGCCATATTCACTTTCGATCTCTTCGCCGACTTTGACAAGATCTTTCGCTTTTGTTGTAATTTTTTGAAAAATTTTCTCACAGGTACGATCAATGTCGGCGTCAATACAATCCAATAATGAGATCCCCATTGTGATGGTACGAATATCTAAGTTTTCTTCTTCCACCATGCGAATGGTTTCAAGTATTTGATTTGTCTCCATAGTGCCTCCTATAATTTGTGCATGGTATCAAAAATCTCTTGATTTTGAATGCTGATTTTTACACCTAATGTACGACCAATTTGGTGAAGCTCCTCACGAACACCATCAAAATCCTGATTGGCATCCATGTTTAAAAGCATCATCATCGTGAAGTAATCTTCCATGATCGTTTGGGACACATCTAAAATATTGATTTCTAATTCTGCTAATTTCTGGCTAACACCAGCAATGATCCCAACCTTGTCTTTTCCAATAACGGTTAATACGGCTTTCATATCCTCCCGCCTTTCATAAAATTTTTCTTATTATAGCACAACAAAACCACATTTTCGATGTAACATCAAACGAAAATGTGGTTTATTCTTTAAATGTTCGTTATTACGCCCGTTCAATCAAGTTTGCTTGGCTATCAAACTCATAAATGATCGGCTGTGCGTTAGGAATATCGATCGTATCCATGGCATCTTTTGGCACGTCTTCCAAGTATTTGACTAACGCCCGCAAGCTGTTCCCATGACCAGTAATGAGAATATTCTTATGATCTTTAAGTAACGGAACCACCTGGTCTTGCCAAAATGGGACTACTCGCGCCACCACCATCCCCAGATTTTCTCCCTTAGGTATCAAGCGAGGGTCTAAAGAATTATAGCGTCGGTCTAAATCATTTTCCTTCACATATAAAGGCGGTTCATCATATCCACGTCGCCATTTTTGGACCTGTTCTTTTCCATACTTTGCCACCATCTCATCTTTATTGACCCCTACTAATTGGCCATAATGACGTTCATTTAGGCGCCATGTTTTTTTCACAGGAACCCAAAGCTGATTGCTGGCTTCCAGAACGGCATCGCAAGTGATGATCGTTCGCTGCAGCACAGATGCAAAGGCAAAATCAAAGGAAATCCCTAATTCTTTGATCTGTTCCCCCGCAGCCCAAGCTTGTTGCCGGCCTTTTTCGGTCAGAGAAACATCCAGCCACCCTGTCCAGTAATTTTCAAAATTTGCTTCGCTTTCACCATGTCGAATCAATACGACCTTCATTCTATCGCCTCCTCTTCTCTTTTATTATCGCAAGAAATCCAAAAAATGTCTTATGTTTCGTTTTTGCCGCTTTGTTTCAAACAACTTTTTATTTTGTCATTGCAGATTCTGTTTCTCGTTTAAGCGAAGCTGCTTTCTTTCTTCATTATCCGTTATTTTCTAAGCATCCTTTCAAATAGATGTGTTTAGAAAATGGCTGCTGCTCCTTTTCCACTTTCTTCTTCCTTGGATTGCAAATAATTTGAATAAATGGTTTTACGCTCTACAACAATTTTTGACTTTTTTTCTCTGACTTATTGACTTCAACTGATGTTATGCTATGATAGTTTCTATCACTTATATGTATTTTTATACATTTATTAGTTATTATTTGCATTTTTAATAGATGCGCAGAAAAAGTTAAAGGGGCGTTTACATGAAAAGGTTTAGTAAGGGTACTGTTTTATTAGGGATCATCACAGCGTTGCTGCCGTTTTTCTTTGTCGGACAAGCACATGCAGAAGAAACCGATCCAATCTATGAAAAAGTCAAAGAAAATGGTGTATTGGTCGTGGGTTTATCTGCCGATTATGCACCATATGAATTCCGTGCCAATGTTGATGGAAAAAATGAAATCGTAGGGATCGATATCTCGATTGCCCAAAAAATTGCAGATGACTTAGGGGTCGATCTGAAATTTGAGGAGCTTGGATTCGACGCGCTGTTAGGGGCTCTAAAAACGGGTAAAATCGATGTCGTCATCTCTGGGATGGCTGCTACGGATGAGCGCCGTAAAGAAGTCAATTTCACTGACACCTATATGGAAGTCCAACAGACCGTCCTGGTTCGAGCAGAAGATGCGGATCGTTTCCAATCGACGGCTGATTTTGATGGTGTAGCTGTCGGTGCACAACGACAAACCACACAAGAAGAGCTGGCAAATACAGAATTGACTGGCTCGACCGTCACCTCTTTGCAAAGGGTGCCTGATTTGATCACCAATCTAAAATCACGCAAGATCGATGCGATCGTGATGGAAGGTCCCGTCGCTGAAGCTTATGTGACGGCGAATGATACCTTGGCATTAGCCGAAAATGTCACGTTTGAAAACGGCGTGAAGGAGACCGCGATCGCCATCTCGAAAGAAGCGCCAGTTTTACTGGAAAAACTCAATTCCTCCATTGAAACTATCATTAGTAATGATCTTTTAAGCCAATACAAAGAAGATGCCTATCGATTGATGTTTACCGAAGAAGGCACGATCGATGAAGAGCAAAGCTTTTGGGAAAAATATCTGCCTTTTTACATCACTGGAACTGGCTATACGATCTTCCTAGCCTTGGTTGGGGTATTATTCGGCTCTATCGGTGGCAGTTTGTTAGCCTTTATGAAGCTTTCTAAGTCAAAAGCATTGAAAGTCATTGCCGCTGTCTATATTGAATATGTTCGGGGAACACCTTTGTTAGTACAAATATTTATTGTATACTTTGGAACAGGCGTGTTAGGCTTAGAGCTTTCGAAGTTAGCTGCTGGCTGTATTGCCTTAGCACTAAACAGTGCCGCCTATGTGGCAGAAATCATTCGTGCTGGGATCAATGCCGTCAATAAAGGACAGCTGGAAGCCGCTCGTTCATTAGGCATGAATCAGATCCAAGCGATGCGCTTCATCATTTTCCCGCAAGCCATCAAAAACATCTTGCCTGCTTTAGGAAATGAATTTGTCACGGTCATCAAAGAGTCTTCGGTCGTATCGGTAATCGGTGTGTCTGAACTGATTTTCCAAACAGGCGTCGTTCAAGGGGCCAGCTTCAAACCATTTTTACCATACGTTATCGTATCATTGATCTACTTTGTATTGACCTTCGCCCTCTCACGTCTATTGGGTGTTGCTGAAAGGAGAATGAAAACTAGTGATTAAAGTTGAAAAATTAGTGAAAACATTTGGCGAGAATACCGTCTTAAAAGAAATCGATCTTGAAGTGACACCTGGTGAAGTCGTTGTGATCATCGGACCCTCAGGAAGTGGGAAAAGTACTTTCTTACGCTGCTTGAATCTTCTTGAACAGCCGACTGGCGGGAAAATCACCTTCGAAGGCAATGATTTATTGGCAAAAGGGGTGAAAATCGATCAGATTCGTCAAAAAATGGGAATGGTCTTTCAAAGCTTCAATTTATTCCCTCATAAAACGGTGTTAGAAAATCTGACTATCAGCCCGATCAAAGTCAAACAGCAAGAGCAAACTGCTGCCGAAGAGACAGCGAAAGGATTGCTGGAGCAAGTTGGCTTAGCTGAAAAAGCGGATAGTTACCCCTCTAGCCTTTCTGGCGGGCAGCAGCAACGGGTGGCTATTGCTAGAGCGTTGGCAATGGATCCTGATGTAATGCTCTTTGACGAACCAACCTCAGCATTGGACCCAGAAATGGTTGGAGAAGTGTTGACGGTCATGCAAGCTTTGGCAGAAAAAGGCATGACGATGGTCGTCGTTACCCACGAAATGGGCTTCGCTAAAGAAGTTGCCGATCGTGTCATCTTTATGGCTGACGGTATCATTCAAGAACAAGGAACACCAGAACAGATCTTTGAGCATCCGCAAAATGCGCGGACACAGGATTTTTTAAGCAAAGTTTTATAGAAATTGGAGATGACAAAATGAACCGTCCGTTGATTGCAGAACGTTTTTTACAACCAGAAGAAAATCTTTTAATGGAGATCGCCACTCTTGCGAAGAAAACCCCAAATTTGATTGATTTGTCGATTGGTGATCCTGATTTGATTACAGATGCGACAATCATTGAAGCAGCTTTTGCTGACGTCAAAGCAGGTCATACAAAATACACCGCTTCAGACGGCAGTGCTGATTTTATCCAAACCGTCGTTGATTTTTACCAAAAGCAATACCAGCTTACTTTTTCTCCTAGTCAAGTACGAGGAACTGTCGGTGCATTGCATGGCATGTACTTAGCTTTGGCTGCCATCATTGATCCCGGTGATGAAGTGATTATTCACGAACCGTACTTTTCGCCTTACAAACAACAAGTCGAACTAGTCGGTGGTGTGCCAGTCTTTATTCCGACCTTTGAAAAAGATGGCTTTCAAATCGACGTCGAGGTTTTAAAGGCCGCTATCACTGAGAAAACCCGTGCAATCATTATCAATTCACCCAACAATCCTACTGGTGCTGTTTTTTCTCCAGAAACTTTTGAAAAAATCGCAGCAGTTGCCATTGACCATGACTTACTAATCCTCTCAGATGAAGTCTATGAAGCCTTTTGCTTTGATGACACCTTTGTACCGATGGCAGCCTTCGCACCTGAGAACACCATCACATTCAGCAGTTTCTCAAAAGCCTTTGCCATGACAGGCTGGCGGATCGGTTACATGATCGCACCTGAATCGATCAATCTTACGGCAAAACTGATCAATGAGGCGATCGCCTATTCGGCACCAACTCCTTCACAACGGGCAGGTATTTACGCATTGAATCACTATGATACCCTCGTGCCGCAAGTGGTTGCTGTCTTTAAGGAACGACTGACTTACATTGAACAACGGGTTGCTGAGATCCCGTTCCTTTCCTTATCCCCAGTCAAAGGAAGCATGTATGCCTTCATCAACATTGAACAAACGGGGTTGGACTCTGTCAGCTTTGTCGAGAAATTATTAAAGGAAACCAGTGTGCTGATGATCCCTGGGAAAGCCTTTGGAGAAACGACCGGCGATGGCTATGTTCGCTTAGCTGCCACCCAATCGTTGGACTTGTTAAAAGAAGCTTTCGACCGGATTGCCGCGTGCTCATTTGATTAAAGAAAATCCCACTCACTTCTAGTGTGTGGGATTTTTTTTGGTGGCAGCCGTTTTTCAAAAGTATCACGTTCCATATAAAAAAGGGACAGAAGAATCCGATTTGATTCTTCCCTCCCCTGACTATCTGCTCGTTTTTACTTTTTTGCTTCTTCCAGCAGTTTTGCCATCGCTTCTTTTTGATAAGCTTCTGTCAATTCAGCGATTTTTGCTTTTTGGGCTGCCTCATCCATAGTTGGATCAGCCATTAATGCAGCTTGCATTTTTTCTTGGACATACGCTTGTCCTTGTGTTTTCATGGTGTCCGCTTGTTCTTTCGCTAAAGAAGCCAGTTTTTTTGCTTGATCCACACTCAAGACTTCCCATGAATCTGGCAATGAGAACGTATTGGTACGGCTGACATATTGACCATCGTTATCAGCGATCCCGAACAAGAAGCGTGATAGGTCACTTTTATAAACCCAGCGCGTCGTTTTTGTTTCTAATTGAGCTGAATCAGCCCCTGTTTCCACGACATTGGTCACTTTATCAGTACCGGTTTGTTTGGGTTCCTCTTGATCAGCATCCGTTTTAAACAGGTAGATTTTTTCCGTACCATCTCCTAATGGCTGATACAATAGCAAATCAAAATTCTCGTTATCGGCACTAGAAATCAGTGGGGTTGTTTTAGCAGTCGTTTCTTTTTCCATTCCAAAATGATAGGTCAAATTGGCCATCAATGCGACGACACTTGCCACGAAGACTAGACCTAAGACCAATGATAAACCTGTTTGCAGCTTGTTTTTGGCAAAGACATTCAGTACCGCAAACCCTAACACGCTAAGAACGATCAAAAGCAAGATCATTTGTCCGCACCTCCTTCAAGAACCGTCAATCGTGGTTCTTTTTTCTTTAAGGAGAAGGCGATTAAGAATCCTAAGAAGCTAAAGACCGCTGCCACATAAAAGGCGGCATGGTAGCCAGATAAAGTCGCTTCAATTGCTTTTTCTTTGTATGCCAAAGGCGTTGCATCCAGCAAAGAATCACTTGGCAAGTTGCCCTTGGTGACGTTTGTTAAGACACTGATCAAGATAGCCGTACCAATTGAGCTGGCTACTTGACGGAACGTATTGTTTACCGCGGTACCGTGACTGATCAAATGACCAGGTAAGGCATTCATTCCTGAAGTCGTTACTGGCATCATCACCATTGAGATCCCGAACATCCGAATCCCATAAAGAATGATGATATGCAAAATCGGTGTATCTTTTGTTAAGAAAGCAAATGGTAAGGTTGCGGCAGTCAAGATAAACATCCCGGTGATAGCTAAACGTTTTGCACCATACTTATCAAAGATCGCACCAGTGATCGGCATCATGATCCCCATGGTCAACGCACCTGGCAATAACATCAATCCTGAATGAAACGCTGACTCACCACGAATGTTTTGGATATACAACGGGAGAACCATTTCAGCACCGATCATCGCCATATTCGTAACCCCTGAAAGGATCGACGCCAAAGTAAAGGTCGTTGATTTGAACACGCGCAACTCTAAGAACGGATGCTCAATGTGCAATTGACGCCATGCAAAGAAAGCAATGAAAAAGACACCGGCTGCTAGAAAACCGATTACTTCCATACTGCCCCACCCTTTGTCACCGACGCTTGAAAAGCCATAGAGCAATGTACCAAAACCAAGGGTTGATAAAATCGCTGAGAACAGATCGATTTTCGGATGCGACAATTCAATCACACTCTTCATTAGAAAGAGCGCTAAGACTAAGACTAAAACGACGATCGGAATGACCATTCCGAACAAATAGCGCCAGTCATAATGATCAATGATCCAACCAGATAACGTTGGGCCTAAGGCTGGTGCTAACCCAATAACGATTCCTGACATGCCCATGGCTGAACCGCGTTTTTCTGGTGGGAAGATCGACAACATGATATTTTGCAAAAGCGGCATCGAGATCCCTACACCGGCAGCTTGCACTAAGCGGCCAATCAATAATGTAGAAAAGTTCGGTGCAGCAAAACAAGCGATCGTTCCTGCAAGGAAGATGCTCATTGCCGTTAAGTAAAGACTTCTCGAGCTGAACTTGTTGATCAGCCATGCGGTGATCGGGATCATGATCCCATTGACCAGCAAGAAACCAGTGGTCAGCCATTGAACATCAGATGCTGAGATGTCAAAGGCATCCATCAAAGTTGGAAAAGCCGTTGTTAACAATGTTTGGTTCAAAACAGTACAAAACGTACCGATCAGCAAAACCATGACCAGTAAAGAACGGTTGTAAGGTTTGCCGTAGATATCTAAAGGACGACTCGTTGACATATTTCACACTCTTTTCAGTATATTTTTCATAAAACCTTCTTTACTTTAAATCTTTCCCTAACATTTGTCAACCTACTTGACATAAAAGTAAAACAAGTTACAATATTAACAAATACCTTTACAAGAATGGAGTCCGTATGTCTCATCTTTTTCGAAAACTCGTTGATAATGAAAACTTGTTGGTCGGCATCAGCGAACTTAGCCAAATGTGTGATATCTCCCCTCGCCAATTGCGTTATTGGGAACAAAAAGGATTTATTCAATCGGTCCCACAAGAAGAAAATGCCCCACGAAAATACCGACTGCCCACGGTCGTCAAAGTGGAAATGATCAAAACGTTTTTAGATGAAGGCTTTACGTTGGCCAAGGCTGTTGAAAAAGCGGACAAAAAAATCAAGACCGCCCATCATATTCGCAAAGTGTTTTCTGGGGTTCTACAAAATTTAGAAGTCATCAATGAACGCTTTACGATCATCAGTCTGGGACCAGTAGATGACGAAGGAAAAATCCTCCATATCATTCACGATGAAGAAACAGAACGATTGCAATACGAAGTGCTGCCTGCTAATCAAACGATCGATTTTGAAAAGTTCAAGCAATGCACGTCAAAACAAGCAGAATAAAAAATCTGCCTAGCCTATTCGTTACGTGCAGCAAGTATCCATGACAGTGATGCTTGCTGCATTTTTTTGAATGTCTTGTCTTTGATTCAAAGAGGTGTTGATTCATTTACAAGCAAAAAACCTCATGATATAGTCGAAGGGAGAAACGAACCTTTAGTAGAATGGGAAGTGTCATATAAATGGAAAAAGAAGTCTTTACCCAACAAATCAAGGGCGGGTTGATTGTTTCTTGTCAAGCATTGCCTGGAGAACCCTTATATACCGAAAACGGCGGTGTCATGCCCCTATTGGCAAAAGCAGCTCAAGAAGCTGGAGCTGTTGGCATCCGTGCCAATTCCGTTCGCGATATTCGCGAAATCCAAGCCGCTGTTGATCTGCCGATCATCGGAATCATCAAAAAAGACTATCCACCTGAAGAACCATTTATCACAGCGACCATCAAAGAGGTGCACGAATTAGCAGCTTTACAGATTGCGGTGATCGCTTTGGACTGCACCTTGCGCAAACGTCACGATGGCTTGACGGTCAATGCCTTTATCAAACAAATCAAAACTCTTTATCCCCATCAACTACTCATGGCAGATATCGCCACCTATGAGGAAGGCATCAATGCCTTTGAAGCGGGCGTCGATTTTGTTGGTACAACTTTGTCCGGCTATACGGCGAATAGTCCCACCAATGACGAACCAGATTATCAATTGATCCAGCAATTGGTTGCGGCAAAGGTTCCAGTGATAGCCGAAGGCAAGATCCACACCCCGAAACAAGCAAAGAAAATCCAAGATATGGGTGTGACAGGTATCGTGGTTGGTGGTGCCATCACCCGACCCAAAGAGATCGCCAGCCGATTCGTGCAAGAGCTGCGCAACTGAGTCGTTCATTTCCTAAAATAAGTCTTTCACTGCGCCTTGTGACAGAAGGCGCATTCTTTGTTGTCTTTTTGAGAAACGTTTATACTTAAAAGAGAACGAATGACAACAGAGAAAGCGAGTGAAGAAAATGACAAAAATCAATGCTGGTACAGCAATGATCAAGGTTTTTGAAGCTTGGGGCATCGACCATATCTATGGAATCCCCGGTGGCTCTTTCAACTCAACGATGGATGCTTTGTACCATGAACGGCAATCGGTCAAGTATATTCAAGTACGTCATGAAGAAGCAGGTGCGCTGGCAGCAGCGGCTGATGCCAAGCTAACGGGAAAAGTCGGTGCGGTTTTTGGTTCTGCTGGTCCGGGTGCCACCCATTTGATCAATGGCTTATATGATGCTCAAATGGATAACGTGCCCGTCGTTGCCTTGTTAGGACAAGTAGCTTCGAGCTCGATGAACTACAATGATTTTCAAGAAATGAATGAAAATCCGATGTTCGCTGATGTCAGTATCTACAATCGCACGGTCATGTCCCCTGAAAGTTTGCCCCACGTGGTGGACGAAGCCATTAAAGCAGCCTACAAATTTAAAGGAGTCGCTGTGGTAACGATCCCGGTCGATTACGGGTCTGCAGAAATCGACGAACAGGAGATTGCAACCGCAAAAAATCATAAGACAGGTGTTCTCCAGCCTGATGAAGAGGATTTACAGGCTGCCCTTCCTTATTTTGAACAAGCAAAAAAACCCGTCCTTTATATCGGACAAGGTCTCTTTGGTCATTTTGATGCCATCGATGCTTTTTCTAAGCATTTCTCGATGCCTATCGCAGCTTCTGTCTTAGCCAAAGGCATCGTGCCTGATCTTTATGAAAACTTTCTTGGATTTGCTGGACGGGTTGCGACAAAACCTGCCAATGAAGCTTTGGCAGAAGCCGATCTCATCGTTTTTGTCGGCAGTGACTTCCCTTTTGGCCGTCGCTTTTTCAATCCTGGTGCCAACTTTGTCCAAGTTGATATCGACGCCTCGAAATTTGGTCGTCGTCATCAGACGGATGTCTCCGTTTTAGGAGATGGTGCGACCGCTCTTAGAAAATGGACAGAGATGGCAGCCCCTCGTCCTGCAGATGCTTGGTTAAAAGCCAATCAAGAAAACTGTCGCAATTGGCATGAATGGCGCCATCGTTTTTACCATGATTCGCAAGTTCCTTTGCGTCCTGAACCTGTCTATCGAGAAATCAACCGGATTGCTGCTCCTGATGCCCTGTTTGTCACGGATGTCGGTAATGTGACGATCCATAGTATCCGTCATTTAGAAATGACGGGTGAACAGCGTTTCACAACGTCTGGCTGGTTTGCGACAATGGGCAATGGTGTACCTGGTGGGATCGCAGCTCAATTGAGCTATCCGAATCGCCAAGTATTTACCTTTAGTGGGGATGGCGGTTTTGCGATGCAAATGCAAGACATCATCACCCAAGTGAAATATGATTTGCCAATCATCAACGTGGTCTTTTCCAATGACTCATTCGGCTTCATCGAAGCGGAGCAAGAAGATACCGAGCAAACCAAGTTCGGTGTCCAATTAGCCGGTGCTGATTTTGGTAAAGTTGGGGAAGCATTGGGTGCGAAAGGCTTCACGGTAACGAAGGAAGAAGAATTAGCATCCGTCTTTACACAAGCTAAAGAAATCAACGGACCTGTGGTGATCGATGTCAAGATCGCTAACGAACGACCTCTTCCTGTCGAAGAACTGAAACTTGATCCGAACCGCTTCAGCGCTGAAGAAATCGCAGCTTTTAAAGCAAAATACCAAGTTCATGATCTGCCAGCTTTGAGTGAGTTGTACGTGGATTCTCAAGAGTAAATAAAAAAGAGAGAAAGACAGAAATCCTGTCCTTCTCTCTTTTTTTCATCAACCATTTCATGTTTCTAATGCATCGCCTTACTTATTATAAATTTTCGGGCCTTTACGCATGTTTTTTCGATCGTTTTTTGGGGATTCCATTTTTTTTGAACGGCCGCCGCCTTGTTTTTTCTTGATTAGTTCTAACATTTTTTCTTTTTGATCCATCGATTCCACCTCTATTTCTTAGCAATACTGTCGGTTGAAAAGAAGTGTTCCTGACTTCTTTTATGTTTGCGAACAACTACCTTCGATCTATGGTAATAGAAAATAAAAGCTGCCTCTTACGATTCAAATCATCTGCAGCTAATTTTGCCTTTTTCTAGTACCCTGATTTAATCTACTTGGATTTTCCTGGTTTGTCAATGGCTGATGAAAAAAAGCTGATTTTTGATCGGCTCTTTCAAAAAAATAAACCTCCCTTTGTTGTACTATTTGTTCAATTTTACTATTTTATTTAAGTTTTTTTATTATTTATTGGTATAATTATAACAGAACACCTATTCCGTTCTTTTCCTTCCCTCGTTCTTCTTTCGATTGTTTCTTAGCTTTCATTGTTCTTACAAATCACTCTATTTGAAAGGAGGTGGATACGTGCTGCACACTTATGCACCTGATCAGATTTATTTGTATGTATTGATTGGCTGTGCCATTTTAGCCTTTTTGCTGTTTCTGTTTGGCGATATATTCGATTTTGATGGTCCAATTGATCCGATGTTGATCATCCCCTGGTTTGCCTTTACGAGTCTTTTCGGTTACTTAGGGGAAACTATTTTCCCAGGCTATTCGATGATGCTTTTCATTGGTAGCGCTTGTCTTTCTACAGGGCTCGTTTTTCTCTTGAATTTTTACGTGCTGATTCCCATGAGGAATGCTGAAGCGACGCTTTCGAGTTCCGAGAAAGACTTTGAAGGTCGAATCGCAACGGTGCTGACGCCGATTCCTTGTGAAGGAATGGGTGAAATTCAACTCACAAGTGTCACTGGTTCAAGTAATCGTCCAGCCTCGGCTTTTCAACCTATCGATGAACCATTAGCAGCAGGATCAAAAGTGTTGATTATTGAAGTCAAAGAGCGTATTTGCTACGTCGTTCCCTATACAGAAAAATTTTTGGACAACTAAAATAAATCACTAAAGAGGTGCATCTATGGATATTTTCTTATCACCAATTGTCTTTCCGATCGCAATCGTGGCGTTCATTTTACTGATGCTTTTGATCATCTTTGTCACGAAATATCAAACAGCCAAGCCCGATGAAGCGTTGATTATCAGCGGAAGTTACCTTGGCAACAAAAATGTTCATGCGGATGAGAGCAATAACAAAATCAAAATCGTGCGTGGTGGCGGAGCCTTTGTTTTGCCAGTGTTCCAACGATCAAACCGAATCAGCTTACTTTCCAGCAAGCTGGATGTTTCAACACCAGAAGTGTATACGGAACAAGGAGTTCCCGTTATGTGTGATGGAACTTCCATTATCAAGATCGGCTCATCCGTAGAAGAAATCGCAACGGCAGCGGAACAGTTTCTAGGAAAAACCCGTGAAGAATTAGAAAATGAGGCACGAGAAGTCTTGGAAGGTCACCTGCGTTCGATCCTTGGTTCGATGACCGTCGAAGAAATCTATCAAAATCGCGACAAATTCAGCCAAAGCGTGCAAGAAGTGGCCTCTGTCGATCTAGCGAAAATGGGCTTGATCATTGTCTCCTTTACGATCAAAGAAGTACGAGACAAAAATGGCTATTTAGATTCTCTTGGAAAACCTAGAATCGCTCAAGTCAAACGGGATGCTGAAATTGCAGAAGCCGAAGCGCTGAAAGAAACCCGCATCAAAAAAGCCCAATCGGAACAAGAATCACAAACAGCGGAATCAAAACGCATGACCGAAATCGCTGAAGCATTAAAGGAAAAAGAATTGAAGTTGGCGCTTTATAAGAAAGAACAAGACATCGCCAAAGCCGATGCCGATCAAGCCTATCATCTGCAAAGTGCCATCATGAAACAAAAAGTTCGAGAACAAGAGATTGAAGTCGAAGTCGTTGAACGACAAAAACAAATCGAATTGGAAGAAAAAGAAATCTTGCGTCGTGAACGCCAATTTGATTCTGAGATCAAGAAAAAAGCCGATGCCGATCGTTATGCGCTTGAACAAGAAGCATTAGCGAAAAAAGCGTCTGCGTTAGCAACCACTGAAGCTGAGCAGTTTCGAACAGAGTCGTTGGCAAAAGCTGAAGCCGATAAGATTCGTCTGATTGGTTTGGCAGAAGCCGAGACGACCTTGGCGAAAGGAACGGCGGAAACTGAAACGAAGGAAAAAATCGCTGAAGCCTTCAAGAAATATGATGAAGCAGCGATCCTTAGCATGATCGTTGAGATCATGCCGCAATTAGTCAAAGAGGCTGCCGCCCCATTAGGCAATATCGATAAAATTTCGGTCGTTGATACAGGATCAGGTGAAGGCGGCGGTGCCAATCGTGTCACCAATTACGCCACCAATCTCTTATCGACCACACAAGAAACTTTGAAAGAAACCCTTGGTCTTGATGTGAAATCGTTGATCGAAAACTTCGCCGGTTCCAATACGAGCGAGCCGCCTCAAGAATAAGAAAACTGCTGTTCGTCTTCATCGCTTCAAAAGCGACAAGGCGAACAGCAGTTTTTTTCTTACTCATTGCTATTGTGCTTACTCAGTGACCTCTTTGACATAGTTTGCAGGTACACCAGCCACGATCGTGCGCTCAGCGACATCTTTGGTCACCACTGCCCCAGCAGCAATGATCGCATGGTCACCGATGTTCACACCAGCAACGATCGTTGCATTTGAGCCAATCCAGACATTCTTCCCAATCGTAATGGGTGCTGGATAAAGCGTGCTACGATCTTCAGGGTGAAGGCCATGATTCAAGGTAGCTAGAACAACGTTATGCCCTATTAGGGTATCATCACCGATCGTGATCCCTCCTTGGTCTTGAAAATGACAACCGGCGTTAAGAAACACCCCTTTGCCAATGCGGATGTTTTTGCCGTAATCTGTATAAAAAGGCGGAAAAAGCGAAAATGTCGGTTCAACTGCTTTCCCAGTCAATTGGGCAAAAAGTTCTTGTAATTCATGAGGTTCATGATAAGCCGTATTGATTTTCATGGTCAATTTTCTCGCCTCAGCACTCAAAGCCACCATTTGTTTTGAAGCTTGCGAACCGGCAAGTAAGGGTTCACCACTTGCCATAAGTTTGTTTAATTGATCGATCGTCATTTGTTTTTCTCCTAATCATTCGTTACTCACGAGTATTTTTTAGCGAAAAGACAACCTCCACGTCTTCTCCCCCCAACGCTTCCCTTAATCCTGCTGGATCTTCAATAACGCCGATACGACTATAGCCACTATAAGAATTGGTAAAGGTCTGATAAAACAGCACCAACGTATGACTATTCCAGCTCATGATTTCTCCTGCGTGAATGATCTCCGGCCGTTCTGTAGTCATTTCTGGCAAATTCTCAGAAAAACGATAATATTTCTCGTTATTGTTCAAGTCACTCATTGGCAACGTGAAGGGCATTTGATTCATTAGGTATTCAGACGCCTCATTTTCATAAAACTTCGCTATAAAATCCTGTTGACCAACCGTAATGACCACAGCTGTTGCTGATTCAATCGTCGGTTGATCATGATCCTGACTTGCCTCAGAGGAAGTTTCGCTGGCAGACAGCGCATGCCTCTCCTCTGTTCCACTTGTCCCACAGGCACTTAGTAGGAACAGCAAGACAGCAGGGATGAGTTTTATCAACATGGCTTCGCTCCTTTCTGCTGATGATTCGATGTAGCGGCGGGCAACGGAATGCTTATTTTCTAAAACACGACTGCTCAGCAGAAGATATGGGACTGAACAGTCGTGCAGCTGGTTGTTGCTGTTTAATTCAAATGCTCTTGGAAGAATTCGGTCATTTGGCCAAAAGGAATCACCTCTATTTGATCGTATAGATCAACATGCGAAGCATTAGGAATGACAGTCAGCTCTTTGTTATCGCCTTGTAATTGCTCAAAGGCGTCTTGACTGAAATAAAGTGAGTGGGCTTCTTCTCCATGAAGCAATAAAACGGCGCTTTGGATCTCATCAATGTAAGACAAAAGTGGCATATTCAAGAATGACAGCGAAGACGTGACATTCCAACCATCATTAGAGTTCAAGGAACGTTCGTGGTAGCCTCGTTCTGTTTTGTAATAATCAAAATAATCCTGCATAAAGACCGGCGCATCTTCTGGCAGTGTATCTGGTACCCCACCTGCTCGTTCGTAGCTGCCATTGGCAAAATCAACTGTACGTTGGGCGTTTAGCTGCTGGCGCAATTCATGGCGTCCTTCAGCCCCCATTTCATCAAAATACCCTTGAGCATTGACTCTCGACATGTCATACATGGTGGCAGAAACAGTCGCTTTCACACGGGTATCGATAGCTGCGGCATTCAAAGCTAGACCACCCCAGCCACAAATCCCGATCAAACCGATTCTTTCTTCATCTACGTTTTCTTGGACAGATAGAAAATCGACGGCTGCTTGAAAATCTTCTGTATTAATGTCTGGGGAAGCCACATAGCGTGGTTCGCCACCGCTTTCACCTGTATAGGACGGATCAAAAGCGATCGTAACAAAACCACGCTCTGCCATCGTTTGCGCATATAGACCAGATGTCTGCTCTTTGACTGCTCCAAAAGGTCCGCTAACGGCGATTGCTGGAAGTGGTCCTTGCGCATCAATTGGTTCATAAAGATCCGCAACTAAAGTGATCCCGTAACGATTCTGGAAAGTCACTTTTCGGTGATTCACCGTGTCACTTTCTGGGAAAACTTTATCCCATTCATCTGTCAATGAAACATTTTCTGTCATCGTTTCTCCTCCTGAGCTGGCTTGCGGCTCTTCATTCGTCTCCTCATTATTGCTGCTACAAGCACCTAAAACCAACGGTGCCAGCACAACTAAAGACACAAGGGCCTTCTTTTGCCAGTTTTTCATTTCATTCGCCTTCTTTCTCGGTCAACTATCCTGTACCTTAGGGCGATTCTCCAATGTTTCTCAAATGATCAAGGTCTGGATGATCGTTTTTTCTTGATCGCTTGAGCTATTTTTGGATAAACCTATTGTACTTGCCGCATCTTTCTATGTAAAATACTAATATTAAATACCTAACTATTCATATATAGCATAGAAAAAGGAGTATAGACCTATGGAATTAAAAAGTTTAACCACGTTTCTAGCAGTTGCAGAAAAAGAAACGATTTCAGCTGCCGCAAAACATCTGCATCTCTCGCAACCATCCCTGTCACGACAGTTAATGGAGTTAGAAAAAGAATTAGGTGTCACGCTGTTCACCAGAGGCAATCGCAAAATTACGCTGACGGAAGATGGCCTCTTGTTTCGTAAGCGGGCGGAAGAAATTGTAGAATTGTTAGAAAAGACCCGTTCTGAATTTTTGTCGCCTCGAGATACGATTACCGGTAACGTGTCGATCGGTGCTGGAGAAACCTACGTGATCCAGCTGTTGGGAAAAATCATCAAGGAGATTCAAGTTGAGTACCCTAACGTCAAATTTCATTTATTTAGCGGCAATGCTGACGAGGTCAAAGAACGGTTGGACAAAGGATTGTTGGATTTTGGCGTCGTGATCAGCCCCGTCGACGTCAAAAAATACCATTCCTTGCGCTTACCTGCCAGAGACACCTGGGGCGTCTTGATGCGAAAAGACAGTCCCCTTGCTAGTAACGAAGTCATCACACCAAAGGATCTCTGGGAGGTTCCCTTGATTACTTCACGACAAAGTCTGGTCAGCAGTGAGCTTTCTAAATGGTTAAAAAAAGACATGAACAACTTGACTGTCGTTGCCACGTATAATCTCGTGTACAATGCGTCAAAGTTGGTTGAAGAAGGCGTCGGCTATGCATTGACCCTCGACAAATTAATCAACTTCACCCCTGACAGTCCTTTATGCTTTAGAAAATTGAGTCCCACTCTTGAATCAGATCTTGCAGTCATTTGGAAGAACACCCAAGTTTTTTCAAAAGCCTCTGGATTTTTCTTGGAGCGGATGAAGGAACGCTTTATAGAGGAATGATTTCAAATAAAAAAAGATTTATCTCAAAACAATTATGAGATAAATCTTTCTTTACGTTTTTTTCTGATTCTTTTTGAATGTGAACTCTTTAGACACCGCCATCCTCCAAGCTTAGCAAATTTCCTTCTGGATCGCGGAAATAGGCAATATGAAAAGCTTAGTCCCCTTCCCCCAAAATGGTTTTACTCACTTCAAACACTACACCAGCATTGTTCATTCTCGTATAATCTTCTTCAAAATCCGTGGTGTGAAACGTTGCCGAAAGCGTATCAGATGAAATCCGATTATCCGAAATCGGATAGCCCTCCATTTGATCGATCACGGCATCCACTTGGAACATACCAAAAAAAGGCGCCTCCTCTTTCTTCGATGCAAAGCTTGTATAAGGACCTGACTCATCGCCATAAGTTGGTACCAAACCAACTTTTTCCGTATAAAAATGATAACACTTCTGATAGTCTCCTTTGACTTGAACGCAAGCTGTGATTCGTTGAATAGTCATTTGTCTTTTCTCCTTTTCCAATGTGTCTTCCATCAATTCAAAAGTAATTAAAGCATATTTTACCCATAATAGCATATTTAGCGAGTAAAATTTGTTTCATTGTGAATTTTATTCGATAATCTAATCAAAATTAGCGTTGGTTTTCCCAAGAGTTACTTATATTAAAACCCAATCAGAGGAAAGGCGATAAACTTAGAGTCTTCTGATTGACTTTTACTTTTCTTAACCTAAAAAATGGGTAAACTATAACGAAGATTCCTTTTTGATAGATGTAATAAAATCAGACTATCCAAGTTAAATAAATCATACTCTTACTTTATTTACTTTTTTTGAACACGATCAATTCGGTGATATCTTCAAAGACTGATGGATTAGCGACATCAAAAATCACAGAAAAAAACTTCATTTTCGTGCCATTAGTTGGCGCCTTAAGAATGGTTTCCTTTGTCTCATCGCTGACTGGTAAAGACAATAACTGTGTTCGGACTTTCTCGCTAAAGTGAAAGGAGACTTTGAAGAAGTCCTCCCACATCGAGAGCCAAAAAATTGGTTTCACTTTATTCGTTCCACGAGTCGTTGTCCATTTGTATTCGCCTTTGGACAACCACGCTTTTCCATCTTGGTAATAGCGCCAATCCATAAGAGAGATGCCCTCGTTTTCAAGGGTTTCGATAAAACGTTGATAAATGACATATCCTTCACCCAAAGATTCTGCAATCAGCTGCTCTGTTGGTTTCACGTTTTTGTCTCGAAACAATTGCTTTTTGCCTTCCATCCTTCCACTCAACTCCTTTGCGCTTCGTTTTTTAAGGTTTTCGCTACGTTACAATTTGATTTTGTTGATATCATCTGTGATGACCCAATCATCCATATTTTTTTCACGATTGTACTGAAATGGTGTTATTTCTTCTAATTCAGCGATTTCATAGACCGCTAGATACTTTTTCCCTGCCCAACGATCGACTTGTTTTTTCGATAAATTCAACTCTTTTTCATAGCGTTTTACAAAATCTAT
This sequence comes from Enterococcus sp. DIV0755f, assembly GCF_051713725.1. Taxonomy (NCBI): domain Bacteria; kingdom Bacillati; phylum Bacillota; class Bacilli; order Lactobacillales; family Enterococcaceae; genus Enterococcus; species Enterococcus sp. DIV0755f. Next base: position 1,916,717 of record NZ_JBIOQL010000001.1, read on the forward strand.
GGATTCTTCTTTCGTCATCTTTTCAGATTCAATCACGTTGGCAATGATGCCCCGATGAGTGATGGTCAAATCGCCGCCAGTCTCCACAAAATACACAAGATCGTTGATTTTGGCTCTTCCTCCTAAAGGTGATTTTCTGCCGGCTGCCCCCCGAATGATCATTGTTTTGTCACCGTGAATCAGTTTCTCAAGCTCTTTGGCTTCCTTATTTAAATAGACCAAATGTTCTGCCCGACCGACTTTTCCTTGATACCATTCTGCTGGTTTTGTCATAAGAAGTTCCTCTTTTCATATGAATTGTTTTTTGAGCTGTTCATTCCATAGTGGCTAGTTATTGGAACGTTTTTTTAATGGTGTATAGGTGAGAGGTGCAACTGTTTAGATTGATGAATGAATAAAACTTTTGTGCAAAGGCATTAGGCGTGCCGCATCGGGCAAATGTTTCCGCATCTTCTTTCGTTTCGAACTTGGTGATGTCCGCCCAAGTTTCTCCATCTACGAATAATTCAAAAGAAAGGTATCCTCTTTGTTTGGAAATGTATTCTCGGTTTAATTGTTCAACGACACGAACAAATTCCGCTGTTGAAACGCCTTTTTTTAATTTGTACGAATTATGAAAAGCAACCTGTGCCATCGGGGCTTCCTCCTTTTAGATTCCATCAAGTAATAGAGCGTTTAAAAAAAACTAACAGTTCTCCATTCAACCGTTCAAATGACTTTTTTAACGTCCGTTGTATTTCTACCCTGTCCTTTCTTAACAGTTGCAACAAAAAGTCCGTTCAGCAGGAGAGCATTTGGTACTAAAGCGAGCACTCAAGAACTTCCCCCCAATAGTTTGTCGTGGGGAACGATCAAACATTTCTCCATTGCTTTCCAGTAACTTTCATACAACTTTTTTTGAGCTTTGCCATAATTTTCTTCGCTATCAAACTCCCAATAGTGAGCATATTTCACACATTTTATGACTCTCGTCAATGGATCTGGCAGGCGACCTTCCTTGATGGTCCTCATTTCTTTGATGTAATGGGTTCGTTTCATTAATCGAAAGAACAAAGCCCCCTCCATGGCCTTCATTGCCTCTGTTGCTTCTTGCTTGACTGCTTCAAAGGTCTCAACACTACTGGGTTTCACTTGATAGATACTGATTTCTGAAAACACCCCGACCGCTCCTTTCACTTGTGATTTTCTTCTCAATTATAGTATACCAAGTTTACGTCGTTGATAGTTTGGTCATTTTATTCATTTCTCATTTATCTTCCGTTTATTATTGATTTAGCCTCCTACCTGCGGGATCAAATTGCTAAATTATAATTTCATAAAAGGCTAGCAGCCGAGCTTTATCAGTAGGTCACCTGCCTGCCATAGTCACAAAAGGGATCATTAAGCTTTCGCCTACAAAAAAAGCAATCAACTTTTGACAGCAGACTGCTTTTTCTTAACGCTCATTAGTGCAAAAGGAACGGTTTTAGCTCTGTCTCGATAAAGTCGATGCGATCAAAGACAGTTGGCTTAAAATACGCCGTAATGGCGATAACAGTCTCTGATTCGGGATCAATATAAAGGACATTTCCACTATTGCCGATGGCGGCATAGGTGCTTTTCTCAGCATCCAAGATCCACCATAAATACCCATAACTCATATTTTGAAATTTCTCTATGTTTGTCTCTAGCGGATTGACCATTTCAGTGAGCCATTGTGAAGAAATCACTTGTTGTCCTTGATGGATGCCTTGGTTCAAGCATAGCTCACCGATTTTGGCTAAATCTTTTGCTGAAAGACAAAGCCCGTAACCTGCAGTGCCAATATTTAAAGGATCGCAAAACCAAACCGGTTTTTTTGGTGCCTTGCTCATCGTAAAGTGCTTATGCTCTTGTGCCGTTTCCGCATAATAATTGGTCAGTTCGGCTACACCAAGAGGTCGAAATAAATAATGGTTCGCATAATCAACGGTCGTCATTCCAGAAGCTTTCGCTAACAAACCAGTGAGGATCTGCAGACAAACGGTTTGATAATTGAATTCATTTGTCACCCCTTTTCTTCCTCCCAATAAGTCAAGCGAGGCGCTGGTCCAGTCGTCACTCGAACAAACCTTTGTCCATGGATCACCTTTGCATTTATACGGGGCTCGCATCGTTAATAGGTGTTTGATCGTAATATCCTGAATCGTTTTTTCGCCCCGTTTTACTTGATAGTCTGGAAAATAATCGAGGACTTTGTCATTGACACTCCTGATGAGGCCTTGATCGATCGCTATCCCAACTAGTAGAGAAACGATACTTTTCGTAGCGGACATAAGGTGGCAAGTATCCTCTGGCTTATACTCATGCCATTCATCCGAGTAAACTTCCTTTCCATTTTGGTAGGCAGCAATTTGGCAAATATTAGGCTGGTTTTTACTGATACATGCATGCAGTTCTTGTCTATTCATTTGTGAAGCCTCCCTTCAAAGATAAGCATAATACCATTAAAAATTGTTTTCAATGTTATTTTTAAAATTGTTTTTGAAGGGTCTTTTAAAAGACTATTAGCGATGAATACGCAAAAAAGGCCCTCAATGATAGAGGCGCCTTACTTAAAACTTACGAATATCGATTTTTGATTTCTATCCAGATTTTTTGAGAGGATCGTTATCAGCAATTCTTCTATTGCGGAAACAGTGGCGATGGTCCCCAAAATCAAGACAACAATTTTTGCATGACTCACCATGAGCAGCAATGGGTAAATACCTAAAAGAAAACCGACTGCTTTGTTGAGCCATGTATGCAGACTACTAAAAGACCGATATTTTACATAGCCAATCAGATAACTGACAAAACGAATCATAGCAATCACTATTAGCCAGACCCAAAGCGTATGTGCCGCCAACAGCTGTGGTAGAAAAGAAAGAAAAACTGCGAGAAAAAAGCTTACATCTGCGAAACTATCTAGTAAGGCACCCACCTCACTCGTAAGATTCATCCTTCTTGCAAGCAGCCCATCGACGAGGTCGCTTAAAAAACAATAGGAATAGAGCAGCCAAAACCAGCCAGACATTGGCTGAAGGAATAGTATAAGTGGTGCGAGAATCAGTCGAGAAGTGGTAAGGATATTGGGTAAATGATTCATTTGTTCTCCCTGCATTTCATTTTCTTCACAAATTTTGAAAACCTAAGATTATTTCACGTACTTAAAAGTAGTCCAAAGACTTTTAAACGTTTTTTCTTTTGAGCATCCTACAAGCCCTGATCCGAATGTTTCAAATCTGGTCCTTAGTCTTCCTTCAACAATCGTATCCGATCCGTACTTCCTGGTATCCGATTCTGCACCTTTGTCCATCTCCCTGCTTGGTACACTTCATATTCTTCAAAGCGGCAAGGAAGACCTTTTGCATGGGCGATATCACTTGTGTCCATCACTTGAAAATGCAGATGAGGCGAAGTCGAATTTCCTGAATGGCCGACGTTTCCGATCACCATCCCTTTGGTGATGTTTTGTCCTACGGAAACAGTGACAGATCCTTTTTGCAGATGGACAAATGCCATATAAACGCCCTCAGAAGCTTTTATCACAATGTAGTTGCCAGCTATTTGTTGATAATCATCTTTGTGTTCATTAAAAAACAAACCATTTTTTACAGCGATCGAAAAGTCTCTGATCCAGTGAACGATTTTCCGTTCCCGATAGCCATCTCTTGCAACAATTACTTCGCCATCACAAGGTGCATAGATTTTTTCGCCCCAACAATAACAGCTCTCCAGCGGAACCCCTAAGAAGAAATAGCGCAGAAAGCTTCGATTATGAAAAGCTTTGGTTTTCCCCTCAAAATTAACTTGTAAAAAATCAAAGGCATAACGCAACCCCATTCGATCGGTACCATGGCTAGGAATCTTCTCGGCTGGTGTAGTCGGCGCAAGCCACTCACCTCTTAAGGGGAATCCAATGGTTATCGGCTGCTCTTTCATAAGGCTTTCTCCTTTTTGGATCACATGATCTCTTTTATTTTGAAATGACTATCAATCGCGCGGCACTCTATACCCGTGATTTACTCCTTTTCACTATAGGTCACCTAAGGCTTTTTTTCAACTCTAAAAAAGTGGGCTAGCGGGCGTGCCTATCAAAAAAACACCTCAATCATGTAGTGATTCCAAACTGTTAGACCAAAAATTCTAACTTCTGAGCGTCGCTTCATGGATGAGATGTTCTTACATTTTATTTTTTTGTAGCTCTTGGCGGTGACGACTAATCCATCTAGCTATCGTCTGACAAAATAACATTTGTCCCCCCGCTACTGTTTGCGCTCCACCAATCGATAGTAGACTCTTGCGGTGATGAAATACACCAGTAGATAAATCATTGTAAACAATAGGACAGAAATAATCGTTACCGTGATCAATAAGTTACGATCCGTCAGACCAAAAAGAATCAGTAATTTTCGAATCATTGGTAAAGCAAACGCCAAATGGATGATCGCTGCCACCAAAGGAAATGAGAAGATCATCAAAACTTGCTGCTGGATCACTTGCTTGACTTCCTTATGGCTTAACCCAACTTTTTGCAAGATCTCGAAACGTTCTTTGTCCTCCATCCCTTCGGAAACTTGTTTATAATAAATGATCAATGCAGCAGCTAAAATAAAGATCACACCAAAAATCAAGCCTAAGAAGAAGAAGCCGCCGGTAAAGGTTTTTGTCTCAACTTCAAAAAGATCTTTTGATTCAACGCTCGCATGAGCATCTGCTGCCAGAAGTTCGCTGCGAATCTCTTTTGCGATGGCTTCGCGATCGCTTGCTTCTTCTGTTTGAAAATTAAAGACTGTTGTTGTCACTGGTTGCTGGTAAAGTTGAAACTCTTCGTTTTGATACCAAGAGCTTAGCTTTTCGGCAAGCCACTGATCATCCGCCACGAGAACAAGATGCTGAACGGGGTTTTCTACTTTCGTGAATGTTGGCAGTTCTTTCAATTCCCGCAAGCGAAATTGACGATCATCGATCGTCGTCTTTTCTGGTAACGCTTGATGCGTCCAGGTGGCAGGAAAAACGAATAATTCGTCGTCAGCGGGTCCTGTTTTCCCGGTGATTTCATGGTATTCAGAACTGGTAAGAAAAATAAGATACACGGCTTTATCTAAACTACCGCTATTTTCTTCAAAAGTGGTTGAGGGAACAAAATTTGGTTCCTCAAAGGTAAAAAGCAACGGTCTTGTTGTAGTGACTTGCTGGCGCTCTTTGATCGTTAGCTTCTCTTCAAGTCCATTAATTGCTGTGTTGATTTGCTGGGAATCAGCCGCTGACTCAATTTGAACATCGTAAGGAAAACGGGTTTCGATCACATTCTTTTGTCCAAAATAAAGACTGGCGGTCGTAGCAACGGTCACTAACACCATTGTTGATAAAATACAAATACTTGCTAAACCAGCCGCATTTTGCTTCATCCGATACAACATGGTAGAGACATTGATAAAATGAGTCGTTTGATAATAATAGGTCGTTCGTTTTCTTAAAAACTGCAATGCTTTGATACTGCCCGCAATAAACAACAAATAGGTAGCCAAGATTACGAGGACGACGGCGACAAAGAACAGGCCTAATGCACTGATAGGAGACTTGATCGTCACAGAGATCGTATAGCCCGCCACTAAACAAAGGACACCTAATAGTGCCAAAATACCTTTTGCTCGTGGTTCTTTTTCATTTCGCTTGCTTCCCTGCAGTAATTGAAGTGGATTGGTTTTGCGTACTTGCAGTATGTCAAATAAAAATAAACAACCAAAGACGAACATAAAATACAGGATCACCAAGCCAATACTCTCAAATGACAGTTTGAAGACAAAGAACTCGCCTACGGCTAAGATTTTCTTCAGTATCAAAAATCCTAATCGTGCAAACAATAAGCCACTGATCAGTCCGGCGGCAAGGCTAATGAGAAAACTGTAAAAGAGTTCCCAAAAGACCACGAAGGCTATCTCACGTTTTCCTAGTCCTAAAACATTGTAGAGACCAAATTCTTTTTTTCGCTGCTTGATCAAAAAGTTATTGGTGTAAAAGGAAAAGATCGCCGCAAAAATCATGAGGATGATATTTCCTAAACGAAACATGAAGATGGCGCTTTGACTACTAGGAAGTTCCTTCATTCCTGGATTGTTCACGATGATTTGCGTCATCATCAAAACAGCCACCAAGAAACTCATAGATAATAAAAAGGGTGTGTAAGCTTTGGCATTTTTACGCAAATTGGAGAAGGCGATTTTTTGAAAGAACATTGGTTACTCCTCCTTTGCAAAGACAGCAGTCATTGTTTCGGCTATTGCTTCTAGAAAAGCGGTATTGCTGCGATCCCCTCGATACAGCTGGTGAAACACATACCCGTCTTTGATAAACAAGACGCGTTGTGCGCGACTGGCTGCGATCGAACTGTGAGTGACCATCACGATCGTCTGTCCATTTTGATTGATCTGTTGAAATAATGTCAGTAATTGATCAGAGGTTTTCGAATCCAGCGCTCCGGTTGGCTCATCTGCTAATAGCAGTTCCGGTTTTGTGATGATTGCTCGTGCGACAGCAACTCGTTGTTTTTGTCCGCCAGACAATTCATACGGATAGTGCTGCAATAAATCGGCGATCCCTAAAGTTTGTACGATAGGCTGAAGCTGCTTTTCCATTTGTTTGACGGAAACTTTTGATAAAACTAATGGCAATAAAATATTGTCTTTTACCGAAAAGGTGTCCAATAAATTAAAGTCTTGAAAAACAAAGCCTAAGTGATCCCGTCGAAAACTCGCTGCGTCTTTTTCTTTGATCGTGGTCAGATCGATGCCATTCAGCTGCATTTCACCCGCTGTTGGTTGGTCTAACGTCGCCATCAAGTTCAGCAACGTACTCTTTCCCGAACCTGATTCCCCCATGATAGCGACATATTCCCCTTCTTCTACCATAAAGGTAATATTTTTCAACGCTTCAACGGGTTGTCCGTTCAGCTGGCTTTGATAGATTTTTTTTACTTGTTGAATGTTTAAAAGTGTCATCTTGTTCCCTCCTTCCTTTTTAGAATAAGCTGACTGGCAGAAAAAAGCGACTTACAATAAAAACCGCAAACTTACAGTGTTGAAAGTTTGCGGCTATCGGTTATTTGTGGTGGGAAAATGAAGTGTGACGATGGTTCCCTGTCCCACTTCAGAATCAATCGCTAAACGGCAGCCGATTTTTTCAGCCGCTTGTTGACTCATATATAAGCCTAGCCCGCTCGCTCGTTGCTGAAAGCGACCATTTTGTCCCGTATATCCTTTCTCAAACACCCTTGGCAAGTCTTCCTTACGAATACCAATGCCGCTATCTTGAATCACTAAGGCATTGTCTTTAGTGAAAACGTTGATGCCACCAGTTTCGGTATATTTCAAGCTGTTGAAAAGAACCTGTTCAAAAATAAAAACGAGCCACTTTCGATCGGATGTCACCGTCAAATCCACCGCCATGTCCAGTTGCAGATTCTTTTTCGAGAAAAACAAGGCATACTTTTTGATCGTTTGACGAACGAGGGGCGCTAAAGCAATCGACTCAAAGACAAAATCTTCATTCGCTAAATTTTGTCGTAAATAATTCAACATCATTTGCAAGTAATCATTCACCTTAAATAATTCCGCTTTGACCTCCGTCGGTGACAACGAATCGCTTTGGACCAAAAGATCTAGCGCAGCTAGAGGCGTTTTGATTTGATGAAGCCATAGGCCGAAATCTTCATAAATTTCTTCATTTTTTAACGCTGCCTTGTAATCAGAAGTGGTTTTTTCTCTTGCCAATTGTTTAAGAAGGGCTTGGTATTCGTCTTCTAAACGATTTCGAGTGGCAGGCAAGAACGCCAACGCCGCTTCCGTCATACGTTCTTTTCTTAATAAATGCTGCAGCTGCTTTCTTTTTTGTGCGTAACGAAAATAATGAAAAAGGGAAAGTCCCCCTAAGATCACCCCTGAAAAGACCACATAGTCAATGAAGGGCTCCAACGAAAGGCTGTGGAGAAAGAATAGCCCAAATAGGCCCGCACTAAACAGCAGGTAAACGAGATAAAACTTTCCATAAAGGACGAAATATTCTTTCACGTTAGTCATAGGCGTGTTCCTTTTCTATCAAATACCCTTTATTCTTTACCGTCTGGATCAAATCGGATAGTTCGATCTGGCTTAATTTTTTTCGCAAGCGGGTCATATTGACCGCTAATGTGTTATTATCGATGAATTCTTCACTATTCCAGAGCATTTCAATGATGGTCTCTTTGGCTACGATCTTCCCTCGATGCTGCAAAAGCAAGGAAAGAATCCGAGCTTCATTTGGAGACAGTGGCAACTGTTCCCCCTGTTTTTTTAATACATTTTCTGTGGGATAAAAGGTTACTTGCCCTATCTCAAAGGTCAGCGCTTGTTGGTGGCTATACTGATAGCTCCGCCGCAGCAATGCTTGGATTTTTGCCAAAACGAAGGCTAAATCAAAGGGTTTTGTTAAATAATCATCTGCTCCCATGTTCATCGCCATGATCTGATTCATCTGTTGATCCATCGACGAAAGGAAAATGATCGGCACTTCTGACTTCTTGCGAATTTCTTGGCACCAATGATACCCGTTGTAATAAGGCAGCGAAATATCTAAAAGAACGAGATCCGGTTTGATCTCATGAAACTCTTGCAAGATGCTAGCAAAATTCTTCGCGGAAAAACATTCGTACCCCCATTGCTGCATATATTCTGCTAGAACAGAGACGATCGTTGCATCATCTTCAACAAGATATATTTTTTGCATGTCTTTCTCCTCTCTGTTGATTAATCACTTGCTTCTTTACAGACAGTGTACCAGAAAAGAAAAAGAATCGTCTAGATGGGGGAAACCTTTCAAAGGGCTGTTTTTTTCCTCAATCCTCTGCCAATCGAGCAAGAATTTCTTGGTAACGCTGTGTGGCAAAGGGACTGATATGCCCTTTTTGGCAAAAATTCAGTTTCCCCAGTTTGGGTACGACCCGTTCTACGATGACATTGCCATTTTGAACTTTCGATTCAAACTGCTGCAAAGCCTCCAAAAATCGTGCGTCTTTTCTGGCAGAAGGATAAAAAGACAAGACATACAGATAATAAAAAAGATTGTATCCTCTAAAGGGATATTCTGTCTGCATAAATAATGTACCCATCCCATAATGACAGGGACTGATTGGCTGACGGATCTCCCAATGAGCAAGCAAAAATTCGCTTGCTTGCTTAAGCGTTTCCATTTGTTCACGATCATGAGTATAGCGAAAAGCATCAAGGACCGTTAACGTCGCCATTGGCGTGGAAAAGTGGGTCTCAGGGCCGCGACCAAAACTATACTTATTGCACTTCCAGCCGCCATCTGCTTCCTGAGTAGCAAGAAAATAGTGAAAGGTCTGTTGCAGCCGCTGGTCCCTTGTGTAACCAAGAGCACACAGCGTTCGCAAAGCCAACGCTGTATGACATGGATAGATCCCCCCTGACGGAGAAATTTTAAATCTGCCGTCTTCTCTCCATCCTTGAAAGATCAATGCGGCTGTCTCTTTTAATAAGTTCTCCTCACGTGACATGCCAAGTTCAAGTAAATAAAGAGGACTTTCTAAGGTCGTAAAGGGTGCTCCTTTTAGTAATTTATGGTCTGACGTCGACCATAAATCGGCGCCATGATCATATTGATGGGAAATGATTGCTTCGATGTCTTGCTGAACCCTCTGATCCATATTGATCTTCCTCCATCTCTTAAGTGTCGTGCAATCAACCCAATAATCCTCATTAACCCACGGTGCACTCGCTTCTAGAATGATAAAAATTCGAACGTTTTTTAACACATGAGTTAAGTTTTTGTTTTTGAATTGTCCAAATGAATTTTAGAAATCAAATAGTTTTTCCCGACGGACGTACTTTTAAAAAGAATGTTCTAGTTTTCCTGATGACAGGTTTTAAAAAAGTTTGTCTCTGAAATCGCATGATCATCCGAACCCCATAATGAAAGATCACCTGAATAAGAACACGCTCACGCAACAAGTTCATGCCCCACTCTTTTAGTAAAAGGAATCAGGCATAATGAAATAATTCAAAACGAATGCCTTCTGGGCTTTCAAAGAATAAGGCATAGTAGTTAGGGGCGATGCGCTCTTTGTATTCCATTGGTCGATCGTGAAGGATCTTTACCCCTAAAGCTTTTATTTTGGGAAAGATCGCATCTACGACTTCGCGGCTTTCCGCCTTAAATGCTATGTGTTGAACAGAGCCCGGTTTTCTTGAATCGATTTTCTCGTTCTTCCATTCTTTTCGTGGGGAACAAATGCCGAAATCAAATGAATCGCCTATATATTCTACAACTTCCATATCGGCATGTTCTAAGTACCCAGAATATTTCTTCTGAAGGTCAAAACCTAATAGTGCAAATAATTGATCATAAAAGCCTTCTGCTTTTTTTACATCATTGACTGTGATTTGGATATGGTGAAACTGAATGTTCATATTCGCTCCTTTCTGGCTAACAAATTAAGTGTTTCAGGAAAAAAGCCGCTTGCGGAAGTTTGATTCAACTAAATTAGCTAGGAAGCTCACTTAATGTAGAAATCACCTTTTCCATTGCCGTTGCTACTTCTTTAGGCAACTTATTATAGCCATCATTTTCTGTCTCTTGAGCCAAAATAAAGTCCAGCCGACCTTGCATCCGCTCTCTTAAATGAGCCACATAGGAGGCATCTTGAAAATCGACTTTAAAGCCTGTTACTGGCAGGAAACTCATTTCGGTGATCCCACCGAAATTTTTAAATTCAGCCTCGCCTTCCACAATTTTTTCAATCGATGTTAGTGTGACTTCAGGCGTGACTTTCTTGCCTTTGTAAAAGCCTGTATTTAGAATGTAACAAGCCGTTTGGTTTTCTTTAAACAAATGCATGAAATGGGCAAAATCTTCCCCCAAAGGATAGACTCTAAATGGATTGGCATAAGGTTCGATGACCAGTTTATCTATGTCCGTGGTCTCGACAATATGTTCAGCTGTCGTGCGCTTCGTAGCTAAGGTCAAACCAAAAACAGCGGCTAATATCGGATCGTCAATTTTTACTACAGGAGGCAGCGTGTCATCTTTCATGATCCAACATACGGCATCGATCGGCGAATCTAAATGGTCCACCCGATTAGGTGTGACATACCGTGATTTGACGGTTCGACCATTCCCATTACGAATATCTTGGGTCACGAGGACCTTTTTTCCTTTCTCGTCTAAAGTAACCCCAACATTTTGACAGGTGATAAAGTAGCGGACATTTGGGTTGGTTAGTGGATAGTCTTGCGTTTTATCAAAATAAGAAGGCTCCAGTGCAGTGGAGGCACCATTTGTTTGATTAATCACAAATGCATCGTCATGCAGAACCTTGATCTCATATTTGCCACCATGTTCTGCCAATGTGATAGTCGATTTTCCTGATCCTGAAAGACCAAAAGCAGCCATCGTAAATGTTCGATTCGGTAACTGATACTGCTTCATTCCCCCATGACACGCCACAAAGCCATGGCGATGCGCGGTAGCCCAAGCCAAAGTTAATGTCGCTTTTTTCAATTCACCAAAATAGTTTAAACCTAAGACTGCCGCAACATTGTGTTCAGGATCAAAAAGAGACAGTCCATAAGGAAAATCAGGATGAGACCAATCTGGATCAGCGTACAAAAAAATGTCCGTCTCTGGATATTCTTTGGAACGTTGGTACCTTTCTTCCCATGATTTCGTCATCAATTGAAAATTCAACAAATAAGAGTAAAAGTTGGTTTCATAGTGCTCTGGTATCAACAGGTGAGCTTTGACCATAAACGCTTCATCTAATCCTACAACAACTTCACCACCATAAAATTGCTTGCGGGTTCCTTGGTATAAGGCATCTCGCAAAATGTCTTCATATAATTCTCGCTGGATTCCAGGATGCCCGATGATGCGTCGAGCTGCCGCTGTCCGTCCAACCACTTTTCCGTCATTAAACACGATGACTTTTGCATCCTCTGGTAGTCCTAACTCCTTGGTGTGTGTTACCGGCATATCCGTAAGAATAGCGCCAGAAGATTCTTTTGCTAAGTGATAGGCAGTGGCTAGATCAGCGATCCAAGTGACATTGTTCCCATAAAAAGCTGACTCTATCAACACTTTAAAACTCGACAAATGCGTATTTTGTGGTGTAATCTCTTTGTGTGAAAATGCACGAATCGTTGCCATGTGCAATCCCTCCTAACAAAAATTTTCTATTCACTACGTTTATTATAATACTTTCTAATCACGCTATGCCATATTTTTATACACATTAACTATAAATTGCCGACAAACCATTTTGTTAAAGGATTTGGCTGTCTGCATATTTGTAGCTTCCCTGCTTTTTGCATTGTTTTTGTCCCCGCTCATCAATAGTGAGAAAGAACAAAAAAAACTGGAACAAAAAAGAATGTCTTTCTGTTCCAGTTTCTGGTTTTATATTTCATCCATTCCAAACGTCACAATCGACGTAATTAGATAGACAGATGGGTTATAGTTGCTTATTTCTCAATTGATTCGCCTTCTCTAGTAACTTTGTTATCGTAAGACTTTATGACAATTACCATAAAAAGAACTCACGGTCAAAATCACTGAAAAGAACTCGTTTTTCTTAACGACGTTCTAACAACACGACACACTCCACATGGGTCGTTTGTGGGAACAAATCAACAGGTTGGACTTTTTTTGTCACATACCCTTCTTCTTCAAACAACGCGAGGTCACGAGCCAAGGTTGCTGGATTGCAGGAAATGTAAACGATGCGCTCTGGTTTAACTGCAGCGGTCGTTTCAATAAAGCTGGCATCTAAACCTTTGCGAGGTGGATCAACGAAGACGACTGTCGGTTGAATGCCTTCACGTAGCCATTGCGGCATGATTTTTTCGGCTTTACCGATAAAGTAATGCACGTTTTCGACACCATTTCTTTTGGCATTGGCTTTGGCATCGTTCACTGCTTCAGGAATGACTTCCATCCCTAACACTTCTTTCACGCGATCAGCCAAACTGATTCCGATCGTTCCGATTCCTGCATAGGCATCCACAACGATATCATTTTCAGACAGTTGTGCCATCTCGAAGGCGGTTTGGTACAAGACTTCTGTTTGCGCTGTGTTGACTTGGTAGAAAGATTTCGCTGAGATTTGGAAGGTTTTGCCTAATAATTGATCATCGATCGATGACTTGCCATACAAGACACGCTCGAACTCGCCCATGATCACATTGGTTTTTTCTTCATTGATGTTTTGAATGACAGAAACAACTTCTGGAATCTCTTCGTGGATCACTTCCGCGATCTCTTCTCCCTTGAAGAATTTCGGTTTACGTGTCACTAATACGACCATCATTTCACCTGAGTGATGCCCACGACGAACGACAATGTGGCGTAAGAACCCTTCATGGGCTTCTTCATTGTAGGCTTTGACATTGAAGCGCTGCAAAATATCTCTGACTTTGATGATTGCTTGATCGATGTTTGGATCTTGAATATAAAAGTCTTCGATCGGTACCAGAGTATGGCTGTTTTTGCGGTAAAATCCAGTCGTTAATTCTCCATGAATCTTTTGCACAGGGATTTGCGCTTTGTTGCGGTAACCAAATGGTTTTTCCATTCCGATTGGTGCCTTGACCTTGATTTCAGGCAGTTTGGCGATTTTAGCCAAAACATTCTCTACTTGCTGCTGTTTGAAGGCTAATTGTTTGTCATAGCTCAAATGACTCAATGGGGCGATCCCGGTGCGCAACAATGCTTCATTCGGTAATTCTTGCCGATCAGGACTTGCTTGCAACAGTTTCATCACTTTGGCAAAACCAAATTTGTTGCCGACTTTCAATACTTTGACTAAGGCACGTTCATTTGGCAGGGTGTTTTCAATAAATAATAAGTAGCCATCGACTTTAGCGATCCCATTTCCTTCATGGGAAAGGTCCAAAATATCGACTTCAAGTTCCTGATTCTTTTTAACAGGATAATTTTTCATAGATTTCTCCTTTGTGCTTACTTTCTCCATTTTAAGAAGGAATGGTCGAAATTGCAAGCGCTGCTTATTTTAACGGTTCAACAGATCGGGTAGACGTGCAAAAAAGAACCGAAGGAGGGAAATCGGCTGATTGCTTTTCTAGGGGTTGCGGCGAAGAGCCGCTGCACCACAGGAGCAATCCCTTTTCCATCCTTCGGAAAATCGAACAGATCAGAAGTTGGTAAAAACCTCGATCATTGTTTATTTGTCAGCTGTTTTTTTCTTTTTCTGTGATTTTTCCCGTTCGCTCTTGTTCAAGATTTGTTTTCTCAAACGAATGCTTTCTGGTGTTACTTCACAGTATTCGTCATCGTTCAAGAACTCCAATGATTCTTCTAGTGAAAGGATTCTTGGTTTCTTGATGACAGATGTTTGGTCTTTCGTCGCTGAACGGACGTTGGTCATTTGTTTTGCTTTCGTAATATTGACCGTTAAGTCATTGTCACGAGAGTTTTCGCCGACGATCATTCCTTCATATACTTCAGTACCTGGTTCAACGAAGACCGTTCCACGTTCTTCAATACTCATGATTGAGTAAGTCGTTGCTTTTCCTGTATCGATCGATACAAGTGCGCCGTGGTGGCGTCCGCCGATTTGCCCTTGAATCATTGGCAAGTATTGGTCGAAGGTGTGGTGCATGATACCGTAGCCGCGAGTCATTGATAAGAATTCTGTCGTATAGCCGATCAAGCCACGAGCTGGTGCTAAGAAAATGATCCGTACTTGTCCATTTCCTGTATTGATCATATCTTGCATTTCTGCTTTACGAATCCCTAGTGATTCAATCACTGAACCCATGTATTCTTCTGGTGTGTCGATTTGCACTCGTTCAAATGGTTCGCATTTCACGCCATCGATTTCGCGTTCGATAACTTCTGGACGAGAAACTTGCAATTCAAAGCCTTCACGACGCATGTTTTCGATCAAGATCGATAAATGAAGTTCGCCACGTCCTGAAACAGTCCAAGAATCTGGTCCGATTGGTTCAACACGTAGAGACACGTCTGTTTGTAGTTGCGCCATCAAGCGTTCTTCAATTTTACGAGCGGTTACGAATTTCCCTTCACGACCTGCAAATGGTGAGTTGTTCACGACAAAGGTCATTTGTAACGTTGGCTCATCAATGTGTAAAACAGGTAATGAGTCTTGGTGATCAATCGGTGTGACTGTTTCACCAACGAAGATGTCTTCCATCCCAGAAACAGCGATCAAATCGCCAGCTTTCGCTTCTTGGATCTCTAAACGTTTCAAACCGAAGAAACCAAATAATTTTGTGACACGGAATTTCTTCACTTGGCCATCAAGTTTCATCAAAGCAACTTGGTCACCAACTTTGATCGTTCCACGGAAGACACGTCCGATTCCGATACGTCCAACGTAGTCATTATAATCAAGCAACGATACTTGGAATTGCAATGGCTCATCGCTGTTGTCGATTGGCGCTGGAATGTGTTTTACGATCGTATCAAACAATGGTGCCATCGTTTTTTGTTGATCGGCAGGATCATCTGATTCACTTGAGGTTCCGTTGATCGCTGAAGCGTAGATCACTGGGAAGTCCAATTGGTCATCGTCTGCACCTAATTCGATAAATAATTCTAATACTTCATCTACCACGTGCTCAGGACGAGCAGATGGTTTGTCGATTTTGTTAACAACAACAATTGGTACTAAATGTTGTTCCAACGCTTTTTTCAATACGAAACGTGTTTGAGGCATCGTTCCTTCATAAGCATCAACAACTAAAACAACACCATCGACCATTTTCATGATCCGCTCTACTTCACCACCGAAGTCCGCGTGTCCTGGGGTATCCATGATATTGATTTTGGTTCCGTTGTATTCAACCGCTGTATTTTTCGCTAAGATCGTGATACCACGTTCTTTTTCGATCGCATTTGAATCCATCGCCCGTTCTTGTAATTGGGTATGGCTATCTAACGTTTGGGATTGTTTCAATAATTCATCAACTAATGTAGTTTTTCCGTGGTCAACGTGGGCAATAATAGCGACGTTGCGGATATCATTTCTAATATTCAATTTATAAACTCCTTTTTTGGTGACATTGCACTCGACAAGCCATTATACCAGAATTTCTTTCTGAAATATAGTGCAAAGTTT
The DNA here is from genome assembly GCF_051713725.1 of Enterococcus sp. DIV0755f. Classification (NCBI taxonomy): domain Bacteria; kingdom Bacillati; phylum Bacillota; class Bacilli; order Lactobacillales; family Enterococcaceae; genus Enterococcus; species Enterococcus sp. DIV0755f. Next base: position 1,932,870 of record NZ_JBIOQL010000001.1, read on the forward strand.
TCATTTTTACAGAAAAAGCAGACATCTTGTCGATATCTGCTCCAATTCATCCTCGTTTTGGCATAGAATGCTTAACGGGAAACAGCAATTTCAGTTCAAACCAGCCATCTTCTGTTTGGATCACCATCGTTCCTTTGTATTTATTCACCGTTTCGCGGACACTTTTTAACCCATACCCATGAAAATGTTTGTCTTTCTTGGTGGTGATCGGCAAGCCGTTTTCAAACGTCAAGGGTTCTTCGTAGCGATTTTCTAGGCAGATCAAAAGCATCTCCCCTTTACGGCTGATTTTCAATTGAATCAAGCGATTATCTTCTTTGGTAATTTTGCGGACACTTTCAATGGCGTTATCGATAATATTACCGAAAAGCGTACTGATATCCACTGAATTCATAAAAGAAAGGCTTGCCCCATCTGCAATCACGGTGAAGGTAATTTTTTCTTTCTGACAAAAGATTTGTTTTCCTGTCAAAACAATATCTAACACACTATTGCCGGTATCCATCCTTAAGTCGTACGAGTTGATTTCTTTTTCCATGACAGCCAAATAATCCTGTGTCTCCTGTGAGAGAGGATCATTTTTCAAAACATTGATCAAATGTTTCAGGTCGTGATACTTTTGATTGATGATCTCAATGCTTCTTTCCGAGGTTTGATAATTGATCATTTGATTTTTTAGCAAGCTTTCTAACTTCTGTACTTCAAACTTTTGTTTCATTTCATTCAATTGAACGTGGTAGGCAAATAGCAGCGCCACTCCCCCAAAATCCACCATCGTTCGAATATTAAAAATATCTCTAGCCATACTCCCACTAAAAGGGGTATTTTGATACACATAGCTGATATTGCTCATGGTGAATACCACGATCACGATAATCATCACCGAAGAGATTTCTCGATAGGTGATCACTTGTTCGGCACTTTCGATCACAAATCGTTTTTCCAATTTGTACAAAAGGCCTAACAGCATACTGCATCCCAAAAAAATAAACGCATAGGTTCCGATATAATCGAAGGAAACTTTGAAATCCAATACAAGAAAATAGTAGATTTGATACGTGAGTGATGCAGCAAATTCACCTACGATAAATGCCCGTGCAGTGAAATACAAGGCATTTTTCCACGGAATCTCAGCAGTGGTAAAAAGAAATAGAAACATTATAAGTGCTGAAATGATAATGATCGGAATAAAATAGACTTGTGAGACATCGGAATTAATGATTTCCATATGCAGATACAAGATCAAAAGGAATACAAAAACCCGTCCAATTTTTTTCTTGGTTAGCTTCTCTGTTTTCGTCAGTAATACGAAAAGTAAGGTACTCATCCAATAAGCGATCGCATAAAAAATACCTGGAGTTTCTGATAGTTGATACGGGGACAAAATTGCTTCACCTCATCTAATAGTCATTTAGACATGCCATTGTTTCGCCAGTGTATCCATGATCAATTTGCGTTTTCCTCGGCTGATAGGCAACTCTGCTTCTCCAACGATCACAGTCGAATGATTAATACCCGTGATATGCCTCAGATTGACAATAAACCCGCGATGGATTCTCAAAAAACGATCCGGTTGTAACTGCTGCTCCAATTCCCGCATGACACCGATCGATTCCAATTCTTGATCAGTTAATTTAAAAATCAATTTATGTCCTTGGCTTTCCACGTACTGAATCGCATCTTGATTGACGCGATAATAATTCTGTCCGGCTTTGATACGCAGAAAACTGTCTTCTTTCATCTTCAGTCGCTTGATTGTTTTTTTTAAATACTCCGACAACGAATAATAATTAAAGGGTTTAAGGATATAGCCAATTGCATTGACATCATAGCCTTTGACTGCATATTGCGCCGTACTGGTAATAAAAATGACGAAGACATCAGAATCCCGCTTGCGAATTTCCTCGATCGCTGACATTCCATCGATCAATGGTAGATGGATATCCATCAGCAGCAAATCAAATTCCGAGTCATAACGTTCTACGAAATCATACCCATCATGAAAGGTTTCTACTTGAAAAACGACTCCTTCTTTTTCTTGAAATGTCTGTAAATATGACAAGAGCTGTTGCCGATATTCTTCTTGATCTTCCACGATTCCAACACGGATCATGCGCTCACCAGCCCGCTGCGTTTTTTTATAGTCATAGTGTTTAATCTCCCTTCTTTAAAAAAAGTAAAGCGTTTTTTTCGTCGTTTTTCTTCTTTTATTTTAACATAATTTGTTATTTATGAAGCGATTATTTTTACGCAGGAAAAGCATAGAGAACGAGCGCTTTCACGTCTTCTCTATGCTTTATTTTTATCGCTTTACTCGGTAACTGTTTTCTTCTGTCCAACATCGAAAAAGGCTGCGATGACAGAGATCAACCAAGTGGCTACGAAGATAACAATGATCATGATGGCTTGAGAGCCAGCATCGAACGCCGCTTCATTGTTCATTTCAAGGTTAGAACCGAAAATATAGCCAAAGGATTCAAGTCGCATGCTGATGAAGCGCACACCACCTAAGATAATCAATAAACTAGCTACGATACGGCTGATATCAGCTGCCATTAACAGTGATTTGGTTTTTGCATGAAAGGATAGCCCAATCGTCAAAAGCAGGAATACTAGCGCTGCTGCTAACAAATACAAAACATTGACTTGCATGTCTTGATAATACGCTTTATTAACGTTGGAGATATACAAGAAGACCAAACTCGTCGTAAGGACGAAAACCAGCAGATAGATATACAAACTGATTTTTTGTTTCTTTAGCATTGTCATCATTGTTCCGCTCCCTTCTTCTTCATTGAAATAAAGACATAGCCACCAAAGCTAATAACTGCTACTGCAAGGCCGCCATAGATTCCGACGGTCATGGCTGTCTCCCACCATGGTGTAATTCGGATCGTCTGAACATTTTGGGCGGCACTTTGGGCATAGGCATATAATTGATACTTCATGTTTTCTCTCGCTTGTTCAACAAATTGCGCATCTTGGGCTGCCAAATCAACGGTCAGATAAGGCCAAGCCTCTAAGACATTCGCCATCGTCTCATTTGAGGCAAAATCTGCCATCATCGTAACGCCTGCCATAATAATGGATTCTGGACGGAAGTAGCCGTTGTTGTTGACCATATCTGTCGTCAGTAAGCCATTGAAGCCCCACTCTTCTCGTAAAATATTGATCAACATTGGGACAGAATTATTCCCGTTCGTTGCACCGATCCGGCTGAAGGTCACCATTGCGCCTAACGCGCCGGCATCTTCAAATGATCCTTGGAAGGCACGTAAATCACCTTCACGGGCTTTTTGCTCCGTCATATAAGGCGCGATGCCACTTCGTTGTGTTTCTTGATCATTAAATGCCAGATGTTTTGGACCAATAATGATTCCGTAGTCCAAGGCACCTTTGACTGTATTTGCCGACATATAATTAGACAACATTGGGTCTTCAGAATAGTATTCATGGTTTCTTCCGTTGTAAGGGGTCCGATGAATATTAGCTGCTGTGCCCCAAATCAAGTAATTTCCACTCCATAGACCGTCATTACCAAGTAAGTTGCCCCATTCTTCTGCCAGCTCATGACTAAAGGTGCTGCCGATGATCGTAGCATTTGCCATCGTTCCTAGATGGTAATCAGCATTTTCATCCTCTTCATTTAACCCTCGACCACTTAGCGTTGTGCCGAAACCATTCGGACCGTCATTTTGATAAACGAGTGGCGAATTGATTTCTTCAATGACATCACTCGTACTTCCACCTTTAGCGATTCGCGGTATCAAGATGTCTAAAGGAATCTGATTAACTAGCTGATCCCAACGAATATCATCAATGTCAGTAACCCCTGCCATATCAGAAAACATCAATGGGTCTTCGATTCCATCTACATTGGCTTCCCCATTTTCCGTAAATTGATAGTTTTCATTCGCAAGGTTTTGGACCCATTCTTCCACTTTGTCACCGTCGATCGTCAAATCGTCATAGGTTCGAGGAAAAGTTCCTGCCCAATCTTGTCGAGTAAGATAGGTGGCATAGTCTGGTTTGTAGTAGTTGATGTCGGCATCTTCCAGCTGATTCACGATCGCTGTGCCATTTTCAGAATAAGCAAATGTTTCTTCGTCAACGGTTCCTTCTTCACCGATCGCCACACTCACTACCTGAGCTTCATTTCCATCGGTATCATGCCCTTTAGCTGCCAATACTGCATTGACGGCTTCGTGTGCTCCATCACCAACAGCAAAATAATAATCGCCGCCATCTAAAATATACCCGCCTAATCCGTCTTTCGCTGTCGAATCCCAGCTAGCCATATATTTCATGTCAACTTCGATCGTAACTGTTTGCGATTCAGAAGGCTCTAATAGCTCCGTTTTCTCAAATCCGATGAGATTGACAGCTGCCTTTTCGATGTTTTGCTCACGATTATAGTCCGTGTATGGCGCATTAAAGTATAGCTGACTAGCAAATTTACCGCTTACATTTCCTGTATTGGTAACAGTCACTGTCGCAGTTACTTTATTATTTTCTTCGTCGATATCGATCGCATCTAAACGCTGGTCAAAGGTCGTATAAGAAAGACCAAACCCAAAATCATAGGTCACTTCATTGGCATAATCCCAAACGTCTGCCCCATCGATCGCACCAACGTTGCTATCGGCTTGTCCAGCACCGACCACTGTATCATAATAGCGGGTTTCATAATATTTATAACCGGTATAAATTCCTTCGGCTTGGATCAAGTAGTGGTCGGCAGCTAATGACGCATCCCCACCAAAGCTTCCTAAAGGAGAAGTTGCTGGCAGTTCCCCCATCAAAGATTCCTCAAAACGAATTTGAGATAGATCATCCAACTCAATTTTACCAAAATTCTGCATCGCAGGGGAATTCGCAGTTGCAACAGCATAGGTGTCCGTCAAGCGTCCTGAAGGATTGACTGCTCCCGTCAAAATATCGGCAACACCTAAGAAGCCATAAGCACCAGGGAACCCAACGTACAAAATAGCATCAATGGCATCGTCTTTTTCCAGCTCGTCGATTTCCATCGTCGAACTGCTGTTGATCATAACGATCACGCGATCGAAGTTTTCTTTCGCAAGCTCAATCAAGGCTTTCTCGTTTTCAACTAGACCTAACGGCGTATCCGTACCATAAACTTCTTGATCGATGCCTTTTTCTCCAGGATAGTAATCACTACCCTCAGAGCCTGGTCGTGAAATCACCACAATGGCGGCATCATTATACTCAGCAAAGCTTTCTGTAAAGTCGGAATCATCATTTTGCGCCGTCTCATAAAGATCTGTTGCTGGTTCAGATGGTTCATAAGGGGTTGAAAAATTAGCTGGACGATGCCCGTAGATCGGAACGGTATTCCCAAAACGCTCAAAAGAGCCGGTCTGGATCTCCCCCAGACCATTGTAGATCTCCGTCATCGTAGGATTTAATTCAAATCCTCGTTCCTCTAAAGCTTCTTGCAGATTGATTTGGGAATCGCCAACGACGGTACTCCCCATTGTCCCACCTAAAAATGGATAAGCACTCCCCATCCCCAACAAGGTGACACGATTCTCTTTTTCCGCTAGGGGCAACGCTTGATTTTGATTTTTTAATAAAACGGTCCCTTCTGCTGACATTCGTTCACCCAGGTCACGATGTGCTTGGATCAGCTCCGCACTAGTTTCGTAATCAGAAGTGAATTTGTCATCATTGATGATTTTGGTACTTGAAGTCCCAAGGGCACCATCAATGATCGGGCGCCACTGATCCGCAACGCCGGTCAAGCCCATCAAAGCACCTGACATCGATAATGACAGTGCAGTCATCCCTCTGCATAGTCGTGATAGATTTTGATTCATGTAGATTTCCTCCTTTTTTTCAACTCTTGTTTTCCCACTGGATACGTTTCTTGAATGGTATTTTCTTATCTACTCCCTCCTTTAGGTTTTCATCGCTTCTTGCGATTGTTTTGCCCGTTGTTCTTCTAAAATCAATCGTTCTTGGGGATCGATCCATTCTCCGCCAGATTGGAGAACCTTTTCCTTCTGACTAGCTAAGATCAGCGCCTGATCTTCTTTCGTGTGCTTTTCTACGGTTAGAAAAAGGAGCAAGATCGCGATACCCGCATAACAAATCAGCTCAAACCCTAAAAATGCCCAAACAAGAACGGACGAAACTTGTGCGTTTTGGGTGATAGCAGTCGGGTCATAGCCGCTGAGCGTCAGCAAACTGTTGACTAAGGCATTCCCAACCCCTGTCAGACCTACCATGATCGAACCGTAAACAGACATCGTAAACCCATCGCTACGAAAGCCATTTTTGGCTTCTAAGTGATCCAGCACATCTGAAAGTAGCGCTAGTGTCACAAACATCGCAGGCACAGCACCGATCCCTTTTAAAACTAAACCGATGGCAACCGTTGTGAAATCATGGACATCGATAAAACTGATCAGGCCACCTACCACAGCAAAAACGATCCCTAGCAAAACGGAATTGCGTTTACCCAGTTTGTTTGCCAGCGGCCATGCCACCAACATCCCAATTGCGGTCGGTAAACCAGCGATCAAACCTAGTGAGCCCATTGCGACACCGGCAGAGGCTTCGTCGACCACGGAACTAAACATCCAGCGAGCGTAATACCCCATCGATCCGTTTTTTACGAGCCCACCGAACTGGAACAAGAAGAAATAAGAGATGATCAACCACCAATACTTATCCGAAATACAGGCGGAGAACTGCTTTTTTAAAGAAATCTTCTCTTCTTTGATCGCTAGTTTGGCGTTTTCTTCAGTGATTCGTTCTCGGGTAAAGTAATACTCTAAGAAAATGGCTAGAAACGTCGTGACACATAAAAAGATCATCATCACGCGCCAGTTGTTATAGCTAGCTGCTCGATCGATCACACCCTCCGTCGAAACGAAAAGATAGCTTTGTAACAAGATCGGCACTAAGATACTTCCGCCTAACCCGACAGCCGCTACACCCGAGGCATTAGAAAATGTCGCTAATTTGCCGCGCTGATTACTATCTCGTGTGGATAAGGCGACCATGGAACTATGTGCTGTGTAAAAGAATGGATAGGCTACGGCGTAATAAAAATTATAGGAAAACGCCAGCCAGATCATCTGTAACGTCGGGGATGCGTTCGTTGGTGTAATGAATAGAAATACGATCGCTATCACCAATAACGGTGCAGAAATCAACATATACGGTCGAGCTTTTCCCTGGCTGGTTCGCGTATTATCGATCAATCGACCAACGAATAAGTTACCCAAAATGACAAAGACCACTGAGATTAATGGTAATAAGGCTGAAAAATGCCCGAACTGATTTGTATCTGTCCAACCAATCACATCTGAATAATAACGGTTCAAATAGGCACCGAAGATCGCATTGGAAAGCAATGCCAAAAAAGGCCCAATAAAATATCCTAGAAAAACTTCTTTCTTTTCGACTTTTGCGGTGGTGATTTTGGTCTTGAAGGCGGGCGCTTCAAAGAGTGTTTTGACTTTCATGCGCTGCTTCCTCCTATTGCTTCTGAAAAATGATACTGTCCGTTGGTCAACTGATGGCGCTGACCACTAGGCATTTGTAAATAAGCGGTCGTCCCGATAGGTACCTGCACTTCAATCGAAAAGTAACCATCAGCGATCTGCCAATTGCTGATAATTTCGCCATAACTACACCTTACTTTCGTCTTGGCAAAGGTTAGATCACCACCAATGATCGGTCGCACAGTGAACGCTTGATAGCCGCCTTTGATCGGTTCGATCCCGGCGATCCGCCGATAGAAGAAGTCACCGACTGCCCCGCTGGCATAATGATTGAAGGAAACCATTCCATTGGTTCCATCATCGGCACCCGTATTACTAGTACCGTCTTCTCTCAAGGCATCCCAGCGTTCCCAAATCGTTGTGCCGCCAGCTTTTACTTGAAAAAGCCAAGATGGGCAGGTATCTGTTAAAAGCATTCGATAGGCTTCTTCTACATACCCATTATCTGCCAATGCAAACAAAATATACGGGGTACCAGGAAAACCGGTGCCGATATGATATTCGTTTTCTCGTACCAAACGTGCCAGGTTGGCTGCCGCTTTTTTCGCATCTGTCTCTGAAAGCATTTGGTAATACAGCGGTAAGACGTACGCCGTTTGAAATTCTTTTTTCACACGGGCATCTTTGTCCATCAGTAATTGGCGATAAGCAGTGGATGTTTCATGAAAAATTTTCTGATAGTACGTGCTATCTTCAGAATAGCCCAAGATCGTTGCAATCTGTGCTAAAAGATTGCTGGTGTTGGCAAGGCTAGCCGTGCCTGTCCATTTGCCCCGCAGCATCCACGTCCAAAGTTTGCCTTCAGGGGCGACCCAATCGCCATAATGATGCAGCAAACGCCAAATTCGTCGGTGCTTGCCAAAGGAAAACAGTTGTGCCCAAAACAGACACGCTTTGTGGTATTTCTTCATCGCATGGTATGTGGTGCGCAGGATTTCTGGATCACCACTACTTAAGTACTCCGCCCATGGAACCAAAATCACGGCATCTCCCCAGTGATCAACGGCCATTGGGATCATGATCTCCCATTGAAAAGGCACGACCACCAGCGGTACGGTTACTGGAATTCCGCCACTTTTTCTTTGTTCTGAACGGACATCTTGAAGCCACTTCTCATAAAAACGACGCATATCAAAGTTAGTAGAAGCCGTTCGAGCAAACAAAGCAATATCCCCGGTCCAGCCCATTCGTTCATCCCGTTGGGGGCAATCGGTGGGAATATCGACAAAATTAGATTTTGCTCCCCACAAAATGTTGCTTTGCAGCTGATTCAACTGAGGATTAGAACAAGTAAAAGAGCCGGTTTCCCTTACGTCAGAATACAAAGCGATTCCTTCAATGGTGATTGCTTCTGGATCGATTCCTTCGACACTCAGATAGCGAAAGCCCATGTAGGTCAACCGTGGCTGATAGACTTGCTTTCCCTCCTTGCAGGTGTAAATAATTGCTTGCTTCGCAGTCCTGAGCGGTTCGGTAAACAGTTCGCCATCCATCAAAATTTCAGCATGTCTGATCGTTAGTTTCTGACCTTCATTTCCTTGAATGGTCAGCTTGACAATACCGGCAAAATTTTGCCCCATGTCATAGAGCCATTTTCCACTCGGTGATCGTGTAATTGACGTTGGCTCAAAAACCTCATGCTCTCGCACAGGTACACCAATTTGGGCAATGATCCGCGGCTTGATTTTGACTGTTTCAAGGGAAGCTGGTTGCCACGAGCGTTGCGTTTCATGGAACCGTGCATCGTAAATTTCGCCGTTGTAAAATTCCGCCTCTTTTAACGGACCCTCCATTGCTGTTTGCCAGTTTGTATCAGTAACGATCTTCTCAAAAGACCCATCACTGTATTCAATGTGAACCTCCGCTAAAAAGGCTTGTCTTTTGGCATAGACGCGGTTGCGTCGTGCGTAGGTAAACGCACCAGAAGCCCATCCTCCTGCCACGACAACTTCCATTTCGTTGCTCTTTGCCAACTGTTTTGTGATGTCATACGTTTGATACTGCAACTGATGTTTATAAGAGGTGAAACCTGGAGCAAAATAGTCGTGACCAATTTTTTCTCCATTAAGGGTCATCTCATAGATCCCTAACGCTGTGGCATAAATCCGTGCCTTGACAACTGACTTTTCACAGGAAAAGGTATGTTTGAAGTACATCGGTTTTGGCGATGCTTTCTTCTCCGTAAAACGATAACTTCCATTGGTGATCCATGATGCTGAAAATGAACCGTCCATCTTCCCCGTCTCAAAATCGCAACTGGCTGCTGCTTGATTTCCTTGATCATCTTCTACTGTCAAATGGACGGTATAGGTGGCGAAAGGCTCCAATGGCGGACCATCGTAATAATGATGGTTCCCACTGGTCGCATCACACGTCCATTCCCCCAGCGTTAAGACTGCTTTTTTGATCGTTGTATTTTGTCTTTGACTGGCAACGGTATAGGAAAAACAAGGATTGGACTTATCAGTGACGCATTCTTTTTCTAAATCTTCAACAGTAAAACGCGTAATCTCTAGCATACATCCTCCTTTATTTCGTGTCATTGCTTTTTTTCACTACTTCGTTTATCTGAATGGCTGTACGCTCAGACCTACTTCCGTCAGCTGCCATCAGTTCGATTTCGTTTGCTTCAGGATCAGCTTGCACGATCGCTAGTGCTTCGCCATAATAGGTTTTCGTTTTCGAACCAGTATAGCCTTCTGGGTTGTAAGGACAAGCATGACCTAACCCTAATAGCTTACCGCCTTTGACAGAAACCGCGACTTCATGGTTTTCCATCGGCTTTAAAATGCCGTTGCGATCGGTATACCGCAAACGAATAAAGGCCAGCCCTCGAGGAGAAACAGTACTACTTTCAGGTTCAAGCGTTAACTGAGTTTCTTTTTGTGCGGTCACTAAAGAACTACGGCCAATTTCTTGCTCATTTTCGTCATAAGCAACAACGGTCAATGTGCCACTTTGATAAGTGGTCTTGACGACGGTTCGACAATCATTTTTCATTTTTTTCTTAACGACAAGCTGATCATTCAAATAAAGAGCGATTTGAGCCGCTCGAGCATAGACTTCGACTTCGGCTTTCTGACCTTCGCAGCCCGGCCAAGTCCAAGAAGGCATCGCATCCGTCAATTTCCATGCGGATGGTGAATGTTTGCCTTTTTGATAAACAGGCTTCACCGCTAAAAGGGGCGTTGTGGTTTTTTCGAATGCCACTTTTGTGTAAAGGGTTTCGCCACCTGCTGCACCAGTGATATCCAAGCGACCGCTTCCAGCGGTCAACCAACCAGCTGGACTGGCATTTTTAGGATAGGCATCTTCATAAACCCACGAACCAATACCGGCTTCACCGATATAGTCCATGCCTGCCCACACGAAATCTCCAATAATTCGAGGGTGTTTTTTTGCCAGTTCCAAGAAATAAAAAGCATCCTTACAGAAAGTTTCTGTCCCTAAAATCAGCCGCTTCGGATATTTTTTCAAGTCTTTTTTATAGCGTAAAATGCCGTAATTGTAGCCGGCTATGTCCATATTGGCAAATGATTCATAGGTCGTACGGTCACTTCCTCTGAGGGTTGCCCCCAACTTCATGGTCTTATCGCCCAACAAACCAGCCAGCTTATTATAAAACTCACTTCCGACAGCTTTTTTCTTTTCTTTTTGGGCTTTTTCATCAGTATAGACCCCAAAGCCTAGTGAGCTTAGATAATTGAAAAAGATGTTGACACCACATGTTACCGGTCGCGTTGGGTCCAACCCATGCAAATGTTCCGTTAACTCTTTCGTCAGCTCGATTCCCCGTGGCTCGGCTGTTTCCGAGACTTCATTCCCCGTCGAATAGAGGATCACGCTAGGATGATTAAAATCTTTGTCCACCATATCAGCAAGATCCTGACGCCACCAATCACTAAAATCATTGGCATAATCGTAACGGGTTTTATGGGTGTACCACATATCGACATATTCATCCATGACCAGCATTCCCAACTCGTCACAAGCATCAAGTAGTGCTTTTGAGCAAGGATTATGAGCTGAACGAATCGCATTATAGCCAGCTTCTTGCAAGAGTTTGACTTTTCGTCTTTCGGCATCTGGAAAAGCAGCGGCGCCTAACAAACCGTTGTCATGATGTATACAGGCACCTTTTAAAATGCGACGAACCCCATTAATCAAAAGCCCCGCTTCCGAATCCCATGTCAGCGTTCGTAAGCCGAATCGAGTTTGATACTGACTGCCTTCATACTCAATTTGACACTGGTATAAGTTCGGCTCTTCTGGTGACCATGCCTTTGCATTGGGCAGCGGTAGGTTGATCTGTGCTGATCCGTCGATCGAGACATTTGACCTTGCGATCACTTCCTCCCCATCGATAATCGAGACCAGCGCTTCGCCTTTACTGTTGGATTTTAAAGTCAATGAAATGACTGGTGGTTTTGTTGATACAGTAGTGATTTTTATGCCATTTAGCAAAAGATGCTTTTTCGGTAAAACGAGTAGATTGACGGGACGGTAAATCCCTGTGCCCGTATACCAGCGACTATTTGGCTGATCGGAATTTCGAGCAATGACCTCTATAGTATTTTCCGATCCAAAATGCAAAAACGCATCCGCTTCGACATAAAAGTTGGTGTATCCGTATGGACGAAAACCAGCCTTTTTTCCATTGATGATCACTTCGGCGTTGCGATAGACTCCTTCAAATTCAAAAACGACTTTTTTATCTTGGTAGTCCACAGGCACGAAAAATGTTTTCTTATAGAGGTAATCAAGTCCTTCATACCAGCCGATGTTGGCAGCGCCTAAACTCGATTCGCTTCGTGACTCTTCGCGCATTGCATCATGTGGGATGGAAACAGGTTTCTGATTGTTTGTGCCTAAAACACCACAGACCCAACCTTCATTAAAATTTATGATCTCCAAAAGAATCCCTCTTTCTTCCTCAATTCTTTACGAAACCAATTATAGCGTGCACAACAAGCGAAAAAACGCTTTCTCACGAATGGTCGACTTTTTTGCACGAACGGTTATGATTCTAAAAAGAAAAAGGACAAACCTCATTTATCCGTAAGGTTTGTCCATAGTATTGAAACGATCTCATCTAATATAAGTTGCATCAATTAAAGCCATAAAATTTTTGAGCAAGGTGGTAAAAGCCTAAGGAAGCTTTTCGCCCGATGGCTCCTGGAAAATGGACGCCGTGTCCTAAGAGACCGAACCGTAAACGAAAATACAACAGCTGATCTCGAGAGCGAATCAACTTCCAAAGATCCTTTTTCTTTAGCAAACTTTCTTTCGACCCTTCTTTGATCAACAAAATCGTTGAAACAGTTGTGATTGCTTCTAAATATCGTCGCATATAACGAGTGACTTCTTTGCCAGCTTGATCCAGTGAAAGATAGTAATCGATCATTGTCCGATTGACTTTCAATTGCTGGTCGATACGACTGATCATCACTTTTTCATTGACGGACTGATCCGATCGACCAATATAATAGCGATAAAAATCGACATTTAAGTAGACCATTTTTTTGACGTACGGCAATGGTTCATAGACATACAGATTATCTACATAAAAGGTATGTTTGGGCAACTGTAGGTTTGCTTTTTCTAATACGCTTTTGCGATAGATCACTGAGTGCATCAATAGGTACTTACTGAACGGAAAACGCACGTCCGCCCAGCCGAATGGTTCATTTTCTGGCAAGAAGCGCTGATAATGGATGCAACGCTTGTTTTTCTTCCACTGGGTTTCATAGACGTAATTACTGATAACCATATCGATCGAATTTGCCTGTGAATCGCTTGTCAAAAAGGTCAAAATTTGTCGATACGCCTCTTCATCTACCCAATCGTCGCTATCTACGATTTTGATGAAGGTGCCACTAGCAACTTCTAAGCCCGTATTGATCGCTTGACCATGTCCGCCGTTTTCTTGATGGACTGCTTTGATTTGCTTTGGGTAAGAACGCTGATAGCGTTCAGCGATCGCTCCGGTTTGATCATGGGACCCGTCATTTACAATAATGATCTCAACGGTTTCCCCTCCTACTAATAATGAATCAATACAGCGTTCCATATAATCTTGCGAATTATAGCATGGAACAATTATACTTAAAGTTTTCACGCTTGATCCCTTCCCCACATTTAACTTTTTTGCTTCTTTCCCCAAAGTGTTGCAGCAGATTTATTTTTGTCTTTTGAAAAACATGAAACCATCAGTGAAGCTGCGATAGTTGTTTCTTATACTTTCTTTGTAGCTTTTTGTTGCGGATAAATGCCCGACAAAGCCCGAAGCTTCCTTTGAAGAAGTGCCCGTTGCATATTATCAACAATTGGTCGATCATTGCCATGCTGACCATCCCATTGGTCATTTTGGCGATGCCACGAAACGGCATGTTCCAAATGAATAATAAGTTTAGATCCAATTTTCCTTTTTTTTCGTTGCGCTTCCTCATGGTATTCAAGACAAGAAAAACCAAACGACCTAGAGGACTTTTTGCCTGCTGCAACTCTGCAATAGTACTGTTTTTGGCTAATGGCTGATCGCTTGATTCTTGCGGTAATGGTTGGTTCAAAAACTGTACAAAATCATGTAGCGTTGCTTGTTCGATCCGCTCAGGATAAATAGCTTGTTCGTTCACCGTTCTTGGTCGTAAAGTGGCGGCTTTCTGATCGATCAAAAGCGTGCCTTGAAGTTGACTCTCTTCACAATTCCCACCAATAAATAGGGTATATTCTCCTGCCTCAACTGCCCAGCAATTTTGTTGGCTGTCATAAACACGAAAGGTCTCATCATCAAAAGGCAATGTGACCGTGCGTTTTTCACCACTGGCTAAGGCTACTTTTTTGAATCCTTTTAATTCTTTTTTCGGTCGCATCAGTTGACTTTCTTTCAAACCAACATACAATTGGACTACTTCTTCACCATCTCTGTCTCCAACATTTTCAATTGTAAATTTTACCTGATTTTCTTCAATGATTAAACCACTATAAGCAAATTCCGTATAACTTAGACCGTAGCCAAACGGAAACAAAATTGGTTTTTTAAACGTGTCATAATAGCGATAGCCGACAAACAGTCGCTCTTTGTAATAGGCAAAGCGGCTTGTTGCTGGGAATTCTTGACCGAACAAAACATCGTCATAGGAATATGGATAACTTTCTGCTAGTTTTCCGCTCGGATTATATCGACCGAAGATCACATCCAGCATCGCAGAAGCGCCTGCTTGTCCACCTAAGTAGCCATGAAGCACACCATCAGCTTTATCCAGCCAGGGCATTTCAACAACCCCTCCCGCAGATAAAACAACAATTACTTTTGCAGTCGTCTGACAAAGTTTTTCAATCAACTGATTTTGATTTGCGGGCATCGCCAACGTCTCACGATCGATCCCTTCACTTTCATAGCTCTCATCAAGTCCGGCAAAGACCAGCACAACCTCACAGTCATCTGCTAAAGAAACAGCTTCTTCGATCAATGCTGCTTGTTTTGTTGCTGTTTTACTACTACTTTTTCGGACATAGCCTTGTGCATAACCTGCCATTTCAGGAGTATAATCGCCAATCTTTTCTAAAATCGACTCGACTTGTTTCGCATTTACCATCGAAGACCCCGCACCTTGGTACCGAGGTGTTTGAGCAAAATCGCCAATAATTCCGACCTTTTGCTTAGGATTTAAAGGCAAGCAGTTGTCATCATTTTTAAGCAGAACCACGCTGCTTCTAGCTGCTTCTCTTGCGACTGTATGATGGTGTGCCCAATCGATCGCATCTGTTCCAGATTGCTTCTTCGTCTCTGAGAAGACCGCTGCTAGTTCAGCAACCCGTACATCAAGCTCCGACTCAGCCAAACGATTCCTTTCAATTGCTTCAATAATTTCTTGTGCGCCAGCGATCCCTTGCCCTGGCATCGCCAAATGACAGCCATTTCTGACCCCTTCAACATGGTCATTATCACCGCCCCAGTCGGAGACAACAAAGCCAGCAAATCCCCATTCATCTCGGAGAATCTCTTGTAATAAGCGTTTGTTTTCATTGGCGTAAATGCCATTGATCATATTATAGGCGCTCATGATACTTTTAGGTTTTCCTTCAGTGACGGCGATTTCAAAATTTGTTAAATACATTTCTCGTAATGTCCGCTCATCAACGATGGAATCCGATGCCATTCGTCTCGTTTCTTGACTATTGACAGCAAAATGCTTCGGGCAGGCAATCGTCCCGTTTTCTTGAATACCTCTGATATTTGCAGCCGCCATTTTCCCTGCCAAATAAGGGTCCTCACTGAAATACTCAAAATTGCGCCCGCCTTTAGGATTTCGCTTGATGTTCAGACCTGGACC
Organism: Enterococcus sp. DIV0755f; assembly: GCF_051713725.1. NCBI lineage: Bacteria > Bacillati > Bacillota > Bacilli > Lactobacillales > Enterococcaceae > Enterococcus > Enterococcus sp. DIV0755f. The sequence continues at coordinate 1,948,741 of NZ_JBIOQL010000001.1, forward strand.
CAAAACGACATCAACCTCTAACGCTTTTGCTTCTGATCCAATACATTCACCAACCTTCGCAGCAAGTTCACAGTCCCAGCTGTTTGCAATTGTTGCCGCCGGCGGAAAACAAGTTGCTGGAACGCTTTCATTCAGTCCCAGGTGATCTGCTTCTCCCATTTGTTTACGAATACCGTGCGGACCATCTGCCATAAAAATCGATGGACAGATCGCTGGTAGCTCATGTGTCTCCCAAGTATTTTTTCCTGAAACAAACAATGCCTTTTGTAAACGTGTTAATTCTGCGATTTTTTCTTGGCTATTCATCTAAACCCAACTTTCTGCTATGTATAAATCATACGTCTATAAATCTACTAGCAGTAGTTTATCATGGAAACGCCAAGCAATGAGCGCCCTTTCATGAACGGTCGCTTTTTGCTCATGAATAACCAGCCAATTATAAAGATTCTTTGACTCTTTTAGAAAACGCTTGCTTTGATCGGTGGCAGCCTTTATCTTAGAATTTGTATATCTTAAACAAAAGCTGAGAGGAGCGAACACATGAAGACTGGCAACTACCAGTACTTGATCGTTGGTGCGGGCTTATTCGGGTCGATCTTTGCCCATGAAGCAGCCAGAAAAGGGCATCGTTGTCTGGTGATCGATAAGCGTGACCACATCGGAGGCAACTTATATACTTATCAAGAAGACGGCATCACCGTTCATCAATACGGCGCCCATATTTTCCATACGGATAGTAAACATATTTGGGCATACATGCATCGCTTTGCTGACTTCATTCCTTTTACCAATCAAGTCTTAGCGAACTATCAAGATCAATTTTATAATTTGCCTTTTAATATGAACACCTTTTATCAACTCTGGGGGGTACGAACACCGACAGAGGCACAAGCGATGATCGCTCAACAGATTGAAAGTGCTGGAGTGAAAGGAAAGCCTAAAAATCTTGAAGAACAGGCGATCCAATTAGTGGGAACCGATATTTATCGTAAGCTGATTGCCGGCTATACTCAGAAGCAATGGGGAAAGCCCCCTCGTGAGCTGCCGAGCTTTATCATTCGTCGACTGCCGATTCGTTTCACCTATGATAACAATTATTTCAATCATCGGTTTCAAGGGATTCCCGAAGGCGGCTATACGCCGATTTTTCAGAAATTATTAGATGATGATCGGATCGATGTTTGTTTGAAAACGGACTTTGAAGCTGAAAAAAGCAGCCTATTTAGCACGTTTTCCTAAAATAATCTATACAGGACCGATCGATGCCTTTTTCGACCAAAGATACGGTCCTCTAGAATATCGTTCGTTACGTTTTGAAACAACCAAACATCCATCACCAAACCTTCAAGGAAATCCCGTAATCAATTACACGGATGAACGGATTCCCTATACGCGCAGCATGGAATGGAAACACTTCGATAAGCAAGGTGATCCTGGCACATCCATTCTGACCAAGGAATATCCAGCGCCATTCACGACGGATGCTGAGCCCTACTATCCAATCAATGACGAAAAAAATAACCAGCTGTATAAAAAATACAAACAGCTGGCAGCGAAACAGTCGCAAGTCTTATTCGGGGGACGTCTCGGCTCCTATCGGTATTTAGATATGGATCAAATCGTCAGTGAAGCATTAAAGCTGGTACAAAAAGAACTTACTGCGAACTAAAAAGGCTGGGCTACCGTTTTCGCTACTTAAGGACAGCGTTGACTCCCACCAGGTCCAACGAGTGGGAAACGGAGTTTCCAGCCTTTTTTTCTATGCGTATCAGTTCATCGATTATCAGATAGTACGCAAGCTTTCTTATTGATTGACGATCGCCAATAATTCTTCAAAAGCTTTCGGTGTACCGCCTACGAACAATTCCCGTCCATTCAAGGATAGCGGATCTCCTTTGATGTTTGCCATCTTTAATCCAAGGGTTTCTAACAAAACGCCCCCTGGCGCATAATCCCATGGCGCAAGATGAGAAAGATAGCCTGCTCTTTGTCCTTTAGCGAGGGCAATCAGCTCTACCCCAGCACACCCAGTCATACGAATGCCTAATGCTTTGTCACTGACCTCGGTTTCGTGGTGGCGGTTATGGATCAACATAGGCGAATTCAAGCCAACGAGACCTTCGGATAAGGCAATATCTTTCGGCGGTTCGATCTTCTCGCCATTGTTATAGACACCAATCTCTGGACCACCCCATAAGAATTCATCTTTCATAACATTATAGACAAAGCCAAAGCGCCCTTTGCCCTCTTCGTAAATCGCGATCATGATACAAAAGTTTTCTTTTTCTAACACGAAATTCATCGTTCCATCGATCGGATCAATAATGAAGACCCGCCCACTCATGTCGGCAAGTGTGTCCAGTCCGTTTTCTTCACCTAAAATTTTGGCATCCGGATCATAGGATTGGATCTTACCAATCAGAAAATCTTGCGTGGCTTTATCCAATTCTGTCACTAAGTCTTTCCGTCCTGATTTTGTCTCGACCACTAAGTCTTCTTTATTTAAATTGTCTTTGATCGTTTCACCTGCAGCGATCATCCACTGGCGAACTTCATTAACGATTTCATGCATTCGTTGATCTACCCTTTCATTTTTAGTTTTCCCTCAGTCTTTTTCGCTGCCTGCACAGCATGGTACAGCGAATAGCCTGATAGTTCTTCAAATTCTCTGCCTAAACGGCGTTCCTCGCCAATGCTAGGAACGACTTTCTTAAAGGCTTGATACGCCTCAAGAAACGTGCTACTAGGAAGGCCTTTTTCATAGGCTTGTTCTAATCGTTCCCACATCTTCATGACGACGACCATTTCATCTGTCGACCAATCTAAGTCAAGAGGATATTGATAATCCCGCATATTACCACTCCTATTCATCTTATTCAGTGTACCACAAAATTAAAAATAGGTCAGAGCCTCCGCTGCAAAAAAGGTACATCCTAGCAATGAATGTACCTCTTGTATACAAACTATTGAGATTTTTAGAAGCTGAAACCCATGAATCTCAAATAAGAAGGAAATTCCTTTGTTCTTTCAACGAGATTGCTTATTAGAAAATGACCGATTTCAAAAAGGTTCGTCTAGAAAAGCCTGCAAAAACAAAAAATTTTTAATGATAGTAATTGATTTCCACCACTGTTTACTTATGAAAAACTCTGGGTAATCCGTTCCCCATTGCCATGGAATGACAAATGATCCATCTTCTTGTTGGTATTTTAAAATTTCTTGGGCTTCTTTTTTACATAATTCTTCACTAAAGATCCCAAGCAGCTGCTCTCTTGTAAAGAAAAAATTTGAAGGTTTGCTGACATAAGACGTGAACCACTCTTCTGGCTCGTTTGAGACAGTATGGCGAATTTGCTGGAATAAGATCTCGCGAAAGCGTTCATTTGCTAAAACAGGCTGATACTGGATTTCTTCACAGTCTTGTAATAATTCTAGATAGACGACTAATGTGTGCATTTCACTGGTTGGCTCCTTAAGGAAACTTGCAACTGCTGTTTCGACGATTTCTTGTGCTTTTTGATAGAGGGTAGCTTCCCCTGTTTTTAAGATCATACCAGCTAGACTTACTGTTGGGTTGTCTGCTGGCACGCCTACAGGACTCTCCCACCAAATCGCATGCGGATAGGATACCGTTGACGGCACTTGGTTGAACCATTTCCCTTCAGAAAACTCTTTTCCACTAGCTAAATACCTTAAAATCCCTTGGACTTGTGGATTTGTCGAATGAAGGCATTCAAGCTCTCTTAAAATTCGACATGCCTCCCACACTGCAATCGGTGTACTGTTGGGATTCCAATGATCAGGTTCCAAACCATGCCCATACCCACCATCTTCATTTTGGTAGAATTGTAACGCCTGTAATACAGCCTCGCGAGATCCATTTTCAAAATGATACTGCCAACGAGCAAGGTCTAAAGGGCGCGCGTTTTTGTAAATAAATTTTCGAGCATTTTCGAATGCTTCCACATCTTCGCCTCCTTTGGCTTTCTTTCATTATCTCTTACTTTCCTAATGATTACAACGCTTACATCACTACCATTTCTCTGAATGACCATTCTCAAAATAGCTTCTTGGCATTTTTTAAGAAGCATACTTTTGGTGTTTCTCTTTGCATGATGTTACAGTAAGAATAACAAGAAAAAGGAGGAATTCTCTTGCGTTTAGAAAACAAAAAAATCATTGCCTTAGTCGACAATGATTTCGAAGATTTAGAACTGTGGTACCCGGTCCATCGGTTACGGGAAGAAGGCGCGCAAGTCGATTTAGTCGGTGAAGAAGCGCATAAAACGTATATTGGCAAATACGGTGTACCCGCAGAATCAGCCTATGCTTTTTCTGATATTCATGCCGATGACTACGATGCCATCTTAGTTCCAGGTGGTTGGGCGCCTGATAAATTACGACGTTTCCCAGAGGTCATCTCTTTCGTGCAAACGATGGACAAAGACGAAAAAGTCATTGGTCAAATCTGTCATGCAGGCTGGGTCTTGATTTCTGCGAATATCCTGCAAGGCAAGACGGTCACCAGTACACCAGGCATCAAAGATGATATGACAAATGCTGGAGCCACATGGGTGGATACACCTGTTGTTACGGATGGACATATCGTTTCCAGCCGCCGTCCTCCAGATCTACCAGACTATATGCGGGAATTTATCGCTGTATTAGAAAAGAAATAGTACCCGTTGATCAGATTCAAAAGAGTTGCGACCGAAGCAAATACGGCCGCAACTCTTTTTTCTACCTATCGATCATTCGCTTACGATCGCTAGTTTCTTGTTACTTTTAGGGATTTTTTTCACACCGATAAAGGTCAATGCAGCACCAAGAACGGCAAACCCAGTCCCGATCAAAAGCATTTCCCAAACACCGAAGCTTTGGATCAGCATCCCGCCCAAAAGATTACCGATCACGCCACCGATCGTGGTAGCAATGATAATAATCGTTTGTCCAAAAACCCGATCTTCATCTGCCAAACTATGGTTGAACAAATAAGCCGAAGCTGGAATAAACAAAGCAAAACTAACCCCTTGCATCAAATGGCTCAATTCCATCAAGATGATGGAGCTGATCAACAGCATGAGCACCCCACGAATGGCAAAGGCAACACTGGAAAACAACAGCCAAAAACGGCTAGACCGTATCCTCACTAACTGTTCAAAGAAAATCATGCCAGGCAATTCGCATAACGCCGCAACCATCAGGGCGATGCCAACTTCCTTACTGCCACCGCCAATATCGGCAAAAATTTGTGCCAAAAAGCTGTTGATCATCGTGTGGAAGCTGAAAAGAAAGCTAAACCCGACAAAGAGAAAGAGTAAAAAAGGATATTTTTTCAAAAAGGCACCTGAATGACTTTGTTCTGTATGCATCACGGGCATTTCTGGCTTCTTGATCGCTGGCAGCAAAAGCAAAATAATGAGAAACAAAACGGCCTGCCCGATAGCGATCATTGGCAAAAGGGCTGCCGAAAACTCCTCCAAGAGCTGCCCCAGTAAAAAGGAGGTCCCCGCAAATCCTAGTGACCCACCCGCACGCGAAAAGCCAAAATTGATTTTGTTGCCGCTATTCGTGTATTCGAACGCCAAGGCGTTGAGAAAGGACTGCATGGAAACGAGCAAAATCCCTCCTAAGACATAGGTCAGTATTGATAATGCAGGGAAAATCACACCTGCTAAGAGCACCGCGACCACGCCGATTGTCATCGTTTTCAAGACAACGATCAGCGGTACTTTACTTTTTTTGATAATGATTTGACTGATGAAGGGCTGCAAAATCGTAGACGCAATATTGACTAAGGCTAAAATACCGCCAATTTTTGCTGGATCGACCTTGAAATAAATCAAAAAAAGGGTCGCAAAGCCATAGATTGAGCAAAACATCATCCAATAAAGAAATTGCAAACTTGTGTAGTAAAACCGAATCCTCTTGTCACTTGCATGATTACGCATACATCCCCCACCTTATCCATATTCCTTAGCAACTAAATATAGCATAGAACCGATGGATTTACTATCCTTCTAACAACAGAAACCGCAGTTTTATTTGAAACACTAACCGACAACAAAAAAGCGCAGCATAGTATCCTGCGCTTTTCCTACTGCTTCAACTATTTAGAGCTGTTGGAAGGCTTGCGTGAGATCTTCCAATAGATCGTTGATGTTTTCCAATCCAATGGATAGGCGAATCGTCTCTGGACGAATTTTGGCTGCTGCAAGTTCTTCTACGCTAAGCTGGGAATGGGTCGTCGAAGCTGGATGGATGATCAAGGACTTTGCATCCCCGACATTTGCCAGCAAAGAGAAGAGCTTGGTTGCGCCACAAAAGGTTTTGCTTGCTTCTGCTCCACCCTTTAATCCAAAGGAAAAGACGGAACTGGTCCCTTTGGGGAAATACTCCTGCGCCCGTTCAAAATAGGGGCTGTCCGGCAGTGTTGGGAAATGAACCCAAGAGACTTCCGAGTGCTTGGCTAAAAATTCAGCAACTTGTTGCGCATTTTCTACATGACGTTCCATCCGCAACGAAAGCGTCTCGATGCCTAACAGCAACACCCATGAATTGAAGGGAGAAATCGCAGCGCCTGTATCCCGTAAAAGAATCGTTCGTGCTCGAGTGATATAGGCAGCGTTACCAGCGGCTTCTACCCATGAGATTCCATGGTAGCTATGATCGGGATCGACCAGCTTGGGAAATTTGCCATTTGTCCAATCAAAGTTGCCGCTATCGATAATGGCCCCTCCCAAAGCAGCACCGTGACCACCGAGGTATTTTGTCGTGGAATAAACGACGATGTCCGCCCCATGCTCAAATCCTCGAAACAGATAGGGAGTCGCAAAGGTATTGTCAATGATGAGGGGAATCCCTGCTTCATGAGCGATCGCTGCAATCTTTTTAAAGTCGGCAATATCAATATCTGGATTGCCTAAAGACTCTAGAAAAACTGCTTTAGTATTTTCTTGGATGGCTGCTTTTAGTGCTGCCAGATCTTCACTATCAATAAAGCTTGTAGTGATGCCAAAATCTGGCAACGTATGAGCGAATAAATTATAGGTCCCCCCATAAATTGAAGCAGCAGAAACGATATGATCTCCTGCTTGTGCAAGATTTAAAATCGAATAGGTGATCGCTGCTGAGCCAGAAGCCGTTGCTAACGCACCGACACCGCCTTCTAAGAGGGCTAATCGTTCTTCTAGAACAGCCGTTGTCGGATTGGTAATACGGGTATAGATATTGCCATTATCACTAAGACTAAATCTCGCTGCCGCTTGATCTGCGTCCTCAAACACATACGATGTGGTTTGATAAATGGGTACGGCGCGACTCCCTGTGGTAGGATCTGGTGTTTGTCCTCCGTGTAATTGAATCGTCTCAAATCTTTCTGTCATACTATTCCTCCTTAATAATACAAATAAAAAAGCCCTCTGATATCGAGATATCAAAGGACGTGTTTACGTGTTACCACCTTTATTCAAGCAGACTTTCCAGCATGCTTCTCAGCAAGTACGCGACAAATAAACGTCGTTATACTCTGACGCGATAGCGGGCGCACCCGGATCTCCTTATCTTTCGTACAAGTTCAGAAGATCACCTCTGAGGCCATTTTCGATTGATTCTACAAGTTCTTCTTGCACCCTACGAAGACTCTCTAGGCTTGCCAAATCAATGTACTTTCCTCATCAACGGTTGAAATATTAAGAGCATCGTATCATTTACAGAAGATTCTGTCAATAGCTTAGGATCGCTTTATTTTTGGTGATAAAAAAACTCGTTCACCAAATGATGAACGAGTTTCAAAAAGCTTAAATGTGGATTGGTAAACCTAGAGCTAACTCAGCAGCATCCATTGTGATCTCACCTAGAGATGGATGTGGATGGATGGTTAACGCGATATCTTCTGCGTTCATGCCAGATTCAATAGCAAGAGCAAGTTCTGAAACCATATCGCTTGCTCCTAAACCAGCAATTTGCGCACCGATGATCACATTGTCTTCAACCGTTGTTACTAAGCGAATGAATCCTTCGGTTTTTCCTAGAGATAACGCACGACCGTTACCTGAGAATGGGAATTTGAATGCTTTTGCTTCAATTCCAGCATCTTTGGCATCTTTGATGGTCATACCGACAGAAGCCAATTCTGGGTCAGTAAAGGCAACTGCAGGCATCGCTTTGTAATCAACAGCAACTTTTTTGCCAGAGATTGCTTCAGCAGCGATTTTTGCTTCGTAGCTGGCTTTATGTGCTAATGCAGCACCAGGAACGATATCACCAATTGCGTAGATGTTAGATACGTTGGTACGGCCTTGTTTGTCAACCGTGATCAATCCGCGTTCGCCTACTTCAACACCTGCTTGTTCCAAGCCCATGTCATCAGTATTTGGACGACGGCCAACAGTAACCATCACGTAATCAGCAGTAACTGATTCTTCTTTACCATCTACGGCATATTTCACAGTTACGCTATCGCCATTGTCAATTGCTTCTTTCGCCATTGCGTTGGTAACGACTGTTACACCTTTTTTCGCAAAGTCTTCTTCAACCAATTTGACCATGTCTTTTTCATAGGTTGGCAAGATTTGAGGAGAACCTTCAAGGATCGTTACTTCTGCACCTAGGTTTGCATACGCTGCACCTAGTTCAGAACCGATGACACCGCCACCGATAACAACGAATTTTTTAGGAACTTCTTTTAATGCCAATCCGCCAGTTGAATCAAGGACACGTCCGCCGAATTTGAAACCAGGGATTTCAATTGGACGAGAACCTGTTGCGATGATTGCATTGTTGAAAGAGTAAGTTTGTGCTGAATCTGGGTGGATGACACGCAATGTGTGATCATCAACGAAGAAAGCTTCTCCTTCAATTGTTTCAACTTTATGTTTTTTCAATAGGAAACCAACACCAGAAGTTAACGTTTTAACGACTTTGTTGTCTTTCCATTCTTGTGTTTTGGTAAAATCAAGGGAAACATTTTCACTTGTTACACCAAACATTGTTGAATCCAAAGATTCTTGGTAATGATGACCTGCAGCGATCAAAGCTTTTGAAGGGATACAACCAACGTTTAAACAAACGCCGCCGATGTATTCTCTTTCAATGATTGCTACTTTTTGTCCCATTTCAGCAGCGCGGATGGCAGCTACATAGCCGCCAGGTCCCGCACCGATTACAACTGTATCTAATTCAACAGCAAAATCTCCAACTACCATTTGTTAATCATCCTTCCATCATTAATAGCTCTGGATCAGCTAATAGACGTTTGATATTATTCATTGCTTGTTGCGCTGTTGCGCCATCAACGATACGGTGGTCGAAGCTTAATGAAAGTTTCATCACACGTCCGACAACGATTTCGCCTTCAGCGTTTACGATTGGTTGTTGCGCGATCGTACCTACACCCAAAATAGCTACTTCAGGGTAGTTGATTACTGGTGTGAACCAGCCGCCACCAACTGAACCGATGTTACTGATCGTGATGGTACCGTTACGCATATCATCTGCAGCTAATTTGCCGTCATGAGCAAGTTTTGCTTTTTCGTTGATTTCATCAGCGATAGCAAACATGCCTTTACGATCTGCATCTTTTACGTTTGGTACATACAAACCATGGTCAGTATCTGTTGCGATACCGATGTTGTAATAGTTTTTGTATACGATCTCTTGTTTTGCATCATCGATCGACGCATTCAAGATAGGGAATTTTTTCACTGTTGCAGTCAATGCTTTCACAACATATGGTAAGAAAGTAAGTTTTGTGCCGTTTGCAGCAGCAACTTCTTTGAATTTCTTACGGTTATCCCATAGGTTTGTTACTTCAACTTCATCATGCAAGGTTACATGAGGTGCTGTTTGTTTGCTGTTTACCATCGCTTTAGCGATTGCTTTACGTGTAGGTGTTAAGGCCACACGTTCTTCTAAATCACCTAAGTTTGATTTGAAGGCTTTTGCTGGAGCTGCTGGTTTGCTTTCAGTTGCTGCAGCTTTTGTTTCTTCTTTCGCAGGAGCTTGAGTTTCAGCTTTTGCAGCTTGTCCGCCACCTGATAGGAAGTTTTCGATGTCTTCTTTTGTTACACGGCCGCCTTTACCTGTTGCTGATACTTGAGAAATATCAACATCTTTTTCACGAGCAAATTGACGTACAGAAGGCATAGCCAAGACGCGTTTGTTAGGATCTGCTGCTTCAACAACACTTGCTGAACCAGAAGTTTCCACTTTTTCTTTTGGTGCTTCTGCAGATGTGCTTGATGAAGCAGGCGCACTGTTGTGACCAGGTGCGTCGATTTCAACTAAAACATCCCCAACATTTGCGACTGTTCCTTCAGCAACAACGATGTTTTTCACTGTTCCTGTTACTGGAGATGGAATTTCTTCCACTGATTTGTCGTTTTGAACTTCAAGCAACGTATCATCTTCATTGATGGTATCTCCTGCTTTAACGAACCATTTTACGATTTCACCTTCTGCAATACCTTCACCGATATCTGGTAATTTGAATTGGAAAACGCCTGCGCCTTCAGAAGAACCAGCTGATGCTTCAGCCGTTTCCGTTGTAGGTTCTGCCGCTGGTTTTGCTGGTGTTTGAGACTCTGCTGCTACACCTTCATCGCCTTCGTTGTCTTCATGTCCTGGTGCATCGATCTCAACAAGGACATCCCCAACGTTTGCGACTGTACCTTCAGGGACAACGATGTTTTTCACTGTTCCTGTTACTGGAGATGGAATTTCTTCCACTGATTTATCATTTTGAACTTCTAGTAAGGTATCATCTTCATTGATGGTATCCCCTGCTTTGACGAACCATTTTACGATTTCGCCTTCTGCAATTCCTTCACCGATATCCGGTAATTTAAATTGAAATGCCATTTTCTATTCTTCCCTTCTTCAACTATTAAAAGTTCACGATTTCTTTCACTTTGTCTTCGATGTCTTTTGCATTTGGCAACCAAATGTTTTCAGCTTGACCGAATGGGAAGATCGTATCTGGTGCAGACACGCGTCCGATTGGAGCTTCTAGTGATAGAACCGCACGTTCAGAAATTTCAGAAACGACTTGAGCGCCAACACCTGCTTGTTTTTGTGCTTCTTGAACGACAACCACACGACCAGTTTTTTCAACTGATTTGATGATCGTTTCAACATCAAGAGGAGCAACTGTACGCAAGTCGATGATTTCAGCGTTGATGTTTTCTTTCGCTAAGTTGTCAGCAGCTTTGATTGCTTCACGAACCATCGCACCATAAGTGATGATGGAAACATCAGAACCTTCACGAGTTACTGCTGCTTTGTCTAAAGGAACTTCGTATGCTTCTTCTGGCACTTCTTCACGGAATGAACGGTAAAGTTTCATGTGCTCTAAGAAAACAACTGGGTCATTGCTGCGGATAGAAGCAATCAATAATCCTTTTGCATCATATGGGTTTGATGGAATAACGACACGGATACCAGGTGATTGAGCGATCAATCCTTCCAAGTTATCTGAGTGCAATTCTGGTGTATGCACACCGCCACCAAATGGTGAACGAATAGTGATTGGTAAATTACGTGTACCACCCATACGGTAACGAGTACGCGCCATTTGACCAACGATTTCGTCAAAGGTTTCAAATACGAAACCAAAGAATTGGATTTCTGGAACTGGACGGAAACCTTCTAATGCTAAACCGAAAGCCAAGCCGCCGATACCAGATTCAGCAAGAGGGGTATCGAAGACACGATCTTCGCCGAATTTTTCTTGTAAACCTTCTGTTGCACGGAAAACCCCGCCGTTTTTACCGACATCTTCACCAAAGACTAAAATCTCTTTGTCATTTTCCATTTCAACAGCTAAGGCATCTGTAATTGCTTGAATCATTGTTTTTTGTGCCATGACTATTTCGACTCCTTCGCTTCGTAAGTTGCAATTTGTTCTTTAATGTTTTGTGGTTGAACTTCAAACATGTTTTTCAAGAAATCTGAAACTTTTTGTTTTGGCACGCGGTCAGCTTCAGCGATCGCTGCTTTGATTTCTTCTTTTGTTTGTTCAATGACTTGTTCTTCTTTTTCTTCAGACCAAAGTCCTTTTTCAGTTAGGTAAGTACGGAAACGTACCAATGGATCTTTTTGTTGCCATTCGCTGTCCATGTCTTTTGAACGGTAACGGGTTGGATCATCACCAGACAATGTATGTGGACCGTAACGGTAAGTCAAGGTTTCGATCAATACAGGACCGTTGCCGTTTGCTGCCCATTCACGAGCTGCTTTAGAAACATAGTACACTGCCAATGGATCCATACCGTCAACTTGGATACCAGGGATCCCAGCTGCTGCTGCTTTTTGTGCCAATGTTGGTGCCGCACTTTGTACTTCACGAGGTGTAGAGATCGCAAAACCATTGTTTTGGATGTAGAATACAGCGTTTGCATGGTATGCCCCTGCAAAGTTGATTGCTTCATAGAAGTCCCCTTGTGAAGAACCGCCATCACCTGTATAAGTGAATACAACATTTTTCTTATTGCGTTTTTTCAATCCTAAAGCAACGCCGGCTGCTTGGACGTATTGTGCACCGATGATGATTTGTGGTGGCAATGCTTTTAAATCTTCTGGGTAAAGGTTCCCAGCAACGTGACCACGTGACCATAAGAACGCTTCTTTCAATGGCAGACCGTGTTGGATCAATTGTGGTACATCACGGTAACCTGGTAATAGAACGTCTTCTTTTTCAAAAGCAAATTGACTTGCTAATTGGCTTGCTTCTTGTCCAGCAGTTGGCGCGAAGAAACCTAGACGACCTTGACGGTTTAACGCAGTTGAGCGTTGGTCTAATACACGAGACCATACCATACGAGTCATCAATTCAACTAATTCGTCGTCACTTAAATCTGGTACTAACTCTTGATTTACAATTTTCCCGTCTTTGTCCAAAGCTTGGTAAGTTGGAAAATCTGCATTGACTTGCTCCAAAATCGCTTGGAAATCAAGTGCTTTTTGTTTTTTTGCCATCTTGACACACTTTCCTCTCTGATATAAAAATTCACTTTCGTATGTAACAGGGTTTAAATCTGTACTATCGAAATTTCATTTACTCTTATAAATTATCATTTAACTTCGAAAATGACAAGTGAAAAGGGTATTTTTTTTAATAAAACAATTCCCACTGTAGCAACTCTTAAGAAAACATTAGTGAAATTAATCACATTAAAGCAATCGCTTTCTTCAATTTTTTCTTTTCAGATTCTTTTTTTTATTTAAGAATAGTACAGCAATCATCATTTGGCTAAACAGATTTACCATTAACCTCCTTTTATTACTTGTGAAGGATTCGACTTGAATCAAAAAGAATTTTCTTAAGATGAGAAAAAAATAATACAGAGATTGGATAAAAAGAAACAGATCGGCAATTCTCCCCTCCATAGGAAGAACGCCGACCTGTTTTTTTAAATCCATTCTTTCGTCACATGAATGTAAATGCGTTTGGCAAATTCAACTGTTACTAAATAAGCGAAATTGATACCAATAAACCATGGCCAGTAGCTTGATGGCAGCGCCGCAAAATCGAAGACTGTGTGCAATGGCGTCAAGATAACTAAGAAGCCAACTGCAATTGCTAGGACGCTGGAGATCAAGACTGCCGGTGAAGCAATACTATTGATAAATGGTAATTTTCTTGTTCGGATCATGTGAACGACTAAGGTTTGTGTCGTTAAGCCGATCATAAACCATCCTGCTTGGAACAAGGCTTGCTCTTGGATCGTATTTGCACTAAAGACATGCCACATCACAAAGAAGGTCAAAATATCAAAGATGCTGCTGACCGGTCCAATGCCGACGGTAAACTTCAATAGTCCGCCTACTTGCCATTTGACTGGTTTTTCTAACTCTGCTTTGTCTACGTTGTCCCATGGAATCGTCAATTGTGCCATATCGTACACCAAGTTTTGAACCAACAATTGAATGGACAACATTGGTAAGAAAGGTAAAAAGGCACTAGCAACTAAGATCGAGAAGACATTCCCGAAGTTCGAACTCAACGTCATTTTGATGTACTTCATCATATTGGTAAATACTTTGCGCCCTTCGATGACCCCTTTATCAAGGACATTTAAACTTTTTTCTAATAAAATGATCGAGCTGGCATCTTTGGTGATATCCGCTGCTGTATCAACCGAGATGCCAACATCTGCCGTGCGTAAAGCAGGCGCATCGTTGATGCCATCTCCCATAAAGCCGACTGTATGGCCTGCTGCTTGAATGGTTTCAATGATTCGTGATTTTTGCATTGGGTTTAATTTTGCAAACAGATTGGTTTTTGCAGCTTTCGCTGCTAACTCTTCATCTGACAGATGATCAATATCGGTTCCCAATAAGTATTCATCTGCATCGATACCAACATCTCGGCAAACTTTTTGCGCAACGATCGCATTATCTCCAGTCAACACTTTGACATTGATGCCATGACCGTGTAAAGAAGCAATCGCTGTTTTGGCTGTTTCTTTTGCTGGATCTAAGAAGCCCATAAAGCCAATCATGATCATGTCTTGTTCGTCTGCTACAGAATAAACGGCATCTGCGTGAGCATCGCGTTTTACGGCAACTGTCAACACGCGCATTCCTTGTTTATTCAAGCGCAGGTTCACTTGACGTAATTGCTCTCTCAATTGAGGAGTCAATTCCATCACTTTGCCATCAACTTCTACGTATTTGCAGACTTGTTCCATTTCTTCAGCTGCACCTTTTGTGACCATCAGTTGATGACCATCCGCATTGACAACAACCGTCAAGCGACGACGTGAAAAGTCAAAAGGAATCTCATCGATTTTTGTCACATCGTTAAATGGCGCTGCCAAACCTTCTTCTTCATAGTAGTTTAGCACTGCGATATCCATCAGGTTTTTCCACCCTGTTTGATAGTAAGAATTTAAATAGGTCATATCAAGAACTTGTTTATCTTCTACGCCAAACGGGTTTAAATGTTGTACCAGCACGACACGATCTTCGGTGATCGTACCCGTTTTATCGGTACATAATACATCCATTGCACCTAAGTTTTGAATCGAAGGCAATTCTTTGACGATCACTTTTTCTTTTGACAAAGAGATCGCCCCTTTGGCTAAGTTACTGGTAACGATCATTGGTAGCATTTCTGGCGTCAAACCAACTGCTACTGCAATCGCGAAGAACAACGCTTCGCCCCAATCACCCTTGGTTAATCCATTGATCAATAAAACGATTGGGAAAAGAACCATGACCATTCGCAACAATAGTTTGCTGACTTTCGTTAAGCCATCTTCAAAGGTTGTTTTGCCGCGTTTCGTGGTCGCATTTTTAGCAATATCGCCAAAGAATGTACTTTGACCGGTTTTCAAAATAATGGCTTTTCCTTGACCACTTAAGACATCGGTACCCATGAAAACAAGATCTTGCATATCTAGTGCAGAAATTTGTTCATCGCTTTCTTTGATCCCAGCGTCGACAAATTTTTCAACGGGCATTGATTCGCCTGTTAATGAAGATTGATTGATAAATAAATCTTTGGTCCAAATCAAGATCGCATCCGCAGGGATCATGTCGCCAGTTGCTAAGGTGACGATGTCTCCAGGAACGACTTCATCCATTGGAATTTCTCTCGTGATTCCATCTCTGGTTACGGAACAAGTATTTTCAATAAGTTCTTTTAACGCTAAGCTTGCTTTTTGGGAACGGTATTCTTGGACGAAAGTAATCATGACACTGGCTAAAATCATGATTCCCATCACGATCACTGCTTCAATATCGCCTGTTACAAAAGAAATAATCATTAATAGGGCTAAAACTAACACAAAGGGATCTTTAAAAGCGCCTAAGATCATCAACCAAGCGGGTGTTGGTTTTTGTGCGTCGACTTTGTTTGGACCATACTCTGCTAAACGCTCTGCAGCATCTTCTTCCGATAACCCTTGAAAGGAGGTCCGCATCTCCATCAATAATTCTCTTTCGGTCAATTTTGCAAGTAATTTTAGTTCTTGATCTTTCGATAGTTTTTTTAACATCTTTTTTTCCTCCTAGCACTTAGGAGTTGCTTACGCCACCCCTAGCGATTCGATAACTACTCCGCTGTTTCATCTGGGGACTGGGGTATTCCATGTGAATCTTCCTTTCTTTTTATTAGGTAAGTCACTGTGGAACGCGCGCAAAAGACACAAAAAAACGCACGCTCCCAATAAGCATGCGTAAAAAACTCATGATCATTGTAGAGCTTTAGCACTATAGGGCGTAGATAGCAAATTTGCTATCAGCTGCTTTGGGTTTAACCTTCACGATTAGACCTGTCCTACCAACTAAGCATCTCTCGATGCTTTTGCGGCAGCAGCTTGTGTCCATATAGGAGCCTCACCTAACAATTATTTGTATAAAATGTCAGTTCGTCGGAAGTCTTTCTTCCAACTACCCACATAATAACTGCTATCCTAACCAATGTCAACAGCATCTAAGGAAAAAAGTACCCTTTTTTCAAAGTTTTCCATAGGTTTTCAAATGAAAGGTCTTACAATAAAATAACAACATTAAAGAACCGATGTGATTTTATACTTGATAAACCTTTATATACGAGCAGATGAACAGAAACCCTTTCAAAGCGAAACTCACACTTAATCAAGCTTCTTCGTTTGTCACAATCAACGAAAAAATGGAAACGGCGTTCCCGCAGGTTTCATGTATATAAAAAGACAGCCATTTAACAAACAGCTGCCTCTTTCTCTATGTTCACCTATACTGGGAGAATTATTATTCACTCTAGCTCTCACGAAAAATGATCGGCTAAAATTTGCAGGATTCGCTGGCTTGCTTTCCCATCGCCGTATGGATTTTCTGCATGTGCCATGGCATTGTAAGCTTCTGGATCTTCTAGCAGTCGCTTTGTTTCTTGATAAACCGCAGCTTCAGACGTACCGATCAGTTTTAACGTACCTGCAGCAATGCCTTCGGGGCGCTCTGTTGTATCTCGCAAGACCAAAACAGGAACGCCTAATGACGGTGCTTCTTCTTGGACACCACCGGAATCCGTCAAAATCAAGGTACTTTGATTCGCAACGTTATGAAAATCAATGACATCTAAAGGCTCAATCAACGTAACATTTGCTAGTTCCCCAAGAATCTCCTGAGCAATCCCTCGGACTTGGGGATTCTTGTGCATAGGGAAAACCAATTTGATCGTTGGCTTCTCCTTTGCGATCTGTGCTAAAGCACGAAAGACCTGCTGCATCGGAGCACCTAAGTTTTCTCGACGATGCATTGTTAGTAGGATCATGGTTTGATCTGCTGCGGAAAGTTCTGGATGCTGGTATTCCTCCGAGATCGTATAACGCATCGCATCAATGGCGGTATTACCTGTTACATAAATCGCAGCCTCATTGCGGTTTTCAGCCAGCAGATTTTTTTTGCTTTGGGAAGTTGGCGCAAAGTAAAAATCAGCTAAGACATCGATCAACTGACGATTGGCTTCCTCTGGATAAGGAGATTTTTTGTTCCATGTGCGCAAACCGGCTTCCACATGCCCCACAGGAATTTGCTGATAAAAGGCGGCCGTCGCGGCTGCATAAGCGGTGGTCGTATCCCCATGAACCAGCACGATATCAGGAGTTTCTTTTTGCAGGATCGGTTCTAGATCCAGTAAAACTTTGGTGGTGATCCCTGTCAAGGTTTGCCCTAAAGTCATAATATCCAGATCATAGTCTGGTGTGATCTCAAAAACCGTTAATACTTGATCCAACATTTCTCGATGCTGCGCCGTCACCACAACGATCGATGCAAAACGCGGGTCGTTTTCCAATTCCTTTACTAGTGGCGCCATTTTGATGGCTTCCGGTCTGGTACCGAACACTGACATCACTTTGATTGTCATTTGGTCACCCGCTCCTCTACTCTTCGTTGCTTCTATTATAACGAAGAAAACAGAAAAACAAAATGGTTCTTCTTACAAAAAAAGAAACGACCAATAGAAGGTCGCTTCTTTAGTATCCGGTTTAGATCGTATCTCCATTAAAAATCGAATTTTTCACGATTACGTAATCCACTTTACGAATCGATTCTAAATCTTTTCCACCTGCATAAGAGATCGATGACTGCAAGTCTTGCTGCATTTCAACTAACGTGTCTTTCAAAGAACCTTTGTATTGAATCCAAATTTTCTTTCCTTCCACGTTTTTCTTTTCACCTTTTTGAAATTCTGATGCAGAACCAAAGTATTCTTTCATCACAACGCCGTTTTCTACCTTGGTTTCCCCTGGTGATTCTTCATGACCTGCAAACAATGAACCGATCATGACCATTGTTGCACCGAAACGGACAGATTTAGCGATATCGCCGTGTGTCCGAATGCCGCCATCTGCAATGATTGGTTTGCGAGCAGCTTTAGCACACCAGCGTAGTGCTGCTAACTGCCAGCCGCCAGTTCCGAAACCAGTTTTGATTTTTGTGATACACACTTTCCCAGGTCCAATGCCGACTTTCGTTGCATCTGCACCAGCGTTTTCCAATTCACGAACTGCTTCTGGTGTTCCAACATTTCCAGCGATCACAAACGTTGCTGGCAAATGCTTCTTGATGTGTTGGATCATATTGATCACGGCGTTTGAGTGGCCATGAGCAATATCGATCGTAATAAAATCAGGAACAAGCTCTTTGTCAGCTAGTTCTTCCACAAAGGCATATTCATTTTCTTTGACACCTACGCTGATAGAAGCAATCAAGCCACGGCTTTTCATTTTTTTGATAAATGGAATCCGCGCTTCTTCATCAAAGCGGTGCATAATATAAAAATAGCCATTTTCAGCTAAAAATTCTGCGATCGAATCATCAATAATCGTTTGCATATTTGCAGGAACGACAGGCATCTTAAAAGAGTGTCCGCCTAATGTCACCGTGGTATCACATTCTGAACGGCTGTTCACGATACACTTGTTAGGAATCAGTTGTATATCTTCGTAATCAAAAACTTTCATGTCAAACATAAAAATATCCTCCAAATCTTACTAAGAGTGAAGCAAGCATCAAATGGCCTCAGCCTATTTTTAACGCCCACAACAATTTAAACCACCTAGAAGTGAAATACAAGCTTTTTAGAAATACTTTTTGAAAAAAAAGGATGAATGTTCGTCTTTTGCGAACATTCACCCTTATAAGTACTGAAAAAAACGGGATTTACTAATAAATTACGGCAAGATGTTTCCTGCTGCTTTATACACCTCATACCATTCATGGCGGGTCAATACGATCGAAGATGCTTGCGCGATTTCTTCGATCCGATGTGGGGTCATCGTTCCAGCAATCACTTGCATGTTTGCAGGGTGACGTAAGATCCACGCAGAAGCAATACCTGTCGGTGTCGTTTGATACTTGTCCGCTAGTTCAGTCAATTTTTCGTTCAACTCGGGGAATTTCTCGTTACCGATAAAGACACCTTCGAAGAAACCATACTGATACGGAGACCAAGCTTGGATCGTCATCTCATGCAAGCGAGAATATTCAAGAATTTCTCCATCATGATCGACACTACCAGCATCCGTCATGTTGACATGAATTCCTTGATCGATCATTCCCGTATGCATGATCCCGAATTGCAGCTGATTCGCTACTAAAGGTTGGGAAACATATTTTTTCAACAATTCGATTTGACCAGGTTTTTGATTGCTGACACCGAAGTATTTCACTTTGCCGTCTTTTTCTAATTGATCAAAGGCAGCTGCCACTTCTTCTGGTTCAAACAAAGTGTCAGGGCGATGCAATAGTAGCGCATCCAAATGATCGGTTTTCAAACGCTGTAAACTACCTTCCACGGAAGAAATGATATGCTCTTTCGAAAAATCAAACATTTCACCTGGAACGATGCCACATTTTGATTGAATGAACAACTCTTCTCTTTTGGCATCCGTTTTTGCTAACGCTTCCGCAAAAATCGTTTCACACTCCCCGCGCCCATAGATATCGGCATGGTCAAAAAAGGTAATGTCATTTTCAATCGCTGTCGTCAATACTTTCACTGGGTCTTTGGCATTGTTGATTCGCATCAAACCTAAAATCACGCTAGATACTTCTAAATCAGTGGGACCGAATTTAATTTTTTTCACGTAAAGTTCCTCCTTATTTAAACTACATTCTTATTTTAGCACAACAAGATGAAAACGCTACACCAACGTCAAAAAAACCTCCTATAAAATGAAAACCACCAGCACAACCGATTGGTTCTACTGGCAGTCATCCTTTACTTTCAATTTGCATTACGCATTGAAACGTTCTTTACTTCATCGCCTTTGATGAGTTGCTATAGTGTAAGGCTTTGTCACCAATGTCATTTCGATAAAACAAACCCGACAAAGGCAATTTATTGATTGCTTCATAGACGTTCTTTTGTGCAGTAGCTAAATCCTCAGCTGAAGCTTCCACAAGAAAAACACGACCACCAGCTGCCGTCAAATCGCCTTGATCAGCAGTCTCCTCCACTCCTGCATAAAAGAATTGTGTTCCTTCTCCTTGAGGAGATGGAACAGGCATTCCTTGCTGATACTTGCCAGGATATCCTTGCGATGCAATCACGACACCGATCGAAGCCGCTTGATTCCAGCGGATCGCGGGCTCTCGATCCTGCAAGAGATCATCAATGATCTGTGCCAGGCTACTATCTAAACGACTTAACACGACTTGCGTTTCTGGATCACCAAAACGAGCATTAAATTCAATGACTTTCGGTCCATCATTAGTAGCAATCAGACCTGCATAAAGAATACCAGTAAATGGTGTCTTATTAAGAATCATCCCTTTTGCTGCAGGAAGTAAAACTTCTTTGACCGCTTGATCGACCATTTCTTGCGGAATCTGCGGTACTGGTGTGTACGCCCCCATACCTCCTGTATTCGGCCCTAAATCGCCATCAAACGCACGTTTATGGTCTTGGGCAATGACCATTGGATAGACGGCTTCGTCCTTAACAAACGCCAAGAGCGAAAACTCTTCGCCAGCCAAAAACTCTTCGATCACCACTTTTGCACCACTTTCACCAAAAGCATTTTGCTCCAGCATCGCTTCGACAGCTGCATTCGCCTCATCAACGGTTTCAGCAACAACTACGCCTTTGCCTGCCGCTAAGCCATCCGCTTTGATAACGATCGGTGCACCTTTAAGTTGGATATATGCTTTTGCTTGCGCACTATCTGTAAAGCTTTGATAGTCAGCTGTTGGAATGTGATTGGCACGCATCAATTCTTTGGCAAACTCTTTTGATCCTTCGATCATCGCTGCTTGTCGATTGGGACCAAAAATTTCCAAGCCCGCCGCCTGAAAATCATCTACGATGCCATTTAGTAATGGAACTTCTGGACCAACGAAGGTCCAATCAACCTCCTGCTCTTGAGCAAAAGCAATCAAACCTTCATGATCGGACTCTTCAATTGCGACTGTCACAATCCCGTCTTTTCGCATTCCAGGATTGCCCTTTGCACAAAAGACTGTTTCAACTTGAGGGTCTTGCAGAAACTTTTTTGCGACGGCATGTTCTCTGCCACCACTACCAATAACAAGTATTTTCATCGTCTTCTCCTATTTCTTAGTGTTTAAAATGACGAACACCAGTAAAGACCATCGCCACACCGTACTTATCTGCCATGTCGATCGATTCTTGATCTTTGATACTACCACCAGGTTGAATAATCGCTTTGATTCCTTGTTGTGCTGCATATTCGACACTGTCATCCATCGGGAAAAAGGCATCGCTTGCCAGCACTGAACCAGCCAATTTATTGTTTTCACGGGCTTGTTCCACAGCGATTTTCACTGAACCAACGCGGTTCATTTGACCAGCACCGATCCCGACGGTTTGCTGTTGATTGGCTAAAACGATCGCATTGGACTTCACGTGTTTCACCGCTTTCCAAGCAAATGCCAAGGCTGCGATTTCTTCTGGTGTCGGCTGTCTTTTGGTCACCACGGTCCAATCTGCTGGTGACTCCATTTGATCGTCTGGTTCTTGCACCAATAAGCCCCCAAGGACAGAGACAACTTCTGGCTGTTTGGCTGCTTTTTCGAAATCAACAACCAGCAAGCGCAGATTTTTTTTCTTCGTTAGGATTTCAAGTGCTCCTTCTTCAAATGCAGGTGCAATAATGATCTCAAGAAAAATCCGCTGCAGCTGCTGCGCAGTTGCCACATCAACTGGACGATTTAAGACGATAATCCCGCCAAAAATCGACACTGGGTCTGCTTCGTAAGCTTCTTGGAAAGCTTCAGCAATCGTTTCTCCACTTCCGATTCCACATGGATTCATGTGCTTTAGGGCTACTGCAGTTGGCTCTGTAAATTCTTCTGCGATCCGTAAGGCAGCGTCAGCATCTTTAATGTTGTTGTAAGACAATTCTTTGCCGTGGATTTGTTTTGCGCTGGCAATCGAATAGGGCACGGGTAATGCGTCTTGATAGAAGGAAGCTTTCTGATGACTATTTTCACCATAACGCAATGTTTGTTTCAAAACATAGGTTTTCGTCAAGTTCTCCGTTTCTGTTTCAGCCACCGCTTTGGTCAAGTATTCACCAATCAAGGCATCGTAGGCTGCGGTATGGCGGAAGACTTTGGCAGCTAATTTCTTTCTTGATGCCAACGTCGTATTGCCTTCCTTCAGCTCAGTTAAAACCCAGTCGTAATCCTTGGGATCAACGACAACAGTTACTGAGGCATGGTTTTTCGCCGCAGAACGCAGCATGCTTGGTCCGCCGATGTCGATATTTTCGATTGCGTCGGCTTCTGTGACATCAGGCTTGCTGATCGTTTCTTTAAATGGATAAAGATTGACGACAACGAGGTCGATCGGTAAAATACCGTGCTCAGCCATTGCCTCCATATGAGAAGGCAGATCACGTCGCCCTAACAGACCACCATGCACCCGCGGATGTAGCGTTTTTACCCTACCGTCCATCATTTCAGGAAATTCTGTGATCGCTTCGATGCCGATCGGTTGAAGCCCTGCTTCCTCCAAGACGGTTTTGGTCCCGCCAGTTGAAATGATCTCAAATCCTAAATTGGTCAATTCTTGGACAAATGGTACCAGTCCTTCTTTGTCAGACACACTGATTAATGCACGTTTATTCACGATTTGATAGCCCCTTTTCCACAATTTCAGCTAAAACAGCTGGATAGATTTGGTGTTCCACTTGATGAATTTTCTCTGTCACACTTGTTAACGTATCGTCGGTGTCAATCCGAACGATTTCTTGGGCAATGATTGGCCCTGTATCAATGCCAGCATCGACATAATGAACCGTAACCCCCGTCACTTTCACGCCATAAGCGAAGGCATCGGCAATCCCAGATTTGCCTGGGAAGCTCGGCAACAACGAGGGATGGATATTAATGACTCTGCCTTCATAAGCGGATAATAGGGTGTTCCCGATGATCCGCATATACCCAGCTAAAACAATAAAATCGATGGCATGATAATGCAATTCTTCGATCAATTTCCTTTCAAAGGCTGCTTTTGACGCAAAAGCCGCTGGCTCCAAGACAAGCGTTTCATAGTCTCTTGCGCGGGCTTTTTCTATCACTGGCGCTGCAGGTTTATCGGAAAAGACCAATCCGATCTGCGCCCCTTTGATTTCATTAGCCTGGATCGCATCGGCGATCGCTGTAAAATTGCTGCCCGTTCCAGAAGCAAAGACGGCGATCCTCATCGGACTGCCTCTTTAAAGCAGACAGCTTCGTTGTCACGTTTCGTCACTTTACCGATCCGATACGCTGGTTCTTCATTGGCGGATAGAAGCGCCATTACTGCCGCAACATTTTCTGGCGCAACGGCTAAGACCATACCGATCCCCATGTTGAAAATCTCGAACATTTCTTGGTGAGGAATCGCGCCATGAGCAGCGATCAGATCAAATATCGGCAACTGCGGCCAAGTGTCTAAGGAGATTTCTGCCGCCAGACCTTCAGGCAGCATCCGCGGGATATTTTCAACAAAGCCGCCACCAGTGATATGAGAAATTCCAGCTAGCAATCCTTCTGTCAATAAAGGCTTCAATGCATCCACGTAAATTCTCGTTGGCGTCAATAAACTTTCTGCAAGTGTTTGGTTGTCAAGTTCTGCAAATGTTTCTGCTCCTGTATAGCCATGCTGTTCAAAAAAGACTTTTCTGACTAAAGAGTACCCATTCGAGTGAATGCCTGATGAAGGCAAACCAATCAGCTCATCGCCTTCTTTGATGGTTTCTCCAGTGATCAAGCGACTTTTTTCGACGATTCCTACGGCAAAGCCAGCAAGATCATATTCTTCTGGTTGGTACATTCCCGGCATTTCAGCGGTTTCCCCACCAATCAGGGCAGCACCCGCTTGCACACAGCCCTCTGCGACACCAGCAATGATTTGTTCGATCTTTGCAGGATCGTTTTTACCGACTGCAACATAGTCAAGGAAGTAGATAGGTTCTGCCCCTTGAGCGACGATATCATTCACGCACATTGCGACACAATCAATGCCGATCGTTGTGTGCTGTTCTTGCTGGATCGCCAATAAAAGCTTAGTTCCTACACCATCTGTCCCAGAAACGAGTACTGGTTCTTTCAATTGGTACGATGATAAGTCAAAACATCCACCAAAACCCCCGATTGCCCCCATCACGCCTAGACGTTCTGTTCGTTTCACATGCTTTTTGATCCGTTCGACTACTTCATAACCGGCTTCGACATCGACACCGGCTTTTGCATATGCATTTGCCACGTTTGTTCCTCCTCAATCATTCATCCGCTTTTCTTCATTCAGCTCATTCGTCGTTAACGCAAGTAAACCAGCGGTCCTTCACTGCTTCGTTTGAAAAACCATTTTTGCCTACAATTTATTCAGCTAAAGACGCGAGATAGTTTTCTTCATAATCATACAAAGGGGTTGGATAATCGCCATTGAAATAGGCCATACACAATCCTGAGTAAGGTGCGTCAAAATCTAAACCGATCGCTTCGATCAACCCGTCTTCACTTAAAAAGGCCAAAGAATCTGCTTCGATTTTTTCACAAATCTCAGCTTCCGTATATTTGGCTGCGATCAATTCTTTTCTCGTTTGAATGTCGATCCCGTAAAAACACGGATAGCGCAAAGGCGGCGAACCGATACGTACATGAACTTCTTTGGCACCTGCTTCTTTTAGCAGTTGCACGATACGGCGGCTGGTGGTTCCTCGGACGATCGAATCGTCGACTAGAATCACTCGTTTGCCTTCGACTACGCCACGAACAGCTGAGAGCTTCATCCGTACACCTTGTTCCCTTAACTCCTGCGTCGGTTGAATAAACGTTCGTGCGATGTATTGATTTTTTACTAAGCCTAATTCATAGGGAATACCTGATGCTTCTGCGTACCCGCTGGCAGCAGATAAGGATGAATTCGGTACACCAATGACCATATCCGCTTCGATCGGCGCCTCTTGTGCTAAGCGACGGCCCATATTTTTACGGGCACGATGGACGTTGACGCCAGCGATGTTGGAATCAGGACGGGCAAAATAGATAAACTCCATCGAACATATCGCGGGTTGTACTTCTTGGGTATACTGTTCAATTTGAATGCCTGCATCATCAATGATCACGACTTCGCCTGGTCGGACATCACGAATAAATTCCGCACCGATGACTTCCAACGCACAGGTTTCTGAAGCCACCACATAAGCACCATTGACCATTTTCCCGATTGACAATGGCCGAAAGCCATTGGGGTCTAGTGCTGCGATCATGGCATTTTCGGTCAGTAAAAGGTACGCAAATCCACCTTTAACTTGATTTAATGCCTCCTTGACCCGATCCATAAAAAGCGGTTCTTCGCTGCGACGGATCAAGTGCATGAGAATCTCTGTATCGGAATTCGAGTGGAAAATCGCACCAGCCTTTTCTAAGGATTTCCGTAGACTTTTCGCATTCGTCAAGTTGCCGTTATGAGCTAAGCCAATCTGCTGATCAAAAAATTTGAATAAAAATGGTTGAATATTATCAACGCTACCATTACCAGCAGTTGCGTAACGAACGTGACCAATGGCAGCATCTCCTGTCAGACGCTGGAGGACACGTTCATCCGAAAAGACTTCCGCTAGCAACCCTAAATCACGGTGGCCATTGAGTTTCCCCGCATCATTCGTGACAATCCCTGCACCTTCTTGGCCGCGATGTTGCAAACTGTGTAGTCCGAAGTAGGTGACACGAGCGGCATCTGGATGACCCCAAACACCAAAAACCCCACATTCCTCGTTGAGGCTCTTTACTTCATTAAACATGGAATGGCTTCCTCCCATTTCAATTTCGCCTCAGTAAGGGGCATCTCGATCGTATCATCTTGTGCTTGCATGCGAATCTGGCCATCAGCAGTCACTTCCCCGATCGCTGTTGCAGCAGCGCCTACCAGCGCTTCAAAAGCTGCTTGCTTATCAGGTGCGACTGAAAGCACAAATCGGGATTGGGTTTCTGAAAACAATTGTGCTGCTGGCAATGACACGGTCACATTTAGACCAAAGCCCTTGTCAAAAGCGGATTCGGCTAAAGCGATCGCTAAACCACCTTCGGCACAATCGTGGGCACTTTGAACAAGACCTGCTTGGATCGCTGCGGTAACCAATTGTTGGTTCATTTTTTCTGTTTCAAGGTCAAAGGACATTAAACGCCCAGCGATCTTTCCTGTCTGCAGTTTTTGCAATTCAGACCCATTGAAGTCAGCATGGGTTTCCCCTAGGACATAGATCAGATCCCCCGCTGCTTGGAAATGCTGCGTCGTGATATGCGCCAGCTCTTCGATCAATCCGACCATCCCAATTACCGGCGTTGGATAGACCGATTGTCCGTCCGTTTCGTTGTATAAGGAGACGTTCCCAGAAATGACTGGTGTCTCTAGCACACGACAAGCTTCTGAGATCCCGTCAGCAGCCGTGGATAACTCCCAGAATCCTTCTGGTTTATCTGGCGAGCCGAAGTTAAGGCAGTCAGTGATCGCCAATGGACGCCCACCGGAAGCGACGATATTTCGAGCAGCTTCTGCAACTGCGATCTGTCCGCCGACTTCTGGATCTAAGTACAGGTAACGAGCATTACAGTCAGTCGTCATCGCCAAGGCTTTATTGGTTCCCTTGATTCGTAACACAGCGGCATCACTGCCGGGTCCTACCACGGTATTGGTACGAACTTGCGAATCGTAGGTTTCAAAAATCGAGCGTTTTGAAGCGATCGTCGGCTGCTGCAGTAGATCGGCAAATACAGACGTTGCTGAGTGAATCACTGGAACAAAGTCTGGTGTTTCCTTAAACACTTTGATCCGTTTCGGTTCTGCCATCTCTTTGTAGTAAGTCGGCGCATCTTCAGCTAAAGCATCTACTGGCAAATTAGCGACTTCCTGTCCGTGATGGAACAAACGATAGTTGCCATCATCTGTTACTTCACCGATCACGACGGCTTCTAGATCGTATTTCTTAAAGAGTGCTTCCACTTCAGTTTCATGTCCTTTTTTGACACAGATCAGCATCCGCTCTTGAGATTCTGACAACATCATTTCATAAGGCGTCATATTGGTTTCTCGTTGTGGAACATCATCTAACGTTAAACGCAACCCTGATCCGGCTTTTGATGCCATCTCGGCACTAGAAGAAACCAATCCAGCAGCACCCATATCTTGAATTCCGACTAAAATGTCCGAATGATCCACGATCAATTCCAAACAAGCTTCCAACAAAAGTTTTTCCATAAAAGGATCACCGACTTGTACGGCGGAACGTTGTTGTTCTTCCCCTTCGACAAATTCTTCCGATGCAAAAGTCGCCCCATGTATCCCGTCGCGTCCTGTTTTTGCGCCGACATACATGATGGTGTTTCCAACACCTTTGGCCTGCCCTTTTTGAATATCCTTGTGGGCAATGATCCCTACACACATCGCATTGACTAATGGATTGCCTTCATAACAAGGATCAAATGCCACTTCACCACCGACGGTCGGAATCCCAATACAGTTGCCATAGCCACTGATTCCAGCAACGACTTCTTCCAAAAGATATTTCGTTCTTGGATTATCTAACTCACCAAATCGTAAGGAGTCTAAAACAGCAATCGGTCTTGCTCCCATACTGAAGATGTCGCGGATGATCCCACCAACACCAGTTGCTGCTCCTTCATAAGGTTCCACCGCAGAAGGATGATTATGGCTTTCCGCTTTAAAAACGACGGCTAGATCATCGCCGATATCCACGATACCCGCACCTTCTCCAGGTCCTTGCAGTACTTGCGGCCCTTCTGTCGGGAATTTCCGCAAAACAGGTTTGGAATTTTTGTAAGAACAATGTTCACTCCACATCACTGAAAAGAGTCCAGTTTCGGTATAGTTCGGTAAACGTCCCAAAATATCTTCTGAGATCATCCGATATTCTTCTTGGGTCAATCCCCATTGCTCGTATAATTTCGTGTCTTTGATTTCTTGTGGTGTAGGTTCTTTTACGATCATTTTATCCATTTACCGGCACCTTCCCAAAATTTTTCAATAATGAAGCAAAAAACTTCTTGCCATCTTCTGAGCCTAATAAGCTTTCCATCGCTCGTTCTGGATGAGGCATCATGCCTAGAACATTGCCAGCTTTATTACAGATACCAGCGATGTTGTGTAGGCTACCGTTGACGTTATCTTCATAACGGAAAACGATTTGATTGTTGGCAACCAATTCCTGATAAGTCGTTTCATCACAATAATAATTGCCCTCACCATGAGCGACAGGAAGCGTGATGACTTGATCCGTTTCATATTCAGAAGTAAAAGCTGTTTGATTATTCACTTGCAGACGGACCGGTTTGCAAATAAAATGGAGTGATTCATTTCTTTGTAAAACCCCTGGTAACAAGCCCGCTTCCGTTAAAATTTGAAACCCATTGCAGGTACCAAAGACAGGTTTGCCTTCATTTGCCAGACGAATGACCTCTGACATGATCGTTGAAAAACGGGCGATCGCTCCACATCTTAAGTAATCACCATAAGAAAATCCTCCTGGAAGCAAAACACCGTCAAAACCGGCTAAACTGTCTGCATCATGGCGCACATATTCTGCTTCTGCCCCCATGATATCTTTGATTGCCCACATCAAATCAACATCACAATTTGATCCAGGAAAAACGATCACTGCAAATTTCATAGGGCCGCTTCCTCCATTTGAACCATTTCATAACGGTAGGTTTCCATATTGACATTTGCCAAAAGCTTGTCGCAGATCGCTTCGATTTCTTCTGCTACAGCTGCTTGTGTTTGATTGTTTGAAGGTGTCACTTTGATTTCAAAGTATTTCCCGATCCGAATATCACTGACATCTTGATACCCCAAGCGATGAACCGCTCCTTTCACAGCTTCCCCTTGAGGGTCTAAAACAGATTCCTTATAGGTTACATAAACTTTGACTAAATACATGCTGAATTCTCCTTTTCTAAACGATTTAAGACTTCTTCATAAACAGGAACGATGTCCCCTAAATCACGTCGATAAACATCTTTATCAAGATGCTCATTTGTCCCCATATCCCATAAACGACAAGTATCTGGTGAAATCTCATCAGCCAGAAGCAACTCGCCCTTTTTGGTTTTGCCGATCTCGATTTTAAAATCGATCAAGCGAATGTTGATGTTCGCAAAGATTTCCAGTAACGCAGCGTTGACTTGCAGCGCCAATGTTTTGATCTGGTCCAGCTCCTCTTCTGAGGCAAGCCCTAGATAAAACACATGATCATCATTGATAAACGGATCATCCAAGCGATCTTCTTTGTAGTAAAACTCTACGATCGGCTTTGGCAGTTTGGTTCCTTCTTCGATGCCCAAGCGCTTTGAAAAACTACCAGCAGCCGTGTTGCGAACAACGACTTCTAAAGGAATCATGGTGACAGCTCGAATTAATTGTTCGTGTTTAGACACTAATTGAAGAAAGTGACTTGGGACGTTTTTGTCGGCTAGCCGCTGAAAAAGATGCGCAGTGATCTGATTGTTCAAGGCACCCTTTCCTACAACGGCATCTTTCTTTTGACCATTCAATGCAGTAGCTTGATCCAAATAAACGACTCTCAATACATCCTCTTCGTTGGTTTTAAACAATTTCTTGGCTTTTCCTTCATAAAGAAGCACTTCTGATTCCATAATCCACCTCAGTTAAGTAATATTTTTCACATAGCGATGACACACATCTTTATTTGCTTATTATTCTAACAACGCAGAAAAAGCGGGTCAACGATTATCTGTACATTTACATATTAACAAACACGAATGTTCGCTTTTTACCCATTTGGTTGAAAGTAGATTCCTCTTTAGAAGCAGCAAAGGATTTATAAAGCGTTTACAATATTCTTTTTTCATGCTATATTTAGGTCGTATTGTAGCTACATTCAAGGAGGAGTACTATATGTGGTCGCTAAAGAATCGTGCTGAACTTTTTTTAGCTCATTTATCAGACAAAGAAAAACAACAGCTCCATAACGAATTATTGGCCGTGCAGCAAATCCTTTCCATCAACCAACAAACAAGTTTCTATTTATTCAGTCCCTTCAAAAAAGGGGCGCGCCCTCATTATGCCGAAGAACAAAAGCGTGTTCTACAATTTCAAAATGAACGCAATGACGAATTGATCATTCATCAAATCCATCGCCAAAGCTTATTTAAACATACGTATTCTTTTCGGATTTATTTTAATTTAGAAGAAATGGACTTTTCTTTCTTGGATGATCTTTTGCATCTTTTGAAGGAACAAAGCCAGACACCAACGTTTAAATTGAGTCCAGCGGCAAACTGACTGAGTATCCTTCGATAAAAAAAGGTAAAATAAACAAAAGCCCGTATTTTATCGGGCTTTTTTTGTTATACTATTTTCAGACAACAGAAAGGATACGATTATGCTATTTACGAAACAATCATTTGATGCTTTTTCTTTAGAAACGTTAGACGAACGAATGGAAAAAATCCGTGCCGAGATTCAGCCGATTTTTCAAACGATCGGTGAGGAAGCGATCCCATTAATTGAAGAAAGCTGCCAAGAGCCTTTTTATTTGCATATTGCTCAGCACCGACGCAGAACCGTCTACCCTCCTGCCGAAACCTGGGCAGGGATCGGTCCGAACAAACGAGGCTATAAAATGGATGCCCACTTTCAAATTGGGATCAATCAAGCGTATGTCTTTGTTTGGCTCAGCGTGATCGACCAACCGAAAAATCAGGCAACGATCGCTGAATCCTGGTTGGCCCAAAAAGAATTATTCGATCAATTACCAGCTGACTTTACACTTTCTCCTGATCACACAAAATACGACCACCACCCTATCGCCATGTGGCCAACCTATCTGGAACGATTGAAGAAAGTCAAAAAAAGCGAGCTTCAAATTGGAAAGATTTTTCCGAAAGAAATGATCGAAGACGTTGAGATGGCGGATATTTTAGCAGTTTATCAAACGCTGTTGCCGCTTTATCATGCCCGTATGACGGCTTTGAAGGAGGAACAATAATATGTCAGAAAATCGGCGCTCTCGCAACGAAAAGCCAGCGAAAAAGCCCAAGCGCTTCGTCTGGTTGGCACTTCCTGCCGCCTTATTGGTACTAGGCGGCGGCTATTATGGTTATACCGTCTATCAGGATCGGCAAGAAGAAGCCGCTGCTAAAAAAGCCCTCACTTCCTTTATCGACGCTTTGGCCGATCAGAAGTACAGTGACTTGCCTGCCTTCGTGTCTGAAGACAGTTTAGCATCAACCGGCTTTACCGCAGACGAAGTCTCTGCAAAATACGAAGCGATCTTCACTGGTATCGGTGCCGAATCATTTAAAGCCTCTGGGATTGAGGTAACTCCTAATGACAAGGATTCCGATCAATTCAATTTCCAATACAACGGTTCCTTGACCACCTCGTTAGGTGAATTAACCGAGCTTTCTTATAGTGGCACGATCACTGTAGCAGATAACGAAGCCAAGATCGATTGGTCCCCTCAGTTGATCTTTCCAGGAATGGAGGGACAAGACAAAGTCAATATTTCCGTAGATAATGCCACTCGCGGGGAGATTCTCGACCGAAACAACGAACCACTAGCAGAAAATGGCACGCTTTATCAGTTAGGCGTCGTTCCGGGGCAACTGGGCACGGGAGACGAAAAAAACGCCAATATCAAAGCGATCGCGGAACGTTTCGACCTGACAGAAGAAGCCATCAATCAAGCGTTGGGGCAATCTTGGGTTCAAGATGAGTTGTTCGTCCCCTTGAAGATCATCGAACCAACGGATGAGATGCCAACTGGAACAAGTTTAAAAGAAACGACTGGACGCACTTACCCACTTGGGGAAGCTGCCGCCCAACTGATTGGTTACTTAGGAAATGTAACAGCGGAAGATATCGAAAAAGATGAAACACTAGCAAGCAACGGACAAATTGGTCGTAGTGGTCTGGAAGCTGCCTTCGATAAAGAGTTGCGAGGAGAAAACGGCGGAAAAATCGCCATCACAGATGAAGATGGTGCTGAAAAAGTCGTCCTGTTAGAAAAAGAACGCGCAGATGGCAAGGATATCCAACTGACCATTGATGCCCAAGCCCAAAAGACGGCGTTTGACTCCTTACAAAACCAAGCAGGAGCAACGGTCGTTACCGAACCCAAAACTGGCGATCTGCTGGTACTTGCCAGCTCGCCAAGTTATGATCCCAATAAAATGACCCAAGGGATCTCACAAGAAGATTATGATGCGTATGAACAAAATGAAGACCTGCCTTTCATCAGCCGCTTTGCTACGGCCTATGCACCTGGTTCGACCTTTAAGGCCATCACTGGTGCGATCGGCTTGGAAAATGGCACGATCGATCCTACGCAGAGTATCGCGATCGATGGATTGAAATGGCAAAAAGATAGCTCGTGGGGCGACTACTTTGTGACGAGAGTTACTGATGTAGCTTCTGTGAATCTCAAGGATGCACTGGTATACTCTGATAATATTTATATGGCGCAACAAACCCTATCTATGGGCGAAGATGCCTTTCGTGACGGCTTGTCGAAGTTGATTTTTGGTGAAACATTGGATTTACCGATCGCGATGAATCCTGCTCAAATTTCAAATGAAGACTCCTTCAATTCGGACATTTTACTGGCAGATACCGGCTATGGCCAAGGAGAATTGCTATTGAATCCAATCCAGCAAGCGGCTATTTACTCCGTCTTTGCCAATCAAGGGAAGCTGGTCTATCCCCGTTTAGTGAAAGAGGCAGAGCAAAAAGACAAAGAAGTCTTTAAAGCAGAAACGATCGATCAAATCAATCAAGATTTGACCGCCGTTGTTTCCGATCCAAACGGAACTGCACATTCCTTGGCAGCATTAAACATTCCATTGGCTGCTAAGACAGGAACAGCTGAAATCAAAGAAAAGCAAGATGAAAAAGGCCAGGAAAACAGTTTCTTATTTGCCTTTGATTCGCAAGACCAAGGATTTCTGATGGTCTCCATGCTAGAAGATCGCCAGGAAAACCAATCAGCAACTGGTTTAGCACCTGAGCTATTGACCTACTTAGCTGAACATTATTAAAAAAAAGCCGCAACCTTCAGACAAGGATCTGAAGGTTGCGGCTTTTTTCTTATTCGGCTAAACCGACACGTTCAAAGATCGTGTCGACTTGTTTTAAATGATGGTTGTAATCAAACGCATCGTCTAAGTCTGCTTTGGACAACACATCCGTAATGGCTGGATCAGCTTCTAATAGTGGACGGAAATCCGTTTGCTCATCCCAAGCTTGCGCTGTTTTTGGCTGAACCAAGTCATAGGCTTGCTCTCTTGTCATACCGTGATCGATCAATTTCAACATCACTCGTTGGCTGTAGATCAATCCAAAGGTCGCATTCATATTGCGCTTCATATTCTCTGGGAAAACAGTCAGATTTTTGACGATATTGCCAAAGCGATTCAGCATATAATCGATCAAAATCGTCGTATCCGGAATAATGATCCGTTCTGCCGATGAATGTGAGATATCCCGTTCATGCCACAGTGAGACATTTTCATAAGCTGTCACCATATGGCCGCGAACGACTCGTGCAAGTCCCGCCATATTTTCAGAACCGATTGGGTTACGCTTATGGGGCATGGCAGAAGAACCTTTTTGACCTTTTGCGAAGAATTCTTCAACTTCTCGGGTTTCTGATTTTTGTAAGCCCCGGATTTCGGTTGCAAATTTCTCAATGCTAGTTGCGATCAACGCCATTGCAGAGAAATACTCTGCATGCAAGTCACGAGGTAGTACTTGTGTGGAAATATCTTGCGCACGAATCCCTAATTTTTCACAGACATACTCTTCGACAAACGGTGGAATATTTGCAAAGGTTCCAACTGCTCCGCTGATCTTTCCTGCTTCGACCCCTTTTGCTGCCCGCTCAAAACGCTCGACATTGCGTTTCATTTCCGCATACCATAAGGCTAATTTCAAGCCAAAGGTCGTTGGTTCCGCATGTACACCATGGGTACGTCCCATCATTACGGTATGTTTGTATTCTTTGGCTTTTTCACCAATGATCGTCACAAAACGATTTAAATCTTCCCGAATCAAGTCGTTGGCTTGTTTCATCAAGTAGCCATACGCAGTATCAACAACATCCGTCGACGTCAAGCCGTAGTGGACCCATTTACTTTCATCACCTAAAGATTCAGAGACTGCTCGGGTAAAAGCAACCACATCATGTCGCGTTTGCGCTTCGATCTCTAAGATACGGTCGATATCGAAGGTTGCTTTTTCACGAATCAAAGCAACATCCTCTTTCGGTATCTCCCCTAGTTCCGCCCAAGCTTCATCCGCCAATATTTCTACTTCTAACCACGCTTGGTAACGGTTTTGATCGGTCCAAATAGCACCCATTTCTGGTCTTGTGTAACGCTCTAACATGTTATTATCTCCTTTAATCCCAAATATTGGTTTGATAGATTTCTTCAGTGGTCTCTGCGATATTTTCTGTCAAAACAGTGATATGACCCATTTTACGCCCGGTTTTCGCTTCTTCTTTGCCATAGTAATGGAATTGCCAAGCAGGTTTTGTGGCAATCAACTCATACGTTTCTGTCAATTCATCGCCTAAGACATTGACCATGACTGCTGATGAAAGCAATGACACTTCTGGTAATGGCCAGCCACAGATCCCCCGGATATGGGCATCAAACTGACTCATGGAACAAGCTTCGATCGAATAGTGACCAGAATTATGCGGTCGCGGTGCCAACTCATTGACATACAAGCCGCCACTTTTAGTCAAGAACATTTCGATGGCTAAAACGCCTTGCAGATCCAAGGCCTTCGCAATAATATGAGCGATCCGTTTGGCTTCTTCGGCAACTTCTGGATCAATGCGCGCAGGAGCGATCGTTTGATGCAAAATATTGTTGCGGTGGATGTTTTCTACCACTGGGAAAGTGGTAAAGGTTTCTCCATTACCAGCAACTAAAATCGACAATTCTTTTTCAAAAGGAATCCACGCTTCTAATTCGCACGTCCCTTCACGCAGTAAGTTCATCGAAGGCGCTAAGTCCGCGGTACTGTATAACACGTGCTGCCCTTTTCCGTCATAACCGCCTCTAGTCGTTTTTAACACACAGGGATAACCGATACTGTCGATGGCATCTTGGATATCCGTTGGACTGATGATCGTGGCATAAGGTGCAATTACGATATTGTTAGCCTCTAGAAATGACTTTTCTAATAAACGATCTTGAGTGATTGCTAACAGGTCAGTCCCTTGAGGGATATGCGAATAAGGCAAAATGGAATTCAATGCCTCGACACTGACATTTTCGAATTCATAGGTGATCACGTCGGCACGTCGAGCCATTTCTTCTAAAGCAAACACATCATCGTAGGCAGCAACAATATGCCAATCAGCGACTTGGGCTGTTGGACAATTGGCAGTAGGGTCTAAGACGCCAACCCGAAAGCCCATTTCTTTGGCACTCATTGCCATCATACGACCTAGCTGTCCTCCGCCAACGATTCCGATCGTTGCGTTGGGCATTAAAGGTTTAATCAAGTTGATCACTACTTTCCAATACAATTTCTTTTAATGTATTTCTTCGCGCGTTTAATTTCTCCGCTATCTCTAAATCATACATGGAAAGCATCTGCGCTGCAAGTAGTCCTGCGTTAGTTGCGCCAGCTTTTCCGATCGCTGTTGTTGCCACTGGTACACCAGCTGGCATCTGCACGATCGATAGTAGGGAATCCAACCCGTTTAATGCGCGAGATTGTACAGGCACACCAATGACGGGCAACGTTGTTTTCGCTGCGACCATTCCTGGCAAATGAGCTGCTCCTCCTGCTCCTGCGACAATGACTTTGATTCCTTCTGCACGAGCAGTTTCGGCAAATTCGAACATCAAATCTGGTGTACGATGTGCCGAAACGACTTTTTTCTGATAAGGTATCGCTAACTCATCTAAAATCAAGCAGCACTCCTTCATTGTTTCCCAATCTGACTTGCTCCCCATAATCACTGCAACTGCTGGTTTCATTTGATTTTCCCTCCAACGATTTTTTACTAGTTTCTTCTGAATCAAGCTCAGAAGTATTTTCTCACGAAATTAGTTTGTTAGCAGCAGTTTGTCACTGCAACCCAACGCCCCTTGCATAACACGTTATGACTAACAATCACTTTCACCTTTAAATAGTAACGAGTTGCCGGAGCAATGTCAAAATATTTTCGAACTATTTGCTAGTTTATCTTTGTATCGTTCGTTTTTATGGCTAAGAAAACTATTCAGTCTTTCTGTTTGGTAGGAAAAAGACAAATAAAGGAACAATACAAAAAATCCAGACGAATCCTCGTCTGGATCAAATCAACTTACTGTTGCAAGCTCAATTC
The DNA here is from genome assembly GCF_051713725.1 of Enterococcus sp. DIV0755f. NCBI lineage: Bacteria > Bacillati > Bacillota > Bacilli > Lactobacillales > Enterococcaceae > Enterococcus > Enterococcus sp. DIV0755f. The sequence continues at coordinate 1,985,568 of NZ_JBIOQL010000001.1, forward strand.
CGTCACTTCGTCTGTTTCTTTCGGCAATCCGTTGAAGAACAGATTCAAAACAATGGCTGTCAAACTACTCATGACGATCCCATTGCCTGTAAACATTTGGACGGTTTCAGGCATCTGACTGAATAAGGTTGGCATCATATTGAACCCTAAACCAAAACCGATCGATACCGCAATCACTAACAAGTTCTTGTCATTCATAAAATCAACTTTGCTCAGCATTCGCATCCCTTGAACAGCGACCATGCCAAACATCACTAACATGCCGCCTCCCAGTACTGCTTCTGGAATGATTTGCGCAATGGCACCGACTTTTGGAAACAGCCCTAATACGATCAAAAAGATAGCTGAAAAGAAAATCGGGCGTCGCGTCTTAATACCTGAAAGTTGAACCAAACCTACATTTTGTGAAAATCCAGTATAAGGAAATGTATTGAATATCCCCCCAAGGATCACCGCCAAGCCTTCCGCACGATAGCCGCGCTTTAAGTCATTGCCTGTAATCGGTTTTTCAGTAATATCTCCCAGCGCAAAATAAACACCAGTGGACTCTACCAGACTCACGATGGAAATAATGATCATCAAAACGATCGACCACAGATCAAAGGTTGGTAAGCCAAAATAAAAAGGCTGAGGCAAATGAAACACAGGCGCGTGGGCGATGGCAGAAAGATCCACCAATCCTAAGAGCGCTGCTAAAATGGTCCCACCGATCAAACCGATCAAAACGGCAATCGAGCGAATAAAGCCTTTCCCAAAGACCTGCACCCCAATGATCAAGGCAATCGTCACAAAGCCTAACAATAAATTCGTTGGATCACCAAAGTTAGCAGCTGCAGCATCGCCCCCACCGATTTTAGTGATGGCGACTGGAATCAAGGTCAAGCCGATGACGGTAATCACGGTTCCCGTCACCAATGGGGGAAACAAGACTTTGATTTTCGAAAAAATGCCAGCGATCAGAACAATGAAAATCCCAGCGGCAATGATCGCTCCGTAAATCGCACTGATCCCTGATTTGGTGCCAATCAAAATCAATGGGGAGACAGCTTGGATGGCACAGCCTAAAACGACTGGTAGGCCGATCCCGAAAAAGCGGGTAACAACTAATTGCAAAAGCGTAGCGATTCCGCACATGAAAATATCGATCGAAATCAAATACGTCATCTGAGCTTCATTGAAGCCCAGACCTGTTCCAATCAACAAAGGAACGGCAACAGCTCCTGCATACATCGCTAGTAAATGTTGCAAGCCTAAAACTGCTGAACGGCTATTCGTTTCTTTCATTAGGCATCTCCTTCTAAAAAGCTGACTTGTCCCTCAGACAATGAGGCGATCCGTGCTAGTGAAACAACAGGAATCCCCATTTCTTCAAGTAATTGTCGACCACTTTGGAATGATTTTTCAATCACGATACCGATACCGACGACGTTGGCTCCTGCTTGTTGGCACAGTTCGATCAAGCCTTTTGCTGCTTGTCCGTTTGCTAAAAAATCATCAATAATCAAGACTGTATCCTCTGAAGACAAAAATTTCTTGGAAATCGATACTTGGCTGGTCACTTGCTTGGTAAAGGAATAGACAGATGCAGTCAGCAGCTCTTCATCCATTGTCAAACTCTTTGCTTTACGGGCAAAGATCATTGGTACTTGTAACTGTTCTGCAGTATAAAGGGCTGGTGCGATCCCTGAAGCTTCGATGGTCACTACTTTTGTGATGCCGCTTCCTTGAAACCGTTCCGCGAAGACTGCACCGATTTCTTTCATCAACTCATAATCCACTTGGTGGGTCAAAAATTGGTCCACTTTAAGAACCCCTTCGCCCAGCACATTTCCGTGTGTTTTGATACGCTCAACTAATTTTTCCATCCTAGCTCTCCTCGTTCCTTTCTATTCCATCCTGAAAAAAAAGACACTCTTTTTGCCAAAGCAAAAAAAGTGTCTAACAGGCACGATTTTTACTTATAGTCCGATATTTACGGTATCGGGTAGAGACTGTCGACCATATTTCGACGATATACAAGTAATTTTTAAATGATAGATTCGATTATGCCTGTCTTTGATTAAAAACACAAGCATGGAATGCCCTTTATAAATAAAAATATTCTCATTTGTGGATCATTTCCTACTCTGGCTTCTCCATATCGCGATAGTGTTCCATCTTTTTACTGAAAAGCTCCCCATTGGACGGCGGCGTGTAGGTGATGGCATTCGCGCCTGCTTCAATCGTTTCTAAGATGCTTTCATCGGTTGGTCCACCGGTTGCGATGATCGGCAGCTTCGGATATTTTTTACGGAAGAAAGCCACGGTATCTGCTGTGTCCTTGCCCGCACTGATATTGATGACTTTCACACCAGCTTCAAGCTTGGCATCAATTTCGGTATACTTACTCGTTACGGTACTGATAACGGGAATATCTACAACTTTACAGACCTGCTCCACAGTTTTCAGTGGCGTTGGTCCGTTTAAGACGACCCCGATCGACCCTTGGGCTTCAGCAAACATGCTCATATAAGACGAGCGAAATCCTTGGGTCAAGCCCCCGCCGACACCAGAAAACACTGGAATGTCCGCTGCTTCGATGATTGCTTTCGTAATTGCTGGGTGTGGTGTAAAGGGATAGACCGCAATCACAGCATCCGCATTTGTATTACGGATGATCGCAATATCCGTTGTGAAAATAATGGAGCGGATTTGTTTTCCAAATATTTGAATACCGCTAGCCTCTCGAATAACTTTAGGCACTTTCACGATATCTTTACGCAAATCGGTGGTGATTTTTGGCATATATTTTTCTTCCATAAGCAGCCAACTCTCTTTTCTTATTGATCAAATCGATTCAATTGGTAGGTTTCAATTACTTGAATGATTTTGCTGGCATAATCCGGATCCGTTGCATACCCTGCATCTTGTAATGCTTGTGCGGCACTGCGGTAGTCGTTTGCTGTCAAGACATTTACATAAAGTGCAGGATTCCAATCCACACCATTTACAAACAACATCGTATGATCATCCATTGATTCTTCCCAAGTATCATAGACACGAAAATCTCCTTGAATCGTGACCCATTCTCCATTATAAAACTCTTGGGTATCTAATGTCACCTTTTTTGAATGGCCAAACGACTTAATTCCAAATAAATTATTGTATTCACTGGCTAGAGAACTTTGACCCCAATCTGATTCAAGGATTGCCTGTCCAATAATGATACTTGGTAAAATCCCGTAGCCCTTTTGCAGTTCTTGTGCGTAAGGAGCGATGCGATCAATAAATTCTTCATGGGAGATGGCTTCCGTGTTTGTTTCTTCCTCTTTTGGAAGGGGGTCTGCCAAACTATTCAAGGAAAAAATAAAAGCAATCCCAATCAAGAATAACCCTAGAAAGACTAATGGGAAACGAGTCTTCTGTTTTTTTCGTCTTGCGCTCATTTTTTCACTTCCTTTGTCTGACTAAACACATTTTCAGAAAACAAATTGCCTCCATTCAGCAACAACTCATCTTGTGTAAGCTCACTGCTTTCTTGACTTTTAGCAAGAGACCCCTCATAGATCCAGTCCTCTGCCAAAGGATCTTCCCATTCGTGAGAGGACAGTTCTGCTTCTTTTCGAGCGATGTGTTCTTTTGCTTCTTCCAGAAACTCTTCAAAGGTCAACTCCTGCTCCTCAATGTAGGTTGCCACTTCGACCCCTACATATCGTAGATGCCAAGGCTCATAATCGATTTGCGTAATAGCATGTTTTCCTTTCGGGTAACGGATGATAAACCCATACTCCCTTGCATGAGCTTGTAGCCATTTTCCACCCTCAGTATCACCGAACCCCTCATTGAGCAGTTCTCCTGTATGATTTTGATACCAATCCTGATCCACAACATCAACAGCAAGCCCAGTATGGTGTTCGCTATAGCCAGGCTCAGTAAAGGTCAGTTTCGTGATCCGAATTGCTTCTTCTTTTGTATGACCTTGACTCATCAGGGTGTTGACATTGGCATTGAATATCTCCTCTTGATACGCGACTGAACGGTAGGCAGAGACCATCACCAAAGGATGTCCTGCAGCTTTTGCGGCATCTGCCAGCTTTTCATAAGCTGAAACGATGCGTTGATCGACGAGATAGCCATTCGACAATTTCCCTAAATCTTTTTGGGCAATTTCGCTTTTGATTTTATTGTTTGGGCCTACCAAAACCAATGACCAATCATCCAATGAGACAGTTGGAAAATCCTCTTCGTTCACTTCATCACTAGCACTTGCTTGTTCTTGTGACTCTTGCGTGTTCCCATTTGGCTCTTTTTCATTTGTTTCTGTTGTTTCACCCGTTGATGCTTGATCTGTTGAACGAGCGATACTTGCACTCTTTGTTGGGGTGACTGCGGTCACTCGGTTCACTTGAATGGTTAAAAGAACCAGAAACAAGAAGCCCGCCGCCGCAGCCATTCCATAATACTTTTTCAAAAAATATCCTACCTTTAGTTGTAAGTTTCTTCCAGATTTTCTTTGACCCACTCCAACAGTTCGATTTTTTCATTGCGAATTTGCTGCTGAACAAAAGCGGGCAATCGGAAGTTTAGTATATCATCATAACCCCACTCATCATACGTAATACTGACTCTCAAATCAAGGTATTGGGCTGTTTCTTCAGATTCTGTTAACAATTCGACTTTCGCTAAATCGCTTGCTAACCACGTTCTGGCGATTTGAGTCTTCATTTTTTTGAACTCGACGACCGCTTGATTGCGTTTTTCTGGATAAATGACGGTTTGCCGAATGATTTTTTGGATCAACATCCATTCATAATCTGAAAACAGCAGCTTCACTTTCTGATTTTCAGCAGGTGACAGACTCATTGTGCCATTTTTCCATGCCTCCCATTGCTCCTCGGTGATGCCTAATTGTGTTTCATAAAACTGTTTTTCTGATGCGTATTGCTCGATGATGGTATTTAAAATAATTGCAATTGATACATTATGCATATGTTATCCCTCCTCTTCTATATTTTACTGAAAGTCAGCCGTAATGGAAACTTTTTGCGATTGTTTTTGATTATTTTAAAGAATTGATTTCTTTTGTTATACTAAATACGAAGGAGATGATCAATGATGAAAAAATACCGTTGGGGAATGATTGGCCTCGGAGATATCGCAACGCAATTTGCTGCTGGCTTTTCTAATGAAGCAAGTGAACTATATGGGGTCAGTGCCCGGAGTTTCCCTAAAGTCCAAGCATTTGCTGAGAAACACTCTATTCCCCATGCCTATGAAAGCACAGATGCCATGTTAGAAGATCCGCAAATCGATATTGTTTATATTGCAGTACCTAATGATCTTCATCATGAATTTATTATGAAAGCTCTGATGGCAGGAAAACATGTCCTCTGCGAAAAAGCCATCACCACCAGTGCCGATGAGCTAGCGGAAGAACTAGCCTTAGCCAAAGAAAAAAACCTAATCTTAGAAGAAGCAATGACGATTTTCAATATGCCGGTTTATGCTCGGTTGAAAGAAGAGATCGATGCCGGACGCTTAGGAAAATTAAAAATGATCCAAGCACCATTTGGCAGCTACAAAGATCCAGACCCAAGCAATCGTTTCTTCAATCCAGATTTAGGTGGCGGTGCTTTATTGGATATCGGTACGTATGCTGTTTCATTTGCCCGCTTTTTCATGACGGATACACCAGAAGTGACGTTTAGCAGCATGAAGCCCTTCTCTACAGGTGTGGATGAACAATCAGTCACGATCCTACAAAATCCAGCCGATGAAATGGCTAGTGTCACGCTGACTTTTCAAGCGAAAATGCCTAAAACCGGTATCGTCGCTTTCGAAGAAGGATACATTACCGTAGATGAATACCCTCGTGCGGACAAAGCCGTGATCCATTTCCGAGATGGAACAAATGAAGTGATTGAAGCTGGCGACAGCAGTCAAGCCCTTAATTATGAAATTGCCAATATGATCAAAGCCATCGATGGCGAGATCGAAGGATCGATCCATTTGACCACCGATGTCATTGACGTTCTTGATCAAATGCAAGCTTTTTGGGAACAGCAGTAAAATGAAAAAGACTCCTTTTTGGGAGTCTTTTTTTAGCGTGCTATTGTTTGCATTTGATCAGAAAAGTCGGCTTTGATTTCAATAAAACTTTTAAAGGTTTGCAGAAACTGAAACAGCTGAGCGCGATTTTCAAACTCTGCTCTTGTTTGGGGCAATGGCTTTTGTCGATAATCTTCATAAAGCGCAGCAATTTTTGCCAAGATCTCTTTCCCATCGTTATTTTCGTGAAAGGACTCGGCAGTAAAGGATAGCAACTCTTGAAACGCATTTGTATAGGCTTCTTCTACCCAAAACAACTGCAATAAGTCAACCATTTCTAAGAGTAAGCGTGCCTGACTTTGGCGCATGGTAAAGTACTCTTCATAATAGGAGGCTTCTCCTCGCCATTGATTTTCACTATGCACCATTGCTTGTTGTTTGCCTTGCTTGATATCCCCCAAAAGCGTTTGGCAGACCTGGGGAAGCGTCGCCTTTTCTTTTTCAGTTAAGGCAATCGACATGTCTTTTAAAAGACTTTTAAACGATTCTTCCACTAATTGCTGTCTTTCTTTCAATGCTCGTTCGCCATCTGGCATATATAAATTGAACAAAAGTGCAAAGCCAATGCCAATACTCATCAATAAAAAAGCATTCCCAATCAGTGGCCAAGCAAACGAACGTTCCATCATATAATGGGTCACCAAGACAGAATTGACGACGATCCCATCGGTCAAATTGAAATAGACAGCGGTTGGGATAAAGACAAAGAGAAAAAGAACAAATCCTATCGGCCCAAAGCCTAATAAATGGAAGCTGACAAAAGCTAAGAGCGTTGCGATCGCCAAAGAGATCAAACGCCCGATTCCCGTAAAAAGTGACGTTTTCTTTGTATTGCCGACGCTTAAAATGGCGATGATCCCTGCGGCTGGCGCATACAAAAGACCGATCTGTTGTGCCAGAAACATTGATAAACCAGCAGCAATCGCCGTTTTCACGGTCCTCATTCCGATTTTCATTTTTGTCACCTCCTGTGAAAAGTATACTAAATTGTGAGGAATAAGACTAGAATTTCTCAACTGCTTTGGGTATGATTAAGTAAAGGGGGCATTTGACCATGAAACTGGGGCGTTTTCGCTTGGGTATGCGAACGATAAAAACAGCCATTGCTGTCATGCTTTGTATTCTGCTCTTTCATTTTCTTGATCGTGGCCAACCATTGATTGCTGCCTTGTCGGCTGTCTTTTCTTTGCGACAAGACCTGACCACAACGATCTCTTTTGGTAAGTCACGGGTATTAGGAAATACGATCGGTGGTGGTACAGCCATTTTTTACTTTTTGACGAAGCAATATTTTCAAAATGACTTTCTGATCGAATTGTTTGTCTTGCCAGCGCTAGTCATTTTTGTCATCGTTTTTTCAGATGGCATCAATAACAATTCTGGCATTATCTCTGCTATTGCGACGATGCTTTTGATCACTTCCAGTGTCCCTCAAGGGGAATCGATCATCTTCGCCTTAGACCGTGTATTGGACACCTTTATCGGCACGTTAGTTGCCCTATCGATCAATTTCGTCATTCGACCACCTGAGGAAGAGAAAAAGGATGAGATCCAAGAAGATCTGGTGGTGCTGAGGCAAAAAGAGCTTGAACTAAAAGCCATGCTAGAAGAAGTCCAAGGCGAGATTTCCGAACAAGAAAAACAAGAAAAATAAAAACAGCCTTTTTCCAGAATCATTCTGAGAAAAGGCTGTTTTTGTTACTCATTGGCTTTCAGTGCATCAATCATATTGACATGTTTCAGTTTGAAATACATTGCGATCCCTACCACGCTTGAAAATAAGCAGGTCAATCCAGCGGCATACACATAGCTCATTGGTTCAACTGTCGGTGAAAACATGGCGATATCGACTTCGATGGTCTGTAAGACAAATTGATGCTGAAGCACCCCTAATAATAAACCAAATGCAATGCCGAAGATCGTCAGAAAGATATTTTCACGAAAGACGTACATGGTCACTTCTCGATCATAAAAGCCCAATACTTTGATGGTCGACAACTCGCGAATGCGTTCCGCTATATTGATGTTGTTCAAGTTGTACAACACGATAAAGGCTAATGCCCCCGCAGACGAGATCAAGATCCAGATGACGATGTTCAAGGTTGCGGTCGTGTCATCTAAGGCATCCGCTGAAGCTGAGAGGAAGGAAACATTGATGACATTGTCTTGTGCCATCAAATCAGCCGCGATCGCTTCTTCCTCCGATTTCGTCAAGCGCTGACTGAATTTCAATAACTCACTGTTGTAAGAAGGGGCGGCCTGAAAGATCTTTTGATACGCATCTGGGGTCAAATAAGCAAAATGCCCTGTGTAGTTTTCTGCGATTGCAGCCACATTCAGTTCAAATGCTTCGCCGCTTTCATTCGTCAACGTTATCGTATCACCCACCGATAATCCAAACAACTTAGCAAGCTTTTCATTGATGATGGCACCCTCTCCTTCTAGCTCGTAAGCTTCTCCTGAAACCCGATCATTCAAGTGGACAAATCTCGATAAAGCCGCAGGATCTTCTGGCACGGTGACGGTTACTTCTTGCTGCGTGACCCCCGATTGAGCCAACGTCAGACTTTCCGTATGCAAGAATAACCCTGCTTCAAAGCCTTCAATATCTTCTGAGGCGGCTTTTGTTTCACTCATTGCTTCAGAATCCTCATCATCAAAGGTGATCACCGCCTGATACTGCCAGATTTTCTCAAACTGTAAAGGAATGATATTGCTGATGGAATCTCTTAGGCCAAATCCAGTCAAGATCATGGAGGTACATCCCGCGATCCCTAAGATGGTCATGAGCATTCTGGACTTGTAGCGAAACAGGTTTCGCATTGTAACTTTTTGAATAAAACTTAAGTGCCGCCATATAACGGTGATTCTTTCTAAGAGAATTCGTTTTCCTGTTTTGGGTGCTTTTGGTCGTAACAATGAAGCCGATGACTGTCTTAAATCAAAACGTAAAACCAGCAGCGCGATACCGATGGTGCAAAGCAAGCTGACTCCCACAGCAATCAATGAAAGCCGCAAATACCATGGGGTGTCATACTCCGTGAGATTGTAAAGCGGTCCATAAGCTTGAATGATGATTGCTGGAAAAAAGGAAAAGCCGACTGCTAGACCCAATACAGCACCTGTGATGCCTGCTGCAGAGGAATAAAGCAAAAATTTCTGTCCAATCTCCCAGTTACGATAGCCTAATGCTTTCAATGTACCAATCTCACTGCGTTTTTCATCGATCATCCGCGTCATGGTGGTTAGACTGACTAACGCTGCAATCAAAAAGAAGATAACTGGGAAAATCGTCGCTAACGAAGAAACCCGTTCCGCATTGTCTTGGTACTCTGAATAACCAGGATTCGCATCGCGGTTTGCGACACGATAAACTGCCGGTTTTAGATCCAACAATTCCTGCTCTTTTTCAGCAACTTCTTTTTTGGCATCTTCAAGTTTTTCGCGTTCTTTTGGTGCTTTTTCTTTAAATTCGTCAAGCTTTTCTTGAAGGATTGCTTCGTTTTCTCGATATTCTTGCCAACCAGCAGCTAATAAAGACTGACCCTTGGCTTTTTCAGAAGCTAAGGTCTCACGAGCGTCGCTCAGCTGCGTCTCTCCTTGGGTGATCTGGGTCTGCGCTTGTGCCAATTCTTGGCGCCCAGCTCTGATTTGGCTCCAGCCAGCATTGACTTGCTGTTGTGCCTGCTGAAGTTGCGCTTCTTGGTCATTGATCGCAGCCATTTGCCCAAGTAATTGCGCACGTTGTTGCTCACCTTCGGCAATGAGTGGACGCAATGTATCTTCAGCTGCCGTCAGCATAGTAGCAATCATCGTTTCATCGATTTCCTCCAGATCAGGAATCGGACCAAGGACATCTGTCGGCAGGTTCAACTGTGCCAGAGCGGCGGTTACTTGTGCATAGACGGTAGGCAGCTGGGCCATTTGCTCCTCTGCAGAAAGTTGACCCACACTTCTGATTTGATCCATGCCTTGGTATGCCAGCGCCAGTTGCTCCTCTACCTGCTGGATGCCCCTTTGTAGTTCAGGTCTTTGTGCCAAAACGGGTGCCAACTGAGCTTGGGCTGACTGTACTTGGGCTTCTTGCTGAATCAATGCTTGTTCATTTTGATCTAGCAGGCGTTGATTTTCGATCAATGCCTGTTTCCCCTCAGCTAATTTTTGCGCTTCTCCATTCAATTGCTCTTGGGCAGTTTGAATCTCTGTCTGAAAAGCTGCTTCTTGTTCCGTCAACTCCTGATGCGCCTGCGCCAATTTCTCTGTTGCGTCGTCAAGTTCCGCTTGCGCTTGCTGCAATGCTTCTTCGCCATCACGAATCTGTTCTTTGGCCTCATCAATGGCTGGTTGCGCTTCATCGATCAACTCTTGCCGCCGTCCTTGTGCCCGCGGAGCCAACCGTTCTTCTACTTCATCACTTACTTGATCCCTTTTTGTCTGATATGCTTCTGAATAGCTAGCCACTTGCGATAGCTCATCAAAACGAACTAACAATCTAGCATACGCAGTTTCTTTAAAATCTTCTTCTGGAATTACTGCAAAGTAATCGACCGTTCCATTCCCAACGGTACTATTGCCTCGATGAAAATTCTCAATAAATTCGGGACTATTGACAAAGCCAACGATCGTGTAAGTGTGCGTTTCTAGCTGGTTTTCACCGTTTTCTGGCAGTTCGAAAGTTTCATCTAGTGCAAACCCACCGCTGCTTTGTGCCGCTTGATCCAAAGCAATTTCCCCTGACTTTTGCGGCAATCGACCAGAAGTCACCTGATATTGATTGACTTGCCGCTCTTTCGAAAGGGAAAAGACACGGATCACGGCACGGTGATTTTCGGCATTGATATCGGCGATCTGCTCTGCTTCAACAGACGTGACACCAGGCATTTCTTCAATGATTTCCCGATCGGCAGTCGACAACCCTAATGTTGACGCAATCGTAAAGTCCGCTAATTTCTGGCGAGCAAAATAATCTTCAGCTGCTTGTTCCATATTCGGACCAGTTGCACTGATCCCCACAAAAAAAGCGACCCCTAAAAAGATAATGCCTAATATGGACAAAAACCGCCCGGGTGCTTGCCTGATTTCACGTAAACTGGAACGTAATAATGTTTTTTTCATAGGCATTTACCAAGAAATAGAGGCAATTGGAATCGGATGAGTATTTTTTTCCATCTTGCGGACCTTTGCATCATTGATATGGATCACACGATCAGCCATGGGAGCCAATGCGCTGTTATGTGTAATGATCAAAACGGTCGTCCCAGTCTCGCGAGCCGTTTTTTCTAGAATTGCTAGAATCTGTTTCCCCGTTTCATAGTCAAGTGCCCCAGTTGGTTCATCACAAAGCAGCAATTTGGGCTTCTTCGCAATAGCACGAGCGATCGTGACTCGCTGCTGCTCGCCACCAGACAATTGCGCTGGAAAGTGATCCAAGCGATCACCAAGCCCAACTTGGGTCAAGATCTCAGCTGCATCAAGTGCCTCTGGCACGATTTGTGCTGAGAGTTCAACGTTTTCTCTGGCTGTCAAATTAGGGACCAAATTATAAAACTGAAAGACAAAACCGACATCTTTGCGGCGATAGGTCGTCAATTGTTTGGCATCAAAGCCAGCAATATCTGTTCCATCAACGATCACTTTGCCACTATCACATTGATCCATTCCGCCTAATATGTTCAAAACGGTGGACTTACCAGCGCCACTTGGACCAAGGATCAGTGCGATCTCTCCTTTTTCTACGGAAAACGAAACACCATCATTAGCAGCAATAACCGTGTCGCCCATTGTGTATTTCTTCACTTCTTTCACAACTTCGATATAACTCATTATGTTCCTCCAAGAATTCCAGCGCCGCATGCGCTTTCTCGCTTAATAGTGTATCATACTTATTCCTGCGAAAGAAACAGCAAAAAAGCAGCTCATTTTATCAAATTAAAAAATCTGAGACAGAATGAGCATCATTTTGTCTCAGAATCGATTTTACACTTCCATCTAATTTGATTGACAAAGAACAAAAACCAATCATTGTGCTTGGTCGGCAATTCTTCGCTGGGTTTCTTCCCAAAGTTTTTGCGCTTGCTGCCGCTCATCAAGGATCTCCGTCGGCACTGCCTGCCGATCGACAAAGTAGCGCCCGCTAATGCCAGCCACCTCGGGGCTTAGTGCCAAATATATCGCTGTATCAGACCCTTCCTCTGGTGTTTTGAAAAAAGGCGTGAGCATTTTGTAGACAGATTGACCAAATCCTGTTTGTCGGCTGACCCCTAAGCTGGTCGCCACAGCTCCCGGATGCAAGGCATTGGCAGTAACGGTCGTATTGCGCAGTTGAAACGCAAGCGCATCTGTAAATAAAATCAGGGCTTTTTTTGAGCGGCCATATTCCCGCCAAGGCAAAAAATTCGCCACATCGAAAAAGCGCTGATCCTTTTTCTTTACAAATTTGTAAGCACCAGAAGCAACATTAACGATCCTACCAGCATCCGCACGTTCCATTAGCGGCAATAACTGACGGGTCAGTTCAAAATGCCCCACGTAGTTTACGCCCAGCATTTGTTCAAATCCATCGGTTGTTCGCTCTTTTTTTAAATTGACGATGCCCGCATTATTGATCAGTACATCCAATTTCTCAAAGCGGGCATTGATTTCAGCGGCTGACTTGCGTACGCTAGCCAACGACCCCAAATCACCGATCACTAGATCGATGCTTGGATTGCCTGTCTCTTCCTTCAAACGTTGCTGTGCTGCCTGCCCTCGTTCGGCAGAACGGCAATACAAAATCACATGCATCCCCAATTCTGCCAATTGTTTGGCTGTTGCAAAGCCCATGCCAGCGTTGGCACCCGTAACTAAAATCGTCTTCAATTTGCCACCTTCCCCTTCTAAGAATACCGTTTTCTTTCATCATAAATGAAAACAAAAAAATCTGCTCAAAAAACAGATCAAGAGAAGCTCTCTTCTTGTTTCTTGAAGCAGATTGTTTCATTTTATGCTTGGTAACGGCAAACACCATCTAAATAAGTGGCTGCTAAATTCATTTCTTGATCCAAAACAATGAAGTCAGCTGGACGACCTTGTTTGATCATACCGCAAGCGTGGTCGATGTTGCAGCTGATCGCTGGGATCAAGCTGGCCATCATGACCGCTTCTTGAGGGGTAGCAATTCCCCAGTCTACAACATTTTTCACGGCTTCTTTTAGTTTCAAAATGCTGCCAGCAAGATTGCCTGTTTCCATTCGAGCCGTGCCATCTTTTACCACTACTGGAAATTCACCTAAAATGTAATCACCGTCTGGCATACCGCCAGCCATCATACAGTCGGTGATCAAGGCCACATGGTCATGACCAGCTTTTTCCATTAAGATCTCAGCTGCTTGAGGATGCACATGGTGGCCATCACAAATCAACTCAGAAAAAACTTCTTTTAATGAAAGTAAGGCGCCGACCATTCCAGGTTCACGATGGTTTAATCCGCGCATTCCGTTGAAGGCATGAACAAAGACACTGGCACCAGCTTCTACTGCTGTTTGCGCTTCTTGTAACGTTCCGTTACTATGCCCTAGTGCAACCACTACGCCTTCTTCCGTCACTTGCGAAACAAATTCCTTCACACCTTCGCGCTCAGGAGCCAAGGCGATTTTCTTGATAATTCCACCAGAAGCTTCTTGCCATTCATGGAAGGTATCAATATCAGGATCACCAAAATAGATCGGATTTTGTGCCCCTTTATGTTCTTCAGTAAAGAACGGTCCTTCAAAGTAGATCCCTTGGATCTTCGCTCCTGTAACTTCGTCTTTGACTTTCCCAACGGTTTCAGCAACATCCCGCAACCGTTCTTTGCTAGATGTTAAGGTTGTCGGTAAGAAAGATGTCACACCACAAGACAAAAGACCTTCTGACATGGCTTTGATGCCTTCTGCATCGTTATCCATCACATCATGGTTCATAAACCCGTGGATATGAGTATCCACAAGACCCGGTGCTACCCATTTGCCTGAATAATCTTCTACGTCTGCACCAGCAGGGACTTCATCGACGATCGCGCCGAATTTTCCCTCCTTGACCTCCAAGTAACCAGGGCCATGAACCGCTGATTTCAGAAAGAATTTGTCTGCGTAAATATATTTATTCATCTTGATCGCTCCTCTATTTCTTTTCTTCCTTAAAAGTACTCTTATTTGCAGCAGAAGTCAAGAAAGGTCTACACCACTTTGTCTGATTGGCGAATATCCATGACGGCACGATACAGTTGAAAACTTTTTTCAGCTGCTTTTTCTTCTTTTAGTCTTTGAAGCAATTGTCCTTTTAGTTCAAACAATTCTTCTAGAAAATATAAGCTATTTTTCTCTCTCGCTAGAGCAATGCCTTCGTTTGTTACTTTTAGCGCGCGACAGTCTTCTTGTTGCTCCTTTAAAAAGACCGCATAGTTGTAATAAATTTTAGTCAGCGCTGTGGACAGTCGCTCCGGCGGCAAGGCATGCATGGCATCGTAGGCTTTTTCTAAATAAAAACGCGCCTCACCCAGTTGCAGCAAGTCACTATAGACACGACCCATGCAGCTCAGGATACGAATTTCCATCACCGAAACGTTGGTCTTATCCTGTTGATAGGAATAGGCCAATCCTTTTTTCAGCGCCTCAAGGGCGGCATCATAGTTTTGATCGAGGAAATAATCACAGCTACCTAGATAGTAGTAATACATTTGCATATCTGAATCCAGATACAAATAATCCTTGATCGCCTTGTCTTCCATTTTTTCCCGCATTTCTTGAAATTGTTTATGGACAAAATGTGATTCGATTTCGGCAAAGATTTGATTGGTTTTGTTGATCTCTTCCGAATGAAGCATCATTACTTGATCTAAGGTGACGCCTAAGCGTTGGCAGATTTGGTACATCACCCAGACATTGGGCAGCTCTTCGTTGTTTTCGATACGACTTAACACACTTTGCGAACAAATATCTTCCGCTAACATCTTCTGGGTCATCTTTCGTTTCAACCGAATTGAACGGATATTTTGACCAAAAGATTCATCTCTTTTTTTCATAATCGTCCTCCAGGGGGAATTCTAAAAAAATCGAACGTTTCTTGTCAAAAATGCGAATTCGCATTTTTAATTTTCTTTATTTTAGCACATAATGACAAAAAGGAAAGCAATTTCAAGAATGTCTTGTTATTTTTCCACAATTTCAAATGAGGTGTTAAGATGACGATCGACAGTACGATCTTTTTTACATGGGAAGGCAAAAAATACCAAGGGATCATCGAACGGGAATATGAAAATTCGGTCCTCGTTCAAGTGACCGATCCTAGTGCTGAAATGCTGGATAAGTTTACCAATCGGATGATTGTCAGCAAAAAAATTTGTCAACCAGTTACCGAATAAAAACATAAGCACCGCTCCCTCACGATCGCTGAAGGAGCGGTGCTTTTTCATGTACTTACTTCTGGCGATACGCTGCCAAGAATTCTGTCATTTTTTCAGCAGTCGTTTTTAAATCTTCCATATTAGGAAGGTAGACGATACGGAAATGATCGGGCTGTTGCCAATTGAACCCACCGCCGTGCACCAACAAGATATGGTGTTCATGTAAAAAGTCGAGAACAAATTGTTCATCATTGGTAATGTTAAAGCGCTGAATATCAATTTTAGGAAAAATATAAAAGGCTGCTTTCGGTTTCACTGCTGACAATCCAGGAATATCATTGATCGCCTTGTAGATAAACTCTCTTTGTTCATAGATTCGACCACCTGGCAGCAGCAGCTCATCGGAGCTTTGATAGCCGCCTAGTGCAGTCTGGACGATTTGTTGCGATAAAACATTGGAACACAGCCGCATCGATGACAACATATTCAAGCCTTCGATATAGTCTTTGACATTGGACTTATCCCCGCTGAGAACCATCCAGCCAACGCGGAAGCCTGCCACTCGGTGAGACTTAGACAAACCGCCTAGCGTCACAACGAAGCGATCTGGTGCTAGTGTAGCAATCGGTACATGGACATAATCATCCATGACTAAACGGTCATAGATCTCATCGGAGAAAATGATCAAGTCATGCTCACGAGCAACCTCGACGATTTGTTGCAAAACTTCTTTCGGATAAACGGCGCCGGTGGGATTATTTGGATTAATAATGACGATGGCCTTCGTCTTGCTGGTTACTTTGGCTTTGATATCCTCGATATCAGGATTCCAATCTGCTTGTTCATCACAAATATAATGGACGGGTTTGCCGCCAGCTAATGAGATCGAAGCAGTCCACAAGGGATAGTCTGGCATCGGCACGAGCACTTCGTCCCCATTGTTACATAACCCTTGCATACACATCGTGATCAGCTCGGAAACACCATTACCTGTGTAAATATCATTGATGGTCACATCAGGAAATTTTTGTAATTGATAATATTGCTCGATCGCTTTACGGGCCGAGAAAATCCCTTTTGAATCAGAATAGCCTTCCGACTCTCGCACATTCATAATCAAATCTCTAACGATTTCATTTGGGGCTTCAAAGCCAAAGGGCGCGGGATTCCCCGTATTTAATTTTAAGATACTGATGCCTTCTTCTTGCATCCGATCAGCTTCTTCTAAAACAGGGCCGCGTACATCATAACTGACCCCTTCAAGTTTTGACGACTTCGAAAATTTCTTCATATTCCATTTCTCCTTTAACCATAGGTCAACGTCAGGTTATTGGTTCTCGTCGTTGATCTCTTTTCAGATTGAACCTATTATAGCAAAAAAATTTTAACTGTGGCGAAAATTTTTCACCTCTGGGTCGAGAGGGCTTGCCCTGCGTTCATCCACTGAATTTGGTTCATTCAGGAATTTTCAGGAAAATACTTCAAGTACAATTCATTTAACGCCAAATGCCCCACCGAAAAATCAGTGATTCCTGCTGCGATAAAACGTTGCGGCAGCTGCGGATCGCTGATTTCTACTAGATAGATTCGCCCTTGCAGATCGATAGTCACTGTCGTTAACTCTGGAAAAGCCACCAAGAAATCCGCCGAGTCCGTCTTTACATACAACGGTTCATTGACCAACGACTTGCGGCCAAGGTATTCGTGAATGATCTTACCGTCTTTTAAAAACAAGACCCGATCCGCGTAAGAATCTAAATTCGTCAGAATATGCGAAGCGATCACGATCGCTTTCTTTTGCTCCCGCAAGGCTTTCAACACATTAGAGATCAATTCGACATTTGTCGGATCTAAGCCATTCATCACCTCATCCATCAGCATGTATGGCGTATCTGTCACGATCTGCATCGCAAAACACAGACGTTGCCGCATCCCCAGCGAATAGGTTCCCACTGGGCGTTTGATATAATCGCTCATTCGCAAACGAGCAATCGTTTCTTCCACCAAGCGTTCCTCTGAACGCCACATTCGCTGATACAGTTTCAGATGCTCGAGTCCGCTTAAATCATTGTACAAATCATTTTGGTCAGGAAAAAATGAAATTTGTTGATGCGCTGCCACTTCTGATTTTTTGGTCACATATACTTGACTGCCGTTTAAAAATACTGCGCCTTCATTCGGCTGGATGAAATTCATCGCCACATTCAGTAGCGTGGATTTCCCAGTGCCGTTAGGGGCGACTAACCCGACGATCTCCCCGGGAGAAAAAGCAACGGAAAGTTGATCCAATACTTTTCTCGTATACGTGACAGTCACATTTTTCAGTTCTAACATATCGTTCCTCCTATGCCAAATGAAATTTTTTGCGTTGGATCGTCAAAAAGAAACACAATTCGATCAGAAGCCAAACCCCGCCTAATAAAAGTAAGCCTTTTTCCATCGTAAATCCTGCAGAACCAAAGTAAAAGCGTGTCCAGCCTGAAAGGACTTGTCCCACATTTTGATACAGATAGACATACAGCGTTTTATCAAGGTAGGCACTAAACCAGCGCCGTTGGAAAAGAAAGGGCGAAAGCAAACAAAAACCAGCCACAAGCAGATTAATCAGCTCTGAGCGAAACAGGGCACTGAACAGCAAGATGCCGCGACAATAAAGAAACTGCAAGAAAAGCGTTGCAAGAAAACATTGACTTAAAAAAAGACCGATGGCTTGTGTTTCAAAAGCATTGAAATCTGTGATCGGGTAGCGGGCATCAAAGGACGATGATAAAATCGTGACTGGCAGTTCCAAGGAACCAAAGCCGAATTGAATACCAGAGCCAAACCAGATAAAGAACATGGTTCCTAGCGTTGCGATTGCAGAACCAACCATCAACGCTGCCGTTTTACTCCAAAGGATCTCTTCTGCCGATAATGGCAGTGAAAGAAACAGGGATTTATGTCTTCGTTCTTTTGGTAAACAATCGATCGCCAAAAATAAAGAAACAGCAATTAATAGAATCGGTAAATATTCAGTAAAGCTTCGCTGTAATGCTTGCACCCCCGTTTTTTGCTCCATGACTGCTTGAGAGAGTTTGCTATTGGGCAGCTGGCTAAAAGCTTCCATCAGTTTTGCGGTTGATGCATAGCCGAAGCGCCCGTCATACCCAGCATAGTAATTTCGAAACGTGTAATAATCAGGGGTATAAAAAATATTTCGTTCATCGGTAAATTGCAAAGCGAGATGGTACCAAGTACTTGTGCTTTGTGCGTATGCTTGCCAGTCTTTCTCGGCTAGCGCGTCGAGCCGTTGTTTTTCTGCTTCATTCCATGGGGTAAACATTTCGACTGCCATGAATGCCGACCAATGGTCAGAGGGATTGGCTGCTTGTTGATCAAGAAAATCTTGTCGCACGGTATAGCGTTGTTGCATTTCTGTTTTATCTACTCGTTCAATCGGGCGAAAGTCTCTTTGCCAAAAACTGTAAACGCCGCTGTAGATCAGCAGCAAGCAAAAAAGGCCGATGGTTTTCTTGCTTTTTAACAGCTGGCGTAATTCAAAGAAAAAATAGTCTTTCATCCTTTACCTCCTCTCAACAAGCGATTCTGTTTATCCGCAACAAGCATGATGCTTAAACAAAGGAAGATCCACACTAGCGTCAGCAGCCAACTGGCATAGACGCCCCAAGAAGTGCCAGAGCCCAAAGCAAAGGCACCCGAATAAAATTTATCCATAGCAGCTAGATGAACTGGTAATATAGGGATCTTTTGCAGCATCGGAATCAAGCCGAATCCATAAAAAAGCACCAGTAAAAAGAAAGAGACGTATCGATTGGCTGCGACCATGTTCATGACAAAACCTAAGCATTCGATCAAACCAATCAGCAAGGCAAAAGAAACCATATTAGATAAAACACTCTGCCAAAAAGGTAAGGCTACCCAATCCCCACTGAGATAGACGGCTACTGGATACTGCCAATCCCCGAACTCCCCCAGAAGACTCATTGAAAGAAAGACGCCTAAGAAAAACACAAGCAAGATTCCTAAATTGGTGATCGTTTTGACAAAAACCTTACTGACCATCCGAATCGGGAAAATCTGTGGGTATGAGCGGATCAAGGAGAAGTGTTCTCTTTCTTCTAATAAATTGTCACTAGCAAAAAATGCCCAGAAGAAGAACCCAAAATTCAGTAAAAACGTTATTGCCAAAGCGACAGCCGTCTGGGTATTAGCAGCCGTGAGAACCGGATCTTTTTCTTGCTCGACTAAGGCTTGATAGACCGTCTGCTCTTGTTCGATCGACCACATCGGCGGTAAAAAGGCTTTGTCATCAACTGAAGACGCCCAAATCTGCTTTTTTAGCTCCGCCATTTGAATACTCGTTTGATTAAATCGTTCATATTCCTCCATAATCAAGTTGGACAGCTGCCGTGAGGTCAGAGTATTGTTATCAAGTAATAGCTGATATACCTCTTGCTCATCCGGTGAACCAGATTGATTGGCTTGGTAGCGATCAACAAGCCGTGAGGCTTCGGCTTTTTCTGCGGTAATGGTAGCGGGCAAGTTGATGGGTGCCATTAGTTTCAAATAAACGGAAAAACTGCAGCCTAAACTAAAGGCACCAATGAGTAGGAAGATGAATACTTTCTGCTTAACAGCTTTTGCCAGTTGGTTTTTAAAATAGTTCATTTGCTCTCCTCTCAAAAAAATAATTATTCATTCTTTTAGCATACCTTTTATGGAAAAAAATGCAATATAAAGTCTGAAAATTCTTTCAAATAGCATGACGAAAAGTTATTGACAAACCTGTTGAAAATCAGGTAAGATATTTTCTAGACGCGGCGTGACAGTACTACCTTAGCCTGCGTTTCCTTCTATAGTATTTGCGGAAATGACGGAATGGCAGACGTGCAAGATTGAGGGTCTTGTGAGCAATCGCTCGTGTGGGTTCAAATCCCATTTTCCGCATCCTTACAGCTTCCCATTGCGGGAAGCTGTTTTTTGTTTGCACAAAAGATCCCCCCTGGCGATCCTTCAATGAATTCCCTCGATCGCTTTGATCTTGAGTACCTACTCCTCAAAAGTTGAGAGTAACCTTCCTTTCCCCAAAGATAAAAAATCCAATAAAAATCCTTTTATCGTTGCATTTAGTGATATTTTTCATATAAAATGAATAATATAACGACTATTCATAAAATTTAGTTCGATATTCCGTTTTTTCTTATTAGCGTATCAGAAACAATTGCTTGAATGAACTTGTGATGGAAATCTTTTCAACATTTTTTCCATTCACCTGCCCTCCTCCTTCCCCCAGATGAACCAACCTCTGCCGACCGTTTTCTCAGTTACTTTCGATAGAAAGAAGGAGTCTAATGAAAAAAAGAATACTGATCACCCTATTGTCATTCGTTATTTTGCTTATCGGCTGCACGAAGGCAGATGAAGAACTGTCAGAGACCGTTGCGCTTGGCATCGACGCACGACTGGAATATACAAACCAGTCTGGAACGGGTTGGGCCTATTATCAACCAGCGACCTTAGAATTGCTGATTGCCGGCAGCCAAGCCGAACTGGCTATTTTGGAAGAACTTGATTCTTCCGACGAAGACCTTCAGCAATTGATCAGCCACACGATTGATTTGATGGCAACCGCTGAACGAGCGTTAGTGGAGCGTCGGATCAATGTCCCTGCTTGGTTTGCTGCTCGCATTGGTTATAGCCAGGCTCTGGCTGCGATTCATGAACGGAGCCCTATCATTCTCAGTAATCAAGACAACCTCAACAGTCTACTAGAGGTAGCAAACGAAACGATTCCTGAAGCCGATCCGCGGGAAAAGCTGGGGCTTTTGGCAGACGATATCGAGCAGCTTCAGCAGCTCACAGAAGATGCGCTTACTCTTCATCGCACAATCGAACTTGACGATGGACTCACTGCCACCGTTTACCACACAAGCGAAACAAATGTTGACGTCTTCGTTTTTGCGATGCCCGATGAGGAGTACGCATCTGGGTTTACTGTTCTGAATCGGGAAACTGCCGACGAGCAAAAAGCTGCTTTCTATGAAACGATTTTACGAGCGCTCGCCGTAAATATTCCTCGTGAATCAATGATGTTTATGAATCGATTCGATCAATCTTCTGATGAACATCAGCTGGCGGTGATGACCTATGGCTTTGATCATGACATTGATCAAGACATGGTCACTACCGTGTATCAACAGCTTCAAGAAGCAAACGCCAAACAAGAAGCAGCTTCGGCTTTGCAGCAAGAGCAAAACAATGACGAACAAACTCAGACCGAGAATAAAGGATCTTCAGAACAAAGACGAGCGATCGCTCGTGCCGAATCCTTTACGAACCTCATGGCTTTCTCACGTGCACGATTGATACAACAATTAGAATTTGAAGGGTTTACCCATAATGATGCCCAATGGGCAGTTGATCAGCTCACGATTGATTGGAACGAGCAGGCGTTGAAGAAAGCAAATAGTTATCATTCCTTGATGAGTCTTCCTCCTGACAACATTCGCCGGTTATTGGCTTTTGAAGACTTTTCAGAAGAACAAATCGACTACGCGATGACAAACATAGGTAACTAAAAGCTAGCGAAGAAAAGGGCATCGCGATGCCCATATGCTGTTGTAGTGACCTCAAAAAGTTAGGTTTTTTGGTCTAACTTTGGGGGCTCAGTTGATGTCCCTTGTATTGTGGCTATGTTTATACCCAAGAAAGAGCTCGATCTAATGCGTTCATTCGTACAAATTGGCGAGGTTTACTAGAGTCTCACGAGGAGGAGAAAAATGAAAAAACAAGTTTTGTTGCCTTTATTACTAATACTGTCCCTGATTTCAGGATGTGGGACGATAAATTCAGCAAGCCCTGAGGAACTTTCTGAACGCATCGGTGCAGCTTTAGATGCTGGTTGGGAACATACCTATCATGCAGAAAATCTTACTTATGATTTAAGTATTGAAAATCTCGAACTGATGATTCGAGGCAAAGAAGCAGAATTGGCCTTTCTAGACCAGGTCAATAGCAACTCAAAACACAAGGCAGCATTCATTGAAAACACGGAAACAATGATCGCACTCGCTCAAGAAGCGATCGAAGCTCGCTATCTGGATATGCCCAGTTGGGTTGCCGCTCGCAATGGCCGTATCGAAGCCTTACTTGCCATCCATGAAGAGAGCCCGATCATCGTCAGTAGACGAGCAAAATTGCAAGAATTATTCAACGAATACGAAGAGGATTTGGTACTAGTGACCGCTGGAGCAAACAATCCTCTTGCCGATGAAGAAGGGATCAATGAAGATACACGAGAAAAGCTTGGTTTGACACCTGATACACTTGAGCACTTACACCAACAAAGCGAAGACCAAGAAATCGAGTGGCAGAGTGCGATTGATTTGGCGAACGGTGTGACCATGAATGTCTTTTCAACAAAACATGAGCCAGTGGGGATTCTCACATTTACGAATGCTGGTGAGACCTACCCTTCCGCAATCACTTTGTTTAATGGACAAACGACGGAAATCGTTCCCGAGATAATGACTCCTTACGAAGCCGTTTCCGCTTATTTTTACGAAATTGCCGATGCTGTTTATGAAACGATTCCATACGGTTATCGATTTCTGGTTGAATCACTATGGCTTGAACTGGAAAACGACAATCGTTTTCAGTTCAGAACCTACGTGTTTGATAACGAAGTGACCGAGGAAACGATTTTAGCAGGGTTTCATCTCGCCCCGACTGTAGCAGCACGCTATGAGCGCGAAAACAATGCGACAGAACGAGAACGTGAAGCCTTTTTCCTCGTTAGAGCGCAAGGAAATCGTCGCTTTTATTCAAAACAAGAGATGGCAGAACTGTTAGAAACAGAAGGTTTTACTGCGGAGGAAACACAATGGGCACTAGAAACCCTAGATGTAGATTGGTATCGCCATGCTTTAGGACGCGCCAATCAATCCCGTCGGGTGTTAGGGATCCGTCAAAGAAATATGGCTGCTCATCTTGAAGGGAACGGCTTCTCACCTGATGAGATCGAATTTGCGATTGAAAACATGGAAAATTAATATGTAGGGGACGAGACCCCATTTCCCATTTTGTCTTAGCTTAAACAAAAAACCGACCAATCTTCCTGTTTAAGATTGGTCGGTTTCTTTATTTTTTGGTTTTGATTGGTACCATGGCTTTGCGCCGATGCTGCTTCATTATTGCTTGAAGACCATAGACACCAACTCCGATAATTCCTGCAAAAGCCGAAAAAGCAATAAAAATCACAGGAGACGCCCCACTTTCTATTAATTGTTTCCCTTGGACAAAGAAAAATAAGCCCATGCTGATCAATAATGCTAGAAATAGTGATTGTCCCGCCCCGTTTTTTTTCATGCTTGCTCTCCTTTTACTTGATTATAGGTTATTCTCTCATTTCATGAATGAAAAAACCTCCATCTTAAGGCTGATTCTTTCTTTCGATGATCAGATTGATCCCATTCGGATCAGTCAAATGCAAGCGGCTGTCTGTTTCTAACTCATACGAAACGCCTCTTGCCTTGAGATGACTTCGTAACGTAGAAAAAGCCAAAGCTGGCAAAACGATCGTAAAGTACGCTAAGCCTAGATCCTGTTCTTCCATAGCTGGAACATTTCTTCCCATCCAAATATTCGATCCGATATGGTGATGGTACGAACCAGCAGCAAAAAACTTTGCTTGGCTACCAAAATCTGAGGTCAAACGCATGCCTAAAACTTCTGTGTAGAATTCTTCTGTTTTTGCCAAGTCCGCCACTTTCAAATGGACATGCCCCACCGTGGTGCCAACTGGAAAGGTCGTTTGAGATCGGTCAGCGGCTCCCAGCACGCCTTGCGCGTCCATTTCGATAGTAACGCCTACGATCTCACCATCTGCTCGAATATCCCATTCACTCATCGGTTTGTCACGATACACTTCGATCCCATTTCCTTCTGGATCGCTCAGGTATAACGCTTCACTATATCCATGATCGCTGGCACCATCCAGGGGAGCTTTGGCTTCCAAATAATGAATCAGCATATTTCCTAGGTCTTTACGGCTAGGCAAAAGAAACGCCGTATGGAAAAGGCCTGTTTTCCGTGTCAAAGGCAACGGATCACTCACCTTCTCTAGAACTAAAAGCTCTTGCGCTCCCACGCCTAATCGCGCGTGATCTACACTTTGCTCCAATAAAGTCAGGCCGATCACGTCCGAATAAAACTGGCTCATTTTTTCTATGTTTGCTACTTTTAAAACGACTTTGCCAATTGCGGCTGCTGCATCGATTTGATAGGTGGATTGAATCATTGTCATCGCTATTTCCTCTTTTCTAAACAGTTAAATTCACTTGTACCTTTAAGTATAACACTAACTTTTAGTAAGTAAATAAATCTGCTTGTTGAGGAAAGGACTCCGTGATCTTCCGTGATTCCTAGAAACAAAGCATTTCCTCATCAGTCACAATCAAAGACAACTCGCTCACTTTTTCAGTGCTTCAATCAGTGAAATGGCTGGCTGCATCGCTTCTTCGGTCGTCCCTTCTAACACAACATAACAATATGGCTTGTATTCAGCGGTGATGGCCAATAGTTGTTGATAATCAATCATTCCTTCTCCCAATGGGACTACCTTGATTTTCCCATCGATTACTTGATAGTCTTTCAAGTGCAAGCAAACGATGGCATCGCCAAAGCGGGAAAAAGCTTCCCTTGTCAAAGCGACTTGCTCTTGATAGTTCTTCGCAGTAATCAGATTGGTTGGATCAAAGATGATCCCTAAATAGTCAGAGGGTACCCGTTCCAGCAATTCTTGGATTCGGTCGATCGATGATAGTGGATGATTCAAGCCCGCTTCAATTCCTAGCATCACTTGATGTCTCTTAGCCACTTGGACCAAACGCTTGATCACCTGAACCAAATCATCGAAAACGACGTCACTAAAATTTTCCTCGGTATACCCCATATTTGGCAAAACCGAACCAGTTTCACTTGCGACCATAGCTGCATCAAAATATTTGGCATGTGCGAGATAGGTCTCGAATCTGGATAAAATCGCTTCCCGTTTTTCCAGATCAGGATGGATCAGATTACAATAACAACTTAATAAAGCGACCTGAACGTGAGATTGACCAAAAACTCGTTTGAAAAAGCGGCCTAAACCAGGGATTAATTGCTCTGGCTCTGCCCATTGTGGGAAGGATTTATTTAATGCAAATTGAATGTTATGAATGTTTTGGGCGGCAATTTTTTGCGCTAATTCTTCTGGGGACCCATAATTCTTTAAATCATGCCCCCGAACAGTTAGTTGAAACATAGCTTCTCCTTTCTTCACTGCTTTTGAAGCAAAAAGAAGACCAAGCAGCCAATCACTTCAACTGGTCTTGGTCTTCAAATCTTTCAGCAGTAGCGGCTCCTCACTTCATCTATTTCTTCTCAATAGATGATCAGAACCTTTTGTGACCTTTATTGTTGTGAACGATAGTCTTCCGTGAACTCGTCAATGATTTGCTGTCCACCATTTCTTAAGAAGGTTTCGATCGCTGTATCAAACCCATCGATCTCGATTTCCCCAGTCATATATTGGTAGTAAGCGTCTGAGATTCCTTCAATCAAGCTTGACCATGAACGATCATAGGTTTCAGAGGTCAGCGATTGTGCAGGATTGATCACCGCAAACTCTTCATTTTCGCGAATCTTTTCATTGGCTAAGTTGACATATGGGTTGCTTGAAGGGAAAACTGTTACTAATTCTGATGGACGAGACGAAGAAAATGGTTGTACTTCTTGTTGCCACTTCGTATCATCTAAACGGACATAGACACCCTCATCATCAATTTCATAATGAACACCTTCGATCCCTTGCGTCATCAACGTAAACGGCTCTTCGTCCATCAAATCATTGATAAATTTCAAAACAACACGTAAGTCTTCTTCGGTTTCAACATTGTTTTTCGGAATGGCTAACCAGCCGCCCATTCCGCCATTGGTATCAGAAAGGATACGACGTTCCACATTTTCATGGACGATATCATTGATCAAGACCCATTCCATATGCTCTTCATCAGTACCAGCTGCATCATCAATGTAGTTACGTACTTCTTGCAAACCACTCAATACGATCCCACCACGACCTTGAACGATATAGTTCTTCTGATCATTTTTCGCCATTACCGCAAAATCAGAATTCATCCAGCCGTTATCATAGATATTACGGAACCATTCCATTGCTTCTTTGTATTCTGGTTGCATAAAGGATGGCATCACTTCATCATCATCCGTGATCGTAAACCAATTGTCTGCACCAAAGTAACCTGAAAGTGAACGGAACCCAACGTTAAAGGACTCATCACGCTCTACGAAACCAACCGTATCATCCGCACCGTTTCCATCTGGATCATCTTCCGTAAAGGCTTGGGCAACAGCTGCTAATTCTTCTAATGTCGACGGCACGTCCAAGCCTAAATTATCCAACCAATCTTTTCTGACAAGGACGCCATAACGCGCGATCGGTTTTAAAAACGGAACGCCGTAGATTCGACCATCAATTCGAGAAGACTCTAACCGATCTTCGGAAATTTCTGCCAAATTCGGGAACTCTTCTAAATAGGGTTCCACATCCCAGAACATTCCAGATGCGAGTGAGCTGCGGACGGTTGTGTTATTGATTTCTGTCAGACTAACGATATCTGCTAAAGAATTCGACGCCAATGCTGCATTCAAGCGTTCTGTTTTTGAAGCATCTGGCACCCACGTAAAGTCGATCTCGACCCCTGTGTATTCTTCTAGCTTTTGCGTGACATCTCCAGATGGTGGGGAAGCAGTATGTAGCATCGCCATCCAAGAAATACTTGATTTCCCTTCGCTTTCTGGTCCTTCAGGTGAACCTCCACCATCGCCGCAGCCTGCTAAAAACAGTCCAGCACATAATAATAAACTTGCAACTTTCAACTTTTTCATTTGTTAACCTTCTTTCTCTATTTTTAGGGAGCCATCATCGAGCGGATCTTTCCCTTGATACGTAAAATATTCAAAATCGGCATAGCTTTTGCCAAAGTGATCTAAATCATGGGCACTGATTCCAATGAAATTCCCCGTAAAACCACCAGACAAGAACTGGATGTTTTGCTTTTTAAAGGGATGCCACGTTTGTGATTGCCGATAGAACCATTGGGCTTCTAGATAAGAACCGACTACTTTCAATCCAATCGGCTCACTTGCAGCAGCGAGGGGCAATTTATCTGGGAACAAGTGAAATTCTCCTTCACAACACCGCAGCAACCGAAGGACCTTGTCTTCTTTTTCATCATAGGTTACGTAGAAAAACAAATAGTTTTCTTCATTTAAGAAAAGCGACAATCCAGCCATCTGATTGAACGATTGGGGGTGGTATTCCATCACTGTTTCAGCTTCAAAACAAACGTCTTGTTGACGAATCGCCAATAAGTGCTTATGAAAGTTCGATTGCATCGATTCTCCGCCGATCAATCGCAAATACCCTGGTCGCTCACTCAGATTGCACCACTCTTCATTGGGCAGCAATCGTCTGCCGTTCCATGCTTTTTGCAACGATCCTTTAAAGTCATCAATAAAAACAGCAGGTGATGCCCTTTGCTTCTGAGCGTCGCTAGCGAGCCTGATGGTTTGATCTGGGATCGTATCGTTATTGCTAAGACGCAGCCATCCTTCGTGATCCCAATAGACAGTTTGGAGTGCTGTCTCTCGTCCAAGGATCGCTGCCCCTTCTACTGGCCGAGTCATCAAATAGCTCATGACCCATTCTCCTGATGGCGCAATCGTCAAACTGCCATGACCTGTACATTGAAAAGGGGAATCTTCGCGCTGATAGGCACGCATCATGGGAAAATGCGGATCTACTTCATAAGGTCCAGTGATGGTTTTACTACGACAAACTGTTACCGCATGACCTGCACCCGTTCCTCCTTCTGCCGTCAGTAAGTAATAACACTCATTGTGGTAATAAAGATGCGGTGCTTCAGTCTTCGCCAGCTGGGTTCCAGAAAAAATTGGCACTCTGTCACCGATCAAGCACCCTTGTGCTTCAGAGTATTCTTGGAGCACGATCCCCACCGATTTATTTGGTGTATCCTTACGATAATCCCAAAGCGCATTCAGTAACCAGATACGCCCCTCTTGATCATGAAACAAGGACGGATCAAAGCCACTACCATTTAAGTAAATGGGCTCACTCCATGGCCCATGAATGGTAGGAGCCGTGATGAGATAGTTTCGACAGTCTTTGAAGGGGCGTGTCGTGTTGCGAACATTTGTATAGACACAATAGTATTGTCCGTTTGCGTAGCTGATTTGCGGTGCCCAAATGCTGCAATTTGCTGTGTTGCCTAATAAATCCACTTGATTGGTCAGAATATCTGTTTCATGGGACCAATTGACTAGATCTTGAGAACAGTAGACCCGAATTCCTGGCAACCACTCAAAGGAAGAAACCGCTAAATAATAAGTATCCTCGACTTTTAAAATACTCGGATCAGGATGAAACCCTCTTAAAATCGGATTATTGATTATTGCCTTCATGCAACCCCTCCTTGTTTGCTGACTGCGTCCGTTGTTTTTTTCTTGTGTCCGTCATCGCGATGGAGAAAACAAAAACCCGCCGCTAAAAAGAAACAAAAGGCAATCGGAAAAGCGATCATTTGACTACCAATCAATGTCACGACACCAGTCAAAAAATAAATAGCACAAGATTGCTTTCGATAATTACGATAGCGAACAAGCATCGTCGCCACTGAAACCAATATCAGGAGTGCCAACAGCGTGAAGCCAAACCAAGCACCGAGTGTTTGAAATTGCGCCAATGCTGCTTCTGCCGTCATTTGATTCAGTATAGTGGGAAACGCACGTTGAAAGATCTCTTCGAACTGCTGGACAGTCATTTGATTGATCGCCAAGGAAAAGCCGCCCATAAACACCAGAGCGAGAACCATCCCGATCCAGCCAGACCATTTTGCCTTGCTCATTTTTCTATCACTCCTTCAAGAGTCACCCATTCAGGACGTTGGGGACTTCTTTGGTAACAACACATTCGCTCCGTGAATGTGACCGTTTGGTGGCTTGCTGTTTTTCCCCAATCCGACCATCCGCAAGGGGCGAGCTGTTGATCAAAGCAGCAGGATAAAAAGGTGACTTTGGCGTCATTACGCCAAGGACGGCCTAAATAATAGGCTTTGTCCCCTGTCACTCGGCACCGATCGAAGGTTAACCCGCTTGCTTGTTTGCTGGTTGAGGCAGCAGTAACGTAGTTCGTTTGTGGTGTATTTTTACAATGCAAGCGACACTCTTCAAAGGTGGCGAAACCACCGCCAAAAATAAAATCGACTGTTCCACTGATTCTGCAATGCAAAAACAAACTCTGTTGTTGGTCAAAGATTGTCTTTCGCCAAGGACTGATCATTGGTTCGCCTTCTTTGGTATATTTTGGCAATGGACCCAGGCACAAGGTATCTTGAAAAGCATCGAGATGACAGCGTTCGAAGCGAATGTCATCCCCTTCGATATAGACGGCAACTGCTTGCCCGACTGCTTGCCCATACCCTGCGTCATTGATGATGGTCAGGTTTTTTACAAAGACTTCTCGGCTATTGATAAAGAGCGTCGCTGTTTGAAACGTTCCTCTTTTTTGCCCATTTTCATCGGTTTGCTCGGCAGCCAAGTGGTAGCATAAGAACGTGTTAGGTTCCGCGATCAACGTAAGCTGGTTTTTATAAATTTTCACCTGTTCTTGATACACGCCAGAGGCGATCGTGATTTCACAAGGTACGTTTAAGGCTTCAGCAGCCAGCACGGCTGCTTGGATACTCGTAAAATCACCCTTTTGCGGCTCTTTACTAACCTTTAGCTTGATAGGAGGTGCTGTTTTAGAAATTCGATCCACTGCGCTCTCATCTCCTTGGTTTCTTCATGACCGCCTGGCAAGCAACACGCCTGCCAATGCTCCTTGTAGCCTATTGCTTCATAATGCTGTCCGAGCTGCTGATCCAAACGAGCGACGCCGCTTGAGGGGCAGCCACGATCCTCTTTGCCAACCAAACTCAAACGCGGGCGTGGTGCGATCTGTTTTTGGATCGCCGCAGTCGTAAAGTCTTTCAACACATTAGGAACATAATAGTAAAACCCATGTTTGCTTAGACGGTCCTCTTCGATCAATGCTTGATAGTCCACTTGTGCTGCCATGTCCACCACCACTGATATCCGTTCATCTAGCGCTGCCAACCACCAGCTCATCAAGCCGCCCATAGAAAGTCCCAATGTGGCGATAGCGGAATGTCTCACTTCTTTGCGGGAAGCAAGATAGGTCAAAAACTGTTGGTTGTCATAGATTCGTTGGCCCCATAATGTTTTGCCTTGCAACAGAAACCGCTTGTAGCTATCATTCTCACCGTTTTTTCGTTCGCCAAAGCCCCACATGTCGATCACCCCAACGGCGACGCCCAAGTTCATAAATGTCGTGAATAGGCTTTCTTTTTGCATATAACACGGACTTTGTCGCAGTTCTTCTTTCCCCCTCGTGAAGTCGCCGCCATGAGAATGATTGAACAAAACGAGTGGAACAGGTTGCTGAGAGCTAGGATAAGCAAAGTATGCAGGGACATCCTCTTCTTGATTTAATCGTAGAAGTAAATGTTCCAAGGTATAATTTTGCACTTGCTCTTTTGTTTGCTGAACCACTTGTGGTGCAACTTTCATATCAGGACCTAGCAGCTGTAGTAACTGAGGATCCCTCACAAAAAATCTCCTTGAAATGCCAGAGGCTGACGATTCTCAAATGATTGTGTGACGGTGATTTCCCGACTATTCTCGATATGGAACGCTTCAGTTACGCCTTCCAAATTGATACGATCAAACTGAATATTCCGTCCACAGCCAATATAAAAGCCTTGTTTTGTCATCTCTTCGATACCTGTCATCATTGCAGGCTTTCCTGGAATTGGGTGTTCAGCCATAGAGACAGCAATATCTTGGAAAGTGATATCTGAAATAAATTGTTCAGCCAAGCCATAAACAAACCCAGCGGCCGCATGAACATTCCGAGCCGAGATATTTGCAAAATGGATTCTCCGAAAATGAGGGGTTTCCTCGGTGATCGGGTACGGATTTTTATCCCAAACATACTTTTCTTTGCCTTTCGGTCCACAAAAATAGTAAAGATTTAAAGTGAATGGACAGATAACATTATCCATCACAATGTTATTCACTCGAATATCTTCGATCGTTCCGCCACGTCCCCGACGGGATTTCAACCGAATCCCACGATCGGTATCTTGAAAAATACAGTTACTGATGGTGACATTACGAATATCGCCGCTCATCTCACTACCTAGAACGACTGCCCCATGCCCATGAAGCATATGGCAATTTACGATCGTGATATTATCACAAGCGACCCGTTCTTTGGTGTCCTCCGTTCCTGATTTGATGGCGATACAATCATCACCAACATCGATATGACAGTTACTGATGCGGACATTTTTACAAGATTCAGGATCGATCCCATCCGTATTTGGCGAATCCGCTGGATTTTTGATGCGAAGATTATCGATCGTTAGATCTTGGCAAAGAATCGGATTGACGGTCCAACTTGGTGAATCGACAAGACGGATATCTTTCAACGTAATTTGCTGGCAAGAGTCAAAACTGATTAATTTTGGTCGTGGATAAGCAAGCTGTTCACGGTTTTCCCGAAAGGTCTTCCACCATCTTTGCCCTTGTCCATCAAGCATTCCTAGTCCTGTGACAGCGATATTTTGCGCATTCTCGGAATATAAACAAGAGGCATAAACTTCCCGTTTGACCCCTTCCCAGCGAGACACAACGACGGGATAGTCTTTGGGATCATCAGAAAATACTAGGGTCGCCCCCAATAGTAGGTGCAGTTCAACATTACTTTTTAAAAAGAGCGCTCCTGTCGGATAGCGTCCTGCGGAAAAAGTGATTCTGCCTCCTCCTTGTTGATGCAATTCATCAATTTTTTCTTGAATCGCTTCTGTCAACAGACCTTCTTTTTCTTGTAAATCAGCTGTAGTCAATTGGATATTCATTTCTTGCTTCCTTCCTCCGTTAGTGGTTGTAGCAGTAAACTCGCTTGTAAAAAGGCACCGTATCCTTTGAAATCATTCGTGATAACGGGTTCACTGATATAGTAAACAAACGTACCATCCCGATCATCTGGTCCACCAAGACCAGCAACTTCACAGTTTCTGATCAGATTCAACCAGCCTTCTTTTGTTAAAAAGACAAACTCATCAAGCAATCCTTGATAGGTCTCTTGGGCAAACACTTGCCATTTTTGATCGATGATCCCTGCTTTGACTGCTTTCGCTGTTGCGTAACAAATCATTGAAGAAGCGGATGCTTCTAAATAATTCCCACGCTCACTGCCTTTATCTAAGACTTGATACCACACTTTTTTCTGGGGATCTCTTACTTTAGCAAGAGCTTCTAGACAGGAGACAAACATTTTTTCTAATGGATTCTTCTGCTCTGATTCCCCTAATAGCACCATCGTATCTGCGAGAGCCATCATGAACCATCCCATTGATCGTCCCCAGAAATTTTTTGAACAACCGGTCTCAGGATCTGCCCACGGCTGGACTTTTTGTTCATCCCACGCGTGATACAAAAGACCCGTTTTTGGATCTAGGGTATGAGTAAAGCATAAGGTGAATTGCTTGATTACATCTTCCAATGCTTCTTCTTTCTCAAATGTCAGTGCGTATTCTGTTAGAAATGGGGCCCCCATATATAAGCCATCTAACCACATTTGATAAGGATAGATTTTTTTATGCCAGAACCCGCCTTCGCTTGTTCTTGGCATCTGCTGTAATTGTTGATACAGCGTGTCCAAGGCGATCTTGTATTTTGAAGCACCTGTTTCTTTGTATAGTAAGAATAAACATTTGCCATTATTGATGTAATCGATATTCATCGCATCCATCTGATAGTTTTTGATACAACCGTCTTCGTCAATATAAAAATCCATCGTGTTTTGGATATAGTCGAAATAGCGTTTGTCACCAGTTTGCTCATAGGCTTCTTTCACGCCTTGTAAAACGACCCCGATGTCATAGGACCATTTTCCGTGATAAATTTTTTCTTTGCATAAGTAGTCATAGCGCTCAAATAATGTGTTCAAAGCAATTTCCGAATAGTTCTTCATGTACGATACTTCCTTTTATTGTAGTCTCCTCAATTCATAGAGCTATTTGAATGAATCCGTTTTACCGGCTGTATTTCATGAGGGTTCAGCTTGTCTTGCTATTTTCAGGTGTTCTCTAGTAACCGTTTTGTTTGCGGACCAGTAAAAGTCTTTGAGCCGTTTTCTTTAGATAATGACCTCCTCTCCTTTGCTGGAAACGGTTTGCTCCGTAGTCGATGCCGTTTTTGAAACCACCTGATCTGTTTCAACTGGGTGGATATCTTGAAGAATTTTTTTACCAGCAAGGGCAAAAACACCACCAACTAAGCTGCTACCCATCAAAAAGAGGCCGATCAAGAAATAACTGCCCAGGACTAAATAGCCAACGATCAAAATCGTCCAACTTATGATCGAATAATGCAGATAGCCTAAACCTAACAACGCACTCCCCCGCAGGATCTCAAACACGGTCACAAAGTTGGTGGCTGCCATGACGGTATACACGTGCATGAATAAAAAGAGAAACGCAATCAAAAAGAGGACATTCGCTACTTGGATAAACCATGGAAATGGCGCAAATATGTTGGTGATCACGATCGCTGCAATGATCAGAAACAACCAACTGATCAGCACCGATTGTCGGAACCGTTCTTTACTATAGTAGAAAAAACTTTTGATCAAAGGTGGTCGTTCATGAAGACGAAGCCAGCGATCATAATATTTCATCATGGCATACGACGCAGGGCCAATGCCAAAGAGGACCCCTCCCAGGAGAGTCACACTGAGCCAAAGAAAGTGAAGTGCGATCAGCGTCAAAAATGCGAGTAATCCTTCGTTGATTTTCGTGATCTTTTCGATCGTCATGTGATCCCTTCTTTCTTAATAAATCCCGTCTTCGCCAATTTTTTTCGCCAAACGATTCGCAAAGATAACGAGGATCAAGCCAACAAGTCCTTTAAACAGCCCAACAGCTGTCGAGTAACTCAATTGACCATTTTGAATCCCGGCGGTATAGACAAAGGTATCAAAGATTTGGGCAACTTCACGGTTCATTGAGTTCATCAACAAGAACATATGCTCAAAGCCCATATCTAAGATCGAACCGATCTTTAAAATCAATAAGGTTACGATCGTTGGACGAATACAAGGCAATGTGATATGCCACATTTTTCGTAGCTTGCCAGCCCCATCCATATCCGCAGCTTCATAAAGCTGTTCATCAACATTGGTAATAGCGGCTAGATAGACGATCGTCCCCCAACCGGCACCTTTCCAAAGATCTTGGAAAATGTACATTGGACGCAACCACGTGCGGCTTGTTAGAAACGGGATACGTTCGCCACCAAGACTTTCGATCATGTTATTGATTACACCACCTTCTGTCGTTAATAAAACATAGAAGATGGAAACAACGATGACCCACGACATAAAATGAGGCAAATAAATGATGGTTTGAATCCCTTTTTTCAAACGGCGATTGTTTACTTCATTTAGCATAAGTGCCAATAATATAGGAAAAGGGAAAGAAATCGTGATATTTAAGAAAAACATGATCAGTGTATTGCGCATCAACATCACGAAGGTATCTTCAGTAAAGAGCCGAATAAAATGAGTGAAGCCAACAAAGGGGCTTCCTAGGATCCCCAAGAATGGTTGGTAGTCTTGAAAAGCGATGACCAAACCGCCCATCGGTATGTAACGGAAAATAAGAAAATATAAAATCCCCGGCAATACCATAATATAGAGGGCACGATTTTTTCTGATTTGCGCCCATTTTTTCTTTTTCAGCCGCAGCCGCTGTTCTTCTTCATTAAGTGGTGAGAAGTAATTATCAACTTTTGTTTCCATACTTGTTCCTCCGAATTTTTTTGATTTGATAGTCCCATGGTAGCGTGAAAAAAAGATAACGTATATAATCATTTTCTCAGCTTTGAAAAGGCATACATTTTTTAGGATTATTTCTCAATCGAATTGGAAAACCCTTGATTTATCAACGTTTATCACTATTGTGAATTTTTTAACATGTAAAAGTGATTATATACGTTGTCCCCGCCTCATGATACGTTGGAAGTACCTATTTAAGTAAAAAAAGATGGAGGTTTTTTCTATGCAACAAACCCTGAAAAAAACGAACCGCCCGAAAAGTGAACGGGTCGTTCAAGGATTTATTATTGGCTTTCTACTACTCTTCACCTTAACGTGTCTCTTACCTTTTCTAAACATTCTCGGAAGCTCCTTTGCTTCTTCTTCTGAGATCGCGACACGAACATTTATCATTATCCCACGTGAATTTAGCTTAAATGCTTACCGGTATATTCTCTCGACACCCACGATTTTTACGAGTATTGGTGTTTCCCTTTTCGTGACCATCGTCGGAACGGTTCTTTCAATGATCTTGACCTCTTTTATGGCCTATGCTCTTTCGAGAAAATATTTGCATGGACGCGGCATCTTCAACTTTATTGTCGTATTTACCATGTTGTTTAGCGGTGGGATGATCCCAAGTTTTATTTTGGTACAAAGCCTCGGCTTGATCGATTCTCTCTGGGCATTGATCTTACCGAGCGCCATCAGTGCATATAATATGATCATTATGAGAAACTTTTTCCAAGGGATTCCTGATAGTTTAGAGGAATCCGCAAAAATGGATGGTTGCTCTGATTGGGGCGTCTTTTTCCGTATCATCTTACCCCTTTCCTTACCATCGATTGCGACGATCTCTTTGTTCTACGCTGTTAGTTATTGGAATACTTATCAATCAGCGATCTTGTACATCAATGATTCAGCGAAATGGCCGATCCAAGTGCTCCTTCGACAAATCGTGATCGTCTCCAGCGGGATGAACGCTGATGCCGCTAGTGTCGATGTTGTCCCCCCAGCACAATCCGTAAAAATGGCCGTGATCGTCGTTGCGACTCTGCCAATGTTGATCGCCTATCCATTTGTCCAGAAGTATTTCGTGAAAGGTGCAATGGTTGGTTCCGTCAAAGGGTAACCAACAGGCAGCAAAGAAAAAAGCGCTTTTGATCAACGATCAAAAAGCGCTTTTTTTCTTTTAGTCTTTGGATCGTTTGCGATACTCTCCAGGGGTCATCTGTTCTTTCTTTTTGAAAAAGCGGATGAAGTTTTGAGAGTTGGTATATTGAAGGTTGGCTGCGATTTCCTTGATCGTCATATCCGTTTCCCGCAACCATTTTTTGGCGATTTGTAACCGATAGTTTTGTAAGTAATCGGCAAAATTGATGGATAATTCCTTTTTAAACACATTACTTAAGTAATTGGCATTATAATGCAGCTGTTCAGCAATGCTATCTAAGGAGAGATCTTGATCGTATTGTTGGTGTACGATCAAGACCATCTTTTCAGACAAGGAGCGAATTTCTCGATCTGTTTTGGCTTGTGTCGTTTCAACGATAGGTAAAACTAACTCATGATAGATGATTTGCTCAACTTTGAACAAACTAGTTTGGTTGAGCACGGATTGATAAACTTTACGACTATTCTGCAAGCTGGTATGATCCGCTCCTAAGAGTTGCCCTAGCTGAACGATACTGTTGATCAACTTAAACAAGGCACTTTCAATCGTCAACGGATTTTTGTTTTCATGAATGATTTCCCGTACGACTTCCGTGTAACTCGCTTTGATGGTCGCTAGTTCCCCACTACGCATCGCATCCAAAAAGGTGCTTTCTGCTTCTCTAGGGTATTGAACGATCGCATTATTGTCTAATTGTGCTGCAATGTCGTCAAAAAAGATAATGACTTCTTCCCCTAAATTCATTCGATAGTGCAAGGCTTCTTTGGCGTTATCAACCGCTAATTTGGTTTCTACGAGGCGGTCGTAGGATTGTGAGACCCCACAACTTATTTTGATTTTCAAGTAATCTTTTGCCGCTTGATGGATCTTTTGACAATAGGTCAATACTTGTTTTTGGTCAACTGATTCAGGAAGCTTTAAAATCGTTCCTTGGGTTTCTTGACTGGAGATGATTGGTTGAAAACGCAAATTTGCTGGAATGATCTCAGAAACGAGATTCTCGATGGCAAGCAAGAAAATATCAATAGTCGCTGTTTCTCGTCCACACAAATCATCGATTTGAATCAGTAATACGGCAAAGTGTTCTGTTTTGGATACTTCATACCCAAATTGTGACAGTTTTAAGTGAATATCTTCTTCTGAGATACAGCCGCGAAACAAGTTTAATAGAAACAAGGATTCTAATTCGGGCTTTTGATGCTCGACTTTGACGGAGAGATCGTGGTTTTGATGTAAGACCTGGTCGATATCGGAAATCAACTGATTGACTTCTAATTTCTGACCTTGTTTTTTAGGCTTTAAAAGCTCACCGATCCGATTGATGGGTGAAGTAGCCACGATCGCAATGCGATAGGATACTAATAAAAAGAGGATGATCAAAAGACTGCCAATCACGATCAAACCGCTTCTTAATTCACGGATTGCTTGTGAAACGCTAGCAGGCGCCAGGCGGATCACATGATACCACTGATTGTAATCCGATTGTGTGACCACATACTTATTGTTTTCTTTGTCAGTGAAGATGCCATCGCCGTGGGCAGCTGCAATCATTGTTTCTTGTAAGGCAGAATCGATCACTTCACCATTATCGAAAAGCAGTTGTCCGTCAGCATGAAAAATATTCAAAAAGGAATCGTCATGATCTGCCACCAACTGCGCAATGGTATGGTCTTGGATTTCAGCGATCCCCAAAGCAGTGGTTTCCTGTCGAAACACAGGCAGCGTCATCACCATTTTTAAATAGCCATCTTCTGGTAACCAATACAAGTAGCGTTGGTTGTCGATCAACGCTTGAAAAGCAGCAAGTTCAGTATCATCGATCTGTTTTAAGGAGCCTTCTTCGATTTTCCAATGCTGGTTCAAATTCACCAATTGGTAACTGGCGTTTTCGATCCCCATCACACCAATGTAAGCCAGTTGTGAATTGATCTCTCGTACTTGTCGATAATTCGTCACAGAAAACGGCTGTTCCATCGTATCGGAAAAGCTTTGTGTGCTACTGTATGTAGAAAAGGCATACTCCACCATCTGAATTTTTTGATCCAGATTTTCTTTGACTTGGTTGACCAAATTATGTTGACTTTGCAAAAATGTTTCTTGAATGTTTTGATACGTTCGATGATAAATGACCCCACTAAACCCAATTATTAAAGCGCTACCAATTAGAAAAATCAAAATAAATATTTTATAAAACAAGTTGGACGTTTGATGATAGCTTAAAAAGAATTTCATAGACTCCCTCCCATTACCTGACTATCTTCTTTTATACTAGCACATCCCAGAAAAAGTTCCTATGTTATTTTGAAAAATGTTTCACGTGTGCATCCTTGGTGTATTGACATTCTCGTGGGAACAAGCTATGCTTAAATCAAGCAAAAAGGAAGAAGGTTTTCTATGGTCACGATCAAAGATATCGCCAAAGTCGCTGGTGTTTCACATACAACTGTTTCTCGTGCGCTAAACGATAGCCCATTAATTAAGCCAGAAACAAAAAAGAAGATCGCAGCCATCGCTGAATCTTTACACTATGTGCCCAATGTCAATGCCAAAAGTCTGGTGAATCAAAAATCCTATATCATTGGTCTTTATTTTTCTCATCTATCCATTGGTACTTCCGATAGCTTTTTAGTCGAAGTGATCAAAGGAATCAGTGATACCCTACCATCCGAATATACTTTGGCGGTTCACGAATTATTGCAATCCGATACATTTGATGAAGAGCCGAATCGCCTCGATGGAGCGATCGTGATGAGTCAAAGCGATCGTGATGACGGTTTTATCGCTGCTCTTTCAAAGAAAAACATTCCCATCGTCGTTTTGAATCGTCAATTGCAGGATGCAACTTTGATGAATGTCACTAGTAATGATGCCCAAGGGGTCTATCAAATGATCACCTATGTGCTTGAACAAGGCTTTCGAAAGATCGCCATGATCGAAGGGATCGCTTCCTTTGGTTCCGCTAGAGAGCGCCGCAAAGGATTTATGAAAGCGATTCAAGAAAAGCAGCTTGTCTGCCCGAAAGAATACTTCGTAGCTGGCGACTACTCGTTGGAAAGCGGTCAGCTGGGTGCCCAGCAACTACTCGCTTTACCTGAACCACCTGAAGTGATTTTTTGCGCCAATGATGACATGGCGATCGGTGCGATCAATGCCTGTCATCAAGCAGGACGAAAGATCCCAGAGGAGATCGGCATCATCGGTTTTGATGATAGTTCTTTTTCTCCCTATACGTATCCCCCATTAACAACGATCCGCAAACCAGTCTATGAAATGAGTCAATTGGCAGCAACCCTGCTGTTGCAAGCATTTGCCAATCAAGTAGTTGAGAAACAACATTTCTTTGATACCTCGTTAATCATTCGTCAATCGTTGTAAGCCTCTTGTTTTCAAGAGCGCTTACGCAAAAAATGTTAACGTGTGCATAACTATTTTTTAAGGAGGATTCTATGAAAAAAATTACCGAACAACCCCATCAAACCTATCCAGCCCGAGTGATTCAATTCGGGGAAGGCAATTTTATGCGGGGCTTTTTTAACTGGCAGCTGCAGCAAATGAACAAGCAAGGTCTTTTTAACGGCAGTGCCGTTGTGGTACAGCCGATTGATCACGGCTTGAAAGAGCTGTTGGCACAACAAGAAAATCTCTACACCGTTATCTTAGAAGGGCTTGTCGATGGCGCTTTATCTCAAACATTTGAAGTCATCTCCACCATTGATCAAGTGCTGAATCCTTATCAGCAATGGGAAGACTATCTTGCTTTAGCCGAAGACGAGCAACTTGAGATCATCGTTTCTAATACGACGGAAGCAGGTATTGCGTTTCACCCAGAGGATACCTTACACGATACCCCTCCCCAAAGTTTTCCCGCAAAACTGACCGCTCTTTTGTATCGTCGTTTTCAACTACGAAAAAAGGGATTTTTGATCATTCCTTGTGAATTGATCGATCGGAATGGGGAAAAACTAAAAGAGATCGTCTTACAATATGCCGCATTATGGTCTTTGGAATCAGACTTCGTCAACTGGTTAGAAAAAGAAAACACCTTCTGCTGCAGCTTAGTCGATCGGATCGTTCCAGGATATCCTCGCGACAAAGTGGCACAATACCAAGAGGTTCTTGGCTATGAGGATGCCGTAATGGTCACTGCGGAACCCTTTATGCTATGGGTGATCGAAGGAAACGGCGTAGCCGAAAAGCTCCCTTTGCAAGAAGCTGGGTTGAATGTGATCGTGACAGAAGATATGACTCCTTACCGTGAACAAAAAGTACATTTATTAAATGGTCCTCATACGGCGATGGTTCCACTCGGTCTTTTAGCGGGTTTAGAAACCGTTGAAGAAGTAATGAACGACCGTGAATTTGCAGCCTTTTTGGATGGTCTTTTTCAGGAAGAGTTGATTCCAATGCTTGATTTGCCTAAAGCACAGCTTGCAGCTTATGCGGACCAAATCAAAGAGCGCTTCAGAAATCCTTATGTGAAGCATCAGCTGCAATCGATCGCTTTAAACAGCGTCTCAAAATTCCGTGCGCGTCTTCAACCAGTCTTAAGTCGTTATGTCCAACAAAACCAGCAGGTACCAAAACGAATCACTGCCGCACTGGCTGGATTGCTGACTTTCTATCTCACACGACCCTTTCAAGATGATGAGCTAGTGACAACCATATTTCAGCAAGTGAAACAATTACCAGCAGAAGAACAGATCGCAGCTCTATTAAAAAATGAGCAACTTTGGCATGCAGACCTGAGCTTTATGACAGAGACAATCAATGAAATGTGCGCATGTCTAAAACAAGACGGACCCCGCCAGTTACTTGCGTCGATTGACACCCCTGAGCCAAGTTTGAAATAAAGGAGAATCTTTATGTCCAGCACATTAACAGAAACACCCGCGCAACTATTGAAATTGCACCCTAAAGACAATGTCGCAGTCGCATTAAAACCACTAGCTGCTAAAACGACCCTTGCATTTGAAGGCCAAACGATCACCCTTTTTGAGGATATTCCACAAGGACACAAAATCGCCCTCAAAGACCTCGCACAATCACAAGACGTGATCAAATATGGCTATCCCATTGGACATCTCTTAGCTGACGTGAAAACTGGCCAATGGTTGCATACCCACAATGTCAAAACCAACCTTTCTGGCACCTTAACATACACCTATGCTCCCGATTTGCATCCCGTCCGTTATCCAAAAAGGGCTGCGACGTTCCAAGGGTACCGTAGGGCAAACGGCAAAGTTGGAATTCGTAATGATTTACTGATCGTGCCAACAGTTGGTTGTATCAATGGCATCGCAGAGATCATTGTTGAAAACTTCAAGAAGAATCATCCGGATCTTGGCACTTTTGATCATATTACGATCCTTAAACATCCCTACGGCTGCTCTCAGTTAGGCCAAGATCATCAAAACACCCGTCAAATTTTAATTGATGCGGTGCATCATCCAAATGCCGGTGGCGTCTTGGTCTTTGGCTTAGGTTGTGAGAACAACACCGTTCCCGAGTTTAAGAAAAACCTGGGTGACTACGATCCAAAGCGCGTCAAATTTATGGTGGCACAGGAAAGCGACGATGAAATTGCGGTCGGCGAAAGCTTATTAGAAGAATTACTGGAAGCAGCAAAAGAGGATCAACGAGAAGCCGTTCCCTTGAGTGAGCTAAAGATCGGGTTAAAATGTGGGGGTTCCGACGGGTTTTCTGGGATCACCGCCAACCCTTTGTTGGGGGCATTTTCTGACTTTTTAGTTTCTCAAGGTGGCAGTACAGTCTTGACGGAAGTACCCGAAATGTTTGGCGCTGAACAAGTCTTGATGGCGCGTGCACAAGATGAAGCCACCTTTGAAAAAATTCTCCATCTAATCAACGACTTTAAAGATTATTTCCTTGCATACGGTGAACCAGTCTATGAAAATCCTTCTCCTGGCAATAAGGCAGGCGGTATCACTACGCTAGAAGATAAGTCATTAGGCTGTACCCAAAAATCTGGGACTTCCGCTGTCGTCGATGTCTTAAAATATGGGGAAAAACTCCGTAAGCCAGGCTTGAGCCTGCTGGAAGGTCCAGGAAACGACCTTGTTGCCGCTTCTGCACTGGCTTCTGCCGATTGCCAACTCGTCTTATTTACCACTGGTCGCGGCACGCCATTTGGTGCCTATGTGCCGACCATGAAAGTTGCCACGAATCAAGAGATTTATCATAAGAAACCCCACTGGATGGATTTCAACGCTGGCCGCTTGTTGGAAGAGCCGATGGAGGTCGTGCTGGAAGATTTTATTCAAGCGATCATCGATACTGCCAGTGGAAAACCGACGCGTAATGAAGCCAACAACGTTCGTGAGATCGCCATCTTTAAAAATGGCGTGACACTATAATCAAAGAAAAGAGGTCCGACATGTTTTTAAATGAAAACTATTTATTGCCAAATGAAATTGCTCAAACACTATACCATGACTATGCCAAAGAGCTGCCGATTATTGATTACCACTGCCACCTAGACCCGAAAGAAATCTATGAGGATCGGCCGTTTAAAACTATCACCGAGGCATGGCTAAGTGGTGATCATTACAAATGGCGATTGATGCGCGCTTGTGGCGTACCCGAAGAAGCGATTACGGGCAATGCCAGTGATTATGAAAAATTTTTGGCATGGTGTCAAACAGTGCCAAAATTGGTGGGAAATCCCCTTTACAGTTGGACCCATTTAGAATTAAAGCGATTTTTTGAGATCGATCTTCCCGTTACTGAAGAAAACGCCGAAACTTTGTGGAGGCTATGCAACGAAAAATTGCAGCAAAAAGACTTTACCCGAAGAGCTTTGATTGCTCGTAGTAACGTCGAGATCGTTTGCACCACAGATGATCCAGTCGATGATCTTCACTATCATCACCAATTAAGCCAAACAGAACAACGTTTTCGGGTCTTGCCGACCTTTCGACCTGACAAAGCGTTACAAATCGACCATCCGAATTTTCTTACCTATGTTACCAAACTCGAAAAGAGTGTCGAAAACGCGATCACTACCTACGATGCTTTCTTGAGAGCCTTGCGGGACCGTGTAACCTACTTTCACCAGCATCACTGCCGCTTGTCTGACCATGCACTGGATACTTTAGTGTATGCTGCAGACGAACAGTTATCCCTTGAAGCAATTTTTGCCAAATCATTAGCTGGAGAATCTTTGGAGGAAAACGAAGTCTCGTTCTTCAAAACCAATGTTCTAGTTGAACTGATGAAGCTGTATCACGAACATGGTTGGACGATGCAACTGCATGTCCATGCGTACCGTAACTGCAATCAACGAATGTTTGAGCGCTTGGGACCAGATACGGGCTACGATGGCATCAATGATCAACCACTGACTCAAAGCTTGCAGAAATTATTGAACGCTGCTGATGCGCAGGACCATTTGCCTCAAACGATTCTCTACTCCTTAAATCCCAATGACTATGATGCACTCGTCGCTTTGATGGGGTGCTTCCAGCAAGAAGGCAATAATAAATTGCAGTTAGGATCTGGCTGGTGGTATAACGACACCCGCGCAGGCATGCGTCACCAATTGACGAAATTCGCAGACGGCAGTGTGATCTTTAACTTTGTCGGCATGCTGACGGATTCAAGAAGCTTTTTGTCTTACACCCGTCATGAATATTTCCGACGCGTCTTTTGTGAATGGCTTGCTGAGATCGTTGTACGTGGTGAAGCACCTGCTGATCTTCGTCAGCTAAAACCATTAGTAGAAAATGTCTGTTATCAAAACGCCAACAACTACTTCAAATTTTAGGAGAAAGACAATGGAAAAAATCGTCATCGTCGGTGATTCCACCGCATCGATCAAAGAGCCTAGCGCTCGTCCAGAAACGGGTTGGGGTGAAAAGATCTCACGCTATCTCCCCCAGCATCAAATCGTCAACTTGGCAAAAAATGGGCGTTCCTCCAAAAGCTTCATTGAAGAAGGACGCTTGTTGCAGGCAAAAAAAGAACTATATGCTGGTGATTATCTCTTGATTCAATTTGGACACAACGATCAAAAAACAGATAGTCGTGGTACGACACCTGTAGAATATCAGCATAATTTAGCAACCTTCGTGCAAACGGCACGCCAGCAGCAAGCGACACCGATCCTATTGACCTCGATCACTCGTTTGCATTACGTGGACCAACAGCAACTTGATCCTTTGGCAGTCGGTCCTTACCCAGAAGCAATGCGTGCTTTGGCTACCTCCTTGGATGTGGTCTGTCTGGATCTTTTTGCCGCAACACAACGGTTCTTTTCAGCACTGGAA
Source organism: Enterococcus sp. DIV0755f (assembly GCF_051713725.1). Classification (NCBI taxonomy): domain Bacteria; kingdom Bacillati; phylum Bacillota; class Bacilli; order Lactobacillales; family Enterococcaceae; genus Enterococcus; species Enterococcus sp. DIV0755f. The sequence goes on from NZ_JBIOQL010000001.1 coordinate 2,030,498, forward strand.
CCACAACAGGCGAAAACCTATTTTCTTCATTTAGAAAAAAACCAGCACCCCAATTATCCAGCCGGCATTACGGATAACACGCATTTGAATGACCAAGGTGCTACAGCCGTCGCCAAATTAGTTGCCAAATGTTTGACAAATGCTCCATTACCGCTTGCACAACAAGTTTTGTTAGATTGAAACTCATTGTTCGTGTTGAATCTTCCCCTAACATAAATACGCTACCTGATTTGATAAAGAGCTACTCAAGCAAAACGCTGCGAAGAACATTTTCCTTCACAGCGTTTTGCTTTTGATTCTTTTTAAAAGATTTGTTTGCAGTTCCTTTGCTTCAACTCATTTATTTTTAAAGCCCTTCATTTCTTAGGTGTTGCACCATAAAAATGGGAACGATTGCAATCGTCCCCATCCTTACTACTGATTGTTTTATTCAGGTTGTTTCCCGATATACGCCAAGATACCGCCGTCTACATATAAGACATGGCCATTGACAAAGTTTGATGCCTCAGAAGCTAAGAAAACCGTTGGTCCTGCTAAATCTTCTGGCTCACCCCAACGGGCAGCAGGTGTTTTCGCTACGATAAATTGATCAAATGGGTGACGAGAACCGTCTGGTTGGATCTCTCGTAATGGTGCGGTTTGCGGTGTTGCAATATAACCAGGCCCGATCCCATTACATTGGATGTTAGCTGAACCAAATTCAGCACAAATGTTTTTCGTCAACATTTTCAAGCCGCCTTTAGCCGCTGCGTAACCAGCCACCGTTTCTCTTCCCAATTCACTCATCATTGAGCAAATGTTGATGATTTTTCCATGTCCTTTTTTGATCATTGACGGTAAGACTGCTTTTGAAACGATAAATGGAGCGTTCAAGTCCACGTCAACGACTTGGCGGAAGTCTTCAGCAGACATCTCCAACATCGGAATTCGTTTGATGATCCCAGCATTATTGACTAAGATATCGATCACGCCAACTTCTTCTTCGATCTGCTTGACCATTTCGTTGACTGCTTTTTCATCCGTTACATCACAGACATAGCCGTGGGCTTCGATCCCTGCTTCACGATAGTTTGCTAATCCTTTATCCACTGATTCTTGATCCAAGTTGTTAAAAACGATCGTTGCTCCTGCTGCTGCTAATGAACGAGCGATCGTAAAACCGATCCCATAGACAGCTCCTGTCACTAATGCGATCTTACCATCTAAACGAAATTGATCCATTGAAAAATCCATAATTGATAAACCCTCTTTCTTTTTATTTTAAGTCGTCCATTGCCACCATATCCATGTCGGTATAGGTGATATTTTCGCCACACATTGCCCAGATAAAGGAGTAGTTACTGGTTCCAACACCCGAATGGATCGACCAGCTTGGAGAAATAACTGCTTGTTCTTCACTAACGACTAAATGCTTCGTTTCATCTGGTTTGCCCATCATATGGAACACTTTTGTGTCTTCGTTGGCAAAATCAAAATACACATATGCTTCCATCCGACGTTCATGTGTATGACTTGGCATCGTATTCCAAGCACTGCCTGGTTCTAAGATCGTGTACCCCATTTGTAATTGACAGCTTTCACAAACATTTGGGTGAATGTATTGATAAATTTTCCGTTCATTTAATGTCAAGCCCTCGCCTGTCTCCATTGGTGTGACTTGATCGATACTGATTTTTACATTTGGGTATTTCTTATGTGCTGGCACGCAAGATAGATAGAATTTCGCTGGATTTGCTGGATCATCTGAGTGGAACAAGACTTGTTTGGTTTCCTTGCCGATATAGTAGCCGTCTTGTTTTTTCATTGGTTCTTTTTGGCCATCGATCGTGATCGCACCAGGTCCTCCAATATTGATGACGCCTAATTCGCGACGTTCTAAGAAGTATTCCACCCCTAATTCGCTGCTTAATTGCACTTCTAACGCTTCTTCTGTCGGTGTCACTCCGCCAAAGATCATCCGATCATTGTGGGTATAGGTCAGCATGATTTGTCCTGGTGTGAAAATTTTCTCTACCAAAAATTCTCTGCGTAATTCCTCGGTACTATAGTGACGAATATCAAGTGGACTATGGGTATAGCGTGTTTCCATGTGTTGCATGTTTTATTCCTCCTATCGGATAATTTTTCCTGAACCTGTTGCAATAAATTCTTGTATCTCATTGGCGCTAAACTGATTACAGTCGCCATGGATCGTATGTTTCAAAGCAGATGCTGCAGTGGCAAAATCAATGATTTCTTGGTCTTGTTTCTTCGTGACAAGACCATGTAGGATACCAGCTGAAAAGGCATCGCCGCCTCCGACGCGATCAACGATTGGATTGATCTCATGGGTAGCAGAAACGACATAATTGCCGTTGTGCCATAGGCTTCCTGTCAATTGATTGTGACTTGCTGAGAGCACCTGACGACTAGTTGAATAAAAGAGCTGGATATTTGGATATTTCCGATGCATTTCTTGATAATAGTAGTCATCTTCGACTTCCTCTGTTGGAGCTGATACATCCATAAAGACTTGGGCATCTAACTGTCCTGCCGAGCAATAATCGACATAAGGGAGCACTTCTTGCAAAAAGACGCGCGCTTCAGCGGTCGTCCACAGCTTTCCACGATAATTGATATCAAAACTGATTTTACAACCAGCTGCTTTCGCTTCTTTGATCAACGTCAGTAAAAGTGTCTGCCAAGTCGTTGAAAGAGCTGGCGTGATCCCTGAAAGGTGAACAATGTCAACCCCATCAAAAAGGTCAGATTGCCACTCATTTTCTTTCATTTGAGCAAAGCTAGAGCCTGCGCGATCATAAACCACTCGCGCTGCTCGTTCCCCGATACCGGTTTCAATATAGTAAGTACCTAGTCGGGAACCGCCACGAAGCAAGTGGCGACAATCGACGCCATAGCTTCGTAAATGATGAAAAACGGCGTCTCCTAAAGCATTCTCAGGCACTTTACTAGCAAAAGAAACGCGATGACCAAAATTCGCTAAGGAAATCGCAACATTGGCTTCTCCACCGCCATAATGGGCAGCAAACATCGAACTATGGGCGATTCGGTCGCCTAACGTTGTCGATAGACGCAACATGATTTCTCCTAGTGTCAGAATGTTTGCCATCTTACTTTCCTCGAATCTCTTTTAATTTTGCCGCATATTGTTTCGCTACTTCTGTTACTTTGTCAAAATCCCCACTTGCTGCTGGCGCTAACAAATTCCCCCCTACACCAACGGCTACGACACCCGCCGCAAACCATTCTTGCATGTTGTCTAAGCTGACACCACCGGTCGGCATAATGTTTAATTGTGGCAATGGCGCTTTGAAGGCCGAGATGATACTTGGTCCATACGCACTACCTGGGAATAGTTTAATGATATCTGCGCCTGCTTTTAAGGCGTCCTTCATTTCTGAAATGGTCATGCAACCAGGCAGATACGGGGTTTGATATAAATTACATAATTCAGCCGTTTCTTGATCAAAGGTTGGGCTTACCACATATTGTGCTCCTGCCATGATCGCTAAGCGAGCGGTCACTGCATCAAGAACGGTCCCCGCACCAACGACTACCTCTGGATTATCTTTGAAGGTTGCTACTAATTCAGCGATTACATCCGCCGCTTGAGGCACTGTAAAAGTCAACTCAATGCCAGTGATCCCCCCTGCAACGATCGCTTTACTTGCTTGTAGTGCTTCTTCTTTTGAAGCGCCACGCACAACAGCGATCACGCCGCTTTCTTTTAGTTTCATTAAATTCGCTACTTTTTTCATTGAGACCCTCCATTTATTTCCTATTTGGAAAATGGTATTTATTATAAAGAAACTTACACGTTTATTATACCGTTCTCGTTTTTATTTGCAAGGGCTTTCCACTAAAAAGTTTATAATGCTTGTTCAATTTGTTGTTTTGTCGCAATAATCGCATCGATCAATGTCGTTTTGTATTCTGGGGTCAAGCGGTATTTCGGTAGGCTGATAGAAAACGCCCCAACGATCTCCTGATCTTTTATCAGTGAGGCGCCGATACAATAGATTTCTTGTTCCATTTCTTCATCATCAAACGCTACTTGGTTTTCTTTTGCCTGTTCCAATTCTTTCTTCAACTTCAACTGATTCGTAATGGTGTTTTCCGTATAAGCGGTTAAAGGCGTTGCTGCCAAATATTCTTCCACTTGAGGGGCATCAAACTCCGCTAAAACGGCTTTCCCCATGGCAGAGCTATACAACGGTCTTGTGATCCCTACTTTTGAAGACATGCGGATCGTTTGATTGTGGGGCTCCAATTTATTGACATAAAGAATCTCATTGGCAGTCAAGACCCCTAAGTGGATCGTTTCATCCGCCGTTTTCTGCAATGCTTCCAAGTAAGGCAAGCTGATTTCCACTAAATCAAGCTCTTGAATGTTTTGATTGGCATACTTGATCAGCTTAGACCCTAAGCGATAATTCTTCTCTTTGTCCCGTTTGACATAGCCGATCATCTGCAGCGTTTCTAATATTTTCAAAGCTGTGGATGGGGTCAGTTTCGTTGCTTCTGAAATTTCTTGCAATGGTTTACTTGGCGCTTCTGCGAGATAATCTAAAATGGTTGCTGCTTTGAGTAGTACGGTTCCATATGGTTTTTGCGTCATCATTTCTCCACCTTTATTTTCTATATAAGAAATTATAATATCTTTTTAGGAAATGCACAATCCTTTTTCCTATATATCAGCATGAGGCGATTCCCATTTTACTTTCTGTCGTTATTCATTGTATGATGAAGACAAGACAAAGGAGTGCCGAACAATGGACTTAAATGTATTGATCAAAGGAAAAAAATTGACTGACAATGAGCTGCAAATCCTTGATTATTTGCTTGCAAATACCGCTGCGATCGATGGATTGCCCTTAAGAGAAATCGCTAAAGCGATCTACACTTCTCCCGCAACCATCGTGCGGCTTGCGCAAAAATTGGGTTTTTCTGGCTATCTAGAGCTACTTTACTTCTTAAAGAATCGCTTGAAAAATCAGACGATCACTGAAGCCGCCATCGATTACCAAATTGACGCTGCCAGTATTGCAGATACGATCGACGCGATCAAAGAAATCTATGGACGAAACAAGGACAAGTTTATTACGATTTATGCAACAGGTTTTTCTGGGATCGTGGCAGAATACCTCCACAAAAAAATGCTTGTCAACGGCATCAAAACCTTATTAGTCAGTGCTTCTGACTCAGGTGGGATCATTAGTAACAACATCGAGAACATCAGTATGCTGATCACCATCTCTAAATCTGGCGAAACACAAAAAGTGCTGGAAAAGATGGCATTAGCCAATGAACATCACATACCAACTGTTTTGTTTTGCGGGAACGGTGATCATCGCGCCAATCAACTAGCGACCTTTTCCTTTGAAGTGACCGATGAACGTCCCTACGACACCCAAAACATCCAGTACACTAGCTTCTTTGGTAAACTGCTCTTATTGATGGAATATATCGTCGACGCTTTTACCCATGTTGAAAAAGAAAACCAGCAACCCTAGTGGATTGCTGGTTTTTGCTTATGCTTGAAAATAGGTTTTTGCCAATTCTTGATAGAGCGCTTGGTTCTGCGGATCAGGAACAAATTTTTCATCTGGCTGATCTTGCCGCACAACAGAGCTTTTGTATAAATCATACAAGCCGAATATCGGTTCGTTTTCATCGGAAAGATAACAGGTCAGCCCCAACACATCCGCGGTCATTTGACCTAAAAGTTTTGTTTGAAAGAAACCACCACTTACAGTGACTGCCCCTTCCAACTGCGCCATTTGCTTTAATAAATCGATGTTCATCAGCATGCCTTCGATGACTGCCCGCAACATGTCTGAGCGATTGTGTTTCAGGGTCAAGCCAGAAAAGCCGCCTGTGATCTCATTTGTCCAAAAAGGTGCCCGCTCCCCGTTTAAATAGGGAAAAAAACGTAAGCCGTTACTGCCGATCGGCGACTCCTCCATGACTTGAGGCAGATAATGATAAAACGCATCAGGATCTTCTGATAAGGTCTCTTTTGCCCAAGCAAGGACACAGCCACCATTGTTTGAAGGTGCCCCTACGACATAGAGGTCATCTTGCAGATAGTAGCAAAAATTTTGTTTTTGGCGATCAAAGACGGTGGTCTCACTTACTTTACGAACCGCCGCACTGGTTCCGATCGTCAAGCTGTTGCGGATCCCTGTAGAAATATAGCCAGCATATGCTGCTAAACACCCATCACTAGCCCCACACATCACTTCTACCTCAGGCTTCAAGCCACACCGCTGCGCCATCTCCTCGGTAATCAAAAAACGATCAGTCGGTGCACATAAAGGCGCTAACTGGGCTTTTGAAAGGGATAAATAGTTGAGAATCTTTTGACTCCATTGCTTTTCTTTCAAAGAAAAAAGACCGGTCGCTGATGCGGTACTATAATCGATCCGTGCTTGTCCGGTAAACAACGCCATTGCTAGTTCTTTTAAGCCAAACCATTTCGTCTCTTTGGAATATGAACCATTTGTTTGAAAATAAGCCAGTTTCGCAAAGGGAGACATCGCATGGATCGGTGTCCCTGTCTCTTCATAAAACGTTGCCGCCAGATCCGTTTGACGAAAGTCCGTCATCGTTTGACTCGCTTGATTGTCTGACCAAATGTAAATCTCTTCTGCGGTCTCACCCTCCACTGGCATCAAACTGTGCATGGCGGTACTGAACCCGATCACTGTGATTGCCGCTTTTAATTGAGCGGGAATCGTTGTGACACCACTGATCAATTGGCTACTGATCTGGGTCGCTGATTGGGTCTGTTTTAACCCGTGGCTATGGGTTTTGATTGGTAATGACTGTGAGTAAATGATTTTCCGATCTTCAATGACCCCAAATTTTATGGCTGTCGTGCCGATATCAATCCCTAAAAACATCGCATTGCTCCCTCTCATCTGATTCAATTAGCTTTATTCTACCATAGTTAGTGGCATATTCTAGTATACCTGTCTGATCGTTTTGTTGATAAGACGTTTCGTGGTGATTTTCTTCAGAGAATTATCCTTCCACAACAAAAATCAAAAAAGAGAAAGATTCTTGGAGAATCTTCCTCTTTCAGTTATCCAATCAGCAAATGTTTCGCAAATGTGAAACAAATCAAGACAATCCTGGCCAGTAATCACCATTTTCCGAAACCAAATCATCGAGCAACTCTTTGGCTACTTTTGCGCTAGGAATCGTTTTGGAAAGGCTTAACGCTTGCCACATTTTTTGATAGCTCTTTTCCACATATGCTTCGACCACTAATTTTTCCACAGTCACCTGTTGGAACATGAGCGCTTGTTGGAAGGCAGGAATTTTTCCTTGAGCGAGAGCTTCTGGTCCATCAGAACCGACGATACATGGCACTTCCACCATGGCATCATCTGGGAAGTTCGCAATCGCGCCGTTGTTTTCCACAATCATAACCATTCGCTCATGCGTGTTAAAAGCGATGGCGCGTGCCAAATCAACGATAAAGGTTGCATGGGCATCAATCTCAAAGGCGATCCCTTCAGCAGAGCCTTGGGCGGTGATCTTTTTGGCATGATCGAACACTCGTTTTTCCCGTCCTTCCATCACTTCATTGGAACGCGTATACTCTGGATGTTCTTTCATGTGTTCGTAGACGTAATCTGGGTATAAATAATACTTCAAGTACGTATTTGGCAGATATTCTGGTGTGAGCGCCAAGAGGTCTTTGGCTTTTTTGTGGGTGTCTTGCCAACTTGGGTCAGTATGTTGGGTATCCACTTCGATCTGCGTCAAATAGCCGTGTTCTGCAACGTAGTCACGAATGGTTTGAATGTACTCCGTGCCTTCTTTGTCTTTGACGCTGGTCCACCAACCAAAATGATTCAAGCCAAAGTAGCGAACTTCTAGTTCCTCTGGCTGTTTGCCAATGATTTGCGACATGCGACGCAACGTGCCCACGGGCATGTCACAGATATTCAGAACCTTTGATTTCGGACGCAAGACCCGACACGCTTCAGCTACGATTGCAGCTGGATTGGAATAATTCAGCATCCAACAATCGGGGGAATATTTTTCCATGTAATCAATGATCTCCAGCATACCAGTGATGCTGCGCATCCCATAAGCGATCCCTCCTGGTCCACAGGTTTCTTGGCCAAAGACGCCATGACGCAAGGGGACTTTTTCATCTTTTTCCCGCATGTCATACTTTCCTACTCGGATATGCGCCATACAGAAATCGACATCGCTGAAGGCTTCTTCAGGATCCGTCGTAAACGAAAATTCGATTTGCGGTGCTTGTTCTTTTAATAAAATCGCTAGGGCTTCACCAAGGATCGCTTGGCGTGCTTCATCATTGTCGTATAGTTTCAGCTTTCTTAAAGGAAAGCGTTCTTGATTGTCAAGCAGCATCATAACGATTCCAGGGGTAAAGGTACTGCCGCCCCCTGCGATCACTACTGAAAAATTTTTCATCATTCAATCTCTCCTTCTCTTCCAAGATAATTTTCTAACTCTTCCCGCACTTTCGGCACGGTCAATCCATAGACGACATGGACATTTTCACCGTTTTTGATCACGCCTTTGGCTTGTGTTTCGTCTTTTAGCAGTGCTTCATCCACGAGTTCAGGATCCTTTAGTTTTAAACGTAAGCGGGTATAGCAGTTGTCGATGGTTTTGATATTGTCATCGCCACCTAGCGCTTTGGTGATGATTGCTGAGATACTTGTTTCACTAGTTGGACTAGGGGCGGCTTGGTCACTCGCCATGACCCCGACACCTGATCCAGCAAGTTGTTTTTCTTTGTACTCTTTCTTCGAATACAGTTTGGTCTCTGCCCCTTCTTCTTCACGCCCGACCGTTTTCAAATTCAGTTTCGTGATCAAAAAGCGGAACAAGAAGTAATAAAGAAAGAAGAAGACGACCCCGACGATCAAGTACACTGGCCAGCGAGTTTTCTCGATCCCTAAGGGCAAGTTGTACAAAAGAAAGTCGATGAAGCCATTCGGTCCGATGGCGCGAGAACCAAAGAGATTTAACGCCACCATGCTCAAGCCGCTAAGGGCAGAATGAATGACGAACAAAACAGGTGCCACGAACATAAAAGAAAATTCGATCGGTTCAGTCACACCTGCAATAAAGGAAGTCACAACTGCGGGAATCAAAATGGCTTTGACTTTGACTTTATTTTCTGGTTTTGCCGTTTGATACATCGCCAAACAGGCACCGATCAGTCCAAACATTTTTGAGATCCCACGAGCGTCCCAAATGACACTTTGCGATAATACGCGGACTGCTGGGTCAGCAATTTCCGCAAAATAAATATTCCGTGCCCCTTCAAAGACTTGACCGCCAACTTCTGCGACACCGCCTAATGAAGTATACAAAAACGGCGTGTAGATCAAGTGATGCAAGCCAGTTGGAATCAATAAGCGTTCTAGCGTACCATACAAGAAGATACCAAAGTTGCCCGTTTGTTGAATGATGCCGCCTAAACCGTCAATGCCAGTTTGTATTACTGGCCATACAAACGTGGAAACGATGGCTAATAACACGACGACCGGAATCAAGACAATAAAGACGAAGCGCGCGCCACCATAAACTTGAAAGGCATTGTTAAAGCTCGTATCGATGAAACGATTGTGGACCAATGCCACGACGATTCCTAAAATGATGCCAAGAAAGACCCCCATATCCAGCACTTGGATCCCTAAAACGATCGCTTGCCCTGAACCTTGAAGCGCATCGGCTGGAACCAACATCCCTCGAAGCTCCATGAATTTGTTCATGGCATTTAAGAAGACGAAATATCCCAACAACGCGGTAAATCCCGCTTCAGCCTTTTTCTTATTGGCTAGCCCTAGAGCGATCCCAACACAAAAAATAATGCCTAAATTGGTTAAAATCGGTAATAAGGAAGCGGATAAGATACTACCAAAACCGGTGGTTATCGGATTATCCAAAAAAGGAAACTGCTCAAGCAAGCGGACATTTGTAAACACATTCCCAACGGCAATCAATATCCCTGCGATCGGCAAAATCAAAACGGGCACAAACATTGCCTTGGAGAATTTCTGCATCGCATCCATCACTTTTTCTTTCATTGAGGAAACTCCTTTGTAGTTGATTTGTAGGTTCATTATAGGAAACATTTGTTACTAATAGAATAGCAAACGTTTTCAATTCAATGCGTTTCAAAGATTGGAACATGTTTCATCCTGTCTACTTCCTTGCTAGTGGCGAATACAAGCAAAAAACAGAGTGAATCAAGATTGATCCACTCTGTTTAGATGCAACACTTTTTGATAAAAATACAAGGGCCCAGACAGACAAAACAGATAGAAGATACTTGGTGCTGATTGCCATGTGAAGAAATAGCCGATCGCTGCTAGGACTAAAATTCCGATCCCTTTATGGTAGTGCATCATCGTAAAGAAAAAACTACTACGAAAAAGGTCAAACAGGTTTTGCCGATCTTGCAATTTTGATTGCATCACATACAGGTTAATGTTGTAGGACAACAAAAATGTAAGAAAAATGATGGTCAAAAAAGAGAAAAACAATGAATTCGTCAAAGCAGCAGAACGCCACAAGCTGAGTCCGCATAAAAATGAGAAGAGATTGAAGACCCCTAATGGTAGGGTCTTCAACAATGCGTTTTTGCTGTTTTTCAAGAAGGGGCGTAGCAGTTTTGCTTCAGGATGTTCATAAGCATCTACGACCGCTCGCATAGCTGCAGGAAACGTGATGATCGGAAACGACACCACCAAAAACAAGAGATTCAAAACCAGCATACGAAAAATAACTTCGCAAAGACGATAAAAACGACTCTCTAAAGCAAACATCACACACACACCTTTAGTTTAGTTTTTCAATATTTTCAGCGATTTTCTCATTTCGGTAATCAACGATTGCTGACCACCCATTGTTTTCTCGTTCTTGTAAGTAGTCTTCCCAAATCTGACGTCCCGCTTCTTCAGAGTCTGCTTGAATAAAGTTGACCAACGCTTGCACTCTTGCTGTGTTGATGGAAGTGAGGTTTCTTGCTTCAGAACCGGTGCGAGGATCAATGTCTTCGATCTCAAAACGTGGTGCTAACTTATCTTGAGACCATTCCACCATCTGACGAATCGATGTAGCTGGTTTTTGTCCCATTTGGATAGCATAATTGTCATTCCCAACAAACCAATAAGAACCTAGCCCAACTTCCTTGTCAAAACGAGCTATGTCCGAATTTCGTAAGGCCTCTGTTTCCTCTGAGTATTCAACCACGCCATCTACGAGGTTGTATGTTTCCCCTTCAATCCCAAAGGTCGTGACCATCGTGCCATATTCACTTGCCAAATAGGTCAAAAGCTCCATGGCTTTTTGGGGTTCTTTTGTCGACGTCGTGATAAAGGTTTGTGTCCATCCACCAATATTTCCGCCAGTAAAAGTGGAATCATCGCCATTAGAATTCTTCGGCCCATCGACGGCAATATAGGTTTGTTCAGGATTACGGGCATTATTGTCTGACATGAACTCATTGAGTCCTTTCGTGTTTGTATGCAAGTAAGCAAAGTAACGGCCCTGCCCTAGTTTTTCTTTCATCGTGTTGTCATTGTCTGAAAATTGGTCGTTGGTGATGTATCCTTCATTGTAAGCTTTTCTAAACGTCTCGATCCACGTGATATACTCCTCATCAGCGTCTCGATCATTGAATTGCCCATCAACACTTGGTGCAATGCTTAGAAAATCTTGCAAAGTACCACCATAAGCGCCATCCCCGCCATTGGAAATATCTAATGCAGTCGAAGCAAATGGGACTAATACAGCACCATCATCTGCTGTCGGAAATGCTTCTTTTGCCCGTTTTAACGCATCTAAAAATCCTTCGGGCGTCGACATATCAGGTTCACCTAATGCTTCGTAAATATCTTTGCGGACAATGAAGACTTGATCTCCCACTACATTGCCGTCCTCATAATCTTGCGCAGTCGTTGAAAAGCTTGGGTATCCATAGATATTGCCATCTTCTAAAGTAAACCATTGAACAGATTCAGGCTTCGCTGCATGTTCTAGGAAATAAGGATCGTATTTTTCTGCCAAAAGATTCAGTGGTAAAGCAAATTTCGTCGCTTCGTTGGCAGCAGATAGATTTTTATCGAAGGTCATGATATCTGGCAGATCGCCTCCAGCTAACATCGTGTTAAGGTTCTCATCATTCCCTGAAATAAATTCGACATTGATATTCATATCTTCTTTGATTTTTCGCGTCACAGTATCTTTTCCCCAACCTGGCTGAGCATACCAATCAAAGTTGACATACCACTTCAAGGTCGCTTCATGGTCAGTGTCTTTTTGCCAGCTTGGGGTATCTTTGTCTGCTTCAAAGCGAGCTTCTGGCAGATCTTCTACTACAGCAGCCCCTTTTGACTCACTGTTGGAATTACCACAGGCGCCTAATACCACGACTGATGTACATACGAGACCGATTCCTAAGAATAATTTGCTTGCTTTCATTTTTTTCTCTCCTTTTGTCTATTCTTTTACTGATCCAAGAGTCATCCCTTGAATAAAGTACTTTTGTAAAAATGGATAGATCACGACGACAGGAACCGTCGTTACTACCATAGTTGCTAATTGCAGTGACTGAGAAGTCGTATTTCTGACCACATTGGTGCCTGATGCTACTGCAGGCGATAGATTTTCCGAAACGATCCGAAATAGTAGCATTTGTAAAGGATATAAACTACGATCATCAACATAGATATTGGCGGTCATGTAGTCGTTCCACTGAAAGACGCCGTGGAATAATGCGATGGTTGCCAAAACTGGAAGGGACAATGGCAAAATGATTTTTACGAAAATAATAAAAGGATTGGCGCCATCCATCATGGCAGATTCTTCCAGCGAAAATGGAATGCTCCGGAAAAAATTCATCAAAATCACCATGTCGTAAAAAGAAAATAAGACAGGTATGATGTAAACCCAAAAATTATTTAACAAGCCGAGTTCTTTAAATAAGAGAAAGGTAGGAATCATCCCTCCAGAAACGAACATCGTTAAAATCCCCATGTTCATATAGATTTTCCGCCCCATTAAGTTTCTACGACTCATCCCGTAAGCAACCATCGCCGTCAATGCCGTATGCAAAACAACACCAATCACTGTTTTTGCAACTGAGATGACAAAGGCTTTATAGATCGCAGAATCTTCAAAAACGGTGTAGTAACTTTCTAGTGAAAATTCCCGTGGCCAGAAATAGATCCCCCCTCTTGCGGCATCGGTTGCATCATTGAAAGACAAGGCGACGATATTCCATAGTGGCAACGCAATGATGGCTAAGAAGAACACCATGAAAATCACATTGGCAGTATTGAAGATCTTCTCATCTTTTGAAAATGTTTGTTTCATACTTTCCCTCCTCTAAAAGACTGATTCATCACTGATTTTTTTTGTCAAAAGATGACTACCGACCACAAGGATCAATGAAACAACCGACACAAATAGACCAACGGCGGTCGCATAGGAGAAGTCTCCTTGTTGAATCCCCATTTTATAGACGAATGAATTAATGACTTCACTGGACTGATAATTGACAGGGTTTTGTAAGACGAGTGTTTGATCGAGGTTTGAACCCAATAACCCACCGACTGACAAAACAAATGTCAAGGCGATAATATGACGGATCGAAGGGATCGTGATCCGAGTGATCTGCTGAAACTTCGTGGCGCCATCCATTCTCGCTGCTTCATAAAGAGCTGGATTGATCCCTGTCATAGCAGCAATGTATAAAATCGTATTCCATCCAACTTCTTTCCAAATATCGGAAATGACTGCAATCGCCCAATATTTTTCGGGATCAGTCAAGAAGCGAATCGGTTCATCGATCAACCCAACACCTAACAGTAAATTATTGACCAAACCGGTATCAGACAACCACGTAATAAACATGCCTCCTAAGATGACCCAAGAAAGAAAATGCGGCAAATAAGACACCGTTTGAACGACCTTCTTCAAGCGCACATGAACGATTTCATTGATCAATACCGCTAAGCCAATCGCTGCTGGAAAACCAATCAGTAGTTTAAAAAAGCTGATGCCTAACGTATTACTCATCACCGTCCAAAACATTGAATCACTAAAAAATTCTTGGAAATATTGGGTACCGACCCACTCTGCATTCGCGATCGAATCAAGCACTGAGTAATCTTTAAATGCGATGACGATCCCGTATAGTGGGATAAAATTAAAAATAATCATCAGGATAATCCCTGGCCAAACCATTGCTTGATAAAAACTTTGGCCTTTTAGTTTCTGCAAAAAGGTTCTTTTCTTTGGGGTTGCTTTAAGTACGACTCCTTTAGATTCCATTGTTCCACCCTTTCTAAAACGCTTACTTTTTCATCTGAAGGAAATGAGTTACTTCCTTCGTTGGTTCATCAACTGATAGACCGCACCAATCATACCTGCATCGTTTTTTAATTTTGCACGTCGAATCGGTGCAATCGTGCGTCCTTCTAAGTAACCAATACTTTCATGGCGAGCTTTTAGCTGACAGAGGTTCTCTTCAAGCCTTGCCATAAACCCATCATTTTCACTGATCCCACCACCAATCAAAATCAGCTCGGGATCAAATGTACTGATCAAATTGAGCAAGCCCACCGATAAATCTTGAAAAAACTGTGCAAGCACTTGGTTCGCTACCACTTCTCCTTGCGCTCCTCGCTGAAAGATCTCCACCGCATCTTGAGGGAAATCACTCCGACCAAGCTGTTGAAGTGCCAACTGGTACTGATGGAAAAGACCACCCACGACAGCAGCTCTTTGGTTCAAGGAAACAGTTTCTAAATTTCCTTGGTCAGGTAAGCTATCGATCAGCATCCATCCGAATTCACCTGCCATGCCATGGCTGCCGCGATAGAGCTGATCATTAACAATGATCCCACCGCCAATGCCTGTACCGACGACAAGGCATAGATAGTTCTCACAGTTCTGTGCGTGCCCAAGCCATTTTTCAGCGATCGCCGCTGCATTGGCATCATTTTCAACCATGACCGGTAGCTTGACACGTTCTTCTATTTCTTGCTTTAAATTGATTCCATAAAGGGATTTGATTGATCCTGCTGTAATCATCGTGCCATCTTTTTGGATGATGCCCGGTGCGCTAATCCCGACACCATCGACTATTGCTTCTTGCTGCAATGATTTGATCAATGCTGTGATGGATTGCAAAAATCCCTCCTTTTCATGGATCGTCGGCATCTGTCCTTTT
Source organism: Enterococcus sp. DIV0755f (assembly GCF_051713725.1). NCBI lineage: Bacteria > Bacillati > Bacillota > Bacilli > Lactobacillales > Enterococcaceae > Enterococcus > Enterococcus sp. DIV0755f. Next base: position 2,045,736 of record NZ_JBIOQL010000001.1, read on the forward strand.
TTGACAATTTCACCGTTTTTCAAGATCACACCATATTTGATGGTGGTTCCTCCAACATCGATTCCAATAAACATTGCTTCACCCTCATTATTCATTTACTTGTTTTGTCGATTGATTGATGCACAATTCCCCTGATAAAACGTAGGAGATCCCAATGGCATTTTCCTCAATCATTTCGATCAAGTGTTTGACTGCCGTGACCCCTTGCAATTGGATTGGATTTTTGACAGTCGTCAACCGAGGCATGAAATAGTCCAAAAGATCGATGCCATCAAAACCAATTACGCTGAAATCATCTGGCACCCGCCACTTGGTCTCATGGATCGCCTTGACCGTTCCGATCGCACTAAGATCATTTCCCGCCAGAAACGCTGTGGGTAAATCTTTCTGCTCTAACAAAAACTGTTGCACACGGACTCTCGTTCGTTCTTCTTCAAAGAACCCCTGTAATTGATAGTCCGACCGTTTAGAAACCCCTGCCTCGTTTAATGCTTCTAAATACCCTCTTAAGCGCTCATCACTATCATAAACACCAGTGATACCACTGATAAAGGCAATTTTTTTGTGGCCAAGTGACAAAAGATACTCGGTGGCTGCTTTTCCTTTTTCGAAAGAATCAAAGACTACACTGCCGAAGTTCTTCTCTTGGATGTTTCGATCGATAAAGACGGCTTTGATTTGTTCTCGTTCCATTGCAGCCAAATCCTGCTTCGTTAAAAAATCTTCAAAGCCAATAATGCCATCAACAACACCGCCTAATATACTATTGAGAACCACTCGTTTATCCGTGGATAAGAAGACATTGACCGCATAACCATGTTTTTCTGCCTCTCTGGCAATCGCTTCAACTAATACGCTAAAGTAAGGCCCTTTCATGCTGGTAGTGTAGAAACCGAGCATTTTCGTTTTCGTGTTTTTCAATTGTTTGCCCATTAAATTGGGAACATAATGCAAACGTTGTGCTGCCGCCATCACGCGTTCTTTCGTAGCTGGACGAACAACATCGACACCGTTGAGTGCTTTAGAAACCGTCGCAATCGACACATTTGCTTCTTTCGCCACTTCTCGGATCGTGATTCGATTTGCCAAATGACCCTCACCTCCTAAACTGATCCCACAAAAATAAAAACGTTTTTATTTTATCGGAAAAATGAACGACCGCTTCCTCACTGGTCATCTGATAATCCAACTATATATAAAAACGTTTTCATCCACAATGATTCTAGGGCTGATTGGCGTTTGTACCAGCAACTTGAAACCTGTGCCATCATGGTACAAGTTGTACCTACAAAAAAAAGCCTCGAAAGGCTTTTAAATCGTGAGCGTACCAATCAACTTCGCTGAGGCAGCAGCAAAGCCAAGGTATAAAGAAATCGTACCAGGATCACTTTTTGTCGAGAAATCGGAATGAACATAAGCAAAATCCTCTGGTGTAACATAGAATGAATGCTGCCTTTCTTCGGCTGCAGCAAGATGGATTTTTTGCCATTGTTTTAATTCCCGCATCGGTCGCGCTACTTCTGTAACATCGTCTCTGCTATAGAGTTGCAGTGTCGTGGTATGCGGTACATCTCCCTCATTTTTCAGCGTGCAGCTGACCTCAAATGGTGCATCCTTTTCCTGAGGATTAATGATTTGGGTGTGGGTGATCGTGCATCGACCATAGCCCATCCCCGAGCCAAAAGAAAACAATGGCTCATTTTTTTCATCCATATAACGCGAAATGTATTTTTGATCACTATTCTCTTCAGTCAGTGGACGCCCTGTAGAGAGTTGAGCATAGGTCATCGGTAATTGGCCTTCTGCTCGAGGAAAACTCATAGCTAAACGTCCTTGCGGTTCAGACTCGCCCATCAACAAATCTGCCAACGCATTGCCTCCTTCTGATCCAGGGAACCAGGCAATCATGATGGCTTGGCAAAGAGGCTCGATGGCGGTCAAAACCAGTGGTCTGCCACAGAAAAGAATCGTTGCGATCCTAGGATTGACCTGACTTACTGCTTCAATCAATGCTTCTTGCTTTCTTGATAAAGAAAGTTTGGTCAGACTTGCCGCTTCTCCCGCTTCCTCGCTAGTTTCCCCCAGAGCCAATAAAACAACCTCAGCTTCTTTAGCAACTTTACACGCCTCATCAATAAAGGTACTCGTCAGCATTTCCCCATCAGGATACGATAAGACAGTTAAGTCAATTTCTTTTTTAGAAAGACCCTCCGCTAAGGAGACCGCAGCCTCCGGTTTGCCGATCCACGACCAAGCCCCCAAAAGATCCTTCGAAGCTGCTTTGGGGCCGATCAACGCGACCTTTTGCTTTTTCTGCAACGGTAACAGTGCTTGGTTTTTCAGAAGAACCGTTGTTTTCTTTGCTGCTTCTCGTGAAAGGTGGCGTGTTTCCTGCGCTAATTTTGGTGCTAAGTTGCCCTGCACTAATCCTCTAAAAGGGTCTTCAAAAAGACCCAACTTATTTTTTAAGCTTAACACATGAAAGACAGCCTTATTTAGCTGCTCGTTCATTTCAGGTTCTGCATGAATGATTTGTTCCAATGCATTCAGATAGCAATCGCTCATCATATCCATTTCCACGCCAGCAGTAAAAGCTTTCTTTGCGGCTTCCTTTCGATCAGCAGCGACACGATGCGCCATCAATTCCGCTACCGCTGCCCAATCTGAGATGATCAAGCCGTCGAATCCCAGCTTTTGTCGTAATACTTCCTGCAATAAGGGTTGATTTGCGGTGGCAGGAACACCGTGGATCGTATTAAAGGAGGTCATTACTAATTGTGCCCCTGCTTCAATCGCAGCCTGAAACGCGGGCAAATAATTCTGATAGAGCTCCAGATCGGACAAATCAACGGTATGGTAGTCCCGTCCACCTTCTGCAGCGCCATAGCCGATAAAGTGTTTGACACAAGCGGCAATTCGCTGTTTATTTTCTGCAAGGGAAGCAGTTCCTTGATACCCTCGTACATAAGCAGCCGTCAATACAGAAGATAAGGTGGGATCTTCCCCATTACTTTCCAAGACCCTTCCCCAGCGCGCGTCTTTGACATGATCCGCCATCGGTGAAAACGTGACATGGACACCAGCTTCTGCCGCTTCTTTCGCTGAAGCTTTAGCAACCTCTTCCACTAACTGCGCATCAAAGGAAGAGGCTAAGGCAAGCGGAATTGGGAAAATCGTTTCATACCCATGGATAACATCTGCCATAAAAACAAGGGGAATCTTTAAACGACTTTTCTTAAGATAAGACGTTTGGATGGCATATACTTGTTCAGCAGTATGAGTGCCCAACACAGAACCAATCGTAAATAATTGGTCTTCACTCATTTGCCATTGCTGCATCGGACCCGTGATTTCTCCTCCTTGTGCAAAAAAATCTGGCGTCAGTTGGACTAACTGGCCCACTTTTTCAGCTACGGTCATTTTGTCAATCAGTTCTTTTAGTTTTACGGTCTCCACTATTATTCTCTCCAATCATTCGGTTCTCTTCTTTTGCTTAAAAAAAGCCCTATTTGCGCCTTCTTAGCAGAAGCAAAAAAGTATCTATTCCTTTCATCCAGTATAATTAAAAACGTTTTCAAAAAAAGATAGTATTCCTACTTTGGTGCAACTCATGGGAAAAAGGAAAAATCTTCATCATGGTACAAGGTGTACCACAAAAAATGGATCGCACCGAATCCCCTGATACGTCCGACATTGTCTCTTCCATGATTCTAATAAAAAGAAGCTGCAACTAGCTGCAGCTTCTTTTTACTTTATTCTTAAGGAACAAAGGAAAGTTCCCAGAGGATCGTTGCTGTATATCGCGTGGCTTGAGGTGCTGCACTCACTGGCACCTCAAGTTTCACACTTTGATCCATTGTTTCTCGATCGCCAAAGCGCTGGACCCAAGTGCCTCTACCTTCGTTGGCATTTGCTTGCGCAATCACTTCAGCCTGTCCAACAGTCAGGGTTGCTTGCGGTTTATACGTAGGGGGATCAGACGCATTTTCTCGAGTCGTTGCTACATCGATATTGTTTAACAAAATTCTAGCACCATTCAGTTGATGCCCTTCATCACTTTCAAAAGGGGTTCGTAAGGTTGCACGGAGGGTCCAACCAGAATTTTCCCGCCTCCGATCCGAAACTTGCACATAATTAGGGCGTAGATTATCATTTGGATCAGCCGGATGAAGCAATTTCTGCGGCAAGGCATCATAGGTCGTCGTTTCTGACCGAATGCCAACTGTCCCAAACTGGAATTGGGAAACAAAATCCAAGCTGACAAACCCTTGTTCTTCATCAATCTCAGGCGGATTCTCAGGGTTTACTTGCGTATCCGGGTCAAGAGGATCTACTGGTTGCGGAGTACTTTCTAAACCATACACCAGCCAGTATTCTTGTTCATCTCGGGTGACTCTTGTTTCCAGCGGCTGACCGTCCCGCTCGTAAAGATATTGATAATAAGGAATCTCCTCAGGCAGTATATCAACCGATTCATTTACGAATTCTCCTTGATAGGTGGGTTCCCTCAGTGCTACCCCTTCTTCATCTATGTGATTGATCTTGATGTTCGATGGCACGCGATCAAATAAAAAAGTCACCTCCTGATGGAAAGGCTGCGGCATAATGTCAAATGTATCTGGGTCAAAGTATTCTGCTTCATACTCAACACCATAATAGTCATACCCTAACTGATAAGGTTCATCGCTTTCTCGATTCTTGGGGTCCAGTGTATGAAGGAAACGTAATGGCAGTTCTAATGTTTCAGTTGGTAAAATATCCACCCCTGTCTCTCTATCTCGATAATTCACATGGACGGTTCCGGTACCAATGTAGTAATTCATCTCTTCAAAATAAAAGGTATGACGATCACTTCTCGCCCCTGTACTACCAGATATTATAAAAGCCATTGCAGAAATATCAGCGGGTTGCCAATCACTGATATCACGTCGCCAAGTCCGATCTCTATACGTAACTTGAAACCAGCGGCCTTGACTATCTGGCCTGTACTCAATCAAGATCGGGTCATTTGCTCCATTCCTAACACCCGTTCTTGCTGCTGGAGCGTCATTTCCCATATATGTTTCCAGTAACAATGGCGTCCTATGATAGATAAAGCCAGCAAAAGGTGCTCCACCGACGGCTATAGGGTCCCTTTCAACAATAAACCTATTCTCGTCAAAAAAACCTCGAGTATCATTATAGTTATTGTCTAGCTTAAAAGCAAAAGCATCCCTCAATCATCCAATTCCAAACGCATTGCCTTCGTGACCTCTTATGTGAGTCTCAGAATTGTGAAAGCCAAACGCCATCCCATCAGCACCATTCAGTTTAGCCCCTATATTAGCTCTACCTTTAAGCGTAAATGGCTGATCCAGACTAATTCTGTCTTTTAAGGTAACATAACCGACTGACCAAGTGATATCTTCTGTCAAGACTAATAGTCCAGTTTCTTCATTGTAAGTAGCAGTGCCTTGGACATCAAAGTGTTCTCTAAAATTGTTTTTGTCAATCGTCACTTCGACCATTTGATCACTTCTATCATCCACTTTCGCCTCTTTTGCTGCCTCATCCGAAGCCTCGTCTACTTCTTCCTCTGGTGCAGCTTCCGCAGAATCATTTTCATCTTCGTCTTGATCAATATCTTCAATCACCGTATTTTCAACTATCAGAAGCCGTTGTGACGCAGAATCGGCAACGATGATCTCATATTCTCCGATCGTATCCACAATAATCGGTAAGACAAAGGTGGTTTGTGGGGTCTCGCTGGTCAGCTGCCACACACCTTCGTTTTCTGTTTCTACAGCAGTTAGCCCCTCAATCAATGATTCCTGATCGATGATTACTTGTTCAGGCAAAGCGAGGTCCACCGTTTCAAGGGCATCTTCTGAGTAGAATATAAAATCTAGTACATGATCGACTTCTCCTTGGATCATTTCTTCTGGAAAAGAAATTTCTCCGATTACGTCTTCAGCTGATTTTTCCTCTTGCTCATTCTCTGGGGTCCACGAAAAAATCGTCTCGGCATTCATGATCGTGAACGTTGTAATCAGTGGGAGTAAGACAAGCAAAACCAGCAATCCTTTATTTTTTTTACGAAAAAATGAGTTCATCCCATTCACTCCTAAATGTCATTCTCTTGTTTGTTTAATGGACGCTATCCCCAGTCAGGGGATGCAACTTTTCCTTTTCGAATGATTAGTTTTAACACATATAAGTCAAGCGCGATAATTAGCAAAAGACCGCCTAGGATCACCCAATCCAATCGCTGAACGGTGTTGGTCTGAGGCAGTTCTCCCCCCGGCTTCACCGTGTCTTGCGGCGGACGTGGGACTGGTCCTGTTGGCGGTGACGGTACTGGGGGATCTAGCGGTTCATATACTCCTGTATACTGCACGGTCCCATCTGTTTCGGTTGATCGCAGCTCATTGCTGAAGCTTGTTATTGGAAAGCTGCAAGCGACCCATAAGACGAGAAAGCCTTTTAGAAGTTTTGCTCGAAAAGGCGCACCTTTGATGTTCATTCTCCCTCCTCCTTTTATAGAATTCACTTCAAAAACCATCGTTTTTGGGATTATAAAAGGATTTGCAAGAAATACAGGAGAAAACCATTTTAAAGCATGGTTTACCAGCCTTATTAAAAATATCGCTCAAAATAAAATAACACGTCTCAAAAACGATGGTTTTCAAACATGTTCTATTTATTATATCGTTGTTTGACTTTTGATAAAATTCACATTCTTCATCGAATGGTGAATATTGTGAATCTTCGTTATCTTTCGTGGCTCATTCCTTCCAAAATACTCGTCATTCTATAAAAATCTAGTGAAAATGACACGAATCCAAGTCATTTTTTACTGCACACTTTATCTCAACCCTCGTTTCCCCTTGCTTGTCACTTTACTTTTTTTCATACAGCAAACTTTTCAAGTCGACTTTTAACGATACCTAAACCTATTTTTTTCTCTTTTTCCTAATAAAAAAAACAAACAGCCGAATCATTCCATCAAAGGAATCCCTTTTGATGGAATGAAGCTGTTTGTTGATTTACATGTGAATAAAGAGAAAAATCCGTTTACAATTCTTCTGCTGTTAACGAAAACTGACGAACCGTCTCTGATAAAGCTTCCACTAAGAAAAGACAAGGGATTTGCGTCGTCAAATCTTCATACTTGTTGATGCGTTTTACATCAACTGAATAATCCAAGACATAATCGGACATTCGTCCCAGAGTGCTATTGGCGTCACTGGTGATCGCTACCGTGGTGAAGTCTGGATTGTTACGAAACCCATTGACGACTTCAATGATCTCGGTAGTCGTTCCCGTGATGGAAAGGACGACGATCATATTATCCGAAGTATGCTTCAGCTTAGCAAAAATGGGGTACGTATTATCCACTAATGCATAGCTATTAAACCCAATCGTAGCAAAACGGCGGGCAGCGTATTCACACATGGAACCAGAGGCACCGATGCCATAAAAAATGATGTTGTCGCATTCCAACATTCTTTCTGCGATCCGACGAATCTTTCCTTCAATATCTCGCGGAAAATGTTCAGCATTCAGGACATTCATGCTGCTATAAAAACTAACGGCATCTAATTCAGGGACTTTAAACTGGGTACGAAACTCCGTAAAGCTTTCGTACCCTAATTTACGGATAAAGCGCATGACCGAAGAAGCTGAAGTGTGGGATTCAAGCGCGATCTCCCGGACACGCATGTAAGGAATTTTATCACTTTGGCTGGACATGTAATGATAGATTGCACGATCGGTCTCTGATAACTCATTGAAATCGATTTTTCCAAAAAAAGACATGTTAAACGCTCCTATTTTTTTGTTCTCCTATCAATGTACCATAAGCAGGCAGAAACATCACAACTGTTTGACAAGGAACAATTCCATCGGCTGTTCAAATCCAGGACTTGTCAAAAGTAACCCACCGGCATCTTGGTAACCGAGTTTGCGATAGAAATGCTGTGCCTGCTCGTCGACTTGTGAGGAAGTCAAGCAAAGAGCGTGGCCAGCTGCTTTTTGCTGTTGTTCCCAATAAGTAACCAACCGTTTCCCGAGTCCCTTGCCTTGATGCGCTTCTGCAATCACTAACATGGTACAAAAAGGAATCGTGTCCCAGAAAAAATTGTAGCGTAGCAACCCTACTGGCTGGTCGTCTGCAACTACAACATAAGCAGTTTTTTCCATTATCTTTTTGGCGAAGACTTCCGTTGGTAAGTGAGTATCCAAAGAAAACCAAAATGCTTGATCTGCAGCTACTGCCGGTCGAATCGTAATCACTGATGTTTCGTCCCTTCCTGCTGTCTTTTTTGTCTTATCTTTGAAAAATGGTCTATTTTAGTCACTTTCCGTCTTTTCGTATTCAGAAAGCAATGCTAAAAAGGCGTCGCCATACTTATCCAACTTGTTTTGGCCAACTCCTTTGATCTGTAAAAACTCGATCGGCGTTTTTGGCTGAACTTCCGCCAATTCTCGTAGTGTTTTATCAGAAAAAACCACATACGGCGGCAAATTTTGTTCTTGTGCGAGATTCAATCGTAAGGTGCGCAGTTGATCGAATAGCTCATCGTCCACCACTAACTGTTTGACTTTGGTTTGTTTTCTATAAACTTTTGCTTTTCCAAGCAACACATCAATCCCCGCATTAGTCACACTTAACAACGGGTATTGCCCTTCAGACGGCAAAAGATACCCTGATGCTGTTAAATAATCGATCAGCTGATTGACTTCCTTTTGGGACCAATCTTTCATTAATCCATAAGTTGGTAACTTTTCAAAGCCCCACTGTTTGACTTTTTGATCGCCTGAGCCAGTTAGCACTTTCCCTACCAGGGCTTTCCCAAAGCGTTCGCCCATTCGTTTCACACATGACAACACTTTTTGTGTATCCACTGTGATATCCACTTGTTCTCTTTCATCAAGACAATTGCTGCAACGACCGCAATCGGGACCATCTTCTCCGAAATAACGCAAAATATAGCGCTGCAAACACAATTGGGTATGTCCGTATTGGCTCATCTCCCGCAACTTCAAGTATTCGTTTTGGCGATAAAGAATGTCTGATTCGGATTGATCGATAAAGAATTGCTGGATCTGCATGTCTTGCGGCGCATAAAGCAAGATCGCATCACTGGGTTCCCCATCTCGTCCAGCACGCCCTGCTTCTTGATAATAAGACTCCAAATTACCTGGTATCTGGGCATGGATCACGAAGCGGACGTTGCTTTTGTTGATTCCCATTCCGAATGCATTGGTGGCTACCATCACTTGCAGGCGGTCATAGAGAAATTCTTCTTGGAAAAAGGAGCGCTCTTCTTCTGAAAGCCCGCCATGGTAATATCCGACTGACACGTGTTCATGCTTCAACAGGTGATAGATTCGTTCCACTTCTTTACGGGTGCTGGCGTAAATAATACCTGATTGTCCTTGGTTCATTTTCAAATACGTCGTTATGTAGGTATCTTTTTGATCCTTGACGACTTGAAAAGCCAAATTTTCCCGCGCAAAGCCGGTCTTGACTTGATTTTCAGCTGGAATCGAAAGTAAATTTTCGATATCTTCGGCAACTTTGGGCGTAGCTGTTGCGGTAAGGGCTACGATCGTTGGCTTTTGTTCCCAATTGTCGATCGTTTCGGCGAGCCGCAGATAGCTCGGGCGAAAATCGTGCCCCCATTGGGAAATACAGTGGGCCTCATCAACGGCTAACAAAGCGATCGGCATCTGCCGCAGCGAATAGCGAAAAGCTTCTGAGTCCAGACGTTCTGGAGAAACGTACAGCAGCTTGATTCGTCCTTGGCGAGCTTCTTGCAAGCGTTGATTGATCTGTGCTCCTGTCAAGGAAGAATTGATGTAAGCAGCGGGGATCCCCATATCAACGAGGCTGTCTACTTGATCTTTCATTAAAGAAATCAAAGGGGAAATGACCAAGGTGACCCCATCCAGCAAGAGCGCTGGCAACTGATAACAAATCGATTTCCCGCCACCAGTAGGCATGATTCCCAAAACATTTTGTTGTGTTAAAATAGATTGAATAATCGTCTCTTGACCTTCACGAAACTGTGAATAGCCAAAATGTTCTTTTAAGACTGTTTGAATAGTTTGCATAATACCCTCTTTTCCATTTCCTTATTATACGCAATTAAGTACGCAAAGAAAACGGCATTAAGAGAACTTTCGCTTTTTATTCGCTTTTCATTGAAATCAACCAAAGGAGTCTTCTACTATGAAAAAAGTTGTGATTATCGGCGGTGGGATCATTGGATTGACCCTCGCCAATTATCTTGATAAAACCAAATTTGACGTGACTGTCGTTGATTCACTTATCGGACAAGCAACGTCTGCTAGTGCTGGCATCATCTCCCCTTGGCTCTCCAAACGCCGCAATAAAAAATGGTACCAGCTTGCACAAGACGGTGCCGCGTTTTTCCCACAATTGGTGCGGGATTTTGCATTAGATGAATCCATTTATGCCCCCTGTGGCACGTTGGTGGTGCGTCCCGAAAACGCGCTTCAGGAGCTGGCAGATCTGGCTGTGAGTCGCCGCAAAGAAGCCCCAGAAATCGGCGAGATCGATTTGCTGACAGGACCACAAACCAAAGAGGCACTGCCATTATTGAAGGAAATATCCTCATTACGGATCTCAGGAGGTGGTCGTTTAGATGGTCGTGCTTATCTTGCGCACGTAAAAGGAGTTGCCTTACAGCAGCAAGTGACTTTTATCGAAGAAAAAGCCGAGATTTTAAGAAAGGACAGCCATTGGCAAATCAAAGCAAAGGATCAACTCCTTGAGGCAGAGGTTCTTTGTCTGACAGCTGGACCTGGATTGTTAGACTTGTTATCACCTTTGGGGTATCACGTTGATATTCGTCCGCAAAAAGGCCAATTGCTTTCCTTTGCTGCCAACTTGCCGACAGATAATTGGCCAGTCGCCATGCTAGAGGGTGAAGGCGACTTGATCCCCTTCTCAAATGGTCAAATTTTATTAGGCGCTACGCATGAAAATGATGCTGGTTGGGATCTGACGCCTACGGAAGCTGCCAAGCAGCAATTGATGACAGGAATCGGTGCTTTTCTTGAAGATCCCGAAGCACTCTTTGCCACGCCTGTGACCATGCGCGTTGGCACACGTGCCTATACTTCTGATTTTGCGCCGTTCTTTGGGGAAGTGCCTGATGAAACGAATTTGTTCGCCGCCAGTGGACTTGGTTCTTCTGGGTTAACGACCGGGCCTTATATCGGTTATCTCCTAGCCAATCGGATCAATGATGGACGATCTCAACCAAAAAATTTCTTGAGCTACACAAAACCGATGACAGAATATATCAAGAAGCGTCTTTGACAGAAGACTAAAAAACCACCAGAACCGCTAGGGTCTGGTGGTTGTCATTGATAGTCTTGCAGAGTTACGATACAGTCTTCTAGCTGATCGCTAAACATATTCTCCTGTTTCCCAATAATCGAGTAACATTTCATTGATGATCTCGCGATCCAGTGGTTCTCGGAAATCGTCATCAAAGGCATCTTCAATTGGAACATCGCCAACAGCTTTGATACAAACTGGAACGACGGGATCTGGGTGATCTTCTGTCGTCAACACTTTTTCAATTTTGATCTTATGTGTCCAATCTGCCCCCATATCATAAATGTAGGTCATGGACTTGCAATACTGAAAATCTTGGTCAATACCGGATGCATCCGTTGGTACGGAATTGCCTAAGCCGATCGATTTCGAACCGGCAATAAACAAGTACAAATGTTGATTCATCCACTCAAAGGCAATCTGGATCAAAATATGCAGCTGCTCATAAGTCAGCCCTGCAGGAATGATCAAACGACGCCAAATTGGCGGACGGTATCCTTCTAAATCAATACGGATCTGATAGGCGACTGGTCTATTCGCCGCTTCATCAAAGGCCGTATGTTTCGTTGGAAATGGGACGATTTTTGGCGAGATTGCAGCAATACGCGGGTCATCAACGGGCAATAGTTCATGTTCTTCAGGATCGGTGTCTTGAATCATCGCTAACATCGCTTCTTTCTTTTCAGCTGACCAAAACTGGGGTTTGGACATCCGTGCGAAAAAGATAGGTTGTTTTTCAGCCAATACAAAGGCGATTTCTTGGTATTGTGATTTGGTGATATGCTTTTCTTTATACATGCAGTAATAAAAGTCTTCAATGGCTGTTTTGGCAAACGGAAGAAAATTTAAACTGTACGGTACTTCTTGAGGCAGCATTTCGGTGTACACCGATTCGACAAAGACTTTGTCTTTTAATTTAGTCATGCCACCATCTGTTTCCGCGCAAAAGATCAAGTAAAAAACAGGATCTAAGTAGTGTTCAAGATCGTCGTCACTAACCACACTTGGTCCGCCATACAAATCAACGTGATCCATCATACGGTCAATCACTTTCGCTAATTTCTTCAATGTTTTTTCCAAAAAAATTCTCGCTCCTTCCTATCAAGTTTACTTTGACGAAAAGAGCGAGGATTGTCAATCTTTTTTTTAATGGGAAAGCATTTCCTGTGCAATTTCTAATCCGCTCATCCCAGTTGGATAATAGGTTGGCCAATGATCCATTTCTTCTAATAAGGCTTCATGACTATCATTGCCGAAGTAGATATGGAAATGATGGGACGCACTTGGTGCGATCATATGGTCGCTGAATTGGATGTATTTGAATGCCGCATCTTCGTCAGTGCTTTCAAACAAGAAACGTACGCCACGATTACCAGCGGAATAGTTCAAAATCTCTTTGCCAGTATACACATAATTTGCTTCTTTCTTCGTACCATCATCGAAGATAAACGTCATTGTATTGTCTGTGATCTTGATCTGAGCAACATCTGTTTGATAACCGGTCGTATAATACTCTTTGTATTCGTCAGCCGTCATTTTCTTGTCCATTTTTGCTTTATAATCAAATACTTGGTCTAATGTTCCGTCTTGTAAAAATGGATACACGGATTGCCATTCCCCTGCCCAATCAGATAAGGGACGATCTTGAACATCTGCATCCTCGAAATAGCCGTTATAAACCGTTTTTTCTTTTTCGGCTTCCGCTATTTCTTTGTCATTTGCTACATCGGTCGTTTTTCTCAAGGCATCACGGTTTTGTTCCATGATCGAAATATAGTCTTCCCCGTTATCCATTTGTTCTTGGGTCAACCCTTCTAATGGATTCAAGACAGCCAGTTCGACACCTGCTTCTGAAGCTAACGTTCGTGCAATGCTGTCTTTGGCATTTTCTTCAAAGTAAATCGTTTGGATACCTGTTTCTTGAACGAACTCTTTTAGTTCTGCGATTCGTGAAGCGGAAGGTTCCTCGCTTGGTGAAAGACCAGAGATCGGTACTTGGGTCAACCCATATTCCAATGCCAAATAACCAAAAGCTGCGTGCTGGGTCACGAAGTGATTTTGCGCTGGATTGCTAAACGCTTCTTCATAAGACGCATGAAGCTCTTGTAACTTCGCTAAATAATTCGCAGCATTTTCAGCAAAGGCTGTTGCTTTCGCTGGATAAGCCTCACTTAGTTGGTCACGGATCGCCTCTACTTGTTTCATGGCTAAGCTTGGTGCTAACCAAACATGGGGATCCAATTCATGGGAATGACCATCGTCGCCATGATCGTGGTCATGATCATGATCCTCGTCTCCTGGAAGTAAGACCATTCCTTCTGTGGCTTTGACCACTGTCACATCGCCATCATTTAACGTAGCTTCAATCGAAGGAACCCACATTTCCATGTTTTCATTGTTGTAGACAAAGACATCCGCATCTTGGATCTTTGCCATGTCCTTTGCAGAAGGTTCGTAGTCGTGGGAATCAGTGCCTGCGGGCATCAATAATTCGACCTGCCCTTCCTCCCCTACGACTTGGCGTGTAAAATCATACATCGGATAAAACGTGGCCATGACCTGAATTTGTTCATTCTCAGAAGAGGCGTTTCCTGACTGCTCCGTAGTGTCAGATCCACCTTGACCACAGGCAGCCAATGCGAGGGCTACTGCTGATAACATCGTTATTTTAAAAAACTTCTTCATTTTCTAACTACACTCCTTTTATTTTTCCTCTTTTTCTTTCCCTTGGTAAAATACTGATAAATCAATTACGATTTATAAAAACAAAACGTAACGTTTACGTTTTACCATCGGTTTTATACTTTACACAACTATTTGCAACCTGTCAACCGCTTTTTCACTTGTTTTTTTATATGTAAAAACCTTCATATGTACCACCACAGATATCAGTGAAGAAATTTCCTTGAAAGACTTGCTCTGCTGATTTTTTTCAATCGTCGAACATCTCTTTTTATTGTCCTTTACTGGGTCCTGTGCTACACTCGAGGGGTAATTGAATAGAAGATTATCCACTAGGGGCGCTTTATGCTGAGATAGACGTAAGTCTGGTCCCTTAGAACCTGATTTGGTTAGTACCAACGTAGGGAAGTGGCAGCGCATGATTTTTCGCGTTCCCATTTTTTCTGTCTACGTGTGGATAGAAAAAGGAGGAACGCTTTTTTTGTAGACAGAAAAACCATCGAGAGGAGAAGAGAAAATGACAAATGAACCAATCGCCTGTGCCGCAGGCGGGATCGATATCACTGGGTGCCGAGTAAGTTTGTACCCCATGAAAGACCACTTTGCGCAACAAATCGTAACGAGCATTGAGCGGACGGATACAACAGCTGTTTGGCAGCAAACCGATCTGTTCAGCACCCTTTTTCGAGGGGAAGCCCCAAGTGTTGTCGATGCGGCAGCTGGGCTATTTATCAACGCTTACGAATCCAAGACACACCTCGTGGGTGAGTTTACTTTTTCTAAGGGCTGTCCTGGCGATTCTGCAGGTGACGCGTTTTTGAATGGAGAACAGGCACAACCCAATAAAGCAAGCAATCTTATGAATGGTACGTTTGACGTGGATTGTAAATACTCGTTTTATGTATTTGGGGAAAACAATTATATGGAAGAGATCGCCACCATCGTCCAACTGGCAGAAACCTATGGTTTGGCGCCTCGCTCCGCCCATTATGTCACGATGCTGACGGGAACGGCCAACCGACTCTTTGGGTATTTTGAAGCGGCATTAGCGTATGCCCATGACCATCTTCCCCATTATGTGTTAGAAGCAACGGTCTCAGTCAACAGTCCTTCCAAAAAGAAGGCGGTGTCGCATGACTAAATGGGTCTTAAAAGATGTCATTATGGTGGGGATCGCTTCGTTGATTTTTGGCGTGATCTATTTGGGCGCTGTTCATTTTGGGCTGTTGTTAGGTACGCTTTTAACACCCTTTGGTTTGTCTGTTTTAGCGAATGAGTTTATTTTCGGGGTTTGGTTCATGGCAGCGGCTTTTGCTGGCTATGTGCTGCGCAAACCGGGCGCAGCGACGATCACTGAGATGATCGCCGCACTTTTAGAAGTGTTTATGGGGAATTTTTATGGACCGATTATTTTTATCAGCGGGTTTGTACAAGGGATTGGAACAGAAGCTGGCTTTGCATTAGGTGGCTACCGTCGCTATGGCTGGTTCCCTTTGATCACTGGTGCCATTGGCGCCACGATCACGAGTTTTCTTTGGGGGATCATTCGGTCAAATTTCGTTGACTTGCAATGGCAGTTGTTGGTGGTGATTTTTATTATTCGCTTGCTTTCTTCTTTATTCTTTTCCGCCTTTTTGGTCAAGATCGTCTGTGACCATCTGACACGCATGGGCGTTCTCAACAGTTACCCGATTGCTGAAGACCAAACCATTAGCGCCAAACGAGAAGCGGCATGAGCCTGCTCGTGAAAAACGGCTGCTTTTTCGTGGATCAAAAACGGCTTGATCTAACACTGTCTTTAGCCCCCGGAGAAACAAAAGGAATCTATGGTGCTTCAGGAACAGGAAAAAGCACTCTTTTCCACCTCTTAGCAGGGCTTAACGAGAAAGGGTTTGAAGAAGGAACCTATACGATTGATGACCGAACGCTAAACCAGCTTTCCATTCGAGAAAGAAGCACGTCGATCAGCTTACTGTTTCAAAATCCAGATATGCAATTTTGTATGGCCACGCCTCGAGAAGAACTACTGTTTTGTCTTGAAAATCAATGTATTCCCCAAGCCGACATGCCAAAAAAAGTAGCGGAAGCCTTGACGTTTTGCGAGATCAGCCATCTTGCCGATCAGCCCTTTACGACCTTGTCTGGCGGTGAGAAACAGTTAGTAGCATTGGCTTGTTGTCTGATTTTAAAGAGTCGCTACTTGCTTTTGGATGAACCATTTGCCAATTTGGACGCTGACACAAGTCAAAAAATCATTCGAAAACTGCGACAGCTCCAAAAGCAACATGCCATTGGCATCTTACTGATCGACCATCAAATCAAAGAAACTGCTGACTGGGTAGCTGAGTGGCTGCTGATTGAAGAAGGATTCAGATCCGTCGATCAAGATAAGATGCGCACACTCGATCAGGAGCTGCGCAGGTCACTACCGCCTGTTGAGATTAAGAAACTTTCTGCAAAAGAGCGGCTATCTTTTCAAGATTTTCGCCTGCCGATCCGTAACCAAGCGATTGTTTTTCCCAATCTTACCTTTGATAGTGGGACAATGATTGGGCTCACCGGACGTAGCGGCAGCGGCAAATCTTCGTTTTTAAAAGCGATCTTGCAGCAGCAGGCGTACTCAGGAACCATTCGCCTGTGCGGGGATCCAATCAAGAAGCATCCCTCCCCTTTTCGGTCCATCAGCTGGATCATGCAAAATCCGCAGGACCAGTTTTTGGCTGCTACAGTGGCACAGGAGCTTAGCCAAGGACGTGCAGCGACCGAGAGTGCCAAACTGCTGGAAAAATTGCGACTACAAAACAAGAGTACTCAGTCCCCTTTTCTACTCAGCCAAGGCCAGCAAAGACGCTTGGCAGTAGCAGCTTTATTGCAGCGACCAGTCAAATTACTGTTGGTGGATGAACCGACCTATGGCCAAGATGTCAAGCAAGCTTGGCAGGTCATGCAGCTGTTAGCCGAAAAAGCCGCAAGCGGCACCTTGGTTTTGATCGTTAGTCACGATGTCTTATTATTGGAAGCATTTTGTTCACAAATCATTGATTTTAATCATTATGAAAAGGAGGACATAGATGCGCACCCTCAACCCGACAGTCAAGTTATTCGCCGTTTTAGGACTCGCCTTACTGGTTTCTTTTCAAAATAATTTCAGATTGAATCTGCTACTCTGTGTCCTGTTCTTTGCTGTTTCTGTAAACGAACGCTCTTTGAAAAAAAGCCTTTTGCTTGTTTCTGCATTGACCTTGGCAGCTGTGGGGGTCTTTTTCACCGGACTCCTTTACTACCAGGACAACCAAGGTGGCTCCTCCTCAGCAGCAGCTATGCGCTATGGACTTGACATGGCAAGCCGTATCTATTGCTTTGGTATGTTGGGCAGTTCTTTCAGTGTATCGACCACGATCAATGAGCTGATTTATTCGCTGCAGCAACAGCTGCGACTCCCCGCCGTTTTTGCCTATGGTCTGCTCGCTGCGTTTCAAATTGCGCCCATCATTCCAGCCGAGTACCAGAATATCCGTAATAGCATGCGTTCTAGAGGAATCCCCGTCAATCCATTTTCATTCAAGATGCTGATCCCTTTACTGGTCAAATCGATTCGTTGGTCTGAGCTCTTGGCGACTGCGATGCTTTCAAGAGGATTTGACAGCGAGGCAAAGCGAACCTACGCCAAGTCATTTCGCATCACTTTCGCCGATATGCTCTTTCTATCTTTTTGTCTGATAATCGGCCTCGCTGGAACACTGCTCTTATAAAGGGGAAAAAGAGAAAAAGCCAAAGAAACGGCAGTGTTTCTTTGGCTTTTTCCTTCTTATGGCTAAGAGATGATTGATTTTTTTATGGATCCAGATTTGATTTGATAGAGCGTTACAAACAAGGTGGTCACTAAAATATACAATGCGAAAAGGAAATACATGTTTTTAAAAAACTGGATCGTCGTTTGATTGAGCCAAGCCCCTACTTTAGGGATATAAAAAATGGGTTGCCCAATCAATTGGCTTTTTTGGATTTCTTTTGGTTCCATCTGGCTTTGGTTATCACCGATCGTATAAAGCACCGATTGGTTTTCTCCCACTGCAACGATTCGCCGTGTGCGCATTTGTCTGCCGTGATCGACATAATAGGTCACTTCATTACCAACGACCAAATTGTCTTCTGAAGCCTTTTTAACAAAAAGTAATGTCCCTTCGGAATATGTAGGTTCCATTGCATCGCTGTTAACGATGGCCATTGTGAAACCAAACGCATGAGGAATCACGACCGCTAAAACAGAAATCAGCATAAACAACAATACAAAAAGTGAGAGCATGATACTTTGTTTTGGCAAAAGTTTCATTTTCTTTTCTCCTTCTAAGGCTCAGTTTCTTTTTCGATTCTATAACATATTTAAATTTTTTTCAAATATTTAAAAACGATTCATTGAATTTTTATGCGTATTTTTTCTGATTATTATTTGACTTTATTTTACTATTTATATTATGCTAAAGGCGATTAAAAAACATAGGAGAAAAAGTATGCTTTTTTTAAATAACAAGTTCTTTTTTAAACGTTGGATTCCCTTTATCCTACTCGTTCTATTTTTGCTAGGAAGCATCGGTTTTTTTCTTATACTCTTCCTATCTCCTACTTCTGATAACCATACCGTGGAGAAGAAGGAAGATTGGATTTTTTATGCGGAAGACAATCCTGATTCTACTTTTATTAGCCGTTATGTGAAATATTTACCTAGCGTAAAAGCCAATGAGCGATTTGTCATGCAGCGAAAAATGACCAATGAATACAAATATCCAACGATGCTGCTGATTGGCGATCATCAACACATGACCGTCTATTTGGATGATCAAGAAATTTATACCAATGAAGCTGCCGAACATTCATTGACCTTCAACCATCCTGGCAAAACCTTATCTTTTATCACATTGCCAGAGGATTACGTTGGAAAGACGTTGAAGATCTACGTGACTAGTCCTTTTGACACCTATTCTGGCTTTCCAGCCGAAGTCTTTTTTGGTCCTGCCAATGCATTGATCGGTTATGTTTTTAGTCTATCAATTTTGAATATCTATATCCTCCTATTTACCGGATTTATTTGTATCCTTAATTTATTTTATCTCTTCGTTTCTTTTATCAACCAAAGAAAGCTGAAAGTATCTTCCATTTTATTCAGTGGCTTTGCCTTAAGTGCAGGTTTAGAAGCAGGCTTCGGGGATCTGCTGGGTGGACTGCTTTTTTCTCCCATCGTGAATTCATTTATGTTAAATTTTCTTTCGATTATTACGCCCATGTTTTTGATTGGGTTTTACTACACAAACATGCACTTCGTACGTAAGTATTATCAGAAATGGTTGTTTGTTCACTACTCCTTCGGGATCTTTGCCATGTTTTTGGCACTTTTTCAAAAACAAAGTTTGCCAGTCGTCATGAACTATCTGTTTTTATTAAATATCACCAGCACCTTTGTGACTTCGTTTGCGGCGATTTATGAGGCGTTAAAAAAGAATCAATTTTATGTCCTTTGTGCACCTTGGATCGTTGTCGCGGCAATCGGTCATGGGTTCTTGTATATCCAGGATATTTTAGTCCTCCCGCAATCTGACATCAATTGGCGCTCGATCATCTTTTTCTTACTGATACTTATTTTTACTTGTTATGGGTTCCTCGAACTCTTTTTTGCCAGTGAAGGCAAAAATAAGCAGATCGACACAGCAGACATCAAAGTGCGATTATATGAAAATCAGCAGGCGATCGGTCCAGATCAAACGGCACAATGGCAGCAAGTTTTACAAACCATCAAAAAGAGAACCCATACCATTAAAGACATGTTAGAAGATGAACAACTAGCGGCTGCGTATGAAGGTCTTTGCGAGATTGAAGAAGAAATCAAGCAGCAGCTAACGATCCCTGCGGTTGAAAAAGAATCGATCACGACGATGCTGCTTGCTGATTATCAACACACTGCCGCTCAAAAAAGAATCACGCTTACCTGCGATGACCTCACGGAACCACTGGAACGATTGGAAGAAAATGATCGTCTGTCCTTGATCGCCCATTGCTTAGAGTACGCCATCCGCTACACCTGTTCGGTCACAGATCCTCAAAATCGCAGGCTTTCGTTGAAAGTGACTGACACAAAAGAACAGCTACATATCGACTGTCAAATGCCGCTTTTGACAGAGGATGAGGCAGAAAAACTGCAAACTGACGAAGCAAAACGACAGGCGATCCATACCGATGTGCAAATGCTGGAACAAATATGTCTTGTCTATCAAGGAAGTATGCGTATCGAGGATTCAGATGGTTTTCATTTTTTGCGTTTGACACTTGCCGCTAAAGCGGATCTGCTGTCTTTTGACTGACTGCCTTTTCTCCGATACGTTAAACGGTCTATTTTAAGAAAAAGCGAAAAAACTCTTGCTTTTTTCGCTTTTTCGCTTTAGCATGATAAAGAACAGCAACAAGCATTGGAATAGTAATTTTATGATGGTCTTAGAGAGTTGATGGCAGCTGAAAAATCGACACCCGCTGATAAAATGAACCTACCCAATGGCAATGACCGCAAAACGGTCGGTGGAAAGGCCTTATCCTTTACGAGTTGGATTATCCCGATCGATAATCAACAAAGGTGGTACCGCGAAATCCAAGCATTTCGTCCTTTTTAGGACGAGATGCTTTTTTATTTTTTTAAGGAGGAAAAACAATGACACAAAAAAATGATTTTACAGAATGGTATATCCAAACGATCCAAAAAGCCGAATTGATGGCTTACTCCCCAGTGAAAGGTTCCATTATTTTCCGTCCTGACGGCTTCGAACTTTGGGAGCATATTCAAGAGGAGTTCAATCGTTTCTTGAAAAAAGAAGGCATTCGCAATGCATACTTCCCAATGCTGATTCCGCAAAATTTCTTTATGAAGGAAGCGGATCATATCGAAGGCTTTGCCCCTGAATTACCTTGGGTCACAGAAGTCGGCAACGAAAAACTGGAAGAACCTTTGGCCTTGCGTCCAACCTCAGAAACCATGATCGGCTCTGCCTTTTCTGATTGGATCAACTCCTACCGTGACCTGCCTTATGAAATCAATCAATGGGCAAACGTCTTTCGTTGGGAAAAGAAAACATTGCCTTTCTTGCGTACCTCAGAGTTTTTATGGCAAGAAGGTCATACCGCTCATGAAAATGAAGAAGATGCTCGTCAACGCACCATGAAAGTCTTAGATGAATATGCCCGCCTTTGCGAAGAATTTCTAGCGATCCCTGTTTATCGTGGACAAAAAACCCCATCTGAGCGCTTTGCGGGGGCAGTAGATACTTATTCGATCGAAGCGATGATGAAAGACGGCAAAGCAGTCCAAGCAGGAACCAGCCACTACATGGGGACAAAATTTGCTGAAGCATTTGATATTACGTATTTAACGAAAGAAAACAAGCATACCCATGCCCACACAACCTCTTGGGGTGTCTCTACCCGCTTGTTAGGTGCCTTGATCATGACCCATGGCGATGAAAATGGTTTAGTTTTCCCACCAACCATTGCACCAACCCAAGTTGTGTTGTTACCAGTCGGTCCTTGGAAAAAGAATCCAGCCATCTTAGAAAAATTAGAAGAACTGTATGCCAACTTTAAAGCCAAGGGCATTCGTGTTCGTTTGGATGATTCTGATAACTCACCTGGCTATAAATTCAATGAATGGGAACTAAAAGGCGCTTGCTTGCGAATCGAATGTGGCCCAAGAGATTTAGAAGCTGGCAAAGTCATGGTCAAAGTCCGTGACCTACCTGACAAGCAAACGGTGGCGCTTGAGGAATTAGAAGCGTTTGTTGACCAAGAATTACAAGCAATGACTCCACGTTTATTAGCAGCTGCGAAGGAACGAAACAAAGAAAATGAGTACACCAACATCGATACATTGGATGAACTAAAAGCCCATATCGAAACGTGCAAACAAGAAGACAAAGTGACTGGTTTTGTTTTGATCGGTTGGGACGGCTCGGAAGAAACCGAAGACAAAATCAAAGAAGAAACTGGCTTTACTACCCGAAACATTCCGTTTGAAGCGCCAATGGAAAAAACGGTCGATATCGTCAGCGGGAAACCTGCCAAACACACCGTTTGGATCGCCCGCGCATACTAATAAAAAACGAAGCAGCCAGATGGAAAAGGCTGCTTCGTTTTTTGATTAATAAATCAATGAAAGAAAATCTTCAGGCGTGATGTTGCCAAAATATTTTTTGACATCAATGTTGGCAATGACTTGTGCCAAATCTTCTTTGGCATAACGAGTACCGATCAGGGCTTGTTCTACATCTGCAATGTCCCCTAGGCCGAAAAAGTCGCCAAAGATTTTGGCATCTGTGATTTTTCCTTCTGCCACATTTAAACGAACTTCGATGGAGCCGATCGGGAATCGATGACGACGTTCGATATCAAAGGCTGGTGATTTGCCGTAATTCCAATCCCAATTACGATAATACTTATCGGAAATCTCATTGATCTTGACCCAATCCTCTTCTGTTAGTTCATAGGTTTTGACGTCTTCCACGGAATCGACACCAAAAATCTTCAATAAGATTTCTTGACGGAACTCTTCAGTCGTCATGTCTTGCTTCTCTTTTGGCAAGAATGGTTTGATGTTGGTCACTCTTGAACGGATCGATTTGATGCCTTTTGATTCGATTTTGTCTTTACGGACTTTCAAGGCGTTGACTACTTCATTGATATCACTGTCAAACATGATCGTGCCATGAGCAAACATCCGGCCATTTGTTGCGTACATCGCATTCCCAGAAAACTTCATGTCATTGATCACAAGGTCGTTGCGGCCTTTTAGTTGCGCCCCTTCAACCCCCATCTCATGTAAAGCTTGGACGATTGGTTTGGTCAGTTTTTCAAAATCTCTGAAAGAATTCCCATCGTCAGGCATAATAAAGCTGAAATTCAAGTTTCCGAAATCATGATAGACTGCACCGCCGCCGCTGAAACGACGAACGACATGGATCCCATGTTCATCCACATATTCCTTATTGATTTCTTCGATCGTATTTTGATTGCGTCCAATGATAATCGATGGTTCATTAATGTAAAAAAGTAAGATGGGTTCATCCACTTTCATTTCTTGAAGAAGAAAAATCTCGATGGCTAAATTGATGCGTGGGTCATTCAGTTCGTTCGGTACAAAAAGCATACTATTCGTTCCTCCTAATTAGATGATTTCAATTATTTTTTGAACAGCCGCCAATTCAACGGGGATCCCATTGGCAGCTAGTGCAGCCTCTTCTCGTAACTGTTCTAAATCACCGTGTTGCGGCAAATGCGTCAACATTAATTTTTTTACCTGCGCCGCATGGGCGATCTCGCCTGCTTCTTTTGACGTAAAATGAGCCTTGTGCCGCTCATTACCTGCAAAAAGATAGGTATCTGCCAAAAACAGGTCAGCTCCTTGTGCAAACGGAACAAAAGATTCTAAGTAGCCAGAATCGCCTGTAAAAACAAAAACCTTGCCTGTGCTTTTCTCAACAAATCGCATGGCATAGCAAGTGACTGGATGGATCGTTTTCATAAAGGTAATGGTAAACGGGCCCAATTCCAATGACTCCGTTTGGAGGTAATCAATTCCTTGAGTCACTCCAGGCATCGTCAGGCTTTCAAAATGAACCGTGTCCTCCCCATGTCCGTAGATCGGCAAAACCTGGCGTTCTTCGTTTCCTGGATATAATTGCCAATAGTATTGCAATACCCCTAGATCCGCAATATGATCGTGATGGTAATGCGTCAGAATCACTGCATCTAAGTCTAAGGGATCAAGGATTTTTTCTAGTTGGACCAAGGTGGTGCTTCCCGCATCAAGCAGCAAATGAAAGCCTTCCGACTCAATTAAATAGCCAGTAGTCCCTTCACCATTATACGGATAGGCACCTAAACAACCTAAGACAGTTATTTTCACTTGTGTTTCCTCCTCTTTGGCTCAAGCTGGTTTTCTACTTCTTTTATGCTATCACATCTCAGCTGATTTGACTAAAATCCGACCATTTTTTTGCAAAAAAAGATCGAGAAAACGAGAAAAAAACGACGTCTATTGGTAGAACCCTATGAATGAGTTTTTTACTCTATCTGCAGGGAGCCAGACCAATGGGCCATCGTCTTTTTTGTTTATCTGATCATCGCTCGTTGTTCATTGATCAATTCCTCATAAAATACTGCATTGACTGCATAAGCGTAGGCGTTTGCCCATAGCATCCCGATCATCAATGCCAAAAAGCCGAGAATAAACCAACCAATCAATGATAACTGTAGCCAAATGTATTGACCCAGATGTGGACGCAAGAGCGCAAAGGCCACTTTAATTGACTGAAGAACCCCTAATTCCGGTTGATCATAGCGCAGATAGATCGCTAATTGGATCACACCAGTAACGACTTGTGACAAAAAGAAGAACAAAATGATGGCGAGAAAAGTCCCGAGTACAAAAGCCAGGGAGCCATTAAACATCGCCAAATCAATAGAGATTCCCCGATTAAAATTGAATACCAAGTCCAAATATTGATTGAGCCCTGATAAGACAAACTGCGGCAAGAAAATCGCAAAACTCAAAAGATAATTTAAAAGCGCGCTCACTAAATTTAGTAGCAAAAACGGTACATACAGACGCTTATCAAAGACGAGAAAAATATCCCCCACGTTGATTCCTCTGCCACGAACCAGATAGAGTGCCATGATACTCAACGCTACCGAAAACGCAAAGAAGACAAAATTGTCCAAGATCAGATCGATCCAGCTCCCTGCATTGTTTGCACCAAAAGAAGTCCCAATACTACTAAAAAGCGAGCTGACCACCGCTTGTACCGCAACCGTCGCTAAAATACTTAAGACGAACGTTCCCCAGAATCCGCGCAAGGAGTTTTTGGCGGTCTCTCGAATCATTGTATTTGATCTCATAGACTCACCTTAATAACTGCGCAATGCTTTAACGGTCTTATCGTCTAAGCGGCGAACCACTTCCGTCACAAGCTTGACTGTATTGAAGTAGTCATCCTCATGAATGACAGAAGTATGAGAATGCAGGTAACGAACGGGCACGGTAATAGCGATCGAAGGGACCCCATCACGAGTCAAATGCATTTGACCAGCATCGGTTCCTCCACCAGTGATCACGGTATATTGGAAAGGAATTTCCATCTCTTCTGCGACATCGATCACAAAATTCAATAATTTCTTGTGAGGAATCATGGAAGCATCGAAAATCAAGACTTGTGGGCCTTTGCCTAACACAGAATCCGCTTCTTTTGGTGTCATTCCAGGTGTGTCCCCAGCAGTACCAGTATCTAGTGCGATCGCGATGTCGGGATTCACTAAGTGAGTGCTTGTTCGCGCCCCTCTTAGGCCAACTTCTTCCATCACGTCACTGCCAGCAAACAAGCAGTTGGGATGTCCTTCGGCTGCCAAGGTTTCTAATACCCGCAGTGATACTGCCGTACCGATTCGATTGTCCCATGCTTTGGCTAATAAAAATTTGCTGTCGTTCATCCGTTTGTATTGGATATAAGGTGTGATCATATCTCCCGGACGGATCCCCCAGCCTTTGGCTTCTTCTTCACTTGAAGCGCCAATATCAATGAACATATCTTTGATATCATACGGTTTATTTCGAGTCTCTGGACTCAAGACATGGGGTGGTTTTGAACCGACGACACCGTGGATCAATTTGCCTTCATTGGTTTTGATCTCGACTTGCTGTGCCAGCATCACTTGCCCCCACCAACCACCAAGGGTCTGGAATTCAATAAAGCCTTTTTCTGTGATTTTAGTTACCATAAAGCCGACTTCATCCATATGTCCCGATATAAAAATTTTCGGTCCACCGCCATCACCAACATGTTTGGCAATGACACTTCCTAAACCATCAAAAAAGATATCTTCAGCAAAGTCTTTGGCATATTCTTTAAAGACTTCACGCACTTCCTCCTCATTCCCAGGAACCCCACATGCAGTCGTTAGGTCTATTAAAAGCTGTTCTTCTTTTTTCTCCATCTTGCTTCCTCCTTTGTCTCATTGATTATGATTATACCATTCTCTTAATCTGGTGCCAGAGGGAAATACAAAAAGATTGGTTAAATGAAAAAACGATCCTCGTTTTGTAGTGATCCTCAAGATTAGATTTTTTGGTCTAACTTGTAAGGTTCGCTTCAATTCTAAGGATCGTTTTATCAAGAATTCAATCAAGTTTCAATTATTCGCAGACACAGCTTGACGGTAATCAAATAGGCAAATAGATAGACGACTGCTGCAACTGCCGCAAACAAATGAGCGACCCAATACCCAGGACTGTCGATGATTTGGGTGAAGGTATTGATGGCAAAGACGGCATGCAAGATAGCCAGTAGCGTACCTGGCATAAAAATCCAGATGTTTTGCCAGTAAACGAGTTTGCGTACTTCTTTTCGGGTGTAACCTAGTTTGGTCAATAATCGGTAATTGTGTTTCTCCCGCTCGGTATTTGAAAATTGCCGAACGATCAAACTGCTGGATGTCGTGATCAAAACGATCACACCTACAAATAATGACACAAACAAAACGATTCCTGCTTGCCGCCGCACGCCGCGCATCGTTGTAAAACGATTCGCTAAGGTCAGTCGATATGCGGTCATCTGGTTATTCTCACTGGTGGAATCTCGGGCAGTCTCTGGATAAAAACGCACGCTTTTTTGGTCATCGCTAAACTCATAGGTCAAAGGATGCGTCCACTCAATCGGCAGCTCTTCATCTAGCAGCTGAGTCAAGCTCTCCGTTTGCACCTTGTCTGTTTGTAAATAAGCAACGCTATAGGTGAAGCCCTCAACTTGCTGGTACGCATCATCTTGGATGACAAGGACATTCGGCAAGGAATAGCGCAAGGCAGAATCCCCAAAATAATCCTGTTCTGCTTGAATGAGTTTGAACGTATGTTGACTGCCGATTTTGACCTCATCGCGATAGGTGATAAACGAACGAGTCACATCGTATTGACTGTCAAAAAGCACCGCTTGTTTATCGGTACTCAGTTGAATCTCCGGGGCATCGGGAACCAGTTTTCGCAGACGCTGATAATCAGAAAAAGCGACCAGATTCACCATGATATTTTCAATATTTTCGTCTTGCAACTCTCCAAGGTAACGGGTTTGAACCGTCATATTGGTCATTTTATAGGGAATCGATTGTTCGGCAATAATCGGTGTATCGGCTTTTTCTAAAAGGTCCCGCAAGGTATCTGCCTGCTCTTCTGACACTTGAAAGGACGTTGGATAAATGCGGTTCGTTGCTTGATAGTTTAATGAGATGACCCCCATCGTTCCCCCGATCAGGGAGATTGCGATCGCTGTGATGATCGTCAAAAGCGCATAGCTTTTCCACGTTCTTTGCAAGTAAGCCCGCACGTTATTGTAAGCAATCAGTTTCGCCCCTTTGATAAGACGTTTTTTCGGCTTGCTCAAAAAATATAACAATGCTGGCAAGGAGCAATCAAAAAAAAGATAGGTTGCCGTCACACAGCAAAACAGAATCAATAAAGGAATCCATAAAATTGCTGAAAAATCTTGTGTGTACGTGATATAGTTGGTCCACGTTTCCCGCAGGGTCAAAGACAAATAGTAGCCTACCCCCAGTAGAATCAGACCTAGAACCCCCATTAATGAACGAAACGGGGTCATTTTCATTTTCTTGATCGGTAAGCGGTATTCAGTCTTGATCAGCTCACTCATTGGGGTACGCCATACAAAAAGGATCACTTGAATACTCAAAATAATCATCGCCGCGATAAAGACAAAAACCGTTGAAAAAATCGATTGGGGCGAATTAAAGAAATGACTCGTTAAATTCAAGCCCATCGCTCGAATCAAAATCATAGAAAAAAATTTCGAAAAAATAATCCCCATAAAGATGCCGGTCACTAAAGAGAAAAAGTTCAATAGAAACGTTTCCCGCAGCAACAGCCAAGCCAGACGACCTTGCCGCAGCCCCAAAAGCTGGTAAACACTGATTTCTTTTTGCCGCTGACTAAGAAAAAAATGATTGGCACTCAGCATAAAAAACAAGACGACAAAGGCAACCACACTGCTGCCGAATCCTAAAACCCCTTCAATGCGTATATCTTGCTGGACCCGTTGATTCAGCAGACGATCATTCATCAAGGCGTTAAAGGAATAGAAAATCATCACGGCGGTCATCATACAAATAAAGTACACCATATAGTTGCGAAACTGCCGCAGAAAACTCCGCCAGCCGATTTTAAACAACATGGCGCGGACCGCCTCCAATCGTTGCCTGCATATCGATGATTTTTTCAAAAAATTCCTGACGCCCGCCTTTTTTGACGACTTCTGCAAAGAAGACACCGTCTCGGATGAATAAAATTCGGTTGCAGTAGCTGGCGGTGAAAGGATCATGGGTGACCATCAAGATCGTTGTTTTCTCTTGTTGATTGATTTGTGCTAAATACCGTAATAATTCTGTCGCCGCTTTTGAATCAAGGGCGCCAGTGGGTTCATCAGCAAAAAGGACCGCCGGACGACTGATGATTGCTCGAGCAGCAGCGACCCGCTGTTTTTGCCCTACAGACAATTCTTCTGGGTAGCGATCTAACAAGTGCTCGATTCCTAACAAATTGGCCGTTTGTTCAATGCGCTCTTGGGTTTCACTCACGGGCAAACGATCAATGGCAAGGGGAAGCAAGATATTGTCTCTGGCAGTCAACGTCTCTAAAAGATTAAAGTCTTGAAAGATAAAACCGATCTGCTGACGACGAAAATCACTGAGGGCTTTTTCCGACATTCGGGTAATGTCTTTGCCATCGATATAGATCGAGCCTAAGCTAGGTCGCATAATTGAAGACAACAGATTCATCAAGGTCGTTTTCCCAGCGCCGCTGGGCCCCATCACCCCGACAAATTCTCCTTGATCCACTGCAAAAGAAAGGTTATCTAATACTTTGGTTTGATTGAAACGAGTGCCGTAACTTTTGGTCAGATGCTTCACATCAATCATATTTTTCACATAGAACCCTCCTTTAATAAAATTCTCTCCTTATGGTAGCATACTTTTTCATTGAATACTTCTGCTTCAAAACAGAGAAAAAATAAATTTAAAAAAGTTTTTTATTCATTATGTGAAACATGGAACAACCAAATCCTTAATCTTATCAGTTTTCTCAGAAAACACTCCAATGAATATACACCATATATTGTGTATATCCAATTTACCAACCCTTATTCACCACTATATATAGTTGCTCATTTCTACAATTTGTTTTATTATATTGAGGAAGATAAGGAGTGGTAGAAATGATGAACATTAAGAGAAATCCTGAGCAAGGGTTGGAAAGACAGTCCGCTTTGCGTCAGTTAAAAATCGTAAAACGTGATGGACGGCTTGTCGATTTTGATGATCAAAAAATTTACGATGCGTTAGTGAAAGCCCTAAGAAAAATCAATGGCGAGCTTTCTCCCATCGACCACGAAAAAATCACCGAGATCGTTGACAGTGTCGATCACGAGATCGCGGAACGTTTTCGTACGAATGTAAAAATCTATGAGATCCAAAATATCGTCGAGCATATCTTATTAGCAAAAAACGAGTATGCCTTGGCTGAAGAATATATCAACTATCGGACCCATCGTGATTTCGAGCGCAGCAAAGCCACAGACATCAACTTTACGATCAACAAATTGATGAATAAAGATCAATCGGTCGTCAATGAGAATGCCAATAAAGATAGCAATGTGTTCAATACACAACGTGATTTGACCGCTGGGATCGTAGGAAAATCGATCGGTTTGAAAATGCTCCCTCCTCACGTGGCAAATGCTCACCAAAAAGGCGACATTCATTACCATGACTTGGATTATCATCCTTACACCCCAATGACCAACTGCTGCTTGATCGATTTTAAAGGCATGCTGAATAATGGGTTTAAAATTGGGAACGCCGAAGTGGAATCGCCAAAATCGATCCAAACGGCCACCGCTCAAATCTCACAAATCATTGCAAACGTAGCATCGAGTCAATATGGCGGCTGTTCTGCTGATCGAACAGATGAATTATTGGCTCCTTTTGCTGAGTTGAATTATCAAAAGCATCTAAAAGATGCCGAAGAATGGATCGAGTCGCCTGAACGTCGGGAAGCTTATGCGAAGAGCAAAACGCGCAAAGATATCTACGATGCAATGCAAAGTCTAGAATACGAAATCAATACGTTATTCACCTCAAACGGACAAACGCCGTTTACTTCCCTTGGCTTTGGTTTAGGAACCAATTGGTTCGAACGGGAAATCCAACGAGCGATTCTCCAAATTCGCATCAACGGGTTAGGCAGTGAAAAGCGTACCGCTATTTTTCCAAAATTGATCTTTAGTATTCGCCGTGGCGTCAACTTTGCCCCTACCGATCCGAACTATGATATTAAAGAACTGGCTTTAGAGTGTGCCACCAAACGGATGTATCCTGATATTTTGAATTATGATAAATTGGTTGAATTGACCGGCAGCTTTAAAGTGCCGATGGGCTGTCGTTCTTTCTTGCAAGGCTGGAAAAACGAACGTGGCGAAGAAGTCAATGTCGGTCGGATGAATCTAGGCGTCGTAACATTGAATATTCCTCGGATCGCCTTAGAAGCAAATGGTGATCAAGAAAAATTCTGGACGCTGCTGGAAGACCGTCTGCAAATCGTCAAGGATGCTCTTGTCTATCGGGTGGAGCGCTGTAAAGAAGCCAGCCCTGCGAATGCGCCGATCCTTTATATGTATGGGGCTTTCGGTGAACGTTTGGATCGCAAAGACAATGTGAATGAACTATTCAAAAACAAACGTGCTACTGTTTCTCTTGGATATATCGGTTTGTATGAAGCTGCTTCGGCTTTTTATGGTGGAACATGGGAACAAGATCCAGAAGCAAAAGCCTTTACCCTAGCGATCGTGAAAGAATTGAAAGCTCATGCAGATGCTTGGGGCGATGAATACGGCTATCATTTCAGCGTGTATTCGACGCCTAGTGAAAGCCTGACTGATCGTTTCTGCCGCTTGGATACCGAAAAATTCGGTGAAGTTGAAAACATTACCGACAAAGAATACTACACCAACAGCTTCCACTATGATGTGCGGAAAAATCCGACACCATTTGAAAAACTTGATTTTGAAAAAGAATATCCAAAATACTGTTCTGGCGGGTTTATTCATTACTGTGAATACCCAGTCTTGCAGCAAAATCCAAAAGCGTTAGAAGCGGTTTGGGATTACGCTTATGATCGGGTCGCCTATCTTGGAACAAATACCCCTATCGATCACTGTTATGAGTGTGGGTATGAAGGAGATTTCAATCCAACCGAACGGGGATTCGAATGCCCGCAATGCGGCAATCATGACCCAAAAAGTTGTGACGTCGTCAAAAGAACCTGTGGGTATCTTGGAAATCCTCAAGCTCGTCCAATGGTCAATGGACGGCACAAAGAAATTTCTGCCCGGGTCAAACATTTGCAAGAATAAACGAAAAAGGAGTGCTAGAATTCTTCTACACTCCTTTTCTTGAAGACCAATCCCTGTAATTCATGATAGAAAGAAGTTTTCTTATGAGAAATCCGAAACCTAAAGAATGGCAAGCCAAAGAATATAGCCAAAATTATATTGCTGATTACAAAGCCTTCAACTTTGTTGATGGTGAAGGCATTCGAAATAGTTTATACGTGAGCGGCTGTCTCTTTGCTTGTGAAGGCTGTTTCAACAAAGCGGTCCAAAACTTTCGCTATGGTACACCTTTTACGCAAGAACTAGAGGATCGAATCATCGAAGATCTGCGGCATGATTATGTCCAAGGGCTGACCCTCCTAGGCGGCGAACCTTTCTTGAACACAACAGTCTGTCTGAAAGTCGTTGATCGGGTTCGTGCTGAATTTGGGCACAGCAAAGATATTTGGAGCTGGTCAGGCTACACCTATGAAGAATTGCTTTTGGAAACACCCGATAAATTGGAACTTTTATCCAAAATCGATATTTTAGTCGACGGTCGTTTTGAACTGAGCAAACGAAATTTAAACTTGCAGTTTCGCGGCAGCAGCAATCAACGAATCATTGATCTTGCTGCATCTCGGGAACAAGGAAAAGCGGTTATCTGGGCAAAGTGCAAAGATGCTGAAGCAAGTTACGAACAAATCAAAAAACAAATTTAAAAACTAAAAACACCGTGCATCTTGAGGTGACCCCAAAAGTTAGACCAAAAAATCGAACTTTTGGCGGTCACCTCCTCTTTCTTCAAAGATGATGCACGGTGTTTTTTTATGTTATCTCAACTCAGTGACCAAGCTTTTTACAGGTACTTACTTGCTTCACGAATCGTCAAAGGCGCCAGACTTGTTTGATAGCGAAGAAGAAAGTCTTGGACCCACTGAGGATTCGTCTTGGCATAATCTCGTAAGCTCCAACCAATAGCTTTGTTGATAAAGAATTCAGAACTCCCCAAATTATTGACGAGGACCTCTTCAAGCAGTGGTTGATCCATCCGTTCTTTTTGCAGCAGTTGATGGAGTATTGCCACTCGCCGCAACCAAAAATTTTCCTCAAGACTCCAGCGAAGCATTTCAGCTTTTAACGCTGGCAGTCGGCGAACTAGTTTTCTGACAACCTCACTTAGGGCATCCACGCTATCCCACCAAGCTTTTGTTATGACTAGCTGTTCAATTTTTGCCAGATCGATGGCCGCTAGAAACGGCTCCATCACCACTAAATAATCAATCGCAAGGTATTGGTGTTCACGATAGCTGCTTTGCCAACAATGATCGATAAAGTCCCAATCAACCGTTTTCGTTTGTTTTGCTGCTTTGAAGGTCGCTTTCTCCTGCTGGCGGCGCAACGGCGTAGGAATGCCTAAAAAATCAAACTGATGCCGCATGTAGGCGGCCATTTTTTCACTTCGCTCCTGATCAGCCAACCCCACCATCGTGTCATATACTTGATAGAGTGTCATTTTGCTCCTCCTCTTCTGACTACTGCTCGTCAGATAGTTGCCATAAGGGCAGTACGATATTTTCATAGGTCAGTGGATCAAGATTTGTGACGGTGATCCCCAAAAGACGGATGCCTTTTTCCAGACCTAAAATTTCTTCCCAAATCAGACTTGCTTCGGAAAATAGCTGTTCTTTTTTATGAACATAGGTTGGCAAGGTCACTCGCTTGGTGATCGTAGAGTAATCACTGTAACGAACTTTCAACACGACCGTCTTGCCATGTTTTTGTGTGCGCTTCAGTGATCTTTCGACTTCTTCTGCGATAGCCCGTAACTGGCTCAATACTTGTTCTTCACTGGTTAATGGATTGCCGTATGTATGCTCTTTTCCAACTGATTTCCGTTCTCTCGTCACACTAACTGGGGAATCATGGATCCCTCTAACTTTCCGATACAAGGAATACCCCATTTTGCCAAATTCACGAATCAGCGCCATCTCACTCCAGCCATACAGATCAGCTCCTGTAAAAATACCTAACTCATGCATCCGCGGAACAGTTTTCTTCCCGATCCCGTGAAATTTATCAATGGGTAATTGTTGCAAAAATGCCACTGCCTCATCTGGCATCACCACCGTCAATCCTCGTGGTTTATGATAATCCGAAGACAGTTTTGCCAAGAATTTGTTGTAACTGACTCCTGCCGAACAGGTCAGATGAGTCTCTTGCCAGATGTCTCGTTGAATCAAACGAGCGATCTTAATTGCTGAAGGACAATTGATCTTGTTGACTGTGACATCTAGATACGCTTCATCAATAGAAACTGGTTCGATGATGTCGGTGTACCGATGAAAAATTTCTCTGACTTGCTGGGACACTTCACGATACTTTTGATGATTTCCCGGTTTAAAAATTGCTTGCGGACAAAGCTCATAAGCTTTTTGCGCACTCATTGCCGAGTGGATGCCATATTGTCGTGCCAGATAATTGGCGGTCGTGACCACTCCTCGTCCGCCAGTATCACTTGGGTGACGGGCAATGACGAGGGGATGCTTAGCAAGCTCTGGATCATCCCGTTCTTCCACCGAAGCAAAAAAAGCATCCATATCAATATGAATAATTTTGCGGCTCGTATCATTTTTTAAGGGAAATTGCAGTTCCGACATCGTTGTTCACCTCACTTCTTATTATAAACGAACAGAGGTTCCCTATCAAGCAAGGAATCGAGGGAAGCACGCAAAAAGGACCAATCTTCATTGGTCCTTCCTTCTACATTCACTGCTTTTGCGGCCCTCTTCATGGTCCAAGAAGTTCTACTATAAGGCAGCTTCCCCTCGTTCATTAGTGCGAATCCGAATCGCTTCTTCCAACGGGTAGACGAATATTTTGCCGTCACCGACTTCATCTGTCCGACAGATCGATACAATCAGCTCAATCACCGCATCGACTTTTTCATCTGCTAAAACAAAACGGACATTTACTTTTGGTAAAAGAGTTGTGATCACTTCTTGGCCACGAATAAACTCTTTGAGGCCTTTTTGATTGCCACAGCCCAGCACTTGACTGACTGTCATGCCGCTGATCAAATCAGAATGATCCAAAGCGGCCTTTAGTTCTTCTAATTTTTCTTGGCGAATAATCGCTTCAACTTTTTTCATGACTGCTCCTCCACTCTTAAGAGTCTAACCCCATAAAGGTAGGATAGGCCGTTTCGTCATGTTCGATCCGATCCATCCCCACTGCTTCTTCTTGTTGCGATACGCGAATCGGCATTACCCATTTGATCAAAGTGATAATGACAAAGGATAAGATACCTGCGAATAGAATCGTAAATACGATACTTTCGGCTTGTGCGAGAAAAAGATCAACGCCGCCATAGAGCAATCCTGACCGTCCACCCACTGCTGGATCCGCAAAGATCCCCGTCATCAAACCGCCAAAGATTCCGCCTACGCCATGGCAGCCAAAGGCATCCAGCGCATCATCTAATCCTAGACGATGTTTGATGACAGAAATAAAGAAGTAGCAAAACGGACTGACTAAAGCGCCAATGATAAAGGAAGACCAAAGCGAGACAAATCCCGCACCTGGTGTGATGGCAACTAAGCCCACGACGGCTCCAGTACACGCACCAACGATCGTCGGTTTGCCCAACACGATTTTTTCGATCAGCATCCAAGAAAGCATCGCACTGGCTGCTGCCGTATTCGTGGTCATTAGGGCGTGGATCGCTAGACCATCAGCTGCTAACGCAGAGCCAGCATTAAAGCCAAACCAGCCAAACCATAAAAGGCCAGCACCTAGTACAACAAAGGGAATATTATGAGGACGATATTCGGTTTGATGAAATTCTCGCCGCTTACCGACAACGATCGCTAAGACTAACCCACTGATACCCGAACTGATATGAACGACATTGCCTCCTGCAAAATCGATCGAGCCGATCGCATCTAAGAAACCGCCGCCCCATACCATATGTGCCATTGGAAAATACACGAGAACTAGCCAGAAGCCGATAAATAGGAAAATAGCTGAGAAACGCATTCTGCCCACGACAGATCCAGTAATGATCGCCGTGGTGATCAAGGCAAACATCATTTGAAAGGCCGCAAATAACCCTTCAGGAATCCCTTCTCCTTCTGTCATCGAGACATGATTGAAAAAGACTTTATCTAAATTCCCAATAAATGAGCCTGTGCCGCTAAAAGATAAGGTATACCCTAAAGCGACCCATAGCACAGACGCCAAGCCCATCGTACAAATCACCATCATCATGGTATTGAGGATGTTTTTGCGACGTTCCAATCCTCCGTAAAAAAATGCCAATGCTGGAGTCATAAGAAAAACCATGCCGCTACAAATTAAAATAAATGCAATATTCCCTGTGTTCATTTTTGACGCCTCCTTTTCTTTATGTTAGCTATCCTAACATCATATTTTCAAATAATCTAGATTTTTCTGAGAAAACCGTGAATTTTCTGAAAATAGCTAACTATTGATGTCAGATATTTTAACACAAGTCCGAAAAAAGATAAAAAAATACCGAGAGAATTCTCGGTATGATTACGTTTCTAATTGATGGTAGGCTTGATAAACAAGCTGTTTCTTCACTTGATTGCGTTTAGCCACTTCTTTGATGGCTTCTTTCGAAGACAAGTCTGCCTCTTCCATCAAGGCTGCCACCTGTTCAGCATAGCTTCCTTCATAAACGACTTCAGGGATTTCAGAAGCGCCTTCCACTAATAGACAGCATTCCCCTTTGATTGGTTGTTGGTCGAGGTATTCAATCAATTCTGAAAAGGTCCCTCGCAAGTATTCTTCGTGGATTTTCGTCAATTCACGGCAGATAACTGCTTGACGTTCTCCCAATACCTCTTTCATCGTTTCGATCGTCGCTGCGATTCGATACGGTGACTCATAAAAAATCATCGTAGCTTTTTGGCTTGCCAATTCACTTAACGCTTGCTTTTGTTCTTTTTTCTTACGAGGTAAAAAGCCATAAAAAAGATTCGGCTGCGGTGATAAGCCAGAAGCGATCAGCGCGGTCAAACCAGCCGTAGGACCTGGGAGCGCAATCACTGCGATTCCTTCGACCAAGCACGCCTTGACTAATTCATGACCTGGATCACTAATGGAGGGCATACCAGCATCACTGCATTGGGCAATAGTCTTGCCCATTTGCAGCTGTTCTATCAGCTGTGGCACCCGTTCTTTATAATTGTGTTCATGTAAGCTTTTTTGCGGTGTCGCAATCTCAAAATGATTCAACAATTTTTGGGTATTTCGAGTATCTTCACTTGCGATCAGGTCCGCTTCTTTTAAAATTTTGACACCTCGGAATGTCATATCTTCCAAGTTACCGATCGGTGTTGGAACAAGATACAGTTTCCCAGTGTCTTGTTTATAACTTTGCTGCTTTTGCATGTACTGCTCCTTTCGAAAAAAAGACCAGCAGAAACTGATCTTTTTTCTAACGAACCGCTTCGTCTGTCAGCTATTTGCCGCTTTCACGATAAATCACTTCTAGACAAAACGCACAAGGTTCGTCATGTTCTCTGCGAGAACCGTATAAGTCATAACAAACATGAAATCCTTCTTCGTAAATCTTTTCTAAATTCATCCGTGATTTAGAAAGCTCTTGTTTGACCGATTCAGCGGGTGCATCTGCCACTTGGTTCAACTCACGAATGTGTTCACGTAAGCGTTGATTTTCCAATTCTAATGTCGTATTTTTTTCGACGATTTCTTGCAAAGACTGCTTCATTTCCGCTAGATTATTCAAGGAATTTTGCAACTCCACTTCTAACTGATTCAATCCGTCATATATTGATCGTTTGTCCATGCTCATTATGGTCACCTACTTATTTTGTCACTAGTTCTTCATAATCATACTCGATTGGTGTTTGCCGATCATGCAAACGGACTTTGATCACTCGGCTCAACAGATCCAGCCCGACCACACGTCCTTTGCCATCTGGCGTTTCAACTTCCTTGCCGCGATCCGGCAATTCTTTTTTTGCACGCTCATACTCTTCACTTTCGTACTTAAGACAACACATCAAACGACCACATAACCCTGAAATTTTTGCAGGATTTAAGGAGAGTCCTTGATCCTTAGCCATCTTGATGGACACTGGGATAAAATCGCCTAAAAACGTCGCACAGCATAGTTTGCGACCGCAGGGTCCAACTCCGCCTAGCGCCTTTGCTTCATCCCTGACACCAATTTGGCGCAGTTCGATCCGTGTATGAAATTCACTTGCCAAGTCTTTGACCAACTCACGAAAATCAACGCGGCTTTCTGCCGTGAACGAAAAAATCAGTTTTGTGCGCTCAAAGGTATATGCCACCCGAATCAGCTTCATTGGCAGCTGGTGTGCTCGGATTTTTTCTTTTCCGATTTTCAACGCTTCGTCTGCTGCTTTTTGATTGGCGGCAGCTTGCTCCAAATCTGTTTTCGTCGCTCGACGCAGGATCGGTTTGACTGCTTGAGGCAAATCGCTCTCATTCATTTTTCTGCTTTTTGTAACCACCGTGGCAAGACATTTGGCATCTTGTGATTCCACGATGACTTGTTCATTTATGGTATAGGTCTGTTTTTTTGGTGTGTAAAAATAAATCTGGCCCACGTCATGATAACGCACTCCGACAACTTCGATCATCTCTGGTCTCCTTTTCCGGCTGCTGCGTTTTATCCATAGATGATTTTCACGGAAAATTGTTCTGCCACTCCTTGGAAAGACACATTGGCTTGCAATTTTTTTTGTGCTTGCAATGCGGCTTCAATGGCACGATTGATCTCTTTTCCCCATAAACCTTGTGCCAACAATCGATCTCGTTCCTCTTGAAAGTAAAATAACAAGAGCAAAAAGATTTCTGATTGCTGATTTTTTTCTTTTGCTAGACCCAATAATTTTTTCTGAACAAAAATAAATGCTTGCGGGTCTTTCTTCAAAAGGTAATTCACCCAACGCTTAACAGCATCCTTAGTTTCATTAAACCATTCATCCTGCGAGATTTCAACTGCTTTATGATAACTATTCGTCAAGTGGCTCAGAAGTCGACTCGTCTCTTTAGAAAGTCCTTCTTCTTGGAGCTTCTCCTGTAGTTTTTCTTTTGACAGCTGCGAAAAATGAATGATCTGACAGCGAGACTGAATCGTCGGCAAAATACGTCCTAAACTCTCAGTTTCTAAAATCGCCAAAAAGTTTCCCACCGGTTCTTCCAAAAACTTTAATAGGCTGTTGGCAGCGCTGTTGTTCATTTTGTCAGCTTGAGACAAAATAAAGATTTTCAGACGACTTTCAAAGCCGCTTTTTGAGAACTCCTCTTGCAGCTGCCGAATCTGGTCGACTTTGATCATCTGCCCATCCGGCTCGATTTGGATGACGTCAGGATGCTCTCCTTGGGCGATCCGCAGACAATTGCTGCATGTGCCGCACGGGGCTTCTTCTTGCACATTGATACAAAAAAGGCGTTTTGCGAGCCACAGACTTAATTCGTGCTTGCCAGTCCCCTTGTCCCCTTCAAAAAGATAAGCATGAGCAATGCGCCCATGCTTGATACTTTTTTTTAGTTGGGCAAAAACAAGAGGCTGATATTCTTGTAGAAATAACTCCTCCATGAAAAGCTCCTTTTTTAATATTGATGGAATCCGTCAACCGGTAGCACGAACACAGTTGCTCCGCCGACTTCGACTTCGACTGGATAAGGAACTTGACCGTCTAAGGAAATGTCTAAAGACATCGGTGTCGAGACATATTGTTTTCTTGATTGACAGGTTTTTTTGATCAATTCTAATGCATCTTGTACCCGATCGTCTTCAATACCAATGATAAACGTACTGTTGCCAGCCTTTAAAAACCCACCCGTTGAGGACAATTTTGTAGCACGGATATTGGCATCAATAAACTCATTTGCCAAACGATTACTGTCTTTGTCTTGTACGATTGCCATAATTAATTTCATGGGACCATCTCCTTTGTGTTATCCAACCTACTCTAGATTGACTTGAAGTAAGCAGGATACGATTCAACGATTGCTGAATAGCTGGATTCAACAACTTCTTGTAACCCCATTCTAGCATCAATCTTATGAATGCGTACAGGATTTTCTTCCGCCAGCTTAAGATACGCATGACGAACCCGTTGATGAAACTCCAATCCTTCCGAATCTAAGCGGTCATATTGATGTGCGCGGTTTTCTTGGATGCGACGCAAGCCAGTATCAGAGTCAACATCTAGATACAAGGTAAAATCAGGCGTCGTTCCTTCCGTCGCAAACTCGTTGATCCGTGCGATCTCAGGAATCCCGATGCGGCGTCCAGCTCCTTGATAGGCAAGCGAACTGTCAACAAAGCGGTCACAGATCACGATGTGTCCAGCATTCAATGCCGGCAGGACAACCTCAATCAAGTGTTGGCGGCGGGCCGCTGCATAAAGTAAGGCTTCCGTCCGCTCATCCATTTCTTCATTTCGCGGATCTAAAATAATTTTACGAATCTTTTCAGCGATTTTAACTCCGCCAGGTTCTCTTGTTTTCACGATTTTTCTTGTTGCTTCAAGCTGTAACCGAGGATACAACTCTTCGATCACACTGGTTTTTCCAGCACCATCCGGTCCTTCGATGGTTATAAACAATCCATTCACCCTAATTGCCTCCAATATCTTTATAATTCTCGGCGACCTTCTACTGCTTTTAGCAAGGTCACTTCATCCGCGTATTCAATATCGCTGCCCACAGATAAGCCATGAGCCAAACGCGTGACTTTAATACCAGCAGGCTTGATCAAACGTGACATATACATCGCCGTTGCTTCACCTTCCGTGGTCGCATTGGTCGCAATAATCACTTCTTTGACCTGATCATCATGCAGCCGCTGTATCAGCGATGCAATGTTGATATCTTCTGGACCTGTCCCTTCCATCGGGGATAACACGCCATGCAGCACATGATAAAGTCCATGATACTCCCGGACTTTTTCTAGTGCCATGACATCTTTAGGCTCTTCAACCACTAAAATCGTTTCTTTGTCTCTTGTTGGATCACTACAGATCTCACAAGGATCTTCTTCAGTTATATTTCCGCAAATACTGCAAAAGTGCAAATCTCGTTTGACACTAAGCAACGATTTGGCAAACTCATTGACGACTTCTTCTTTCATATCGATCGTATAAAATGCCAAACGTGTCGCGGTTTTTTGTCCGATTCCCGGCAGTTTCATGTAACTGTCGATCAATCGGGCGATCGGTTCAGGATATTGCACCGTCATTTCTCCTTTTATAGACCCGGAATGTTTCTTGTATATTTGCCCATCGTTTGTTCCGATTCTTTTTCAATTTTCTTCAATCCGTCATTGACAGCTAAAATGATCATATCTTGCAGCATTTCCACATCGTCAGCATCAACGATCGCTTCATTGATAGTAATGTCTTGTAACGTCTTATCGCCAGTAAAGGTCGCTTTGACATAGCCATTTGTCGATTCGCCGATAAATTGTTTGCTGTTCAGCGCTTCTTGTTCTTTCATCATTTCTTTTTGCATTTTTTGCATTTGTTTCATCATGCCTTGCATATTTCCCATGCCTCGCATCATTATCAATCACTCCATTTTCATTAATTTTCTTCAATGCTGGTTAATTCACCAAATAACTCTTGCGCTTTTGTTACTAAGTCGTCATTTTCAGGTTCGACAGGAGCGGCTTCGGTCTCTTCTTGGTCTACTTCAATTTCCGAATCTGCCGTTGCTTGACCGCCGGCCAAAAACTCTTGCCGTAGTGCTGGCCAACTTTCTTTTGTGATAAAGACAGCCTGGGGGGCGTAGTCTTTGATCATGCGAGACAATTGATTATGGATCATCAATTGAAACTCTTGGTCGTTACTTGCTCGCTGGCATAAGATCTCATAGTCAAAAGCGATCACGACGCCCGATTCGCTGGCAGCTTTTGCTTCACTGGAATGCAGCATCGCTCTTTGCGTCACGGAAAGAGACATCAAAAGATCGTCCCAAACATTGCGAACGTTTGCCAAGTCTTTCTTCGTTGCACTTTTCAGTACTTGGAACACGCGTTCCTTTGGTAAACGGAACGTAGTGGTCGCCTTGGCTTTCTTCACTGGCGCAGTGGTTTCCGCAACGGCACCTGCCGGTCGATTCTCCTGCAGTCGTTGCACCTCTGCCTGAAGTTTTTGCAATGCTTGCCGTAACTGCGCCACTTCTTGACTATTATCAGCTGAATTGCTAGCAACAGCAGCACTTTCCGGATCATTGGCTAATTTGACCACAGCCACTTCCAGATAGATCGTAGGATTGTTCGTAAATCGCACTTCATTTTGCGTATCGTTTAAGACCGTGATCCAGTGATAGATTTTTGCTGGCGGGGTATTTTTTGCCAGTGTTTGAAACGCTTCAGTCAATTGCAGAGACTTTTCAGATAGCAGCTGCGGCGCTTGTTGATACATCAGCAAGTCTCGACAATAAACCAACAAGTTTTCCAATAAACGTCGGGCTTCTTTACCAGAGGCTAATAACTCCCGCAAGGTCGCTAACGCATCGGCAACTTCTTTTTCCCCGCAAGCCTGCATCA
This sequence comes from Enterococcus sp. DIV0755f, assembly GCF_051713725.1. NCBI lineage: Bacteria > Bacillati > Bacillota > Bacilli > Lactobacillales > Enterococcaceae > Enterococcus > Enterococcus sp. DIV0755f. The sequence goes on from NZ_JBIOQL010000001.1 coordinate 2,087,806, forward strand.
GACGGTCCATCATTTCATAGGACAAGCTGCCCGTCACTTCAAGAGCATCTTGGGTCGTTACGGTTCCATCACTAAAAGCGATCGCCTGGTCGGTGATACTCAAGGCATCCCGCATACCGCCTTCTGCGGCTCGCGCAATGATCTGTAAAGCTTCTGCTTCGTAATTGATCTCACTAGTAGTAAGGACCGTTTCTAAATGACCCACGATATCTTGCGTATTGATCCGTTTGAAATCAAAACGTTGGGTTCGAGAAATGATCGTTGCTGGAATCTTATGGGGCTCTGTTGTTGCCAAAATAAAGACAACATTTTTCCGTGGTTCTTCCAATGTTTTTAGTAAAGCGTTGAATGCGCCTGTTGACAGCATGTGCACTTCATCAATGATATAAACTTTGTATTCAGCTTGGGTCGGTGCATAGTTCGCACGATCACGAATAAAGCGAATTTCTTCTACACCGTTGTTGCTTGCCGCATCGATTTCGATCACGTCTTCTTGCGTCCCTGCTGTGATTGAGCGACACATATCGCACTCATTGCAAGGCTCACCGTTGACCTGGTTCGGACAATTGATGGCTTTGGCAAAAATTTTCGCTGCACTTGTTTTCCCGGTTCCTCGAGGACCCGTAAATAAATAGGCATGCGAGATCTGGTTTTGATCGATTGCATTTTTTAAGGTTTGGGTAATTGCTTTTTGTCCGACAACATCATCAAAACGCTGAGAACGCCAAACACGATATAATGCTTGATAAGCCATAGTTTTCCACACTCATTTCAAAATTCGCTACCTTCTATTATACGTAATATCAGCCAAAAAAACCACCGTTTGCGTGGGGGAATCTCAAAAGAAATGGAAATTTAATCCGCAATCTCCAATTTGTCTCTTTTATTCAAATCCACCTGCGAACGAACCGTTTATTGATGGATTTTGCGAAAAACTCCTCTCCAACTTTAGACTGATAACGTAAATCTCACCTCCTATGGTATAATGAATCTATGTTCATCTATTGTGATGAAAACAATTTAAAGGAGGACTGAAAATGGGTATTATCAAAGCGGCAACAAGCGCAATTGGCGGCGGATTAGCAGATCAATGGCTAGAGGTGATCGAGCCTGACAATATGAGCGATTCGACAGTAATGACAAAAGGTGTCAAAGTGCGGCGTAATGACAAACGCGGTTCCAACAGAAAAGGCACAGAAGATGTCATCACTGATGGCTCAGTGATCCATGTCTATCCGAATATGATGATGTTATTGGTTGATGGCGGGCGAATCATCGATTATACCGCCGAAGAAGGCTACTATACAGTGAAAAACGAATTAGCGCCTTCAATGTTAAACGGTTCATTGAAAGATGCGATTTCTGAAACGTTTGACCGCTTTAAGTTTGGTGGCGTTACACCGCAAAAACAACAAGTTTTTTATATCAATCTACAAGAAATCAAAGGGATTCGCTTCGGTACTTCCTCGCCTTTGAATTATTTTGACAACTTTTACAACGCAGAACTTTTCTTGCGGGCGCACGGAAACTATTCCTTACGAATTACCGATCCAATTTTGTTCTATACGAATGCGATCCCAAAAAACAAAAGTCAAGTCGATATCAACGACATCAACGAGCAGTACTTAGCTGAATTTTTGACCGCCCTACAAACAGCGATCAACAAAATGTCCGCTGATGGCGAACGAATTTCTTACGTTCCATCTAAGAGCATGGAATTAAGCAAATATATGGGAACAGTTCTTGATGACAGCTGGCGAGAACTCCGAGGAATGGAAATCGTTTCGGTTGCCGTCGCAAGCATCTCTTATACGGATGATTCCGTAAAATTGATCAACATGCGGAACCAAGGGGCAATGTTAGGTGACCCTTCGATTCGTGAAGGCTATGTTCAAGGTTCGGTAGCTCGTGGTATGGAATCTGCCGGTAGCAATGCCGCTGGCGCTACGACTGGGTTTGTTGGCATGGGCATGGGGATGAACGCTGGTGGCGGTTATTTGAACCAAGCGTCACAAAACAACCAACAGCAGATGCAGCAGCAACAAGCACCTGCACAAAGCAACGCAGATCATTGGGACTGCCCACAATGCGGCACATCTAATACTGGTAAATTCTGCAGCAATTGCGGCACGCCTAAACCAACGAGCGATGGACCAAGTCTGAAAATGAAATGCAGCGATTGTGGTGAAGTGATTGATTTAGCCAACGGCATTCCAAAATTCTGTCCGAATTGCGGCAAACCTTTCAAAGGTGTCCCAGTAGACTAATTGAGGAGGATTGCTGATGGATGTTATCACACATAAGTGCCCCAATTGCGGGGGCGCTTTAACCTTTGATCCTGGCGATCAAAAATTTCATTGTCCATTTTGTCTGAGTATTTTTACTGAAGACGAAGTCACTGCCTTTGAAGAAAAGCAAAAAGAAGCGCAAATGGCCGCTGATTCTTCTGTAGATGCCACGGCTACCTCAGTGACGGAGCCGAGCTTTGAAGAAGAAGTGCAGCAACAAGCCAATGCACAAGCGGGACAGATGGACCTTTTCACCTGCCCCAGCTGCGGTGCTGAAATCGTGACGGATGCGACTACAGCTGCAACCTATTGCTACTTTTGCCATAACCCGGTCGTTTTATCTGGACGGCTTTCGGGAGAATTTTTGCCAAACAAAGTCCTTCCCTTTGCGATCGAAAAAGAAGAAGCAACGCAAAAGTTTTTAGAATGGGCGCAAAAGAAAAAATTCGTCCCACGGGATTTCTTCGACCAAGCACAAGTAGAGAAATTGACTGGCGTATACTTCCCTTATTGGGTCGTCGATGCCGAGATGAACGGCTCCCTCTCAGGAATGGGTACCTCCTTGCGTATTTGGCGCGTTGGTGATATTGAATATACCGAGCATAAACAATACGATGTCTTGCGACGAGGAAAAATCAAGGTGAATGAATTGCTCAAGCATGCGCTGTCAAAAAATGTCCAGCAAAAAATGGTAACTGGTGTTCAGCCGTTTCCCCTTGAAAAAGCTGTTAATTTTCGCAGTCAGTATTTAGCCGGCTTCCAAGCAGAAAAAAGAGATATTGAATACATTGATCTTTCCGACGAAGTCAAAAACGAATTATCGGGGTATGCTGAAAATCTGCTAGCAGGTACCGTCAATGGCTATACTAGTTTTAAACGCAACAATCGATCCATCAATCTAACAAAAGAAGAAAACAACTACGTTTTGCTTCCTGTATGGCTAGTGACCTATCGAGCCGATGATGAAAACAAGAGTGCCTTTTATTATGCGATGAATGGGCAAACAGGAAAAGTCAGCGGTGTTTTACCGATCAGTTACAAACGCTTGGGAATCGTCAGTGGCGCAATTTTCGCGGCAACGACCATCCTCGCATTGATTGGAGCGTATTTCTTATGAAAAAACTATCTTATTTGTTGCTTCTGCTGGTTGGCTTTTTCTTTACCACCCTGCCCGCCTTTGCAGCCGAAGAGACAGTCGCAGACCACGCTGGACTTTTTACCGAACAAGAAATCCAGAAGTTGAATGAAGAAGCAGAAGCGCTGAATGCGAAAATCAAAGGCGAAGTGTTTATTCAAACAACGAACAGCAACACGGGAGATATCGAGTTGTATACTGATCGGTATCTTTCGAGACGAATCGGCAACGACAACAACGGATCCGCTTTGGTGATCGATATGTCGCAACGTAAATTTCACGTTTCGACTTCTGGAAATATGATCGATTACCTCACCGATTCACGTCTAGACAATCTTCTTGATGCGGTATTTGACCAGATGGCAGAGGGAAATTATTACCAAGCGGCATTGGTCTATCTGCAAAAAGCAGCTGGTTTTGTGGAAGCAGGTGTTCCTGCCGATCACTATCGTATCGATCGTGATACTGGAAAAATTACTTATTACAAAGTGATGACGCCACTAGAAATTGCTATTTGCTTAGCGATCGCAGCAGTGATCAGTATCGCCTTTTTCATCATTGTTAAATCCCGTTATCAATTAAAAATGGGCGGCTACAAATTTAACTATCTAGAAAAATCAAGTATTGATCTGACCCAAAAAGAAGATCGCTTAGTCAACTCCTTTGTCACAACCAGACGCATCCCCCGTCCTTCGAATAATGGCGGAGGCGGCGGTGGTGGCGGTTTTTCTGGCGGTGGCGGCGGCAGTACGACCCACTCTTCTGGTGGCGGTACTTTCGGCGGCGGCGGACGCAGTTTCTAATCGTTAAATAGTTGTTTTGAATGTAAAAAAGAGTTCCTTCAAACGGGAACTCTTTTTTTTTGCTGCTATTCATACCATGAATCGACAAGATCCTTTAGCTATCGTCACAATGATTTTGACCCTATCGAAGGTAAAGATATAGAGATCCTTTTGATAATTTTAAATGAACCTCATCGATTTTACTTGAGTATGCTTTTTATTCAAATTATTTCCTTAAACACAGAGAAATCAATATTGCCGCCGGAGACCAAAGCCACAGTTTTCTTTCCTCGAAGTAAATGATCGATCTGTCCGCTTAAAATCGCCGCTGTACTTAATGCACCAGCACCTTCTGCAATGACTTTTTCCTTCAAAGCCAAGTAATGGATCGCTTGTTCGATGTCGGATTCTTCAACTAAGACCGTTTCATCGATACGGGTCTTTAAAACATCATAGGTCAGCTCCCCTGCCAAAGCGACGTCACAGCCGTCGGCGATCGTTCTACTGCGGCGATTGGCTACCAGCTTTTGCTGCCAGATCGATGCGATCATACCATAAACGCCATAGGATTGAACGCCGATGATTTTGACTTCTGGACGAAGTTCTTTTAAGGCTAAAGCCATCCCAGCGATCAACCCACCACCGCCGATGGGAATAATGACATTATCAACATCTGCAAGATCCTCTAACAGTTCGATCGCAATCGTTCCTTGCCCCTCCATTACTGCACGATCATCAAAGGGAGAGACAAAAACTTCGCCACTTTCTTTCATGGCGTCTACTGTCAGTTGTTTGGTTTCATCAAACGTCTCTCCTGCTAAAACGACTTGTGCGCCATAGCTTCTTGTCGCCTCTATTTTTGTTTTAGCAGCCGTTAATGGCATAAAGATTCGGACATTGATCCCCAGTAACGATCCTGCGAGAGCAACACCTTGCGCATGATTTCCTGCAGAACATGCGATGACACCGCGAAGTTTTTCTGCATCAGTCAATGAAGCGAGCTTGTTATACGCCCCCCGCGCTTTAAAGGAGCCGGTACGCTGTAGATTTTCTAATTTCAAAAATATCGCGCCCTCTTTTTCTTTGCCTAAAATATTACTTGGTGCAAGTGGTGTATGGATCATGATTGGTTTCAATCGTCGATACGCAGCAGCGATCCCCAGACTGTCCGTCAACACTTCCTCAATCACAAACGTTCCCCCTTTTTTGTTTTTTTATACTCTCATTGAAGCACAGAACTTGTAGAAAAACAAACTGGGGAACTCGTACAAGCAAAGAGCACTTCCCTATCCTTTACACGTCAATGTCACCAACTATTCTTACAGAAGAATTTTCAGAAAATAATGACATTTCTTTTCTGAAGTGCTATACTTAGAAAAATTAAAAAAGGGTGTGAACGAATGACAATCGATTGGTCAAATTTAGGGTTTTCTTATATCAAGACGCCATGGCGTTTTTTGGCAACATGGAAAGACGGTTCTTGGAATGAAGGCGAACTTACCGAGGATAATTATCTGCATATCCACGAGGGATCAACCGCTCTTCATTATGGACAGCAATGTTTTGAAGGACTAAAAGCCTACCGAAGAAAAGATGGCGGCATCAATTTGTTCCGTCCAGACGAAAATAGCAAACGGATGAATCGCAGTGCCTATCGCCTGCGCATGCCAGAGGTTCCTGAGGACTTTTTCTTAGATGCGGTAAAACAAGTAGTAAAAGCAAATCAGGAATATGTTCCACCTTATGGCAGCGGCGCCACCTTGTATATTCGTCCTCTATTGATTGGGGTCGGAGAAAACATCGGTGTCAGTCCAGCACCAGAGTATATTTTTACGGTTTTTTGTATGCCTGTCGGTCCTTACTTTAAGGGCGGATTGACACCGACCAATTTCATTGTTTCTGATTATGATCGCGCGGCACCAAATGGTACTGGCGCAGCCAAAGTTGGTGGAAATTATGCTGCGAGTTTGTTGCCTGGATACGAAGCCCATCAGCGGAAATTTTCCGACTGCATCTATCTGGATCCAGAAACGCATACCAAAATCGAAGAAGTCGGTTCTGCTAACTTTTTCGGAATCACGGCTGACAATGAATTTGTGACACCAAAATCTCCTTCTATTTTGCCAAGTATCACAAAATATTCATTGCTGCATCTAGCGCAACACTCATTAGGATTGACCCCTGTTGAAGGCGATGTTTATCTCAATGAGCTGGATCGGTTTGTCGAAGCGGGTGCCTGCGGAACAGCTGCTGTTATCTCCCCAATCGGCGGGATCCAAAACGGTGAGGATTTTCATGTGTTCTATAGTGAAACGGAAGTTGGTCCACAAACAAAAGCATTGTATGATCAATTGACCGGCATTCAATTTGGGGATATTGCGGCCCCAACAGGGTGGATCTTTGATGTCCCATTGAAATAGCCACACCCATAGACCATTATAAAACGAACGGTCCACTGTGATCGTTCGTTTTATTCTCTTTCCGCCAACCAATTCCTTTCCATCAGGAGAGAATTGATTGCCACAACTCTTTCGACTTGTTACAATCATAGCAAAGGGAGGCGTAATGATGGGTAAACGACTCGGCTATTCTTTGCTTGCAACAGCATTGTATTTGGTGGTTTCCAATATCGGTAATCTCGTTTTTGGTATCAACCGCAGCTTTAGCTGGACCACAACATTGTGGGAAGCATTTTTCTTTTTTATTTTTGTGTTCCTATTCCAACAATTCCGAAAAAAATAAGCAGTGATCCTCGCTAGTAAGAAACGGGGATCGCTGCTTATTCCTTTTGCAGGAATTTCATTTACTAAAAAAAAGCGCCAAACCCCTTCATACGAAAGGATTTGACACTAAGAAAAATTATTTAACTGTTACTGAAGCGCCAACTTCTTCTAAAGCTGCTTTCAATGCTTCAGCTTCGTCTTTAGAGATGCCTTCTTTAACTGCTGAAGGAGCTCCGTCAACGACTGCTTTCGCTTCTTTCAAGCCTAAGCCAGTTGCTTCACGAACTGCTTTGATAACTTTAACTTTTTGATCGCCAGCTGCAGTCAATTCTACAGTGAATTCAGTTTGTTCTTCAGCAGCACCAGCATCGCCAGCTCCACCAGCTACAGCTACAGGAGCTGCAGCAGATACGCCAAATTCTTCTTCGATAGCTTTAATTAAATCGTTTAATTCTAAGATTGTCGCGCCTTTTAGCTCTTCGACAATGTTTTCAATGTTCAATGCCATTTTGTTTTCCTCCATTTAAGTAAGTAGTTTAGTTTTTTAATACTGAAAAATCATGCGGCAATTATGCTGCATCTTCTTCTTTTTCTGCCACTGCTTTGACAGCGTAAGCCACGTTGCGGATAGGTGCTTGTAGCACAGATAGCAACATAGAAAGAAGTCCTTCGCGGTTTGGCAATTTCGCCAATGCAGTAATTTCTTCCAATGAAGAAACTTTGCCTTCGATGATACCGCCTTTGATTTCTAAAGCTTTTGCGTCTTTTGCGAAATCGTTAATGATTTTTGCAGGTGCAACAACGTCTTCGTTACTGAATGCTACGGCAGTAGGACCAGTGAATACTTCACCTAAACCTTCTAGACCAGCTTTTTCAGCAGCACGAGAAAGAATTGAGTTTTTGATAACTTTCATCTCAACGTTTGCATCACGCAATTGTTTACGTAAGCGAGTTACTTCATCAACAGTTAGTCCACGGTAGTCAACAACGACTACAGATGCGGCTGCAGAGAATTTTTCACTCACTTCATCAACGATCGCGGATTTTTTAGCGATAGCTGCTTCACTCATTTATATTTCACCTCCTGATTTTGATGGAAGAGTTTCTTCGAAACGAACGGTTCCTATGTCTTAAAAAAAAACAATAAAAAACTCTATGCCACCGTAGACATAGAGGGACTATTGAAGGTTCTCAATAAACGTCCTCGGTAGGAAATTAAGGCAAATGCCACCTACTGTCTTCGGTACAGTTAAACTTTTAACCTTGACTACCTTACCATAGATAAGGCAGTCAAGTCAATAAAAGTTTTAAATTTTTGTATTAAATTAGAAAGAAGCTTGTTCTACATGGATCCCAGGTCCAAATGTTGTTGTAACTGAGATATTTTTCATGTATTGACCTTTTGCTGCTGAAGGTTTAGCTTTCAACAATGTTTCATGGATTGTTTTGAAGTTTTCGATTAATTTGTCATCTTCAAATGAAACTTTTCCGATTGGTACGTGGATGTTTCCAGCTTTGTCAACACGGTAAGTTACTTTACCAGCTTTAACTTCGTTAACTGCTTTTGTTACGTCCATTGTTACTGTACCAGTTTTAGGGTTAGGCATCAAACCTTTAGGGCCTAACACACGACCTAATTTACCAACAGTAGCCATCATGTCAGGCGTTGCAACAACAACGTCAAAATCGAACCAGCCACCTTGGATTTTTTGAACCATATCGTCGTCACCAACGAAATCAGCACCAGCTGCTTCTGCTTCTTTGGCTTTATCGCCTTTAGCAAAAACTAAAACTGTTTGTGTTTTACCAGTACCGTTTGGTAATACAACCGCGCCACGGATTTGTTGATCCGCTTTTTTAGGGTCTACGTTTAATTTGTAAGCAACTTCAACCGTTGCGTCGAATTTTGCAATATTTGTTTCTTTTGCCAAAGCTACTGCTTCTTCAACTGAATAAGCTTTTGTAGCATCAACTTTTTTCAATGCTTCTTGCATTTTTTTGCTTTTTTTAGCCATTTTGTTTCCTCCTTGATGTGGTTATAACGGTAGAACCTCCCACGTGTCCCATATTTTTCAATATGAAGCCGACTGAGAAGCTACTTCCTTAGGGCTGTAATTATTCTACAGTGATCCCCATGCTTCGTGCAGTTCCTTCAACCATGCGCATTGCTGCTTCAACGTCAGCTGCGTTTAGGTCTTCCATTTTCAATTCAGCGATTTCTTTTACTTGATCGCGTGAAACTTTTGCAACTTTTGTTTTGTTTGGTTCGCCTGAACCTTTTTCAACGTTTGCTGCTTTTTTCAACAATACTGCTGCTGGTGGTGTTTTTGTAACGAAAGTAAATGAGCGGTCTTCGTATACAGAGATCACTACTGGAATGATCAAACCTGCTTGATCAGCTGTACGAGCATTGAATTCTTTAGTGAATCCCATGATGTTGATACCCGCTTGACCTAGCGCAGGACCTACCGGTGGAGCTGGTGTTGCTTTACCTGCAGGAATTTGCAATTTAACGATTTTTTCTACTTTTTTTGCCACGAGACATACCTCCTTGAGTCCGTGATGTGGTTAATTGGAGATCCAAATTTCTCCTCCCACTTTGGTGATTCATGTGCACACACAAAAAACGTGTGACGAAAGCACACTGGAATATTATAGCATCTTTAAGGAATAATTCAAGGTTTTTCAGCTGTTTTTTTTTTGAAAAAATACTCACCAACGCTTTTCATCCTTCCTTTGATAAAAAAATAAATAAAAATCTCTTGCTTTTGGTCTGCTTTTTTCATTCTCTCATTTTTTTATGCTACACTACTACTGGAATTCTTCCCTATTCGTTTACTACTATCGAGGTGAAAAAAATGGAACAATTAAAATACCGCAGTGTATTTGATATAATCGGTCCCATCATGGTGGGTCCCAGCAGTTCTCATACAGCCGGTGCGGCTCGGATCGGAAAAATCGTTCGCAGTATTTTTGGTGAACAGCCAGACAGTGTTGATGTCCTTTTGTATGAATCGTTTGCCAAAACCTATCGCGGTCATGGAACCGATATTGCGTTAGTTGGCGGTCTTTTAGGCATGGAGCCAGATGATGCTCGCCTAGCAGACTCTTTAAAAATCGCTTATGAGAAAGGGATCGAAGTCCTATTCGTTCCTAAAAAAGAAAAAGCGGAACATCCAAATATGGTCAAGATGATTTTGACAAAAGGTAGCCACAAACTTTCTGTCACTGGTATCTCGATCGGTGGTGGTAATATTCAAATCTCAGAGCTTAACGGCTTCAAAATTTCTCTGACGCTGGGTACGCCAACTTATGTGATCGTTCATCAAGATGTTCCAGGAATGATTGCAAAAGTAACCAATTTACTATCAGAGGCTCAAATCAATATCGGTACGATGACCGTAACAAGAGAAGCTGTCGGTGATAAAGCAATCATGATCATCGAAGTCGATCAGCGCAATGATCAGCTGGCGCAACAAATCAAAGTTTTGCCACACGTTTACAGCGCTGCGTATTTTGATTAAAGGAGAAAAGGCACATGTTCTATACAATAGAAGAATTAGTAACAGAGAGTAAAAATTATCCTTCCGTTGCAGAGATGATGATTGCGATCGAAGCTGAAAATACTGGCCGTAGTCGCGAACAGATCCTTGCAATCATGGAAAAGAATTTAGTTGTTATGGAACAATCAGTCGCTGAAGGTGTCGCTGGTGTAAAATCGGTGACGGGATTGACTGGCGGCGATGCGACACGCATGAACGACTACCTTGCTGCCGGTGATTTTTTAAGCGGAGAAACCATTCTACAAGCGGTCCAAAATGCCATTGCAGTCAACGAAGTCAATGCGAAAATGGGCTTGATCTGTGCAACACCGACCGCCGGTAGTGCGGGTGTTGTTTCTGGTGTCTTGATGGCCGTACGTGAACGTTTGGCACTGACTCGAGCGCAACAAGTCGACTTTTTGTTTACAGCCGGAGCCTTTGGTCTAGTGATTGCCAACAATGCCTCGATTTCTGGAGCCGAAGGCGGTTGTCAAGCGGAGATCGGTTCTGCTAGCGCAATGGCAGCGGCAGCTTTGGTTTGTGCAAAAGGTGGCACCCCTCACCAAGCGGCTCAAGCGGTGGCGATCACCCTCAAAAATATGATGGGCTTGATTTGTGACCCTGTCGCGGGGTTAGTCGAAGTCCCATGCGTGAAGCGCAATGCCCTGGGATCTTCCCAAGCCTTTATCTCTGCCGACATGGCACTGGCAGGAATCGAAAGTGTTATCCCACCTGATGAAGTGGTCTTAGCGATGTATCAAGTCGGTCGCCAAATGCCTAGCATTTTCAAGGAAACGGCTGAAGGCGGTCTAGCCATGACACCGACTGCCCAACGCTTGCAGGTAGAAATCTTAGAAGCCAATCGTTGATTTTTTTAGAAACGAACACGAATAAAAACCAACCAAGAACAACCAATCGTTGCTTGTTCTTGGTTGGTTTTCATTTTCCCATGATTTCCAGCGACGAAAAGACAAGTAATCCACACTTGTTAAACAAGTAACAAACGACATTGGCGGTTTTTCTACTCCCACTCGCCTAACCTATAGTGTTTCTTTTGGGCAACGGGTTTTAATACCTTCACAGGCTCGGAAAATTTAGGTTTCCCTTCTGTTTGATCCAACGTGACCAATGGCTGCTCGCTTTCTTGTGCTTTCAAGTCCATTTGTGGTTTTTCTTCCTGGGTAGCTTGTGCCTGATCGGCTGATTTTTGCCAGAGCTGTTTGCTGAGATCCAATAAGGGAATGATCATCATGGCGACGAGCCCGCCAGAAAAACCATTGTTATACAGATTCAAACCTCCATGTAAGAAATCAATATTCAGTACCATTGAGGCGTGGACAAAACCGACCACCAAGCCGCCTTTCCAGCCATAGGCATTTGTTACTGCACAGAGCATCATCGCAAAAATCGCTGACGTGACTGTAACCGTCTCGTTGATGGTGTATACGCTCAATAGATTGGCGATCGTCACCCCTGCCAATAAAGGCAGCGAGTTAAACACATGAGAGCCACAAGCAGAAAAGCCGATGACACAAAAAATCGCACCGATAACTGGTCCATTTAAAACCGCACCAATACTGACAACGTAAGCCACTAACAAGAATGTCATTAACCCCATATTGATCATCGTATTATAAACGCCAGTATCCCTTAAAATATCTCGCTCGATTTTGCCACTATGCGACCAAATCGCTCGCATATTCAATCGTTTTTTCTTGATCGCCATCAACAAGCCATAGCCGACGAATACCCCTCCTAAAACCAGCATCATAAAAATCAATCGAGGTTGTTGCTCTTGAGATACTAATGTTCTTAGCTCGATCGTCAAGCCAAACATTCGGCAGATGGCAGCGACCAGTGTACATAGCATCCCTGAAGTAAATCCCGCACTGTATAGACTGACGCTTTGAAACAGCGCTTGAAAGTATAAGGCCATAGGAACCATCAAAAAACCGGTGAAGAGCCCAATGCCATACCCCATCACTAGACTAAAGTATGGTGGTAAGGAATCATTGAAAGCAAAATAGCTGACGATTGGGGAAACCGATGACCCATAGAGGGCGATCAACAGAAATTTTTTCAATGGTTCGTTCATAAAATACGAATACAGTCGAACGCCTAAAAATATTGGGATAAAATTAAGGAGATTTTTTCCAAAAAAACCATAGCCAGTCACCATGAAGATCGCAGAGACTGCACCGCCCGTGATCGGTACCCGATAGTGATAGCAAATCGAGATCGCTACGAAGGTCATCAGACTGCTATTTAACAAAGCCGTCCCTACCGAGGTCATGGCAATATAATCGGTGACTAAATGACTTTCCGAAAACAAAATCAACTTGAGCTCTTCGATTGCCACCATTGGATCAAAAAACAACATAGCAAAGAAAAATAGCAGCAAATTGAAAAGAAATAACAAGCTATATCCATTATGTACAGAGATCATCCCTTTACCATGGGGATGAAAATCATTGTGAAACTTTACTCTAAAAAAAGTGACTAGTTTTGACATAGGACCCCTTCCTCTTATAAAGCGCTTACTGATTTTGAGAAAAAAAGTGGGCCAACGAATTGGTCCACTTTATTCTCATTACTGTTATTTTACCGTAAAAGAGTCATTCTTGCTAGTGAATCCAGTAGTTAAATCTTATCTACTTGCTCAAAATCAAGTTCTGTACTCGTTTCACGACCGAACATATCGATGTTCACTTTTAGTTTTTGTTTTTCTTCATCGATTTCTGCTACTTGTCCTTCTAGACCAGAAAACGCACCTTCGATGATTTTGACGGTTTCGCCAATTTCTACTTCCAGTTCAACCGTCCGAGTGCTCATACCGATCGAACGTAAAATTGAATTGATTTCTTCTTGTAATAAAGGCGCTGGCTTGCTTCCTGCACCATGGGAACCAACGAAACCTGTTACCCCAGGAGTATTACGTACAACGTACCAAGATTCATCCGTCATGACCATTTCAACTAATACATAGCCAGGAAATGTTTTATGAACGATTTCTTTGGTTTTGCCGTTTTTTTCTTCTGTTTCTACTTCTTCGGGAACGACGACACGGAAAATATAATCACCCATACCCATGCTTTGTGCACGTGACTCTAGGTTCGCTTTTACTTTGTTTTCATAGCCAGAATACGTATGCAGTACATACCAATTTTTTTCAAAAGATTCCATTTTTTTCGGACTCCCCATCTTTTTGTAAAATAAAAAAACCTCAGCTGCACCGAAGTTTTTCCTCAAAGCGATTATAGCATGATTTGCGATAAATGACTAGCGCTATCAGTAAGAAGTCTTACTTTAGGATCCAATTGAAGACTGTTTGAATCAGTGTGTCCATCACAAAGAACATCAATGCAAAAATAATGGTTGTTTGAATCACCACAAAGGTATCTTTACGTAATTGCTTTTTTGATGGCCAAGAAACGTTTTTCATTTCTTCAACAACATTTTTCAAAAATTTCATTTGATTCCCTCCTTACTTCGTTTCACGATGCAACGTATATTGATTACAATACTTGCAAAATTTGTTGATTTCAAGGCGTTCGCCTTTTTTACCTTCACTGACTGATTTTGAATAGTTGCGGGATCCGCAGACAGAACAAGCCAAAGCAGCTTTTTTTGTTGCCATCTTAGTGTCCTCCCCCTTTTTATAAAGTTTTCCAACACTAAAAATACCATTTATTTAAGAATGTGTCAATTTTTGATTTTCTGTCGTAAAAATATAGTTTCTTCTAATTTTGTGGTATGATAATGGTGTTAAATGGGTATTTGGGAGGGAAAATTATGTTATTAAAAACAATGGTTTACAAAAAACGCGATTTAACAACGGTAAAAGAAACAGCTACTTTAGAAGAAGCGCTGGCAATTTTGGAAGAATCTGGTTATCGTTGTGTGCCTATCCTAGATGAATCAGGCAAGATTTTCAGAGGAAATATTTATAAAATGCACATTTATCGCCACAAAGCAAACGGCGGCGACATGACTTTGCCAGTCACTTATCTACTAAAAAATGCGACCAAATTTATTTATGTCAATTCTTCTTTCTTTAACGTTTTCTTCACGATCAAAGAATTGCCTTATATTGCTGTATTAGATGAAAACAATCAATTTTATGGCATCTTGACACACAGTTCTTTGTTGAACATGTTGTCACAGTCATGGAGTGTTGAGCAAGGAAGCTATGTGTTGACGATTGCATCAACTGGTCAACAAGGCGACTTAGCAGTCATCGCAAAAATAATCGCAAAATACAGCAGTATTGCCAGCTGTATCACATTGGATATCGGTAAAGATGAATTTATCCGTCGTACGATGATCACTTTACCAGCGAACACATCAAAAGAATTATGCGACAAGATCGTTTCTCAACTGGAAGCAAAAAATTTCAAAGTTGTGGAGATCGAAGACCTAAAAGCAGAATAAAACAAAAGATCATTCCTAAAAAAGAAAGGAATGATCTTTTTTCTTGTTTTTTGAGAACCATCAAAGCAAAAAACAAGATTTTTTTTAAACGCGCTTATCGAAACGAACGGCACGATTGATGATATACATCACAGGTGCAGTGATCGTCATCACGATAAATTCACTCAATGCCGTTGTTGCAAAGGTTGGCCAGAAAGGTAATGCTAAGGTGATGTTTAGCATAATCGCAATCAGGAACATGCTTAATGAAAAAACAATTGTATTAAATGCGAGTCTTAAGAAAACATTTGGAATCTTCTTATGTACCAAGGCAGTTGCTCCTAAGGCTAAAAAGCTTCCGAAACCGCCGAATACGACATCCAAGATCCCCATTCCAAAGAACAAGTTATACACAACGACCCCACCGACGACACCCCACATCAATTTTCTGTTGAAAACGACTAAGTGATTCAACCCTTCAGATATTCTGAATTGAATCGCTCCTGAGGCGACTGGTGCGACCAGAACCGTTACAGCAACATAAAGTGCCATAATGATCCCATTGGCTACGACGACACGCAAACGTTGATTGGTTAGATTTGTTGATTTTTCCATTTGATCCCTACTTTCTCCGAGTTTTGATTACGCGGGATGGTTGATGAACCGCGGTGCGCTTCGCACAAGTACTTATTATACACATTAATAGCCATATATCAATGTTAAACCAGCCAAATCCTTTTCTAAATCACCTTAAAAGCTTTTTCTAAGTCAAGTTTCTCACCGATTGCCATTCATTCAGTGCTTCTTTATTCTACTTAAACAAGCTAGTCACGGCTCATGGGGTAGCTTTTCTTTTTGGCTTCCAATAAAAGCATACTTTTGGAAAGCAAACTCAATGAGAAATACTCTTGCAAAGCCTACGCTTACTAATAAAAAAGTACCGCTAGTCATGCTGATCTTTCAGATAGCAAAACTAAAAAAAGAAGGGAGAGAAGCACTTGTAATCGATGTCGCAAATCACGTGATGGATAATCATATTTTTTTACTTTAACGAGGCACGCAATAAATATGTTACAATATACTCATATAAACAAAAATAAAAGGAATAAAAGGTCTAATAATGAAAAAATAGCGATAAACTTAATAACTCTCCTTCTGATGGTCATAGCTGTTGGTTGTGGAAATGGTAATGGTAATGAAAATATCACAAAAGAAGACTTACAAAAAAATGACTGGCTTATTGAGATAGATGATGATGATGGTGAGTATGCAGTGATGACAGCCACATTTAGTGAAACGAATCTTACTATTGGTACCGATAATAGCTCGCTACAATCAGAAGAAGATGATGAACTGGAAGAGCTTGGAGTAGCTTTTGATGGGGTAGTCTGGGAAGAATTCGAGTATACCTACAACTATACCCTTGAAGACAATCAGCTAGTGATGCAAGATCCAGAATAGGAAACTGAGATGTCCTACTTCTTCCTTGAAAGAGATGGTAAAAATATTATTTTTACATTTATTGAAGGAATGAACGATGAAGATGGTAGCTTTGTGCTGAAACCTCGCTAAAAAAAGGATCAGCCTATAAAGCGGGCAGCCAGTAAACTTACTTTGTGAATCCTCATATCTAGCAAAAAATACTATGGAATAAAAAACTCCTTTCCCGCTGAGGGGAAGGAATTTTTTAGAGTGATCGAACCAGTTTCAAGTGCCCGATTGTGTACACATTGACTGAGTCCTTCTCTATTTAGCAGGTCGAAAGCCCGCTTTGTAAGCTTCCACCTCTGTCTTGAACATACGAATCGGACTGGTCGTTTTCTTATAGTATTGACTACCCGGTAGGTGATAAATCTTTTGTTTTGACCCTTTGATCAACCCTTTACCCCGTTTATCTACATATTTTTTCAGTCCATCTCGAAAGCCATTATTCGTCGTTCCAGGTGCTTTCCCACCTTTTTTTACCAGCTTGATCTGAATTGCTTCCAATTGAAAGCCAAAGCCAGAAGTTCCTGAGGACTGCCCGTTTTTTGCCCAGCCCATCCAGCCAAATTGTTGTGCATTGACTCGATAATAGACATCATAATACTTAGCGATCTCACCGGTAAGTTTGATTTGGATCGCTTCCAAACGTTGCCCCTTACCGCTTGTACCAGATAGCGCACCATTTTTTCTAAAAGATTTTTCCCATCCTTGTTTCTGAATGGATGTTTTATATTCAATACTTCCTTTATATTTTTCGTTTGTAATTTTTATTTTGATTGCTTCAAGTCGCTTCCCTTTTCCTGTAGTCCCTGACGTCTGAGCGTTTGTTTTCCATGATTGCCACCCTTGAGACTGGACATTCGTTTGATAGCTCACGCTCGGTGAAGAAGCAGCGAAAACTGTCACTGGAAAAACAACAAAACCAAGTAAGAAAACAAGTAATACAGAAACTTTTTTCATTTTATCCCCTCCTTATTTTTGATTATCTCAATATAATATCTAAAAAACAAACTTTTTATAAACAATAAGTAGTTTTTTATCAAAACAACTTATATAAATGATAACAGGACTGAAAAATCAAAAGAAGGATCACTCATGGAAATGGAAAGGAGCTTTAAACGAGGAATGCGAAAATCAATTCATTTTAAGTTAGGTTTACTTATTGTATTCCTTTCAATACTCAAAGTTGAAAAGTGCATAGGATAAAACTAGCTTTTCGACTACTGGTAGAATTTACCTCTCAACGCACGATGAAAGAATCGTTGTTCATTTTTCTGAAAATCTAAAATATGAGTGCTTGCGATATGGTATAATCTATTTCGTTGAAATTGTTTTGAGAGGATGGCATGATTGAAATTATTTGGATTGACCTTTGGCTTAAGAAATGTAAAAACTGGCATTAGTGTATTTCTATGTATTTTGATTAGTTTTCTTTTGAATCGTGAAACGTATGTTGTATCGACGATCACAGCTGTTTTCACATTACGAGAAGACCATGAAAACACTGTCAAATACGGGAAACATCGGATTGCCGGCAACAGCTTTGGCGCAATCGCTTCCGTGTTTTGTATTGCGATATTTAACTTTTTCGGACATTCGTCCGTTATACAAATCATTGCGATCCCTTTAGTGATCATGTTGATGATCGCTTTATTGGTCAAATTTGATTACTCCGAGGGAACAGTTGGCGCTTGTGCCACACTATTGACGATTTTATTTATGATTCCTCAAACTGAATCATACTTGTATGCCTTTAACCGGATTATTGACAGCTTCATAGGCATGACGATCGCCATACTGGTAAATCGCTTTTTTCCATTCCCCAATAAACGCACTACCGGAACAAAGGCAACACCGAGTCAGAGCGATTCGGTTTGAAACAAAGCAGAAAAAGAACCCCATCTCAAAACGGCATTGAGATGGGGTTTTAAAAATGGATCAATTACTGAAAAATACTTGTTGGTCTTCAACTAATGGATAAGCGATCGGTACATTGCCTTCCAAATCTTCTTTATTCATATCGACTGCAACGATCTGACTATTTTCATACGTACGATAGTAATAGATCCCTTTGTCTGTATTGCAGCAAGAAGTATAAATCGTGTATTCATAGTTTTCATTTCCAGTATCACATAGTCCTTTTTGCTGTTCGACCGAACCTAGAATATGGAAAAACTGACTAATGCTTTCAGATTCAGATTCTCCAGAAACGGAATTCAATCGGGTAAATGCCGCTTTGACAAAACGAGACATCGAAGAAAGATCTCCTGGCAGACCTAAGCCCCCCATTCCACGACTGTACTCATCAAAATCCAGCTTGTCAGAAAAATGCGTTTCTGGTGTTTTCGATGATAACACACGGTAGTTATTCAAATTGAATAACTGGTAGTCAAATGGCGGATTATTCGTTAAGACCCCGACCGGATTTTCATGAATATGAAGACCATCACTCATACTCTCAACAACGATGGCGCTCTTTTTATCAGCAATCATCCAATGCAATGGCGATAATGGTAGTTCTTCACTAAAATTGATCTTGACCAGATTAACCTTCGCCAACAGGGCTTTTGCCTCTTCCACGGTAGCGCATTGTCCTAGTAACCATGGGATGAATTCAAAAGGCGTGACGTTTTCTTTCCCCTCTTGAAACTCATTGTATACAGCATTTTCTGGAAAATTCAAACCAGCGATACCTAAGCCTTTTTCGTTGACCGCATCATAATAGAGTGGGTATTCAGCGACTCCAGCAGCAATCCCGATCATCGCATAATGGTGATCTATTTCACTTACTTTGCGAAATTTCAATTGGTAATTTCTCGGAGTAATGGTCACCACTTCTTTATAAGAAACATCGTAATCAAAATTTCTGCCAAAATAATGATCCTTCGTTACATACGTTAGCGCAGTACACATCCTAATTCCTCCTAAAATAAGTTTTTACACCTTTAATTTACTCCTATCGCATTTTTTTAACAAGTAAAACGGAAGAAATATTAATAAAAAAATAGTTAGATATATTATGATTGTTTTAATACTACAAAACAACAAAAATCAGCTACCTTGAAAGTCCTCCCATCGATGAAAGCGCAAATTTATTCAAATTTAACAACATTATCACGTATACATTGTTAAATAATGATTAAAAATCGGAATATTTCTTTATTTAAGAAGTGCTTAAATGTAAAATAGATAGAGTATTAGGAAAGAATGGTAACCGTTCTTTTTTTACAATACAAAAATACTAATTCATCGAAAATTATAAAAAGAAATTATAGTTTTCTTTGAACAAAGGGGATAAACAAATGAAAAAGACTCTATTTGGATTTGTGTTGGTAACGGCCTTATTTATGGCTGGCTGCTCGAGTGAAGACGCGGAAAGTGATACTGTCGAATCCTCACAACAAACAACAGAAACCACGACGGCGCCATCTGAAGATGATGAAGAGATAGATGATTCAGACGAAACTGATGATTCTGATGCCGACATCAGTGAAAGTTCTGAAGAAGAAACTGACAGCGAAGCGAATCAAGTGTCTGCTGACGATTTAGAAGTACAACTTGAAAAATTATCCGATACGTACGCTGAAATGATTGCAGAAGTGGAGGGTTATATTGCGAATCCTGACACGTATGACTTAACAGCCTACACCTCTATCATGCGCAATTATACTGATTTGATGAGAGAATTACAAACGACTACAGAAGCAATTGAAGCTGCTGATTTAGGTGACGGCTGGGCCTATCACGATATCTATATGGATATTTTGGAGGACTCTGTAAAACTAACAGAAGCTTTCGGTAATTTACCAGAAATGCAGCCATAATTAAAGGAGAAATGCGATGAAAAAAGTACTAATCAAACTGGTACGAATCTTAAGCATTATCGCGATTATTTTAAATGTGATAGGCACTTCTGCTCTGTTTTATATTGCTCACACTCATAATTTACTGGGATTTATGATTCAAACTTGGCAAAATAATCCATTAAATTTTAGTAATTCAGATGTGCTGATAATCAATAATGTGATTATATTTTTGGTGATTCCAATTTTACTTTTAACTTTCGTGAAAAATCCCAAAAAATAATCTTTCGTGGCTCCTCGAGCCGTAAACTTTAAAAGCAAAATCGTTTGTCCATCGATTTTGCTTTTTTTCTTTACCTTTCATTTAGAAAGTTTAAAATTCTCTAAAAAGCACAAAACAAACATTGTAAGCGATTGCCAAAATAGGAAAACCTGCTATACTGTAAGTGTAAGGAGCAAGGGTTCCCAGTAAAGCAGACGAAGCAGGTTCTGCAAGAAAAGAATTGTTGTCAACTTAGAATAAAAGACAAAGGATGTGGGAATTTGAGTTACTCCTTACTAATTGAATAGGATTCGGCGATGGGCATCGTTACCTGAGGATCAAAGTGGACATAAGAACCTTTGAGAACCTAGAAAGCACAATCGTCGAATCTATTTTTTTGCTCTTTTTTTCAGGCATCGTCCCCCCTCCTTCTGTCGAAACATGCTATAATTAATCGCATTGAACGAAAAAACGATATGGAGCTATTCATAAAATGAACTATTATTATCACTTCCTCGTGAACCCTGCCTCAGGCAGTGGACGAGGAAAAAAAGCGGTGGAACGTGTGCAAAAAATTGTAAAAAAACATCGTTTCCCCCATCAAGTCTATGTAACAAAGTCTCCAGGTGATGAACGAACGATCACACGAAAACTCTTAAAAGAACGCCTCATTCCTTGGGATGAGGTCTATTTAGAAAACGGCGAGATGCTTTATCCATTATTGGTGGTTATCGGCGGTGATGGAACGTTGCACCAAGTAGTATCAGAGTTACAACTTGAACAACAACAAATCCCCGTTGCCTATATCCCTGCTGGTTCAGGAAATGATTTTGCTCGGAGTATTGAGTTGCCGCGGGAACCAGAAAAAGCATTTTGGAAAATTGCTGGTACTACTAAACCTCAAGAATTGACCATTATCCGTTATGAGGAGCAGATCCAAGAAGAAAATGGCATTGCCCTTAACAATGTCGGAATTGGTCTTGATGCGGCAATCGTCTATACCACCAATCACTCTATGGCAAAAAGCAATCTAAATAAGTTTAATCTTGGCTCCTTTTCCTATATCGCTGCGATTATTCGGGTTTTGTTTCGCCAAAAAGGCTTCCCGATCTTAGTTGAGTGCAATGGGCAGCAGTTCAGTTACAAAAAAGCTTTTTTATGTACCACGACCAATCATCCTTACTTTGGCGGCGGTGTGGCGATTGCCCCAACTGCTTCAGTCAAAGAGAAAAAGTTTGATTTTGTTCTTGTCGAACGTGTGTCGCTTTTTAAGATTTTTTGGCTGATCGGCTTACTGATGCGAAAGAAACACATGAATTCACGTTACTTTCACCATCTTTCCACTTCGAAGCTGAGAATCATCTCCACCGTTCCTCAACATGGACAAGAAGATGGCGAGGAAATGGGGCAACGCCCCTTTGATATTACCTTTACCACGGCTTCACAATTATTCTGGTGCCCATAAAAAAAACGATACAAATCGCTGCTGATTTGTATCGTTTTTCTATACGTTCGATCATTAATTTTTCGCCGAGTGGTATTGCCAACGACGGCTTCCTTCTCTTCCCAAAATAAATTGGAGCATTGAAAATACGGCAGCAAAAGCAACTAGTACGAAGCCATTGAACCAAAAAGATTCTGTGAACGCTTGATTATAAGTGAGGGTTTCACTGATCAATGTATTGTTTTGTACAAACCAATAGGTTGGCGTAAACGCTGCAATTTTATTGACGATATCTGGCAGGAAATTCGCGGATACAAAGACGCCACCGACAAAACAACTTCCTGTTATAAAGATATTGCTGATCCCACCGATTGCTTCTGAGTTTTTCACCAGGGAAGTGACACAAGCTGAAAAGCTGATAACTGGCAATAAAAACAAGAACGTATTCAAAATGTGGTACCAGGCTGCTGTATCCCAAGACGTGCGAATCACTAATAACACCATCAGTAGTAGAAAGCCGAAGGTCAAGAGTAGCGAGTAGCTGATCAAACTTAGAAGGATTTTCCGCTGCAATACACGCTTCGGAAGTGGTGCACTCTGGTTTCGCTTGCTGATTTCTTTGCGATTGAATGCCAAGTTGATCACACCAAACCCGCTAAATACCGAGAGAAAGAGCCCATAAGACAATAAGTTAAAGGTCATGCCAGTCAACAGTTTTTTCATTCGCTGCCCATACTCTGCACTCAGCTTCACATCCCCTGTGACCGCCAATGCAGATTGCGCTTGTTCTATTGCCGCTGCGGCGGTTTTGCCTTCCTCCTGAAACAAAAGGACTGTTTGTAAAAAAGTGTTCACTTGCTGAGTGACGACTGTTTTAGAAAAGGCATCGGGTCGACTTTGAATCTCGATCGTCGGCATCTTGCCTGCCTCAACTTGATGAGTGAAATCTGCTGGCACATGCAAGACGATGTTTACACGATTAAAATAAAGCGCATCATCAATTTCTTTTTGCGAGGTGCCATCCAACGTGACCAAGGTTTGCTTTTCTTTTAAATAGGTTCGGAGACCATCCACGACAGGCGACTCCTCCTCACTGATCAAAGCAATTTTTGCCTCTTGCAAAGAGGTATTTTCGACATCGATGCTTTGTGCATAAAAGAATGTGACAACAACAGTGATCAATACCCCAATCAGTAAGTTCGACTTATTTGCTTTAAGCAAAGTCCAAATCGTTTTATAAAGCGTCATAGCGCACCCCTCTTTCGATCCAAGCATTCCCGATGGCAAATAGGACGATAAAGCCAGTCAGCCATAGAAGATTGCTATAAAAGCTAGTCAAATCTGTATAGTAGTACAATTGATACAGGCTTTCACTGATCAAATTGACGAGATTCACTTGCCCCAACAGTGGCACATGCAGATCAAGCCAATACTTGATTTGTTCCGAGCCCATCATCCCGGCAAAAAAGCTCATTGCCATCGTCACGGAAATCAAAATTCCGTCCTTTTGCACCAAATTCATTTTTGGTGTCAGATTCCCAATCAATGTCCCTAGCAAAATCGCACACAATGATCCTAATGCGGCAACCAGCAGTAACCATTGCCAACGATCGCCAAAGTCTACTTGATAGACAAAACGAAACACCGCTAAAATAATGTAGACTTCTACTAACACAATCGTAAAACTCGCCGCTAAATTCGCACTTGAAACCAATGTCCGTTTTCTTGGTATCAAGGAAAGCCGAATACCATTCGCGGATTGATTGGCTTGCTGATCCTGGACATTGCGGACACCCCACATCGTCCCGTAGAGGATCGCCATCCCGATCAACGTAAAGAAATAGAAACTTTTGAAACTCATGTCACGATCAGCATTCACTTCTTGAAAAGTCGCTTCCTGCTCAAAAGCCGATAGAATTGGTGCCAGATCAAGGCTCTCAAGTTCTGCCGCTTTACTAGCAATGATTGCTGTGCGTTGTAAAAATTGATCCATTACATTTTTCATCAACGACTGGCTCATGCCCGCTTGGCCCACATGCAGAGAAATGGTTTCATCATCAATCAGATAATACCCAGCTAAATCACCGGCAGTCAGCTTCTCAGCTGCCTCTGCCTCTTGTAATTCCTCGAGTTCAAATAATGGTTTTTCATTGATTTTTACTTGTTCAAGGACGGTGGAAAAATTTTCCGAAAGCGCTGTTTGATCTCCAGTCTTTACGATCCCCGTTGTGATCGTTTCTAGATTGCCCGCTTGATCGATCTCCCCGAAGGCAGCCATAAACATTAGACCTAAGAGGATAGGAAACGCCAACGTCCAAAACAGCATGGATTTATTTCGCAGCAATACTTTTGTGCGGTATTTATAAAAATGCCAAAACATTGTGATTCCCTCCTTTAGTCTCTCAATTCCTTGCCCGTGATCTCTAAAAAGACATCATTCAAGGTGGCTTCTTTGGTTGCAATTTTTCCATAAGTGATATGCTCTGCTTGTAAGAGCGTCAGAATCGGTAATAAAACTGTATTCAGCTCCGTCGTTGTTACTTCAAGCTGACCGTTTTTATAGGCGATCCC
This sequence comes from Enterococcus sp. DIV0755f, assembly GCF_051713725.1. Lineage (NCBI taxonomy): Bacteria > Bacillati > Bacillota > Bacilli > Lactobacillales > Enterococcaceae > Enterococcus > Enterococcus sp. DIV0755f. The sequence continues at coordinate 2,112,251 of NZ_JBIOQL010000001.1, forward strand.
ATCAGAAGCAATGGTTTGCTGAATCGTTGTCAATACAGGCTCAGGCAGTAAGGGGATATCGATGGTCAAACGATCCGCTGTCCGTACCATATCTTTTAGAGATTCCTTGGTTCCTTTAGCAATCACCTGTCCTTGATCCATAATCACGATCTGGTCACAAAGAATCTCCACCTCTTCCATGTAATGGGTCGTATAAACAATCGTCGCTCCTTGACGATTCAGTTCTTTGATACTTTCTAAAATTTTGTTCCGACTTTGAGGATCGACCGCTACCGTGGGTTCATCTAAAAAGATCAAGCGCGGCTTATGAGCGATCCCGCAGGCGATATTCAATCGTCGCTTCAACCCACCGCTGAGCTCGCCTGGGTGAAACGTCACAAAATTTTCCAATCCCACTAATTGAATCACTTCTTCGATCAAGGCTTGGCGTTTCTGTTTGTCAGCAACATATAAACCGCAAAAGTAATCGATATTTTCTTGCACACTAAGTTCTTCAAAGACGGCAACATCTTGAGGAACGACGCCAATCATTGCCTTAACGGCATAATTTTCCGGCGTCATAATTGATCCAAACAGTTTAATGGTGCCTTTGTCATAATTTAACAAAGAGAGCATACAGTTGATGGCGGTGGATTTTCCGCTCCCGTTTGGTCCCAATAATCCTAAAACTTCTCCTTCTTGAACTTGCAGATCAAAATGGTTCAACGCCACAAAATCACCATAGCGTTTTACTAATTTATCAATTTCGATAATCATGATGAAAAACTCCTTCCAAATTTCTTGTTAATCTGACTATAATAAAGTTCAAGGAAAGAAACTAGTGACGATTGGCTAAACCAACCATGACATTTGTCACAATGAAGGAGTCTCCTATGACGAACTATCGACCACTCACCGAAGCGAGCTTTTTCCTCGCTATCTCATTGTTCTTATTGGTAAACCAAGGATTTGTTGCTGTGCAAGTCATCTATCTGCTGATCGCTGTTTTATTTACTGGCGTCAGTTATTTGCTTCCTAAGAAACCAAGCTGGTTTTTTCAAGTTATTCTGTTGCTGCTATGTGCCTTTTGGCCAGCGCTTGCCCTCTTTTTGCCCGCAATGATGCGAGTGATCGCTCCAAAAGAAAGACAAGATGATGGTTTATTCCTATTAGGTTTTTTGTTGATTTCGACGGTGGGCAATCATTCCCCCACTGAGCTCGCCTTTATCATCCTGTTACTGCTTTTCGCTTTTTATTTACGAAAAAAAGAGCAGCGAATGATCGATCTTGAGAAAAAATATATTGCTTCAAAAGATACCCATTGGGAAAAGCAGCAGCAGTTATCGGAACAAAACAAAGCATTAGCCTTGTCACAAGAGACAAAATTAGCCTTACAAATCACGGAAGAACGAAATCGAATCGCGCGAGATATCCATGATAATGTCGGCCATCTACTTTCGAGTGCCATTTTACAAATTGGTGCGCTTGAAATGATCAATCAAGAGCCGAAATTAAATGTGCCGTTAGCAAATTTGAGTGCAACGGTTCACACTGGGATGGATCGCATTCGGCAAAGCGTTCATGATCTCCATGAAACATCGATTTCTTTTCCGCAAGCCATAGAGTTTCTGATTGCTGATTTTCCCTCTTCCGTAACGATTGAAGGAAACTTGTTTGAAGGATTGAGCGAAGCACAGCAAAACTGTTTCTTAATGGTCATCAAAGAAGCCTTGACCAACAGCATCAAACACAGTCATGCCAAAACCGTTGTCGTGCATTTTCGAACGCTGCCCGCCTTTTACCGTTTGCAAATCACCAACGAGGACGTCAATTCACCCCAAACTGCAAACAGCGGAATCGGTCTGAAAACGATGCGGCAACGGGTCCAGGAGCTGCAAGGTCAAGTTCATATATTGCAAGAAAACCAACGCTTTCAGTTGACGATCATTTTACCAAAGGAGGAACACCAATGATTACTGTAGTCATTATTGATGATGACCCGTTTGTGACGACCTCGTTACAAACCATTCTTGAAAGCACAGAAGAGATTCAGGTGTTGGGTATCGGTCATTGTGCCAAAGACGCCATTGCTCTTTACGAAGCCCATCGTCCTGACGTTTTGTTGACCGACATCCGTATGCCGGAACAAACTGGGATCGCTGCTGCCAAAGAAATACTGGCTAAATTTCCCCAAGCGATCCTCTTGCTTTTGACCACCTTCAAAGATCAAGAATACATTCGTGAAGCCTTTTCTATCGGTGTCAAAGGATATTTGATCAAACAGAACCTGCAAGCGATCATCCCTTCTGTCAAAGCCGCTTATAATGGCCAAGTTGTCTTTGGGAATGAGATCGTCGAGACCTTCACGCAAATGATGAAGAACCAACCAGCGATAGATAATCAAGCATCTTTTAGCGAACGTGAACTTGCGATCATCAAAGAAGTAGCAGCGGGTAAAAACAATAAAGAAATCGCTGATGCCTTGTATTTGAGTGATGGAACCATTCGTAATTACATCAGTCAATTACTAGAAAAGCTGGAGTTGCGGGATCGCACGCAATTAGCGATCTATTATTATCAGCATTTAAAGTAAACCTCATCGATTGCAAAAAAGCCTGAAGAATGCGAAGCTGCATTCTTCAGGCTTTTTGTTTTCTATTCGAATATCCGACTGTCGTAGTTTTTTGGTGGACAAGCTATGGATTTCCAGGACTGCCAGGATTCGTTGGATTATTCGGTGTGTTAGGTGGAAAAATCGGTGCCTTATCTAACGTTTTTTCTAAGCCAGATTCTTCCCGATCGCCTCGTTCTGACTCAGGACTTTCATCCAATTTGAATTCTTTTTCCATCTCATCTAACTTTTTAAAGTCGTTGCCAGATTCTTTTGCTAATTTTGCTAACTTATCTTCGGTTTCTTTCGCCATAACGTAACGCCTCCTTTTGATTTTAGCTTAGCATAAGAAGCTAAAAAACCAAAAGAAAGCGCTCACTAACGACCCTTTTTTAGTATTTTCTCATCTTTGAATCATCCATTTTTTGTGGGCATAAAGTCGTATGGAGAACAATCCTTCATGCCAATCATTGGATCCACTAAATGCTTTTTGACCATCGTTAAAGTCAATACACCATCGTTTGGCGTTTCTTCGATGAGTGCTTCTTCCCCCGTGGTCCCTTCACTTAGAACCTTATCCCCTGACAGAGGCTTTGCCGTTTCTGTCTGATTTGATGCTGACGGCTCCGTCTCGGCAAAAGCAAACAAATCAAGCCCACTATCTGAGGTCTTTTCTACCGCTTGCTTGTTAGCAGTAACTTCAGTGCTGGATTGCTCCTTTATCTTCGTCGAAGACGTTTTTACTTTCGTGTCAACAGAGGAATCATCATAAAATGGATCATCCGCTTCTTCAAATTGGGCCAATTTTGCTCGTTGCAACGGCGTCATTTTTTCTGTGCCATTGATGCGTTCTTTCAGCGTCGTTAAACGAGTCGCAGATTCGTGGTTGACACAAGTTTGGTACGCTTGTGGTTCACCAAGTAAAATCAGCATCTCTTTGCTGCGGGTCACAGCAGTATATAGCAAATTGCGCTGCAGCATGCGTTGGTATTGATGAACCATCGGCAAAATGACCATTTGAAATTCACTGCCTTGAGATTTATGGATCGAACAACAGTAGGATAACGTGATCTTGTTCCATTCATTCCGCTTATAGGTTACTTCGTTGGCATCAAATTGAATGACCAGCTCGTCGATCTTGTCTTCCGACTGTTTGGCTAGAGTGATCCCAACGATTTGCCCCATATCGCCATTAAACACGTTATCTTCAGGAGAGTTTACCAACTGCAAGACCTTATCGCCGATACGATACACCGTATCATTGAAGGTCACCTCTTTTTTGGTCCCATCATTGGGGTTAAAAATCTCTTGCATCATTTTATTAAGGGCATCGATACCCGCTGCCCCACGATACATCGGTGCCAACACTTGAATATCTTGCGGCGTGTAGCCTTTGTCTTTTGCCCGTTTCACGATTTGAGCGATCAACGGTTCGATTTTGTAAGCATCACACGCAAAGAAAGAACGATCTTTTTGGTTTTGTGTAAAATCAGCAGGCAGCTGCCCATTTTTTATGGCATGGGCGAGTGGAATAATACTTGACCCATCGCCTTGACGATAGATTTCCGTCAATTCTTGTTTCGGGATCGCATCGATCGCTAGCAAGTCATGAAGGACTTGCCCTGGTCCCACAGAAGGAAGCTGATCTTTATCCCCCACAAAAATCACTTGCATATTCGTAGGAATCGACTTAAAGAGGGTATTCGCCAGCCATGTATCCACCATAGACATCTCATCGACGATCAGTAAGCCGCCTTCTAATTCTTTTGGACTGATCGATGGCGCTTTTTCACGTCCGTTCAAGCCTAACAAACGATGGATCGTACCACTTGGCAAGCCAGTCGTTTCGTTCATTCGTTTGGCGGCTCGACCAGTCGGTGCTGCCAAGAGAATCGGAAAGGTTTCGTCGCTGTATTTTGATGGTTCTAAGTCCAAATCGTTCAATTCAGCAAACAATTGTACGATCCCATTGATCACCGTCGTTTTCCCAGTACCAGGTCCTCCTGTCAAAATAAACAATGGCGAACGAATGGCTTCTTTGATTGCTTCTTCTTGCGAAGACCCATAGGTGATGCCTAAATGCTTCTCAATTTTTCGCAGCGTTTTGCTGATTTTTTTCTCAGGATACACGATCTCTTTTTTGCGGGAAAGCAAGCGTTCGATGGAACTAGCGATTCCCCACTCAGAAAAGTACAAACTGTTTTCATATAAACGAGTTTCTTCTTGCTGGATTTTTCCTTCTTCCACTAATTGAATGATCGTTGATGCCAGGTCGTCTGGCGCGATCTCAATAGGTCGACTCGTCTCTAATAAACGCAGTGTCTGCTTTAACAAGTCCTGGGCGTGGATAAAGGTATTACCCGTCTGCAAGGATTGGGCAAAGATCTGATGCAAGACTGCGGCTCGAAACCGTTGCGGTGACGAAGCTTCGATCCCTAGCTGCTCAGCGATGCCATCTGCGCGTTTAAAGCCAATGCCTTCAATGTCTTCCACCAGCTGGTAAGGATTTTCTTCGATAATTGCTAATGCTTCATTTTTGTAGGCTTGGTAGATTGCAAAAGAAAGCTGACTACCAAAACCATAACGGCTCAAGCCAACGATCACTTGATCCATCCCATGATTTTGCCGAACGGTATCTAAAATCATTTTTTGCTTACTTTCATTCAATCCTGGAATCTGCTCCAACAATGTTGGTTCTTCCAACATCCGATCGATCGCTTCTTCTCCTAAAAGATCAACGATTTTTTCAGCGGTCTTCTTACCGATCCCAGGAAATTTTTCTCCAGAAAGATAGGCGATCAACCCTTGTTCAGAGGTTGGTTGTTCTTGTTGGTAGCTTTCGACCTTCAACTGGACACCATACTTGGGATGATTGACCAGCTCACCAAAAAACCGATACTTTTCCTCTTCTTGGATTTCGCCGAAACTACCAGTAACGACGATCTCCGAGTCTTTGTAGTCGGCATTATTCTCAGTGACTTTAACTAATAGTACTTTATAAAAATTGCTGGGATTCTGGAAAAAGATGGCGGCAACATGGCCGACAAAAAACGTTCTTTCTGGAATCATGGTGCCGCTCCTTTCATGGTTTACAATAAAGCGTCTAATCCTGCCTGATTGCTTAAAAAGCTTGCTTCATTCCAAACTTTTAGTTCAAAAGGCAATACTTTTTGTTCATTCGTCTCTAATAAGCTAACGCTGTTATTGACTAATCCACCTTGCTCTCTTAATTCGGCTAATGGTTTGCCTGCAAGCCACTGTATAGCAGCCGTAAAGGATGCTCCATGACCGACGAACAATAATGGGCCTTCATGCTGCATCACCGCATCCATGACGACGGTCTCGATTCGGCTCAATGTTTCTTGGATCGGCTCACCTTTAAAGGCACTGGGATCGTAACGATCCAGGTGATTACGCAAATCAGTCAGTTGTTGGGGATACTTCTCATGCATTTCATCGATGGACCGACCTTCCAATTCACCGAGTCCGATTTCTCGCAGGTTCTCATTATAAATGATTTCAACAGGGTGTTGGAGTCTTGCTTGGATCTCTTGAGCAGTCACTTTTGCTCGCAAAGATGTACTTGAGTAAATCTTCTCAAAAGGAATAGCTGCCAGATAATCACCGAGTAATTTGATCTCATCATAACTTTCTGGCAATAACGGCGAATCCCCCAGCATTCCTTGAAAGCGGCGTGCTTGGTTCCACTCTGTTTTTCCGTGACGGGTAAAGTATAATTGCATCGAAAAAGCCTCGCTTCTTAGTCTAATTTGTCGTTCTCGTAATGATGCGTCAATTCCAACTGCGGAAATCCTTGCTGCCGCAAAACTTCATAAATGATCAAGGCCGCCGTATTTGATAAATTAAGGGAACGAACGTGCTCATCATTCATAGGGATCCGCAAGCATTTTTCGGCATGCTCACGCATAAAACTTTCTGGAAGCCCCGTCGTTTCTTTCCCAAAAATGAAGAACTGATCGTCATCTGCGGTGTAATCGACATCAGAATACACGCGATTGGCAAATTTCGAGATCAGGTACAACGGACGCGCTCCTAAAAAGTCCATAAAAGCAGCTAAATCTTTATGATAGGTAATATTGACATCGTGCCAATAATCAAGCCCAGCACGCTTCAATTGCTTGTCATCCGTTGAAAAGCCTAAAGGCTCGATTAAGTGTAAGTGAGTATTTGTTGCTGCACACGTCCGTGCAATATTCCCCGTATTGGCTGGGATCTGAGGTTCAAAAAGAACGATGTGATTCATAGATAAAAACTCCTTTCGATCGGTTACTGCCGATCGGTTCTCGCATTGATTTGTGTCGTTAAACGTTACGTTTTCCATTGCATGCTCAGTAACTACTTCAATAACTTCTATAGTACCATATTTTGGCACGCTTGTTTTTCTAGAAACAACATTTTTTGGGCGCTTTTTTGGGCATAAAAAAAACGTACCAACTCGGTGTCGATCACTGCGAGTCGTTACGTTAGTGAAGCTCTTTTCACTAACTTTTATCAGAACAGGAACCTGATAAAAACCAATGAAAAATGACTTGAGAACAATATATCACTCCCATGGCATGATTGCAAGAGTAAATAACAAAAAAGTTCAAAATATTTTCAGGAAATTTTCGCAATCAACACCTCAACATCAACCGTAATCTGTGTCAAAGGGGTTTGTCGCAGCTTTTCTTTGCGTTCCTCCGAAGCCCCCCACTCTAACGGGGACATGGCAAGTAAATCTTGACGATTTTCTTCAGGGATCGCAAAAACATGCGTCACTCTTTGACGGGATGCGTTGGGATAGTGTTCAAAAAATTTGCTAACGACCCGTTCATTCGAATACTGCTGTTTTGTTTCGTTATCAGGATAAAAAGCGGCTCGTAGTTCTTTTAAATAGTCCGCCGCAGGAACCACTTTGATCAGCTGTCCGCCTTTTCTTAGAATGCGGTTAAACTCCCCATAATTTGACGGCGAAAATAGATTGAAAATCGTATCAAAGCTCGCTTCAGCAAACGGCAGGTTGGTCAGATCCGCCACACACCAAAAAGCTGGTACGTTTTGATTGGTTGCTAGATAGACTCCGTCCTTGGCAATATCAAAGCCGACAGCCGCCTGAGTCTTTTCATTGACCAGCTGAGCCAGAAAACTGCCTTCCCCGCAGCCAACATCTAAAAGATGCTTAGCATCTCCCAAAGCTGCTTTGATGGTCTCAAGGACTGGTGCATACATGCCGCTAGCGATCATTCGTTGACGCGGCAAAAACAGTGCTTGATCATAATCTGCTTTGACTTGATGATCCAAAAAGAAAAGTGTGCCTTTCTTTGATAAGTCAAATCGATGACGATTTGGACAAACCAAGCCATTTTCGGTCGGGAAAAATGCTTGGCGGCACAATGGACATTCAAACAAGTGATAATGGGCGTTTAAAAATAGGCGCCCGCGATCGATTTTTTTTAACATTCAACTTCCCTCATCTCTGCTCTACTTTAGCATATTCTTGTGGTAGAATGCTAGTGGATAGAATAACAAATCAATTGAACACCCATCAAATGGAGGTAAATCATGTTAAAAGAATTTTGTGCAGAAAACTATACCAATATTCCCTTAGCAATCGCCCGAGGTGCAAAGCGCATCGAACTCTGTGATAATTTAGCAGTCGGCGGAACAACACCAAGTACCGGCGTGCAAGAAGAAGTTCTGCAATATGCTGGCGAAAAAGGAATACCCGTTATGACGATCATTCGACCTCGGGGCGGTGATTTTGTTTACAATGATACAGAATTGAAAATCATGCATACCGACTTGATCGAAGCAAAAAAATTAGGAACAGACGGCGTTGTTCTAGGTTGCTTAACACCTAGCGGCTGGTTGGACGAAGAAGCATTGGAGCTACTGTTAGAAACCGCAGAAGGCTTGCAGGTTACTTTTCACATGGCGTTCGACGCGATTCCTGCAGCGCGCCAATTCAAGGCGATCGATTGGTTAGCTGAGCATGGGGTACAGCGGATTTTGACCCATGGTGGTGCTGCAGGCACTCCAATCGAAGCAAATTTCGATCGTCTGAAAGAATTGATCGCCTATGCTGGTGAGCGTTTAACGATTTTACCTGGCGGTGGCATTTCCTTTGAAAATGCCCAAGAAGTTGCCGATACACTAGGTGTAAAAGAAGTTCATGGAACCAGAATCGTTGACCTTAACGATTGAGCTTGAAGGACACAAAGAAATCCCCACAAACGATGCGTTTCTATTGTTTGTGGGGATTCTTTTAGATCGCTTGCAATAAGTCGTATTGTGATTGATACAAATGGTGATACAAGCCTTTTTGTGCCATTAGCTGATCATGGTTACCCGATTCAGCGATTGTCCCCCCTGCCACGTAAAAGATTCGATCAGAATTTTTGATCGTGGACAGTCGGTGAGCGATGATAAATGAGGTTCTGCCTTCTAACAGCTTCAACAATCCTTCTTGCAGCAATTCTTCTGTCTTCGTATCGATACTTGAGGTCGCTTCATCTAAGATCAAAATTTTTGGATCAGCCAACAACGCTCGGGCAAAGGAAATCAGTTGCCGTTGCCCTGCAGATAAAGTACTTCCTCGTTCTTCGACGACGGTTTGATAGCCGTCTTTCAACTCCGTGATAAAGTCGTGGGCACGGACGATCTTCGCTGCTTCGATGATCTCTTCTTCTGTCGCATCTAATTTTCCATAGCGAATATTTTCTATGATCGTTCCTGAGAAAATAAAGGTATCTTGCAGCATGACACCCATTTGTGAGCGCAGCGATTCCAGCGTCACGTCACGAACGTCCATCCCATCCACTTTAACACTGCCTTCATTGACATCATAAAAGCGGCTCAGCAAGTTGATGATCGTGGTTTTCCCTGCACCAGTAGGACCAACCAAAGCAATACTTTCCCCAGGTTCAATGTGGAAGTTAACATCAGAAAGAATGTTTTTGCCTTCTTCGTATCGGAAGGTCACGTGTTCAAAATCAACGGTCCCTTTCATCGTCGGCAATACGTTTGCATCAGGTTTGTCTTCGATATCTGGGACTTCATCCATCGTTTCAAAAATCCGTTCAAGATAGGCTGTTGCTGTAATCAAAGAATTATAAAAATTCCCGATATTGATGACTGGATTCCAGAAATTATTGATATAACTGATAAAAGCGATCAGAGTACCTGTGCTGACATCGACACCGATCTGACGAATGCCGACAAAATAAATCAAACAAGTCGTAATGACTGAAATGTTTTGCACCCCTGGCCACATCAGAAACTGAATTTTGACAGCTTTCATCCATGAAGTCCGGTAATCATTGCTGACTTCTTGGAAGATCTCAGCATTTTCTTCTTCTCGCGCAAAGGATTGAGTAATCTTGATACCAGCAATACTTTCATGAATGTAAGCATTTAGATTGGATTGTTTATTACTCAACACCTGATAGGCTTTGCGCTGGTTATTCTTGATCACCATCACCATGATGAACAAAATTGGCAGCAACGCAAGGGAATACAAGGTCAATTTGAAGTCGATCGCAAACATAAAGATCAAGGTGATGATGACGTTGAAAACATCCGAGATCAAATTGATCAGGCCGTTGCTCAATAGGTCACTCAGTGTATTGATATAGTTTACGATGCGAATCAAGATCTTGCCGTGGGGCCTTGTATCAAAATAAGAAAAAGGCAGTCGCTGCAGATGTTCAAAAATATCAAAGCGCATATCCTTCAATACGTCCTGACCAATATTCGTGATATGGTAGATACGGTAACGCATGCAGACGCCGATAACGATCAAGGTCACTAGAAAGGCAGCTCCCAGAAGCAGCAATTGGTTGACATTTTTCTCAGGAATCGATGAATCGATCGCGATCTTTGTGAACACGGGCGCCAGCATTCCTGCTAAGTTTGCCAGAATGATCGTAAATAGTACTTTCGCAATACTTCTTTTATAAGGAACGACATATTGTGACAAGCGTTTGAAATCCTTCCAGCTAAATTCCTGGTCTAATTCCTCATCCACATCAAATTTATTTCTCGCCATCGTCTTCACCTCCTGACAAGCCTAATTGTTTTTGATACACTTCGTAGTATTTGCCCCGCAGACTGACAAGTTCTTCATGGGTCCCTTGTTCAACGACTCGTCCTTTTTCCATCATCAGAATCTGATCGGCTTCTCGAACAGAGGAGATCCGATGCGCAATGATAAACGTCGTTTTCTCTCCTGTTAATTTTGTCAGCTCCTGTTGGATCTTCGATTCTGTCTCCATATCGACGGCAGACGTCGTATCATCCAAAATCAAGATCGATGGATCTTTGGCTAAGGCCCGTGCTAGGGAGATCCGTTGTTTTTGTCCGCCAGAAAGCCCCACACCTCGCTCGCCCACGATCGTTTCATAGCCTTGAGGCATCCGAGAAATAAAGGTATCTGCATCAGCGACTACCGCCATTTGCCGAATAAAGCCTTCATCAGCTAAAGGATTTCCAAAAGCAATGTTGTCGGAGATGGTATTGGAAAACAAGAAGACATCTTGCATCACCATTGAAATGTTTTCCCGCATTTGGCGCACGGGATACTCTTTGGCGTTTTTTCCATCAATCAATACTTCCCCTTCAGTCGGATCATAAAAGCGTCCAACCAAATTCACTAACGTCGTTTTCCCTGAACCGGTTTCCCCTAAGATCCCTAACGTTTGGCCAGGGCCAATTTTGAAGTTGATGTTTTCCAACACATTTTGATTCGGATCATCCGAAAAGTGGAAGGAAACATCTTTAAACTCTACAAATCCTTTGATTGGCTCTAATTTTTCTTGTTGATGAACAGGAATTTTCGATTCTTGCGCCAACATTTGCCGAATTTTGATACAGGCTGCAGAAAATCGCTGAACGTCGTTGATCAACCAACCACTCATACGCATAGGATTATTCAACATCCAAAGATAGCCATTAAACGCGACAAGATCCCCTAATGTCATCTCGCCGTTGATGACGAAGATCCCACCCAAAATCAAGGCAATGACTGACAAACTTCCTGCTAAGCCATCAAGCCATGGCAGATAGGTACGGGATACTTTGGCAGATGCCATATTGCGGGTCTTAAAATCTTCGTTGTAGGAGCGAAATTTTTCAATCTCAAAATTTTCACGAGCAAAAGCTTTCACCACTCGATTGCCGCCGATATTTTCTTCCACCATTGAATTCAAGCGCGAAAAGCTCTCACGAATGTCAAAAAACAACGGGTGTGCTTTCTTAGACATGCGATTGGTCAACAGAAATATGATCGGTGTGACAGCCACCAGCGCCAACATCAATTTCCAATCAATAAAGCTCATAACCACCACCGCTGAAAAGAACCACAAGATACATTCAGCGATATTGTAGGTCACCCAAGAAACAAAGTGGCGAATGGCATCGGTATCACCAGTCATCCGTGCCATAATATCTCCCACACGAGTGTGATTGAAAAAGTCGAAATCCAATTCTTGAAGCTTCTGATACAAATCTTCCCGTAAATCGTATAGCGTATTTTGCCCGACCCGTTCAAATAAAATTTGATAACTGTAGCGGACAATGGTACGAATGACGGTCGTTGCGATCATGATCAACAATAATGGAATCAATAAGTGCGTTTTTTGCTGATTGATGACATCATCGATCACCATTCCTCCCAAGTACGGATTAACAATGATCAGCGCTGCATTGATCACTAAAAACAGGACTGCCAATATGATTTTTCCCCGGTTCTTTTTGGCATAGCGCCAGATCCATTGTGTATTACTCATCTAATTCCCCCTCTCGTTGTTAAGCTTAGCGTTTTGAAAAGCGATTTGAATGGTTTTTCTTACTCATTTTGATGTAAAATATTAGTAAGAAGTACCATTCCCTTTTTTTACAGGAAATAAGCACCCAATTGGAGTGAATCAGCCATGAATTTAGTTAACCCTCGCACGTTTAATCCAGAAATCATCTATCTCTTTGACCCATGGACACAATCAGAAAGTCATGGAGAAATGCACCATCATGACTTTTTAGAAATCAGCGTCTTATTAGAAGGAGAAAGTACCTATTATTTTGAAAAAGAACCAGCGAAAAAAATCCGTGCTGGCAGCGTCATGCTTTTCAATCCTGGCGTCGATCACTGCGAATTGCAGCCTAAGGGCACTCGCTCCCATCAGCTGCATATTGGTTTGAAAAATATTTCTTTGGAAGGGTTTAAACGGAATTTTTTCCCGAACAAACACCCCTTGTTGGAGCTAGGCAAATACCATCATCAAGTTTTGGAAAAAGCCTGGCAGTTGGTGAGAGAAAGCAGTGAAGAGCGGGATGAGTTTCAATTGATGCAAAAGGCTGTTTTGATGGAGATGCTCGTCTACATTTTACGTGGACTAAATGAAGACCATATCAATGTCGTGCCTTACCTTTCCAAAAGCCAACGACGACAACAACAGATCGTCAACTATACGGTCTATTACTTGGAAAATCATTACAAAGAAGAAATCACGTTAGAGAAGCTCGCACAGGATCAATTTCTCAGCCCGACGTACCTTTCAAAGATTTTTAAAGAGGCGACGGGTGTCAGTCCTATCAACTACTTGATTGAGATTCGCTTAAAGCGTGCCAAAGACATGTTAAAAAATGAAAACCTCACGATCAAAGAAGTCGCCTCTGCTGTGGGCTATCAGGATGCTTATCACTTTAGCAAGTCTTTTAAAAAACTTTATGGTGTCTCTCCTTCTGGGGTATTGCCAAAACCAAAAAATTAAAGAGCAAGCCGATGATCTTCCTTTGAATGAAGAATCATCGGCTTGCTCTTTTTTGTTCATTGAATAAAATAGTTCATAAAAAGACTGGCAATGTTGAAGTAGATCAAAACACTGGTCAAATCGCTAAGGGTCGTGATAAACGGACCACTTGCCACTGCTGGATCAAAACCCAGCTTGTCCATCAGCATCGGGATCAAACTTCCCGCTAAGTTGGCTACTGTGATGGCACACATCATCGCCATCCCAATCACAAACCCTAGAATCGGATTTTGTTTCCAGACAGCTACGATAGCAAAAATCGTCAACCCCGTGATGGCACCTGTGAACAGTCCCGTCAGCACTTCACCTACCACCGTCTTCATAAAGCTGTTTTCTTTGTCGTCATTGATCGCCAGACGACGAACGGCTACGGCTAAGGATTGGGTACCAGCATTACCGGCGGTCCCAGTGATCAGTGAGATAAAGACAGCGAGAATACTTGCTTCGCTGACCAACTCTTCATAATGACTGATCAGACTGGCGGTGGCCATTCCGAGAAAGAGTAAGGTGATAAGCCAAGGCAAGCGTCTCGAAGACGCTTTGATCGGGTTCTCACTGACTTCTTCCACATTGACCCCTGCCAAACCAGAGTAGTCACTGGCTGCTTCATCATCGATAACGTCGATGATATCATCGACGGTCACGATCCCTAATAGGTGATCGTCATAATCGGTGACTGGCAATGCGAGAAAGTCATAATCTCGGAAGGTCTGAGCGACATCCTCTTGGTCATCTCCAACATGGACCGACATCACCCGCTCGTTCAAAATATCAGCGATCATGGTATCTTCATCATTGATGATCAAGTCTCTTAAAGAAATAACGCCCACAAGCTTATTATCAGTATCCACGACGTAAATATAGTAAATCGTCTCGGCAACATCTGCGGCATTTTTTAAGACATACATCGCTGAACGAACCGTTTGGTTGGCAACAATGGAAACAAACTCGGTAGTCATCAGCGATCCAGCAGTTTCATCTTCATAATGCAGCAGCTCTTTGATTTCGCTAGCAGCTTCAGCGGTCATCAAACTCAAATATTTTGCTGTTTGTTTTTTATCCAGAGTATTCAGCAGGTCAACCGCATTATCGGTATACATTTGCGCCAACATATCAGCCGCATAGGCAGGGCGCATCTCTGAAAGATAGTCCACCATGTGTTCATCATCTTCTTCAATGACGTCAAACATGTCTGCCAATTCTTTCGGGGAAAGATACGTATAGACGATTTGTCGATCGGCTGCTTCTAGAGATTGGTAGAACTGACCCTGCTCGTAGATATGCAGATCCAAGAACGCCTCACGAAATCCCTGGATATCATTGTCTTTTAATGCTTGATTCAGTTGATCAAACCGTTCAGTTAATTCTTGATTTTCATCCAATCTCTTCACCTCATTTGTTATTGCCTATCCATGGCTGAGCAAACAGCGGCCATGTCTGCTGGTAAGGGCAGCTTAAAAGCCAACGGTTCGTTCGTAAAGGGATGCTGAAATTGCAGCTGACAGCAGTGTAATGCTTGTCGTTTGATCCCAAGAGCCATTGTACCGCCATACATCTCGTCTCCTAATAAAGGACAACCGATTGCAGAAAAATGGACCCTTATTTGATGCGTCCTGCCTGTGTGTAACTGAATATCAACTAAAGCGCAATCTGAATTGCGTTGTTTTAGCCAATACTCCGTCCGTGCTTCTTTTCCTTCGTCACTGACCTTGCGTTTCAATAGTGACGTCAGGTCTCTAGCAATCGGCAGCTCAATCTCACCATGGGCAGAAAGTGCGGGCAGTTCACCAGCAACGAGGGCTTGATATTTTTTTACGACCTGCTTCTTTCGCAACTGGCTATCCAGCTTCGCATGGGCAAACCCATGTTTTGCAAAAAGCATCAGTCCTGATGTGTCACGGTCTAACCGCGTGACTACATGAATCACTTGATCTTCATAGTGCTGCGCTTGATAGTAGGCCTTAACGCGATTGGCCATCGTGCCAGTCGGATGATATTGCGCAGGGATCGATGAGATGCCTGCTGGCTTATTCACGACTAACAGATGGGCATCTTCATACACGATCTCAATCGGTGTCGGGTCAGCCAGCATCGTCTCATGTTCCCCTTCGGGAGGAATTACAATAGTTACCCTATCATTTTGCGCCAAAGAAAACAAGACGTTTTGCTCGTGATCGTTGACAAATATCTTTCCGCCTTGAAACTTGATTTTTGCTAACAGTCCTTTGGACACCCCCTG
Organism: Enterococcus sp. DIV0755f; assembly: GCF_051713725.1. NCBI lineage: Bacteria > Bacillati > Bacillota > Bacilli > Lactobacillales > Enterococcaceae > Enterococcus > Enterococcus sp. DIV0755f. Next base: position 2,127,885 of record NZ_JBIOQL010000001.1, read on the forward strand.
TTCCTTCAAAAAGTATTTGACTTGCTGTCCTTGTCCAGTATAGTGATACGTAAATTCCATGGGTTTATTCTTCTCCAATAAAGGAATCTTTGACCCGATTCCAAAAATGCATATGCCGATAAGACGCAAAATGAATCCGTTCATCGGCAATACGGTAATAGATAGCATCGATTTCTTCTTGTTCGATGGTAAACTGATCGATCGTCACTAAATAGTCGGTGCTTTGCTGCAGTTGTACTTTGACCCATTCATGGTGACCCACGACGATCGGCGAACCAAGGGTCCGAAAGACACGATTGTTCAACGAAGCAATCTCTGCCAATTGAAAGGCATTGATACTTGGGTGCAAGACTGCCCCACCAACACTCTTGTTATAAGCAGTGGAGCCAGTGGGCGTTGAGATCGATAAGCCATCGCCGCGAAACTTTTCAAAGAGGTCTTCTTTAATAGAAATATCGGCAACCATCGTTCGATTGCCGCGCTTGATCGTTGATTCATTCAATGCTAGGAAATGCTTGTCTGATTTTCCATTCGCATACGTGATACGGACATCTAATAACGGATAGCTGACGCTTTTTTGATGGTCATTGCATAATGACTCGACTAGTTCTTCCAATTCATAATCTCGCCAGTCCGTGTAAAAGCCGAGATGACCCGTATGGACGCCTAAAAACTGTACTTGATCCAACTTATGATTGTACAAGTGAAAAGCAGAAAGGAGCGTGCCATCTCCCCCAACAGAAATCACTAATTCAGGATTGTCTTGATCGATCTTATTTTCTGACTGTTCTAAAAGCGTAGTTAAACGCTTTGTCACTTCTACCGACTTGCTTTCTTGATTATGGACGATTGCCACGCGGATACCTTTCATTCCGTTTCCCCCTTTGGCAACGGGTTCTGATCATGTCCGCCTCGCTTGCCTTTCCCATGTGAAAATAACCGTTGTGCCTCTTGGATCTCTTCACGGATATTGGACATTTCTTCATCTAGCTGATAGGCGGCTTCTGCCGACCGACGCAGCCGTTCACTGATTTCAGCGGGAAATTCCCCTTGGTATTTGTAGTTTAGTGAATGTTCGATCGTTGCCCAAAAATTCATCGCTAGTGTCCGGATTTGAATCTCAGCTAAAATAATTTTTTCCCCGTCGATCAGTTGAACGGGATATTCGATCACTAGATGATACGAACGGTAGCCACTGGCTTTTTTATTGGTGATATAGTCCCGTTCAATGATCACTTTCATGTCTTTGCGTGTTCGTAAGAGTTCAACGACTTGGTGAATGTCTTCCACAAATTGACACATGATTCGCAAGCCAGCGATATCAGACATCTCTTCTTCAAGCCAATCCAAAGCAATCCCACGTAATTTACTTTTCGTTAAAATGCTATCCACTGGCTTGACCCGCCCAGTGACAAATTCAATGGGAACATGCTTGTTTTGTTCCCGATATTGTTTTCGTATGCCTCTTAATTTTACTTTTAATTCTGAAACCGCCTGTTCATAAGGCGCTAAGAATTCTTCCCAATCTCGAATCATTCTTCTCCCTCGATTCTGTTCATAACATACCTCTTATTCTACCATACTCTTGGAATAAAACTGAATGAACAGAAGAGCAGAAACAAAAGATTTTTTGTCTCTCCCCCAACATCTCTGCTTTTCTTTGTTTGGTTTCTTTGACGGAATAGCTGAAACAGCGTACACTATGGTTGCAATAGAAAGAGAGTGAGAAACGATGGGCGAACAAGTAGAGATCGAATACAAGACGATGTTGACGGAAAAAGAATACCACCAGCTGCTTGCTTATTACAATTTGTCAGAAGAAGCATTTAAGATACAAACCAATTACTATTTTGATACGGTAGATCATAAGCTGCGGGAAAAGCACTTTGGCTTGCGTATTCGCACGACTGCTACCAATGCGGAATTAACGCTAAAAACCCCCATTGAGCACGGGTTATTAGAGACGACTGATCCTTTAACGAAAACGTCGGCAGCTGCATTGATTGCTTCAGAAAAAATTCTACCTACGGGTATCGTTGCTCAGCGCCTAAGAGCGGCAGGTATCGAGCCTGACACGTTACGTATGATCGCAGCATTAAAAACGAAACGGGCGGAATTTCCGATTGAAGAAGGATTGCTCGCGTTAGATGAAAGCTGGTATGGTCAACAGCATGATTATGAGTTGGAGTTAGAAGTCAACGAACCGATTAAAGGGAAAGATGCCTTTCACTCCTTGTTACGTCTCTTTGGCGTTCCTTACCGACCAGCGAAAAACAAGATCATCCGAGCCGTTGAAGAAAAATCATAGTAAGCTGTCCTTTTGCTTACTTTTTTCGCGTTTTTTTGCTATATTTAATAAAACATACTTATTTTGTTTTTCAAGGTACAAAAGAATCTTAATTGGGGAGAGATTCAAATGATCGAACTGTTTTTATTTATTAATCCGATTGGGCCTATTTGTTATGATATCGAAAAAGAGATTCTCAATAAATTAAACACCAGCCGCAAAAAAATCCATTTGCAGATCCTACCTTTCGTTAACTTGTTTTCCGTAGGTGTCTCAATGGACTATTTGTCCATGAATAAGGCGGATTTGGTCTTGCGAAATGAACAGACCAACCAAATCTATGCTGCATCACTGGACTATAAGGCAGCTCAGTTGCAAGGGAAAAAAATTGCGCGGGATTTCTTGTTGAAACTGCAACAACGGATAGGGATCGAAAGACAAGAATATAACGATGCCTTAGTGAAAGAATTATTTTCTGAAACGAATGGTGATTTAGAGATGTTCCTAGAAGATCGATCCTCTGAGCTAGTGAAAAAGAACTTTGCCACCGATCAGCGTGTAGCCAAAGATATGGGCATCACGATCACACCCTCTGCTGTGGTGTATGATTTTTCAAGTGAAGAAGAATATGGGGTCCTTTTAGAAGGATCAGAGGAACTGAGAAGTCTTCCGCTCGTCTGTGGTACAGCAACAGAACTCGATACATTTTTGCAAAAAGCTCAGTCTTTGAAAGCACCAAAACTTTCCACTATTCATGAAATTGATCGTGGGTTGATTCTTTTATGAAACCCTATTCAATAGCGACGCTGCGCAGCGAGCCAAACGATGATCTTGTGTTTGGCTCGCTGCGCAGCGTTTTTTATTGTGGACAAACAAAAAACAAACCAATCCTTTACGGATTGGTTCGCTTTTCAATTATGCTTCAATTTCTTTGACGAGTTCTTCCAATTCATTCAAGCGTTGCTCAAATACTTTCATCGCGTCTTCAATATAATCTGCTTTTGTCATATCGACGCCCGCTTTTTTCATGACTTCGATTGGATAATCACTGCGTCCAGCTTTCAAATAGTTCAAATAGTTGGTTAAGGCATCTGGTTCACCTGCTAAGATTTTCTTCGCTAAAGCAGAAGCTGCCGAAAATCCGGTTGAATACTGGTAAACATAGTAATTGTAATAGAAATGCGGAATGCGTGACCACTCAAGACGAATCTCAGGATCTTTTTCAACAGAAGGTCCGTAGTATTTTGCATTTAACTCGGCATAGTTCTCGCTTAAGAACTCACTGGTCAATGGCGTTCCTTTCGCATCTTCCACGTGCATGAAGTGTTCAAACTCGGCAAATTGTGTTTGACGGAAAATCGTTCCTTTGAAGCCATCGAGAAAATGATTCAAGACATAAGCTTTGACCCGTGGATCTGTTTCAGTCTGCAGCATATACTCTGTCAAAATATTTTCATTGGTGGTTGAAGCGATTTCCGCTAAAAAGATCGAATAATCCCCATAGGCATAAGGCTGGTTGTTACGTGTAAAGTAACTATGCACACTGTGTCCCATTTCATGAACAAGAGTAAAGAGTTGATCCAATCGATCATTCCAGTTCATCAGGATATATGGCAGCGTATCATAGGCACCAGAAGAATACGCGCCACTGCGTTTGCCTTTGTTTTCAACGACATCGATCCACCGATTGCTGAAGGCTTCTTCAACCACCGCAAGGTATTCTTCACCTAATGGTTTTAACGCTTCTTTCGCTTTTCCGACCGCTTCTTCATAGGTATATCGAATGGGTGCTTCCCCTAAAATCGGCGTATAAACATCATACATATGCAACGTATCGACAGCCAACAGGCGTTTTCTTAATGCCATGTAACGATGCAACAATGGCAGGTGCTGATTGACGACATCCACTAATGTATCGTAGACACTTTCAGGAATGTGGTTAGCACTCAAAGCGGCTTGCCGTGCCGAATCAAATTTGCGGGCTTTTGCTTTAAAGTTATGGGCTTTGATATTGGTGCTTAATGTTTGGGCAAAGGTATTGCGGAATTGCTCATAGACACCATAAAGACCTTTAAAGGCTGCTTCACGGACAGACCGATCCGTGCTTTCCATCAACTCACCGTATACACCATGAGATAACTGCACTTTTTCCCCGTTTTCATCTTCAACTACTGGAAAATCCAAATCAGCATTGTTTAAAACAGAAAAAATGTTGCCAGGTGCCCCAAAAATTTCGCCAGCACCAGCTAATAACGCTTCTTGCTCCGCTGGCAAGACATGTGGACGTTCGTTGATGGTTTTTTCGATCATATGACGATAAACAGCTAGTTTCGGCTCTTGATCGAAATAGCCCCAAATCGTTTCATCAGACATTGTCAATAGCTCAGGATCAAACCAAGCAACGGCTTCACTTACTTGCGCAACTAAGTTACTTGCTTTTGCATACAAGCCTTGATACGTCGTATTGGCAGTATCTTGATCGTTTTTCAAATGACTGTATACATAGAGTTTCTCTAAACGACGAGAAAGCGCTAAAACAAATTCTAATGCGGATAAGAAGGCTTGCGGCCCATCGGCTAAAGTACCTTGGTAACGACTTGCTTCTTTGACTTGTGCTTGGATCTCTTGAAATTCTATGTCAAAAGCCGCATCATCGGCATAGATTTTCGTTAAGTCCCACGTTTTTTCGACTGGAATCGATTCACGTGCTGGTAATTGTTTTGTTTCTGACATTCCCTTCACTCCTTGTTCATTGGTTAAAAATATCTTATCATACTTTTCAGTGAAACCAAATCATTGGCTTAAAAAGAAACCGAATTTTCTAAATATTGGCATTCTTGAAAGAGCCCGCGCAAAATTTCCCGTTGATCCAGTAACGGGAACTGCCATTGCCAATCCAGCTGCCGCAGCCGTGCCACCCATTGATCAAAACGAAGTGGACAGTCACTTAAATAAAGAAAGCGAAAAACCAATATTCGATGCTCAAATAAAATGCCAAAGCTGCTTTTACAATAGCACCACATAGGCAGCTGGGAGACATTGCCTTTTAACGGATACAATATTTCTTGGATCACACGGATTTTTGGCAGGTTCTTTCGCAGTTTTTGTATCAACCAGACCTGATAGTCTGCAGCAAGCCATTCAGGAGGACGGTGATGGTTTGATCTTTGTCCTTTGCACAAAGGGCGAAGAGTTTCTTTATTGAAAGGCGCCCCTTTTCGAGCATCGCTTTGTTGACTGCTGACTCCTTCTTGATAGTGCCAGTTGATTTGATCTAACTTCATTAAGGATTGATTTTGCGTATCAATCAGCCACAAACAAAAACCAGTTGCCTGATAACTACAGCAGGCTTTTGCCAAAAGTGACCATTGGCGTTTCGGATGCAATTTCTCCCCTAAGATCCACCATGGTCGATAGCCGTTTGCTAAATACGTGCTGGTTCTTTCAAGAAATCGTGAAAACTTGAGGGAAGAACACTGTACTTCAATGGCGATATTTTTATAACAAAGGTCAGGACGCTGTTGGAGTTTAGGCAAAAAGGCTTCGATCTCAATCCCTGTATCTTGAAACCATTCAAACAATAGTTGTTTGGCTTCCAAGTGTTCCTTCGTCTCCCCTTCGCTGTAAGTCTGACAATCAGCAGTTGCTTGATGGGCAAAGTGGGGCTGTCGTTTGGTTCCTTGCCGCAAAGTCACTTCTTGGTGACACCCTGGGCAATAAAAAGGACCTGATGCTTTCTTTCTCCCTTTCGCTGCAATGACTTCTTTTCTTTGGTTCAATGCTTTCAGCATCTAATTCACCTCAATAAAAGATACGCCATTTTCATCAAACACAATTGAAAAAGCCAAGAACATTAGCAACATGTTCTTGGCTGGAAATGAATTTCATTCATTAATCATTCTTGAAGTAGAAACGAGTCAATTCAAGTGCATCGTTTTCCATGATCAACTGACCATATTCAGATAATACCTCTGGCGTCACTGATGTCCGTTGGGCAAATTCCATCAAATAAGAAAGTGCATTTTCTACTTCAATATCAGTAACCTCTGCATCCATGAATCGAATTTCAATATAATAATGGTTACCCATTTGGTAAAGATTGGTTGCAACGGAATCCAAATATACTTCGGATGCCAATTGAATCATATCTTCGAATCGCAACAACTCGAATACAAAACGATTGCCGATGTCTTCTGCTTGCTCCGACTCTTGTAATTGAGCCGCCACATGCTTTTTCAACATGTCGGTAATGTCTTCATTCGCTTCATAGTTCATCTCATCAAAATTTTCCATTCCTTCTGGTGGAAGATTTTTGCTAATAAACAATTCTAACCCATCGCCTTTAGGCAAGACTTGGAAAGTTACAGCTTCACTGCCCTTAAATTCTTCGTCAATATCAACTTCTTCAAGAATACTGTAAAAGAAGTTTTCAATTTCATTGTGATTTCCTAGAAGGTCAAGAAAAGTGATGCCTCTCGCAGCTAAGTCTTCACTTTTGATCAATACACGAATGGTGTTCTCATTGATATGTTCCATTTCCATATTAGCTACACCTCACTTTTGCTACTCACTATAGGTTCATTGTATCGAAACCTGATAAAAAGTAAAGAGAAAACGAATATCCTCTTAAGAAAAACATAAAAACTCAAAAAAAGACTCACTTTCAAAGAGAAAGCGAGTCGATGAAGTCAAATTTATAATCCTGCCATTAATTGCGCTTGTCTTAGTTCCAGTTGGCGAACATCCCTAGGTAAGAACCGACGAATTTCATCTTCGTTGAACCCAACTTGCAATCGTTTTTCATCAATCATGATCGGACGACGCAATAATCCTGGGTTTTCTTGAACAAGTGTCAATAAATCTTTTAGGGGCAGGTCATCTAGATCCATATTCAACTTTTGGAATACTTTGGATCTGGTGGAAATAATTTCTTCTGTGCCATCTTCTGTCATTTGTAGAATTGCCTTAAGCTCAGAAATATTTAACGGTTCTGAAAAAATATTTCTTTCAACAAAAGGGATTTCGTGCTCTTGTAACCACGCACGAGCTTTGCGACAAGATGTGCAACTTGGGGAAGTGTATAGTGTCAACAACGTGCATCTCTCCTTTTTAATTTTCAATCAAGCAAGTCCTGTTCCCTCGCTTGATTTCAATTATACAGGTTTAACTAAAAAAAATCTAGTCTAAATCTCATATTTTTTAATAAAACTCGAAAGTTATATTAAAAGCGAAACCTTTAAGGCAAAAGGTTTCCTTCAAAAAGTTTATTTTTAAATGAGAAAACTCAAATTTTTTTTTAATATTACTCCTTTTATACAACAGTGTGTCAAAGGTGTATCAAAAAGATGTCAGAATATTAAAATATCCTTTTAACAGAAGGCAACGTTTTTTAATTTTACTACGACAATTACAGATGTAATCAAAAACTGAGAGAAAAACCAAGGCCATCGCTCAATCGTTTTCAAAAGAACTTTTTCACGATCCTTCCTTTGCCGAGAAACGATCGCGCTACAATGAAAATGGATGTTATTTTTTTGTACGAGTAATCACAACCACTCTCTTTCTTCTTGGTTTTATTGTATCACATTCCTTTTTAATCAGAAAACCATAGAAGCATTTCTGTCATAATCTGCTATAAAACAGCAGCAGAAATGAACATCTGCTTATAAATGAAAAGGGTTTCTCACAAAAAACTCAGTAAAAAACGATCAATCCAAGAAGCCAGCCACTATGTTGCTTGGTCACTGACAAAGCATAATAGACTGTACTATTCTTGAACTGATCGTTTACCATGTCTTTCTTCTAAGCGAGTGTTGGTTCTCGGTCGCGAGCAAATTGAGCATCATGCAATGCACGATAATGCCCTTTTCTCGCCATCAACTCTTCATGGGTTCCTTCTTCTAAGATCCCCTTCTCACTAACGACAATGATTCGTGTCGCATGTTTGATCGTTGCGAGGCGATGGGCAATGATCAAGGTTGTACGCCCATCTGCCAAAGAATTCAATGATTCTTGGATCACTTGTTCCGTTTCGGTATCTAACGCTGAAGTTGCTTCATCTAAAATCAGAATCGGCGGATTTTTCAAGAACATCCGAGCAATCGCTACTCGCTGCTTTTGGCCACCGGATAATTTGACGCCTCGTTCACCGATGACCGTATCCAAGCCATCCGTCATTTGATCAATGACTTTTTCTAAGTGTGCCAATTTGACTGCCTTTAAAATCTCCTCTTCTGTTGCATCAAGTTTGCCATAAGCAATATTTTCTCGAATCGTTCCTGGGAAAAGAAAAACATCTTGCTGCACCGTACCAATCTGCTGACGTAAAGATGCCAAGGTCATCTCCTGAATATTGATGCCATCGATCGTAATGGCGCCTTCCGTGACTTCATAAAACCGCGGCAACAAGTTGCATAACGTTGTTTTCCCCGAACCACTTTGTCCAACGAAGGCGATCGTCTCACCCGCTTTGATCGACAAGTCGATGTGATTCAAGACTTTCGTCGCATCCGCATAGGAAAAAGAAACATCATGGTAGACGATGTCTCCCTTTAAGGAAGTTACTGCCCGTGCGCCTGGCTTGTCTTTGATCGTCGGTTCTTTATCCAACTCTTCGGTCAAGCGTTTGAAGCCAGCGATTCCTTTCGGATAGCTTTCGATCATCGTATTAACCTTCTCAATTGGTCTAACAAAGACATTTGACAATAAAATAAACCCTACGAACTGACCGTTCGTCAGTTCACCACGAATCACGTAGTAGGCACCAAACATCAGAGCAAACAAGTTGATCAACCGAATCAAGAAATAATTGTACGCTGAACTGATTGCCATTACCTTATAAAAAAGGATCTTAGACTGCCGATAAATCTCACTTAACCCGTCAAAGCGTTTATGTTCAAACGTTTCATTGGCAAATGATTGTGTCACTCGAATGCCACTGACAGATGCTTCCACTCCGGCGTTGAACTCACCGAGATTATCATAGATCTGTGTGTTGACTTTGGTCATTTTCTTATTGAAAAAAACCAAGGCGATCGTGATCAAGGGAATCAACGCAAATGTTGCCACAGCTAATTGAACATGCATATTTAACATCAATAGGAATGAACCGACCAAAGTCATGATGGTAATAAAAACATCTTCTGGCCCATGGTGAGCGACTTCAGAAATCTCAAAGAGATCCGTAGTCAAACGACTGATCAGCTTGCCAGTCTTTTGATTATCATAATATTCAAAAGATTGCGTTTGCAGATGTCGAAATAACTCTTGACGCATATCAGTTTCAATATTGACCCCAAGTTTATGACCATAAAAAACCACGATATATTGCAACACAGTATTGATCACATAAAACAAGAACAAGCCTAAGCAAGCCAACAGTATTAGGCGAAAGTTGTTCTGGGGCATGATCTTATCGATTACTTGGTTGACGGCAACTGGAAAGGCTAGTTCCAATAAACCAGCAAATACCGCACAAGTAAAGTCGAGTATAAATAGTGACCGATACGGTCGATAATAACGAAAAAACCTTTTTAACACATTTCCCCCTCCTCAATAGCTATCATTATAAGCAACTCTCAATAGAAATGCAAAATGAGAAACATGTGAAAATGGGTAAAATTCACTATAATTTTGAAAACCTATAAAGACGCGGATTTCTAAAAACAGTAAATAAAACCTTTATTTTACAGGGATTTCCCTCTTTTTTTTACAGGAATAATGGCTTATGATTGATTCGAAAACAAACTGAAAATTTTCACTAACTCTGAAAGGCGTGTCTTTTTTGATCACTAGTATTCTTTTTGATGTCGATGATACCTTATATGACCAGCAACAACCATTTCGCAATGCCGTAACCTCATGTTTCCCACAAATAGCCCACAAAGATTTAACTGCTCTTTACTTACGGTTTCGGGTGCACAGTGATGAGCAGTTTGGACGGGTATTGGCAAATGAATGGACGCTAGATCATTTTCGTTATTTTCGACTGACCCATTCATTAACGGATTTAGGGTACTTACCTATTACAATAGAAGAAAGCTGTAAGTTTCAGCTGTGTTATGAACAAGAACTAGATGCCATCACACTGCATCCTGAAGTTGAGTCAACTTTGAACTATTTGTCCACATTGCCAGTCAAACTAGGAATTATTACCAATGGTCCCACTGACCACCAGCAAAAAAAATTGGATCAGTTGCAACTGACTCGATGGATCAAACCAGAGCATATGATCATTTCCCAAGCAACTGGTTATCAAAAGCCGCAACTTGAAATCTTTCAATTGGCAGAAACCGCCTTTGCTCTTGATCCGGAAACCACACTGTACGTTGGTGATAATTTTGATAATGACGTGGTTGGCTGTAAGAAAGCCGGTTGGCAAGCTTTGTGGTTCAATCATCGTCTCCGTCAAGCGCCTAGTGGATTGGAAGACTTACCAGATGCATCGATCACTGCTTTTTCACAGCTGCAAGACAGTATTGACAGACTGATGCAAGTGCCTGCATACATGTATAACTAAAAAGATGGACCTTCGCTCCTGCGGCAGGTCCATCTTTTTGATTGGCTAACTTTCTTCGCCGATACTCAATATCAAGCGAATATCTTCTTCTGTCATTTGTTGAAGCTGTGTTTCATTGCCTTGGATCACTTTTTGGAAAAGCTCACGTTTTTCTTGTTGCAACGCATCCATTCGTTCTTCAATGGTTCCTTCAGCAATCATTCGCCAGACTTCGACAACATTTTTTTGACCGATCCGATGGGCTCGTCCAGCGGCTTGTTCTTCCACCGCCGGGTTCCACCACAAATCGTATAAAATCACGGTGTCTGCGCCGGTCAGATTCAGTCCTGTTCCTCCTGCTTTTAACGAGATCAAGAAGACGTCCTTTTCTCCACTATTGAAGGCATCGACCATCGTCAAACGATCTTGCGGCGGTGTGCTTCCTCGCAAGTAAAAGGACTCAAACCCTTCTTGTGCTAGCTCTTCTTCAATGATCGAAAGCATGCTAGTAAACTGAGAAAATAACAGCACACGACGCCCATTTTCTTTGGCTGCTAAGAGTAAATCTTTGACCTGTTCAAGTTTCCCAGAAGACCCTTCATAATCCTCCACGAATAATCGTGGGTCACAACAGATTTGCCGCAGTCGAGTCAAACCAGCTAAGATACTAATTCGATTTTTACGAAAAGACGTAGAATCCATTTGCGCGATTTCTTCCCGCATTTGCCGCAAGTACGCCAAATAGATTTTCTTTTGTTCTTCTGTTAAAACACTGTAATAATTTGTTTCCAATTTTTGCGGCAAATCATGCAGCACGGATTTTTTGTCTCTTCGCAAAATAAAGGGTTTGATCATTTTCGCAATTTCTTGCGTAGACAGCTCTTTAAATTTCTGCTTGTTCGGGAAAAAGCCTGGCATGATCATTTGGAACAAGGACCACAATTCTTCTAAATTATTCTCGATCGGTGTGCCGCTGAGGGCGAACCGCTGTGGAACTTCCAAGGAGCGCAAGGCCTGTGCCGTTTTGGTCGCACTGTTTTTGACCATTTGCGCTTCATCTAAAATCAAACAAGTCAGATCTAGTGCTTGATAAGCATCAATGTCTTGCCGCAAGCTTGCATAAGAAGTGATGCGGACGTCCGCTGGCTGCGCCATCTGCCCTTCGCGCTCTTCTTTCGTTCCGCTGATGACAGACGCGGAAATCGTCGGCGCAAACCGTTTGATTTCTTGTTGCCAATTGAATGTTAGACTCGCCGGTGCCACGATCAATGCATTCAATTTTTGTTTCTCTTGTTTTTCTGAAAGTAAGTAGCTGATCGTCTGAACGGTCTTCCCTAACCCCATTTCATCGGCAAGGATACCGCCAAATTGATAGTGGCTCAACATTTTTAGCCAACGGAACCCAACTTCTTGGTATTGCCGCAACTCAGCATGCAAGTTTTCTGGCAGCTGCGCCACAAAGTTTTCTGGATGGATCAAGTCTTCCGTCATTTGCTGAAAACCGGCACTAAAGCTGGCTTGATCAGCAAACTGCTCTTGCAGGAGCAGCCCTTGATTCAAAGGAACTTGGATCGCCCCATCCTTCGCTTCTAGTGAAAGACGCAATTTTTTCAGGGCAGCACTTGCTTCTTGAAACTCTTCCGATTCCAATGAAAGGACTTGCCCATTTTCAGTGGTATAAAATTGTGCAGACTGTAACAGGCTGCGTAAGACCTCATTGATCTCTGACTCTTGAATGCCGCTGACATCAAACTTGATATCCAACCAAGAACCATTTTCTTCGATAACGATTTCTGGTCGATGGTGTTGGGCGTCAAGGTAAAGTTCCCGCAGCTTCTTGCCGATACGGACTTCACCTAATTGCCTTAAAACAGGGATCTCCCTTGTAAAAAAGGTATAAAGTTGTTCCCCTGCAGGTAAGCTTTTTTGCCAATTTTTAGTGCTCGCTTGATAGCCAAAGGTTTCAATAATCGCTTCAATTCGTGCTTCTTGTTGAAAATCACGTAAAATCTCGGGATGATTTTCTGGCATATAGTGATGTTTTTCATCACTTGAAAAAACGACTTCTCCATAAGTGAAGTCTACTTGTAAATCGACTTGTCCTTTGATTTTCCGTAACGAAAAGACAGCTTTCAATTCAGACTCTTCGATTTCATTTTGAACTTCAGGTGCTACTTGGACACGCCCGATTTTTCGCAAATAAGGCAATACTTTCATAAAAAGATTCGCTAGTTCTTCTTTCGGATAGTCGATGACTGGCTGTTCAAATCGTTTAAACAACTGTTGCATCGTGACATAGATTTCCTTTTGTTCGACAGTCAGTTCATAAAAGGTTCCATCCAGCAGACCCCAATTATAATAGCTAAGTAAATGGTCAAAATCTTTCACGAATTCCAGCGGAAAATGATCCTCCTGTTTTGTGACTGAAAACGACAAAGGTTCACCGATTTGAAAATCGGCTTCATTGACTTTTGTTTCACCAATGGTTATTTGCGTATAGACTTCGTTTAACTGTAACAACAATTCTTTGCCGAACTCAACTGGTAGCAGTAAATACTTTTTGTCAAGTTTACCACTGATCTGAATGCCTGCTTGCCCAATTAACTGTTGCGTTTGCGCGATTCCTGCCAATCGATTCAACAAGGCTCGATTTTTCTCATCAAAGGCATCCGCAGATAGAAAGAAGGTCTGCTGCTTATTCGCTGCGTACTGCTTGTTTTCTTGGTACATCTGCAAAAATTTATAAATGTTTTTAACGACATAGGTCCGTGCGGTGCCACGATGGCCGACTTTGAGGGAAATCCCTAAGATATCCATTTCTTGATGGTAAGGATTGGTGGCGATGGTATCTATACGAAATTCAACCTGTAAGGGTTGGCTCGTTTCTTTTTCGCTCCCTAAGCGGGCAAAGCCGTTGGAAAACATCTCTGAAGCAGAAAAGGCTTTTTTGATGGGGGTTTGCTCATTGATTTTTCGTGTTTTCCCTTGTTTGCGTAGATAAAGTTCGACTGCCACCGTGTGTTTGCAATAATGATGCTCTTCCCAGTACGGACATTGGCAATAATCTACCTCTTTGGCTGTAGCATCTAAGGTCACTAAATACAATTCTGTCCCCAATACTTCTGCGTGCCACACATTTTTTTCTTTGTCTGGTGTGACAGATAAGACGCGATCTTCGTTGACATACGTTCTGCCACGCTCAATTACTTTTTCTGGAATACTCCACTTCATAAGAGCCCTCCTCTCCTTATTCTTTTATTCGGATCCGGCTTTGCCCGCTGCCGTTAGTTTCTACGAAAACTTGCTGCAGGATTCTTGCCCGCAGTTCTCGAACATGACTGATGATCCCAATCATGCGCCCTTCATTTTCGATCATTTCTAATGCTTCCATCGCCATTTCCAATGATTCTTCATCAAGCGATCCAAAGCCCTCATCAATAAAGAGGGCTTCGATCTCGATCCCACCAGCTCGTTGCTGGATCACATCCGCCAAAGAGATCGCCAACGCTAAGGCAGCAATAAAGCTTTCGCCGCCTGAAAGTGTATGAGCTCTTCTGACTTGTCCCGCATTATCGTCATATATGTCAATTTCTAAGCCTGTTGAGCTTCGATAGCTCCCGACTTTATCCGCTAATTCAAATTGATAGCGGCCACGAGTCAACCGAGCCAAGCGTTCATTGGCGACTTCTAAGATCTCTGTCAGAAATTGCTGCAGTACATACCGTTCCAAGCTGGTTTTTTTGACGTTTTCGCCGTTGATGGTTTCTGCCAACTGCTGAAGTTGGCCTAATTGGGCCAGTTCTTCGACATTTTGCTGATAAATGACCTGCAGCTCGTCAAACAACCGTTGATTGCCGTTGACTTTCTCCTGTTTGCGAATTGTTTCTTGCTGTAGTTCCTCCATCACGGTCTGCAACTGAAGGTAGTCAGCTTCCAATTGGTTTAAATCTATCGCAGCTTGCTCTTTTAACTGTGCATCTAACAATGCTAGCCGTTGCTGAACAAACACCGTTTCTTGCTCATAGGTTTTGATTTCTTCTGAGAGAACGGTTGTTTGAGCGGCTTGGGCAATCAATTCCCGCATCGTTTCTTCAGTCATACCAGCTTCTTGAAGTCGCTGCGTCAGTCGTTGTTCTGCTTTTGTCTTAGCCACTTGCTTTTCTTCAAAAAATTGCTGCAGATTTTTCAGCTTCTCTGAAAGAATCGCTTGCTGTTCGTTTAGCTGCGCTTCTTGTCGGGCATCAGCCTCAATTTGTTGCGTATATTCCCTCAGTAAACCATTGGTTTTTGCTAAATCGGCTTGTAATTGTTCATACGTTGCGCCTGCAAGTTGTTCCTGTAAAGAAGCCAATTTCCCCTCCGCAAGCTGGCGTGCTTCTTGGGCTTTTTTCGCTTGCTCACTGACTTGCTGATAGGACTCATTTAACGTTGCTAATTTCTCATTTACTGCCTGATGTTTCTTCTGCGCGTCTTCATAAGAAGCGGCTTTTTGTTGATTGAAAGATTGCCGTTTCTTTAGTTCCGCTACCGTCGTTTCCTCGGTAATCGTCTCTTGGTTTTCTATCGGCTGCAAGGCAGCAAATGCCTGTTGAACTGTAGTCCAAGCGAATGCCGCTTGCTTCTGCGCAGCAGCACTGGTGGCTTGCCATTCGCTGATTCGCAATGTGGCTTGCTCCTGCAGCGTTTGATTTGCCGATACTTGCTGCTGGATCTTCGTCAATTTTTCTTGTGTTTGCTCAAGTCTTTGTTCACTGGCAATGATGTCTTCGATGCGATAGGTCGTGTGCTCCTGTGTATTCGGATGATCCAAGGATCCGCAAACCGGACAGGGTTCATTTTCTTCCAGCAAAAGACGAAGCCGAGCAATTTGCATTCGAGCATTTTGACTGGTTTCTTGTTTTAACGTTTTTTGCAGCTCCAGCAAGGATGCTGCTAATTGCTGTTGTTCAAGAACCAACTCCGAATGAATTTGTTGCTGTTCCCCTGCTTTTTGCTCGGCTTCACGAAACTGCGCTTTTGCTTGCTGCCATTTTTCTACCAGAGCCTGCGTTTCTACTAATTTCACCGCTTCTGCTTGAAACCCTCGCAATGCTTCGATTTCTTCTGCCAGATGCTGCGCTTGCGCTTTGGCACTTGCTTGCGCTTGGTTTATCTTCGTTAATTCGGTGGTCTGTTGTTGTGCGGCTTTTTCAAGTTGCACCACTTCTTCTTGCTGCGCTTGTGTGCGCTGTGCTAGCGGGATCTGCTGCTGGATTCGTTGAACTTTTTGACTAGCAGCTTCCTGTTTTTTCTTGATGCCGTCAATCAACGCTCGTTGGTCTTGCCAGCTTACTTGTTGCTGCTGAATTTCTTGCAGCTGCTGCTTTGTTTCGTTGATTTGCTGAGTAGCTTGCTGTGCTTCTTTCACTCGTTCTTCTTTTTGCTGCATGATTTCTTGATGTTCAAGCGCCCACACCAACTGGTTCAACTGTGCTTTTTTCTGAGCGATCTCGGTTTTTTTAGCATGCAGCTCTCGGGCTTTTTCTTGTAGACCTTGCCATTCGATCCGTGCATTTTCAATTTCTTTTGCACGGTAAAAAGCGTCTTGCGCAGCTTTCATTTCTTGGATCGCTTGGTCTTTTTTGTGCAATAACTGCTGAAGCTGCGCCTGTTGTTTTTCTAAATCCTGCGCCCACAAAGTCAGACCTTCCGCAACCGTTAAAACCTCCTGCGCTTCTTCCCATTCAAAGCGCTCCATGATTTGCGAGGCGAGTAGCTGCTGATGCTCAAGCTTTTTACTTTGTGCTTTGACTTGCTCTTTCAACCATTCATTAAATTGTTGATACATTTCCGTGCCAAATAAATTCCGTAAAACGCGTTCTTTCTCATTGCTGCTGGCAATCAAAAAATTACGAAATTCTCCTTGCGGCAACATCATGATTTGAAAAAACTGTTTGGCATCCAGCTGCAGCAGATCCTTGATAAATGCATCAACTTCTGTGCGTTTACTGATCTGCTTTTTCTCTTTGCCATCGGCGTCAAAAATCGTCAGCTGGACTTTTGCCGTTTGGTTGGTGACCCCGTCACCACGTTTTTTTGCTAAGGTCTGTTCCGGTTTCCGTTGGATCTGGTAGGTAAAACGCTGATGTTCAAAAGTAAAGGTGACGCTGGTCTCTTCGGTTGGTGAAGCAAACATCGAGCGCATTTCTTTGCCTGAGCGCAGATTCCCCGATGTTTCACCGAACAAGGCAAACGTCATGCCATCGAAAATCGTCGTTTTTCCTGCACCCGTTTTGCCGCTGATCAAAAACAAACCGCCAGCTTGCAGCTGACTAAAATCCAATTTTTCATCAATGAATGGACCAAAATTTTTCATTTGTAAAGACTTCGGTTGCATGACTATTCCCTCTTTTCCACGACAAATGCTTCATTTAATCCTTGTTCGATCCACTTGGTTTGTGCATCGAGCAATGAATCTCCCGTCATCTCTTGAAAAAAATGACTGATCAAGGCCTGCGGGTCGGTTTCTCGTGTCGTTAGCTGTCTTTTTTTCGTCTGTTCTCGACCATTCAACCGTTCGACAGACAAAATAAATGGATAGATCTTTCGCAACTGATTCATCATATTTGGAATCACAGCACGATCCGTCAGCAGAAAATGCCAAAACGCCTCACGATCCAGCTCACGGTAAAAAACCGGATCGATCAACTCCTCAAAGGAGGCTGTCAGTTGCTGGATATCCCTTTTTGGTGTCAGGGGAATAAATTCATTTGTGTCTTTTACAGTATCAACAAGATAGACCCCTTTTTGGTTCGTCCGTTCAGAAAGGGAAAATTTCAGCGGAGAGCCACTGTACCCGATTTTCGGATGTTTCAGGGCGGTATTGGCATGTAAATGCCCCAAAACGACTCGATCAAAAGGCGCAAAAGCTGTGGTCGGCACGCTGTCCAATCCGCCAACTTGAATTTTCGTTTCAGAATCCGTTTGGCTAGCGCCCGCCACAAAAAAATGGGTCACTAACACTTGTTTTTTTGACGAATCAAAGTGCTTGGTCATCTCCTCGATCACTCTTTGGACACTATCTGAAATTTTCGTTAACGGTTCGTCAAAAAATAAGCGCGCCTCGATTGGTTCAAAATAAGGCAGCAAAAAGAATTGTGTATCGTCAAACTCGACCGGTTGTAAACTTTGTTCGATGCTGGTGGACAGATAAAAACGTGTTTGCTGAAACCACTGACTACCAGTTTCTAGCCGCGTTGGGCTATCATGGTTTCCTGAGATAGCCAATAAAGGCAGTTCATTCGTTAGATTGATTTCTGCGATTTTTTCATTCAATAATTTGACCGCATCGACAGCGGGAACGGAACGATCATACAGATCACCTGCAATGACGATGGCAGCGGCTTTTTCTTCTAAAGCGATCGCAATGATTTGATCGATAATTGCTCGCTGGTCCTCCAGCAGATCATAGCCATGTAGTTTTTTTCCGATGTGCCAATCAGCTGTATGTATAAAGCGCATTTCTTCACCTTCTTAAAAAATATCCTTCCAACCATTATACCACTTTCCCTGATCGTTAGACATCTCTCTGCCAGCGAAATTTCACTTACCACCCATTTTTGATAAAAAGAGCGAACACCTGACATCATTATGTTGAAATGTTTTTTCAATTATAAATTTATATCTTGAAATATAATTACACTTCATTTACAATGAGTGTGAAATCGAATTCAACAATCGCTTTCATCACTATTCTAAAAGAAAGGAGAAACGCTATGCTTGCAATAGGACTAATGTCAGGAACCAGTTTGGATGGGATCGACGCTGCTTTAGTAAAAATCAATGGCTGCGGCACCGAAACAGACGTACAGCTGATGGAAATGGTCACACTACCCATTGGTGAAGAATTGAAGGAACGAATAAAAACTGCTTGTGATCCGGTGGAATCAAATGTTCCCCTCATCTGCCAATTAAATACTGAATTAGGATATCAATTTTTGAAAGCGTGTCAAATCCTCTGCCAAAAAGCTAGTATTGAAGAAAAAAGCATTGATTTTGTTGCCAGCCACGGACAAACGATCTGGCACTCCCCCGATTCTGATCCAGCGAAAAACAGCACCTTGCAAATTGGCGAACCTTCGATTATCGCTTATGGCTTACAAACGAAAGTCGTCGCCGATTTTCGAGTGATGGATATGGCTGCTGGCGGTCAAGGCGCCCCTCTTGTTCCTTATACAGATTATCTGCTCTATCAATCAGACAGCAAAAATCGTTTGCTGCAAAACATTGGCGGCATCGGCAATGTTACTGTACTACCAAAAAGTGGCAGCTTAAACGAGCTGTATGCCTTTGATACAGGTCCAGGAAACATGGTCATCGATGAATTAATGGTTCAGTTATTCGGCCAGCCTTATGATGCGTTTGGTGAAACAGCCCGTGCGGGAGCAATTATACCCACCTTGCAAAAGGAATTAAGAACTCATTTTTATTTGTCCCAGCAACCGCCGAAAAGCACCGGGCGTGAGCTTTTTGGAAAACATTTTGTGCAGCAGTTATTGACCAAGTATCCCGAAGCAGCCCCTGAAGACTTGGTGAGGACTTTAACCGATTTCACCGCTTTTTCCATCGCTGACAGTTACCAACGGTTCATTTTTCCTCAGTTGGGAACAAACGATCTGGAAGTGATTCTCTCGGGCGGTGGTGCCCACAATCATCTGCTGATTGAACTGATCCAAGGCTATTTACCAGAATCAGTAGCCGTTGGAACACAAGATGACATTGGCGGTTCCAACGATGCCAAAGAAGCGGTGGCTTTTGCCATCTTAGGAAATGAAACCCTTCACAGCCGTGTCAATAATGCCCCTGCAGCAACCGGGGCAGCCCAAGGCGTGATTTTAGGGAAAATCATTCCGAATCCATGGGAAGCAAAAATGTAAAACACCTTAGGAGGATAAACCATGTTAGATAAATTCACTCAATTCATCGAGCGCCATTTGGCAGGACCGATGGAAAAACTTGGCAGCCAGCGTCACTTGCGGGCGGTTCGTGACGGGATCGTCTCAACCTTGCCATTGATCATCGTCAGTTCGTTCTTTATGATTTTAGCCTTTCCACCGCTGCCTCAAAGTTGGGGCATCTATCAATTCTTGTCTAGCAATGCCACAACGATCTTATTGCCTTATCGAATGACGATGTACATTATGAGCTTGTATGCGGCATTCGGGATCGGATACAGTCTTTCTCGCTCTTATAAGCTTGATGGTCTTTCTGGCGGGATCCTAGCTACAACCGCCTTCTTACTGACCTTCACCCCTGTCAATATCCCAGCAGAAGCCTTGGATGCTGCTGGAACGGTCGGCTTTGTCTTGCCAATGGCCAATTTAGGGAGTGCTGGTATGTTCGTGGCGATCATCACCTCGATTCTTGCCGTTGAAATCTATCGGTTAACGGACAAATCGAAATTTAAAATCACGATGCCAGAACAAGTCCCACCTGCAGTCGCTCGTTCTTTCGAAGCCTTGACCCCTACCTTAGTCATTATTTTAGGAATGGGTGCGATCACTTACTATATCGGCTTTGACTGGCACACGATCGTGGCAAAAGTCGTTGATCCTTTAGTCAGTGCCGCAGACACCTTGCCAAGTGTGCTTTTGATCACCTTCTTGACGACCTTCTTCTGGTCATTCGGGATCCATGGTGCTTCTATCGTTGGTTCACTGGCTCGTCCATTATGGTTGCAGTTATTGGAAGGAAATACGACTGCGCTTGCTTCAGGAGATATGATTCCCAATATCGCAGCCGAACCATTTTATCAATGGTTCATCTGGATCGGTGGGGCTGGTTCAACGATTGGTTTGGCTATCTTGTTAGCGTTTCGCACCAAATCGGAATTCGGTTCAAAACTAGGAAAAACAGCCTTGATTCCAGCTATTTTCAACATCAACGAACCACTGATTTTCGGTACACCGATCGTTTTGAACCCAATCTTGATCCCACCTTTCATCATTGCACCACTGATCAATGGCGTCATTGCGTGGGTCGCTACCTCAGCTGGTTTAGTCAATGCAGTTACGGTCAATGCCCCTTGGACATTGCCTGGACCAATTGGCGCTTTCTTAGCGACTGGCGGCGATTGGCGTGCGATCGTGCTGAATGTTCTTTTGATTCTTTTATCGATCCTGATCTATTACCCATTCGTAAAAATCTATGACAAAAACGAATTGGAAAAAGAAAATCAACCAGTCGTACAATAATGTGTAAATAACGGTCGTACGAAGCACCCACCAAGACAAACAGAAGAAGCCTTCCTCACCAGCTTTTTCCAATGCCAAGAGGTGCTTCGTGCGGTTTTTTAGAAAGAAGGAAAACCATTGAAACGAGAAATTGGCCTTTCGATTTACCCCGACCATAGCGATCCTTTACTGGATCAAGACTATTTAAAAAAAGCTGCTGCCCTTGGTTACTCTCGCTTATTTATGAGTATGCTGGAAGTCAGTGAAGGCAAAGAGACCGTCAGAAAAAAATTCTCTTCGATTATCGGCTTTGCCAAGAACCTTGGCTTTGAAACGATATTAGATATTTCGCCTGCTGTTTTTAGTGATCTGGCGATCTCTTATGACGATCTTAGCTTCTTTGCAGAATTAGGTGCGGACGGTATCCGCTTGGATCAAGGATTTGATGGCAATAAAGAAGCCCAGCTGACCTTTAATCCATTTGGCTTGGCGATTGAATTGAATATGAGTAATGATGTGAACTATTTAGAAAATATCCTTTCTTATCAAGCCAATGAACCTTTTTTATATGGCTGCCACAATTTTTATCCCCAACGAGGCACAGGCTTAACGGATGCTTTTTTCCGCAGCTGCAGCCAACGTTTTAAAAAATACGGGTTGAAAACAGCCGCCTTCATCACTAGTCAATCAGCCAAAATCGGCCCTTGGGAAGTCAATGATGGCTTACCGACCTTAGAATCTTGTCGAGATTTACCATTGGCGCTGCAAGGGAAACTGCTTTTTGCTTCTGGGTTGATCGATACCGTGATTATCGGCAATGCTTATGCGTCGGATGCAGAGCTGAAAGCTCTGGCGGCGATCGATCGTTACAAGCTGACCTTTGGCGTTCTCGTAGACGCAGACGCCAGCGAAATCGAACGAAGAATATTAGCCGAAACCAATCATTTTCGTCGTGGTGACAGTAATGCGTTAGTCGCTCGTTCCACACAGTCACGGGTGAAGTACCGTCCCATCGAAAACCTCCCTCATACAAACCAAGAACCTTTTGCCTATGGGGACATCGTTATCGGCAATGATACCTTTGGCCAATACAAAAACGAATTGCAGATCGTTTTGACCCCTCACCAAGACACGCGAAAAAACAAAGTCGGCGCCATTTCAAATGACGAGCTGCCTTTGTTGGAATATTTAAAACCGTGGACCAAATTTGCTTTCGAATTATTGGATTAACTCTTTAGAAAAAAGCCGCTGATCACAAAAGGATCAGCGGCTTTTCTTAGGTATTAATCTTCTCTTTTGGACTCATCGATTTGATAAACAAATGACGGATCAATCGCTTGATCCAGTGTGTCAAATGCACCCTGGATGCGCCGTTCGACTTCCGCCAAGCCCTCTTTGTCCATCTTTTTGATGTCACTGATATCAATGGGCTCCCCAAAGCGGACGGTTACTCGCTTGCGTTTAAAAAGATCTTTTAACGTCAGCGGTCCTTGATAAACAGAGGGAACGATCTTGACCTTAGCCATTTTTGCGATCAACGCCATGCCGCCTTTTAAAGCCGTTGCGTGTCTCGTACCACTTGGAAACATGATCAAGCTAAGATCCGTTTCCTTCAAAATTTTGACTGGCGTCTTTACCGCGCTCGGTCCCGGTTTGTCTCGTTTGACTGGAAAAGCATTGGCATGGATCAATATGAACCGTAAAATCGGGTTTTTGAACAGCTCTTCTTTCGCCATAAAACTAAATTTCTTTGGTCGAGCAGCCACTGCTAGGTACAATGGATCCCACCAGGTTCGGTGAGGAGCCACTAAAATGTAGTTTTCATTTTTAGGTAAAACCTCTTTGTTTTGATAACGAGCATTGCCGTTGATCAAAAATAATACTACGCGAACCACACCGCGCATAAAGCGAAAAAACATACTCATTTTCCTTTCTATTTCTCTCCTATTCAAGTATGCAAAAAAACGGTTTAAATGACAAGCATTTTTTAGCGTTTCCCATTATTCTTAATCGTAGTATAATACATTGAAATGAATTTAGAACAGGAGTATGCTTCATGTTGCAACCGAACGAACGCATCGACCAATTGTATGCCGATGACATCAAGATCATTCAAAGTTCCGAAGTTTTTTCTTTTTCATTAGATGCTGTGTTATTAGCAAATTACGCTAGAGTGCCAAAAAGAGGCGTAATCGTTGACCTTTGTGCAGGGAATGGCGCAGTCGGTTTATTTATCAGCAAAAAAACGACCGCTCATATTTATCAAATCGAATTGCAAGAACGCTTAGCGGATATGGCGCAGCGCAGTATCGAATTAAACGACTTGCAAGACCAGCTGACGGTCTATCCTTTGGACTTGAAGAACCTCTTTCAAAAAATCAAGCCTGATTCCGTCGATCTATTGGTCTGCAATCCCCCTTATTTTAAAAATGTACCGACGGCGATCAAAAACCCGAATCCCTATTTAGCGATCGCTCGGCACGAGATCACCACAACTTTAGATGAAGTGATCCAAACCGCTAGCAAAGCGTTAAAAATGAACGGACGGTTTGCGATGGTTCATCGCCCGGATCGCTTTCTCGATATTTTGGACCATATGCGCGCCCATCGAATCGCACCAAAGTGCGTCCGCTTCGTCTATCCGAAAGTAGGCAAAGAGGCCAATATTTTATTGATTGAAGGAATCAAGGATGGCAAGGCGGATGGCTTTAAAATTGATTCCCCTCTCATTACCTATGATGAAACGGGTGCCTATAGTCCCGAAGTGAAGGCGATGCTCTATGGCTGCTGAGAATCATTATTTTTATGTCTTGCGTTGCAACGATCAATCCTTCTACGGTGGTTATACCACTGATTTGAGCCGCCGCTTATTAGAGCACAACAAAGGGATCGGAGCAAAATATACCCGTCCTGCTAGTCGCAGACCATTACAAATGATCCATGCGGAAAGCTTTTCCACTCGCAGTGAAGCCACTCAAGCAGAAGCCGCCTTCAAAAAATTGTCTCGCAAAAAGAAAGAGGACTACCTGAGCAGCCATAGCGAGAGTAATGTTATCTGACCAAGCATACAAAAAACTACCTGCGCACGGAAGATTCCTGCTTGAAGGAGCTTTCTTTCGTGACTTAGGTAGTTTTCTTTTATGGTTATTCATTCCTATTTGGTAACGCCCATTGGGTTTGACTTTTCCCAAATTCTTTCGGGATCACAGAATCGACGGATTGATATTCGAGGGTTTCTTGAGACTTTGGAATCGTAATTGCCGTCAAATAGTTGTTGGTTTCGGAATAGAAGCCGATCGTTTCAAAGGAAGGATCAGTCAAATGGTATTGAACCCCCTGCAGCTTAGCCGTTGTTTCCTCTTCCACAAATGTCGGTTGATAGCGAGCATAGTAAACCTGGGCGCCCATTTTAAAATATACGGAGTTATGAGCAGATCCAAGAAATTCAATCGCCCGTTCCACTGGTACTGCTTGATAGATCCCTAAAGTTTCAATCGCTTCATTGCTTTGGATGCGCTGATAAACTGCTGTAGTATCAGATTCGTAATATTTATAGCCTAAAAACATTTTTTCGCGGTCTCGGATATTCGGTGTGATCAGCGCATTATACGTTTTGAATTCACCATACACTTGATCTCCAATAAAAAAGCCTAGCGGACACGCAACGACTATGCCGCCAAGCAATAGCGTCACTTTTGGGTTACGGTTTTCTCGATAAAGCAGAACCATCAGGAACCCTAATAATGCGATCAGACCAACCACCATGAGAATTGGTAGGATCACATAGTAAAAACGCTCACTTTGCAGCCATTTTTCGATCGTCATAAATGCAATCATTCTTTCTTCCCCTTCGATTCCTCACTACCTACTGTTTTTCCCTTGGTCAACCAGTAGAAGGATCGTCCTTTCATCCCTTTTCTTGCCATTGACTCTTCCGACGCTCAATTCACATGTAAATTCTTATGAAATTAATTTTACCATAAGTATGTATAAAAGATAAGTATTCGTTGGATTGCTTTTCACGACCAGCATCCATTGACAAAACGAGGGTTTTATCAGATAATATTGATGCTAATAGG
This sequence comes from Enterococcus sp. DIV0755f, assembly GCF_051713725.1. Lineage (NCBI taxonomy): Bacteria > Bacillati > Bacillota > Bacilli > Lactobacillales > Enterococcaceae > Enterococcus > Enterococcus sp. DIV0755f. The sequence goes on from NZ_JBIOQL010000001.1 coordinate 2,152,959, forward strand.
GAATGAATGTCTCCCTCAGTTCTTACTGAAACCGCAAGTTTGCTAATGACTTCTACCACTTTTTTTTAGTGTGTAGTAGTCATTTTTTATTTTCACTCGTTCGTCATAGTTGCAAGAGCATTATTCCTATCTTTTTTAAAGGATCGTGATAGAAATGAAGAAACAAGAAACAACGTATTTTGAACTGACTGCATTAGGTTTGCTCAGTCTGGTGATTGGGGTGCTTGCTGGAGCTGTTGACACTTTCTTTGGCAAAATTTTGCTGTTCTTAAGTGCCTTCCGTGAAAGTCATTTTTTGCCATTGATTCTCTTCTTACCAATTATCGGTATTTGCTTTACTTACCTTTTCCAAAAGTATGGCGATCGGAGTCCTCAAGGAATGAACTTAGTGTTTTTAGTCGGGCAGGAAGAAGAAAAAGATATTCCGCTGCGTTTGATTCCTTTTGTAATGGTGGGAACCTGGCTGACGCATTTATTTGGAGGAAGTGCAGGCAGAGAAGGAGTTGCGGTTCAGTTAGGTGCCACCATCGCCAATCGTTTAGGAAATTGGGTGCGACTAGAAAAGTACGCCAGCACCCTGATCATGATTGGGATGGCTGCGGGATTTGCTGGTTTATTTGAAACCCCCATCGCTGCGACGTTCTTTGCATTGGAAGTGCTTGTCATCGGTAAATTCAGTCATCATGCCCTCTTACCTGCTTTGCTGGCTGCTTTCACTGCTAGTACGACTTCTCAATGGTTAGGCTTAGAAAAATTTAGTCTTATGTTGCCTCAATCCGTCGATCTGACGATACCTGTTTTTCTGAAATTACTTGTGATTGGGTTGATTTTTGGTATGGTTGGCGGCAGCTTTGCGGGCTGTTTAGAAACGATGAAACGCATCATGAAGCGGCGCTTCCCGAATCCACTGTGGCGTATTGGGATTGGCGCATTGGCGTTAGTCTTGCTTTTTGTTTTGTTGTATCAAGGGCGTTATTCAGGCTTAGGAACAAATTTGATCAGCGCGAGTTTCACGAAGCAACCGATCTATTCTTATGATTGGCTGCTTAAGTTGGTGTTGACCGTATTAACCATCAGCATTGGTTTTTTGGGTGGAGAAGTCACCCCTTTGTTTGCGATTGGCTCTTCTTTGGGGGTCGTGTTGGCGCCACTGTTCGGACTGCCTATCGAACTGGTAGCAGCACTAGGCTATGCCAGTGTTTTTGGCAGCGCCACTAGCACCTTATTTGCACCGATCTTTATTGGTGGAGAAGTCTTTGGCTTTCAAAATCTACCCTTCTTTGTGATCGTCTGCTCCGTCGCCTACTTTATCAGTAAACCTTATAGTATCTATCCGTTACAAAAAAGATCGGCAAAAGGACAATGAGCCACTTCTGAACACGACAAGAGCAAAGAAAAAACCGCGAACAAGTCGCGGTTTTTTTGCTATTTTGCACGTTTTAAATAAGTACCTTCAGCTGTATTGATTTCTAGCATTTCGCCTTCTTCAACAAAGTCAGGCACATTGACAACTAAGCCCGTTTCCATCGTTGCTGGCTTTCCTGAACCAGTCACAGTTGCCCCTTTGATCGATGGCTGTGTTTCAACAACTTTCAAGATTACACTTGAAGGTAATTGCACGCCGATTACTTCGCTGCCGAAGAATTGAATTTTTACTTCCATGTTTTCTAGAATGAACTTCATTTCTTCTTCAACCACTTCAACTGGAATTTCATATTGTTCATAGGTTTCCAGATCCATAAAGAATGCGGTATCGTCCATTGTATATAGGTATTGTACAGCTTTCGTATCGATATGCGCTTTTTCAAATTTTTCTTCTGGACGGAAGGTTGTATCGTAAGTAGAACCAGTCCGAACGTCACGTAATTTCATACGCATAACCGTATTTCCTTTACCTGGTTTGTGGTGGCTGGCATCTAATACTTTGATAAGTTTGCCGTCTTGAACAAACGTCATTCCAGCTCTTAAGTCACTTGCATTGATCATAATTTTGAAATCTCCTTCACTATGTGATAATCCTTGTCTATTGTATCAAAAAAAACAGCTTTATTCTAGCTAAATCAGTGGGAAGGTCGCACAAGTTTGCGCCGCTTCTCCATGTAGTGAGGATCGTACTCATCCGTTTCAATATAAATATAGACTTTTTTATCTGCCATTTGATGTCGAATCTCGGCTTCGATCTCATTAATGATCTCATAGCCGACCTCTTCTTGTTTTGCGGCAATATCGACTTTCGCTGCAATCAAAATTTCTGCTGGCCCTAAATGGACTGTTTTCACATCGATCAAGCGATCAACATCGGGACGTTCAAACGCTTGTTTGATCACCGCTAAATCACGTTTAGTAACACTTTCCCCAATCAGTAGACTGTAAAATTCGCGGGCTAAGAAGATCGCTGCTACCATCAATAAAAGACCAATCAATAAGCCGCTGAAGGCATCAAAAAATGCGTTCCCGGTAATCATTGTTAAAACCGTTCCGATCAGTGCGATCATCAGACCGATCACCGCACAAAAGTCTTCTGTGAAAATGATCAAAATCTCACTATGCCGACTTTCTTTCAAAAAACGATAGATTGGTTGACGTTCGACGTTTAGCTCGCGGATCTCCTTGATTGCGATCCACAACGAACTTCCTTCAACGATCATCCCGAAGATCAAGATAGCGATCACTAACCAAGTATTGCCGACTTCATGGGCGGGATGCAGCAGCTTTTCCACTGCTTCCATCACGCCTAGTGCGCCCCCACCAAAGAAGAGCATCATCGCAACGATCGTGCTGAAAAAATATTTCGCCCGACCTTCACCAAACTGATGCAGTTCACTTTGTCCCTTTGTTGCCCGTTTATCACCGATCAATAAAAAGATCTGATTGCTGCAATCTACGACACTATGAATGCTTTCATTCAGCATGGCCGCGCTACCGCTCAAGGCATAACCGACAAACTTACTGATCGCCACCAAAATGTTTGAGATCAGTGCAGCGATGACCGCCATCATGCCATTTGCTTTCTTTTCCACACCTAACGCTTCCTCTCATCAATAAACTCCCTGCTTATTATGCAACTATTCTTCACGAATGGATCAAGCTGCCTCTAGTTCCTCAATCAACAGGTGCTTGCTTTTTCAACTTCGCCTCTCTACGGCTGATTTTTTTGGTCCAAAAACCGCCCGAGATATACTTGGGTTCATAGCTGATGATAAACGCTCGCTCTTCCACCGCTTTGATCGTTTGATAGAGCTTTTTCTCACTTTTTCTTTGGGAAAGAATCTCTAAAATCAGTCGCGGGCCTTCCAATCCTTCACCAAAGCTTTGTGTCACACCATACCCCTCTTGTCGCAAAATCTTCGGCAAACTCTTTTCTTCATCCGTATTACTAGGTAGGATCACTGTGACCATTGTATAGCCCAGAGCCAGCTTATCTTCGATTTTAATCCCGATACTGACTCCTGCAGCATAGCCTAGTGCATAGAACAAGAGATTCAGCGGGTTATCCAAACGATCCAATACCATAGATAAGCCTAAAATATAGATCGTGATTTCGATCATACTCACTAATGGGGCAATCACGCGATACCCTTTCATTGTCAATAAAAATCGCAGTGTGTTCAATGTGACATAGGCGAGATTGATAAAGAAAATCATCGCCAGCATTTGTAGATCAACTTCCATCTTTGATTCCCCCTTGTTCTTAGCATATCAAAAGGCAAGCGAAAATTAAAATATTTGAGCAGGATTTAATTACTAAAATAGCTAAATAAAATTTATTCTGGAGAAGACACAGTGCTTAGGTGATTTTGTTGAGGACTACCATGTTATGATTTTGCTCATCGATACACTACCTGTGGTTTCACTCACTTCTATTGATTGAAAAGCGTATCTACCAAAGTGGGAAAAGTAGTGTAAACCACTACTCGTTTGTTTCAGACAAAAAAGAAGTCCAATGGCAAATGGACTTCTTTTTGTCTGATCAACTTTTACAGTGTTCGATCATATTCACGATTGCAGAACATACTTACTTGTTTTCCAAGGGGTTATTCGTCAGCACCAGGTACGAAACTCAGCTCCCAAAGGATGGTTCCTTGATAACTTGTTGCTTGCGGCCTCGCGCCAATAGGGATTTCCAGCTCGACACTTTTTTGCATGGTATCCTCGTTTCCATAGCGTTGAATCCAAGTTCCCGCCCCTTGCTTTTCATTGGCACGTGCAATCACTTGGTTCTGCGGTCCCAGCTCGATTGCATCAAAGTAGTCTGGTGCTTCAGAGGGATTTTCTCTAGAGGTAACCATTTCAATATTCGTCAAATGCACACTCGCTCCTTTTAAGTGGTGCTTAAACGCATCCGTGCTAACGAACCCTTCCTCTGATAATCGGGCACTCAAGGTCCAGCCCTTTTGAAGAAATCGACGATCGGAAACCTGAATGTAGTTTGGTCGTTCGGTTGATTCATGATCATCCACTAAAGAAATTCGTTGCGGACGCGCCGGATAACGGCTTGTCGACGAGCGAATCGGTACTGTACCAAAATCGAATTGTGAAACAAAGTCTATACTGATAAACCCGCGATTTTCTGGTATCAAGGGTGGATTTTCAGGTAGAATCGGTTGATCAGGATCAAGGGGATCTTTTGGGTCTACGTCACCAATGGGTTCCACAGTGGTTGATGCTTCTGCCCATTTGCCATCAAGAAATGCCTGAGCGGTGACCACCTCGCCTTGAGTAAAATACTGGAAAGGTTCTAAATCAGATAGATCAAGTAAATAATGCCCGTTTTCATCCGCTTGGGTGTGAAAATATGTGCTATTGCCAACACTATCGACTGTCGTTTCAAGCGTCGGTTCTGGCATCAGTCCCTCTCTTTGGAATCGAAGGTAGCTACCAGGATTGGCGGTTCCCGAAATCGTATAGGCATTAGGTAAGGTTCTATCTTCTGTCAAAGGATCGATGGTCACCGTGACGTCTGGTATGTTCTCAAACAATAGCCGTTGCGAACGAGAAGTAAACTGCGCGGCAAACCCTCGACTTGTTTCCTCATTCAGCGAAGATACATTGGTCACATTTGTATTGGTTCCTGAAATCGCCGCAGTCATGGACAGAATCGGTTGCCACTGAAAATCAACTGTCTCTCCTGTATTTCCATGCCGCCACTGGCGAATCGCCTGATTCTTTGCAGTGATTCCTCCCCCTTCAATTAGACCATTTGTGGTGGTCGTTATGGGGCGGGTTCTTTGCAAATTGACACGCTTGGCATCGTCGATCGTCAATCTTGCGGGATTGTTGGCGCCGGTAAAGAAAAGTAGCCGTTGGACAGCTTGTGGGCTGTCCGAACGAATATCTAAGGTAGCATCTTTGCCTACGTTGAGATTGCCAGTCGTGCCAGAGAAGTGGAAGATATTTGCGGTTGTATTTTGATTTGTTGCTTCAACCTCTAAGGTGCTGCTGTCTTCTAAGGTGACATGCGTATTGGCACTTAACCAGAAAATATGACTGTACAACGTTCGGTTTGCAGCAGCAACCGACAAGCGACTTTTTTCCATTAAGCGAATATCATGGGGCGTGCCTGATGTGATGACTGCTGGGCTGTTGTTTTGTGTATTTAGTGCCAATTCCGCGCCTTTTCCTAACTCAATGCGTCCATTGCCAGCGACAAAGCGAATATTAGCACCGCCTGCTTCACCAGCTGAACCGTTGGCATTTAATGATAGTCGGGCATTATCCCCTAATACGAGACGCGCATTTGTATTATAAAAATCAAGATTTCCTGAGCTGATCGTCGACATTTCGACGTTTGCTCCCTCACGAAGCTCTATTTGGTTGATTTCAAAATTCGCCTGAGTATTTGTGTGAATCGTCCAAGAAGCATTGAAGTCTGATGTATATCTAGGCGTTTGGTGTGAAACCGAATGTCCAGAAAAGCTGGCTCGAGAGTGCAACCCGTAAAACAACTGATTGCCCGTATGGTTGAGATTGTGGTATCGAATGATTGAACGCTGCTGATTTGTCATGTTCAAATCATGGTATTCAATTGCCCCCCAAAAGTTTCCATGATAGAGTTCCAAATTTTGCAAGGTAATGTCCCATGGAGAATCAGGATTGACACTCGAATCGCGGAAACAGATCGCTACGGCTCTAAGATCCATCTGATATTTGTCGAGGCCATCGATGATTAACGTTCTTGAAACTCTCGAGGCATTGATATAAACATAGGCTAATCCGCCGTTAGGATTGACGCTGCTGCTCCAGCCGTCAATTCCCGTAATGCCTAAACGAGGATTATCGTTCGTTTGAAAACTGGCTGTCAAATAAATATAGTTGACCGTCGGATCGACCATTGCAGCCATAAATTCGACCCAGTTAGCAACTCCTCTTTTTTTTACGTCGTCGCCTAAAAGATAAAGATTGCCAGGATCAGATGTTGATGCCTCAGGAAGCTGGCTTTCTATTTCCTTCTCTTCTTCTAGTTGATCTTCTTGATCCTCTTGATCCAAATGATCCAATTGATCAGTGGAGTCACCCGAATCAGTTCGCTCATCCTCTTGTGTGTCCGTAGGGTTTGTCTCCCGTGCTTCTTTTATTTCAAGCATTATCATTGAATCTGCTGCTTCAAATGGAAACGATCCTGCTGTATCAACTATCAATGGAACCAAAAAATCACTTCTAGGGGTATCGGTCGTTAGTTTCCAACCGTTCTCTTCAGTGAGTGGCGTCATCTTGACTCCCTTTGGCAACTCCTCTTCAGCAATAACCGCAGCTTTCGGCAATCGGATCGCTATTTCACTAATGGGACGGTCCGTATGAAACGCAACCAGTAACAGGTCTCCTACAGTCCCGACTTTCGTTGATTCATCAAAATAAATGGCAACTCTTTCCTCAGCCTCTTGCTCTCGTATCGGATCGAATGATTCACTCGTAACCGTTTCTTCCTCCAGCTGCGCAGCAAAGAAAACGTTTGAAGAAACCACTCTCATGGTTGAGAAAAAGTAGAGTCCTCCAAGTAAGCCAATAATGATGGTGAAATATACCTTTCTCTTTTTCTTGTTCATTTGTTGATGCCCCACCTTTCAGTGTATCTTTCCCTTGAAATCGATCATGGATCAGTCCTTCCCAAAGAGCAGCTTTAGCCATCAGGACGCTTGCTTCCCTTTTTCAATTGCAGCTGATCAGAAAACCACTGTCCTGCCACCGTTTGACTTGCCATCGATTTTAAATGACAAAAAAAATCGCCAATTAAAATAACAAACATTATAAATAACGATGGTTTTGATCGTTTCACTTTATTCTATAGCCCACACTATTGCTTAGTAAAATCAGAATATTCCTCAGCCGGTGAAAAATGTATTTCAACTAATCACTTTGTGAAATCGATAGTTTCGGCACACAAAAAAAACAGCTAGATGTTAGCCATCTAGCTGAAATTATTCATCGTTATGCTCAAAGGACCACTTCTATTAAGAGTAACTGTCACTGCTATTTAGAACGAAAATAGCCATTTGAAGATTCTTCTTGTTGATCGTCTTCAATCATTCCTTTTAATGATCGATCTAAAACGGAACGTTTTTTTTCACCATTTTTTTTATTGCTGGCTCGAAACTCACTGCGTGTCATCCCAACAGAGGGGTGGCGATTGAATTTTTTGACGGTCGGATCATTTTCTTCTTTGACTTGATAAGCTGCTGGTTCAGTATCAAACAACAAATAACTTTCTTGTTTTTTTGCCATTGCATCCATCAAATCGTTCGGTGTAATTTCAGGTTTTTGCTCATCTGGAATAATCGATGCAGGAATATATTTAGGCACGAAATAAGAGCGCCCCGAATATTCTTTTTTCGAAGAAACAGGAACCTCAGCTTTTTCCTTCTTACTAGTCACTTGATAAGAAGAATGGTTCGCCTCTTTGCCAAAAAAGTTGGTTTTTCCTGTTGGCATTTGCTCTTTCACTGGACGTTTTCCGTACTGAGGCAAGTTGGCACGGTGATTGGCAAGCTCTTCTTTTTGACGAATATTGTGCCCCCGATCCCGTTGGCTGGACTGCACTTTGCGCTGTAAAGATTGATTTTCATCCTTGTGAGAATGACTCACGGGATCTTTGATTTCGGTTAAAATCCAATCATCTGCTTTACTGAATGCGGGGCGATGCTCGGATTGTAGCTTCACACCATCTGTATCATCATAAGCAGGAAAACGGAAGTGTTTTCGTTTCACATCTAAATAATTTGCCACTGTACTCATCCTCTTACATGCATTTTTTTCATCATACCATAAATTAAGGAGAATTTCACGAAAGACTACACCATTTCAGATGAGGACACTTCAGCTAAATTCGGCTGGAGGCACCGTCTCAGTCAAGCTTGCTGCATTCGGTTCTTTGACATGGGCAAATAATGGATCGATCTGCCAAATATCTGCAGCATAATTTCGCACCGTTTCATCTGCCGAAAATTTGCCTGCATTGGCAATATTCATTAGGCTGACTTTACGCCAACGCTGCGTATCCTGATAGGCACTATCTACCCGATGCTGCGCGTCACAATAGGCATGAAAATCCTTTAATAAAAAGTATTCATCATTGTATTTCAAAAGGGAATCAAAGATTTCCCGACCTTCAACTTGAATATTCGGGATCGTCCCATCAATAAAGGCATTGACCACCCGTTGCAAGACTGGATCTGACTCATAGTAGGTGTAAGCAGAATAATTATGCTGGGCGTAATACTGATACACTTCTTCTTCCGTCAACCCAAAGATCGCAATGTTTTCATCACCGATCGCATCTCGAATCTCAATATTGGCACCATCTAAAGTCGCGATCGTTACTGCCCCATTTAGCATCAACTTCATATTGCTTGTCCCTGACGCTTCTTTAGAGGCCAATGAGATTTGTTCACTGACATCCGCTGCTGGAATGATTTTTTCTGCTAATGAAACGTTGTAATTTTCTAAAAATACAACCTTGATTTTATCATTGATGGTTTCATCATGATTGATCAGATTCGCCACTTCATTGATGACTTTAATGATCGATTTTGCGTAGTGATAGCTTGGTGCTGCTTTGGCACCAAAAATAAAGACTCTTGGATGAAACGCTGCAGTCGGATCGTCTTTGACCTCAAAGTAGAGCTTCAAAATATGCATTAGATTCAGCAGTTGTCGTTTGTACGCATGCAGGCGTTTGATCTGCACATCAAAAATTGCCGTTGGATCTACTGTAATGCCCGTTGCTTTTTGAATGTACTGTGCCAGTGCACGCTTGTTACTCATTTTTGCGTCGGCAATTTGTTGCAGAACGGTTTCGTCATCATAATAATTTTTGAGCAGCTGCAGATCCAAGGGGTCATTGCGCCAACTCGTGCCGATCGACTGATCCAGCACTTTGGCTAATGGTTGATTGGCTAGCTGAAGCCAACGCCGTTGTGCGATGCCGTTAGTTTTATTGTTGAAACGGGCAGGATAAATGAGATAGAAGTCATGGAGTACCACTGATTTTAGTAAATCAGAATGGAGCTTGGCTACCCCATTGACACTATGGCTGCCGATGATGGCTAGATGTGCCATATGGACTTGATCATCAATAATGATTCGCGTCCGATCCAGTAAGGCTTGCGGATGGACCCCTTGCATTCCTTCGACAAAGCGCCGATCAATTTCTTTGATGATCTGATCCATTCTCGGCAACACTTCTTCAATCATGCGAACTGGCCATTTTTCTAAGGCTTCTGCCATGATCGTATGGTTCGTATAACTCATGACTTTCACGGTGATCGCCCACGCTTGTTCCCAAGCAAGGCCTTCTTCATCAACTAAAATACGCATCAGTTCTGGGACACAAAGCGCTGGGTGCGTGTCGTTGATATGGATTGCTACTCGTTCACTGAGCATCGCTAAAGGCAGATTTGATTTTTTATAATAGCGAATGATACTTTGAATGCCTGCAGAAACAAAAAAGTATTCTTGCATCAATCGTGTGCGTTTGCCGATCTCGTTTGAGTCATCTGGATATAAAACAGCAGTCAAATTTTCTAAGGCTTGCCGTGATTCCAATGTCGCATAATGCGCCTCATCTTCAGCAGGCACTTCGACACTCCACAAGCGCAGTGTGTTGATGTGTTGATTCTGATAGCCAACCATCGCGGTGTCATACGGAACTGCCCGCCAGGTAAAGCCGCCTTCATAGACTGGCGCTAGTTTTCCGTCCTCTCCCGTAACGAGATAGACCTGCCCACCAAATCGAATAGGCACCGCTTTGCTTTCTTTGCGGACTTCCCAGACATTCCCAGAACGTAACCAATCATCTGGTAATTCTACTTGATGGCCGTCAATAAATTTTTGTTTAAATAATCCATAGCGATAGCGAATCCCGTTCCCATTTCCCGGCAAGCTTAATGAAGCCAGCGAGTCCATAAAACAAGAGGCCAAACGACCGAGGCCCCCGTTTCCTAAAGCCATGTCTTTTTCTGTATCCGCAACGTCATCAAGGGAAACGCCTAACTCTTCAAAAACGGCTTCCGCTTGCTCCAACAGCTGCATATTCAACAAATTGCTTTTTAGCATTTTGCCAGGCAAAAATTCGATTGAAAAATAGTACGCTTGTTTTTGATCCTCCAGCAAGAGATTTTTTCTGGTTTGACGCCAGTCTTCTGAATACATTTGCTTCACCACATTGGCTAGTGCTTGAAACAATTCCTGCGGTGAAGCTTCATCCACTTCAATCGCAAAGAGTTCATGAACACTGATTTCTAGCAGTTCACGCAATCGTTCTTTTGTCATAGGGTTACACTCCTTTTTGCATTCAATTTATAAAAAAGAAGAATCCTTGCCGCCAAAATTGCTAGTCATACAACTAGCAGTTCTGTTGCAGACAAGGATTCTTCTGTCTTAAAACAATCAAACTTTGATAGTATTATACAACTGGATATAAAGATCGGAACTTTGATTCCAGCTGAAATCTTTTGCCATTGCTTGCTTGACCAATACGTTCCACGTTGCCTGATCAGATTGATACAATTCGACCCCTTGCTTCAAGGCATTCATCAAGTAAAATGGTGAAAACTCTTGAAAGCCAAAGCCGGTACCTTGTTTCGTGATCGGATTATAGGAATCTACCGTATCTTTCAAGCCACCGATTTCGTGAACGACCGGTAATGTACCATAACGCATCGCGATCATCTGTGACAGTCCGCATGGTTCGAAGGCGGAAGGCATCAAGAAAAGATCCGCTGCTGCGTATAACTTTTGCGCCAATGCAATATCAAAAGAAATCGCGGCAGCACATTTGTCAGGATATCTCTGAGCAAAATAGCGAAAGCCTTCTTCAAAATCATGTTCGCCAGTCCCTAGTAAGATGAACTGAACATCAAATTGCAAGAGATTTTCCATTTCTTCAAGGACCAAATGGAACCCTTTTTGAGTGGTCAAACGGCTAACAACAGAAATCAATGGGACATCTTTACGGGTAGGCAAACCAAATTGTTCTTGTAGCGCTCGCTTGTTTTTAGCTTTTCCTGATAAATCTTCGACACTGAAAGGATAGTCCAAATGAGGATCGGTTTCTGGATCGTTCATTTCGTAATCAATTCCGTTTAAAATGCCGCTGAGTTTGCCGCTTTCCATACGTAAAATCACTTCAAGCCCACAGCCGAACTCAGAGGTTTTGATTTCTTCACTATAGGAAGGACTGACCGTCGTGATGCGGTCCGCATACAAGATTCCTGCTTTCATAAAGTTCAAGCAATCGTTTAAACGTAGTGTGCCATCATCATATCTCTCAGTCCCCATACCAAAAAGATCTGGTAAAATATCGCGACTATACCACCCTTGAAACCCAATGTTATGGATCGTCAAAACGGTGCGTATGTTTTGATACGCTTGAATCCAATGATATTTTTCTTTGATCAAGAAGGGAATCATCGCCGTATGGTAATCATTGACATGCACGATGTCTGGAATAAATTCAATGCGTTCCATCATTTCGATCACGGCTAATTGGAAGAAAGCAAAGCGTTCCCCATCATCATAAAAATCATAGAGCCGTTCGCGGCCAAAATAGTAGAGATTGTCTATGAAATAATAGGTCACAGAGCCTAGAACTAATTTTTTGATCCCACAATATTGCTTGCGCCAACCGACCACCACTTCAAAAGAAAAACAATCTTCCATTTGCTCCTGGTATTCAGCAGGCATTTTCGTGAAATAGGGTAAGACCACAATCGTCTCGACGCCTTTTTTGACCAATTCTTTTGGTAATGCCCCTGCAACATCCCCTAATCCGCCTGTTTTAAAAAATGGGGCGCATTCCGCTGCTGTAAACAGAACCTTCATGCGCTTGCCCCTCCAATAACGTCTTGGGTCACATGAGAATTTTTCTTAATGACGATTGGCGTTTCTTTGGTTCCTTGCACTTTGACACCTTCTGCGATGGTCACATTTTTATCTAGGATCGCATAAGAGACTTCGGCACCTGCTTTGATCTCATTATTTCCGAAGATGATCGCTCCTTTGACTTTTGCTTCAGGATGGATCTTCGTGCGGCGGGCAACGAGTGACTGTTCGACCGTTCCTTCCACGATGCAGCCAGAAGCAAAGTGGCTATTTTTCACGTCAGATGTTTCTGAATAATACGTTGGCACTTCGTTTTTCAGTTTGGTATAGATCTTTTGATTCGAATAAAGCAACGACGTAAATTTATGCACATCGAGCATATCCATATTTGTTTGATAGTAAGAAGAGATGTCATAAATGTTACTTAAGTAACCAGTGTACTCATATAGACCTGTATTTTCAACAGCGATCATTTCTCGTAAAAATTGACCGAGGTCTGCCGTTGCGCCAACTTTTTGCCCCTCTTTTAGCGCAGCGATCAGACGATCTGTTTGAATGATAAAAATATCCGTACATAAGTTGACAAGGTCACTGACCTCACCTTTTTTCGCTTGGATCGCTTCTTCTAAGTGACCTTCACTGTCTACATTGAACAACAGATCACTTTCGCAAACATTGTCACTGCTGATGCGTTTGTATACGACGGTCATTTCATTGCCTTGTAGCTGATGGATTTTCAGCAAGGCACGCAAATCAATGTTGCATAAGACTTTGCTGCCCATAAATACGGTATGATCCGATTTGGATTTTTCCAAATAGTCGATGACATTATAATAATACTCTTGTCCTTCTGCTTGCTTTTTCAATGAGTCTTGGAACAGGTGAATAAAGAAACGGTTTTGTACGCCGTCCAAGTTCCACTCTTTTCCGCCACCGATATGATCGAAGACCGACTGCGTTTCTCCTTCATTGAAAATCATATAGACTTGTTTGATATTGGCATTTTCGATACTTGAAAGATTAAAATCTAACAAGCGATATTTGCAGTCAAACAATAAAGTCGACAGCGGACGGTTTTCTGTTAATGGCATCAAGTCTTGGTATCGTTGCAGATTCCCTAAAATCGCACACATTTTATTAGTTCTCATCAATCGTCACCCCTAAAATTTCAGAATAGCCGACTACGGCAATTTCGTCTGTTCCATCGATCTCTGCATCGTCACCAATCACTGCATTTTCCCCAACGATCACTCGGTTTAATTTAACATTTCTACCGATCACCGCTCCAGGCATGATCACGCTGTCCTTGATCGTCGATCCTTCTTTCACCTGCACATTTTCTGATAAAATACTGTGCTCGATTTCCCCTGCAACATAACAGCCATCCATCACGAGAGAGTTTCTCGCAGCCCCGGTCTCAGTCACAAAATGTGGTGGTGCGATTGGGTTTTTAGAAAATACTTGCCAACTTTTATCCCGAATATTCAACTCCATTGCTGGATCAATAAATTCCATATTGGCTTCCCACAATGAATCGATCGTTCCTACGTCTTTCCAATAGCCAGAGAAGCGATAGGCAAAAACGTTGTCGCCGCTTTCGAGATAAGAAGGAATGACATGTTTCCCAAAATCGACCATTTCGCCGTCTTTTGTATAGTTACTCAACAGCATACTGCGCAGACGACTCCAATCGAAAATATAGATCCCCATTGAAGCGAGATTGCTTTTTGGTTCGGCTGGTTTTTCATCAAATTCGATGATACGGTCATTTTTATCGGTGTTCATGATTCCGAAACGCGAGGCATCTTTCATCGGTACTTCGAGAACTGCAACCGTCAATGAAGCATCATTTTCTTTGTGTTTTTCCAGCATTTCTTCATAATCCATTTTGTAGATATGGTCCCCTGATAAAATCAAGACATATTGCGGGTCCATCTCATCGATATAAGCGATGTTTTGATAGATCGCATGGGCGGTTCCTTCAAACCATTTTTCGCCTTCTGAATTTGAATATGGCTGTAAGATCGTCACACCGGTACTAATTCCATCCAATCCCCAGCTTGCACCATTTCCGATATGGTTGTTTAGTGCTAATGGCTGGTACTGAGTGACAACACCCACATTTTTGATTCCTGAATTGACACAATTACTCAACGTGAAATCGATGATCCGATATCTGCCACCAAATGGAACCGCTGGTTTAGCAATATTCTTTGTTAATTTCCCTAATCGAGTCCCTTGTCCCCCTGCGAGGATCATTGCTAACATCTCTGTTTTCATTTTGTTTGGTGATCTACTCACCGTTCCCCCTCTACTCTTTTTTTTGTGCTTTCTTTACTGCTTTTTTTCGAGTCATTTTGATTTTTTCTGGTTTGATGATTAAAGCCCCAAGTGCAGGCAAAATTGTTTTGATTTGATAGTCGTATTGCTTAAAAGGGGTATTACTGGTCTGGCAGTCTGGGTTATTCGCCACCCAAGTTCCACCAAATACATCCCGTTCCGTGTTTAAAATCTCGCGATACGTTCCTTCGTATGGCACGCCGATCGCAAAATCGTGACGCTCCACTGGTGTCAGATTGACAACCACGATCAAGAAATCTTTTTTCGTTTTTCCTTGTCGTAAGAAAGTCAATGTCGTTTCATCTAAGTTGTCTGCATCGATCACCATCAATGAATCTTCTTGATCATCCAATTCCCAAAGGGCTCGTTCTTCTTTGTATAATTCATTCAAGGTCCGGGTGAAGAACTGCATTTTTGCATTGAATGCGTCGTTTAAATCGACCCATTCAAGACCATGATCATATTTCCATTCTAAAAACTGTCCCCATTCACTACCCATGAATAACAGTTTTTTCCCTGGATGCATCATCATGTACGTATAGAGATTTCGTAGTTGTGAAAACTGTTTGTAGCGGTCTCCCCACATTTTGTGCATCAAACTTTTTTTGCCATGAACCACTTCGTCATGGGAGAGTGGCAAGATATAATTTTCTTGCATCCGATACATGAAAGAAAAAGATAAAAGGCTTAGATGATCTTTACGGAAAATCGGGTCCATTTCGTAAAAACGCAGGACATCATTCATCCAGCCCATATTCCATTTGTAGTCAAACCCGAGAGCGCCTCCTTCGACCATTCCTGTTATTTTGGTCTCGGAAGTACTTTCCTCTGCAATCATGACAACTGCAGGATGGGCTAACTTGATGACTGAATTGAGCTTTTGTAAGAAATAGTACCCTTCAAAATTCCGATTGCCCCCTTCGTGATTCGGTTCCCATGGGCCTTCATCATAATCGCGATAGATCATGTTGGAAACGGCATCTACCCGAATACCATCAATGTGGTAAAATTCGATCCAGAACAATGCACTTGAGATCAGAAAGCTTTGGACTTGCGGTTTGCCTAGATCAAAGTTGATCGCACCCCAGCGAACATTTTTCGCACGGTTTTCATCCATGTATTCAAAGGTCGGCGTGCCATCATAATAGGCAAGACTGTCATCATTGACACAAAAATGTCCTGGCACCCAATCAACGAAGACACCTATATTTTCCAAATGACAAGCCTCTACAAAGTCTTGAAATTCTTCTGGTGTCCCATAATAGGAGCTAAGTGCAAAGTAACCAGTCAATTGATAGCCCCAGGAGGTTCCTAAGGGATGTTCCATCAAAGGCATAAATTCGATATGGGTGTAGCCCATTTTTTTCACGTAAGGAATAAGTTCATCTTTTAATTCGGAGAAGCGATAAGGGGTGCCATCTTCGTGGTGCTTCCAGGAGCTGGCATGAACTTCATAAATATTAAGAGGTCGATTAAATGTTTTTTGTCTTTTTTTCCGTCCTTGCCATAACCCATCCCGCCATTTTTTTTGTGGGATCGAATGCAACACGGCAGCAGTTCCTGGTCGAGCTTCAAAATGGACAGCAAAAGGATCGATCTTCAATACTTCTCGTCCATTTGATTGTTTTACTTTGTATTTGTAAAGCTGTCCTTCTTTTACTTGGTTGGTCTCAATTTCCCAAACACCGGATTCCGTCCTTTTGTTCATCGGCAAGGTATCCGTCCATTGGTTGAAGTCGCCAACAAGCCAAACTTGCTGAGCATTTGGTGCCCAAACGCGAAACACGTAGCCATCATCTACTTGATGGGCGCCTAAGAAATGCTGTACATAAAAATTTTCACCACTCAGAAAGTCTTTTTCCGCAGTCAGTACCTGTTGTTTGGTAACCACTCTCTCATCAGTCCTCCTCAAATTCATTTTGATCGTTGACTGAAATGCCAACGAACTTGTTACGCTCTTTCATCTTTTAGAAATCGTTTCAAAATCAACTACATCTCTCTATCTAGCATAGCATAAAACACTGCGCTAGTAACGCAATAACCTTAGTTGCCAGCAAATAATCTTTGACAGAAAAAAACAGCTTGAACGTATCTGTTCAACCTGTTTCAGCTCTACTTTTTAGCTTTTGGAAAATGAAGTATGTGACTACCCATAACTGAAACAAACTTGCTAAAACAAGAATGAAAACTACCATCACTGGAAGTGTTTCAGTTAATTCAAAATATGCCAACAGTGTCCCAAATGCAGAAGAGGCGGAGCAAAAACACCAAAATCGAAACCCATAAAAACTGGTCACCACGGTATAAAGACTGATGATCCCCAACAAGAAGAGCTGAGTAAATCGGTCAAATACCGTATCGGTATAATAAATTTCACCTAACAAGGCTTGGATCGCACCAAAACTTGTCGGTACTTTATAAAGCGTCAGCAGAGCGCCGAGCAAGCTGAATGCACCAATCAGAAGATGACTGCCAGCTAAGCCGATTCGAATGTTTAGTTTCACGCGTCTTTCACAACCTTCAATCTAAAAAAATCCTTTTTCCGCTAACTACTGCTTACACAGCCGTTTTCCTTATTCACTAGAGTCGAAATCATCTGTACTTATTTTGCCTGCCAAAGCTCTTTTACTTGTCCATCCGTGTAAACTTTATAGACTTTATTTGCCGATGAGGAGGTGTTTGTTCGAGCAATCAAGTAATAGTTCCCGTCACAATCAAACTCACCCTCACTTAATAATTTGTAACTCGTCACTGGCCCATTTGCCATTTTCTTTGCTAAGTAACGCATGGCATGAGCTGGATTCACCAGATAGTTTTGATTGATGAGCCAATCAATGATCACGGAAACGATCGTATTTGCCCCAAACCGTTCCTGTTGTTTTAACGCAAGAATGAGATCGCCATCAGAAAAACGCGTTTCATCGATCCCCGCTTTTGTAATTGCTTGCCGAGCAGCTTCTATTTCTGACATTGATACGAACGTGATCATTTCTGCTTTCGTTTTGTTTTGTTCCAACTGTTCAAAATCAACCGTTTTATATCCTTCCATTTTTATATCCCCTTTCAAAGTTCTAGAATCATCGTATCATCAAGAAATCAAAACTCCAAACAAAACGATTGTTGTTTTTTAATTTTTATTCATCAAATTATCATTTGAAGAAATAAGAAAAAAAGCTGCTAGAATCGAATCTAGCAACTTTTTAATAGTCAGAAGATTTAAAACAAATAACATAATTATTAGAAATTTTAATTATTATTGAAATAAAGTGTATTGTATGAACCTGATTTGTTTGCCAAGTGAGCGATCACAAGGCGTTGGACGAACAGATCCTTTTCAGAAGACGGATAACGCTCGTTTTTTAGATTATCACAATTTATTTCTTCCAGCAACAAATGTAGCTCAGGGCTTATGATCTCGATCCGTTGAAGTGATTCCAGAAAAATACTCGGACGGACTTTTTTATTTTTACGAATGCGTTCAAGGATCACACTCACTTGGTCTAAGTAATAGACTGGATCGACATCACCGATCAAATCCATTAATTCATCATAGATCGCAAGGGTGCGCAACTGTTCATTCGCTTCAAAAAAAGCAGGCAGTGTTGGTGGCCACTGTGTTTCTGAGTAAGAGATCAACTGAAATTGTTCATGACTCAATGCATAGACCGCTCCTTGTTCAACTCCTTGCTGACAACCGTAAAAGTATTTATTTTCAACACTTGACGCAGCAAAACTTTTGATAAAACCAGCGATTTCTTGTGTTGACCAATTGCGCGCTGCTTGATAGAAATCATCACTTACTTGTATCTGCTGTTGATCATGTTCAGTATAGATGGGGAAGCCTAAATAATAGCGTCGTTCTTGGCGGATGATCAACTTTTCTGCGATCAAGCGGTCAAGAATTTTATCAAAAGAACCATCTGTAAACTTCGATTTTAATGCTCGTAGTGTCGGCGGCTCTTGGCTATTTAATAGCTCCTCTACCAATTCATGGAATTTCGAAGATTCCAGTATCGGTTGCAATGAGCGAAAGTGGGGACTATAAAAAAATTTCACTGCGTGTACTCCTTATCCAAACAATCATGAAAAATGCTGGCTTGATCTACCAAAACAGATCTCACCAGCATTCAGACAGTTAGCTTAATTATCCTTCAAAAACCTCTGTTAATTGAGGTACGATTTGTTTTTTACGAGAAACGACACCAGGTAAAAACGCACGATTGTTGGTTAATGTCGTTTTAAAGGCTGCTTCTACTGGGGCAGTTGGTTCACCAACGACTAGCAGCTCAGAATTACTATCTAAGATATCAGTGGCAACCAGCAAGAACAGATCATAGCCATTTGCTGCCATTGAATCCTTCATAGCCGCTTCCAACTCTGCTTGACGGTCAAAGACTTCTTTTAGATCAACCGTGTTGACTTGTCCGATACGGATGTTTTTAGCACCCATTGGGAAGCTTTTGGCATCTAGGTCCAGCAATTCTGCTGCTGATTTCGTTCCAAGATTCGTACCAGCTTTTAACATATCTAATCCATAGACTTCCAGTTCTACATCTGCTATAACGGCTAGTTCTTTGGCTGCTGTTACGTCTTCGTCGGTACATGTTGGTGATTTAAACAACAATGTATCAGAGATGATCGCTGAGAGCATGATTCCTGCGATCGCTTTTGGAATTTCCACTTGATTTTCTTTGTATAATTTCAACACGATCGTACTTGTACAACCGACCGGCTCTGCACGATAATACAGTGGATTTGCCGTTTCAAAGTTAGCGATACGATGATGATCAACAACTGCCAACACAGTGATATCCGCAATATCCGCTGCACTTTGTTGAAATTCATTATGATCCACTAACATTACTTCTTGGGTTTCCTTTGCCACTGAATCGATCACCCGAGGGGCAGTTAGGCCAAAGGTATCTAACGCAAATTGTGTCTCTTCATTCGGTGTACCAAGCGCTACTGCTTCAGAATCTTTTCCAAGTTGATTTTGTAAATTCGCAAAGGCAATTGCTGCACCAATGGCGTCGGTATCAGGATTTTGATGACCGAATACTAATATTTTCGACATTTCTTCATCGCTCCTATTTCAATTGATATTCACTTTCTAATCATAGTAAAAAAACAGGAAAGAAGCAATAGCAATCTCTTCTTTCCTGTTTTGATCAACGGGTTAAGTAACCTTTATAGTCGTCTACATGAAGCAAACGCTTGGCATTTTTCACCCGATCTTCTGTTGGTGGTTCGATCCCTTCAAGGGGATATTTCAAACCAAGCTCATCCCACTTGTATTTCCCCATCGTGTGATAAGGCAAGATCTCTACTTTATCGACATTCTTCAGTGTTTTGATAAACTCATCCAAACGGATCAAAAATTCATCATAGTCGCTTCTAAAAGGAACCAGCACGTGACGAATCCAGACAGGCTGATTGATCTCTGAAAGATAATTCGCCATATCCAAAATATTATCGTTCGATTGGGTAGTCAACTCTTTATGGGCTTTGTTATCAATGTGCTTGATATCAAACAATAACAAGTCAGTAACGGTCATCAGCTCTTGAAACTTGCTAAAAAATGGTTCTTCCCGTGTAAATGGTTTTCCACAAGTATCTAATGTCGTGCTGACACCTTCTGCTTTGGCTTTACGAAACAGATCGATCAGAAAGTCCATCTGAAGCAATGGTTCCCCACCACTGACGGTGATCCCACCTTTTTGTCCCCAGAATTCGCGATATTTCAATGCCTCTTCTAAGACATCATCAGTCGTTCGTTCGACACCGGTGCCAATCTTCCATGTATCTGGATTATGACAAAACTGGCAACGCATGCGGCATCCTTGCATGAATACAATAAAACGGATACCTGGTCCATCTACTGATCCAAAACTTTCTGTTGAATGTACTTGTCCTGTTACTGCCATAATGCTCTTCCTTTCTTCGAAACGACGGATGACCACGCTCCGTCTGATACTTTCAAAACAAGAGGCGGCGGATTTTCCCGTCCGCCGCCTGAAGTTGTTGCTTATTACATTGCTTCGTGCATTGTACGAGCAATCACGTCATCTTGTTGTTCTTTTGTTAATTTAATGAAGTTTACTGCATAGCCAGATACCCGAATCGTTAATTGTGGGTATTTTTCTGGGTGAGCTTGCGCATCAAGCAATGTGTCACGGTTAAATACGTTGATATTTAAGTGGTGACCACCTTTTGCTGCATAGCCATCTAGCATTGTTGCTAGGTTTTCTTGTTGTGTTTCGTCGTCACGTCCTAATGCTTTAGGTACGATCGAGAAGGTGTTTGAAATACCATCTAATGAGTAATCATATGGTAATTTCGCAACTGATGAAAGACTTGCCAAAGCACCATGCGTATCGCGACCATGCATTGGGTTTGCACCTGGAGCAAATGGTGCGCCTGCACGACGTCCATCAGGAGTGTTCCCTGTTTTCTTACCATAAACCACGTTAGAAGTGATAGTAAGGATCGACGTTGTGTGTTTTGAATCACGGTATGTTTTCGTGCGTTTTACTTTTTTCATGAAGACTTTCAACAAGTTGACTGCGATATCATCTACGCGGTCATCATTGTTTCCGTATTTCGGATAATCGCCTTCGATTTCGTAATCTTCAACAATGCCGTTTTCATCACGGATCGTACGAACTTTGGCATATTTGATCGCTGATAATGAGTCAACTGCAACAGAGAAACCAGCGATACCAGTAGCCATCGTACGTAGAATGTCTGTATCTTGTAGCGCCATTTCAATGCGTTCATAAGAATATTTGTCGTGCATGTAATGAATGATGTTCAATGTGTTCACATACAGATCACAAATCCAGTCCATCATTGTGTCATATTTTTCCATTACTTCGTTATAATCCAAGTATTCAGAAGTAATTGGTTGGAATTTTGGTCCAACTTGTGCTTTTGATTTTTCATCGACCCCACCGTTGATTGCATACAACAATGTTTTCGCTAAGTTGGCACGAGCACCAAAGAATTGCATTTGTTTTCCGATGCGCATTGCGGATACACAACAAGCGATTCCGTAGTCGTCGCCCCAATGTCCACGCATCACATCATCGTTTTCATATTGAATCGCTGATGTTTGGATAGACATTTTCGCACAAAATGTTTTGAAATTATGAGGCAAACGTGTTGACCATAAAACAGTCAAGTTTGGTTCTGGTGCTGGGCCTAAGTTTGCTAAAGTGTGTAAGAAACGGAAGCTGTTTTTCGTTACCATATGACGTCCGTCTTCACCCATACCAGCGATTGATTCAGTTACCCAAGTTGGGTCACCA
This sequence comes from Enterococcus sp. DIV0755f, assembly GCF_051713725.1. Taxonomy (NCBI): domain Bacteria; kingdom Bacillati; phylum Bacillota; class Bacilli; order Lactobacillales; family Enterococcaceae; genus Enterococcus; species Enterococcus sp. DIV0755f. Next base: position 2,174,921 of record NZ_JBIOQL010000001.1, read on the forward strand.
GAGAACAATGCGTTGTAATCAGGCGTCCGAGCAAATTTCACAAGACGTAGTTTCATGACGAAATGGTCAACGATTTCTTGTGCTTCTTCTTCAGTGATCACGCCATTTTTCAAATCGCGTTCAACATAAATATCAAGGAAAGTTGACGTACGTCCCAATGACATTGCTGCACCATTTTGCTCTTTGATGGCTGCTAAGTAACCAAGATATAACCATTGGAATGCTTCTTTCGCCGTTTGAGCTGGTTTAGAAATATCAAATCCGTAAATGTTTCCTAATTCTTTCAATTCGCTTAACGCACGAATTTGTTCACTCAATTCTTCACGTTGGCGGATAATGTCTTCAGACATCGTTCCGTTTCCGCAATACAATAGGTCTTGTTGTTTTTCTTTGATCAAGAAGTCCACACCGTATAATGCCACACGTCGGTAGTCACCAATGATTCGGCCACGGCCGTAAGCATCAGGAAGACCTGTGATTACACCAGAACGGCGCGCTGCTCTGATTTCAGGTGTATAAGCATCAAAAACTCCTTGGTTATGTGTTTTACGGTAGTCACGGAAAATGTGAGAGACTTCCGCATCAATTTCATAGCCATAAGATTCTGCTGCTTGTTCTGACATGCGGATGCCACCAAATGGTTGCAAGCTGCGTTTAAATGGTTTTTCCGTTTGGAAACCAACAACTGTTTCTAAGTCTTTGTCTAAGTAGCCAGGTCCATGAGAAGTGATCGTTGAAACGACTTTTGTATCCATATCCAATACGCCGCCAGCTTCACGCTCTTGCTTGTTCAGTTCCATGACTTGATCCCATAGCTTCGTCGTTGCTTCAGTAGCATCTGCTAGGAATTCATCTGTTCCGTCATAAGGTGTGTAGTTTTCTTGGATGAAGTCGCGTACGTTTACTTCTTCTTTCCAAGTTTTTCCTTTAAATCCATTCCATTGTTCCATTTGATGGACCTCCTTAAATTTTCTGTTCACTAATGTAACAGCTTTACGTGAACAGTATAACACACACCTTAATGATTGCAAGCATTTTCAAGAATTATTTTTAACAATTTATTTTTTTTTAAGATATTAATTACTAAAAACGTTGATTTATAGGCATTTAATAAATGTGAAACTTTTATTAAAGTACCTTTTTCGTTAATGTGAAAGATTAATTATGAGACAAAAAGCAACCCTTCTGTACTGGTACAGAAGGGTTGCTTTGTTATAATTTATAGTACAGAATCCTCTGCGATTGCAGGACTGATTTGGGTTTTCACTTCGTAGATTTGTCCTCCTGTTTTCTCATCCATGATAAATGAGCCGTTGGAGGTCCGATCATTGATCGGGATTTGGTTGGTGATCACTTCAAAGGATTGTCCTTTTTGATTCGTCACTAGCAGTTGCTGATTTTCCCCACTGCCCATATAGACGACGCGATGAGGATTTTTCTTCAATTCCCGCAAGACCATCAATCCGCGCTTCGCCCGACCTAATTGGTTGATTTCTTGAGCCAACATTCGTTTTGCTGCGCCACGTTGGGTGATCAAAACGATCGGTGTATCCCCTTCTGAATAAACGAGCAACCCATTGATAAGATAATCATCCGCTTTAAGGTTCATCGCTTTGACCCCAGCTGCTTTTGGTCCCACAACAGGCACTTCATTAAGCGGGTAGCGTAAGCCAAAGGCAAGATGACTGACTAAGAATACATCCATTTCTTCCGTTTGATCCGTCAAAAAGACGTTGACCAATTCATCTGATTCATCTTTCAGCTTCATGATCGTCATCGGCCGTGTTTTATAGGTGCGCCAAGGTTCAAATTCCGTCATTCGTGTCTGTTTGATCATACCGTTTTTACTAATCAGCACGAAATTTTTCAATGGATCGATCTCTTTGTAGGCAAAGACCCCAATGATCATTTCATCTTGCGCCAGTGTCATGACTGTTTGCGAAATATGTTCTCCTAAATCTTTCCATTTTAAATCAGGTAATTCATGGACCGGTCGATAGATCGTGTTCCCTTTATTAGTAACCAACAACAGGTGATCCAACGTGTTCATTTGATTACTGTAAAGTAAAGAGTCGCCTTCTTTCATGCCGATCTCTTCTGGTTTTGAAGCACCGTAAGAACGCAAGCTGCTGCGTTTGACATAGCCGTCTCTTGTGACCGTCACGACTACTTCTTCTTGGGCGACCAAGACTTGTGTTTCGATCTTGATTTCTTGAATTTCTGCTTCGATCTCAGTCAACCGCGGCGTCGTATATTTTTTCTTGATCTCTCGCAGTTCTTTCTTGATCACTTTCAGCAATTCATTTTCTTCATTCAAAATCGTTGTCAATTCAGCGATCGTTTCTGCAAGTTCTTTTGCTTCTGCTTGCAATTGTGTAATGTCCGTATTGGTCAAGCGATACAACTGTAAGTTCACAATGGCTTCTGCTTGTTCTTCGGTAAAACCATGTTGAACCACCAGATTATTTTTGGCATCTTTTTTGTCTTTACTACCGCGAATGGTAGCGATCACCTCATCAAGGATCGACAAAGCTTTGATCAGCCCATCAACGATATGCTGTCTTTTTTGCGCTTTTTGCAGCTCAAAACGACTGCGTTTTTCGATCACTTCACGGCGATGTTTGATGTAGCTTTCTAAAATCCGCTTTAATCCGACTTGCTGAGGACGCATATTGTCGATTGCCACCATGTTGAAGTTGTAGTTGATCTGCAATTCGGTATTCTTAAATAAATAATTTAAAATCCCTTGCGCATTTGCCTCTTTTTTCAGCTCGACAACAATCTGTAGTCCAGTACGATCTGTTTCATCTCGTACTTCAGCAATCCCATCAATGCGTTTATTCAAACGGATCTCATCCATTTTTTTGACTAAGTTGGCTTTATTGACCTCATACGGGATCTCATTGATGACGATTTGCTGTTTGCCGCCTTTGATGTCTTCGATCTTGGTTTTCGAACGCAGGATCACTTTGCCTTTGCCTGTTTCATACGCTTTTTTGATTTCTTCTTTCCCTTGTAAAATACCCCCTGTTGGAAAATCAGGGCCAGGAATGTACTTCATCAGCTGATCCAAAGAAGCTTGCGGATGGTCGATCAAATAGATCGTTCCATCGATGATTTCCCCTAAATTGTGGGTAGGGATCTCTGTTGCATAACCAGCTGAGATCCCAGTTGAGCCATTGACTAACAGATTCGGGTATTTTGCTGGTAGAACAGTTGGTTCTTTTTCAGTATCATCAAAGTTCCAAACTAATTCCACGGTGTTTTTTTCAATATCTTTTAATAGCTCACCACTTAATTCCGAAAGCCGTGCTTCCGTATAACGCATGGCAGCTGGCGGATCACCATCCATACTCCCGTTGTTCCCGTGCATTTCAATCAAAATCTGACGTAGCTTCCAGTCTTGACTCATGCGGACCATTGCTTCATAGATACTCGAGTCCCCATGGGGGTGAAAATTCCCCATGATATTTCCGACAGATTTTGCTGATTTGCGGAAGCCTTTGTCATAGGTATTGCCGTCTTGGTTCATGGCAAATAAAATCCGTCGCTGAACCGGTTTTAACCCATCACGAATATCTGGCAATGCCCGTTCTTGAATAATGTATTTGGAATATCGACCGAAGCGATCTCCCATCACTTCTTCCAATGTCAATTCTTGTATATTGCTTTTGTGTTCCAAGAGACCACCTCCTATTCCTTAACTAACTGTTTGCTGTCTGCTTGTTCGGTATCCATTAATTTTTCATCAACTAATTCAGGTACCGTATCTTCTTTTTTATCCAAAATACTGCCATCTTCTTCTAAACTAAATTGAACATGACTTTCGATCCACTTCCGACGAGGTTCTACCTTGTCCCCCATCAAAGTGGTGACGCGACGTTCTGCTTGGGCAGCATCATCGATCCGTACCCGAATCAGTGTCCGCGTTTCTGGGTCCATGGTCGTTTCCCACAATTGGTCGGCATTCATTTCTCCTAACCCTTTGTAGCGCTGTAGGAGATAGCCTTTGCCGATTTTTTGGGTCAGTTTGCTTAGTTCATCATCGGTCCAAGCGTATTCGACTACTGCTTTTTTCCCTAACCCTTTTGACACTTTGTACAGAGGCGGCAAAGCAATGTATACTTTCCCCGCTTCGATCAAAGGTTTCATATACCGGTAGAAAAAGGTTAAAAGCAGCACTTGGATGTGCGCCCCATCGGTATCCGCATCGGTCATGATGATCACTTTATCATAGTTGCAGTCTTCAATTGAAAACTCTGGGCCAACACCGGCACCGATAGTATAGATCATCGTATTGATTTCTTCATTTTTCAAAATATCCTGCATCTTGGCTTTTTCAGTATTGATGACTTTGCCTCGCAATGGCAAGATGGCTTGGAACTTGCGGTCTCGTCCTTGCTTTGCTGAACCACCCGCAGAATCCCCCTCCACCAAATACAATTCATTTTTCTTAGGATTACGAGATTGCGCAGGTGTTAATTTACCAGAAAGCAGTGACTCGCCTTTTTTGCGTTTCTTTCCAGTACGGCTTTCTTCTCTCGCCTTTCTGGCAGCTTCACGGGCCTCTCTTGCCTTGATCGCTTTACGAACCAGCATTTGACTCATTTCACTGTTTTCTTGTAGATAATAGCCTAGCTGCTCACCAATCACATTGTCTACCGCATTTCTTGCTAAGGGTGTCCCTAATTTCCCTTTGGTCTGTCCTTCAAATTGCAAAAGATTTTCTGGCACGCGGATCGACAGAACTGCCGCTAACCCTTCACGGAAATCACTGCCTTCAAGGTTCTTATCTTTTTCCTTCAACAAATTGACCTTGCGGGCATACTCATTGAAGGCTTTGGTCATTGACGTCTTCATCCCAACTTCATGGGTACCGCCATCTTTGGTACGTACATTGTTGACAAAGGACAAGACGTTTTCTGAATACCCATCATTGTATTGGAAGGCAAGCTCTACTTCGATGGCTTCTTTCGTGCCAGAAAAATAAACCACTTGGGTCAAGGTATCTTTTTCTTCATTTAAATAATCAACAAACTCTTTGATGCCTTCCTCATATAAAAAGACTTCATGAATCGGTTCTTCCCCACGTTCGTCCGTCAGGGAGATTTTGACCCCTTTCAACAAGAACGCTGATTCTCTCAAACGTTCAGCGAGAATCTCATAGGAGAATTTGGTTGCAGAAAAGATTGTATCGTCTGGTTTGAACGTAACGGTTGTTCCCGTTGGTTTACGGGTTTTGCCGATTTTTTTCAAAGTACCTGCTGGTTTCCCGCCGTCTTTGAAGCTCTGTTTGTATTCGATACCGTCTCGAACGATGACCACTTCTAGCCAGCTGGATAAGGCATTTACAACACTGGCACCAACCCCATGAAGGCCGCCAGAAGTTTTGTAGCCGCCTTGGCCAAACTTTCCGCCAGCATGTAACACGGTGAAGATCACTTCAACAGTTGGGATTCCAGATGCATGTGTCCCGACCGGCATTCCCCGACCATTGTCTCGAACACTGATACTATTGTCTTTATGGATTGTAACATCGATTTCATTGCCGTATCCTGAGAGTGCCTCATCAACCGCATTATCGACGATTTCATACACTAAGTGGTGCAAGCCGCGGCTATCGGTCGAGCCGATATACATTCCTGGCCGTTTTCTTACTGCTTCCAGACCCTCTAAGACCTGAATGGAAGCATCATTATATTCTGTGGTTTTCTTTGCCAAACCCACCGCTCCTTTAATCTTGATCAGTCCTTTTCTAATGATGAAAGGACTGCAAAAAAAATCTTAACACAAAATACGCTTTTTTCAAGCGAACATTTTTCTAAACTATCTTATCCTTTTTCCTTTGTTTGCACAAGCTAGAGTCGCAAAATGGCTTGTTTGTGTTTCACAGCTCTGAGAAAAGCTGTTTTTCTTCTTTGTCTGACCAGCGAAAGATTTTCTTATTGTTGGAAAGGCGTTTTCATGCTAAAATTGCCCTAGCCTTGCAAAGAAAGTTGGTTATTATGAATACGATTCTTTTATTTATTGTTGCTTACCTTTTAGGTTCGATCCCCTCTGGTGTTTGGATTGGCCAACTGTTTTTCAAAAAAGATATTCGCCAATTCGGCAGCGGCAATACGGGAACGACCAATACATTTCGCGTCTTAGGAAAAAAAGCCGGCATCGTTGTTTTATTGATGGATATCTTAAAAGGAACTTTGGCGACCAGCTTGCCAGTCATCTTTGGTCTCCATACTGTCAATCCGCTCTGGTTTGGGGTCTGTGCGATCTTAGGTCATACCTTCCCGATCTTTGCCAAATTTAAAGGCGGCAAAGCAGTGGCGACAAGTGCTGGGATGCTCTTAGGATACAATCCGCTCTTTTTCATTTATTCTTCATTGATTTTCGTTATCTGTCTTTATGTGACAAGTATGGTGAGCCTGACCAGTATGATCGCGGCGTGTTTGATCACCTTATCGACGATCGTCTTGCCTTTTATCGCACCTGCGATCTTGCCTGAGCAAAATTGGCTGCTGACCTTCATAGCGATTGGCGTAACGATTTTTATCTTTATTCGCCATCGTGAAAACATTACCCGCATCAAAGATGGGACCGAAAGTCGGGTACCCTTTGGACTGAATAAGGGTCAAACGAACAAATAAGCAGAAGCTGAGAAAAGTCATTGCGCTTTTCCCAGCTTCTTTTTTCATACGTTTATTTAACTGTGATGGAGTACTTTGTTTCAAATAATTCTTCAGGTGGAAGTGCTTGAATCCCCAGCTTTTCTGACAGCTCACCGGAGGCTTCTAGCGTATCTGCGATGCCGCACCATGGTTCAATACATAGAAATGGCGATTTCACTGGATATGTGGACCAAAAACCGACATACGGCATATTATTGTAGCTTAACGTGACACTATGAGGCGATTTTTCACTGCGAATCGAGTAGGAATGTAATCCTTTCGTTTCATAAACTAGCGCATCATTTGCAAACATGTCATGGGTCAAGCGTAGATCCGTATTCGTTTGACCGAGTGTGCGTTGCTCATAATCAATATAGTTGCCTTTTAACGGCAATTTCACCCGTGATTTCTTTGGAGAAAAAGAAAGATAATAGTCTTCAAAAGTCAGCCCTTTTTCAAGTGGGACGTTGAATGCAGGGTGTCCACCAATGGAGAAGAATAGTTCTTTTTGACCGCTATTCTTCACTTGGTATTTGACGACTAAGCCATCACCGCCTAATTCATAACTGACATACAGCTGAAAATCAAACGGATACTTTGCTTTGGTTTCAGTCGAACTTTCTAGTAAAAACAAAGCGTAATCTGTGCGTTGTTCTACGACAGTAAATAACATGTCTCTGGCAAATCCATGACGAGGCAAATGATAACTCTTGCCCTCATGTTGATAGGTGTCCTCTTTTAACGCACCCACGATCGGAAATAAGATCGGTGCATGCTTTCCCCAGTGGTTTGGATCAGCTTGCCAAATATATTCAAGGTCATTGCTCGTATCGACTAAGCTTTGCAGCTCAGCCCCTTTTTCTGCAATTTTTGCTTGCAGATGACCGGCCGTGATGGTAACTGTCATGGTCTCATCTCCTAATATTGATGTTTCGTCAATTCCTCTTTAAAGCGGCTGTTAAGCACTTTTAAATAGGTGCCTTTCATCCCCAAAGAGCGGGATTCAATAATACCGGCAGACTCTAATTTACGCAAAGCGTTCACGATCACCGAACGGGTGATGCCGATACGGTCAGCGATACTTGATGCGGTCAAACGACCTTCGTCTCCTTCTAATGCCTCAAAAATTGCTTGAACAGCTTTTAGCTCACTATAAGAAAGCGTGTTGATCGCCATTTGAACAGCTGTGGTACTGCGAACATCTTCTTCGATACTACGGGATTTTTGGTACAAGAATTGCATACCAACAACCGTCGCACTATATTCCGCTAATACCAAATCATCATCATCAAAGGATGTATCGATTCTGGAAAGAATGATCGTCCCTAAGCGTTCTCCTGCACCGTAGATTGGTACGATGGTTGTTAGTCCGTTGGGATACAGCTCTCGGCCTTCCACAGGAAAAGCCGTCATATCGTCACTGATCGGCACATTGGCTTCTGTGGAAGTCAGGTGATCGACTAAATCTGTATAATTTTTAGGAAACTGTTTTTCGACAAACATTTTTTTGATGCGCTCATTATTGACATCATGGTTCTCAACAAAACCTAACACGCTGCCGTCGACGCTAATAATATACGCATTGCTGTCTAGGATGTTTCCTAAAATGACAGCCATTTTGTCGTAAGGCAAATCAGAAGCTAAATTAAAGGTGTTTTTTTGCTGCAATAATTCGTTGATTTGTCTTGTCTTTTCTAATAATGTTTTCATTGGTCCGCTCCCTTTATAAAATATACCGGCTTAAGTCTTCATCTTTTGCGATTGACGCAAGTTTTTCTTCCACATACGCTTCTGTGATCGTGATTTCACCCATTTGCATCTCAGATGCTTCAAACAATAGATCTTCAAGTAGTTTCTCTAGGATCGTATGCAAACGACGGGCTCCGATATTGTCGGTATCGCGATTCACTTGATACGCGATTTCGGCAATTTTTTCGATGGCTTCCATCGTAAAGACCACTTTGACATTCTCGGTTCCTAACAAGGCAACGTATTGTTTGACTAAGGCATTGTTTGGTTCCGTTAAAATTTTAACAAAGTCTTCCTTCGTCAAGTCATCCAGCTCCACGCGGATCGGGAAACGCCCTTGCAACTCAGGGATCAAATCGCTTGGTTTCGATAGATGGAATGCGCCTGAAGCGATAAAGAGAATATGGTCGGTTTGCAACGTTCCATATTTCGTATTGACTTGTGAGCCTTCAACGATCGGCAAGATATCTCTTTGCACCCCTTCACGAGAAACTTCTCCTGATTGCTGCGATTTCGAAGATACTTTGTCGATTTCATCAAGAAAAATGATGCCGCTAGATTCCGCCAAACGTAATGCTTCGCTATGAATATCCGCGTCGTTGACCAGTTTGGAGGATTCTTCTTGAATTAACAATTCCCGCGCTTCTTTCACGGTTACTGTGCGTTCAATTTTCTTTTGCGGTTTCAATGCACCTAATGTTTCATTCAAATCAATGCCCATTTGTTCTAAGCCATTGTTCATCATTGGCGCTTGATTTTTCGGTTCATCGACTTGGATCGTCACTTCTCGGTTATCCAAAAGGCCTTTTTCTAATTGTTCGAAAATCGCTTGGCGATTGCTGCGAATCTCATCTGTCAATTCTTCTTTTGGTTCTTCTGGTTGTTGTGCGGCGTTGAACATATTCATCATTTGTTCATAAGGATTGGTGTTCTTTTTCTGTTCCTTTTTAATACCAGGAACTAAGACTTTTACTAAACGACGATTGGCTTTTTTCTCCGCTTGGATGCGTACGTTTTTATATTGTTCTTTTTTCACGATTTGGATCGCGTTTTCTACAAGGTCACGAACCATCGATTCTACGTCTCGACCGACATAACCGACTTCTGTGAATTTCGTTGCTTCTAGCTTAACAAAAGGCGCATCAACGATTTTCGCTAACCGTCGCGCAATTTCCGTTTTCCCAACACCCGTTGGTCCAATCATCAAAATATTTTTTGGTGTGACATCTTGCTGCATTTTTTCATCTAATTGCAGTCGGCGGTAACGATTTCTTAATGCGACCGCCACTGATTTTTTGGCATTGGTTTGTCCAACGATGTATTCATCTAATTCTTTCACGATCTCTCGTGGTGATTTGTTTTGGTTTGTCATATCGTCATCCCTCTTTAAAACTCTTCTACAATGATATTGTGATTCGTAAAGACACAAATGTCTGCTGCGATATTCAAGGCACCTTCAGCGATTTCTTTGGCAGATAGTTCACCGCCATAACGTTTCATCGCACGGGCTGCCGCCAAGGCATAGTTTCCACCTGAACCGATAGCTAAAATCCCTTCATCTGGCGAAATGACCTCACCTGTCCCTGAGACTAAGAGCATCTCCTTGTCATTCATGACGATCAGCATCGCCTCTAATTTTTGCATCGATTGCTGCGTCCGCCATTCTTGTGCCAATTCTACTGCAGCTCGTTGCAAGTTTCCGTTGTATTCATTGAGTTTTCCTTCAAATTTTTCTTCCAAGGTAAAGGCATCTGCCACACTACCGGCAAAGCCAACGATCACTTCACCGTTGTAAATTCGACGGACTTTCCGAGCGGTTCCTTTCATAACGACCTGTTCTCCCATCGTTACTTGACCGTCACCAGCCATGGCAAACTTGCCATCTTTTTCAACCGCACAGATGGTGGTTGAATGAAATTCTGACTTCATTTACGTTCCTCCTGTACCAATTTTACGCACGTGGATGAAATTGGCGATAATTTTTTTGTAAACTGTCTTTGGTGACATGCGCATAGATCTGTGTCGTAGATAGATTGGCATGCCCCAACAATTCTTGAACGGTCCGCATATCGGCGCCGTTGTTTAATAGATGGGTCGCAAACGTATGCCGCAGCATATGAGGATGGATTTTACTATCTAAACTGCTTTTTCGGATGATTTGATTCAACACATACTCGATCCCTGTTGCAGTGATCCCATCACCTAGATGATTCACGAAGAGAACCTCGTGTTCCTTGTTCTGCTTTTCCATCAGTTGCTTGCGTCCTGAGGAAAGATAGCGCTTGACTGCCGCTTGTGCGTAACTGCCGAAAGGAACATAGCGATCTTTGTTGCCTTTTCCGTGGATCAGCAAAACGCCGCTTTCCCAATCGATCGCGCCCAGCGTCAGACTGCTACACTCGCTGACCCGCAGACCTGAACCATAAAGGACTTCTAACAATGCTTGATTGCGCTGTTGTAATGGCTCATCACCAGCGACACTTCGAAAAAGAGCATCCATTTCCTTTTCATAAAAAAAACGCGGCAATTTAGCGTTTTTCTTTTTTAAATGAATGTAGGCGAAGGGATTCTCTTTGACGATCTCATGCTTGGTTAGAAATTGGTAGAATGAACGCAAGCTAGCCATTTTCCGACTGATGGAATTACGGCTATACCCTCGTTCCGTCAAGTAGCTCAAATAGACACGAACATCACGATACTCCACCGCTAACGGGTCTTCATTGCCAGACTCTTTCAAGAAGTGAAAAAAATCGTTCATATCTTCTTGATACGCTTTTTTTGTCTTTTCCGAATACCCTCTTTCAACAATAAGATAACGAAAAAACTCTTCTTGTAATTGATCCGTTTGCAAAGTAACCCCCCTTTTCATGATTCGAAATAACTTTAGCATAGACCACAAAAAAAAACAAATGAATTGTCAGAATTTAATCAATATTTCAAAGTTTAGACATAATTGTGAAAACTTTCTAAGAATCTTCGTAAGATTCTTATCATTCTTCAGAAAGATCACTCAAAAGAGCCATAAAAACGTACCCGTCCCTTTCTCAAAATAGAGAGGGACTGGTACGTTTCCATTTATTTCCTTTTATTCGATCCGCTCCGTTGTTGGCTGAGGAGAACCATTGCTTTGTGAAACAGCCTGAACTAGCTCTTTGTTTCCTTGTTTTGTGGACATGGTATCATTGATCAACGCCACTAAGTCTAATCCGGTGGTTTCTTTGATCGTATCAAAGGTTCGAGCTAAGCCAACTTCTCCCATTGATTGAAGCCCATCGTTGCCGCCAAAGCTGACCACTTTATCGATATTGCTAAGGGGTGCATTGACTTCTTTCGCAATTTCAGGTAGCACTTTGATAAATTCCATCAAAATACCAGCTTCGTTCAGCTTGGTCAAAGCGATCGCCATTTTTTCTCGGCTTTCCGCTTCGGCTTGACCGACTTTTGCGATTCGTTCCGCATCGGCACTACCTAATTTTTCAATTCGTTCCGCTTCCGCTTGTGCAGCCAATTTGACTTTTTCCGCTTCGGCTTGTGCTCGGGCGATTTCACGTGCTTTGTCTGCTAATGCGTTTTGTTCAACGACATATTTATCTGCTTCGGCTTTTTTACGGACAGTTGCATTCAATTCTTTTTCTGTCAATTCCGCTTGTTTCTCTTGAATCTCAATATTTTTTTCTTGCTCGATCAATTGTACTTTCATTTGCTCACCGACCGCGATTTGCTCTGCTTTCGCATCCGCAACTTCACGTTCTTGTTTGTACTGCGCTTGTTTCAATGCCATATCTTTTGTCGCTTCTGCGATTTCTGTTTGGCGACGGATCTCTTCATGCTGTGCCAACTGTTCATTCTCGGCTTGCTTGATCCGCGTTTCTCTTAAGGCATTGGATTCTGCTACTTCAGCATTCTTCTTCACTTCAGCAATCTGGGGACGCCCTAAAGCATCGAGGTACCCATTGCTGTCGCTAACGTCTTTGATCGTAAATGAAACGATCTCCAGCCCCATTTTTTTCAAATCCGTAGAGGCAACTTCTTGTACTTGTTCCGCAAAATCATCGCGGTTTTTGTAGATGGCTTCCACCGTCATCGTTCCTAGAATTGCCCGTAAGTGACCTTCTAAGACTTCTTGCGCTTCATCTTCCAGTTCACCAGTGGATTTGCCTAAGTATTGTTCAGCGGCTGTCTTGATCGACTCGGTACTGTTGCCGACTTTCACTAATACCGTGGCACTGGCTTTGATCGGTACGCCTTGTTCTGTATAAACTTCTGGTGTCCCAATCTCTAACTTGTGGGTCAGTAAACTTAATTTATGTGCCTTTTGAACAATAGGAATCACAAACGTCCCACTGTTTTTTAAAATCTTGATGCCTTCTTTTCCTAAAAACGACCCCGTGACGATCAACGCTTCATCGGGTTTTCCGATTCGGTAGCGTATCATCAAAAATGCGATCAATAAAACTACGAGGACAACGCCCCATAAAATCGGATTACTTAAAAAATCAACTGCTGATCCTGTACCCACCATAACCTAACACTTCCTATTCTATAAAATTTTTACTTTCAACCACCAACGCGATCCCTTTTTTATCAAAATCGACAATGATGACTTTGGTGCCGACTGGCAATCGAACATTGTTTTCACGATCTTCTTCTCGAAAAAAACGAGCAGGATAAACAGAACGTGCACCTTGACTCCCTATTTCCATGACTTCGCCGATTGTATCTCCGACAATCTTTTCCGTCAGTTCGCCGATCACAAACTCATTGCGGCTAATGACATTGCTGCGGTTTTTGTCTGTGATGCGATTGTAGAGCCACATAAAGGGCCCCAACAGCAAACTAAATGCAACAAAAACAACGAAAATGACCCCGACCAAGAGGATCAGCCAACCTAAAAATTGGATCACTGTAGGAAAACGCTGTAAATAGTTTTGAATCAAATGAATCCATTCTCCGATCACCATCTTCACCACCTTCTGTCATTGTTACTGTCTATCATAAGTCACCTTGATTAAAGTTTCAAGACAAATTAAAAAAAAACTTTCTCACCAATTATCAGTAAGAAAGTTTTCAATCATCGTGCTTATAATTGTTCCTTGGCTTTTTCTAAAGCAGCTAACGCTCGATTTGCCAATGCTTCATAACGGGATTTCTTGTCTCTGATTCGCTCTGGAAGTTCTGGCAACAACCCAAAGTTTGCATTCATTGGTTGGAAGTGTTTGCCTTCAGCATGGGTGATATAATACGCCATACTACCAATCGTCGTTTCTTGTGGCATAATGATCGGTGCTTCGCCTTTTGCAAGTTTGGCAGCGTTGATGCCAGCCATCAACCCGCTGGCTGCACTTTCCACATATCCTTCGACCCCTGTCATTTGTCCAGCAAAAAAGAGGTCCTCACGTTTTTTCGATTGATAAGTTTGTTGCAAAAGCTCAGGTGAATTCATAAAACTATTCCGATGCATCACGCCATAGCGCACAAATTCAGCCTCTTCCAAGCCAGGGATCATCCGGAATACCCGTTTTTGTTCGCCCCATTTCAAATGTGTTTGAAAGCCAACGATGTTGTAAAGAGAAGCCGCCGCATTGTCTTGACGCAGCTGAATCACTGCGTAAGGACGCTTGCCAGTTTTCGGATCTTCTAACCCAACTGGTTTCATCGGACCAAACAACATGGTTTTCGGACCACGACCAGCCATGACTTCGATCGGCATACACCCTTCAAAGAATTTTTCTTTTTCGAATTCTTTCAAAGGAGCCACCTCTGCATTGACCAAGGCCTCACGAAACGCATAAAACTCCTCTTCATTCATCGGACAGTTCAGATAGGCTGCTTCACCTTTATCGTAACGAGATTTCAAATAAACTTTATCCATATTGATGGTTGATTTGTCAACGATTGGTGCTGCGGCATCATAGAAATAAAATCCTTCAGATCCGTTAAAGGCTTGGATCGCTTTTGAGAGCGGTTCAGAAGTCAATGGACCTGTTGCGATCACAGTGATGCCTTCTGGAATTTCAGTGATCTCCTCTTCGATGACTGTAACTAAAGGATGCTCCTTGACACGTTTGGTGACCAACTCTGAAAAATCATCGCGATCCACAGCTAAGGCACCACCTGCTGGAACCGCTGTTTTGTCTGCAGAAGTGATAATCACTGAATCCAAGCGACGCATTTCTTCTTTCAAGACACCGACCGCATTCGTTAAATTGTTGCCTCGTAGTGAATTGGTACAAACAAGCTCGGCAAAATTATTTGTGTGATGAGCTTCTGTCGACTTCTTAGGACGCATTTCATAAAGATTTACTGCGACACCTGCTTGCGCTGCTTGCCACGCAGCCTCGCTTCCGGCTAAACCGGCACCAATAACATTGATTTCTTTCATAGTGCTCTCCTTTTATTTCAAAAGCTCGTCTCTTTTCATAAGAAACAGCTTGTATTAATCAAAAGGACCGGCGCTTTCTTTTGTCAGCCAACGATGAGGCTGACCGTTCAAGAGAATACGCCGATTCTTTTTTAACAGGATATCCTGCTAGTTATTTTTGCACATTTTCTTCATAGTCGCCTTTGATACAAACGACTTGTTTCCCGCCTTTGACTTTCTTTTCGACTAAATAATTATCACACTTCGGACAATTACGACCCACTGGTTTGTCCCAAGAAGTAAAGTCACATTCAGGGTAGCGGGTACAACCATAAAACAACCGGTTTTTCTTCGATTTGCGTTCAACGACTTGCCCTTGATGACAGACAGGGCACTCAACGCCGATTTCTTTCACGATTGGTTTTGTGTTGCGGCAATCTGGGAAATTACTGCAAGCATAAAACTTTCCGTAGCGGCCTAATTTGATCACCATCGGATGACCACAAAGATCGCAATCAAAGCCTGCAGGTTCATCTTTGATTTGAATTTTTTCGATACTTTCTTCTGCAGTCGTCAATTCTTTTTCAAATGGGCGATAAAACTGATCGACAACTTTGACCCATTCTTCTTTCCCAGCTTCAATGCTATCCAAGCTATTTTCCATTTCAGCAGTAAAATGCATATCAACAATTTGCGGGAAGAATTCCTCGATCAACGAATTGACGATCTCACCAAGTTCAGTTGGCTCAAAACGTTTTTGCGTCAATTTCACATAATAACGCCGCTGAATGGTTTCTAACGTCGGTGCATAGGTTGAAGGACGACCCACACCGTTTTCCTCAAGGGTTTTGATCAACGTTGCTTCGCTGTAACGAGCAGGTGGTTGGGTGAAATGCTGTTTCGGTTCGATCGATACGGATTGAACGACATCTCCTTCGACTAACTCTGGCAAGATGTTCTCTTTGTCTTCTTTGCCATCATCGCGTCCTTCCACATAGACCTGCATAAATCCTTTGAATTTGATCTTTGAACCATTGGCAATAAAGATGACACCATTTTGATCCAAAGTAACTTTCATCGTATCCAAAATGGCAGGCGTCATTTGACTAGCCACAAAGCGAGACCAGATCAAGCGATACAATTTTAATTGGTCTTTGTCTAAGAATTTCTCTATGGCTTCTGGCGTACGCAAAACACTGGTCGGTCTTACTGCTTCATGGGCATCCTGCGCCCCTTGTGCATTGGCGCGTTTTTTGCCACCGTGAGCGGAGAACTCTGAACCATAGGTGTTTTCGATAAATTCGGCTGCTTCCCCTTTGGCTGTGTCAGCGATTCGCGTCGAGTCGGTACGCATATAGGTAATCAAACCGACAGTCCCTTGTTTGCCAAGGGCGATCCCTTCATAGAGCTGCTGTGCGACCATCATGGTTTTCCGTGTTCGAAAATTCAGTTTGCGGGCTGCTTCTTGTTGCAAACTACTGGTGGTAAATGGTGCAGATGGATTCCGTTTGCGTTCTTTCTTTTCAACCTTTGTCACTTGAAAGTCTTTACCAGAAAGGCGATCGGTGACTTCTTTAATACTTTCAGCATTCGGTAATTTTTTCTTTTTGCCATCTAAGCCCCAAAAATTGGCTTTGAATTTCTTCGTGGCTTTTTTAAAGTTTCCATCAATGCTCCAATATTCTTCAGGAACAAAATCACGGATCTCTTTTTCACGATCAATAATGATCTTAAGCGCCACCGATTGAACACGTCCAGCACTTAACCCTTTTTTGACTTTGCGCCAAAGGATCGGACTCAATGAATACCCGACTAATCGGTCTAAGATCCGCCGTGCTTGTTGAGCATCAACGAGATCCACATCGATCGTTCTTGGCTCTTTGAAGGCTGCTTTGACCGCATCTTTAGTGATTTCATTAAAGACGACACGATTTTTATCTTTTAAATCTAGTCCAAGTAGAAAAGCTAAATGCCAAGCAATGGCTTCTCCTTCTCTATCCGGGTCACTTGCGAGGTAGACTTTTTCAGCTTTTTTCGCAGCAGAACGGAGACTTTTGATCACGTCACCTTTTCCACGGATCGAAATGTAATGAGGCTCATAATCATTTTCGACATCGATCCCCATCTTACTTTTAGGGAGATCACGAATATGACCGACACTTGCGACGACTTTGTAATTTCGTCCAAGGTATTTTTCAATGGTTTTCGCCTTTGCTGGCGATTCCACGATTACTAAATATTTATATGCCATATAAAGAATGGCTCCTTCCTGAATTTTTCCTACTATTATATTCTATCAATCAGTGAACCTATCGTATGCAGATGAAACATACAAATCGTAGCTTATCATAGCTTTCAAGAAAAGGTTTGTCAAGGAAGGTTGATTGGAAAAATCAAAAAAAGGCTAACTCTTGTAAAATATCCGACACGCTAATCGTACATTTTGCACCATCTTGAATCAAGCGGTGACAACCTTTTGACTGATCCGAAATCATTTCACCAGGCACTGCAAAAACTTCTCGTCCGTTTTCCATCGCTAACTGTGCCGTAATCAAAGAACCGCTTCTTTCCTTGGCTTCAATTACGCAGACCCCTTTTGAGATCCCAGCAATAATGCGATTGCGCAGAGGAAAGTGGTATCTTTGCGGTTTGGTATCGTGGGGATATTCGCTTAGCACCAGATGTTCTTGACGGATCTGCTGGAACAAACGGTAGGAAGATGACGGATAACAATGGTCCATCCCAGAAGCAATCACAGCAATGGTTTGTCCACGATTTCTGATGGCTGATTCATGGGCAAAGCTGTCGACACCATTGGCCAATCCGCTAACGATGGTATAATTTTCCGTCACTAGAGGTGGAATCAGCTTTTCGCAAACTTTTCGTGCGTATAAGGACGCCGTTCTTGCACCAACAAAGCCAATCATGGTCGTTTGTAGCAATTGCAGATTCCCTTCATAAAAAAGCATCAATGGCGGGTCCGCAATTTGTCGTAAAAGCATCGGATACTCCGCCGAGAAGAAAGTGAGGTAGTTTTGTGCGCCCATCTTTTGTGCGATGTGTTCGTCCGTCAATCGCTCCCATGATCGCCGAAAAACCGCACGGTGCTGTGGAAGGACCCCGATGGCAATCATCTCTTCCAGCGAACAATTCATCTCTTTTGTTTCCAACCAATGCCAAATGATCTTCCAACAACCTTGCAGACCAATTCCCTGACAGTAGTACAGTTTTATCAACTGTTTTTCAAAATCTGTTGCTTGTTGATACTTCATAAACAAAGCCCTCTTTTCTTAGTAATCTTACTTATAAGATTCGCTAAAAAAAGAGGGATGGATGAAATTTATAGATATTGTTTTACTGGCGCAAATGTTTTTCGATGAATAGGACAGATTCCGTGGGCAGCTAGCCCTTCTAAATGGACTTTGGTTCCATACCCAGCATTTTGATCAAACCCATAAAAAGGATAGACTTCATGAAAATCTTTCATTAAGTTGTCTCGATATACCTTGGCGATGATACTTGCTGCGGCAATGGAAATGGAACGGGCATCTCCTTTGATCAAGCTTTGTTGATGGATTTCCGTATCGATCGTCATCGCATCGATCAGTAAATACTCGGGCTTGACTGCTAAGTCGATCAAGGCTTCTTTCATTGCTAGACGACTGGCTTGATAGATATTGATCCGATCGATCTCTTCTGGACTGACCACACCGATACCGACAGCAACGGCTTTGTTTTGAATTTCGATAAACAGCTCTTCTCTTTTCTTGGCAGAAAGCTGTTTGGAATCATTTAGACCTAAGATCTGACATTCCTTAGGCAAGATGACCGCAGCTGACACAACGGGTCCTGCTAATGGTCCGCGCCCCACTTCATCTAAACCAGCAATAAAACGGGCGCCTTGCTGAAATGCTTCGTTTTCAAAACGCATCATTTCTTCGTATTTTTCCTGCAATAGCTGGTGTTTCACTCGCTGTTTCTCGTATTGTTGCAGCAGCTTTTGGACCCCCGCTCGTTCATCTGCTTGCAGCGCCTGCAAATACGCTTGGTCATTGAAAGCTGGATCAAATAATCGCTCTTTGATTGTCTTAATCGGTTGTTTCATCTTGGCTTTCCATTTCCTCCACTCGATCTAGTGTATATCGGCCCAATTTCCCTTGCCGAATGTCGAAGACAACGAGTTCGCTTCCTCGATCGTAATTGTCTTTATAGCCACGTTTTTCCGTGATTTTCATCAACAGATCGGGCGCTAACAACGCCTCTTCTTCCGCTTTTAGTTGGTAACGATTCGCGATTCTTTCAGGATAATAGCGGGCAAAAAAATCAAGACCATACAATGCAATATCATCCAAATGGATCAGCTGGTCTTTGATCGCTCCGGTCAATGCCAACTTCTTGCCGATCTCAGGATCTTCAAATTTTGGCCATAAGATCCCAGGCGTATCTAGAAGCTCTAGATCAGTCCCAAAACGCAGCCATTGCTGCCCTTTCGTCACGCCGGGTTTATTGCCCGTCTGAGCGATTTTCTTCCCTACTAAGCGGTTCATCAAGGTCGATTTTCCGACATTCGGGATGCCGATCACCATTGCTCGAATCGCACGAGGCTTCAAGCCTCTCGCTTTGTCGCGAGCAATTTTTTCCTTCAAGACTTGTTTTGCTGTAGGAACAATGGCTTTAACCCCTTGATTGTCTTGGGCGTTGATTGCCAGTGCTAGATAGCCTTGTGCTTGGAAATAATGCTCCCATTTTTTGGTTTGAACGGGATCTGCGAGATCCGCTTTATTGATCAAGATCAATCGTGGTTTTTGTTGTAATAATTGATCTAACATGGGATTGCGGGATGAAATCGGCAAGCGTGCGTCCACGAGTTCAAAAACGATATCCACGAACTTTAATTTTTCACTTACTTCACGTCTGGCTTTCGCCATATGGCCTGGAAACCATTGAATGGTCATTTGAACGTTTTCCTCCTTGGTACTTCTTCGAATTGATAAAAAAGACAGTCGTTTTTATATTCGTGTAGTCTATAGGTGACAAGAACGAAGGCTACTTGCTTTTTTTGAGTCAGAGAATCCCATCAGTGCAGCAAACTAGCTGAACTGTTTGCGGATCAAAGTTCTTTTTCCAACCTGATGCATAGGAAAAGCTTCGAGCGCGTTTGTTTCAACGCTCCTTGACTTTTAATTTTGGGGAAGTGGTTGAATGAAGCATCCTTACCGCTTTATTTTGGTTTTTCCTAACACACTCACAATAGTCTGACTGCTTTTTTGCTATCTTTTATCTTAGTTATTGTACCATATTTCACACGACATGTTTCATTCTGACTAAGGTTAAAAAGTCATTTTCTTCTACTTAGTGAGAAAAACAAACGATCCTTACTTTTCATCAATGGAAGTATTCGAATGAAGACGTTTTTTCCGCTGAATCCTATTACTAATCAACAAGAGGAGGATAAGAACAGTGATCACGCCTAGCATCAATCCTACTTTTTGTTGCTGTGCTTTTTTGGCGGCGGCTGTTTCTTTTTCTTCAACATAAGGAATTCTTTTGCCCCGTACCAATAAACGATGGCTATTGACCATATAGGGGGTACAGGTCAACAGCGTGACGTAATCGCTGCCTCTCACAATTTTTAATGCCTGAGTATCATCAGGGTCGACCGTTTTTATCTGATCTACTTGATACGCCAATGTATCATCAAACGTTTCGATATAAAACTCATCACCGATCTGCAACTTAGGCAGATCAGTAAAGAGCGTTGCACTCGTTAACCCACGGTGCCCACAAAGAACCGCATGGGTATCTTCACCACCTATTGGATACGAAGCGCCCTCCAATAATGTTGCGCCTCTTTTTAACAACGTATCGGTGGTTTGATCAAAAATCGGGAGAGCGACACCAATCACGGGGATCTTTAAGACGCCGATCGTATGTCGTTCATAGTAATCAGGTGTATCAACTGATTCTGAGTCCCTTGTTTCTGATAAATCTTGCGTTTCTTTGATTCCAGGATTGCTGGGCTGCTGTGCTAGCTCTTGATTTGCTCGTTCCAACTGGTTCCTTTTTTGTTGTTTTTCTATTTCACTCATTTTTTTGGCTTGGCTTTGGTAGTAACTGATCAACTGTTGATCCAAAAACGTGTTGAGCTGATTACTTACAAAAGGATAACTGATGATCAAAACCCCTAGCAGCAGCAGAACACCCATCAGAAAATCCAACAAAGTTACTTTTCTAGTTGGTGCTTTTACGCTATTTCTTCGTCTGATACTCATCGTGCTTTTTCATCTCATTTACTTATCCTTTTCGTTTTACAAAATAACCCCCTGCTAAACCAACGATCACCAGTCCGATTACGCCCATTAAATACGTGCCGACACCACCAGTTGCTGGTAAGGTTCCTTTGCGGCGGTTAGGAACTTTTTCGGGCTCTCCCAATTGCTCTTTCGTTCCATAAGACGTTTCATGGACTTCAAAAGCGATGCGATTTGTTAGCAGCACGTAATTTTTCGGTGCTTTTACTTCTTCCAAATAGTACGTGCCAAATTTCAACCCGATGATATCAACCAATCCATCTGTACCTGTGGTAAATTTCGTCGCTTCATCCGCTGTTTGCACCCAAGATACCCGTTTGGTTCCCTCTTCGATTTTCAAGTAGTTGGCATCATCACGGTCTTGATCTCGTACAACAAAAACTGCATCTGCCAGCGCTTCGGTAGCGGTCACAGCCCCATCGACTTTTAAGAAGCGTTTGCCCCCTGTCAAAACTTCCACGCTTGGCGGCGTTTGATCCGTCATGAAATCTGTTTCTACATTTGCTTCATTCTTAAAGCCATTGATAGGCATAGCCTGTTCATTTAAATACATATAATACACAAAGCGCAATTGATTTCCTGGCGTTAATTGCGGCACAAATTCTGGATTGATGGTTACCGTAAAGCCATGCTCTTTTTCCGCTACTTGATAGTTCGTTGAATCGATTTTCTTTTCTCCATCATACAACGCATAGCCAGTTTCTCCCTCTGCTGTGTTTTCAAAAGTCAACGCTGGATCGTGCGCATCGATCAATTG
Organism: Enterococcus sp. DIV0755f; assembly: GCF_051713725.1. Lineage (NCBI taxonomy): Bacteria > Bacillati > Bacillota > Bacilli > Lactobacillales > Enterococcaceae > Enterococcus > Enterococcus sp. DIV0755f. The sequence continues at coordinate 2,196,764 of NZ_JBIOQL010000001.1, forward strand.
GAAATGTTTGTATTTGTTTTCTGCTCCTACTTTGTCTTGGATACCTAATGGGATATTGACCGTTAGGTGATATTGAATTCTTTCGCCGATTCCCACGTCTTTGCCGTCTAATTGTGGTGTTGTTTTGGTAACATTTGTCGTGTCATTCTTGACTGTTAACTCAACCGTGACGTCATTGCCTGCTGCGATCGAAAAATCCTTGATGGTTTCTTGCTCGATCAAGGCGGCTTGACTTGGGGCTTTCGTTTCCTCTAATTGATAGGTGCCTGCTTCTAACTGCTCAACTTTTAACTGTCCTTTTTGGTTTTCTTCAACATCGATGGTCGTTTCTCCAGCAGCATATTGTTTACCTGTTAAAAAGCGGTACGCTGCTTGTTTGTCAGTCGTCCACGTATAAAGTCCATCGGCTGCACTTAAAATATATTTCTTGGTCTGTTGGTTTCCTTCTTGCTTTGAGATGACAAATTCCGCATCATTCAGTGGTTCGTTTTCCCCCGTTCCTCGTTTATTCACAAGGAGCGTTCCTTCATTTGTGACAGTATTTTTGGGATAAAGATGAATCGTGTCTAATTCTTCTTCCCCGTAAGCATACGACCCGTCTGCTTGTTGGATCATTTCGTAAACAGGAAAGGCGATCACCATGTTCTCAGCAGTGGTAACACCGTCTTTAGGGTCTTCTACAATGGTGTAAACTGCATCCCGATCGGCTTGTTTTTTCGGCAATTCAAAAACCAAATCACCGGCTGCATCTGTTTTCCCGCTAGCTACAGGGGAACCAGGCGTCAAGGTTTGGACTTGACGCTTCGCTTCTTCAACGGATGCCCCTGCAGATCGTTTTTCATAAAATGCTGTGGTCACATCATAGACAGAAAAAGTGACATCGGCTAAGCCTTGGTATTGATCAAACTCTGCCATCTCAGTCCCACTATTTTGAATCAATGAACCTGGCAGAATGACCATTTTCTTTTTATGCAGATGGACCTGTGCCAAATTGCTCTCTGCGGATACTTGCTGATTTTTCGTTCCAAAAAAGACAAATGGCAGAAGTAAAAATAGGAGACAAACCATTTTCGTATGATTAAAAATCTTTTTCATTGTTCTTTCCTCTCTTCTATGTTTGATATGTTTGATATTTTCGTTTATTTCACGAATGGTCAAATTACTTTGATGAAGGCTTATCTTTGCGCGTAACGTACAGATAGCTACCTGTTAAAAGGACTAGTAGACCTGCTGAAAGAATCGCCAGCCACCCATGCCAATTCCCTCCTGTTTCAGGAAGAGACACTTTTACTTGATTGGTGACGATCAATTCTATTTGATTGTTCTTTTCTCCAGAAACAAGAAGATTCGGCTGCAATTTTTCGTCAATCAAGACACTGCCATCCTCTTCGATCCTGATTTTCACAGGTGCTGTTAAACCAGCATAGCCTGTAGGCGTAACAATTTCTTCTAAGGTATAGCTGCCTGGTGTTAGATCATGGAAATGAAATACCGCTAGCGATTCTTGGAATTCTGGTAATTCTATCGTCTGACCGTTTCCGCTTAAGCGGAATTTGGCTCCCTCAAGCGCTTGTCCCAGTTCATCCTGTTTATTGACAACCAAATCAAAAGGTTTTAACCGATTGCCATGGGTAAGAGTCCAACAGTCGGCATCTGCAGCGACGTTTTCCCCTTGATACTGGATCTTTCCGTCTGAACCAACGACAAACTCATAATCACCAGCAATCGTATCGTATCCAAGCGGACCGGCTGTTTCTGAGATGCGATAAGCGCCCGGCTCAAGGATCGTAAATTCAGCCATCCCCACATCATTCGATGTTTCTGAGGCAATTTCTTGATAATCCCCCGCTGCTGTTTTTTGTTGCAGAGAAAAGACAGCCCCAGCTAGCAGTACTTGCTGCTCTTTTTGTACCGTATATTTTCGAATAGCAACTGGAATTTCTGTAAACGGATTGGTGATCTCCAGCGTAATCGTATGATCGTCCACTGTGACGGGTTGCCCATCGATCGTCGTATTCCCTTGCGCATCGATATGGATTAGCCACTCTGTCTGCTTAGACAAATGATGTCCCGCCGGTGCAGTGACTTCCTCCAAACGATAGGTCTGATCTTTTTGCAACACAGTATCTGCTGGCAGCTCATACGTTCCATCCCCTTGGTCCACAAGGATCACTGTCTCTCCTGCCCCCGTTAATTCAAAAACGGCACCTGTCAGCTTCACCTCTCCTACAGCGGATTTTTTGATCAGGTTTAATGCCAAGGGCACAAACGCCTTTGTGTTTTTCCATGTATAAGCGTCCACTTTTGTCGCTTCATAACCTGCCACTGCTCGCTCATTTGTGACTTGATAATCAAAAGTTTCTCCTTGATTGTTATACAGCGGCAGTAAACGGGTTTCTTCGTACTCCGGCCCATCCTTTTCAGAAAGCGCGTAAACCTTGCTTCGTTCCCAAGTTGTCTGGTCTTGGGCATCGGTCTCAGTAAGTTTGAGATACCCTGTTTGCCAGCTTTTCTCATTGCTGACAGGACTCCTGCTTATTTCAAAATAGATCGTTTCAGGACGACTGGAGGTATCGCCATCGTATTCTTCCCAGTGCTTTTTGATCGTCACCTCCTTCCCAGGTGCTTTGGCGGATGGCACACCAAACAATGCCTTTTGATCGGACTGATGATTCGGATAAAATACCGTTTCGCCATTCATTTGATACCAAGTATCTGGTTTAAAATCCGCTGCTTCTGTTTGAATCCGCACTTGATAATGAATTTGCAGTTCTTGTCCTTCGCCTAAATAAAGACCAGAAGCATGGATTGTATTGTCAGACATCGAAATGTCAGGCTGCACCGTTAGAGCAGTCGACCCGACACTCTTGGCAGACAAGCTATTTTCTTCGTAGACAAATGGCTGCGAAATGGGGTCAGTAATCTCGCCATCGGTGACTGTTGCCGAAATGTGAAGGGCTTTTTTCTCGAGATAGTCGGCAATATCCGCTGCTTCATTGGCTGACTCATAATAAAGATGGCCATCTTCATCAGCAGAAACCATCTGTCTCATTTTTTTCTCGACATCAGCCTTTGTATACCCAGCGGTTTGATCTCCTTGCAGTTGAATCCCCAACCCATGAATCTCGATGCCGCGTTCTTTTAACGCCATCGCTTCACCAATCGTGGCGATAAAGGTATTGTTGATCCATTTATAATTGTTCTGTTGATCAAACGCAAAATAGCCATTGTAGAGAAACGATGTATTCATCGGCTGGTCTTGAGTAAGAGAAAAGGCGGTTCCATAATAACTGCCGTCTGCCTGGGTATGCACTTTAGACACATGATAACTGTAAGTAGGAACGCCATCCGTTAGCAAAACGATGACTTTCTTATGTCCATTTTGCGTCGATAGCATATCCCCTGCTTGACGTAGCCCCCTTTGTGTAAAGGTTCCCCCAGCTGCTGTTTCTGGCGTCATCGATCGGATCGTCTCTTTGACTTCAGAAAATTTTCCTAATTGGCAGGTTTTGTTTTGGTAATTGCTGCCATCACTGGAATAACCGACATAGCCCATGTAGACACTATCCTGAATGCCGCTTCCTTCAATTTGATTCAAAAAGCGATCCACGCCTTTTTTCACTTCTGCGATCCGTCCCATCTCATTCATACTGCCTGACCAATCCACTACCAACACGACATCGATGGGATCAATTTGACGTTGAACATTCCCTCGTACATTTAGGTAGACATCAAATAGTCCCGGGGTATTCGTCTCTTTGGCAAATTTTCGTAGCGCGAAATCTGCTTCGTCTCCTACACCACCATATTCAATATATGAATGGGTCAAATTTGCTGGATCGCCATTCCATGTAGTTATGCCGTCCCACGTTTCGCCTGCATCCTTGTTCCCCTGATGATTTAAGACGTTACTGTTTTCATCAGTTTTCCAGTTCGCCGCAGGATACGTCCCGCTTTGGTCTGTCGTATAATCTGGTTCAATCGAAGCAAAAGTTTGCGAAACGGTCGTTTTTTGATAAAGACGTTCTTGTTTAAATGGTTCAATGAGCGTTTCCTCTTCAGAAGCACTTGTCGCCGTTCCTGTCTCGTTTGTCTCTTCCTTCGTTTCTTCGTTCGAAACTTCTTTTGAACTTTCAGTCGACGCTTGCTCCGAGGTCGACTCACTCACGGCTTCTGAAGAGGATCCAGTGCCAGAATTGACTTCTGACGTTTCTGAAGAAGCAGAATTTGTGGCAAGTGGGATTTCAAAAACTGATTCATTCGAAGACAGTAGGTTGTACGATTCTTCACCTTCCTTGTCATATTCTTCAATCTGAATCATCAATTTTAGCTTTTTCGTTTCTTCAGGCAGCTGAAAGATTAGTTCTTGTTCCGTTGGTGTTTGCAAGAAATCTTGGGTTGTAAGCCAAGACTGTGCGGAATCATCCTTGACTTGAGTCATCTCTTCATTGCTTGTTTTTAGTAACAACTGTTCCTTCGTTTCATCGATCGCGTATAGTTGTACCCAGAGACGCTGCTGTTTGTTTTTTTGTGGTAGCTGATAGCATAAAGAAAATTGATGCTCCTCTTGGTGACCAGTCAGTTTGATCTGCTTCGTTTCAGCAATAGTGATCGTATGTTCTTCTTGTGCACTTGCAGTCCCATTTATTTGCAAACTCGAATAAATGAAAAATAATATTCCCCCTAACATACAGAAAATGAAAGAGAACCAGTGGTGTCTCTTTGTCAAAAACATAAAAAGACCTCCTTTCAAAGAATCAAAAATTACAAGCTGATCATACAAGAAAGAAGCAAAAGACACCTCTTTTTTTTATTTTCTGAAAAATAGAACTAATTGGCACACCTGTAGTTATTCATAATGAAAAAAAGTTGGTTATTTTAAAGTTAATTCATTATCGAAATGTTATTTAATAATGTAAAAAAACTATCGTTTTTCACCTGCGATTTCTATTTTTGTTCTTTATGAGACAGTTCTATGAAAAATTTGTCTCAATTTTTCTAAAAAAAAGCAAAAGTTTTGAGACGTGTCTTTACACCGTTATATAAATACGTTATTAATAAAACAAGAAGGTGATCATTTGATTGAAAAAATACTCTTAGATACCCGAGCGTTAGACAAAATCGGACTCTACGGAAAACTATTATCAATTGCTCCGGGTGAATACAACCTAGAGTTCGTGAAAAATCTGACCCACTTAAGTACAACACGATTGAAAAGTTTACTTTCCTCGATCCAACTCGACTTGCAAAACCTCTCCCCAGTAAATCTTTCATTACATAAAAACACCCTGAATCTTCCTAAAAATTTGATTGAATACAACCAATATCAGCAATTTTTAGCGCAAGAAAGCATTTCTTACAAATTATTGTTAAGCATCTTGACCAATCAAGATGAAAATTTACTGGCATTTTGCCAAAGAAACTATATCAGTCGTTCGACTTGCTTTCGGCAAACAAAGAAGCTGCAAGACCATTTGAAAGAATTCAACGTGACGTTAAATCAGTCCGCTATGGCACTTACAGGTTCGGAGATGGTAATTCGCATCTTATTGTTTAATTTTATCTGGCACATTTCTTTAGGAGATAGTTTGGCGAGGGCATTTGATCAAGAGATCGAAGAGCTTTTTGTGACTTACGAAGGAACGAAGTACAAAAGCAAGTATGAGATTGGCAAAAAAGAAGCCTTGCTTCATTGCAAAATCTGTCTATTTCGTATCAAGAATGGCCACGCGACAAATCTTTATCAGTTAACGAACCAGTCCTTTATTCCCAGTGGTGAAAATCTTGATTTCTTTTCAGCTTTTTTTGAAATCATTGATTCAGCGATAGATATTCTTGAGATCAATGCTTTGTTTTTCCTTTTTTATTACTGGCCGATGCTAACTTCAGCAGCAGACGTGCGCCTTCCGATCATTCAAGACTGTTACAAGCATGAAAAATCGGAGTTAAAGGAACTGATGGCTGAATTTGAAGCACACTGCCAAAAATTTCTCTGTGATTTTGATTTCGACCATCAATCGTTTCTTTATATGAATACATATCTTACATTGCTGAAGTTCTGCATATTCAAGCAAAAAGTTCCTCTTTTAAATTTTTTTGAAGCTACTATAATCAAAGATAAGTACCCATTACATACGATTTTGACAAATACGATTCAGAGCTTTTGGCGTAAAATAGCAAACCGCAAAGGCTACGAGTGGTTAAAAGCCTGTTATACGGATCTTGCTTTTTATCAAGCGTGTTTGCTTTACCCCATTTACATCGAAAAGGAACAGAAATATAAGCTTAAAGTTGCTTTTGTCTATGTATCCAATTACTTGGTCTCAATGGAAGTGTTTAATATATGTGAACGATTGCCCTATGTTGAAATTGAACGGATCACGCTGCCAACAGAGGAACCTTTTGACTTTTATATTCTGAGTTCCCCACAGCTTTTACCTCCTTTTACAACTGAGGAAAACACGGCGATCATTGATTTTTGCCGTTACCGTGATTTTGAAACGAATTTGTGTCAGAAACTTTTGGCTGCTTTTAATGAAAAAATAAAAAGAATAACTGCCAATAGCGCCTAAGTCCACCCTTTTCTCGATACAAACCACATCCTTTTGAAAAAGGATCATTGCTATACAACATCCCCCCTTGGAATCAACAGATGATTCCAAGGGGGGATGTTTAGTTAGGAACATTCTATTTTTCTCAGTCTAAATCAGCCGAATATGAGTCAATGGATAATAAACAAAGCGGGCATTGCCTAAAATCGCATCGCCTGATATAGGACCAAAGGAGCGGCTATCTTTAGAGGCACGTCGATTATCACCAATGACAAAATAACTGTCTTTGCCTAATTTCTCCACGCCCAATAAAGATTCCAAATCAAAATCATTGGTATAAGAGGCAGACTCATGATCGTTGCTGCGGTTTTTCACTAGAAAATCTTCATCTACCGGTTCATCATCAATGTAAAGCTGATCATTGACATATTTCACCGACTCACCCGGCAAGCCAATCACCCGCTTGATATAGGTCGAACCATCTGGCAGCTGGAAAACAACGACATCAAAACGCTGGATCGGTGAAATCTTTTCGATGACTACCATATCTCCTTGTTGCAACGTTCCTTCCATGGAGTTCCCTTCAACAGGAACCGGAATCAGTAAAAATGCCCGAATCAAGAAGGCTGTTGCAAAGGCGATCAAGGCATATTTCACAACTAGCCAAAAACGATCGATCCACTGTTTCTTGGCATTCACAAATCTACCTCCTCTCCGATTTATTCCTTACTTATTTTTCTGAAAGCAAGGACAGTGCTTTTAAGTACGCTGGGTCCTCTGCTTTGAGTTTTTCTGCTACTTCTTTTTCAATTGCTTGGGCAGTGTCGGCATCGACTTCACCAGTTGCCTTTAGGTCATGAGCTTCTTGGAAGGCTTTCACAGCTGCAGTCGTCTCGTCATTGAAGGTATCGCCACTCGTGGCATACCCTAACGCTTTAAGAAATTGATTCAGATTGTTGACAGCCGTTGACGATTGTCCAGCTTTTAAGGCATTATCACGCGGTAATGGCGGGAAATACGCATATTCTGGATAATCCTCTTCATAGTCCGGCATCACACCTTGATCGTTGACCCAATTTTCATTCGGTGTCAGCCATTTCATGACCGTCATTTTTAATTCACTATTATCCCCCAGATCCTTCACATTTTGAACGGTCCCCTTACCAAAGGTTTCCGTACCAACGACCGGGATATCCGCTGATTCTTGCAAGGCTGCGGCAAAAATCTCAGCTGCGGAGGCACTGCCGCCGTCGACTAAAACAACGACTGGCTCTGTGACTTTGAATCCTTCATCCAATGCTTCGCTCGCTTTGGTCTCACTGACAACCCCTTGATTGTTGGCAAACTTCACGATCGTTTGGCCGTTTTCTAAAAACATACTTGCCATGATCTGGACTTGATCCAGCAATCCACCAGGATTTTGTCTTAGATCAAGAACAAACGACTTCGCACCCTCTTCCCGCAACTCGGTGATCGTTTCTTTCAACTCAGCTGCTGTGTTTTCGGCAAAGGAGGTAATATCAATTCGACCAATCGTATCATCATTTTCAACCAGTTCACCATGGACCGTTTCGATTGGGATCACGTCCCGAGTGATTTCCACATCAAAGGTATCTGCTCCACGCTGAATCGTTAAGGTCACCTGCGTGCCTTTTTCCCCTCGAATCTTACTCACGACTTCAGACAATTCCTGTCCTTGCGTATCTTCCCCATCAACTTTGACGATTCGATCATTCATGCGCAGACCACTTTTTTCTGCAGGGGTGTTTTTGATTGGCGCTTGTGCGACCTCGGGATAGTCTTCCACGATCGACAAAGTAGCACCGATCCCTTCAAAACTTCCTGAGAGGGACTGATCCAAGTTATCCGCATCTGATTGGTTTAGATACGTCGTGTAAGGATCGTCAAGCGCATCGGTCATCCCTTGAAGAGCACCCTCAATCAATGCATCCTCATCGACTTCTTGGTAATAATTCGCAAGGATCTGGTCATACAACGACTGGATTTTCTCCATCCCGCTGGCTTCTGTCGTCGTTTCTGTCGCCGGCTGTGTCGTCTGCTGATTTTGCTGGGCTGTTTGCCATAAGTAGACACCGCCTCCCGACAAAATCGCGACACAGACAAGAGAAACGATATATCGGCTTGTCGTTACATTTTTCATTCACAACACCTCTCTGAGAAAAAACAACTTCGTTCTGAGCATTTATGCAGGCAAAACGAAGGACGTTTTTATTTGTTATTTTCGAGATACTCTGCCCAGATACGATCAAAAATATCCATGGATGGCAAATAATCAACGTTTAGTTCCAGATAAGAAGAGACTTCATCATAATCATCACTGTGCTTTGGAAACTGAATATCATGACTCGCATGAGTGGCAAAGATCTGAGCCTCATCAGTATGACTCGGACCTTTGACTGCCATTAAATAGCTATAAAAACTTTTACGCATGTTCTTACTCCCAATGATCTTCTAAAAAGGCTGCTCGACGAGCATGATTGCGAGCAAAATTTTCAGGATTCTTTTTGTAGTACTCTTGATGTTCTTCTTCCGCTAAATAAAAGGGTTGCGCTGGTTCGATCGTAGTCACGATCGGATCGGTAAAGCGACCGGAAGCCTGAAGTGCTGCTTTGCTGGCTTCGGCTTTTTTTCGCTGCTCTTCGTTAAAATAGAAGATAACCGGACGATAATTGTCGCCGCGATCTTCAAATTGGCCAAAAGCATCGGTTGGATCTGTTTGCTGCCAATAAATCGTCAAGAGCTCCTCAAAACTGATTTTTTCTGGGTCGAAAATGATTTCTACTGCTTCGGTATGCCCTGTTTGATGGCTTTTGACTTCTTCATAGGTTGGATTTTCGGTATGTCCTGCGGTATAGCCAGAAAAAATCGAATGCACCCCTTCGAGTTCATCAAAGGGCTGGATCATACACCAGAAACACCCACCTGCAAAAATTGCTCGTTCCATTATTCATCCTCCGTTTCAGCTGGTAAATATAAGCTCATTTGAATTTCATCATCTACAAGATTGATTTTGTTTGCCTTGATGAACAATCCGTTTTGCATGCGGAATTGATCCAATCGTATCAGTATAATTTGTTCATCGGCATTGACATCGATCCATTCGGGAAATTTAAAACTACGTTTGATCATTTTCATTACTTCACTGGTGGGCAAATCCAAGGTGCCAATCGATAAACTTTTGGCTTTTAATTGGACATTGCCTTCTTCTGTCACATAAGGATCAAAATAGAGATAAAACGTGATAGGAAACCCTAATACTTGAAACTCGCCTGTTAAGAGTGCTTCGTTTCTCAGCTCAAAATTATATTTTACCTCTTGATCCTTTTGAAAATCAGATAGATAAAAATCAATCAATTGATTGACTTGGCTTTTGTTGCTGTTAACGGTCAGAACAGGACTGCCCTCCCGTTGAACAAGTTCAGCACTTTCATTTAAGCCAGTTTCTCGCTGCTGAAAAATTCTTGAAGCAAAGAAAACCGTTGTCCCCAAAAGGATGCCGACCAGAACTAGAAAAGCAATTTTCCAGTAGTTGATCGATTTTTTAGTGCTTGCAGCTGTTTTTTCCAGCTGCTTCTTTGATTCGCTTGGTTTCATTTTGCTTCCTCCTCTAGCAACCAATAGTTTTGTGTTTTGATCACTTCATCGCGAACGGCATTCGCCATCAGTTGATACCCAAGATTATTGGGATGGAAGCGGTCGCCTTCATACAAAACATTGTTGGTGATATTATTCCCGACAGCTTGCGATGAGTCGGTAGTCGCCGACGTGCTGCTTTGTGTCTCATCAGCATTTGGCGCCGATGACTCAGGTAAACTTCCAGTGTCGGTTGTTTGTGTTGTTTCCTCAGTTGCGTCTTCTTCTGTATCCGCAATACCGACCTCATCACTTAACCCTTTATAGAGCAAATCGTTGATAGGAATAAAAAAGGCATTTTCTTGCTGATTGACGAACGTTTCCGTCTGTTTATTCCAGTTATCAATGATCGTCTGCATGTCGGTGATTTCTGGAAAGTTCAGATAAAATGGATTGTAAATACCCAAAACATAGATTGGGGCATCGCTATTTAGTTCACGGATTTGAGCGAATAAATCTTTTAAGCGTTCATTATATTCTGCCATCGGTTCCGTAAACGTCTCGATACTCAGACCGAAGAAATTGCTTTGGATCACTTTTAAGACGTCATTTCCGCCGACGGTCAAAGTAATCAGGTCCGCTTGACTAAGGTCTTGGCGCAAGTCTTCATCATTTTTGACTCGTTTTAAAATCTGGTCGCTTCGTTCACCAGCGACCCCATAATTTTTGGTTACTAAATTGCTCAGATCATAGCGGTCCTCTAGATCTCCTGCCAAAATAGGCACAAAGCCGCCCCGAGCTGTTTCATCCCCAACACCCTCTGTCAATGAATCCCCAAGTGCGAGGTATTCAATGGCGGATTTTTTCGAATCATTGGCTGCTAGCTTATCCACAGGGGTCAGCAGTGGTTGCGCTTTGGGAACAGCTAAATGAAACAGTACACCCGTTCCAACGGCTATCAGTCCCACAACGATCAAATAAGTTACTAATTTCTTCCATTTCACAGGTATTCAAACTCCTTTGTAATCTTTGCTATTTTAACAAAATTCTCATAAAATTCCTAGTCGCAATCCTTCAAACTTAAGAAAGAAAACAGCTCCCTACTCTCTGAATAGACAAAGAATCGCAGCTTCATTCTGCTTTTTCTTCCTTTCAGCTTTTCATACACCAAAAAGCGATTCGTCGTCAAACGAATCGCTGAAAGGAAGCACCTTTTTTATTCCGTACTGTAAGTGATCGCAAACGCACCTCTACCTGTATGAGTGGCGATGATCGGTGTTGTGTGAAGCAATGGGATCTCCAAGTCAGGAAACAATTCTGCTAGTTCTTTTTGGAAACGTTCCGTGATTTCTAACCCTTCTGCATGAGAAATACCAATTTTCGTCACTTTTGGCATATTCTTCAATTCTGCTTTTAATTCCTCAAACCATTTATTGAACGTCTTGACGCCGCGTCCCTTGACGACTGGAATCAGTTCTGAATGATCAAAATCCATGATCACTTTCATGTTCAGTAAGCTCGATAAAAGACCTTTGGCACGACTGATGCGCCCACCTTTTACTAAGTTTTCTAACGTTGAAACGCCGATAAATAATTTCGTATGCTCACGCACCAGATCCACTTCTGGTAAAACTTCTTCTAATGTCTTACCGGCTTTAGCCAATTCTGCTGCCCGAATCACTTGAAAAGCCAACGCTTGGTCTGTCGTGTCGCTATCGATCACGGTGACTTTCGCTTTTGATAAATGACTGGCTTGACGAGCCGCTTCCACAGTGCCACTAAGACCTTTGGTCATATGGATCGATAGTATTTCACTGCCATCTTTGCCTAATTCGTCATACAGTTCTACAAAATGACCAATCGGCGGCTGACTAGTTTTAGGTAACTCTTTGGCTTGCGCCATCATTTGCATAAATTTTTCTCCCGGCAGCGTTTCATCATCTGGATAAACGACACCATCGATCATTACAGATAAAGGCACGACATGGATAGCCAAAGCATCACGGACACTTGGTTCCATCGTACTGGAAGAATCTGTCACAATTTTAAGATTTGCCATCATATATTCACTCTCTCTTTAAATCAAGTCTTTTTTCGTGGTAAAATAACCACAGACCATTTATACTAAGTATAACAGAGAGAAAATTTTTTTTCATCTAATTTCGATTCGAAAGGACGGTGCCGAATGCAGCACATGAAGTTTAGTCGCAGATATTTGATCGTCAATGAAGTATTAAATGCAGTAACCCACGGGATCGGATTAGGACTGAGTATCGCAGGATTGGTCATCCTCTTAATCAAGGGGGCAAATCTAGGGTCACCTATCCACATCGTTTCCTATGCCATTTATGGGTCGATGATGATTTTGCTCTTCCTCTTTTCTACCTTATTTCACAGTTTGATTTTTACCAAAGCAAAAAAGGTCTTCCAAGTCTTTGATCATGCCTCCATTTTCTTGCTGATCGCTGGAAGTTATACACCTTTTTGCTTGCTTAGTATCCAAGGCTGGCTTGGCTGGTCACTCTTTGTCTTGATTTGGCTACTAGCAATTAGCGGCATCGTTTATAAGTCACTGACTCTTCATAAAAAAGAGACCGTCTCAAAAATCTCCACCCTGATCTACATCATCATGGGCTGGCTATGTGTTATTGCCTTTAAACCTCTGATCGAACATTTAGGCTACTGGGGAACATTTTTACTAGCAAGCGGTGGTGTTTCTTATACTGTAGGTGCGCTATTCTATAGTTTAAAATCCGTTCGGTTCATGCATGTGGTTTGGCACTTATTCGTTATGTTAGGTGCTGGACTGATGTACTTTTCCGTCTTGTTGTATACCTAAAAATGAAGCACTACTTACAAAAAAAGAACAGGAAACTTTCGCTGCAGAAAGCTTCCTGTTCTTTTATTTTCTACGATAAAATTCAAATTGATGGGGATAATGGTTCTTTTCATCGACGATCCCATCAATCACATGATCAAGTTTCCATTGCGTCCAATCAATCTCTGGGAAATACACATCTCCGTTAAATTCCGCAGCGATCACTGTACGGTACAATTGATCGCAATCGTCAATCATCGCTTCAAAAACACCTGCTCCACCAGTTAAAAAAACGGGATGCTCTTGCTGCTTCACATACGCCAAAATTTCCTCACGGTCATGCATCACTAAGGCGCCGTTGGCTTGATAATCCCGATCACTCGTCAAAACGATCGTCGTACGCTGTGGCAGTAATCTTTTTCCCATGCCTTCAAAGGTTTTGCGCCCCATTATAATCGTATTATTGATGGTTTGCTCTTTAAAAAATTTCAAATCATTCGGCAAATGCCACGGCAGTGTACCATCCGCTCCGATCAACCCCTTTTGATCTTGTGCCCAAAGTGCGATCAACATAAAAATTACATCCCTTCTGTATAAAATGATTCCGAAATAATAGCAGCAACCTGCAGACGCTGCATCAGCTGAAAAGCTGATTCATGCTCAAATGGATCTTTGTTGCGCTCCTCAAAGCGCAAGCCATCACAGGCTTGGTAAACAATTGTGCCGCCGCTTCTTTGGACATTTCGCGGCCATTCCCCATCGTTTAAATGCGCGTTGTTGTTTTTCAGCAAGGTCGGTATCAGGGAGATTGGAAAGAGAGCACTGCCAGCTGCGACATCAACTTCTTCTATTTGAAAGAAGTCAGCAGCGATCTCGTTGATCAAGCGCTCCGTTCTTTGCCACGTTTGCGGATGACTCGCAAACGCCCTTGCAGTTCGTCCTAGGATACAATACGTATTCGCAGGTAAAGGCTTTTTGCTTATTGCCACTAGTTCTTCTGGATAGGTCTGAATCCACGTGACCACGCGATCAAAATCACAAATATGCAGCGAATCCAAAGCTGGCAGGTGGTGCTGGGCAGCAAAAACAAGCCTTCTGCGGGCATCCGCTGCTCCTTTTGCTGGTATAAAAATGGCAGTACACTGCTGATTTGATCGAATGGCTTCCTTTAGCTCTGGCACTGTTTCTTCGGATACGGATAGCCAAACTGCATCATAGTGCTGATGCAAGAACTCGATGACTTGCTCAATGAGCGCTACAGTAATCGATCCAGCATGTCTCTGATGAAAGGTCGCCGCAAAGCCTCGCTTGTGGGTATTTACCATTACGCCTCATTCCTTTCTTTATGAAATGAAACCCAAACAACCACTTAAACTGCGATCGGTGCTTTGATCGTTGGATGCGGATCATACCCTGCCAAGGTAATATCTTCCATTTCAAAATCAAAAATCGACTGTTTTTCAGGATTTAACTGTAAGGTTGGCGCAGGACGTACCGAACGAGTCAACTGTTCCTTCATTTGTTCCATATGATTGCTGTACAGATGAGCATCGCCTAATGTATGGACAAAATCCCCGACTTCTAGTCCAGTTTCATGAGCAATCAGGTGCGTTAATAGCGCATAACTAGCAATATTGAAGGGAACGCCTAAAAAGACATCGCCACTGCGTTGATACAGCTGACAGCTTAAGCGACCCTCATGAACATAAAATTGAAACATTGTGTGACAAGGTGGTAACGCCATCGTCGGTACATCTTCAGGATTCCATGCGGAGACGATCAGACGGCGAGAATCCGGCGTCGTTTTGATCATGTCGATCACTTCTTTGATTTGATCGATAAACCCGCCGGTACTTTTTTCCCAATGGCGCCATTGATACCCATATACATGGCCCAAATCGCCGAAAGTTTCAGCGAAAGCATCATCGGCTAAGATTTTTTCACAAAATAGTTTCAACTCATGTTGATACTGTTCATTGAAAGCTTCATCCACTAATGAACGGCGACCAAAGTCTGTCATATCAGGACCTGTATAAGCCTCACTTTTAATATAGCGTTCAAACGCCCATTCAACCCAAATGTGGTTATTATGTTCCAGCAGGTAGCGGATATTGGTATCTCCCTTTAGAAACCACAATAATTCGCTCTTGATCAAGCCAAAAGGAACTCTTTTTGTTGTCAGCAAAGGAAAGCCTTGGGACAGATCAAAACGCATTTGATGACCAAAGACACTGCGTGTTCCCGTTCCTGTACGATCACTTTTATCATTGCCTTCTGCTAATATTTTTCTTCCTAGATCTAAATATGCTTGTTCCATCGTTCTCTCCTTTACTCTACACAAATTCGCTCAAATATTCCCAACGATCCATTTTTTCTGCCAGTTGCGTTTCAACCTCGCTGATTTCTTGCTGTAATTTTTGCAGCTTAGTAAAGTCCGCGCCTTGATGATTCATTTCTTCGGTCAAAGCGGCTGCTTTTTCTTCTAATGCCGCGATATCATCTTCAATCGTCGCCCACTCTTTTTGTTCCATATAACTCAGTTTCTTTTTGACAGGCGCTGCAGCAGACGCCTCACTTTCAGCAGAAAGTGAATCGGTTTTTGTTTCTTTTGGCTCTAATACACTCGAACTAGCTTTATTGGTATTGGCTGCTAGATATTCATTGATGGAACCAAAGTAGGACGTAATCCTGCCATTTCCTTCGAAGATCAGCAATTTTTGGGCAACTTTATCTAAAAAGTAGCGGTCATGGGAAACAGTGATGACTGCACCTGGAAATGTTTCCAAATAACTTTCCAAAATCGTCAAGGTATCAATATCCAAATCGTTAGTCGGTTCATCTAACAAGAGAACATTTGGCTGTCCAATCAATAGCTTGAGTAAAAATAGTCGTCGTTTTTCCCCGCCAGACAGCTTGCCGATCTTGGTGCCATGCATGGATCGCGGAAACAAAAACTGTTCCAGCATTTCTGCGACACTGACTTGGGAGCCATCCACTTTTTGCACTTCCTCGGCTGCTTCTTGCAAATAAGCAATCATTCGCTGATCAGGGTTCATCGCTTCAATCGTTTGCGTATAATAAGCCATTTTCACAGTCACGCCCATCGTACGCTCCCCTTCTTCTAAAGGCAGGCGACCAGCTAAAATATTGAGCAACGTCGATTTGCCCGCACCGTTTTCTCCTGTGATCCCTAAGCGTTCTCTTGATTGAATCAACAAATCAAAGTGAGACAAAATCGTTTTGTTTTCAATCTGATAACTTGCATCTTTTAGCTCTAAGACTTGTTTGCCTAAGCGTGTCGTAGCAACATCAATGGCCACTTCGCCGTTTCGTTTTACTTGATGTAGGTTTTCTTTTAAATCATCGAAACGATCGATCCGTGCCTGTTGTTTCATTGTACGGGCCTTCGCTCCAGTGCGAATCCAAGCCAACTCATGTTTGTACAACTGCTTGCGCTTGTCTTCTTGCGTCTCCTCCACACGTTCTCTTTCTGCTCGAGCATGAAGATACGTCTCGTAATTGCCCTGATATTCATGTAGCTTGCCAAAAGACAATTCAAAGATCCGATTAACGACTCGATCCAAAAAGTAGCGATCGTGGGTCACCATCAATAATGCACCCCGATAATTTTTTAGATAGCCTTCCAACCATTGGATCGCATCATAATCTAAGTGGTTAGTCGGTTCATCCAATAACAACAAGTCTGGTTCATCGATCAATACTTGAGCCATAGCCACTCGTTTCTTTTGCCCTCCAGATAATTCACTGATCTTTTTTTCTAACTCATTGATCCCAAGTTTTTGTAAAATGATCTTGGCAGTTGTATCTGTATTCCAAGCATCGGCTTTATTCATCGCTTCTTCTGCCAACTGATAATTCCGTTGCGTTTGTTGATCCAAGCCATTATTCTCTAAGGCAATCAGCGCTTTTTCATAGTCACGAACAACGCGAATCAGCGGACTGGTGCCTTGAAAAACAGCATCTACAACAGATAATTCTTCTTGTAACTGATTGTCTTGAGTCAAGAAACCGATGCGATAATCTTGGGCGGCAAATACCGTTTGGCGATCGCCATCACCGCGATCCAAACCGGCCAAGATCCGTAACAAACTCGATTTACCCGTGCCATTGACACCGATCAAACCGATTCGATCTTTTTCATGTATCAGAAAAGAAAGCTGATCAAACAGTGTTTTTTCACCATATGTTTTGGTTAATTCACTTACTTTTAATTCTTTCACAGAATCCCTCCTGAGTTTTTTCTTCGCTCATTGTACCACATTTCATCAGCGGAAACGATGAGAGAAAAAAATCAATTTTTGCAAAAAAAAGAATGCCTTCGTCAGTCTACTCCTTCTGATCATCGATGTTGATCATCGTTTAGGAATAACCTGACGAAGACACTCCATAAAACGTTCCTCAAGTTGTGCGCCTCTTGAGACGTATTATCGGCGAAACATTCGCTGCTTCGGCTGTTCTTCTGCTCGAGACATCGCATACGATTCTAACAGATTGACATTGCGTCGGTATTCATTTGCCGAAATCGTTGAGATTTTTTCAGCCACTTCATATTCATCGATCGTTTTGCGCTCAAGGTAATAGCCCCAAAGGACTTTCTTAACAAAAATCGGGTCTTGCTCGATCATGATCGTTTCAATGAAATTGCTGTGTTCAAATCGTTTGATGCTCATTTCTCGTTGACGAATAAAGAAATTGATCAGCGAGGAATCATAGACATCTTCTAAATTGCTCAAACTATGAAAAATATATTCACTGTTCTTTAAGTAAATTTTTTGTACTTCAGAAATGTCTCGTTGCTTCAAGGCAGCTTTTAGCTGCTGCTGTCGCTGTAAAAACAAGCGAGGATGAATCAAAATACGGATAAATCGCTGAATAAAGAAGAGCCAAAAACTAAAGAATGAGAGAATTTGTTTTGCGAGGGAATGCTGTTGCTGAGAAATAAACCGTGAATAAAAACGGTAGCCATTTAAGCTGACTTTCCCATTTCGATAAGCTTCATCCAAGCCGTCTTGTTCGATCGATAGGATCAATCCTTGAATTTCTTGGATTTCTTGTTTTTCTGAATCAGTCAAACTATTGCGATACAACTCCCAGCGCCGATTTTCATAGGAATTGATGACAGCATCGATCGCTAAACGGCCTTTATCCGAGAGTTCTGGCTTTTCTTCTGCTTCCAATTGTTCGATGACGTCTTCTAAGATCAGCAAGTGATTGAAGTCGACGCTTTCGGCAGCTTCCCCATCTGCCAAGTATGGCAAGACCATCACGCTGATGATCAATGTCAGTAAGATCACACAAGCGGTCAAAAACAGAAGCAAGCCTCTTTCATGAAAGGGTGCATCATGCACCATCACAGGCAAAATAAAGATGGCTGCCAAACTGACTGTTCCCTTGACTCCGCCAAAAGTCAACAAGGCGACTTGATTCATTGATACTTGTTTTTTTGACTGTAAAAACCAATAGTAAAACAACAAAAAGAGAAAACGAACAAGGAAGATCACCGCTGTGATCACCAAAATCGTAATCACTAGATGCCAGTTTGCATAATTATTGCTCTCCCAGATTGGTGAAAATACTTGTGACAACTCGATTCCTAGAAAAAGAAACACCAATGCATTCAATGTAAAGACAATGGTCGACCAAGTACTTTCTGAAATGTTCGCCAGCTCTGCATCAAACAACGAGATCCGTCGTTTTCTTTGGGCTTGGGCTACACCTGCCACAACGGCTGCGATGATCCCTGAGACCCCGATCATTTCGGCCAGCAAATAGGCAGCAAATGGCAAGAGTAGTTCGATCAATAAGTATACTGTGACATCTTGTGCCGAGATTTTTTCAATAAAGCGCAAAATTCGGCGTTTCAGCCACACGATCAAGTAACCGACAAGCCCGCCGCCGATACTAGAGAATAGGAGCTGGAACCCTGCGTTGGCTGCTGAAAAGCTCCCGGTGGTCAAAGCTACGATAGCAAACTGCAATGCGGTAACCCCTGAAGCATCGTTCAGTAAGCCCTCGCCTTCCAGAATGTGCATAATGTTTTTGGAAATTTTCAAACGTTTTGCTAATGAGGAGACTGCCACTGCATCAGTTGGTCCTAACGCAGCACCAAAAGCGAAACAAGCAGCCAGAGGAATCGTGGGCATCAACCAATGGAGCGTTCCGCCGACAGCAAACAGTGTCATTAAAACGCCGCCAAAAGCCAAAAACAATACGATCTTGCTGTTTTTGAGAATTTCAGGTACATCTGCTCGTTCTCCTTCACGAAACAGCAATGGTCCAATGATCATCACTAAAAACATTTCCGGTTCAAAAGCGATTTCCTGTCCCATTTCTGTTAAACCTAATAAAATTCCTAAGATGATTTGAATAAAAAAGATCGGTACCGAGGGTAATATTTTGCTCGCCACATTTGATAACGTGACGAGAATTGCAATGATAATGACGAGTTCAATAAATTCCATCCATTACCCTCTTTTCTTTCGAATAGCTAATAACAGCTCAAGAAAATCTTCTTTTTTCAAAAGGATCTTATCGTTTAGAAGACCTAACTCCTTTTCGTTATTTTCAATTTCGCATTGGACACGCCGTGATTCCAAGCGGTAAAGATCGTGTTTCATTCGCTCAAATTTACGAAAAAGCAATGGATTTTTCCGTTGCAAGTACTCACGAATCTCTTTTTTTTCAGCTGGTGTAAATTGTCCCAACTGTTTCATCAGTTCTTGTTTGCTTAAACATTCCTTGTTCATGATTGTGCTTTGGGCCCCTTTTTATTATCAATTTATCTTTTTATTTATCGTATAAATCAAAATTATCTCTTGACCGCTAGTATTCTAAGCCAATCATTCAAAAATAGCAAGTCTTTCTCACTAAAAGATGGTTTTCTATCCGCATTCTTATAAACTAAAAAAACCGCAGCTTTCACTGCGATTTTTTGTTTATTTCATATACAAGTCGTAATAAGCATCCATGATCTCTTTCGCGATTTGAATATTGGGATGCGTATCGGTGTCTCCTTTTAATTGAGGCATCACGATCGCAATCGCAATATCCGCATCACTGCTTGGCCCGTAGGCAACGATGTTTAAGTTAACTAAGCTGATGGTATTGCCATTACTATCCACGATGGGTGTTTCGGCAGTACCTGTTTTGGCAGAGACTTCCATTTTCGCAGAAGCCAAGCCTTTGGCAGTTGCCCAAGCATCCGTTCCATGAACCGCATCGTAAAAGCCATTTTGGATAATTTGCATTTGCGCATCTGATAAACCAACCTCGTTCAATACCGTTGGTTCGATGTCCTCAATCAGCGAACCTAGTCCGCCTGTTTCATCATTGTCGTAGATTCCGTCAACGATGTGAGGCTGCAATCTTTTGCCACCATTAGCAACAGTTGCTGCATATTGTGCCAGTTGCAGTGTCGTATAAGTATCAAACTGGCCGAATGCTAAGTCGAGGATCTTTCCGCCATCACTGACAGGGTCCATGTTCTCAATGGATGTGCTGATACCAGTTGCTTCTCCTGGTAAATCGATCCCTGTTTCAGTTCCCATACCAAAAGAGGCAAAAGAGGAACGGAGTTTTTCGTAGACATCCCCTTGACGATCCACTGTTGGAATCGAGATGCCTGACTGATAATTGATGCCCATCAAACGTAAAGCGACTTGCATCATATAGGAGTTAGAAGAAACTTCCAATGACTGCTCCGCAGAAAGATTGCGATTATTTGCCCCAGTTGGGTTGAAAATAGAAGCTTTTACATCGGAGCCGATTCTGATTGGTTGATCCAGCAGCACTTCGTTGCCGTTTAAGACGCCGTTTTCCCAACCGGCAGCCAAGGTTCCTGCTTTGACGACGGACCCTGGTACAAAGGAATTAATAAAGGTACCAATGGCATTTTCCTGCATTTCATTTGATCCCGTGTCATGATGATACCCGGACATGGAAAGGACACCGCCGGTTTTCGGATTTAACGCCACTGCGTATACCCCTGGGGAATACTCTGCAGCACCAGAATCAATCAGTTTTTGAAAATTGTCTTGCAAAATCTTGTCAACTTTCGCTTGAAATTCAGCATCGAGTGTTAAAACCAGATTATCCCCCTTTGCACCTGCAAAGGTTTCTTTTTGACTTTCAATATTGTTGTTGTTGTCAAGCGATATTTCAGAGATGGATTTTGTTCCTTGTAAAACTTCTTCATATTGTTGTTCCAAATAACTACGGCCAACGCGATCATTACGTGCGTAACCTTTTTCTAAGAATTCGTCTAGAACTTCTTCAGGTATTCCTTGTTCTTCACTAGTCACCGTTCCGATCAAACTAGCCAGAGAACTTCCTTCAACGATCTTTCGTGTCCAATCGGTCCCGGTGGAGATTCCTGGTAAATCGACCATGTTTTCAGCAACAACTGCCAATTCTTGGTCAGACACATCCGACGTCTTTATAAAGACCGTACTCAAGGATTGTGCGCTGTTCATCCGCTTGAAAATCGTGGCTGCTTCTAATTCGGCATCGGAGAAGTTGATTTCTTCCTCGGTCACTTTCTCAACGGTTGCCGTATATTGTTCAGAAGTACCTAAAGAACGCTCTTCATCACTCAATCGTTCAGTTGCTTTTTCAAGATTGTCTTCATCTGCCAACCAAAAGTCCTTAAGATCTCGATCAGACAAGTTTTTGTCGACTGGCATTTCGATCAACTCGCTCAATTTTTTGGCCGTTTCTAAAAGATCATGAGCGGTCATTTTGTTTCCCCGGGTAAAAGTGATTGCTGCATTGGCTTGATTTTCCACTAAAGCTTTCCCAGAAGCATCGTAAATCATCCCCCGAGGGGCACTTCCTTTTACTTCCACTACAGATGAAGCTTTCAATTGCTGCTCAATATTGTCGCCATTGACGATCTGTAGATAGCCTAATTGGACAATCAATGATACAAACAAAGCAAAAATAATAAAAAACAAAAAGTTCAATCGAAATGGAACATGAGATTTGCGATACGATTTGGCCTTTGGTTCTTCTGGCCCCTTACGTATCCCTTGGACAACTTTATCTTTCAAATTCTTCATCTCATCTATCCTTCCAATCTATAATGACTACTGTCCTATTTTACCAAAAAATTCGATCTGAAACAGAAAAAACAAAAAATATCTATTAATCCTTAGAAAAAACTATAAAAACTCAACGATATCTGCCTGAATGTTTCACAGATAGATTGTTTCATTTTCACTCTTTCATGAAAAAATTGTTTTTTTAAGCTTTCTTATGTTTTTTCATTTGTTGATTTCGTGAAACAAGAAATTGATTGATGTTATTGTGGAAAACTAAAAGCAGGAGGACATTTTGTCACCCTGCTTTTTAGACTTCTAAAGAAACTAGCTACTCCCCAGTTGTTGAGTTTTCTTCTGAGAAGGTCAGACTGTCGTCGTATAACTGGTAATTAGGCGATCCGTTAGTATATTCATCGCCTTGGGTCAACCCCTCGTTCGTCGGAATTTGCAACTGCTCCTTTA
The DNA here is from genome assembly GCF_051713725.1 of Enterococcus sp. DIV0755f. NCBI lineage: Bacteria > Bacillati > Bacillota > Bacilli > Lactobacillales > Enterococcaceae > Enterococcus > Enterococcus sp. DIV0755f. Next base: position 2,219,248 of record NZ_JBIOQL010000001.1, read on the forward strand.
ACAAATTTTGCGTATACAATAACTGATTCGTGCCTAATAGCTGATAATATACCCCACCAATCAGTTGTCCTTCCCCTTGTAGCTGCTCTTGCTCGATGGTCGTAAAAGCAGGCATGTAATTCGTGCCGATATCCATCATCTCATTCCAGGTAAGATCCGTCTTCGAATTTTTTTCAACTGCTTTAAGGATGTTGCGGTAATTTCCTATTCCCTCCAAGCTCATGACTTTTTGAAGGATTTTCGTCACCACTTCTCTTTGCCTTCTTTGTCGCCCTATATCTCCCTCTGGATCTTGTTTACGCATTCTTGCGTAGGCCAAGCCTGTTTTCCCATCTAAAGTGATTTGTCCTTTAGGGACATGGACACCTTCTAACGTAAAATCGATGGTATTTGTCACTTCGATACCACCTACTGCATCAATCAAATCCCGCATCCCTTGCATATTGATCGTCACATAATGGTCGATAGGAATGTCTAAAAGATTTTCAACTGAATCCATTGCCATCGCTTCACCACCGAAAGCATAGGCATGATTCAACTTATCGATCGTATTAAAGCCAACGATTTGCGTATAGATATCACGGTCAAGACTAACGATCGTTGACTGCTTTTTCTCAGGATTGACTGTTACCACCATCATGCTATCGGAACGGCCTTGCTCGGTTCGTCCCAGCGCCCCTGTATCAATCCCCATTAACAGAATGGAAAATGGATCGCGCTCTTCAATGCTGATCGCTGTTTCTCGTTTGTCTGTTTTACGATCAACAGACTTTGAGATTTGGTTGAATGTAGCATTCGTCTCTTGATAGATCTGCATGCCATAAATCGTTAACCCAATGATTCCAACTACTAACACGACTAAAATACTGACTATTACTTTTTGATAACTCCGCATCCTGCACCTCGCCAATAAAAAATCACTTATCGAGTAAATTTTCCCACAAAATACAACGTTCAGCAACCGCTATCAAGAATAACTTTCATCCGTAACGCTTCCGTAACTTATTTGAAATAAAGAAAAAATTACAAACAAATAAAGTGCGCTCTCTAAGTTAGAGAGCACACGTCAAAACATCATTTTTAAATGTAATCAACAAAACGAGCACGGAACTTCATATGCAAATGGCTTCCTAAAATAAGAAGCATCAAAGTTAGACACCAGAATATAAGTGTGTAGGTCGTTTTTTCCCAAACCCATGCTCGAGAAAGGAAAGCATCCCGAAATCCTTCGATTAAATAGTAAAATGGGTTTAAGCGAAGGATTTTAATCAACCAAACAGGCATGTTTCGATTATTAATATCCCATATTGGACCAGAAACATAAAATAATAATCTCAAAACAGACTGCAGAAAAATGTGATAGTCACGAATCAGTACCGTTATGGTTGCATTCAAAAGGCCAAATGCAAATAAGAAGATGACCATCGCAAGAAAGTAATAAATAAATTGTAACCAATAGATGCTTGGTGTTACACCCGCTATGAATAACGAACCTATCACTATTGCCACCATAGGGATGTACGATGACAGATTACTTATAATATTGATCGATGGTAAAATGCTTACTGGGAACTTCATTTTCGCTACCATTCCTACTTGTCGATGAATACTGTTGGAGGCACCTAACACAGATGCATTAATATAAAACCATGCCGTGATCCCAATCAGCATCCAAATAATAAAAGGAACGCCATCAACTTTTCTATTCCCGTTCACTCCTAATCCGAAAACTAAATAATAAATACCGATTTGAATCGCAGGGTTTAATATTTGCCAAGCTAATCCCAAATAATGGCTCTGATAAGTAGCCTTATCTTCGTATCGAGACATCCGGAATATAATTCCCGCATGTTTAAATTGTTCTTTTATAACTGCAGCAATCTCTTTCACAAACTTCTTCCTTTTCTATTTGAACTAAACAAAGAAACATCTTCTTTATTTGAAAACTTGACTAATCGTTTCAACAGGATTTTTAATTGCGTAAGTAATCGAACGCCCACTAAAAGAAACCAGCGAACAGAATATCGTTGCGACTACGACCAAACCTAAGATCCCTTTTGTCGGCCAGCTCATTTTTTCTCCTAATGGCGTGCGCTTCAAGTTTTTTTGAATCATTTGGTCGGAAAGATTTTGTTGTTGCAAAAAATGATCTTCACGGCTTTTTTCTGTTAGTTTGTCCAAGTTAAATGCTTTTTGTTCTTCTTTATAGTTATCTTGATAGGCTTTTTGCTCTTTCTTTGGTTGTTTTTTGAACCAATCGATAAATTTGCGGTATTCAGCCATTACTTCTTCAGTAGGACCAAACATCCGTAAATCACCATAGTGCATCCAAATCGTTCGGTCACAAAGTTTTTCTACCTGTCCTAAAGCATGACTAACAAAAAAGATCGTTTTTCCTGCTTCTTTAAATTCCATGATCTTATCCACACATTTTTGATAAAACGTTTCGTCTCCGACAGATAACGCCTCATCAATGACTAAAATATCTGGATCATTATGAACCGCAATAGCAAAGCCTAATCGTGATTTCATCCCACTGGAATAGCTTTTAACGGGTTGATTGATAAAGTCACCTAAATCAGCAAAGGCTACGATCTCAGGCATTTTTTCATCAATTTCTTTATTAGTCATTCCAGACATCAATGCTTTAAGCCGAATATTTTCTAACCCTGTCAGCTGATATTTTAACCCGGCACCGATTGCGATGATTGAGGTATCACCATTTACTTCCATCGTACCGGATGTCGGTGGAATGATGCCACTGATTACGTTCGATAAAGTTGATTTTCCAGAGCCATTGATCCCAATGATCCCCACTGATTCACCAGCTTTCACATCGAAGCTGACTCCTTTTAATGCCCAAAATCGGGGAACATTGCGATGATAGAACTTGAATAGCGCTTTTACTTTATCAGCTTTCTTTTTATATAAGTCGTATTCTTTCGTCACTAAAGTTGCACGGACTTTGATTTCTTTTTCCACTTTCTTCATCCATTCTCATAGAATTTCTAATTGATCAAGTCAACTCACAAAACATCATACCATATTTTGAGTTCTGAACAAATAATCAATGAAAAACTAGTAATAAATTCTTAAGTTCTTGGAGTTGGTTTCAATAAAAAAAACATCTGTAAAAGATGCTTTTTCTATTAGAATTGTTCAATTATTTAGTTTCAACTCTTTTTTAATTTGAGTGGTTGATATTTCTGGCGTCCTCGCTAGATAAATCACTTCAGCATCGGTTTCTTCTTGAATAAAATCAAATTTTCCTGCCCAATCATCTCCCATAACAAAGGTATCAACATGATACTCTTTGACATCAGAAACTTTTTGTGCCCATTCTTTCTCGGGAATAACTAAATCAACATAACGAATCGCTTCTAATAATTGCTTTCTTTTCTCATAGGAAAAGTAGCATTTTTTTTGTTTTTCATTCCAATTAAATTCATCCGTTGATAGTGCCACGATTAAATAATCGCCTTGTTCTTTTGCACGACGTAAAAGATTAATATGTCCATAGTGTAACAAGTCAAATGTTCCATAAGTAATTACTCGTTTCATTCTTGTACCTCTTCGTTTTCTAGTCTTTAATGTATTGAAGATACCAAAAATGGCAGGAAATAGCAAATTAAAAAAGCTGAGAGGTTACTCAGCTTTTTTGTTCTGATTTAGACTTTGGTTACTTCCGCTGCCTGCGGTCCGCGGGCACCTTCAACGATCGTAAATTCAACTTCTTGTCCTTCTTCAAGCGATTTAAACCCATCTCCTTGAATGGCAGAGAAGTGAACAAATACATCATCGCCACCGTCAACTGTAATAAAACCAAACCCTTTTTCGTTGTTGAACCATTTTACTTTCCCATGTTCCATAGTGTGTAAAGCCTCCAATAATTATAATCCGACGATTCCGTCGATTTCATTATAGCGGAATATGTAAGCGTTAGCAATAACGAAATTTCTTTCCATCAACAAAAAAGAAGCCCTTAGTCAGGCTTCTTCCTAATAGTTTGTTTAAGCTTTTGCGAAATATTCGTTTACTTTGTCCCAGTTAACAACACTCCAGAAAGCATTGATGTAATCTGGACGAACATTTTTGTATTTCAAGTAATACGCATGTTCCCAAACATCTAAACCTAATACAGGTGTTTGACCATCCATCAATGGTGAATCTTGATTCGCGGTTGAAGTGATTGCTAGTTTACCGTCTTTAACGACTAACCATGCCCAACCTGAACCAAAACGTCCAGTTGCAGCAGTTTTAAATTCTTCTTTAAAGTCTTCAAAGCTGCCAAAAGTTTCTTCAATTGCCTCTTTGATTGCCCCAGTAGGTTCGCCACCGGCATTTGGGCCTAAGATTTCCCAGAAGAATGTGTGGTTAGCATGGCCGCCGCCATTGTTGCGAACCGCTGTTTGAATATCTTCAGATACAGAAGAAAAGTCTGCTAATAATTCTTCAACTGTTTTTTCACCTAATTCAGGATGTTTTTCAATCGCTGCATTTAAGTTTGTTACATAAGTGTTGTGGTGTTTATCATGATGCAAATGCATCGTTTCTTCATCAATATATGGTTCCAATGCATCGTATGCGTAAGGTAAATCTGGTAATGTGTAAGTCATAAAAAAATCCTCCTCAATGATAATGTTTACATAAGTAACATTATCAGACTATCAGACTTTGTTCAAAAAATATGCTTACTTTTTCTCACTTTTTTTCGTATTGAAAATCAAAAATTTACTAAACACATAATTTGCCAAAACAACAACGACTTGGGTGACCAGCTTGGCAACAAGATCGCCGGTAGCTAAAACTGAGATAAAGAAATACATACAGAGCATGTCCAAGTCTAATGATATAACGCGAAAAAAAATAAACTTTCCAAATGCCGCCCAAGACTCTTGCTTCGTTTTTGTTTTTGCTTCAAAGACCCATAACTTATTTGTAAAGTAAGCGAATAAAACAGAAGCGATCCAAGAAATCACATTCGCTGTTTGATAATAAAAACCAAACCCTTCACGAAAAATGAGATAGACGACAATATTGACTACGGTGGTCAAACCACCAAAAAATAAATACGTGAGTGGCTCCCACAGTTTTTTTTGTTGTAAGATTTGTTTGTATTCAATAAACTTTTGCATACATATGCCTACTTTCATTACTTTATTTACTTATTCAATAGATATTTGGCTCTTTTTTTGTGAATTCCTTGTAATCCTAAGAACCCTTCGTTACAATTACTCTAGTTATACCACAAAGGAGTTTATCAGCAAATGACTATCGTCCAACTATTTAAAATTGCTTTTTTTCGAATACCAGAGCTAAAATTCGTCAAAAAAGCAGAGTTTTCCAAAGTGATCGTTTTTCTATTAGGTGCAGCCGTGATGATGGCTTTGCCAGTTACCATCAATGTCTTAGACGTCTTTCGTGATGTGCAAGCAGATGGACAAAAAATCGGAAAAACGATTCCTGATTTCACGATCGAAAATGGACAGATTTCTGTCGCTCCCAATACGCAAGGGTTCATCTATCAAACCGATTCGATCATCTTTACTTTTGATCCTGATGGCAATCGTACACCAGCAGATATTGCATCTGATGTCACCGGCTCGGTGATCGCAGTAGGTTTGTTAAAAGATCAGCTGGTCATTCGTATCCCTTCTTCTGGTTTCTCAACGTCTATGTTCGATTCAAACCAATTAGAGTTTGATTATAGTGAACCAGCACTGCGTAATCTTAACGGTCAGGCAATTCGAGAAACCTTATCCAACCAAGCGATCCCATGGCTGATAAAAATCATTGTCTTTTTTGTCGCCTTATATCCCACGTTTGTCAGCTTACTGATCACCTTAATCATGGGAACCTTTATTGCAACGATCTATACGAAATTGAAGCTATTCTCTTATACCTTTTTCGAAAATTTAAAGATTCTCATTGTCTGTGCTGCATTGCCTACACTCATTAGTGTTATTGTACAACTAGCGCTGCCTTCCTTTGATGCTACAACCTTTATTTTGTTTGGTTCCCTATTCTTATTTACACAAGGTGTCAAAGATTCCCCAAAAATACAATTAAAAAAATGATCTATGCCATGTTCAATTCATTGAACATGGCTTTTTTCTCATTCTTTGCTACACTTAAGATACAAGGAGGCTTGGCAATGAAAAAAATAATCTTAGCCACTCGCAACTTTCGCGACACTTATGTGGAACAAATGGAAAAAGACTATCAATTTCTCGTGTACTCAAAGGACCAAGCAATTGATTGGTCACAAGTGGAAATCACTATCGGTTGGAAGCCAGCATGGAACGAACACCTGTTAACCGAAAAAACAAATTTGAAATGGGTCCAAGCGATTTCGGCTGGTGTGGACACCTTGCCATTAAAAGAGTTTGCAAAATACGACATTCTCTTATCAAATGGCAGTGGCATCCACGCAGAATCGATTACAGACCATTTATTGGCTTTGCTCTTTATGGAAAACCGCGGGATTTTCCAAGCAATCCAACAACAAAGAAAACAGCAATGGGCACCGGATACGATTCCTTATGCAAAGCTATCGGATCAAGAGATTTTGATCGTTGGTACGGGACAGATCGGCCAAAGATTAGCCAAAGCATTAACCTTTTTTGGTGTACATCCGATCGGCATTAATACAAGCGGCCATGAGGTGGCGGGTTTTGAAAAAACGTTTGCGTTATCTGACTTACACACTTGCGCAAAAACCGCCGATTGCATCATCAATATTCTTCCACTGACAGAAGAAACCACACATTTGTATGATGAAGCCTTTTTTGCACAAATGAAGCCTTCTGCTTCATTTTATAATGTCGGTCGTGGTCCTAGCGTGGATACTGCCGCATTAACAAAGGCATTAGAGAAAAAGCAGCTGGCATTTGCCGCACTAGATGTTTTTGAAGAGGAACCTCTACCAGAAAATGATCCGCTATGGCATACCGAAAACCTGTTGATTACTCCTCACATCTCAGGACACACGCCCCATTTTCAAAAGGCATTTATGGATATTTTCTTAGCGAATTTCCAACAATTTTTAAAAAAACAAGAACTTGTTAAGAATGAGATAAACTTGGAAAAGGGATACTAACAAATTCTTTCCGCAAAAAAAGTGTACAGTTGAAGGCACTCTCTTCAAATTGTACACTTTTATTTTATCATTGTTTTTCTTGGTCTTTTTCGGTTTCTTTCAAGAAGTACAAGGGTCTATTTTTAGTCTCTAAGAAAATTTTTCCGATATACTTGCCGATGATCCCTAAACAAAGCAATTGCAATCCACCAACAAATAAGAAGATACTGACCATTGAAGGCCACCCTGATGTCGGATCTCCAAAAATAAAGGTTCTTATCACAATAAAGATCAAAGCAATCAGAGAACCAAAACAGGAAAGCGCACCAATAAACGAGGCGATATTCAAAGGTGTATCTGAAAAATTGACGATGCCATCGATCGAATATTGGAATAGCTTCCAGAATGACCAGGACGTCTCACCCGCTACTCTTTCTCGATTCTCATAGGCGATGTATTCTGTATCAAACCCAACCCAGCTGAAGATCCCTTTTGAAAAGCGATTGTACTCTGACAGCTGCAAAACTGCATCAACCATATTGCGGCGCATCAAGCGAAAATCTCGCGCACCGTTTACCATTTCAGTATCGGCAATTTTGTTGATGATGTTATAGAACGAGTTCGAAAAAAAACTGCGAATCTTTGGCTCACCTTTTCTATCGGCACGTCTCGTACCCACACAGTCAAGCTCTGGTTTACTTCTTAGCAAAGAAAACATTTCAGGTAGTAATGACGGCGGATCTTGTAAATCTGCATCCATTACAGTGACAAAATCGCCTCTAGCAGCTTGTAGCCCCGCATAAAGAGCAGCTTCTTTGCCAAAGTTTCTCGAAAAAGATAGATAGCGAACACTTTCAGGGTGGGCGTGATACAAGTCTCTTAAAACAGACAGAGTTTGATCTGAAGACCCGTCATTAACAAAAATATATTCAAAAGGCATATTTAAGTGTTTCTTCACTTTTTCTGTTTCTTCAAAAAAAATCGGCAAGCTTGCCTCTTCATTAAAACAAGGTACAACAATTGATAACATCGGTTTCATCTCCTAGAGCCAATCGTGGGAAATCGGTCAGCTGGGACCGAATCCACATTATTTTTTATCTTCGCTAAAATCATATTTCGGTTCATCTAACGTTTCATCATAGTCCACAGTTAGATCATAGCCTTTGAAAAACCATTCGTCTGCTTCATCAATAAAAAAAAGCAAGCCATCAATGGTTTGTTCGACGATCGGACGTTCTGGTTTATCGACTGACATTCCCACGGAAAATCCGTCATGCACTTGTGTTTTGCCATAAATTTTTCCGAAAAAACGAATCCCGCTTCCTTGGTCTACCACCAATTCTTTTTTAAACCATTGCATTGCTTCAGGACTTATTGTTAAGTTCATTTTCTTCACTCCTAATCATTCATATGTTCATCAAGTATATCTACATCATCTGTATTGCCGATCACGAGTAAATTGTCATTTTCACGCACGATCGCCTCTGCATCAGGCGAAACGATCACTTGTCCTGGTCCCCGACGAATCGCAACGACTGTCAGACCATACTTTTGTCGAAAATTCAGCTCAATCAGGGATTTATTGAAAAAGCGTGGATTGGACACGCGAATCTCTGCTAGAGAAAATTCGTCAGATAGTTCAATATAATCTAAGATATTTTTGGAAACTAGATTATGGGCGATGCGAATCCCCATGTCACGTTCGGGATGAACGACACGGTCTGCGCCGAGTTTTTCCAGTACACGGGCATGATATTCGTTTTGGGCTTTCGCTAAGATATTAGGAACACCCATTTCTTTGACCATCAAGGTCACCAAAATACTAGCTTGAATATCCTCACCAATCGCAACAATGACATGGTCAAAGTTACGGATACCCAATGAGCGTAACGTCATCTCATCTTGTGCGTTGCCGACCACCGCATGGGTGGCGATATTCATATACTCATTGACACGATCTTCGTTGCTATCGATCGCCAGTACTTCTTGTCCAGATTCAATCAACGTGCGACAAATACTGCCACCAAAACGGCCCAGACCGATTATTGCATAATTTTGCTTCACCACAAACGCTCCTTTTTTACCAGATCATAATTTAGTATAACAAAAACCTCCTCTGCTTGCCATGAGGAGGTATGATTATTAAGACTTTATTTTATCAAACCATGTTTAAAAGCATATATCGTAGCTTGTGTACGATCTTCTACTTCTAATTTTGATAAGATATTTGACACATGTGTCTTCACTGTTTTCAGCGTAATGAAGAGTGCATCCGCAATCTCTTGATTGCTCTTTCCTTCGGCGATCAACAGTAACACTTCTTGTTCCCGATTGGTCAAATCTTCATGTAGGATCGGTGTCCGATTCGTCAAACGATCCATCATTTTCGTGGTGACTTCGGGTTCTAAGACCCGCTCTCCTCGCTGGGTTGCACGAATGGCTTCCGCAATCTCATGAGCAGTAGACGTCTTTAACAGGTAACCTGCCGCACCCGCTTCAATAGCAGGATAGACTTTTTCGTCATCAATAAAACTAGTGACAATAATGATTTTTGCTTCGGGCCAATCATTTAAAATCAATTTCGTAGATTCGATCCCATCCATTTCATCCATCACCAAATCCATCAAAATCACATCTGGACGTAATTCCAATGCCTTTTCATACCCGACTCGACCATTTTCCGCTTCCCCAATTACTTCTATATCGTCTTGAATCGATAGATAAGAAGAAACCCCCAGACGAACCATTTCATGGTCATCAACTAACAACACTTTAATCATACCTTATGCCTCCTTCAACAGTGGAACTTTAATTTCAATACTGGTTCCTTGATTTTTAAAACTAATAATTTTCAACGTTCCGCCAACGGCACTTACCCGTTCTCGGATATTCATCAAACCATAGCTGCCGGCCTTTTGATCTTGTGGATCAAAGCCAACACCGTCATCGATCACCCGCAACAACACGTTATTATCAATGCGATGCAAGTAAACTTCCAACTCATTGGCCTTGGCGTGACGCAGTGTATTAGATAAGAGTTCTTGGATCACACGAAAGAGTTGATCTTCAATCGAACTAGGCATCGTAAAGTCTTCAATATCCCAAGTCAATAGAATTTTGATTTTGGTCTCTAATTCTTTTAACAATTGCTCGATTCCTTGCTTTAGACTCTTCCCTTCCAAAGTAACAGGTCGTAGATGAAGCAAGAGCGCCCGCATTTCAGATTGCGAAGCATTGATAATGTCTGTGACCATAGCTAACTGTTTCTTTTGGCTTTCTGGCGCATCTGTTCGAATCGCTTGCTCATTTAGTGCAGACATCATCATCATGGCGGCAAACAGCTGTTGAGAAACAGAGTCGTGCAATTCACGAGCCAGACGCTGCCTTTCTGCTTCTAAAATCTCTTCTTTCGTCTGACCATCAACAAACTGCGGTTTCGCATTCAATTGCTGTAATTCCATCGACATCTGTTTCATCTTCGATTGGATACTAGCAATATCACGATCCACATTCGCAATCAAATGGTTTTCAGACGCATGGGGGATTTTTGTTTCCAATAAAGGGCTATCGATATAGCCGCTGGCTAACAGTCTTAACTTTTCTTCCACCGGACCGTATTGACGGTTGCGAAAAAAAGAAATCAGTAAAAAGACAGCTAAAGCAATCAATGCAGATATTACAAGTAAGTGAAAGACGATTGGGATAAAGAAGAGCTTGATTTGAAAGACTTCTATCAGCCAATTATTTTTCCCACTGGCATACAAATAGGAAAACAGCATCAAAATCATGGTGAAAAAACTTGCTAATCCTGCATAAAAAGCGATCATGCCTCTTGAAAATTTCCCGATCATACCCGAATCACCTCAACATCACCAACAAGGGTATTCGTCAAGATTTTCAAACGCCGACTATTTTCGCCATAATCCGGGCTGTAGATCGTCACTTTTTCATTTTTCAAGCTCGTTTCTTCGCCTTCAAAGATAACGGAGCCAATAAAAGTACTGTGCTCTAATTTGATTGCTATACCAGCAGGCACTAAAATACGAGTTCTGCCAAAGCCTTTTCGTACGATCACGACGTTTTCTTTCTTAGGCAATAAAGTGTTGCCTAGATCGATGAAAGTGTCTCCCGTCAAGATATCTAAATTGATATCGTCCCATTCATAGACTTGACTGCCGATCCGTTCATTACCTAACCATTGCTGCTTTTGTTTCAGTGGATGATCAGCTTTGGGTTCTTCAGTTTCAACGATAATCATTTGTTTTTTGCGCCAGAATGAATTTTTAGTTAAGTCGATTCCGGTAATCTCGACTCCTTTTAAACCAATAAATAAAATCGCAAAAATCAGCATCAGCCACAGTGCTGGACTATTTAACAAACTGATCAAAATAGCAATGGAACTTGAGACCATCAAGAAATTTTTAAAATTGCTCTTGCGCTCACTTCGGTTCACAAGGACCAAGCACGTCACACCAAGTATTAATAAAAATAATAATGGCGGATTAGATAAAATTTGCCATACCGCAAAAAGCAGTAAGAGCGCTTCAACAATAAAGAAAAAACGCCAAGGACTTTTCATTCAAGCTCCTCCTCCTAGTAATTCTACTCTATCATACCTGAAAAAAATGGTTTGTCCATCCGTCGCTGGTCCGAAAAAAGACCCTGTTTGATCAAATTCCCTAAAGGAGAATGAACAACAGGGTCAACTAGATTGATCGAGTGATCAAGCAATTAGCTTTTCTTTACTTCTGTGATTCTTACTTGCATATCTCCGCCTGGCGTTGAGATCGTCACTTCATCATTGACTTTTTTCCCAATCAAGGCACGAGCGATTGGTGAATCATTGGAAATTTTACCAGAAAACGGATCTGCTTCAGCACTACCGACGATCATGTACTCTTCTTCGTCACCATCAGGCAACTCAACAAAAATCACTGTTTTCCCGATGGAAACTTCATCAGAGTCTACACCCTCATTATCAATGATCTCTGCAAAACGAATCATATTTTCTAAAGTAGTGATTCGGCCTTCGACAAACGCTTGTTCATCTTTAGCAGACTCATACTCTGAGTTTTCGGATAAATCGCCAAAACTGCGGGCTACCTTGATACGTTCAATGATTTCGCCGCGTTTTACCGTTTTCAATTCTTCTAATTCTTGTTCTAACTTTTCTTTTCCTTCAAGTGTCATTGGGTAAACTTTTTCTACCATAGTTCTTTTCTCCTTTTAGTAACTTCTAATAAATCGCAAAAGGTAATCTTTTGCGATGAGTCCACAAAAGATTACCATGCTTTTTTTTAAATGTAAACTATAAACCTATGAAAATTTAATTTGAGGTATTGTTTACATATTGTTCCACTAATTGCATATGCTGTTCATAGGTTTCCGCAAAGTACACTTCTTGGGTTTGAATGTCAGCAACGAAATAATAGTAGTTGTTCGGTGTTGGATCTAAGACCGCTTGGATCGCTGCTTCACTTGGATTGTTGAATGGTCCAGGTCCGTAGCCAGTATGCACATAGAGATTATAAGGAGAGTCAACTTGGGTGTCCTCATAAGTAACTAGCTCTTTGTGCTCACCTAACGCATATAGAATCGAAATATCCGATTGCAGCGGCATATCAATCGCTAAACGATTGAAGAATACCTGTGCGATATTTTTACGATCTTCTAGCTTACTGCCCTCTTTTTCAACAAGTGATGCCAAAGTAAGGACTTCTTGAACCGTCATTTCTTTTTGAGCAATTTGATCGAAATATTTTGACAAGACTGAATTTGATTTATCCACCATTTGGGTAACGACTTCTTCTAGGGTATTCCCTGTATAGTAGTCGTAAGTTGCTGGGAACAAGTATCCTTCTAGTCGGTAACGCACACCTTGCGCATCGCCGGCACTTGCTAAAAGCTCAGGATAGGTTTCTTTCATTTTTTCAAAGAACTCGTCACTTTCCATCAAAGCTAGGAAATCGTCTTTCGAGATATTCGTCGCTTCCGCTAGAGCATCACCGATTTGATCAACATCAAATCCTTCTGGAATCGTCACTTTTGCATCAGAGGTGACCGAGCCTTCACCATTTTGCAGCATCTTTGAGATTTGATCCAATGTCATACTAGGAGAAAAATGATAATTTCCTGCTTGAAATCCAGTTAAATTATTGAATTTCGTATAATAGTTAAAGATCATACCACTTTTAATGATATTGTCTTCTTCTAATATTTCTCCAATTGCTTTGTTGGACGATCCACTAGGAATCTCAACCGCCACCGTTTCGGTATCTTCTGGATTCAACGGCTGCAATCCTGATGTTACATAACGATACATTGAAAATCCTAAAACACCACCGATGACGAGCAGAGCAAGGACTACAATCAAAACGATCCGATTGACAATCCGATCTTCTTTTTTGCGTTGCTGCTTGCGCAATTGCGTTTCCCCACCTTCAGCTATGGGCACTTCTTCTTCTGCTGCCCTACGACTTGTAGCAGCTTGCTTTGCTTGTTTATTTTTGGTCTTTCCACTTGCAGTTCGCGAACCCACCTCTTCTTGAGGTTGTTGAATAGGACGCTCGTTCAAACCATTGCTTTCTTGGGTTTGATCTGATTGAGGTTGCTTTAAAGCTCCTAATACTTCGTCTTTAAAGGACTTATCCTCTGGATGTTGTTTACTCAAAACAACTCCTCCTAACTTTCGTAATACTGGCTTGTACCATTATACACGAAAGTTAGGAGGAGTGGAATAGAAAAAGATTAATAGTCCCTTCAAGAGCTACTTAGCTTTTACAATTGTTTTTTTCGCTGATAGATACCCTTGGTTTGTTCTAAGCCGTGGTGTACCATTAGCATCAAACTCGATTCCTTGAACTTTTACAACCATACCTTTTGTTGCTTTTTTCTTTCTGGCTCCATTACTAAAATTTACAGAAGAGTAAAAATAATCATTTTTCTGTAAAATGACATTTGAGATATCTTTGTAGTAATAGTTTGAGTAACTAGCTATAAGTTTAGAAACATATTTCTTATTAGCGGTCACATATCCGTTATTAACTTTTAGCCTTGGTACTCCTGATGAAGTGAAAACAACGTCATTGACCTTCAAAACTTGATTTTTCTTAATTTTAGCGCCCCTGTTTTTAAAATTTACATCTTTATAAAAATAGTCATCTTTATTAAAAATAACAAATTGGGGTTTAGACAATAAATAAGAATTGTACGAAGAAGTCACTGTTGATACTCTAGATAAATTCGCTGTAAAATATGAACCATCAGATAAGATTAATCTCGGACACCCATCTGGTGCATATGCAATCCCTTTTACTTTAATAACAGAGCCCTTTGGATATTTTGTTTTTCGAGAAGTAAAAGTTACATTTGAATACGAATAATCATCTTTTTTTGTATAGACATAGCCAGAAGATGGTAAGACATACATATAGTTCTTGTAGCTGCTTAAAATTTTCTGTACATAAGATTTATTCGCCGTTAAATACCCATCATCAGTAATTAATCTAGGTGTTTTGTTATCATATGCAATTCCTTTTATCTTAATAACTTGGTTTTTACTCACTTTTCTTAAACGATTAGCAGTCCCAAATGATAGTTTGCTATAAATGTAATCATTTTTTTTCATAATGATATAATTAGGGTTGCTTGTATAGTATTTAGATAAATCAACTGTATTATTTTCATTATTGGTAAATATTCCTAAATAATCAGAAGACATATCAAATGATGTACTAAGGTTAGGAAATGTTACTAACGAGGACCATTGCCATGCTCCATATTGAGAATACATCTGATCATTGGATAAAGAGTATGGATAAGCAGCAACCCAAATATTTTTTGCTCCTAGAATTGAAGCATCCATTAACCCTTCTGTAATCCAGTACAAGCCGCTATAATGAATAACATTTCCATATCCAAGTTCATTTAAACGTTTTTTAAATGAAAGTGAATTTTGCGTATGATTCCCTTTATCTACAATTTTTGGTTCCTCAATATCATTTACCATTAGAGTAGTCTTAGAAAGTCCTAATTCCTGTGCGAAAGCTGCAAAATAATTTGCTTCTGCGATAGCCTCAGATTCATTGGTGAACCAGCTATAATGATACACTGAAACTTTCAAGCCCGCTTGTTGCGCATTTTCAATTTGCTTTTTTGCATAAGGATTTTTATAAGTAGTATATTCTGTTAGTTTAACCACTACACCTTTGACACCGTATTGCTTCATCATTAGATAATTATCTATAGATATTTCACCATTGTGCGACGACACATCAATAAAATCTTTCCTCGGAGTATTCAAGTCCTCCGCTTTAACGATTGGAGGATTTAAAACAGCTGCTCTTGTCGATCTTCTTACTGAATTTTCATTCGTTGTTTCATACAAGTCAGAACGTCCAGAAGGTATTGCATATTCTTTTGCTAAAGAATCAATTTCGTTGGAGTAGCCAGAGCTAACATCTTTATTGGCACTTTCTTCAGAAGAACTAAAACTTTCAGATATCGTTGTAGAGTTCACATTACCGTCAAATGATGAGGAATATTCTGATGATGAGTTCGTACTTGATATCACAGTTTGCTTTTGATCACTTTCTAAATAACTGCTAATATTTTCATTTGATTCAAATGAGTTAGCGTTCACATGAATAGGAAATAAAAAGAATTCTAAAACACAGCACCCTAACAATAAACATTTTTTTATCATAGAACCTCCCAAAAATCTATAAATTCCACTCCATTATAGCTTTTCCCCATGTGTTAGCAAATTCAGCCTCAAAAAAGTCATGCAGATCATTTATATTGTTGATTTTAGATTCAATTCCCACTAAATTTTCAAATCGTTTTCTTTCAATTGAATGGGTCGATAGGAAATCAATTGTTTCTTGAAAATCCAAAGCGCTGCTTCGACTTGTGCCAGAAATTGTTAATCCTTTTTCTAAGACCATTCTTGTATTAATTTCAACTGGATTTTCAGAAACACCCATAATAGCAATTGAACCTTGCGGTTTTATATGCTTAATAATTTGTTGGATAGCAAAATAGCTGCCTGATCCGCCAACGCATTCAAAAGCTTGTGATATCATTAAATCGTCCGGTATCTCATCTATAGTAAAAACTTTATCTGCAAAGCTAAAGAAGTTCAGCTTATCTTCATTTTTTCCGAAAACATATAACTTCGAATGTGGAAAAAGCCCTTTTAATAAATTTGCTGTAATATACCCTAAATTTCCATCTCCCCATATGCCAAAAATCTCTTGATCACTATTCATTACACGTTTTAATCTCTTAATGGAATGAAAGGAAACTGAAATTAATTCAGTATATGCTGCAACATTTGATGGAACATTATCCAAAACCCTAACTAAGCGATCACTTCTCGCAAATACATATTCTTGCATCAATCCATCATATCCAGAGCTTCGAAATAATGAAGAGGATAAATAATTTTCAGCGATAATCTTATCGGACTCCATAGGAGTATTGGGTACAATTATTACTCGCTCTCCACTAGAAAACTGACCTGAATAATCTTTAACAACTTCTCCTATCCCCTCATGAATCAAAGCCATAGGTAATTTCTTTCTCAAAACAGCTTTATCTCTGCTTCCAGTATAATATCTCTGATCCGCATGGCAAATTGAAAGAAATGTCGGTCTGACAATAACAGTATCTTCACAAATTTTCTCTTCTATTATGAAAGGTTCAAATTGGCGCGGGGCAACTAGTCTATATATTTTATTTAACAAAATTCACACCTCACTGAGCAGTATGCCCGTATTCAATAATCGAGTTAGCAATTTTTAAATCATATGGCGTTGTAATTTTGATGTTTGAGGAATCACCCTCAACCATTCCTACTCTTTCACCACCTAAAAGCATAATTTTGCATGAATCACTTAAGGTTAATCGTTCAGAATCAGACAACTTTTTGAAGCACTCTTGAAATTTCTTAATATTAAAAGTTTGTGGAGTCTGACCTTGGTACATTATATCTCGAACAGGGATTTCATGCACTTCATTACCGTCTCCCTTAACAATTGTATCATAAGCTGGGATTACAGTATCAATTGCCGAAAAATTCTTAGATGCTTTAATATTGTCATCAATTATTTTTTTGGTTAAAAAAGGTCTTACTGCGTCATGAGCAACAATAACATCATCATCAAAGATACCATTCGTATCACTAATATATTGTATTGCTTTACTCAAGGTATCGTTTCTTTCATCACCGCCGGCAATGATACGAATTCTTTCATCCGTTAAATTATTCTTTTCAAATATTTCAATCGTATAATTAATCCAGTTCTCTGGAGTAGAAACAATTATCAAATTAAAATCCGAATTTAGTACAAATTTTTCTACAGTATGAACAATAATCGGCTTATTTCCAAGTGTTAAATATTGCTTTGGTAATGGTATATTTCCCATTCTTTTGCCTATTCCACCTGCCATTATATGAGCATAAATCATAATTTGGAGTCTCCTTTATTTTTTACTTATTAATTTATTCAAAGTATTTTTTGATATAGTTCTTAGATCATAAAATCTTTTGTGCTTACTTAAATCAAATCTTCTTCCAGATGAATTATATTTAAGTGAAACTGTTAATCGCTTATACTTTAGAGAACGAGCTATCTTTTTTTGAGCTTTCATTGAAAGTCTAATTTTAGAGGAATACCCATCACACTCAACTAAAATAGAAAAACTTTCATCAGATAAACGATTTAAGGGATATATCAACTGAAGATAAACATACTCTTTTACTACTTTCCCTAAAACTCTAGTTGTTCTCTCAATAGAAGGCACTAATTGAACTTTTTCATTTGATGTTATTTTATAAAACTTCAATTTATCATTGCTAAACTTCGAAACAAAAGAGAAAACCACGTAGAAACTAGTTTCGTCTATATCATATGATTGAATATTTAAAGATAGTTTGTCTAAGCTCTCATAAATTTTACCATCTATCTCAATTGACGGTATATCGTTATCTATTTTAATTGGTGGGTTATTAAAATCTAAATCTTTTTTCAAACACAATAAATACCATTTTTGATAACCACTAATATACTTTAAATTTAATAGAATTTCATCATCGATATACGACAATAACGTTCTTACCTTATCAGAGAATTTTTCTAGAATACTTTTACTGATGCCAATAGGAACATCTTGTTGCCGCAGTGGCCATTGTATGCTGTATGCTACTATATTTTGCAAATAACGAGGAATTTCCCCATCCACAGCATATTCGTCAATCATTCTCAAAAGAAATTCATCTATAAATGTGGAGTAATAAAACTCCTGAGAATATGTGTTTTGCATAGAGGAATTTTGTTTTATTCTTTTCCTATAAAAATAAGTCGTGTCATGGATAATGCCATATCTTTGGTATTTTAATACTATATTAGTAACGAATTTCGAGTCTTCTCCAAATATCATTTTTTCATCGAATTCTTGATTATCTATTGCTTCTTTCAGGAAAAATGAAGATGCAGAGGAGAGCTGAATAGCCGATGGTTCGTCAATAATATTAATAACCCTAGTATTCTCAAATTTATAGTTCAACATATGAGGCCCATTCTGGTTTTCGAAATATTCCATAGGAATAGAAACCAAAGGGACATCACTATGTGAATCAAAAAAAGAACTTACCTTCTCTAATGCATCATTGCTTAGATAATCATCTGAATCTAAGAAGTTAATATATTTTCCATAAGCAAATTTTAAACCTGTATTTTTCGCAGCTGCAACACCATTCCCCTTAGATTCAATAGATAATACTTGATCAGGAATCTTAGCTGCAAAAAAGTCTGCGATCTCTTTTGAACAATCACTACTGTGATCATTGACTAAAATGAGTTGTACTTTTTTTTCAAATCCAATCGATTGTTTTAAAACTGATAATATGCATTTTGATAGATATTCTTCAGTATTTCTATAAGAAACTATAATAGTAAAATTATATGATATACTACTCATTT
The DNA here is from genome assembly GCF_051713725.1 of Enterococcus sp. DIV0755f. Lineage (NCBI taxonomy): Bacteria > Bacillati > Bacillota > Bacilli > Lactobacillales > Enterococcaceae > Enterococcus > Enterococcus sp. DIV0755f. The sequence continues at coordinate 2,238,310 of NZ_JBIOQL010000001.1, forward strand.
TTTATCCCGATCTCCTTAGAATTTGATTCACAAAATAAAAAGTTTTTAAATATTTCCTCAATCAAAGCATATGCGTCTAATTTCAAACTATTCTTACATGAAAGTAGAAATTCTAACAATTCTATACTATCTATTTTAACGACAAACTTATCTTCCTCTATTAAATGCTTCATATCAAATGTCTCGCTTAGCAAAGTTAGTCTCGCCTCAGTAAGAGGATCATTATCAATACTAGTTTTTATATCTGTTTTTATCATCACTTTATTGATTATTTCAATTAAACAATTAAACTCTTGAGAAAAAATAAAATCTTTATCAGCATGTTTTAAATTTTGCATTTGAATGAGGTCATAAATACTCTTATCAACAATTGTATTTTCGTAACACTCATCAAATTTTATTTTATTTTCAATCTCATATTCTTTAGATTTTTCTAAATCACCTATGAACAATAAAGAAACATCTTCACGAGAAAAAGAAACTAATTCCATAATTTTATTCCAATTATTCATTATAAAAAAATCAGTTTCCTTATCTTCGATTAGTATAAATCGCTTCTGCCCAATTGAAAAAAGTTTATTCATTAATAAAACATAATTTTCAATACAAGAGATACTAGTTTTTAAACAATTGAGTGATATTAACATAATTATATATCTCCTTGATCTAACTTGATGAGCGCTTGATATAAATCATCACTAGGATTTCCGCTAAAGGAATAAAACTTTTTCATTCTCTCTAGATATTTCTGCTCAGGAACGAAATTATTTAAAATAATTTTTCTCAGTGCCTCAGCAAAAGTTTCCGTATTATATACAACATCTCCAAAACCATGCTCTAAAGGTAAATCTAGAGATAAGTATGAATGATTATCTGATAAAAAGTATTTATAGTCTGGAACAAAATAAACAATCGGTGTTTTATCTATGACAGCATCAAAAATAAAAGATGAGAAATCAGTCGTAAATATTTTATATATACTACTGTCCTCTAAAGTTTTTAAAATATTTATTCTTTCAGGAAAATTATTGTATTCAGATAGTTCTTCTTGTAATTGAGCAAAAATTGGATGAAGTTTTATATCTAAATATAAATCGTTCTCTTCCAGTAAATTATTGAGTTTTTTCGAGCTTAAAATTTCCAGAAGTGAATGATAATAGGGAGTCGACTTGACATATTCTTCATTGATCAACCATTCATTGCCTTTTTTCCCTTTTATGATCGAATTTCTCCAAGATGGGGCATAGAGAATTTTATTTTGCTTATTTGAACATTCTTGATCTCTTATTGAAAATCTAGGCATACCTGTAGTGATTATATCATTTTCTGTGTATTGATAATTATTAATAAGATTTTCTTTCTCAAATTCGGAAGAAACAACAAATTTATCAATGTATGTTTTCTCCTTTGAATAAATCCATGGAGTATGAGCATGCAGCACTCCATGTTGCAAATAAATAAACTTGATGCGTATAAGGTCTTGCAACAAATTCAACTCACGTCTGTTAAAAGGAAAAATTTCAGTGAAGCCTTGAAAGGATCCCAATAAATAATCAGCTACCATAAATAAACGTCGATGTTCTTCACTGTTGAACTTAACGAAATTTTGTAAGTCTCCCTCATTAACATTTAACCCTAAATCCTCAAATTCACCTTCATAAATATAGTAGCGTTCAATACCATCATTCAGTAGCTTATCATGTTTAAATTGGACATATGCATTATCAATGACACCTATTCTATCTGAATAAAGCCAAATTTTTCTATTACTGTTTGCAAAATTCCATTTGCGCAGATCTCCTATCGAAGAATCTCTATTTCTAATAGTATCCTCTTTATGTCTCACTTTTTCCTCTATTTCAAGTAGACTAGATGATTTTATAGATAATAAAAATGGCTTCTTCAAACTAATAATTTTCCCATTTTTAAATGAGGGTAAAAATTCATTATCCAAAAAGTTAAATAAGCGATTCTTATGAAATTTAACTTTTTTTGGCGTATAAACTACATTTCCAATTTTATACTCAATACTATAATTGTCCAAATCATAAATCTTGTTTAAATCAATTGTAAAGTTAAACGCCGCAAAGTAGTTGCTTCTATATTTTTTCTTATAATAACTGAATGATGATTCATATGTGTTCAGTTCGATTTTCGTTTCATTTTTTACTAAGAAAACATGAACGTTCACTTTTTCTTGAAGTGGCATTTTTAAGAATGCAGAACAGTAAATAGTATCGTTTATACAACGTAAATCAGTAATGACCGTTTCAAAATTTTTCTCTGAACCAAATTTGTGACCTTTATGATAAAAAAGCAGCTTTTTGCTATTCTGAGAAATATAAACATCTTCTTTTTTCATCATAAATAATTGATATTTAGCATACCTATCTAAGGATAGACCAAAAATTATATCGTCATCAATTTCTTTTACAATTGATGAAAACTCTTTTTCCCAAATATCAAACTCAGATTTCTCTAAATGAAATGGTATTAGTGCGTTTCTGTAAGAATTAAGCCTCCATCTTATCTCATAAGCTACCATGTTCTGCACATATCTTGGTATTTTTCCAGATTCATATACTTCAAATTGTTTTTTTGAGTAAGCCAATAAACCTTCAGCTGATTCAACTGGTGAAATATTTTTTTGAGAATTCGAAAAATGTCCTAATCTATAGTAATAACTAGCATCTTGGCAAAATCCGATACTTCGTTTAATCATAACATTTTTCGTGTTAAAAAAAGCATCCTCAGCAAAATTAAGCCTATCATCAAAAAAGATTTTAGATTCATTTTTTACCATAACATTCATTGTTGTTTGCGCTATATTCTGATACTCATCAACACTATAAACACCCGTACCATGCACAAAGTTTTTATTTCTGGCATGAGAAGATATCTTAGCATTAAGTTTCCATCTATCCTCTTTTTTAATTAACAGCTTTTTAATTAAAGGCATTTTCCTCATCGGTACTACTCGAAAATTATAGATAGGATAAGTTATTATGTTTGTTTCTGATTGCACTGTCTCGAAAAATTTATATAGATTTTCAACAGTTTTTAAGCCGAGTAAATCATCGGAATCTAAAAACATAATGTACTTACCCTTTGCTTGTTCAATCCCAAAATTTCTAGCACTTGAAACACCCTTTTTAGGATTTTTCATGACTTTAAATATTTCCGGAAATTCTCTGACAAAACTTTGTGCAATTTCTTTACTATTATCTGTCGAAGAATCATCTATGATCAAGACTTCAAAAGACACAAAATTGTTTCTCTGACTTAATACTGAATTCAAAGTCTCTTCTAAAAATTCAGAAGCATTGAACATGGGCATAATTATAGAAACATCATAGGATATTTTCATTTTTTATTACCTATCCTTTTCATTTTTTTCTTCAAGAAACTTTTCAGCAACATGAATGGAGATTTTTCAATATAATTTTTTCTCTTGTTAATCTCCCAAAAAACTCGCTTCGAATTATTTTGATCAACATAAGCGAAATACTTACTTTGAATCTCACTCATTGTATTAGAGTCTGTAGTTTTATTTAGTGCTGTAGAAAGTTCTTGTAGTAGTTCTTCCTCTGTAAAACTTATAGGCCCAAATAGGTCATCGTTGAGATCCATGTACGCTCCTTGTTCCTCAATATATTGCGATTGATCAAACTGATAAAATAGTGTGGGAATCTTTTGATATAAAGCTTCCCATGCCACACTCGAATAATCAGTTATTAGAATAGAAGCTTGTTTGATTAAATCATTTACTGGCGCTTCACCAAAATATATTATACGAACATTTGAATTTACATTACTAAACAAATGACTATATTGATTAAACTTTGGATGTAAATAAAAATTTGCTATCAATCCTTCTTTTTCTAAAAAATTAGCTAATTCTTTTGAATTAATCAACATATTATATGTTAAAAAATAATCTGACTCTAAGAACACTTTATCTTCCACTTCTTCCAACCAATTTCTCCATGTTGGCATAATGAGAATCGTGTTGCTCTTTTTTGTATTATCCTGATTCAGATTATCCCATCGGGGAAGGCCAGTTACTACCACTGAATCATTAGGATATCCTAAATAATCTATCACAATTTGTTTTTCAAACTCTGAACTTGTCGTAAATACTTCTGCTTTGTTAAGTCCGGAAGCTGAAAATGTATCGTCAATTTTTTTCAGTCCCAATACACCATGCTGTAAAAAGACAAAGGGTTTAATATCTAAAAACTGTCTCACCAAACCTTTAGAAGTTCTCCAGGAAAAGCCATGACCTTTAGATTCAGATGCCACTATCATACTAGCAAAAAGTAAATAATACAGGTGTTTCCTGCTCATAAATGGAAGCACGCGGTCTTCCATGCCATTTAACCGCTTATAGTCTTTTGATTGTGTATCTATCACATAAAACATTTTTTTCTCAGGATGATTTTTATACATATATTTAAAAAAATAATAAGAATTATCTTGAGCTGTCTCCGAGTACTTTTCATGGGTCAACCAAATATTTTTCAAATCTGGTCGCCACCATGTTAATAAAAATTGAAACACTGCAATTTTTTCATTTCTCTTGTATTTCTTGGTTTCAAATTTACCTTGAACCCTATAATTTATGCTTAATTCGCTACTCCTAGTAATATAAGGATAAATCAAATAATTCCCACTGATGTCTGAATCATAAGGAAATAAAAACTGATTGCTATTTAGACTATATTTTAGTTTCCACTTTATAAATCGTGATTCATTTTTTATTTTTCTAAAAAAATAAGTATTGGCATCTACTTGATATTTTAGGTAAATATCTTGATAAAACTGTTCCCAATTGTATTTATTAACGTCAACAGAAAAATACTGGATAATTTCATCATTTTTTGATTTAGTTTCAGAAACTGGCAGAACAGTTTTTTCTTCCCAATTCTCTCCTTTACGGAAATGTATATGAATGCCAATTGCTTTATACATAGAAGTTCCAGTATCCACTGCTATGTTTATTAGATTTTTCTTAACTGAGATTTTCTTCAACTTCGGATCAATCGCCGAGTAATATTCATTTAGTAATCTTTGACGAGTAGCTATCACATAAGAAATTTTACCATTTTGTGCTATATAAAAAGATTGTCTAAGACTAGGCGCCTCTTTACACATTCTTACATGTAGATAATTACCAACATTTATTGTATCCTCTTTTAAATAATAGTAGTCTACTCTTCCTGATGGATAATAGATTGGTAATTGTAAATCTCCTCGAAAAAGCTCTTCCACTTTGAAATCGTCTAAATCATTAGTAAAGAAATAAAGCTCATCATTTTTTTTAAACAATCTCATATGAATAAATTCGTTTGTTTTTCTTCTTTTTATTCTGATTTGAGATTTTATTTCCCCAACCTCAATTAATTGTGCTAATTTAAAAATATATTTATCTGACTCTATACGAAAATTACTCACTAGTAAATTATAGTTTTCAAAATACCACCGAATACTGAACGAATGATTCTTATCAAAAGAAACAGTTTTATACTCATTTTCTCTTACCTTGATTTTTAAATAGTTTTGAAAAGTTGAGGCAAGAGAAACAAAGAACTGTTGCTCTTCAAATTCAAATCTCAGATATCCTATATATTTGCCTGGTTCTAAAAAAACTTTTTTCAGATTTAAAATAAAAGTAAAAAAGTTCCCTTTAATTGAACATTCAAAGTATGATTCCCATTCATCAATTTCAAAATGATGAAAGTGAATGCCTAAAAATTTGTAGTTATTTGGACTAAACTCACCCTGAATTTCGATTTCTTCCGAATTACCAAGTCGTCTAAAACTAGTTATTTTAGCTGAGATAGTTTCTTGGGCTATCGTATTCAGTAATGCTTGCTTCGAGTCAAAAATTAAAGAAGTACCTTCTTTTTCCTTTTTAAATAAAACCCCTAAATTTTCAGAAAGATGCTGAGGTCTGGTAAAAATATCACTGTACTTTAGAGAATCATCGGATAAATGCAAATTTAAAAATTCATCATTAGTATTTTTTACTTTTACTAGAAGTGATTTTCCTTGCATTTTGACCAGTTTTTCATGATCTAGAGTAAAGTATATATTTTCCCCTTTTTCTAAAATTGGGAATTTCAAACAGCCCAGAGTTTTTTCTTCAAGGTATATGCTACTATCAATCTTTTCTGGAGGTAAGTTTTTTACATTTAAAAAAATTTGATACTTTTTACACTCATTTTCCTTATTTTCTATCTGGAAAGTATCTTTTTCTAGAACCATCTTATTTCCTCACTTTATCAAAATACATTTGCTTCAATTCACGCGAATTCAAATATTCATACATAATTATTCTAATCAAGATTATTCCTTAGGTTTATAAAATTACTAGAATAAAAGACTAATCAAATCTATTCTAATTCTTTATAAAATTTTTGGATTGCGTTTTTATTATAGTCAATTGGGTCAAAAATTTTTACATCTTCATCTGAATTTAAAACTTCCATAATTGCTTTCGCAATATTATCAGAGTCGAACCCAAGAATAAACTGTGAAGTATAGTTTTTTAGTACAGAAATATTTGCTGGAATATCCGATGCCAATACTGGTAAATTTAACGTTAGTGCTTCTAATAAAACCATCGGCTGGCCCTCATATAAAGAAGGGAAAACAAATAAATCACACTGTTTCATAATACCAAAAGGATCATCTTGATGCCCCAGCAAGATGACATTCTGATTCAGACCCAGTTGAGTAATCAAATTATTCATCTCTAATTTCAATGGTCCTTCTCCCAAAATATATAACCTTATGTTTGGAATTCTGTCGATAAGAATCTTAATTGCCTTGATTAGATTTAACTGATTTTTTTCTGGTGATAATCTCCCCATATTAACTAAATTAATAAAATCACTCGAAATTTCAAAGGTCGGTAATACATTATTTTTGTATTCTCTAGTATGAAAATTCTCTTTCAGATCTTCATCATTTAATCTTCTTTCCTCTATGTTTTTTGCATCTATCCAGACTCCTCCATTAAAATCATTAATCCAATAATAATCATGGTGTCCAAATGATGCTTTTTTTAATAACAATAACTGATCTTTTGAGTTTAAGGAAACAGATATTTCCTCACTTCCGTATATCGGAGCTGGCTCAGACCAGCCCTTTGTAATATCATCAAGAATTATTCCCTGACTACGAATTGATTGAAAATTATTCAGAATAACTATTTTTTCTGGTTTATTTTTATTCAAAAAATAATTTCTTATGAACTTAAGACCGAAAGCACGATGGAAATTAGATAAACTTCCAATGTTTATCCAGCCTAAATTTCCTTGATTATTCTCAATATAACAGTAAAGTTGTCCATTCACTTTTTTTTGTTTACTTACGTATACATAACTATTGTTTAAGTACTTAAGAGGTGATCTAATGTCTTGAAAATTTTCAATTGAATGATAAATCATTTCATCTTTTTCACAATTTACAGTGGCAATTAACGACACCTTTAATTCAGCACCAGTTTCATCTTGCTTACTTAATCTAACTGGATTGATGTATTTTTTTTTAATCCACCCAGTATATATCCCGTTCAAAGTAATCTTGGCATATTCACAGTTATTAAAAATAGTTTCTGCAAGTACATAGATGTTGTCTTTTTCATTTATTTCTCGATAAAAAAAACTATTTTTGTTTAGGTTATGCAAATTTTTAGCCATTTTATATGAACCAGAAGCAACACTTCCATTATATCTAAAATCATTTATATTCTGATGGAAGATTTCATCCTTCTTGCTACCATGTGATCCAGTTCCTAGAATTCTAGAAACATCAATTGTATTGGTCGTATAGCCAACTTGTTCTTCACGTACATACTTTTTCAAATTTCGTTTGTTGATTTCCATAGTCTCTTTAGACACACTTAAAACCCGATCAAACAAACTATAAATAGAAAAAACAGCAGGTAGATTCTTTTTATGCGGTGCCTTACCATTAATTACTTTTTGGGAATCGGCAAGTAAATCATTATGCTGAAAAATAATTTTTTTCTTGCTATTCACAAACGCAATCATCTTTGCCCAAAAAAAACTATATCCACTAAAGTCAATAGCATCATCAAACTTTATGTTCGCTGTACTTCGAGCAGCTTCTCTTATATAAGCATTTCGAGGAAAAATCACTCCCCATGGCTTATTTGCAGTAAAGATTTGAATAATAATATCTCTAAGCAATTCATTATTAGAATATAGTACCTTTCCGGGTCTAAAAAGCATACGTACTTGAGAATTAATTTTTTCTAGATTTTTTATTTCTTCATTATTTGAAGGTTTATTTAGAATAATAGAAACATCATATTTTTGATAATCAATTGTATTAGACAGATTAATAAAGCTTGTAGTGATTCCATTATTTTTCATGCCACCAGGGTATACTACAAGCTTTTTCTTATTATTTAAAAGAAGAACTTCTTTCATTTGTTTCGATGTTTTTTTCTTAAAAATTCTTTCAATATATCGTTTAGTTGAATTTCCATCTTGGTAAAAGCAAATATGATTCTTCAGTTCTTCATACTGATGCTTATATTGTTCTACAAAATGATTTTTTCCTTCTATCAACGCAATAAGATCATCTATTGTTTCAGCAGCTGGTCCTGGTAAATCACTTTCTTTTAAATACATTCCTCTATCCACTTCATATAAGTCTCGATCCCAAACATAAAAAATAATTGGTTTATCAGTTACTAAAAAGTCGAAAAATATACTAGAGTAATCTGTTATTAATAAGTCAACAATAGACAAAACTTCATTAGGATCTAGGTAGTCCGGAATAAGTATTGAGCGAATCTCTTCATCTCTACTTAATTCACGATAAATATATGGATGTACTTTAACCAATACATTGTACTGATCTTTAAAATGTTCTTTCAAAAAAATGGTTTCTTTAACGATCTGCTCTTTATCATTCGAGGGATTTAAGATGGATGATCCTTTCCAAGTCGGTGTATATAAAATTGTAGGTAAACGATCATTATAAGTTAAGTTTAGCTTCTTTAACTCTTTCTTTATACTTTCTCGATTGATAGTATTCGTCCTATCGATCCTTGGATATCCGCCTTCTAAAATCGTTCCAGGAAACAATCCATCTAAACGATAGCTTTTTGAGAAAATCTCTGTTGTATGTGAGTTAGGTGACAAGATGTAATCAGCCATTAAAAAATTTCGTACAACATTTTGAGAATGGGCTGGATTACCAGGAATGTCAAATCCCATATATTTCAAAGGCGTTCCGTGCCAAGTATTTATGTATGTTTGACCTTCTCTCTTTAAGAAAAATGACTGGAAAGTAGCATTGTTAATTAAATACTCTGCTGTTGCCAGCCAAAGCAAATATCTTTTTGAGTTTCTTTCTACAAATTCAACATTGTCGAACTCTGCCTTAATACGTTTTACTGTGGGATAATTTAAGTCGTTGATAACCCAGATATGATGAAAATGAGCATATTCGGGATCTTTTACTAAATGCATAAACATTGCGTAGGGAGAATCTACAATCGATTGCCCATCTCGAACTTCATAAAGGATCGTGTTCTTTTGTATTTTCTTTTTACTCGCTTTTATATAGTATGATGCTATTTTGCCATTTTCTGAAACAAAACTAGTCATTACTTTACTTAATATCGTTTTCACATTACTTAAAGCACTCATGTGTTATCCCCTTATATTGCATTCTTTGATCAGTTCAGCTACCTTATTAGCAGCATCACCATTTTCCCAAGAACAAAATTTATTATAGAATTCTAGATATTTCGTATCCGAACATTCTGAATCAATAGTTTGACGACAAAATTTTTCTATAACCTGGTAGAATGACTGTTCATCTAAACAGATAGATCCTGGTACTTCACTATAATCGAAGTAAAATCCTCGGATCCCATTTTCATAATGATTTAAATCATATGGATAGAAAATCAACGGTTTTTTTAATATCAAATAATCGAACATTACAGAAGAATAATCCGTTATGAGACAGTCACTAATTAAATATAACTCATTAATATCCTCATCCGAACATATTTTGATTTGGTCTTCATAGCCATCTATTACAATAGATTCTTTGACTAAATAGTGCGGTCGAATTATCAATGTATCGTCTTTATTCATTCTAGAAGTAAGTTGACTCAATTCAAATGGCATAAAGAACTTGTAGTTTCCTTTTGAAATAAAATAATCGTCCCGCCAGGTCGGTGCATATAATAGAACATGCCCTTTTCTATCTCCAATAATTTTTTTCTTAAGCTGACTAATTGTATTATCATCATCTTTGAAACGTACTAAAACATCATTTCTTGGATAACCAATATCTAAGAAAGTATTTTCAAAACCAAACGCCGTCTTGAAGATATTTTTTGAATACTCATTTGGGGCAATCAAGTAATCCCACCGATTACTTTCTTTGTAGAAGCCAGCTTTGTATTTTTGCGTATCAGTATTTGGCATAACCACGTTATCAATATCTGCTCCTAATTTTTTTAGGGGCGTACCATGCCACGTTTGCAAATAAATTGTCTGCTTATTTTTTTTAAGCCATTCAGATAAACGGGAGTTAAAGATCCAAAAACCAGCCCTTGGCATTAACAAAAGCCATTTAAAGGAAAAACGTGAGATAAAAAATATTTCAGGATATTTTTTTTTCGCTTCTGACAAACTTTCTTTTTTTATACTCCAGTAGAAAGTCCAATCTGCAAAATCAGTCGATTGTATCATCTCTTGATAGATCGCTAAAGGATTATCAGAAGGAATTTTCCCGTTAAAACTTTCGAATATAACCATTTGTTTTTTTACTGGAAAAATAGATGCTATAAAATTAAATAGTATTCGATAAAAAAAACTAATTATTCTTTTGATCACTTCTATTCACCAGCTTCCAATAGATACTTTTAACTAAAAAAACAGGCAATTGCGCAATTCTTCCTAATCTGGTCGGATTACTTAACGAGCGATACAACCATTCTAAGTGAAGGTTTATAAAAAAATTAGGGGCTCTTTTTACATGACCACTCAAAACATCAAAGCTCCCACCAACATCTTGAAAAACAGAAGCGTGTATCGCATTCATATTTTGGGCAAGCCACCGTTCTTGTCTGGGAAATCCTAACGCAACAAATACAAAATCTGGCTTTACAGCGTTTATTTTATTTACAATTGACTCATTATCAAGAGTCGTATAACCGTCTATAGCACCCGCAATCCCTAGGTTGGGGTACTGATCATTAATATTTTTTATCGCATCAGACAGCACTTCAGGTTTAGCGCCATAAAAAAAAGCACTCATCTTATTTTCATTTGCGTAACCTAGCAATCTTACCATTAAATCATAACCAGTAACTCTTTCTTTTATCTTTCCTCCAGTTAATCTTGAAACAAGAACCACTCCGACTCCATCAGGTATCCGATGGGTACTCTGATTGATAAACGTTACGATATCTGGATGTTTTCTGCTTTCAGTAATAATTTGCGGGTTTACACTAATGATAGTCATTTTTTTATCACTATCGATATAGTGAGGTAAATCGTCCATCACTTCTCCATAGGTGATTGGATCAACTAAAACGCCCATTATATTTTCAGATTTCATATTGCTTATCAATCCATTCTAAAAAAGAGTCAATGGCGCGCCCGGAAACATACGTATTCCAAGTTTGGTTAAAATCTGACAAATCCTCATTTCCCATCGTCTCTATACTGGAAAAAAGTTCCTCGGAGGATTTCACAATGGAAGAACCTATATCTTTCTTAAACTCTTCTTGAATTCCGACAATTTCATCGTACAGTTCAAAATCATAACAGAAATAAATGATCTTCCCACGAGGGTTTACTAAAGAATATTCAAAAGGTACTGAAGAATAATCTGTAATCAAACAGTCCGCCATTGCTATTAAATTTTTTAAATCGTAGTCCTTATCATCTTTAATAAAATATTCTGGGTATTGGTTTGCTAATTCTATCATCTTTTTATCATGTGGATGTGGATGAATGAATAATGCCCAATCTTCATTCAATTGATTTGATATAGAATCAAAATCTAAGGGATTATTATCATCGGTATTCTCTCTGTAGGTAGGTAAGTAAAGAGCGATTTTCTTGTTCATATCCTCTAGCAAAGCGTTTTTTTGATAAGTTATTGTTTCATCATCTAATTGATAGTAATAATCAGTTAATGGATAGCCGAACTTTAGAAAGATCGGATCAATATTATAACTATCCTTGAAAATCGTTGCCATTGTGGGTGAACTTACTACAAAATGAGTAAATTTATTATAAACTTTCTGATAGCGCCGACGATCCGCAGGAGCAGCATTTTTTGCATACTGTGCTTGAAGACCAAACTTTTTAATTGCTCCATTGGCATGCCAAATTTGAACAACATTCGTTTGTTTATCTAATATCATACCACCCAAAAAAGCAAAGTAATTATCACAAATGATCAATTTTGACTTCTTTAGTATCGGTATGATTTTTAAACAAAGGATTGCAAAGGAATCCACAAGATAGCTCTTAAATCCTTGTTTCTCAAATACTGAAACCATTTGTCGCGCATTTCTGGTGTAACAAATTATCAGTCGATCACCATAGGCTTCAGCCAGAGCTTCCAAAACGTAGTTGCTTGTTGAAGGAAAACTGACAAGAAAAATGATTTTATCATTTTTACGCCTTTTCCCTAAGGAACAAAGACGAACTAAAAATAAATATACTTCTTTTGATAATGAAACAAAAAAATTTTTTTTCATAATTACCCTCTATTTTCACATTAGTTCTTATTTTACATGATTATTAGTGAAAAGAAAATAATTGTAACAAAACCGTTATATTACTCTAACTGTTTTTGAGCTTTTCTTTCATTAGCATCAGTCAATTAGCAGTAATCTTATTCATCACATTTAAGAAAACAAAAAAAGTCAGCTTCAAATCAAGCTGACTTTTTATCTTTTTTACGGATAAATCCGATTCAACAACCGTGGAAATGGAATGGATTCTCTTACGTGCTCGATTCCTGATAACCAGGTAACGGTCCGTTCTAATCCAAGGCCAAAGCCGGTGTGAGGAACTGAGCCGTACTTGCGTAGATCTAAATACCATGAATATTCATTTTCGTCCAAGCCGTGGGCGCGGATTTGTTCTAGCAGGTATTCATGATCGATAGCACGTTCAGAACCGCCTATGATCTCGCCATAGCCTTCTGGTGCGATCATATCGGCACAGATCACGACATCTTCTCTCGTTGGATGTGGCTTCATATAGAAAGGTTTGATGGCTTTTGGATAATTTAAGATAAAGACGGGCTGATCGAATGAATTGGCAATAAAGGTCTCATGTGGTGAGCCAAAGTCATCGCCCCATTGAATATCATCGAAGCCGTTCTTTTGTAATAATGCCACTGCATCATCGTAAGAGATTCGTGGGAATGGTAATTTGGTGTATTTTTTCAAGACTTCACGGTCACGGCCTAAGACGTCTAATGCATAGTCACAGTTATCGAGCACATTTTGCACTAAGAATGCCACGTACTGCTCTTGGACTTCCAAGCTTTCTTCTTGGTGCATAAAGGCCATTTCTGGTTCAATCATCCAAAATTCAATCAAGTGACGACGTGTCTTTGATTTTTCGGCACGGAAAGTTGGTCCAAAAGAAAAGACTTTGCCAAACGCCATAGCGGCAGCTTCCATGTACAATTGACCAGACTGAGACAAATATGCTTTTTGATCGAAATAGTTGGTTTCGAATAAATCAGTCGTTCCTTCTGGTGCTGATCCGGTTAGGATCGGTGGATCGATTTTGATGAAGCCATTCTTGTTGAAAAATTCATACGTTGCCCGAATGATTTCGTTTCGGATTTGCATGATGGCGTGTTGTTTTGAGGAACGCAACCATAAATGACGATGGTCCATCAAGAAATCTGTTCCGTGTTCTTTTGGTGTGATTGGGTAATCATGGCTTTCCCCAACAACCTCTAAACCAGAGATACCAATTTCATAGCCGAATTTTGAGCGGCTGTCTTCTCTGATTTCCCCAGTGACCAGTACGGCAGTTTCCTGATTTAGATTTTTCGCTAATTGGAAAACTTCTTCCCCTACTTCACTTTTTACAACGATTCCTTGAAAATACGCTGTTCCGTCACGAAGTTGTAAAAAGGCGATCTTGCCGCTAGAACGTTTGTTAGCAACCCATGCTCCGATTTGAACGGTTTCGCCAACGTGTTTTTTTGCATCTAAAATTTGAATAGATTCCACTTGATTCTCTCCTATCTAATTAATAAAGGCACCATAGAGCATTTTAAGCTTTTTGGCGTTTCTTTTCAACAAAATCATGGATTCGTTTGGTAGCTTCCGCTAATGTGTCCCAATCAGTTGCATAGCTGATGCGTAAATAATCTGGTGTACCAAAACCAGCACCAGTCACTACTGCCACGTGGGCTTCCATCAGCAAGGCCTCCACGAAGGCATCAATGGTTTGATAGCCGCACATCGTCATGGCTTCTTTGACATTTGGGAACAAGTAAAACGCGCCTTGGGGTTTCGTCACCTGAAAACCAGGAATAGCGGCAATTAGCGGATATAGTTTGTTCAAGCGCTCTTCAAAGGCCTGACGCATCACTTCAATCGATTCTTGATTCCCAGTCAGTGCCTCAACTGCTGCGTATTGGCTAGCAGCCGGCGGGTTGCTAGTAGCTTGGGAAGCGATATCGATCATCGCTTTGATGATTTTTGCATCGCCGACAGCAAATCCGATCCGCCACCCAGTCATAGAATAGGTTTTAGAAACGCCATTGATCACGATGGTTTGTTTGCGGATCTCTTCTGATAAGCTTGCGATCGATGTAAAGGTATTGCCGTTATAAACCAAACGACCATAGATATCATCGGCAATGATCCAAATATTATTTTCCACTGCCCAGTTGCCGATTGCCGTTAACGCTTCTTTTGAGTAAATCGCCCCTGTAGGGTTGGCAGGCGAGTTTAAAATGATGGCTTTCGTTTTCTCTGTACGAGCAGCTTCTAATTGAGCCACAGAAACTTTAAAATCGGCTTCTTGCTTGGCTTCAACAAACACAGGTGTCCCTTGCGCTAAACGGACTTGTTCCGCATAGCTAACCCAATAAGGCACTGGAATGAGTACTTCATCCTCTTCATCAAGGAGCGCTTGAAACAGCGTATAAAGGGCAAACTTCGCGCCATCTGTCACGATCACTTGGTTTGAATCATAGTCAGCACCATAAAACTCTTTCATATAAGCAAGAATCGCCTGTTTTAACTCAGGAATCCCCGCAGTTGCTGTGTAAAAACTGGCCTTGCCGCTCTCAATCGCTGCGATCGCTGCTTGGCGAATGTTTTTCGGGGTAATAAAGTCGGGTTCACCGACAGTTAGACTTAATACGTCTACACCTTGGTCCGCTAACGCTTTTGCCTTAGCAGATGCCGCTAACGTTGCGGAGGGTTCCAATTTTTCTGCTCTTTTTGAAAGTACCATGTTTATCATCCTTTCTACGATCCAAAATTCATTCTATCATAAGCGTCTTCCTATAGTTCAGTGATCGCTTTGATTTCTTCGCCATCTTTGAAACCAATCAAATAATAGTTCAAACGACCATCGCCATCTTTCGTCATGACTTCCCAAGTTGGCTCGCCTTCAAAAATACCCAATGCGGCCTTTTGGATTTCCTGACCTTGATGATTGTCGCGAACAAATGCCTTAGCTTGTGCTTCCGTCAGCCCATCCGCTTGATTAAAAACAGAAACCTTCTCACCGCTTTTTGGGATGATCACAACGATCTCATTGTTATTCGTATCCTTTCCAACAATGCTAAAGGAGGTTTCCTCACGGGTAAACCAATAAAATTGTTCGACCTCTGCTAAATCGGTGTATCTTTCTGCTATTTCGATTGCTTCGTTTCTTGCTTGTCGCATTGGACGAGAAGAACGGAGATAGAAAATAGAAGCGAAGAGAATAACGACCAGTAAGACTGTGATCGCACTCAGCAAAATAACCACACGCCGATGTTCTTTGTCTTTTGTTTTCACACTTCGTACTCCAATCTTAAATAAAATCCATTATATCAGATGTTCAACTCATTTTTCAAAATCGGCTGCTGCTTTTTCCTCTTGCCCAAAAAAATGTTGGATGTCTTCGGCGATCTCGGTTGGACTTGCTTCAATCAGAGGTAAGTTTTTGGGTAAGCCTTTGACCATTCGTTTGCCATATTTTGTCGATAGCAAGCGTCGATCAAGGACGACCATCACGCCGGTATCCTCCTCGGAACGGATCAAGCGCCCCAATGCTTGGCGCAGCCGTAAAATCGCTTTAGGTAAGGCATCTTCTTTAAAAGAATCAATGCCTTCTGCTTCCAAAAAGGCGTGCCGTGCTTGGACCATGGGTTGTTTAGGGTTCTCAAAAGGCAATCGGGTCACCACAGCGATCTTCAGTGCCTGTCCTGGTAAATCGACCCCTTCCCAAAAACTGCTAGTCCCTAATAAGATACCATTTTCCGCTAATAAAAATTTCTTTAAGACTTTCTCACGGGTTCCGCCAGTCCCTTGAGCAACGATTTCTCTGCCATAATGCAGGGCTTTTTTATTCAATCGATCATAGACATTTTTCAAAGTTTCGTGCGCCGTAAACAACACAAGCGCTGGTTGCGGATTGTCAAACAAAATCGGGACCAACGCTTCGACTAAATAATCCGCGTATTCGGCAGCTGATGCTTGTTGGATCGAGAGACCTTTTTTGATTACATACAGTCGCGTTTGCTTGCTGTAATCATAAAAGGCAGGAATCGTTTTGACTGGCACATCCGTCAAGCCGATCTGATGGGCAAAATATTCTTTGTTGCCTGGGATCTTCAATGTCCCCCCTAGATAAATGATGTGCTGATAGCGTTGGTACCATGTGCTCTCCACGATCGAATGTCCTTCTAGATCAGCTAACTCAATCACAGCATTTCCTGACTGGGGATGCTTTTTCAGCCAATGAACGTAACGAGGATGCCACCAAGTCAACCACGCGGTCACTGTTTGTTCCTGTGCGTCCATTTGACTAAAGAAATCAAATAAACGGGCAATCACGATCCGTTGTCTTGCATACCACCGATCATTGGTCAACTCGAATCGCTGACGCAGCTGCTGTTGAATCTCATTGATTTCCTGATAATAGAGGCTCAATTTTTCATGTAGCTTGTCCTGCTCTAATGACCCATCATAGAGGTCATGATGCTGAACGACTTGTAATTCTGGGGCATCGATCGATAAGGTGCGAAAATACTGTTCTTGTGTTTCGACCAAAACCGACAATGCATTTCGATACAACGAGAACATCCGTTGCAAAAAATCGTCCTCGGTAATGATCTGGGCAATTTCTTCAAATAGTCCTTCTTCATTCAGCTGTAAAAACTGCCGCTTGAAATGAGCAGAGTCAAAGACATGTTGACTAAATCCTTCTGCTTGCTGCGGCAACTGTTGGGCTTCATCGATCAACAAATAATCACTCGTTGGCAACAGTGGCTGCGCCCGTCGGTTTTCCTGCATTAAAAAGGCATGATTGACGATCAAAACATTGCTTTGCGCCATCCGCCGATATAAATGTCGAACAAAATCTTGTTCATAGAAGGGTTGATCTTTGGCTAAAAAGTCGACCCCGCGATGGCGAATGTCGGTAAATAAAGGATGATCAAGACGAACTAAATTCAATTCATCAAAGTCACCTGTTTCTGTTTTGGTCAGCCAGACTAAGATCCCCATCTGATATTGGGCGTATTGCTTTTGTTCTACCGGTTGATCCAGCGTCGCTTTAAAGCGCTGCAAATCAATGTAATGACGATGGCTTTTGACCAAGACCGCTTGCAAAGGCTGCTGCAGTACTTGGTTCACCAATGGAATGTCTTTGCTAATGATCTGATTTTGTAAAAGAATCGATGAGGTGCTAACGATCAATGGATTTTCTGGCGTCGCTAAATAAGCGGCTGGAAACAAGTAACCGATGGTTTTTCCCATCCCCGTTTCTGCTTCAATAATCAAATTTTTCTCTGGTTGGGTGTAATGCGTATACACCGCATTCATCAAACGTGCTTGTTGTTTCCGATAGATCAAGTGCTCGCCAAAGCGCTGTTCTTTTTCCGTTTTTACTTTCGGATACGTTTCTTGAAAATGCGTGGCTTCAAAAAGCGGAACAGTTTTTTTTCGCAGGACGACGCCGTCGATCACTTCGAAATCTTCCGCCAACTCTGGTCCTTTTTCTTTCAAAATTCCGTGAATATACTCACTCGTTTGCATCCCCATCTGACCGCTTAAAAGCGCAATCTGTTTAAGAGTCGTCCGTGGTAGCTGTCGCATGATTGCTTCAATGTATAAAAATAATGCTGCGGTCACTTCTGCATCACTATCGGCTTGATGCGGGTTGTCATGACGAAAGCCGATGCTGTCTGCCAGATCACCTAAGCGAAAGCTGCTTTCTGTCGGCAAAAACACTTGCGCCAATTCCACCGTATCGATCCCTGGAATCGATAAAGGCGGCAGACCGCAACGAACAAATTCATTGCTTAAAAAATGATAGTCAAAATAAATGTTATGCGCCACAAAAATCGTATTGCTGAGTAAGTTGTAGATCGTGTCAGCTATGTCTTCGAAATAAGGCGCTTTGCTTACTTGCTGGTTTGTGATGTGTGTCAATCGTTGAATTTGCTTAGAAATTCTGCGGTCAGGGTTGATATCTGCGGCAAAACGATTAATGATCTTGCCATCTTGGACTAAGACGCAGCCAAATTGAATAATTCGATCAATCGTCGAATCGGTTCCTGTTGTTTCAAGATCCACCACAGCGTATATAGGTTTCATTGTATTCCTCCTTGCACACTGTCTGCATTATACTACAAAATCAATGGCGATTACATCTGTTTTCCCATCGGATACGAGGGTTCGCAGGAAGAAGAACCTTACTATCTAGTATCCGTATTTATCAGCCAAAGGAATTTGTCACTCGTCGCTGATCGCTTTTTTCGACAAAAAAAGAGATCTTTTTTATAATTTACTATAAGGAGGCGAAAAAAATGAATGATTTCAAAAACAAACGAGTGATTGTAACGGGGGCTGCTTCAGGGATTGGAAAAGCGGTGGCAGAACAATTTCTAGCCCAGGGTGCTCTTGTTGGGTTGATTGATCGCAACGAAGAGGAGCTGCAGGAGTTTCTTGCTGACTATGACGCACAAACCCACTATCGTGCCGTTGACGTCACTGAAGCAGAGAAGCTGCAAGAAGCGATGAGTGGTCTTGTGGAAGAACTAGGTGGTCTCGATGTACTTCACGTCAATGCCGGCATCAACGGTACTTGGACACCGATCGAAGAATTGACCGTGGCAGAATGGGACCAGACAATCAACACAAATTTACGCAGTACCTTTATTACCGTCAAAGCTGCGATCCCATTTATGAAAGCAAACGGCGGCAGCATTGTCATCACGAGTTCAGTCAATGGAAACCGCATCTTCAGCAATTTTGGTGCAACTGCTTACAGTACATCTAAGGCAGGTCAAGTCGCCTTTACAAAAATGGCTGCGCTGGAACTTTCTGGTTATAATATTCGGGTCAATGCCATCTGCCCTGGGGCGATCGCAACGAATATCGATGCCAGCACAGAAATTGAAGAAGAGGTTGCTCGCGTTGAGATCCCCGTCAAATATCCAGAACGTTCTCGACCATTAAAACAAGAAACAGGCGTGCCAGAACAAGTCGCCAACCTTGTGCTTTTTCTATCTTCAGAGGCTGCGGGCAATATTTCTGGAACGGAAGTCTATATTGATGGAGCGGAATCTTTGCTTTAATACAACAAAAAAACGAAAAATCAAACCTGCTCCCCTCACTTGTTTCAAGTAAAACCTGTGAGATGGATCATTTCTTGATTTTTCGTTTTTTCTTTTTGTTTATTTTTCCACCAAAGCTGCGATTTCTTCTAGAAAAGCAGTCTTGCCATAAAAATCTGCATTCAATAACTCGGGAAAAATGGCTTCAAAGAAATAGGTCACACATGGACGATGCTGAAACGCTTTGACCGTCAAAACCGCTTCACGAAACATTTCTTTGAACACTTTGTCGGGGTTGCTTTTTGAGATCTCTTCAAAAGACTCATACAAAAGATCGATCTTATCCGCAATTGCCAACAGCTGTCCTTCAAGGCTGTTGTCTTTGCCATCCGCCAAGCGTCTGCGATACGTCGCTTGAAAGCTTTGGGGGATTTCTTCTTCGATGAAGGCATCGGTCATTTTTTCTTCAACGGTTGATAACATCGCCCGCAATTCTTTGTTTGCATATTTGACTGGCGTTTTGATGTCGCCGATGAAACGTTCCGTGTAATCATGGTTCAAGGCTTTTTCATAAAGAATTTGCCAATCGACTTGATTTCCCGCTTGTTCTTCGATATCGGCTAAGGTCTGGGCAATCATGGTTACTCGAAACGAATGAGCGGCCACGCTGTGCTCGGTAAACTTAAAAAATCCAGGTGCTCGTTGGATTTTTTCTAAATTAGCCAATCCAAGAATAAATTCATTCAATCCCATCAGTCTGCCTCCTTTTTTTCTAAGAGTATAACAACTACTTTCTCCGCAAGCAAATATCACGCGCACAAAAAAAAGAGCAGCTAAGCTGCTCTTAAAAGGCATTCACAAATTACGCTTTGTTAACGTTAGTCGCTTGAGGGCCACGTTGTCCGTCTTCGATATCGAAAGTCACTGCTTGACCTTCTTCTAAAGTTTTGAAGCCTTCGCCTTGGATAGCTGAGAAATGAACGAATACATCGTTACCGTTTTCTGCAGTGATGAATCCAAAACCTTTGTCTGAGTTAAACCATTTAACTGTACCTGTTTCCATAATAAAAATCCTCCTTGTGTTTATACACATATTTTGCAATTACTTGTATAAGGTGAAAATGTGGAAGATGTTTAAGATGAAACAAGCTACCATAATTTACCGTAACAAAAACTACACTTTGTATTATAGCACATTATCTTCTTTATGACTAATAGAAAATCAAAAAAAATGAAAACGCCTTTATTTTTTTATAATTCGCAAAAAGACTGCTGCACTAAAGATCTGCAACAGTCTTTTCTTTTTTGGAAACGATTTATTTACGAAGGACACAACTGCGTTTAGTAGCGCAAAATCGCAGTCAAACTTTTTTCTCCTGGGGCATCTTTTTGTTCCAAAATAGATACCTCGCCGCCATTTTCTAAAACATCGATTGCCAGCGTATTTAACACTTGGCGACGATCGTATTCCGTGTCAGGATCTTCTCCAAACCCATCGGCGAGATTGGAAGTCGCTACAAACAGATTGGCGATCCTGCCTTCTTTAGCTGCAGGTACGATATCAACCAATTGGTCAATAAATTTCCGATCCAACAGCTTGCCGTATTCCCCAACTTCTTTTTGTGTCAACTCCGCAATCAGCTTTTGCGTACACGTTTGGATCTCTTTCAAAGATAACGATGCTGGTGAAGAGGAAATGCTTGGTTCTGCTTTGAAAAAGTTCGTTTTTGCCACTTTTTTAAACAGGGTTTGATTTTCTGGTAAAGCAAAAAGATACATTGGTAAATGCTCTTCGTTTGAAAAATCATTTTTAAAAAATGCATCAACTGCTTGGTAGTAGTTGACGTGATCGATCTCGACTTCTTCATCTTTGGCACTAAAGCCGTGATAAGCGACGCCTTCTCCCCCTGAGTTAGGGCCACCTTGGGCACTGTAATTAAAGTTGCCGCCGCCAGTGATTTCTTCCCCCAGCGCTTTTTCGATCGTTGTCGGTGCCTCTTCTGGCAACTCGACTTCACGCACTTGATTGTTTTCAACTTGATAGACTTGCATTGAATCGCGATTCAACGCTAAGAGATAAAATGGGTAATTAAACTGTGCGTTTTTGATGACAGCTAATACATACGGGGTTTCCCCTACATAATATTGATCATCCACACGAATACTTAACCGATGGACCAGTACATCTTCTGGTGTGATAATCACCGCCACACTCGTTGTACTGTTACGCCAAAATGATTGATCTGCAAGCAGTTCATCAATTTTCGTTTGAAAAAGATCCCAAGAATGTTCTGGGTATTTCTTTTCAAAGCGGCGCTTCGCATCTTTGGCAAAGTTCTTAAATTTGATTTGATCCTTTTCGACATTCTGGTGGCCGACATGCGTATTGAGCATGATCGTGACAAATGGTCCTTTGATTCCGTCAGATATTACCTGCGATAAAAAACTTTTTCCAAATTTTCCCATTCCACATTACCTCCTGCTTAATCAAATACAAATAAAGTGTACCATGCTTATTTTCTTCCATAAAGTAAAACGATTGCACGCGTTTATTTCTTCATTCGTTTTTCTGATTACTCACTATACTGGCTATTTTTCAGCGGATCAGCCAAGGTATTTCTGGTGGCCCATAGAAAGCCTCGTTTGGTCCAAGTCTGAATGGTGGGCTCTTCTAGCTCTTTTAGACTGTGTCCAACGGATTGGAAAAAGACTCTGCCCTTGCCCCATTTTTTGATCCACATCATTGGCAGTATGACGTCTTGGTTAGCTGCATTCGGATGATCTTTAGCGGCAAATGTTGAGGTAGCTAACACAGTGACGGCTGGATCAACCAGACAATAGTATTGCTCCGTCGTCAACTGAGGGATCGATTGAGTATTTGCCGTAATATAGTGATCTGTCGTAAGATCGATGCTATAGGTCGTTTCCAATCCACCAGGATGTGCCAAAAAACAGCCGCCAGTCAGAAACAACCAGCCTTTACTGGCTTGAAAAGCCGAGGCAAAGCCGCCATGAACGCCTGCTAATCCTAACCCTTCTGCTACAGCCTGAGTGACATTTTGCAGCGGCTCATCAGGCAATTCTCCTCGCGTCCAATTCATGATCAACAGATCCAGCCTTTTTAATTCTTCTTTATGATAGAGAGGTTCAAAATCTGAGGCGAGTGTCACCTGATATCCTTCTGACTCCAGCAGTGTTTGGTAAAACTGACTGGTTTCTTTTGGGGCGTGTCCTTCCCAACCTCCGTAAATGATCAATGCTTGTTTCATTTTGTGTTTCCTCCTTTCTTTCTAACTTAGCGAAAAAAACGCAAAAAGCGAAGCAGAACGATTCTCCGTTTTCCTTCGCTAGTAATTTTTTCTGATTTAACGGTTGATTGAACGCCCGACACGATTGATGGTATGGCGCATACCTCTAATTGCAACCGATGTTTCGAAAATATTTTCGGTCGGTGCCATGCCGCCATAGCCGGCATCACCAATATGCTGCAGATCGACCCCACAAGTTTTGTTGATAATGGCTAATTGTCGCAACGTTTCTGGACGCGCGCTTTCTTGACTCGTTCCGATCGCTGACATCGTCAATAAGTCATATTGTTTGGCAATTTGAACAGCTTCGATCAGATCCTTTTCTAGAAAGCCTTGAATCGAGCCCACGGAAGGCAGTAACAAAATATCTGCTCCAGCTTCAGCGTAAGAAATGATGGCTTCTCGATCAACCACAGGTTCATCTGAGCCGGCACTGTGCATTTTTCCAGCGATGATCAACCCAGAGAAATGTTCTTTTGCCAATTTTACTGCTTTAGCGATTTCTCGGTTGGTCACACCCGTTCCAGGATTGCCTGTAAAGCAAAGAAAGTCCACCCCGAGTTCTTGGGCTTTTTTGATGGTGTCAACCGAACTTGTTCGGCCTTGACTGATGCTGATCTTTTCACTCATCATTTCCGTCGTAGCTGGGATCGGCTCAAGATTGATGCCGACAGGTCGTCCAATCAGTTGTTTTAGTTGAGGAATCGGATTTTCAATGGGCTGTGTAGGATCAAGCAGCTGCTCCAATGTGATACCAGGCATCCCAAAAATAGCTGGACGATAACAATCAAAGCCATTTAACAAAATCAAGTCAGCCCCAAAAGCTGCCGCGACTTCTGCATTGGTGATGTCGCCAGCTTGCGGCATGGTTTGAACCACCGTTTCACAGACGATCACTCGTCCTTCGCTCGCTTTAATGGATTGTTTCAATTCTTGCGCTGACATTTCTTTGATTTCACTATAGTTTGCACTTATCAATCGTTTGACCATGTTTTTCTTCCTTTCTTTTCCTTCTCATCTTGCGAGAAACACGAATAACAGGTAAAATATAGCTATTGTGTTCCCTTAGTTAAATGGATATAACAAGTCCCTCCTAAGGATTAGTTGCTGGTTCGATTCCGGCAGGGAACGTTTTTTGAAGAAAAAGATTCCTTATTTTTAAGGAATCTTTTTTTGTTGGAAAGCAAATACCTCTGCCTCGATTTGCTTAGAAATAATCTTCCAGAATCGGCTTTCCGTCTGGTAAGTTTTCCTGAATCATCACTGCAGCTTCCTTCTCCGTTTCCATTTGCTGGAAAAAGACCAAGGAATCAAGGGATTGTGCCTGCAAAAACAGTTGCACAAAGCGCTGAATCGACAAGGTTGCTTTTGGCAGCTGGGTGGCGGTCGTTTTCGTGACATGATGCTGAGCGTTTTCGATCGTCACTTCATAACACCCATTATTCCATGGGGCATATTCGTCCCCTTGAATTTCTATGGCAAAACGACCAGCTTTTTTCAACGTAAATGGATAGCTTTTTAGAAACCCTTCCACATCGACGATTCTTGCCATCATGTCTGGGCGCACTTGGTAGTGAGCCAATGGTTTGGCTGCATTTACTTGCAGGACTTCCCCATCAAACCCCGGTCTATAATGGATCTGCGCTACTGAATCTGCATGGGAAACGATAAACCGATTGAATCCTTGATACGCGTCAGCGGTCAAATAGCCCCACTCTTGAATATCAAAGCGTCCTCCTTCAACAAAGTAGATCAAATACCCTTCAGGAACGCCCGCTTCATTGCGATAAATCGCAAACGTATACGGTCTGCGCAAAACAAACTTGATTTCTTCCCACCAGGCTTGGCGAATCAGCCCACCTTTTTGATGGCGAGGCAATTGATGATAAATCTCGTGAATGATCGGCTGTGCTTCCTCCCAATTCATGCGTTGAATCCTTCCGTTCACTTTCTTGCCATCGGGCCATTGATGCGCATCAACTTCATAAACGGTGCGTTCAAAGGTATATTCATACCCATATCTGCGATAAAACGCAAAGGAGAAAGGTGCCAGATAGGACAGAACGATTTTTTGTTCATAGCAATCTTTAATGATTTGTTTCATGATCCGATCGATCCGACCTTGGCTGCGATACTCTGGATAAGAAGCCACAAAACCGATCCCTGCCATTGGATAAGTCGTTCCATGAAAATTCACATCAAAAATAGTTGCCATGATTTGGCTCGCTAGTTTTCCATCCTCGTCGTAGGAACCATAATTCCAAGAATTTTCCGCAAGCTTGCGATAGCGCTTGATATTTGTTTCATTCAACTCCCACTGAAAGGCATAAGAAACCAATTCCAGTACTTCTTGCGAACCGAATTCGGTCATTTTTTTGACATCTGTCATTCCTTCATCTCCTCTACTTGAAAACACGCAAGAAACGCAAAAAAGGCGTCAGTCGACCCCTTAATATGCTTCTTCCATCATACTCAACATTTTTTTAAATTGCTTGCGTTTGAAATATCCTAGAATGGTGCCTAAGAGCATGTCATTCAATTGCTGCATGAAGCCATGTGATTTCATGGTTTCCGTATAAATGACTTTACTGCTCTTTTCATCAAGCGGCGCTACTTCATAGCGAGCGACAAATTCATTTTTCGTCGTTTCTGTTTTGAATTGATAAACTTGATTTTCAATGATTTCTTCGATCTCTATCTTCGCACGACTCGTAGTAGAAAATTCCTTTACATATTGAAATCCTGCCAGTTGCTTTCTAGAAAGTGTTTTTCCAGTTGCTTTTCGTACGTCAAAGATAACAGAATCCATAATTTGATCGTAAAAGACATTTGCTGGAATCGATAAATCTTTTTCAATTCTCATTAAGACTTCCTCCTATCTGACTCTTCGGCTTTCTTCTTTCCTTTCACGAACAAAAGACTGCCAGAAATAAGCAAGAAAATACCTGTTGTAAAACTGAATATATCTAACTGCTGATTACTTGGATTCATACTGTATAGGACTACGAGTAGACCGATACTACATATAAACAAGCCGTTTTTTATCATTTTCAATCATCCTATCTATTCGTTGATCCACAGAGAACCTACTCAAACACCAACTGCTTGAAAGTATAAAACAGAACCCCAAGGCTGTGCTTTGATCAATTCTTTTGCTTTTTTTGCCGCCGCTTCTGAATCGGAAGCTGTGGTAGTAAAAATAAGTTTAATCCCTTGTTTTTCTTTGAATGTAAAAGAAATTCCATCTTCGTTATATCCTTCAAGTAATTCTTTGATGGCATCTTGCTGCATTGCACTTGCTATTGAAATCATATTCTTTTCCTCCTAAATAATCAATAATAAAAGGAGGAGCTGCTTTACTTCAAGCGAAGCCATAGCAGTTCCTCACAATCTACAGGTCTATTCGCCTAGTTTTGGATCAATTTTATTTGCTGAAATAACGAACGGCGCCCAAATGAAGAATGTAACGACCATACATACCAACGTTACGATTGGGGCACGCCAGTCAGCTCCTGTTGCCAAGAATGATAGCAACATTGGTGGAACGACCCACGTTACTTGTTGTGAAACAGGTGCTACTAAACCAAAGTACGTTGCTAACCAGCCGATTGAAGTGGCTACTAGCGGAGCAATAATGAACGGAATAAACATGATCGCATTCAATACGATTGGCAGACCGAACATTACCGGTTCATTGATGTTGAATACACCAGGTCCGATTGACAATTTTGCAACAGTTAGATAATCCGCACGTTTTGATAAGATCAAAATAGCAATCAGCAATACAATTGTACCACCTGAACCGCCAAACCAAGCAAATGAGTCAAAGGATCCGCGTACCCACATATATGCCTTGCCGTCTTCGATTGCGGCAAGGACCGCGTTTGTCCCAGTTTGTCCTTCATATCCTTTTTGGAAGATATCGATATTGATCAACTGCGCTTGTCCCCAGATACCTTCTAAAACTGGAGCCAGTACGTTTGGACCATGGATTCCGAAGAACCAGAAAATTTGAACAAAAACAGTTACGATCAAAACTGCGCCAAGTCCTTGAGACAAGCCCAGGAATGGTTCTGCAATATATTTTTGGACAAGATCAATAATTAATTGTCCATCAGTTAGTTTACCGACAATAAAGTTAATAATAGCAATGACATATAAGGCGATTGTTGCTGGCAAAATCGCTGCGAACGCTTTCGATACTGCTGGCGGTACTGAATCAGGCATTTTGATAGTGATATCAGCTAACATCAATTTACAGAAAATAATAACTGAAATAGCCCCCATGATCATTACGGTAAAATAAGCGTTTCCGTTTAGATGATCGAGTTTCAACCAACCCCATCCACCTGCTGTAATTGCATCTGCTGTTGCAGACCATCCGGAAGTTGCTGACCCAGCATTGATTTCATCCATCAAAGCTGTTGGAACAGCTGTCGCCACAGAAGTGCTGTATGAAAAAGCAATCCCTTGAATCAATGTCGCTACCCCGACGATCCCACCTGCGAGATCATTCACTCGATAAGCACGAGCCAGATTATATCCCCAAGAAAAGGCAAATACTAAACCAGCAACAGCCAATGTACCATTCCATACGAAGCCATTAATACTAATAATTTCACGAATAACTGGAATGGTACTGGCATCATAACTCGGCCAAAATTGCGGTGGTAAGTCACGAATGATCGCGTTGATCATTACTGCGATCGAACCAGCCATAGTAGCGGGCATTGTTCCAATAAAGGCATCACGTAATGCAACTAAGTGCTTCTGGGCTCCAATTTTTGCAGCTACAGGGAGAATGTACTTCTCCATCCAACTTGTTAATCCATCCATTCTTAATTCCTCCTATAAGTTCTATTCGTCAAAGAAGATTTTTTGATTCATCGACAATAACTACTTCTATCCGTTCAAAGATTATTCGTTATTTAGACGTCGATAGACATCAATGATTTCTTTCGCTAAATCGGTAAATGCGATTGACGTCATTAGGTGATCTTGTGAATGCACTGTCAACAATGTCACGGTCATATGATTGCCTTGCGCTTCTTGTGTCAATAATCCTGTTTGCGAATGATGCGCTTCCACAAGAGATGCTTCAGCATCTTTGATTTTTTGGTCAGCTAATTCGAAGTCCCCTTCTTTTGCTGCCGCGATTGCTTCCATTGCGTCACTTTTTGCATTACCACCATACATGATCAATCCCATAATGGCTTCCAAATTTTGCTCATCCATCTTTAAAAATCCTCCTTACACTTCGATCCTAAAAATCTTAGTTCATTAATGTTTCTGCTTGCTGCAATACTTTTTCGCCGTTCATCATGCCATAGTCTGCCATGTTGATCACGTCCAAAGGAATGCCTTTTGGTGCTAGCTTTTGTTCAAATTGTGATTTCATGAATCGTACTTGTGGTCCTAATAATAGAACATCGACTGGTTTCGACTCCAAATGTTGGTCGGCTTCTGAAGCTGAAACAGCAAAGATATCTGCTTCCATTCCTTTTGCTTCGGCTGCTTTTTGCATTTTCGTCACCAATAGACTGGTACTCATTCCTGCTGAACAAACAAGCATAATCGTTTTTTTCGCCATCGCGTATCTGCTCCTTTCTGTTGTAAGTTACACTTTACTATAAAGCAAAAAGCGTGCCAAAAAAAAATAAGTCCAGACCTATATATATCAATGGTCTGAACCAATTTTTCTTTTGCACACTCACGGATTTATCATTACACACTAATATTGTGTGCGGATTCATCATAACTTTTTATTTCATTTTCTAAGAACATTTGTGTTAAATAGGCGATCTCATCTTCAGAGATTTTGATTTGATAGTTTTTCTCTATCTGCAATAAATGAGTTCGCAACACATCTGTTTCGATACGATAGCGTTTTTGGAAGGCCGCCAAATTGGGGAAGGTACGAGAATGTTCCTTCTTCAATAAACTTTCCACTAGAAAGGCTAAATGAATCACTAAGCCCGCATCAACGGTAGGTTCAACAATCACATGCAATTGATTTTGAATTTGATGGACGATTCGTTGTAGACTTTCGATCAGATGATAGACGGACCCCACATGCGTTAAAGTATTTTCTAATGAACGTACGATTTTTTCAATCGGCACTTCATCTGAAACGATCCGCTTCAGTACATTCAACCGATTGTCATCAAAGACATCATAGGCGGAAAAGAACGGGATATTTTGATAATCGATCTCGACGGTGCCCGCAATGGCTTTGATCTCATATTCTTCTAGCAAGCCATCAATATGTTTCTTGAAGGTTTCTTTTTCAATAAATTGCATTTGGATGATCTCGACTTTTGATTGATCGACGACGGGATAAATTCGTTGATAAAGTTTAGCAGCGACACCTTCTCCAGTAAAGCAAGTGACGATGACTGCTTTTTTATTCCCCTTCGCTTCGCGAACTGTGCGGAACTGTTCTTGCACGATGGTTTCAAAAGAACGCTGAATGTTTTGATAAATGTCTTCTAAACTTCGGCCACTTTCCGCCATTCGCAAAGCCTCTAAGACGATCATCGTACTGACCATCGAGATGGCTTTCGTACGAATCCCGGTCTCTTCAGAAATTAAATTCGCAAATGAATTGAGGGAACCCATATCAGTTAAAAGCAATAAGCCGTTGCTCATCTTTTCCTTATTGTCAGTGACATAGTTCAATAGCTGTTCATACATTTGACCGACTTCCATATCTAAAGACATATTCATCGCTTTGCCGTGGTCAGTTTCAAGCAGCTCTTGTGCCGTTTCCAACATACTGCTGGCAGTCGCCTTGCCGTGCATCAAGACAATAATCTCGACTTTTTCAAGGGGCAGCTGCGAGGGTTGTTTGACTTGAATCGCTAAAAACATACTGATAAAGCCGATCTCATCGAAGGGGATCTCGACATGGCGTTCTTCTTCGATAATGGTCGATAGATCCATTGCCACCTGGAACTCGGATTTTAAGTTTTTTCTAACTGTATTCAAATCTGGGTGAACGATCATATGTCCTTCCTTGACACGTTCCAGTGTACTTTGCAGATGCAGTGCAAAGGCAAAGCGGGCTTTTTCACTATAGGTTCGAGACAATCTTTGCCCAGCTAGATCATAAAGAACATTTGTCAGTTTCCAAATGTCTTCTGGAATCAGTTCTTTATGAACGGGATTTTGGATCAATTCTTCGACATACTTTTCAAAGTACGCATCGACATCTTTAGAGATCAAATTTTCCAGATCGACATTGGCTACGCCCGTTTCAATCAGCGAGCTGACTTTTTCTTCGATCTCGTTATACACTTGCATATTCCGTTGTGGATCACGAGACCAGACGACATCTGGGTCGCCAGGTTCAAAACTTAGAAAGTCGCCTTTGCCATCCAAAAACCGATCCAAGCGTTCCGACATTTCTTTGATCTTCAGCAAGCCTTTTTGAACTTGCAAGGAGCAGTCGCCTTTTCGAATCAGCAAGTGTTTTTTTCCATAGGTTCGATAATGCAAAAATGCTTTGGCACAGACGAGTTTAAGGTCGCGCTTGATTTGACCAATGTTGCCTTCTGCATCATAGAGCATAAAGGCCAATATCGCATCTCGTTCGACATCGATTCGTTGATTCAGACGGGTCGCCTCTTGCTTGATAAACAACGAAATGATTTCATACCGCTCATCTAAGGAACGACTTTCCACATTTGGCAAAGTAATAGCCATGGGAATTCGCCGATTGAAGGTCGTTAAAAAGGTTTCTGATGATTCCGTGGTGGCACCGATGATCTGCACGGCGGCTTCATGAACTTGATTACTTTCCCCTAATGGACGATAGATCCCTTTATCAATGAAGGTAAAGAGCATTTCTTGGCCTTCTGGCGGCAGTCGATGGATCTCATCTAAGAACAGGATGCCGCCATCGGCTTTTGCCATCAACCCTGGACTATCTTCTGCGGCACCAGTGTAGGCGCCTTTTTTGATGCCAAAGATGTGACCAAACAACAATTGCGGATTTTGTGCATAGTCCGCACAGTTAAAGGACACGAACGGGGCATCTTTTTCTAACATATTTGATTCAACCGCAAAGTGATACATACATTCGGCAAATAAGGATTTACCGGTACCTGTCTCACCAAAAATAATGGTATGGAGTCCTCTAGGCGGATATAAGATCGCCGCTTTGGCTTGCTGGATACTTACTTTCAAGGAAGCTTGGACTCCAACCAGACTTTCAAAACTAACTTCAGAGGAAACATCCACATGGACCGTTTCTTCTAAAGGCTCATAAACAACCGGACGGCCGGAACGTTTGCCGATTTTCTTTTCTTTATAAAGCTCACTGAGATAACGGCTTGCATTGCTGCGATCGATTTGTAAGATTTTAGCGACATCAACTGCGGTCAACCCTTGCTTATGCAGTTCGATCGTTTGAAAAATCTCTTCTTTTCGCGAATTCATTCGATAGCCTCCTCATTTTTTTACACACTAATAATAAACAACGTTAATGGTAACACAAAAAGACGCTCAATGGCGTCTTTTTCCTTTGTCTTTTTGCTTTTTCGTCTTTTTCTTGCTCTTTTTGACAGGAGTGTGTAATTTTTCAGTCGTTTTCTTGGAAATTTTCTGCACACTTGCTGTTTTCGTTTCTTTCTTGCTTTCTTTTTCGACAACAGGAGCTTCTGTGTGTAACTGTCCCCCATGCAGATAGACTTCCTTGAGTTCAATGGACAACTGATTCGCGAGTTTTTTCAAATCCTTCAACGAATGGTCTTGAATGATCGTGACGACGGTTCCTTCTTTGCCCATTCTTCCAACGCGTCCTGCGCGGTGTAAATAGGATTCTTTTTCTAAAGGGACTTCTGTATTGATCACGTAAGGCAGATCCACGACATCTAAACCGCGAGAGGCGACATCGGTCGTCAATAGTTCCACTAGTTTTCCTTGACGAAAGCTCTCTAATGCACCTTTTCGTGCAAGTTTGTTTTGATCAGATGCCAAAGATGCCACCGGCAAGCCATGAAACAATAGCTTTTCTTCCGCATTCCCCATTGTGCTTAATTCATTGAAGAAAACCAAGGCTTGAAAGTTTGGTAAATGAGCAAAGCGTCTTAAAGCATCCACGATTCGTCGTTGCGGATAGTTCAAATAGTAATGATGGATGACGCCTTTGCTCTGATCTTCTTGGGTAACATCAATGATCAGCGGCTCTTTTGACACGAATGGTCGAATCTCATCGATCACTTCGTTCGCGGTTGCTGAAAAGAAACTACGCTGGATTTGTTTTGGTAATGTTTGATTGATCTTGGCTGCCAGGGTGAAGGCACCCTCTTTCAATAATTGATCAACCTCATCCAATACCAACGATTGCAGCTGCTGGGTCTTGATTTTTTTGGCTTTGATCAACTCTAACACACGGCCTGGGGTACCGATCAAGACCTCGGGTTTGTCTTTTAGTTTTTCCACTTGGCGTTTTGTACTTGCGCCGCCAATTAGCGGCAGAACGGTCAAACCAATGGCTTGGGCCCATTCCCTTGCTACTTCTGTGACTTGCATCGCTAATTCTTGTGAAGAAGTCAAAATCAACAGCTGATTGCCTTGCTTTTTTTCAACCTTCGTTAACAATGGCAAGAGATACGCCAACGTTTTACCTGAACCGGTCGGTGAGATTCCTATGACAGACGCGCCGTCTTTTAAAGGACCAAAGGTTTTTTCTTGGATCAAGGACGGTGCGTGATAACCAGCCGCTTGCCATTTTTCCTGCCAGACGTCTGGCAATTGTGTCAATTCAAATACTGTCATAAATGTTCCATTCCTTATTTTTTATCTGCATCAAAAATGATGTCGGCCTGCTTACGCATCAAAGAGATGGTTTCATTGACACTGCGGGCAAGTTCCACCCATTCCTCATAGCGTTGTCCTTGTTTAGGATCATCTTTGTTTTCAATGATGTCTGCAAAGTCTTGCGCTTCTTCGATCATCGGATTGTCTAAAGCAGCGACTGCTAATGGATGCGTTTGTTTTGTTTGGCGTTCATAAAATGCTGCTTCTTCAATAGCATTGACGGCATTCAAATCTAATGTCCCGTCTTCAAAATAAATTTCTGATCGTAACTCTGAATCAGCGATTTTGCCTGTTTGGATCGTGACATCAAAATCAGCATAGCGTAGCACAGCAGTCCCGATACCATCTACACCGGTCGGTAATTTGCGCGCAAAATAATGAACGTCCTGCGGTTTACCAAACCAAGCGACCGCCGCATATACTGGATACACACCCAAGTCGGCTAAAGCTCCGCCAGAAAAATGTGGAGAAAAGATATTTGGTTCCTCCCCAGCTAGTACAGCGTCATAACGAGACGAGTATTTCATATAAGAAAAGTTCGCCCCAAGAATGGCACCGCGTGTCGGTAAGAATTCGGCTACGGTTGAAAAACTCGCTTCATGAATGTTGCGAGCTGCTTCAAAGAATAAAACCTGTTGTTGGTTTGCTAGGTCAATGATCTCCGCCATTTCCTCAGGCGTTGAAAAGGCTGGCTTTTCCACAATGACATTTTTTCCTGCTAAAATACCTTGCTTGGCTTGTTCAAAGTGCAAACTATTCGGAGAAGCGATATAGACCGTGTCCATATGAGCTAAGCCAAAAAAAGTGGCCAAATCGGTCGCATATTCGATGTCCCCGTATTTTTCCCCAAAGCGTTGCGCTGTGGCTAATTTCCTTGAGTATACGGCTACCAATTGATACCGTTTGGTTTCGTGGGCTGCTTGTACAAATTGATCGGTGATCCAATTTGTGCCGATAATCCCTAAATGAATCATGTGTTTTCCTTCTTTCTTCTATAGATTGGGGTCGTCAAATTCGACGTTCAAATCAAAAGGGATCGGTTCTTTGACCGCGATCATCCCTTGGTTTACCTGGCAATTATAAGCAAACACTTCGACACCTTTGCTTTGCGCTTCAGCGATCTTATCGGCCAGATCCGGCTGCATCTGTCGATGGATCGTGGCGATTTGCACCACTTCAAATTGGATCATAAACAAAACCGCCGCATAATAGCCTGCTTCTTTGGCATGGATCAATTCATTGACGTGTTTCAAGCCGCGAATCGTTGGCGCATCTGGGAAAGCGCCGATTTGCTTGTTTTCAAGTGTCATCCCTTTAATTTCTATAAACCCTTTTTCTTGTTCGTCTGTTTCAAAATAAAGATCAAACTTAGACATCCCATAGACGACTTCACGCCGCAAGAGGGCAATTTTCCCTTTGATATTTGGCAACTGGATCGTGCCATCCAAAAGGCCTTCATAGCCTAACCGATTGGGTGCTTGACTATCAATATTGATCCATTGGTCTTCTTTCTTGACTGAGATCAAATCGTAATTGGTTTTACGTTTCGGATTGTCCCAATATTGGAGGGTCACGAGTGCCCCTTTGTGCAATAGTTCTTTTCCTCGTCCCGTATTTTTCACATGGACGATCACTTCTTGCCCATCGACTAGACATCGGGCAATGAATCGGTTGTCTCGAACGAGAAACGTGGCTAAGAGGGTATTTGGATAATTCATTTTCTCACCTGCTCTTTTGAATCATAGCATATTTTGATAAAAACTTCTAAACTTCAAACTAAAGTACCATGCTTTTTTACCTTCTCATGGTATACTTATGGCAATTATTTTCTAGTGTGCAGAAGCGGGCATCTTGTTCACAAGGTACAACTAGATGAATCGTAAGTGATAGGACGTGTATAAATGAAGAAAAGGTCTCTATTGATTGGTTTATCTCTAGCAACGGGCGTGGTCAGCTCCTTACTGTTGCGAAAGGAAAAACAAAAAAATGAAAACCGCCAAAATTTCATTGGAAATTGGCGTTTTACTTCAAAGACAAAAGAAGATGTCATTTTAGAAATTGCCAATGATTATTCATTGACCATCGAAGGCAAACCGTTGCCTGTTTCCATTGTTGAACTGACTCCGATGCGATTAGTGTTACTGGACACATTTGGCTATCATTTAGTCCTGGAACAAAAAGGCTCCGTTATTACTTTATATGATGAAGCAGAAGATTGCCACTATTCTTTGACAAAAATCACGTAAGGGACATGAGAAGATCGAGTTCATGTTTTCTTCACATTTTCTTCGGTCAATTCTCAGACTTTTTATCAGCATTTCCTGGCAATCCATGCTATCATTAACTTAACAAGTGGTTGAACAAGGTGTTCCGTTGAGTGATGTTTGATCGTTCATAGATTAAGGTGTAGGTTCGATTCCTACCTTCCACATTTATTTTAAACAGAAAGAAGGGATTTTTATGTTAACGACCTTTATTTCACTCTTTTCCATCTTTGCTTTAGCTGCGTTACTAGCTGGGACATTCTTTTTAGCAAAATTGGCCATGCAACAAGAAACGAGAGCAGTGAAAGTTCCCGTCAGAGCCCAAAACCAAAACCCGAGAATCCATTCCAATCGTCGCTAAGTGAAATCGTTTGACCCGATGTCAATTCAGAAAAACTTGTCTTCTCTATTAAATAGGAAGGCAAGTTTTTTTTGCTGTCTGTTGCCCTTAGGTCTTCTAGTTTGAAATGGTTTAACAACGCCCATTCCCCCTTTGAGCGGTCTTCTCGCAATTAAATGCTAAGTTTTCTCTTAGAGTATTGCAACAGCGGATACTCTTTGTTAAAATTTTTGCTTAGATACAACTTAAAAGGAGCTACTACATATATGCAGAAAATAACCAAGTTCGGGTATTCCTTCGTTGCTGCTTTGGCAATCCTCTTTGCTGCTGTCGGCATCCCCCTCGTTTCATATGCTGATGATACAGCAATGAGCATCGAAGAGATCCAAGATTTTTCGATTGACGCCAAAGCCGCCTACTCCATTGATTTTGACACAGGGAAAGTGTTGTATGATCAAGATGGCGAGACAGCCATGGGTATTGCCTCCATCACCAAGATCATCAGCCTCTACCTTGTCGCTGAGCAAGTAGAACAAGGAGCGATCGCTTGGGATGATCCTGTGCCGATTTCCGATTATGCCGCAAATCTCAGCGTGTCCCCTAACTTATCAAATGTCCCTTTGCATCAAGACGTTACCTATACAGTAAAAGATTTGTATGATGCCAGTTATATCCAATCTGCAAATGCTGCAATCGTCGCGCTCGCGGAGCTGATTGCTGGGTCTGAAAGTGCCTTTGTGGATTTAATGCAAGAAAAAGTGCAATCATGGGGCATCACCGATGCAAAGATCGTCAATGCTTCTGGCTTAAACAATGCTTATCTTGGGGAAAATATTTACCCAGGATCAACTTCAACTGATGAAAACGAACTATCCGCAAAAGATGTGGCATTGATTGCCCGTCATTTGTTACAAGACTTTCCAGATGTTTTGGAAGTAACCAGCCTTTCAACAAAACAATTTGGTGAAGGTTCCTATTCGCCTGTCGAGATGGTCAATTGGAACTGGATGCTTCCAGGTTTTACGAATACGAAAGATGGTGTCGACGGTCTGAAGACTGGTACGACAGATATGGCAGGCGCCTGCTTTGTCGGAACCGCCGTTAAAGATGGCCAACGAATCATCACCGTGGTGCTAAACGTCAATGGTCATGCAGAAAATCCTAGTGTTCGTTTTATTGAAACAGGCCGTTTGATGGATTACTCGTTTGACGCTTGGGAGCAAGTAGAGATTTTACCAGAAAATGCGCAACTAGAAGATACCCAGACGGTTGCAGTCAAAGATGGGAAAGAATTGAGTGTGCCCGTTGCCTTAAATCAAGGTTTGACCTTATGGGTACGTGGAGATATGGATGCCACAGCCTTTGAAACAACCATTGACTTTAATGAGCATTATCGTGATTCTGCCCTGCAAGCGCCATTGACTGAGGGCACAGAAGTCGGTACCGTAAGTGCTTCGATTCCAGCTGATACGCTTGGTTATATTGATGATTCCGATCATGACGAGACTGCAGGATTGATCACAACACAAACAGTGGAAAAAGCCAACATCTTTGTTCGTGCTTGGCGCGGCGTGTCCAACTTTTTCAGTAATCTTTTTTAACCTAAACGAAAAAATCTGTCCGAAGCAAAGACTGCTTCTCGGACAGATTTTTTTTATTCTACCGTTTCCACCGTTGCTGTTGCCAATGGTTCTACAGGGAAAAACAATTCAACTTCCCCTTCCTTAAAATGAGGAAGATACCTTTCTTGGATGGCTGCTGACAATTGGACGTTGTTTTCTGGTAAAACTTCCATCAGCATCTTTTCAGTCATCATCGTTAAGTTTTTTTCATCCGTTTTTACAACGAGATAGGTCATTGCGGGCATTTCCCAACGGACCCAACCGACAGGAGGAAAATTTTCTGTCTGGACTTGAACGCCTGCCAAGTAGCGACCGGTTTCTTGCCAAGGCTCTAACCAATTGGTGCCATCACTCATCAAGCCCCAAAATTCCAGTTCTTCTGCCTTTTGATCACTTACGAGAAATTCGATCTCTTCAAAATCCTTTGTTGCAAGTTCCCAAAGCGCTGGTACCCAAGAAGCACCTTCTTCTGCTAACCCCTTGCCCTCTTTTCCAATCACATAAAAAGCGGGTCGTTCGACGCGAATCACTTCACCTAATTGCATGTTCCTTCCTCCTTCTTTCCTTCATTTTAGCGAATTGCAAGAAATTCAGCAACTTTGACCTTAGCAACAAGCAATTTCTGCCATTTTTCGGTATACTAAGTGTATCGTTAAAGGAGTGAAAAACATGGATTTTACGCAATTGCTGATTTTTGCCATCAGCTATGTGTCGGGCGTGATCGTCGTTCAAAAATGGCGCAAGAAAAAAGATGATCCGGATATTTTCTTTTTTGAATGTTGTTGGACGATTCTAGCCCTGCTGATTTATTTAGCTGTCTCAGAATTACGGACAGGTAGTTTCTTTATTCTGATACCCGTCGCCTTCGCCGGCCTTTTTTTATTTTCTTATCGGCGCAACAAGCACCAACTTGTAAATGGCTTGCTTTTTAATTTGTTCGTGCTGGCTTTTGGCGGCTACTTAGTCATTAATTTATACCGAACCCAAGACATACTCGTAGGTGGTTTACTCGCTGTATTACTGGCAATCTTCGTTGCTGTACTATTATTCGGTTTGGCAACACTCGTGGTCTTTCTTTACTGGAATTCCATTATCGTACTACGAAGAGAATCGCGATCGATCGCCAATTTGTTAACCCTGATCTTAGCGGTGGTTTTGACCGTTTTACTTTTTTCAGATACTCTTTTGCACTTTTTCCCAGATTGGATCCGAACCTTATTCGGCATTGTTCCCCTAAGTCTTTTGTATCTGTTTGTAGTCTTTTTGAACTTTTTATCCATTTCAGTCATTTATCAGTTCAACCATCCTCGCTATAATCAGGACTTTATCATCGTCTTAGGTGCAGGCCTTTTGAATGGCACCACGGTCTCCCCTTTATTGGCAAAACGCATCAATACAGCGATCTCGTTCTACGAATCGCAATTTAAAGCGAAAAAAACCGCGCCTCGATTACTGATGTCAGGCGGACAAGGAAGCGATGAGCAGCTGCCGGAAGCTGTTGCTATGAAAGAATATGCGATTGCCCAAGGCGTACCAGAAGGTGAGATTTTAGTGGAAACAAATTCCACGACTACTTATGAAAACATGAAATTTTCGAAAGAAATCATGGATTCGCTTAAGCCAAACGGCTACAAAGCGATCTTTGCCTCAAACAATTACCATATTTTTCGTGCTGGTCTCTATGCAGATCAAGCCCAACTTAAAGCGGATGGTATCGGAGCACCTACTGCCTTTTACTATTTACCGAATGCCTTTTTAAGAGAATTTGTGGCAATCCTTTTTATGCACAAAAGACGACATTTAACGGTATTGATCACCTTACTGATTCTCTATGCAGGAGCAGCGATCCTCCAACTTATTTTTGGCTAAACAAACAAAAAAAGTTCTTTGAACCAGTTGGTTCGAAGAACTTTTTTCTTATTGAATCGTGCGATGTTTCTTCCAGAAGCGTTGTTGCCATTTTTCTTTCATGCTGTCTGTAAGGGGTTCTGATGCTTCTTTGATCGCACAATATTTGTCCACCATCGTGACGATATAGCTTTCTTTATAGCGTGGTGGTGCAATCGTTGCTCCCCACATATGTTTCAGGATGATATCTTTTTCAAGATCACTAAGTTCAGTGATTTTTTCGGCATTTTTTACTGCGATTCGTGGATGCATGTACGCATGGGTACCTTCGTCAAACTTTGTAGTACGCCAATCGTAATAAAATAAATCATGAAGGAGTCCTGCACGAGCTGTTGCACGAGCATCGCCGCCCCATTTCTTGGCCAATTTGTAACTATAATAAGAGACGCTGATCGAATGTTCCAAACGTGTGGAGTTCATATGCTGCACAAAATTGGCTAATTTTTTTACAGCTTCTGTTTCTAACAGGTCAGCCACGTAAGACATATATTCGCTATCTTCTTGCCATTTTTCTGTCATAAATTTTTGTCTGCCACCTTTTTTGATCTGCTTGATTGTTACAAGACAAAGTATAGCACCTATTCCTGCAAGTTTCTAGGTGAGGTGCAATAGATTCAAATAGTTTAACAGTTCCTTAAAAATCTAGCTGACAGCAAAATACATCAAAATACCTGCCGCAATGGCGACGTTCAATGATTCCGCCTGACCATAGATAGGAATATATAGATTTTTATCGGTCAATGCCAACAGTTCCTGATTGACCCCTTGCCCCTCGTTGCCTAAAATGAAGGCAGCCGCTTGTCCTTTAGGAAGCTCGGTATAAGGGACTGCTTCTTTGTTTAACTCGGTACCATAAATCGCCACACCAGCTGCCTGCAGCTGCTTCAAAAATGGCGGGATCGCTCCTTCTACGATCGGCAGATGATAGTTGCTCCCTTGCATGCTGCGCAAGACTTTGGTGCTGTAGAGATCGGCTGTTCCTTCGCCGAGAAAAACCCCGCTGAATCCAGCGGCATCCGCTGTTCGAATCATGGTGCCAACGTTTCCAGGATCTTGCACATTATCTAAAATCAGCCAATTGCCCGTCAGTGTCTGTAAGTCTTGTTCTTGCTTTTCCACCACGGCAAAAATCCCTTGTGGTGTTGGCAAATCAGAAAGCATCGCTGCGATCTCCTCTGTGATCAAATAGCTTTCTTCCTGATAATCATCGAGTTGCCCGTTGGCTTCACTTAACCCTCGCGGGGTCACCAACAATGCTTTGATGGGTACTTGTGCATGCAATGCTTCTTGCACCAAATGCCAGCCATCGATCAAATAGCTATTGGTTTGTGTCCGATGTTTTTTTTGTGTTATTTTTTTGATTTCCTTGATAAAGGTATTTTTTTTCGATTGAATTTCTTTCATCTTGTCACCTCGATTCATTATAGCATGAGTCAATCGATCTAACTTGTTCTTTTACTGAAAAAACGCTATCATATAAAGCAGAGGAGGGATTGTCCATGAAGAAACTACGAATCCATGTGCAAGGACGTGTCCAAGGCGTCGGCTTTCGTTATACCACAAAAATGCTTGCCGATCAGTTGGGCGTCACCGGATCTGTAAAAAACGAAGCGGATGGTTCTGTTTCGATTGAAGCAATTGGCGATGACAAAGCCATCGATGCCTTTGTTGCTGGGGTTAAGGATTCTCCTTCACCCGCTGGGAAAGTAAATCAGATCGACGTCCAACCAGACGATGCTATCAAAGAGCGTCGGAGTTTTGATGTAGTGTACTATTAACAATTGAATGTTTTCTAAGTCGAAAGATTGATTTTTCAATGAATTTCTCTTTGTACATTGAAATAGTCGGTCTTTTTTAGTATAGTTATTTTTGTCTAAATTTATTGTGAAGAGGAAGAATAGAATGTCTAAAATGAATAAATGGCTGCTTTCATCAGGATTATTTGGCCTGTTATTAGCATTATCAGGCTGTGTCAGTACCAATGCTGATGGTACGCCGAAAGAAACAGGAATGATTTATCGCTTTTTGGTGAAACCATTAGGGGATATGATCACGATGCTCGTAGAAAACTTCAACTGGTCTTACGGCTGGGCGATCATCGCTGTAACGATCGTTGTCCGTGTCATTATCTTACCATTAGGGATCCATCAGTCTCGAAAAACGATGGTTCAAAGTGAAAAAATGCAGTTTCTGAAACCTCAAGTGGATATTGCGCAAGCCAATTTGAAAAAAGCAACCACTCGGGAAGAACAAATGCAAGCGCAAGCGGAGATGCAAAAAATTTACTCTGAAAACAACGTCAGTATGTTTGGCGGTATCGGATGTCTCCCTTTGCTGATTCAGATGCCGATCTTCTCTGCTCTTTATTTCACCGCTCGTTACACACAAGGAATCCAAAACTCTGAATTCTTTGGCGTATCTTTAGGCGACCCAAGCATCCTCTTTGTGGCGATTGCTGGTCTTTCCTACTTGGCACAAGGGTATATTTCAACCATCGGGATTCCTGAAGAACAGAAAAAAACGATGAAAACCATGTTGATCGTTTCTCCATTGATGATCGTTTTCATGTCCATGAGTGCACCAGCTGGTGTGACACTTTACTGGGTAGTTGGTGGGGTCTTCAGTTGTATCCAAACGTTTATCACGAATGTCATCATGAAACCAAAAATTCGTGCCCAAGTCGAAGCGGAAATGAAAGCAAATCCGCCTAAAACGGTAGTTACGCCTCGTAAAGACGTAACGCCTGAAAAAACAGAAGCTGTCAAAAAAGCGTTGAACACGACAAAGCCTAACGGAAAAGGTCGTAACGCTGGCAAGCAGCAACGGAAGTAATTCTTGACCAAATCGCTCATTGGGCGGTTTGGTTTTTTGTTGTTTTCAAATGGGAATCAGTTGCTTCTTCTATTGCCTTTCGCTATAGTAAATGAGAGGTGAGCGCATGTTTCAAGCATATATCAATATTTTTGTCATTTTCAGTCTCATGTTTATCGGTTATTGGTTGTCTTACAAACAATGGTTTTCTAATCGAACCGCCGATACGTTTTCAAAACTGGTGTTAAATGTCTCATTACCCGCCAATATGTTTTTGACGATCATTAAAAACTTTACGAAAGACGAGTTTCTCTCATTAGTTTCCGGGATGATCATCCCTTTGCTTTCCATGATGATCACTTACTTCGCCGGTTATTTATGGCGCCGTTTCGCGCAAGTTGAAACCAAACACCAAGGGGCATTTTCCGCCATGTTTACCTTTTCCAATACGATCTTCATCGGCTTACCGATCAATTTAGCCATTTTTGGTGAAAGAGCCGTTCCCTATGTGTTGTTGTACTACATCGTAAATACGACATTATTTTGGACCATCGGTATTTTTGAGTTAGCAAAAGATAACCCCGATTTCGGCGAAGCCCGCATTTCCTTTCATCCATTGGTCATGCTAAAAAAGATTTTTTCGCCAGCCTTGATTGGTTTCATTATCGGCTTGATCTGGATGCTGTTCACATTCCCACTGCCCTCCTTTGTTAATGGGCTTGGAAGCTACCTAGCAGATTTAACGACGCCTCTATCAATGTTTATTATCGGGATCATCGTGTACTTTGGCGGGCTCAAGAACTTGCGAATGACCAAAGACATTGCTGGTGTCTTGTTTGGTCGCTTCATTCTTTCGCCCCTCGTTGTATGGCTATTAAGCAGGATCATCCCTGTTCCTGAATTGATGCTTTCTGTGTTTATTATCCAAGCCTCCATGCCCGTCCAAAACTCTGTTCCAATTCTTGTGCGAAACTATCAAGGGGATGAAGAATTTGCAACTTCTTGTCTAGGCTATTCCGTCTTACTGTACATGGTGTATCTGCCTGTTTTGCTTTTTTTCTTTTTTTAGCTAGTTAACGAACTTTGTCGAAAAATACTCGTTGCCAAAGGCATTCGCTTCTTTCGGTAACGAGTATTTTTCTTCTCTTTGTATGGTAAAGGTTCGATTGATTCGCTGTCCGAGCCGCAACTCCCCTTATGATTTTTTACTATAGATCACGATTTT
Organism: Enterococcus sp. DIV0755f; assembly: GCF_051713725.1. Classification (NCBI taxonomy): domain Bacteria; kingdom Bacillati; phylum Bacillota; class Bacilli; order Lactobacillales; family Enterococcaceae; genus Enterococcus; species Enterococcus sp. DIV0755f. The sequence goes on from NZ_JBIOQL010000001.1 coordinate 2,281,440, forward strand.
TCTGATTTTCGCCAGATTGTGGCTGCTTAGGTCGATTTCAATCCGTCCTTCAATGGAAATGCGTTCGTCGATTTTTGATTGCTTACTTTGATACAGATTAACCTGCAATTCATCCTTATTGGATTCGATATAATAGGCGATGTTTTGTGGATGATCTACTGTGAGATAAAGTTTGTCCTTTTTCACCTCTACTCGCTTTATTTCCTCTTCTTGGAAATTTGTCATCGGGAAATGATTAGCGACTCTTTCGTCGACAAAAACAATTTCAGGTTTCCTCGTCAAAAATAAATAGATGATCGAACTGACGCCGATAAGTAACAAGAAGACCAAAAGCTTATTGACTTTCTTTAGCTGCTCTTTCTTCTTGTTGTCTTCAGCGAATTTATTTACTAGATCGATATCATCATAAAACAATTCATCCAAAGAAACTTGATACATTTGAGCTAGCTCGATCAATGTAGTGATATCCGGGTAATTTCTTCCAATCTCCCAGTTTGAAATCGCTGAGCGACTGACATTCAATTCTTTCGCTAACTCTTCTTGCGTCATTCCTAATTGTTTTCTTCTTTCTTTTATCATCTGATGGAATGCCATTTTTTCCTCCTTCTGATCTTTTCTTTTCTTATATTAAAACACAAAATCCCTTCTCTTTTGTTGCGAAAATGAAGCATTGACGATTGCCACATTTCGTGACATCCTTGATAACTGCCTAAAGCCTGTAAAAATAGTAACCTTCTTTGTTCACCCCTTTCATACACAAGACAAAAAAAGCCCATCATGCAGAAACTAGCTATACTAGATGCTGCGATGATGGGCTTATTTTTTTAAGTGAACAGCCGTTGGCTTACAACATATCGAACAACGACAACTGATTTTCATCTGGTAGATCTTTTAGAACACCGTTATCCGTCATGTATTCAATCAATGTCTTAGAAACTTTCCCGCGATTGGCGAGGTCTTCTTTCGATAAGAAGGGACCATCTTTTCGTGCTTCCACGATTTGTTTCGCTACGTTCAGCCCTAAACTCGGTACTGCTCGGAACGGTGCGATCAATTTTTTCCCATCGATCACGAAATTTTCCGCATCCGATTTATACAGATCGATCATCCCAAATTCATAGCCGCGCTCCAGCATTTCATTGGCTAATTCGAGAACCGTCAACAGATTTTTTTCTTTCGTTGATGCATCCATTCCTTTGTCATTGATTTCTTGCATCCGTTCTTTTACGGCGTCTTTTCCTTTTGACATGGCAATCAAATCAAAGTCGTCTGCTCGGACAGAGAAATAAGCACAGTAATAGAGAATTGGGAAGTACACTTTAAAGTAAGCCACCCGCAACGCCATCAAGACATACGCCGCCGCATGGGCTTTCGGGAACATGTACTTGATCTTCGAACAAGAATCGATATACCATTCTGGGACATTGTTTTCCCGCATCGCTTGCAAGTAAGTATCTCGCAAGTCGTCAGGGATCTTGTTCCATTGTCCTTTACGGACCGTCTCCATGATTTTAAAGGCCATGCCGTCATCTAAGCCAGCATGGATCAAATACACCATGATATCATCCCGACAGCCGATTACTTCCGCTAGGCTGGCATCTCCGCGACGGATCAATTCTTCCGCATTGCCTAACCATACATCGGTACCATGGGAAAGACCAGAGATCTGCAGGAGTTCAGCAAAGGTCGATGGATGGGTTTGATCCAGCATCCCCCGCACAAAGCGGGTACCAAATTCCGGGATGCCTAATGTACCGGTTTTCGAATAGATCTGCTCTTCGGTCACGCCTAACACATCCGTGCCGCCAAAAATACGCATCACTTCTGGATCATCGGTGGGGATCGTTTTTGGATCGATGCCTGATAGATCCTGCAGCATCCGAATGACCGTCGGATCATCGTGTCCGAGGATATCCAGTTTCAAGATATTGTCATGAATCGAATGGAAATCAAAGTGGGTCGTTTTCCACTCCGCATTTTGATCATCCGCTGGGTATTGGATCGGGGTGAAATCATAGACATCCATATAGTCGGGAATAACGATGATCCCCCCCGGATGCTGACCAGTCGTCCGTTTGACGCCTGTGGCACCTTTTGCCAGGCGATCGACTTCGGCTGCTCGATAATGAAGATTATGATCGCGCTCAAAGCCTTTTACGAAACCAAAGGCTGTTTTGTCGGCTACGGTACCGATCGTTCCTGCACGATAGACGTATTCTTCACCGAAGAGTACTTTCGTATAGTTATGGGCTTCTGGCTGATATTCTCCTGAGAAGTTCAAATCGATATCGGGTACTTTATCGCCGTGGAAACCAAGGAACGTTTCAAAGGGAATATCGTGGCCATCTTTGTTCAGACGGGTGCCGCATTTTGGACATTTTTTCTCTGGCATATCATAACCAGAACCATACGAACCGTCTTCGTAAAACTCCGAATACTGGCAATCGGGACAATAATAATGAGGAGCTAATGGATTGACCTCAGTGATCCCCGTCATGGTTGCCACGAAACTAGAACCGACTGATCCCCGTGACCCTACTAGATAGCCGTCTTCATTGCTTTTATGAACGAGTTTTTGTGAGATCAAATAGATCACGGAAAAGCCGTTTCCAATGATCGAATCAAGCTCTTTTTTCAAACGTTTTTCCACGATCTCTGGTAATGGATCGCCGTATAACTCTTTGGCACGGTTGTAACTTAAGTCGGTGATCTCTTGTTCTGATCCGGGAATCTTTGGTGTATACAGATCATCTTTTACCGGAATGACTTTTTCACAAAGATCGGCGATTTTATTCGGGTTCGTCACCACGATTTCTTTCGCCGCTTCTGGACCTAAAAATTGAAAAGCGGTCAGCATCTCATCCGTAGTACGGAAGTGCACGTCTGGTAGGCTATGACGATTCAACGGATTGGCGCCTCCCATTGAATTGATCAAGACCTTGCGATAAATGGCGTCTTCTTCGTTTAGGTAATGGGCATTCCCAGTAGCCACAACGATTTTCCCTAACTCTTCCCCCATTTTTACCAGATTCCGAATGATGTCTTCTAGGTCTTTTTCACTTTTCACGAGTTCCGTTTCCAAAAGATGGGCATAAACTGCTTTGGGCATGACTTCGATGTAGTCATAAAACTTGGCAAGTTCTCGTGCTGCATCGACCCCTTTTTGCATCATTGCGACAAAGACTTCTCCTTTATCACAGGCGGTTCCGACTAACAATCCTTCCCGCAATTTCACCAATTCTGAACGTGGGATTCGTGGGACTTTATCATGGAAGTACTTCACATTCGACATCGAGATCAGCTTGAATAAATTTTTCAATCCTGCCTGTGTTCGAGCTAAGATCGTGGCATGGAAGGGTCGAGCTGCTTTGTAGGAGTTCTCGCCTCCCACGTGTCGGTTCAACTCTTCGTGCAGCAGCATCTCATGTTTTTCCATTGCTTCTTTGACAAAGATCCATGCTAAATGACCGGTTGCCTCCGCATCGTAGATCGCTCGGTGATGTTGTTCTAAGCTGACGCCGAATTTTTTAGAAAGGACACCTAAACCGAATCGCTTAAACTCTGGATACAAATAACGAGCGAGTTCCAATGTATCAATGACCGGATTCTCCGCTTCTGGAATACCGTATTTTCGATAACTGGTATTTAAGAAGCCCATATCAAATGACGCATTGTGGGCAACTAAAATGGCTCCTTCAGAAAACTCACGGAACAAACGTAAGACTTCTTCTTCTGATTTTGATCCGCGAACCATTTCATCGGTGATTCCCGTCAGTTCTACGGTCGTTCGCGATAACGGATGACCTGGATCGATAAATTCATCAAAGGATGCCTCCACGTTGCCTTTATGCATCCGCACAGCGGCCAACTCAATGATGGTGTCGTATACTGCAGACAACCCAGTGGTCTCCACGTCAAACACGATATAAGTAGCATCGGTCAGTGGAACAGGCTGAGGATTGTAGGCAACCGCTACGCCGTCATCCACGATATTGGCTTCCACACCGTAAAGAATTTTAACACCAGCCTTTTCTCCTGCATGATGGGCATCAGGGAATCCTTGCGCTCCACCATGATCGGTGATCGCAATCGCCTTATGGCCCCATTTGCCTGCTTGAGCGACAAAATCCGCCACGTTGTTGGTGGCATCCATCGTACTCATATTGGAATGCAGGTGGAGTTCGACCCGTTTTTCTCCTTCAGGTGCATAGTCTTTGCGAGCTTCGTGTTTAACTTCCAGCAAATCTTGCGCATTCATAACAAGATCTCGCATGAAGGTATCTTCTTGGACGCTACCGCGTACTTTGACCCAACTACCTTTCGCGATGGCATCGAAGACTTGTTCATCTTTTTCATTGTTGGAGAATTTTTTCACACTAAACGATGACGTATAGTCGGTGATTTTTAAGATCAAAATCTTCCGTTTTGAGCGCAGTTCTCGGACTTCTTTATCAAAGACATAGCCTTGGATCGTGACCCGACGTTCTTCCTCAATGATATTGATCATCGGTGTCACAGGTTCATCGGCAGGAATATTACGTCCCAAGGCGATTGGTCCGTCAAATTCGACTGTTTTGACTTCTTTTTTGCGTTGCTCGTGAGCCATTAAGTTCTCAGCAGCTTGTTGTTGGAACGCTGCTGTTTGCTCTTCCTTGCGTGCTTCAAGTTCTTTTAAGGCCGCCTCCGCTTGCTCTTGGTCTAGCTGCGGCAAGATCCGAAATTTTTGAAAGCCGAAGGTACTATAATTTTCCTCAATGATCGGCAAGTACTGCTGCTGCAAAATCGTGATGACCGCATCATTGTTGACTGGTAAAATCACTTTGTTCTCTTGCAGCACAGGCATTTGGTTTTTGATCACTTGATGAACCAGTGGTCGATCACAATTTTGATTGGCTAACGCTAATGGCCAATATTCTTGAATGAATTGCTCATCAAAGGAACCATCTTGAGCTTCAATGATGATACGAACTTCCGCAATCTCTTTAAACGCCAATTCAATATGTTGTTTAAAGGACTGATACACCATCACCGGTAATAAACGTTCAAATTGGAAATAAAACGTCCACGCTTTTGATTGTCGATGCACGGTCACTTGTTTGATTTGGGCAGTCTGCATCAACGGATGCTGCCGAAGATTTGGGGCAGCTGCAATTTGGTCTAATAATATCTCAAAGGTCTCTCTTTCTTTTGACAATTGAAGATCCTCCTTTTCTCAGTACTCACTAGTATACCTCTTTTTGCCCTCATTTTCATTAAAAAATCGAGAAAGGATTTCCTCTCTCGATCTGTTATTCACTCTTGTTCGTTCCTGTTTATTCCTGATTGGCTAACAAAATCGTCAAGGTCGAAGCGACTTCTTCTTTTCTCACTTCAACGGTCGCACCAGTATGCTTGATTTTGATCTCTACGATGCCTTCTACGGCTTTTTTACCGATAGTCAAGCGAATCGGACAGCCAATCAAATCGGCATCTGCAAATTTGACCCCTGCACGTTCATTGCGGTCATCTACCAGCACTTGATAGCCGACTTGGTTCATCATTTCTTCTACTTCTTCACTTAAGGCATTTTGATAGCTATCTTCAATCGACGTTTGAATGATATGCACATCAAATGGGGCAATTTCTTGGGGCCAATCGATCCCAAACTCATTGCCGTATTGTTCGACGATCGTTGAAAGCAGCCGAGAAACCCCCAGCCCATAACAGCCCATGATGATTGGTTGCTCATCGCCGTTTTCATCGACAACCGTCGCTTCTTGCGCCTCACTGTACTTGGTTCCTAACTTGAAGATATGCCCAACTTCGATTCCTCGCGTAAAGGTTAAGGTTCCTTTTCCATCTGGGGAAGGATCACCTTCTTGAACCAAGCGAAAATCGGCAAAGGCTAATGGTTGAAAATCACGCCCCACATTCGCATTGAGATAATAGCTTTGTTTTTCTGCCGCTGGAACGATCAGATTCGCCATATCTTGGACATGCTGATCGGCGTACAACTGGATCGAATCAGCAAGCGCAATGGGACTGCGCAGCTGCGTCTCACTCGTCAGATAAGACTCCGCTTCCTCAACAGTCAGCACCTTCACTTGATCAGCGGCTAAGTAATGCTTGACCTTTGTTTCATTGAGGCTGTGATCGCCTCGTAATAACACCATAATGACTTGCTCGTCAACGAGTAATAAAGATACTTGAACGATTTTTTGCAAGTCTGTTTCGTATGCCTGCGCCAGCTCCTCTAACGTTAAAGGCTCATCCTGAACGACTTTTTGTAATTCTAAATAGGTCTCGTGAGATTTTTTGGCGATGTATTGACTGGTTGCTAATTTCCAATTGGCGACATAATCGCTTTCGGTCGAGTAGCAGATCAGCTCTTCGCCGATCCCCGACAATGCCAAAAATTCTTTCGAATCTCTGCCACCCATCAAGCCATTGTCCCCGACCACGGCCCGATACTCGATCCCACAGCGTTTCAATATTGCATGATAAGCCATTTCGTAACGATTATAGGTTTGATCTAAGCTGGCTTCATCGGCATGAAAGGAATAGCCATCTTGCATGATAAATTCACGGCTGCGGATCAATCCAAAACGCGGCCGCTGTTCGTCCCGATATTTCGTTTGGATCTGATACAAGCTCAATGGCAGCCGTTTATAAGACGTGATCTCGTTTTTGATCAATGTCGTAAACGGCTCTTCATGAGTAGGTCCTAAAACGATCTCTCGTTCATTTCGATCTGTTAATCGATACAAGGATTCACCATACAATGAGGCACGTCCTGACTCCTTCCATGGCTCATACGGAAGCAAAGAAGGCATCGCCATCTCTACGGCATCTATTTGTGCCAATTCTTCACGGATGACCCGCTTGATCTTTTCTAACACCCTTTGTGCTAGCGGCAAGTAAACATAAATGCCTGCCGCCACTTGTCGAATATACCCTGCCCTAACTAACAGTTGATGACTTAACGTCTCCGCATCGCTGGGGGTTTCCCGCAATGTCGGAATCAAACATTTTGACTGTTTCATTTTTTTCTCCTTTGCTACAAAAAATCATGTTCACCCGATCAACAATTGATTTGCTTGTGCGTCTTATTTTTAAAAGAAGAAACGTTGGATATCATTCCAGGTAACGAGAACCATCAGCAGCATCAAAAACCCAAACCCAATCAGAGTAATGATGCCTTCTTTTTCTTGGCTGATTGGCTTGCCTCGCAAACCTTCTAAAATATTTAAAACCAGCTTACCGCCATCCAATCCAGGAATCGGTAATAAATTAAAGATCCCCAAGTTGATAGAAATCATCGCCATCATCGCGATCACCGTTGTTACCCCTTGCGATGCAGCTTGAGAAGACAGTTGGAAAATCGCTACCGGTCCACCCAATTTATTGATATCTGGTTGTGCAATCAAGTTACCGACTGCTCTAAAAATCACCAGTGAATTGTCAATGGTCGTTTGCAAGCCGCCCAGTAAGATATCTCCGATCCCAGTTTTTAAGGAAGCGGTGATCCCTAAGAAACCAATCGTGGTCTCCCCTGATTCTTGACTCGCAGGAGTTGCCGTCAAATCAAGTGTTTCTGATCCTCGTTTGACTGCTAGAGCAATCTGAGTATCTGGGTACTTTTGGATCTCAGTCGTTAATTCTGACCAGTTAGAAACATCGACACCTTCGACAGCTAAGATTTCATCGCCATTTTGCAGCCCTGCTTCAGCTGCCGGTGTTCCTGCTTCGATTCCTGTCACGATGGTTGCATCTTGATTCGCAACACCACCTTGTGCAAACACCAACCCAGTGAATAAGACCAAGGATAAAATAAAGTTGTTCATCGGTCCAGCAAAATTCGTCAGCATTCGCTGCCAAAGCTTTGCGGACTGGAATTGAACGTCTTTAGGTGCGATCCGAACTTCAACGCCATCTTCATGGATGATCGTTGCATCATGATCCACAGCGTACGTCATCGCTTCTTGTTCATTGCCATTGATGAACCCTGTGATCGTCAACTTCTCCTCCAAGTCAAAGTCGGTCACTTCCATAGGGATCGCTTGCGGCAATTGGATCTTTTTGCTCGTATTGATTTTGATAACTTTGCCAGTTGCATCTTGAACCAAGGAGACTGGCATACCTGGTGTTAATTCTGTTTCATCTTCACCCCAGCCCGCCATTTGGACATACCCGCCTAATGGCAGCATCCGAATCGTGTAGGTTGTCCCATCTTTCGCTTGATGCGCGAACAATTTAGGCCCCATACCGATGGCAAACTCTCTTACTAAAATACCTGCCCGTTTTGCAAAGAAGTAGTGTCCAAACTCGTGAATCACTACCACTACGGAAAAGATAATGATAAATACAAGTATCGTTTTCATGCTCGTTCCTCTCTTTCACAGCATCCCTCTCATTCAGGGCAGCCTTTCCTTATTTTATCACACCGATTCCCGTTGAGGAACTCACATTCCCGTTGTAACAAGAATTTAAAAAAAGAAGCGCAAGCCAAGCCTGCACTTCTAAATAATTTCTAAAAAACACCGAATAAATACATGATTGGAAACACAAACAGCATGCTATCGAAGCGATCCAAGATCCCGCCATGTCCTGGCAAAAGATTGCCTGAATCCTTCACGCCATAATGACGTTTGATTGCCGATTCCACTAAATCCCCGAATTGACCAGCGATCGAAAAGAGGACCGTCAATAAGATCATGATGGCACTACCATGTCCAAAATAATCTTTCCCTGGAAATGCTAGCAGATACAAACCGGCTACGACCACCGCAGCAGCAATCCCGCCTAGGGCCCCTTCGATCGTTTTATTAGGGGAAATCTCTGGCCATAATTTTCGTTGACCGTAACGCCGTCCCACCATGTAAGCCCCAATATCTGTTGCCCACACGATAAACAGCCCGAAAACTAAAACGACTAAGCCATCTGTTGCTGAACGTGCCGTCAAGAAACGTTCAAACCCGACACCCGTATATAAGCTGACGATCACTGGAAAACCAGCTTCATCGATAGTATACGTATTTTTAGAAATAACCGCGATCCCTAGTAATAAAAGGACGATTACATAATACAAGGCACTTTTATCTGTGCCCTCTGGCAAAAAGAAAAACCAGCGTTCTTGAGGTAAAACTAAAATCACCGCACCGATGATTGAAAGAATTCCTTCAAAACTGAAAACAGCTAGTCCTTTCATCCGAAATAATTCATAAACACCAATCCCTGCCATCGCTGCTGCCAGCAATTCGACGGCAATGCCGCCAACGTAAATAATTGGCAGGAAAAAGGCTAATGCGACGACCGCAGTGATTACACGTTGTCTCACTCTTCTTCCTCCTTCGTTTTCAAACCGCCAAAACGCCGGTTTCGTTGTTGAAAGCTCCCGATCGCATCTTCTAGTAAAGCAGCATCGAAATCAGGCCAGAGCGCTTTCGTAAAGAATAATTCGCTGTAAGCAATCTGCCATAACAAGAAGTTGCTGATACGTTCTTCACCACTCGTGCGAATCACCAATTCAGGATCACGTAACGCGTTTGGCAAAAAACCAGTCATCAAATGTGTCGCCAGCATGTCTTCCGTGAGCTTGGGCAGGGCTTCCTCCGAAGCTGCAAGCTCTTCATAAAGGGCTTGGACCGCAGTCAAAATTTCTGCGCGGCTGCCGTAATTTAAAGCAAAATTCAAGATCATCCCAGTATTATCTTTGGTTTGGTCAATCGCTCGCTTGACCGCTTCTTGTGTGTGTTCGGGTAAAGATTCCGTGAACCCCATCACTTTGACTTGAACATTTTCTTTGATCAGCTCAGGAACAAACGTGTCGAAAAAGTCGACGGGCAGTTGCATCAAAAAGTCCACTTCTTCATTTGGCCGTTTCCAATTCTCTGTTGAAAACGCATAAAGAGTCAATACTTTCACACCAAGGTGTGAAGCATGTTTCGTGATCTTTTTTACCGTCTCCATGCCTTCTTTGTGACCAGCTACTCTTGGCAAGCGCCGGTTTTGCGCCCATCTGCCATTGCCATCCATAATGATCGCGATGTGTTGGGGAATCGGCAGTGATGGATCAAATTCATGTTCAGCCGCTTCTTTGATATATTTGTCTTTTTGTGGAAAAAAACGCAGCATCGTATTCGCTCCTCTTCCAATTCTTGAAATTCATCTTTTACATTATAACAATAATCAGATTTCTTGCCTATGAAAACCAAGAAAAGATTTCCATATTAAGAAAAAACAAAAAAACAGTCGTGATATTCAAGTACATACGGCACTTTCGACCATAAAAAAAGAGCCGCTGAAGCGACTCTTCGTCATTCCTTTTAAACCTCAAGTAGCTCTTGCTCTTTTTCAGCTGCGATCGCATCGATTTCTTTGATGCTGTTATCTGTAGCAGTTTGCACTTCTTTTTCAGATTCACGCAAATCATCTTCTGTAATATCGCCAGCTTTTTCTTGTTTCTTGTAAGCTTCCATCGCATCACGGCGAATGTTACGGACCGCTATTTTCGCATTTTCAGCTTCTTTTTTCACGTCTTTGGCTAATTCTTTACGACGTTCTTCCGTTAATTGAGGAATCACCAAACGAATGACTGTTCCGTCATTGGCAGGCGTGATACCAATATCACTTTGCATGATAGCTTTTTCTACTTCTTGGATCATTGTTTTGTCAAAAGGTGTGATCATCAAAATTCTTGCTTCTGGAATCGTAATTGAAGCCATTTGGTTCAAGGGTGTTGGTACACCATAGTAAGTAACCATTACGCGGTCTAAGATGCTCGCATTCGCGCGGCCAGCACGGATTTGTCCTAATTCCCGCTGCAAGTTTTCTGCTGCTTTTTTCATTTTGTCTTTTGCTTCTGTTAAAATTTTGTCAGCCATGTTATTTCCCCCTTACTGTCGTTCCAATATGTTCACCTAAAATGGCGCGGCGAATGTTTCCATGCTCATTCAAGTTGAATACGACTAATGGAATATCGTTGTCCATACTTAATGAACTTGCGGTTGAATCCATTACTTGCAATCCTTTAGAAATGACTTCTAAATGGGTCAATTCTTCAAATTTCACAGCACTTTGGTCCGTTTTAGGATCTGCTGAGTAGACGCCATCAACATTGTTTTTCGCCATCAAAATGACATCAGCGTTGATTTCAGCTGCCCGTAAGGCTGCGGTCGTATCAGTTGAGAAATAAGGGTTTCCGGTTCCGCCTGCAAAAATGACGACCCGCCCTTTTTCTAAGTGACGTTCTGCTCTGCGACGAATATAAGGCTCTGCGATTTGACGCATTTCGATCGAAGTTTGGACACGCGTTGGTACACCAGCATTTTCTAGCGTGTCTTGTAATGCTAAAGCATTCATCACAGTCGCTAACATGCCCATGTAATCAGCTTGTGCTCTTTCCATCCCCATTTGCGCGCCGATTTGTCCACGCCAAATGTTTCCGCCGCCGACCACGATCGCCATCTGTACGCCTAATTCGTGGACTTCCTTGATCTCTTTAACGATCTCTTGGATCGTCGGTGGTTTGATCCCAAAGCCTTCGTCACCCGCTAATGCTTCACCACTTAATTTTAATACAACACGTTGATATTTTGGTTTGCCCATCATGATTCCTCCGTACATTCTCCAATACTATTGTAGCATATTGGTGCTCTTTCGTTGAAAATTATCTACACTATTTCTTCAAAAACCGTTTTTGCTTAAAAAAAGGGAGCGCACTTCCATGCGTTCCCATCTGTTCGAGGAACAGAATTATTTTTTCACTTGGCTCATTACTTCTTCAACGAAGTTGTCTTCGCGTTTTTCGATACCTTCGCCGACTTCAAAGCGGACAAAAGATTTCACAGTTGCGCCTTTTGATGCAACGTATTTTTCAACTGTCATATCTGGGTCTTTAACGAATGGTTGGTCAACCAAAGCGATTTCTGCTTTAAATTTCTTCAAGCGTCCTTCAACCATTTTTTCAACGATGTTCGCTGGTTTGCCTTCGTTCAATGCTTGTTCTGTCAAGACTTGTTTTTCATGATCCAATTCTTCTTGAGAGATTTGTGCTTCGTTCACGTAGCGAGGGTTGATCGCTGCAACGTGCATTGCAACATCTTTCGCAACTGATTCGTCAGTTGTTCCTTCAAGAACAGTCAATACAGCAATACGTCCGCCCATGTGTAGGTAACCGCCGAAAGCAGCATTGTCATCTTTTTCAACAACTTCAAAACGACGGAAGCTGATTTTTTCTCCGATTACTTGTGTTGCTTCGATCAACGCAGCATCCATTGTGCCTTTAGAAGTTTCTAATTTTAAAGCAGCATCCATATCAGCTGGTTTGTTTGCTGCGATTACTTCAGCGATTTCTTTTACTAAGTCTTGGAACATTTCGTTTTTAGAAACGAAGTCAGTTTCTGAGTTCACTTCAACGATTGCTGCTGTGTTGCCGTTGATCGCTACAGATGCTAAACCTTCAGCAGCAATACGGTCGTTTTTCTTCGCAGCTTTTGCCATACCTTTTTCACGTAATAAGTCTACGGCTTTTTCGATGTCGCCTTCTACTTCAACTAATGCACGTTTTGCGTCCATCATTCCTACACCAGTCATATCGCGTAATTCTTTTACTAATTTAGCTGTTACTTCTGCCATTTTTTGTTTCCTCCTAAATGTTTTTAAACAAGATTGCTTGTCTTTAAAAAAAGCTGTTTCAAAGGAGAGTGAGGCTTGGCGCCTAGCCTTTGAAACAGCTCCATCATTTATTATTCAGCTGATGCGTTGTCGCCTTCGACAACATCAACGATTTCTTCGATTGAAGTTGCGTTTTCTGTTGATTCAGCAGCAAAATCTTCTTCTGCTACTTGGTCTTCGCCTTGGTTACCTTCGATGAAAGCATCTGCCATTTTCGCAGTGATCAATTTAACGGCACGAATAGCGTCATCATTTGATGGGATAACAACATCGATTTCGTCTGGATCACAGTTTGTATCGACCATAGCTACGATCGGGATATTTAATTTGCGTGCTTCTTGGATCGCGATACGTTCTTTACGTGGGTCAACAACGTACATTACATCTGGAATTTTTGGCATATCAGCGATACCGCCTAAGAATTTTTCAAGACGTTCGCGCTCTTTGTTCAAGCCAACGACTTCTTTTTTAGGAAGAACAGCAAATGTGCCATCTTCTTCCATTTTGTTGATTTGTTTCAAACGAGCAACACGTTTTTGGATTGTTTCCCAGTTTGTCAAAGTTCCACCTAACCAACGATGGTTAACATAGTATTGACCTGAACGGATTGCTTCTTCTTTGATTGCTTCTTGTGCTTGTTTTTTAGTACCTACGAACAATGCAACGCCGCCTTCTTCAGCAACATTTTTCATGTAGTCGTAAGCTGCGTCTACTAATTTCACTGTTTTTTGCAAATCAATGATGTAGATGCCGTTTCTTTCTGTGAAGATATATTTCTTCATTTTTGGGTTCCAGCGACGAGTTTGGTGACCAAAGTGTACGCCGGCTTCTAGTAATTGTTTCATTGAGATTACTGCCATGTTGTGTTTCCTCCAATTTGGTTTTTTTGTTTTCCTCTCTTGCTCTTTTACTCCTTGAAGAACTGAATCGATCAGCACCGCTTCGCAGATGGAACAAGATGTGGGATTGACGTGAAAAACTCACGCCTTAAACAGTATACAGTAGCTAAAAAAGAAATGCAACTGATTCAAATGAAAAACTACGATTCGTGGTCCAGCTTTTTTTTAACGTTCTAATTCTTTTCTTATTATATCTAGGTTTTTTCGGCTTTATCTGCTATGATAAGGCTGACTTAATCAATCATGCTTAAAGGAGTTTACCTATGCGAAAAGCTGATCGCCATTTACTTATTAGACAAATCATTACTGAACATACTGTACGCACGCAAGAAGAATTATTGCAGCAATTGGAAGCCCAAGGCGTCTCCGCCACGCAAGCGACCATCTCTCGCGATATTCGTGATTTGAAAATCGTGAAAGTGCCCGATGAAACAGGTCAGACGAAGTTTGTCATTTTTCAAGGAATGCAATCGTCAGAAGATGAAAAAGAAGAAGAGCAGCGTTTGATACAGATGATCGAAGACGTTGTCACTAAAGTAGATCGTGTGCAATTTATGACGTTGATCCATACCGTTGCGGACAATGCGCCTTTGCTTTCGGCTGCGATCGATGAAGTGACTATGCCAGAAAAAGTTTGCTCGTTGGCGGGCTTTGATACAGTAGCGGTGATTTCCCGCAGCGACGAAGATGCTGAAACTTTTTATCAATTTATCAGAAACCACGCGGTCTTATAAGACACCGAACAAATGTGACCTATCTGTATTTTTACTACAAAAAAGCTGTGTCCTTGTCGAAACAAGGACGCAGCTTTTTTTGTTACATTTTGTCGGGTGCATGTAAACCAAGCAACCGTAAATCTTCTTTTAATAAGGTCGTTACTGCATAAACTAGAGCCAGACGTGCGTCTTTTTCCGCATCTTCAGCTAAGATTTTCACATTGGCGTAATACTTATTAAAGGCCTGTGCCAATTTGATGGCATGTTTAGCAATGACGGATGGTTCATATTTTTCTGCTGCTTGCAGCACGGTTTCTGGGTAGCGCTGAATCAATTTGATGACTTCCCAGCTCTCAGTATCTGCCAATGACAGACTGCTGACAGCAGCAGGATCAAAGTCGGCTTTTTCAAGAATGCTCATGGCACGGGCATGAGAATATTGCACATAGGGTCCGGTCTCTCCTTCAAAACGGACAACTTCTTCTAGCGTAAAGTCGAAATTATTCAAACGGTCATTTTTCAAGTCGTGGAAAACGACTGCCCCGACACCGACTTGTTTTGCAACTGCTTCTTTGTTTTCAAGGGTTGGGTTCTTTTCAGTGATTTGTTCTTTCGCCGAATCGATCGCTTCATTCAATACTTCTTCTAAAAGAACGATCTTCCCTTTTCTCGTAGATAATTTTTTCCCATCTTTGGTGATCAATCCAAATGGTACGTGGGTCATATCATCTGCCCACTCAAAGCCCATTTCCTTCAAAACAGCTTTTAATTGCTTGAAGTGATAACTTTGCTCATTTCCTACCACGTACAATGATTTGGCAAAATTGTAGGTCCGTTTGCGGTACAGCGCTGCGGCCATGTCCCGTGTGATGTAAAGAGTCGCACCATCGGATTTGCGGATCAAGGCTGGATTTAAGTCATACGCAGCCAAATCAACGATTTCTGCCCCTTGGTCTTCTTTCAGCAAGTGTTTTTCCTCTAATAATTCCACGACTTCTGTCATTTTATCATTATAGAAAGCTTCGCCATTCAATGAATCAAAGGAAACTTCCAACATATCATAGATTTTATTGAATTCTTTTAATGATTCATCACGGAACCATTGCCATAAATCCATTGCTTCTTGGTCACCATCTTCTAGTTTCTTGAACCAAGCTCTCGCATCATCTTCTAATTGTTTATCTGTCTCGGCAGCTTCATGAAAATCAACATACAAACGCAACAGTTCGTTGATTGGTTCCGCTTTGACCGCTTCTTCTGACCCCCATTTTTTATAGGCCACGATCAATTTCCCAAATTGTGTGCCCCAGTCGCCTAAATGGTTGATGCGAATTGGCTGGTAACCGATTTTTTCTAAAATAAAGCCGATCGAGTTACCGATCACAGTGGAACGCAAATGCCCCATTGAGATGGGTTTGGCAATATTTGGTGAAGACATATCGATCGGTACTGCTTGCTGATTGCCGATGGTTTGATCGCCAAAATGATTTTTTTCTTTGATAACCATCTCTAAGACGTGGGCAGAGATTGCTTTTTTATCCATAAAGAAGTTTAAATATGGACCGACCACTTCAATTTTTTCAAAAGACGCTTGATCGATTTTTTCTGCTAAGTCTGCGGCAATTTGCTGCGGCGCTTTCCGATAGACTTTTGCTAGCGAGAAGGCTGGGAATGCCACATCCCCATGGTCAGCTGACTTTGGATTTTCCAGTAATTGCTGAACTTGTTCGATCGATAGATCTTCTTTTACTACTTGATGGATGGCTTGTGCGACGATTTCTTTGTTATTCATAGTATCCCTCCTATAATGACTGAGCCCATGTTTTGATGAAAAGTTGTTTGAAGCAAGCAGACAGCTGTATGTTTTTCATGCAAGAAATGATTGATAAAAACAAAAAAAGCCTCTAGCGCATAACATGCACTAGAGACGAGATTTCCCGCGGTACCACTCTGATTGTCCTTTTCGGACCTACTTTTTTCTGATAACGGCAGAATTCCGTTTGCTTGGCAAATTCTCACAAGTGCGTTTCACAATCTGATCAATTCGGCTTCCACCACCCCGAACTCGCTAACTGATACTCGAATCGCTACTTCTCTTGTTTCATCAAATCAAGGCTATTTACTTCCCAGAAAGTATAGCAAAGAAATGTTTGTTTGGCTAGCGAGATTTTGGCATTTTCAAAAAAAATTATTTTATACTCTAGGAATAAATAGATCTCCAGCAGTCACTGCCATGATCGCTTTGATTGAGTGCAAACGATTTTCGGCTTGATCAAATTGACGGGCATACTTACTGCGAAAGACCTCATCAGTGACTTCCATCTCAGAAATTCCATACGCCTGCGCTGCTTTTTTGCCATACGTGGTCTGATCATCATGAAATGCTGGCAAACAATGCATAAAAATCACTTGATCGTTTTGTGTTTTTTTCATCAACGATTGGTTGACTTGATACGGCAGCAGCTGTTCGATCCGCTCTTGGAATTTTTCTTCTTCACCCATTGATACCCAAACATCGGTATACACGACATCAGCGCCTAGAACACCTTGATCCACATCATCAGTCACCAAAATCTTTGCGCCCGATTGCTTGGCATAGGCTTGTGCCTGTGCGATGATGGTTGCTTCTGGCTGCAAGACTTTCGGAGTGACGACATGAATATTGACCCCTAAAATCGCACTGGTCACTAATAAAGAATTAGCGACATTGTTGCGCCCATCCCCACAGTATGCGATGGTCAAGCCAGTCAGCTCACCGAAGTTTTCTTGAATGGTTAAAAAGTCAGCAATCATTTGCGTTGGATGCCATTCATCCGTTAAGCCATTCCAAACAGGTACGCCTGAATAGTTGGCCAGATCTTCGACAACCTGCTGACTAAAACCGCGAAACTCGATCCCGTCAAACATGCGGCCGAATACTTTGGCGGTATCTTCAACGGATTCTTTAGACCCCAACTGAATATCATTGGCCCCTAAAAATTCCGGATGTGCCCCCAGATCCACCGCTGCAACCGTAAAGGCTGCTCGCGTCCGTGTCGAATTCTTTTCAAACAAAAGTGCAATGTTTTTGCCATCTAAATAACGATGTGGTTGATTGTTGGCCTTCATCCCTTTCAAGTGCTGGGAAAAATCAATCAAATATTGTAGTTCTTCTTTTGTAAAATCCTTTTCTGCTAAAAAACTGCGTCCTTTAAAAACCGATGTCATTGCATACCCGCCCTTCAATTAACTAATAATTATACATTATAATATCAAATGATGAAATAAAATACAACAAAATCTTCTATTTGCTCATAAAGAAACCAAAAAAAAACACCTAAGAACGGATCTTAGGTGCAATCATCTTAAGAAATCGTATGGGCAAAGCTGACACTTGGATCAGCATTCAATGAAAGATCTGCTAAGCGCTGCTTTTTCAACGCAACATGGGCATAAGCTCCAATCATGGCCGCATTATCTCCGCAAAGACGCAACGGTGGAATCAACAATTCCACTTCCGGCAATTCCTGCATCGCTTTTTGTAAAGCGTCACGCAAGCCTTGATTCGCCGCGACTCCCCCAGCAACGATCAGCTGGTTTACAGGATAAGCTTGGCATGCCCGCAACGTTTTGTGAACCAATACTTCGACAACGCTGGCTTGGAAACTAGCTGCTAGATTTTCTACTGACAAAGCTTCCTCTCTTTGCTGTGCATTATGCACAAAATTGATAAAGGAACTCTTTAAGCCGCTGAAACTAAAATCAAAATTATCTTCTTGTATCATTGCTCGAGGAAAGTGATACGTATCACTGCCTAGATGCGCAAGGCGATCAATTTCTTTCCCACTAGGATAAGGCAAACCTAGAACACGACCGACTTTGTCATAGGCTTCACCAGCGGCATCATCTCTCGTTTCACCGATGATCTCAAAAGAGCCATCTTCTGCCATATACACCAATTCGGTGTGGCCACCACTGACCAATAACGCCATTAAAGGAAAAACCAATGGCTTCACTAGGCGAGCTGCATAAATATGTCCTGCCATGTGATTGACCGGAATCAGCGGTAAGCTGTGGGCCCAGGCAAAGGCTTTTGCTGCAGACAGCCCAATCAACAGTGCCCCAACCAACCCTGGACCATAGGTAACAGCAACAGCTGACAACTCTTCAGGTTGGGTGTCGGCCTGTGTCAATGCTTCTTCGATACATAAAGTAATCTGTTCGACATGGTGACGACTAGCGACTTCTGGTACGACACCGCCGAAGCGCTGGTGGCTCTTGATCTGCGAAGCAACAATGTTACTTAAAATAGTGTCGCCGTCTTTAATCACTGCCACACTGGTTTCATCACAACTGCTTTCAATGGCTAAAATCAATTCATTCATTTGATTTTTGTCCGCCTACTTTCTTTTCCATAATCAACGCATCCTCTTCTGGATGACTGTAATATTTTTTTCTACGACCGATGACTGTATAACCCATACGTAAATAAAGAGCTTGTGCTTGCAAATTCGACACACGCACTTCAAGATAGATGCGCCGACCATCGGTTTGTTCCACGAGCGATTCCATTTGCTTCAACAATTCTTTCGCCAAACCTCGACCTTGATACGCTGGTAAAACCGCTACATTAAACAGCTCTGCTTCATCCAGCACTTGCTGAAAACAGAGAAACCCAATCAGCTCTTGATTGGTTTTTCCATAACGGAACAAATAGCGACTGTTGCTGTTTTGCAAATCTTGTTGAAATTGCTGCACATTCCAAGGCGAGCCAAAGGGATAGCTCTGATCTGCCAATGACCAGAGCATTTGCGGTGTCGGGATCGTTTGATCTGCTTGTTCGTTAGTCATTTAAAAATTTCACCATATCCAATGCGTCTTCATTGCCTTCGGTGTAGTACGCCGTTTTGATCGCCTGTGAAACAAACCCGAGGGTCCGATACAAACGTTGCGCATCACGATTGCCCAGGCGAACTTCTAATGTCAAACGGTCACATTTGTTTTTCCTCGCATAACGTTCGATTTCTCCTAGCAAGAAAGAACCGATCCCTTTTCCTTGATAATCAGGAATGATCGCGATATTGGTGATATGGGCATCAGCGCCTAAAATCCGCACCCCGATAAACCCAATCATCCGCTCATTATGCAAGATGCCCAAATAAAGATGTTTGACCTGTGAATAAAGTTCTGACAAAAAGGCGCTCTTGGTCCAAGGCAGTTCCCCAGCATACACGAGACGCTCCACCTGCAGCAGCTCTTTAATGTCATCTCCGACTAATTCACGAACAACGTACGTTTCCCCTCGTATCTCTTTTTTACGCTCTGGGTATTGAATCTGACGGAAAAGAGCCAGCTTTCCCGTCATCGTTTTAAATTTTTTCAACATAGGCATCCACTCCCGGTTCATGCGAGGCTAACCATTTTTCTTCGGCTTCAACTAATTTTAAATAGTCTGGTACAAAATCATGGATCGAAGCGACCGGCGCTTCTTCTTTCGCAATAGCAGCTAAAACAACGCCATTCGGGTAATTCCATAACGACACTTGATTGATATGGGCTGTCGGCAGTTCCGCCTCGATCATGTCTTTAAATTTGATGGTATCGGCGCCGACAAATAGCACTTCTTGACCATCGACTGCTTTTAACTGGGTCAATAATTCAGACAGTGAGATATGCTGGTCTTTGATCCTTGTTTCTAAGGTCCCATTATGCCATTGGTAGGCACCTGCGTAGACATTTTGACGGCGAGCGTCAAACAACGGCACGATCACTTGCGATACGCCCACACAATTGGCAGCGACTGCTTTCAAACTAGAAACACCAATCAGCGGGATGTTCAATGTTTGCGCCAGCGTTTTTGCTGTTGTGACGCCGATTCGCAAACCTGTATACGAACCAGGACCTTTCGCAACAACGATTTGCTCCAGCTCTTTAGGTGCCATCCCCACCGCTTGCATCAATCCATCAATGGCAGGCATCAATGCTGTGCTGTGGTTTTTGATCGCCATCGTCTGGCTTTGTCCCAACACTTCTTGACCATCGACCACCGCAACCGCCAGTGTCTGCTTTGAGGTATCAATCGCTAATGTTTTCATCTATCTTCTCCCCATTCAAAAAACTCTCTCATATTCTACCATATTCTAATCAAATGCCCAACCAAGTCTCCAAAAAGATGCCTGCGTTTAGAAAAAAAGCAATAGGACAACAATACCCGAACCTTTGAAAAAAGCAAGCACGGCTGCAGCTGCAAACCGACGAGGCTGTTTAAAGGTTCGGGTAAGACGATAGTCATTTTTTTTGTTATTCCATTAAAACTCAGTTGACGTGTGTAACGACATCCTTCGGTGATTCAACTGGTTGCTAGGAGGATTGGCGCGTGATCAGTTCCGTTGCGATCGTAACTTTGCGAGGAACGGGGGCTGCATTCGTAATGATATCCAGCAAGGTCGTCACTGCCAGCTCCCCCAGCCATTCCGTATGAACTTTGATGGTTGACAGCGTCGGAAAGACGTACTTTGCAACACTGACATCGTTGAAGCCGATAATTGCGATCTCCTCAGGAATCTTGATGTTTTTTTCTTGCAAAGCACGCATAGCGCCAATCGCTAAGGCATCACTGGAAGCAAATAAAGCACTTGGCAACTCTTTGTTTTGCTGCAAATACTCTTTCATCGCCTCATAACCGCCCTCTACTGTAAACGGTGCGCTGAGATGATATTGTGGGTGGTGCAGCTTCAACCGACGGAGCCGTTCCTCAAAAATTCGGCGCCGAGGGTCTTCGATTTCTTGGTGATGATCCTTGGTAAACTCAACACCTGATAACAAGCCGATCCTTTGGTGGCCTTTTGCAATAAAGTCATCGATCACTAAATCCACCGCTTGTTGAAAGTCCACCACCAGAGAGTTGACGCCCTGAGCCAATGCGTCAAAATCGACCATCAACAAATTGGCTTGGCTTTTTTTCAATTGTCGAATCTGGTGATCATCAAATTTCCCTAGTGCAATCGTTCCATCGACTGCGGTATCAGTCAATCCTTCGTAGGGTTCTTTCAGCAAACGAATCCCTAATTCTTCGGTTTTGTTTTCAATCCCGATACGGATCGCTAAATAGTAAAGATCTGCTAATTCTTCCTCGGTATCAAACCATTGGATCAAGCGCATACTACTGGTTTCTGGCTGACTCTTTTTTTTATGTTTTGTGTAATTGAGTGCTTCTGCGGCTTTAAAAATTTTCTCTTTGGTTTCAGAACTGACCGATAATTCTGAATCGTAATTCAGCACCCGTGATACAGTGGCTGGCGAGACGCCAGCCTGTTGTGCAATATCTTTGATCGTTGCCATCTTCCAGCCTCCTTTTTTTGCGGGGAACTTTTTTATAAAGTAGCTATAAAGCGAGCAAAGGCCGCTTGCCCTGTCTGGTCTCGCTTGAAGACGCCTGCATGCGTCAATACTTGTGTAAAGACTTCCCCTAATGCATTACGTAAAATCTGCGACACGTTTTCGGCATTGCATTCTGGGTGCTGGGCTTTGATCGCATCTGCCCAAGGAATATGGTATGCCGCGATTTGATTGGGCTGATCCAATAGATAAGCAGTCACTTCTTCTAGTTCCGGAGCTAAACGCGGCGGGAGAACTGCCAAGCCCATGACTTCAATCAATCCGATATTTTCTTTTTTGATATGCTGCACTTCTTGATGCGGATGAAAAATGCCGTCAGGATGTTCTTTGGAAACATTATTATCTCGCAAGACTAAGTCCATTTCAAACAGCTCTCCTTGCTTGCGTGCGATCGGTGTCACCGTATGATGAGGCGTTCCATCTTCTGAAAAGGCATTGATCGAAACACTTGGATCTGAGTACTGTTGCCATTGGGCTAACACATATTGGCAAGCAGCGGCTAATTTTTGTTTGTTTTTCGCTTGTAGTCGTATCACCGACATTGGCCACTTCACGATCCCCGCAGCGACATCAGGAAAACCAGTTAAAGAAAAGCGTTGCTCGATCGGCGCTTTTGCCATGGCAAACGTGTGCCGTCCTCCTTGATAATGGTCATGAGACAAGATCGAACCCCCAACGATCGGCAGATCGGCATTGGACCCGACAAAATAATGCGGCATCACTTCAATGATCTGCAACAAGCGAGCGAAGGTTTGCAAATTGATTTTCATAGGACGATGGTCTAAAGAGAGAAAAATCGAATGCTCATTGTAGTAGGCATAGGGCGAATATTGAAAGCCCCATGCTTCATTATCCAAATTCATACGGATGATCCGATGGTTGGTCCGCGCTGGATAATTGACTCGTCCTTGGTAGCCTTCATTTTCCAAACACAACAGACATTTCGGATAATCTACAGAAGCAGCAGCTCCTTCTTTCGCTATTTGCTTGGGATCTTTTTCAGGTTTTGATAAATTGATCGTGATCTCGATCTCCCCATATTCGGTATCAACTGGGAACACGATATTCTTTGCGATGGCCCGAGTCTTGATGTAATCATTTTGACGGCACAGCTCAAAGAAATAATCCGTCGCTTCTTTAGGATCATTGGCATAATGCTGCGCAAAAAAAGCATTGACTACTGAAGGCGGTGGCGTCAAAAAGTCCATCAACTGGGCTTCAAAGATTTCTCTTTCTGCGTGAGAATCGCCAATTTGCTGATTGCTTAAAGCGCATGCCACCAGCTCGTCCATCAAATCAGTGGAGGACCGATCGACAGAACGAATTTCGCTGGGCTCAAAAACAGCTTCCCCGATCATGGCTAGTACTCGGTTTTGCAAATAAATACGATCCATTTCCATCCAGCCGCCAGCCTTGATTGCTAAAGTGACGAAATCGCTGATTGTTTGGCTGATCGTCATTGGTTATTCCTCCTGCCCTTGATACCCATTTGGATGGCTGACATGCCAATTCCAAGCAGTCTCGATGATTGCTTCGACGTCGGTATAGACTGGTTTCCAGCCTAAAACCTTTCGTGCTTTTTCACTCGATGCCACTAAGGTACTTGGATCACCGGCACGGCGAGGCGCCACTCTGGCTGGGATCTCTTTTTTCGTTACATTGCGAGCAGCTTCCACCATTTCTTTCACAGAGTACCCATGATTGCTGCCTAAATTGAAGACATTGCTCTCATTGCCTTTTTGTAAATATTCTAATGCCAACAGGTGAGCAGCGATCAGATCTTCGACATGGACATAATCGCGAACACAAGTACCATCTGGAGTATCGTAATCCTCCCCAAAAATCGCTACCTCTTTACGTTGTCCTAAAGCAGCTTGCAAGATGATCGGTACTAAGTGTGTTTCTGGATCATGGTCTTCACCAATCGAAGCATCCGACTTCGCGCCAGCCACATTGAAATAACGCAATGCGACATACTTCATTCCATAAGCTTCATCGCACCAACGCATCATTTTTTCCATGATCAACTTGCTTTCGCCATATGGATTTTTAGGATTTGTTGGGGTTTCTTCCGTGATTGGACTATGGTCAGGTTCCCCATAAGTTGCTGCTGTAGAGGAAAAGACGATATGTTTCACTTGATGTTCCTTCATCACTTCTAAGAGGACCTGCATCCCATACACATTATTGTTGAAATACTTCAATGGTTTTTCCACAGATTCTCCCACCAAAGAGCTGGCAGCAAAGTGAATCACGCCATCGATCGTTTCTTTTTCAAATACCGATTGTAAAAATGCTTTGTCGCGAATATCTCCTTCATAAAAGGTTGCTGCTGGATGGATCGCTTGGCGATGTCCTGTCAGCAAATTGTCAACGACAACGACTTGTTTTCCTTGTTCGATCAATTGATCGACTGCATGAGAACCGATATAGCCGGCTCCTCCTAATACTAAAATCGCCATATTTTCAGCCTTCTTTCTTCATTCCTTCATCGTTTCTTATTCTACAGTTTTCGTGCACCATCATCAATACTTGCTTGATAAATGTCGGTTGCGTAGCCGATTTCTGCTAAATAGGCTGCTTTGACTGACGCTTCGAAATCAGCCCATTCACTTGCTTTGACCAATGCGATCCCGCAACCGCCAAAGCCCGCACCAGTCATCCGCGCACCTAGAACAGCAGGGTGCGCTTGAGCGGCTGCGACTAGTGTATCTAGTTCATGTCCTGTCACTTCATAATCATCTCGCAATGAAGCATGGGAGGCATTTAATAACTGGCCGAATTCTTCAAGATCACCAGCAGTCAAAGCAACTTTTGCTTTCAATGTCCGTTGGTTTTCCGTCACCGCATGTTTCGCCCGTTTGATCAAGCGTGGATCATCGATCAATGCTGTATTTGCAAAAAAGGTTGCTTCGTCTAATGCGCCCAATGAATCAATGGCTAATGATTTTTGCAAACGAGCCAATGCTTCTTCACATTCTGCACGTCGTTCATTGTATTTAGAATCAGCCAATTCGCGTCGCTTATTGGTATTCATGATCGCTACGACATAATCGCCAAATGCCGCTGGTACGACTTCATAATTTAACGTGTTCGTATCTAAAAGCAGTGCATGGTCTTTTTGACCCATTCCGATCGCAAATTGATCCATGATCCCTGAGTTAACGCCAATAAACTCATTTTCGACTTTTTTGCCAATTTTAACTAAGTCCAAGGTCGTCAGGGTTAAATCAAAGAGATCTTTTAGACAAACCCCCGTCAGCAATTCAATCGATGCCGAAGAAGAAAGACCTGCGCCATTCGGAATGTTGCCATAAAAAGCGATGTCAAAGCCTCGATCGATCACTTGCCCCGCTTCTTTTAGGAAACGAACGACTCCTTTCGGATAGTTTGTCCAATCATCTTCTTTTCGGTAATCCAGCTCATCTAACGAAAAGGAGATCACGCCTTTTTCTGGAAAGTTCTCTGAATAGAGTTGGATCAACTGGTCTTCACGTTTTCGTGCTACTGCATACGTCCCTAATGTGATCGCCGCCGGGAAAACATAACCGCCATTGTAATCCGTGTGTTCACCGATCAAGTTGATTCTCCCTGGTGCAAAATACATGCCTGTGCCTTCTGTTCCAAATTTATCAATAAATATCTGTTGCAATTGCTCCATTTCTCTCACTCCCACTTTCTTTTTAGTAAACTTATTGTAAAATATTTACTAAATTATTTCAAGCGTTTTCAGTCCCAAAAGTGATTTTTTTTGATATTTTTTCCGTTTTCATTCATAATGAACCTATAACTAAAGGCGAGGTGTTTAATGATGAAACGATTTCTTTCAGGATTTTTAGTAGGAACAGTCGCAACGGTTGCTGCAGCTGCAAGTGTTGTTATGACGGTCAAGAAACAAGTGATTGATCCAATTGATGAACAGCAAGCGGATCATGATGAAAAACGGAAACGTGCGATGCGTAAAAGCGTTGCCCGTTAATCATTTGCTACAAAAGAGCCGTCAGCCTTCAATAGGCTGGCGGCTCTTTTAGTTAATCATTCTTCCTTCTCCAGTAAGTCCTGCAAAATCACGGCTTGATTTTGTTCTTCATTTTTCGCTCCGTATAGTAAGGTAACGGTCTCTTGTTCAGCAACCAACGCGTTTAACTGTGCCAAGGCAACTTTTGCGGGCGCTTTCTCTAATTCTTGTAGATAGCGGTCTTTAAACGCATCAAAACGTTCAGGATCATGCCCAAACCATTTGCGCAATTCAGTACTTGGTGCGACTGCTTTGAGCCATAGATCGATCTGAGCTGTTTCCTTTTTCATCCCTCTAGGCCAGATGCGATCCACCAATACCCGATAGCCATCTATCGTTTCCGCCGCTTCATAAATTCTTTTTCGCTTGATCAACGCACACTCTCCTTATTGATAGACCTAAGTTCAAATAAAGGCAAAAGCCCACAATGTAAATTGAACAATGACTTACTTGAAACACTCCGTTTGGTGTTTCGTCACTCATTCAAATTTGCTTGTGTTCTTTTGCCTTGAGTTCTCTGTTTTATAAACTATTTTTCTTTTTCGTCTTGCCGCTCCAGCCTTCATATCCTTCTTTTAGGATATAGACATTGGTAAAGCCTTCTTTACGTAATTTATTCGCTGCGCGAATACTCAACGATTTACGCGTGTCATATAAGTAGATCGGTTGATCTTTACGAAATGCGCTGAAGGAATTCGTCAAAACAGTAAAAGGAATATTACGCGCCCCTAAAATATGTCCACTGTCAAACTCATTTTTTTCCCGAACATCGATCACTTGGGCTTTCTTCATTCCTGCTTTGAATTCATCTTCTGAGATGATCGTTGCTGAACGGCGTCCCATGATTTGAAAATACGCCCAGTTCAAAGCGATTGCTAAGATGATTAATCCCAAAACCAAGTTTAGCCACATAATTGGTGTCATTTCTTCTATTCCTCTCTATTGTAACAATCATTCTTTTTTTGATTTATGCTGGTTGAATGTATCATTGCCTAGCAGCTTGGCATCTAAGCTTTTGCTGCAAATTGCAAAGCTAATGATGCTGCCCCGATCACACCGGCATCATTCCCAAGTTCTGCCAATTTGATTTCGGTACTTTCCGTTACCTGTGGGAAGGTAAACTGAGCAAAGTAGGCAGCAACTCGTTCACGTAAAAATTCACCGGCTGCTGATACGCCTCCACCTAAAACGATACTCGATGGATTTAATGTGTTTCCTAAGTTTCCGCATGCCAACCCAAGGTAGAAGCACACTTTATCAACGACCATCAAGCCAAATGGATCGTTTGCTTGAGCCGCTTCAAAAATATCTTTACTTGAAACATCTTCCCCATTGTCCAGCTGCTGTTTCAATGCCGAATCGCCAGCATATTCTTCTGCCAACTGTCGAGCAACTCGCACAACACCCGTCGCACTAGAAACCGTTTCTAAACAACCACGTTTGCCGCAAGTACATTCAAACCCTTCAGGATCAACAGTGATATGACCGATTTCTCCAGCACAACCAGCAACCCCATGAAGCAATTGCCCTTCCATGATGATACCGCCGCCAACACCTGTACCTAGTGTGATAAAGATGACATCAGGATTGTTATCCCCTGCCCCTTTCCAGCGCTCACCTAAAGCTGCTACATTGGCATCGTTATCGATGGCAAAGGGGATTTTTGTGCCTTTTTCAATCAGTTCTTTGACTGGCTGAAGTGTTTTCCAGTTCAGATTGTAGGCACCGATGACGGTTCCTTTGTCACGATCGACACTTCCTGGTGTCCCCATACCAATACCGATAAATGCTTCTGGCTGTAAGCC
This sequence comes from Enterococcus sp. DIV0755f, assembly GCF_051713725.1. Taxonomy (NCBI): domain Bacteria; kingdom Bacillati; phylum Bacillota; class Bacilli; order Lactobacillales; family Enterococcaceae; genus Enterococcus; species Enterococcus sp. DIV0755f. The sequence continues at coordinate 2,308,909 of NZ_JBIOQL010000001.1, forward strand.
ATATAATTCTAGGCGATGATTGATCGATGCCACGATTTCTGGCACAATATGTGAGCCTTCATCAAGAATATTGGTGTCAATACTCCATTTTTGCTGAATCTCGCCTTCGCTCGTTAAAATAGCGAATTTCACCGTTGTTCCGCCTAAATCAATTCCGATGATTTTTTTGTCCATCACTTGTTTTCCTCCCGGCTTTCTTCAATTCGATGCTCCCGCGTAAGAATTCGCCGGGCAGTCAGATATACATCCCGATCTATCAAGCGACTGTCATAAAAGTTTTTCAGCTCGATTTGCATCAGTTCTATATCGTAGATCCGCTTGCCGACATATACGTAAACACCAAATTGTTTCAGTAATTGTTGTACGTCATATAACGTTTCCATTTAACCACTTCCTGCTTATTATACAAGTAATTAATATTTTTTAAAACCATATATCACAAAAATAGCCAATAAGAAAACAAAGAGTACGCCAGAGAGGATTCTGGTGTGTATCGAATATTTTCCGTAGTTCTTTGGCAATGCCAAAAGATTCCCTAGTAATAACCCACCGAGGATCCCCCCAATGTGTCCCCACATATCGATCGTTTGATCAAACACCCCAAAAACCAGGTTCAATCCAACGAATAGGGCAAATTGCCGTACCATTGCTTGGATGCGGTAATCATTTCTAAAATGCCAACCTAAAATCAAAAATGCCCCGAAAAGTCCGAATAAAGAAGTACTCGCGCCTGCTGATTGAACCCCTATTTGGTTGAAGGCAAAACTCATGGTATTGCCCATGATGCCGCTTAGCAAATACAAGGCAAAAAAACGGCTATGACCATAGATGGCTTCTACTTGCTGCCCCATATAATACAGAATCACAGAATTGATCGCAAAATGAGCCAAACCGAAATGTAGAAAGATCGGGGTAACGAAACGCCAATATTCATTTAAATAAACGACAAACGGACCAAACATCACCCCGCCTGATTGAATAGAGGGACTAAAATAACCTAAGATAAACACAATTGTTTGGATAGCTAAAAACAGATACGTGAAGACCGGCTGATTCAGCCATCTTTTCATTTGAGAATTCATTGACGTGCTCCTTTACGTGCGAATAAGAGAATCCGTATAGATTTTATCGATTGGGATGTCGAATACATCTGGTGTCCATTGATCGTTGAATTGCTCTCCGAAGACCAAAGAAACGGTCTTGCCATCGAAAGCTGACAAGAAACGATCATAATAGCCACCGCCAAAGCCGATGCGATAGCCGTTTTTAGAAAACGCCAAACCGGGAACAATCAGCAAATCCAAGTGATGGGCTTCTTGCTCACTGATCGGCTCTTCAACTCCAAATGCCGACGCTTCATAACGCGTTGTCGGCTCCACATGATAAAACTGCAATTTTTTCTGTTGTGCTTTCGGCACTGCGATTCGTTTGTTTTGTTCAAATCCTTTAGCAAAAATAGCCGCTGTATCAAATTCAAATGGCAACGAACGGATCACACCTACTGACTCAGCTGTTTGCCAAATCTGAGAAGAAAACAGCAACTGCAAAATCAGCGTTTCTTTCTGCTGCTTTTGTTTGATTGGCATTTGTTTTAATGTTTGGATCATGTGCTCTCTAATGACTGGTTTTTCCATTGGATCACTCCTCTCAGAAATAGTACCAAAAACTGTGTCCAAATAGCAAACTAGAATCGCAGATTTCTTGACAAGATCATGACTAGTTGCTCATCCTTCTTTACGTCGGATCAGCAAAAAGACAAAGTATGGTGCCCCTACGATAGAAATGATGATACCAGCTGGGATCTCGCCGCTTGTCAATAGCAAACGACCGATCGTATCACTGACTAAGACTAGCAGACTGCCGATCATTCCCGCTAAGAAAAAGGCACTGCGAGATTCTCTGCCGATGAGTCCCTTAGCGATATGAGGCGCCAATAAGCCCACAAAGGCTAAATTACCAGTATAGCCAACCGTACTGGTAGCCAAACCAACCGCGATCACTAAAAACCACGTCCGCAAACGGGTCAAAGAAACCCCTAAGCTAATTGCCTGCTCCTCGCCAAAGCCAAGTAAGTTAAGCCTTGGTACGGTCCAGAAAGCTGCGGCAGACAATACGATGACCCAAGGAAGCAGACTGGTGATTTGCTGCCAAGAAGTTCCCCAAATCGAACCAGAAAGCCACGCTGTTACAAAGCGATAGCGGTCTTTTGATAATTCCACCGTAAAGAGTAAGGTAGCCGCCGCCAGCCCTGCATTGACGGCGATTCCCGCCAGCAGTACTCGCTCCATCGATAACAATTGGCGGTGCTTATAGGCAATCAAATAGACCAGTACAGCAGCTAATAAACCACCGATGATCCCAACGACAGGCAAAAGCTGCGATCCTTGGGTATAAAAACCTAAGTAGATCATCACAAAGAGCCCTGCCCCATTGTTGATTCCTACGATACTTGCATCAGCCAACTCATTTCTCGTCACTCCTTGCAAGACAAACCCAGAAAAACCAAAGGCACCACCAGCGATCAGCGCTAGACAAGCCCGTGGTAGTCGAAACTCAGTAAAAGTCAGTACTTGACTCGAAGATGCCGTTCCTTGAAAGATTGCCCCTAATGCCTGAAAGGATAAAATTGTTTTTCCCACCATGACACTTCCTAAAAAAGCGACCATCAGCAGTAGGAAAAAAACAGAGAGTGTTTTTTTCATCAGCCTTCCCTCCGTATCTTGATCAATAGAAAAGGCACACCAATCAATGCCATCAGTATCCCAAAGGGTGTCTCAAAGGGCGGATTGATCAGGCGGCCAGCCAGATCAGCGGCCATCACCAGTGTTCCCCCTCCAAGGATCGTCAAAGGCAAAATCAGTTGATAGTTTTTGCCCACCATTCCCCGCACGACATGAGGAACCATTAAGCCGACAAAACTGACCGGTCCAACAAGCGAAACTGCCATTCCCGCCAAAACTACGACTAACAGTAAGGCAGATGCCCGAATCAGATGCGGGTGCTTGCCTAATGAAATGACGGTGTCATCTCCTAGCGCTAACAGATTCAACGCTTTTCCTAGACGTAGCACAAAAACGATGGCAATCAGATATATGGGGCCCACAAAACGCAGTTGCTGCCAAGTCACATTTGCGGCACCACCGATAAACCAAAAGGCTAACTCTTGATTTAAATCAAATTGCAGTGACAGGGTCTGACTGATGGCTGAGAAAAAAGAACTTAGTGCCACACCAGCCAAAATCAAACCTGTAGGTGACATACCCAATTTGGCATAGCGAGTCAGTAAAAAAAGCAGCGCAGTTGCCGCAAAGGCACCAAAAAACGAAAATAGCGCCGCTTGACTCGGTTGAATACTAGGAAATAGGATAAATGCGATCGCTAATCCCATCGCAGCCCCACTGTTGACACCTAAAAGACCGCCATCTGCCAGAGCGTTTTTCGTAATTCCCTGCATGATAGCTCCCGTAACAGCAAAACAACTTCCTACTAGAAAAGCAGCCAACACACGGGGCAATCGAATATTGCGCAAGACTTGATGCAGCTGATTCTCATAATCAAAAGCAAAGATAGCATTCCAGATCGTTTCAAAGGAAAGGTCTACAGCGCCTTGGGTGATCGCCAAAAAGAAACAGATAATAAAGCAGCCGCTAAAAAGCAGCAGCAACCAAGAAAACTTTTTCATGCTTGGGCTCCTAACTCATAGGTCAAGACCAATGGCTTTGTGCTATTAGGAAAGGTTCCTAACATGGCGTCGATCTCAAACAAACGCTGTAGCCACTCTTTGGTCAGCACTGTTTCTGGTGTACCAGAGACCAACAGTTCTCCACCTTTTAATGCATAAATATAATCAGAAAAACGCGAGGCATGATTCAGGTCATGAATCGACATAATGATCGTTTTTCCGTAGGTTTTATTGATTTGCTGTAATAAGAGCAAAATTTCTAATTGATGCGCTGGATCTAAAAAGGTCGTTGGTTCATCTAAAATCACGATATCCGTATCTTGCGCAAGTGCCATGGCGATCCAAACGCGCTGTTTTTGTCCCCCTGACAGCGTGCTGATCGTTTCATCTGCTAGTGCTGTCAAACCCGTTGCCTGCAAGGACCAGTCGATCGCCGCAAGATCTTGTTCCGATAAACTATTTAGTCCTTTTTGATAGGGAAAACGACCATAAGAAACAATTTCGCGAATCGTCAAGCCAATCGATGAATCGCTAACTTGTGAGAGCAGCGCAATCTTTTTTGCTACTTCTTTGGTTTTGATGTTTTGCAGGTTTTGTGCATCTAAGAGGACCTCACCAGACAATGGCTGTAAAATTCGGGCAAGTGCCTTTAAAAACGTCGATTTCCCACTGCCGTTCGGACCGATTAAGCCGATGATTTTCCCTTCTGGCATCTCAATTGTTAGATTTTGCACAATTTTTTGTTTTTGATAGCCGACACTCAAGTCAACTGTTCGTAATTTCGCCATATTCGTCCCCAAAATAAATGATTGATAATGCTTATCAATTATGAATGTAATCCTACTATTCGTCAATAGTTCTAAAAAAAGGAAATAAAAAAATAAGATTGACAAAGGCGCGTTTCTTCGTGATAATAGCTATCAGCAAATGAGAACTATTCTCAATTAAAACAATAAGTGCTCAACATGTAACAAAGGAGGAAGTGTTTCTATGAAACAATGGTCAAAAAGAAGTACTTGGCTTACCCTGCTAGCTGCCTGCTCCCTTACCCTACTGGGTGCTTGCAGCACGAATAATGACTCAACGTATAGCAGTGGATCAGCCACTACTTCTTCAGAAATAGCAACAACCTTTACCGATGCGATGGGAAATGAAGTCACTGTTCCCGAAAACCCACAGCGGGTGATTGGTAGTTATTTGGAAGATTATTTGGTCGCTTTAGGGGTAACACCGGTTGCTCAATGGACCGTCGGCAATGACAGTGATCAAGCATACTTGCAAGACAAACTGGCGGAGGTTCCAAGGATCAACTACGATCTGCCCTTTGAAGATGTCTTGAGCTTTGAGCCAGACCTGTTGCTGATGGATAGCAATTCCATGGTGGAAGGCGACAAATATGATCAATACAGTAAAATCGCGCCGACCTATGTGGTCACAAATGGCGAAGACGTGACTTGGCGGGAACGTCTGACAGATATCGCAAAGGTGTTACACAAAGAAGAGCAAGCTGCCCAAGTAGAAGCTGATTATGATGAATTAGTCGCTGCTACCAAGGAAACGTACGCTGATCAAATCCAAGGCAAGTCGATCGCTGTATTATGGGTGGTCAATAACTCTGTCTTCATGGTTTCAGAAACAAAATCAAGCGGTCAGCTGCTGTATCACGAACTCGGGTTTGAAGTTCCCTCACTGGTTTCGGAAATCAGTGAAAGTGCCACTGCTGACTGGTCTGCCGTTTCTCTGGAAAAATTAGCAGAATTGGATGCCGATTACTTGATTTTAGTGAATAGTGATAAAGGCGCTGATTTTTTCAGCGAACAAGTCTGGCAAAATCTTGATGCAGTCAAAAACAATCGTTTATGGGAATTCGGCCCTGAATCAAGCTGGCTCTACAACGGTCCGATCGCCTATACCAAAATGATCGAAGATATCCAGAGCAAATTGGACTAATGCGTTTCAAGAAATTCGTCAAGTAAAACTACTTAACAAATTTCAGGAAAAAGCTAGCATTCCCTCACGAAACATGCTATTATATTTTAGTCTGAGAGATTTCTTAGAGGATTCTTGTATCGTTAGGGGGGAAAATCATGCGCGTAAACATCACATTAGAGTGCACTTCTTGTAAAGAACGCAACTACTTATCAAACAAAAACAAACGTAACAATCCTGATCGTTTGGAAAAGAAAAAATATTGCCCACGCGAAAGAAAAGTTACTTTACACCGCGAAACAAAATAATGCTATTTAAGAAGTTCGCAAACGCTGATAACCAAGGCGTTTGCGAACTTCTTTTTTTGAATCAATACAATTTGACCCACATATTGACCCACAACGAACGGACTTTTCTTCTACTCTACCCTAATGTATTCTAACAGCTAATTATATTGAGGATTAATTTATAAACTTGTTCGCTTTACAAAGAGAACAAACGTTCTTATTATTTGGGTAAGGAGGAGTGATAATCATGGCAATGATAAAACCTTATGTAGACCGAAAAAAGCTCAAATGGGTAGGATTTTTTCTGTCTGAGCATACAGCCGACATCGCTAGAATTGAAAAAGAATTGAAATACACATGCCCTGCTAAACCTGAAATGGATGAAAAAGAAATCAGTGATTTTTTGCAAACTGCAGTCACAAAAAATAGAAAGCTAGCAATTCAACTTAATCATGTGGTAGACGATAAATACATGCCGAAAATCGTTGGTTTTTTGAAAGGCTATGATGATATTGGTATTTACTTGGACGACACCCTCGTGCATTACGACGAGATTCGGAACGTAGAATTTTACGTTGAACAAAAGTGGTTTGAGGTATGAATATTATTACTATGTACGAACAAAAATATATCGACCTTGAAACGTTTATCGATGAATTTCCAGACAGTATTTCTGAGTCACAGGAAGCTTTGTACGGCTCACAATGTATCGAGTTTTATGTTGATGTCACGCTAGGTAAAACGGACTATCACTATTATGTACTAGCTTATGGAGGCGATCAATGTGAAAACGATGAAAGGCTATGTTTCGAAGATACGTGTGTTGAAGATGAGCAAGACCCCTTTGGTGTGGCTCTCTCTCGATGAAGTGAATTGTTTAATTGCGGTGCATAGTTTAAAATTTCTAGCCGACGTGGACAAGGGAATGGAGATTTTGGTTGCTGGCGAATATAACGATCACAAACAGTTCATCGTGAAGAAGTATTCAGTAATTGGTAAGACGAAAATTATGATAGAATTTGAAGCAATGAAAAAAGACCTTAGCTTTCGCTAGGGTCTGTATGTTATGATTTACAAAAAAAGTGAGGGTTTAAAATGAAAAAATTTCAGGTTTTCTTTGGATATATTGTAATTATTAGTTTCATTTTTTTACCAATCAACTTTTTTGTTAAAAATGATTTATATACAGTTCTCATAAGTGTTTTTACGACTTTGACACTTTTTAGAATTAGTCCTGGTCAAAGTCAAGACTATCCTTTTTCTTTTTCATTGGGATTATTTTACCAGGGTCACTCGGAATAATTCTTTTATCCTCAATTTCTTTTGAAATCTTCTTATTATTAAGATTGATTGCTTCAATTTCAGCTTTCATTTTTTCTCTTTCAAGTTTTCCTTTTCCGAAAAAGTAAGGGTGTATTCCTTGCAGTTTAAACCCAGCAATATTTACTTCACCAAAACCAATAGCACATAATATAACCGAATAAGCCAATATAGTACCCGGTGTGATTGAAGAAGGATCAACTATATTTCCTAATATTTGAAATAATTTAGAGATAGAATCTACTGCGGCTGACACCGCAATGTCTCCTGGAGATTGAACATCAATTTTCATGTCTATCTCATCTGAATCATTACCAGTAGTTTCAATTAAAACACTAGTTAGTTCGTGCCAATCTTTTATTGTGACTCCTTCATTTGTAGAAACAAAGCAAGATGCTGTAACTTCATCTCCATATTTTACAATAAATGAAAGAAGTGAATTAATCTCTCTGGAAAATTCAGTCACATTAAATATTGTTTGATGTGCCGATAAAACCCAAAACATTTTTTGTGGCAAACTTGCCCTTCCTATCTCTTTGATCCAAGTTACTCGCCTTCTCTTTATAAAAGGGCAAGGTTTTATTTCAGTATCTTCAGAATCTTCGACAACTGATACACCATCAAACATATCGGAGTCAATAACCCCTATTAAAAAAAAGTTCGAGCTTTTTGAAGGTACTATAACAATATCCCCTTTTTTCATTTCAAACATAAAGTTATAAAGTCTCTTGGAGTATAGAGTATGGGATTGAGGTTTTAAATCTGGATATTTTTCTCCATAGATAACTTTCAAAATCTCTATTGAGTCCAGGTTATGAAATCCGTCTTGTTTTTTCTTCTCATCAAGACTTTCTTTGGTAATTTTATCATCACCTATAGCTATAAAATTATTTTCTAGAAAATCTTGATAATACTCTCCTCCGTTCGCTCTAACCACCCAATACTTAGTTTTTTTTCGGTATTTCCAATACTGGAATTCGACTCAGCAGTTTATCATTCATAAAATCCCTCTTTTCATATCTGCAATTTAATTAAACCAAAAGGAAGCCCGAAAAACAAGCGCTTTCCTAGACTTCCTATAGCAGATATAATCGTATGAGAATTATAGAGAAATTATACCAACCGTCAATTTGCATTTCAATAAAAGCTATACTATATCAAAGAGGACAGAATAAAAATTGAGAATTTTTATGGAGAATATTTTTCAAATTTTAGCAAATAGCATTGAACAAAAATACTATCGATAGTATAGCGTGAATATAGAAAGAGAGGTGAGGAAGTGAAGCACAGAGAAAAGAGAACCCGAAAATTAGAAGTTGGCGTCGAAATCAACCTTCTAATATTCAAGTTCTCAATAAAACTTAGCCGGGGTGGTTAACACCCCCTAGCTTCTATGCTCATTATAACATGAAAAAAGAATGGAAATGGAAAAATATAACGATTGCTTTAGAGAAAATTAAACCAGATTGGAAAGTGGCTCTTGCCTGGATTGGTTTCCTAGGATTAATTATTTGGCTTATTTGGTTTAGGTAAATAAAGGAGGCGTGTACTCTTGGAAGAAAATAGCAGGCAGACTGAAGCAAATAAGAAATGGCAAAAAAAACCGGGAACACGCAAGATATTTGCGCAATCGTAGTACCACAAGATCATTTCTTCGCAAGCAAGCTACTCTTGAGGATATAGAAGAGATGGAAAGCATAATATTGGAACGAAGAAAAACCCTCCTACTCGAATCTGAGTAAGAGGACTTTTCTACTTTAGACAGTAATACCAGACAACCAATAAGATATCACTTTTCCATCCTTAGTCGGTCCAATCGCTAATTAACCACAGCCACCTGTTCTTGGCTGACGAACAAAGGCATGACCGCTGCGTTGAACTAATACTCGATCGGATTTCACTTGCTGACCACGCTTGAGCAAAACAAGTACAACTAAATCGGTCGGCTTAATCGTGTCAGAAGCGGACGTCCTTCGCAAGTTAATACCTTTGCTGCAGTAATTGTGACAGTTCCTGAACGACTATGCCAAACGTTTTGTTTCTCCTCTTTTATTGTAATTTGCTATTTAAATCATAGTTGCTAGATGTTGGATTACCTTCATTTTCCGCCACATCGGCTATTGAGCTTTGTTGATTATCAGGTGGTTTAAATTCATATTTTAGGGTAAGCCCAATACTATAAAAAGCGAGCATGATTTCTTTTAGTGGCATTGTATTATGCTTATTCATTGTTCCTCACTCCTTAATTTTGGGTACAAAAATAGCACTTACCAACCTTCTAAAGTTAGTGAGTGCTATTATTTTTCAACAATCGATTCTACTTCATTTTCAAAGAAAGCAACTGAACGATCTTTGAGTTTTCCTGATTGCGGTCGAATAACAAGATATTCGCCTTGATCATCATTATCTTCACTGGTAGTATAGTCGATAATTCTGCCTGACAAAATCTTTCCATCTAAAAATGTTACTCGAACTTCTTTTCCTAGATAGCTCGCTAAATCCATCTTAACTTTCCCCTTTCCAAGGCACCAAATGTGTTCTCTTTGCTGAGTGATGAATTTTAAATCCTTTTACTTCTGATCCTGTCCGATAATCAACACCCAGAACTGAATCAGTCATAATAGTTTCTTTATTCGTACGACCTTTGCTATTTATTTCAACAACACCGGTTCCAGCATATTTATCAAAAAGTTGTTGAGCATCAATGTGATCATAGAAAAAACTTTTCCCTTTTGTAGCTGCACTTTGCATATGGGGAGCCTGCATCTCAGGATTAATGATGGAGCCATACCTACCATCTTCCAATCTAGATTTTACAAAATAGTGATCTTTAAGGCTTTCCCATTCACTACTTTTATTATACTTTATATTTTGGTATTCATCTAATGTTTCAGGGACATTTATTTTGCCTAATACCCTTTTTAAACTTCTGTAATCGGCATTGTCTTTGGCAGCATTTTTAATCTTTTTTTTCTGCAGTTCTATTTCTTGATCCGAGTAATTTTCTTTCAGTCTATCCATCCACTCGTCGTATGTTGTACCACCGTTGATTGTCATCGTTTGACCATTAATCGGGTCCAATGCAATTCTAGTAATTTTCGAGGTACGTGGGTTGTATGCAATCGCGATTGTACGAAACCACAGGTGAAACGGCGGATATGTTCTCGGCATCATTAATAACCGCTTCTTTAACTAGATAGATCTTTCGATCTTTATCTTTACAGATTTCATATGTTTGTAAATCCAAAACAGCTACGAGCACATCAGCGTTCAAAGAGAATCGCAGATAAATGTGGTTTACACAATATTGGCAATCACGGTTTTCGCCACACCCACGCATCACTACTATTCGAAGCCGAAGCAAATTTTAAAGATGTGCAAACTAGACTTGGTCACTCTTCGATAGATATCACGATGGACATCTACACACATGTAACAGAAACGACCGAAAAGAAAACAGCAGATAAGTTTGCAAACTATGTTGGTTTCTAACTTGTTTTTTGACCTAATTTTGACCCACAACGAATCTCATGCACCACTATTTTCTGATTTATAGTCGCTTGAGAAACGTTGTCATCTCGCATTCTAACGAACTTAACCCCACACTGATTAGGTTGAATATTTACACCGCGAAACAAAATAATGCTATTTAAGAAGTTCGCAAACGCTGATAACCAAGGCGTTTGCGAACTTCTTTTTTGAATCAATACTTTCACCGTAGATTTAAGATTACCATTCGAACATAAACACCCCTCGCCGACTTTTCCATGGATGAAGGGTTAATTTTGCAGTAATTGACTTAGATTACTGCCGAAGAGCGACAGTTTCCACTGCTCCGATCCAGCTCGTCAGACGTAAACAGCAACCACGAATTTTGAAACTAGAGCTACTTTTTTTGCAGTTCATCATCAATCGTCACTACTCTTTATCTTGATGCAAATGAAAGGAATGAATCTAATGTCGAAGAATATGAAAAGAAGGAAAATTCTAAATTCCGCCTTGGTGATACTTGTGGTTTTAATCGCCATCTCTATCGTAATGAAACTTATTCAACTTTTTTAGGAAGGAGAGCGAGTGTTGATTGAAAAGAAAACATCTGATGCTCAACTTAAAGCATCGAGAAGATGGCAAGAAAAGAATAAAGAACAAATGAAGCACGTCCGCAATCGCCCTGTAGCTAAGGGTTACATCAAAAACGCATCTCTTGAAGAATTGCAGGAATTAGAGAAGTTGATCGCAGAACGCAAAATGCCCTATCGAGTTTAGGACAGGGCTTTTGAATTGTCATATTGCGATCGACTATATTATTGCCATGTAGCGACATGCGTTGGTCGTTTGTCGAAATAATTAGGTAAATCGTATGGTGATGCGATCAAAGGTTGATACATTCCGCCCACTTGAGCAGCCGCGGATGAGTACCAATATGCCTGCCAGACAATCTTTGAACAATATGTAGGATCCTTTTCAAAGATCTTCATATTGATTCCGTAACTATAGTTTTTGAATTCATAGTTATTCTTAGCCCATCGAGCCGCATCTGTTGGTCGGTATTGTGAGGTCGGACGATACAACTTAGTCCATCTATTTGTTCCGCTGTAACGTCTCATCCATTCAAAAATCCCAATTACTTCCGGTTTATATCCCGGACCTTGGATAGATAAAATCCCGCCATTACCTAATGTACCTAAAAAAATTCCTGCATGGCCAGTCAATCCTCCTAGAGAGGTTCCGTTCGTAATTAAAATATCACCCGCCTGTGGGTTTCCAGCGACACTTCGGAATTCTGGTGCAACCGTATCTGTCGGTGGAGGCGTGGTAGCTAATTGGACATATATCTCAAACGTTACTTCTTCGTCGAAAATTCCTAATTCTCGGTACTGTTCATATTGATCTCGTAACGTCTCTAAATCAAAACTTTTTGATGATCGCTGTTGGTTCTGTCTTAACTCGTTTTCCTCAAACTTATCTAGGTCTTCTCCGGTCAAGGCATATTTACTCAAAAAGTCTTCCATCTCATCTGCGATTACTTTTTCACCATTAAATACTACGACAGTAAGAATTCCGATAAAGCTCAAAATCCAAATGATTTTTTTCATAATCATTCCTCCTCTAAAAATATTTGGTCAGTACTATGGTAATAGCCCCTTTCTACATACCCACGAATCCAATCCTTTTTTGTAACCGAATAATCATAGCTATACGTCACAGGACTATTTCTTATGGTAAATCTAATATCTACACCTCCCCGCACACTTTTTATATCTTTAATTACCTGAATAATATGGATTTCGTCTGGCTTTAAGCCATGTTCATTTTCAAGTAATCGATATAATTCTTTTTCAGCAACATATTTTTTATACGGAATCTGGTATGCATAAGTCACACAAGATCCCATAACCAAAATGGCCAATAAAAATAACAGTATTTTTTTCATAAATATCACCTCTATTCATAATGTGCCAATTTAATTTATTTATACAATAACTATCGCATATCTCCCTCAAAAACAATAGCAACATATTGTTTACATCCTAGTAGCACTTATAGTGTAAACTGTAAGTTGCCCCTTCATCATGTAAAAAAAACGCAAAAAAGCCCTATCCAATTAAGGGTAGGGCTTTTTAGATATGATTTTATCAATATTGACAGTAGTTGTGTCATTTCTACATCATCTACATAGATTCGACACTTTATCAATAAAAAATAATCAAATTTTCTTACGCATTTTCAAAGTACTTCTAGCAAAGAAAAATAAACCTAATAAACTGCCTGATGCAAATAATTAAAAAAATTCAATTGCCATTTTATATCAAAAAACACTAGAAGCAATTCTATAAAGATTGAAATAAGAAAGAAAAATAAACCAAAGTACATAGGACTAAAACAAGAGTCTATGTAATCAGCTGCGTCTAATTCTTGAATATCTTCTCTGGCAGAAAACTCAACCATATTACCAAGCATACTATACAAGAACCCTGTAAAAATTGTATTAACTGTCAATAAGTTATAAATAGTATCTTTACCTAACAAAACTTCTTCCACTGGATAATTTCTCTCATAAGTAAAGTAAACCACGTTGCAATAGCGATAAAAGCACAACTCAAAAATCAAAGACATCTTATTTTTATAGCCCCCGCTTTGAATTGCATTCATTTTATTCACTCCTATACGAGGTTAAAACCTACATACTCTAAAATTTCAGATCTATTTTACTGGTATTTGATCCAAATCTGTTCTTCAATGTTTTTTTCGAATTCTTTCACTACAATTAGCTGTTGCTATAAACTTTGTCTAGTAATATACTACTTCTAAGATTTTAATAAGTGATAATAAAAAATTTCAGTTCAATGAGGAGGAGCTTAATGGAAAGTTTATCAATCAAAGATATTCAAGATTACCTGTCAAATAAATACAATGATAAAGGAACACCTGAAAGTTTATTCATGAAACTCGTCGAAGAAATTGGAGAAGTAGCTGAGGCTCTCAATCAAGCAAATGGAAGAAAAAACGGAGTGGATACATCTCTTGAGAAAGAGCTTGCTGATGTTTTACATTACACAATTGCTATTGCTAGTGTTGCTAACATTGATTTAACCTCCGTAATATTAGAAAAAGATAAAGAAGCTTCGAAAAAATATGGTAACCAGATTAATTTGAAGGAATTTTTGTCGGCCAAATAAAGCGACCACACCCTATACGGAGTGACTCCCAGAGGAGAAGCGAGATGGAAAATTTCAGTATGGATACAATTGATACAACCAGCTGCCCTTTCAATATACTTTGAGTATCAGCCGACCCTTTCATGCTATACTACCTATAGGAGGTGAACCCATGCTTGGCAATTTTACGTATCTACCTAGTAACTATCGTCTGTTTTATGGCGCTTTTCTTTTTGCTCTTATTGGAAATATGCTTTTCATTTTCATCAAACACCCTGCTTGGACCTTTAGCCTACCGACGGTGATTGTCCTCTTCTTAATAAATGTCTTCTTTTGGACAAAATACACGAAGAAACTTATTCCTTGCGTAACAGATGCACTGTTTTATGTTCTGCTCTTCCTCTTGGTATTTCACAATCACTAACATAATGCTTCTTTTGATACTGATTGTTTCTCTTTCCCCTATTTCGTCATAACAAAGGAGTGTTGATGCGATGGAGATTTCCCATATCACGTTGATCGTACAGAATTTAGCAAAGACGACAACGATGCTGGAAACATTGTTTGATGCAGAGGAAGTTTATGATAGTCAGGACCAGGCCCATTCTTACTTCCCAGAAAAATTCTTTTTGATCGATGGCTTATGGCTTGCTGTTATGGAGGATGCCTCCCAGAAGTTGCCAAAAACGTATAACCATATTGCCCTTAAAATCGATCAAGCTCAAATCGATTCCTTGATTACGCGCATCCAAGGACTAGGATTGAAGATCGAAAAAGATCGTTCCCGCAGCAAAGGCGAAGGTGCTTCTATTTATTTTTATGACGATGACAACCATTTATTTGAATTGCATACTGGTACGTTGGCTGAACGGTTGCACCATTACCGTCGGACAAAAACGAGGTGATCTTCATTGCTAGCAACTGCATTGACTGTTATGTAAAGAACGCCCACATGAAAGGAAGAAAACAATGAAACTAGATATGGTCGGTATTATCACAAAAAACATGGAACAGGCACTGGCTTTTTATCAAGTACTTGGCTTCACGCCATTAGGTCAGCACTCAGAAGATTATATGGAATTAGCAAACGACGGGGTTCGCATCTCCTTGAATAGCCGCCAGATGGTTGCTGGGATCTACGGACATGCACCAATGACTGTGGGTGATACGATTGAATTAGCCTTTTTATGTGATTCTCCTGAAGAAGTTGATGCCCTTCATGCAAAAGTCGTTGCTGCCGGGTATCAGTCTTTCAAAGAACCTTGGTCTGCCTTTTGGGGGCAACGCTATGCCATTGTCAAAGATATAGACGGCAATCTCTTAAGTTTGTTTGCAACCCTACCTGCCGAAAATTGATTTAAGCTACGACAGTCGGTCCAATGGAGCGGCTGTTTTTTTATCCGTTTTTCGGGTAAAAAGACAAAACCCCGTATGTATGTCCAATCGAATTCTGATAATCTGAAATGAATGTATTCCTTATAAACCAATGTTTCCCATCATTATAAAACAAAAATAATCTCTCTATAAAAAAACAAATCCCCCTCATCCACTCCTGTTCGCTTGACAAAAAAGAACAAACGTTCGTATAATCTCGGTAAGGAGTGATAAAAATGGGTGGTTTTAATTATGCGCTCGAGCCAAAACGCGATATCTTATTTATCGATGTCAAAAGTTTTTATGCTTCTGTCGAATGCATCTCTCGCGGGTTAGACCCTATCCAAGCGATGCTGGTCGTCATGTCACATTCTGACAATACTGGTAACGGCTTAGTCTTAGCAGCTTCCCCAAAGGCAAAATCGGTATTGGGGATTTCAAATGTGACTCGCAATGACAACCTGCCGACACATCCCGATTTGTACAAAGCATCGCCGCGTATGAGTTTTTATATCAAAGAAAATACCAAAGTCAATAATGTCTTTCGCAAATATGTTGGACAAGACGACTTGCTGCTCTATTCGATCGACGAAACGATGATGGATCTGACCCGTACATTGGATCTTTTCATTCCCGATAAAACGATCTCTCGCGAAGAAAAACGTTGGTTGATTGCCCAGCAAATTCAAAAAGACATTTACGAAACAACGAAATTGTATGTCACCATCGGCATTGGCGACAATCCATTGTTAGCAAAACTAGCTTTAGATAACGAATCCAAACACAATCGTTCCTTGATCGCTGAATGGACCTATGACGATGTACCGACAAAAGTTTGGCAGATCGCCCCTATGACAGAGTTTTGGGGGATCGGTCGGCGCACAGAAAAACGACTTCACTTGATGGGGATTGAAACGATCGAGCAATTGGCTCACGCTAGTCCTGATCTTTTACGCAGTCGCATGGGGATCATTGGCGAGCAGCTCTATCATCACGCCCATGGCATTGATCGCACGATTTTATCTGAACCGACACCACAAGTGATGGAAAAAAGCTACGGCAATAGCCAAGTCCTACATCGCAATTATTATTTACAAGAAGAAATCGAGATCGTCATCAAGGAAATGGCGGAGCAAGTTGCCGCTCGGATTCGCCGTCATCATTGTCAGACCGCTTGTATCAATGTTTACATCGGCGTAGCCTTTGGTGAAACTGCCTCTGGTTTTTCCCGACAAATGAAGATCCCGCCAACTGACAATACCCGCAAACTTGTCGCTCATTGCCTGTTTCTCTTTCGAAAATTTTATACGGGGCAAGTCGTTCGCCACATTGGTATTACCTATTCAAAATTGGTTTATACAGAAAATGTCCAGCTGGATCTTTTTGAGCAAGCAGAAACGCAGTTGCGCCAGCGTAAATTAGATTTGATCATCGATAAGATTCGTGAGAAATATGGCTTCACTTCGATCGTTCATGCCACAAGCCGAATGGAAGGCGCTCGCGCCATTGCTCGCAGCAAATTAGTCGGCGGACATGCCGGTGGTCTAGATGGGATCGCTAATATAGGACCCGTCCATCCGCAAAAGGAAAAAGAACCGTTTGCTGATGGTTCGAAAAATACTGGCACTTGATTCGTTTTTCTTTCCTTTTTGCTGACAAATCTTAAGATAACATTAACAAACGGTCCATTTTTTAAAGATTTATGTAATTTCGATTCGCCCACCTCCCCCTTTGTTCTTTTCTAAGGTACTTTAATAGCAAGGAGTGTGAGCAGATGAAAATTGACAAAATCGAATACAAACGAGTCATCAACGGTGCGGGACACCTTGAGTACGATTTGCTGCAATATTTAGAAAAGAATCGGGCGACTGCTGCACAAAACCTGAAACAGTCTGAGATCGATTATCTTTTAGAAAAAGATATTCAGCATCGTATCATCCAACATGCGCGTAAGAGTTTTTTTGGCGATACGATCGTTTTAAAAGATGAATATGCCGAAGATTATCTTTTATTAAAAAAGTATACGGATATGTTCCAAGAATCATTCTAAAAAAAACGCAGAACCAACTGGTTCTGCGTTTTTCTTATTCTTCGAAATGTTCTTTATAAACATCATCGACTGTCTGGTTCGGGTCGATCACGATATAAAGGCTCTTCGTTTTCTCACTGATTTTTGTTGATTGGTATACGTTATCCAATCCTTCCGTATCTTTGTCCTTATATGGGAAATACACAAGATCCGGTGTACCGTTACGGTAAAGAATTTCCATCCGTTCGATATCTTCATATTTCAACGCACGGGCAAACATCCCTAATTCAAGCCCACCTAAGTTGATGTCATGCGTTGCCACATGATCGCCTTCTTGGAAGATTTCAATTTTGAACCCAGCACATGGATGAATCTCAACAAATTCGCTTCCGTGGATGCGGCCAAAACTGGTCGTGATTTGTTTGATCCACAAGTCACCGATGTAACGGCGCTCAATCGTCCATGTTTCTCCATTACGGAAATAAAATTTTAAAGCTTTCATTTCTCTAGCCATGACAAAACGCTCCTTTTTATTAGTAATACACTTTAATTCTAACACATAGTCGCCATCGGGACACAAATTAACTTTGTTTTTCGTTGACTTTTTTCATGAACCGAGAGATTTCCACTGCTGCTCGTTGATGCGTCCCATTGGCAATGATCTGTTGTTTCGCGTCTATTACCTGATAATGAAATTGGAGCCCCTGTTCTTTTTCCCACTGCACAAGAACTGTGATTGTCGCTCCAACTGGTGAAGGCTTCAAATGATTGATCGAAAACTTTGTACCGACGGTAGTAAACCCTTTATCTAAAGTAGGCTCAAGGGCTTCCCAACAGGTGTTTTCCACCATTGCTACCAATCGTGGGGTTGCTAAAACGTCTAATCCCCCAGAACCCAAAACAGCCGCAGTGTCTTGCTGTCCCACGATAAATTCTTTTTTGCTTTCCATTTTTCAGTTATCCCTCCTTTGCTAAATACGCTTGGACAAACGCTAATAGTGCTTCTTTTTCATTAGGGATTTTTCGTGTGATGACTGCAGCTTCGGCAGCGGTCAAGACTTCTTTGAGCCACGGACCAGAAGAACGATCGATCGTTTGTAGTAAATCACGTCCATTGATCGCCAACTCCTTCAGTGAATGGATCGGCAGCTGCTGATAGCGCTGACTGATTTTTGCTGGATCGTTGGGCTGATTGTCATAACGCAATAATCCTTCGGCTAAACAGGTTGCTTCTAGACCGAACTGATACAACACTAGGTCATTCCATTCGCCGTTTCGACGCGCGAGCAGTGCTTGATAAGCCGTGTGTACTTGGCGGATGCAGTCATTGGAACATTTCCAAGCTTTTAAAAAGCTGCGGACTGCCTCTGGCGCTAAACCCATTTGGTCAATGAGCAAAACCCAGGCCGCCGTTTCATTTTCTAATGGAATCGCTGGCAGATCTGCCATCCGCAGTAACGCCTCACCGTATTCCCGCAAGCCTGGGCAATAGATATAGCATTCGGTTTCTACTAGCGCCCGTAGTGCTTGGTTCCGATGATTGCCTAACAGCAATTTCACGAATTCAATCATGATCCGTTCAACAGAGATTTTTCCCAACAAAGCATGATTCGCATGGATAGCAGCCAATGTTTCTGTTTCTAAAACAAAGCCCAATTGACTGACAAAACGCAGCCCCCGCATCATTCGTAGGGCGTCCTCATGGAAACGTTCCTGGGGGTGACCCACTGCTCGTAAAATCTGATTATCGATATCTGCCAGACCATCGAAAAGATCAATGATGACACCATCTTCTTGAAGTGCCAACGCATTGATGGTAAAGTCCCGCCGTTTTAGATCTTCTTTCAGGGAACGGACAAAATCCACTTTGTCGGGTCTGCGGTAATCTTGATAGGCTGCTTCCGTTCGAAACGTAGTGATCTCATACTGCGCCTGCTCCCACAAAACCAACACCGTCCCATGCTCGATGCCAATGTCAATGGTTCGAGGAAAAAGTGCCTTGATTTCGGCTGGAAATGCACTGGTAGCAATATCGACATCATGAATCGGCTGGCCTAAGATTGTGTCTCGCACGCTGCCGCCGACAAAGTATGCTTCATAGCCTGCGGCTTCGATTTTTTTTAAAAGCGGTGCAGCTTCTGCAAATTCTTTTGGTAGTTTAGTCAGTTTCATTTACTTTCCCATCTTTTCTTTCAAAACGATACGCATCCCGCTGATTGAATTTTGCCATATTTTCCTCAAACACTTCAGTCAGGTCGATGTCTAGTGAATTGGCCATGATCATCGTCACAAAGAGTACATCACCGAGCTCTTCTGCCACTGTTTTTTCAACTTCATCGCTTTTTTTATTTTTTTCCCCGTAATAGTGATTCACTTCTCGCGCCAATTCGCCGACTTCTTCGGTCAAACGAGCCATTTGGGCGAGGGGGCTGAAATAGCCAGTTTTGAATTGCTGAATATACGCATCGACTTCTTCTTGCATCGATGCCAAAGAACGTTTTTCTGTCATTTTCTCCACCCTTTCTCGTTTATCTTACCAAAAGAATGGCTGCCTGCCTAGATAGAGCCCCCTTCAGGATTTGTTGTGCATTCAATGATTTCGTGCTACATTGATACTTGTGGAAGTTGAATAACGGAGGAAACAGGATGCGGGCATTTTTTTCATGGCGAACGATTCGCGATATTGTTTTGATTATTTTTGGTACAAGTATCTATGGCTTCGGTCTAGTCTATCTAAATATCCCAAATGACTTAGCAGAAGGCGGTGTGACGGGGATCACCTTGATCCTGCGAGCCTTATGGGGAATCAATCCTGCCATCAGTACACTGATCTTAAATATTCCGATCATTTTGATCGGTGGCAAAATTCTTGGTCGACGCTCATTAGTGTATACGATTTTAGGAACTTTTGGTTTGTCTTTTTGGTTGGCATTTTGGCAGAATGTTCCCCTGTTGATCGATCTGCAGCACGATCTGCTGATCGTTGCGCTCTTGGCTGGTTTGATTGCAGGGATCGGTAGTGGGATCGTCTACAAAGTCGGGGGAACGACTGGTGGAGTCGATGTATTGGCACGTATTTTAGAGAAAAACTTTGGGGTGACGATCGGTCGTTCGCTTTTGATCTTTGATGTGTTCGTCCTGTTGCTTTCTTTGACTTATATAGATTTGAACCGCATGATGTATACCTTGATTTTTTCTTATGTCTTCACTCGCGTGATCGATTCGATCCTAGATGGCGGCTATTCAGCCAAAGGGATCTTAGTGATCAGCAATCACAGCGAAGAGATGGCTCCTGTTTTAATGGATGAATTAGAACGAGGCGTCACGTTTTTACAGGGCGAAGGGGCTTACTCAAGAGTGTCGAAACAAATCATTTATATGGTGGTCAGCGGGCGGGAGATTTCTGAAGTCAAGCGCATCGTTCATGACTTTGATCCGCAAGCGTTTGTTTCTGTCATTAATGTCCATGAAGTCGAAGGTGAAGGCTTTACCTACTTAAGACCTAAGTCGCGGTTCTTACAGCGCAAAACCGCTGTTTCTAAAACAAAATAATAGAGACTGAAAAAAGCAGCCCCGGTTAAAGGGCTGCTTTTTGCTTGTTACCGGCTTTCTTCTTTTTGCTGGAGCAAGTGTCGATTTACTTCATCGGAAAGTTCTAAGAAGGCATCACGATCCCCATTTTCCAAGGCTAGATCGATTTGCCGATACAAGGTATCGATTTTGGTTTTTGTTTCTTCTTTTTCAAGATACTGAGTAACATGTTGGGTCATTTCTTGATCCAAGTGGTCGTTCCAACGTTCATAAGGATTGTCTTCTAAAACTGCTAAATAAAAGGATTGCGACCAAGAATCTGGGAAGAGACATTCAAGATACAAGGGTTGTTTCCAATTCATGCGAATCTCATGAAAAATCTGATCAATGTCATAAAAGGTCTGCCCTTCGATGCTCAAGACAAACGGTTCGCCCCCAATTTCTGTACTGCGGACACTCAAGCCCCGTTTGGCTGCGGCTGCCCCTTCTACAAAATGAACATTGGTCAAGATCGCTTCATGGTTCGCCAGATAGTTTAACACCCAAGAGACTTCTCGGCGGCTGAAGGAAACGGTCGAAACTAACCAATTAAGAAACTTTTTCTTTTCTTGTACATTGATGTTCATTTCTCTCACCTATCTTTCTAATAAGTCCTCCACGATCGACTGTACTTCTAAATCACCTGGCTCATGCGCCAAATAATGTTGCAGCAAATGAAGTGCTTCAGGTAAACGCCCTTCTTCACGTAAGAAAATGCCATATTCTTTCATAAATGCTGGCTCATGGTGCAAATCAGCATTGGCTTCTTCGTAATAGTTTGCTGCTTTGTCAAAATCTTCCAGCGCATTATACGCTTGCGCCAAATTCCAAAGGGCATGCGGCTGCTCATTGTCTTCCATTCGTTCGATGGTCAAGATCGCTTCTTGCCAACGCTCTTCATTCAAGTATAAATTACTTAAGGTCAGTAACGTATCATCTTCTTTGTCACCAGTCTCCAATGCTTTTAGTAAAAATGATTCTGCTGCTTCACTGTCATGAAGTCGATAAGCATTCTCGGCAGCAAAATGATAGAAATCCACTTGATATGGATCTTCATGAATCCCTTCTTCGATCACACGCTGCGCTTCTTCCAGCTGCTCTTCTTCTTGCAATGCTTCTGCAAGATAAAGATACAAGGCACGGTATTGCGGATTCATGACCCGCAACTGCTGCAAGTAGCGAATCGCTTGTTCATTTTCTTTTAGCTGCAAATAGACTAAAGCTGTTTGAAAAAGACGCTCATCGGTCTGTTCGTCTTCTAGGCTTGCTTCAAAATATTCCAATGCCTCTTCAAACTTGCCCGCCATACTCAATGATGTACCAGTCCGTTCAACGATCGAGATCCCCGAAATATCCGTGATTTCTTCTTCCAGCAATCCTTGATAAAGGTCAACGGCTTCTTGATAGCGATCAGTCGAAAAGGCTAACTCAGCTAAGGCAAACCGTATCAAAGGTTCATCTGGCACAATGCTTTGCGCTTCTTTTAGTTTGGCTTCACTAACTTCAGGGATACCGATCAATTGGTAAAGATCCGCACTCAATAGCAAGGCTTGCAAATACGCTTCACTGGTCGGTGGTATTTGATCAATATAGGCAAAAGCCGTTTCGATCTGGTCTTCTTCCATCGCAATTTCTGCTAAAGGAAGCAGCAAAGCTTCATTATCAGGATGTCGTTGCTGCAAGGTTTCAAATAACGTTTTCGCCTCTTCCAAAAAGCCGATCTGCAATAGTTCATCACCTAAAGCGCCTAATGTCTCATCATCATCTTTTTGCAGAGCTTCGGTAAAATTTAATTGTGCTTCAGCCAGTTCTTCCGCGGCTAATGCTTTTAACATTTTTTCACTATATGTTTCCATTTAAACCCCTCGAATCTCATTGATTAATCGCTGATAAGTCTCCATCGTCTGGACGAGATCTTTTTCCTCGATTTTTGTTCTGCCCCCTATTGTACCAACTTTTGCCAAAAATAACAGTTTTTTTTCTTTTTGCTGCAATTCCAGTACATGACTGAAATATTCGCTTAATGAAAAAGACTCGGGCAATTCGATAGGAAAACCCAATCGGGCAAGCCATTGGCAGAACACGGGCAGATCGACAGTCAATTGCTGCTGCTGGACGGTCCACATAAAATGAAACAAAAAGCCAAAGAATAATTTCATCGCATCAGACAGCAAGTGCCCATTTTCCGTTCGATAAGCAGCATCAGCAAAGAGTTGGCCAAACTCCTCCAATTCGCTGCCTGATTGCTGGTATAGTTGGATCAACCGATCGGTATACGCAGCCAACGAATGTCTCATCAACGCCTGATGACTGGGATAGGTTCGATAAAGCTCTTTTAAAAACTCACTATCGGCAAGCACGCCACAACGAATCAGAGTCAAAAAATCGACCAATTTCCCATCGATCTGTTTTTCTGCGATCGTCTGATCGTAAATAACAAATTCGGGTGTATTAGGATTTTCCAGCATCGGGATATCTGGCTTTTTCACAACGATCGCTGTTTCTTTCACACTTTTAGCTAAGGCCCGCAAGGAAACGGGAATCAGCCAAAGCTGTGTCGTCAGAACCGACGTCGCGTGGATAAAACTGCTCAATGCCAACACGCCTTCATTCCCAAAACCGACGATCAACAGCGGCTCTTGTTTTGAAAAGCGACCGAAGAAATCCATTGCAGCTTTAAACTCGCTAAAGTTGTTGCAATACATTTGATTGGTACAAATATACCAATTGACCTCTCGTGGCAAAAACAGGCGGGTCAATTTTTCTGAAAAGCGGTCATAATAGCGCTGATTCGTCAAAATGATCACCTGCTGCGGCTCGATCGACTGTTCTCTCATGACCGATGCTAGTGTTTCACCATAAGAAATTTGGGTTTCTTGTTCATTTCGGAAAAAAACAGCTTCCATCGGCTCACTCCTTTGCTACTACTTCCTATTATAACAAGAAGGAGCTTAAACACCTACTAAATCGCTAATGATTAGGAAGTATTTTCCTGTGATTGGTTCAACGATCCGATAAAAAGCAAAAAACATGATTTCCTCTTCTTCCAAAGGAAAATCATGTTTTTTCTTAAACCAAAAGTGAGTAGAGTGATTGATTTTGCTGAAGGTTAATATAGTTTTTGTCAAACTGTTCAATTCGTGACAGTAATGCGGGGAGATCTTTTTTGTGTTTCAACAAGATTCCCAGCATTACTGGTCCTGTTCCACGATTGATTTTTTTTGTATATTCAAACCTAGTGATATCATCATCGGGACCTAATACATGGCTAACAAATTCCTTCAACGCACCGGGACGTTGTGGGAAATTGACGATAAAATAATGTTTCAATCCTTGATAGATCAGTGATTTCTCTTCGATCTCTGCCATACGGGAACTATCATTGTTACCGCCACTCACAATACAGACGACTGTTTTGCCTTTGATTTGCTCTTTGATCAGATCCAAAGCTGCCACACTCAAGGCACCAGCTGGTTCAGCGACGATCGCTTGCTTGCTGTACAATTCCAGAATCGTTTGACAGATTGCGCCTTCTTCCACAGCTACCAATTGATCCACGTAGCGTTTGGCATGGGCATAGGTTTGAGCTCCGACTTGTTTGACCGCTGCACCATCCACAAAGGTTTCAATATGCTCCAGTGCCACTGGTCCTTGATGATCAAAGGCGGCTTGCATCGAGGCTGCCCCTACAGGTTCTGCTCCAACAACTTTTATCTTCGGTTGCTTTTCTTTCAAATAGGCTGCGGTTCCGCTGATCAAGCCGCCCCCGCCAATCGCTGCCACGACCAGATCGATCGTTACTTGTTTTTTTTCAGCATCCGCCAGCATCTCCACAGCAACGGTTCCTTGTCCTGCGATAATATTAGGATCGTCAAAGGGAGCAATGAAAGCCATTTGCTGTTCTTTTGCAAAGTGTTTAGCCGCTTGGGCTGCCGCATCAAACGTATCTCCCACCAATTCGATTTTGACATAATCTCCACCGAAAAAGAGGACTTGCGCGATTTTTTGCTGTGGCGTCGTTGTCGGCATGAAAATAACCGCTCGGATCTGCTGTTCTTGACAGGTATAAGCAACACCTTGCGCATGGTTTCCGGCACTGGCACAGACGACGCCACGACGAGTCAGTTCAGGATCTGCCTGGGTGATCGCATAGTAGGCACCGCGTAATTTGAAGGAGCGGACTTTTTGCAAGTCCTCTCGCTTCAACAAGACCGTCGCTTGATACTTCTCAGATAAAAAGCGATCATACTGCAGCGGCGTATGACTAACTGCTCCCCGCAGTCGCTCGTAGGCTTGTTCGATTGCAGAAACTGTCACCAACAAACGCGTCCCTCCTAATCTTTCGCAACAAACGGCATCATTTTCCGTAACTCGCTGCCGACTTTTTCAATTTGATGATTGCCGTTTTCCTCACGCATTTTATGGAATTCAGGGAAGCCGTTTTGATTGTCTTCAATGAATCCTTTCGCAAATTGGCCGTTTTGGATGTCTGTCAATACGGCTTTCATGTTTTCTTTGGCTTGTGCAGTGATCACCCGAGCACCAGAAACGTAGTCACCATACTCAGCCGTATTCGAGATCGAATGGCGCATTTTTTTGAAGCCTCCTTCATAAATCAAGTCAACGATCAGTTTCAATTCATGACAAACTTCAAAATAAGCCAATTCCGGTTGGTACCCCGCTTCTACCAATGTTTCAAAGCCCGCTTCGATCATACTGGTCAAACCGCCACAAAGTACGGCTTGCTCACCGAAAAGATCGGTTTCGGTCTCTTCTTTAAAGGTCGTTTCCAAAACGCCGACCCGTGTGGCACCGATGCCTTTTGCATAGGATAAAGCCGTTGCTTGTGCGTTACCAGTCGCATCTTGATAAACTGCAAACAAGGCTGGTACCGCAAACCCTTCGGTAAAGGTTCGACGCACCAAATGACCTGGTCCTTTTGGCGCAACTAGAAAAACATCCACCTCTTTTGGTGGCGCGATCACATCAAAATGAATATTGAAACCATGAGCAAATGCTAATGCATTGCCCGCAGAAAGATTCGGTTCGATCTCATTTTTATACAACGATCCTTGGATCTCATCGGGTGCCAAGATCATGACTACATCCGCTTTTTGAACGGCTTCGGCTACTGGGAAAACCTCAAATCCATCGTTTCTTGCGGCTTCCGCTGATTTTCCTTCACGAATGCCGATAAAGACTTCATGACCTGTGTCCCGTAAATTTTGCGCATGAGCGTGCCCTTGAGAGCCGTAGCCGACGATCGCAATCTTCTTGTCTCCTAAATTATCTGTAACTTCCTCGTTGTAATATACTTTTACCATACTTGTTTCCTCCGAATTCTTTCTTTATTTTAAGCAATTCAAAATTGCACTTACCCTCTTGTAAAGCCAGTGACACCCGTCCGTGCCAATTGTTTGATGCCGTATGGACGTAAAACCTCGATGCACGCTTCTACCTTTTTCGTATCGCCAGCAACTTGCACAACGATTGTTTTTAGTGCCACATCGACAATGTGTGCTCGAAATGGATCGATCACTGCTTGGATCTCCGAACGGCTTGTGGTTGGCGCATTGACTTTGATCAGCACCAGCTCCCGTTCGATATGAGGAACTTCTGTAATATCAGAAACCTTCAAGACATCGATCTGCTTGTTCAGATGCTTAGTCACTTGTTCTGTTTCTGCCAAATCGTTCACGTTGACAATGATCGTCATACGTGAAAACTCTGGTCGTTCTGTCGTACCGACAGAGATACTCTCGATATTGACTTGACGACGGTTCAAGACACTCGTGATACGGCTCAAAACACCTGCTTCATTATGGACGATTGCTGCTAATACCCGTTTCATCCCCTTAGACCCCCATCATTTCATGATTGGCTTTCCCCGGTGGGATCATCGGCAGCACATGCTCAGATGGTGAGACCATTACTTCGATCAGCTGCGGCCCTGCTTGAGAAAAAGCTGCTGCCAATTGATCAACCAGTTGCTCTGGGGCATCGATCCGACAGCCTTCAATGCCATAAGCCTGTGCCAGTTTGACAAAATCAGGCTGCTGCGCAAAAACGGAGGCAGAGCGCCGCTTGCCATGGAATGTTTCTTGCCATTGGCGAACCATTCCTAAAGAGCAGTTGTTCAATAACACAAATTTGACATTCAAGCCATACTCATTCAAAATCGCAAATTCTTGGTTCGTCATTTGAAATCCACCATCGCCAACGAACACCACGACCATTTTTTCTGGATGAGCAAATTGAACGCCGATTCCTGCAGGGATGCCATAGCCCATCGTCCCTAGTCCGCCACTGGTGATCAATTGTTTGGGAAAGCGAAAAGGATAATACTGCGCGACCCACATTTGATGCTGACCAACATCGGTGATGACGTAAGCCTCTCCTTTGGTCAAACGCCCTACTTCTTCGATGACTTTTTGTGGTTTGATTTCTTGTGTCTGAGTGTGATCATAGCGATAAGGTTTTTCCTTTTTCCGTTTTTGACATAGATCCAACCAAGTCGCCCAGGTTCCTCTTGTTGGTGGGTACCGCAGCATTTGCTGCAAAGCAGCCTTGGCATCGCCGACGATTGGGATCTTTGTCGTTACGATCTTGCCGATCTCCACTGGGTCAATATCGATATGAGCAACGATCGCCTGCTTGCCGAACTGACTGCCGGCCGTTGCTAAGCGATCATCGAAGCGAGAGCCGATATTGATAATCAAATCGGCTTCTGATAAAGCCATGTTCGCCGCATAGGTGCCATGCATACCGCCCATGCCTAAGAAAAATTGATGATCACTTGGCAGTAAGCCTAAGCCAAGCAACGTTGTCACTGTCGGCAACTTGTACTTGGCAATAAATGCATTTAGTTCAGCCGCAGCTTCGGCAGCGATCACGCCTGCACCCGCCAGTACCACTGGTCGCTGAGCTTTTTCCAAGACTTGCATCAGTTTTTCGATTTGCAGACGGGATGGCTCTGCCGTCGGCTGATAACTTTTCCTTGTGATCGGCAATGAGCAGGTTTCAGCGGTTTCTTGTAATGTAATATCTTTCGGAAGGTCGATGACAACCGGTCCTTTTCGCCCTGTGGAAGCGATATGGAAGGCTTCAGCGATCACTTTTGGCAGCTCATCGACACAGCGGACTTGGTAGTTGTGCTTCGTGATCGGCAACGTGATACCCAGAATATCCGCCTCTTGGAAGGCATCTTTGCCAATTCCTGGTACCGCCACTTGTCCCGTGATAACTACCAATGGTACGGAATCACTCATAGCATCGGCAATGCCCGTGACGACATTTGTAGCACCTGGTCCGCTCGTCACTAAAACGACCCCAACATTGCCAGTAGCTTTGGCATAGCCTTCAGCGGCGTGGATCGCGCCTTGCTCGTGACGCGTCAAAATATTCGGAATCGCTGCATCATATAATTGATCATATAACGGCAGGACGGCGCCGCCCGGATAGCCAAAGATCATTTCGACGCCTTGCTCTTGTAAGCTGTCCACTAATACTTGTGCGCCAGTCCTTAGATGCGATGCTTGATACTCGATATTTTCCATTGCTACTCCTCCTCATCAGGTACTCGCATAATCCCGCCCGTATTGGCAGAAGTCACTAAAGCGGTATAACGTGCAAGCCATCCTTTTTTCACTTTTGAACGAAACTTCGGTCGTTCTTGCGCACGCTGGGCAAGCTCTTCATCGGATACTTGCAGATTCAGCGTTCGATTTGGTAAATCGATAATGATTTCATCGCCATCGTTGACAAGGCCTAATGGCCCCCCTGCAGCGGCTTCTGGCGAAATATGGCCAACGGCGATTCCTCGGGTCGCTCCTGAAAAGCGACCATCGGTGATCAAGGCGACATCTTTGCCTAACCCACGTCCAACGATGCTTGAGGTAGGCGCCAACATTTCTGGCATACCTGGTCCTCCTTTTGGTCCCTCATAGCGGATCACTACAACATGTCCTTTTTGTACGGTATGATTGTCGATGGCAGCAACTGCTTCATCATGTGAATCAAAACAGATCGCTTTGCCTTTGAACACTTGGACACTTGGATCGACCCCACCGACCTTGATAACACTGCCTTCTGGGGCGATATTACCGTACAAGATCGATAGACCACCCACAGGACTATACGGGTTTTCTTTGGTATGAATAACTTCTTCGTTATGGATCTTCGCTTCAGCGACATTTTCTCGTAACGTCTTGCCTGTGACAGTCGGTCGATCAGGATGAATCGCTCCCTCGATATCACAAAGCTCCCTTATGATTGCCGAAACGCCGCCAGCTTCATGAACATCGTGCATCGAATAGGCTGATGATGGCGCGATTTTTGAGAGATAAGGCACTCTTTTAGCGATTTCATTGACCCGTCTTAAGTCATAGTCGATCTCAGCTTCATTGGCGATCGCTAAGGTATGCAACACTGTGTTGGTGGACCCCCCCATCGCCATGTCTAAAGCGAAGGCATCATCAATAGCTTCTTTGGTCACGATGTCTCGAGGTTTCACTTGTTTTTCAACAAGATCCATCAACTTAAAGGCGGCTTGTCTAACTAGTTCTCGTCGTTCTTCAGACACGGCAAGAATCGTACCATTGCCTGGCATTGCCAATCCTAAGATCTCTAAGAGACAGTTCATTGAATTGGCAGTAAACATCCCTGCACAGGAACCGCAAGTCGGACAGGCATTTTGCTCCATAAATTCAAAGTCTTCTTTCGTCATGTTGCCAGTCTTGTAAGTCCCCACGGCTTCAAACATGGAAGACAATGTTATCTGGTGGCCCCGTGGATCAATACCGGCTTTCATCGGACCCCCAGAACAAAAGATCCCCGGTACGTTCGTCCGCATCGCTGCTAAAATCATGCCAGGAGTGATCTTGTCGCAATTCGGGATATAAAATACGCCGTCAAACCAGTGAGCATTGATCACGGTTTCTGCGGAATCAGCGATCAATTCTCGGCTGGGTAGCGAATAACGCATGCCAATATGGCCCATCGCAATGCCATCATCCACACCGATCGTATTGAACTCAAAAGGGATGCCGCCAGCTTCACGAATCGCTTCCTTAGCGATATCTGCTAACTCCCGTAAATGCACATGTCCAGGCACAATATCGATATAGGAATTACATATCGCAATAAATGGCTTGTTCATGTCATGGATATTTTTTACTTGTCCTGTGGCATAGAGCAGACTCCTAGCTGGCGCTGCATCGATCCCTTTTTTAATCTGATCACTTCTCACACTCATCATCTCCTGCATTTTGGAATAAAAAAAAGCATCCCGGTTATAAAAAACTGGGATGCTTTGCCAGAATCCCATTTTACTTACGCAAATAGGACTCAAACAAACGGATAATTTTTGCTTCCGTGTTCTAAGTCCTGGTATCAATAATAATGACTAATAAATATTGATTAAAATTGCGCATAGAAAATGGCTCCTTCATTAGAAATAGTAACGTTCTTGTAATTGTTTACCAATATACCCTTTGCAAAAACACTTGTCAACGAATTTTCTGAATTTTTTTTCAATAATGACAATTCCAAGGAACCCTTTCTCACATTAGATGTCATTTAATCGCTTGCTTCTTTTGATAAAAATGACTTTTAAATCACCTTTATTCTTGCTTGAGAATTAAGGTGTGCCCGCAACCCTTGTTTTTTTTAGCTCAAAAGAAAAACAAAAAATATTTTTGAATTTTCTGACAATAATAACCGTTTCTTTTCCCATTCGATCCGCCTGCATAGTGGCAGTTCCTAGTTAGACAAAAGAAAAAACCCTTGATTACTCAAGGGTTTCTACAAGACTCAATTATTTCACTGCGTCTTTAAGAGCTTTACCTGGTTTGAATGCAGGTACTTTGCTAGCAGGGATCTTGATTTCTTCACCAGTTTGTGGGTTGCGTCCTTTGCGTTCTGCACGAGAACGAACTTCAAAGTTACCAAAGCCGATCAATTGAACTTTTTCACCGTTAGCTAAAGCGTCTTGAATTGTTGAGAATACAGCGTCTACTGCTGCAGTTGCGTCTTTCTTAGTTAAGTCAGTAGCTGCTGCAACTTTTTCGATTAATTCTGCTTTATTTGCCATGGATGGTTTCACCTCCTGATATTTTTTTTGATGTCATGCATCAACAAAAATCTTGAGTGGTCCAAGGTTTTTGTCAAATATTGATTACCATCAATATTCTGATATAACGTTATCATAAGAACCTTGTAATATCAAGGATTTTAACGTTTTTAGGGGGTTTTTTTTTGGTTTTTTCCCATTTTTCTAGAAAAGGACAGATTTCTTTGTAAAAAGAAACAAAGTATGATAAAATCTCTATTTTCTTCTGCGAGGAATGATCCGAATCGGCGTTCCTTCAAAAGTGAATGCCTTGCGGATTTGATTTTCTAAGAAACGTGCATAAGAGAAATGCATCAGTTCTTCTTCGTTGACAAAAATAACAAAAGTTGGCGGTTTGACAGCTACTTGCGTCGCATAAAAAATCTTCAAACGTTTGCCTTTGTCTGTTGGGGTTGGGTTGATCGCCACAGCGTCCATAATGACGTCATTCAACAACGCAGATGGAATACGCATGTTTTGATTCATGCTGACTTCTTCAATCAATTGCGGCAGCTTATTCAAGCGCTGTTTCGTCACTGCGGAAACAAAAATGATTGGCGCGTAATCCAAATATTGGAATTCATCTCTGATTTCTTCTTCAAAATCACGCATCGTATTCGTTTCTTTTTTCAATGTATCCCATTTATTGACAACAATAATGATTCCACGGCCTGCTTCATGGGCATAGCCAGCGATCCGTTTGTCTTGCTCGCGAATCCCTTCTTCGGCGTTCAAGACCATCAAGACGACGTCTGAGCGTTCAATGGCCCGCATCGCCCGCATCACACTGTATTTTTCAGTAGACTCGTAGACCTTCCCTTTTTTACGCATGCCGGCGGTATCGATCATGGTAAACTCTTGACCGCTTTCGCTGGTAAAATGGGTATCGATCGCATCACGAGTCGTTCCTTCGATATCAGAAACGATCACTCGCTCTTCCCCTAGAATTGCATTGATCAAAGAGGATTTACCGACATTTGGACGACCAATCAAACTAAACTTGATGATGGAATCATCTTCTTCTTCTGCTTCATTGGTGAAGTGTTTGACTGCTTCATCAAGAACATCCCCGATCCCTAATCCATGACTTCCTGAGATTGGGTATGGATCGCCTAGACCCAAACCATAAAATTCATAGATGTCGGTACGCATCTCGGGATTATCAACTTTGTTGACGGCTAAAATCACGGGTTTGTTGCTTTTGTACAGCAAACGAGCCACAAGCTCATCAGCATCGGTTACTCCTTCACGAGCACTCGTAATAAAAACAATGACATCTGCTTCATCGATGGCGATTTCTGCTTGATGCTTGATTTGATCCATAAACGGCTCATCACTTAAATCGATCCCACCTGTATCGATCACGCTAAACTCACGGCCTAGCCATTCACCGGTGGCATAAATACGATCTCTGGTCACTCCTGGAGTATCCTCAACGATCGAAATTCGTTCTCCAGCTATCCGGTTGAAAATGGTCGATTTCCCCACATTCGGACGTCCAACGATCGCTATTGTTGGATTTGACATTTTTTACCCTCCATTTAAAAAAGCAGTCCTTGTACGCTGCTTCTTGTATTCAATCTTACTTAGTTTACCTAAAGCCATGGAAAGTTGCAAGCTTTCCTGGCAA
This sequence comes from Enterococcus sp. DIV0755f, assembly GCF_051713725.1. NCBI lineage: Bacteria > Bacillati > Bacillota > Bacilli > Lactobacillales > Enterococcaceae > Enterococcus > Enterococcus sp. DIV0755f. The sequence continues at coordinate 2,341,497 of NZ_JBIOQL010000001.1, forward strand.
ACAAAAAACCAGCTTATAACAAATTCAAACATCGAATCGTTATAAGCTGATGGCATACAATTACTCTTCGTCGCTGTCTTTTAAGGCATCACCTAAGATATCACCCATAGTAAAACCAGTTGATTCTTCTGGCAATTGATAGTCGTCCTCTGAAACCTCTTGTGTTTCATTGGTGTTTTCGGCTTTTTCTAATGCTTTGATACTTAATGCGATTCGGTGTTCTGAAGGGTTCACTTCAAGCACTTTCACTTGCACTTCATCACCTTCTTGTAAGACTTCATGTGGTGTCGCAATGTGTTTATGGGAGATTTGTGAAATATGGATCAGCCCTTCAACACCTGGGAAGACTTCCACAAACGCACCGAAGCTTGTCAAGCGTTTAACAGTCCCCGTCAAGACACTGCCAACAGCCGCTTGCTCTTCAATATTGGTCCAAGGTCCAGGCAATGTGTCTTTGATCGAAAGTGACACACGTTCTTTGTCTGCATCAACAGATAAGATACGCACATTGACGGTATCGCCAACAGATAAAACATCACTCGGTTTGCCAACATGTCCATGAGAAATTTCAGAGACATGGACAAGTCCATCGATGCCGCCAAGGTCTACGAAGGCACCAAAGTCGGTCAAACGCGCTACTTTTCCTTCTACTTCTTGTCCTTCATATAAATCAGCTAATAAAGCTTCTTTTTGTTTTGCTTTTTCTGCTTCGACAACTGCTTTATGAGAAAGGATCAAACGGTTTTCTGAAGGCTCGATCTCAACGATTTTGAAGGTCAATGTTTTCCCTTTGTAATCTTCGAAATCCGCAACAAAATGGTCTTCGACCATTGATGCTGGGACAAACCCACGAACACCTACATCAACCACTAACCCGCCCTTAACGACGTTGGTGACTGGTGCTTCAATGATTTTTCCTTCTTGGAAATCTTTTTCGATATCTTCCCAAACTTTTTTCGCGTCTAAGCGACGTTTAGAAAGGAGATAGCTGCCGTTTTCTTTGTCTTTACCAATTGCTGAAATCACAACCAATTCTAAGACATCCCCAACTTTGACTGCTTCGTTGATGTCTTCAACAGGTAAAGTTGATAATTCTTTTGCAGGAACAACGCCTTCAACGCCGGCGCCTTCGATCCCTACGATCGCTTGTTTATCCTCAATGGCCAATACCTCACCTTTAACGATATCTCCAACTTTTACTTCTTGGAAATTGTCTAAAGCGGCTTCCATTGATTCATTTCCACTCTCAACCTGATTATTTTCAAATTCTGTCATCTCTCATGTCCTCCTAACCAACAATTCTGCAATAATTGCACTACATCTTTTAGTTTAAAATAGAATGAAAAAAAAATAAAGCGATTTCTCTTATTTTCCTAAAAAACTACGGTTTTTTCGTTAAAAAAGTCTTTTCACCTCTGTTTTCTTACTCACTTTCATCTTTTGGTTTCGAAAAATAAAAAAACAATGGGGAACACCCATTGTTTTTGTTAATCAATTTTTTCTTTGATGGTTTTTTTGATTGCTTCGACGACTTGCTCGATCGTTAAACCAGACGTATCGATTCGAACCGCATCCTCCGCTTGTTTCAAAGGGGAGACTTCTCTGTGAGAATCCAGATAATCTCTTTGCTGGATCTCTTCTTTCAACGTCTCATAATCGGTTTTGATCCCTTTTTGCTGATTTTCTTTAAAACGGCGCTGTGCGCGTTCTTCCACACTTGCTACCAGAAAAATCTTGACTTCTGCTTGTGGTAAAACCGCCGTACCAATATCGCGGCCATCCATCACGACACCGCCATCTTTAGCGATCATCTGCTGTTGTTGGACGAGTTTTTCGCGGATCGCAGGGTATGCCGACACCTTCGAAACTGCGTTGGTTACTTCTGGATGACGGATCGCTTCTGTGACTTGCTCTCCTCCTGCAAAGACCTCTTGACCGTGTTCAGTCGGTTCAAAAGTGATGGGGTATTGATCGATCAAAGCAGCGATCGCCGCTTCATCTTCAAGTGAACAGCCCTTTTTTAAAGCTAAATACGTGATGCTTCGATACATGGCACCAGTATCCGTATAAATAAATCCCAGGTCATTCGCGATGATTTTTGCCACTGTGCTTTTCCCAGATGACGCAGGACCATCAATAGCGATGTTGATTTTTTTCATTTTTCTTACTCCTCGTTTCCCAACGATGTGTATTCCTTCATCGTTTCTGCTTATCGCCCACCTTGGCTTCTTTCTTTCAAGAAAAAAAACCGCCAAAGCGGTTTTTTATTTAATTCGTAAGGTGTCGCCAGGGTAAAGCATGTAGTTGTTTGGATCAATCCCATTTAATTGATATAGGGTTTCAACTGAGATGCCTGTACGGGCTGCCACTTGTTCAGGACCTTCGCCAGCTTGGACTGTCGTGTATTCCTCAGTACCAGTTGCGCCTTGACCTTGATCAGTTTGCGTATTCTCTTGTCCCGCATTGTTTTCTTGTTGCGCCGGTTCACTACTTGATGGCGTCGTTGAAGCTGGTGCAGAACTACTGCTACTTGATGAAGAACTTGATTCACTTGTTGACGAACTCGTTTCACTTGTCGATTCCGTAGTGGATGATTCCGTCGTTGATGATTCGGTTGTTGAAGACTCTGTCGTACTTTCTACAGTACTGCTCGAACTTGCTGTGGTTGGGGCATCATTGTTATGGTTCAATACCCAAATACCGGCACCAACCGGAATTGCCACGATCAAGAAAAGCAAAACTAAAACGATCGTCAAAAAGAGTGAATTCCCACGCTTTTGTTTTCTTTGTTGGGATCTTGATGCAGAATCATCGTATTCTGTATCATAGATTGGTTGTTCCCACGGTTCTTGATTTTCTGAATTGTAGTCATTGTCTTTCTTGCTCACTCGTATTCCCTCCTAGTTTCCTTCCGATGTATTATACCATAGGTAAATAAAAACTGTCCTACAAAATACGATTCAATTTATATCTTTAAAAATTTTTATTAAACGTTCCTGCCAATGATGGGCTTCCTTTTTCTCGGGCAGCTGTTCTTCACCCGCTATTTCGATCCCGTCATTGTCGCAACAATAAGGATTCTCCTGGGCTTCCTCTCCGAAATGCGCCAGTAAAAATTGTCGGCGACAACCTGTAAAATGAATATAAGCCAACATTTTCTGTAATTGTTCTTGTTTTTGCTGTTCATTGCGTTTTAATGTTTCCAGCCAAAAGGAAGTCCCCAACTCTTTCATTTTTTGCTGCCACTTTTCTTGCAACGGTGTCAAGGGTTCTTTCCTCTTCTCCTGAACCATTCGTTCTAAAGCAAGGCGTTCTTCTTTATTTTCTCGCTGAAAGAAGTAATGGATCTGCTCATCATATTCCTGATAAAGCAAAATCGCATTGCTTTGTTTGCCATCACGACCAGCTCGCCCGATTTCTTGACTGTAATTCTCTAACGAATCAGGTAGATCATAATGGATCACAAAGCGAATATCTTCCTTATTGATCCCCATCCCAAAGGCATTGGTAGCAACGAGTAATTTTAATTTATTCTGAGAAAACTGCTGCTGCAACGTTTTTCTTTGATCACTCGCGAGACCACCATGATAATAGCCTACCAAATAGCGCTGACGCAGTTTGTTATAGACTTCTTCGACTTTGCTTCTTGTGGAACAGTAGATGATCCCAGCCCCGCCTAAGCGGCTGAGATAGTCTGATAATGCCGCATCTTTGTCTGTCGTTTGCTCTACGAACAAGCCGATATTGCTGCGGTTCATCGAATAACGGTAGACATTGGCGTTCTTTGCTAACAATACTTGCCGTATGTCTGCTTCCACTTGTGCTGTTGCAGTAGCCGTCAAGGCTAATGTGACGGGTGCCTTCAAGCGTTTCTTTACTTCACCAAGCTGCAAGTACTCTGGTCGAAAATCAATGCCCCATTGCGAAACACAATGGGCTTCATCCACCACGAGCATGGCGATCTTAACCTGTTCCAATTGATGCAAAACAGCTTCTTGTACGATCATTTCTGGACTTAAAAACAAAAACTTGTACTTTTGCAAATGCTGCATCACATACTGGCGATCAGCAAGGTCCAATTGACTATTAAACGCAATCGCGTGTTTTTCCCCTTGCTTTTGTAAGCCGTAGACTTGATCTTCCATCAAAGAGACTAACGGCGAGATAATGATCACGATCCCGTCTACTAGGTACCCTGGCAGCTGATAGCACAGACTTTTGCCATTCCCAGTAGGCAGAATCGCTAACGTATCTTGCTGTGCTAAAACACTTTCGATGACTTCTTTTTGTCCTTGGCGGAATGTTTTGAAACCAAAATACTGATTCAGTGCATCTTCTAACATCGAATCCCCCGCTTCTGAGCAATCTGTAACAAACGAATCGTCAAAAAATCAGTCGTAAGAAGCGCCTGTAATTCTTGATAGCTATTTTTCCAAGAAGCTTCTGGCAGCTTTTTCAACAACGCTGTATCAAAGCGCTGAAAAGGAAACGTGGGATCAAGCAATGCCCACTCAATCAAATGATCATTAACAGTTCCTCGTTTGATCCTTCTTTTTTCCATAATCTGCTCGACAGAATCGCCTCGCAAAAACAATGCTCGGCTTTCCACCATGCTTTGGTTTAAATTTCTCTTCAGAAAAGGCGACAATCCTCGAAACAGGATCGTCTGGGGCGTGTTTTCGATCAAGGTTAAAAATTGATGGATCGAAGCTCCTACATAAAGAGTGTCCCAAGGCTTACTTTGAACATTTTCTGGTAAAAGCTGAAAAAACGCCTGCCCTAGAATATCTGGACCAGATAAGGTGCCCGCTAAAAAATCTGCCATTTCTGCGGGAAGCTGGTCAAAAATTGCTGATAGCTCTTGATACAGGCACTTTTTGATGTCAGGATTGTGACGGATCAGCTGACGGACAGGTTCTGTATAGAGTGGCGTGTTTTCAACGGGAATATACTGATTGGTCACGCCTTGATACGCAGCTGCTTGAACCAGCAGCCGAACAAAACGCCAAGCCTCCTCCGTCGTTCGTCCATAACGAAAGTAATTCGCATAACGCAACAATCGTTCACCTGGCTGCTGGCTGTTTCTAGCGGTCGTTTTGAGCAGCAGACCATCTGAATCTCGACTTAGAGCCCCTCGTTGGATCAAGTCAGCGAGCGTCTGTTGATACGCTTTCTCATTCAACTGGGGCAACGATTGAAAGAGACCTAAGCGATCATAAAAAAAGGCATAACTCAAGACAGAGCTAGTACGCTTACCAATGAGAATTTGATAAAGTGTTGATGGGCGCAGCTTGTCAGTATCAGAAAACAGCGCTAAAATAAAAGAATCCATATTTCCCCTCCAGAAAGGACTAAAAAATGTCACAACGCTGTAAAATTATTCCTGAGCGCTGCATTGCTTGTGGCCTATGTGCGATCTATGCCCCCGAGATCTTCGATTATGATGAAGACGGGATCGTTTTATTTGCCCAAGAACCGAATGCTCGGCAACAGTTTATCATAGAAGACCAACAAGAAAAAGTCAAAACTGCTTATCGCAAATGCCCTACCCGTGCGATTATCATGGAAAAATAAAAAAAGCCGACTTGCCATTGACAGACCTTTCGTCTGCAACAGCAAGTCGGCTCATTTTTTTATTTTCCTATAGCAGAATGATGGGGCTGCTTACGAGCCAACCATGGCAGCAGTTTGGCGTGAAGTGCTAAAAAGACAGCACTGACGATTGCGCCTTTGACCAAATTGAAAGGTAAGATCCCGATCGCCACATATTGCGGCAAAGACATTCCTAAAAATTGATCGGCTGTGACCCCGAAAAAGCGCAGGTAAAGCGGTGTGATCACAAATAGGTTCGCCACACTCATAAAAATCGTTACCGACAAGATACCGCTGATGACACCAACCATTTTGTTTTTGGTGTGAATACCTTTGCGGAAAAAGTAGTACATTGGCAAAGTAAAGGCACATGATGCTAAAAAGCTTGCCGTATCCCCCACCATATCAGCAGGTGAAAAACCAGATAAGAACAAATGCAGCACCGAACGAATGAAAGCAGTCAATACCCCGCTCCAAGGACCAAATAAAAACATCATGATCATCACGGGAATATCACTAAAATCTATCTTTAAAAAGCTGAATGCTGGGAAAATCGGAAAAGCGATAAATTGCAAAATTGTTCCCATAGCAGCACACATGGCGATCGTCACCATTTTTCTTGTTTTGTTGTTCATCAGTATAAATCCTCCTAAGTTCAGGATTCCTCTTCAAACGAACCTATTAAATTTCCTCGGCTTTCTTGTCGGCGCCAGACAAAAAATACCCTCTTTTTTCCACAGGGAAAAAAGAGGGTATTCGAAATAGCCATAAGCAAATCAAATACGCTCTATCTTCTTTATCCAGACTGTACTGTCGGTATCGGAATTTCACCGATTCAGCTATTTCCGAAGAAATAGGTCGTGGACTATAACCACCGGTCGGGAATTGCACCCTGCCCCTGAAGACGAACCTTTATTCTATTTATTACATGTTCTATTATACACAAAATCTAAAAATTAACAATAGTTACGTTTTCAGATACTTTTCAATTATTTTGCACTGTTTTTCAGCTGGCTGACTTCCTTCTTCGTCAGCTCTCGGTATTCCCCTGGACGAAGACCTTTCAAATCTAACGGACCATAATTTTCCCGTTTTAATTTTTGCACAGGCAAACCAACTGCTTTTAACATATTTTTGACTTGATGGTTGCGTCCTTCGTGGATCGTCAATTGCACAATACTAGATTGCGCTGTTTGGTCTGTCGACAAGATCTCAAAGCGAGCAGGTGCCGTCTTACGACCTTCGATCCGAATCCCTTTTGTCAATGGGAGCAGCTGCTTTTTATCCGCAATCCCTTTGACTTTGGCAACGTACACTTTGTCGACTTCGTGTTTCGGATGCATCAGTGTCTGTGACAATTCCCCATCATTTGTCAGCAATAACAAACCAGAGGTATCATAGTCCAAGCGCCCGACGGGATACACCCGTTCAGGAACTTCAGCAAAATAATCCAAAACGACTTTGCGCTTTTTATCATCCGTTACAGCTGAGATCACACCACGAGGTTTGTAGAATAGATAATAGACGTGTTGTTCTTGTTCGATTGGTACACCATCGACTTCAACAACATCTTTTGAGCTAACTTGGACCCCTAATTCTTTGATCACTTGCCCGTTGACACGCACTCGGCCTTCAGTTATCAATCCTTCAGCTTTTCTTCTTGAGGTGATGCCAGCATGGGCAATCACTTTTTGCAAACGTTCCATCTTCATTCTCCTTCTGTTTCTGCTTGTTTGTAGCGGTCGTAAAAAAGATCAAACGGTGCATCTTCTTCAAGTTCATCTTCCATGGATTGGATATCGGGTAATTCAGCCAAACTTTTTAAGCCAAAATAATCCATAAAGTATTCCGTCGTACCATATAGGATCGCTCGTCCTGGTCCGTCAACGCGGCCTTTTTCTTCAATCAGTCGTTTTGCCACCAATTTTTGAACCGATCCGCTAGATTGGACGCCGCGGATCTCTTCTACTTCCATCCGAGTGATCGGCTGCTTGTAAGCAATGATCGACAACGTTTCTAAAGCGGCCTGAGACAACGAGCTGCCCATCGGTGATTCAGCATATTTCTTCAATAAAGGGGCAAATTGTTTCTTGGTGGTCAAAATGAAATGATTGCCCACTTCAAGAATATGCAACGCAGTATGTTCATTTTCTTCATATTGCTGATTTAGTTCCTGCAAATGCTGATAGACACTGGCAGTATTGCTTTTGACTAAGTAACTCAATTCTTCAAGTCCGATCCCCTCATCACCGACGACGAATAAGATCGCTTCTAATTCACTATATTTACTCATCTTCTTTACCTGTTGGATAGAGCAGAATCGACGCATAATTGTCTGTTTGCTCTACTCGAATCGTTCCTTTTTTCATTAATTCTAATAGTGCCATAAAAGTTACCACAACTTCTGTTTTATTGTAGGTCGTAAAAAAAGAATCAAAGCTGCGGCCTTTTTTGGCACTGACATGTTGCATCTCCAGCTGAATCGCCGCCATCTTTTCATCGATGGTGCTTTCATCAGGAGAAATTTTGGTTTCTAGTACTTGGCGATTTTTCTTTTTCTCGATCATTTTTTGAAAAGCCAAAAAGAGATCGATCGTATTGAATTGATTGGCTCTTAACTGATCTTCTTCCTCTTTGTATTCATCGACATCCATCGGATCTTTCGTATAATACAAACTTCGCTCTTCCGCTTTTTCGGAAAGCTGCTCGGCTGCATACTTAAATTTGCGGTATTCTAGCAGCTGTGCCACCAGCATATCCCGTGGATCTTCTTCGTACTCTTCCACTTCAGCAATCAGCTCTTGTTTCGGTAACAGCATCTGGCTTTTGATCGCCATCAGAGTTGCCGCCATGACTAAATATTCACCAGCGACTTCTAATTCTAAAATTTTCATGGCATGGATATACTGCATGTATTGTTCGGTGATCGTTGCAACTGGAATGTCATAAACATCGATTTCCAGTTTTTTGATCAAATGAAGCAGCAAATCCAACGGTCCTTCAAAGACAGCTAATTTTATTTTGATTTCTTCCATTCCATCCTCGATTTCTAGGCGCGCGGAAAGTGCTGCTTGTACACTTCCGTCATCCGTTTCTTCGTTATATGCGTGTAAATCTGAGTGGTCGAGATATCTGCGTGTCCTAACAGCTCTTGAACCGTTCGCAGATCTGCGCCGTTTTCTAATAGATGAGTCGCAAAACTATGGCGCAACGTATGGGGAGTCACATTTTTGGTGATCCCAGCTTGTCGAACCAAGGCTTTTAAATTTTTCCAGATTCCTTGACGAGACAGCTGTGTGCCATGGTTGTTTACAAACAGGTGGCTTTCATCCGGTGTTTTTCTCGTCAAATACGGACGTGCATCGCTGAGATACGTTTCGATCCATTGAATCGCTAGATCCCCTAATGGGACGATCCGTTCTTTGTCGCCTTTCCCGGTTGTTTGCAACAAGCCCATACTTAAATGCAAATCATTCAATTTCAAACCGATCAACTCGCTGACGCGCAAACCTGTCGCATACATCACTTCCAAAATCGCTCGATCGCGAATGCCCAACACCGCTCGAGTATCTGGTGTTTCGATCAAGCGCTCCACTTCCTGCAAACTCAAAGTGTCAGGTAGCTTCTGCTGTTTTTTCGGCGAATCAATATGCTGCATCGGATCATGATCTGTCAACCGTTCTTGACGCAAATATTGATGGAATCTTCGCAAACTGGAAACCATCCGAATCACGGTTGCCGAGGATTTTCCCGCCTCTTGCAGACTTTGCAAAAAAGACAAAACGATCACTCGGTCGATCTGTTGCCACTGCGTCACTTGTTTCTTTTGTAAAAACGCAAGATACTGTTGCAGATCCCGCTGGTAGCTGGTACGGGTATTTTGGGATAGCCCGCGCTCAATGGTCAAATAATGAAGATAATCAATAATTTGTTCGTTCATGGGGCTTCCTCTACTTTCAGCTTTTTTATCATATCAAATTCTGGCTCGTTTAGATAGTAGCTTGCCAACAAAAAAAGAGGCATCTACCCGTATCTTTTGCCCAAGGAAACACCCGAATCATAGCAGATTTTTTGGTTTCTTTCAAATTGGAAAAAAGAGCACTCTTCCTATCGAAACCATCTGACTATCATTCGGGTGATAACAAATTTTTTTCAAATTACCCAGCTACAGACACTAGGCTTTGTTTTGGCATTTTTGGCAGACACCATGAAATGTCAACCGATGATCCTTTACTAAAAAATGGTACTTTTGTTCGACGATCTCTTCGACTGTGCCCAACAGATCCTCTTCAACCTCTTCGATATTGCCGCATTCCAAACACAACAAGTGATGATGGAAATGTTTGGCGCCTTCTTTACGTAGATCATAACGAGCGACACCGTCATTAAAGCTGACTTTATCGACGATTTTCAAATCCGTCAAAATCTCCAATGTTCGATAGACGGTTGCTAAGCCAATCTCAGAATTTTTTTTGCGCACAAAGAAGAAAATCTCTTCGGCGGATAAATGATCTTTCTCATTTTCTAATAAGACCAACAACGTCGCTTCTCGCTGAGGAGTTAATTTGAACCCCGACTCGTGCAATTGTTTCTTGGTCTTTTTTAACGCTGCTGTTGTGTTCATAGTTGCCTCCGTATGCCGCTAATTTATAACGATTCTAATTTGAGTGAGAATCACTCAAGACAAACATTGTAATCATTATAAATTAGAACAGCAAAAGAAACAAGTATTCTCAATTAGGTTTTTTAACAAGAATCGTAAAGCCATCTTTTTGCTCAATCAAACGCTGTTTCATCAAGGTTCCTAACGCCCGTTTAAATTGGCCTTTACTAATACCAAACGTTTGTAATATCTCTTCTGGTGCTGATTTATCGGTAAAAGGAATTTTATTTTCTGGTGCTCGTTCTAAAAAGGTTAGGACCATGGCGGCATCATTTGAAATCGCCTCGTGGGCTCTTGGTTTCAACGAAAGGTTCAAGACCCCATCTGGACGAACCCCAATCACTCGTCCTTTGACAACTTCCCCAAGACGCGGCTCTTGATAGCGCTCTGATGGGTGGACGAAGCCAATATAAAAATCATCCGTCAATAAGTAGGTTCCCGCTAGTTTTAAGCGATACACGGTACCTGTAACATCTTGATTCTTCATCTGTTCCGTACCATTCTTACTCAGTGCCTTGAAGATTTTCTCATCTGCTAACGAAGCCCATATACGCTCTTTGTCGTCGACGCGCAAGCTGACCATCAAACGATCGCCTTTTTTGGGCCAAAGTTCCCGCATTGTTGGCAATTCATCTAATGAAACCACCATGTCCTTGTCTTTTAAACCGATATCGACGAAAACGCCTAAGTCGCGACGGCTTCCTGTGACTGTACCAAAGGCATAATGCCCTTTGCGGCTTTTCGGAATATTCGTAGTGAGTACATTTTCTTGCTTTTGGTTTTGATAGCCAAACCCTTCGACGGCTTCACCTAAATGATGTTCGCCTTCTTCCTTGGCTAGTCGGAAGGTAACCCCGCCTTTTTGAACAAAATAATTCTGTTCATTTTCATCAATGATCAATCCGCTAAATACGGATGCTAATAAGTCTTTCATCTATTCTCTCCTTCTTCATAAAAACTGCCCGTTGCTAGAAAAAGAAACGCAGCAGTGCCATAGCAATAACGCCTGTGATAACGATCTTCATCAAATCTTTTGTATAATACCCCACCAACAATGCTGGGATACAGGCAATAGTTTCTTTGACTTTCAAGATGGGAAATTGCCCTTCTCGAAAGATCAGCAAATTTTGAACCAACAATGCCGCCAAAATACACAACGGCAAGTAACTCAAAAAGATGGTGAAAGGTTTTGGAAATACGAGCTTTTTAGAAAATAAAAAAGGAACGATCCGCGGAATCCAAGTAACCAACCCACATGCTAGCATTAGTATAACAAAATTAGTCATGATGTGTCACCGTCCCAACCAAACATCCTGCCAAGGTCGCAGCAATTACCGCGATCTCAGCAGTAGAAAAACGCATAAATAAAATCAATGTCCCCACAACTGCCCCGAGTACTAAGAGCGTTTGCTGGGTTTTCTTCTTGAGGGGTCGCTCTACTTGAAATAAAAAAAGACCAACAAACATGGCTACCAAGGCAAAATCTAAGCCTAACGCTTCTGGATCTGGAATAAACGAGCCTAATAGTCCGCCCAAAAAGGTTGCGAAGATCCAACTCAAATACGCCATCACGTTCAACCCATGGGTCCATTGCGCTGTGACTGGTTTGTCTTGTTGCAGTGCCGTCGTCAAAACGCCATAGGACTCATCAGTCAAAAGCGTCCCAATCCCGATAGCAGAAAGCAAAGGAGTCTTTTTAAAATAGGAAGCCACTGATAAGCTCATTAAGAAATGTCGTAAATTCACTAAAAAGACGGTTGCGACGATCGTCATGAAAGGTGCTTGAATCGCGAGTAATGCACAAATAATAAATTGAGCACTGCCTGCATAGACAATAATAGACATTAAAATAATTTCAAGAATCGACAACCCAACGCCTTTTCCTACGACCCCCATCGCAAAACCAATCCCTAAGTACCCAAGAATCGTTGGTACACAAGCAATGACCCCATCTTCAAAGCGATCATATCTTTCTATTTTCTGCACAAAAAACCCTCCCTGTTTGAACGATTATCTTTCATCATATCGAAAACAGGGAGGGGAAACAAGTGTTTTTCACATGTGCATGTAATAACTCTGAAAGTTTTCTAGCGACTCATGAGACTTAGCGAACGGTGTGATCGTTCCCATTGCCTCTGAAATAGCCAGTTTTGGCGTTTACCGTAAATAAGTATAGCGGGAACGCTGAATCATCCGTTCCTTTAAGCAAGCTGCCTTGGGCATTTGTCGCATAAAAATTGTAATAGCCTTCGCCGTTGACGATCCGCACGCGTTCAAAAGTATAACCACCTTCAACCACGTAACCACGGGCAATCGCTGTGGCGATGATTTTTTCTTGGACACCATCTGCCCACACCCAAGCGCTATTGTTTACATCATTCAAATCACTTTGACGGGCTGGAATAATTGGCTGATTATTGGTATTTGTTGGCGTATTTGGCGAAAGCACATACTCTTCTTCAGACGTGCTTTGTGCGGGCGTCGCAGCGCTTGTAGAACAGCCGCTTGAAGCGGAAGCGTTGTTCTCAGAAGCCGCCGCTTGTGCTGCTTCTTGGGCCGCTTGTTGTTGTGCCGCTGCTTCTTGCGTAGCGGTTTCACGCTTCGTCAACGCAGTATCGACTTTGCGCAGATCAGCAGTGAGACTTTCCACCAATGAATCGATCGGTAAAGCTTGGACTTTTTTCATCAAGGCATTGTAGTTCTCACGGGTGACACTTGCAGGTGCTTCACCATCACCACTTAAAGCCACCATGCTCTTCACCGCATTTTGAACTTCCTCGATCGCACTGAACTCTTTTTGTCCCATGTCGATGGCTTGATTGATCAACTCATCAAAGGCATCCCCGTTCTCACGCTTCGCCATTGTGACGGCAGCCGCTTCTTTCAATGAGACTTCTTCCAATTGATCTTCCACAACAGCAGGACTGCTAAAATAGCTGTTGATCTCGGTCAAAGTTGCTAGTTTGTCAGCGATCGTCGCAGCTTCTTGTGACAAGGCATCGTACCGTTCATGGTCTTGAAACTCTGCCAACTGATTCGTCACAGCCGTCAGCTGTTCTGATGTTTTGTCGTTTTTAATGAACACTCGTTCATCATTTGTATAAAAATCATTCAGCTCATTTTCAATTTGATCGAGTGTACGGTTTTCCTGCGCCAGTTGCGTTTCTCGGGCTGTTTCTTGTTGCTGCTGTTGATAGTAATACGCCCAACCGCCACCAGCTGCCACTAATAAACAAGCCGCTGTAATATAGAGTGCTTTGCGAGGACTCTTCTTTTTTTCGCTAGGCGTCGACGTTTTTTCTTCAGTAGTCGCCTTTTTCGGTGCTTCATCCGCTGCGGTGATCGGCTCAGGAATTGGATCGATCACTGGTTCTGGCTGCTTCTTCGCTTCTTCAATGACTGGATCCGTCACTGGTTCATCTTCGCTTATCAGTAGAGGTTCCTCACTGGCTTGTTCCTGACTTTCTTCTTCAGTAGCAGACAAATCATCAGCGGCGGCTTCTGCTTCTAGAGCAGCGGCTTTTTCTTCTTCATCAAGTTTGTGTTGGCGGATATAAGCAGCCAAAATATCAGCGTCATGCTGTTCCTCCGTACTTAATGCATCGGTTTCACTTGCTTCCTCACTGGCTGATGTCGCATGCTCTTGCGTTGCGCTAGAACTTTCTACTTCCGTTTTTTCCTCAGCTTCTTTCTTAGAGGCTGATGTGGGGGTTACATGTTGCTCATCGGAAAAAGTCCCTTGCTGCGCGAGGTCGATCGTTTCTTCATTTGAGGATGGCCGATCACCTAAGTGCTCCTCCATTTTTCCGATCGGGACGTTTTTAAAGTCTGACCAGCGAATATCATCATTTTTATTCTGTGGCTCTTCTGGCGTAACGGAAGAGTCAGATGTTGGTTCCAGTTCATTCTCCTTTGCCTGGTTCCATTGGAACCCGCAATTGGGACAAACGGGTGTTTCTTCTATTGCTTGAAATCCACATTCAGGACATGTCTTCTTCATTGATTCAAACTGACTCCTTTTGTTTTTTGCATTTCCTTTTATGAAGCAGTCGCCTCTTTCATCAGACGCTTGCTGTACCTACTGCTTCTTTTTTTAGACCAGCAAATAATGGGTCTTTTTTGACACTTCGTTGTTTGTTACGTTTTGATGCAGATGCACAAAATTAAATTTATCACATTCTTGGCAATTAGCCAACACTTGCTTGGTTACGTTTTTATTAAGTTCTTTACCAATCTTGTGTCGAGAGGACAGAATCCGAATAAAAAAGACTTTCCAAAGGGTTCCTTTGGAAAGTCGATAAACCTTGATTATTCTAAGAAATCTTTCAATTGTTTTGAACGAGATGGATGGCGTAGTTTCCGTAATGCTTTTGCTTCGATCTGACGAATCCGTTCTCTCGTTACCCCAAAGACTTTGCCGACTTCTTCTAATGTCCGAGTACGACCATCATCGATTCCGAAACGCAAGCGCAGCACGTTTTCTTCACGGTCAGTCAACGTATCCAGTACATCTTCTAGCTGCTCTTTCAACAGCTCATAAGCCGCATGCTCTGCTGGACTTGTGGCATCTTGGTCTTCAATAAAATCACCTAGATGAGAATCGTCTTCTTCACCGATCGGTGTTTCTAATGAAACAGGTTCTTGAGCGATCTTCAAGATTTCACGAACTTTTTCCGTCGGCAGATCCATTTCTGCGCCGATTTCTTCTGGTGTCGGTTCGCGCCCTAAGTCTTGCAGCAATTGCCGTTGAATACGGATCAATTTGTTGATGGTTTCCACCATATGCACAGGAATACGAATGGTTCGCGCTTGGTCAGCGATCGCACGGGTGATCGCTTGACGGATCCACCAGGTCGCATACGTCGAAAATTTGAACCCTTTGCGGTAGTCGAATTTCTCAACGGCTTTCATCAAGCCCATGTTTCCTTCTTGGATCAAATCAAGGAATTGCATTCCTCGACCCACATAACGTTTGGCAATACTAACGACCAAACGTAGGTTGGCTTCTGCCAAACGCTGTTTTGCCTCTTGGTCGCCTTCTTCGATTTTCAATGCGAGCGCCACTTCTTCTTCTGCAGTCAATAACGGCACACGACCGATTTCTTTCAAGTACATCCGAACGGGGTCATTGATTTTCACACCAGTTGGTGCAGACAGATCTTCTTGAGGTTGTGTTTCTTGTCGTTTTTCATTGCTCTTTAGACTATGGACTGAAGGCTCTCCATTTTCATCCACGACACTGATGCCTGAATCCTCCAGTTTTTGAATTAATTTGTCCATTGCATCAGCATCCAAAGTATACGGCGTTGCTAAACGATTCGTAATGTCATCGTAAACAACTTGCCCCTTTGTTTTGTTTTCTCGGATGTATTCGGCAACTGCTTTGTCATACGTTTTTTTTGTTTCTTCTGCCATGAAAGAAAGCCCCTTTCAGTTCGCTATTTAGCTTGTTTCAACCGTTTGGTTAAATCAATGATTTCGATCGCAAGTTCAAGTTCTAATTGCTGGTTTCCTTTTTGTCTTGCTTCTTGCTGCTGGATTCGTTTTTGATTGATTTCTTCAGCAATGCCCGACTTTTGAAATACCTGCAGAATGTCCTGAAATTCTTGTTCAGTCCCTTCCTCAGAAGCTTTAAGATCTGCAATATCGATCACCATTTTTTTCATTGAATCTTCTTTTAAAAAATCTAAGAACTTTGCTAAAACAAAGTGTTCTTCTGTTTCCATATACGCATCAAACAGCAGATAAAGCTGTTGGTAACGATCATGGATAAAGGATATGCCACTCGCTCGAAAGCGATGGTTTAACGTACTGTCATGAAACAAACGGTACAATAATAATTCTTGTGCTTTTTCTACCTGTGTTTTGGGCTGCTGCCGCGTTGGCGGCGTAAAGACCATAGGATTGGTTGTTGGCGCTGGCGGCGGTGCATCTTGCCGCGGCTGCTGCTCTTGCCGGTTTTGCTTGAGCTGCTGCTGCAAGGTCTCACGGCTCAAGTTGAACTCTGTGGACAACTGAGTCAAATAACGGTCTTGCTCCAGCAAAGAATCCACCCGCTGTAATTCCTTTAAAACGACTTGGACATAATCTAGCTGCTCTTTCTCATTGGCCAAATTTCGATTTGCTCGATGGTAATCCATTTTGAAAGCAAAGACGGTTTCTTTCCCATGTACAGCTAATTTATAAAAAGCTTCTGTCCCATATTTGCGCAAATAGTCATCTGGGTCCATCCGTTCCGGCACTCGAACCACAGATAATTTCAAGCGGCTATTGTTTTGCAAAAGATCGATCCCACGGTTCGTGGCTTCAACCCCTGCACTATCTCCATCGTAACAAAGAATCACTTCTTGTGCCACTCGCTCGATGTGAGCGATCTGCTGATTGGTCAGGCTGGTCCCCATCGAGGCGATCCCATTTTCGATCCCTGCTTGCCAAGCGGCGATCACGTCCATAAATCCTTCAAATAAATACACTTGACCATCTTTACGCATCGCTCGTCGCGCTTTGTCAAAGTTGAAAAGAACCTCGCGTTTATTGAAAAGAATCGTTTCAGGACTATTTAAATATTTTGGTTGGTCTTGATCACCGACTTTTTCGCTTGCTAACCACCGACCAGAAAAACCAATCGTTTTCCCCTGAGGATTGCGGATCGGAAACATGATTCGCTGGTAAAAGCGATCCGCCAGTGAGCCATCGTTGCGCTGAACAAAGAGTCCTGTATCAGGAAAAAACTCTGCTTTGGCTTTTTCATTCAAAAAAACTTTCTCCAAAAACGAGCGTTCATTCGGTGCAAAGCCAATATTGAACTCTTCGATCAGTGCCATCGTCAATCCACGATCTAATAAATAATCAAGCGCTTCTTGTCCAGCAGCTGTATTCACCAACATGTGATGATAGACTTCGGCGGCTTTTTCATGTAACGCAATCAATTGACTCGTTTGTGAGGTCGCTTCATTGATGCCTTCAGACTGCTGATATTGCGGATCAAGAGGAATATCGTTCATTTCTGCTACTTTGACGACTGCTTCTGGAAAACTGATGCCTTCAAGCTCCTGTAAGAAACCATACACATTTCCACCACGACCACAACCAAAGCAATGAAAAATTTGTTTGTCCTCTGCAACGGAAAAAGAAGGTGATTTTTCATTATGGAACGGACACAAACCAAAATAATTTTTTCCAGACTTCTTTAACTGGACATACTGTCCCACGATATCGACGATATTGCTACGTTCGCGAATGTCGTCAATGATCGTTTGAGGAATTCGTGCCATCCACTCACCTCCATTTGGTAAGTATTCATCGGTTTACTAGGTAAAAAAACGCACTAATAGATATCAGTGCGAAGAATAATTAGACAGAATCACTCATAATGATTTTACCATATTTTATTTGTATTTCAAGCTTTTTTGTTTCACTTATTTTACAACGCTTATGAAAAGAAACGCGCCGTAACATTGATCTTCCATTGATTCATTTTTATTAAATCAGCATAGAATAAATTGCCGCCGTTATGATACAGGTGACCACCATTATAAAATACGGATTGGATGCCCCAGTAACGATAGGTTTGTTCCGTATCATTGCCTAACAATGGAGATAAAACCTCTCTGGAATATGTTTCTGCTAACTCTAAGGTGTTCACTCCCCCTCGGGCAGCGACATAATCAATATAATCTGTACCAAAATTATACGCCTGTACGGCGGTCCAAAGATCACAGTTCATTTGCTCGGCTTTTTCAATCAACTCAGCTAAATAGGAAACACCTTGTTCGATGCTTTGTTCTGGCGTATCGAACTGATTTTGTTTTCCATAAACACTTTCAGAACTTTGCATCGGGTCGTTGCCTTGTCCTTTTGACTCCGTCAGCATGATGCTCATGGCTAATGACTGATATTCAGAGATGTCGTGGGCTTGCGTCTGTTGCGCGATTGCTTCTTCATACGCATAGACAGCTTTCAATGCCGTGTAGTTTCGATAGACCCAAACCCCTGCCCCGATCAGCAGCAGCACGAGGGCCAGCTTCAGTATAAATCCTAGGAAACGTCGAATTTTTCTCATCAAATACATCCCATCTTTTCTAAGTCAGAATCTATCGTACTATGAAATGAACGGGCTGACTAGAATTTTTTCTCTCCTAAAAAATCCTTAATAAAATCACAAGATTATTTAGAAAAAAACAAGCAATCCTAAGCTGACCGAGGGATTGGCGATCTTTCGACAAGAAAAAGGAAACAGCGCTTCTTCAAAAGGAAGCACTGTTTCACTCATCATTATTTTTCGATCGTGGTAACAATACCAGAACCGACTGTTCGTCCACCTTCACGAATCGAGAAGGTCGTTCCATTTTCTACAGCGATCGGATGGATCAATTCCACATCGATCGTTACGTTGTCACCAGGCATCACCATTTCCGTTCCTTCTGGTAAAACGATATTCCCAGTTACGTCCGTTGTACGGAAGTAAAATTGTGGGCGATAGTTATTAAAGAATGGGGTATGGCGACCGCCTTCTTCTTTTGTCAACACATAGACTTCCGCTTGGAATTTCGTATGCGGTGTGATAGAACCTGGTTTTGCTAACACTTGGCCACGTTCAATTTCATCACGGGTGATGCCCCGTAACAATACCCCTACGTTATCGCCAGCTTCTCCGAAGTCCATCGTTTTGCGGAACATTTCTACCCCTGTCACGACTGCTTTTTGTGTTTCAGGTTTGATTCCGACGATTTCTACTTCATCCCCGACTTTTACCATGCCGCGATCGATCCGACCAGAAGCAACGGTTCCCCGTCCTGTGATCGAAAAGACATCTTCGATCGGTAACAACAATGGTTTGTCAGTATCTCGTTCAGGCGTTGGGATATATTCATCTACTGTATCCATCAGCGTTAAGATCGCTGCTTCAGCATCTGGGTCCCCTTCCAAGGCTTTTAACGCAGAGCCCTTGATCACAGGAATGTCGTCGCCAGGAAAATCATATTCAGTCAGCAATTCTCTGACTTCCATTTCAACTAAATCGATCAACTCGTCATCATCGACAAGGTCCGTCTTATTCAAAAAGACGATCAAATGTTTCACACCCACTTGACGAGAAAGCAAAATATGCTCCCGTGTTTGTGGCATTGGGCCATCTGTCGCTGATACGACCAAGATTGCGCCGTCCATTTGAGCAGCCCCTGTAATCATATTTTTCACATAATCCGCGTGTCCCGGTGCATCGATATGGGCATAGTGCCGTTTTTCCGTTTCATATTCCACATGAGCAGTATTGATTGTGATACCACGTTCGCGTTCCTCAGGAGCCGCGTCGATACTTGCGTAATCTTGCGGATTGGCAAGCCCTTTTTTCCCAAGAACTGTC
This sequence comes from Enterococcus sp. DIV0755f, assembly GCF_051713725.1. Lineage (NCBI taxonomy): Bacteria > Bacillati > Bacillota > Bacilli > Lactobacillales > Enterococcaceae > Enterococcus > Enterococcus sp. DIV0755f. The sequence continues at coordinate 2,361,116 of NZ_JBIOQL010000001.1, forward strand.
GTAATTGCAGCAGTCAAGGTGGTTTTCCCATGGTCGACGTGTCCAATCGTTCCGATGTTGACATGGGGTTTGCTACGATCATAATGTTGTTTTGCCATATTGTTTCCCTCCTAGAGAAAGTTGAGTCGTTGGTTGACTCGAATCATATTTTTGCGATTTACGCTTCCAAAGAGATAAGGATTAACTTATTTTTTGTAAGTTTAAATCTATCCTTATTATAGGTCAAAATTAGTCAAAGTCAAGCAAGAGGTCTCGGCAGCTAATCCCTAAGAATTTCTTTGCTTTTTGTGATCCATTGGACGCAAGCTTGGTTTTTATGAATAATAGAAGATGAGGTGAGAAATGTGAAGAAAATCATTGCAGCGCTGGTTTTTACAGCAATTTTTCTTGGCGGCTGCTTCCTTACTTATGATTATTACTATGGTGGAAGTGACTACTATACAGTTATCAACGATGCGGGGGAACACGATACCGAAGTCAGTGACGAGGGGGTCGTTGAAAACATCTATCGTTATACACAAACAGCCTACAGCGCCTCTGGTGACGTCAAAACGGTCAAAATGAAGGAACACCGTTCCGCTCCTTTGAAAGAAGGCGCCTATTTGAAACTATTGGTCAATCCAAACAAAGGCGTTATAAGCTGGGAAGAAGTTTCTGAAGAAGACGTTCCTCAAGCGGCTCTTGAAAAGTTGACCCCTCAATAATTGCTGCTATCAAGCAAGCGTCTGTAAAAAAGCAGGGCGTCCTCTTTCTAAATGAGGACGCCCTGCTTTTTGTGCTCTATAATTTATGGGCCTGATGAATCAGAATTGATTCTTCAGCCCCATTTTCATTATTGACAAAGAGCCGCTTTTTTGTACTTGTTTTGCCATCGTCTGCTTAAAAACAGCTCTTGTTACATCCGATTAATCACTTCTTCTACATTTTTGATCGTTACGGAAATCGTGCCATCGGGGTTATTGATAAATTCGATCAAATTCGGATCTCGGTAAACATCCAAAGGAACGATCAATTCGATTCCATTCGATAATTTTAGTTTTTGCTTACCAAATTTTTTCTCCGAGATCTCACGAACATCCCGCATCATCGGTGCTTGATTGACGAATCCTTTTTCAACCACTTCTTCTTGAAATGAAAGCTGAGCAGTAATATTGTCTTTAAAGACTTTTTGCGCCACTTCACTCACATCGATATGACCAGACTCTTCGATCGTATCGTAGACCGCTTCTTTCAAATCGGCAACAACGTTATAGGTGGGTGTTTCAAATTTCTGACCAATTTTTTCGGCTACTTTTTTGATGACTTTGACATTTTCTTCTAAAGATGGGATCGGTTCGGCATCAATGACTTTTGTTGAAAAGTAGGCGTATTTTTCACCTGAAAAGCTATATTTCTTTTCAATCAGTTCAAAGTCTAAGCTCTCCACATCGATCGTGATCCCTTCATCTGCCTTTTGGGTTTTACCAGCTAGTAAGGCACGATGCAAAATCAAATTATTTTCGATCCCAGCCTCCCCATTATCAATAAAATGCGTATAGCCATCTTGATAATTGACCTTCAAAAAAGCCAGCTGCATTCTTGTATCTAATTCATATAAGACGACAAACGCATCCGCACTTGGCGCATCTTCACTTTCCTTGTACGCTTCATACCAGCGTTGCACGATCGCTTCACTGGCTGCGATAAAGTCGTCTGGTGCTTGTTTGACCAATTGAGCGATCGTTGAAGTTTCGAGTAAACGACCTGTTTTGGTTTGCGGTGTAGCAAGTTTCTGTATTTTCTTCGTCAAATAATCACGAATGTATTCCGTTGTTAAATCAAGTTCAACTTGAGAAAAAACTGGATCGCCTGTTTGACGGTCCACAATGTGTAAAATCGCATGTTTCAAATAAATGTCCATTGGTTACGCTCCTTATCCATTTGTCTAGTGTACAAAATAAATAGGCGAACTGACAAGAGCGAATCGGCATTTTCCTTCAACATTCGCTTTCTTTTTAAAAGGTGCAATCATTGGAAATTCCTGCCTCGTCTGCTAAACTAGAAGTATCACAGAAAACGGAGGAATGAACATGAACAGCTATACGTTATCAAACAATGTGGCCATCCCTGAGCTAGGCTTTGGCACATGGCAAACACCAGACGGCGACGTTGCCGTAGCATCAGTCAAAAAAGCACTAGAAGTAGGTTACCGCCATATTGATACAGCACAAGGCTATAAAAACGAAGCCAGTGTTGGTCAAGCGATCAAAGAAAGCGGCATTCCCCGCGAAGAGCTTTTCTTGACTACAAAATTATGGAATGCGAACCATTCTTATGATCTTGTGATGTCCTCTTTTGAAGAATCTTTAGAAAAATTACAAACAGACTATATCGATCTTTTCTTGATCCATTGGCCAAATCCAGTGGCTTTTCGCGACAATTGGCAAACAGCGAACGCAGAAACATGGCGTGCTTTTGAAGAGTTGTATCAAGCAGGCAAAATCAAAGCGATCGGCGTCAGCAACTTCTTACCACATCATTTTGAAGAATTGAAAAAAACAGCTACTATCTTCCCAATGGTCAATCAAATTTTCCTTGCACCTGGCGAGTTACAAGAAGAAGTCGTGACTTATTGCCAAGAACACGATGTATTGCTTGAAGCATACAGCCCATTAGGTACTGGGAAGATCTTTGATGTACCAGAAATGAAAGCATTAGCTGAAAAGCATCAAAAATCAATCGCTCAAGTTGCATTACGCTGGTCTTTACAACATGGTTTCTTGCCATTACCAAAATCAGTCACACCAAGTCGGATCGAAGAAAACATTCACGTCTTTGATTTTGAGCTATCTGAAGAGGACATGAAAACGATCGATCAATTAGATGGTGTGGTTGGGAAAGCGACCAATCCAGATACGACAGGGTTTTAATTTCACTCTCTATAAAGGAGAAGCCTATGAAAAAAACTGATTTGAATCATCTCTCCCCTGCTGTTCAAAAAGCCTTACATGCTGATTTTGTTTTTCTCGTTTGGCCAGACAAAGTCCAACACTTTCCAGCACGTCAATGGACGACCAGCGACTATCAGCAGATGCTGACCGAGAAACTTACTGGGGAACCACGCTTTTTTCTTTGGGAAAACTACTTAGTCGCAACTGGAGAAAATGACCTTTTGGTCCTGATGCCCAAGTACCATCAAATCAATGATCTAGTAGAAACACCAGCGCCGCTTTTTTAGCAGCGTTGGTGTTTTTTCAGGAAGTATATAAATTTTTTTGTATTTTTTCATGAGAATCACTGTTCTTTTCTGCAAATTTTCCTTATAATCGATAGTGATCGAGAGGAGAAGATTATGAAAAAGAAACAATTAGCAAAATTGAAACAACAATTCCGCCCGTCTTATGAAACAGCTCGACAACAGTTGTTTACAGCGATCGAGCGCAAAACAGCAGATAAGTTTGACCTTCCGACGACTGTGTATATCAATCCTAAAAACCAAGAGGAATTATTGATTGAATTGTTGAAGGAAACGCCAAAAGAACAAAAAATCGCTGTTCCTTTAGATGAGAACTTCAAGATCGTCGTGAAACGAATCCAACGCTTAGAAGCTGGTTTGCTTGATCGTTTCAGCGATAACTTAGTCGATGAGATCGCTGCTTACTGGTTGCCGACCAATCCGCAAGAAAGTACGGCACCCGCTCCTGCAAAAGAACCAGCGAAAGTGAAGGAAGAATCAGCACCAGCTGAAGCGGCTGCACCGACTACCTCTGCATCAACTAAAGAAGTAGAAAAAGCAACTGAAACAATGGCTGATACTGCTGACAACACAATGACTTTTTCAGCATTTGCTGAAAAAATCGCAGCATTCCCTAAATTTTCTGCCAAACAATCTTCAGGAGAAACGATCGTGATCGAAGCTTCCCCGAAAGAAGATCGTGTTCTAGCAACGATTTCTGAAACAGAAAGTGATACTTTTACCATCGAAACTGCGCTAGAGCGCAAATACAAAGTAAAATTAGAAGTCATTCCATTGATCGAGGCGTATGCCCACACGGCGATTTCGAAACGATAAAAAACTGGGAGAATGGTTCATTCTCCCAGTTTTTTTATAACCCGACGATAGTGAATAAAAATATAGCTGATTGATTTTTAGTCTTTGCTTAAAATCAGTAAGAATTACCACAATTTATTAAATTTGTCCTTCTTCACAAACGAAATTAATGGGATACTTTAGTATTCCTTTGCTTCTTTTGCGTCAATCCTTCTTCCTTAAACACTAGCTTCTCTTCCTTCTTCAATAAACTAAAGTACTCTGCCAAGATTTGCGGTGACTCTGAAAATAAAAGCGAGAAGCGGCTATTTTTGCTTTTATAAAAGGTTACAAAAGTTTGATTATTTACTGTTTGTTCAATCTCTATTGCGGTATATTGATCATATTCACCTTTTAAAACACCCAGTTTGATCAGCTGATCTGCTCCTAAGCCTTCTTTTGAAAAACCAACTAAACAGACTAAGCCGATCAGTGCAAACAATTTCAACTGGTCACTCAACTGATCTGGCCAAAAAATGACGAAAAGAAGCGCAGACAGAATGAAAGCAGTTGCCTTTTTTATAGAGCTCGCTTTTGCCTGCAAAAGAATTTTGCGCTGCTCTTTGAGTTGTATCACTAACAGAACGAGTAAAAATAAGTTGATCATAATTGCTTCCGCCATGAGTAACTTCCTTTCAGACTACCATTCTGCAATAGTGCCATCATAGTTCTTCCATTTAGGGTTAGTCCAAATCAACCCTTCTTGTGAAATATCTCTAACTCTATCCTCATCCATCTCCAACCCTAAACCGGGCTTACTTGGTATTTCTACATAGCCATCCTTATACTGAAATACTTCTTTGTTTTTCACAAAATCTAACAGATCAAAGCCTTTATTGTAATGGATTCCTAAGCTTTGCTCTTGAATAAAAACATTTGGGGTACAAGAATCAACTTGCAGTGTTGCTGCTAAAGCAACGGGACCATATGGTGCGTGCGGGGCAACAGCCACGTCATAAGCTTCAGCCATGGCAGCTATTTTTCGCATTTCCATGATCCCTCCACATAATGCCACATCAGGCTGGATCACATCTATTGCTCCTTGCTGAAAAAGTGTTTTAAACTGCCAGCGAGTATACAGTCTCTCCCCAGTGGCTAAAGGCGTTGCCACAAGCTGGGCAACTTCTTTAAAATGTTCCTCATTCTCAGGAAGAACAACTTCTTCTAAAAACATTGGATGATAAGGTTCTAATGCCTTAGCTAAAACTTTTGCCATCGGCTTGTGGACTCTCCCATGGAAATCAATTCCAATATCCAATTTATTACCAAAGCGTTCCCTAATCGAAGCGACACGTTCCACCACTTCCTCTATCTTTACATAAGAGTCAATATAGTGCAGTTCCTCTGTTGCGTTCATTTTAACTGCAGTAAACCCACGGTCAACACGATCTTGTGCTTGCTCTGCGACATCATCCGGACGATCACCGCCGATCCAAGAATATACTTTGATTCTGTCACGAGCAGCACCGCCTAATAGTTCGTAGATAGGAACATTCAATGCTTTTCCTTTAATATCCCACAAAGCCATCTCTAGACCAGAAACGATTGTTCCATGTATGGGACCGCCACGAAAGAAAGATCGGTGCATTTCTTGGAACAATCGCTCAATCTCAAACGGGTTTTGTCCTAACAGAAATCTTTCCCCTACCTCATAAGCTCCTGCAACAACTGTTTCGGTTTTTGTTCCAGAAATCATCTCTCCCCAGCCATCGATTCCTTCATCTGTTGACAATTTTACAAAAATCCAGCGGGGTTTTACTTTATATACTGTAATTTTAGAAATTTTCAAAACAATCTACTCCTCTTTTTCGACAATATTTTATTCAATTGCTGCTTCACGATTAATTTTTTTGATTCCTTCAAAGAAATACCATACACCGCCAAATCCTAGAAGAAGAACTGGAATACCAATCATCGGTTCATAGGTGAATGCAATGAAAACCAGGTAACTTTGAATCATTGAAGTTGCTGCAAAAGAAGAAATAAGCATGGCACTGGACCCAAGATCAATCCCTACCTGTTTGGCTATTTCGGTTAGAATAGGTGAAGTGACTGTTCCACACCAAAGCAAAGAGGCTGTGACAACTAAACCGATAATAATGTTTTTCAGCAAGTTTCCTCTAGTCAATGCAACAACCATTGCTACTCGAAATGGAACTACAGCTAAATCGGCAAATGGTAACACACGATTTCCGGGTAAGACCAAAGCCATAGCAATTGTTAAAGGAATAATAATCAGTGCAGTTGTTATAACATCTGGATTGCCCACAACAACCGCTGCATCTAGTCCAATAAATAAACGGCGACCTTTAAATTTCTTCTGAGACCATTTTTGCGCTGCGTCTGAAATAGGCATTAATCCTTCCATAAAAAGAGAGGTCATTTTTGGTATCAGAACAAGGACAGCAGACATACTAACCCCTAATTGAAGAATCTGAGTGATATCATAGCCAGCTAAAAAGCCGATTGCGATACCTATGACACCGCCCATAATCATAGAGTCCCCAAAGAAGCCCAAATATTTTTGTGCATCCTTAATGGTAAATTTGGAATTTCGAAAAAGAGGAATGCGGTCTAAAAGCCAGTTTAACGGCCATGCAATTACTAAAGAAGATAAGGCTGAAACCGTGGGTAATGAAACCCCTGGAATTCCAAAAAAATCTTCAACCAAAGGCTGTGACCAATCAGACATTTTAAATGTGACAATTGCCATTACAACTGATGCGCCCACACCTAACGCTACGTTCTTAGTCACAAAATAAACCATTACACCAACAATAGCCATATGATGATAATTCCAAATATCAACATCCAACGTTTGAGTTCTTTTGAGAACCAACAAGATGATATTAACGATCAATATAGCAAATATAAGCAGTGCAATAATTGGAGATGCCCAAGTAACCGCCGCGATTGAGCCCCATCCTACGTCCAAGGCATCCAGCTGTACGCCGGTCCGCTCTACCATAGCACGGGCTGCTGGTCCGACATTGGTTGTCATAAAATCCAGAATCAGACGAATCCCTGCAAATCCGATTCCTAGTGTTAGCCCAGACTTAAATGCTCTTGAGATTTTCAAACCGAAAATCATGCCGATAATTGTAATAATGACAGGAAGCATCACTGTAGGACCAGCGTCAATAAAGAAATTGAATACATTCATTACATAATTCATTCTTTTTTCTCCTTAAATTTTTTATTTTAAATAATTCAAAATTTCTTCCATAGTTTGTTCAGAACCAATTCCCGTTAAAATAGGCATTCCCTTTACCACAGGAACTTCACCAGTCTGACCTTCAAATTGACCAGTTGTCACTAACAAGTCATAGTCTTGAACTTTACTAGGTACTTCCATCAGTTTGGTTTGGGTTGTGGAAGCCTCAACTCCATGTTCATTCAGATAATCCTTCACTTTTGATGCTACTACGGTTGAAGTCGCAATCCCATTCCCACAAGCAATTAAAATTCTTTTCATTTTCATTTCCTCCTATTTTTTAGGCTATCGCCTTTTTTAATAATGTTAGCAATTTTAGATCCGAATTCGCCGCCGTCATTTGTTCACGAAGTGGCTCATCTTGAATAATACTGACAATCTTTTGTAACATCTCCACTTGGCCGTGCGGTTCACCGATGGCCATCATGATAACAATTTTAGTAGGTAAAATGACTTGATTATCTTCCATATTGCGAAACCCTACAGCTGTTTCTAAGGTTGCAATCGCCAAAGTTGTTTGATTGACCAAATCAAAATTTGCATGAGGAATTGCTACGCCGGGCTGTGTCGAAGGTAAACCGGTTGGATATTCGGACTCGCGTAACTGTATTGCTTCGATATAATCTTCTTTGACATAGCCTCGTTGGTATAGTTCATTCGCTAAAAAAGCAAGGACTTCTTTATCACTGCCTGCTTTTATATTTCGAAATACTAGTTCTTCGTTCAGTTGCAATTCCATTTGTTTTCCTCCTTAAATCTCTGTCGCTAATTTCTGTAGTGATAGCGCTAGTTTTGCTGGGTCAGCAGCTTGCAAGTCTTGCGATTGAAAAAGATTGGAACCTAAACCAAGATAACTCGCTCCATGGTCAAAATATTCCTTGGCGTTAGAAATCGAAATTCCACCAACACCCATCAAAGGTAGCTTGCCCAATGGAGCTTGCACATCTGAGAAAAAGCGTGGTGTCACAACTGCAGCGGGGAAAACTTTAACGATATCCGCTCCATCTGTAAACATCTCATTGATCTCAGAAGGGCTCATTGCCGCCGGTACTGAGAGCACTTGCTCTTTCCTTGCAAAATCCATTATTTGCTTCGTAAAACGATGGGGACCTAATAAAAAACGAGCCCCAGCTGCGACGGCTTTTTGGGCGTCAGGTAACGTTCTTACTGTTCCTGCCCCAATGAGAATAGTTTCACCAAATAATTTGCTTAACTTGTTGATATGTTCTAGAGCCCCTAAAGTGTTTAATGTGATTTCAACTGCAAACTCTTTCTCAAGCCCACTCATTGCCGTTAAAACTGCATAAGCTTGTTCATATGTGTAACCCCTCATAATAATTGTAAAGCGTGGGTAATCTTCTACTTTCATCGTTTTCCTCCTAAGTCACTTGTCTAATTAGCTGATAAGCTGTTTTCGTATCTGAGCTTTCCTTCAAACGATTTAAAAACGTAGAATCATTACTAATATCTGCTAACTGATTCACAGCTTTCAAATGTTTCGTCAAATCATAAAACGATAATGGATAAATAAAATGGATTTTTTTACCGTTTGGAAAAGCGATTGGCTCAGCAGCAATCAATAGACTTATCCCGTCTTTTAACACGCCATTTTGTGGTGCTGTATGCGGGATACACGTTTGACTCCCTAAATACCCAGCGTATCCTTGTTCTTCGATTTGATCCAAACAATCTTGAATAAACAGCTCTGTAATCATCTGATTTTCTAACAAAGGATGGCAAGCAAATTTCACTGCTTGTTGCCAAGTTAGCTTCTCTGACGTTCTTCTTATAAAATCGGGTTTCAAATAATCAGTCAATGATGGTAACGCTTTAAAATTTTCTAAAGGTGAATCTTGCTTTTGCTTCAATAAAAAGTACTCTAACTCTTCCCTTAGTTGTTTCGTATCATTTACTTGAGCATATGTGCGAATCACCGAAAACAACTCATCAACTGAGCGGTCTACTTCATTTAATCCTAACTCTTTTAACACACGGTATCGCAGACTGATCTGCTGCTTATAAGTCATGATAGGATCAATAATAAATTGCGGTAATTCACTGTTTAATGCAGTAGTTGTAAAAACCAAGTCATAATCCGTTCCAAATTTATAAAAATCTCTTACTGAAAATGAAGCTAAAAAATGCAACTCGGGAAATAGTTTTTTTAAATTTTCTCTCATCAGTTTTGAAACCATAACCCCATTTGCACAGACAACTACTGCCCTTGGTAATTGCGCTGCTATTTGACGAGGACTCATTAATTGAAAACCAAAGTAATAAGATAGAAGTGCCAACTCATCATTTGGAAACGCTCGGCCTAACCAGTTTTCTGTGGGAACAATCAGCTCCTTCATAAGATCCTTCAAAATTGCATGGTTGCTATCTTGAACTAAGCTATCAAGGGAGTACATACCCAAGCTCAAATTGTATTTTATACGAAAACACGCTGGACGCAGATGGCCCAAAATCCGACGTTCAAATGCCTCTCTATCTTCAATCATAATTAGTGTTTGGTTTTGAAAACTTGTAACCATTTCACTGATCAAACATCTTAATTCACTATCTGAATCAAATACTTGAGTCGTCTTACGTTCAAAAATATTAGATGTCAAAAATAGCAGAGCTAGCCAAGAAAGATAGTTAGGAGACATGCTGGGCCAAGGTGTATCTTGAAGCAAAATAGTCAGAACTTTATATTCTGGAGTTTTTCGAATCTCTATTTGTACCATTTCATCTTTTGAAGCAATCGGTGAAGTTGCACGTTGCAAGGTCATTCTTACAGCTGATTGCAGATAATCAATAGATTCATCTGAATACCTTAAATGAAGCAATTGCTCCATGTTATGTATCAAATGAACAACCTCTTCTTCGAGAATAGTCGGTGCCAATTTTCCTTTAATATCATCAAGACGAAATAATGAATGCTGCTTAATTAAATCAGAGAGCAGTTGTAAGATTCTCCTTTCCAATCCTTGCAGTTGATAACCGCTTTGACGATCATAGTGAATGGACAGGGCGTATTTGCTAACAAACTGCTTCGCTTTCTTTAAATCTTCTTGAATCGTATTGCGACTTACCGATAAGAGCTGTGTAAAATGATCCATGCCAATGTAATCGGTATTAGTACATAAATAACTTAACATGATGGCAATCCGCTCATATTCAGAGAAAATTGTAACCATGGCAGAAGAATCTTCTTTATTTTGTTCAAGAGAAATCATTCGTAACACTTCTAAAGGAATAATAAAATCTCCCATATGATTACGCCTGATTTGAGGCAAACCGTTTTCAAGTAACTCCTCATTAAATTGCTTAATGGAATAATTAATCTGTCTTCTTGTTAAAGAAAGTGATGTGGTTAACTCTGCCATCTTTGTCTCGGGTTTTTTTACCAATCGTGTGAGAATTCTTCGGATCCGTTCATTCATTTGATTCCCTCCTGATGAAATCATTATAGCTTTGATTCTTCGTAAAAAGATGTATAATTGAAAGCGTTTTTTGTCATAGTTGTTTTTTCTTTTTGTCCTAGTAAAACTATTTTTGATAAATCGCTGCTTGGAACCGACAAATTAAAAAAGTCCTCTATCAGCAAAAGTACAGCGAGATTTTTTATCTATTGCATTATTATCTCCAAAATAAAAAAAGGACGAACTCCCTTTAGTAAGGGGATTCGTCCTTTCCATTTATTGTTTAGGATAAAAAGTTTTAAAAACTAGAGAACCTTTTTTAATTGCGTATTTCGGTTAAAAATTTACGGGCTTGCTCTTGGTTCATTTGAGTCGCAGCTCGCAGCTTAGCTGCCAGCTGTTCAATCTCGGTTCCTTTTGCTCCAACTGAAATAGCTAATGAACGGGCTTGCATGCTCATATGGCCTTGCTGGATACCTTCTGAAACCAATGCCCGCAACGCGGCCAGATTTTGAACCAACCCGACACTTGCCGCCAGCGAAGCTAACTCACTCGCCGTTTCAACACCAGTCAATGCCAACGCAGCTTGGGCTTTTGGCAATATTTTTGTGGCACCCCCGACTGTGGCGATCGCCAACGGCAGTGTGATACTACCAATCAAACGGTCTTCTATGATGGTCCAGGAAGTCAACCCTTGCATGCGGCCATTACGGGCAGCATAGCCATGACAAGCAGCAGAAACGGCGCGAGTGTCGTTTCCGGTAGCCAAAATCAGCGCTTCAACCCCATTCATGATCCCTTTGTTATGGGTAGCGGCACGATATGGATCGATCTTGGCAAAATCAGCTGCATGAACAATTTTTTCGGCAACTTGTCTGCCATTTCCGGTCTTGCTCAATTTGTCAAAAGGCACTGAGCAAGTGGCTGTTACTAACGATTCCGTAGCGAGATTGCTTAAAATACTAAAGAGAATTTCTTCTTCTGGGAACCATTTGCGAAAAAGCTCTGCCACTCCTTCTAAAATTGAATTGATGATATTGGCGCCCATCGCATCTTTGACATCAACCATTAAATCGATCGACACATAAGCGGTTGCTAAGTCAGATTCTGCTGGCGAGAAGTTCCGACCGATCACTCTTCGCAATCCACCGCCGCGTTTCACGATGGAAGGATACGTCTCATTCGCCACTGCAAAGATCGTTGCTTGCTCGGATTCAACTTTTGCCAAAATCGCTTCCGGATCCTGAACATCCATAAAGACGATCTGGCCTCGAAGCAAACGTTCTTGACTGGTCGTCGTAATGGGCCCAGCCATTTTTGCTCCATTGCTCATCGCTGCGATCACCGAGGGTTCTTCTGTGGCTAACGGGACAGTGTATGCTTTGCCATTCACTTGCAGGTTCAGCCCTACGCCTAACGGGATCTCTACTTCACTGATTTGGTTTTCGATCAAGTGATTAGCAGTTTCCTTGTTTAGCGTCATTTCTTGAAAAACCAAGGATTCTGCTGCTGTGATCGCTCCTTGTGCTTCAAGAAAGGCTAATCGTTCATTAGGCGCGAGGGCGTAAAACTTTTTTTTTTCTGTTTTTTCTGATGCCGACTCTTCATCAAAATTCGTTTGACTTGCTGTCGCCGAAGGATTTTCTAACAGCATCGCTAGCCCTAATCCGCCACCGACACACAAAGAGGCGATTCCATAGCGCTCTTGGGTGTCTTTTAGCTGATAAGCGACGGTCGTTGCGATCCGCGCGCCAGTCGCTCCAATGGCATGTCCCAGTGAAATGCCCCCGCCGTAACGGTTGACTTTCTTCGGATCCAAACCGAGTTCACGTTCTACTACGATCGAAGAAGCTGCAAAGGCTTCATTGATCTCAAAAATACCGATATCTTCAATCGTCAGTGCTTGCTTTTTCAGTAACGTATCGATTGCTTTGATTGGTGAGATTCCCATGATCTCTGGGGCGAAACCGACTTCGACGATCTCTTTGATCACTGCCAGATAAGGAATCTGATGCTCTTCACAATAGCTTTTTGACGCGATCAAGACCATGGCCGCCCCATCATTGATGGTTGAGGCGTTCCCAGCAGTCACCGTACCGTCTTTTTTGAAAACTGTTTTTAATTCAGCTAATTTTTCGACTGTCGTAGCGGCGCGAATGCCTTCGTCCTGTAAAACGGTTCCTGATTTTTCAGTCAACGGCACGATCTCTTGATCAAATTTCTTTGCTGCTTGCGCTTTGGCAGCTTTCATTTGTGAGTGGTAGGCAAACTCATCTTGCTCTTTGCGAGTGATCCCGTATCTTTCTGCTACCGTCTCAGCCGTCAGTCCCATTGGCTTGCTACTGAATGCATCTGTTAATCCGTCATGCATCATTGTTGACACCGGAGCTGAATACTGATCTTCCGCCTTGTTATAATAACTAAAGAGCGGCGCATTCGTCATACTTTCAATCCCACCAGTCAATACGACGGATGCCTTGTTCAATTGAATTTGCTCCATCCCCATTAGAATCGCTTTCATTCCCGAACCACATACTTCGTTGATCGTTGAGGCTGGTATATCTGAGGAAAGCCCACTTTGCAAGGAAACTTGGCGTCCTGGATTTTGACCACTGCCTGCTTGTAGCACATTTCCGATAATCACTTGTGCGATATGTTCTTTTGCTTGTTGGTTTCTTGCCAACAAGGCTTTTGCAGCGACTGTTCCTAATTCTACCGCTGTATATTCTTTTAATGACCCATGGTATTTGCCAATTGGCGTTCTTAGTGCGTCGATAATGACAACTTCTTCCACGTACGTCACCTCCTCTTGAAATATATCATTAAATCCTCCAAAAAAGAATACCCCACATTCGGTTGTCGCACCCTTTTCTACTTTCTTTAATAAAGTTTAAATTCTAATCAATTCTTTTTCATTTTTTTCAAAAAATATGATACCTTAGAACGTGTAGCCTACTAAGTATGTAGAACATAAAGGAGCGACGGAATGAACGTTGGTATTGATAAAATAAATTTTTTTGTCCCCCCCTATTTTATAGATATGGTTGATCTAGCTCACGCCCGAGAGGTAGACCCGAATAAATTTACGATCGGGATCGGTCAAGATCAAATGGCGGTCAATAAAAAAACACAAGATATCGTCACCTTTGCCATGCACGCGGCAAAAGATATCCTTACGAAAGAAGATTTACAAGCAATTGATATGGTGATCGTCGGGACAGAATCTGGCATCGATGAATCAAAAGCTTCGGCAGTGGTTTTGCATCGCCTATTAGGTATCCAGCCATTTGCACGGTCCTTTGAAATCAAAGAGGCGTGTTACGGCGCAACGGCGGGCTTACAATTTGCCAAAGCCCATGTACAAGCCAATCCACAAAGCAAAGTTTTGGTCGTGGCTTCAGATATCGCCCGTTATGGCTTAGCTTCTGGTGGCGAGCCCACTCAAGGTGTGGGCGCTGTTGCTATGTTGATCTCGGCGGATCCAGCAATTTTGCAGCTTGAAAATGATAATTTGATGTTGACGCAAGATATTTATGATTTTTGGCGTCCAGTAGGACATCAATATCCAATGGTAGATGGTCATTTGTCAAATGCCGTTTATATCGATTCTTTCAAACAAGTTTGGCAAGCCCATTGCGAAAAAAATCAGCGGACAGCAAAAGATTATGCGGCTTTGAGCTTCCATATCCCTTATACAAAAATGGGTAAAAAAGCCTTGTTGGCTGTTTTTGCCGAAGAAGATGAAACAGAACAAAAACGCCTGATGGCTCGCTATGAAGAATCGATCGTTTACAGCCGTCGTACCGGTAACTTGTATACTGGTTCACTGTATCTGGGCTTGATCTCTTTATTGGAAAATTCCTCTAGCCTGCAAGCAAATGATCGAATCGGATTATTTAGCTACGGATCAGGAGCGGTTGCTGAATTTTTCAGCGGCTTGTTGGTACCCGGCTATGAAAAACAGTTGGCGCAAGCGGCACACCAAGCGTTGCTCGATGACCGTCAAAAGCTAACGATCGCTGAATACGAAGCGATGTTCAATGAGACGATCGATATCGATCAAGATCAATCCTTCGAAGATGATCTGCTTTATAGTATTCGTGAAATCAAAAATACCATTCGTTATTATAAAGAAGAAAACGAATGACCCTGAAAAAAACTTTGCTTCTTTTTTAGCTAAAAAGCTTGAAGGAACAAAGTTTTTTTCTTTCTTTGAAAATGATTGAAACGAAACTTGTTTTCCAAACATTTTCTGCATGTTATTCAAAAATTTTCAGATAATTCAGGAAAAACATTTGACAGTCCGCTTTTTTTTGTCTATACTAAAATCAATTCAAGTTTGGAGGAACTTTTTATGTTAAACACGACCGTATCCCCACAACTGAATACCTTTTACTTTAGCTACTTTAGATAGTTTGTATTCATATCACATTATGGATGCAAACCAAAAACGAGTTTTGTTTGTATCTATGATGGCTAAAGCATTTTAACTTGAACTTGCAGCCATGTAGAAAATCTTCTAAATGGTTGCCAATATACGTTTACGCTTGGTATAGGATCGAATCCATTTAGACGATTGTCTGAATGGATTTTTTTGTTCAGGTAAACCCCCATAAAAAAAGAGACGATCATAGGAGGAATTACAATGAAAATGAAAAAATGGATCACGACTGGGTTACTGACAGCTTCACTACTGGCATTGGCAGCTTGCGGAGAATCAAGCAACACTTCGGAAGAAAACGACGGAACAAAAACAGTCGGTGTCTTACAATTGGTCGAACATGGCTCCTTGAATGCAGCCTATGAAGGGTTCAAAGAAGGCTTAGCAGAAGCGGGCTACACGGAAGGTGAAAACCTAACGATTGAATACCAAAATGCGCAAAACAGTCAAGACAATTTAAAAAGTATGAGCGAACGCCTAGTGAATGCCTCACCAGATCTTTTATTAGGCATTGCCACCCCTGCTGCTGTATCTTTAGCAAATGAAACCACCGATACCCCAATCGTAGTTACCGCAGTCACTGATTTAGTTGGAGCGAAATTGGCCGATTCAAATGAAGAACCTGGTCGCAACATCACCGGTACTTCAGACATGGTGCCGATTGAGCAACAGATCAACTTGCTGTTAAGCATCGTGCCTGATGCTAAAACGATCGGCATTATGTATAACGCAGGTGAAGCCAATTCAAAAATCCAAGCTGACTTGGCAGAAGAAGCCTTAAAAGCTGCGGGCGTTGATGTAAAAGTATTGACCGCCAATACAACCAATGATGTGCAACAAGTAACCACCAGCCTTGCAAAAGATGTTGACGGCATTTATGTTCCAACAGATAATACCTTTGCCTCTGCTGCTGCAATCGTCGGCGAAGTGGCCAAAGAAACCAAAACACCGATCGTCGCTGGTTCCGTAGAACAAGTCGATGATGGTGCCCTAGCAACTTACGGTATTGATTATAAATCCCTTGGCATTCAAACAGGGAAACTAGCGGCGAAAATTTTGGATGGCGATGCAGAGCCAGCAACGACGCCCGTTGAAACAGCGGATAATTTAGAGTTAGTCGTCAATGAAGAGATGGCTGCTGCTTTAGGGATTGATCCTGCCAGCATCACTGCACCAGAATAACCATACTAACTTAGATTTGAGGAAATCATATGAATTTAGTCGACACATTCTTGCTCTTACTACAATCTGCCACCTCTCAAGGGATCCTTTGGGCATTGCTGGCGATTGGTGTATTTTTAACCTTTCGTATTTTAGATATCGCTGATTTAACTGCAGAAGGGAGTTTCCCCTTAGGCGCTGGGATCGCAGCAATCAGTATTACGAATGGTATCTCGCCTATTTTAGCGAGTCTGATGGGCTTTGGCGGCGGCATGGTAGCCGGCTTAGTATCTGGTCTGCTGCACACAAAACTAAAAATCCCTGCCTTATTGGCGGGGATCATCACGATGACTGGACTGTATTCCATCACAAATCGTGTGATGGGTGCTCCCAACATCGCCTTGCTGGGGCAAGACACGGTCTTCACCCAATTTCAAGCCATGGGACTGACCAAAAACAATGCCGTGATTCTTGCAGGCTTTCTCTTCGCGGCAATCTTCATTTTGTGCTTGTTCCTCTTTTTCCGTACAGAGATCGGCTTAGCATTGCGAGCGACGGGCGACAATTTAGCTATGAGCGAGGCCAACGGCATCAACACTGATAACATGAAGATTATCGGCTATATGATCTCTAATGGCTGTATCGCCCTCTCTGGTGCCCTCTTAGCCCAAAACAATGGCTTCGCTGATTTGAACTCAGGGATCGGTACGATCGTGATCGGTTTAGCATCGATCATTATTGCAGAAGTTTTATTTGCCAATAAATCTTTGCTTTTGCGATTGATCACCATCGTGATCGGGGCAATCGTTTATCGCTTTATCTTGGCCGTCGTATTCGAATTCAATGTCGAGGCCAACGATATCAAATTGGCATCTGCAATCGTCTTAGTCATCTGCCTCTCCTTACCGCAGCTTCGTTCAAAACTAGGACTTAAAAAGATGCTGCCAAAAACCAAAGGAGGCCAATCCTAATGACTTCAGTCTTAACAATCGAGAATCTACACCAAACCTTTGAAAAAGGAACGATCAATGAAAACCATGTCTTGCGAGGCATTGACCTGACGATGAATACCGGTGATTTTATTACGATCATCGGTGGGAATGGTGCTGGAAAATCGACCCTCTTAAACAGTATCGCAGGAACGATCCCAACAGAACAAGGAAAAATCACCTTAGATGGGAAAGACATTACTCGTTTATCCGTGACCAAACGGTCAAAAGATATTAGTCGGGTCTTTCAAGATCCACGTATGGGGACCGCGGTTCGTTTGACCGTTGAAGAAAATTTAGCATTGGCTTACAAACGCGGCCAAGTCCGCGGATTTGCAACAGGCGTCAAAGCGAAAAACCGCGCGTTTTTCCAAGAGAAGTTAGCCAGCCTAAACTTAGGCTTAGAAAATCGCCTTTCTGCTGAGATCGGTTTGCTATCAGGCGGACAGCGGCAAGCCATCACCCTCTTGATGGCAACGTTGCAGCAGCCTAAATTGATGTTATTAGATGAACATACCGCGGCCCTTGATCCTAAAACCTCATTGACGGTCATGGCATTGACCGATCAGTTGATTCGGTCCCAACAGTTGACGGCTTTCATGGTCACTCATGACATGGAAGATGCCATTCGTTATGGCAATCGCCTGATCATGCTTCATCAAGGCAAGATCGTCGTAGACATTGCCGGTGAGCAAAAGCAGCATTTGACGGTCCCTGAATTGATGGAAATGTTCCATCAAAATAGTGGTGCTGAGTTGAAAGATGACCAACTGCTCTTACGCTTTTAACAAGCAAAAAAGGCACGTAGAAAGAATCCTCCTTTCTACGTGCCTTTTGCTGTAATCACACTGCTTGCAAAAGCCTTACTTCGCTTCATTTTCTGCAATGATGTCCGTTACCTTCATCAAGCGAGTCAATGTTGCTCGTTCGTCTTCTGCCAGATTGCTTTCGATGTATTGAATGGTTTCTGTCAGCTTGGGAATCGTCATATACTCTAACGCATTGACTCTTCGTCTCGTCCGTTCGATCTCATTGGCCATCAGTTGACAGGTTTTCTCGATCTCGGCCAACTGCAGCATCACTGGTAGCATTTGATCCAGATGGGACAACGAGAGATCCAGCTCACTGGTGGTACTCACAAAACCGTAGGAAAAATCATCATCCGAGCTTTCTTCTTCGTAAACAGGGTTCAACACTGGCACATCCATATTCATGATGGTTCGGCTTTGCACATCTAAGGTCACTTTATTCAAAGGGATCATAAAGGCTTCTTGCAAAACGACATCGGGAATACTACTAGAAGCCAGCACATACTCTTCCATTCCTGCTTGCAATGCGGTCTCCATCTTTTTACGAAGTTCCTGGTTTTTCTTTACTAGCTGAATGAACTGACGTACTAGCTCATCTTGCTTGTCTTTCAATAATTTGTGACCACGGGTTGCCGTCGTCAGCCGCTTTTTCAAACGACTTAGTTCCATCCGTGTCGGATTGACATTTAAGATCGCCATTAAGAACTCACATCCTCGTCCGTTGGGTAATAGGCGTCGATAAATTCTTCTTTGATACGGCTCAACTCTTGTTTTGGCAAGGTAGCTAATAGCTTCCAGCCTAAATCTAACGTTTCTTCAATCGTCCGATTGGTTTCAAATCCTTGATTGACGTACTCTTTTTCAAAAAGATCAGCAAAGCGCGCGTACTTTTTATCAAGATCAGATAAGGCAGACTCGCCTAAAACGATCGATAGCTCTTTGGCAGCTTTCCCATCGGAATAGGCGGCATAGATTTGATTCATCGTTGCCGCATGATCGGCACGGGTCTTACCTTCTCCCGTTCCTTTGTCCTTCAACCGTGAAAGACTTGGTAAAATATCCACTGGCGGGTTGATATTACGCTTGTAAAGGTCCCGCGACAAAATAATTTGTCCTTCCGTGATATAGCCGGTCAAATCAGGAATCGGGTGGGTTTTATCGCCATCTGGCATCGTTAAGATCGGTATTTGTGTGACCGATCCTTCTTTGCCCATCAAACGTCCTGCCCGTTCATACAGCGTCGCTAAATTGGTGTATAGATACCCTGGATAGCCGCGACGTCCTGGAACTTCTCGGCGGGCAGCGGAGATTTCTCGCAACGCTTCACAGTAATTCGTCATATCGGTCATGATCACTAAGACGTGCATGCCTTTTTCAAAAGCCAAATACTCTGCTGCGGTCAATGCCATCTTAGGTGTAGCGATCCGTTCGATTGCTGGATCATTGGCAAGGTTCATAAACAAAACAGAACGATCTAACGCACCGGTTTTGCGGAATTCATCCACGAAAAATTCAGCTTCTTCAAAAGGGATCCCAATTGCTGCGAAGACGATCGCGAAATTGCCTTCTTGGCTAGGTACTGTTGCTTGTCGTGCGATTTGAGCAGCGATCTCTTTATGAGGCAAACCAGACGCAGAAAAAATTGGTAGTTTTTGTCCACGAACTAATGTATTTAAATGATCGATCGTTGAGATCCCCGTTTGGATAAATTCATCTGGGAAGTCCCGCGCCATCGGATTGATGGCTTCACCGTTTACATCGATGCGTTTTTCTGGCAAGATTCTCGGGCCATTATCTTTTGGTTTTCCTAAACCGTCAAACACCCGACCCATCATATCTAGAGAAACTCCTAGCGTCAAACCAGTCCCTAGAAATCTTGCTTTGCTTTCTTCTGCACTCAAATTACTGGTACCTTCAAAGACTTGGACAACAGCATTGTCATCACTGACTTCCAGTACTTGTCCTTGACGGATCTCGCCTGTGTCCATGCGGACCTCAACGAGTTCGTCGAATTTCACGCCTCGAACATTTTCGACCACCATTAAGGGGCCAGCAATTTCGGAAACTGTACGATATTCTTTTAACATCAATGAACACCTCCAGTTTCAATGATTCGTTGTAACATTTCTTTGATGTCATGCTTGATCGTATCCAAGCGAGTCAATTCTTCTTCAGGAATGTATTTGCTGCGGGCGATGCGCTCACGCAGATCGACCGTTCCTTTAGTGATCTCATCTAAGTAAGCACCTAGCTGCAATGCACGCTGTGCTTGTTCATTAAAGTAGAGAATGTTTTCCAGCATTTTGAACTGCTTGTTGCGGGAAGTGTACGTATCGACGTCATCGAAGGCGTTTTGCTGCAAGTAGTCTTGTCTTAAAGAACGAGCAGTCATCATCGTCAAGCGGTCTTTCTGGGAAAGAGAGTCCATCCCTACCAGCTGAACGATTTCTTCTAATCGGCTTTCCTCTTGGAGAATCGCCATTGATTCATTGACTAGCTCCGACCAGCGATCACCTAATAATTGATCCAAATAAGAATTGACTTGATCCTCATAAAGGGAATAGGAATTCATCCAGTTGATGGATGGAAAATGCCGCTTTTGCGCCAACATACTATCCAATGCCCAAAAGACTTTCACGATTCGCAAGGTATTTTGAGTGACCGGTTCTGAGATGTCTCCTCCAGCAGGTGAAACCGCACCGATTGCGGTAATGCTTCCTTCCCGAGGTTGCGTGCCTAATGAATGGAAACGCCCTGCTCGCTCATAGTATTCCGCAATTCGACTTCCAAGGTAAGCTGGATAGCCTTCATCTCCTGGGATCTCTTGCAAGCGTCCACTCATTTCCCGCAGCGCTTCTGCCCAACGAGAAGTTGAATCTGCCATGATGGCAACACTATAGCCCATGTCACGGTAATATTCCGCGATCGTGATTCCTGTATAGATCGAGGCTTCCCGAGCAGCAACTGGCATATTCGACGTATTGGCGATCAATACCGTTCGTTCCATGATCGACTTGCCGGTATTCGGATCGATCAACTCAGGAAATTCGTTCATGACATCCCGCATTTCGTTGCCCCGCTCACCGCAACCGACATAGACCACGATATCCACATCTGACCATTTAGCGATCTGATGCTGAACGACTGTTTTTCCAGCACCAAAAGGTCCAGGAACAGCAGCTGAGCCGCCTTTTGCCACTGGAAAATAGGTGTCGATGACTCGCTGTCCAGTGACTAGCGGTTCGCCTGGATTTAATTTAGCAGTAACTGGCCGCGGTTGACGCACTGGCCATTTCTGAACCATCGTCAAGGATTTTTCACCATCGATGGTTTCTAAAACACAGATCACTTCAGTAATCGCAAAATTTCCCACCATGATTTCTTTGACGGTTCCTTCATAGTTTGGTGGCACCATGATCTTATGCTCGATCACCGAAGTTTCTTGTACTGAACCTAAAATATCACCGGCTTGTACAGTATCGCCGACTTGTACTTGTGGGACGAAGGTCCATTTCTTTTGGCGATTCAGTGGATCGATGGTGACCCCCCGCTCCAAAAAATCACTCTCTGTTTGCGACATAAATGTATCTAATGGTCGTTGGATCCCATCAAACATCTGAGTCAACAAACCTGGTGCTAGTTCGACAGACAATGGTGCGCCTGTCGTTTCTACGGGCTCGCCTGGTCCGATCCCCGCTGTTTCTTCGTATACTTGGATCGAAACCAGCCCTTTTTTGATCTCAATGATCTCACCGATAAGGCCCTTGTCACTGACTTTGCAGATTTCGTGGATTTTTGCGCCACTTAATCCTGAGGCGGTGACCAGTGGTCCCGATACTTTTTCAATTGTGCCAAATGCCACATTTATTCCTCCTAGCTGGCTGACTTGTCTGTTATGAATCTAATATATTCATTCCTACCGCTTTTTCCACATTTTGCTGAATGCGTGCCATGCCGATCCCTAAACTACCCGTACTACTTGGAATCGGAATGATCGCTGGTGTCGGTACTTCTTCGTAACGACGAACGATCGGTTCTAATTGCTCGATCAACCGCTCGGTCAAAAAGATCACACCATACGCTTCAGCCATCTCTTCTAATTGTTGGGCGGCTTCATCCAAATCGCTGACTGGAAAGATATCGATCCCCAGCCCTTTGAAAGGCAAGATCGAGTTCTTACCACCCATCATTGCTATTTTTTTATGCATAACTATCACGCACCCGACTTCTTAAAATCTCTTCTGGCACCTTATTGATTTTACCAATCAAGAGAATACGCAAATTCTTGCTTTCAATTTCCTTGGCATACAGATACCCTGCCAATGCTGACGGCCCAAAAGGCACGATTTTTTGTTCTTTGAGCTTCGCCATTAGAAAATTGTCTTTGCGTATATCAAAGGTATTCAAGGTCTTCTTTTCTACCAATTCTTCATAACTATGATTGATCAGCTCTTTATAAGGGGTTCCTTGCAAGTATCCCACAAACGCCTCAAGAGAAGTCGTGATTTCTGCTAACAACTCACTTGCAGGTAAATTCCCATGGTCGGCTAAAACTGCGCTGATAAAGCCGCGCTTGCGTTTCATCGCGTAACTGCGCAACGTTGTTGAAATATTGAAGATATCGATTTGGCGGCGAATCAAGCTTTGCAGCAACTCGTCTTGGTATTCTTTACCGATCGTCCATAATTGCTCCCAATAATGGTTGTCAAAGATGATATCGATGGACTGGACTTCATGATAGTTCTCAATATAAGAAAAGACTTCTTCCACACAGGCAACCATTTCTTGCGCGACCTGAGTACTTTTTCTGGTCTTGACCAGATCTTTAAGGACGGAAAGTGGCTGGGTGCCGATTGGGACGAGATACGCCGAAAAATCTTCTTGCATATATGCCGCTTTTACTAAAACTTTCAGATTTTGATAGTCATATTTCAAAGCAAAGAAATCAACGATCGCTTTTTCTGGTGTCAACTGATACATCGTTTCGTATACCCGTTTCAACTCAGCCATCAGGACTTGTTCAAAATCGTGTACACGATCATCTTCATTGATGAAGTCACCATAAACCGTTTCTTGCAGCATCCCATAGATTTCCTCTGCGCTGGCAGCTGAGAGCATTCGCTCATAGCGACTACGATCGAATAATTGCGATTCATACGTCCGAATTCTCGTATTCAACGTATTATATTTGATGTCATTCATCTGTTTGCACCTGCTTACTGTTCAAAAATCAATTGCAGTAACGTATTGCTTAACTCTTCTTTGTTGGCTTCTAGTAGCGCATCAAAGGTAAAATTCAACTCAATTGCTTCTTGTCGCAACAAAAAGCCACCCTTGCGAGGGATCGTTTTATTTACCAGTTTCAACTGAACCTCTGGGACCGATGCTTGCAACTTAGTAAGGAATTCCTCATCAACGAAATGACGGGACTTCTCGCCTAAAAGCAACTCGACCTCACCAGTTAACCGTGCATTCGCCAAGCCTTTCGCGATAAACGTATAAAATGCTGCCTGATCCATCGTGTTCAAACGGGTCAGAGCCTCAGAAAACAGCTCATCTAAGACGGACTGCTTTGCTGCCAAGACCTTGTTTCTTGATTGGATATGCACATCTGAGATTTCCAAATACATCGCAGCACGTTTTTCTTTTTCATAAAAAGCTAACCGTTCATTAAGCTCTTTTTCTAACTGTGCTCGTTTTAAATTTTCTTGGTTTTCACTTTCTTTTTGTGCTTCTTTGATTTGAAGCTGGTATCTCTTTTCCGCATCAGCGGTTATTTTGTCAGTTAAACGTGTAATATCAGACATTCACTTTTCCCTCCTCTTAATTCAAGACAAGCAAGAAGGAAATCACGAACCCTAAAATACAATACGTTTCCATCATCGCTACCAAGATAATTCCTTTGGTCACATGTTCTGGTTTTTTTGCTAAAATCTGCATCGCAGCACTTGCGGCACGTCCTTGCCATTTACCGGCGATAATTGCTGTTAACGCGATCGGTAATGAAGCGATAAACAAATACAACCCGCGATCGAATGAGATCGAACCACTGATCTGACCAAAAATCATAAAGGAGATTACAAAGCCGTATAGCCCCTGGGTACTAGAAAGCAATTCCAAAATCAACGCTTGCCCGAATTTCTCTGGCTGCTCTGAGATCAAGCCTGATGCTGCTTCACTGGTCATCCCCACACCGATCGTTGATCCGATACCACCACAAATCGTTGCGGTCGCTACACCTAAAGCTGCAAAAACAATTCCACCATTTTCGTAAAAGAAACTAATCCAATTTTCCATTATTATCCTCCTGTAACTTTTCTTCTGAGATGATCTCTACATAATTTTCATTTGATTTGAACGGGTCAAAGGCACGTCCGCCCCCCGTAAAGAATTTTCCGAAATACTCTAAATACTGCAAGCGGATACCATGAACATACGCACTAAGGTAACTTAAGAAAATATTCAGGCCATGTAGCGCCACAAATAATAAGATACCGACGGTGAACCGGGCTGCTGGCGGCAAGTAGCTAATGATCAAGTTGAAGGCTGAGGCGATACTTCCGCCGGCAACCCCTAACGCCATCAGACGGGTGTAACTGATCAAGTCACCAACATAATTGGTCACATCCATCAATCCGTACAATCCAGAACCGATTTTTCCTGCCAACGTTTTTCCTTCTAAACTGCCTCCGATTGCCACTGCTAAAAGACTGGCAGCGATCATTACGATCCCAATCGTTTGTAACGGGGTGTCAGGGAAAAGCAGCATTCCTGCGGCGACAAAAACGACACTGATCAAAAAGACGATCCACGAACCGGCTTGGAACATCGCAGCCAGTTTCTGGTCTTTTTTCTTCCATAAAATATAGAATTTCAGCGCCAAGCCAAACATGATCTGAATGTACCCAAAGATCACGGATAAGACTAAGATCTGATTGACATCATCCTGGGCAGACAACAGTTGGAATGAGAATTCAAATCCAAAGAAGTTGCCATAGATCAAGCCCCAAATAATCGTAGGGATCGAGCACAACTGAAAGAGGGTCAAATTTTGTTCCAGGCCTCTGCTGAGGTGGAACAGCTTTTTCCCCAGGAATGTCGCCAGAAACAAGAGCAACCCATAGCCAAAATCGGCAACCATCATCCCGAATGCCACCATGTAAAAAGGCGCCATAAATGGTGTCGGATCTAACTCGTCATATTGCGGCAAGCTGTACATCCGAACAAGTCCTTCAAAAGGTTTGATCCAACGTGCGTTTTCTAATAAAATCGGCACATCAGCCAGCTCTTTTTCCGTCACTTCTTGGTATTCGAGGTAATAGTTATCCGTGGTCCCTTTTTTGATACGTTTTTCTAATTCGGCCGCCCCATCAACAGGAACCCAGCCAGAAATCGATACCGCATGAGTCGAACGCAAAAGCATTTTACTGCTTTTTAAGCGGGTGATCGCTCCATCTAAATACTCGGCAACGATCCGCAAGGTTTCTTGCTCTTTTGTCATCGCACCAAGAGAAGCTTTGATTTCTTTTTCTTCATCAATTAGACGTTGGGATTTTTCTTTCATCGTTTGCAGATCTTCTTCTGGAATCCCCTCATAAGGGTAGATGTATTGCTCGAAGGCTGCTTTCTTTAGAAGAGTAGTTACTTTTTCTTTTACATCTTTATGGAAAAGTACCAATAAGTAAGTTGTCGTTTGTGATTGATAAATGGTTTCGACATAGACAAGCGGCAGCTTTTCACTGTTGGTCGTAAAGTCAGCCATTTCAGAAGTAGGAATCGATCCTAACAAGCCACCTGATTTTTTTAATTCTTTTAAAACAGCTGGTCGTTCTTTGAAATACTTCCAGATCGACAGTTCTGCTTCTTGTGCTAATACATCGCGTTTTTCTTGATCAATCAAGCGAAGACGTTTGTCTTGTTTACGAAGGGTTTGGCATAATTCTTGCCAAGGATAGGTGTGGGCTGTTTCAGCCAATTCTTGAAGGGTATATTTTTTGATTGGTTGCCGCAGTTGTGCCAGCATTCCTTTTTTGGGTACATATTCTTCTAAAAAATTTAAGCTCCAGTTGACTTGACCAAACTGGTTCTCCATTTCTTCTTCAGACTGTTCCTCGCGAACCGGTGTCAAAACACCCGTCGTTTCTTCAGAATCATAATATTTTTCCGAAGAAAGCAGTTCTACGCCTTGAAAGTCTTGCAGCTGCTCTAAAACAGCTTCTTTCTGATCGTAAAAGGTCAACAGACTGAACTTTTGCATTTTTGCAATTGCCATTTATGTCACAACCTTATTTATTATTATTGCTAATGCTTCTTCTTTCAATTCATTAGGGATCGTTCGCAGTGTTTCCACTTCTGCTTGGGTCTTAGCCAAGAGTGGTTCCTTAGACTGTACCAACTCAGCTGCGATTTTTTGGTTGATTGCTTCTTTTTGTTGGGCTTCTTTTTCTGCCAACTCTTTTTTAAACGCCTTCAACCGTTCTTCTCTTGCTTGTGCCAATTGTTTTTTTTCTGCTTCTGCTTCTTTATTTTTATTTTCCGCAAATTGCTCTGCTTCTTGCAATAATCGAATGGCATCTACTGTCATTTTCTCACCTGCTTTCACTTTTTTTCCGCAAAAAAAACCACTACAAATCAAGCATATGGCATTCGCTGATCGTAGGGTGTCAAAAATCAATAAGTGGCAAATACCTTCACCTATTTCCGTTTTCTAATATAACCGTAACATAAATTTTGCGATAGAACAAGGTTCCTAACGTTTTTTTATAGTCTTTACATATAAAAGTCACAAAAATTACACATTTTCACAAAAAGAAATCCTTTTCATTTTATTGGGGGTTAAATGATGACAAAAAAGAAAGATTAGAAACAAAATGATGTTTCAAATCTTTCTTTTAGATTTTTCTCGTCTTTTTCTTAACTTAAATACTCCTAAAGAAAGGACAAGTATTTAAAATAACAAAGAATTGTCCTACTCACGAATAAACGGCATACTCATACAGCGAGGACCCCCACGTCCGCGAACCAATTCGCTGCCCGAGATTTCATTCAAAATGACTCCTGCCTCTTTTAACAGCCCATTAGTAATGGTGTTGCGGTCATAGACCACGACTTCTCCAGGTGCAATCGCCAAGGTATTGGAGCCATCATTCCATTGCTCTCTAGCTGCCGCTGCCAAATCGTCGCCACCACAGCGGATCAAGTGGACTTCAGGCAAATCTAAATAACGACAAAGAATGTTTTCCAACGTATCTTTTTCCTCATATACTCGCACACCGTCCTTGTGTTTAGTGATTGAATACAGCGAAAGTTCTCCCTCGATTTCTGGATGGATCGTGAACTTATCATGATCCACCATCGTGAAGACCGTATCTAAATGCATAAATTTTCGTTCCTCGCCGATATTAAATGCCAAGATATGTTCGAAACTCGGTTCTGTGGCAAAAATCGTTTCGGCAATTTTTTCAATTGAGGCAACTTCTGTTCGTTGAGAAATCCCGATCGCCACGATTTTATCAGATAAAATCAGCTGATCGCCGCCTTCCATCCGCGTCGTTTCGTCCCGATGATACAAAAAGTTCGTCTCATTGCGGGCAAACATCGGATGGTGCGTAAAAATTTGTTTTCCGTAGAGGGTTTCCCGTCTTCTCGTTGCAGAATACATTCGATTCAAGGAAACACTGTGACCAATCGTAGCAAACGGATCTCGCGTGAAATACAAGTTTGGCATTGGATCGATCAAGAAAGGATATTCTGTTTCAACAATTGCCGTTAAGTTACTGGCTTTTGAAATTTCTACCTCACTTTTTTTCAAGCCCGCCATCGTATGATCGATAAAGGCGCGATTGTCTTTAATCGACAGGAAAAAGTTGCGCACTTCGTTGCGAATCTCTTCATCAAGGATCGTTGTTTCATTTAAATAGTCTTCTAAAAAGGCCTCTTTGGCACCAGTTGTTGTCAATGTTTCAGCAGCTAGATCCTCCAAATAAAGGACTTCCACCCCTTTGCTTCTTAACGTATCCGCAAAAAAATCATGTTCTTTTTGCGCTTGGGTTAAAAAAGGAATATCATCAAACAACAATCGATCAAGATAGTCCGGCATCAAGTTTTCTAATTCTGCGCCTGGACGATGCAGCAGCACCCGTTTTAAAGGGGCAATCTCAGAAAAAATCTGTATTGGCTGGTTCATGAACTTGTCTCTCCTTCTTGGCAATTTTGTTGAATAACTTATGTCATTCATTTTTTTGATTCCTCATCACATAATTATTCATTTCTCTGACTCATCGTGTTTTTTCTACTCGTGATTCAAAGTTTTTTTGGATCATATAGTTATAAACATGCATTTCAGCAAAAAGAAACCTCCGATAAAAAAACAACTTTCTAAGAATGTAAATTCTAGATACTTTAATTTACCGCCTTTTTCAATTGTATATTTTTGTTAAAAAAACAGCAAGGCAAAAGAACTGATGGAAGATAGTCCTAGCTGCGAAACCAAATTGAATTATTTTTGTTTTTTTGGATCGTTTCATGATTTTCAAATGATACCGCTATCAAACAGATAAATATTTGCTATGATTCAAGTATCTTGATGCTAAAGAAACGTCTATAAAGGAGCGATTGGATGAAAACGCAACGTCAACTTTACTATGGTGCCGACTACAATCCTGAACAATGGTCTAAAGAAGTCATTCTTGAAGATATGCGCTTAATGAAAGAAGCAGGTGTGAACTATGTAAGTATCAATATTTTTGGCTGGGTCAATCTGCAGCCAGATGAATCCACCTATGATTTTGATTTTCTGGACTGGTTGATGGATCTTTTATATGAAAACAATATCATGATCGACCTAGCCAACGGAACGGCTTCGCCTCCCGCTTGGCTTGTTCAAAAACATCCTGAGATGCTGCCTGTGACCATTCATGGCAATCGACTGGTTCATGGGGCGCGCCAGCACTACTGTCCGACTTCCCCTATCTATCGTCAATATGCCACCGATTTGTCGGAAGCAGTCGCAAACCGTTATGCCAATCATCCAGGGCTAGTCATGTGGCATATCAATAATGAATATACCTGTCACATCCACGAGTGTTATTGCGATCATTGTCGGAAAAGATTTCAGACATGGTTAGCAGAGAAATATCAGACCATCGCTGGATTGAATGATGCTTGGTCAACCAAGTTTTGGAGTCAATCCTATGGCAGCTGGGAGGAAATTTTTCTACCTGAAGCGATGCCGACCTTCAAAAATCCTGCGCAGCAGTTAGACTATCGCCGTTTTCTTTCCGACATGAATCTGGAGCTCTATCAACTCGAAAAGGCGGCGATCGCAAAATATTCACAAGGAATCCCTTACATGACCAATCTGATGGGCTTGCACAAATACGTGGATGGGTTTAAATGGGCACCCGAAATGGATGTAGTCAGCTGGAATTCGTACCCGAATCCCTTTGAAAAGATCCCTTACCCGCAATTTCTTGCTAACGATCTAACTCGTAGTTTAAAGAAAAAACCTTTTTTGATCATGGAACAAGCCACCAGCGCCGTTAATTGGCGGCAAATCAATGGTGCCAAGATACCCAACCAGCTGCGTCTTTGGAGTTATGAAGCGCTCGCTCATGGCGCTGATGGCATCATGTTCTTCCAATGGCGGCAGTCTCGTGGCGGTGCGGAAAAATTTCATAGTGCGATGGTGCCTCATGGAGATCCTCATTCAAGCCGTATCTTTCGTGAATGTGCGCAATTAGGCAACGAATTTTCGCAACTGTCGGATATCGTTGGGACGCGCTTCTTGGCTGATGTCGCGGTTGTCTTTGACTGGGAAAATTGGTGGGCGCTGGAATTGGATGCCAAACCAAGCACCTTAAAGTACATTCATCAGTTACGCAGCCTGTATGCCGCGCTAAGGGCGTTAAATCTGAGCGTAGACTTTGTCCATCCTTCCGAATCCCTAGACGGCTATCCTTTAGTGATTGCCCCAAATCTCTATTCAGCACCAGAAGTTTTCGGTAAGAAAATCAATGATTACGTGCGACAAGGCGGCATCTTCTTGACGAATTTCTTTAGTGGGATCGTCAATGAATATGACCAAGTCTATCTTGGGGGCTATCCAGGACTGTTTAGGGACACCTTAGGGATCATTGTAGAAGAGTTTTACCCAATGAAAGCAGCTACCCATCACCAAATTGACTTCCAAGGTCGTCGGTACGACAATTCTCTATGGGAGGAAGTCATTCATCTAAATGGTGCGAAAGCTTTGGCAACCTTCCAATCCGGTTATTTGTCCGATAAGCCAGCCATTACTATGAATCAGATCGACGATGGGTATGCGTATTACGTGGGAACAGAATTGTCTCTTAAAGGGCTAACTACATTTTTAGCGACCATTCTGGAAAATCATAAATTAGCGACTCATGCCCAGCACTTCTTGGCTGCTCCTACTGAGGTCTCCGTTACCTGTCGCAAAGGTGCTGGCTATACACTCGTCTTTCTCTTAAACCATACCGAGCAGACAACCAAAGTGAAGCTGAAAGCCCCTGGAGCAGACCTTCTAACCAAAGAAACCAGACAGTTGGTAGTTCTGAAACCAAAAGAAGTCGCAGTTCTTAAGTATGTTGATTGATCTAAGGAAAAAGAACCTCCATGAAGCGATCGCTTCATGGAGGTTCTTTTATAGACGTTACTAGATTCAGGGAGATTCTTTAGACTAGCGATAGGCATTTTCTAAATAAGAGGCTATCTTTTGTCTTCGCTTTCCATCTCTTTTTTCTGAATAGTGATACTCTGGATTAGTCCAATGGGATTTGTCGTACAACCAAACAGGCATTTTTTCGCTTCGTCGGTTTCCCATTCATAACGGGGAAACAAATGTGCATGAAGAAAGTTATCGGTATTTCCCAATAGTTCATAATTGATTCTCAATGGAGAACAAGCTTGTATTATAGCATCTCCTAAAAGAGTCATATCAGTTAAGAAAATCTGTCGCTCGCTTAAATCTAGATCATTTAAAGAAGCCACCTCTCTTTTAGGTAATAATACACAATATCCGGGAAGAAATTGGACATCGCCATAAACAGCAAAACTGCCAGACAATTCTTTGATCACCATTGGATTTGTCCCATCTATCGCTGATTTGATTCTATTCTCATACCATTTCAATTTGATCCCCCTCTCTTTCCTGTTCCTTGCAGCTATTCATGTAAAAACTATACAAGATTAAGGAAAGGCTTTCAATAGTAACAAAACAAAAAAATCTTTGCTATATGAGTGGTCCTTCAAAATAGTATTTGTAGACTTTTATAAACAAAAAAATGTATCAATCTTATAAAAGACTGATACATCAATGATACCGGCGGCCGGGGTCGAACCGGCACGCCCTCAACGGGCACTGGATTTTGAGTTTTACCGCTCTTATGACTATAAGTCAATCTTACAAAAATAAATAAGACTATACCCACTTATAACCGATTTAAACAAGTTATGGGTTAGCCATCTAGGATATTATTTGGAGATTCTATTTACCTGTATACTTCTACATTCTAAGTATACCATCTATTTTTATCCTTGTCCAGAATTTTTTAGCTAGATTTAAGTTAGATGATTGCTACCCTCGTATCTTCTTTGTTCAGTTTAATTAGATGATGTATTTCAAGCATACTTGGATGACTCAAACTGCGTTTTACTATATACAGATGGTTGGAAAATCATAGAGTATCTAACGCTTGAATCCATGTAGAACCCCCACCTTAGATGTTGGGGATTTTTGTTTCTTTCCAGTAGCCAAAGCAACTCATAAAAACGCAGTGAAAGAAAGACGTTTTCTTCATTGCTTCTTTTCATTTCGGCTTCTGACACAGCACTAGATAGGCTTCTTTCCATGAATCAGATAGTTTTCGGTAGTGACAGAAAAATGACTTATTTTCTTCTATCCATTCTGCTTTCTTCATTAGAGAGGAACCCACATTACTATCTTTTCGTACATCAAACTTTGAACCCTTAATTTTTATCCTCAGATACACACTTGGGGTACGTTTGCCCCTTTGAGGGGCTTCTTACCAAATCAGCTAGTTTTCTTTCGATAGCTGCTACCCTATTTTTTCACCTTCTGTTAGATGAACATGAAAATCACTTCTGACACTCATCATTTTTTCATTTCCAGCAACATGATTTTTCACCCCCACCCACATCACTTTTTTCTTCAAATCAGCTTCTTTGCTAGGCAATGGAAAAAATAATTATGTAGCTATGGGTATTTGAGCCATCTGCCACAGCCACCACCAGTGATGCAGTCAGGCACCCTTGAGATGAATTTTAGCAATAACCACAGAGACCGATTGGTATGACTATTTTTCTGTGCAACCATGCTTCTTGCTTCTCCCCACACTTCTTTCAGCTATCGAATGCAGATAAGTTTCTTCTATTGTAAATACCCCTTTTCCACCCACTGATAACTAAGCAACCTAAATTCAGCCTACTCCCCATCAGCTAAGCTGATTGAACCAAGATAAGCTTAAAGTAGCACCCAGGTAAGCTGATTTCAAGAGAGATACGGAATCTCTTCCTGCAATTCTTGCTCAAATGCTTGACATCTTTTCTATTATCCATCTGACTATCAAGTCTGCATACAGATAACTATTATAGCCAACTATAGCCAGCAGTATCACAGGAAGAAAAGCATTAGATAAGTAACTTGGTACTTTTATCCCCCTAATGCCCAACCCTCCAGTAAATATATAGGCAACATGAACTTTTATCTCTAGATTTTAACAGCAGAGACATAGGGGATCTAACCAGTATAACAAAAGGAGTTGACCAAAAAATGAACACCAAAAGGAGTCCAAATGGCAAATAAGGCAAGACTCAAAATCCCTATAGCTAGATGAAATTGAGTCAAGCGACTTTAATGGCTCGTAAATGACTCCTCAAATAACATCAGTTAGATACGGATTTTACCACCCAAAACTTTTCAAATTCGTGGTATAGACTGGGTTGCCTAGGAGTAACTATCGAGCAATAATATAGAGGTAGTAGCTACTCAACAAACAACAAACTGCCCACACTTTTAGTGCACAAAGTCACTGAGACAGAGAAATAACAAACAAAAATAACTCTAGCTATTGGTACAACCGATTTTCTCATGAAACAGAGACCCAATCTCTTGGTACACCTGACTTTCAGCTATTTTGAATAATGATCAGTATATTACTGGGGGTCGTAGTATGAGGCTTGGCAGATTCGTTTTAGCCATTTTGTCGACATTTCTCCCAACGGAGGTACTGTAGAGCCAAAAATGAGCGCAAGGCGGATTTTCTTTTGAAGAAAGAGAAAGACATTCTCGCTTTCTTGCGGACACTAAGAAGCGCTCTAAGGACGTCAAGGGGCATTTTTCCATTGACTGGTGGCTGTCTCAGTTTTTGCCTGTGGCGTACCCAAAACCAAGACCCCAGTATCGGGCTGAACGCTGAACATTTCCTTGTCGCTTCTACTCCTACAAAGGATTGTGGCAACTATTAAGGAAGAAATCGAGTGGCTCAAGGAATTCAGGCTTTTTAGGCATGGAGATGGGCTTGTATCATGAAGCTAGAGAAATAAACTAAGAAAGCAGGTATTAAAATGATGAGTAATAAGAATGAATTACAAGCAGAGAGACACAGAAACTGGATATTTATTGTCTATCCAGAATCAGCACCAAAAGACTGGCAAAATATTGTAACAGATATTGGAGTAGCGTGGGGGCATAGCCCTTTGCACGATAAAGATGAAAATGAATATGGCGGAGCTAAAAAGCCTCACTACCATTGCCTTATCAAATTTAATAGCTTAAAGTCTTACAGACAAATCCTAAAGATAACTGGCAAACTCCATGCACCAAATCCACAACCCTGTGAGTCTATTGTCGGAAAAGTAAGGTATTGGCTCCATCTTGATAACCCTGAAAAGTATCAATATGAGCAAGATGACATCATGGCATTCAATGGACTAGATGTCAAAGAAATACTAAGACCAAGTAAGACCCAACAAACCGCCATGATGAGAGAAATAAGGAAGTTTATCAGAGAAAATAATATCAAAGAAATGAAAGACTTTATGGACTATGCAGATGAAGAATCCCCACGATGGGGGTACGTCATCAACAGATACCACATTGGTATCAGAGACTATATTAATAGCTGTCGATATAGTTCTAAGTCCGAACAGAATGAGAACTACAAAGGACTACACTTCATTCGTACTTTCATTAAAGACAACGGTATAACAGAAATAAGTGCTGTGTACGATTTCTTAGATGAAACAGCCCCTCAATGGGGCTACTTAATGGATACGAATTATCTTGAAATTAATAGCTATTTAGAAAGTACGATACGTAGAAATAAGCCCAAAGTGTGGGTAAATTCTTTTGATAGTAGTACGCAAACGTACAACATACCCTTAGTGCCAAAGGGGATTGATTTGGAGCTATGGGCATTAACAATAAAGGAATACCAAGAGTATTGCTTGTAAGATTTCGACAATGTCAATGTTACCAATTTTTAGTTTTTATCAGTAGTCTAGCTCTTGATAAATCTACTAACAGTCAGACAAATGTAATTTCAGTACATTAGGACTAATTAATAGAGGATAAGAAATACCCAGTCTGAAAAACAGGTATTTCTCCTCTTTTAGCTTTCCAATCCTCTTTGATAAGTTATTCTACTTCTCCCCTACTATCTATCATGCCATAGATACTAGATAGTGGGGGTATTTTTGTAGATGCTGAAAGAATGAATTCAATCAATAAGACTATTAAACTTTCCAAGTATGTCAAATAAAGTCAGATAAATCAAATCACTAGAAAACCAAAGGTATTTTCCATGACTCAAGGTTAGATACTAAATCCACCCCACCCAGTGAGTAAGATTCTTAAATCTACCATGTATAGCAGATTTACCAAGTTTGAAAGGTATAAATCATAGCTGGTAGTTGTACAAGACCAAAGGTAAGTTGCTTATATCGGGTATCAGCAATGAAACAGATTCTGACCATCACTACCACCACAATCCATTGGTACAACCGACTTTCCACCTTTAAAGAGACCAAATCACTTGGTACACTTGACTTTCATCTATTCTGAATACTGAACAGCTTGTTACTGGGGGTCATAGTATCTCACCTCTCTTACTTCTATCACGCTAATAGCTATACTTGGGGTACTTAGTAGCTATACAAAATTAAACTGACCTTTCAAACATTTTAGAATAATATGAGTGGTTCTATTTATAATAAGATAAACTCTTTTGAAATTATGATAAAATAAGCGAAAAGACCTTATTGGAAGGAGTGATAATAAATGATAATGAAAGATCACATGCCAGAATGTGATGTAGCAACTACAGTCCAATTAATCGGCAGTAAATGGAAAACATTAATTATTAGAGACCTTATGACTGGTTCAAAAAGAAATTCTGAGTTAAAACGTTCTCTAAAGGGTATCTCTCAAAAAGTACTAACAGAAAGTTTAAAATCAATGATTGAGGATGGAATTGTTGAGCGTATTGATTTTCAGAAGAATCCTCCTCACGTTGAATATCAACTAACCGAGCTAGGAAATACATTATTACCTGTAATCGAAGCTATGAGGAAATGGGGACAGTTTTACAAAAAACAATTTATTGCATAGTTACATTTTTGTGCCTACTTCTCATCTTAAAATTAATCAGTTATTCTTTAGATATAGATTCTTTAGGAGAGTGATAATATGGAGATAGAAATGCTTGAGTTCAAACCAATAAACGTTGAATCAAGGTTAGTCAATTTAAATGGAGAAATTGTTTCAAGAGTAGTGAAATCAAATAAAATCATGGAATTTGATGAGAATACTTATGCTAAATTAGCTGATAATTCCTTTCATAACGGAATTATTGAAGTAAAAATGCTAAGTAAATTATTACCAGATGCTCCTGATTTTGCTCGTGGTTTTATTGGCATTACTTTTAGAGTCAATGAAGATGATTCGAAATTTGAATCCTTTTATATAAGACCAACCAATGGAAGGGTTAATGACTCAGTAAGGAAAAACCGAGCAATACAATATTTCTCTTACCCTAAATATACATTTGAATATTTTAGAAAAAAAGGAATTATCGATTACGAAGGTTCAGCAGATATTGGGCTTAATGAATGGATTACCTTAAGAGCGGTAATAAATGGAGCAAGAGGAGAATTCTATCTTAATCATGAAGAAAACCCAGTTTTAGTTGTTGAAAATATGAAACATGGAGATTCTAAAGGAGCGATTGGTTTATTTGTAGATATCGGAACAGAGGGGTTTTTTAAAGATTTAAGAATCACATCGTTTGATTAATTTGACTAATATAAACATGATCTTACTAAGAGTAGTTATTACTACTCTTTTTATTTATACTTTCTAGAACCAATTAAAGATACTTCTTATCATATATATTTAATTATCTGCAATTTTGCAACACTTCAAATAAAAAAGTATTTGCTTTTCACTATCTTCCATGGGAAAATTATTTCTGTGAGGAAAGGAGGAACCAAGGAGAGAATAACAATAAAAAAACTTACTTTTACAAAAAAGAGCTCTATTCAGCTTATCATTGCTACTTTAGCAGTCTTAGGAATCTTACTAGCTATGAGTTTTCATTCCCAGAACAGAGTGAAAAGCTCTCTTAACTATTTCAATGAACGTTGGAAAGAAATTGGATCAGAGGGAAACCTAGATTTGAGTTTATTGAATCCTAAAAATAACAAGTATATCCCATTAACAACCGGTAAGAAGATGGATAAAGAGAATAAAACAAATTTTCTCCCCTCTCGATTTGAAAAGCAAAAACAAATTAAGAGAATCAGACATGATGAACAACTCCTATCCGATTTAGGAAATGAGTACAGTAAAGCGGGTAATATTGGAGATACTTCAAAAGAATTTTCGATTGAAGATGAACAGAAGAAGTTAGATAAAATGTACGCCTATTTTGATGGTCTGACTACTGAGGGTAAAAATCAATTTAAACCTGTAAAAGATAGCTTAGATAGAGCTAAAAAATCATTGGAAATTATTAGCGACTACAACAAATCCTACTATATCCCAATTGAAAAATCAGACCTAATACCTACTGCCTATAAATTTCCACTAAACACAGATGTCGCAAAACAATACTATAAAAAAATCTCTGACGAATTAGATTACAGCTATGATGGCTATAATCCAAATGAAGATACAGAAGAAAATACTACATCTGATATTCGAGAAACTGATTGGGATAACGGCGCTTATGGTATTCTATCATGGGGAGAATCACTATACAGATATTATCTTGATTTAGAAGGAAGACCCGAAGCAGCTTCTGCACTCAAGGATAATTTAAACTTAGATGGATTCAACGCAGACATTGTTGATGGTCAATATGCTAAAAAAGAAATGGAAAAGCAAGATCCGAATGATATGTCTAAAGAAGAGTTAAGCAGAAATTTAATCTATTCATTGGCTTCTAGTGGATACTATGAGCGTGCGACTCAAAATGATGATGAAACTACAACTAGTGTCATTACACCCTCTTTATGGGTACTTCAAAAGAACGGCAAAATAGTACTAAAAGCTTCATTCAATGAATTAAGTACTGCTAATGATGTAGAGACAGCCTCTGGAACATACTCCATGACTGATACGAATACAAAAGAAACCTTTGATATTACCATTAAGAACAATGATGATGGCTCTTATCATGTAACAGGACAAACTCCTGTAGGTGAAATCAATCATGATTATTCACCACTATCAAATAAAAGTACCAAGAAAGATGATAGTTCTACAAGTGAAGAAGTTCTGTCATCAGCTAATGTCAGTAAAGAAACTATGGATAATGCAACTATAGAAAGCTATTGTCATTTATTCAGTGGTAAATTTATAACAAATAACCTTGATAATCATACAGCTAGTTATTTCAATGAATCTCCTAAAGGTTGGAGATTTGAAGACAGTAGCAAACTACTAATAACTGCCGAATTTCTTGGGGTTGCTAACAGTTCTGCAGATGGAACAGTACAGTTTAAAATGAAAGATAATGAATCAAGTAAAGAGTTTCTTCTGAATATAACGCCAAATAGTGATTGGGATGGGTATAAACTACAAGCAGATACGCCTGTAGGAAATCTAACTGGCGATTATATCGCTGTAACCAGTAATAAAAATACTCGACAAAAACAATCAGATAAAGCTTATGAAGAGAAGCAACAAAATCAATCAGATGAAAATAAAAACGTCACAGACCCTAAAGGTGAAAAATCATTACAGGGGTATACTGGTGAAGATGCAACTAATCCATTTGACTGATACGAAACTAAATACCTTTTTCCTCACACTAGGAGTCCTTTTATTAAAAAGACCCATGTGAGCGAGAATTCGCCATATCAAGCCTACTACGCTCTTTCCATACGTCGAAAAACATCCCAAAAATTCCCTTGGCTACCTTGAAATCTTCTCCTAGCATTATCATACCCCACAACAGAAAAATCGCTTAAAACGCATTTTTTGACCTTTTTGTACTGCCCTTTATTTGAATAATATACAGAGCATTACAAAGAAGTCAAAGAGCAAATAATTATAATGACAGCACTAGAAATGTTGGTTTATCAACGTCTCTTGTGTTTTTTAGTCTGCCTTATTCTTACCTTTATCTTGTTAATTTCAGTTTTTAATTACTTGTACTTTCTTATTCAGACAAAGGACTGTCTACTGACAAATAACAGGTTAATCACTTGAAAAGAAAGTAAAGAGGAGTCCTTTTAATATTATGACACCTCGTGAATGTAAGATTTTCTAAGGCTACCTTCTTTCCTCTCTAAAAGTAGGAGCGATTTTTTATCACTTCCTAAATAAGACGAATAACAGGAGGTCATCAATATGGCTAAAAGACAAATGCACAACGTACAACCAATCAAGGATTCAAATGTACTTAAACAGGTACAAGATACTCTCTTAGATAGTTTCAAAGCTGGACGCAGAAATTACACCATCTTTCAACTTGGCAAAGCAACTCTTCTAAGAGTCAGTGATGTATTGGCGCTTGAATATTCAGATGTATTCACAGATACTGGGGTACTAAAAGAGCGTGCTAACATCACTGACCAAAAAACGGGCAAGCCAAACTCTCTTTATCTGAAACCAATAGAAAAAGAACTCCTTCTTTATCAAGAATGGCTACAAGAAAATGAGATTCAAAGCCAATGGCTCTTCCCATCTCTCTCCAATACAGACAAATGTATCACTAGAAAGCAGTACTACAAAATCATGCAGAAGACAGGAGATCTCTTGGGCATTAATTACTTGGGTACTCATACCATGAGAAAGACAGGTGCGTACAGAGTCTACGAACAGACCAACTACAACATAGGTTTTGTCATGAAACTACTGAATCATTCTGACCAAAAGTCTACCCTTAGTTATTTAGGACTGGACGAGGTACAAAAAGAGGAACTACTTGACACGATTAACTTCGGTTAAACTCATGAAAGATGGTGAAAAACAATGAAAATAGTTTCAAAACCAATTTATTTTTGTCATCAAAATTGTCCAACCTACTCCCCCACTTTTAGGGGTACTGCTCATCTTTCAACATACCTAACTATCAATTTGAGCTACCTACTTCACAAGATAGCTCTGATTGGAACCGCTACAAAACGCTATTTGGAGGGCTTTCAAAGGAATTTCTTATCCCTTATAATTAGTATATAGA
Source organism: Enterococcus sp. DIV0755f (assembly GCF_051713725.1). NCBI lineage: Bacteria > Bacillati > Bacillota > Bacilli > Lactobacillales > Enterococcaceae > Enterococcus > Enterococcus sp. DIV0755f. Next base: position 2,400,934 of record NZ_JBIOQL010000001.1, read on the forward strand.
AGAAAGAGACAAGCAATGAAGAACAATTCCATGGAAAATGATTTACATTCTCTTACTTCCTGAAAATAATTATTTCAGATGATTATATCTAGTCACATAATAAAAGGAGACAAGAAACTATGACAAATCCAACAATCACTAAACACGACTTAATCGAATTGGGCTATGGACACTGTACGGCAGAAGACCTAATTAAGAGAGCTAAAGCTTTGATGGTACACAAAGGATTCTCTTACTATGAGAATACACGACTTGGACGTGTGCCTGTTAAAGCCATAGAGGAAATACTAGGCATTCAGTTAGCAGTAAAACCAATTGAGGAGGTAGACTAAAATGACAATCAGAAAAGACAAAGCAACAGGGACGTGGATTGTAGATATTTCAGATGGTTTTAACCCTGTTACTGGTAAGCGTAACCGATTTATCAAACGTCAAATTAAGACCCGTAAAGAAGCTATTAAACTAGAACAGGAACTTAGATTTACTAAGTTTGGAGATACCTCTCTTACAGGTGCTACTATTGAAATGCTGTATCAGATTGTTGTTGAAGAAGATAAAAGAAGTAATCGTAAGGAAAGCTACTTACAGACACAAGAGTATAATTACAACAGGCATATTAAGGGGTACTTTGAGAAAGCTAAAATTGAGCTTTTAACTTATAAAGAGCTAGAAGTCTTTCGTACTTCACTCACGAATAAAGGTTTATCCAATAATACGGTTAATAAACTCATGATACAACTAAAGAAACTCTTAGATGTAGCTGTCAAACAAGGATTTCTAAAAGTAAATCCATGCACACAATTAAAGAAATTACCTGTCAAAAAGAAAAAGATGGACTATTGGACAACGGAGGACTTCAATCATTTTATGTCACTTTTTAAACCTGATGAGTATCCATACAAGCTCTTTTTCAAAGTCGCCTTCTCAACTGGTATGCGTATGGGAGAACTTTTAGGACTGACGTGGGAAGACATCAACTTACGCAGAAACATTATAGACGTTAATAAAACTTTGATTCATTTGACAGGCAAAAACGTCCTCAATGAACCTAAAACGAGCGCTGGAAGTCGTCAAATTGCTCTTCACAGCAACTTATCAGATGAATTGTGGAATTGGAAAGATAAACAACATGAGCTTCTTTCACCTTTTGTAGCAGATACGGAGAAACTCCAAGTCTTTCAATTCGTCCCCGAAATCATGACACGTTTCAAAGTATCAAAGAAATATGATGACGTAGTAGAACGTAGTTCTACTCTCAAAAGAATCCGAATTCACGACCTCAGACATTCCCACGTAGCATTTTTAATTGATAATGAGGAAGATCCATTCATCATTAAAGAACGCATAGGACACGCCTCAATTAATACGACCTATGATATTTACGGACACCTCTACCCAAATAAGCAACAAAGCTTAGCAGATAAATTGAATAATGCAATTGTATAGATATAGAGAATATTAGACCTTCAAGTAGAATGAAGTTCTACTATTCTTTCTAGTCAGCAGGTACACTCATACAGAACATAATATGGAGTAAAAAATAGTTACCAGAATCAATTTAATTAAA
>NZ_JBIOQL010000001.1:2407500-3172500 GCF_051713725.1 Enterococcus sp. DIV0755f
CGTGGTGTGACGGGCGGTGTGTACAAGGCCCGGGAACGTATTCACCGCGGCGTGCTGATCCGCGATTACTAGCGATTCCGGCTTCATGTAGGCGAGTTGCAGCCTACAATCCGAACTGAGAGAAGCTTTAAGAGATTAGCTTAGCCTCGCGACTTCGCAACTCGTTGTACTTCCCATTGTAGCACGTGTGTAGCCCAGGTCATAAGGGGCATGATGATTTGACGTCATCCCCACCTTCCTCCGGTTTGTCACCGGCAGTCTCGCTAGAGTGCCCAACTAAATGATGGCAACTAACAATAAGGGTTGCGCTCGTTGCGGGACTTAACCCAACATCTCACGACACGAGCTGACGACAACCATGCACCACCTGTCACTTTGCCCCCGAAGGGGAAGCTCTATCTCTAGAGTGGTCAAAGGATGTCAAGACCTGGTAAGGTTCTTCGCGTTGCTTCGAATTAAACCACATGCTCCACCGCTTGTGCGGGCCCCCGTCAATTCCTTTGAGTTTCAACCTTGCGGTCGTACTCCCCAGGCGGAGTGCTTAATGCGTTTGCTGCAGCACTGAAGGGCGGAAACCCTCCAACACTTAGCACTCATCGTTTACGGCGTGGACTACCAGGGTATCTAATCCTGTTCGCTCCCCACGCTTTCGAGCCTCAGCGTCAGTTACAGACCAGAGAGCCGCCTTCGCCACTGGTGTTCCTCCATATATCTACGCATTTCACCGCTACACATGGAATTCCACTCTCCTCTTCTGCACTCAAGTCTCCCAGTTTCCAATGACCCTCCCCGGTTGAGCCGGGGGCTTTCACATCAGACTTAAGAAACCGCCTGCGCTCGCTTTACGCCCAATAAATCCGGACAACGCTTGCCACCTACGTATTACCGCGGCTGCTGGCACGTAGTTAGCCGTGGCTTTCTGGTTAGATACCGTCAAGGGATGAACATTTTACTCTCATCCTTGTTCTTCTCTAACAACAGAGTTTTACGATCCGAAAACCTTCTTCACTCACGCGGCGTTGCTCGGTCAGACTTTCGTCCATTGCCGAAGATTCCCTACTGCTGCCTCCCGTAGGAGTCTGGGCCGTGTCTCAGTCCCAGTGTGGCCGATCACCCTCTCAGGTCGGCTATGCATCGTTGCCTTGGTGAGCCGTTACCTCACCAACTAGCTAATGCACCGCGGGTCCATCCATCAGTGACGCAAAAGCGCCTTTCAACTTTCTTCCATGCGGAAAATAGTGTTATACGGTATTAGCACCTGTTTCCAAGTGTTATCCCCTTCTGATGGGCAGGTTACCCACGTGTTACTCACCCGTTCGCCACTCTTTTTCTTTCGGTGGAGCAAGCTCCGGTGAAAGAAAAAGCGTTCGACTTGCATGTATTAGGCACGCCGCCAGCGTTCGTCCTGAGCCAGGATCAAACTCTCATAATGATTTGTTTGAATGACCATACGGTCATTAAGCTCATAAAAAATTAACTTTGCTAGCTATTGCTTGCATGTATTTGTTTCAATAAATTGAAACGTCCTACACATTGGTTCGTTTGCTTGCTTTGTTCAGTTTTCAAAGGCCTACCGTGCTGTGTTAGCAACTTTTATATCATATCAGAGCGACGTTTGTTTGTCAACTCTTTTTTAAAAGTTTTTTTCAAGAAGTTGTTATTTAACTTCTTTCTTAACCTCAGCGACTTTTTTATCTTACCATCTCAACCGTTATATGTCAAACACTTTTTTTGGAAAGTTTTTTTGATTTATTAGGTTTTTCAGAGATGATATTTTTTCGACTTTGTTATAATAACACTTGTAAAATGTTTCGTCAACTACTAATTTCAAAAAAGATCAATCAGTGTTTGTTACAAATGCCTTAACAAGGACAAGTAATAATATAGCAATTCTTAAAGGAAAAATCAACTAAAAAAATAGGCTTTTTGGCAACTATTTTTATAAGCGAATTATTCATTGTCAAACGATTCGAACGTTCGTTTATAAGAAGTATTTTGCGGCTAAATCTATCATTAATGGATAAAAAAAGAGAACTTAAGCTTTTCGCTTAACGTTCTCTTTTCGTCCGATCTTCTGATTGAACGATCGGTATATAGATTCGAAAGATCGTTCCTTGACCGATGACACTCTCTGCTGAAATTTTTCCTTTATAGCTTTCCAATAACTGTTTCGCAATAGAGAGCCCTAGCCCGTTTCCGCCTTTGGTTCTAGCACGGGCTTTATCTACCCGATAGAAACGATTAAAGATCTTGTCGAGGTCTTCTTTGGAGATTCCCTCACCAAAGTCTTGAATGGCAATTTCAAAGGATTGCCGATCCAACGAAATGGATAGATGAACTTCTTTTCGATCAGTGGAATATTTCACTGCGTTATCCAAGACAATAATAATGATCTGTTCAAAATGATTGCGATAGATTTTCAGCTTCAACTCATGGTATAAGTCATCATCCAATGTAAAAACAAAATCCGGATACAGTATTTTAAAGTTATTGAAGACTTGATAGACAACTTCTTTTGCATTGGTTGTTTCATTTGCATAATGAACATCCACTTGTTCCGCTCTTGAGAGATCCAACATTTCCTGTACTAGCGTCTTCATCCGACTGATCTCTTGCATACTGGCTGCCAGAGACTCATCCAAAATCTCTGGATCGTCTTTTCCCCAACGCTGCAACAGATTCATATGTCCTTCAATGATCGCCACAGGCGTTCGCAACTCATGAGAAACGTCTTCGACGAATCGCTCTTGCTGTTCAATGTATAGGCGCATGCGATCCAGCATTTCGTTAAAGATATCTGCTAAATCAGACAGTTCATCGTTCGTATTTAATTCTGGCATATGCACCGTTGACTGTGGGTTTTTCCGAACGGTTTCCATCGTATCTCGCAAGACCTTTAACGGCTGAAGGAAATACGCTGATAAAAAGAACCCAAGCACACTACTAAGAATCAGAGAAACGACTTCTAAGATAATCAAAGTCAGCAGCAGTTTGCTGCGTATTTCGTAAAAAGAAGTCAATTCATAAAATGTTTGTGCATAGCCAATCCGCTCTCTGGTGCCTTTTGAATAGATGGGTTGGATCGAGAGAAAGCCTGTGATACCATCCAGCGTTACGATGGTTGGCGCTTTGCGCTGCGTGTCGATCAGTGCTAAATCATTTTCATGTGTTTTAAACACAAGATCCTCATTCAAATTATAAACAAACAAGCTCAACGGCGCTTGGCCTAATTCCGAAATAAAGGAATCGATTTTCATTAAGTTGCCATCGATCGTTGAAGTGCGATCATAAATGCTCGTCGTCCCCGCATCATTTTTGGTTAAATTACGATATGTTCGAACCAATGTTAGTTCTTGATCCGAATTGGCTAAACGAGAAGCGACCTCTGACATCGTTCGCTCCACATTGTTTTCTTCTTTAGCGACGATCAAATTCACCGATGTTTTATAGGTGATCACAGCAAAGATCGTAAATACGACGAATATAAAGAAAGAACTTGCGAAGGCCCACTTTACAGTTAAAGAAGGCCCCTTCAGTTCTTTTAATTTTTTCATTCTTTTTTTAAGGTTCACGACCGCATCACATAACCTGTACCACGAACGGTTTGGATATAGCTTTCCTCCCCTGGCACATCAATTTTATTTCGTAAGTAGCGGATGTAAACATCGACAACGTTGGTTTCAACTTCTGTCTCATAGCCCCAGACTTTGTTTAATAAAACATCTCTGGCTAAAACGACATTGACGTTTTCCATTAAAGTCAACAATAGCTCATATTCGCGTTTTGTTAGTTCAATGACATCTGTTCCACGTCGAACGACACGGTTTTCTTTTTCAATCGTTAGATCGCGGTAAGTGATCGTGGTTTGTTTTGCGACGTTTTTGTCCCCTTCGATATCGATACGGCGAAGCAACGCACGTAAGCGTGCCAGCAATTCTTCAATTGCAAAAGGCTTCACAATATAATCATCAGCACCATGATCCAAACCTGATACTCGATCAATCACAGAATCTCTCGCGGTCATCATGATGATCGGGGTGTTCTTCGATTGACGCACACGTCGGCAAACTTCTAACCCATTTAGCTCTGGAAGCATTAGATCCAATAAGATTGCATCCCATTCATTATTCAGCGCAGCATCCAGTCCCGTCCGTCCGTTGTAATGAACTTCGGTATTATACCCTTCATGCTTCAATTCTAATTCCACAAATCGAGCTAAGTTCTTTTCATCTTCAATGATTAGAATATTACTCATTATTGATAGCCCCTTTATTGATTATTCTGCCTTTAAAATAGACATTATCTGTCTTATTTTATCATGTATCTAAAAAATAAAAAAGAGATTGACCGAAAGTTCTCACTTTCGGCCTTTCTCTTTTGGATTCTCTTAAAGCTTACGCTTCGTCATACCATGAATAATGGAAAATTCCCTCTTTATCTGTCCGTTCATACGTATGCGCGCCGAAGTAATCCCGTTGTGCTTGGATCAAGTTCGCTGGCAAACGATCAGAACGATACGAATCAAAGTACGCGATCGCAGAGGAGAACGTCGGCACAGGGACACCCGCTTGGACAGCTAGCGCAACTACTTCACGTACAGAAGATTGATAGCGTTTCGTGATGTCTTTGAAGTAATCATCTAATAATAAGTTTTCGATGTCAGCATTCTTGTCATAAGCATCCGTGATTTTTTGTAAAAATTGCGCACGGATGATACAGCCTGCACGCCAAATTTTGGCAATCTCACCAAAAGGAAGATCCCAATCGTACTCTTTTGATGCTGTACGTAATTGCGCGAAACCTTGTGCATAGCTCATGATTTTACTGAAGTATAAGGCTTCACGGATCTTATTGATAAATTCTTCTTTGTTTCCTTCAAAAGCAACCGCTTCTGGTTTCGGTAATACTTTGCTGGCATTGACCCGTTCTTCTTTGTAAGCTGAGATATAGCGAGCAAAAACAGATTCAGTGATCAATGGCAATGGAACACCTAGGTCTAAGGCACTTTGGCTCGTCCATTTCCCAGTTCCTTTATTGCCTGCAGCATCTAAGATGACATCAACGATCGGTTTGCCTGTTCCTTGATCATCTTTACGTGTCAAGATATCCGCTGTGATCTCAATTAGGTAGCTATCCAATTCACCTTTGTTCCATTCGGCAAAGATATCAGCCATTTCATCAACAGATAGACCTAAAATGTTTTGCATCAAGTCATAAGACTCCGCAATCAGCTGCATGTCGCCATACTCGATCCCATTATGAACCATTTTTACGTAATGGCCTGCACCATTTGGTCCAATATAAGTTACACAAGGTGTACCATCTTCAGCTTTTGCTGAAATTTGTTCTAAGATCGGTGCAACCAATTCATATGCTTCTTTTTGTCCACCAGGCATGATCGAAGGACCTTTCAAGGCGCCTTCTTCCCCACCAGAAACACCCGTACCGATAAAGTTGATTCCTGAGTTTGCCAACTCTTCGTTACGACGAACGGTATCTTTAAAGAAGGTATTTCCGCCATCGATCAAAATATCGCCTTTGTCTAGATGAGGCAATAGTTCTTGGATCGTAGCATCCGTCGCAAATCCTGCTTTTACCATTAATAAAATACGACGTGGTTTTTCAATTGATTGGACAAATTCTTCTATCGTATAAGTTGCTTTAAAATTTTTATCTGGATGTTCTTTTACTACTTCTTCTGTCTTTGAACCAGTACGGTTAAATAAGGCAACTGAATAACCGCGGCTTTCGATGTTCAACGCTAAGTTTTTGCCCATAACAGCCATACCGACAACGCCGATTTGTTGTTTTGTCATCTTTCATCCTCCTAAGATTCAATTATCTTTTTCATTATAGCGCAAATGTACCTGCTTTTGAACTATTCTCTTTCGATGGACAAAAAATATTTCTGAAAAGTTCCATCTTTTCCAAAAAAAACAAAAAAAACCTCAGGCTCCATGGTTAGCCTAAGGTTTTAGAATCCTCTTTCTGAAAAAAAGGAATTATGCTTCTTTTGTTGCTACGTCTTTGCCATCGTAATGACCACAGTTAGAGCAGACATGGTGGCTTTTTTTCATTTCACCACAGTTTGCACATTCGTTCAAACCGTTGATTGTCAATTTGTAATGTGTACGACGTTTTGCTTTCTTCGCTTTCGAAGTTTTTCTAGCTGGTACTGCCATTTTGCTACACCTCCTTGTTAATGAACGCAACCTTGAGGCTGCAATTTATTCCAATCCTACGCGTTATCGTCATCTGATTCATTGAATAATTCGGATAATTTTGCAAGACGAGGATCAACTTGTTGAGCTTGCGCTTCTTTTTGATTTGCAAAGTCTTCTTCTGACAAAACAGCCCAATCGTTGCCAGATGGCATTGCTGAACCTTGTTTTTCTTCTTCTGTCAGGACTTGCAAAGGAATCGCAAGTAATAGGTTATCAGCGACCGATTCATCTAAGCTGATGGTTTGACCTTCAATGATCAAAACTTCTTCTTCGACGATCGTTTCATCGCGACGCTGAAATTGCTCTGGTGTCATGAATTGTTCATCCACTGAAAAATCAAAAGGAATCGCTACAGGTGTCAAAGAACGAGTAGATGGCAATGTCATCGTCGTTTCCACTTGATAGTGCAGCAAGTATCCTTGCTTATCAACACTCATCAGCCCTTTTACTTTTACAGGAGACAAATCAATGATCTGTCCATCGCGTTTTATCAGTTGACTTTTTAGGTCAAGTGTTTCTTCAAACATCAGCGGTGTCTCTTGGTATTTTTTTAATTCCAATAAAGACCATTTCATTTTTATCACCCCTAAGCAACAAAAGCAATTATACAGGGCTTCTGAGGCTTTGTCAATGAAATTTTCTTGACACCTTTTTCATTTTTGATCGTGTCATTTTAATGCCTTTTCTCAAGGGATTTCGACACTCTCAAAAAAACAACAGGAAGCGCACAACGTGCACTTGCCTGTTGCTTGATCAATCGTTAAAAATCATTAGATCGCTGTTGTTTCTCCACGATAAACGATACCGCGACGAGAATCAAGAGTAACCAATTCGCCATCTTTGATGGTTGTTGTTGCGTCTTTGGCACCAACGATCACTGGTAGATCTTTCGCAATTCCGACAACTGCTGCATGAGAAGTCAAGCCGCCATCTTCAACAACTAAAGCTGCTGCTTTTTCGATTGCTGGCATATATTCTTTATCTGTTGTTGGTACAACTAAAATCATGCCATCTTTTGCTTTCGCAATTGCTTCTTCGGCACTGTGAGCGATCACGGCATTGGCAACAACTGATTTTTCACCAATTCCTTGCGCTTCAAGCAATTTTGATCCGATCAATTGGATCTTCATTACGTTGGTTGTTCCGCGTTCACCAACAGGAACACCGGCTGTGATTAAGATTAGATCGCCTTCTTTAGCAAAGCCTAAATCAACTGCTTGTTTTGCTGCTAATTCAAACATTTCATCAGTTGTTGATGGTTTTTCAGCAACGGTTGGGTACACACCCCAGTTAAGCATCAAGCCGCGTTTTGTGCGTTCGTCAAATGTGACAGCTAAAATGTCAGCATCTGGACGATATTTAGAGATCATTTTTGCAGTGTAGCCAGATTCAGTGGCAGCAACGATTGTTTTAACCCCTAAGTTTTTCGCTGCACGCGCAACAGATAAACCGATTGTTTCCGTTACATCTGTTTTATCAAATTGGTTGATTTGGAAAGTGCTGTTTTCTGATAAAGCTTTTTCTGCTTCCACGTCGATACGTGCCATTGTTGCTACTGCTTCAACAGGGTAGTCACCGTTTGCTGACTCACCAGAAAGCATTGTTGCATCAGTACCGTCAAAGACAGCATTGGCAACGTCAGAAGCTTCTGCACGAGTTGGACGTGGGTTTTGTTGCATTGATTCTAACATTTGTGTTGCTGTGATAACTGATTTACCAGCAGCGTTACATTTTTTGATGATGCTCTTTTGAACCATTGGTACTTCTTCAGCAGGGATCTCAACACCCATGTCACCACGGGCAACCATGATACCATCAGAAACTTTGATGATTTCATCGATATTATCGATACCTTCTTGTGATTCGATTTTAGAGAAGATCTGCACATGAGTCATGTCTTTTTCTTCTAAAATTTCACGAATTTCTAAAACGTCTTGCGCTTTACGTACAAATGAAGCGGCAATGAAGTCGATATCGTTATCAAGACCAAAACGGATATCTTCTGCATCTTTTTCAGTAATACCAGGTAAGCTGATTGATACGCCAGGAGCATTGACCCCTTTACGTGATCCTAACATTCCAGCATTTTTAACGACAACCACTAATTCACGGGTTGCTTCGTCTTTTTCTTTGATTTCCATGTCGATCAAGCCATCATCAAACAAGATGTGTCCGCCCACATGAACATCTTCAAATAAACCAGGATAAGTTACAGCAATTTTTTCTTTTGTTCCTTTGTGTTCTGGATCCATTGAAATACGTGTTTCATCGCCAACGTTGAATTGGATGTATCCAGCACGACCAAAGTCTGCTTCTGTCGTATTTTGTACAGTTGTACGGATTTCAGCACCTTTTGTATCTAAAAGGATACCGACATCTTTACCAGTTTTCTTTACGGCTTCACGAACCATTGTCATACGCGCTAATTGTTCTTCATGATCTCCATGAGAGAAGTTAAAGCGGAAGACATTCGCACCGGCTTCAATCAGTTGAGAAATAATTTCCACACTATTACTTGCTGGTCCTAATGTACTTACGATCTTTGTTTTTTTCATTACTAAACGCTCCTATTCATTTATTTAAAATAGCTAATAAGCTTTTTTTACAAAATTACTGTTGCGTTGCTTAAAAATCTCTTTAGAATGAGATTTCTTTGTTCAAGTTATACAAGCTAAGATCTGGTTTGTGACGATTGTTTTCAAGGGTATCGATGATATCAGAAGCAATCATTTCATTGTTTTCGATACCGATACATAGACCGCCTTTGCCTTGTTGCAATAATTCAACGGCATATGAACCAAATTTACTTGCTAACACACGGTCACGAGCGCTTGGTGAACCACCACGGACAACGTGTCCTAGAATTGATACACGGGTATGGAAATCGCCGTATTCAGAAAGTTTGTCAGCAAAATCATTTCCGCCCATCACACCTTCGGCTAAAACGATCAAGCAATGTTTTTTCCCGCGGTCGCGTCCTTCACGGATACGATCAGCAACAACTTGCATGTCAAAATCATGTTCTGGGATGATGATTTCATCCGCACCACCGGCCACACCTGACCATAAAGCGATATCGCCAGCACCACGACCCATTACTTCGATCACGAATGTGCGGACATGTGATGTCGCTGTATCACGGATACGGTCAATCGATTCCAAGACAGTATTGATCGCTGTATCAAAACCAATCGTGAAATCTGTTCCTGGAATGTCATTATCGATCGTTCCTGGAATCCCGATCGCTGGGAAACCGTGACGAGTAAGTGCCATCGCACCATGGTAAGATCCATCTCCACCAATCACGACTAGCCCTTCGATGCCAAATTTCTTTAATTGTTCGATTCCTTTTAATTGTCCTTCTTGTGTCGCAAATTCTGGATAACGTGCTGAATATAAGAATGTTCCACCACGTTGAATTTTGTCACCAACATCAGCAACATCTAAGCGACGAATGTCGCCTGCGACTAGTCCGGCATAGCCATAGTTGATTCCGTATACTTCAAGTCCGTCAAAAATACCCTTTCTGACAACTGCGCGAATCGCTGCGTTCATTCCTGGTGCATCGCCGCCACTGGTTAGAATTCCAATGCGTTTCATTATTCTTTCACCTCATCAAAAGATTTTGTTTAGGGAAGCCCCTGTTTGCTAGTTTTCAAGTAATAACCACGAGACATATTCTACCATTATTCCATGAAAATGTCTTGAAATAGTGGGAAAAAGTTGAAAAAAGTGTAAGTTGAATTACCGTTTTCGGAAAATTACTTGAAAATTACATTTCCATTTCCTAATAATGCGATCAGTTGTTTGACAAAGTTCGGCTCATCTGTCACCCAATTTTCTTCTGCTAATAACACTTTTTTGCCACTGCTTTCATAGAACATCACCACTGGAATATTTCCGTGGTGCTGCTTCATTTCCTTCGACAATGCTTGCAGGAGCGACGTTTCAGCTTCAGCAGAAATCTTTAAGTAACAAGTTTGTGACGCAATTTTATTTTGAACGTTTTCTGCTAAGTCTATTTTATCAGCAATGAGTTGGATTTCACCATTGTAACGACTTACCTCGACCTTTCCTTCGATGTAGAGAACAGCATTTTCTTCAATCAAGGAACGTACTTGTCGATAAATGATGGGAAAAATCGTTACTGACACTTCTTTGCTGGCATCTGTTCCTTCGACAAACGCCATTTGTTCGCCCTTTTTCGTTCGAATCTCTCGAATCTTGCGCACATATAAAAGGATACGCACCCGTTCATTCGGAACCAGATCGGCAATATCAGTGATTTGTTTTAATTGGTGCAATTTTTGAAACTGTTCCACGGGATGGCCAGACAAATAAACACCTAAGTATTCTTCTTCCAAAGCCAGTTTTTCTTCTAGTTTGTAATCGGCAACGGCTTCTTCTTTTAATGCCATAGTTTCTAAGAGATCCAAACTGCCGCCACTATAAGTAATGTTTTGGATCTTTCCTTCTAGCTGGATCAGTGCTTGTTTTCGATTGGGGGCGATCCCATCGAATACGCCGATGCTCAAAAGCGGCAATAAATAATCCAATTTTAACCATTTGCTGTTCCGCTGATTCAAGCGAAGCAAAAATTGATCCATAGACGTGAAATTACCATGCTCTTTTCTTTCTGCCAAAATGTCTTGGATCATGTCGCGTCGGATTCCTTTGATACTGCTGAAACCAAAACGAATTTGTTTTTCATTTTGCAGTTGAAAACTAAACCCACTGGCATTGATCGAAGGCGGCAGTACTTCTACGCCATAACGTGCGGCTTCATTTAAATATTCTTTCATTTTGCTGGCGGTGTTGCGTACCGAGTGTAGGATCGAAGCAAAAAATGGTGCGGGATAGTGTACCTTCAGATAGGCCATTTGAAAGCCGATAAAGGAATAGGCAAACGCATGGGATCGATTAAACCCATAATTGGCGAACCGCTCGATATAGTCATAGACCAAATTGGCGGTCTTTTCATCGTACTGATTGGCTAAGGCGCCTTGCACAAAATGACGACGTTCCTCATCCAAGACGTCTTTTTTCTTTTTACTGATTGCTCGACGCAAAATATCTGCTTGTCCTAAGCTGAAACCAGCCATTTTGGAAGCTACCTGCATGATCTGCTCTTGGTAGACAATGATTCCGTAAGTGTTTTGCAAAATCGGAATCAAGCTGTCATCTGGATAAGCGACACGCTCTTGTCCTTTTTTCCGCTTAATAAAGGTATCGATATTTTGCATCGGTCCTGGACGATACAAGGCATTGACTGCGGCAATATCCTCGATGCTTTCTGGTCCTAACTTACGCAGCACATTGCGTATTCCCGCTGATTCAAATTGGAAGATCCCTGCGGTCTCGCCTTTTTGAAACAAGCGCAATGTTGCTGGATCATCAAGAGGAATCTCCTTTTGGGTAACGATTTGTTGGCTGATTCGTTTAATGCCTTTCAAGGTATTATCAATGATCGATAAGTTTCTCAAGCCTAAAAAGTCCATCTTCAATAGGCCGATGGCTTCTACGTCATTCATGGTAAATTGGGTCAGCCAGATCCCATCGCTGCCTTCTTGTAAGGGAACCAGATCAAGCAAATTCTTGTCACTGATCACCACACCAGCGGCATGAGTCGATACGTGACGTGGCAAGCCTTCTAAAATTTTGGCGACTTGAAACATTACTTGGTTTCGCTCATTAAACGACACCAATTCTCGCAGCTGATTGGATTGTTCATAAGCAAGATCTAAGGTCATTTTCAAGGCATTGGGGATGGCTTTTGACCAGCGATTGGCTTCACTTTGCGAAAGACCAAAGACACGAGAAACATCTCGCAGAACCATTTTGGCCGCCATAGTGCCAAACGTCGCAATCTGTGCCATATATTCTTGCCCGTATTTTTGGCGCACATACTGTAAAATCTCGTCTCTGCGATTGTCAGGAATGTCTAAATCAATATCAGGCATCGTGTAACGTTCTGGATTCAAGAATCGTTCAAACAAAAGATCGTATTTGATTGGATCTACGTCGGTGATCGATAAAACATATGCCACCAGTGCGCCAGCAGCCGATCCCCGTCCAGCGCCGGTAACGATCTCTTGTTGGTGGGCAAAGTCCATGACGTCCCAAATAATCAAGAAATAGTCATCAAAGCCCATCTTATGGATGACGGACAACTCATAATCCAAACGCTGTTCGTACGCCGATGTAACGTGGGCAACACGCTGAGGCAGACGCTCAAAACAAATTTTCCGCAAATAGTCCGCAGCACTTTCTTCGGCTGGTAGCGGGTAATGAGGCAACAGCCGCTGATGCAGCGGCAGCTCGACGGCGCATTCAGCTGCAATCCGCTGATTATTCATCAATGCCTGCGACCATTCTTCAAATGCCGCGGTCAGTTGGTCTGCTGGTTGTAGAAAAAGCTGCGCAGCCCCTTGCTCTTTAGCCTGACGAAAGTCTTCAATTTGCGAGCCCTCTTTGATATGCGTCATCACTTTGACTGCAAAGGCTTCTTCTTGTGCTAAAGCCGCGATTGGTTGATACGCACATGGTGCAATGTTTTGCTCGTTAAACCAAGCGATCGTTTCTGGATCTAACCCTTTGCTAGTAATACCTAAAAACAAGCTCTCAGAATCAAATTTATGGCTGATTGCTCGCAGTGCTTCTTGATTGGCTTCTAGATCATCGTGCTGAGAAGGCAGAAATCCCTCGCCTTCAGGCAGTAAACCAAAGAGGTCCTGCAAAGAATCACAAGCAGCCAAATTCAACTGCTCGGTGATCATTTTTTCACTTGATAAACGCATCAAGGTTTGATAGCCCTTGAGGTTTTTTGCAAATACGTACAATGGAAAGGACATTGATCCCTCTCCGAAGGTACAGTCGAACAAAGCGCCAAAAATCGGCTTGATGCCCTGTGCTAGGCATTGCTGATAAAACTCGACCGCGCCATAGAGAACATTATGATCGGTCAGACCCAACGTCTGATAGCCCATCTTTTTGGCTTGCTCTATATAGTGAGGAATTTTGATCGTACTTTGCAGCAACGAATAGGCGCTTAAGGTGGTGAGCTGTGAATACATTGAAATCCCTCCAAAAATGAAAATTCTCTTTCTTTCTGCTAGTAATTAGATTTGAAAAACAAAATGAAAAAGTGAAAATCTTTACAATAAATATTTTTGTGATAAACTAAAGTCGAAATGGAAGATACGCAGAAAAGAGGTGTCGTCATGCGTTACTTAGTCACTTTATTTTGGACTTTTGTATTAGGTCAAGTCGTTGGCTATCTAGGCAGCTCACTTGCTGGAGCAACTTATGATTTTCAATTAACTTCAATCATCTCTTTGGTCACAGGTGTGGTGATCATACTTGTTGGTATTATCGCACCAGCGCCTGAAAAGACAAGCCATTAAAAAAAAACCAGTTACCTTTATTGTAACTGGTTTTTTTTTCTTTTCAACTATTCACTGATGTCCGTTTTACGCAAGCTTTTACGGAAATTAAATCCTGAGATAAAAATATTGATCAGTACAAACCCGCTAGTTACCCAAAAGACGGCGGGATAACCAAAGCCAGCTGCCACCGTTGAGCCGACCATCGGACCTAACACTTGTCCAAAGTTAGAGAACATTTGGTTGTAGCTGTAGATGCGGCTGACCCCTTCCATCGGGGTGATCTTGCTGATCAGTGTGTTGATCGACGGCATCAACGCACCTGTCGAAAAACCAAGCAAGAAGCGCAGCACGCCCAACTGAAACGGTGTGGAGACAAAGCCCATCGGAATGAAACAGAAAAATGACAGCAATAAACCGCCTAACAATACCTTGTGATTGCCGTAACGATCACCGATTTTGCCTAAAAATGGCGAAGAGATGATTGCCGAAACACCAGCAACAGAGACGATCAATCCGCTGACAAACAAAATATTGCCACTATTCCCGCTTAAATCACGAATATATAACGTGAGGATCGGGCTGATACTCGTTACACCTAGCTGTAAAATCAGTGACGTAATAAACAAACCGACAAGCAACTGCATATTTTTGATTTGACCAAAAATTTCTTTGATGGACAGCAAATCGCCCTTTTCAACCGGCTCAAAATCTTCTTGAACGAGAAAAATCGTAAGCAAGAGCGTAATTAGCAGCACAACACCAGTAATGATAAAAACATTTTTCATGCCGAACCATTGCGCCAACGCCCCACCCATCGATGGACCGATCAAATTCCCTGCGATGGCTCCTGTAGCCAATGTCCCAAGCGCCCAACCGCTTTTTTCTCGAGGCGCCTGCGAAGCAATCAATGCAGTCGCATTGGGAATATACCCCGATAAAATTCCGGTAAAGAAACGCATGATCAACAACCAATAGACATTCGGTACAAAAGCCAAAGACCCCATCGTCACTGTCATCCCCGCAGCCGCGCGAATCATCATTAAGCGACGACCTTTTTGATCTGCTAGATTTCCCCATACTGGAGCAATGATAGCCGCCGCAAACGCCGTTACTGAGATTGCTAATCCAGAAAACAACTCAATTTGACTCTCTGGAGCGCCTAACTCTTCTATATATAAGGGAATGAATGGCATGACAAGACTAAAACTGGCACCCGTAAAAAAACAACCTACCCATGAAATCAGTAGATTTCGTTTCCAATCAATCTTCATTTACAAACCTTCTTTCACAAATACTATACCGTATCGTGAGTAATAATCAAATAAAAAAATCTTTCTGCAGGTAACATACAGAAAGATTTTCTTCATTAAACTTAACTGATCAAAGCCAAAATGACAAAGTTTAGGATAAACAACGCATTGACGACCCAGATGATCGGAGACACTTCGTTGGCTTTTCCTTTCACTACTTTCACTAATGCGTAGAAAATGAAACCAACAGCGATCCCATTGGAAATACTGTAAGACAAGCCCATAAAAATAGACGCGAAGAAAGCGGGAACTGCTTCTTCTAGATCGGTCCACTTGATGTCTGCAAACGAAGCCATCATCATTACCCCTACTAAGATCAACGCTGGTGCTGTCGCTTGTGCGGGAACGATTGAGATCAGTGGAGAAAAGATACTGCTGATTGCAAAGAGTGCTGCCACTACAACAGAAGTCAAGCCCGTGCGTCCACCAGCACCGATACCAGCTGCTGATTCCACATAAGTCGTTGTATTTGAGGTCCCTACGATGGCACCTACAGAAGTGGCTACGGCATCTGCAAAAAGGGCTTTATCCATCTTCGTGTTCAACCCGTTACTGTTTTCAACCGCTTCTTCATCTTTTTTCGAAAAGATCCCTGTACGACGTCCAGTCCCGATAAAGGTACCGATCGTATCAAAGACATCTGATAAGCTAAACGCTAAAATCGTCATGATTACTTGAGGGATTTTGGCAGAATCACTGAATAGTGAGCCCATTCCTTCAGAGCCAAACGCAGCGCCAAATGTGATGCCTAGTTCGCTGATGGAACTTCCTAATGAGTTCCCGTGCCAATCAATGGCACTTAAATCCACCACACCCATCAAAATACCGATGATCGTCGTTCCTAAAATACCAAAAATAATTGCCCCACGAACATTTTTCACCACTAATAAAGTAGTCACTACTAAACCAATCACTGCTAACAAAACAGGTGCATTATTGAAATTCGCCAAAGCTGGGACGATCCCCCCATTAAAATTGGCACTCACGATCGTCTCACCGTCGACAACTGAACCCGTCACTGCCGCAGTGTCTGCACTGAAGTTTAGCAAGTTGGCATTTTTGATCCCTACATAAGCCACAAAGATCCCGATCCCGCCGCCGATTGCATGCTGCATGCTTTCTGGAATCGCATGGATGATCATTTTTCTGATACGAGTGACCGTGATAAAAATGTTGATCAAGCCGCAGATGAAAACCATCGCTAATGCTTGCTGCCACGTATACCCCAAACCAAAAACGACGGTAAAGGTGAAGAATGCATTAAGGCCCATTCCAGGTGCTTGCGCGTAAGGCACATTTGCAAATAAGCCCATGATCAGGGTACCAATCACTGAAGCGATGATCGTTGCTAAGAAAACAGCTTGAAACGGCATGCCTGCAGCAGATAAAATCGTCGGATTCACAAACAAAATATAACTCATCGCGAAGAAGGTGGTGACCCCAGCCATCACTTCTGTGGAAACCGTCGTTTTATTCTCCTTTAATTTGAAAAACTTTTCCATGTTATGTTTCACTCCTGAACTTTAATCGTTTCTATGAAAAGAAAAAATGAATAATTGCGCTTTTCATCGAACAATTACAAATTATAAGGGAATAATTTTCGCTTTTCAAACCTTTTTCCGAATAAAACGAACCAAAAACGTTTAATGTTCGTGTTTTGCTTTGTAAATATTATGAAAACTTATCGAAAACTTACTTGTATTGTGAAATGACAGAAATATGTTACACTTAAGCCACTACCATAAGAGAATGGAGCGAGTCTTTTGAAACCAAAAATCATCGCCATTGATTTAGATGGCACAACCTTAAATACTGAATCCCAACTTTCCCCTCGCACACGTGAGGTACTGGTTCGCGCCACCAAAGCGGGACACTTTGTTACCATCGCTACAGGAAGACCTTTTCGTATGAGCGATCAATTCTATAAAGAATTGGCGCTCACAACACCAATGGTCAATTTTAACGGTGGGTTAGTCCATAAACCTCGACAAGTCTGGGCAAATGAAATGGAGCACTCGATCTCTCGAGAAATTGCGTTTGAGCTCATGGCGCAAAAAGAGCAGCTGGGGCTGACGTTTGTGGCAGCAGAAAATCGCGAAACCTTTTTCATCGATGACCTAAGCGGATTTGATCAGCACTTTTTCTTTTCGGGCAATGCTTCCGAAAAAAATCTATTAGCAAATTTAAAAACGGACCCCACTTCATTACTGGTGAAAACCGAAAATGAATTAGCAGAATCTGTTTCTTTACGTATCAAGGATCAATTCGACGATGCGGTCGATGTTCGAACATGGGGCGGACCTCAAGCTATCTTAGAGATCGTACCAAAAGGGGTCCATAAAGCACTTGGTCTTTCGGTGATCGCGGATTCTTTGTCTTTGGATCGACAAGATATCATCGCTTTTGGTGATGAACACAACGATTTGGAGATGCTAGATTATGCGGGCTGGGGCGTTGCCATGGCGAATGGCACGCAACAATTAAAATCGATCGCCAATGATGTTACCGACAAAACCAATGCGGAAGATGGCATGGTCGATTACTTGGAAAAATATTTAGGTCTATAAAAAAAGCCGATGCGGGATGTCCGCATCAGCTTTTTTTTTTGCTGCCATATTCAAATCAAAGTGTTTCATAAACGATTTCTTTGGCTTCTGGAATCGATTCATCAATAAAGAATACTTTATACCAGGTCAAGAACGTAAAGATCGTCCAGATTTTTCGCTGAAGATTCGGTTTTCCTTGGCGATGGTCTTCAAGCATTTGTAAAATTGCTGTTTGATCGAAGAAGGTTGCCGCAAAGTCTGACTCAAAAAGGCTCTTGACTGCTTCATACCCTGTTCCTTCTTTCAGCCATGCCTTGATAGGTACAGGAAAGCCGAGTTTTTCACGGTTTGCCCACTCTTTTGGCAAATGACGGTTTGACGCTTGTCGAAACACATCTTTGGTGTTGTTTTGATTGATCAAATATTTAGTCGGGATCGTTTGCGACAACTTCTGCATCTCGATATCCAATAAAGGAACACGTAATTCCAAGGAACTCGCCATGGACATTTTGTCTGCTTTTAACAAGATATCCTTCGGCATCCACTGATGAAGATCTAAATATTGCATCTTATTGACCTCGTCTTTGAGACCATTGACTTTCTCGTAATGAGGCGCAACGATTTCAGCAACAGAGGGTCCTTTTTGATACGTTGGTTTTAAAAGCTGCAATGCTTCCTCTTCTTCAAAGACCAGTGCTTGCCCGATAAAGAAGTCTTGGGCAGGTGCCGTGGCTTCATAAAGATGGATTCGACCATGGAAGTTTTTCATTTTGCCGATTTGACGTCCCAAACGAAAGCGGATGTTTTGTGGCAATTTTTTCAACCCTTGGGCAAAAACGCGCACCGCTTTAGAGTTTGTGTGGAAGCCATAAGCAGCATAACCGGCAAATAATTCATCTGCCCCTTCCCCAGATTGAACGACTCGCACTTGCTGTGCTGCCAGATTGGCTAAAAAGTACAAAGGGACACAGCTTGGGTTAGAATCTGGTTCGTCCAAGTGATACTGAATCAACGGGAATGCCTCAAAGGACATTTCACCATCGATGACCGCTGCTGTGTTGTTCAAACCAAGTTTTTCCGTCAATTTGCGGGCCTCGATCGCTTCGTTGTAGGTTTTGTCATCGAACCCGATTGAAAACGAGCGATCTGGTCGCAAGACAGAAGCTACGTAACTTGAATCGACACCACTGGATAAAAATGAGCCGACTTCAACATCACTGATTTGATGAGCGGCAATTGATTCCTGGACTGCTTGATCGATTTTGTCGACCCATTCTTCTCTTGAATGATTTTCTTTCACTGAAAAATCTGCATCCCAATACTGCTTGATCGTCAATCCCTGTTCATTAAACAAATAATAATGCCCTTCTTGCAAACGATGAACGCCTTTAAAGAAGGTTTCTCCGTTCAAAGGCGAGTATTGAAACGTCAAATAAGGTTTCAATGCCTCTTGGTTCAACTCTTTCTTGAAATCTGGATGAGGCAAAAAGCTCTTGATTTCAGAACCAAACATAAAACTGCCATTCATTTGCGCATAGTAATATGGTTTGATCCCAAAGTGATCCCGTGCGCCGAAAAGCTCTTGTTTTTGAGTATCCCAGATGGCAAAAGCAAACATTCCCCGCAGGCGCTGCAAAACATCAATGCCCCACTCCTCATAGCCATGTAAGACTACTTCGGTATCCGCATGGGTAGAAAAAACATGACCCGCTTGGATCAATTCTTCCCGCAACACTTGAAAATTATAGATTTCCCCATTAAAAATAATGACTTTTGTTCGATCCTCGTTAAAAATCGGTTGTGAGCCACCTTCTAAGTCGATGATCGATAAACGACGAAACCCTAACGCTACTTGGTCGTCGGTAAATTTTCCTGAACTGTTTGGTCCGCGATGAACGATCCGGTCCATCATGCGTTCAATAATGATTTCTTTTTGGTCTTTTGAATTGACAAAGCCGACAATTCCGCACATATTTTCACATCCGTTTTCATAATCCATTTTCATTTTTCTAAAGTAAATCATACCATAGAATTCAAGAGATACGATCTCTTTTTCAAAAAAATACAATCAATATATTTTTGCACAAAACATAATTTGGAGATAAACCTTATGATATCAAGGTTTCCAACCAACTCATACTCTCAATCTTACAAATTTGTTATCTAAGAAAATAGCTATCCTCAAAATTCTTAAGAAATTTTTTATGAATTCTATTTTTCTGAAAATATACAAAGATACTTTTCCCGAATTTACTGACTCCATGAAACTTCTTTTGCTGCCATTCTCAGGCATTGATTTCTTGAAAAGGATCAGTCAGATTCGTTCGTTTGATAGTTTTATTGGACGAATGTGAAAAAAAGTGTTATTCTAACTATGGAATTTCGTTATCAACTAACCGTTGCCTTTCAATGACAAGTTTTAAGAAAGGAGAATGACTATGACATTCTATAACACAGATCTACAATATCGTGTAACTCTGGATACCAAATTGAATTTATTTATCGTTTTCGATAAAAAAGATGCGAATCATTTTGCGACTGGAATTACGATCGAGCAAGCTGTACAAGAATTGAAAAAAACTGCATAAGGAGTTTATCCAAATGAAGGATACCGATTCGTACTGAAAGCACCTCGCTAAGGAAAAAATTAGCTAGGTGCTTTCTTGTTTTTTGGCTCGCTTTTGTCTTTTGCAGTATCCGCTTCTTGCTTCTGTCCACTTTGCTGTTCATCCAGCTGTAAGATTTCATCAACAGATCCTTGCGTAATAAACTTGCTCAATCCCTGTGCCGCAATTTTTGTGTAACGCATAAAATAATCTTTTTCTTGAAAATCCATCTTCTTCCCTCCTACTGATACAACCATACTTTCATTTCGTTTACCAGCGATTTTACCAGTAATTCTTGAGCGTCACTTCTTTAATACATATGAATGATCCATTAATAGCATACACGTTACATTTGTCAAATCATTCTTTTCCTCTATTCATGAAAAGACAAATCTGTTTTCTGATTCCAGACATAGTACTATTAACTTTAGGAAACTGTTTTATTAGGGGGGATGCTTATGGCTACATTTTTCGCTGGTTTGTTTTTTATCGGTTTGATCGGTTTCATTTTTGGCATTATCTTATTTTATATTGGGTTGATAACTCAAAAAAACAAACGAGATCGAAATGTTTTTCTCATTGTCGCTTCCGCCTTTATTGTCTTGTTTTCGTATGGTGGCTTGTCCTTCTACCAAGATGTGACGTCTTTCGATAGCATCACTGCGCAATTAAGCCTTTCTTTACGTAACGAAGCAAGGAAAAATGAATCCTTTGGCGATGCCGCTGCTTCCATGGAACAACCACAAGGAGAACAAACAGCTGGCAACAACGAAGCAAGCAGCGCGCAACAAGAAGAACCCGCAAACAACGAGCAACATACACCTCAACTTTCTCGTGAAGAAAGAAATGCACTGAATCGTGCAGAAAGATACTTATCCAGCAATGCGTTTTCTCAGTCGAGCTTGAAACGCCAACTACTCTATGAAGATTTTTCTGAGAGCGCAGCAGACTTTGCCGTAGCCACCGTGGATGCCGATTGGAACGAGCAAGCTTTGAAAAAAGCAATTCGCTACTCGCAAAATTTATCCTTATCAGATGAGCGTGTAGCGAACCAACTTTCCTATGAAGGCTTTACTTCTGAACAAATTGAATACGCCTTAGCACGTTTGCCCGATTGATTCTTTTCGTTTATTGCCGCACCACAAGAAAAAAGGGTCCAGCGAATTGGCGTACATTTCTGTTGATTTCCCGATTGAGTGTAAGCTGAGGGTTTTTCAGATGGTCATCGAGCAAACTCGGCAGTCAGTTAGCTTCTCGGCCCATTTTTCTGCCCACAACAAACAAAAAAGCCTATCTCGAAAGATAGGCTAAACGCTCCAAAGCGTTGATATAAGGAGAGTACAGGGATTATAAATGCTTGTCATAGGGCATTATCCACTCTCAATATATTTGCAAAACCACATAGCAACGCCAAACCATTTCATTGTATTTTAAAATGTGTTAAGTGTTTGTGGGTCATTATGTGGGTCAATAATTCTCATTGCGCGTGGGGCAAACTTCCGCTCAATTATTGGGCGGATTTTTTATTATATAAGCATTAAAAAGTTTAAAAAAATTCGAATAGTTTTTCAAATCGACAAGTAATAGAGTAAAAGTTTTTTGTGAATAATTCAATATTATAGCTCCGACTTGATATGCATATTACTATTTGGTGATCAATCAAAGTTATACCCAATAAGCCAGTTATGGCATATTAGTCACAACTTTGCAACGAGCGCTTAATAACAATCACTTTCCTCGGTAAACAAATGACTTGCTAAGGCGAGCTTGTACATAAATATATTCGTTTTACTTGCAGTAATTTAGTTTATGCTATAAATTAATAGATGCGTGCAATATTTTATGAAGAGTAGTTAGGCGGTGAAAACTTGGGGAAGTGCGCCTAATACTCTTCTTGTTTATTTTATCATTATTTCAACGTAATAGATATTATTGATTATAAATCTCTTATAATATGTTCTTAACTTTAAAATTTTACCCATTTATATTAATTATAGGATTAAAATTTGCATTTTATTAATTAAACATATTGATAGAAAGTTAAGAATGATGTAAATTTGTATTAGAGGTGATTCTATGAAAGTTGATAAACTACATTATAGAAAAGTCATTAACAATGCAAGACACCTAGAATACTATTCGATACGATACTTTCAATCTTCGTCTGATCAAAGCAACCTCGAGAAAAATAATGAAGAATTAGACTATTTAATTAAAAATAATGTTTATCACAAGATAGCACGTACATCTCGAAAATCGTTTTTCGGAGATCAGATAATCATTAGAAAAAATTTGGAACAGGATTTTAAACTTTTAGAGAAGTATATAACTTTTTTTGACCAGCATGAAATGTGAAAAACTTTTTCATCTAATTGTGCCACTCCTCCCCTGGAGTGGTTATTTTTTTTGTGAATTATTTAAACGAAAAAGACAGCCAATTGAAATTGGCTGTCTCCTCTTCTTAAAAATCTTTCAAACTTAAAATCTTTTCAATCTTAAATCTAAAACAAACTTATCATCAACTAAAAATTTTTTTGGTAAACACTCTTATCGTCAAGTAAAAATTTATTTTCAACTAACTAATATCATCTACGAGTTAATATTAACATTTCTTTGGATAAAGTCAACATATAGATTTTAGATATGATATGATTATTGAAAATAATCAACAATGAACAAGGAGAGATAAGTATGATACCAGAAGATTTGTTTCAATTTGCGTATTGTAGAACTAAAGAAATGAATTTTAAAGATTATATTAACGAGCTTTCAAGAAAAGCAATTAAAGAAGACTGGGGGAATGAAAATAGAATACTAAAAAATTATTTAAATTTCACTTTTAGTAAATTAGCTTCAGATTATAATATGAATTCTATTGAAGATAAACACAAATTTGTATGTTTTAATTCTGATAAATGCTGCTTCAACACTGGACTTTTCAATGAATATTATGAACCGATTTTTGCTTATTTTAAGAAAAATGTCTATAAAAAAGAAGGCGATGATCAGTCACCTTGGTTTTTAGTAGGCTTTAAAGTTCCCAGTGACTCGGAACTTAATGTTTTTGAGGAGCTTCCTTTAAGAGCTCAATTTTTTAAAGAAGCATCAGACTTAGTATATGATTATAGATTAGAGATAAGAGCAAATGTCAGACATATTTTAGGAGACAAAGAAAATATTAACCGTCTTCCTAAAAGTTATAGTGAAATGGAGCCTCTAGTTTTGGTTCAAATTCTTGAAGGTGCTATCAAAACTGCTGAAAAAAGAGTATCTGCAAATTATAAATTAGCAGTTCCGCAGTTTTACAAAAACAACTTACAGTTGTTAATTCCTCTTTCTTTAATTAAAGAAAATCAAGCTGATTTAGCGTTAGTTTTGAAAAAAGAGGGTAACATTTATACCGCTAGAACGTGTTTAACTCTTGATATGGCGTATAACAATGCTAGACTTATTGTAAAACCGGAATCAGAGTGGTTAAAAGCTCAATGATGAAATAATATAATTGATTACCACTCTTTAAAAGGAGTGGTTTTTTGTAAAAAAAGCACAGCATATTCTCATACGCCGCGCAAGGGGAACTATGTTCCGTCATCATAATAATCATATAGTAATTTATGACATAGGAAAAGGAATATGCCTATCGAATGCTTATATTTTCATACTCAATCATAATCTTCGTCTTACCAATAACCCTCCTAGTATACGATATTCCAAGCATAACAAAAAAGACACCCAGCCGATAAGCTAGGTGCCTTATATTTATCCTCCTATTCCGCCAAGTGCTTGTTTGCTTGCACGGTAAAATTTACGGTTCATTTTGTTTAATTCGCTTGGGTTATTCGCATCGACATTGCCAATGTGGATATGTTGTTCCACTTTGGAAGGCTGTACTTTGCCGCCAATGCCTTTGCGTTTTTCTTCGTCTGATAACGGAGTAACAGTAGTCTTACCGTTTTTGTTCGTAAGCAATTCGGGACCAGCTTCACCAACGATTGCTTGGCCATTCAGTACATGACCGCCATCTGCCAAATAAGGCAAAGTGGAAATATTGAAGCTTTTACCGCCAACACCAGGTACCCATTTAGGAATCTTGATATTATTCAAACCACCTAAAAATCCATTAATCAAGCCGATCATTCCGTTAATTGGCGCTTTCGCCATAGCAGCGATTCCATCTAATATACCACCGAAAATATTTGCAACGCCTTTCCAAGCTAGTTCCCAATCACCAGTAAACGCACCAGTTATAAAATCTATAAATCCGGTAAAAATTCTCTTGCCGGCATCAAAGAAGTTCTGGAAATTTTGTATGATGCCACCAAACACATTACCAAAATATCCTCCAAGAAAATTGAATATCTCTACTGCGACATCCGATATACCTTGAAAGAATGCATTTACACCGTTCCTAAACCATTCTACTTTGTTGTATGCCATCACTAAACCAGCAATCAGTAACACAATACCAGCAACAACTAATGTAAAAGCTCCACCAGAAAGGCTCAACATTTCAGCACCTTTCATCCATACGCCAAAGAATCCACTAGCCGCTGAAGCTATTTTCGTGATAGATCCAGCTATTGATCCAAAAGCAATTAAAGCAGGTCCAACTACTGCAGCAATTCCTGCGATAGTCATAATCGTATTTTGTGCATTTTCATCAAGTCCTTTAAACCACTGTGCCGCTTCTTTTACCACTTGGGCAATGCCTAGTATTGTTGGTGCTAATTGTTCACCTACAACGCCTGCAGCTGATAACAACTCATTCATTGCTGATTGATACGTAACCGACTCCTCAACGCCGTCAGTCATTTCTTTGGCCGCACCAGTTGCGTCTTCATAAGCCTGTTTATTCTCAAATAGAGCATCGCTAGCTTTCCCCATAGATTCAACTACTTTAATACCAGCATCTTCCCCTTGCGAGCCAAAGATAGCAGCGATAGCCGCCGCTTTTTCTTGATCACTGCTTAATTTATTGATTTCGCCAGCGAGTAACTGAAAAGCGTCCTTGGAAGAAAGATTTCCATTTTGGATCTGTTTGTACAGATTAACAAAATTACCACCCAAATTTTCAACAGCCGATTGAACGTCTCCGCCGACTAAGCGATTACCAAATTCTTTTACTAGATCGTTCACCTTATCGAGGTTATAAGCGCCTGAATCCAATCCTGTTTCCAAAATTGCA
Organism: Enterococcus sp. DIV0755f; assembly: GCF_051713725.1. Taxonomy (NCBI): domain Bacteria; kingdom Bacillati; phylum Bacillota; class Bacilli; order Lactobacillales; family Enterococcaceae; genus Enterococcus; species Enterococcus sp. DIV0755f. The sequence continues at coordinate 2,432,757 of NZ_JBIOQL010000001.1, forward strand.
AACATATCTTCTGCTGAATAACCAGCATCTTTAAAGTTTGTCACATACTCTGCTAAGTTATCTCCTAGCTCGTCTGTTTTATCTAAACCATTCTGTCCAGCCTTTGCAATCAAATCCATTGCTTCTTCACCGGATAAACCATACTGCTCCATTAAGCTATTATTTGATTGTCTAATCCCTTAAACGATTTTATCAATAGAACCATTTCATTTAGTTGTTCTTCTAGTAATTCAATCTCTTCTTCAATTACTTGAATATTCTCTTCTAAAGAAGCTGACCTTGAGTTTTTTTCAAGACGGACGTTTGCTAAATCACCACTGACCCACCGTTCCAATTCCAACTTACTTTTGTTAAGATTCCATTTCATGAAGAGGATCTGCTCTTCTAAATCTTGATAATTTTTAAGCCATTGGTACCTCACAAACGCCACTCCTTTTATGGTAAAATAATCTTGCGTTGGTCACTTTCCAAAAAGGAAGTGGCTTTTTTATTTACCTTCCCTCTCGTCCATCTTTTTTCCAACAATTACTGCAACGACCATTATAATTACGAATCCTGTGAAACCTAAAACTGCAACTGTCATAATCATCCTCCACTTTCCATCGCATCTCGCACCAGCGGATCATTAATAATAATCTTGTACTTCATCTGCTCATGCTGCAGCTGCTGTTCTAGCTGCTCAATTTGTTCCTGTTGATCAACTATTGTATAGGATAGCCAACTTAGACCAGCGATCATCAGTAGCAGTATTATGATGATAGAATAACTAGTTTTCATAGGTTTGCTCCAGTAGGTTTGGGTTCTCCCAAACATTGCCGATAACTTCGATTGTCTCGTAATCTCCCCCCATAATTGTAGACAAAACGTTGCTTTCGTAATACCACGAGCTGGGAGCTTCAATATCAAAGGCTGGGTAACCCTCGTCCGCATAATTCTTAACCACACTGGTGTAGCTATCTTCTTCGTTGCCCCCGTCAGATACTTTTACAACGTCGCCTTCAAAAATATCTACGCCGTTCTTGTCCTTTAAGCCAGTGGATTGCATGAGGTGAAACGATTTGTTTTCTCCGCTGTACTGAAGCAAATCCCCCAATGCTTTGAATTCTCTTAATTCATGCCATTCAACCATGTGAGCAGCTTGTGTTCCAGTATCTTTAAACCAACATCTAAATTTTGGTGCCATTTTATCCCTCCATCCATGATATAATCGCCACAGGAGGCGATCGTATGAAAATTACTGTTGATGCACGTGCTGCTATGAAATCTGCTGCGGAATACGTTTTAAATGATTTGGAGTGTCTACCAGTCGAGCTTGAACTGACAGACGATCCAAACGACTTATTAAAAACTGCGTCCGATATTACTAGTGAATATCAAGACGAGTTCTTTCGTTGTCTTGAAATGGAATTCAATTTTAGATTATTCCATAGTATTAGCGAACAACTTGCTGATAACGGAATTCATATTGTTCGAAAAGAAGACTCATAGTGGGTCTTGAATTACCTCCAACTTTTGCTTTAGAATATTTGTAATGCTTTTATATTCTTTTAACTAACCCTTTTAAATTTTTAGGTATCGCCAGCAACTTTATAGTTGTTGGTTTTTTATTTGCTGAAAATGATTAACTAAAGTACTATTTAAAAAAAGGCACACTCCTAATCAAAAGTATTGAGGCCCAATCAATTTTAAACGTAGCCTTTCCAGTACCTCTGCTCCAATGGTGCTGGTTTTTTGTTGTGATTATTCCGTTATAGCTGACGATTGCGGAAATTTACTGCTATCTTTTATTATTTACTGTCTTGCAATACTGTAAGGGTTGCTGACTCCCCTTAATGATATAATTTGATTATTAATTAAAAAGGAGTCTTTTTATGGACAAAGTAAAAGAAGTAGTTTCAGTAATACTAATATTTGCTTTGATATATTTTTTGTTGTGTCTCGTTGCATCTCTCATAATCAGTTTTTTTAGATTAGTTTTTAAAAGAGAACCTTTCTTTCTAAACTTTAAAGAATTATTTCTTGACTTGTTTTTAGAAATTTTGAATCCTTTTAATTATCTGTTCTGATTAAAGCATTTCGTCGGATAACTGACTTGGTAAAATATAAAATATGTTACAATACCTAAAAGGAGGTATTGCTTTGGGAACTTTTTTAGCTTTTATTTGGTATATTTTTATAGGATTTATGCTTTATGGAATCATCAGGTTAGCAGTTAAACATGGGATTGCCGATTCTAATAAAGATAATCTGTGACATAGTTACTACTCTTTTAGGGTAGTTTTTTTATTTCGTTAGATAGTGAAAATATTTATTCAAAACTTCCTTTTTAATCATTTTTTTACATTGAAAATAAAATATGATATTCTGTTCAAAAGGAGTGAGTACATTGAACAGAAAAACTAGTTTCTACCTTTATCTGTTAGCCGCTTTTGTAAACCTTATAGCAGCTTTTTTATTTTTAACTTCATTTGGTGCCATTCCAAAAATTGCAGGGCTTTTATTTTTTGCCAGCTTTTGCGTCCATCTAATACGAGCAATGAAACTAAAGAAATCTGAAAATCACAACTGATTCTTATTTCATTTCGCTAGTTGACTATTTTGGTGGATTACTGACTAAATTGTTCGTTCTTTTCCACCATCAAGCTTGATCTGGTTATACCCCAAATCTACTGTAATGCTTTCCACGTGTTGAGGGGTTCCCCGCTCATATCCTGCTTCATAATGACTTTTTTCATAGTAACTAACGGTAGAAACTACAACTTCTGCATCCGGATTATTTTGCAATATACTAATCAAATCTTTTGCTTTCATGTTTACCCTCCTATTCCGCAATCTCTGTCGTTACTAAATTTTCATATCTACAAACATTTATAGTATTTATTTATTTTGTTTGTTTATTATGATATTTTATTTAAAAGGAGTGATTCTATGGCGAACAATATTGAATTTGAAGTTGAAAAAGTTTATAAAGGCAGAACCAACGAAATCTTTGTTATTACTGATCCCGAGACACAGGTACAATATATTCAAACAATTGTTATCGGTTCTGACGGAAAAGGCGTCGCAATTACACCAAGACTAGAGCCAGATGGAAGTATTCATTATAAGGATTAATTAGATCAACTTGTGTTGGTCTTTTTTCTTTCCAAGTTGGTAATTTCTTCCGATTCTGGAATTATTTCAGGTCACTGGACTTAACGAAAACACCATTGACCATCTTTCCAGTCCGTCCTTTGATTTCGTCATAAGCAAAATTCAAGCACTCGTATAAATCCATATCATTTTGCATTGCCAAGATGATCAGGGTTACTACTACATCGCCAATACTATCTCTTAGTGCATCTCGATCGTTTCTTGCTAATGCAGCTGCAACTTCACCAGTTTCTTCGACAACTTTCAACATTTGTTTGCTAGAATCTGCTTTATCCAATCCTTTTTCTTTTGACCATTGTTCTACTAATTCAACTAACTCATTCATGAATTTCCCTCCAATTATTTTGATTAATCGTAATCAACCCCATCGTCAATGGTTCCATTCCAATCCTTATAGCGGTAAGTCCTTCCTTGTTTATCTTCATGACCATAACGTAATAAATCGCTCATCGTTCGATTTGCTTTTTTGCACTTCCGACATACGTCTTTCCGAGTACCTGTGAAAATCACTTCGCCTTTGTAAAGAACCTCTACAATTCGCAAATGGGATTGCTCACCTCTCCAAAGTTCAACACGCAATGCTTCTCGCTCGTCCTCAATTAATGGATCAATCTCTCGATCATCAAGGCTAGAAAGGTAAAGCAATCGTTGTAGTTTTAAAGCACGTTCTCTGTGGCGTTTCTTTTTCTCATGTTCTTTCTGCTTCATCGCCTGTTGGTTCTGTTTCATGTTGATCACCTCCTGCATCTGCTGGCTTAAACACATATTCATAAGGCTCCCACTGCTTATTTCCAAGAAGGCGATAGTACTTCCCTGCAAGTGTAATAATAAAATGATAGGTATCTGCCTTCTCCGGAACGTAACATCTTGCATAGTATTGACGGTAATTCTTGGGATTGTTAGAAAAATACTCAACCGTCCATCCTCTTACCTCGCAAAACATGGTGAATTCGACACGTGCTACTTTAAAACTGGTTATTCTTTCATCCATAGGATCACCAATTCGTTTTATTCAGAAAATCGATGTAGCCCGGCGTAGCAACCTGATACTCTTCCAACTCTTCTTCAAGAATGTACTGACGGCCATATTTTTCTTTCATGTTCTGCCAATCACTCCATGGGATAAACCCAACGGTCTTTTTGATCATGCAGCAAACACCTGCCATCGCTCCTAATTTTTGATGGAGATCCAACAAGGCCGCCTGATTTTGTGTGATCACTGATTTTTTTAATCGATCCGTTGTGGTCATCTTTGCTTCAAAAACAATGGCACGTCCATCCCAGAGAGTGCCTTTATAATCTGGTTGAGCTTTCCCGATCGGATAAACGATCATTCTGCCATCGCCGAGTATCTGCTTCACACGAAAAGGTTCAGGTGTTTTTTCAATTAAAGCAATTTCTTTTGTTCTGTAATACCAACATCCTTGATCAATCATTTTTTCAAAGATATCGCCCAAATCATTGTTGACTCTATTTTGGTATTTTCTTGAAGACATCGTTTCTACCTACTTTCTTCATTAGTTCAGTAATAAATCCTTCTTTGTCGTTTTGCCCAAATGTATCTAATGTTCTTCGGTAAATGCGCTCATAATGTGCTTTATCTTCAAAACAAACGAATTGTGAATACCGATCACTCTTAACTATTCCTGTGTATGCTGAATGATCATTTAACTTGTTTGATGCAGCATCGCAAATTTGCTGATTTTGAAGAAACCGGATTTTCTTTTCTTCTGATTTGATTTCCAATGTTTTAATACATGGAGAAAATTTCCCTTTGTTTTGATCATCAATGTTTAACATCAAAAAGACTTCCTGCATCATGTCGATACAATCTGATTTATCAAAGCAGGCGACCAGATACGTTTGTTTACTTTCCATTTCTACCTCTTTCTCTATCCATCATCATTTCTGAACAGTTCGATTTTGAAATACCATCCACGATCCTCATCGTAGATTTTCAATATATCTCCTAAAATCCGGTATTGAGGAAACCTCTTAAGAATCTCCTCTGCTCCATCATCGTTGGACATACCTAATTTATTTAGTTTTCTAAATGACCAATAATCATCATTGGTGGTTTCATGTGGTTCTTTCAGGTTTCGACTCTTGGACCATCGCTTTTGACCTTTCTTCCACTGGCGGTTTTCCCATTTTTCTTGACCAGTTAAATAATTGACCAAGCCTTGCATCCCATCTGAATTGTATTGAATGTTTTGCACTTGCCTTCGACCAAGAGGCTGCTTCTTCTTTCCTCGACCTTTAGACCAAACATTCTCAATTGCATCCCTTGATGGTCCATTGTTTAAAACGATATGGTGATGGATTCGAGTGATATAGCCTACTTCCTCATCGTATTGATAAGAGGTAAACCACATGTACTTGAGTTCGAATCCTTCTTTCTCATAGAGTCTTTTAAGTTTTTTCAAAGTGTTTTCTTGATCACGCTTGGCATCAGCAGGCTTTTCAGGTAGAAACTGATCGGAATAAGTGAATGTTGCATAGTAATCTTTTTCTCCAAAGTTTGCATATAGGAACAATGCGGCCTTTCGTTTACTTTGGGCTTGATTCCATCTTGCTTGAGATAAGCCAGTAACTTTTTTTCTCCTACCTCTGGGCTCTCTGCATTTTCGTTCCTGCTCGATCGTCCTACTGTAAAGTCGAATTTCTTTATATGGTCCTGCTTCCACTCTGCGTTCTCTAACAAATGATTTCTTCATGACAAACACCCCAGAATTTTCTACGTCCGTTAAGTTAGTATCTAATACAAGGACGATAAAACGCCGAAATAGCAGCGTTTTTTGCAAAAATAGACTGAGGATGGTATACTTATCTTGTCGGAGATAAGAAACACCATTCTCAGAAGTCGCCAGTTTTGGCGGCTTTTTTTATTGTTCTGAAAACTGGAAAAGAACCTTTTCTTCGGTTGGTTTTCCCAAATGAAAAATATGGTGATACAGAGTCCTTCCACGCAGCTGAAACGTCTCCACTCTGCCTCGCTCAGTTTTCGCTTCAATACTGTATACATAATTCTCGCCACGTTTTCTCATACGTACCTGCATCACAATTGCAGGCATTTTTTCCAAATATTCGATCGCCTTCGACAACATCTACATCACCTGCAGCCTTCACTCATCTTCGAACAAATTTATCTGTCCAGAATTATTGACATCAATTGGATAAACAACTGGTTCCAATTCTCGTTTCGGCAATCCATGATTTGATTCTGCATCGATGGTAATTCCTCGATGATCACTAGTGACTTTGATTCCAACCTTTATTGATATCGTACGTTTCGCTTCAATATCCTTTTGAGTATCCTGTAAATCGTTAGTAATTGTTCGAACTTCTGCATCTAGCAAACTGTTGACTTTTGCCATCAACTTATCGGCTAATGTCAGAGCTAACTTGTCATTATTCATATTGAATTCCTCCTTTACTTACTAAATCCGGTAGCAACTTAGGGATGGCCATTTGTAACTTTTGAAACTGGTCATCTGAAACAACAAAATATAAGGCAATCGTTGGTGTCTCATCGCTATCAAATGAACGATCCTCTACTTCACATGTCGATTCAAACTTATTCCAGATAATCGACTTAATTTTTTGAGTGTATGGCTTAACATACATTCGATTAGTAGTGAAAATAATTTCTCTTTCTTTAAACATCTAGTTATCCTCCAATCATTAATAGGAAACAAATAGCTAACAAAATACCGTTTAACAATAAGCTGGCATAAGCAATCCCTTGTAATTGACGTGCTTTATACAATGGATTGTTATGAAGTGTAGCTAACCATTTCTTATTCACAAAATCACCACTTCCCCGTTTAAGTTAAATTTTTAGCGATTAGTCATTTTTAAATCCTTTTAGTGTATAATCTCCTTAGAGGAGGTGAAAAATATGACTTATACTACCGGAGAAAAACCCGGAAAAGGAACGTATACTTGTAAATCTTGTGGTCAAAAAGTAACTCTTGATGATCACACGGACACGCTTCCACCGTGCTCGCGCTGTGATGGCTCAACCTATACGAAATAACTTTTCCTTGGCGGCTTGCACCTAAGCTGCCTTTTTATGTTTTACGAAGTAACATTTTCCAAATAACATCATCCATCTACATGTGAATTTACCTTCTTTTGTAGAATAGTTAGTCCTGAAAATTCCTGTTTTCATTCTTCTCACCTCCTTTCAATCTGACATGATATTTGCCCAGTTTTCTTGCAAATACTTCGCCATTTCTAAAGCATTGAATTTCCAAGGATTCCCTTTGCCTTTTGAGTAACGAACAAAACCGCCGTTCCTGACATCTAGTATTTCTCTGTTTGGATAAAGGATTTTTTCCTTTATCCAATCTTCGTCAGTAGTTTGCAATCGTTCTTTGAGATCATCCATTGTCCATGTTTGACCCATCAAATCTTTTTTCTTTAATGATTCATATTCTTCAATCTCCACAACTTTTAAATGTGAAGGTATTAAAATTTGAATGGGGGTATTGATTTCAATGGTTTGAGACATAGTATTTCTCCCTCCTTAATTTCTTTGTTTACTTTTGAAGGTTAAAATTATTGATTTCTTTTTATCTTCCTCGTGTACGAAATTTTCGTATTCGTTACCTAAAAAAATTTCATCATACTTAACATCGAAAGCATCAATATATTTCCTAAGCAAACTATCTTTTATTTTGGAAGAATCTTTTTCCATGTTTTGAATAGTTCTTGAAGTAACATCGAAAAGTTCAGCTAGCTCTTCCTGAGTCAAACTATGCATCACTCGCAACTCTTTTAGGGTCTTCATTCAACTTCCTCCTCATAGTTCTGTATTTGATGAGTCAAATATAATACGATTTTTTCGTATTGTCAACAAACAAATTCGTAATTTTCGTATTAATATATTTACTTTGATTCGATTTTTTCGTATAATATGAAATATAAAGAGGTGACAACATGGATGATAAACAAAGGAATATCATTATTGCAGCAAATATAAAAAGTTATATTAGAAAAAATAATATAACCCAAAAACAGTTAGCTAAAGAAATTGGGATTTCTCCATCAACTATGAGTGACTATATGAATTTGCGCTCTAATCCATCTCATGGAGTTATTCAAAAAATTGCTGATTATTTTGGGATTATGAAAAGTGATATTGACACTACTTACAAAGAAAGTAAATCTTCAATAGATTCTATTTACAGCCAGTTGAACATGGATCGCCAAAAAAGAGTATATGATTTTGCTCAAAATGAACTCAAAGAACAGAAGAAAGAATTATTCACAATCGCAGCTCACTCTGACGATCCTAATAGGAAGTTATCTAAAAAAGAATTTGAAGATCTAAATCGATATCTAGATGAAGCAGATAAAAAATTTGATGATAAGTAGGGTTGCAGATGGATGATTTTGAAAATCTTTTAAACAAGGTTGCGACCGAAATTCCAGTTATAGAATTATCTTTAGAACAGGACACTGGATATACAGGTCTCTATAGAAACAATCGGATCTACTTAGATAAAAATAAATCAGGTAGAAAAAAGAAGGTTGTTTTGGCTGAAGAATTTGGTCACCATAAAAGAACTATTGGAAATATTCTTAATTATAAAGATCCCGAGGCTTGGAAAGAAGAATGGAAAGCTAGAAGATATGGTATTGAAATTCTGATCACACTTGATGATCTCTTAGACTGTGCTTTGAATGGATGTAACAACATTTATGAATGCAGCGAACACTTGAACGTAACTCCCGAATTTTTTGAAGATACCCTCATTCACTACTTCAACAAATACGGTAAATACCATTATCATCGCAACTATAAATTTACATTCGACAATGAGTTTATATTCGTGGAATCTATTAAAATTTTTGGATAAACAAAAAATCTTCTGGAAGTTCCCGCTTCCAAAAGATCTGCTCATTTCTGAGACTGTACAAATATATTATATCAAAGAAATGAGGAAAGAAAAATGGCAAAAAGAGTTAGAGGCGAAGATGGTAAAATGTACAAGGTTAAGAAACCATTTTACAAAAGGGTTTGGTTTTGGGTATTAGCTATTATCTTTATAGCAATAGTGGGTAACGGTTTATCTGGTGCTAATAATGATTCTGCTGCCGAAAAACCTTCAAACAGCTCTTCTGTCGCAGATAAGTCGACGGATTCATCAATTAAAGAAGAAAGTTCATCTACTGTTGTTGAAAAAGAGTCTAAGCCAGAAGATAATGTTTCTAGCGAATTTAAATCTGCACTGAATCAAGCGAAATCATATTCAGATACAATGCACATGTCCAAACAAGGAATTTATGATCAGCTAGTGTCCGAGTATGGTGGTCAATTTCAACCTGATGCTGCCCAATATGCAATTGATAATATCCAAGCAGACTGGAATGCTAACGCACTGAAACAAGCTGAATCTTATTCTGATTCAATGCATATGTCTAAACAAGGAATTTATGATCAACTAATTTCTGAAAATGGCGGTCAGTTTACTGCTGAAGAGGCACAATACGCTATTGATAACATTAAAGCTGACTGGAACGCTAATGCATTGGAACAAGCAAAGAGTTATCAAGAAAGCATGTCAATGTCCCCTGAAGGTATAAGAGATCAATTAGTCTCTGAACACGGAGGTCAGTTTACACAAGAAGAAGCTGATTACGCTGTTAATAATTTAGATTAATAAAAAACACGTCCCTCTTCTTGGCGGTCGAGGACGTGCTGGACACAAATAAACGTAAGGCTTATTTAGTCATGCCTATTGTAGCAAAACTAAGGAGTTGAATCAATATGGCTAGTATTCAAAAGAAAGATAATGGATGGCAGTATCGTGTTTCTTATAAAGATACTGATGGTAAATATAAAACAAAAACAAAAGGAAAATTTGCTACAAAAAAAGAAGCTCATTTAGCTGCAGCTGCTATTGAAAAGAAAATAACTGAAGGGTTTAAAATTTCTGATGCTGAACAAGAGTTTCCTGTTTATTTTCGCGAATGGTATGAAGTTTATAGAAAAGGAAAATTTTCAAAAGCAAATGATGCTGATATAGAAAAATCTATAAAATTTGCGGAAGCAAATTTCAAAGGAATAAAACTTAAAGATTTGAATAGGAAAATTTATCAACAGAAGTTGAATGAATTCGCTAAAACAAGACGTTCCTCCACTGTTTCAAAAATTCACATCTATATGAAAGCAGCGATCCAAGATGCACTGCAAGAAGGAATTATTTTCAAGGACCCTACTTATAAGGTTTCATCTCGTGGTGGTATTTCAGATAAATCAGATAGAGATAAATTCCTAAGCTACAATGAAACCAAAAAACTCACAAATTCTTTGATTGATGGTATCAAGCCAACCTACGTATCTAGATATATGATTCTTTTAGGTATTGCTACAGGAATGCGATATGCGGAGATTCTTGGATTGACTTGGAACTGTATAGATTTTGAAGATAAAACTGTTAGGGTTGATAAGACATGGGACTATGTATACAAACAGGACTTTTCAAATACAAAGAATTACCAATCAATGCGCCTTATTACTATTGACGACTTCACGCTTGACCTTTTAAAACAATTAAAGAAACATCAACGTGAATATTATTTTGGTAGGATACTAAAGAATGAGAAAAACCTAGTTTTCCTAAATGATGATATGGAGTTGATATCAAACTCTGCAGCAAACAAAACGTTGAAGAAACATCAAAAGAAAATTGGAATAGATCAACCGATAAACTTTCATGGACTTCGACATACACATGCATCAATTCTTATCTATCAAGGTGTTAATCTAAAATACGTTTCCAGACGTTTGGGCCATAAAAAAATTGAAACGACATTAGGTATTTATCAGCATATTCTTGATGAAATGGAACAAAAAGAATCTCAAATCGTTAGCACGACAATGGGTGAGCTATTTGCATGAATCCTTAATCTCGTGCAAAATCGGTGCAAAATAATCTTATTTTCTCTAGTTTTCTTCCATTTTCTTATATATTAAAAACCACAAGAACCCTTGATATATAAGCATTCCTTATATAATCAGGGGTTCTTCTGGTTTCTTCATAAGGAGAGTACAGGATTTGAACCTGCGCGCCGGGATGAACCGGGTCGGCGGATTTCGAGTCCGCTGCATTACCACTCTGCCAACTCTCCATAACAGTTATTTTCGCTAGTTTTATTAAAAATGTCAAGAAAAATCTGCACCCAATAAGTAATGGGATGCAGATTTTTTGTTCTTTAATCGAAGATGTAGCTATCTTTCTTTTCGATTACGCCTTCAATAGTCTCGTTGATGATTTTGATGATCTGGTCATCGGTGGGTGTGATGATACCCGCCGACATTAAGGAAGCCAAACCAGTCACAACGATCCATGCGCCATTATGTAATGCATTTACCGCATCTTCTGAAAGATCCGCATATTTTTCTTCTGATTTGATCAAGGATTTGAAATAGGTCGATGAAAAATCATGCATCAATTTCCCACCGCCATAGTCGTCGATAAAAAGGGCGATGTAGAGATTGTGCTGCTCTTGAGCGAAGCGTATATAATTCAGGCCTAAATCAACAAGTTTGTCTCCTGTTCGAACAACTGGAAAAACATTTTCCGATAAATCTTTGAAAACAGCCTCCACCAAGGTATTTTTTAAGTCCTGCATATTTTCGAACTCAAGATAAATCGGTTGAGTAGAAATTCCCATGTGCTTAGCGATATTCCGGGCCGTAAAATTGCCAAAACCTTCTCTATTGATCAGTTCATAAGCGGCCTTCAAAATGTGTTCTCTTGTATAGACCTTCCTTCGCATCAATAAATCCCCCTTTTTATATTTATTTAATTGTAACCGAGATATTCATTTTTTTAAAATAAAACACTCCATCCGTTATCTTATTTCTATTCACTTTGTTCATTAAAAACGAATGTTTACTAATTAAAAGAAGTGCTTCTCCTTTCATTTATCACAAAAAATCCTACGCATTGACTGCTAGTTATTTTTCAAATCTACTTTTCTTCCTTGTTGAAAACTCGCTGAAATTGTACACTAAGAATGTAGTGCGCAAATTCGATTGAAAAAGGAGTTTGGAAATGGCTGAATCAAAAGAGCTATTATTGGAGACCTGTTTGTTGGCAGGAAAAATCATGATGGAAAACGGCTCGGAAGTCTATCGAGTGGAAGATACAATGAATCGAATTGCAGCAAATGCCGGAGAGCAAGGCAGCATTAGTTATGTAACAGCAACTGGACTTTTTATGGGCTTACGCAGTAGCCACTATGCACAAGTAGAAAATGTTCATGATCGAGTCATCAATCTCGAAAAAATTGTTGCCGTCAACGGATTGTCTCGTGCCTATGCTGAAAAAAAAATCTCGTTAGTGGAACTGCACGAGGCATTAAAAAAGGTCAATCCAACGACACCAAGTTTTCCTTATTGGCTGCAGGTGTTTAGTGCGGGCGTGGTCAGCAGTACTTTAATGATTATTTTCGGCGGTGCTTGGTTTGATTTTCTAGCAACGTTTGTCATTGGCTGTCTGGGATTTTTATGCGCCTATTGGGTCAAAAAAGTCATCGATATCCGCTTTTTGGATATGTTTTGCGCCTCTTTACTGATCGGTACTTTGTCTCTTCTAGCGGTCTCTCTTCATGTCGCACAAAACGTCGATAATTTGATTATCGGTGCCGTCATGCCCTTAGTTCCTGGTGTAGCGATCACCAATTCCTTTCGGGATATTTTGGCAGGCCATCTCATCAGTGGGACTGCTCGGGGAACTGAAGCTATTTTCACAGCTGCCGCGATCGGTGTTGGCATCGCCACGGTCTTCACCTTATTTGGAGGGATCTCATGACGATTTTTATTCACCTTTCCTTTAGCTTTTTAAGCACCGTGACCTTTGGTATCTTGACCAATATTCCTAAAAGAGCTTTAGTTGCAACAGGCATTGCTGGAACGGTTGGCTGGATGATCTATTGGTCATTGAAAACGATTGGCTACGGTCTAGGCAGCGCCAACTTCTTAGCCGCATTTGCCGTCGGTTGCGTCAGCATCTTTTTTTCCCGCAGAAAAAAAATGCCCATGATCATTTTTAACATTCCTAGCCTCGTTCCTCTCGTACCGGGTGGTCCTGCCTACAAAGCCGTTCGAGAATTCGCTTTGGGCGACAACTTTGTCGGCTTTGAAAATCTGATGATCGTTGTCATCACTGCTGGGGCGATCGCTGGAGGCTTCATGATGACAAGTGTGGTTGAAAAGATCGTTAATCGTTGGCAAATGAAGCGAACGAAAAAACATCCCTCAGATAAAAAAATCTCCTGAAACTATTGGTGCAAAGAAACTATAAATTTTTCTTATTTCAGACTTTAGTACAATGTTTTCTTTTCGGACTTCTTTTATAATAAAGGCATACCTTACAAAACTGTTTGACGTTTGTCATTTGTTTTACTGGATTTTTCTGGTCTCACCCCGTATAGTGGGATTATGAAACATAAAGGAGATGAAGTCCTGTGAGCATAGCAACTTCTCGTCGTATCATTAATACGATTTCTATTATTGGCTTAGGTTTATCTATCGCATTAACGATCTATTTTATCAATCTAGGTGTTTTCAAAGACATTAATGCACTGCGAGGTCTAGTTGGAAATTCCGTTATCTTAGGACCAATCGTCTTTATCCTTTTGCAGATCTTGCAAGTAGTGATCCCGATCATTCCCGGTGGTGTCTCCAGCGCTGCAGGTGTCTTGATTTTCGGTCCTTATCTAGGATTCGTTTATAACTATGTAGGAATCAGTATTGGTTCTGTCATTATTTTCCTGCTAGGCCGACGATACGGTAAACCATTCATTTTAAGTATGATCAGTGACAAAACTTACGATAAATATATTGGCTGGTTAGATAACCAAAGCCGATTTGAAAAACTTTTCGCCCTTGCAATCTTTCTACCAGTCGCCCCAGATGATGCCCTTTGTCTAATGGCTGGCTTGACCAACATGACAGTGAAGAAATTTACGTTGATTATTTTGTTGGCAAAACCTGCTTCAATTTTCTTGTACAGCATGGCTTTGATTTATGGTGGAACATTCTTAACTGGTTTGTTAGGCGGATAAGAAAAATAGGTAAGAAAAACGATCAATTCATTGAGCCGAACATGAAGGAGCTGCTTTTCATACAGGGATCTATACCTGTGGCGAATGTGCTTCTGAAACTGTTCGACTCTTTTTTTCCGCCTTTTTAGAATAAATAGGAACCAAAATACTTACTTTTGTTAGGATGACGACCATGAATTATTTAAAAAACAGCTTAGTCAACACTTGGGATTTTTTGAAAGACAGCAATGCCTACTTCCGTGATGTGTTACTGATGCACGGTGCTTTGTTGTTCTTAGTGATCCCAATCTTATCGGCTTCCACCAAGTTCGTCTTAAAACGTGGGGGCTTGCCTTACCTTTCTTTTGATAATATTGGCAGTATCTTTACCGACCACCCAGTCGTGCTGCTCTCATTAACACTGATTTTACTTTTGATTTTATTAGCCGTCTTTTTTGAGTTTACTTTTTTGCTGCTAAGTGTCTATTTTATTAAAAAGAAACAGCCGATCAGCTTGCGGCAATTGTTACGGATGACTGTTTTGCAGTTGCGTAAACTACGGCCGATGACTTTTTTATTTTTCCTGTTTTACTTCTTACTGATTTTACCAATCGGTGGGTTGAGTTTTAATTCTGATTTACTCGCAAAAATCAAAATTCCCGCATTTATCATGGATTTCATTTTTGCCAACCGTGTCTTGATCATCGGGGCAGTGCTGTTGGTTTATGTTTTGTTGATTTACTTGGGGATTCGCGTGATCTTTGCCTTGCCAGAAATGATATTACGTGATCTGCCCTTTCGAAAAGCGATCAAAGAAAGCCTCCAAGTAACAAAACGCCGTTTTTTTGCCATCGTTGGACAATTTGTCTTTATCGGTGGCAGCATCTTGTTGATTTCGACACTGGGCTTCACTTTGCTGATTACCATTCAGGCGGTGATTGAAGTTGTTACACCGGACTATGCGTTGTATAGTGCTGTTTTTATTATGACTTTCTTGCAGTTTATCTTGTTACTGAATGTCATTTTATCGACGGTAGCCATTTTTTACATCATCGTTGATTTCATGGATGATGAAGGCTTTTTACCAGAGATTCCTTCATGGTTCCACCAAGAGCCATTGAACCAGCGTCATTTCTTAGGTCTAAAAAGTTCGTTGTTTACCTTGGTAACGGTGCTTTTCGGTGTCGGTGTTAGTCTATATAATATGAACTATCTGACTTCAGCTGCTTCGATCCATCCGGTAACGATCTCCCATCGAGGGGTCAGCGACGGACAAGGGGTCCAAAATTCTCTTGAAGCACTACGCTTTACTAGCGAGAAGTACCACCCAGATTATGTTGAAATGGACGTCCAGCAAACCAGTGATGGTCATTTTATTGTCTATCATGATTTTTCTTACCGTCCGTTGACAGGTGGTCATGGCAAACCAGAGCAATTGCCTTTGAGTTACGCCGAATCACTGACAGTTTCGGAAAACAACCAGACAGCACGTATTCCAACCTTTGATGAATACTTGGCACTTGCCAACCAATTGGACCAAAAACTGCTGGTGGAGATCAAAACGCAGCGAAAAGATACCACGGAACTTGTAAATGCCTTTTTAGCAAGATATCAAGAGGACCTCCTTGCAAATGGTCATATTATGCAAAGTCTCTCCTATACAGTTGTTGAGGAGTTAAAGGCGCAGGCGCCTCAATTGATTTCAGGATACATCATGCCCTTCAATGTCGTGGGGCCACCACTGACCAGTGCTGATTTTCTGACAATGGAATACAGTACGATCAACCGCAACTTCATCGCTTCTGCCCGAACCGATGGCAAGGAAGTGTTCGTTTGGACCCCCAATGATGCGGATACTATCAGCCGGATGCGTTTTTACGGGGTGGACGGGATCATTACTGACCAGATGGGGATCTTAAATGAAGAGTTGAGTGTGACGGAAGAAGATATGACTTATTCAGACAAACTATTGAATTTTGTGATCGGCGTTGGCTGATCTCACACGAAGAAAAATGCTGCTCACGGTGTTCCGTTGAGCAGCATTTTTTGCTAGTTGGTTAGGCAACGTTCGTTTGCGTACAAATTTTATTGAAACTGACGATCATCCGACGATTACAAGCTTCTACTTGTGCTTGATCTTCTTCTTCATAACTTGAAACGACGATCAACGCCGTATTTACGTATAGTTTTTCCACCACACCAATCACAGGCTTGCTCGCCCCGACAGGTTGGCAGACATATTTTTCACCGATCGTAATATTCTCCATATCCTCACCTCAACCGTTTTCTTTCTTAAAGATATAATAACAAAAAAGCATCAAATTGAAAACGTTTTATTTCAATTTATCACGCATTTGTCACCAAGAAATGACAGTTTCGTTCGTTGAAACGCACTGGTTTGTTCGTGCCACTTCTTAAAAAGCATTTTATACTAAAGGAAATCAAAAGGAGATGAGCCAAATGCCAATTATTCAAACCTGTATCTTTGGACTATTGTCTGCTGCGTTGCTTTGGGGATTAAAAGAAGACCGCTGATTTATTGGCCCAACGATCTAGTAGCACAACAAATACGAAAATAAAACAACGCCTTGAGCCAATCAGACTGGCTCAAGGCGTTTCTTTATCAAATTATAGACGTTCGTTCAATTCTTTTGCAAGATCTTCAAAACCTGGTTTGCCAAGCAATGCGAACATGTTTTTCTTGTACGCTTCAACCCCTGGTTGGTCAAATGGGTTCACGCCATTTAAGTAGCCAGAGATACCCACAGCGATCTCAAAGAAGTACATGGTGTAACCTAACGTGTACGCATCCATTGTAGGGATTTTTACTAACAGATTTGGGACATCCCCATCTGTATGTGCAAGTAATGTTCCTTCAAAGGCTTTCGTATTAACAAAATCAACTTCCTTTCCTTCTAAGTAGCCAAGACCATCAAGATCTGCTTCTTGTGTAGGGATCGCAATTGATTTGCGTGGTTTTTCAACTTTAACAACTGTTTCAAAGATATTGCGACGGCCTTCTTGGATGTATTGCCCAAGAGAATGCAAATCTGTTGAGAAGTTTGCACTTGAAGGATAGATCCCTTTTTGGTCTTTTCCTTCAGACTCGCCGAATAATTGTTTCCACCATTCTGAGAAGTATTGCATGCCTGGTTCGTAGTTGATCAGCAATTCGGTTACTTTGCCTTTGCGATAAAGGATGTTACGCATTGCTGCATATTGATACGCTTCATTTTTTTCAAGGTCGTCACTTGCGTAAGCATCGCTAGCATCTGCTGCCCCTTGCATCAAGGCATCGATATCCGCTCCGCTGGCAGCGATTGGTAATAAACCAACAGCAGTCAATACAGAGAAACGGCCGCCGACGTCATCTGGAATCACAAAGGTTTCCCAGTTTTCAGCATCTGCTTCAACTTTTACTGCACCTTTCGCTTTATCCGTTGTTGCGTAGATCCGTTTGTTGGCTTCTTCTTTGCCGTATTTTTCAATCAAACGTTCTTTGAAAACACGAAAAGCGATCGCTGGCTCAGTAGTTGTTCCTGATTTTGAGATCACATTCACAGAGAAGTCACGGTCACCGATGATTTCGATCAAATCTGCTAAGTATGTTGAAGAAATCGAATTACCTGCAAAAAAGATTTGTGGTGCTTTGCGTTCTTCATTTGGTAGCAAGTTAAAGAAAGAATGATTTAAGAAATCAATCGCTGCTTTCGCTCCTAAATAAGATCCGCCGATCCCGATCACGACTAATACTTCAGAATCAGATTGAATTTTTTCAGCCGCTTTTTTGATACGCGCAAATTCATCTTTGTCATAGTTTTTAGGAAGGTCGATCCAACCTAAAAAGTCGCTACCAGCACCTGTTCCTTCGCGTAATTGTTTGTCTGCTGCTGTAACTTGACTTTGCATGTAGCTCAATTCGTATTCGTTCACGAATGGTGCTACTTTCGAATAGTCAAACTTGATGTGTGACATGATTTGTCCTCCTTGAAAAAATAGTTTTTCATACACTACCTACTTTACGTTTTTTTTCAACTTTTTTCAAGTAATTCCTGATAGGTAGCCTGTTGGGTGATTTTAGACAAGTCCTTGAGCAAACATTGCTTTAGCAACTTTTTCAAAGCCTGCGACGTTCGCACCTAACATAAAATTATTTTTTTGATCGAAGGTTTCAGCAGTATCGCGGCATGCTTCATAGATCGACTTCATGATATCGTCCAATTTGGCATCGACTTCAGCTTTTTCCCATTGCAGTCGTTGGGAGTTTTGACTCATTTCTAACGCAGAAACGGCTACGCCGCCAGCATTGGCTGCTTTTCCTGGGCAGTAGAAAATTCCTTCTTCAATAAAATATTCTGCTGCTTCTAATGAGCTAGGCATATTCGCGCCTTCAGAAACGACCCGGACACCATTGGCTTTTGCACGTTTGGCTTGTGAGAGATCAATCTCGTTTTGGGTCGCGCAAGGAAAGGCTAATTCCGCTGGTGTATCAAAATCCCAGACAGATGCCCCTTCATGATATTCGGCTGATGGACGTTCCTTGGCGTAAGCCGTCAACCGTTCACGCTTCACTTCTTTGATCTCTTTTAACAAGGCCAGATCAATGCCGTCTTTGTCATAGATAAAACCAGAGGAATCAGAACACGTGACAGGGATCGCACCTAATTCTTGCAATTTCTCAATTGCATAGATCGCAACATTGCCGCTTCCAGAAACGATCGCTTTTTTGCCTGCAAAGGTTTCACCTAGGTCTGTCAATAAATGCTTAACGAAATACACGGCGCCATAACCCGTTGCTTCTGTGCGGTTTTTACTGCCCCAGAAGTCTAATGGCTTACCAGTTAAAATACCAGCATCGTATTGTTTCAATCGTTTGTAGGCACCAAACAAATAGCCGATTTCTCGGCCTCCGACACCAATGTCGCCAGCAGGAACATCTAAGTCAGGTCCGATATGTTTTGACAGCTCCGTCATAAAGCTTTGGCAAAAACGCATCACTTCGGCATCGGATTTGCCTTTTGGATCAAAATCACTTCCGCCTTTGCCGCCGCCGATCGGCAGACCTGTCAAGCTGTTTTTGAAGATTTGCTCAAACGCCAAAAACTTCAAGATACTCAAGTTTACACTTGGGTGAAAACGCAAGCCGCCTTTGTAAGGCCCCATTGCCGAGTTGAATTGAATCCGATAGCCACGGTTTACTTGCCAGTTGCCTTGATCATCTTGCCACGGGACTCTGAATTGGATAAAACGTTCTGGTTCAGTTAAGAGTGCAAGGATATTTGATTCAATATATTCTGGATGCTCCTCTAAAAAGGGAACGATCGTAGGCAAAAATTCATCAATTGCTTGAAGAAATTCCGGTTGGTGTTGGTCTTTCTCATGAATCTTCGCTTGAATTTCTTTCACGTAAGCTGAAGCTTTGGTCATAGTGCATTACCTCCTTTAAGATATTTTCTATTTTAAAGAAATTTTCTGAAATTGCACGCTTTTTTTTAGAATTGTCAGAATTTTTTATTATTCGAAAAAAATCGACCAATCCTTTCAGCACTCATAGCCGATGTGTTACAATCCCAAAGAGGTGAAAAGAATGGAAAAAACCTATGATGTCATTGTTGTTGGTGCAGGTACGAGCGGCATGATGGCTGCGATCACTGCTGCCAAACAAGGTGCGCGGGTGTTATTAATCGAAAAAAACAAAAAAATCGGCAAGAAATTATTGATGACTGGCGGCGGACGCTGCAATGTAACCAATAATCGGCCGGTAGATGATTTAGTTGCTCATATTCCAGGAAACGGCAAGTTTTTGTATAGCACGTTTTCTCAATTCAATAATTATGATGTAATGGCGTTTTTCGCAGACTTAGGTGTCGTCTTAAAAGAAGAAGACCACGGACGGATGTTCCCTGTGACGAACAAATCAAAAACCATCGTCGAAGCGTTGCTTCAAGCAATCAACGATCATCACGTCACCCTATTGACGAACACAGTCGTCACAAAGCTGATCCATGACGGCAGTCTAATTCGCGGTGTGCGAACCGAAACCGATGAGTTCTCTGCCCCTAGTGTGATTTTGACGACAGGTGGCCGCACCTATCCTTCCACGGGCGCAACGGGGGACGGCTATAAGATGGCAAAAAAAGTCGGCCATACCATTACGCCACTTTATCCAACCGAATCGCCGCTTGTTTCAGAAGACTCCTTTATTCAAGAGCGGACGTTGCAAGGCATTTCCTTGCAAGACATCACGTTGAGTGTCTTGGATCAAAAAGGAAAGCCCATCGTCGCCCATACCATGGATCTTTTGTTTACCCACTTTGGGTTATCTGGTCCAGCTGCTTTACGCTGTTCCTCTTTTGTGAACCAAGAATTGAAAAAGCAACAACCCGTGACGGTTGTTCTGGATTGTCTGCCAGCAAAATCCCATGAAGCCTTGACCCAGGAATTGATTCAGTCTGCGGCTTCGAAGAAACAATTGCCGAATGCTTTAGCTGGCTTTTTGCCTGAGCGCTTGATGACCTTCTTTTTGCAGCAGCTAGACCTGCATGAGCTGGTTGCTGAAAAAGCCTCACCAGAACAGTTGGCTGCGCTCGCTTCCTTGATCAAAGGCTTTTCAGTCACTATCGTTCGCACGTTCCCGTTAGAAAAGTCTTTTGTGACTGGTGGCGGGGTCCATCTGAAAGAAATCAATCCAAAAACCATGGAGAGCAAGAAAATCAACGGCTTGTATTTTGCTGGTGAATTATTAGATATCAATGGGTATACAGGTGGTTTCAACATTACAGCAGCGTTTTGTACTGGACATGTTTCAGGGAAAAACGCAGCAGAAACAGCTAGTTATTTCAGTTATTGATCGATGACCCAGGTGTTGGCAGCAATATCCTTGCCGTTGCTACCAACACCTGGGTCTCCTCTCTTTTTGCTTATTAGTTGGGTTTTTCTCAAAGTAGGCGTAGACTAAAGATAGCAAGATCGAGGGAGGTTTTTTTAATGAAACGAATTTCAAGAGGTAAATTTGAACGAATGCAAAAACTTTCAAATGAGGATGGTGTGATTGCCGCACTAGCGATCGACCAACGTGGTTCCATGAAAAAAATGATGAAGGCGGCAACTGGACCGGATGACTTTACGATGGAACACATTTATGAATTCAAGCAGTTGGTTTCCCAAGAATTGACCAAATATGTCAGCAGTATTTTGTTAGACGAGGAATATGGCTTCTTAGGGATCGAAGCAAAGAATCCCAATGCTGGCTTGATCCTTTCCTATGAAAAAACAGGGTATGATGTCAATACGCCGGGTCGTTTGCCAGAAATTCTACCCAATGAATCGCTGCAGCGCTTAGTGAAAAAGGGGGCAGATGCTGCGAAAGTCTTGGTTTATTATAATCCAGATGAACCGCAAGAGATTTTAGATACCAAACATGCGTTTTTAGAACGTTTAGGTACGGAGGCACAAGCGGCCGATATTCCGTTATTTGTAGAGCCAATCGTTTACGACGATGAGATCACAGATGACAAATCACCTGCTTTTGCCAAGATCAAACCGAACAAGGTCATCCGAACCATTCAGGAATTGACGAAAGATCACTACCATATCGATATTTTGAAAGTCGAAGTACCGGTTCAGTTCGATTTAGTTGAAGGTTTCCAAAAAGAAGGCTTAGAGGCCGTCTATACGCAAGAAGAAGCCGCCAATTACTTCAAAGAAGCTAGTGACGCTGCGACGCGACCATTTATCTATTTGAGTGCGGGTGTCCCAGCGAATGTCTTTCGCGATGAATTGACCTTTGCTGGTCAACACGGTGCTAAATTCTCAGGGATCTTAGGTGGACGAGCAACTTGGCGCGATAGTGTGGAAATCTATGGGAAGCAAGGCGCCAAATCATTACTGGAATGGCTGGACACCCAAGGGAAAGAAAATGTTGAAGAATTAAACGCCATTCTAAAACAATATGCCACTCCATGGTTTGACTTTTATGGTGGTTTAGAAAATATTGAGGTTTTCGATATTGAAGTAATGGAATAAAATAGTACAATATAATCCCCGTGAACGGCATTTCAAGATGGTTCACGGGGATTTTTTATTCGTGTTCAGGTGCCAACAAATCGGCAAAGATCGCCCTAGTCAATTGTTGCAACGCTTGTGGGGCAAGCCCCATCTGCAACCCGCGCTTTCCTGCAGAAACCACGATTTCTTCCAGTGTCTCTGCCTTATGATCAATATAAGTAGGAAAGAGCTTTTTCATCCCGATCGGCGAACAGCCGCCGCGAATATAGCCAGTCGTTTCTTCTAAATCTCTCAGATGCAGCATCTCTACTTTTTTGTTTCCACTGACTTTGGCTAACTTTTTCAGATCCACTTCTCTGTTTCCAGGAATCACAGCCACCAGCGGACCTGTTTTGTTGCCCACTGCCACCAGCGTTTTGTAGATGGCTTGCGGGCGTGCTAGTTGCACAGCGACGGATTGCGCATCGAGATGGTCTTCCGACCACTCATAGGTGTATTCGTTATAAGCGATTTTCTGTTGTTCTACTTGACGGATCGCATTGGTTTTTTGTTTCTTCTTCGCCATTTTATCCCTCTTTTGTTTTGGTTTCTTTTAAGAGAAGGCCTTGGCTGGTCTTACTCATTGAGTGAAAATTCTTGTAAGTAGTTGGTCATTCGTTCGATCGGTATTTGTCCAGGTGCTGAAGCACCTTGCAACGAAGCAAAAGTAAAGACCGAACCAGTCAATGCCCCACTAACCCGGCTGATTTTCCCCAGCTCCCCCATCGACATGATCGCCAACGGCAGTTGGTTGAAGCCACGCGCTTTAGTAATGATCCCCATCAAACGTAAAACATCTTGGACTTGCTTGGGCATCATCGCTAACTTGCCAACATCGGCACCAAATTGATTCATTACGCCGATCTTTAAAATCAACACAGCATCTTCTGGCGTTTTCTCAAAATCATGATTGCTCAATATCAGCTTTACCTGTGCCTTTTTGATTTCTTGAATAAAGGCTCGACCTAAAAATTCAGCTTTCTCTAATTCGACATCGATCCAATCGATCAAGCCTGAATCAGCAGCAGCTAAACACAATTCTTTGTACTGGGTCAATGTGAACGCTCGCTCGCCCCCTTCTTCCAAGGTTCGAAAAGTGAAGAGCAGCTCTTTGTGCTTTAATGTCGTGCGAATATGTGATAACGCATCTAAGACCGCTTGCTGGTCTTCGACATGTTTGTAATGATCAACACGCCATTCGACGATCTGTGCCTCTGATTCCTCAGCAGCAATGGCTTGTTTCAAGATCTCTTCATTGGTTTTCCCAATCAATGGCACACAAATCAACGGTGTTTTCCCGTCTAACGTTACTGGTTTTGATCGGCTCATCTACTTCACTCCTTTTTCATTTGATAAAAGAATACTTTCAGATAGTTCCCTTCTGAAAAATGCTTATCTACCGCAAAATCAGCTGGTAGACGATAACTTTGAATACATTCATAAGCAACGTGTGCTTTCTCTAAGGATGCTTCGATCATTTCTTGAAACTTCCTCGGAGAAAGATTGGCCGCATTCGTTGAGGCGATCAATAAGCCATCCGGCGCTAAAATCGCCAAACTATCAGTGACTAAGTCGCCATAATTTTTCGCAACCGAGAAGACCTTTTTCTTGTTGCGGGCAAAACTCGGCGGATCTAAAACGATCACATCAAAGCGCAAGTCTTTTTTGCTGGCATAATTGAAGTAATTGAAAACATCCATGACATGGATACGCTGGGAATCTGGATCAATGCCGTTGACTGCAAATTGCTCGCGGGTCTTTTCTAGACTGCGTTTTGCCAAATCGACGCTCGTTGTTTGAGCAGCGCCACCGACAGCAGCAGCGACAGAAAACGCCCCCGTATAACTGAACATATTTAAAACCGTCTTGCCAGCTGCCAAGCCATCAACAAGTTGCCCACGAACTTCTTTTTGATCCAAAAAGATGCCCGTCATTAGTCCTTCGTTCAAATACGTCGCATACGTGACGCCATTTTCCTTCACCAGCAAGGGTTCAGGTGCCGTTTTTCCATAGACCCATGCTGATTCAGGCAGTTCAGACGTAAAGCGGATTTTTTCATATGCCCCTTTGATCTCGGGAAAGATTTGACGAAAAGCCGCCACGATCGCTTTTTTATGTTGATAAAGGGTGGCATTGTACCATGAAAAAACGACATACTCGCCATACAAATCTACGGTAAGTCCCCCCAATTGATCCCCCTCGCCATTAAACAGACGAAAGGCATCTGTCAGGTCATCTTGATAGTAAGCAATGCGTTTGCCTTTTGCTTTCGCAAAGCGTTGCGCAAAGAATGCTTGGTCGATCACTGTTTCTTCAAAGGATACGACCCATCCGATCCCTTTATTTTGTTCCCCAAGATAGCCGACACCTAAGAAATGGTTGGCCTGATCAATAAAGGTGACCCACTCCTTCGTCTCGATTGCTTGTTGAAGATCTTCTCGTTGGATCAACGGATTCTTTTTGCGAAGCTTCGCTGATCCTTGCTTCGTTAATTTTATTTTCATGTTCATCTGCTCCATTCATTCTCCTTTTTAGTATAGCAAAAAGCGACTGTATTGTCTGTATCCTTGAAAGTAAAGAAATACTTAATTCCGCGTCATGACAAGGAATTCATTTGACACGTCTTTCACAGCCTAGTAAAATGTACTGTGATGTAAAATCGTAATTTACCGGTTATACTGGAAAAAGAGAGGACGATTCCTTTGAAAAAAAATAAAGTATCCACCTTTGTGAATACAAGAATGGGCTTTTTTTTCCTATTAGCCCTATTATTTTGGCTAAAAAATATCTTTGCCTATATGGTGGACTTCCACCTAGGTATTGAAAGCAGCATTCAGTACTTCATCTTATTCATCAATCCGATCGCAACGACTTTGTTGCTGCTGTCGATCGCATTGTACGTAAGAAGAACCAAAGCAGCTTATATCACGATGCTTGTGATTTATTTCTTGATGACTCTGCTGTTGTTCTCCAATGTTTCGTACTATCGAGAATTCACTGACTTTATCACCATCAACACGATGCTTGGTGTAGGAAAAGTGGCAAGTGGTCTAGGAGAAAGCGCAATTCGCTTGTTCCGTCCCTACGATGTGTTGTATTTCATTGACTTTATCGTGCTGATTGCAGCCTTTTCAATGAAAAAAATCAAAATGGACACTCGTCCTGTGCGGGCACGGATGGCTTTTGCGATCTCAACCTTAGCTGTCATGGTCTTTTCTGCCAATCTTTTCTTAGCAGAAGCGGATCGTCCTGAACTGCTTACTCGAACGTTTTCTCGTGACTATTTAGTGAAATACCTTGGGATCAACGCCTTTACGGTTTATGATGGCGTGCAAACCTATCAAGCTTCGCAAGTACGTGCCGAAGCAAGTCCCAACGACATGAACGAAGTAGAAAGCTATGTCAGAGAACATTACGCGGAACCGAATGACGATCTGTTCGGTATCGCAAAAGGCAAGAACGTCATTTATATTCACTTAGAAAGTGTTCAGCAATTCTTGATCGATTATAAATTAAAAGATGAAGATGGTGTTGAACATGAAGTTATGCCATTTATCAATAGTTTGTATCATAGCGATAGCACCTTTAGTTTCGATAACTTCTTCCATCAAGTAAAAGCTGGGAAGACCAGTGATGCGGAAACGTTATTCGAAAATTCCTTGTTCGGATTGAATCAGGGGGCATTATTCACTCAACTGGGTGGGAAAAATACCTTTGAGGCAGCGCCAGATATTTTAGGTCAAACCCAAGGCTATACCAGTGCGGTTTTCCACGGAAATACGGGTACCTTCTGGAACCGAAATGAAACCTACAAACGGTTTGGCTATGATTATTTCTTCGACGCATCCTATTATGATGTCAATGATGAAAATTCATTCCAATACGGTCTACATGACAAACCGTTCTTTGAACAATCGGTACAATACTTAGAACGTCTGCAACAACCGTTCTATTCAAAATTCATTGCAGTTTCTAACCACTACCCATATTCTGAATTTACCAATGAAGAAGGCGGCTTCCCGCTAGCGAACACTTCGGATCAAACGATCAATGGGTATTTCGCAACCGCGAATTATTTAGATAAAGCCGTAGAAGAGTTCTTTAATTACTTGAAAGAAAGCGGCTTGTACGAAAACTCAGTCATCGTTTTATATGGTGACCATTACGGAATTTCCAATTCTCGGAACCGCAACTTAGCAGAATTGCTTGGAAAAACAAGTTCGACTTGGACAAACTTTGACAATGCTTCATTGCAACGTGTCCCTTATATGATCCATATTCCAGGACAATCAAACGGCGGCATCAATCATACGTATGGTGGCCAAGTTGATGCATTGCCAACCCTCTTGCACTTACTCGGTGTAGATACATCGAACTATATTCAATTGGGACAAGATTTATTCTCTGATCAAAATGAACAACTGGTTGCCTTCCGCGATGGCGACTTTGTGACACCAGACTACACTTACTATAGCAGTACATTGTATGACAATCGTACCGGCATGCCGATCAACGATCCATCCGATGAACTGCAAGCGAAAGTCGATGAGTGGAAAGCCAAAGTTGACAAACAGCTGTCGGTTTCTGATCAGATCAACAATGGTGATCTCTTACGTTTCTATGCGAAGAGCGGTTTAGAAGAAGTCGATCCTTCGACCTATAATTACAAAGACGCCCTTCAGCAAATGATGGCTATCGAAAAGAATCTAGGCAGTGATTCAACCAGCGCCTTTTCTCAAAACGGCAATCAATCGACCGTCGATCTGTACCAAACAAAAACCTTCCAAGAATACCAGCAGATGACGGAACAAGATAGCGGAGAATAACCTATAAGTACTACAAGATCGATCCAGCAAGGCGGATGCTTTGCTGGATTTTTTTCGGCTGTTTTGTTCGTAAAAACCCGATTTTTTCTATTGCTTTTTTAGCTTCGATATTTTACTACAAGAACTTCATACTTTATTCAAACTCCCCTTTTATACTATGAAATAGGATGAGGTGAACTAGATGAAAACTATACATTTTGCGATTGCCAGCATATTTTATCATAAAAAAGCCATGGTGCTTTATACGCTTGTATCCTTCTTTGCCGTGATTGGCTTGATCGTGACCTTCGCCTTGATCTACTCAATGGATCAAGTGATCGCTCAAACCAGAGATCTCTTAACAACAGAAGATTTGCAAACGAAAGTAGCAGAAGAGATCCAACCAGTCACGACGATCTATCATCAACTGTTCTATTTGATTTTTAGTGCCTTTACACTGGTCTTTATCGGCTTTCAAGTTTATTACCAATTATCGAAACGCTCAGAGTACACTGCCTGGTTAGCAAGCGGTGCCACCACCAGACAATGGGTGGCGATGCAGTTGCTTGAAATGCTCTTGCCGCTTTTAGCAGCTGCCGTGATCGCCTTTGTGTTGTTGCTGCTCTTCCAGCCTTATTTCCAGCGAGAATTGCTTAGCGGGCATATCATCGCTCTTGATCGTGAGCGTGCTTCGGATCACTTTTGGGAGGCTGTTCAAAGTCTTCCTGGTCAAGAATTCGCCATTACGATCCCGCAAAACAGTCAAATTCTTGTCCAAAATGTTGACTTGAACAGCACCACTTGGCTGGCTATTTTATTTGAGAGTACGCGCCACACACTTATCGTATTGCTTGCTGCTGTTACCAGCTTTACTGGTCTGATTGCTAGCGGACATAGTCTGTATTGGAGGAAAAAACAATGGAAAAACCAACTCAGCTAACGAAATCAATTGGTTTCTTTTATGTTGCGAAAGACAATGAAACAAAAACATCTGAATTAAGCTTGCTGCTTTCACAAAAAAAAGCAATCTTGATTCGCCCACAGTGGCCCTCCGTCCCCTTTTTATCGGTCATGGACAATGTATCTCTTGCAAATAAAAAAGGGGGCGATTTAGAGGAAGTGCTGCCTTATGTACAGCTTCCCTTATCGGCTTTGAAAAAAGATCGAACAGAGTTAACACCCTTTGAGGAGCTCAAAATTCAACTGCTCTTAGCTTTACTTTCAGAAAGAGAAACCCTTTTAATCGAAAATGTCTTGAGCACATTAACAACGAAAGAGGTTCAAACCCTGCTGCCCTTGTGTCAAGAAATCGCCGAACAATTTGCTGTTGCCATCTATTTGATTCATGAAGACGAATGCTTTGCCCATACCCCTTATACTACTTATCTATAGTTTACATAGCCCCCAAACAAGAAGGCTTGCTTGCAAAAGCAGGTCTTTTTGTTTGGGCTGCTGCCACTGAACCGCAAAAAAAATCGACCGGCTAAGCGAATTGCTGCCGGTCGATTGCTATTCTTCATTTAAGTCGATATCAGGAAAAGAAATTTTAAAGGTCGTGCCTTTGCCAAGTTCACTTTCTACACTGATTTTTCCTTTGTGTAGGCGTACGAGCTGTTCAACGATCGATAGACCCAAACCTGATTCACCAAATTGACGGTTTTTACGGGAAGGATCGACTTTGTAATAACGATCCCAAATATTCTTGACTTGTTCTTCAGACATGCCGATTCCCGTATCACTGATTTCGATGATCGTTTCCAAGTAGCCTTTTTCGATTCGAACCCGAATTTCTCCATCTTCCGTAAACTGGATCGCATTTTGTAAAATATTGACCATGATTTGGACGAAACGATCGTAGTCGGCATAGACGTCAATTGGCTCTGTTGTTTCTAAAATCAACACATCTTTGGCGATTTCTGCCTTGCTCTCAAGTTGCGTCAGCAGATTTTTAATGGTTTGCGTTGCATCGAATTTTTTGATGACCATCGAGATTTGATTGGTTCGGATTTTTTCGTAGTCAAGGTTTTCGTTGACTAATCGAATCAAGCGATTGGTTTCATTTTTCATCAAACGGATCGCATTGTCCTTTTGATTTTCAGGAATCGCGTTGTACTCTAGCCCTTCCAATAAGCCATTGATGGTCGTCAAAGGCGTACGCATCTCATGCGAAGCGTCTGCCATAAATTGTCGACGACGTTCTTCTTGTCGTTCAATTTCCTCTTGCGACTCTTTTAAGGATTTCGTCATTAAATTAAAATCTTCGGCTAACTCATCAAATTCATCCCGATTATGCACTGGCAAGAAGATATCAAAATTGCCATTGGTGATCTCCTTGGTTGCTCGTTTCATGCGATTGATCCGCCTTACTTGGAACGTAGCAAATAGGTAACTGATCAATAAGGAAACGACGATCGAGATCAAACATACTTTAAACAAGTTTTGGTTAAAAGCACTGACAAGATTCAAGATGCTGCTTGCCGATTGCGAAACCACCATCACCCCGTAAAAATCCGTTCGGTTGACAGAAAAAGGAATCAAAACATAGGAAGTCAGTTCTTTTTCCCCATATAGATTCGTGGGTGATGTCAGTTGCAGACGCGCCCCGTTTTCTAAGGATTGCCAGTCTTTTTCAGAAATTGGAAAATCCACCGCACGAGTCGTATCTAATGGATAAATGATGTCATCGGGGCTTTTAAAGAAAGCAAAAGAAATGTCTTGGTTGCTCAAAATATTTTCAGCCAAATGCAGAGAATATTGCAGATAGCCATCTCGCGTCATATTTTGCTGCAAATATTCTGAATCGCTGATTTGCGAAATCGTCGCGACCGACGAAGCATACCCCATTAACTGCTCATAATTTCGTTCTTGTAACGTTTGGCGCGTCATTTGTGTAAACGCAATACCAATCGTCATCAAAATCACGAAAATCACGACAAAAAACGCAATCAGCTGTTGATACAAGTAGCGCATTAAGCAGCACCTGCATCGTCAAATTTATACCCCACACCCCAGACGGTTTGAATGATCTGAGGTCCCACTTTTTCTATTTTTTGTCTTAGTTTTTTGATGTGCGCATCAACCGTCCGTTCATCACCAAAATATTGGTAATCCCAAACTAGTTCTAACAATTGCTCTCGTGAAAAGACTTGCCGCGGTTTTTTCGCTAACGTATAAAGCAAATCAAATTCCTTCGGCGTCAACCCATCGATGGGTTTGCCATTTAAATAGGCTTCCCGTGTTTTTGTGTTCATTTTGAAATGATCGGTCACAACATCAAAAGTTGCATCGGAAGCTTCAGGCGTTGTTTTTTCAACCAATTCACTGCGGCGGTGTAAGGCTTTGATCCGCGCGATCAAGGTCAGTGGACTAAATGGTTTCGTCACATAGTCATCTGCCCCCATCTCCAACCCGATGACTTGATCGCTTTCTGAATCACGGGCCGTCAACATAATAATAGGTACTGTACTGGAGATTTTGCGAATTTCTCGCGCCACCATCATGCCATCCATGGAAGGAAGGTTCAAGTCAAGGGTGATCATGTCCCATTTGTCTGGTTCAGCAGCAAAGGCTTCCAGTCCTTCTTTGCCGTCGTACTTAAAAGCCGCTTCCCATCCTTCATTCAAGAAAAACATTTGCATCATTTCAGAAACAGATTCGTTGTCTTCAATCATTAATATATTCATTTTCTTCACCTCTATGTTCTTTATCAAATCGTTGCAGATTCTCTTCGATCAGGCCAAAGATCGGCACGATGAACCAAGGGATCGCGATCATTTCAACTAGGAAAAAATTGGTCCATTCTTGCCATTTCAAGACAAACCCAATGAGCGCCATGATTCCGCCAAAAAGCAGAAAATAACGGGCGCATAGTTTCTGAGCATGCCGCCAGTTGCGTTCATTTTGTTTTGCTAAATAGGAACGGTAGCCATAAATAAGGTTCATTTTTTTTGATGGAAAAAGAAAAAAAGTGAGACCAATCAAGAAAAAAATGATACCAATTACTAAAAAAATCATCGTTTCACTCCATTCTTCCTATAGTATACTCGAATTTCTTTCTTCTACCAACAACTTCACCGATTATTCATAAAGGTTTGCCTTTTTTTCAATCTTTGATAAGATTGTGAGTGGACTATGACTATAAACCTTAGGAGTAAGATACATGACCTATAAAGCATTAACTTTTTTTGATCTTGACGGTACGCTTTTAGATGAACACTCGCAAATCACATCCGAAATCGCTGAAGCGATGGCGATGTTGCGAAAAAACCAAGTACTGCCGATCATTGCAACAGGAAGAACCGAACCTGAAGTTACCGCCATTCGTGAAGCAGCTGGGATCACCTCGAACATCGTCATGAACGGCGCCTTTATCCGTATTGACGGCAAAGAAGTTTTTTCCGATACCCTTGAACCTGAACTTTGCGCACGGATGTTCCAAGCAGTCAAAGACAATGGCGATGAACTGTGCTATTACAATGAGAAAGGCTATTGGGCGACTGGACATACCGAGGAAATGATTGGTGCGTACAACTATGTCCGCAGCCCTTTACCAGAAATCGATCCTCTGCATTATGAAACAGATCGGACCAATATGTTGTTGGTTTTAGGTGTCGGCAACGATGCTTATTATCATGAGCGTTTTCCAGAATTAACTTTTTATCGTAATACCCCCTTTTCCATCGATGTCGTAAAATCTGGCACCTCTAAAGGGACGGGCGTAAAAACCTTGGTAGAAATGTTGGGTCTAGAAGATGTACCTACCTTCGGCTTTGGTGACGGCAGCAACGACTTCGCTCTTTTAGAAGCCTGCGACCACAAAATTGCAATGGGAAATGGAATTCAAGAGTTGAAAGAGTTGGCAGACTTCGTGACCCTGAAAAATACCGAAGGCGGGATCGTGCACGCCCTGAAACACTTTGACTTAATCTGATTCTTTGCATACAGGCAAAACTATGGTATACTAATGAATGGTAGCGATACCCCTTTTATCAAGGGGATGTTACGGATTCGACAGGCATAGTTGAGCCTGAATTGCGCTTCGTAGGTTACGTCTACGTTAAAACGTTACAGTTAAATATAACTGCTAAAAACGAAAACTCTTACGCTTTAGCTGCCTAAAAACAGTTAGCGTAGATCCTCTCGGCATCGCCCATGTGCTCGAGTAAGGGTCCTATTCTAAGTGGGATACGTTTTATCTTTCCGTCTGTAAGATAAAAAAGAGAGCATCAGACTAGCGATACAGACTGCCTGTCACTCGGCAAGCTGTAAAGCGAACCTTCAAATGAGTTGACTATGAGCGTAGATTTTTAGGTAGCAATATGTTTGGACGCGGGTTCGACTCCCGCCATCTCCATAAAGAAAAATCGATTAGATTTTCGTAGTTTTTCCTAAGTGTTCAAAACCTTGATTTAAAGAGGTTTTGAGCGCTTTTTTTGTATTTTTAGTTCCCCAATGTTTTTCGTAGTTTTTCTTGTTTGGTAGTCAAATGGTGGTTAATTATCAGCTTTAAACCGATGTGCTATTCCTCGCTTTTCTTAGATTGTATTTCTTATACCGATTGAACCTACATTAATTGTTCAAGTGAAGTCAGATGCTTTTTTTAAGCAATCAATGCTCTTCAATGGCGTACCTCTTCACCAAATTGTATACGAATCTCTTTTTTGCGAGTTTTTCTTGGACTGATTTTTTTACTCTATTTTTGATTTAAGGCTTTTTACTCCTTAGTATCTTTAGATACACTTTTTTCACTCCTGTTTTGCGTTCTCAACGGCTTTCTTTGCTTCTACAATAGTTATTTTCCCTGCCTCATCGCATGAAATTTTTTGAAGATGTTTCTTATCATCAAAGCTTGATGTAAGTTTCATAATCTGCTTGATCATCAACAATCTATGATAGTTCGTTGCTGGCTTGATCTGACTCTGCCTCAGCAAAAAAAGTGCTAATTAAAGTGTTTTCGATTTCTCTACAATTTCCTTTACTCGTTCACAAAAACTATCTGGATTCATTCCAGGTTCCATTTTCTCAGCCTCATCAGAAAGTAAATCATTCAGGTACAATGTAGCTTCTTTGTTTTCGGTATACATTTCCTCGTAGTGATCGACTAAATAATGTTCCAAATCTATGGAAAACATAAAAAAATTAATTTCTTCGGAAAGTCCTTTTTCAATAAAGTTGAAAAATTTATCCATTTATCACACCTCCTTGACTAAAGTTTATCAAAATATTACAGAGCGTTCTTTACCTTCTCCTTGAATCTTGTAAGGTCTTCGTAAAATTTAGCATGTTCCTTCTTCTCTTTATGATCCTCAGTATCAATTTTTCTTCCAATCAAACAATTAGTGATTTATATTCCATTCCTCTGTCCACCATAATTTTATGTACAATAATAGTACTCAACCATTGATTTATGATTGAGTGCTATTTATCTTCTATTAACTCGATTGATTTCAAATCTGATTCAGCATAGATTGCGGATCCAATTGATATTTCTTCTTCTCCAGAAACAGAGGTATACCCATCAGTTTTAACCGCTTATTTTCTTCTGTATAGAATCTACCCGTCTGTTACGTCTCGCAGAAACGACACAACGCTTAGAATCATACGTGATCAAATGATAATCGCCTTCCCTTCTTTCTTATCCTTTGATATGATGATTGCATCAAACGAAGGACGTGATTAAATGAAACTGACCTTATTGGCACCCTCTTTTTCTGTCATCCAAGTAGAGCGTATTGATCCTTCGATACTGAAGATCGTTCCTCTATTTTTTGCCCATACGTCAGAAGAACTTTCTTTGGTGTTACCAACGGCAAAGGTTCCAGCTGAAACACTAAACAGAGAAGATGGATGGAAAGCGATGAAAATAATTGGTGTGCTGGATTTTAGCTTAATTGGCATTATTGCAAAAATCTCTTCCCTTCTAGCCGAGGAGTCAATCAGTATTTTTGCTGTTTCTACCTTCAATACTGATTATATTTTAATCAAGGAACATCAGGTAGAACAAGCTCGTACTGTTTTAACCGCCAATGATTATTCCTTTGTCAATTGAGAAAAACTTGTTCTTCCTTACGATAAGTTACTCTCGCTCGCTTTATGAAATACAAAAGAACGACTGAACCAAAGAAGTTCAGTCGTTCTTTTGTATTTCACTTGTCGTTTAACAAAGATAAGAGTACTGGGTATCCCAAATAAAAGACTTCCCCAAGCTTTCATTTGCCCCAGTACTCTTCATTGCTCGTTGTTAAGATAATCATAATACAAAAATGATTTTTATTCAATAACTATGCTTTAAAAATAAACAAAATGCTATTTTGTGACAATTTATAGGGGTTTCACTTCATTTCTAGCTAATATTCCCTATATCTGTTTATATTCTAAATGGTTCCATGAAGCATCAGTTGATGAGATGCGATCCCTTCGATAACGATCCTCCTTCTTTTAAAGTTTTGAATTTGAGGAAATTCAGCCTTGTCAATCTCGCCTTCCCATGCTACCATGGTTATGCAAACGTTAACATTAAAATGCACACGTGAACATTAATTTGAGGAGGATTTTTAATGGCAAAAATTACAGATGTACAAACAGCGTATTATCGGATACCTCTTCCAGAAATCATGGAAGATGCGAAGCATGGCTTACACACCCACTTTGAAGTGCCTATCGTCAAGATCGTTACTGATGATGGACGTGAAGGGGTCGGCTATACGTATACTGGTGGCTTCGGTGGCGAATCGATCGCCAAACTGATCGATAAAGAACTAAAAGCGATCCTTTTAGGGAAAGATCCAGCATGTGTGGAAGCCTTGTGGGATCAGATGAACTGGGGAATCCACTATGTTGCCAGAGGCGGTTTAGCAAGTTTCGCCATTGCGGCTTGTGATATCGCCTTGTGGGACTTACGTGCGAAAAAAGCACAAGAACCCCTCTACAAACTTTTAGGCGGCGCAAGCAACAAAGTAAAATGCTATGGTGGTGCGATTGATCTAAACTTTCCTCTTGAAAAACTCTTAGCCAATAATCAAAAATATTTAGACATGGGATTAAAAGCGGTCAAAATCAAATTGGGACAAAAAACACTTGCCGAAGATATTGCTCGAATAAAAGCGGTCAGAGAATTGATTGGTCCCGATGTTGTCTTTATGGTGGATGCCAACATGAGCTGGTCTGTTGAAAAAGCGATCAAAGCCGCCAAACTGATGGCGCCTTATGACATTTTGTTCCTTGAAGAACCAACGATCCCCGAAGATTACGAAGGCTACGCTCGTATCGCTAAAGAAGGGCAAATTGCGGTGGCAGGCGGAGAAAACTTGCGCACCCCTATCGAATTTGCTCATATGATCAAATATGGCAATGTCGATTTTCCGCAACCCGACGCTTCCAATTGCGGTGGGATCACCGGCTGGTTGAAAATTGCTGCCTTAACACAAACAAGTAACTTATCTGTTTCTACACATGGCATGCAAGAATTGCACGTTAGTCTACTAGCAGCGATGCCAAATGCTGGGTATCTCGAAATGCACAGTTTCCCAATCGATCAATACACCACGAGACCGTTAGTGATCGATCCATCCGATGGCTGTGCGATTGCCCCAGAAGAACCAGGGATTGGCGTCACCTTTGACTGGGAGAAACTTGCTCCTCATAAACAACCCTTTTAACTGAAAACCCACGCTGATTTCCTTTAGGATGAGGAAATCAACGTGGGTTTTTATTACAGAATCAATGGTTTTTCTTCAAATGGAAGCCACCGTTCATCAATCAGGGAACGATACCAAGCGGCTGATTTTTTTAATGACCGAGTCCGTTCTTCATTTAGCTCGATTCGTACGAGACCATAGCGATTTTTGAACGCATTCATAGGTGAAACACAATCGGTAAATGCCCAAAGCATATAGCCTTCGCAGTTGGCGCCTTCCTCGACGGCTTTTAGCAGCCAGTAAAGATGTTCGGTAATAAACTGAATCCGATAATCATCTTGGACTTGACCTGTGGCATCCATATACTGTTCTTCATTTTCCCGCCCCATACCATTTTCAGTGATCAGCCATGGAATATTGCCATAATTTTCTTTAAGATAATTAGCCATATCGTACATGACCTTTGGATAGATTTCCCAGCCACGGGAGTTATTCATTTGTTTTCCTGGCAAATCAAAGGTCTCATAAAACATTTCTGGATGAAATGGTGTATCCGAATGCCATTGATATCGTGGTGCCCGCACGCGTTTCGGGTAGTACTGATTGACACCTAAGAAATCCACCGTATGGGTGCGGATCGTTTCCAAATCTTCTTCTGTCGGATCAAAGTAGATGTCATAGGTTTGGCAAAGTGTGATAAGTTCATCTGGATAATGCCCCTTAACCATTGGATCAAAAAAGATTCGGTTGAAAAAAAGATCGTACATTTTTTGCGCGTTTTGATCCTCTGGTGAGGAAGAGCGTGCGTAAACCATTTCTGGATTTAGCACACAACCGATGCGCCCCTCGTAGCCCTTTTCATGATAGACAGCCACCGCTTGGGCGGACGCCAATACTTTGTGATAGTTCCAAAGCATCCATTTTTTTGTGTTTTGCTCATGGGGCCAGCGGATCGCATCGAGATAGCAACGAGTCTGAATAACGATCGGCTCATTGAAGGTAAACCACTGTTTGACTCGATCACCGTAACGCTCGAAGGCGATTTCGGCATAACGAGTATATAGATCGACCACTTTCCGCGAGCTCCAGCCATCATAGGCATCCATCAAACTAGCTGGCAGTTCATAATGTTCCAAACAAAGCATCGGTTCGACCCCAGCCGCAAGCAATTGGTCGATAAGCTGATCGATATGAGCAGCATAATCCTCATCAACGATCAGCTGTTCATGGTCGGTAAAGAAGCGCGCCCAGTTGATTGATGTTCGGTAATGGGTCAAATGAACCTCCTGCATCAGTTGAACATCCTCTGAAAACTTTTCCATAAAATTCGTCGCAACAGCCGGCCCGTAGCCATTATGCCAGACAAAGCGTTCTTCTTTGTACCAGCGGTCGAGATACGAATCTTGCCCTTCTTTCTTTCCTTGCCAGCCTTCTGTCTGCCAAGCAGACGAAGCAGCCCCTAAAATAAATGTTTCAGGTATTTTTACCATTTTTTTAAAACTCCTTTATGCAACTTCATTGGTCGTACGATTCATTACCAAAACAAAAGGTAGATAGATCAAAATTGCCACGACAATACAGATAACTTGCGTGATCACAGCCCCGATATCCCCAGCAGTAGCTAGATAAGCATTGACGATCGGTGGCATCGGCCATGGGACCATTACCACCGCTTTAGCGGCAAAGCCTAGACTTGTCGCCACGTACCCAATCGTTCCTGTTACTAACGGTGTCAGGATAAAGGGAATCGCCAAAATGGGATTCAGCATAATTGGCATTCCGAAGATCACTGGCTCATTGATATTGAAAATCCCAGGTGCTAATGACAATTTAGTGATTTGGCGCATGTCCTCCCGCTTGCCGACGATCAAAATCGCAATCAGCAACCCAATCGTAACCCCAGAGCCGCCCATACTCATATACATATCCCAAAACGGCATCGTAATAATATTGGGTACTTCTTTTCCAGCTTCAAAAGCTTCCGTATTGACAGCGATCGCTGCCAGCAACAATGGTTCGCGAATGGGTTTGACCATCTGGTTCCCATGAATCCCGATGACCCAAAAAACTTGTGCGATAAACATCAACAACAAGATACCTGGTAATCCTTGGACGATCCCTTCCAGTGGTCGTTGGACGACATTGTAGATGATATCGTAAGCATACATCCCTGTGAGTGCTTTGATAGCAAAACCAGCGGTGGCGATGATGGTCACGGTGAAAATCGTTGGAAACAATGCCGAAAAACTTGCCGAAACATTCCCTGGAACACTATCAGGCATCGTGATCTGCAGCCGTTTTTGTCTTCCTAACCACGCATAAAGCTCGATGGAAACGATCGCAACGAACATGCCTAAAAATAGGCCTTTCGTGTCAGTATATTGCTTAGCCAGCACGTTTTCGGCAACCACCGTCGCATCTTCGTGCAAAAATTCAAAGATCATTGGATTAACAGAAAGATAAGACATCACTGCGATGATTCCTGGAAAGACCCCAGAAATCTTATTTAATTTTGCTAGCTCAATCCCAATCAGAAACACTGCATAGATCGTTAAGAAACTCAACGTCACATAACTGACCGCAGATGAGATCGGTTTTAAACTTTCTAAAAAGCGCAGTGCCTCGATTTGTGCCAATCCATTTTCAGCATCAAAAACCATTGCTGAAAACAATGTACCAAATGCCCCTGTAATGATTACTGGAATCAAAGCAGCAAAGGCATTTTTAATGACCATGATGTAGCGTAAATTGTTGATCCTATTGGCAAACTTTCCTAAAACGTCAGCGAGTCGATCCATAAATCCTTGCATAAAACTCCCTCCTATACCCCTATTCTTCAATTTTTAGAAAACGATTACATTACAAATGTAATTCATTTTCTGAAGAATGTAAACGCAGGAAAAGCCTTCAAAACAGGGTATGTAAAGCTCCAAGTTTACATACTTCGTTTTATCACTTATTATTATTTTGAGGTGAAGCAAATGGCGAACTACCATGACATCGCTGCCGATTTACGGAGCAAAATCAATCACGGGTTTTACGAAGAAGAGAAAAAATTGCCGAAGCAATCCGAACTGGCTGCGGATTATCAAACGAGCCGCGTGACGATTCAAAAAGCATTGAATATTTTACAAATGGAAGGCATTATTTACGGTAAAAAAGGCACGGGTACGTTTATCAGTGATTCCTATTCAACCTTCGATTACAACGCCAAGATCAATCGCGGGCTGACGAAGCGCCTTGGAGAGACAGGAAAAATCACCAGCAAGATCATTTCTTTTGCCATTCTTTTTCCCGATGAGAAAGAACAAGAAAAACTAAAAATTCGCAGTGACCAGCAAATTTATGATATCGTTCGTCTGCGTCTATTTGACGATGTACCCGTTGTTTTAGAGTATACCATCATGCCGCTTCATGTCATTCCTGGCATTACCGAAGAAGTCTTATCCTCTTCAGTCTATAGCTACATCACGAACCAACTCCACTCTTCGATTGGAACATCTGTCCGTCGTATCAAAGCGGATCGTGCAGACACCTATGACCAGCAATACTTAGCTTGTGCTGCCACCGATCCCATTTTAGAAGTTGAGCAAACGGTTTACCTCGGCGATGGGACGCCTTTTGAATTTTCCCAATCACGGCACCGCTATGATATGGGGGATTTTATTGTTGTAAATAATTAATACGCTGCGGATCAAGTGCCTCTAAGTGAGGAGCGATACGCAGCGCATTTTACTTAAAAAATTTCTGATAGACTGTTTGACCAATTTCTCTTAGCCAACTGATCCCTTGACCACTACCGGTTTTATCATAGGAAAATGCCGCAATGATGATCGTCGTTTCATTGGCTTGTAAATACGCTACATCGTGTTCGATGCGGTCAAGACGGCCTGTCTTATTAAAAATGCGGCAAGCGGGCTGCGCAGTTTCCGCAAAATTTCCCGCTAATCCTTCTTGAAATTGCTGCTGATTTAAGGGTGAAAACCCTAGTGCAGCTTCTTCTCGTTTAACACACCTTAGTAGTAGTTTAGCAGCCGCCGAGGGGGTCAAGCGGTTCTCTTTGTCTTTGATCGGTCGCATCATATACCGTTCAAATTGAATCTCTGGCTCCTGAATCCAGGCCTGAAGCGTGGGCAACCCTACTAAGTCCAATAGTACATTGGTCGCAGTATTATCAGATACGGCGATCATCGCCGTGAGAAGCTCACTGATGGTCCAACCTTTCTTCTGAGGAAAAAGACGGATCACCCCAGCACCCTCTGTCAGATCAACGGCGTTCACACCGATCAGCTGTTGCGGATCGATTTTTTCTTCGATAATCTGTTCAAGATAATAGGCATACAAAACAAGCTTACTGATACTCGCTGCCGAAAACGACTTTTGACTCTGATAGTCAATGAGACATTCCGTTGGCGTACCGATCCATAAACCCATTTCCAAGGTTGTCTGATAGTTTTCTAGAATAGGCTTAATTGCTACACGCAAGTCATCTTTTCCCATCAAATGCCCCTTTCCTTACGATCATGAAAAGAATGTTCATGAGCATTCCTGTGATGTATTCGGCTGGTTTTGCCAATAACGCGCCACAACTGCGAGTTCTGGTTCATAATTAGAGCCAGTGATTTTGGTTTTCATGACCCGTGACCCAGGTGTTCTTGAATGAATCATTTCGTCATCCCCCAAATATAGACCGACATGATGGACTTCGCCTTTTCCTTCTTCATAAGCAAACAACAGCAGATCCCCTGGTTGTGCCTGACTGTAAGGTACGATGTTTGCTTGTTGTGCTTGCTCGATCGTATCTCGGGGGATTAAAATACCATGAAGTCGATGCAGCGAATACATGAATCCAGAACAATCAAAGCCACTGCCGCTAATGCCTGCCCAGACATAGGGCTGGTTTATAAATTGTTCTGCCAAGGCTATTATTTTTTCTGAAAGCTTTGCCCATGTGTCCGATAGGACGTGAGCAAAAGCTTTAGCGATCGTTGCTGGTCCATTAGGCGTAGCCACTTGATAGGAATCTGCGGTTTCCCCAACAAGTGGTAAAACTGTTCCAAAAGAAACAAGTCGTGTGGTCGAGTCAAAAACAAGCACGGCTTCTTTTGCAATCACCCCAATCCTTCTTTTAGCTGGTGCATAATCTGGTGGCAATGGCTTCAATACCTCGTTCGGCAGATAACCAGGATACCCGAGTGGGTGTTTATTGCTTTTTTGATCCAAGACGATCACATGGGACCAACCATCCGTTTGGGTGATGACTTCTACTATCGTCCCATATAATACTTCGGAGTCCACTAAGCTTTCCTGATAAAGCCGCATCGTATCTTCATCAGTCAAAAAAGTGTGCAGCGCTTCTAAAGGAAATGCTTTGATTTTTGCTAGTACTTTGTTTTCTTTGGGTTCCTTCCATAAGAAGGAAGAGCCAGCCTGAACAATTTGTTTCATCTTTGCTCCTCTCATAACTATTTATTCGTTGATCCCTAGACCGATGCGTTCGGTGACACTCAAGCTTCCTGGACGCTGAAGAATCCCTTGCATTTCAGGGGAAGTCGTTTGGGTCTCCCACATAAAAGGAACGTCCAGATCATAAAATTGGACGTCGGCCATCCCCAAGGCAAAATGGGCGGCTGCCGCCATTCCCCCATACCCTTCAATCATCGAACCGACCATCACTGGCATTTGATGCTCTTTTGCCAAGTGATAAATTTTTTGTCCCTCTTTGATCCCGCCGCTTTTCATCAATTTAATGTTCAAATAATTGCAGCAGTTTTCAGTAATCAAACGCTTGGCATCCTCATAGGAAAAAAGACTTTCATCGGCCATGATTGGAATCGTCGTACGAGCAGTCACATAGCTGAGTCCAGCAAAATCATGGGCTTTTACTGGCTGTTCAACAAACTCGATCGGAATGTCTTGCCATTGGTCTAAAATCTGCACCGCTTCTTCTTTGGTCCAGCCTTGATTCGCATCAATTCGAAAGGGAATCTTTCCTGCCAAGCGTTCATTGATGCGGCGAATTTTCGCAACTTCCTCTTCGATCGTTCCTGCCCCTAGTTTGATTTTCAAGGAGCGAAATCCCGCCTGGACTTTCGCTTGGGCATCATGCACCATCTGCTCCTGTGAGCCAACACTGATCGTATAATCGGTTGTCAGTGTATTGGCAGAACCACCTAAATAGCGGTAAAGAGGCAAGTTGGCCGCTTTTGCCAGTGCATCATGCAACGCGATATCAATCGCCGCTTTAGGGCTCGTATGATGCTGGATCAGCGCATGAAGCTCATCCATTACTAGCAATTGGGCATCTACCTTTCTGCCTAACAGGAACGGAGCAAAGACCGTTTCGATATCTTTTAAAATACTTTCTTTTGTATCACCGGTGATCACTTCGGTAGGTGCTGCTTCTCCGATGCCAACGATCCCATTATCAAAAAAAAGCAGCACTCGAATCACTTCGACGGCGTGCACTTCTCTGAGCGCCGTTTTAAAGGGTGCATTCAGCTGGATCGGAATTCGTTTGGTTTCAACTGCTGTGATTTTCATTGGTGTTCCTCCCAAAAAGAAAAGCAGTTCTTATCTAGCTAAAATGAATACGTCATTGTTCGCTGCTAGAAAAAGAACTGCTTTATTCCTTGTTATCAAGTTGCTAAACATTCTAGTAACGTTTTTCTCGTCTGCTGCCCTCTTTGGCGAAGTCAGACAATGAATAGACAAAAGGAGCTTTTTTCTCCTTATTCTTCGACAAAGACATTTTTATAATCATAGGCCGCGCCAACACTATGAACGATGAGGCCTTTGATTTTTGGCGACCGTAGATGTGCTTCAGCACTTTGGAAGAGTGGAATAACGCCTAAGTCGTCGGTTAAGATTTTTTCTGCTGCTACCATATTTTCCCAACGGGCTTCTGGATCGTTAGCATTTTCATTGGAGGCTTGTTCGATCAATTGATTGTAGTCATCATTTAGCCATTTTCCACGATTATAGGAACTGTCTTTTTTGAACAATTCCAAAAAGTTGATTGGATCTGCATAATCCCCGATCCAGTTGTTCATGACCATCTCAAAATCGCCGCTATTTGAACGATCCAAGCGCACAGAAAATGGAACGTTTGTGACTTCGACAGTCAGCCCATCCAGTGTTTGCTGCAAGGTGCCTTGAATGTATTCTGCCATTTTTTTCGATTGATCGGTATCTGATGTCAACAGTTCAAAAGACAATGTATCGATACCCAGTTCAGCTTTTGCCTTTTCCCAATATTCTTGGGCTTTTTCTTCGTCAAAGGCTAACGTGGTTGCCGCATCCTCGACAAAATCAGCCTTTGTCTCTGGATTAAACGCTAGGTCAGAAGGAACAAAACCGACCGCCGGTAAGGAGCCGTTGCCTAAAATATTGTCAACGATTTGTTGTCGATTCATACTATACGAAATGGCTTGGCGCAGATTTGCATTTCGAAAAGGCGAATCTTCTGGTGCTTGATTCATTTCTAAATACTGAGTGGTTGCACTAGGCTGAACAATGTAATCAGGATGATTCACATTCTGCATCGCCAATTCACCGCTTAAAATAATGTCATCGGCTTGTCCGCTTTCGTACAAGTTATAAGCGGTCGATGAGTCTTTCACGACATCAAAGTTAATTGTTTCAAGTTTGACCGAATCGGCATCCCAATAATCGGGATTTTTCGCCAATGTCCATTGGATGTCGGTGCCTGGTCCAGCATAATTGGTCAATAGGAATGGTCCATTGTACGCCGCGT
The DNA here is from genome assembly GCF_051713725.1 of Enterococcus sp. DIV0755f. Taxonomy (NCBI): domain Bacteria; kingdom Bacillati; phylum Bacillota; class Bacilli; order Lactobacillales; family Enterococcaceae; genus Enterococcus; species Enterococcus sp. DIV0755f. Next base: position 2,476,217 of record NZ_JBIOQL010000001.1, read on the forward strand.
TTTCACTGGTTAAGGCATATTGGTCACCGAACTCTTCCACGACACGCTCGTTTTGCGGGAAGAAAGTTGGAAAAGCCAGTAAAGATAAAAAGTAAGGCGTCGGTTTTTCTAACGTGATTTTCAATTCATGATCATTGACTGCTTCGATCCCTAACTCGCTTTTATCTAGCGTACCATCTGAAATAGCGGCAGCGTTTTTAACTGGTGCCAGCATATAAGCATAATTGGAAGCAGTGGCTGGATCAACGGTGCGCTGCCAGCTAAAAACATAATCAGCTGCAGTAACTGGATCGCCATTGGACCATTTTGCCTCTTCCCGCAGTGAAATGGTGTAAGAAAGCCCATCTTCACTAACTTCAGCGTCTTCGCTTGCACCAGCGATCACAGGAACATTGTTTTCATCTAAGCGATAAAGACCTTCATAGGCGTTGTTTAACGTGATAAAGCTGTAAGAGTCGGTTGCTAAAGAAATATCTGCACTGCCCATCTCTGCCGAAAATTGCACATTGATCACTTGCTCTGCAGAAGAAGCGGCTGATGAATCCGTCTCGTTATCTTCATTGCCATTTTGACAAGCTGCTAAAAATAAGCTGCCTAGTAACACAAGCGATACTGCATATTTGCTACGTTTCCCCATTTTTACTCATCCCCTTCTAACATTCAGATAATTCAAAAAATTCTGTTTGTTGTACCGAGTTTACCGCATGTTTATGCAGCCTGTCAATTTAACACGACCAAAAAATGTAAGAGGTTACATGGTTGTGTCAGAAGCGCTCTTCTGAATGTAAAAAGTAGAAAAGAGCGACTTTATACTGAATATCGTTGAAAGGAGTCGTGCCAAGAAAGCATACAAAAAAGTCCTGATCTTCTAGTAATCAGAACTTTTGATACTTTCTTATACATCATTTCGCAGGTAAAATGGATAAGAAAACTTTCTTAATTTTCCTTCCCTTTCACACAAAAAAAGAAGACATAAATTTCGTCTTCATAGCGCTTTCTCAGAGCCTTCCCACTTTTTTGCCTTTCAACTCAAGGAATAAAAGAAATCTCCTCAGAAAGTAAAAAAAACGTATCTATTTTAAAATGGGAGTGGTACACTAAACAAACGAAGAGTACTGCACGTGAGAAAAGAAAGACTTCCCCAAGTATCCATTTTCTCCAATACTCTTCGGACTCTTCAGTACGTATATTAATTATACGTACTTTTTTCATTTGTTCAAGGCTTTTGAATGATTTAATCAAAAAGTGAAAATCGATAAAAAAGTAAAAATCCCCATGCTAATTGACAATGATTCTCAATTAGCGCTATACTAAATGAAATCACTCACAGTCAAAGGAGGAATTTCATGTATATCCGTACCGTCGCATTTGAAGTCATTCCAGAAGGCAAAGACATCTTTCTTGCTAAAATGAAAAAAGATACCGCCTCAATGAAAACATTTGCTGGCTGTCACTCTGCTGAAGCTTGGTTTTCAGAATCAAAAGACCGCCTAGTTTTCCAGCTGGTGTCAAAATGGACTGAGAAAAAAGCATTTCAAGCTTGGTTAAAACGCCCCGAACATCTGCAAAAGCACCGAGAGGCGTATCGAGCAGAAAAGGAAGGAACTGCAAAACCGAGCCTTGTTTTGTCCAAAACAGGTCAAGAATTTGTCTTGATCGATGAAGAGCCTACTCCTAGTTAAACGATACGAGCGATCCACCAAAGCTGATTCCGTTCGCTTTGGTGGATCGCTTTCTTGTTCAGTATCTCTCTTTTCTATTCCACCGTTCGCTCGTTCAGGGTTCTTCCTTGCTGATCTTTTAATTGAAGCCAGCCATTGGTCCCCCCATAGTAAAGAAACATGCCGACCTCATTGACACTTTTTAATACGACGTCTGCAATCGTTCGTCCCTCTTTGATCGCTGATTGATTCTCTTGCCGTATCTTTTCTGCTAATCGAGCTGAAAAGCCCACCGAGCCGTCTTTGTTCAAAGGAACCTCTTGACGCAAGGTAGCGCCTTTTTCAATTCGAACCTCGTTGCGTTTCTGCCAATAAACCGTTGCTGTACTTCCTTGATAGTCCACCATAAAGGGTTCATCTTGTAATTCTTTTGACCATTTATGACGAGGTTTGCCCCCTTTTTTCACCGCTTTCGTTTCCTTTTTACTGGTGGATACATACCCCAGAAAATCGATCAAGCAATCAAATGGTTCCGCACAAACAGCGACCCCTTGTTGCAGTTCCTGTGGAATCACGATAGGTGCGTTGGAAGCATTGGACAAATGATATTTCTCTTGATAATAGGCTGCTAAGTATGGCGCCATGATCTCCCAAGGTGGTGTAAGGATCATTAAGCGATCATATTCTTGCTTGTCATCAAATGTTTTCTCATCTGCTACTGATAGTAATTGGCCTTCTTTTATGGCTAAGAGGACGGTATTGTCTTTTGTTTCAATAAGTTTTCCTTTAACAATTTGCAGTTGCCCTGCTTCCTTCGGCAATTCAAAAAGCATCTGTTTGTCATCAATGACCGTTTTTTCTAATTCCATTTTGCTCCCTGCTTTCTGCTAGTTTCTCGTCCATTATAGCATGTATTTTTCTACGCAGCGGTGTCCAAGAATCAAAAAAAGAGGCTGCTTCCAAGAAACAGCCCCTTTGTTAAGGGAATTGGTTTACGTGCATGGCTTCGTTTGATTGGGATTAACCCTTAGCTAGAAAAGCATTCAACCAATGCTGGTTGATAGATCTCGTTGTATTTTGCCACAACTCGTCCACAACGTTCTTCAAGCTCGTCATGATCAGTCTCTTCATAACGGATCACATGCAAAACGGCACAACGTTCCATTTTTCTGACCACTTCTCCGATAACGCGGCTTTCTAAGCCAACTGGTTTACATTCATATGCTTTACCTAATACAATTGTTTCTGCTTCCATAATGCGCTCCTTACTACTCGTTTCTCTAATTGTATTATCATTTTATCATCTAATTCTAATAAAATAAAGCGATATGCATGTCTATTTAAAACAAAAATGAAAAAAGTGCCCATTATTCAATGAACACTTGCTTTGTAAACGTTATATTGTTTTTTGCTAATTATTAAGAAATGACGATTTATTTACGACTCGCTACTAGGATCGCCGCAAATTCTTCAAGATATTTCTGATCGATCTCATCATAGCTGTTCGTTTTGCCACTATCGATATCCAACACACCAATCAATTGATCATCAGCTATCATAGGAACAACGATTTCAGACATAGCTGCCGAGTCACAAGAGATATAGTTCTCATGTTCTTTGACATTCGGGACAATCAATGTCGTTTGTTTTGCCGCTGACTCTCCACAAACCCCTTTGCCCATAGTGATTCTGGTGCAAGATACTCTTCCTTGGAACGGGCCTAAGATCAGTTCGCCTTCTTCAAACAAATAGTAGCCGGCAAACACCGTATCTTCCAATGTTTCATTTAATAAAGCAGAAGAGTTTGCTAGATTAGCGATCCAATTACTCTCTGCTTCTAGTAATCCTTTTAATTGCAGAAGCATCAATTCATACGCTTCGATTTTTTTATTCATTTTCTCACCTCTGTCCTTGATTATAAGCAAAGACAGAGGATTTGTCTTGTCTAAATTACTGAGTATGGGAAACAATAATGTGAAAAAAGAACTGTTGCCTAAAATAGCCTATCCATCCACTCGTACCAATAGTCAACGCTACTCATAGCATTTCCTTCTCAGTCGTCTTTGAAAACTTACTAGGCATCAATCACAGTAAAGCGAGTGTTTTCATGTTGTACTGTTTCGATCTCATCGATAATTGCCTTAGCTAACGTACCGCTAGATGTCACCGATTCCTTTTGTTCGTTGAATAGTAAGTGATCTTTCCCTAAAATCGCTGGTTTAGCTGGTCCTTCTTGAAAGACATTCCCAGGAGAAATCCCCACCCAAGGGACATTTTTGACTGTTTCTAAAAAGAGATATTCGTCTAGCTGATTTTCTGGAATCGCAATCCAACTTTCGCTTCCTGGTGCTTTTTTCAACTCAGAGAGATTACGTTCCCCCGCTTCATTGAATAAACTGCCGGCTCCTAAGATGAAGAACAAACGAGTGTTTTTTTCTCGAAACAGGTGCACTAATTTTGCTGCCAGATCCACATGCAAGTAAGCTTTGTCAGGACTTGTCGCAAACGCGTCAACAAGCACATCAAAGTCACTGAGCTCTTCTTCTGTGAGAGAAAAAGCATCCTTTGTAAGTGTTTTGACCGTCTCACCAAGTTGTTCTTTGGCCTTCGCTTCATTTCTCACGATAGCAGTCACTTCGTGTCCTCTCTGTACTGCTTCTTGATAAATTGCTGAACCTGCATTCCCTGTTGCGCCAATAATACCGATTTTCATAATGATCATCCTTCCTACTTTTGTTTTTTTCAAAATCAGTTGTTACTAATTAAGTTACAACTAGAGTATAAAAGAAACTTTCTTCCCTGTCAAGAATTTGCCTAGCAGGTGAAAGTTCTTTTTTTACAGCCTTTTATGTGACACTTTTAATGATTGGCTTCTACTTGAATGCCGTCAATGATGGATTGTAGCGAGATAGCGCTCATTTCCTGCTCAATTTTCTTTTGCAGCACATCGTAAGTTTCCTCTAATACCGTTTGGATATTCCCCCCAATCAAGCAATTGGGATTGGTCTTTTTGTCCGCATGTAAAAGATGCTGATCTTTTTCAACACTCGCATAGATGTCCAACAAAGAAATCTCATTTGGTTCCTTCGTTAGTTTAGGGTTTGGTTTTCCTCTTTGGCTTTCGATCAATCCGGCAATACGCAGATCACTCATAATCCGGCGAACATAAGCAGGATTCGTTTCAACACTCTGGGCGATCCGATCACTTGATAGATCAGTTCCTTTAAAGAGGTGGATGTAAGCGAGGATGTGAATGGCGTCGCTGTATTTCGTTGAATATTTCACTTCGTCTCCACTCCTTTTTCTTGTATCATACCTCTTTTTTCAGATTTAGACAAAGGGTACTGACCAATCTTACAAAACTCGAGAATCCCGTCAAGAAAAAGCAGCCCTCAAAAAGTTAGCACAAAAGCCTAACTTCTTGAGGAAACTGCATACTGAACCATTTTTTCCTTTTTATTTAAAAGAGCACTTTGCTAATAGCCCTTCATCCAAGCAGACTCAATCTGATTGCCGTCAGGATCAACGATTTCATAGCCGACCATTATGTCCTCTGGAATCCCCATGTCAACTTGGAACGACTGTCCACCATTTTCTTCAGCAATTTTCGCAAAATTCTTTGCTTCTTCTGGTGTGTCAAAACTAAACGCGATCAATGCGCCACTCGTCTTCTTTGTATCTGCAATACTTCTACCATTTAGAAATTGTTGGTAAAACGCATGTTCTAACAGCATTAACCAAATCGATTCACTCCAAACCATTCCACTGCTGGTCTCGTTTGAGAACTCTTCATTTTTTACAAACCCCAGCGCTTCATAAAAGGATGTTGCACGTTTGATATCAGTGACAGGCAAGTTAATAAACACCATTTTGTTCGCCATTTTCTTGCTTCCTTTCTTTGGTAAGCTGCACTGCTGAATCCGTTCTCATTATAGCACCTATCGGTTCATTCACAAAAACATCAGTCTTTGTCCTCTGCTGCTAGTCTGAATAACTTGATCCAAAATTTTTTTCAAGTAAAAAAAGGCCTTGCACACATAGGCCTTTTAGCTTTTCTCATCTATGAAAAAGTAACTTGATAAGCATTAGCAAAGAATCATGTTTTCGCTAATACAATCAGCCCAAACTACTTTATTTAATACTCAAAGCTCAAGTCTTGAGTCGATCACGGTTACTTTCCCACGATAAATTTTTCGATACTCTTTGGGCGTATAAGAAGTTGCTTTTTTAAATTTCTTACTAAAATAATTTGGATCATTGAATCCTACTCTAACAGAAATTTCACTGATTGATCGATCACTTGTTGAGAGTTCTTTTTTGGCAACTTCAATACGATAAATCATCAAGTACAATGAAAAGGTCATTCCTAATGTATTCTTGATCAAACGGCTGGTGTGATACCGACTTAAATGCAGGTGATCTGCTAAAGTGTCTAACGTAATATGTTCTCTATAATTTTCATGAATATAGCGCAATATCTTATGTCTTAAAGAAAGCGAAGGAGAAGCTTCATTGTTTTTCTCGACGTGCAGCAAGGAAATCTGATTGATGGATTGAATCCCTCGGTCCAATGCATAAACAAAATCATTGGTGATCGGTTCGACCAAATAATCGATCAAGTCGTAACGCAACGCTTTTTGAGCGATAGCAAAACTTTCTACTGCAGAATACAAAATTGCTTTTGCATTCGGATAAAAAGAAAGCAACTCTTTGTATAATTCAAAACAGTCCTCTTCGCCATCCGCATTGATCACTGCAATCTCAACCATCTGCTCAAGACAGGTACGCTGAAGTGCTTTTTTCGAATCAACCATTGGAAGCAAGATGACATTTGGGAAATGACGATCAATCAAACGAACCATCTCGCTAACTGCTCTTCGCTCTTCGCTGTCAATGATCAATAAATTACACACGAAATTTTCTCCTTCGCTAAAAATTCATAGTCGGTTTCTCTATTTTCGTTTATTTTTCTTGAAAATCAATGACCATCCGTCCTTTGATTTTTCCTGAAAGCATTTCATCAAAAATATCGTTGATCTCTTCTAACTGACGCATGACTACTTTAGGAACGACTTTCCCTTCCGCTGCAAATTGGAAAGCTTCTGCTAAATCAGTTCGTGTTCCAACAAGGGAACCGACAATCTTAATCCCATCCAATACAAGTCGAGGAATGTTCAAGTCCATGCTTTCTGGTGGGAGACCGACCGCTACAATCGTACCGCCCGCACGAACAGCATCAACAGCAGAATTGAAGGCTGCTTTTGAAACAGCTGTTACTACGGCTGCATGTGCGCCGCCGGTTGCTTCTTGAATGATTTTTGCCGCATCTTCTTTCGCAGGATTGATTACAAGATCAGCGCCGTGATCTTTTGCGAAGTCCAACTGTTTGTCGTTGATATCGATTCCAATCACTTTTGCATTAAAGACATTTTTAGCATATTGTAAGGCTAGGTTTCCTAGTCCCCCTAAACCATAGATGGCGATCCATTGACCTGGTTTAATGTCAGAAACTTTTACCGCTTTATATGTGGTTACACCTGCACAAGTAATGCTGCTGGCTTCAGCAGAACCTAAGTCCTCTGGAACTTTCACTGCATAGTCAGCTACAACGATACATTCTTCAGCCATACCACCATCTACAGAATAGCCGGCATTTCTAACCGAACGGCATAATGATTCATTCCCGTTCACACAGTATTCGCATGATCCACAGCTTTCATACAACCAAGCGACACTTGCACGGTCACCGATTGCTAGAGAAGTAACATCATCACCGATTGCAACCACTTTACCGATTCCCTCGTGTCCGAGTACGATCCCAGATGCATCTCCAAAGTCGCCATCTTTTACATGCAAGTCAGTATGGCAGACACCGCAACACTCCATTTTCAATAATGCTTCATTCGGACGAAGCGCTCTTAATTCTTTTTCCTCGATTTTTACAACCTTATCTTTTGATACTACAGCTGCTTTCACAAAGACACCTCTTTCAATTCGATTAAATAAAGAACTTCCTTTTATTTGTGAAGTAGTTAACTAACGCATAGAGGTCAGTAATAGCTAGATAAAAGAAAGTTCTCTATCGAGAAGATTACCATAGAAATCATCAAAAAAAGGGGAATTTATTGCTTTTTTTCTGTAATCATTTATTAGAAAACAATAATGAAATCATTCAAAATTTTTTCTTTATTTCCAGATTACATAAAATTAAAAATTAAAAAGATAGAGATAATTCATCTTTATAAATAACAATCGTTTCAATAAAAAACATCAAGACGATCTGATAGAAGACTGTTGGATGATTTGTACTCACTGTTCTTCTATCCTTCTATTTTTATCCCTTCGATGACTTGCGATTTATTTTCTTTCAGGCGCTGAATGTCCTATTGGTATTTAGCAAGATGTCCCTCGTCAATGTTTTTCTGAAAATTTCCATTCCCTTCTTCTCCTTTTCTACTCATAAAAGCAACTAGTGCACAAAGGCGGTCGATCAAACAATCGACAATCTGTACTCTGTCATTATTGGACAGCCGATAAGTATCCACAAAAAGTTTCAATCGATGGCATTGCGTTTCACTCAGACGACTGTTCCCATCAAAATACAAGGGTACCCAGCGGTACGCAGCATAAGAAACATCCCATAACCTGCTTCCTGGCCTTACTGTGTCAAAATCAAAAAGCCCAAAAGGCTCCCCAACTACGATCGGCACATAATACGGAAAAACATAGTAATCAATCAGCAACTACCTAATCACTCAAAATGAACTTCTATAGCCTAAATGTGTAGTGAACGTTTAATTAAAATCTCCGTTTATTGCCTCTTTGCCTTTTTTATAAAAAAATGCTGATCAGTAACAGTTGTTGAGAGGGAAATAAACTTGAATCTGAAGAAAGTGTTCTGCCTTCGCAAAACTTTAGACGATCATTTCATGGTATCCTCTGCTAGATAAGCTAAAATCATTTATGAAAAAAGTTACTCTGACGTACATGTAATTTTTGTTGCGCCAAATGAAGCATTGAGGGAAGTTGGATAGAAGTTTCAGAAACGGCAGGCGGTTTGAATGACAAACCGTCTCCAGGCGTCATTTGCGCATGCTCCACTTGAAACATCGTAAGAAACGGCTAACGAATAGAAATAATTATTTTTGTTAGCACTACGTTTGCTCTTGAAGGAAAACCTGAATGGAATTTTTTAGAGAACGTCATTTCTTGATGTGCCTTTTTCTTGACCTAAAGTTAACTTTAACATTTATACTAACAATACTAACTTAAGAAAGAAGGATTTATATGAGAGCAGCAATTTTTGAAAAAGCAGGATTAGTTAAAGTGGAGGAAGTAAAAAAGCCAACTTTACAAGCAGCCGATGATGTTATTATTAAAGTTGTCCGAGCATGTGTTTGCGGTTCTGATCTTTGGTCGTATGCTCATGGCGATAGTAAAGAACCTCATTCAGTTAATGATGGTCATGAGGCATTAGGCATCGTTGAAGAAATCGGTCCAGACATTACGACTGTGAAACCTGGAGATTTTGTCATCGTCCCCTTCACCCATGGTTGTGGTGAATGTGATGCTTGCCGTGCCGGCTTTGATGGCACATGCGACCGTCATCAAGGTACAACGAATTGGTCTAACGGTTTCCAATCTGAGTATATCAACTTCCATTACGGCAACTGGGCCCTTGTAAAAGTTCCAGGTCAGCCAGCTGATTATACGGAAGGTATGATCAAGTCTCTTTTAGCTTTGGCAGATGTTATGCCCACAGGATATCATGCGGCACGTTGTGCACATGTAGAAAAAGGGGATAAAGTCGTCGTGATTGGCGATGGTGCCGTAGGACAATGTGCTGTCATCGCGGCAAAAATGCGTGGGGCTTCCCAAATTATTTTAATGAGCCGTCATAAAGATCGACAAGAAATGGCTCTTCAATCAGGTGCTACAGCTGTTGTGGCTGAGCGTGGTGAAGAGGGAATCGCGAAGGTACGCGAGATCCTTGGCGGAGGCGCGGATGCTGCTCTTGAATGTGTTGGTACAGAAGCTGCCATTACACAAGCCCTTGGTGTATTGCATAATGGTGGTCGTGTAGGTTATGTCGGCGTCCCTCACTATGACAATCGACCAATCGGTTCCACTTTTGCTCAAAACATTTCCATTGCGGGAGGATCTGCATCGGTCACAACATATGATAAGGAAATCCTGTTAAAAGCGGTGCTTGATGGTACTATCAATCCAGGCCGCGTTTTCACCCAAACCTATGATTTAGATGATATCAACCAAGCCTATGCCGATATGCAGGAACGAAAAACGATCAAATCTATGGTTGTTGTTTCAAGGGATGAATAGACAAAGCTAATTAAAAAAAGCTCGTCTTAACAATGGACAGCCTCTCGATAGACAAAGTACTATAACCAGTACTTTGTCTTTTTATCCATGAAGAAAGAAAACACTGTAACCGCCTCCCCTTTTTCCACAATTAATCAATTCTAGAACTTTAAAATGATAGAACATAACGCCAAACAAAAGAAAAAAGCCCTTGAAATCAAGGGCTTTTGCTTCATCTGATAATAAATGATTAACGACGAATTTCTTTGATACGAGCTGCTTTTCCGTGTAATGCACGCAAGTAGTACAATTTTGCACGACGTACTTTACCGTAACGAACAACTTCGATTTGTGCAACACGTGGTGTGTGCAATGGGAAGGTACGTTCAACACCTACACCGTTTGATACTTTACGAACTGTATAAGTTTCGCTGATACCAGCACCGCGGCGTTTGATGACAACACCTTCAAATAACTGAATACGTTCGCGAGTTCCTTCGACAACTTTCGCGTGAACGCGAACAGTGTCCCCAGGACGGAAAGCTGGGATGTCAGTACGTAATTGTTCTTGAGTTAGTTCTTGAATCAATGGATTCATGTTTATCATTCTCCTTATTCCCAAACATTCTTAAAGCATGAAAGCTCCAGCGGAACATCGTAATAGTTGAGTTTACACTCACTGAAATATCTTACCACAGTCGACCATAGGCTGTAAAGAGAATTTTCTTGTCATGGCACAGAATATCAAAAAAACTGGCACTATTTTACTTGCCAGTCTTCGCTTCGTCTTCAATTTCTTTTAAAAGCTTCTGCATTTCAGCGGTCAGCGGATAAGTTTCCAGCATATCTGGACGTCGCTGATACGTTCGGCGCAAGGATTCTTTTAATTGCCACTGCTCGATCAGTTTATGATTGCCATTCATCAAAACTTCCGGCACTTTCATGCCTTTGAACTCTGCCGGACGTGTATATTGCGGATGCTCTAATAAACCAGTGGAATGAGAATCAGTTTGTGCGGAGGTTTGATTGCCCAAAACTTCTGGTAATAGCCTGACCGTCGCATCGATCATGACCATTGCCCCCAATTCGCCGCCAGTCAAGACGTAATCGCCCAGTGACACTTCATCAGTGACCAATGAACGGATTCGTTCATCATAGCCTTCATAGTGACCGCAAATAAAAACAAGGTGCTCTTCGGTAGAGAATTCTTCCGCCATCTTTTGATCAAAAGGTTTTCCCGCTGGGTCTAATAGGATCACCCGCTTTTTCGTTTCTGGTGTCGCTTCTTCGATCGCTTTGATATTGTCATAGACAGGTTGGACTTTTAATAACATTCCTGCTCCGCCACCATAAGGATAGTCATCCACTGTTTGATGCTTGTTGTCAGAATAATCACGGAAATTAGAGACATTGATTTCTAATAATCCCTTTTCCCGTGCTTTACCGATGATCGATTCTCCAAGAGGCCCTTCAAACATTCGTGGAAATAGTGTCAGCACATCAATTCTCATCGTCTAACAACCCTTCTGGGATCTCAACGATGACCTGACCATTTTCAAGATCGATGGTATGAACAACAGATTCGATATAAGGAATCAAGGCATCCTTCTTCCCTTTTCGCTGAACCACCCAAACATCATTGGCGCCTGGTGAAAGGATCTCTTTGACTTTACCAATGACTGTGCCATCTTCTTCGACGACTTCCAGACCAATAATTTCATGGTAGTAAAACTCATTTTCTGCTAGATCCACCAAATCATCCTTGGTAACTTTTAAAATGCCGTTACGAAACGGTTCAACGTCGTTGATGTTGGGATAGCCCTCAAACGTTAACAAATCAAAATTTTTATGTTTGCGATGACCTGAAACAATCAATGGTAATGGCTCTTTATTTTCACGAAAAAGTGTCAATTCAGCCCCTTTACGGTAGCGTTCTTCTGGAAAATCCGTTTGTGATATCACTCGTACTTCTCCACGGATCCCATGTGTATTGACGATTTTCCCTACGTTTAAATATTCTGTCACGTTCGTTCCCCATTTCTTCTAACTTCTGTTCTATTTTAGCATAGCAAAGTAGCGAATTCTAGCCGTTTCCTAGCGCCCCCTGTTTTCCTCAAAATCATCGCGCGAAAAACACCCCTTCGACGCTCGATCAAAGGGGCAATGTCCTAATCTGAAACTTATTGATTCATTGAAACGGCCATTTCCAATGCTGAACGTGCATCTTGATGTTGCACCGTTCGAAGCATCTTTTCTTGTTGCCAGACCACGGTAGTTGCTGTATGGTCATTTTTTCCCATATCGATAGTGATTTGACCGACCTCAGGTGCTGGAAGCATGGCTTCTTCTAGATACGCTACCACTTCTTTGGCAACCGGAACTGGATCTTGTTCCTCTTGGTTGACTGCTCGAACAGTCAATGACCAATTTCCTTCTTGCCAGCTCAAATAACTGGAGCCAGCAGCTCCTTGCATATGCCCAGTAATCCCATATCCGAGATCGACGGCTTGTCCGCCATCATCTGCTGTTACATTGACCGCTGCTGCCGCTTCATCCGCTGATTGATACTCTTTTGTTTGAAAAGCAGCAAGCGGTTTTTCCTCGTTCAAAGCCTTGTCATTGAGAGACAATTGCTGATCAAGTCCATAATAAAGAATCGAGGCATCGGATTGACTGCCAGCTGTGGCCGCATTCAACACTTTACCCGAAGCAAGCGGAACGTCCTTTGGCAAGACAAGATCAGGGAATACCGCTTGTATTTGGCTATAGATGTCTGTGGTGCTACTCGTATTTGAAGAATCCTGAGAAACCGCCTGACTAGTCGATGCAGTTGATTGACTGGTTTCTGATTGACTACTTTTTTGTGTTTGGGTACTTTCCACCATAGTCGTTGCTGTTGTTTCAGCTGTACTGGCTTGACTGGTTTCTTGGTCTTTTTGATTAGTACAGCCAGCCAAGGTTCCGATCGTTAGCAGCGTAACAAATAATCCTAGTTCTTTTTTCATGATGTTCCCCTCCTTATACAAAGGATACCCCTCAACAAAAAAAATGACAAACAAGTCAGATTGTCTGTCATTTTTTTGTCGATTTTTTAAAGATTAGTGACCCAATTTTGCAGTGATTGGAAGCCGTCCTTGATCCATTGCCAAACTTGATTGGCGATCGTCGATAGGTCGCCCCAACGAAAGTTTTGTGTCCATTGGTTCAATTGCGTCATGATCTCCTCACGATAGACCCAAATTAAAAAGAGCAACAACAAGATCCCTAGCGTTCGCCAAAGAAAAGAACCGATTTTATAAATAAAGACGAGAATCAAAAGAACGACGATCCATGCGATTAGTTGAGACATACAAGCACCTCCTCATTTTTGATTATCTCAAAACCATCCTTTTTTGTCCTCCATCTTAAGCATGAATTTTACAAAAAAAGCATTTCTCTTTGAGAAATGCTTTACACTCTTGCTTATTTACCATCAATGATATTCAAACGAACTTTTTTCGGTCCATTTGTCCGTACACTGTAAACGATCGTTCGAATTGCTTTGGCAACCCGACCTTGTTTACCGATGATACGACCAATATCTTCTGGTGCCACAGTAAGATTATATTCCAAGAAATCATCTGACTCTACCAGCTCAAGCTTGATATCCTCAGGTTTGGTAACAAGTGGTGAAACGATCGTTAAGACTAATTCTTGCAAATCTTTCATCCAAAGTCACCTTATTTCTTAGTGAATTTTGCTTCGTGGTGTTTTTTCATAACGCCTTCTTTAGAAAGGATGTTACGAACTGTATCTGAAGGTTGCGCACCTTTAGATAACCAATCAAGAACTAGATCTTCTTTGATTGTTACTTCAGCTGGGTCTAGTAAAGGATTGTAAGTACCAACTGTTTCGATGAAACGTCCGTCACGAGGAGAACGTGAATCTGCTACGACGATACGGTAAAAAGGTTTCTTTTTAGAACCCATGCGTTTTAAACGAATTTTTACTGCCATTATTTACACCTCCATTGATTTAATCACAAGAGCTAGTTTAACAGGTTTTTCTGATGGTGTAAAGAGTTTTTTCTTTACAGCTGAAAAAAGTTTTTCTTTCCTGTTTTTTCGGCATGGTTATCTTTTGCCAGAATGAATCTGGACGCGTATCATGAATATTAGAGAAACCTTTTTAAGGTCAAATCGTTTTATTTGCACCATCCACTTACTTTTGGTAAGCTAAATGAGTAGAAAACAACAAGGAGGAATTTTACATGACAAAAAAAATCGGTTTTATCGTCGGCAGCTTGCGGGAAGGTTCTTACAATAAACTCGTAGCGAAAAAATTCGCATCACTATTACCAGAAGGTTTTGAAGCATCTTTCATCGAGATCGGCAACTTGCCTTTTTACAATGAAGATTTGGAAGTTGAAGGAAAAGTTCCTGCTGAATGGACAGCATTTCGTGAAGCATTAAGCGCCGTTGATGGTGTCTTCTTCTTTACACCAGAATACAACCGCTCTGTTCCTGCAGCCTTGAAAAACGCTTTAGATGTTGGTTCTCGTCCTTACGGTGCGAGCAGTTGGGGTGGCAAACCAGCCTTAGTCGTCAGCGTTTCTCCAGGAGCGATCGCTGGATTTGGTGCGAACCATCATTTGCGTCAATCATTAGTCTTTTTGGATATGCCTACTCTGCAACAACCAGAAGCCTACATTGGCGGTATCACAAACTTGATCGATGAAAACAATGAAATCAACCCAGATACAGTAAGCTTCTTCGAAACGATCCTTGCAAAATATATTGAATTCTTTCAACGATTCAACTAATGAAGATTCCATGCAAAAAGACCAAGAAACTCGGCACTGAGTTTCTTGGTCTTTTTGCGTAGAAAAATAGTTTGTATTTTTTATTCGCCTGCTTGCTCAGCTTTTCGAACATAATGAAGTTCTGTCAGTTCCCCCATCTGTTTTGTTTCAACAAACGTCAAGCGTCTCGCATAATCCCCCGGTTCAAACAGTCGCTTGCCTTCTCCTAAAAACACAGGCGCGATTTGAATAAACCATTCATCGATCAAATCAGCTTCCAGCAATGGTTTTAATAAGGAACCTCCCCCTACTACCCATACGTTTTCCTCTTGTTTTAATGCTGAAACAAATGCAACTGGATCCGTTGACACTAGCGTTGCATCCGGCAGCGGCTCTTTTCGGGTACGAGAAAAAACATAGTTGGTCTTTTCAGGATATAGCAGTCCATCATCCATCAGTTTCTTTGCTTCTTGATAGGTCTTTCTCCCCATCACGGTCGCATCGATGGTTGCAAAAAATGCTTCATAGGTTGTTGCAACACCGGTATCGGTTTGAAATAGCCAATCCAGTTGATCCTCCAGACCTGCTAAATAGCCATCGAGGCTGATCGCACCATAGAATATCACTTTTCCCATTATCCTCGCTCCTTTATTCTACGTTTGCTGCTGATGTTCGACAAACACAAGTGACTAAGTGATCGTTGACCATACCAACCGCTTCCATAAAGGCGTAAATAGTTGTCGTTCCGACAAATTTAAAGCCTCGCTTTTTCAAGTCTTTTGCTAGCTGATCGGAGATTTCCGAATGGGTCGGTACATCGGATTGCTGCTGAAATTCATTGATGATCGGCTCATGATTGACATATCGCCACAAGAATGCAGAGAAACTGCCGTATTCTTCTTGAATCTTCAAAACTTCTTGGGCATTGATGATCGCTGCTTCAATCTTTCGTCGATTGCGAATGATTCCTGGATTCATCATCAGCTCTTCCACTTTTTCTTCCGTATAGTTCGCTACTTTGGTGATTTCAAACTGATCATATGCCGCATCAAAATTTGCCATTTTATTTAAAATCGTTTGCCAGCTCAATCCTGCTTGATTCATATCTAACACCAGTTTTCGAAATAACTGCTGATCCTCATACTCAGGTTTCCCCCAGATTGTATCATGATACTCTTGCATCGCTGGTGTACTGTTGGCCCACTCACATCGTTCCATTGTCCTCATCAGCTCCTTTTTGTTTATTTTATCATAAAAGACTTTACTTCCACTAGTGTACTACGTATACTAGTACACATAAATGAAAGGAGCTGATTTTGTGGTTCGCATTAACAAAGCCAGCAGCAAACCTTACTATGAGCAATTGGTTTTAAGTATCAAAGAAGATATTCTGAACGGTGTTCTAACCGCTGGAGACCAAGTACCTTCGGTTCGTGAAATGGCCAAGCACCTGTTGATGAATCCAAATACCGTCAGCAAAGCCTACAAAGTATTGGAAAATGAGCAAGTGCTTGTCACCATCAAAGGAAAAGGCACCTTTGTGAAAGTTACTGAGGATCTGCCACGCGATGAGATTCGGATCTTACAAGTGAAAGAACGTTTGAAAGAATTGGTGATCGAAGCACGCCATTTACAGATCAGCATGCGTGAGCTGAGCGATTGGATGAATGGCTTTGAACAAGAGTTAGGAGGCGATCCACAGTGAAGATCGAACATGTGACCAAGAAAATGGAACAAACAATTATCTTAGAAAACGTGAACTTCTCTTTGGAAAAAGGAGAACTCGTAGGATTGATCGGCCGCAATGGTTCTGGGAAAACCACGCTGTTTCGGACGATCGCTGGACATTATTTACTGGATGATGGCGAGATTTCAATCGATAACCAACGCCTGGATCAGCACCCGGAATTAAAAGAACAGCTTTTTTATATCGATGAAAAAGAAAACTTTCTGGCTGCCTACTCGTTAAAAAAAATCAATCAATTTTATCGGCTTGCTTATCCGAATTTTGATCAAAATCTTTATTTAGAATTGATGCAAAGTCACGGTCTGCCGCTAACGCTTTCTTACCGGCGGATGTCAAAAGGTATGCAAGGTCTTTATAAAATGATTCTTGCGATTGCCTCAAATGCGACGTTCTTACTGTTAGACGAACCTTTTGATGGGCTTGATGTGATCGTCCGTAAAAAAGTGATCGGACTATTGCTGGAAAGCCTCAGCGAGTCGAATCGTACCGCATTGATCGCTTCCCATAATCTAAATGAATTAGAGCATATTATTGATCGTGCCTTGTTGATCAAAGGGAAAACGATTGAAGGAGACTACCGTTTGGAAACGATTCGCGAACAATCTCGCAAACTTCAACTCGTCTTTCGCAGCAAGCAGATTCCTCCCCTTATCAAGCAGCGCTCCAAGCTGATTCAAAAACAAGGTCGAGTCTTGACCGCTTTGTTTGACAATTACACAAAAGAGCTGGCGGCTGAGATCCAGCAGCTTGACCCTTTGGTTTTCGAAGAATTGCCCTTGACCTTGGAAGATCTGTTTGAAGCAAATTTACGACAAGAGGCATTAGTGGAAGGATAGAGGTGGAAAACGATGTTAAGCAATATATTTAAAGAACGCTACGGCAAGCTGCTGATCGGCTTTTGTTTTGTCTTACTCTTAATGTATCTTGGTGATGGCTGGCAATCACAAAAAGCCTGGCATCAGCAAGAACGCTATTTGACATCTGAAGAATTTATCAAAGATTTCAACGAAAATCGAGAGTACTATGTCAAAAGCTACAAGGGTGAAACCCCGGTTTACTTTGATTCGGCAACAGAATACCGCGATGCGGTATTGACGATCAGCAATGAGTCCCCTGATGAGATTTATTACAATCGCCCTTATATGACCACCATGAATCAATTTGTGATTGTCTTCCTGTTTATTTGGGGCTTCTTATCCTTTTTTGTCGATGGCCGCACCAATTTCAATCGCTTTTTATTTGCCTTACCCTTTAGCAGAAAGCACGTCTTTCACAAGAAACTGCTTTTTATCGGCTTACCCTTGACCGCTTGTTTAGTGTTGGGTCTGTTAGGTCATATCCTGATCGAATACACGATGATCCCAGCTCGCTATCTCGCTGTGCCGCTTCAAGACGTGCTGCTTTCTGCCCTTAGTACCTTGGCAACGAATCTGCTAGTATTTGCTGCAGGTCTCTTGTTAGGCGTTTTGCTGGGGAATCTATTTACTGGCGTGCTCTCGGTCTTCTTCACTATTTCGCTAGGATCAATGGGGTATAGCTTTTTCCAATGTACCCGCGAGTTTTTTAGTTTTGTGTTTCTTGGTCATGGGGATTTTCTGATTCCTTTTCAAACCTGGATCGATTGGCCGCAAGGATATGTCTACCCTTGGTGGCTGCTGCTCCTTTACCTCGGCTTGAGCGGCTTACTGATTCTTGCTGCCGAAAAAGTGTTCTCGAAAATCTCTTTAGAAAATGACGGTGATTATATAACGATCCCTAAATTGCGCGCACCAGTTTATTGGCTGCTTTCTTTGGGAACCTGGTTCTATTTATCCATGATTTCTTATTACCCACTAGAAATTTTTTACCGTAATCTTTATGAGGGGTATGATGTCAGTCTTTGGAACATCGCCCTTCGGCTCGGTTTATTACTGGTTGCCTGCTTATTCATCAGTTTGCTGCTTGTCTATCCTAAAGCGCTGATGAATTGGTGGTACAAACGAAAAAACAAACAAATCAGTGGAATATAAAAAAGCATCCCTGCAACAAGAACATGTTGCAGGGATGCTTTTAAGTTTAATGTCTAGGTTTGTCGTCGTCTTTTTTGTCAAAGAAGTCATTTACTTTACGAGAAACATCATCCGCAAAATCTTCAACCTTATCTTTGGCTTTCCCATATTTATTTTGGGTTTTGCCTTTTAATTCTTCGGAGTCATCTCCTGTAAGTTTCCCTTTTGTTTCGGTTACTTTTCCTTCAATGCGATCTTTGTTTGTCAACGTAAAAAACTCCTTTCATACTTGCTATAAATTAATAGTAGCACCATTTAACAGAAAGCACGAATGTTCTGCTTCTATCCTATTCTTAGAGTTGTCCGCAACGATAGTTGATCGCTATTTTTGACTCTTGGACGATTTGAGATATTCGGTAGAAAGCTGGCTTTCTCTATAAAAAAGGATGTTCTTTAGATGTTCTATTTGATGTTCTTTGAAGAAGTTCATTTAAAGAGGACGCTGTGAGCATAAAAAAGCATGACCTGAAGAAGGCAATCTGAGGAGCTGCAGTTGCTAGAATCAGCAGGTACAGCTTCTCGATTTGGTGCCTTTTCAGATCATGTTTTTTAATTACACGAAGATAAGGTTCAGTTCTCAGTTCCTATCAGTGTTAAACGATTATTTGCGTTTTTTCTTTTTCTTCTTTTGTTTCTTGACCATGCGATTCATGGCCATTTTTCCAAGTTTCCCTTTGACCCCACCGCCAAACATTTGATCCATGCCAGGAATGTTCATATTCCCTTTACTCATTTGCTGCATCATTTTGCGAGATTCTTTGAATTGTTTGATCATACGGTTGACTTCGACGACACTGTTTCCAGAACCAGCAGCAATACGGCGGCGACGGCTTGGATTTAACAAATCAGGATTTTCCCGTTCAGCTGGTGTCATAGAATAAACCATGGCTTTTTGTCGAGCAATTTGTTTCGGATCAACTTTGACATTTTCGATACCAGGCATTTGACTCATTCCCGGAATCATTTTTAAGAGATCTTCAATTGGGCCCATGCCCATAACTTGATCGATCTGTTCGACAAAGTCATTGAAGTCGAAGGAGTTTTCCTTCATTTTTTGAGCAAGTTCTTCTGCTTTTTTCTCGTCGTAATCTTGCTGTGCTTTTTCGATCAAAGTCAGCATATCACCCATACCGAGAATCCGACTAGACATCCGATCTGGATGGAATACTTCAAGGTCGGTCAATTTTTCACCGGTACCAGTGAACTTGATTGGAGCGCCCGTAACTTGACGAATCGACAATGCCGCCCCGCCACGAGTATCGCCATCTAGCTTGGTGATGACTACCCCTGTGATCCCCAGTTGTTGATTGAAGCTTTCCGCCACGTTGACAGCATCTTGTCCTGTCATCGCATCTACTACCAGTAAAATTTCATTTGGCTGTGCCAAGTCCTTGATTTGTTTTAGCTCTTCCATCAAGTTTTCGTCGATATGCAAACGACCCGCCGTATCGATCAAAACGTAGTCATTTTTCTTTTCCCGAGCCAAAGCCAATCCTTGGCGGACGATTTCAACTGGGCTGACATCAGTTCCCATATCAAAAACAGGTACATCCAATTGCTGCCCTAATACTTTCAACTGGTCGATCGCAGCTGGTCGGTACACGTCACCAGCGATCATTAATGGACGTGCGTTTTCGGTTTTGATCAAATGGTTGGCTAATTTCCCAGCAAAGGTGGTTTTCCCTGCCCCTTGCAAACCAGCCATCATGATGATCGTTGGGATCTTCGGTGATTTTTCGATCCCAACTGTTTCTGATCCTAATGTTTTGGTTAATTCTTCATCAACGATTTTAACGATTTGTTGCGCTGGAGATAGGCTTTCTAATACTTCTACCCCCACTGCCCGTTCACGGACATTTTTGGTAAACTCTTTTACAACTTGCAGATTGACGTCGGCTTCTAATAAAGCTAGACGAATCTCACGCATCATTTCTTTTACATCTGCTTCAGATACTTTTCCTTTTCTGCGCAGTTTGCTCATTGCCTGCTGGAGGCGTTCAGTTAAACTTTCAAATGCCATTTTTTTTCATTCCTTTATTCTTCAATTTCTTGGAGCTGTTGAATAAACCCCTGTAAGGTTTCGTCTTTTGGATAGTGGGTTTTCGTATACTCGCTTAGCTGATCCAGCAAGTCTTCCCGCATGATATAATCCGAAAACATATGTAGTTTTTTTTCATAGTCTTCTAAAATACGTTCGGTGCGTTTGATGTTGTCATAGACTGCTTGACGGCTAACTTGATACTCTTCAGCGATTTCTCCTAGAGAAAAATCATCTGCGTAATACAATTCCATGTAATTCATCTGTTTTTCCGTCAATAACGTGGAATAAAACTCAAACAACGCATTCATGCGATTGGTCTTTTCAATTTCCATTTGCTTCCTCCTGTTTTGCAAGCCATTCGACATCAGACAAAACAGTCATGCCTTGTTGTCGAAAATAGGCACAAGCGACACCGACCCCTGTTTTTTTGATTCCAGAAAAATTGCCATCATAAATCGTCTGACTGCCACAAGAGGGACTTTTCTCTTTTAAGATCAGTTGGGTGATGCCTTGCTCTTGTAATTTTTGATAAGCAATTTTCGCGCCTTTAGTAAATTGTTCCGTCACGTCTTCTCCTGAAATGGTGACGACCTTCGCTCGTTGCGCCCAAACATCCACCCCATCGCCACCGACGATTTCGGCCGGTTCGCGTGGAATCGGCAAGCCGCCAAGAACTTCTGGACAGACCATCATTGCTTGACCCGCACGAACAAGTTCGATCAATTGTGGTACTGCTTGATGTTTTCCATCGTAGCGGCAAAGGGCACCGCCTAGACACGCACTGATTCCAATCATTTAGCACCCTCAGCTTTCCTATGAAATCGTCCTTTATTATAGCATTTATTTAGTGGTTGCAATAGTACCAATTGTCTATTCATGCTAAAATAGGACTTGTTCGTTGAAATTTAATCGTTTCTTGAAAAAAAGAAACGAAAGGAGTCTATCATGAAAAAAATACTCGTTGTCGATGATGAACCTTCAATCGTCACACTTTTAACCTTTAATTTAGAAAAAGAGGGCTACCAAGTCGTTTCCGCCTCAGATGGTCAAAAAGCCTTCGACTTGGCGTTGTCAAAACCTTTTGACTTTATCATCTTGGATGTCATGCTGCCGAATTTGGACGGCATCGAAATCACAAAGAAATTACGGCAAGAAAAAATCGAGACACCGATCCTCGTCTTGACCGCAAAAGATGATCCGATCGACCGGATTTTGGGTTTAGAGATCGGGGCTGACGACTACTTGACGAAACCCTTCAGCCCTCGAGAAGTATTGGCTCGAATGAAGGCCATCTTCCGTCGCTTAGAACCTCGTCAACAAGCACGAGAAGAAGATCAACCTGCAGAAATCTTGCAAATTGGCGGAATCCAAGCCGATCTGACCAATTTCCAGGTCAGTGTGGATGGGGAGAAAATCTTCCTGACCCCGAAAGAGTTCGAGCTGCTGGTTTACTTTATGAAACGTAAAGGCCGCGTGATCGATCGCGATACCTTACTCAATCGTATTTGGAATTTTGACTTTGATGGACAAAGTCGCATCGTGGATGTTCACATCAGTCATTTAAGAGAAAAATTGGAAGCTGATCCCAAGCGTCCAGAATACTTGGTGACCGTTCGAGGATTTGGGTATAAATTTCAGGAGCCGACCCAATGAAAAAACGCTATGGCTATGGTTTATGGTCAATCGGTCTATTGCTGATTTTTTTCCTGTGTTGGCAAGTTCTAAGCAGTTTTTACCGTCAGCAAGTCATCGCCCAGCAAGTGGATTTTCTGCAAGAGAAAGCCGCTGTGTTTTTGAATCTCTCAGATAACCAAACCGCAACGCTCGAACAATTTGCCGATGCCTATGTTCAAGACAGCAATAGCCGTATCACTTTGTTAGATGATCAAGGCCAAATCATTTTCGATACTTATGATCATACCCTCCATGAAAACCGCTCCGATCGTCCAGAGGTTCAAGCCGTTTTGCGCGGAAGCGCCGTTGGTCAATCGTTGCGGGAAAGCGACACCTTGCATGAAGAATTGCTTTACGTGGCGATTCCTGTCAAAGAAGATGGAAACTTAACTCAAATCTTGCGGATCGCAGAACCGACTGCTGCTTTTTTTGCGAAAAACCAAGGAATCAAGCAATCGATCTTGATTGTCTATCTTGTCTTTTGTTTCTTGATCAGCCTGCTGATTTTTCACACGCTGCGTCAGCGGAATCGTCCAATCCAAACGATTCTGCCCGTCGTAAAAAAAATGATCACCTCGCCCGATCAACAAGCAATCATTATGCAAGAAACCCCTGAACATGACGAGTTGTATCAACTGATCAATCAGCTGAGCGAACAAATGAGCCAGACCTATCGTGCCTATGCGGCATCTGAACAACAGCTGTACGGCTTGCTCAGTGAACTGATGATCGGTGTCTTTATCATTAATGAAGAAAATCAACTGCTGCTGTTGAATCCGACGATGCAAGAACAGTTGGGGATGGAAAATGCGCCAACCTTGCCGCAGCCCTTCACTGAAGTGATTCATGACACACAACTGATCCAATTGATCTATCAATTTAACGACGAGACCCCTATTTTCCATGCGGAAACCACCCTTAGCGGAGAACGTTCAAAAGTCTTGGATGTTACCTTGCGAAGCTTCCAAGAAAACCAGTTGATTGGTATTTCTTATGACTTGACGCGCATCCGACAATTAGAAAAAATGCAAAAAGATTTTGTCGGCAATGTTTCCCATGAATTAAAAACGCCGGTAACTTCCTTGATTGGGTTTACCGAAACACTGCTGGACGGCGCCAAAGAAGACCCAGAAACATTGCAGACCTTTTTAGAGATCATTCAAAAAGATGCTTATCGCTTGAAAAATCTAATACAAGATATCATCCAACTGTCTCAAGACAGTGATTCTTTCCAGTATGTCGACCAACCGATCAACTTTTCTGAGCTGCTGCAACAAGTCGTTCAAACCTATGATCCCGCAGCTGCTAAGAAGCAATTGACCTTTCAATTTGAAGGACCCGAACCCTTCATTTTATCTACCAAAAAAGAGCTGCTGCAGCCCATCGTAAAAAATCTGGTAGAAAATGCTGTCACCTATTCAAAACCTGGTGGTGTCATCACATTATCCTATTCAGAGCAAGACGACCAGCTGTTATTTCAAGTGCAGGATCAAGGCATCGGCATCGATGAAGAAGATCAGGAACGGATTTTTGAGCGGTTTTATCGGGTGGACAAAGCCCGCGCCCGCAATTCTGGCGGCACTGGACTTGGGCTGGCTATCGTTAAAGACTATACCAAATTATTAGGTGGCAGCATCAAGGTTGACAGTTTCCCCAAAATTGGTTCTACCTTTACGGTGACTTTGCCGCTTCATGAAAAAGATGATTATTGATAAAAAACAGCCGATAACAGGTGAATAATTGTTATCGGCTGTTTTTGTAGTTGTTTTTCATTACCAAATGAAGCACCAGCCAATAGCATCTTCTTGATGCTTTAAACACAAAAAAAGAAGGAGCATTCTCCTTCTTCGGTCATTTCACTATTCAACATTCGTTACTTCGCCGTCTACACTGCGTTCTACTTTCATATCAGTGATTGGCAAGTAACCTAATTCGATAACGATTCCTTGTTGGACATCGTCTGTCATGATGTAATCAAGAAAGGCTTTGACGTTTGCATCTGGCTCGCCGTTCGTGTACATATGCTCGTAAGACCAGATTGGCCATTTGTTATCTGCAATATTTTCAGGAGTCGCTTCTACCCCATCAAGAGATAGCGCTTGGATCGAATCGTCCAAATAGGATAAAGCAAGGTAGCTGATTGCTCCTGGTGTTTCAGCAACGATTTTACGGACTGTTCCAGAAGAATCTTGCTCTTGTGTTTGGATCGTCTCTGCACCATCTAAGCCCCATTTTTCAAAGGTCGCTCTCGTACCGCTGCCTGATGCGCGGTTGATTACAGAGATTTCTTGATCTGCTCCGCCTAGTTCAGACCAATTCTTCACTTTGCCTGTAAAAATATCGATCAATTCTTGTTGGCTAAGGTCCGTAACGCCTGCGTCTTTATTTACCACTGGTGCCATACCAACTACGGCTACTTTATGGTCAACTAATTTGCTAGCATCCACACCATCTTTTTCATCCGCAAACACATCGGAATTGCCGATCGTCACCGCGCCTGTTTCTACTTGACTTAAGCCAGTTCCGCTGCCGCCACCTTGAACCGTAATTGTATAATTGGGATTGTCTGCTGAGAAGCTTTCACCTGCTGCTTCAACCAAGGGTTGCAATGCCGTTGAGCCCACAGCTAAAATTTCTACATTTTCATTTGATGCGGCACCTGATGAAGATCCGCCTGATGCTTGACTGCTCTCAGTGCTTGCGCCACCGCTCCCACAGCCAGCTAATAATAATCCAGTTGCAAAAAATAAAAGTCCCAATTTTTTCATTTAGTAAATCTCCTTTCGTTATATGCTTAGTTTAGCAAGGCGGTGTAAACCCTTGATGGATTTCATGTAAAGAATCGATAAAGCGATGTAAATCTTTTGTAAAGTTCGTCGATTGCCTAAAAAAGCCCCCGCTGCATCCTTCAGAGGGGGCTTACTTTATCTAACACTTATGAACTAAAGAAACGTTTGTAGAATCAATTGCTTTGCATATAGCGTGTCAAGCGATCCATCGCTTCCACCAAGTTTTCCATACTTGCCGCATAGCTTAAACGAACATAGCCTTCTGCTTCGGGACCAAAGGCGATCCCAGGAATGATTGCTAATTGATTCTTTTCGGCTAAGTCGACACAAAAAGCCATGGAATCTTGGTTGAAACCTGCTGGTATTTTGGCAAAAATGTAGAATGCACCAGATGGCTTCGCCATTTCAAAACCAAGGGCAGTCATCTTTTCAAACAGGTAATCTCTGCGTTCACGGTAATCGGCTTTCATGACTTCTGCATCGTTGATGCCTTCGATCAATGCCCGCACTGCGGCTTTTTGAGAAATCGTTGATGCCGCGGTCACTAAGTATTGGTGGACCTTAATGATCTGAGCAGTCAACGCTGCTGGTGCAAAAATGAAGCCGACGCGCCAACCAGTCATCGCGTGTGATTTCGACAAGCCGTTGATTACAATCGTTTGATCCCGCAAGTATTCAGCAATGGATACGTGGGTTTCATCATAAGTCAACTCACTATAAATTTCATCGCTAATAACAAAAACGGGGTATTTTTCTAAAACTTCTGCCAATGCTTTGACTTGTTCTCGAGTATAAACGACCCCTGTTGGATTGCTAGGATAATTTAAAATGACTGCCTTGACTTGCTCCCCATGTTCTTTTAAGGCTGCTTCCAAAACTTCTGGCGCTAAAACAAAGTCATTATCCGTCGTATCAAGATAAATCGGTTTGGCATGAGCTAAATGGATGACTGGTTCATAGCCTGGATAAATTGGTGCTGGTAGAATCACTTTATCACCAGGTTCTAACGTGGCTAATAAAGAAGCTGAGATTGCTTCCGTTGCACCGATCGTCACTAATACTTCTGATTGAAAGTCGTAATCAAGCTGATATTTATTTTTCAAAAAGAGACTGGCTGCTTGCCGAACATCTGCTAAGCCTGCCATTCCAGAATAGTGGCTGAAATTTTGTTCGATTGCTTGGACACCCGATTTTTTCACGTGCTCCGGTGTGTTGAAATCCGGCTCGCCTAACGTTAACTTTAAAATATCAGGAATTGAAGAAACCCGTTCATCAAATTTACGAATCAATGAAACAGCTATATTGTACACTTCGTGATTGAAGCGTTGGCTTACGTCTGCCATAGTATCACTCCTTTGAATTAAGCAAATTCATTCGCTATTGTTGTTAATCCTAACACAAAAAGGCGACGATTTTAAGCAACGGATGAAATTTATCTACTAACGATAAATTCGTTTGTTTATTTACAAACGAAATCAACTTATGTTAGTATATATCTAAACAATAAAAGGAGAACCCAAAATGAAACCTTATCAAGAGTTTACCATTTCTGATTATCAGCAAGGATATGTCGCAACACCAACGGATTATTGTTGCGTCTTTTGTCAGGAGACCTTCGACAAAGAAGAAATCTATCCCGTTGATGGCGCCTTTTTTACAGCAAAAAAACGAATGGTGCAGCATATCACTGAGCATCACGGAACCGTTTTGACCGCATTGTTGGCTTTACCCAAAGAACAAACAGGCCTATCAGAAAGCCAGCAGGAGATTTTACAACTGTTTGCCCAAGATGTTAGCGATACTGTGATTGCCCAGCGCTTAGGTATCTCTTCTTCGACTGTCAGGAATCATCGCTTTAAACTAAAAGAAAAACAGCGACAAGCGACTGTTTTTTTAAGTATCATGTCCTTGTTGCAAGATACCCCGTTGCTGCCGCCTCACAAAGGGGCGACGATGCTTGATGATCGCTATGCCATTACGGCTAGTGAAAGAGAAAAGATCATTGCTACTTATTTTGATGAAACGGGGTTTATCAAACAGTTTCCCAGCAAAGAAAAGCGCAAGATCGTTGTCTTGAGTGTACTGGCACAAAAATTTGATCCGAAGAAAAATTATTCAGAAGCTGCCGTCAACGATGTATTAAAGCAAGCGATCACCGATTACGTCACTGTCCGACGTTATTTGATCGAATACGGATTTATGCAACGGACGAAAGACGGGAAAACTTACTGGCTGACTTAAAACCTAGTCTGTAACTGGCTGGAACTTTTGTTGGTTGGATGAGCAATATCTTTCACAGTTTTAAAAAAATTAATAAGCTCCAGTATTTTATAGAAAAAAAGACAAAGTACGAACACATCCGTACTTTGTCTACCGTCTGAAACGCTGGGACAAGTTCCAGCGTTTATTTTTCTTTTAGAAAGATTTTTTTGATGATCAATTTATCAAATAATTGCGTTTGATTGTCTTGTTCTCCAATGACTTCAGCGGTCACCGATTTACCATCTTGTTTTTTACGTAGCTGGTAAACGATCTTGCCTGTTTCTTTCAATTCATTCACCATGTCAACGACACCGCCAAAACCAGTTTTACGAGTGATGAACCCTAACGCCACCATTCGCTCATCTAAATTTTTTGCCGAGATGCTCGCACCGGTGATCAGCGCTTGCCGCATGATTTGTAAGAACTCCTCTAGCCCTGCCACTGGCGGCTGTTCGGGTTCTTCTTCCATCATCGGTCGCTGACGCAAATAATCTAATTCCTGCAATAACGTTTCATACTGCTCTTGTGTCAACATGACCCCCGCCACTTTTTCACGATTGAATACATATACTGCTGTTCCTGCTTCTCGCGCTTGATTAAATACATCCATCGGAGATTTTTTTACTTCAGTAATTGAAGTAGTGGGAACATCCAATTTCTTCAGTTCCATAATCAACGTCCTCCTTGTCTCAACGAACACATTATAGCATAAATCCAGAAGCAGATTATAGAGGTATTTCACTGCTCCTAGGAAAAGAAACAAAAAAGCGGCTAATCGCCGCTTTTTTCGATTGATAAGGTCATTGCATTGATGGCAACGATGATCGTGCTCATAGACATCAAGACAGCTCCGACTGCTGGGTTCAAAATGATCCCGATCGGTGCGAGGACGCCAGCTGCCAAAGGAATGGCAAAAATATTGTATCCTGCGCCCCACCAGAGATTTTGAATCATCTTGCGTCTTGTTTTTTTCGCCAAAGTCAAGAAGTGCAAGATGTCTTGAGGTTCGCTATTCGTCAAAACGACATCGGCTGAATCGATCGCTACATCGGTACCCGCTCCGATCGCAATCCCGATCGTCGCTCTTGCAAGACTTGGGGCGTCATTGATCCCATCGCCTACCATTACGACGCGCTTGCCCTCTTTGACATAGTCACTGACTAGACGTTCTTTATCGTCTGGCAACATTGCCGCATGGAAGGCTTCGATTCCTAGGTAATCGGCTACGGCTTGCGCCGCTTCTTGGTTGTCTCCAGTAGCCATAACTGGTGTGATGCCTAAGTCTTTCACTTTTTGAATAAATTGACTCGCTTCTGGTTTCACCTTATCCCCTAATGCGACGATTCCTTCCACTTTTCCGTCATGAACCAAATAGCTGATGGTATTGCCCTGTTCTTGATAATTTTCCAAGGAGTTCCCTTGATACTGAATGGCTAATTGCTCCAATCCTTTTTGATTGACGATCAACCACTTCTGTCCATCGATCACGCCTTCCAGACCAATCCCTGTCCTTGTTTGAACATCAGTCGCCTTTTTGGCTGTGATGTTTTCCTTTTCAGCTTGGGCTAAAATACCTTCTGCGATCGGATGATTGGCGGTTTTCTCAAGACCTGCTAGGTAAGCTAGTACTTCTGATGCAGAAAGACTGCCTGTCGCCTCGATGCCAGTTACGGTAAACGTTCCTTCTGTTAACGTACCGGTCTTATCGAGGATCAGATAATCAACATGATGCGCATTCTCCAGTGCGTTGCGATTTTTTAAGAGCAAGCCATTTTTGGCAGCGATCGATGTCGAGCGAGCAACCACGAGGGGAATCGCTAGCCCTAACGCATGGGGACAGGCAATGACGAATACCGTGACCATTCGATCAAGAGCAGTCGGTAGGTCAGCAACAAACAGCCATACAGCAAATGCCAAGACACCAGCAACTAACGCAATATAAAACAGCCATTTTGCCACTTTGTCCGAAAGTGCTTCTAAGCGGGATTTATCTGCTTGGGCTTTTCTCACCATTTCCATGACTTTCGCTAAGTAGCTGTCTTCCCCAGTTCCTGTGACTTCCATCGTGATGGTACCATTGCCGTTGACAGATCCTCCAATGACAGTACTGCCGACGGTTTTAGGTACCCGTCTGGATTCACCAGTCACTGCCGACTCATCGATTGTTGTTTCTCCTTCAAGGATCGTTCCGTCGGTAGGAATCTTATCTCCTGAGCGAACGATCAACTGTGTTTTGTTGGTCACTTCTTCTAATGAAATCTGTTCTTCTGATCCATCCGCATTTTTCCGAATCACTTCTTTTGGCAATAGTTCTGCTAATTTCTGTAATGCATTGCCAGCATTAGAAACGGCATTCATCTCGATCCAATGGCCCAACAACATGATCACGATCAAAGTCGCTAGTTCCCAGAAGAAATCCATTACATGAGGAACAGCAAGAAAATGATTGGCGATAAATGCGTAAAGACTATAAAAATAAGAAACCGTGATCCCCATAGCAATCAACGTCATCATGGCTGGGCTTTTTTGTTTCAATTCCATTTTCGCACCACTTAAAAACGGCTGCCCTCCATAGAAAAACAGGATCGTTCCTAAAAGCAATACGACCCAATCTGAGCCAGGAAACGTGAACTGAAAGGGCAATTCGATGCCCATCATTGGTGATAAAATGACGATTGGAATCGCCAAAACCAAGGATAGCCAAAACTTTTGCTTAAAATTTCCCATATGCATACTATGATCCATGCCACCCATTCCATGATCCATATGACTATGATCCATACCAGATATCTCATGATTCATGTGACTATGATTCATACCAGACATCTCATGGTCCTTATGGCCGTGATCCATGCCAGACATCTCATGGCCCTTGTGGCCGTGATCCATGCCAGATATCTCATGGCCCTTATGGCTATAGTCCATGCTGGACACTTCATGATCCATAGGACCATGGTTACTATCGGAGCTTTCATGCTCCTGCTGTTTTGATGTCGCCTTGTGATGATCCATCCCATTCATCTCATGGCTAGGCTCAGGGACTTCTGTCACTTGTGATTGCGCATGTTGCTCTTTTCCCTGTGTACCATTATCCCGCTCATTCAAAGCAGGTTCATGCCTATGATGGCTTGACGTCTGACTATTACTTGCGGAAGACGTTTTTTTCTGATTCATCCTAGTATTCCCCTTCCTATTTCACTGAATGTGCGTACAGTCTTGCTCCTTCATACAAAAGCTTCAAGCGGCTGAACACTTTTCATTTGTTTTGATTTTTCCTTTTCACTTTAGCAATTCCATTGCTTACTCAAATACCCCTTGATAACCCGCTTCGGTGACCGCATTGACTAAGGCTGTTTCTGTCACTTGCGACTCGTCAAACTTGACTGTTCCGCGAGCTTTTTTCAAGTCCACTTTGGCTTTTTTCACACCCGGTACTTCACTAAGCGCTTTTTCAACTTTTGCGGCACAATGGGCACAATTCATTCCGCTGATTTGCATGTTTTTTTTCATTACGATTCCTCATTTCTTTTAACAGTTCGTTGGCTACTTATTTTGTTGCATGGGTTTTGCATTGGCACTGACCAGGAATACAATTACATGAGATCGCTGCTACTGGCACTTTTTGGTCGACTGCTGCTTGGAGCATCGCCAAATCTTCTGCCGTCAATGCTGCTTCTTGGATCATTTCTGCTAATGTCTGCCCAACTTTTTTGGCACAAATATGAGAAAAAAGATTCTCAGCTGCGCTGCGAACGGTTGCTTCTTCGGAAACAAGCGGCGAATAAACAAATTTTTTTCCTTGGCTTTCTGTTTTCAATACGCCTTTTTTGACGAGTCGTCCTAAAAGCGTCTTGACCGTTGCTGCTTTCCAATTTTTATTTTCGCTCAATAAAGCGGTGATCTCTTTCGCGTCGGATTGTCCTAATGTCCAGATCACACGCATGACTTCCCATTCAGAATCGCTAATTTTGATTGGTTCGACCACAGATTGCATTTGTCCACTTCCTTTCATAAGTGATTCACATTTTTAAGTTTACATCTGTAATCGTATTTTGTCAAAAAAAAGCATCGCCAAACTTTCTGCGTTTTGACAATGCTTTTTTCTATTTCATTAAAAATGATTTGGTTCCTATGCTTAAAAGTGGACCTGATACGTCGTCACAGAGTGGAAGGGTTCTTCTGGACGCAACACGATCTCACCAAAGTGGGTAAATTTCTCAGAGCCAGGAACACCTTGTGTTTCGATCGCCATCCCGCCATGATTGACAAAAGGACCAGTCTTCATTGGTGCGCCAGCTTCTCCCTCACCCGTTGTGTAAATAACAACGGCAGGACGGTCAGTAGTTACAGTCAGCTGCACTTTTTGATCGGGACTGGTTACTTTTAGATCCCACTCTTGTGTATGGTCTAATAAGAACGGATCATCCAACATCGTCGTTCCCATCGGGCGTTCTTGTCTAAAATCAAACTTTGTGCCTGCGACAGGCGTTTTTTCACCGGTCGTCGTCACATCGTCATTCGTTTCAGCCACATGTTCGGCATTGATTTGAACCAAGTGGTCATCGATCGGCTGTTGGGTATCACCTGTCAAATTGAAATAACCGTGGTTCGTTGGGTTAAATAAAGTCGCTTTGTCTGTGTTGGCATCGTAAGCAAGCATTAGTTCATTGTCATTCGTCAACGTATAGGTGACTTGATAACGAACATTTCCAGGAAACCCGCCATCGCCATCTTGCCGTGTGGTAGTAAAAATCACCCCAGCTTTGTCTGCTTCTTCAAAGGTTTCAGTGATCCATGTATCAGTATCCAGCCCCTTTGAACCGCCATGAAGCGTATTGCCGCCATCATTGTCTTCCGTTTGGTATTCTTGTCCGTCGATCTCAAAGCGAGTACCTGCGATCCTTCCCGCCACAGGGCCGATCGTTGCGCCATAATAACGTGCTTGGCGATGTCCTTCGATCGTGTCATAACCGACCACGATGTCGCGACCTTCTTCTACTGGAACGACCCAATCCAATAAGCGTGCGCCTTCAGGACTTAGCCTTACGATGGTACCGCTATCATTGGAAAGCTCATAAATTGTTCCCATTTTTTCTGACGTCAGTTGTTTCACATTTGGCATTCGTTCATATCCTTCTTTCTTTGATTAGTCTGCTGCTCTTTTTAAGTATAGACGTTTAGGGCTAGATCCGTCAATTCAAGACGGAAGAATTCGACAGGAAATAATGTTTGTCTGACCATTTTCAAACAAACAAAAAGCGGCAAGCATCGCCAACGGATTGATCGAATCATCGACAGCTGATCGTAAGAGAACGCGCTAGAAGAAGCACTGACTCCTCCTGACCTTCAACGATCACTCGTATTCATCTCACCTGTTGGACACCTTTGCCGCAACTGTATCGTTTATTTTTTGTGTTTTGCTTGGTAATGTTTTCTCTTTCGTCGCTTTTCCTTGATTTGAGAAGCGCTAGCAGCTAAATCTTCGCTTTCCTCTTCTTG
Source organism: Enterococcus sp. DIV0755f (assembly GCF_051713725.1). Taxonomy (NCBI): domain Bacteria; kingdom Bacillati; phylum Bacillota; class Bacilli; order Lactobacillales; family Enterococcaceae; genus Enterococcus; species Enterococcus sp. DIV0755f. The sequence goes on from NZ_JBIOQL010000001.1 coordinate 2,509,037, forward strand.
CTTGTCTTTTCTCTTTTCCGCTCGCGCCTTCAAGACTTTTTGCCTGAATCGACGGTTTCCAAGAAACTTCAGCGCGCACATGAGTGGTTGACGATTTTCTCCCACCAAACCAATCAACTCGATAAACAATTCGATGCCAAAACCTGTACTAATGATCAGCAAGATGATTGCGGTGTTACTGGCATAATTCATCAATAATGCAATAAATGAAAAAACCATCGCCAAGGCATAGATCGTCAAGACCGTGCCACGGTGGGTAAACCCTAATGAAAGTAAGCGATGATGCAAGTGCATCTTATCTGCTGAAGAGATCTTTTGTTTATTGAATTTTCTACGAATCATCGCATAGACGGTATCGGTAATGGGTACCCCTAAAATCAACATTGGGGTGATCACTGTAATGAAGGTCGCATTTTTTAAGCCTTGCAACGATAGGACGGAAATCATGAAACCTAGAAAAAGTGCCCCAGTATCGCCTAAAAAAATCGTGGCTGGATAAAAATTGTAAGGAAAGAAGCCTACGATCGCGGCAATCAATGTAAAAATCACCATCGGTACTTCAACGGAGTTTGGTAAAAAGAAGTAACTAATGATCCCAATCGTTGTCAGACTGATAATGGAGACCCCACTCGCTAGACCATCTAAACCGTCAATCAAGTTGACCGCATTCGTGATCGCCAAAATCCATAGGATCGTCATAGGTAAGCCTAACCAGCCCAAGTCAAAAACCCCGAGATAAGGGATCGAAACCGTGCTGATTTTGATACCAGCAACAAAATAGATCTCCAAAGCCGCTAACGTCAAACCCAGTGTTTTTTGCAGGGGCGTCAACTCAAAGATATCATCCAATAATCCAGTAACTACGACGATGGCTGCACCTAAAAGCATCGGCCAGACATAGTCAAAAGGAATCATTGCACGGAATTCCCAAAGCAATGCAAAAGAGAACGAAAGAAAAATACTCAGTCCCCCTGCGGTCGGCATTGTCTTGGTGTTGATTCGGCGATCTCCTGGTCGATCGACTGCGCCGATCTTAAAAGAGATCAATTTAATGATCGGTGTTAGGATTAAAGACACGATCATTGTTATAAATAAGCGCATTACAAATTTGAATGCAAAATCCATCGTTTATTCTCGCTTTCCGTTATTTCTCTTTATTGGTAAATGTATCTTCGATTTTCGAAGAAATCCGCTGAACAGGATCTGTTCGTTCTTTGATCTCTTGTCCCGACACATATTCTTCTACCACTGCGTTGATGATTCCACCCAAGATAATAATCGTCGCAGCAAGATTCAACCAGATCATTAAAACAATAAAACTTCCAATAATTTGATAGCCAATGATTTTCGCAGCAAAGTAACGGGCGTATAAGCCAAACACTTGTGACAGCAACATCCAGCCAATCGTTGCAAAGATCGCCCCTGGCAAAGTCGAACGCAACTTGACCTTTGCATTCGGCACTAACCAATAGATCAGCATCATGATAAACAGCAAAGCAACGATCGTGACTGGCCATTTGACTGTTTGGAACGTATCGATCAGATTGTCTTGAAACTTAAAAATCGGCTGCAAAAAATCAAGAATGATTTTTCCAAGCCCAAATACCATCGTAACACCAACGATCGCAATCATAAAGAGCAGGATGATCACAAATGATACTGCGCGCACCACGATAAAATTGGAACGTTGGTCCACACCGAAGGCTTTGTTCATCGCAATTTGCAAGGCATTGATACTTTGACTCGCAGACCACAACGCAGCCAAGGCGGAAATCGATAACAACCCGCCAGAGCTTGTGGTGAGGAGGTTTTCGATCGCTGGTCCGATAAAGTCATAGATTTGACTAGGGATCAATTCTTGTACATAAGATAAAACCGTGTTCGGATCAATCGATAAATAAGGCAACAGATTTCCCAGCGCAATCATTAACGGGAAAAGTGAAAGCAATAAATAGTAGGCGACGACGACCGATGTGGTCCCCATCTCTGAATCCGTTATTCTATTTTGCGTTGTTTCAATGAAACGCATCAGCTTTTGATTGCTTTTTACTTTATCAACGATTTTCATGTTTCTTCCTCCGCCAGCGAATCATCTGCCTTTTTTTTCTTTGTCATACGTAACAATCAGAAGTCTCCTACCGCCAAAATTTAGTAGGTTCCTTCTTCTCCTTGAGAAGTCAAAATGCGTGGCCCTTCTTTGGTGATCGCCAAACTATGTTCGTATTGGCAACTTAAGCCACCATCTAGAGTATAGGCGGTCCAGCCGTTAGGATCCATTTTCATTTTCCACGTCCCTGTATTGATCATAGGTTCGATGGTAATAACCATTCCTTCTTTTAAACGTAACCCTTTGCCGGCTTCTCCGTAGTGAGGAATCATCGGACTTTCATGGATCGTTGGACCAATGCCGTGTCCAACGAAATCGCGCACGACACCGTAGCCTTCTTTTTCCGCATAGGTTTGAATGGCATGACCGATGTCACCGATTCGGTTGCCAACTTGGGCTTGTTCGATTCCTAGATACAACGCTTTTTTGGTTACTTCCATTAAACGATCGATCTCAGGCGTCGAGTTTCCTACCACATAACTCCAGCAAGAATCAGAAATGGCGCCTTTTAAATCAATACACATATCAACTTTGATCAGATCGCCATCTTTCAATGGTTTTTTTCGGGGGAACCCGTGACAAATCTCATCGTTGATACTGCAGCAAGTGGCATATTTGTAATCTTCAAAACCAATTTGGGCGGCAATTCCGCCATGGCTTTCAATATAATCTCTGACAAACACTTCGATATCCCAACTGGTGATACCAGGTTTGATGAAGCTGCGTAATTGTTTGTGGACATCTGCTAACAGCGCGCCGGATTCGGCCATGCGGTCTATTTCTCTGGCAGATTTTAATGTAATCATGTTCTCGTCTCCCTTAATTAAATTCCTCTTATTTTACCATAGAAATCCCTTATTTTACAAAATTCACAGACATTGTAAAGAGTTTTTCAAGTTTTGTTTTCAATCTTTCGTGCATTTGCTATAATCTGTAAGAGAGTTTTCCTTGAGAATAGGAATGAGATTGGAGGAAAAAGCCCATGGCTTTAGCAAAAATCGTCTATGCGAGTATGACGGGGAATACGGAAGAAATTGCAGATATCGTTTCTGAAGCCCTTGAAAATCTTGACATGGAAGTTGAAATGAATGAGTGTACCCAAGTGGATGCCGATGAGTTTGAAGACGCCGATATCTGTATCGTCGCAACCTATACATACGGTGACGGTGAATTGCCTGATGAGATCGTCGATTTTTACGAAGATTTGCAAGAACTTGATTTAAGTGGCAAAATCTTTGGGGTCTGCGGCTCTGGCGATACGTTTTATGATGACTTTTGTAAGTCCGTCGATGACTTTGAAGCCGTCTTTAGTAAGATAGGTGCAACAAAAGGGGCAGATAGCGTCAAGGTCGACTTGGCTGCGGAAGAAGACGATATTCAAAACTTAGAAGCCTTTGCCAAAAAGCTAGCGGAAGCATTTGCAGAATAAAACAAGAAAACCTCTGACAAAATCACTTGATTCTGTCGGAGGTTTTCTTGTTTGCTTAATGATAACTGATATCGATGGGTGTTTCTCTTGCTAAAATATTATCGGTGGTTTCCGTCATCAGCTTAGCAATCTGATCTTCTGTGGGATGAATGATCCCCGAAGACATCAATGCCGCTAAGCCAGTAGCGACGATCCAGACACCAGTATGCAAGGACTGTAATTTCACGTCCGATAGATCTTGATACTTTGGTTCTTTTTTTACTGATTTCACAAAAAGGTCAAATGAAAACTGCTGCATGGAATCCCCACCACCATGCTCTTCTAAGTATAGCGCTCGGTATAATCGTTTTTCTTTATTTGCAAAGCCAATATAATTTAACGTTAAGTCAACGATGACATCTCCCCGTCTTTCAACTGGAAAAACTTCTGTCGCTAAGTAGTCGTAAATCTGATTGATCAATGCATTTTTTAAGTCATCCATATTTTTAAATTCTAAGTAGATCGGTTGCGTTGAACATTTCATCTTCGCTGCGATATTGCGTGCGGTAAAACGTGTAAATCCTTCGGTTGCGACAACTTCATAGGCAGCTTTTAAAATCTGGTCTCTAGTAATAGTTTTCTTTCTTGCCATAATTTTTTAATCTCCTTAATTCTGCTATACATCGCTTTCAGAAATACCTTTTACTTATTGTATCATGTTTTTTTAAGTTTGCAAAAAAACTTTTAAAATTATTGCCCCTAGTGTTTCCAGTTTTTCAATTTGAAGACCTCTGTTTTTTTGCTCTCTTTTTCGTTTGTTTTCAAAAATACTTAGTGCTATCATGAAGATAGTTATAATTTTAGAATAAATGGAGGAATTTTAATGGTTTTACCAAACTTTAATCAGAACCTTGAAAAATATGCCCAACTGATCACAGAAGTTGGTGTAAATGTCCGAAAAGGGCACACCATCGTCATCCAAATCGCCGTGGACCAAGCACCGTTAGCTCGACTATTGACAAAAAAAGCGTATGAGCTAGGCGCTGATGAAGTAATCGTTCAATGGACCGACGATGTGGTTCAAAAAGAATTTCTTGCGCATGCAGCTGAGGATCGTTTGTCTACGATCCCTCAACACAAAATTGATCAAACAGAAGATTGGGTCGAAAAAGGTGCGAGCCGCATCAGTGTCGTTTCTGCCAATCCCGATGCGTTAGCGGGCGTTGACTCAGATCGGGTCGCCGCTTTCCAAGCAGCTTCTGGTAAGGCGATGATGAAACTGCGTCAAGCAACACAAGCCAACAAAGTCAGCTGGACCGTTGTTGCTGCTGCAGGTCAAGATTGGGCACAAAAAGTGTTCCCTGATGCTTCCCCAGAAGAAGCACAAGACAAGCTATGGGATCAAATTTTCAAAACGACGCGTATCTACGAAGAAGATCCTGTTGCTGCTTGGAAAAAACATGATGAAACACTGCAAGTCAAGGCAGAAGAATTGAACAAAGAACAATTCAGCGCATTACACTATACAGCACCGGGTACCGATTTGATCATCGGCCTACCAAAAAATCACTTGTGGGAAGGTGCTGGCAGCTACAACACCCGCAATGAAAAATTCATGGCGAACATGCCGACAGAAGAAGTCTTTACTGCCCCAGATAATCGTCGCATCGATGGCTATATTTCAAGTACGAAACCATTGAGCTACGCAGGAACGATTATTTCTGGCATGAAATTCACCTTCAAAGACGGTAAAGTCGTGGACTTTTCTGCAGAACAAGGCGAAGAAGTGTTAGGCAAATTGCTAGCGATCGATGAAGGAGCGAAATCTTTAGGTGAAGTCGCTTTAGTCCCTGACCCTTCCCCTATCTCACAATCTGGCATCATCTTCTTCAATACGTTGTTTGATGAAAATGCCTCAAACCACTTGGCTTTAGGCTCTGCTTATGCCTTCAGCTTACAAGGCGGCACTGAGATGAGTGAAGAAGAACTGGCAGCGGCTGGTTTAAACCGCAGCCAAACCCACGTAGACTTCATGGTCGGCTCTGACCAAATGTCCATCGATGGCATCAAAGAAGATGGCACCACAGTTCCTGTCTTCCGCAATGGTGATTGGGCTTAATAAAAAAAGGCTGAGGTGGAGTAGCTCCCCTCGGTCTTCTTTTTACATAGAATATTGAGAACCGGCGGCTTTTTTCATAGTAATCAGCTGGCTTTTTTGATAAAATCTACTTTGATAGTCTTTGATAAGAGAGGATGGATCCGATGACACCAAATCGTGAAGATTATTTAAAGCTCATCTTAGAGCTTGGTGGTGACCAAAAGAAGATCAATAACAAACAAATCGTGTCAGGTCTGGACGTCTCAGCAGCTTCAGTAAGTGAAATGATTTCAAAATTATTAAAAGAAGGCTTAGTGGAACATTCACCTTATCAAGGGGTACAGTTGACTGAAACTGGTTTAGCTTCTGCAAGTGCCCTCATTCGTAAGCATCGTTTATGGGAAGTCTTTCTTGTGGAGCACCTGCATTATTCATGGAATGAAGTTCATGATGACGCAGAAGTTTTAGAACATGTCACCTCAGAAACGTTGGCGAGCCGCTTAGAAGCCTACCTTGATCATCCTCGGTATTGCCCACATGGGGGAATGATTCCTGAACAAGGAGAACTCATTCACGAAGGCGAAAAAAACACCATGAGTTCTTATCCGGTAGGAACCAAGATTCGTATCGCCCGTGTCCTTGACGAACGAGAACTGCTGGATTATCTCGTTTCGATCAAATTGAATATTCATGAAGAATACGAGATCATCGATGCGGCAGCATACGAGGGTCCGATTACGATCAAAAATGACACAAAAGAAATTGCTGTCAGCTACAAAGCCGCCAGCACGATTTTTGTCGATAAACTGTAAGGAGTGAAGATGATGGAAAAAAAGGTCCTTTTTACGATTTTTGGCGGTACGGGCGACCTTGCCCAACGCAAACTATATCCTTCTTTGTTTCGGTTGTACAAAAAAGGCGATTTGAAAGAAGATTTTGCAGTCATTGGTACTGCACGCCGTCCTTGGTCGGATGAACACTATCGTGAAGTGGTGATAGGTACAATCAAAGAGTTGAGTGACTCACAAGAACAAGCAGAGACATTCGCTTCTCATTTCTACTACCAATCACATGATGTAACAGATACGAGCCATTATGATTCATTAAAGGATTTGGCGGAAACCTTAGATCAGAAATACCATTTAGAAGGCAATCAGATTTTTTACTTAGCAATGTCCCCTAATTTCTTTGGGACGATCGTTTCTCACTTGAAATCCCAAGGAATGCTGGATACTGACGGCTACCATCGGGTGATCATCGAGAAACCGTTTGGAAGCGACTATAATTCAGCAAAAGAATTGAATGAAGAGATCAATCAAGTCTTTACGGAACAAGAAATCTACCGAATCGATCACTATTTAGGAAAAGAAATGATCCAAAATATTTCTGCGATTCGTTTTGCCAATAACATTTTTGAGTCAATGTGGAACAATCGTTACATTGACAATGTTCAGATCAATATCGCAGAAAACTTAGGCGTAGAAGAACGCGGCGGCTATTATGATAAGAGCGGTGCCTTGAAGGATATGGTCCAAAATCATATTCTGCAGATTCTTTCCTTATTAGCCATGGAACCGCCAGTGGCTTTTTCTGAAAAAGAATTACGGACAGAAAAAATCAAAGCCTTAAATGCGATCCGTATCTACTCCGAAGAAGAAGTGAAACAACACTTCGTTCGTGGGCAATATGATAAAGGACAATTAGAAGACAAGAAATTTGTTGGCTACCGTGAAGAAGCCAATGTGGATGAAGAATCGGCAACGGAAACCTTCGTTGCTGGGAAATTTTTGATCGATAACTTCCGCTGGTCCGGCGTACCATTTTATGTGCGCACTGGGAAACGGTTGACGGAAAAAGGCACTCGCATCAACATTGTCTTTAAACAAGTCCCAGTCAATGTCTTTAAGCAAGACCTGAATGAACAAAAGCAAATCGAGAGTTTGGCACCGAATGTGCTGACGATTTACATTCAACCGACGGAAGGCTTCTCTCTTTCCTTGAACGGAAAAGAAATTGGTCAAGGGTTTGAGACATTGCCAGTGAAGCTCGATTACCGAAATAGTACTGAAATCGTCGAAAACACCCCTGAAGCTTACGAAAAACTGATTCTAGATGCCTTGAACGGTGATGGCACTAACTTTACCCACTGGGATGAAGTTGCCCAATCTTGGCGCATCGTTGATGTGATCCGTCACGCTTGGGACCAAGAAACACCTGATTTTCCAAACTATGCCGCAGGAACGATGGGCCCCCAAGCAGCCTATGATCTCTTAGCTGCCGATGGCTTTGAATGGATCTGGCGTCCCGATGAATGGTATCGTGAGCGAGATTTACTAAATGAGAAATAAGCAAATGGTCAATTGGATGAGAAAAAAACATCCAATTGGCCGTTTTTCTTTTTTACCGACTGTTTATAATAGAAAGAAATGAGAAATGAAAGGAGCAGCAGACATGAAACAAGTCTTATCGATCGCCGGTCTCGACAGTTTGGCAGGTGGCGGCATGACGGCTGATTTGAAAACATTTGAGGAATTCGGGGTGTTTGGCCATGCCCTATTAACATGTGTGGTCGCCATCAAGGATGATCTTATGTTCCATGATCTCCCTGAGCCTGTGATCCAAGCACAGCTGGATTCACTGCGCTCGGTCGTATCCCTAGATGCAATCAAAATCGGGCTGCTTCATCAAACGGCCATCATTGAATTGCTGCGAGATTTTTTACAAACATTTACCGGACCGATCGTGCTCGATCCCGTTCTCGCCTTCAAAGAAGGAGATACTGCCTTTAACCACTCCTATCAAGCAGGATTGATCTCATTGTTTCCTTACACAGCATTAGTGACACCTAATCTGCTCGAAGCACAACACTTATCTGGACAAAGCATTACCTCTTTAGCAGAGATGAAAACGGCGGCAAAAAAAATCCATGCGCTTGGTGCCCCAAATGTTCTGATCAAAGGTGGCAGTCGACTAACTGGGGAAACAGCCTATGATGTTTTGTATCAAGAAGGACAATTTACCGTTTTTGAGGCAGAAAAAAGTACGCGAACCACAACCAACGGTGCTGGCTGTACCCTCTCATCAGCGATTGCCGCAATGCTTGCTAAAGGCGCTTCGTTGGAAGCAGCTATCCAAACCGCAAAAGCATTTGTTTGGGCAGGGATTGAAGACGGTTTGCCTTTAGGTACCTCTGGCAACGTCAATCAGCTCGCCTATTTTAAAAAGGAGGAACACCTATGAAAGTAAGAAACCTAACGACGATCGCTATGCTGACGGCACTCACGTGTGCACTTTCTTTGACCTTTATCATTCCTGTTCCGCAAACGAAGGGCTTTGTGACCTTATGTGAAGCAGGGATCTATATCTCGGCCCTTTTGTTCGGACCTAGCGCCGGTGCCTTCGTCGGTGGAATGAGCGGCGGCATCATTGATTTTCTATCAGGTTACCCTGAATGGGCCTTCTTTTCCATCGTGATCCATGGTGTGCAAGGCTGGATCGTAGGTAGAATGAGCCATCGGCCACTAGCAGCCGTCATTGTCGGCAGTTTAATCATGATCGCCGGCTATGCAGCAGCAACGGTTTTGCTATTCGGTTTAGGCGCTGGGATCGCCTCGATCCCAAGTAATTTGATCCAAACGGTCTTTGGCAGCATCGTTGCTTTACCCCTGACGCATGCCTTACGCCGCACGAAAAAGTTTTCTTTAAATGAAAGGTGATTCTTATGACAGATATCAATCAATTAAAAACGGATTTAACTACGATCGTTGAAGAAGTCATTACGACAGCGAATGTTGGTGAAAATGATCTTTTTGTCCTTGGTTGTTCAACAAGTGAAGTCGTAGGCGGCTTGATTGGCAAAAATTCCAGTCAAGAAGTAGGCATGGTTATCGTTGAAACACTACGAGCGATCTTGCGTCCCAAAAATATTCATTTAGCCGTTCAAGGCTGTGAACATCTCAATCGGGCTTTAGCTGTTGAGCGTGAAACGGCTCGACTATATCAATTAGAAGAAGTCGCAGTAGTGCCCCAGTTGCATGCAGGCGGTGCTTGCTCAGTTGCCGCTTTCCAGCTGTTCGATGAGCCTATTGAAGTGGAGCACATAGTAGCAAAAGCTGGCATCGATATTGGCGACACAGCAATCGGCATGCATGTCAAACATGTTCAAATCCCGATCCGTCCCTCTATCAAGTCCCTCGGCGCTGCCCATGTCACAGCTCTGGGATCACGGCCCAAATATATTGGTGGTCCTCGTGCGCATTACGCACAATAAGCGAATCGTATAATAATCGAAAAGCCCTCATCAAAAAGAAAAAGCATGCTTTTGCGTGCTTTTTTTGTGTCACCGTTCCTGCTATTGCCTCCCCCTTTCCTTCAGAGTGCTCTTTTTTCACTATTTTTTCCACTCCATCTTATGGCAGCTTTTTCTACATCAAAGGCTAGTTTCTTTCTGATGTAAAAGGAGCGGCAGCTGTCGCTTTCCTTTTGTCATAAATTCGTCAGAATTTCATCACAAAAAGAAAAGAAAGATACCAGTAAGCCCGCAAATTTCTTTTTTCTTTCCTTGATAGACTGAATGTAGTAAGAATCGAAAAGCGGAAGGAAGAAAAACATGAAAAAAATCGCCATTATTTTTGGAGGCAATTCACCGGAATACACCGTTTCTTTAGCTTCAGCAACTAGCGCAATCGAAGCACTCCAATCATCTCCCTATGACTACGACCTCTCTTTGATCGGGATCGCCCCAGATGCTATGGATTGGTACTTGTATACAGGAGAACTGGAAAACATCCGACAAGACACGTGGTTGTTGGATACGAAACAGAAACAGAAAATACAGCCGCTATTCGAAGGAAACGGCTTTTGGCTAAGTGAAGAGCAGCAAACGTTGGTACCTGATGTTTTATTTCCCATTATGCATGGCAAATACGGGGAAGATGGCAGTATCCAAGGATTGTTTGAATTGATGAAGCTGCCTTATGTAGGCTGCGGGGTGGCAAGTTCTGCCTTATGTATGAACAAATGGCTGCTGCATCAAGCTGCAGCAGCCATTGGCGTACAAAGTGCTCCTACGATTCTCTTGACAAATCAAGCCAACCAGCAAGAACAAATCGAAGCTTTTATCCAGACCCATGGCTTTCCAGTTTTCTTTAAGCCTAATGAAGCGGGCTCCTCAAAAGGGATCACTAAAGTCACCTGCGTTGAAGAAATCGCTTCTGCCTTAAAAGAAGCCTTTACTTATTGTTCCGCAGTGCTCCTACAAAAAAAAATTGCCGGTGTTGAGATCGGTTGCGGTATTCTGGGCAACGACTCTTTGACTGTCGGTGCTTGTGACGCCATTTCATTAGTAGACGGCTTTTTCGATTTTGAAGAAAAGTACCAGCTAATCAGCGCCAAAATCACCGTCCCTGCGCCATTGCCTGAAACGATTGAAACCAAGGTCAAAGAACAAGCTCAGCTGCTCTATCGTAGTCTTGGTCTTAAAGGTCTTGCTCGCATCGACTTTTTTGTCACGGATCAAGGAGAACTATACTTGAATGAAATCAATACTATGCCGGGCTTTACGAGTCACTCCCGCTATCCTGCCATGATGGCAGCGGTCGGCTTATCCTATCAAGAACTACTACAAAAACTGCTTGTCTTAGCAAAGGAGGAAGTCACATGAATCCCTATCTACAGTTAGTTAGCAAAGAATTTCCGTTAGAAAAAAACCAAGAACCCCCTCATTTAGTCCTTGCTGCCTTCAGCGAAGACGAGGTTTACTTGCAGCCAGAAGCAGCCAAACAATGGAAACGGCTCGTCAAAGCCTTAAAGCTTGAAGACGAGATCTGCTTGTTAGATGGCTACCGAACCGAAAAGCAGCAACGGTATTTATGGGAATATTCCTTGAAAGAAAATGGGCTAGCCTATACGAAACAATTTGTGGCGTTGCCCGGTTGCAGTGAACATCAGTTAGGCTTAGCGATCGATGTTGGTTTAAAGGGCAGCCAGGATGATTTGATCTGCCCACGATTTCGTGACAGCGCAGCCGCTGATTTATTTACCCAGGAAATGATGAACTATGGGTTTATTTTACGCTATCCCGCAGACAAACAGGAAATTACAGGGATTGGCTATGAACCATGGCATTTTCGTTATGTCGGTCTGCCTCATAGTCAAATCATCGCCAGTCAACAGTGGACCTTGGAAGAATACCATCAATACCTTGAACAAACTGCGAGGCAGTTCGCATGAAGAAGAATCAAGGAATCGAGCAATTCCGGGTGATTTTGGCGATGATGGTGGTGGCGATCCACTGTCTGCCTCTTCACCGCTTATGGCCTGACGGCGATATCCTGATCACGTTGACGTTCTTCAGAATTGCCGTTCCCTTCTTTTTTATGATCAGCGGATATTACGTGTTCAGCGACTTAGCCACCCAAAACAGCTATCCTGCCAGACAGCGTGTCTGGCAGTTTATTAAAAAGCAGCTGCAAGTCTACCTCATAGCCACACTGCTCTTTTTGCCGCTTGCTTGGTACAGCGGCATGCTTGGGTTGAACATGCCGCTGGGCACCTTTATCCAAACATTGTTGGTCACTGGCATTCTTTACCATCTTTGGTATTTTCCTGCGATCATTACCGGCAGTCTACTAGTGATGGGCCTCTTGACACGGCTTTCTTTCAAGCAAGTGTTTTTCATTGCTGTCGGTTTGTATGTGGTTGGTTTAGGTGGGGACAGTTGGTCTGGCCTGGCTGCACAAACACCCATTACGCCACTCTATTCACTGATTTTCCAACTATTGGATGGAACTCGCAACGGCATTTTTTTTGCTCCTTTGTTTTTGATCTTAGGGGTACTAGCCAGAAGATTTTCCAAGAAACCAGTTTCTCCCCATCGCTATAGTTATCTGCTGATCAGTCTGATTTGCTTGCTTTTGGAAAGTTACCTTTTGCATCACTTTACCACGCCGAAACATGACAGCATGTATGTTTTTTTGCCCTTCGTCCTGTTGTTTTTATTTCCGATCATCCAGCAATGGCAAGCACCCATAATCTGGAAACAAGCGGGTCGACTGTCCGTTTGGCTCTATTTGCTCCATCCTTATACCATTGCAGTGACCCATTTTCTTAGTCAAAAGCTGCCCTTGCTGCAAAACAATCTGATCAATTTCTTCGTGGTCTTAGGACTGACCATTGGGGTGGTGCAAGGTCTCTTTGCTTTGCAAAAGCTGTTCCCGTTTTCGAAAAAAACGCCGCTTCACTTGCAGCGAGCAGCCAAAGAATTTTCCGCCCCCGCTTTGTTGCACAACTTGCAGGAAATCAAGCGATTGATCCCAGCAACAACAAAAGTGATGGCGGTGGTTAAAGCGGATGCTTATGGTTGTGATGCGAAGACGGTCGCCAGTATCCTAGAAAGAGCCGGCGTCGATTTCTTTGCCGTTGCTACCCTTGAAGAAGCCATTGAATTACGGCGAGCTGGCATCAAAAGTCGCTTACTGATTTTAGGGTACACTTCTGCCCAACGTGCCAAAGAGCTGAAACAATATTCCTTGATTCAAACCATCGTTAGCGAGGCCCATGGGCATGCTTTAGCCCAAACAAGCATTCCGATCGAATGCCATTTAGCGGTAGATACTGGTATGCACCGCTTAGGCGTTGCACCTGATCTTGAGACAGTTACTGGACTTTACGCCTTGCCATCTCTCAAGATCACAGGCATTTTTTCCCATCTAGGCTCTTCAGATCAGCTGGATACGGCAAGTATCTTGCGGACACAAGCCCAAATCACTTGTTTTGATGATCTGTTGGCTGGCTTATCCGCTAGAAATATCGCCTATGGGCTGACACATCTGCAAAGCAGCTACGGAATATTGAATTACCCAGAGAAACACTATGATTATGTACGCCCAGGTATTCTTCTAACTGGTTCATTGAGCGTCCCGAACGAACCAACGAAGCAGAAGATAAACGTACAACCGATTTTGACACTCAAAGCCTTACTGGTAGACAAAAAAACAGTTGCCGCTGGTGAAGCGATCGGCTATGGATTAGGCACTGTTTTTGATCGACCAGCCACCATCGGGATCGTTAGCATCGGCTACTGCGACGGGGTTCCACGTGCCCTATCAAACCAAGGGTTCCAACTTTCTTATCAAGGTGCTTTACTCCCGCAGATTGGGTTGGTTTGTATGGATATGCTCTTGATCGATTTAACGGACTATCCAGAACTGGCGGTCGAAAGTTCGCTCGAAGTAATCAGCGATTGGACGACTACGGCTGATCAAGCACAAACCATTACCAATGAATTGATCAGCCGCCTAGGTTCCCGCATCACCTCTAGTTCAAAGTAGAAAACGAATGCATTCGCTTACCGATTACGGTATGATGGGTGTAGAGTAAATGGTAGTGTAAATGAAAAATGATTGTAGATAATAGTTGGAGTGAATCAAGGATGGCAGAAAAAATAATTGTTGTTGATGATGAAAAAGAAATCGCGGAGTTAGTCACGACGTTTCTAAGGAATGAAGGCTTCCAAGTAGAACCTTTTTATGATGGAACGAGCGCTTTGGCCTATCTTGAAAAAGAAACGGTCGACGTGGCGGTTTTAGATGTGATGCTGCCGGATATCGACGGCTTCCAGCTGTTGCAGCAAATTCGTAAGACCCACTTTTTCCCAGTACTGATGCTCACGGCAAAAGGGGAAGACTTGGATAAAATCACCGGTCTAAGCCTTGGGGCAGATGATTATGTGACCAAGCCCTTCAATCCTTTAGAAGTCGTTGCTCGGGTCAAAACGCAGCTGCGGCGATACCAGCGTTACAACCAGTCAGCGAATCCCCAGAAGATTGAAGAATACGAAAAGGAAGGCTTACTGTTGAAAATCAACAGCCACCAATGTTTTCTTTATGGCAAAGAGGTTTTCTTGACCCCCATCGAATTTAAAATCTTGCTTTACTTATTTGAACACCAAGGATCGGTCGTTGCCTCGGAAACCCTTTTTGAAGCAGTTTGGAAAGAAAAGTATTTAGACAACAATAACACAGTGATGGCACATATCGCCCGTTTGCGGGAAAAACTGAACGAACAACCCCGCAAACCGAAATTAATCAAAACCGTATGGGGGGTCGGCTATATCATTGAAAAATAGAAGTCCATTGATCCGCAAGCTCTTGACCCAATACTTTATCACCACGGGCATCTTGATGGCGATCTTGATCATCATTCCTTTCGCAGTACGCTTCGTTGCTGGAATGAGGGTCTGGTATGGCTATGAACCCATTTATCAAATTTTACGTCTTTTTGCTGACTATTGGCTTCTTTGCTTAGCCATCGGGGCCTTACTGATTTGGGTGAGCACAACGATTTATTATATGAGTAAAGCTATCAGTTATTTGAATGAAACGATCCAAGCCACAAACCAACTGATTGCCGAACCCACGAAGCGAATCGTTCTTTCCAGCAATATGATTGATGTGCAAGAAGAAATGAACCAGTTGCGGGAGAAAAACTTACAGGATCAACGAGCCGCCAAAGAAGCGGAACAACGAAAAAATGATTTGATCGTCTATCTCGCACATGATTTACGAACGCCTTTGACCAGTGTGATCGGCTATTTGACGCTTTTAGAAGAGGAACCGCAGCTTTCTACCGAACTACGCGCACGCTATACGAAGATCGCCTTGCAAAAAGCCCAACGGCTGGAACTATTGATCAGCGAATTTTTCGAAATCACCCGCTTTAATCTTACAACGATCGCCCTGCAAACTGAAACCACGGATCTGAGCTTGATGCTGGAACAATTGACGTTTGAATTTTTGCCGCTGTTAGAAGAAAAAAACCTCCATTGGCAACTTCAGCTACAGAAAAAAGTCTTTGCGACCGTTGATACGGAGAAAATGGAACGCGTTTTTGATAACTTGATCCGCAATGCCATCAATTATAGCTATCCTAACTCCCCTTTGCGATTAGCCATCAGCGAGTCTGATGATATCCTGATTCGTTTGACCAATCAAGGAAAAACGATCCCAGCTGAAAAGATCGGCTTGATTTTTGAGCCTTTCTACCGCATGGATGCTTCCCGAGCAACAGCGACGGGTGGGACGGGTCTTGGTTTGCCGATCGCCAAAGAAATCGTTGAAGCATTAGGTGGAAAGATTTGGGCGGAAAGCCGTGATGAAACCATCGTCTTTTCGATTCGCCTACCGAAGGCAGCAATGGAAAAAAATGAACAGCTGTCAAAGCCCCATCCATCTGAACCAACCGCTTAACAGGCAAACAACCTGAGCATTTCGCTGCTCCCCTTCTAATTCAGAAGGAGGAATAGCTGCTCAGGTTGTTTTTTATTGATTGCTTATTGATACACCAACGATCGTAACGCTTGATCGACTTTTTCTGCCGCTAAGCGTCCTTCACGAATCGCCCAGATGACTAAACTCGGTCCTCGTTTGGCATCTCCTGCGACTAACACTCGTTCATTGTTCGTCGTGTAATCATCGTACACTTCTCGCACACCAAAGGCATCGAAGAGTTGGGTCTCTGCACCAACAAAGCCCATTGCCAGCAAGACCAAATCCGCCTTGATCACTTGCTCTGTGCCAGGGATCGGCTGAAACTGTTGATCTACTGAGACCGTTTCGATGGCGATCAACTGGCCGCGTTCGGCGCCGATAAAGGCCGTTGTGGACACTCCATGATACGTCACTTGTGTTTGTAGCACTTCAGCCGCTTCTTCTTGCCCATATCCTGTGCGAGCTGTCATTGGGTATTCTGGCCAAGGATTGCTGTCGGTCCGTGTCAATGGCAGTTGGGGCGTGATCTCCAATTGACGCACAGAGGCGGCTCCTTGCCGAATCGCTGAACCAATACAGTCATTTCCAGTGTCGCCGCCACCAATCACGATAACATGTTTGCCAGCAAGTTTTTTACTTGTTGCCGCTTTGCCATGCTTTAACACATCTTTGGTTGCTTCCGTCAGATAATCGACTGCAAATTGCACCCCAGTCAATTCACGACCTGGAATCTTCAAGTCACGAGGAACACTAGCTCCTGTTGCCAAGATGACCCGATCATACTGAACGGCCAATTCTTCTGCTGACAAGTCACGACCGATCTCCGTATTAGCGACAAAGGTCACGCCTAGCTCTGCCATCAAGTCAATCCGTCGCTGAACGACGTCTTTATCTAATTTCATATTTGGAATACCGTACATCAGTAAACCGCCAAAGCGATCACTGCGTTCATAGACCGTCACTTGATGCCCTAGTTGATTCAAGCGCCATGCAGCGGATAAACCAGCTGGTCCGCTGCCGACGATGGCAACTTTGAACCCAGTCGCTTCTTGAGGCAATCCCGAGGCTTTGACCCAATCATTTTCAAAAGCAGTATCGATAATAAAGCGTTCATTGTCGTGGATCGTGACACCTGAGCCATTCAGTGCTTCGGTACAGCCTTTTTCACAAGGAGCTGGACAAACACGACCAGTCATTTCAGGTAATGGGTTGGTTTTGGCAAGACGCTCAAAAGCGGCTTGGAAACGCCCTTGATAAACCAAGTCATTCCATTCAGGAATCAGGTTGTCATTGGGACAACCTGAAACCGCTCGTTGCCCCCCGTAAAAAGAACCGGTATGACAAAAAGGAATCCCGCAGTTCATACAGCGTGCTGCTTGCTCTTGACGCTCATTTTCAGGCAATGGCGTCTGTAATTCTTGCCAGTCTTCGATTCGTTCTGCCACTGGTCGGGTAGGATTTTCTACTCTTGGGTACTTTAAAAAACCAAATGGATCTGCCATATTAGTCACGCTCCTTTCCTGGGATGGTCAATTGTGGACCGACGACAGCTTCGAAGGCTTTCGTCACAAGTTCATCTCCGACAAACCCTTGGTCCGCCAAGGTCTCCGTCGCTTGGATCATCTGATGGTATTCTGTCGGATAGACTTTGATGAAATGGTGCTGCTGATTTTCCCAATCTTCTAGGATCTCAGCCGCCTTCAATGAATCTGTATAGGCGAAATGCTGCTGGATCATCTCTTTTAGTTGGTGGTCATCGCCGCTTTCGCCAATCCGATATAAATCGACCATTTCCCGATTGCATTTATCGGCAAAGGTTTGATCGGGGTCGTAAACATACGCCACGCCACCGGACATTCCAGCACCGAAGTTGCGGCCGGTTTTTCCTAATATCACCACGACACCGCCAGTCATGTACTCACAGCCATGATCGCCAACACCTTCGACAACGACATTGGCTCCACTGTTACGAACACAAAAGCGTTCGCCAGCAATGCCTCGGAAATAGCCTTCGCCTCGATTTGCCCCGAAGCACGCTACATTACCAACAATTGGTGAATGCTCTGCGTCATAAGAGGCATCTTCAGGTGGCACAATGATCAAGCGGGCACCGCTCAACCCTTTGGCTACATAATCGTTGGCCTCACCGATCAGTTTCAACTGGATGCCCTGGGTGGCAAAAGCCCCAAAGCTTTGTCCAGCAATACCTCGATACGTAAACTGTAACAGACCTGGCGTAACTTCATAATTGCCAAAACGTTCCGCGATCCAGCCTCCTAAACGCGCGCCGACTGAGCGTTGAACATTATTGATCGTATGATTCGTCACGATTTCTTGATTGTTTTCGATAGCAGCTTGTGCAAAAGCATCTAATTCTGGCCATTGACGTTTCTCAAGGAATGGATCGGTCACTTTGCGTTCGATTGGGATCGTCGTCCCAATCATTTTCGAAAAGTCTAATGATTTTGCTTTGCCTTTAGCAACGAAGCGTGGTGTCAACAATTCCGCATGTCCTACCATCTCATCGATGGTACGAAAGCCTAACTCAGCCATCGTTTCCCGTAGATCTTCTGCTAAAAAGTACATCGTGTTGATGATGTGCTCAGGTTTTCCAGCAAAAAATTTTCGCAACGCTGGGTTCTGTGTAGCAATGCCAACAGGACATGTATTGATACTGCATACCCGCATCATGACACAACCAATCGCAACTAGCGCTAAAGAGGCAAAGCTATATTCTTCTGCTCCTAAAAGAGCAGCAATGGCGATGTCCCGACCCGTCATCAATTTTCCATCTGTCTCTAAGGTCATTCGCTGCCGCAAATGATTCATAGCTAACGTTTGATGGGCTTCTGCAAGCCCCATCTCCCAAGGCAAGCCGGCATCACGGATCGAATTTCTCGGAGAAGCACCAGTCCCACCGTCATAGCCTGAGATCACGACTACGTCTGCGCCAGCTTTGACGACACCGGTAGCGATCGTACCCACGCCCGTACTAGAAACCAATTTGACATTGATCCGTGCATACGGATTGATGGCTTTTAAGTCATAGATCAGCTGGGCTAGATCTTCAATCGAATAAATGTCGTGATGTGGTGGCGGTGAAATCAATCGAACACCAGGCGTAGACCCTCGAATCTCGGCGACCCACGGGAAGACTTTATTGCCTGGTAATTGGCCGCCTTCTCCAGGTTTCGCCCCTTGCGCCATTTTGATCTGGAGTTCATCTGCACTCATTAAATATTCGGCGTTGACACCAAAACGGCCAGAAGCTACTTGTTTGATACGACTATTATAATTAATGCCCTCCACTGGTTTGAAACGATTTCGGTTTTCGCCACCTTCTCCACTGTTGGATTTTGCCCCGATCGCATTCATTCCTTCAGCAATACAGCGATGCGCTTCTTCACTTAGTGAGCCATAGGACATCGCCCCGACTTTAAATCGTTTGACGATCGTTTCGACAGGCTCCACCTCAGCTAACGGAATACTGCGTCTTGTGTTCGCAAAGGTCCACATAGACCGTAACGTCGTTGGATTGTCCAATGCCTCTTGATTCATTTCCGCCGCATATTCTTTATAAAGCTCATAACTTCCTGTGTGAACGGCTTTTTGGAACCCATAGATCGTTTTTGGATTGAACAAATGATGCTCCCCATCGGCTTTGTACTGGAAACTACCGCCAGAATCAAGATAATCCATTCGTTTTTCACCATATGCGGCCTCATAACGCGTCAGATATTCTTGCTCGATTTGCGCTAACGAGAGACCACCGATACGGGTAACCGTGCCGGTAAAATATTCAGCGATGACTTTCTCAGAGATGCCAACCGCTTCAAACAATTGTGCCCCGTGGTAACCGGCGATCGTTGAGATTCCCATTCGTGACATGATTTTGACAATGCCCTTTTCACATGCCTTGCGGTAACTTTCGATCTTCTCTGAAAGCTCAAAATGCGCCAATGTCTGGTAAGCCCCATAAGGATGGACCCCACTTGCTCCGTAGCCGACTAACATGGCATAATGATGGACCTCACAGACTTCCGCTGTATCCGCAACGATCGATGCCAAGGAACGTTTGCCTTTTCGCACCAAATAATTGTGCAGGCCTGATACCGCCAAGAGAATCGGAATCGCCACTTTTCCTTCTTGCGCTTGGATGACTTCCCGATCACTTAAAATGACGATCGTTGCCCCAGCATCGATTTTTTGCTCCGTTTCTTTAAAAAGCGCTTCTAACGCTTGTTGCAAAGCTACCCCGTTTTCTGGTACATAATCATAAAGAATCGACTGTAAAACCGCTTTTTGACCATTTTGATTTAACTGTTTGATCTTTTCATATTCACTCGTTTTTAACACAGGACTAGCAATCTTCAGCTTATTACAATTGATTCGGATGTCCTTTGAAACATCCCCATCTCGACCTAAAAACAGCTCGGTACCGATTACTAATTTTTCGCGAATCGCATCAATGGGTGGATTGGTCACTTGGGCGAATTGTTGCTTGAAGTACGTAAACAAGGATTGGGGACGTTCGCTCAAAATTGCTAAGGGTGAATCAAACCCCATGGAGATCACTGGTTCTTCTCCCGTTTGAGCCATTGGTAAAATCAACGTGCGTATGATCTCATCCGTGTAGCCATTTCGTTTCCAAAGGGTCTGAATCGCATCATCTGCTGTTTCTTCCTGCTTCTCAGTCCCAGGAAGCAGCTCTGGTGTCAATAGGTGTTCCGCTAGCCACTCCTGGTAAGGATGAGCATTCGCATAATGCGCTTTGATTTCTTGATTTCGTAAGATCATCCCTTTTTGGGTATCCACCAAAAACATATTTGCTGGTCCAAGCACCCCTTTTTCAATCACTTCTGACGCTGGCAGATCCACCACTCCTGACTCAGAGGCCACGACAACAAAACCAGCTTTCGTGATTGAGTAGCGAGATGGTCGCAATCCATTACGATCAAGGGCAGCTCCCACCATCTCCCCATCGGTAAAGCATAAAGCTGCTGGTCCATCCCAAGGAGCCATAAAGCTTGCATTGTATTCATTAAAAGCCGTCAGTTCTGGCGTCAAGCCAGCTTCTTTAGACCACGCTTCTGGCACCATCATCAGCAGTGCTTGGGGAATGTCTCGACCTTGACGATACAAGTATTCCATACAATTTTCCAGCTTCGCAGAATCGGAGTTTTCGTCATCGTAGACTTCGATCTGATGTCCATGCATCCAATTTTCCGCCCCGCGTAACGTGTTGATTTCGCCATTATGGGCTAAGAAACGAAAAGGTTGCGCCCGACTCCAGCTTGGAAAGGTATTCGTTGAAAAACGAGAATGAGTCAAAGCAATACTCGAAGTCATTTCTGGGCTTTGAAGATCTTTGAAAAACAAGCCAACTTGATAGGCATGCAGCATCCCTTTATAAACAACTGTCTTACTGGACAAGCTGCAGATAGACAGCTCATCGGTATGATATGTTTTTTCCAGTTTACGCCGTAGCCGATAAAGCTGATCTTCAAAGGGACGGCCAGCAGCTACATCGACAGGCTTTTCAATAAAGACTTGCACAAAAGATGGCATGACTTTTTGCGCCCCCGGCCCACACTGATAATAATCATATGGAACGTCGCGCTGCCATAAAACCGTAAAACCCATTTGTTGAATGTCTTTAGTTACTTCTTCTTGGACCTGTGCTGCTCGGAGCTTTTCTTTCGGTAAAAAAAACATCCCAACAGCATAGGCGTCTTTTTCAGGCAATGGGATTCCTGCCTCTTTTGCCCGCTGCTGAAAAAAAGGATCTGGCATCGCCATCAAGATTCCTGCTCCGTCCCCCGTGTCAGGTTCAGCGCCAGTTCCCCCTCGATGATTCATCCGTTCTAACATCGTTAAGGCATTTTGGACGAGCTCTCGGGAATAATGACCATTTTTCTGAGCAATGAACCCCATCCCACAAGCATCTTTTTCAAAAGCGGCATCGTACATCGTTTGGTTCGTTGTTTTCATCATCTCTAAATCACTCATGGAATCACACTTTCTTTCAATTTTCTGAATATTCCGATTTTTAACAGTTTACAACCTGATTTTCTATCTGGCAAGTTTTTTTTACTTGATCCGATCTCGTTGCTTTCTTCCTTCAAGGGTTACTTAGATCCATTGAACAAGTAGTTACTTGTAAATCACAGGCAGGAATCTTCGTCTAATAAGGTTTTTTTATTATACAATAAACTATCGTAAAATTATTGCAAACAAATGAGAATCGTTATCAATTAACGCGGATTTTCTCATTTGGATGTCACAAACAGCTGCTTATGTCCCATTTTCAAGGAACAAGCTTAATTGATTTCAAAAAAAAGATGACCCACAATAGGATCATCTTTTTCCGTTTTTTTATTTTTCAAAGCCTTCTGCAACCGCTTCAGGATAGTTTTCTTTGACAATGGCTGCGCAATGGCCGCAAAGTGTTGGTAGCTGCTCTTCTACACCGACATCCACACGGACTTGACGACAACGTTCGCAGACTTCACCTTCGGCTTTTTCCACTAAGATCGCCACGTCTTCGAACTGATAGGCCGCTTCTGGTGCTGCTTCACCTGCTTCTTTGATCGTTAAGAAGTCCGGTGAAATGATCAGCAACTGAGCGATATCTGAATCAATGGCTTTTAGTAATGCCGCAACCGGTTCGGTTGGATAGACAGTCACTTTTGCTTCAAACGATTTCCCGATCAGCTTTGCATTACGCGCTTCTTCCAATGCTTTTAAGACATTGTCACGGAAATCAAGGAAAGCACGCCATAAATCAAGCAGCTCTTCTTGGTTAGCAAATGTATCATAGCCAGGGAACTCCGCTAATTGGACATATTCCTCTTCTTCTTTCAAATGTGACCAGATTTCTTCTGCCGTATGCGGAATGATCGGCGTTAGTAATTTCGTCAACGCAACCGCTGTTTGATAAAAGACGGTTTGCATGGCGCGACGTTGGAAATCATTTTCAGCTTCGATATAAACGACATCTTTCGCAAAATCCAAATAGAAGGATGACATATCGACTGTCAAGAAGTTGATGACTGTTCGGTAAATATGCAAGAAGTTGTATTTTTCATAACCATCTTCTCGGATCGTTTTGATCGTTTGATTCAAACGAACCATCATGTATTTATCAACAGAACGCAAGTTTTCAAATGGTACGCTGTCTTTTGCTGGATCAAAATCATTCGTGTTAGCTAATAAGAAACGCATGGTATTGCGAATTTTCCGATAGACTTCTGATACTTGATTCAAGATATCCATAGACACTCGAACATCCGCTTCGTAGTCAACACTGCTGACCCAAAGGCGCAAAATATCCGCACCCATTTGGTTGATCACTTTTTCTGGTGCAATGGTATTTCCAAGAGATTTACTCATCTTACGGCCTTCGCCATCTAAGGTGAAGCCTTGAGACAAGACGGCTTTGTATGGTGCGACTTCATTGATCGCCACACTAGTTGTGATACTTGAGTTGAACCACCCGCGATATTGATCTGAACCTTCCAAGTACATGTCAGCTGGGAACGTCAATTCTGGACGTTGACGTAACACGGCTTCGTGAGAAGAACCTGAATCAAACCAAACATCCATGATGTCAGTTTCTTTCGAGAATTTACCGTTTGGTGAGCCTGGATGCGTGAAGCCAGCCGGCAGCAATTCTTCGGCTTCTTTTTCAAACCAAATCGTTGAACCATGTTCAGCAAACAAGTTTGCCACATGCTCGATCGTTTCAGGCGTGATGATGGCTTCGCCGTTTTCTGCATAAAAAATTGGCAATGGTACACCCCACGCACGTTGACGAGAGATCACCCAGTCGCCGCGATCGCGAATCATATTGTATAAACGGGTTTTGCCCCATGGAATGATCCAATCTACTTTTTCGATCTCATCCAAAATGTTTTGACGGAACTTATCAATTGAAGCAAACCATTGTGGCGTTGCCCGATAGATGACTGGTTTTTTCGTCCGCCAATCATGTGGATAGCTGTGAGTAAAGAAGTTTAGTTTTAATAGCGCCCCTTTTTCTTCTAAAAGCTCAGTGATCATTGGATTAGCTTTGTCATAAAAAACCCCTTCAAATCCTGGTGCTTCTTCTGTGAAGACCCCACGGCTATCGACTGGTGATAAGACATCCAGCCCATATTTTTTGCTGACGATGTAGTCATCTTCCCCGTGTCCTGGTGCAGTGTGGACCAAACCAGTACCGGCATCCAATGTCACATGATCCCCTAACATCAACAGAGACGTACGGTCATAGAAAGGATGTTGCGCCGTCATTTTTTCTAATTGATCGCCTGCAAATTCTTGCAATACTTCGACAGATTCCCAACCAATCTCATTCGTCACGGTTTCTAATAAATCTTTTGCCACGACAAATTTACGACCATCAGCCAAGATTTGAACATAGGCAAAGGTTGGATTCACAGAGATTCCTAGATTCGCTGGCAAGGTCCATGGCGTCGTCGTCCAGATAACAAAAGATGTATCTGAATCAAGCAAATCTTTGCCATCTGCGACTGGGAAAGCAACATAGATCGATGGTGATTTCACATCTTTGTATTCGATCTCGGCTTCTGCTAGTGATGATTCACTAGATGGTGACCAGTAGATTGGTTTTAATCCTTTGTAGATATAGCCTTTTTCTGCCATTTTTCCGAAAACGCGAATTTCTGCAGCTTCATAATCGGGCGTCAGTGTGATGTATGGGTGCTCCCAGTCACCAGAAACCCCTAAACGTTTGAAGTCAGCTCTTTGTGTATCCACTTGTGTCAAAGCATATTCTTCACATTTTTTGCGGTATTCTGCCAAGCTCATTTCTTTGCGCTTGATTCCTTTATTTGTCAACACTTGCTCGATCGGCAAACCATGGGTATCCCAACCAGGTACATAAGGGGAACGGAAACCTGACATTGATTTGGAACGTACGATAATGTCTTTACTGATTTTGTTCAATGAGTGTCCGATATGGATGTTCCCATTTGCATAAGGAGGACCATCGTGTAAGACAAAGGTTGGCTTGCCTTCATTTAATTCTTGACGGCGTTGATACAATCGATTTTCTTCCCATTCTTTTTGCCAATCCACTTCGCGGTTCGGCAAGTTGCCTCGCATTGGAAAAGCGGTTTTTCCAAGATGCAGTGTTTCTTTCATTTTCATTCTTGTTTCGCTCCTTTTCGTCTCACTACGTTTCCGTATAATTTCTAAATCCATTGACTCGACCAATCAATTGCTTCTATTGAACGTATCAAAATGGATTGGTTGCCATGACTTCCTTGTGTTTAGGTCTCACTGATTTTAAAAATCAATCCTAGTGATTCCTCGTTTGGTTACTACGCTCCCTATGGTCGCCTAGTACTGTTCATCATCTATTCTGTCTTGCTTCGCAAGCCAATCATAGTGATTCCTAGTAGGGTTACTACGCTCCTTATGGTCGCCTAGTACTGTTCATCATCTATTCTGTCTTGCCTCGCAAGCCAATCATAGTGATTCCTAGTAGGGTTACTACGCTCCTTATGGTCGCCTAGTACTGTTCATCATCTATTCTGTCTTGCCTCGCAAGCCAATCATAGTGATTCACAGCAAAAAACACGTCCGTCCCTGGCAAGGGACGAACGTGTTCGTGGTACCACCCAAATTTTTATTGTCGTTAGACAATTCTTTGATGATCGGTAACGGGATCAGGCGTCGTTCTCTACTTGAGTCTTTGGATAATCGGCTCTTTAAAGAACGCAACTCACAGATGATCTGATTTCTTACAGGGTTTTATTTGGCTTCCACTCTCCCAAACTCGCTTGAAAAATATAAGAAATTTTTCTGTTCTGTGTCTTAGTTGTTATCTGTTTTGTTCAATTCGTCTAATAAGTTTCTCGCATCATCTAATGTTTTCACTTCAGGGCTTTCGCTTACATCAACGATTTTTTCATCTGCTTCAACAACGTCCACATCAAATGTGTCCACTGCTTCTGAGTTTACTCCAGAACCATTTTCACTGTCAAGTTCTTTTGATAAAACTTCTCTGATTACTTGATGGGAATCTTGCACGTAGCTTGAAAATGGCGCCAAAATCTCTTCCCACTCTGGGCTCTTCACTTGTTCTAATTGGGTTTGTAACATAACCAATAAGTTGTTGTGGAAGACTCTGGTTTTCTTCTTCAAGTCATTTGTTTCTGTTGCCAATTGACGGGCATTGTCTGTTGCATCCGTTAAAATCTCTTTGGCTTTTTCTTCCGCTGAGGTCATCAAGGCATGGGCATGTTTTTCTGCAGTAGCAACCATTTCATCCGCACGGTTTTGGGCAGACGTAACGATCACTTCTGATTCTTTGCTTGCGCTTGTTTTTACTTTATCCGCGGTATCTTGAGCCACGATGATGGATTGGTTCAAAGCGTCTTTCAGTTCATTGAAATACTCTAGTTTTTCTTCGGCGTGTTTCAATGATTTCTCTAACTCGCGATTGCGTTGAACCGCTTCTTCATAATCGCGGACGATCATATCCAAAAAGTCATCGACTTCGTCTTGGTTGTATCCTCTCATTTTTACTGAAAAGTTTTTATTTTGAATGTCTAATGGAGTTAATGCCATATTCTATACACCTCTTTGATTTATTTACGTAATACACCTAATAACAATCTAACTTTTTCTTTTTTCGTGGTTCCTTCTAACCCCTGTATTTGAATCCGACCAAATCCTCTTACTGAAACGATATCCAGTAAATCCAGAACAAAATCTGGTCGTAGTGCTTCTGTCCAGTTTACTTTTACTTTTCCTGATTCGATCAACTGTTTCGAACGCTGACGTGAGATGTTATATACGGCAGAGATCACTGTATCAAGACGCAATGAACTAACCGTTTCTCTTTCCTCGGTCCAGCCATCTTTAGGAACGATCAACTCGGTGTATTTTGTTTCTTCCAAGCGCACCGAGATGTTTCCGATTTTATCCACTTGGAGTTGGATAAAATGACTGACTTCAGTAGCAACGAATACTTGCCATATTTCACCATCGGAAAGAATGTCTCCAAAGTATTCCCTCTTGACTCCAGTCCCCATTAACGTGCCTAAAACTTTTCCATGACTCAACACCGTAAATTTTTTCGGGTATTGAATCGTAAACAAAGTCATGTCAAACTCATCGGTGGTGGGCTCATAATAATCGGGATAAATCAAACAACGTCGTCTTTCAGCAGCTTCGTAACCACCAAAAAAGCGGAAGCTTAAATCCGTTGATTGACGAATCAAGCTTTCTAAAATATACGCTTGTCTCGGATCTAAAAAATCAGTTAAGTAAGGCGCATACTGCATTTGCACTTGTTCGATCCATCCTTGAGCGGAATCAATAAAAGGGCGTTCATCGTTTCGAAAATGTTGATAGACATTTGCGTTCACCGATAACCACCCCTTACGTTAAAATAAAATTGATTGTAAGATCAATATCAATGCTTGTGATGCTAGCTGTAAGACGATAATTGCAAACGCAATCGTAAAATCAATACCAGCAAAACTTAATTTCAATCGATCAAATAAACTCAAATACGGTTCACACACTTTTGCTAAGAAACGGCCAAAAGCGGATTGATACCCTCCTGGAAACCAAGACAAAAGTGCATAGATCACTAATAAAATGGTATACAGATAAACAGCATCACTTAGTAATTTAACGAATCTCAAAAATAAAATTGGCGTTCCTCCTCACTTTAGATATCAAAAAAATTGGTATCTGCTAATGTTTGGGCAGTGCCTTCAATTTCCATACCCTTAGGCGTGCAAAGAAAAATTTCATCGCCAACACGCTTGATATCACCATCTTCAGCGTACACTGTTCCTGTTAAAAAATCAACTATTCGACGAGCTTGGTACTCTTCAATTAAATGAAAATTAACAAGTACAGCATCCCCATTGATGACCTGCTTGGCAATCCCCATCGCTTCAGAATAGACGCGTGGCTCTACGATCGTTATTTTACCAGCTGCTTGTGCGGGTGTTTCTTTTGCTTTTGTTTCTTTGACTCTCGTATTGCTTCTTTGTTGTGCCATCGGAACGACTTTTTCTTCCGTCTTCGTCACCGGTCTTACCCGTTCAGCCGCAGCTGAGGCTTGTTGATAGACAGCTGCTTGTGGTTGCTGTCTGTATTGATAGGCTTGATTTTGTGGTTGACTTGTTGTACGTGTTGCCGCTTGGCCAGATGCATACGTATTCGTGGTTGCTCTGGGGGCTGTAAAAGCTCCTCCTTGGTTCACAGCTTGTTTAGACGCTGTGCGTGCCGGTTCTTCCGTGGCAAATGTTTCTTCGTAGTAATCTTCTTCGTCAGTCAATCCAAAAAAATTGGTCAGTTTCTCTTTGAGCGACATCGGTCAACCTCCTTTTTTATTGAAATAATGCTGTTCCTACACGAATAAATGTTGCACCTTCTTGAATCGCAATGGGAAAATCATTACTCATTCCCATACTCGTTTCTAAGCAAGGGGCATGTGTAAGATGCAGGTCAGCGATCTGTTGTTGAATCCTTTTTAATTCTTTAAAAATCTGATGCTGCTCGTCTTTGGAAGCAGTGAGCGGGGCCATCGTCATCAATCCAACAACACGAATTTTGTCGAACGAAGCAAGTGCTTCAATAAAAGCCATTACCTCTTCAACAAAAATCCCTTGTTTCGTTGCTTCCTGCGAAACATTCACTTCCACAAAGCAGTTGATCGGATGCTCTGCTCGTTTTTGAATTTCTTGTGCCAGTTTGATTGAATCTAACGCATGGAAAAAATCAATCTCATTTATAATTGATTTTACCTTTCTGCGTTGCAAATTGCCAATAAAATGCCAACGGACATCTGGATAATCCTTTAGTGCTGCCTTCTTTTCAAGTAGTTTTTCTACTCGATTTTCTGCACAATCCCGCACACCATTTTCTAAAAGGACTCTTGTTGTTTCTGTATCGACGGATTTTGTCACAGCTGTCAAACAGACATCATTGGCATTTCTAGAAACAAGAGCACAGGAATCCTGTATCTCTTGCTGAATCTTGTGCAAGTTCTCAGAAATCATGTGCTCTGCCCCCTAGCGTTTACGACGGAAAAATGGTGGTGTGCTTAATTCGTCGTCATCATTCGAACGTACTTCATCACGGCTGAAGGTATCGAATTCTTTCTTTTCTACATTTTCAAATGTGTTTTCTTCTACTTTAGGTCGTACATTTTGTTCTTTGCGGATATCCCAATCACCAAAGCCATTGCTTTCTTCTGCTTGCGCTGGGCGTGCTTGATCCATATCTAATGTTGGTTTTTGAGGGATAGAATGAATTTGACCTTGGCTTTGTCTGCTAGAGCGAGAACCCCGTTCTTTTTTTGAAGGGTCAATGCCGGTTGCAATGACAGTCACACGGATCTCATCGCCTAAGTCTTCATTGATTGATGTACCTAAGATAATGTTTACGTCGCCTGTTGCCGCATGAGCGACGATATCAGAAGCATCTTGTGCTTCAAATAAAGTCATATCCAATCCGCCAGTGATGTTCAATAGCACTTGTTCTGCGCCATCGATCGACGTTTCTAGTAATGGTGAAGAGATCGCTTTTTTCGTTGCTTCGATCACACGTTCTTCCCCGCTAGCAACACCGATTCCCATCAAGGCTGTGCCTTGATTTTCCATTACTGTTTTCACATCAGCGAAGTCTAAGTTGACATAGCCAGGTGCAGTGATCAAGTCTGAGATCCCTTGAACCCCTTGACGCAAGACATTGTCTGCTTCACGGAATGCTTCAAGCATTGGCGTTTTCTTGTCAACAACTTCTAATAAACGGTTGTTTGAGATGATCAATAAGGTATCGACATTCTCTTTTAATTTAGCGATGCCTTCAGCCGCAAAACGGCCACGTTTTGGTCCTTCAAATGTAAACGGACGAGTAACGACACCGACTGTCAACGCGCCGATTTCTTTAGCGATTTTCGCTACGATCGGTGCAGCACCTGTTCCGGTTCCGCCACCCATACCAGCGGTAATGAAAATCATGTCTGCGCCTTCTAATGATTCGCGAATAGAATCTTCACTTTCTTCCGCTGCTTTTTGACCAACTTCTGGTTGAGAGCCAGCACCAAGTCCGCGGGTATATTTAGGGCCTAATTGAATGACTGTTTCTGCTTTTGAGTTTTTTAACGCTTGAACGTCAGTGTTGGCTGCAATAAATTCTACGCCCTTGACATTTTCTTCGATCATACGATTAACTGCGTTGCCGCCACCGCCACCGACTCCGATGACTTTGATCACAGCGCCGTCATTGATGTTATTATCAATTGAAAATTCCATAATTTATCTTCCTCCTGAGAATCGTTTTAGATTATTCAAAGATATTTGAGAAGAAATCTTTTACTCGGTTTGTGATCGACTCACCTTTTTTCTCTTCTTCTGCTTCTTCATAAGTTTCTTCTGGCGCTTCATATTGTTCATAATGCACTTCTTGTTGTTGAATAGCAACGGGCTGTTGCGCCACTGTTTTTTCACCAGTGATCGCACTTTTGGCAAGCTGGTACACTTCGCTTAAGTTTGCCGAATAGTCAACGATACTGATCACATTCGTGAAAACAGGATTTCTAAGTCCCATATGATTAGGAACGTAAAGCTTGACGTTTGTTTCGAATACTTCTTGAGCAAGATCTACGACACCAGGAAGACTTGCAGCGCCACCAGTCAAGATTACGCCACCCGGTAAATCAAGTCCATCGATTTCGTCTAGGACTTCTTTTGATTTGGTGAAGATTTGTTCCATACGGGCTTCAATGATTTCTGATAAATAGCGTTCATCGATTTTCACTGGTTCTGATTTTCCGATCACATCAACCGGAAATTCTTCGCTGGCTGAAGTGCGTTCAGGATACGCATCCCCATAATTGATCTTCAATGCTTCTGCATTGTTGAAAGAGGTATTTAAAACCGTCGAAATGTCTTTTGTGACAAATTCGCCGCCCTCTTGGTTCACATGGGTGAATTTCAATTGCTTGTCGTGCATCGCTGCTGTGGTTGTTTGGCCGCCACCAATGTCGATGACGATCGTACCAAAATCTTTTTCACCGTCTGATAAAATCGATTCCGTTAGTGCTAATGGCGTAATGACTACTTCATTAACAATCAGACCAGATTTTTCAACACATTTGCGAATGTTGTGAATGATGGTTTTTGGTCCTGTATACACAACACCAAACATTTCTAGGCGAACCCCGATCATGCCACGAGGATCTTTGATTCCTTCAAAACCATCAACGGTAAATTCCTGCGGTAAAATAGCAATGATCTGTCTTTCAGGAGGGGTAGAACGAACGAGTGCTGCGGAGGCAACATTACGCACGTCTTCGTCGGTGATCTCTTTTGATTCACTATTGACAGCGATCATTCCTTGACAATTTTCCACTTCAAGAAGATTGGCTGGTACACCAACACTTACACTGCGAATTTGAATTCCTGCTTTTTCTTCTGCTTGTCTTACTGCTCTTTGAATGGCTTGTACCGTTTTATCGATATCTACAATGATCCCACGGTTGATTCCTTCTGATTTTGCATTACCTACACCAATGATATTCATTTGGCTGTCAACGTATTCGGCTACTACAACTTTTACAGATGTCGTACCGATATCAAGGCCAACATACATTCCCGTTTTTGCCATGGATGGGGTTCCCTCCTACTTAAATTGGATATATAGCGAACCATCACAGTCCGTTTTTAGAGTTCATTCGAATAATTTGTTCACTGTTACCAATTCTACCATATAATGGCGCTTTTTAGAAACAAGTTAATGAAAAAAACTCTTGAATTTTTCCTAAGAATCACTATCAGCTGTTTGATTTTCGTCTGCATCGTCTTCTTGTGTATTTGAAATTGGGTAAGTAAAGATTCCAACTTCCATATCCACAATACTGTCCTCGGTCAAATCTTTGGCAATTTGCGGATAATACTGCATTTGACTCACCATATTCGAAATGTTGACGATCACTTGATTGCCATCATTCATAAAGAGAGTCAGCAGCTCATCATTGCTGTCACGGGGGGTATATTTGATTTGAGAAACGCCATCGCGAATTTCTGAACTTAATTCTTGATAGGCACTAAGTGTTGCTTTGATTTTATCTTCAGCCGAAAAATTTTCTAAAACCGGCAATCCTTCCACTGGCTGCTCACTGATTTCATCTAACACAACGCCATTTTCTAAAACCGGCGCATAGCCACCATCTTGGGCTAGTAAAGCAACTTCTTGAAATTCAGTGACAGTGATATCGAAGCGATTGATACCAGATAGAGAAATTGAGGCATTTTTTATACGTGGCAATTCTTTTTTGATGGCAGACACGCTTTGATTACGTTCGAAAAATTGCGGCCACATCTCTTCATTGACGGTTAGATCCGAATTTTCGAGAATTGCTTCTGCGGATACTTCATGATTGCCTTTGACGACCACATTCGCCAAACGACTAAGGGGCGAAACGAAATACAAAACAATCAATAAAGGAATCATCAACAATCCAATAATCAAGGCTAAACGGCGAATCAACACTTGGTTGCGGTACGCCTTTAGGTTAGGCAGCCGATCAGCAAAGGAGCGGGCCTTATTTTCTGGCTCTGGCAATGCTTCCTTCTCATCAACAGACTCTTCCATTGCTTCATCTGCTTCAAAAAATGTTTCTTCTTGCTCGTCTTCATGGTCTTTGGACGTATCTTCTGTTTCTTCAGGAGCAGGAGAAGACCAAGCTGGCTGATTGCCTTTTTCTTGCAAATACTTTAGATTTTCTTTTTGCCAAGGGGTCAACTCTTCCGTTGACGAGGGGGTTTGATCATCATGAGGTGTTTTGTCTTTACTAATGATAATCGCTCCTTTCTATCCCACACATTGTACTATTTGATTACCTCTTGCACAAGTCGAAATAATCGTTCTGAGGCATCGCTGATCCCTTGTTCTTTTGAGGCTTTTGCCATCTTACTACGAAGGGCTTCATCTTGCATGATACTGTCTACTGCTTCCACGAGGTTTTGACTGTTTAGTTCATGATCGGCAATCATTTTGACTGCTCCTGCATTGGCTAAACTTTGGGCGTTCTTCGTTTGGTGGTCATTGGTCACATAAGGACTAGGAATCAAAATCGCTGGAATCCCTAATGCAGTGAATTCTGCGATCGATGTGGCTCCTGCTCGTCCAATCAACAAATCACTATTTGCCATCACTTCCGCCATCTGATCAATGTAAGGGCGAATACTGATATTAGGAAAGGCATCTTTTGACATGCCGATTTTTTCTTCGATCTCTTTGTAATACCGTTCACCTGACGCATAGAGAAGCTGATACTCTTTTTGAGCAAACAGCGGCAGCGCATCAATGATCGCTTGATTGATTTTCAGTGCTCCTTGACTCCCACCAAAAACCAAGACCGTCTTTTTCGCCGGATTTAAATCGTAGGAAGACAAGATCGCTGACTTTTGACTGTTGCGTACTTCTTGACCTCTGGGATTCCCCACCAGCACCGTTTTCTTCGCTGGAAAGTACTGGGACGCATCGCGAAAGGCAATGGCGATTTTGTCCACATATTTGGTTAGAAATTTATTCGTGATCCCGGGAACACTATTTTGTTCATGAATAATTGTAGGAATTTTCAACTTCGCTGCAGCAAAGACCACCGCGCCAGAAACGTAGCCGCCGGTCCCGATCACCACATCCGGTTGAAACTCCTTGATGATTTTTTTGGCTGCGTAATAACTTTTCATGAAAAGTTGGATCGTTTTTACATTATCGAAGGACAACTTACGCTTAAAGCCTTGGATTTCTAATGTTTTAAAAGGAATACCTGTTGGAGGGACGATTTTATTTTCCAAGCCCCTTGTTGCACCAATGTATAAAAATTCGGCTGTCGGGTCAATCTCTTTTACATAATCGACAAAAGACAACGCTGGATAAATATGTCCGCCAGTACCGCCGCCAGTCACAAGTATTTTCATATCCGTCACTCATTTCTATTTAAGTTCTGCTACGGCCGCCATAAATTTGTCGCCGCGAACTTCAAAATTAGGGTATTGATCCCAACTTGCATTCGCAGGTGACAATAAAATCGTATCTCCAGCAGCACTTAAAGAAAAGGCTAATGGGACGGCTGTTTCAACATTGTCTGTCATTTCAATTGTTTTTACCCCTGCTGCTTGAGCAGCAGCGGCTAATTTTTCCTTTGTTTCACCAAACAACACGATGGCTTTTAGCCCTTTTAGTGCGGGAACTAAGTCATCAAAGCTGTTCCCCCGATCCAGACCACCTGCCAATAAAATCAGTTTCTCATTGTCAAAGCCGCCTAATGCCATTTCTGTGGCTAGAATGTTTGTTGCTTTGGAGTCATTGAAAAATTTCACCTGATTGATGGTGGTGACATACTGAGTCCGATGGGGCACGCCTGTAAAGGTTTGTAACGCTTGCTTAATGGCTTCGTTTGGCATATCGCAAAGTTTACCGACAGCAATCGCTGCTAATGCATTTTCAATATTATGATCTCCTGGCACGCCAAGTTCATCAGCTGCCATAATCACTTCTTCTTTATAATAGAGGATACCGTCAAGCATGTACGCGCCTGCTACTTTTTCCTTGGTGGAAAAAGGAATGATTTGCGCTTTTGATTTTGCCGACAGTGCTTCTAGTTCTGGCTGGTTCCAGTTGATCACCAAATAATCATCTGCAGTCATTCGCTGTTGCAACCGCCACTTTGCTAGGACATACTCTGGACGACTGCCATGGTAATCGATATGGGCTTCATAAATATTGGTGATCACGGCGATTTTTGGTCGCAAAGTATCGATCCCCATCAATTGGAAGCTAGACAATTCCATGACTAATCGGTCTTCCGCTTTGGCCGTTTGAGCAACGGAACTTGCAGGAAACCCAATGTTCCCAGAAAGCAGTGCCTGCCCTTTTTGCATCCCTGCGTTTAAGACATTGGCGATCATGGTCGTTGTGGTGGTTTTTCCGTTCGTACCAGTAATGCCGATAATCGGAGCCTCAGAGATTTGATACGCTAGCTCCACTTCCGTGATTACAGGAATTTTTTTCTCTAAAGCTTTTTGAACAAGGGGCTGTGAATAAGGGATTCCTGGATTTTTCACAACTAACGAAAAGCCTTCATCCAATAATTCGATTGGGTGGCTGCCAGTGATCACTTTGACCCCTAACGCCAAAAGATCTTGTGCTTCGGGATTTTCAGCAAATGGCTTGCCGTCATTAACGGTCACAAGTGCGCCCAAATCATGTAACAATTTGGCCGCACTGAATCCACTACGCGCTAATCCTAGCACAAGAACTTTTTTATTTTGATATGTTTTAATTTTTTTCATTTTCTTCATCTCCTACCATACAAGGGCTATTGTGAGCAACGAGCAACCTAACGCAATACACCAAAAAACAGTGTCGATCTTCCACTCAGACCATCCGCTCATTTCAAAATGATGGTGGATGGGTGACATCTTGAAGATTCGTTTGCCCGTTAATTTGAATGAGGCAACTTGCAGCATCACGCTTGCTGTTTCACAAACATAGACCAGTCCGACAAGCAAGAGGGTCCATTCTTGGTGTAAAAGAATCGAAATTGCTGCCAGCAGACCGCCTAAAGCCAGTGAGCCGACATCCCCCATAAAAATTTTAGCCGGTTTGCGATTGTACGGAAAGAAGCCGATCAATCCGCCAATGATTGCTAGACAAACGATCAATACATCGATTTGATCTTGCCGCCAAGCAATCAGTGCGTAAGTTGAAAAAGAAATCGTGCCCAGTCCTGCGACCAGACCATCGATACCGTCGGTCAAGTTGACTGCATTTGAAAAACCGACCAGCCAAAAGATGACGAACAATCCGTAAAAGATCGACAGTGGCACATCGATCCCAAAGAAATTTAACACGTCTGCATTGCCTTCCGCTCGAAAAACAAAGTAAAAGACGAGTCCACCTAAAATTTGTCCAATCAATTTTTGCAGCGAGTTTAAGCCCATATTTCTTTTGCGGAAAATCTTGATGAAATCGTCAAGAAATCCTAATGCACCATAAACCAAGGTAATGAACAAAAGAATGAACAATGAAGCAGTCAGTTGATTTTGCCATGCCCCTACCCAAATTGCAGTGATCATTGCAGAAATCAAAAATACAAACCCACCCATCGTTGGTGTACCAGCCTTTACGTTATGCCATTTAGGGCCGTCACCACGTATTTCCTGTCCGTATTTCTTCATTTGAAAATAGCCGATAAACAAAGGCATTGCGGCTGTTACGATCGCAAAGCCACTTGCCAAAGGTAATATCATCTCTGTCCATTCCATATCGTTCTCTCCTATTATTCTATTCGTTTTCGCTTAGTGTAAACTTGATCGATTGTCCCGATAACTCAGTATAAGGCTCCACGCTCTGTTTGGTACAATAGCCGTCCCCTTCAAAACTGATGTCCACATTCAACAGACTGCCAAATTTGATCAAATCTGCTTTGGACCAGGAGGTCGTATCAGGCATGTAATACTTGTCGCTATCCGTAATCAGCAGTACTCGTCCGCCAGGCATGATCGAAGTGCCACTGTCAACGGACTGTGCGATGACCTTCTCGCCATCACCGATGACAACAGGGGTCAACCCAGATTTTTGAACGTCAGTTGCCGCTGATTCTGTATCAAGATTACGATAATCCCCTACAGTCGTTTCACTACCTGAGGTTGTACTATCTTCTAATGCAGAATTTTTCAGATCCATGACTCGTTTCATCAATGGATTGGCAATTTCACCCAACACGGTGCTTTCGTGCTTCTCTGGCAATTTGATCGTCAAATACAAAATATATTCAGGTTCTTCTGAAGGAAACATCAAAACAACAGAATACAGATAATTGGTACCCCCAGACAAATACTTACCGGTCGTTGGATCGGCTACTTGGGCTGTCCCCGTTTTCGCGGAAATATTGTAGCCCGGTAGTTCATAGACACCATAAGCACTTCCGTAATTTTCACTTTCGACAACATCACGCATATATTCCCGTACTTTTGTTGCCGCTTCTGCTGTGATGGGATGGCCAACTTCTTCTGGTTGTGTGACCGTTTCTTCTCCTGTATTGCCATCAACGATTTTACTAATAAATTGTGGTTTCAACATCGTTCCGTTATTTGCCACCGACGTAAAGGCCTGCATCATTTGGAAATTCGTCACACCAATCGCTTGACCAAATGACGTCATCGCTTGGCTGACAGGGTTATCCTCTGGTGTGATCCCAGTATTTTCGTTAGGCAATCCTGAATAGGTACTGCGACCAAAACCAAATTCTTTTAAGTATTGCTGCCAACGATCTGCCATTCGCTGTTCCAAGGTCACCATTCCAATATTACTCGACCATGAAAGTGCTTGGCGCATCGTCAGTGTTCCTTTTTGACCGAAGTCCCAGTCGTTGATGGTTGCATCATAAAGTTTCATTCCATCAGGGCTTGGGGTAAAAGTTTCGTTTTCATTAAAGATCCCTTGATCGATCGCTGCTGCCGTCGTCAAGATCTTCATGGTTGATCCTGGCTCGTAGTTGTCCTCAACTAATAGGTTTTGCCAATCATTGATGGAATCCAAATTTTCTGGATTATAGGTTGGCCGCTGCGCCATCGCCACGATCTCACCCGTTTTTGCATCCATCAAGTTCGCTGTTAAGTTTTCTGGTTTGTTTTCTTTAAAGACACTGTCCATCAGCGTTTCCAAGTAGCTTTGGATTCGACTATCGATGGTCGTATAGACGTCTTTTCCATCCACCGCTGCAACAGTTTCGGCTACGGTTCCTGGCAACGGATTTTGATTGTTATCTTTTTGATAAACGATCTCGCCATCGGTCCCAGAAAGCACGTCATTGTACGCAGCTTCTAGTCCCGTTTTCCCAACTAGACCAGTATCGTCATCATTGGCAACAGCATACCCGATAAAGTGAGAAGAAAAGACACCATTCGGATAAAGACGAGCTGGATGACTGTCAAAATGAAAGCCAGCAATCCCTTCTTTTTCCATTGCATCTTCAATCGCATTCTTTTGTTCTAATGTAATATTGTTCCCTTTGCTTCCAAAAGAAACACGCCATAATTGTTGCTCAAGCCCTTCTTCTAATGTATTGACTGCTGTTTCTTGGTCGATGGACAATACATCCGACAAGATTTTGCCCAATTTATTGAAGTTTGCTTTTTCTGCAAAAAGATTCTTTTTGCCATCTTTGTAATTTTGGTTCAAAACAGCGTAAATTGAATAGGAAGTCACATCTTCAGCAATTGGAATCCCATTGCGGTCATAGATCGTTCCACGTTTCGCTTTGATGACTTCACTGCCTTCATAAAGATTTTTCGTTTTTTCAGCTAAGGAAGTCCCAGCGACATCTCCGACAATGACGATGTAGCTCAAACGCGTGACAAACAAAAAGAACAATCCAATACTCGTAGCAAAGAGAATAATACCTACTTTTTTGCGATTGTTCGTTGTAGTTTGATTGTTCTTTTTTAAGTATTGCTTGAATTTATCTGTTAACTTCATTTAGTCCACTTTCCTTAAATTGCCGTCATCGATCGACAATCCATTATCCTCAGCAATCTTTTGGATGCGCTCGGTTTTAGAAAGTTCATTTTTCTCTTGTTCCAACTGTTCTGCTTGTGTTGTTTTTTCATTGATATCCGATTGGATCAAAGAAATATCGTGTTCGACTTGACTGATATTGGTTCGAATATTGATGGTCAAGATCGCCAACGTCAATACAGAGATGATCACAAAGGCAGCGATCAGTTTTTCCAGAGTAGAAATGCTTTTTAACCGACGAGCCGGAGATGCTGGTACGCGGATGACCTCAGGACGCTGGGGATCAGTAGGCAGTTTTTCAGTTGTCGGTTCAGAGTGTTCCATAGGTTGTGATTCAAGTGGTTCTCTGAATTCATAGTCATGAACTTTTAGTTCTGCCATAGTTGTTACCCTTCGCTTTCCTTGATTTTTTCCGCGATTCGCAGTTTCGCACTGCGAGAACGATTATTTTCAGCTACTTCTTCCTCAGTTGGAAGTAGTGGTTTTCTTGTTATAAGTTTAAGTGTTGGTTGGAATTCTTCTGGTATCATCGGCAAACCTGGCGGCATATCCTTCGGTGTGCTGTATTCCTTGAACATCGATTTCACGATGCGATCTTCTAAAGAGTGAAAGGTGATGACACTCACACGTCCGTTGACTGCTAAAAGATGAATCGCTTGTTCAAGTGATTCTTCAATCACACCTAGCTCATCATTGACTGCAATGCGAATGGCTTGGAAAACCCGTTTTGCAGGGTGTCCGCCTTTTCTTCTTGCTGGCGCCGGAATGGCTGTTTTGATGATATCGACCAACTCACCCGTTGTTTCGATTGGATGATCTTGTCGCACCCGCTCGATTTCACGAGCGATTTGTTTCGAGAATTTTTCTTCTCCATATCGGAAGAAGATTTTGACTAATTGGTGGTAGTCGAATTGATTGACTACTTCATAGGCAGTCAATGCTGCAGTTTGATCCATCCGCATATCCAGCGGTGCATCTTGGTGGTAGCTAAAGCCGCGTTCGGCTTCATCTAATTGGGGTGAGGAAACACCTAAATCGTACAAAATCCCATCGACTCGGCTCACACCGTGTTGATGCAATGCTTCCTTTAAATAGCGGAAATTACTTTTAATGAACGTAACCATTCCTTTAGCAACATATGGTGCTAAACGTTCTTTCGCATGATCGATAGCAGTTTGGTCTTGATCAAAAGCAAAGAGATGTCCCTCTTCAGACAGTTGCGACAATAAATATTCACTATGACCGGCTCCACCTAATGTACAATCGACATAGACGCCTTCTGGACGAATCTTTAACCCATCAACGGTCTCCTGTAGCATAACGGTGTAGTGTTGAAAATCTGCCATGTGTTTTTTCCTCTTCCTATCAAGCCTATAAGCCAAAATCAATCATTGTTTCAGCAATTTCATCAAAGTTTTCTTCTGCTTCTTCAGAGAATGCTTGCCAACGCGTTTCATCCCAAATCTCGATTCGGTTTGAAACGCCGATGATCACACAGCTTTTGGTAAGGTCTGCATGATTTCTCAATGTAACAGGGATATTGATTCGTCCTTGTTTATCGATTTCGCACTCTGTTGCAGCAGAATAAAAGAAGCGGACAAATGTCCGAGCGTCCTTTTTCGCTAAAGGCATTTCGTTTAGTTTTTCTTCAAGTTTTTCCCATTCAGATAAGGGGTAGCCAAATAAACAGCCATCTAATCCACGTGTCACAACAAATTTTTCTCCGAGTTTTTCTCGTAGTTTTGAAGGGACGATTAGTCGGCCTTTTGCATCTATCGAATGTTGAAATTCACCCATAAACATCGATAAATAACCCCCGATCTCCACCTGATATTCACAGTCTACCACAATCCCCCACTTTCTACCACAAATTATATGAAATTTGAAAGGGAAGTTGTTTGACTTTTCTTTACCAAATGAGGAAAAAGAGGAAAACCGACTACTTAAAGTTTTTAAAAAAACTTTAAGTGAAAAAATGGGCGTTTATCAAGAGTCAAAACACTATAAGTAACTAACAATATTTAGAATGATCAAAACGACATGAAAAATGATCGTAAATAGAAAAATACTACGCCAATACATCTTTAAATAGCGACCATATTGGATCTCCTCATAGTAATATGCCTGAAAAACTGCCAGCAGAATCCCTAATAAAAAAATGGAGATCAAATAGTACAATGTGATCGCTTGATCAAAAGTATACTTTGATAATTGATGAATCCCGACCAACAAAAACGGTACTGCTAAATCCGGTGCCTTCACGTGGTAACGATCATTCAAGGACAACGCGGAAACAATGAACCGACAGGCGAAATAGACGAGCACAGGGAAGATATACCAAAACAAAACGATTGGATTAAATCCAGACATACAGCAAAATCCTTTCTAACAACTAGTGTCACTATACTTTATTTTCTTTACATCCGTGTTTCAGTTCTTTTAAAAATCTGAGCTGGAATAAGACAGTCATGAAATTTTTTAAGGAGCCTCTTTGTTCACCAGCTGACTTTTGAAAGTCTTGAAGAATGCATTTCTTTACCTATTAAAACAGAAGGGCGTATCTTCAACAAGTCTATCTTGCCATTCTAATGATTTTTTTGTCCTGAAATTGAAAATTTCTTAATTTCTCCTTGGTTCAACTTGAGTTCTTGTGTATTTGAGGGTAAACTGTCACTAGAATAACTCTAAAAGGTGGATTAGAATGAACGAGAAAAAACCAAAAAGTACCTTTGCAAAAATCACGCAAGTCGTGATCTGGACCATGCTTATTCTCACTGTTGGCTCGATTTTCTTAGCAGCATACACAAGTATTATGGGTTAATCCTATTAAAAAAGTGCCCTTTTCCAAAATGATGGCTTCCATCTTTTGGAAAAGGGCACTTTTTTTACAGCAAGGGTGACACAAGGCGTGCCAAGCCTTCTTTGATTTTGATCGTCAGCTTTCTTTGCTGATACGCTTCGATCGTTAAGTGCTTAGAATCGATCGAATCCGCCAGAAACGCTTCTTTCGTTTGCGTCGCGAGTTGTGCATCATAGATGATCGTATTGACCTCAAAGTCTAAACGAAACGAACGAACATCGATATTTGCTGAACCAATCGAAACGAGCCCACTGTCAATGATCATCGTTTTTGCATGCATAAACCCTTTCTCATAAGTTTCGATGACTGCCCCAAAATGCAGCAGCTCAGCCGCAAAGGAATAGGTCGCCCAATATACCAAGGGATGATCCGGTTTGTTAGGGATTTGTATATGGACTTTCACCCCAGAAAGCAGTGCCAACTTCAAGGCATTGTGAATGGCTTCATCCGGAATATAATAAGGTGTTTGGAT
This sequence comes from Enterococcus sp. DIV0755f, assembly GCF_051713725.1. Lineage (NCBI taxonomy): Bacteria > Bacillati > Bacillota > Bacilli > Lactobacillales > Enterococcaceae > Enterococcus > Enterococcus sp. DIV0755f. The sequence continues at coordinate 2,550,831 of NZ_JBIOQL010000001.1, forward strand.
CAAGATTTCCTTTTTGGCTAAGTTGATCATTTTCAGATAGGTCATTTTGATTTCTTCATGTTCCGTATCAGGACCACTCGTAATGACTTGGGCTGCAACTGTCCCGACTTGTTTGATTTCAGGAAACAAGGAAGGATCATATTTGATCTCCAACGCATGTTGTGAATTCCAATCCATCAAAAACCGATTTTGCAGCGAATAGACAGCTGAACCGGCAATTCGCAAGTGATTGTCTCGCCAATAACCGAATTTTTCCACTTGCCCTAGATATTCATCTCCCACATTAAAACCGCCTGTATAGCCAATTTCTCCATCGATCACCACGATTTTCCGATGATTTCGATAATTGATTCGCGGATTGACATAAGGAACGAATAAAGGAAAGAAGAAGGCAATTTGACCGCCATGTAGACGCAACTCATCAAAAAACTTCAATGATACTTGGGTGCTGCCCCAAGCATCTAATAAGACTCTTACTTTTACGCCCCGCTTCGCCGCGCGCACCAGTGCCTCTTTGACTTCATTTCCCAATGTATCACTGCGATAAATGTAATATTCCATATGAATGTGATTTTTTGCCTGTTCGATATCCGCGATCAAGGCATCAAATTTCTGCCGTCCGTCGGTATAAAGCGTCATACTATTCGCTGTCGTATACAGGGATTGCCCAAAGACTGTCAACAGGTAGACCAGCTGCTGCACTTCTACCTGCGCGGTCGGCGGATGCGGAAACAGCTGACGAGCGAGGGCTTGTTTTTGTTCTTCTAATTCAACATTCAGCCCCACCTTTGCCTGTGAGCGCATATCAAAGATCTTTTCCTTAGAGATCCCTCTACCAAAGAAAAAGTAAAGCACAAAGCCAACGATTGGAATGAACATCAAGACCAAAAGCCAGGCCCACGTTTGAGCAGTCTGCCGCCTTTCTCTGAAAATGATAATGATTGATAACAAAATATTGACTATAAATAAAATGGTCACCAAATTATCCATTACAACCATTTCTCCACCTCTTCCCCGATTTCCCGCTACTAAAGCATATCAAAAAATAGTACCTAAAGTAAAGAAACACTGTGATGAAACAAAAAAAGCCGATCTTGACGATCGACTAAAAAAACATCGGTTTAGAATTTTAAGAAACGGCGCATTGATAAGACGGAACCAAGTGAACCGATCACGATCCCAATCAGCGCCATTACACCGCAAACTTGTAATAGAAACATATTTGGTGCAATTAAACTGTAATTTGAACGCAGTAAGGATGGATTGACCATTGCATAAACTTGGTGGTAGCCGAAGTACATTAATGCAATCGGAACGATCGAACCTAAGAGTCCGATCCAGCCGCCTTCAAGGAAGAATGGCCAACGAATGTAGCCGTTTTTCGCCCCCACCAGACGCATGATCTGAATTTCTCTTTGACGAGACAAAATCGTGATCCGAATCGTATTAGAGATCAGGAACATTGCCACAAAAATCAATAAGACAGCAGCAGCTAAGCCCCAAGTCCGCACAGCAGCAGACAATTCAAAGATTCGGTCAGAAGAATCTCCGCCGTAATCGGCTTTGAAAACATTTGGCAATTCGCCAGCTTGCTCAGCGATCTCTGTCGTATACTCTGGATCTGTTGCACTGACGACAAACACGTTATACAGCGGATTGCTGTCGCCTTCGAACAAGTTCCATGAATCCCCCATTGCATCTTGGATCTTCTGCAATTCTTCGTCTCGGCTAGAAAATTTCACTTCTGAAACGTTCGGCAGATCATTTAAAGACTGTTCCAAAGCATCCATGTCTTCTTGTTCCGTACCAATATCAACGAAAACCGAAACGTCCACATTCTCGCGAATGTCTTCGGCTAGTTTTGTTGCATTTAAGATTACACCTAGAAAAATACCGACTAATGTCAGTGTGATCGTTACCGCACTCAATGACGCAATAGTCATCCAGCCGTTACGCTTTAAACTTTTGATACTCTCCAGGAGATGACGGAAAAATGTTCTAATCATCGTAACCATATTCTCCTTCCGCTTGGTCGCGAATAATGCGGCCATTTTCAATCGCGATCACGCGATGACGAATCGTATTTACGATCGTACTATTATGGGTCGCCATAACGACCGTTGTTCCTTGGGCATTGATCCGATCAAGCAGCTTCATGATTTCCCATGAGTTTTCAGGATCTAGATTCCCCGTTGGTTCATCCGCAATCAATACTTTCGGCGTATTTACGATGGCACGAGCGATCGACACCCGCTGTTGTTCCCCACCGGAAAGCTCACTTGGAAATACCCGCACCTTATGTTTCAGGCCGACCAAGTCTAACACTTCCATCACCCGTTTTTTGATATCACGAGGTTTGCGGCCGATAACTTGCATTGCATAAGCAACATTTTCAAAGACCGTTTTCCGTGGTAAAAGTTTATAATCCTGAAAGACCACGCCGATTTCCCGACGCATCAATGGGATCTCGCGGTTTTTCATGCCGACCAAATCATATCCTGCGACATTCAAAACGCCTTTAGTTGCTTTTTCTTCCCGATACATCAATTTGATAAAGGTTGATTTACCGGCACCCGATGGGCCCACGACATAAACAAACTCTCCTTGATCAATTGAAATCGAAAGGTTACGGATAGCAGTCGTACCATTAGAGTACTTTTTCATTATATCTTTCATTTCTATCATACAGCTATCTCTCCATCTCAAATTTTCATTCTGGCTTATTATAGCATGAATATATTTCACCTTGCTTGCAACAGATTACAATTATGTTTCAATCTGTTTAAGTCACACAAGGTTATTTTTGATTCAGTTTCAGCTTCAAATACGCGTCGATAAAGCCATCCAAATCGCCATCCATGACCGCCTGTACATTCCCAGTTTCGAAATTCGTTCGGTGATCTTTGACCATCGAATAGGGATGGAAGACATAAGAACGGATTTGCGAGCCCCAACCAATTTCTAACTGCTCGCCTCGCAAAGCTGCTGCCTCTTGCTCTTTCTTTTCCACTTCTAATTGATACAGCTTGGCTTTCAACATCCCCATCGCTTGCTCACGGTTTTTCAATTGTGAGCGCTGGGCTTGGCTAGCAACGACCGTTCCTGTTGGAATATGGGTGATCCGCACAGCAGATTCGGTTTTGTTGATGTGCTGTCCACCCGCACCACTTGCGCGGTACGTATCGATTTTCAAATCATCTGAGTTGATTTCCACATCGATCGCCCCATCTAATTCTGGCATCACATCCACCGAGCAAAATGACGTGTGCCGTCTCTTGGCTGAATCAAAAGGTGAGATCCGAACTAAACGATGAACGCCTTTTTCCGATTTCAAATACCCATAGGCGTTGTGGCCTTTTACAAGTAAAGTGACACTTTTGATCCCCGCTTCATCACCAGCTTGATAGTCGAGGGTCTCTACTTGATACCCGTGTTGTTCGCAAAAACGAGTATACATCCGTAACAGCATGCTGCCCCAGTCTTGTGATTCGGTACCGCCTGCACCAGGATGAAGCTCGATGATGGCGTTATTTCGATCATAGGGTTCATCTAACAGCATCGACAATTCATAAGACGCCATTTTCTCGTTTAGCTTCGTGATCCGTGCTTCAAGTTCTGCTTCCATTTCTGGGTCTGCTTCTTCTTGAATCATTTCCAACATCACTTCCAGCTCTTCCAATTCTTCTGCTAACTGATTGAACTGATCGTAGGTCTCTTTGTTGGCATTGTTTGCGTTAATGACTTGTTGAGCTTTTTCTGAGTCATCCCAAAAGGTGGGATCTGCCATTTGGTGTTCCGCTTCCGCAATGTCCTCTTCTAACTGATCTAAGTCAAAGAGACCCCCTAAAACTGATTATTTTTTCATTCATCTGGGTCAATTGATTCCGAATATCTGCGATTTCCATTAAAATTCCTTCTTTCTTTTTTTCTTACAAACGAAAGTAGACTGGACAAAAACGTCTGCCAGCCTACTCTCAACTTTTTCAAAACGTGTTACATATTTTTCCCGTGGCAATTCTTGAATTTTTTCCCGCTGCCGCATGGACAAGGATCGTTACGACCAACGTTTTTGAAACTTGGTGCTTGGGCAGCAGGTGCTTCTTCTACCCCTTGTGCTTCCCCTTGAGCAACTTGTTCCCGTTGAACGTTTTGACGAATCTCTGCCTTCATAAAGAGACGAGTTACTTCATATTCGATCGCTCCAACCATGTTCTCAAACATATTGAATCCTTCTGTTTGGTACTCAACTAATGGATTGTTTTGTCCATAAGCCCGTAACCCAACCGATTGACGCAGCTGATCCATAGCATCGATGTGGTCGGTCCACTTCGTATCGACAACTCGTAAGATGACGACTTTTTCAAATTCCAGTAATTGTTCTGGACTATTAAGTTGTGCTTTCTTTTGTTCAAAGACTTCTTCTGCCCGTTGGTTTAGGTAGTCTTTGATCTCTTGAGCTGATTTGCCCTTGATGTCCTCGATACTGATAGTATCTTCATGAACAAGTGCATTCGCCGCAAAATCAACGATTCCTTCGTAGTTCCAATTGCTTTCTTCTAATTGCGTATGACTGTCGACGACTCGGCTGATGGAACGTTTCACCATATTCATTAATTGTGGTGAAAGATCCGTTTCTTCCATGATCACTTCTTGACGTTGTCCGTAAATAACTTCCCGCTGTTCTCGCATCACGTCATCGTATTGCAAGACGTTTTTCCGAGTATCGTAGTTATTGCCTTCCACTCGTCGTTGGGCAGATTCTACTTGTTTTGAAAGCATCTTGCTTTGGATCACGGCGTCGCCTTCATCGATCTTCATCCGATCCAAGAACACTTTGATTCGTTCAGAACCAAAACGCTTCATTAAATCATCTTCTAACGACAAGTAAAATTGCGACATCCCTGGATCTCCTTGACGTCCCGCACGTCCCCGCAACTGATTATCGATCCGTCGGGATTCATGACGCTCAGTACCGATAACTGCCAAGCCGCCTAGTTCTGCAACACCAAGACCTAACTTGATATCCGTTCCCCGACCAGCCATATTGGTCGCGATCGTTACAGCACCTTTTTGTCCCGCATTCAAAATGATTTCTGCTTCTTTAAAGTGATTCTTGGCATTCAATACTTCATGAGGAACTTTCTCACGATCAAGCATTGATGACAGTAATTCAGAAGTCTCAACAGCGACCGTCCCTACAAGCACGGGTTGTCCTTTGCGGTGACGCTCTTTGATGTCTTGAACGACTGCTTGGAATTTGCTCGTAAGCGTTGGATAAAGCAAGTCCGCACGATCATCCCGTAAGATTGGTTTGTTCGTTGGAATCTGAATGACTTGCATGTTATAGATTTCTCGAAACTCTTCTTCTTCCGTTTTTGCTGTACCAGTCATCCCAGACAGTTTTTTGTACATCCGGAAGTAGTTCTGGAATGTGATCGTCGCCATCGTTTTGGTTTCATCTTCGATTTCGACACTTTCTTTCGCTTCGATCGCTTGATGGAGCCCATCAGAATATCGGCGACCATCCATGATCCGACCTGTAAATTGGTCAACGATCATTACTTTCCCATCTTGCACGACATAATCGATATCGCGAATCATAATGTAATTCGCTCGTAGTGCTTGATCCAAGTGATGGGTCAATGCCGTGTTTTCAATATCATACAAGTTTTCTAAGCCGAAGGTCTCTTCCGCTTTTTCGATCCCACGTTCTGTCAAACCGATCGTTTTTGATTGGATATCGATTTTGTAGTCTTCTTCTTCCGTCAAGCGTTTGACAAAATTGTCGACCCGATTGTATAGCGCAGTTGATTTTTCTGCTTGTCCTGAAATGATCAACGGTGTTCTCGCTTCATCGATCAAGATCGAATCGACCTCATCGACGATGGCATAGTTTAATGGACGCTGTACCATTTGATGACGGTAAACCACCATGTTGTCCCGCAAATAGTCAAACCCTAATTCATTGTTTGTACTATAAGTGATATCACAAGCATATGCCGCACGTTTTTCTTCTGCTGATTTTGAGTTGATGTTCAAGCCGACCGTCAACCCTAAAAAGTTGTACAGCTCCCCCATCTCAGTCGAGTCACGAGTTGCCAAGTATTCATTGACAGTTACGACGTGGACACCTTGACCGCTCAAAGCATTCAAATAAACAGGTAATGTCGCCGTCAAGGTTTTCCCTTCACCCGTACGCATCTCTGGGATATTCCCATCATGCAAGACGATCCCACCCATTAATTGGACGTGGTAAGGATAAAGGCCCAAAACGCGTTTTGCAGCTTCACGTACTACTGCAAAGGCTTCAGGTAATAATTTATCCAAAGTCTCTCCCTCTTGGAAACGACGACGAAATTCATCGGTTTTCCCGCGTAATTGTTCATCAGATAAAGCGGCCATTTCATCCGCATGTGATTCAACTTGATTCGCAATATGGTCAAGACGTTTTAATTCTTTTTTGTCGTTTTCGATTAATTTTCTAAAAAAATTGGCCATACCTTAATAATTCTCCTTTTACTTCTGCATTATCCTAGCTGGAAACTCTCCTAACTATTTTAGCACTAGTTCACCATAAATGAAATATTTTTCGATAGAACTATCGCATCAATCTTGCGTGATAAACGGATTCTTAACCTTTTTTCACAGATTTTAAAGAAACGCGGGAAAAAAAACACGCAACAAGCCATTGATCGGCGCTGAAAGTCCAGCACACGCCCAAACGTCTTGTTGCGAAGGTTTGCAAATTATGCCGTTTTAAAACGGGTTTTTAAGAAAGCTAAGAAGAGCATCAGTAGCATGCCTAAAGACTGAATCCCGATCATCAAGACGATATCAGCGCCAATAAATCCTGCCAACATCGCAACGAGAGAGCCTGCCCCCAGTGCATTTAAAATCACGTTCGTACTTTCTTTGAAGCTGCCGATTGTCGATAGTCGTGATTTTTTCGTCAACCAGAGGAAAAACGCTGCGCCTATGACTAGAATACTATTCATTGCCACCAATAAAAATGCCACTGTGATCGTCTGACTGAAGAAAATCGCTGTCTCGTTGTTGCGATAGAAGCCGTCTTCGATTGCTTTTTGAAACGAAGCCGCATCATCTACTTGATCAGGTGCCATTTCCGCCGTGTAACGCATTTCATAGTGATAAGTTTGTCCATCGATTTCTTCTTTGATGGTCCATTCTGTTTCCCGAAAATTGATGGCGTATTTTGCTTTTTCAAGAGCCGCTTCTGAAAGCGCAACGCCTATGATCCCCGCTTCTGTTTGGGAAAAGACTTGTGACTCATCCGCTAAAAGTTTGCCATCTTCCAGCTGCAACTCATTGTATTTTGCTGCCGTTTCTGCCGTCACGAGTGTTTTTGCATGGGGAAAAAATGCCGCAAAGGCTTGATCCGTTTGCTTGCTGATCATTAAGGTCAACGGGATCATCAGCAAGGACATCAAGAAAACATAGACGAACACTTGCTGCCAGCGATTTAATTTTTTACGCCATGCATAGACTTTTGTTGGAGAAAAAATGGCCCCAAAGTACGTTAAGGGAAATCGTTGTTCAGACATCCTATCATTCCTATCCTTTTGTTCCGCCAGAGGTCAAACCTGAAACAAAGTATTTTTGTAAGAAGAAAAACAGTGCAGCGATCGGTACGGCGATCAAAATCGCCCCTGCCGCAAAGAGTGCGACCCGTTGGTTACGGGCATCATTGATAAAGGTTTGCAGCCCGACTGCGACGGTCAAACGCTCTTGTGAGCGAAGCAAGAATCGCGCCAGCAAGAATTCGCCGAATGGTCCCATAAAGGCCCACAATGCTTGGACGGCAACCATTGGTTTTACGAGGGGCAAAACGATTTGCCAAAAGATACGAAAATGCCCTGCACCATCAAGTTTTGCTGATTCATCCAAGTCGATGGGTACCGTATCAAAGTACCCCTTCATCAGCCAAGTATTCATCGGAATCCCACCACCGATATAAATCAGTGTCAAGAACCAGAAGCTATCTAGACCGTTTGCTAATAAGCCCATAACATAAAAAGCGGTCAACGCCGACATTGTCGGTACCATTTGAACGATCAAGAACACCATCAGACTACTTTTACGACCAGCAAAACGGTAACGACTGTAAGTATACCCTGCTAACGTTACGATCATTACTTGAATGATCATCGTCGAAACGGCCACGATCAAGGTGTTTTTATACCATGTCAAATACGGGGTTTCATTGAATAAACGTCGAAAGTTGTTCAATGTCCAATCCGCATCAAAATCTAAGCGAAAAGCGATCATGTTCCCTGCCTTGAAGGCTGAGGTTGCGGTAATCAACAAGGGATAGATGATAATGATCGATAACGCGATCATAAACAAGTAGGTAAATAATTTGCTGAAAGAAAACTTCTTCTTTTTCATCCTCAATCCTCCATATTAAATGCATTCGTCTTTTTAAACACCAGTAATGAAATGGAGATCACCACAAAGGAAATGATCAAGGTCAATGCAGAAGCAATCGAATATTGTGGTGAGCCGCCGGTCGTCAGTTTGTAGATCCATGAAATCAAAATATCTGTCGATCCAGCATTTCCGCCTAAACTCCCTGGTCCACCTTCGTTAAATAGATAGATCATCGAGAAGTTATTAAAGTTCCCTGTATATTGCGTAACGAAGGTTGGGGCTGCTACCAAAAAGATTGCCGGCAGCGTAATGTTCCGAAAACGCTGCAACGCATTGGCTCCATCCATTTTTGCTGCTTCATACAAATCTTCGGAAATGGATTGTAAAATCCCCGAAACCATTACATAGATGTAAGGAAACCCTAACCAACCCTGAATCAAAATAATCGCCGTTTTCGTCCAAAACGGATCAGTCTTCCAAGCAATGTTCCCAATATCCACAAAAGGCAGATTGTTCAATAGCGGGATCACCTGCGTATTGATCGCTCCTGCGGTATCATTAAACATATTTGAAAAACTCATGATTGTGATAAACGCTGGCACCGCCCAAGGAAGCAAGAAAATCACCCCAAAGACGCGACGAAACTTCACAAATTTTTGGTTGGCAACAACTGCTGTCAGTATGCCGAGTGTAATTTGCAAGGTGGTTGCTAAAACGGTCCAAATCACCGTCCAACTGAATACTTTTACAAAGGTGTCACGGTAAGAACTTAAGGTGAAGATATTCGTGAAATTCGAAAAACCGATCCAGTCGATTAAGTTTGCTGGCGGAATGTGTCGAAAATCATAGTTGGTAAATGCCATAAAGAGCGTCACCATTACTGGAAAAATAATTGCTACGATCATTACCAAGTAGGCAGGGATCGTCAGTAAGTACGCGAACCCATCTTCGTATAATTTTTTGAAAAATTCTTTTCTCGTAACAGCTACCGGGAAGCCTTTTTCAATGCTTTGCCGAACCTGATAAGCATCTTTGATATTTAAAACCCAAAAGATAATGAAAATAACGGTAACGATGACCTGCAGTGTTCCTTCAATCAACAAGAACAAAGAGTTGTCTTCCATCGGTACTGATCCGAGTGTGACAAAGTTATAAAGTGCTTGTCCACCAAACAAAAGCATTTCGACCAGAAAAATCAGAAAGGCTGCAAAAAAGAGACCCGCTTTGAATTTCTGACCATTTTTGAATTGTCCCCCACCAGGGATGATTGAAAGAAGCGCTGTCTGCATGGCTTGTGAATTCGTCCTCATATGTATCCTCCTTAAAATCGAAAGTCTGCCAAGCGGCCGACGATCGATAGAAAACAGTCTCGTCAAGCAATTTCTTGCGTGCTACGTTGCAAGGAATCCTTTTGACAAACATCCTCTATAGAATCGTCGACATGAATGACAGACCGTAATCGGCTAATTATTAGTATTTCTGCTCAATCGCTTCTTCGATTGTTTTGGCAGCATTATCCGCTGCTTCTTGAGGAGTCATATTGCCTGAACCTGCATCAAACAGCATGTTTTCAGCCCCTACCCAAACCTCAGACATTTCAGGGATATTTGGCATTGGTTGTGAAACACTGTATTGCTCAATCACTGCTTTTGCTACTGGATCATCAGAAGCAGCGACTGTTTCTTGAGCCATAATGTTCGCTGGAATATCATGACGCATGTCATACAATTTCTCTTGATTGGCTTCGTTGGTCAAATACTCGACAAATTGTTGCGAAACGTCTTTGTTTTGTGAGTAGTTAGATACCACCCACGCTTTTCCGCCGCCAAATGTTTCATAGTCGTTGCCGTTGTTTAGCGTTGGGATTTTCGCTACTCCATAGTTGATGCCTGCTTCTTCAAAGCCGTTCACGCCCCATGGTCCATAAATGATAGCTGCTGTTTTGCCTTGATTGAAGTAATCCAACATCAAGTTTTCGTTGGCTGATACATCAAGCATTCCTTGCGGCCAGACATTTTGGAACCAATCAGTTGCATACGTGATTGCTTCAACAGAACCTTCATTGTTCAGCCCTAGATCAGATGGATCTGTTCCTTCATCACCAAAGACATACCCGCCATGCCCCGCTAATAGACCATACGTATAATAAAAGTCCGTCCAACGAGCTAAGAAACCAACATTGTCATCGCCTTCTGCAAAACGATCATCTTTTGCTAGTTCTTCTAAATCAGAAAAAGTTGCTGGTGCTTCATCGATCAAGTCTTTGTTGTAGAACATGACAACCGCTTCGATCATTGCTGGTGCGCCATAGATCTTATCATCGATGGTCACTTGTTGCTTGTCTGTATCGCTGTACCGTCCATCATCTGGCAAAGTCATTTCTGCCAAATGCCCTTGGGAGCCTACTTGACCCACACGGTCATAAGGAGACATCGTAACATCTGGGCCTTTCCCAGCAGGACCGTCTAGTTGAAGCGCATCCATTTGATCGAACATGTCCATTTCCACAACGTTGATGGTGACATCATTTTCAGATTCAAAGTCAGATTTCACTTCATTGATATAATCAATATAGTCTGCACCTACAGAGACCGTGATCGTTTTTTCATCGCTACCTGAACCTGCATCTGCATTACTACCATCGGTACTACCGCCGTTGCCGCCACACGCTGCAAGCGTTAACAACGCACTTCCTGAAACTAATCCTAGAGCTGCCTTTTTCCAATTCACTTTCATCCTGTTTACCTCCTGCAATTTGTAACTCTATTATGCAACCGGTTTCTTAAAATGGCAAACATTTTCTAAATGTTAGCGATAACAAAAATTGAAAAAGCCTTTAAATTAAGATATTGAGGAATTGAAAAGAAATTGCGCAACCATTTGCTTAATTTTTCACCTTGTGGATTCACGAACCACGAGTTGCGGTAAAAAGCGCTGTTGTCGCAGGCTCGTATCGTTCTGTTCAATTTTTTGAATCAGTAATTCACCACAAGCTTCGCCCATCTCAACAATGGCTTGCTTCATAGTCGTCAACTTGGGCGAGCTGACCTGATCCAGGAATACCCCATCGTAGCCGACAATCCCAAAATCCTTTGGTATCTGCGCGCCAATCGACTGCAAGCCTTGATTGATGCCTAGTGCCAAACGATCCGTCGCACAAATAAAACAAGTATTTTCCGCAAATTGCTCCTTCTGTGCTGTGATAAAGGTGCGGGCTGCGGAAGAACGGTTCTCAAAACGATGGATTTTTGGTGCTTGTCCTGTTTTTGTGACTGTATCTATGTACCCTTTTTCTCGGCTTTTCGTAAATGCTTCTTCCAACTCTAAACCAATATAGACCAAGTGTTGATAGCCAGTATCGAGGGCGTGTTTACAAGCAGAAACGATCCCTTGGTAGTTGTCACTATCAACAAAGCTGAATCCAGCTTCATTTTCACCAAATAGAACGACGGGTTTCTTTAAATTTTTTATCCAGTCCATATCCTTTTGGCGAAATCCCGTAATGATACAACCATCTGCTGGGCCACGATCCACCCCATCCGTCGTAACCAGCTGCAACGAATAATGCGCTTTGCCGATGGAACGAGCGATCCCCACTAATAAATTCATATAGTATGGCTCCGTCGTGTCCATCTCCTCTAAGATATACACTTTGATGATATGGGAACGCTTGGAAACTAATGATTTGGCAGCAATATTCGGTTGATAATCCAGTTCTAGCATTGCTTGATGAACGAGCTGCTTTAGCTCTTCGGTCACTTTATCTGGATGGTTGATCACTCGAGAAACGGTCATTGCGGAAACATTTGCTTTTTTGGCGACATCTGCTAACGTAGTCATGATTCACTCTCCCTGTATTATTTCATCTATAGTATAACACAATAAAACAAAAGAGAAACAAAGCCAACTTTTATATAGAAAGATTTCTTGCTTCATTCCAAAAGATAAAAAAACAGAGCAGCTTCTCAGCTACTCTGTCAAAAAAGACTTTTTTTTGGGGTGTCGCCAAAAGGATCCCACACGTGTTAATCCGTTTCGATCAACCCGTATTTACCATCTTTCCGACGATACACAATGCTCGTTCCATTCGTTTCCGCATCTTCAAAGATAAAGAAGTTGTGTCCAAGCATGTTCATTTGTAAAACAGCTTCTTCACTATCCATTGGTTTTAAAGACAAACGTTTTGTACGTACGATGTCTAAATCAGAACCATTGGTTTCTTCATCGTTTGCTTCAGTTGTGAACAAATCACCATCTGTTGGCGGAACCAACGCTGTCTCACGAGATTTGCGATTGATTTTTGTTTTGAATTTGCGGATTTGGCGTTCCAATTTGTCAACAACCAAATCGATACTAGCATATAGATCAGGTGAAGTTTCTTCCGCACGTAGAACTAGGAATGGTAAAGGAATCGTTACTTCTACTTTTGCAGTTTTTTCTGTATAAACTTTCAAATTAACGTGTGCTGTTGCTTCTGGCACATCATTAAAATAACGTTCTAATTTACCTACTTTTTTCTCGACGTAATCACGGATCGCTTCTGTTACCTCGATATTTTCGCCACGCACATTATATCTAAACATAAAAATTACCCCTTTCGTCTACCAGTAAAGAAGGAAAAGGACCACTCTTTTCTTCTTCTTAACTCTATTATATCGAACTCTTGGTCATTTGCCTAGTAAATCGAACAATTTTCTTTAAGCGTTTTCAAAATAACGTTTCAACGAGCAATAGAAAAAGAACGAATCGACTGGGGGCCAAAGGACTGCAGTGCTTCAGCTGCATGATATAACGTTCTACCGGTAGTATACACATCATCGATCAACAATAATTTTTTCCCTTTGATTTCACACGCTACATCTGGCTTCACTGCAAAGGGTTGCGCCTCTACTAATCGTTGCCTGCGAGAACGTTGTGCCTGTGGTGCGGTATCAACAACTTTCTCCAGTAACTCTTGAAATCTGACTCCGGCGGCTTCCAGCACAGCGGTGACTTGATTAAACCCTCGCTGTTGGTAACGCTCTGCCGATAGTGGGATGGGAATCAAACACTCATAGTCAAACCTGTTGAGTTTCTGTTTGATCACAGGCGCAAACGTCACCCGCAACTGATAGTTTCCCATCAGTTTGTATTCGTGAAGCCAATCCTTCATTCCTTGATCGTAAGCAAATAGCGCTCGGTGCTGCAATTGTATCATGGGACACGTTTCTTCCCAATAGAGACAATCGCTGCAGAACTCAGTTTCTTTTTTTCCACACGAAGGGCAGCAGGTTCGCCAATCGATCACTGAAAACTGTTGGGCACATTGCGGGCACAATTCATTTTCTGGGATACGCCAAGGAGCCAACACCTCAATGATCATTCGTTCTCTAGGAAAAGTCCTTTTACACCAACTACACACCATCGGTCAGCCAGCTTTTTGCCAATTGGTTCATTTCCTTGATTTCGTTGAGTGCTTTTCGGATCGCTTCCGTCATTTGGTCGTAGAAAAAAATGACCTCCCCTTCCGTATAGGCCCCTTTACGATCGACACGACCAGCAATTTGCACGAGCGCCGATTTTGTAAAGACTGGATGATTAGCACCCAATACGATGACTGAGACGTTTTCAAACGTCACCCCACGCTCTAAAATCATCGTTGTAAACAACACCTTGTAAATCTGTCGACGAGCAGACGCTACTTTTTCGCTCCGTTTTTGATCTTGCGACGAAACGCTAGTCAAAGACCATGACGTGCCTTGTCGGCGGACAGCCGCTTCTACTTCCTTCATCAGCGCAATGCTTGGACAAAACACCAAGACAAAGTTTTTTTGAAGCAGCCGCTGCAACTGCTGCAGCAATGGTCGCAGCCAACGTTTTCTGCGATAAGCCTGCGCCCAGTGACTATAATGAAACAGGTTTTGGAACGATCAATGGACGCTGATGAAACCGCAGCGGCATTCTCAAGACAGCGAATTTTCCACGAATTTCTTGCAGCAGTCGTTCTGAAGGCGTCGCACTTAAATAGATCAGACACCCGTTTTTGGCTAAGGCATTGTATAATCCGTAACGCAGCTGCGCATCGCCCTCGTAGGGAAATGCATCTACCTCATCCACCACGATCAGTTGAAAGCTCCGATAAAAATGCAGTAGCTGATGGGTGGTGGCAATAAGGATGTTTGTGTAGCGATACGGCTCTTCTGATTTTCCATAAAGGAGCAAGCTTTCCTCTTGTGGAAATGCTTGCTGAATCCGCGGAAACAATTCACGACAAACATCGATCCGAGGTGAGACGATCGCCACTCGACCACCTTCTTGCCGAACGTAGCGGATCGTTTCAAAGATCATTTCGGTCTTCCCTGAACCCGTGACCAACCAAACAAGCGAGGATCGCTTTTGTCGACAATTAGACACCAATTGCTGGGAAATTTTTTGCTGAAACTGCGTCAATGCTCCTGGCCAGACGATGTGGTGATCAATGGCTGGACTATCCGTAGGTTGAATCACCAGTCGCCCATTTGATGTGATCCGACCATAGCGAATACAGGTTGGACAATAATAGCTGCCTATCGGTAATTGCACCGACGGCTTGCGGTGGGAAGAACCGCATCGCTGACAAACGATTCTCTGCCCCTGCTCGAGCATTGCCGGTCGAGAATCAAAGGGTTTTCCTACATTCATTGTTTCATCTAAAACAAAAAATTGTCTTCCTTTTTGATTGGTCATAACATACACCTCAGTTTTAAGTACGCAAAAAAATCGGTTCAAGTACTTTTTGAAAAGTACTTGAACCGATTACAGGTTTCTTGTTTGCTTCAACAGCAGGTCTTGCTTATTCGCCGATCAATGTCAAAGCTTGATCTAAGACTTTTTCGCCGTTCATCATGCCGTAATCTGCCATGTTGATTACTTCTAAAGGAATTCCTTTTGGCGCTAGACGTTTCTCAAAATCGCCTTTCATGAAACGAACTTGTGGTCCTAATAATAAAACATTTACGTCTTTGCTTTCTAAATGTTGATCTGCTTCTGAAGCGGAAACTGCAAAAATATCTGCTTCTAATCCTTTTGCTTCAGCTGCTTTTTGCATTTTTGTTACTAATAAGCTTGTACTCATTCCTGCAGAACAAACTAACATAATTGTTTTTTTCGCCATATCGAACACTCCTTGAATTTTAAGAATAAGATAACATTTCCTATCTCTAGTATAGAACAAGTTTGAAATTTGTCAACGCTTTCTATCCAGCAGCCAGTTTGATTTTACTAAACGGTTAAAAACGACATACTCTTTTTTTAAATTGACGTGGACTACCTCATAGCCGGCATTCAGCCACGCATAGGCCCCGTTTTCAGGATGTCGGTAATCATTTGCCCACCAATCCGTACTCGTGCGGGCACTTTTGGGCAAGCCAGATGCTGGGAAAAGAAATTCATCAAACTGGGTAAAGGTTAACGTAATTTGTGAACCGCCGTTGTTTTTTAAATAGTGCGTGATCGTATCGTACTTTTTGCGTCTACCCAAAGCAACTGCCTCCTCTTTTTCAGGTCTGTGTTGGTGCCTTTTTCTTTCTTCTATTTGTAACTTTCCTTCCGATTGCCTATACTAGAAACATAAAGGAGGCGATCGTACGCGTGACTTATCGAACGATCCGACAAGATGGAGAAACGGAAATAGAAATCAAAAAATCGCGTTTCATCTGTTCGTTAAAACGAATCCAATCAGAAGATGAAGCCAAAGCGTTTATACAAGCCCTCAAAAAAGAACATTGGAAGGCGAATCATCATTGCAGCGCCTATGTATTGGGTGAAAACCATGAGATCCAACTCAGCAGTGATGATGGTGAACCTAGCGGCACCGCTGGAGTACCGATTTTAGAAGTATTGAAGAAAAATGACTTGATCAATATGGTCGCTGTCGTTACCCGCTACTTCGGTGGAACGAAACTTGGCGCTGGCGGATTGATCCGCGCTTATTCCAGTTCAGCTTCCGCTGGCATCAAGGCGGTGGGAATCGTCGAAGGCGTTTTGCATCAAGAGCTTGCATTGACCATTGATTATCCCCTTTTAGGTAAGCTGCAAAACTATTTAGAACTGCAGAACATCTACGTAAAAGACATTGCTTATACCGAGAAAATCGTTGTTACCTTAATGATTCCCGAAGCAACGCTTGCCGACCAAGAAGCCGCTTTGATTGATTTGTTGCAAGGGCAAGTGCAGCTAAACAAAGGCAAGACCGAATATGTAGAGCGCCTCATCGAGGAGCCAACCGAGTAACTATGCAGGACAAGCACCTGTCAGGTTTGCTCTTTTCCTCAAAGCACGGACTCTAATGCCGCTTGCTGCAGCGAATGCAGGAACGCCCAATCGTTGAAAAACCGAATTGACCGATGCGGAGCAACAGCACGTATGCTCGCAGTGTCCTTTCGGCTTTTTCGCGTCTTTTTTGTTTCCAGCCGTCTCAGGCAGCTTATTTTTCCATATAAAATTCGAAACGATTGCCGACATATTGGGTGCGCACATATTCAAATGGTTGCCCATCTTCAAATGAAGTGATTTGCCGCATACGTAAAATCGCATCGCCGCGTTTGATTTGTAAATAATCAGCAATTTGCTCGGAAGCGACCATAGCTGAGATCGTTTGCGAAGCGCCGCCGATTTTCCGCTGTCCTTTTTCTTCCAACACTTTATAGAGGGAAGAGATGATCTCCTCCTTGCTAAAGTCATGAATAAACTTTTCAGGGATACTCGCTACTTCAAAACAGATCGGCACATCATCCGCATACCGAATCCGCTCCATCCGTAAAATCGTTTCGTGTCCTTCTAATTGCAGCTTTTCCATCTCACTGGAGCTAGGTGCAGTCAAGAAATAAGCGACCGCTTTGCTGGAAGGCTTACGACCAAGAGAATTCATAATTTCGGTAAAACTCGTCGTGCCCGTCATTTTCTCTTGTACTTTTTGGCGAGCCACATAAGTGCCAGAACCGATTTTGCGCTCAAGAATCCCCTCATCCGCTAAGGTTTGGATCGCTTGCCGCAACGTCATGCGACTCACGCCGAATTGTTTTGACAACTCCCGTTCTGAAGGCAGACGATCCCCGATTTTGTATGTATTGTTTTCGATATTGGCTTTAATTTGATCATGAATCTGGATATAAACAGGTAATTTTTCCACCACTACACATTCCTCCGTTCCCCTCCTATTATAACTGGTATATACCTAAATAGCTAATAAAAAAAGCAAAAACTGCTCAGTTTTTCTCCATTTGTGCGAACTCTTTCCCCATTTTATAGGCAGAAAAAGAAGTTATCACAAATTGTCCAAACAAGAGCAGTCTCTTTGCTTTTAAATTGGTTCGGTCGCTGGCTTGAGAATTTATTCAGCCAACGCTTTATTGGCAGTTGCCATCAGCAAGCGAATGCGATTCAATTGATTGACGATCGAAACACCTGGATCGTAATCAATCGCTGCAATGTTCGCCTGTGGGTATTGACGACGTAATTCTTTCATAACACCTTTTCCTACTACATGGTTAGGCAGACAGCCAAATGGTTGCAGACAAATGATATTGTTGACATTATTTTCCAACAGATCAATCATCTCACCGGTCAAGAACCAACCTTCTCCCGTATGATTGCCGATGGAAACAATCTCGCTCGCTTGCTCGGCAAGCTGATGGATCGAATGAATGCCCTCAAAGCGCGTTGACGCCCGCAACGCTTTATCCATTGGTTTTTGGAGCCGTTCAATCGCCATGATCGCAAAATCAGCGATCATTTTGCTTTTCTTCGCCATCCCCAAATGCTCGTAGCGCCAAATTTGATTGTAGAGGGAATAATTCATGAAGCCGACAATATCTGGTACGACCGCTTCCGCTCCTTCTGCTTCTAACAGGCGAACGACATCATTATTGGCAGTCGGTGAATACTTCACTAAAATCTCTCCCACGACACCGACACGCGGCTTCTTGATATCTCTTATCGGCACTTGATCAAAGTCTTGAATGATTTTCTTCATATTGCGATTAAAGAGGCTGAAGGAGCCATTGCGGACATTTTTGGCAATTTTTTCCAGCCATTCTTGGTGGAACCGATCGACAGCCCCTGCTTCTTGCTCATATGGACGGGTGCGATAAACGACTCGTTCAAAGAGATCCCCGTATAAAAATGCCACCGCCAAGCGTTTCATCATCGGCAAGGTAAAGCGAAAGCCCGGATTTGATTCAACACCAGTATTCCCCATCGAAATAGATACCACCGGTACTTGCGGAAATCCTGCATCGTTCAATGCTTTACGTAACAAGGGAATATAGTTCGTTGCGCGACACCCACCGCCCGTCTGGGTCATCAGTACGCTGGTGTTTTCGACGTCATATTCCCCGCTTTGTAACGCTTCTACCAGCTGTCCAATGGAAATGATGGCCGGGTAGCAGGCATCGTTATTGACAAAGCGCAAACCGACATTGACTGCTTCTCGATCTTCACTGGGCAGACAGACCACTTGATACCCGGAAGCCTGCAAAGCGACATCTACTAATCCGCTTTGGTGGATGGGACTCAACATCGGCAATAAGAGCGTGTGCTGCTTGCGCATTTCTTTGGTAAAAATAATCTTTGCTGGTTCCTCGTATTGCTTTTTAGGAACAAAGTGCTGTTTATCCCGTTCGTTGACTGCTGCTTTCAAGGAACGCAACCGAATCCGAATCGCCCCAAGGTTTGCACCCTCATCGATTTTCAACACCGTATACAGCTTGCCATATTGCGCCATGATCTCTTCGACTTGATCGGTGGTCACTGCATCGATCCCGCAGCCGAAGGAGTTTAATTGAACCAATTCCAACTGCTTGTTTTTCGCCACCACTCGTGCAGCCGCATACAACCGTGAATGATAGACCCATTGATCCACGACCCGCAGATCGCCGACATTTGCTAAATGAGCAATACTGTCCTCGGTCAGTACATGAAAGCCTTCTTGGGTAATGACTTCCGCTATCCCATGGTTGATTTCAGGGTCCAAATGATACGGTCTTCCAGATAAAACGATCCCTTTTTGGTTGGTCGTCATCAGCATTCGCAGCGTTTCTTCTCCCCGTTGCGCAATATCTGCTTTGAACTGATCTAGTTCCTCGAAGCCGCTGCGCAGCGCTTGGGCAATTTCGTCTTCAGAAAAACCAAAATCTTGAAACGTCCCCATTAAGGTTTTGACCATTGAGGCTTCATCTGCCAGATTTAAAAATGGACAGCGGTAGTCAACCGCCCCTTCACGAATCGCATCGACGTTGTTACGAATCACTTCTGGATAGCTTTGTACGATTGGACAGTTAAAATGATTTTCAGCGGCAGTGTTCTCTACTCGCTCAAAAATGACTCCTGGATAAAAGATCAACGGTATGTTTTGATCGATCAGTGCTTGGATGTGTCCATGGGCTAGTTTGGCTGGGTAACAAACGGTATCGCTAGGAATCGTTTCGATCCCTTGCTCATATAGTTCTTTATTAGAACGCGGCGACAAGGTTACCCGAAACCCTAACTGGGTGAAAAAGGTATGCCATAGCGGATAATTTTCATAAAGATTCAACACTCTTGGTAAGCCGATTTCCCCATGGAGGGCATCTTTTTTACGCAAAGAACGGTACTTGAACAAGCGGCGGTATTTTTCATCCACGAGATTGACTTTGCGGTCTTCTTTTTTGATTTTGATCCGCGCACCACGTTCGCAGCGATTCCCCGTAATGAATTTTCGACCGTCCGAAAAGAGGGTCACGGTTAATAAACAATTGTTTTCGCAAAGACCGCAATTTGTAAATGCTTTTTCTGCTTGAAAATCGGCCATTTCTGCAGGAGACAACAACGTACTGACATCGTCGATCGCCGCTTCTTCTAACGCGATCAACGCCGCCCCATAAGCGCCCATCAAGCCAGCGATCGATGGTCGTACGACTTCACGGCCGCTGATCAATTCAAAGGCGCGCAGAACCGCTTCATTATAGAAAGTCCCTCCTTGGCAGACGATTTTCTCGCCAAGATCTTCGGGGCGCCGAACCTTGATCACTTTATAGATAGCATTCTTTATGACCGAGTAAGACAAGCCAGCCGAAATGTCGCCAACAGAGGCTCCTTCTTTTTGGACCTGTTTGACTTTTGAGTTCATAAAGACGGTACAACGCGAACCCAGGTCAACCGGCGCTTGGGCTTTTGTCGCTGCCAGCGCAAATTCTTTGACATCCTGATTCATAGATTTGGCAAAGGTCTCAATGAACGAGCCGCATCCTGACGAACAGGCTTCATTTAGCTGAATCGAAGAAAGTGCACCGTCTTTGACTGTCATCGCCTTCATGTCTTGCCCACCAATGTCCAAGATAAAATCAACCCCTGGCTGGAAATGTTCAGCAGCTTTGTAATGGGCCATCGTTTCGACTTCACCGATATCGACCTTCAGTGCATGTTTGATCAGATGCTCACCGTACCCTGTGATCGTTGACTTTGCGATGTAAACGTCAGAAGGCATCTGACGATAAAGCTCTTGTAAAACCGCCATCGTTGTCGCTAACGGCTCGCCTTCATTGTTGCCATAAAAAGAAAACAACAAATCCCCTGCATCATTGATCAAGACGACTTTCGTTGTCGTTGATCCAGCATCGATACCCAAATAAGCAGCACCTTTATGCTCCGACAAAGGTTTTTCTGCAGCAATCGCTTGGGCATGGCGGGCACGAAAAGCAGCCAGTTCTGCTTCGTCTTTGAATAAAGGATCTAGCGTATCTGTTGGCGCAAGTGTGCCGTCTTCTTCATTGGCTAAGCGGTCGCATAGTACAGAAAGCTGCTGCGCTTCTTCTGCATACAGTGCAGCCCCCATCGCCACAAACAGTTCTGGATTCTCGGGAAAAATGATATCTGCTTCTTGCAGGTTCAACGTATCGATAAATCGTTGACGCAATTCCGACATAAACGTCAGTGGACCGCCTAAGAAGGCTACCTTGCCTTTGATTTTACGACCAGCAGCTAAGCCAGCAATCGTTTGATTGACCACCGCTTGAAAAATACTCGCAGCAATGTCCGCTTTTGCCGCTCCTTCATTGATCAGCGGCTGCACATCAGTTTTGGCAAAGACCCCGCAGCGTGAGGCAATCGGATAAAGGGTTTGGTATCCCTTGGCTAGCTCATTGACCCCATTGGCATCCGTTTTCAATAAAACCGCCATCTGATCAATAAACGCACCGGTCCCACCGGCACAACTGCCATTCATCCGCTGCTCCAACGCACCTTCAAAAAAGGTGATCTTCGCATCTTCACCGCCTAATTCGATCGCCACATCCGTTTCTGGGATCACTGTCTCGACTGTTTTGGTACAAGCGATGACCTCTTGGACAAAAGGGATCCGCAAAACTTCTGCCAGCCCCATTCCGCCTGATCCGGTAATCGCCAGCGCAACTGGCTGATCTTGGATTACTGCTTGCGCTTCTTTAATAATTTTTTCCGCTGCCTTTTGGATGTCTGCATAGTGTCGTTCATACCTTGAAAAACACGTTTGATTGCGTTCATCTAACAGAACCATCTTGACCGTTGTTGAACCGACATCGATGCCCGCCTTATATTTTTTCATTTGTTGCCTCCATCTAAACAACACTTTGTTGATTATCTAACAAGCCGTTTGTTATAATACTTATGTTCATTGTAATTCTTTTAATTGATAATTCAACAAACAATTCCAACGAAGGTGTGGGATAAACAACAATTAGACGTTTTTTGTCGTTTATTTTGAAAGGAAATTCACAATATGAAAAAATTGGATTTACGTGTCAAACGAACCAATAAGTACATTATTGAAGCCTTTATTCGCTTAGTTGAAGAAAAAGGCTTCGAGCAAGTGACTGTCCAAAATATCGCAGACGAAGCCATGATCAACCGCGCGACCTTCTATGCCCATTACAAAGACAAGCAAGACTTGTATGAAAAAATATTTGACTTGGCCGTCGAATCTTTTACCTCGATCCTTGACTTTGAAGATTTCGTTCAAGGCAATCGAATCAAGATCCGTAAAATCGAAGCGGCCATGACCGAACTTTTTATACACATTCAAAAGAATCGCTCTTTTTATTTGACGATCATGGATGCCTCTGCCATTGAGATCATTCGTAAAAAACTGGGGCTGATTTTAACGGAACGGTATCAAGAGATCTTTTCAACCTTGAAGATCACAGAAGGCGATCTTGAAGTGCCCTTAGATTTCATCATTGATTATATGACCTCAATATTTGTTGGCACGCTGCATTGGTGGCTAACGGCAGAAACAACGATGCACGCCGACCATTTAGCAAAACTCGTCATCAAACTAGTGGCAAACGGTCACCTAACTGTCTTGGGGATTGAAATTGAGGAATAACTGCTAAAGAAAAGTTACCCATCACCATTCCCTTCACTGACTATCTCACTCGTGTAAAAAGCATTAAATCTTCCCTCGATAACATACACATGGTCTTTTCTTCCTCCACAGAAAAACCCGCCCTGATCATCAGCTCTCAGGGACGGGTTTCTTGTAATTTTTCACGGTTCTTTTTTACTGATTTACGTTCGATCAATTCGAAAGGGATGATCTCTGAGGTGATCGTTTTCCCATTAAGTACACAATTAAGCAGTTTCAAACAAGCCCGTTTTCCCATCTGATGAAAGGGCTGTGAAATGGTAGTCAGTGGCGGACTGACCATTGCGGCAATACGGGAATTATCATAACCAACGACTGAAAGATCATCTGGTACGACGATATGGTTTTCGTAACAAATGGAGATGATTCCCAATGCTGTTTCATCACTTGCACAAAAGACCGCTGTAATCGGTTCTTTTCTTTCCAAATACGCACTCATTGCTCGTCGCCCAGATTGAAAACCAAAGTACCCATACTCAATAAATTGTTCTTTAACGGGGATCTGATTCTTCTCTAAGGCATCAATATACCCCTTGATCCTCGGTACACTCGTATTCTCATCATCATAGCTTAATCCTGCCAGCCCAATATTCGCATGTCCCTGTTTGATCAAATAGTCAACCGCCGTATACGCTGCCAAATAATCATCCACTTTTATGGAAGGAATTTTGTTGTTTGTGTCCGTACTTGAGACGAGTACAATCGGGATATTCAAGCTTTCGATTGGTGCCAAATCGTACTTTGATAAAAAAATGGAAAACACAATAATGCCGTCCACTCTACGTTCAGCCATGAGATCCAAACTCTTCTGGAAGCCTTCTCCCCCGATCCCTGCATGGGTCACGATCACGCTAAATCCTCTTGCGTGTGCTTCTTCTTCAATTCCTTCAATGATTTTCACATAAAAAGAAGTATCAGAATTTGGCATAATGATTCCCACCGTCTTAGTTGTTTTAGTCACTAAACTGATGGCAGTCTCATTTTTGCGATATCCTAGCATTTTAACTGCCGAAAGGACTCGCTCTTCAACTTCTTTGCTATACCCGCCAATATTATTCAGTACTCTCGAAACAGTGGCAATCGAAACGCCTGTCTCTCGAGCAATATCTTTTATAGTCGCAGCCATCTCAAATCTCCTTTTGTGTGCTTTAGTATCCGTTGCTTCTGATCAAATGAAAAAGCTTGCTACTTTTATCTCATTAGCATTCATAGCCATTTATTTCTCTTCTATTCTAACAAATATTGAAGAAAAAACGATAGTTAGAAGAAGTAAAAACGTCCTCTAGCTATCGTCAAAGCAAGAATAAAAGGGAAAATAGAGCTACGATTACCGCTTATTCTCCCGTGATTCCTGACTTGTCGATACTTTCCACAAACCATTTCTGAACAAAAACATAGAAGAATATCAACGGAAAAATGCTCAAGATCGTTCCCGAATATGCCACTGCCTCCGTATAACTAAGATTTGGATTGGTTCCCGGATCGCCTAGGGTCGCCGTGTTATTGACGACATTGTTAAATTGACTCTCCAATGAATTGAGTAGCATAGGTGTGGTTTGAATATTTCCTTCAAGATAAAAAGAAGTCAACAACGTTTCATTCCAATACAACGCAAAAGCATAGATCCCGACAATTACAAATGCAGGTCTCACCATCGGTAAGGCAATCTTATAAAACGTCTTAAAGGCTCCCGCACCATCTAGAAAGGCGGCTTCTTCTAATGCCGTTGGAATCATTTTGAAAAACTGATAGAAGATCAAAATAAATAGAGCTGCTTGTTCCCCTTGCCCCATTAGAGCTGGGAAGATCAACGCACCCATATTTCCACTTAACCCAAACGTAGTAAAGAGTTGGTATCGCGGAATAAAAAACAATACTTTGGGTGCTAGATAGGTAAATAAAAGCAATGAAAAGATCAGAAATTTGAAGGGAACTTGAAAGCGAGCTAAGCCATACGCAATCAGAGCAGATGAGAGCATCAAGCACACGGTGGAGACCCCTGCAACCAGCACAGTAGTGAAATAACTCCCTGGCAGTCGCAACGCTCGCCAGGTCAGACGAAAATTTTCTAAATAAAATTCTGAAGGGATCCATTCGATCGAGTGATCTGCCAAATCTAAATTTGACATCAATCCAACCGTTATCATATTGATCAAGGGAAAGATAAAGACAAAACTCAGCACGATCAAGATTGCATATATGGCGATTTTCCCTAGTAAACCATTTGTAACATTCGTTCCCAGTATCATTATTTTCATTCTATGGGTATTTCCTCTTCGTCGTATCATCATGTTCTTAACCCGCCTTACTTTTCTTGCGCTCTTTTATGATCGTATACAAAATACCAATCATTAAAAATTGGAACAATGTGTACAATATAGCGATCGCTGATGCATAGCCTTCTCTTCTAGCCCCGTCATAAGTGGATTCTAATATAATGGAAACTATCGGATTTGCTTCGAAATTTGCTAAAAAAACGACTATAAACACGACAGCGACATTGATCAACGGAAAAATGATCGGTAAAGTGATTTTCCAAAAACTGACCCAAGAAGAGGCGCCGTCGATCGATGCAGCTTCATAGATACTCGGGTTGACATTTTGCAAGGATGCTAGAAAAATCAATACTGGAACTGCACAATACCATAGCAGTTGCGCAATCATTTCAAATAGTTCTGCAATCAGTAGAACAACCGCTTGTGAAGGAATAAAAAGTTCTAAAATATCGAGAATCACGAGATTCGCCACAATTCCTGTTCCACCATACTCACTGATCATGGTCATCAGTTTGCCGCTTAAGATGATAATAGGTAGAAAAAAGATCAGACGAAAGAACCAATTACCACGGATTTTTTGGTTCAATAGCATGGCGATAATCACGGATAAGGCGATGATCACGGGTACCTGAAATAAGGTAGCCACAAAAAAGTCTTGCAAGGCGATCACAAAGTCAATATCTTGAAACAAGATTCGGTCATAATTCTCCCAACCGACCCAATTATAACGCCAGCCTGAACGAATCCCGTAGGAGACGTTATGGAAGCTAAAGAAGATCGTTCGACTAAGCGGATAGGCGACTAACGTCAGAAACCCAATAATCCAAGGACTGACAAAAAGCACCCCTGTTAACTTCTTTTTCTTTTCCATGGATAATTTCATCGAACAACGACCCCCTTTCCTTCTACTGTGACTTCCCCTGTATCAAAGGTCGTTTCATTATAATTGATCGTTAGTGTCTTTTGATTGGCATAGGTTACTTGAACGACCCCCTCTGCTAAGCGTTGATGGCCGATCATCTCACTTCCTCTGACACCTGCCAAGGCTTCGTTCATTGCCTCATAATAAAAGGTGATTCGTTCTGCTAAATACTCATATTCAGAAACAGTGATTGCACTCGCACCGGTACCTTTCATTTTGTATGCTGGTTCCCCCGTCAAGACGAATGCAGGATAAACACCAAATTCGATCAGTCGCAAAAGGGTATCTTGGTCATGGGAAACACTATTCAGATAGGTGGCATACATCTCAACTTGTCCACTTAAAATCAGTTGCAACAATGGAATCGTTTCATCAATAAAAACAAACCCTGAAGAATAGATAGGCGTATCATAATAATCATCGAGGTAAGGGAAAAGATACGCATTTGGTCGATACATATTCGCTGCTACCTCAGCTTCCTCCAATCGCTCAAGCAACTGTTTGACACTTGTCATCGTCACCAGGCTGCTATGGATCTGACGGTCTTCAAAAAAAGTAAACAAATTGTGATCGAATCCAGCCAAAGCCAGACTCACGCCCTCAAGCTCAGCGAGTGTCGTTAAGTCCTTCTCTAATGATGAAGCATAGGAGTAAGGACTATTCATATAATTGAGGGTTGCCTTTTCTGGATCAAAAAACTGAAAATCGTTCCTATTTAATTTATACGTTTGCTGATTGCTTGCATTATGATAAGATTTCGTATAATCCACATAAAAGTTAAAAGCGATCTCATGCTCATCAAAGGTTGCCAACAGCGCTTGAAAGTCTTGGTTATTCTTTAGGTCTTTTTGCGGGCCAATGCCATATGCCCAGCGATCTTGTAAAAACGATTTAGCAGTGACCGTTAACTGATCGATGCCACTTTCTAGTAATTGCTCTGTGATTGCTTGTGCTTGCAGATGATCTGTCAGCGCTACCTCCTCAATCCCCAAATTTCCCAGCTTTACTTCATTCATTAAGAAATCAATTTTCACAGGCATCGATTGAACAGGTGTCGCTTTTTCTTTGGTCTCTCCAACCTGTTCAATAAAGCTTCGATAACTTTTTGCCAGACCAACATAATTCGCCTCATCTTCTCGCAAGAAAACATAGCGTTGCACGACATCAAAATCATTGGGAAGTTCTTGAAAGCCTAAGATATGTTGATCTTCATTGATCCGACTTTGAAATTGTGAATAAGCGGTACGATAGGTATAAGTAAAATAGGATTGATAAAAATGCGTATCTGTATTTTTGGGTCGATAGTTATACGTGGCATAGCTTTCTCCGTTTTCAGAAATAACTAACACGCCAGCGGTGTTCTCTTCTTTAATCACTCCATAGATCGGTAACGTCAAAAGCTCAATTGGCTTTGACGGGTAGGCACCTCCTCGAGGATTGTCTTCATACCCCTGATCTAAGCCATAAACAGGGGCAGAATACCCGACCAGAGATCTTGGGGTCTCATCTAGGCGAATGATTGCCCCTGGACCATCGGGTACAACTAGATACCCTGTTTCTTCACCTTCTGTACTAGCGAAAAATGGATACAAGATCAGTTGATTCAGTGAAATATTATTGTTTCCTGGCTGCCAGAGATGCTCATTGTACTCCTCAACACTTTCCTTGGGAATATGAACAAGAAGATCACCACCTTGAATACTGACCCTCAATTCAAAACGAATCTTTTGTGAAGTAAAATCAATACTGGCAACAAAACCACTCTCGTGAAACTGGTATTCTTTCGTGACACCCGAATCCATGAGTGTCCGTCGTCCTGGTGTTGCGCGATCATACGTAACGATTGAAACACCAGACTTGATATAATTGACGATTTCTTGACTATATTGCATCTCAACATAATCTGCTTGATAGTCATAGGAAGTCCATTGCTCGCCGTTCACCTTGTCAAAGACGATGATAGCCGCCGTCTCTTCTTCGACATACAACATCAGTTGCTCATTTTCAGCTACTAACCGAAAAGAAGCTGGAATTTCAGACGGTACATCATAGCTTTCCTCAGAAGCTTTTGCTGCTGTGTTAACTGTCACTGCCTGAAAATCGTTCATTATCGGCTCGATTCTGGGCTTTTCTTCTTTCGGACTGATCAGCCAAACAACCAGGAAAGCAATTACTGGTAAAATTAGTATATAAGTCAGCCATTTTTTATTCATCGGGCACTCACCTCAGTTATCACATCTAGAATAAAGTTGACAAGCTGGCTACCTAATGTGTACAGGACAAAGACACATAGCCCAATAATCAACATGGTAAAAATACTTTTAAAGATGATCGAAAACGTCTCGCCTACGTCATAGTTGTGAAGATCTTTGATCACAAAAAATTGTAGAAATAAGATCCAAAGTCCTGTAACTGCTTGTGGAAGGTAGAAAAAGACACTTTGTTCTAAGGTAAGACCATTACTCAAAAGAATAACGACTGGAAAAACAAATAATAGTGGTGTCATCGCATAAGCAGTTCCATTTACACTTTGGATAAATGTACCTTCCCCATCATTGATCGAGCAAATCAAATAATTTGATACTACCCATAATAAGACTATAAAAATGAGGAGTGCTAGTTCATATAATAGATATTGATTGTTTGCTACAAAAATTACATTTGTCCATTGATGATAGCTCAGAAACAAAACAATATAGAGAAAAAAGAGAATCATAGAGAAAAACACTGATACCCGATTGCGACGTTTGATCGTATAGATTCCATCAAAAATCGCTTGATGAAACTCAAAAATAAACAAGAAATTATCGACAAGTTTGTACTTTTTCACCCATTGAAGTTTATGGCTTAACGAAAGAGAACGGCGACTAAATTTCTTTAACAATCGCCATATGCTCCATAAGAGAAAGCCAATCATCATCAGGACAAACAAGGTATTTAAATTGGCACTCAGCCAATCTTGCCGAATTTCCCAAAAAGCCGCCGATATTCCAGGGGTAAACTCAGCACTCATAAATTCCTGGTAAGCTGACTGAGCGTCACCTTCTCGTAAATAGGCATTGCCTAATCCAATCCGTGCGTTATCGAAAACGGAATTATAATTCAAGGTATACGCCCAAAGCTCTTGGCTCACTCGGTATTCCCCTTGCTGATAACTACTCATGGCTTGATGAACCGCTTCTGTAAAACGAGTACGTTCATACTTTACCAAGGAAGATGCTCCTTGATCGACGATGATCAGTTCATTGTCTGAGGTGGCTGCGATACTCGTAGGACGACTTAAAATCCCGAAACGACTAGAGATCACATCATTGCCTCCAAACACGAAGAGCAACTGTCCTTGCGCATCATATTCATAGATCCAACCATCTGAGGAAACGGCATAGACGCTGTCTTGTTGACCGACCCAAATACTTTCCATATTAAATTCCCCCAACAGATCATCCGGAAAATAATTGGGTCCTGCGACATTAAACTTTTTTATCGCTCCCGCTGCCAATGAAGAAGTCACCGTATAAACAAATCCTTTTTGATCGATACTCACATCAGCGATAATATTTGGAAAAACAGTTTCCATTGCTTGTTGCTGCGTTTCTGTTAAAAAGAAAGAACGAATCTGATCTAACAGTGGAACATTTAAAGGGTTGGCACCAAAGAAGGTAACGAACTCTCCAGCGCGATTCAGCATGATCAAGCCGTTGCTTGATTCAGAGCCTCGAATATAGAGGTTTCCTCGCATGTCGACCGCTAGATGCGTCGGTAAGAAAGGGTAACCTTCATTGAATACGGGTGCGTCTGGCGTACCGATTTCTTGTAAGAATTCATGCGTCTCTTTGTCATATAAAAAGATTTTATTTTGGCTCGTATCTACTGCGTAAATAATCTCATCTGTGACGAAGGTACTTTGCACTTCAACCAATTCTTCGCTAGCTAAAGTTCCTTGATAAGACAGTTCTTTATCAAGAATGATGACTTGATTCAGCCCTGTATCAGAAATGTACACATTGTCTTCGCGATCAACGAAAACATGATTAGGTTCGACAAAGGATCGCCCATCAAAGGTGGTGATTTCTTTTGCAGGTGTATAGGCCGTTTGCGTCCGTAGAAAGTAATTTTCACTATCTGTAGTGAAGGTGAAATAGGGTACTTCTTGGGCAAGAACTGATTCCGGTACTAAAGTTGCCAAGAGCAGCGCCAATAAAATAAGCATCGTCTTCTTTTTCATATCACTTGATCCCCGTATGCGCCATCGAATTCATGACTTTATTTTGCAAAATGATAAACAATAACAAATTCGGTACAAACATGATGAGTCCCCCGACCGCTTCCACTCCTGCACTAGCGACAACATTTCCAGTTTGTGAAGAAAGAGTCGACATGTAAAAAGGAAGCGTTCGGATGGCCTCACTATCCATAAAAATAGCGGAAGCTTCTACATTGCCCCACACCGACTGAAACGTCAGTAATGAAACCGTGATCAGCGCGGGCTTGATCATCGGCATGATGATACTCCAATAAATTCGAGCAAAGCTTGCCCCATCCATTTTGGCCGCTTCAATCAAGGAATCTGGGATTTGGTCAATAAACTGCTTCAATAAAAACAAACCGACAGGCATTGCTAACATTGGAATAATGTGTGCCCAAATCGAATTGTAAAGTCCTAATTGAACAATGATCAAAAACCGCGGGATCGCCACCGCAACAGGCACAAACATAAGCGCCAAAGTATTGATTTTGTTAAAGGTCTTCTTGCCTTTAAAATGCAGCTTAGATAGTGCAAAGGCAGCGGAGGAGCTGATCAACAACGTCAAGACAATCAACGTGAACGCTACGAATAAACTATTGAACAAATAACGGCTCATTGGGATACCGGATTGATTGGAAAAATTGGTCAAGAGCTGAAAATTTTCTAATGTAGGCTGCCGAACAAAAAAAGTCGGCGGATAAGCAAATAACTCGGTAAATGGTTTAAATGCATGATTAATTATAAAGATCACTGGTAACCCCATGATCAGTGAAACGAAGATCAAAAGTACGTGGATCTTCGTTTGGTCTTTATGAAATCGTTGTGGATTCACTTTAACGGGACTCGACATCTTTTCACCACTCTCTAGATAATAATTTTAGTTTTCACTAAACAGCTTATAGCTGACACGATTAAATAGGACCACAATAAGTAGTAGCACAACTGTGACGGCTGACGCATAGCCTAACTCATACCGTGTAAAGCCAAAGTCTTGCGCATGATCAACGATCAACCAACCGGAATATTGCGGAGGTGGATTTCCACCACTCAAAGCCGCCGCCAATCCGGCTGTGTTAAACGTGCCAACGATGGCCATGACTGCCCCAAACAACATTTGAGGTTTCATAGAAGGAATTGTAATAAAGAAAACTTCTTGCCATCTATTTTTCACACCATCAATACTTCCTGCTTCATAAAGTGAACGATCGATGTTCAATAGACCACCTAACATGGCTAAAAAGCCGACTCCCATGCTACTCCAAATCCCGATAAAAATCATAATGACAAATAAAATCGTAGGCTGCTGTAAAAACTGAATCGGTTCTCGAACGATCCCCCATTCTAAAAGCCAATGATTCAAGTAGCCAGTCTCATCGCCACTGAATAAAACGCGCCAAACCGTCCCCATCATAATAGAGCCCGTAATTGAAGGCGAGTAAATGATCACCGTATATATGGTTCGCATCCGATGCGTGACTTGCGAGATATTCCACGCGAGGAAAAAAGCCAACATATAGCCTACTGGACCGACGATCACCCCATACAAGATCGTATTCATCAGTGCATTTTGCAAGAAGATCGTATCCCCCATGATCAAATCAATATAGTTTTGAAAACCAATAAATTCTGGAAATTGAACGGTATTGAAATAGGTGAAGGATAAAATAAAAGCGACTAAAACAGGCAATAAAATCAGTAAACCGAATAATAGTGCATAAGGCGAAAGAAAGAGAAACGATGAATTCAACAGACGATCTAGCCAGCGATGCTCTTTTTTCGTTGTCTTTTGACTTGATTTAGTTATCCCCATCATGACTTGGTATCCACCTTTCAATTGTTTCTAATACGGGGACATTAAAAGGTCGGACCAAGACATCTTCTTGGATATACCCAAATTCCCTCAATTTTCTTTCCAACTCTTTATCGATAATCCCGACGGCATGATCAATGGCGATTCGTGGATTTTCCCCATCTAAAACTACTTTGTTCCAAGCATTGCTTAGCTCTCTTTCAACAATATAATCTCCAGGAACTCTGCCTGTGGTTTGAATCCATTGCCATTGGTCTAAAATCACTTGCTTTGATTCTTGCGGCCAAGCGCTTGCTTTGAACCCTTCTAGATTAGCGGGCAGATAAAGGAATTGGTGCCCCAAGGTCGCCTGCAGATCATAGGAGAACGTCGCCTGTGTTTCGCTACTGTTCCACCATTGTAAGAATGACCAGCTTTCTGCTTTTTTCTCACTATCGCTAAAAATGATCGATGCAGAACCATAGGTAGGGTCCCAGCGCTCGATTTCTCCCTCTGCATTTTCTATACCAGGAATTGGGATCATCCCCCATTGTCCAGCGATTTCAGGTGCTGCGTGTTTTAATTGCACATACAGGTTCGCATCA
This sequence comes from Enterococcus sp. DIV0755f, assembly GCF_051713725.1. Taxonomy (NCBI): domain Bacteria; kingdom Bacillati; phylum Bacillota; class Bacilli; order Lactobacillales; family Enterococcaceae; genus Enterococcus; species Enterococcus sp. DIV0755f. The sequence goes on from NZ_JBIOQL010000001.1 coordinate 2,583,452, forward strand.
CCGATCCCAATCGGCGTTTTCCCATCACGAAAGCTCTGATAAAATTGTGCAGTAGTCAAGGGCATATTGTAGACCGTAAATAGACTAGTCATAAAATCAAACGCTTCATAGGCACCGCCTAAATGAATCTCCGTTTGACTCCCTGTGTCATCAAACAGTCTGCCGCCGTACTGATAAATAAAAGGTGTCGTCGTGTCGAAACCTTTATGTGAGCTATCTGATCCTAAAGGAATATAGATATTCATATCGTATCTTTGCAACAAAGGAATGATACTGATCATTTCTTCCCAAGTTTGTGGCGGCTCTTCTCCGATCATCTCCAATAGGTCCTTGCGATAATATAGCAGTTTGACTGTTTGCGTTTCTGGAATCGCATAGACGCCTTCATCATAGATGTATTGCGTAAAGGAATTCGGATTGTAATCAGCAGTAAGCTGGTCAAATCCCTCCAATGCACTAAGATCCTCGATGATCCCTCGCAACCCCAGCTCAAACGGCATCCCATGACTGACACTGAGAGCAGCATCTGGTACACTTCCTGCAGCATTATTTAAAATGATTCGTTGTTCATCTGGTAACAAAGATAAGTTCACTTGGATTCCTGTTTTTGGTGTGAATTCTTCATCAACCAGTCGCTGGATGATCTCCAAGTTCAATCGTGATTGATTGACCCAGACCTCAATTGCTTCTCCCTCAGTTTCATTGACTTGCCTATATCTTGGATTGATGAAGGTATAAATAAATGCCTTAACTCCTTCGAAGGCTGTAGTAAAGATCCCAGCTCGTTCCCTTGGTAATTCCGCATTGGCATCGTGGATGAAAATGCGATCCATTGATAACGGACTAGTGATCAATGTTGGCAGAACAGATTGAATCCTTCCGTATGCGGAAGAATACCCTTGATTAAAACGGGTCAAATAATGTGGCAATGTATCAGGCTGTTCATAGAAACTCTCTACCATTGAGATAGCCACGGCTAATTCAGTTAAAATGGGCAATTTTTCGTTGCCAAATAAATCGATAAGCACTTCTTTTTGTGTTTCTAATCCCTCTAGGATCTCTGCTAATGAAGCTTTGAGTTCTGGAAAATAAGTTTCGATCCGCCAGTCTCTTTGACGATCGACCAAACCACCCGTCAAGCGCACGACTTCTGCACCAATGGCATCCATTTTTCCAAGTAATGCAAGCAATTCATGATAGGGTGCTGCTACTAACGTGCTATCAATCGTAAGAGACATCGTGTGCTGTCCCTCTTCTAAATAAAAAACATACGCGTTCCCCTCAGTATCACTTAGGGTTTCATGCGTCCACTTATTTGCGTAATCAAAAGTGTAGGTACTCATTTCCTCAAATGGAACTTCGCCATTCAACTCGATTCGTCTTCTAGCAGGCATACCGTTATTCATATTTTGTAAATACTTGAAGGTGATCTGATAAAAACCACTCTCTTCTACATCAAAAAGATACGTCACCTGGTCTCCGGGTTCTGAAAAAGAAGCACCATCTAATACATTTAATAATCGAGTTTGATAGTCATAAGGGCTCAATGCTGGGTTTCGGAGATATTGCCCACGAATACTTCTGCGACTTTTTGTCAAAGGCGCTTCCGTCTCGATCGTCAACAATTGTTGTTCATTTTGACTTGATGTTCCTTCATGCAACGCAAGATATTCTTCGTACGAGGGAATCGATTGTTGCGTATTTTTGATAATGATATCTCCTAGCAAAAGAACCCCTTCATTTACCTCAAAAGAAAAGGTATTCGCGCCTTGCTCAAGTTCAAACTTCAATGGTTCTGCAAAAAAATGATTTGGGTCTTTCAATGGTTGTTGCGCCCACTCCCCAGCTAGTTCTGATCGTGCTTGAAGCTGATCGCCATAACGGTCAAATTGAATAGCGGCTTCATCATTTGTTTGCTGCCATTGTAGCGGCAACGTCAATGCATTCATCTCATTAAATTGACTGGTGTCGTTGATTCTCAATGACAATTCTGGATTTAAAAATGTTTGCTCATCTACACGATAATCCATCCACACTTCATACAAACCACTGACTGGCACATTGATGTCAAACACTATTTTGTCCCCAGCTTGAATACTGGTGACATGCCCCTCATAGTTTTTACTCTGAGAAAGAGGAATTAATTCGCCACCTGTGCGTTCTGGCGCTTGATTGGTCACTTCCTCAAGGGGAATCTCAAGCCCTTCTTTCGCTCGCCTCATCGCAATCGCATAATAGTGGTCCGCTTCATAGGAGAAAGCCATTACTTCTTCAGTAGCCCTTACTTCATTCCCCTGTGCTTCTTGCTCCCCTCCACTATCGTTTTGGGAAGAAAGAGCTGCTGCGAATACAATCGCAATCGTTACTACGATCGACCAGGCGATTTTGACCGTCCTTCTATTTTTCTTCTTCGTCATAGCATCCCAACCTATCACTCATTTTTTGATGCAAGGAAACCTTGTTATGGTTCCAATGACCATAACAAGGTAGGTATTGACTATAGTGATCATCGATTGTATTGTCGTAAGTATTCTTCGATCTGTTCATTGATTCTGCGATCCCATTCGCTTGCAATGTCACTGTAGCGAACACCTTCATCTTTGATTTGGTGCATGATTTCCCAAGGATCGACATCCCCTTGAACATTAGAGAATCCAGGCATCTGTCTTGGGTAAGCCACTGGATTTGAAAGCTGTTGTTGGAATGCTTCTTCTTTAAAGGCAGAAAAATTGTAGTTTGCTAATCCGCTCTCTTCATCGAAGCCTTTTACCAGTGGATGATTTGCTAGTACCGTTGGATTGGTCGTGATTGGCCATCCTTGAATAAAGTCCATCAAGCGATCTTCTGCTCGTAGTGGTGCATCTTCTGGAAGACCTGTATATTCATCGATCAATGCCCATCTGGACAGCAATCCTTCCTCACCATAAGTCAACCACTTCAATAGCTCAAATGCCGCCTGCGCCTTGACAGGATCATCTTCTAACTGACTAGAGATACTGAAGGTATCATAGTAACCTGGAATATAGGTTTCACCACGAGGAGCAGTAGGCATTGGGTAAATATCGATCTCCATATCCCGCGTTTCGATCAATTCAGAAACATCGCCACTTAACGCCCATAACCAGCCACTATCTAACACTTGCAAGCCATCACCAAACGCCCAACTCAAGTTGCCAACTTTTGCTACTCTTTCCTCTTCGCTCAGATCATAAAAATGCAACCCTTCGATTGCCTCGCGGGCAAATCGCTCATAATATTCACCAAAATTAGTTGCACTAGCTAAGTCCCAGCGTTCTGTTTCAATATTGAATCCTTTCCAGCCATTGGGAATATCATCAAAGTAATTTGGACCTATTTCACCAAATCCGACAACACCTGGAAAGATTGGGCTATTTGGTGTTAGAACTGCAATTTCACTTCGAAGATTTTCGTACTCCTCATAACTCCAGTTGTAGTCTGGAATCGCAATGTTGTTTTCTCTTAGGAGCCGTGTATTGACTAACACATATTGAGAAACAGACTGCCACGCCAAGCCATAGATTTCTTCTCCGTCATGGGTACGTAAAAACTCCATTGCGTTCTCAGAGATCCATTGCGCTTCATCATCTGCTTCTAAATAAGGGGTTAAATCAAGCGTAAATTCACGATCGTAAACTTCAGCAGACATCGGCGAAAAATAAATGTCAGGTAAGTCATTGTCTTGTGCACGGGCATTCAGCATTTCCAATTGTTCAAAGTTTCCATTTTCACCATTGGCAAATTGCGCATCACGAATAACATTGACGTTCGGATACTTCTCCATAAATTTCTCGATATTTAACCACATTGGATTTTCGCTATTTTCTTCCCCATAATAGCGGCTGGCAAAAACCAGATCGATCTCTTCTTCTTGCCAGGCAGGAGTCCCTTCTTCCCCTTGTGTTGCATGATTTCCAGAACCAATGGTTTCTTGATCATCCGAGTTACTACACGCTCCCAAAATAAATACGCTGGAGAACAAACAGACCGACTTTACTATTTTGCTATTTTTCATACAAAACACTCCTCAATTTTATTTTGTCTTTTATTTCTTAATGGAAATGGGACAACTTTCCTTAAGCGCTAGGCAATCTTTTTTAGTTAAACGTTTACGTACGTATTACGTAAACGTTTAACCGGAGTCTTTTCCTTCACCCTCTAATCGTAACGCTGAGAAACGATACATGTTAACGAGCCGCCGTTTTTAAATTGTTATCGGAAAATTCTCATAATTCTTTTACTCACTGTGGTACATTGTTTAAACTCTCTCTTTGATTCTTAGGTTGTTAATTTTCGCTGCAATACCAGAAAAGATACACTCTGCTATTATTCATTTTGATCTAATTATTGGGTTCCGAATATACTAAACCTATCTGTAAGCGCTTCAGTTATAAAGTAATAGTACCATATGATAACAGATACTCAATATAAAACTTATAATTTGTGCAAATAACCTCCCTATTTTATCTCGAAAATCAATAAATTATCGCCTTAAATAAGGTAATTTACATCAAAATATTTTATTTTTTGATTATTTAAATTCAATTAGAAAAAACAGCCCATAATAATATAACAAAGCATACAAAACGATCGGTGATGACAAGCTGACGAATTAGTAAGCTATCGCTAATTATTTCTTCATTGTTATTTTTCAGGAAAACAAAAAAAGCACCGTGCTGTGCACAAGTGCTTCTCAAGGTGGATCCTTTAAAAAAAATGTTTCTGTGATTCGTATCAATGATTTTTTGCGCGCCATTTGATCGTGTCTTTTGTCTTACGCTGTTTAGTTACTTTGATTCCTTTTGGAGCCACACGAATCGCATAGTCTTCCTTTTTGACAACGTCATAGACATGCTCGGCAACTTCCGTTACTTTTTCTTTTAGATTCAGTTTAAATTTCATGTGTTTTCATCTCCCGAATGCTTTACTACTAGCGTATCGCAAATAAAAAAAATCTTCAACTTATAGCCCTTCCTCAAACCAAAAAAAATAATGGTTAAATAACGAAAAAAAACAGCAAAACTACTTGCTGTTTTTTTCTGCGTATTCATCTGACTGGGGTAGCTGGATTCGAACCAACGCATGACGGAGTCAAAGTCCGTTGCCTTACCGCTTGGCTATACCCCAATAATGGTGGAGGAGAGTGGATTCGAACCACTGAACCCTAAGGAACGGATTTACAGTCCGTCGCGTTTAGCCACTTCGCTACTCCTCCAAAAGGTTTTTCTCAAACCTGACAATAGTTATAATACCGAAAAAGATAACAAATTGCAAGAGCAAAAAGTAAATTTTTCTAGAAATTATTCATGTAAATTCCATTGGCGAATAATCATCTCGATTGCAGCTTCTAAACTTCTGCTTGAACCTAGATCTTCATCCCCTAAAAAGCTTTGAAATTCTTTCGGTCCAGTCGTTAAAATCTCACCGATACGTTTTTTACCAATAAATAATTCATTGACGGTATAGTCTTTGCCATGAATGGCTTTCGTTGTTTCTTCAATACGGACTTCGATATCTTTATTTTTCTTAGACATGATTGCACCTCTTTCTTTACAGCACCTTCCTATTTTAACAGAAAACCAGCAAAAGAAAAAGAAAATCTCATCTGGAACGAAAAAAAGTAGTCAATCGTTGTGATCGACTACTTTTGCTGCTTTGTCTCATTTCTGGTTCGTCAAGACAGCACTGGTTACGGTATACCCCGCATCGCTTAAGATTTTCTCAATCGCTGCGACTTGGCGCGACTCTACTTGGATCTCAACAATCGTTTTTAGCGCCATCCGATTGACTACGATGGTCAAAATACTCATCTGATGATCGGCAAGCAGCTTGGTCACGTCTGCTAACACGCCTACATGGTCATCCGTGATCTCGATGGACACTCGGGTTCCGCCATCATGGTAGCCAGTGATTTTCAAAAAGGCATCGAAAATATCATTGTTGGTAATGATTCCCACTAGGGTATCATCATCCATGACTGGTAAAACCCCCACGTTTTCACTACGCATGACGGAAATGGCGTCCTCTAATAGTGCATCTGGTTCAATCGTGGTCACTTTTTTCAACATGATATCAGCGACCGTCGTTTTATTTAAGAGATAGTTCATTTCATAAACGCTTAAGCTTGTCGCTTTTGAGGGAGTTGCTTCAGCGATCGTTCCTTCTGTGATCAACCCTACTAATTTACCATCGTCAACGACGGGCAGACGGTGGATATCGTGCTGCTTCATTAAATCTACTGCATCAAAGATCGGTGTCTGCGAATCGACGGTGACGACCGTCTTCGTCATAAAATCACTTACGCTCATTGTTTAGCCTCCTAGATACGCTTTTCTTACTTCATCACTTGCTAGTAATTCTTCTCCAGTACCTTCTAAAACGATTTTCCCCGTTTCTAATACATAGCCGCGATCGGCAATCGATAAAGCCATTTTTGCATTTTGTTCAATCAGCAGCACAGTCGTTCCTTGCTGCTTGATTTCTTGAATGATTGAAAAAATTTCTTTGATAAAAATCGGTGCCAAGCCCATCGAGGGCTCATCCAGCAAAAGCAAGCGCGGTTTTGACATCAATGCCCGCCCCATTGCCAACATCTGCTGCTCACCGCCAGATAATGTCGACGCATCTTGCGAGAGGCGTTCTTTCAATACAGGAAACTTGCGGTAAACTTGTTCATAGTCTTCTTTGACACCACTGTCTTTACGCAAGAAGGCGCCCATCTCTAAGTTTTCTTGAACCGTCAATCCTGAAAAGACGTGCCGCCCTTCTGGCACTTGCGACAAGCCGTTTGCGACGATTTTTTGCGGTGCTTCTTTCTCAATTCGTTTTCCTTCAAAAGTGACTGAGCCATTTGAGGGGCGGATCAATCCAGAAATCGTCCTTAAAATCGTGGTTTTCCCTGCACCATTGGCACCAATCAGTGAAACGATCTCCCCTTGATTGACGTGGAAGGAAACATCATGGACCGCTTGGATCATGCCGTAGTGTACACTTAAATTTTGAATTTCCAGCATCAGATTTCCCCTCCTAGATAAGCTTCGATCACCCGCGGATTGTTTTTGATCTCTTCTGGTTCACCGTGGGCGATGACTTGGCCGTATTCCAGCACATAAATCCGTTCGCACACTTCCATGACCAAACTCATATCATGCTCAATCAAGAGGATCGTCAATTGAAAATCTTTTTGGATCTTATAGATCAGCTTTGTCAGTTCTGTTGTTTCTTGAGGATTCATCCCCGCAGCCGGCTCGTCAAGAAACAGAATTTTTGGTTCTGTAGCCAATGCGCGTACGATCTCTAACCGACGCTGCTCGCCATAAGGCAAATTTTTCGCTAACGTTTGACTTTTGCCATCCATATCAAAGATCCGTAACAGCTCTAAGGCTTTTTTCTTCATGGACGCTTCGTTTTTGTAGTACTTTGGCAAACGCAGGATGCTAGTCAGCAGTCCTTCTTTATGCTTACTGTTCATAGCGATCAAGACGTTGTCCATCACAGTCAAATTTTTAAACAAGCGAATGTTTTGGAAGGTTCTTGAAAGACCTAAATCCGCAATTTTATAGGGCTTCACGCCATTTAAACGTTTTGGCTTACCTTGGGTCTCAAAAAGCACTTCCCCTTCACTAGGTTCATACACACCTGTCAGGAGATTAAAGAGCGTTGTCTTGCCAGCACCGTTTGGTCCAATCAATCCGACCAGCTCATTGGTATCTAAATGGAGGTCTACATGAGAAACAGCAGCTAAACCGCCAAAGTTTTTCGTTAAGCTTTTAACTTCTAATAGAGGCATCGTTGTCATCCCCCTTTTTTCTAAATTTATCCAGCAGTCCTTTTACGGAGAATTCCCATGTCCCTAAAAGTCCGCTTGGTTTAAAGATCATGATGATGATCAAAGCCAATGCATAAATGATCATGCGCAAATCAGAGAAGCCTTGCAAGTACATATTTAAGATTCCTAGCACTACTGCCGAAACAACTGCTCCTGTGGTACTCCCAAGCCCTCCAAAAACGACGATGATCAATACATCGATCGATTTCATAAAACCGTAATCTCGTGGGAAAACCGACTGCTGATAGCTGGCATAAAGGGTACCAGCAATGCTTGCCATCACTGCCCCCATTACAAACGCAATTACCTTGTATTTCGTTGTGTTGACCCCCATTGATTCTGCAGCGATCTCATCTTCCCGAATCGCTAAAGTCGCCCGACCTGGTCCGCTATGGATAAAGTTTGACACGACAAGAATCGATAAAACGGCAAAGAGAAAGACGATCTGCCAATTACTGAATTGGGGCAATCCGAAAATTCCAGCAGGACCATTGGTCAAGCCTCGTAGGTTCACCAACAAGATCCGAATGATCTCTGCCACACCTAAGGTAGCGATCGCTAGATAGTCGCCTTTTAAACGGAGGGTCGGAATCCCAACCACTAATGCGACTGCACCAGAAACCAGCATCCCCACCAGTAAACCAGTTAAAAAGCCGCCAAAGGTTGGATTGCTTGCCGACAGGATCGCGCCAGCATAAGCACCGATTGCCATAAATCCAGCATGTCCTAAGGAGAATTGCCCTGAAAAGCCGATGATCAGATTCAAACTGACTGCCAAGATGATATTGATTCCGATATTGACGATGATGGCATCAGAGAACAAATTGATCATTCCGCCATTGTAGGCTGCAAATAATCCAAAATAAAGAATAGCTGCCAGAGCGAGCCAGATTAAGTTGTAACGTAAATTCTTTTTCATTTCTGCCACCTACACTTTCTCTTTGATATTTTTGCCGAGGATCCCAGCTGGACGAACCAACAATATAATTATTAAAATGACATACACTAAAGCATCCTTATAATCAGAAAAACCAAGCGCTGTCGCTGCTGTTTCCACCAAACCGATCACAAAGCCACCTAAGGCTGCTCCAGGAATGATCCCGATCCCGCCGAGAACCGCTGCAACAAAAGATTTCAGACCAGGAACGACGCCCATTGATGGATCAATGGAATTATAATACAAACCGATCAGCATCCCGCCAGCTGCAGCCAAAGCCGAGCCTAAGGCAAAGGTAAAGGAAATCGTTCGATTGACATTGATCCCCATCAAACGCGCTGCATCTGCATCAACACTTACTGCCCGCATCGCTTTTCCCATACGGGTCTTTTTCACGATCAATTGCAAGAGAATCATTAAGGTAACCGAAACAGCCAAGATCAATAACTGGACATTACTTACTTGAACAAACCCGATGGAATAAGTTTGTCGTTCAATCGCTTGCGGAAAGGGGCGCACATTGGCTGAAAAGAAAAAGATCATGACATTTTGCAAAAAATAAGAAACCCCGATTGCCGTGATCAGTGCCGAAATTCGCGTGGAATTGCGTAAGGGACGATACGCTAAAAATTCGATCGTTACCCCAAGAGCTGCACTGGCGATCATTGAAATGAACAACGCGGGGAAAAACCCTAATTGCCATTGATTGATCAAAAAGTAACCGATAAAACTACCGATCATGTAAACTTCTCCGTGGGCGAAATTGATCAACTTGATGATGCCATACACCATCGTATAACCCAACGCTAACAAGGCATAGATACTGCCTAGAAACAAGCCGTTGATCAATTGTTGGATCATCATTTCCATATACTCACTTCCAATATCATTTATTATGGTCATTCTTTTAGAGAAAAGAAACTGAGACAAACACATCAGGTCTGTCCCAGTTTTCACTGCCAAACAACTGCGGGTTTTTTAAGGTTCCACAGTGTCTGCTGAGGTTTCTTTCCCGTCAGTCAATCCTAAAACAACTGCTGATTTTTCAGGGTTATGATTTTCATCCATCGTGATTTCACCGGTCACACCGACAAAGTCTTTCAGTTCAGACAAACCAGCTGCGATCGCCAATGAATCTGCTGAGTTTTGATCTTCGATCGCTTGTTTGATCATATAAACGGCATCATAGGCTAATGCATTAAAAGCAGAAGGCTCTTTGCCATATTTTTCATTGAAAGCTGCCACAAACGGCTCAACTTTGTCGTTTGCTGGTGCTTTGGTAGAGAAGTGACCTGTATAGTAAACATTGCTGACATTTTCTGCACCAGCTGTTTGAACCATTTTTTCATCACCGAATCCATCCGCACCAATGATTGCTTGATCAATTCCTAATTCTCGCGCTTGCTTGATGATCAAACCAGCTTCTGTGTAGTAGCCTGGAATGAACAAGACATCGAAGTCAACATCTTTGATTCTTGTAAGAACTGCTTGGAAATCTTTGTCGCCTTCGGTAAAGTTATCCTCTAAGACGATTTCGCCTGGGTAGCTTTCTTTAAATGCTTCCGTCAAACCAATTGCGTAGTCACTTGAGTTATCACCCAAGATTACGGCTTTTGAAGCATCCAAATTTTCTGCTGCATATTTTGCCAAGATTGTTCCTTGGAAGCTATCTTGGAAACAAGAACGGAACGCAAATTCTTGGACTTTTCCACTGGTGTAAGTAATTGCATCATCGGTACCTGAAGGAGTGACCATCGGTACTTGGGCTCTCGTCACATTCGGTAAAGCCGCCTTTGTGGCACCTGAAGTTGCTGGTCCAATAATGGCAACGACTTTATCATTGGTTGCTAAGTTGGCTGCTACTGTCGCAGCTTCATTGTTATCTGATTTGTTATCTTTCGAAATGATTTCAATTTGTTTTCCAAGAACGCCGCCGGCAGCATTGATTTCTTCGACTGCCAAGTCGATCCCCTCTTTTTCAGCCGTCCCATAAGCAGCAACTGCTCCAGACAACTCTAAGTTGGCACCAATCTTAATGGTATCTCCCTCTTGTTTATTGCCACCTTCAGCAGCACCACTGCTATCCGTTGGTCCACCTGTTGGTCCTGCACTACAAGCTGTCAATAAAAACAAACTCGCAAACAAAAATGCAAATTTCTTTTTCATAATTTTCCTCTCCTTTACTTCCCCTGAATATGTTATCCAATATACTGAAAAATCTAGGAAATGTCAACGAATTATCAGAATATTTCACCTATTCAGAATTTATTTTTTTCGCCGATAAAAAATGGTGCTTTTAAAACATTGATCCAGCAACAATGGAATCGCTTTTCTAATTTTCGGATAAAAAGAAAAGCAAGCAAAGGTTTTTCCTCTTTGCTTGCTGCCGATACGCTTTGATTTGATATTTTTTTCTTCAAACGGACGTTTGAAAACATTACATCCTCATGTTAGCGGCTATTTCGTGGATACAATGCTTGAAAATTTGCCGCCGCCCCAACTAAATTGGCATCATTGCGATAGTCACATAGCTTGATCAGTGGGACGAAATCATTTAATGCTTGATCCGCCAACATTTTTTTCAAGCGCTGGTCCACTTCTTCTAACAAGCCTTTTTTGGCACTGACACCACCGCCGATAATGATCACTTCAGGATCAAAAGCAAACTGAATACTGAACAGTCCTTGTGCTAAATAGTTGTAAAATTTATTGACTTCCTCGATCGCAATGGCATCGCCATCTTCTGCACGTTGAAAGACCTCTTCACCGGTAATCGTCGTTCGATCCACTCCGATCCGATCACAATACCGCCAGGCCATCTGAACTGCTGTCCCTAGTTGCGAAAATGTTTTGCCTTGATCTAGGATCATCAACCCAAATTCGCCACCGTATAAATGTGCCCCACGGACTAGCTCACCATTTTGAAACAGGGTACCGCCAACGCCTGTTCCGATCACAACGAAGGCTGCTTGCTGATACTCTTTGCCCGCTCCTTGATAAAATTCAGCCATCCCAGCGCAATTGGCATCATTTTCGATGGTTACGGGTACCCCAAACGCTGCTTCGAGTTCTGAGTAAATATCAAACCCATGGATATAAGGGATCGCACTAATGCCGTCGATCCGCCGTTCTTGGGCATTGACCGCACCTGGCGCACTGATTCCAACGCCTTCAATCTCTTCATCTACGCTTGCCCTCACTTGCTGCAGCTGTGCTTTCATTTCCTCCCAAGTATTTGGAGTAGTGAATTTCCCTTTACTCACCAAAGAATCTTGTGCCCAGACGCCATATTTTACTGCTGAACCACCCATATCAAAGACTAAAATCGCCATTTTTTTCCCTCAATCCTTTATTATTCTGATACTGTCTATTTTACCGCAAGTCGGCGCTTGAAGAAAGCGATTTCCGAGGACAAGAAAAAAACAGTCTCATTCACTTAGACTGTCTCTTCATCCATTAGAGTTGTTTTTCCAAAATCACTTGATCGAACAGCTGCTGCCCATTCTCAAAAATCGGTTCGACATAGTGGGTGGTGAAATAATTCTTCACCCGCTCTTTTTCAACATAGCCTTGCTTTTGGTACAAAGTCAAGGCTGCAGAGGGCAGACTACCAGTTTTGATCACTACGATCGGCCGTTTTGCCCCGAGGTGCTGACTGAGGATCGCTTCTTCGGCAGCTTGCAGCAATTGACGACCGATGCCCATTCCTTGCTTTTCTGGCGAAACGGCCACATTCATGATCTCCCAGTTCTTGCCTTGATTTTGAAAAACTAGCACACCAATCATTTCTCCAGCTTCTTCATAAACAAGTGTTTGGCTATTATATAGATAGCTTTCTACGACTGCTTTATCAGGATCTGCATCCAGCAGCAACGCCCAAGGATACGCTTCATTAGGGGCGATTGGACGAATCATGGCTTTTTGGCTCCTTTTTTATATTTCTGTTGATTCCTTTTAACTTTTCCGATAACGGTACGTTGGTTTGACTTTGTCTTTCGTATTTCGTTTTAAAGTAAACGTCTGGGGTACGTAATCTATTCCGCCTTTTACAAAGGGATGGCAGCGTAAGATACGAGCTACCCCCATCAAGCCTCCTTTGGCTGCTCCATGGACTTGGATGGCTTGGATCATGTATCCTGAGCAAGTCGGATAATAACGACAGCTAGGAGGAAATAATGGGGAAATAAAACGTTGATAGAAACGAACAAAGCCGATCAAAAGTTTACTCATTCCTTGCCAGCCTTTCTTTTTAGCGTACGATTCAGTAAAGATAGATAGAAAAAACTAGGACTCAGCACGTGGCGTAAGTCCTAGTTATGGTTTATTTCATAAACTCAAAGATATGATTCCAAAGACTTGGAGAGAATACTTTAAAAGGACTGCCGTCACCGATCACTCCATAACCAATCATCGTTCCTGCTAGGAACAATAAAATAGCTAATAAAATGACGATTAAAATTTTTATCAAGCTAGTTAAAATATAACGGTTCAACTTCACTTTTTTTCTCTCCTACTCCTATTAGGCGTTAACTGGTACGACTTCTTCTACTGCGTCAGAAACTCGTTCAACTGATGCCCCTAATTGTTGCAATTTTTCGTGGAATTTGTAGTAGCCGCGATCCAAATATTTTAGATTGCGAACACGCGTCCGTCCCGTTGAACGCAAACCTAATAAAATCAACGCTGCTGCGGCACGTAAATCTGTCGCATAGACCAGCGCACCTTGTAATTCATGACCGCCTTCGATCACTGCAACGTTGCCGTCAATTTTTACATGGGCATTCATGCGACGCATTTCTTCTAAATGTTGGAAACGATTCTCAAATACCGTTTCATTCACAACACTCGTTCCTTGCGCTAATAATTGAATAGCAGACATTTGCGCTTGCATGTCCGTAGGAAAACCTGGGTGAGGCATCGTTTTTACATCTGTTGCCTTCAATTGTTCAGGTCCGACCACACGAATCCCTTCAGCGACTTCAGTCACTTCTGCACCCATTTCGATCAATTTTGAAATCAATGGACGATTGTGCTCTGAGATCGCATCTTTAATAATAACGTCTCCTTGAGTCATCGCTGCTGCAACCATAAAGGTTCCTGCTTCGATACGGTCTTGCACGATCGAATGATCTACTGCATGCAGGTGTTCGACACCTTCAATACGCATCGTTTCGGTTCCTGCACCAAAGACCTTGGCACCCATTTTATTCAAAATGTTTGCTAAATCAACGATTTCTGGCTCACGAGCGACGTTTTCGATGATGGTGATGCCTTTAGCTTTTACGGCAGCCATCATGATATTTTGCGTTGCGCCGACACTTGGGAAATCCAAGTAAATGCTATTGCCTTTTAACTCATCGGCGATCGCTTCTATGTATCCATCTTTTTGGATGATTTGCGCGCCTAGTGCTTGAAATCCCTTCAAATGTAAATCAATTGGTCGTTTGCCGATTGCACAGCCGCCAGGCATTGCCACTTTGGCATGTCCATTACGGGCTAACAAAGGCCCCATGACTACGATTGAAGCGCGCATTTGGCTCACATACTCATACGGTGCTTCGATTGCTAATTCTTGTGACGCATCGATCGTCATTGTGTTGTTTTCTTCTTCAAAATCGATTGCGACATTTAAATGCCGAATCACTTCTTTCATTGTTAATACATCGGAAAGGATCGGTACATTTGTTAATGTCGTTGTTCCTTCTTCCGCTAATAAGCTTGCCGCTAAGATAGGTAGAACAGCATTTTTTGCCCCTTCGATCTTCACTGTTCCAGTTAATCGATTACCACCTTGAACGATCATCTCTTCCATTTATGTTCCCTCCAAATAATGCAGTGACTCACACAAATCTTGCCAATTATAGCATAATATTCGGTGTTTTTGCATATATTAATGAAATTCTTAAAAACCTGTTAAAAATAAATTACGACATAGCGCAATCAACTCAAGGAAAAAAGTACTGGCGGTGTAGCCTAATGCAATCGCAAGAAACACCATGACCATTCGTATCTGAGTCGTTCGTAAAGCTTTAAAAAAAGCATCGATCCGCACAGATTGCAATGCCCAAAATGCTAAATAGATGAACGCTAAATGACTCACGATTCGAATGATTGCATCAATTCCATACACTTGCATACTTCCTGCTCCTTTTTTCATAATTGAACATTCCTATCATACCACAAAGATGTCAAGATAAAAAATAATCTTTCTTGAAACCTTCATGAAAAGACTTTAAAAAGTTTTTAAAACGTTTTCTTGAAGAAACAAAAAAACAAAGGCAAGATGCCCTTGTTTTTTAGGAATGTTTTGACACGTTGATTCGATTGATGGCGCGGTGCAAAGCAACCGTTGCGCGCCGAAGCTGGTCGATATCCTCGACTTGTTTGGCTTCTTCGATTTGGCGTTCTGCACGCTGTTTTGCTCTTTCTGCACGTGAAACGTCGATGTCACGATCACGTTCCGCACTATCGGCTACGATCGAGACAACATTGTCTCGCACTTCTAATATACCGCCGTTGACAGCGACCCAGTCGACATGGGTATCTGAATCGATCCGTTTGACCCGGACTTCATCAATCGTCAATGGAACGATGATTGGGGCATGGTGCGGCAAAATACCGATCTCACCATCTGTCGTACGTGCAACCACGATTTTCGCGTGATGATCGTAAACCAAACCAGCAGGTGTCACCACATTGACTGTTAAAAATTGATCCATGAGGTTCCCCTCTTTCTTCAAGGCTGGTTAATTAATAGCCAATTTTTTTCGCTTTTTCAATGACATCTTCAATTCGTCCAACACTGCGGAAGGCTTCTTCTGGAAGATCATCATATTTTCCTTCAAGAATCTCTGCAAATCCTTTGATGGTTTCTTCAACTGGCACATAAGAACCAGGTTGTCCCGTAAACTGTTCCGCTACGTGGAAGTTTTGTGACAAGAAGAATTGAATGCGGCGTGCGCGGGCAACTAAGGTTTTTTCATCATCAGACAGTTCATCCATCCCTAAGATGGCGATGATGTCTTGTAATTCCCGATAACGTTGCAACGCATGCTGTACTTCAGTCGCTACTTCATAATGTTTTTCACCAACGATTTCAGGTGCTAACGCACTAGAAGAAGACGCCAGTGGATCAACGGCAGGATAGATCCCTTGTTCGGTCAATTTACGTTCCAAGTTGGTTGTTGCATCCAAATGGGCAAAAGCAGTCGCAGGTGCTGGGTCTGTATAGTCATCGGCAGGGACATAGATGGCTTGAATAGACGTAACGGAACCTTTTTTCGTCGATGTGATCCGTTCTTGTAATTGCCCCATCTCAGTTGCTAATGTTGGCTGATACCCAACGGCCGACGGCATCCGACCTAATAAGGCAGATACTTCAGAACCTGCTTGAGTGAAGCGGAAGATATTATCGATAAACAAGAGCACGTCTTGTCCTTCCACATCACGGAAGTACTCGGCTAATGTCAAACCAGTCAAGGCTACCCGCATCCGGGCACCTGGTGGTTCATTCATTTGTCCAAACACCATGGCTGTTTTTTCGATAACGCCAGATTCTTTCATTTCATTATAAAGGTCATTTCCTTCACGTGTCCGTTCACCAACACCTGTGAAGACAGAGATCCCACCATGCTCTTGGGCGATGTTGTGGATCAATTCTTGGATCAAGACGGTTTTACCAACACCGGCACCACCGAAAAGTCCAACTTTCCCCCCTTTTAAATAAGGAGCTAACAAATCAATGACTTTGATCCCAGTTTCAAGGATCTCCGTACTTGTTGACAATTCATCAAAGTCAGGTGCTTTTTTGTGAATCCCACTGCGGGGTGCCTCTTCAGGAAATGGTGCTTCTAAATCGATGGTATCGCCTAGGACATTAAATACCCGTCCTAATGTTTCTGTCCCAACTGGAACAGAGATGGAGGCGCCTGTATCGATTACTTCCATTCCTCGTTGTAAGCCATCTGTTGATTCCATGGCAATCGTACGGATAACGCCGTCGCCAAGTTCTAGGGCAGCTTCTAACACAACTTTTGTTTTCTGCTCATCTTTTTTGTAAACAATCAACGCATTGTTGATATCTGGTAATGATTGGTCTAGAGAGAATTCCACGTCAACAACGGGACCAATGACTTGAACAATCTTGCCTGAACTCATTCGTATTCCTCCATTCGTTCTTGAAACTATTCTAACGCGGATGCCCCCGCCACAATTTCAGTAATTTCTTGGGTGATCGCTCCTTGGCGCGCTCGGTTGTATGAGATCGTCAAGTCCCCAATAATATTTTTGGCATTATCTGTTGCTGTTTTCATCGCTGTCATTCCGGCAGCATGTTCGGCTGTTTTTGCGTCAACAATCGCACCATAAATCAAGCTTTCAGCGTATTGAGGCAGTAATTGATTCAAAATCGCTTCTCTGGAAGGTTCAAACAAGTATTCTTGTTCATAACTTTCGGCTTCTTCAGGATCTAAATCGGATATCGGCAACATTTTCTCCACACGAAATTGGCTAGTCAATGAATTGATGTGATGGTTATAACACACATATAATTCATCGAAGACCTCGTTTTGGTACATCGTGGTTGCCAATGTTACGATTTTACGTACCTCATCAAAGCTTGGTTGATCCGAAAGGTTTCTTAACTCGTACGCCAAATTGATGCCCCGTGCTTTGAAAAAGTCAGCGCCAGTTGCACCAATGGCAATCATGACATACTCTTCTTCTTTTGCATGGTCTTCATCCAGCATGGTCATCATTTGTTTTAAGATGGAACTATTATAGCCGCCCACTAGACCGCCATCAGAAGTGATGACGATATAGCCTGTGCGTTTGACCGGACGACTAACCAACATACTGTTATAGTTCACACCATCTTTAGGACCAGAACCTGCAAGATCGGAAAGCTGCTGCGCAGTCAAATGCGTAACGATTTCACGTACTTTGTTGGCATACACTTGAAACTGTTTCGAATGAGCTTCAGATTTTGTTAATTTTGCAGCTGAAACCATTTGCATGGCCTTTGTGATTTGGCTGGTTTTCTTTGTTGAGGCAATTCGTTGCTTGATTTCATTTAATGAAGCAGCCATTTTCTCTCACCTCTTTTATGCGTTTTGCATTGTCGATATTTTATCTTGCGGTGTCACCCGAGAACTGTTGGATGCCATGAAAATATCTTTGAATGCTTTAATGGTGTCATCTAACAAGCTTTCTTCTGGCAAGTCTTTCGTTGTCCGAATGGTTTCAAAAATCGTTGCTGCGTTTGCTTCGATATACTCAAATAATTCTGCTTCAAAGTCCAATAGTTTATTGACAGGTACACTATCAATGAATCCATGCGTCAACGCATAAAGAATCACGACTTGTTTTTCGACTGCCAATGGTTCATGTAGTTTTTGCTTTAAGATTTCAACGGTGCGACGACCGCGGTTTAATTTGGCTTGTGTCGCAGCATCTAGATCAGACCCAAATTGTGTGAAGGCTTCTAGCTCGCGGTAACTTGCCAAGTCCAAACGCAAGGTTCCAGCAACTTTCTTCATCGCTTTGATCTGTGCAGAACCACCAACCCGTGAAACGGACAATCCAGCCGCTACGGCAGGACGCACACCTGAATAGAACAGGTCATTTTCTAAGAAAATTTGTCCATCTGTGATAGAAATCACGTTGGTTGGGATATAGGCTGAGATATCCCCCGCTTGTGTTTCAACGAATGGCAGTGCCGTCATTGATCCGCCACCTAGTTCATCACTTAATTTCGCTGCACGTTCCAATAAACGAGAGTGCAAGTAGAAGACATCCCCTGGGTATGCTTCACGACCTGGCGGACGGCGTAGAAGTAGAGAAAGTTCACGGTAAGCGACTGCTTGTTTTGATAAGTCATCAAAGACGATCAAAACATGTTTGCCGTTATACATGAATTCTTCTCCCATTGCTGCCCCGGCATAAGGTGCGATGTAAAGCAATGGTGCTGGTTGTGAAGCACCTGCTGAAACAACGATCGTGTAATCAAGTGCACCGTAACGGCGTAATGTTTCTACTTGTGCACGAACCGTTGAGTCTTTTTGGCCAATAGCGACATAGATACAGATCATGTCTTGCCCTTTTTGGTTGATGATCGCATCGATCGCAATCGTTGTTTTCCCGGTTTTCCGGTCACCGATGACTAATTCCCGTTGGCCACGTCCGATTGGCACTAAAGCATCAATAGCTTTCAACCCTGTTTGCATTGGTTCCGATACGGATTTCCGTTGCATTACACCTGGTGCGGCTGCTTCAACTGGGCGTGATTTGTCTGTTTCGATCGGACCTAAGCCATCGATCGGTTGCCCTAATGGATTCACTACCCGGCCAATTAATGCATCGCCGACAGGAACTTCCATGATTTTACCGGTTCGTTTTACTTTGTCTCCTTCACGAATGGTTTCAAAATCACCTAGGATGATGATCCCGACGTCGTTTGATTCTAAGTTTTGTGCCATCCCATAAGAACCGTTTGAAAACTCAAGCAGTTCTCCACTCATGGCATTTTCTAAACCGTGGGCGCGGGCGATCCCGTCCCCAACATATGTGACAGTACCGATTTCTTCTACAGAAAGTTCGTTCTGATAATTTTTAATTTGCTCTTTGATCAAGGCACTAATTTCTTCTGCTTTGATGGCCATCCGATTCACCTCTTATCTCTTGTTTATCTGCCGATTTTTTGTCGCAGATAATCCAGTTGGCTCTTAATACTACCGTCGATCACTTGATGATTTGCTTCAACGATGACTCCGCCTAAAATCGTTGGATCGACCGTTTCTTTCAATTGTGCCTGCTTGTACCCAAGCTTATCGGCGATTTGCTTTTCGATTTTGCTTTTTTGTTCTGCTGACAAAGCAACAGCCGTTGTGATCGTTCCGAGAACAAGACCTTGATATTCATCGTAACGACGTTCGTATTCATCAATGATCAGCAATAGATCATCCATGCGATCATATTCATAAACGATCTCTAAGAAATTTCTGACCAAGCCTTCAAAGCCCTTCAGCAATTGATCGACTAATTGTCTTTTTTCCTGGAGATCCAAGCGGTTATCCGTCACGATCTGACCGAATGTTGGAATCTCCTGATAAATCTGACGCAAGGTCATTAATTCTTGGTAAACTTCTGTCAAGCGCTGTTCTTCCATCGCCAATTCGAACAAGGCTTTTCCATAGCGTTTTCCCACTGTGAATTTATCGAGTTTCATTAACTGAACCCAATCCTTCGATATATTGATTGATTAGGGATTCATGATTTTCGGGAGTCAATTCGCGACCTAAGATTTTTTCTGCGATTTGAAGCGAAAGTTCTGCAACATCATCTTTCACTTCTTTTAACGCAGTTTCTTTTTCAAGGGTGATATCTGAGTTTGCTTTTTCTTTCAAACGAGCCACTTCTTCTTTGGTCTCGCTCAAAATATTTTGTCGACTCAATTCCCCGCTATCTTTGGCGCTCTTGATGATCTCCGCAGCTTCAGAATGAGAACGTGCCAATTTTTCTTGGCGTTCTTTTTCTAATTTTGCTGCATTCAAGCGTGATTGTTCCGCTGAATCCAAATCATTGGCGATTTTATCTTCCCGTTTTTGCATCATGCTGCTGATGGCATCCCATGCAAAATGTTTCAATAAGAATAGCAAAAGAAGAATTGATCCGCTGACAACGATAATATTGCCAAGCATTGGATTTTGAACTTCCGCTATAACCAACTGATTTAGCATAACGATTCTTCCTTTCTGAAAGTCATTGTTTCATTAGAAAAAAGCAAAAACGAGTGCAATTGTTCGTTTCTGCCTTTTCGTGCTTGTCTTATCGGAAGACTAATAACAGCGCGATAACTACCCCTAGAATCGGTACAGCTTCGACTAACGCGACCCCGATAAACATTGTTGAACGTAGTTGACCTGACATTTCAGGTTGGCGTGCCATTGATTCGATCGTTTTTGCGATTACTTGTCCGTTACCATATCCTGCACCAATTGCTGCTCCGATAATTGCTAATCCTGCTCCAATAAAGTTCATTCTTTTTTCCTCCTAATTGTATGTCGATTCGATTAATGTTCTGCCACGATTTTGTGGCTCATAAATACCATGGTCAATGTAACAAATACATAAGCTTGGATCGCTCCAATAAAGAGTGAGAAGCCAATCCAGATCATTTCTAGCGGCATCACGATCGGTAATGACCACCAACCAAGACTAATAAACATGTTGGCAATCAATCCTAATAACACTTCCCCCGCGAATATATTTCCATATAAACGCAAGCCTAACGTGATGACATTCGTAAATTCTTCGATGATTTTTAGCGGTAATAAGAACCCCACCGGTTTCAAGTACGAATTGATCAAGTAATTTTTGAAGCCCAACGACTTGATCCCAAAGAAATGTGTCAAGGAAATAACCATAAGTGCGAGTGTCAGTGTAACAAACGGGTCTGCTGTCGGACTTTTCCATAAGGTAATGTCATCTGTCGTCACAATTTTTGTGACTAACCCGATCTCATTTGCCACAAACACAAAAAGAAACATTGTTACACCGAGCAAATGAAAGTTGTTCACTTGAGATCCTGGTAGATTGTCCGCTACGATACCGCGAACAAAGTCAATGACCCATTCAATGAAGTTCTGCTTCCCTTTCGGTTTCATTTGCAGATTACGTGTACAAATAAAGACCACCAAAAAAACAATAATACAAGAAATGATTGTCATCATAGCTACAGTTCCATCAAACCATATAGGACCGATATGAAACATAAGCGATTTATCTTCCAATCTTTCTCACCTCTTTTCCTGTCATCTCCAGAAAAAAATCTGGTGTTACAATGCGTTTCCTCTCATAACAATCGGTATCATACCACCACGAATGGAAAATTTCAAAGCATTTTCAAGAAAATTAGACAAAAAACTCACAATGCCAAAAATCCTAAATTAAATGAAAAATTCCCGTGTCGCTATGTGGAAGAAAAAGCCTATTATATCAACAGCTTTCCCTTAAATGCTACCAAATTTAGCGCGATTTTCAAAGCAATAACCTCTATCGGATTCTAAAAGAAGTTCTTAGAAAATTAGAAATTTCTAAGAACTCGGTCAATTTGTCTTTCTTGATCTTTGCGTTTCAAGGATTCCCGCTTGTCATATTCGCGTTTTCCTTTCGCTAAACCAATCAAAACTTTGGCATAACCATCCTTGATATACACCTTTAACGGAACGATCGTCATGCCTGTATTTTTTGTTTCGCCAATCAGACGAGCAATCTGCTTTTTATGCAGTAACAGTTTTCTTGTCCGTAGTGGATCATGATTAAAAATGTTTCCTTGCTCGTATGGGCTGATATGCACATTGACTAAGAATGCCTCACCATTGCGAATGCGTACAAAGCCGTCTTTCAAATTGATCCGACTGTTACGGATCGCTTTGATCTCTGTTCCCTGTAAGACGATCCCCGCTTCGATCGTATCGAGGATCGTGTAATCATGGCGGGCCTTTTTGTTTTGGGCGATTAATTTCCCTTCTCCTTTAGGCACGGGCCATCCCTCCAATTATTTTTTCTTGATTCCTTTGTAAAAAGGTTTTTTCTTTTTCACTTTGCCAGCTTTCTTTGACTTGCCTTTACCGGTTTGTTCAAAGCGTTTCCCTTGTTTTTTCTCAGGGTTGTGTTGTTTTTTCCCGCGACGGTTCGCTTCATTTTTTTGATGGTTGTTTCGTTTGTTGGCTTTTGGTGCTTGCAGTTTTTCGACTTCTTCTGCTGCTACCAATTCGAAATCGATCTCTCTTGTTTCAGGATCAGCTTTCACGACTTTGATACGAACTTTTTGACCAATTTTAAAGGTCAAGCCTGTCCGTTCACCTACAAGTGCCAGATGGTTTTCCAAATAATGGAAGTAATCTTGCTTCAGATTATTGATATGGATCAGCCCTTCAATCGTGTTAGGCAATTCAATAAACAAGCCAAACTTAACGACGGAACTGATGATACCGTCAAACTCTTCTCCTACTTTATCGGCCATATACTCAGCTTTTTTAAGCGCATCGACTTCTCTTTCTGCATCGACTGCTCGTCGTTCCATTTGGGAGCTGTGCATTGCGATGTCAGGCAAGATTTCAGCCCATTTGTTTTGGTTGGCTTCAGAGACATCTTCACTGTAAGAACGAATCAAGCGATGCACGATCAAGTCGGGGTACCGACGGATCGGTGACGTGAAGTGAGTATAATCTTCCGCTGCCAAACCATAGTGGCCGACGTTTTCTTCTGAATACTTCGCTTGCTGCATACTTCTGAGCAGCATCGTATTGACAACCATTGCCTCTGGCTTATCTGCGACATCTTCAACCACTTTTTGCAGTTGTTTTGGTGAGATCGAGCCGTTGGTTTGTTTGACTACAATCCCTAAAGCAGAAGCAAAATCAAAGAAGCGACGCATTTTCTCTTCTTTTGGTTCCTCATGGATCCGATAAATAAATGGTAAATGCTTCCGATTGAAATGGCGCGCCACGGTTTCATTGGCTGCCAACATGAAGGACTCGATCAATCGTTCGCCGACGCCACGTTCTCGCAGAACGATTTCTTGCGGGTGTCCTTCTCCATCGACCAAGACTTTCGCTTCGCGGTCTTCAAAAGAAACCGCCCCACGCTTGATCCGCATCGTTTCTAACACGTGGTGCAAGGCGGCCATATCATGGAACATCGGTACTAGTTTCGCATATTCTTTGCTGGTTTCTGGATCATTGTCTTCAATAATTTGATTGACTGCCTGATAAGTCATGCGGGCACTTGTTTGAATAATACTTTGGAAAATATTGTAATCCGTGACGATCCCCTCTTGGTTGATCCACATTTCACAGCTCATGGCCAACCTTGGGACATTCGGATTCAACGAACAGATCCCGTTTGATAAACGTTGTGGGATCATCGGGATCACTCGATCCGTTAGATAGACACTCGTTCCCCGCTCAAAAGCTTCTTTGTCCAACGCACTGTTTTCTGTCACATAATAAGAAACATCTGCGATATGCACGCCCAAATAGAAGCTGCCGTCAGGCAATGCTTTTACCGTCACCGCATCATCCAAATCTTTGGCATCCGCTCCATCGATCGTTACGATCTGTTGATCTCGCAAATCCCGTCGTTCTGGAAAGTCAGCAGGATCGATCGTATCGGGTACTGCATCTGCCGCTGCCAAGGTTTCTTCCTCAAATTTTGTGGGAATCCCATTCGCCACGACGATCGATAAAATATCCATTCCAGGATCGTTTTTATGCCCCACAACTTTTGTGATCAACCCCTCTAAGCTTTTCGAATAGCCTTTTTCTGGGTAATGGCTGATCTCAACGATCACGATGCTGCCGTCTACTGGACGAATTCCTTGGGCGCCGATAAACACCTTTAAATCGCTTAGTTTTTTATCTTTAGGTTGAACAACGCCATATAGATCCGATTCTTCGATCTCTTTTTCGTCAAATAATGTAAACTCGCCGACCAACTGACTGATGGCGCGTTGTTTGATTTCTACGACCTTTCCCTCTGCGCCGCGATCTGAAAAAGGATCGGCAACATGCACGATGTCTACAGCAACGGTATCGCCGTCCATGGCATAGCCTGTTGCTTCTTTAGGGATATAAATATCGTCTTCTTCTTCATCCAACGTGACAAAGCCGAAGCCCCGCTCGTTGGCACGAAAGGTTCCTTCCACAAACACTCGTTTCATTGGTAATTTCACTTTGCCTTTTTTGTTAAAAATCACACTGCCTTCTCGTTCCATCGCCGCTACTGTCTGGACAAGATTCTTAAAGTCTGTACTTTTTTGAAGTCCTAGACCTTCAGCAATTTCTTCCATTGAAAAACTTTTTTTACGGCTTTCTTCGAGAAACTGAACAATTTTTGTTTTAATCGTTTCTGTCATAACTCACTCTTTCCAAGCAAGTGTTTCTAAGAAAGCAAACACATCCTGCTCTAATTTTTTCCGTTCTGGTCCAACTGTCACCACATGACCACTTTGAGGATACCATTGAAGCGTATAGGGAACATGGGACAATGCCGCTGCGGTTTTGAAAACCGTCTGTGGATCGATCATTTGGTCCCTTCCTGCTTGCGCCAGGAAGATTGGGCGCTCGATTTTTCCTAAATGCTCGGCTGTGGTTTGTCCGACTGTTTCGATTCCTTGCAGTTGTTCTCTGACCTTACGAGGGACTTCTGCCAATATTTCTTTTTGGGTCGCCTCATCTAAATCAGCGTAGGGTATGACCATTTCAGCATACTTTTCAAAATTGACTGGTACTTCGTTCTTGGTTTCAAATAACGGTGAGCAAAAAAGACCGCCGCCCATCAATGTTGGGTCTTGCGTCAAACGATCCATCGCTAAAATCCCACCCATCGAAAGTCCAAGAACGGCAACTTCCTCATAGCCTTTTTCTTTCACATAAGCAACTGCATCCGCAGCATCCTGCTGCCAAACAGTCATTCCTTGATTTAAGATATCATCTGGATTCGGTGTACCATGTCCAGTAAACATCGGTGTATAAACCGTGTAGTCTTTTTGTTCTAACGAACGACAAAGCATGCGCACATCGTTAGGACTGCCTGAATAGGCATGGAACAAAATGACCGCTCGTTTGCCGTGTTCAGCAAAAACCGGTTTTGGTTGATTAAATGTTTTCATGTTTCCTTTCACCTCACGTCCAATTCTACCATAGTTAGCAAGAATACTTCGACAAATGCGATCAAAATCTTCCCGTTAAAAAGAAAAAAACCTCTCTTTACGAGAGGTTCGCTAACAAAGTGATTAGTTTGATGAAAGAAAAGCCAAAATAAAGAGCAAGACCATCCAAACAAAACCTAAAATGGCCGTTGAACGCTGCATCACCGCTTCAAATCCACGGGCTTTTTGCTTACCAAACAATTGATCTGCACCGCCAGTAAAGGCACTAGCTGCACTATTTTGCTTGCTAGGCTGCATCATGATCGTAATGACCATTAAAATCGAAATAACGATCACAGCAGTTAATAAGATGTTATACACGTTAGCTCCTCCTTGCTTGCTAAAGTCGTCCTTTCCATTTTAGCATTTTCCGCTGGAAATTACTACTCTCTTTTTGTCATTGACCGTTGCAGGACGGTTAAAAAAAAGACTGTCCTTTCTGACAGCCTTTTTCTCATAGATCACTTTCGTTCAAATCAGCGAACGAGTACGTCATCGTATTCTGGTTTTTCTTTGAACTCTTTGACCGCAAAGGAGCAGACAGGCATAATTTTTTTCTCTTCCCGTCTTGCTTTTTCAACAACCGCTTTGAGTAATTTTTGCGCCAATTGCTGGCCGCGATAATCAGGGTTGACGAAGGTGTGGTCTACTTCTAGAACATCATCTGGCGTTTCTTGCCATGTGATTTCTCCCACCTCTTTTTCTCCATCATACAAAGCAAAACGTTTACTTTCTTCTTTGATTTCCATTGCTTTCTTCCTTTCTATCAGACGATGTCTGTATTTTGTTTGATATTCTCAATGAATTGCAAAACGGTTGGCCAATATTCTGGAGCATCTTTCACTGCCTGTATATGTCCCATATTCGCAAAGAGGACTTTTTGTTTCGGTCCAGCCGTTGCTTCCATTAAGGTATTGATCTCTTTTTCCGAAAGAAACGAATCTTTTTCTCCTTGTAAAAACAGCACAGGTAAATGGTTGCTGCCGACTTGTCGGGTCACCGAGATCTGCAAGAAGGGATAACCGACTAATTGTTTGCTATAGCGATTCGCTAAGCGCAAAAAGCGTTTGATCGGTAACCGAGAAAATTGCGGCAAGCTTGATCGGATCGCACTGTAAACGGACGTATAGCTGCTGTCTGAGATCAACCCAGCCACTTGCACCGGCATGACTTCTCCACTAGCCAGCAGCAAGGTCGCAGCCCCCATTCCTAAACCATAGAGGAAGATTTGTGTTTGTGGGTCTTTTTCCAAAATCTTATCGATCCACAAAAGTAGATCCATCCGATCTAGCCACCCTAAACCGATCTCTTTGCCTTCACTGCGTCCATGTCCACGTAAATCAGGAACTAAAACATTGTAACCAGCAGACCAGAATTTCTCGGCTGCCTCTTGACAGTCTGCTTGCCCATCACTGCGATACCCATGCAAGCAGATCACCCACGTTTTTGCACACTGATCAAAGACTTCCGCTGTTAGGATCAGATCATCGGCGGTCGTTACCGTACATTCCGAACCTTGTGCCCAAAAAGCCGAACTCTTTGTTGCGATCCGCTCTTTGTATGGAATCCCCAGTTTCTTTCTGCCTTCTTTTTCATACCATTCATTGTTTCGCATAATGATCGCCGAAACAAAATAGCGTACGCCCTTTTTCAAAACAGACGTGCGATATACATAGTACACCAAAAAACCAAAAATAAGCAGTAGTAGCAATAGCCAAACCATAGGATCCCCCCTTAATTTTAGTTTACCATTTACAATGGATTTCAGCCAAAGTTTTGTCGCACGTCTTAAATAAGTCCTATACTTTAAAAAAACTTTGCCCTGACTTCTAGCAGAGAAGCAGGACAAAGTTTTAATTGGTTAACTATGTTTTCGTCGATAAAGTATGCCAACGCTTGTAACGAGTAAAATACTTCCAAGGATACCCCACTCATAAGAAGAGCGCTCGTTTGTCTTAGGCAATCGTTTTTCAGTAGTCGCATGGTTTGCGTCATTCTTGTTGTCATCTTCCGATTGTTTAGAAGTATCTGGCTTTTTAGGTGACAACGGGACCTGCGGCTTTTTAGGATCACTCGGTGTTTTTGGTGTCTCTGGCCCTGTATAAGTGTTGACTAAGTTATAGCCATTTATTTTGGTGGTGTAATCTGGAACTTTTCCTTCTTGGATCGTGTAGGTATAGGCTTTTCCTTCGGCATCGTATTTTGGCAGCTTATCAAAGCGATAGGTCCAGTTGCCTTTTTTATCTGCTTTTACGATTTGATCGTCGATTTCCTTATCATTTTGCATCAGCTTGACAGTGATGCTTTCAGGACGGGTGTTGAACTTGTTGTCGTTGTCATTCCAAGTTTTTCTGCCTGAAACTGAGGTTGTTTCCGTATTGACTAGGTCATAGCCGTTTACTTCACTGATATATCCAGAAACGGTTGCTTCTTGAATCGTTTAGACATAGGCTTTTCCCTTGGAATCATACTTAGGCAGATTCTCGAAGTGATAAGTCCAGTTCCCTTCTTTATCGGCTTTTACGATTTGATTGTCGATCTTTTTACCATTTTGAATCAATTCGACAGTGATACTTTCTGGTCGGATGTTGAGCTGATTGTTGTTATCATTCCATGTTTTCGTACCTGAAACTGTTGTTGTTTCCGTATTGCGGTACGTGTTGACTAGGTCATAACCATTGATTTCACTGGTGTATCCTGGAACATTTTCTTCTTGGATCGTGTAAGTATATGCTTTTCCTTCGGCGTCGTATTTTGGCAGCTTATCAAAGCGATAAGACCAGTTGCCGTGGTTATCTGATTTTACGAATTGCTTGTCGATTTCCTTATCATTTTGAATCAGTTTGACAGTGATGCTTTCAGGGCGGGTATTGAACTTGTTGTCGTTGTCATTCCATGTCTTTGTTCCTGATACTTCTGTCGTTTCAGTATTGCGGTAGGTGTTGACTAGGTCATAGCCGTTTACTTTGGTGGTGTATCCTGGAACATTTTCTTCTTGGATCGTGTAAGTATATGCTTTTCCTTCGGTATCATATTTAGGCAAATCATCAAAGCGATAGGTCCAGTTGCCTTCTTTATCTGCTTTTACGACTTGCTTGTCGATTTCCTTATCATTTTGAATCAGTTTGACAGTGATGCTTTCAGGGCGGGTATTGAACTTGTTGTCGTTGTCATTCCATGTCTTCGTTCCCGATACTTCTGTCGTTTCAGTGTTACGGTAGGTGTTGACTAGGTCATAGCCGTTTACTTTGGTGGTATACCCATCAACGGGTGTTTCTTGTATTGCGTAGTCATAGGTCTGACCAGATTCGTCGGTTGTTGGTAGATCGGTAAATTCATAATGCCATTCCCCCTCTTTATTCGGGGTAACCGTTTTTGTTTGGAACACTTCACCGTTTTGCAGTAATTGAACCGTAATGCTTGTCGGACGAATATTAAATTTGTTGTCATAATCGTCCCACGTTTTGGTTCCGCTGACTGTCGTTGTATCAAGAGACAGCAGGTGATTCATTGCAGCAAGTTTGATTATCGGTACAACCGTTTCATTGGCTTGAAGATCCCAGCGGTGGGTTTCCGCATTAACCAATACCGTATCAGCAATGATACTGCCGTCAACATTTTGGTGGACATCAACTGTATCACCAACAGCCAAAATCGTTCCTTGGAAGGGACTATTAATCGAAAGCTTTTGATTTTCTGGCTGATTAATAAAATTCCACAGGATAACGGCATCATCAAAATCTTCTGTTTCATGACTATTGCGCGTCGTGCCATCTGTATATTCTAGTTTGATTTGCGACTTGATATTAACGGTACTTGCTCCTTCGGTATCCACATTGATGAGCACAGGAGACGTGCCTTTTGTTAGCCCTTTGATGGTAATAGGTGTATCTTTTTCTAATTCTGTTTTTGAAAGAGTAACGACTACCTTTTGATCTTCTTCATCAATAGTATCTGCCGAAAAGGAAATTGGTTTCTTGTCGATTAGATAACCGTCTGGCGCTTCTGTTTCAACAAAGGAATAATCCCCTTCTGGAAGATCCGTTTCGATTACTTGTCCATCATCATTTGTGACCTCTTCATCAACCTCTTTATGTGTCTTTTTATTTTGAAGTTCGTAGACACCGTCATCAAGCGGGTTACCTTGTTCATCCGTTAAGGTCAACACCACCTCTTGCGTATCATTTTCAGCACGGGCGGTATTGATGACCCGCTGATTATTATCAGTAAAATCTTTGGTTACACCGGGTGTTTGCGGATAGGTTCCTAGCCTTTCTGACGTCGCCTGTAACGTTGAGAATACCTTTTTAAAATCTATATACGGTTCACTTGCGGATTGATCTTGGAAAACTTCGGAAGTTTTCAAGTGATCCATTCTCTGTCCATTTACAAAAACGGCAGGTTGTTGATTTTGATCTGCCAAATCTACTGTGACTGATGGGCCAAAGACAACTTTGTTTTTTCTGCTATCAGTTCCTGACACAAAGGAAGAATTTGCGATCGTATTGACCTTTTGAATATAATTGATTTCTGTCGCCAACGAACCATCCTGAATACTGGTTCCAAAATTGACATTGCCATTTAGTTCTCCCACTGCTAAGTTTCCGTTTGTGTGGGTATTTAGCGTCGCATGGTTAGCAAAAATATGAAAATACTGAGCTTCTCCTAGAAGTACGTTATCAACTTCTGGCACATCATTTTTAAAGATGCCGCCACTTGATAGTTGTGAAGCTGCTGGCGCACTTGCTTGTGCATCAAGTGGTGATTCGATTGCTGTTGATGCGGTATTTGATTCTGCTTGTGGTTGTGACTCGCTGCTTTTTGTGGCAGGCTGTTTTTCGGAAGCCTCTGTTTGTTCCTGACTGTCAGCAAGCACTGCTTCGGCACTCGTTGCTTCTGTGGATTGATTGTCAGGTAGAACAACTGCTACATCTGTTGTGTTGATAATGTCTTCTTTCACTTGTCCATTTTCTTCCTCTGTTTGAAGAAATGCGGATTTGATTGTCAAAGTTTTAAGAGCTTTTGTTTGAAACGTTAGCGTCATTTGGCTAAAGGAGCTGCTAGTAGTTTCTTCCATCAGCTGCTGTCTTTGCGGATCATATGTAAATGGCGTGCCGTTGCTTTGGATTGATTCTGGCAGAACCGTTTGTTCTCCTTCACTCAAGCTGAATGCCAGTTGATTAGCAGCAGACTGCTGATTCTTTTCTACCTCGATCGTCCAAGTGATTTTTCCTGTCGTAGGATCTGGTAGTGAGGTCACTTGCGCTGTTCCTTTTTCATTTTGAAATAGAATTATTTTGGTGTTTCCCTCGGTGTCCGCATGAGCTGTAACGACTGGTAACAATGGTGTCACATAGGACATTACAAACAAAGACAACATAACAATCGGGTAAGATATTTTTTTCACATAAGTACGCATTTCTCTTCCTCCAAACAACAAATTTTACTCAGGTGATTATCCTAATCGGAAAGAAGAAAAAAAGCAAAGCTAGTAAAATTTCAATTCTGTGAAAAAAGTGAGAGAAACCATTGTTACCTGTCTTTTGATTTCAAGCGAATTTGTGAAAATGAAATAGGATTTCTTTAAAATCAAAATATAAAAGAATAATACTTTCATAAAAAATAGTCAAAATCGATAAAGATTGTTTTGATCGTGACCAAAGTCTTTTTGTTTCAACTCAACTACCCAAAGCCTTTGTCACGCCTTCAACAAAATTTCACTTGTTAGAAACTATCACTTTGTAAATAACGATGAAAAATTTCATGAAATATCCATTTATTTTCATTTTATATTAAAAAAATTTTAGCAGATTCTTTAAAACCTTCTGGTTATTTTTGTGTCTATTTATAAGATCTCTTAACTTTTATTAAACAAAAAACTCTGATGCCGTGGCAACTGATAAGAATCAGCAGCCCACAGAACATCAGAGCAAATCAATGAAATTGATTATTTATTTTTCAAGTTGTAGAATGCTTGCAAGCCTTTGTATTCGGCAACTTCACCAAGTTGGTCTTCGATACGTAGTAATTGGTTGTATTTTGCAATACGGTCAGTACGTGAAAGAGAACCAGTTTTGATTTGGCCAGCGTTTGTTGCAACTGCGATATCAGAGATTGTTGAATCTTCTGTTTCACCTGAACGGTGAGAAACGACTGCAGTGTAACCAGCTTCTTTCGCCATTTCGATAGCATTGAATGTTTCAGTCAATGTACCGATTTGGTTAACTTTGATCAGGATTGAGTTACCGATACCGTTTTTGATTCCTTTTTCAAGGATTTCAGTATTTGTAACGAACAAGTCATCCCCTACTAATTGAACTTTGTCGCCTAAGCGTTCAGTTAATAGTTTCCAACCATCCCAGTCGTTTTCATCCATACCGTCTTCGATAGTGATGATTGGGTATTTGTTAACTAATTCTTCTAAGTAGTCAACTTGTTCAGCAGCAGTACGTTTTACGCCGTTTTCGCCTTCAAATTTAGAGTAGTCGTAAACACCGTTTTCGTAGAATTCTGATGATGCACAGTCAAATCCTAGGTATACGTCTTTACCTGGTTCTAAACCAGCAGCTTTGATTGCTTCTAAGATTGTTTCAACACCGTCTTCAGTTCCTTCAAAACGAGGAGCGAAACCACCTTCGTCACCTACTGAAGTTTCTAAACCACGTTTAGACAAGATTGATTTCAAAGCGTGGAATACTTCAGTACCCCAACGTAAGCCTTCTTTGAATGTAGGTGCGCCTACAGGCAAGATCATGAATTCTTGGAAAGCGATTGGTGCGTCAGAGTGAGAACCACCGTTGACGATGTTCATCATAGGAGTTGGCAATACTTTTGTATTGAATCCGCCTAAGTAGTGGTATAAAGGTACTTCTAGGTAATCAGCAGCTGCACGAGCAACAGCGATAGAAACACCAAGAATCGCGTTTGCGCCTAATTTACCTTTGTTAGGAGTTCCGTCTAAAGCGATCATTGCTTTATCGATAGCCATTTGGTCACGTACATCGTAGCCGATGATAGCTTCTGCAATGATGTTATTTACATTGTCAACTGCTTTCGTTACACCTTTACCGCCATAACGAGCTTTGTCGCCATCACGTAATTCAACTGCTTCGTGTTCACCTGTTGAAGCTCCTGAAGGAACCATTCCGCGGCCGAAAGCACCTGATTCTGTGTAGACTTCTACTTCGATAGTTGGGTTACCACGTGAGTCTAAGACTTCGCGTGCGTAAACATCAGTAATAATTGACATGTTTTGTCTCTCCTTTGAGTTTGTTTTATCTTAAGGGGAAAGCCCCTTGCGAACAACTTAATTGTAGTGAAAAAATCACGATTCTGCAAATGTTATTTTCATGAAAATGAAATTATTTTACAGCATCTAATAATGCTAGGAATGAATCAGCTTGCAAGCTTGCGCCGCCAACTAATGCTCCGTCAACATTTTCTTTTGCCATGTATTCAGCAATGTTTTCAGGTTTTACAGAACCGCCGTATTGGATACGCACGCTATCTGAAACTTCTTTGCCGTATAATTTTTCAACGGTTTTGCGGACAACGCCACAAATTTCGTCTGCGATGTTTGCATCCGCTGATTTACCAGTGCCGATCGCCCAGATTGGTTCGTACGCAATCACAAGATTACTTACTTGACCGTCTGTTAAACCGTCTAAGCCAGCAGTGATTTGTCCTTCGATCCACTCCGCTGTTTTGCCAGCTTCATAGGTTTCTAAAGATTCACCACAGCATAGGATTGGGATCATGCCGTTTGAAAAGATTGCTTTGGCTTTTTTGTTGATGTCTTCATCTGTCTCATGGAAGTATTCACGACGTTCTGAATGACCAATGATGACATAGTCAACACCTAGATCTGCTAAAGCTGCTGGTGAAGTTTCACCAGTAAAGGCACCTTCATTTTCCCAGTAGCTGTTTTGAGCAGCAATTTTTAATTCTGTTCCTTCAGCAGCATTCACTAATGTTTCTAAGAATAGAGCTGGCGAACCGATCACAGAGTCAACTGTATCGTTGCTAGGAATTTTTGTTTTGACTGCTTCAGCAAATTCTTTTGCTTCTTTCGCAGTTTTGTTCATTTTCCAGTTTCCGGCAATAATTGGTTTGCGCATGTTCTGGCACTCCTTTTCGTTATCAAGCGTGCAAAGGAGATCCTTTGCACGGCTTGTCATTGATTATTTATCGTTGATCGCAGCTAGGCCAGGAAGTGTTTTTCCTTCTAGCAATTCAAGGCTGGCACCGCCACCTGTTGAGATGTGGGTAAATTTGTCAGCAAAACCTAATTGTTCTGCTGCAGCTGCAGAGTCACCGCCACCGATGATCGTTGTTGCATCTTCAAGGTTGGCAATTGCTTCACAAACACCGATCGTACCATTTGCGAAGTTAGACATTTCAAACACACCCATAGGTCCGTTCCAAACGACTGTTTTTGCGCCTTTTAATGTTTCAGCAAACAAAGCGATAGTTTCAGGTCCGATATCTAAGCCCATTTGTCCTTCAGGAACATCACCAGTATGTTCTTCTGTTGGGACATCATTTGAAAATTCAGCAGCAGTGATTGAATCAACTGGTAATACTAATTTATCGCCAGCTTTTTCGATCAATTCTTTTGCTAATTCTACTTTGTCTGCTTCCACAAGAGAATTACCGATTTCCATACCTTTGGCTTTGTAGAACGTATACGTCATTCCGCCGCCGATCAAGATTTTGTCTGCTTTAGGAATCAAGTTTTCGATTACGCCGATTTTGTCAGATACTTTTGCTCCACCAAGAATCGCGATCATTGGACGTTTTGGTTCTTCGACTGCTTCACCGATGAATTTGATTTCTTTTTCCATTAAGAAACCAGCAACTGTTGGGATACCTGTTGAAGCGATCCCTACGTTTGACGCGTGTGCGCGGTGTGCGGTACCAAAGGCATCATTTACAAAAACATCGCCTAAAGAAGCCCAGTATTTACCTAGTTCAGGATCGTTTTTGCTTTCTTTTTTGCCATCGATGTCTTCGAAACGAGTGTTTTCAAAAACAACGACATCGCCATCTTGCATGTTGTTGATCGCTGCTTCTAATTTTTCGCCGCGGGTTTCATCCACGAAAGTTACTTCTTTGCCTAACAATTCGCCTAGACGTTTCGCAACTGGCGCTAAAGATTTTCCAGCTTTATCTGCTTCTTCTTTCACACGACCTAAGTGTGAGAAAAGAATTGCTTTTCCGCCGTTTTCGATCACGTAATTGATTGTTGGTAATGCTGCTTTGATCCGTGTATCATCTCCGATCACTCCATCTTTCAATGGAACGTTGAAGTCCACACGTACAAGAACTTTTTTATCTTTTAAATCGATATCTTGAACTGTCATTTTCGCCATGAACAGATTCCTCCTAGCATAATTGTTAAAAAAAGCGGAGAAGCGCGATGCTTCCCCGCTTTCTCTTGCGATGGTTTAAATTAAAGTCGTTCGCAACTCTTATAGGTTAGCGAAGTATTCTAAAGTACGTACTAATTGTGCAGTGTATGACATTTCATTGTCGTACCAAGCAACAGTTTTAACTAATTGTTTGTCGCCAACAGTCATAACTTTTGTTTGAGTTGCATCAAATAATGAACCGTAAGTCATACCAACGATATCAGAAGAAACGATTTCGTCTGTGTTGTAACCGTAAGATTCGTTTGAAGCTTCTTTCATTGCTGCATTGATTTCATCAACAGTTACTTCTTTGTCAAGAACAGTAACTAATTCAGTTAATGAACCAGTTGCAACAGGAACACGTTGAGCAGCACCATCTAATTTGCCGTTCAATTCTGGGATTACTAAGCCGATCGCTTTAGCAGCACCAGTTGAGTTAGGCACGATGTTTGCAGCAGCAGCACGGGCACGGCGGAAGTCACCTTTAGGGTGTGGTCCGTCTAGAGTCATTTGGTCACCTGTGTAAGCGTGGATTGTAGTCATTAATCCTTCAACTACACCAAATTTGTCGTTCAATGTTTTCGCCATAGGAGCTAAACAGTTTGTTGTACATGAAGCACCAGAGATAACTGTTTCTTCACCTGTTAAAGTTTCATGGTTTGTGTTGTAAACGATTGTTGGAACATCGTTTCCACCAGGAGCTGAGATAACTACACGTTTTGCACCAGCTGTTAAATGTTTTTCAGCAGCTGCTTTAGAAGTGAAGAATCCAGTACATTCTAACACGATTTCAACACCTAGTTCGCCCCAAGGCAATTCTTCAGGGTTGCGGTTAGCTAAAACTTTGATTTCGTTTCCGTTCACATTGAATGAACCTTCGTGAACTTCAACTGTACCGTTGAAACGTCCTTGTGTTGTATCATATTTTAACAAGTGAGCTAACATTTTAGCATCTGTTAAGTCATTGATAGCCACAACTTCGATTCCTTCTACTTCTTGGATACGACGAAATGCTAAGCGTCCGATACGTCCAAATCCATTAATACCTACTTTAACTGTCATTTAAGATTTCCTCCTTATGAAAATCATAAAAATATTTATTTTAAAGGGTTGCCCCTTTTAAAATCTCATTTGCGCAAGCTTCATCGGTGATGAGCCAGGTTTGTTTTGGTGCATTTTTCATGTATGCATTGACCGCTTTGGCTTTTGATTGTCCGCCAGCGACCGCAAAAATGATTGGGACTTTTTGCAAATCTTTTAATTGAAGTCCGATGCGAGGAACTTTGTAGACGACCTCGCCAGCTTCGTTAAAGAAATACCCAAAGGATTCTGCAACTGCATTTTTTTGTTTTAACATCAGAATTTCTTGTTCTGACATTTTTCGTCGAGCCGCCATATGCAACGCCCGTCCAATACTATGAATAACACAATTCGCTTGACTTATCAAGTTTAAGACATCAACGATGGCGGGTTCTTTCAAGAGAAACTCGTAGGTGTTCATGCTTAATTGTTCTGGTACAAACAAGGAGCGATAATCGCCGTTTGTCTGCATCGCCATTACTGAGCTGACTGAGTTTGCTTGCACGTTGACTGATTCTCCGATACCGCCACGGGCTGGAACAAACAAGTTATGACGTTTGGCGGTTTCCAAATTGCCCAATTCCTCGGCAACTTTCGCCATTGTCGTCCCTCCCATCACTGCGATGGTGTTTTTGCCTTCTGGCAATAAGAGATCCAACGATTCATTCAGCAACTGGCCAAATTCAGCAATCACTTTCGGTTGTCGATCACCATCGCCGCTCGCAATCAAACAACGTTCGATGCCAAAGGTCTCTGATAATCGTTTTTCGATTTGGTGCATTCCGAACAGCTGATCCATCAGTGCACCGATCTTCGTGTACACTTCTTCTCCATAGGCGGTCAATTGCATGCCGCTTTTTGAAGAGTCGATCAGTTTTAGCTTTTTAAGGATATCTGTTTCCGTCCTCAACACGCGTTCCGTCATTGATAAACTTTCCGAAAGTGTCCGGCGGCCAACGGGCTGCATCCAATAAATATTTCTTAAGATACGGTAACGTTCCTGGAGTACAGCGAGAATATCCGGGGTGATTGCCTCAATCAATTTTAATTCATCGAGCATTTTATATCCTCCCGTTGGACAATTTTCGTCCTACAATGACTTAAAATGACCCATCGATTGCAAAAAAAATTTGAATCTGTTTCCTACAGCAATAATAGTAGCACTTATCGCCTTGATACGCAACTATTTCAGTCACAAAATCTTGCTTTTCATAAAATCGTCATAATTTGAAAAAGAGGAAAGGATCGATAAAAAAAGGAAAGGCTTTGCTGCCTTTCCTACTCGTTAATAGCACGTTTTGCTTTACTCGAATCGTTTCCGCTTGGAAGAACCTGGGATATTCATAGCTTCACGATACTTTGCCACCGTTCGTCTGGAAATATCGATGCCCTGGGCTTTGAGGGCATCTGTCAACTTCTGATCTGACAATGGTTTATTTTTGTTTTCTTCATCGATCAGTGCCTTTAGCTGCTGTTTGATCGATGCCGTCGTCAGGTCATCACCGCTTTCTTGTGTCGAAACTTTCTGTCCAAAAAATAGTTTTAATTCAAACACCCCAAAGGAGGTTTCCAAGTATTTCCCGTTGACCGCTCGGCTGACCGTTGATTCATGAATCCCTAATTCTTCGGCAACTTCTCTTAAAACCAATGGCTTTAATGGGCGATCTGGTTGAGTGAAAAACTCCTTTTGCCGTGCAACGATCTGCACCCCGACACGATAGATGGTATCCCCTCGTTGCAGCAAGGTCTTTTTCAGCCACTCGAACTCTTGGGCTTTATTGTCTAAATAACTTAAGACCTCTGGATCACCGCTTTGCTTCAATTGATCAAAATATTGCTGCTGAAAGCGAACCTCTGGTAAGGCGCGTTTGTTTGATTTCACGATCGGCTGTCCTTTTTCAACCGTCACCCGCAGGTCAGGAACGATGTAAAGCCCATCGGTTGACCCAAACGCAGCCCCTGGTGTGGGGGTCAATGTTTGAACATAATCAAAGACCTTTTGGATCTCAGTTAATGGAATCTGCAGCGCTTTGCTGATTTTGTCCCACTTGCGCTCTGCCATTTCCGTAAAAAATTCTTCTAAAATGAGATAGGCCATTGGCGGCGCATAGTCATCTCTTTCCGTTTGCAGCATCAAACACTCTCTTAGATCACGAGCACCGACGCCTGCTGGATCTAGCTGCTGGATCAAGGTCAAGGCATCGAGCATTTGGATTGGGGTCCCACCAACAAGTTTTCCAGCTTCTTCCAGATCAATCGTCAAAAAGCCGTTTAAATCAATGTACTCGACTAAAAATAAAACGATCGTCCGCAAGAAGGTATCTCGGTAGTTTAAATGCACTTGATCAATGAGGTATTCGAATAAAGACGTATGCTGGTCAGGGATCTGGCTTAAATAATCCATCAATTGTTCTGATGAGCCATTGCTTTTGCTTGGTGTGATGGGCGAATCATATTCCCCCAGATCAATCAATGGATTTTCTAATGCTTGGTTATCTATGAAGGACAATAATTCGTCTGCAGAAAATTGCAACACTTGGATCGATTGCTGTAATTTCTGCGTCATAGCAAGCTTTTGCGTCTGTTTTTGTTGTTGTGAAAATTGCTGTTGAAATTTCATCATTCTACCTCTTGTTTTTTTCACTGAAATTGGTTAAACTAATATTTGTGCTTCGCGCCTTTAGTGTAGTGGATATCACGTAAGATTCCGGTTCTTGAGACGGGGGTTCGATTCCCTCAAGGCGCGTTTTTTCTTTTCGTTACAAGTATACTCGATTCAAATCAATAATTCAAAAGCACTTAGGGACCGCTGATGCGGTTCCTTTTTTATTTGTATCTATGTAAGAAGGCGAACTCGTCCTTCAACGATTAAAAGCTGCTTGCAGCCATAAGGCGAAAAAAAGAAGAGGATTACTCCTCTTCTTCCTCTTCAT
Organism: Enterococcus sp. DIV0755f; assembly: GCF_051713725.1. NCBI lineage: Bacteria > Bacillati > Bacillota > Bacilli > Lactobacillales > Enterococcaceae > Enterococcus > Enterococcus sp. DIV0755f. The sequence continues at coordinate 2,622,369 of NZ_JBIOQL010000001.1, forward strand.
CCGCAAAATCATCTTCATCATCGTCATCGATAATGGTTAGATCTTCCTCAATGCTGTCAGGTAATTCTTCTTCATCATCGGTGCTATTGTCGGCGCCGATTTCTTGCAAGTCTGAATTGTATGCCGAGATTTCTTCATCCTCGTCATCATCATCATCAAAGAGATCATCTTCTTCGTCATCTGACAAATCAGTATCCTCAGGATCATCATCGTTATAATCGATTGCGTCTTCATCATCGTTGATAAAGGCATTGACTTTTTTACGTTTGCGACGACGTGGTGTATCTTCATCCTCGTCTTCGATGCCATGGTTGACTTCTTCATCGATCGAATCAATGGCGTACCATGAACGTAAGCCCCAACGATTGTCGCCTAAAGAAATAAAACTACCGTCGATATTCAAGTCTGTATAAAACTGCGCCAATGAATCACGAATCTCGCTGTCTGAAGTTTCAAGATAGTTTTGAATTTGGTTGACCAAATCAGAAAAATCCATCACGTCACCGCGCTGCTCTAAAATCGCATGGGCAACTTCAATCATCGACAATTCGTTTTTATTTACACCTTCAAATACATTAATTTCCAAACGGGACACGTCCTTTCACAGTCTACTCCTAATCATACAAAATTACGCCTCAAATTGCAATTTTTTCTTTCAATTTCCCTTTGATCAAGCGGTAAATTCTAAAGATAGTTTGTATTCGCCGACTTTGTCAGCAGCCATGAACAAGTCATAATCGATATCGATCTTTCCCGAGTATGGACGGTCTTTCAAGCTAACGTGCAGGTGATTGGTGAAGGTGTGGAACATCATCAAACCATACGGGGTTTGGTAGCTCGTCTCTAACCGTTCCTTATAAGAAAATTTCAAACGCATGCGCATTTCCCCTGAGCGAATCAATTGAATCAATCCGTCTGGCATGATTTTCATCGTGACGGGAACGTCGGTACCGTCTGGCTGGATCTCTTTGTAACGGATATATAAGGTATCACCGATCTTGACTGCTTGTCCTTGCAGATCAAACAGAAAGTTCTCTGTTTCCCCTGCTTGACGTACATTGGTTGTTAAATGAATCGAGATTGGGATTCCTTTTGATAATTCTTGCATGTACGTGTGCCTCCTTTGAAGATTTCAGTTTCATTCTTGCTTTTTTTCATTCGTTTGTCAATCATTTCAGTTGATTCTCCTTGGTCTATTTCTTCATTGAAAATAAAAAAGCGAAAACAAAAGTAAGTTTTCATTCTTTTCTCCAAGTAATTTTCCAAGAATCGTATATAATAAGGATAACAGGTATTTTTAAAGGAGTTTAACCGATTTGACTATCTATATAATGGATCAAACCTTACCACGTATCCACAATCCTTATGAGCCGTTTGCTTTCACCGATGTTGCCACCGAAGCTGCTGGCAAACTTGAACAAGTTTATTGTCATTTTTGGCAGTTGTCCGATACGATGATTTTAGGAATGAAAGATACCCGGCTGCCTTTTTTGATAGATGGTCTGCAGGTTTTGAAAGAAGCTGGCTATGACTCGATCATCCGCAACTCAGGCGGGCTTGGGGTCATCAATGATGCCGATATTTTGAATGTCTCCCTCATTTTCCCTAAACATTTGGCTGCCACTACGGATGCAGCCTATGAAATGATGGCGACATTGTTGCAAACAGCCTTTCCTGAGCGGACAATTTTGGCTTATGAAATTGCTGACTCGTACTGCCCAGGCACCTATGACCTGAGTATTGACGGAAAAAAAATTGCTGGCACCGCACAACGACGGATCAAAGACGGCGTGGCTGTCATGATGTATCTGAGCATCAATGGCGACCAACCAGCCCGCGGCTCTCTCGTTCGTCGTTTTTACCAAGCAGGTTTAAAAGAGCGCTTTGGTACGGATGGCTATCCAGCCGTCAATCCTGCGAGCATGACCACTTTAGAAGCGGCTCTCGGCCGTAAGTTTACCACACAAGAGGTGATTGACCGCTTGCAAAAAGCCCTGCTTTTCTTGATCACAGACCAATCCCTATATCCGCTTGAGTCACTGGATCAATGGCTTTCAGAAAATGACCTTAGCGAACAAATGCAGCAACGCTTAGCTGGCACGGAAAAGCGAAATCACCCAATAAAGGAGTTTAGCGATGAGCCTACCATATAAATATCAAACCTTAGCGATAGAAAAAGTGTTTCGTGACCCTGTTCATAACTATGTCCATGTGCAGCACCAAGTGATTTTAGACTTGATCAATTCCAAAGAAGTGCAGCGTTTGCGACGAATCAAACAACTAGGGACTGCTTCTTTCACCTTTCACGGAGCAGAACACAGCCGCTTTTCTCACTCCTTGGGGGTTTATGAAATCAGCCGCCGCATTTGCGATATTTTCCAACGCAATTATTCGATTGAAAAAGTTGGACCGAACGGCTGGGATGATAAGGAGCGTTTAGTGACCTTGTGTGCAGCATTGCTTCATGATGTGGGCCATGGTCCATACTCCCACACCTTTGAGCATATTTTCCATACAGACCATGAAGCCATCACAGTGGCGATCATCACTTCTCCTGAAACGGAAGTTCATCAGATATTGAACCGAGTGGAGGCTGGATTTCCTGAGAAAGTGGCAAGTGTCATCACTAAAACCTATCCAAATCCCCAAGTCGTTCAAATGATTTCCAGTCAAATCGATGCTGATCGGATGGACTACTTGCTGCGCGATGCTTATTTTACCGGCACTGAATACGGCACGTTTGATCTGACCAGAATTTTACGAGTGATTCGTCCGTACGAAGGCGGTATTGCTTTTTCTATGAATGGCATGCACGCTGTGGAGGACTACATCGTCAGTCGTTACCAAATGTATGTGCAAGTTTATTTCCATGCGAGTTCTCGAGGGATGGAAGTGATCTTAGCCCACTTGCTGGATCGTGCTGCAGAACTTTATCAAGTGGATCAGGAAATGTTTCAAAGCCATTCGCAACTGCTTCTCCCATTTTTAAAACAAGAATTCACTTTAGATGAATACTTGAAACTCGACGATGGCGTGTTGAATACCTACTTTACCCAATGGACGGAAGAGAATGATCCGATCCTCAGCGATTTAGCCAAGCGGTTCTTAAATCGTAAACCGTTGAAATCCGCTCGCTTTGACGATGAGACGCAGTTGCCGATGATTGAAGAAATGCAGGGATTGGTGGAAAAAGTCGGCTTCAATCCCCGCTACTATACTGCCATCAATTCAAGCTTCGATCTGCCTTATGATTTTTATCGACCAACTTCTGGTAAGCATCGGACACAGATCGAATTACAGGAAAAAGATGGTTCCCTTGTAGAATTATCCCAAGCCAGTCAACTTGTTGCAGCCTTAGCGGGACAAACCCAAGGTGACCAACGCTTTTATTTTCCAAAAGAAATGATTGACCCCAACATCCAAAATCACTATGATTTATTTGGAGAGACGTATCAAGAGTTTGCCAAGCACATTCGCAATGGTGCTTTGATCAAACCAAGCCACTAGGAGGAACTTATGAGTATCAAACTGATCGCCATCGATATCGATGGTACCCTGCTGAACAACGACCGCAAGATCACTCCAGCAGTTTACAAAGCATTAAAAGACGCAGAAGCACAAGGCGTGCGCATCGTTTTGTGTACGGGACGCCCCTTAACTGGTGTCCAAGATTTATTGAAGGAACTAGACTTATTTACGGACAATGATTTCGTGATTACCTACAATGGCTCTTTGGTTCAAAAAACCAAAAATCAAGAGATCATCTCTGAATTCGGCTTGTCCCAAGATGACTATCTCTTTGTTGAGATGACTGCGAGAAAATTAGGGGTTCACCTTCATGTAGAAACTGAGGATACCATGTATACCGCTAACCGCGATATCAGTCCTTACACGATTTATGAAGCCTTCTTAGTCAACATGCCATTGAAATATCGGACACCAGAAGAAATGACTGCTGACTTGAATATCATCAAAATGATGATGATCGATGATCCCGCAATACTGGATCAGATCATCCCACAATTGCCGAGTAGTTTGACCGACAACTACAATGTGGTTAAAAGTGCTCCATACTTCTTGGAAGTCCTAAATAAACAAGCCCATAAAGGAGCTGCTGTCAAAAAATTGGCGGAGCACTTAGGCATCAAACAAGAAGAAGTCATGGCGATCGGCGATAATGAAAATGATTTAACCATGGTGGAATATGCTGGTATCGGTGTGGCGATGGCCAATGCTACTGAAAACGTGAAAAATGCCGCAGATGTCCTAACCGCTTCAAATGAAGAAGACGGTGTAGCAGAAGTGATCAACAAGTATGTTTTAACAAATAACTAAGTGCAAAAAAGTCAGGTTTCCTTTTTATCGGAAACCTGACTTTTTTATTTTGCCAACCACTGTTCAACTGCCCATTTATGGCTGCCGCGTTTCAATCGTTGGATCGCTTCTTCTGGCGTGTGCCAAGACAATTGATTGGTTTCTTCTGTCGGTTCACAAACTTTTTTCCACTGTGTCATTAAATAGAAATAGCCCGGGTGATGGTAAAATGTATCGCGATGGCGCGAATAGAAGTATTCAACTGCCTCCCCTAGATACTCAGCAATCTCCCCTTCAAATCCAAGTTCTTCAATCAATTCTCGTTGGATCGCTTCTTCTTTGCTCTCATTTGGCTCAATTTCACCACCAGGCAAAAAGTATGCGCCGTTGGGTGCTTGCACCAAGATCACTTCATTTTTTTCGTTTGGAAGAACGACATACGCCCCATATCTTGATTTGTATGGTTTCCCCGCTTCTTTTTCCCCGAACACAATTTCCTTTTCTGGCATGATTCCCTCCACCAACACTTTCTTTCCATTTTACCCTATGCCAATAGTCTGGACAAGCTGGAAATAACGCTCGGTTGTCTTTTATTCGTTACAAAAAGAGAAAATATGTTATCATACAACTATCAAGATCGAAAGGATGATTTACCCATGAAAATGGCTCACACATGTGTCCGCGTCAAAGACTTAACGGCTTCTCTAGATTTTTATCAAACTGCCTTTGGTTTTGAAGAATCTCGCCGTCGTGATTTTCCTGAACATAAATTTACTTTGGTTTACTTAACTTTGCCTGGTGATGATTACGAGCTAGAGTTGACCTATAACTATGACCATCCTGGCTATGAGTTAGGCGACGGCTATGGCCATATCGCCATCAGTACCGATGATCTAGAAGCGCTTCATGAGAAGCACCAAGCGGCTGGATTTGATGTCACTGATCTGAAAGGACTCCCAGGAACTTCTCCTTCTTACTATTTTGTGAAAGATCCTGATGGCTACAAAATCGAAGTTATTCGCGAAAAATAAAGCGAAGGTGATCGAAAAAAGGACCTCGTGTCCTTTTTTCTTTTTCGATCCATTTACTAGTAGAAAGGTTTGATCAAATGAAACCCATTATCGGCATCGCTGCTAATGAACGACCAATGATTGAAGAAGCAGAACATTGGTTGTCCTATACACCCAAAAATTTTGTGACCCATATCCAACAAGCCCAAGGCATTCCCCTATTATTACCAATGGGTGTCGTGGAAGATGCTGCGACTTACATCAGCAAAATCGATAAACTCTTGTTAGCCGGTGGTCACGATGTCTCCCCTGTTCACTATGGCGAAGATCCTCATCCATTGATTCAAGGCATTCATCCTGATCGTGATGTCTTTGAATTGGCATTGATCAAAGAAGCAGTGGCTCAAAACAAACCGATCTTTGGAATCTGCCGCGGCATGCAGTTACTCAATGTCGCATTTGGTGGGAGTTTGTACCAAGATCTCTCTTTGATCGATCACCCAACGATCAAACACGTGCAATTGCCGACGTTCTTTCAATTCCCTACACATCGGGTAAAAATCAAGGCAGACAGTCGTTTGGCTGCTCTTTTAGGCACAACCTATCACGTCAATTCTTTTCATCACCAAGCGGTCAAAACCGTTGCGGATGATTTCAACGTGATTGCCACCGCTCCTGATGGTGTCGTTGAAGCCATTGAATCCACTGCCTATGGCGCACCGATCTTAGGCATTCAGTGGCATCCTGAGCTAGCCGCTCACAAGCTGCCTTCTGAGCAATCGATCTTCAACTTTTTTGTGCAGGAATTCTAAAGGCTTGCCCCTTGTTTTCTAGATTTTAGCGAATAAAAAACGCCCGATCACGAAAAGGATCGGGCGTTTTGCTTATTTTTCGTTTTTCATTAACACTAATGATTGTTTCAACGTTGCCAAGATACCATTGTCGTTATAGATCAAGACATTTGATTTGTACATTTTTGCAGAAACCAGCATCAGGACGATCGTGGTAACAGCAAGGATCCCTACTGAAATCAATGCACCGCCGATACCCACTGTATCATTAGCAAGCCGTACTGGCATAATGAAGGAAGATAAAAATGGTACATAGGAAGTTACTCGTAAGACCACGTTATGAGGATCCATACCGCCTAGCACGATTCCAAGCATATACCCGCCCAATGAAAGATACGTCACTGGAATGATGGCTTTCGCCGTATCTTCTGCTTTGTTCACTAACGACCCGCAAAGGGCTGACAAGACCGAGTAGATCAAAATTCCTAAGAAGACGAAAACGATCGCAAACACCAGGAAGGGACCAAAAATGCCATCTGTCGAAAAGTTTGCCAACAAGTCTTTTACCATTGGGTTATCCTTGATCCAGAAATAGCTCCCGCCAAAAATCGCAACATAAGCAACTAGCTGGGTCGCTGCAACCATGATTACACCCGTCAATTTGGCATAGTAATGGATTTGCGCCCGTGTACTAGACAAAATGACTTCCATGATGCGTGTGCCTTTTTCAGAAGCGATCTCTTGTGCAATGATCTGTGCGTAAGTAATGATAAAGAAAAAGAGGATGATTGTTGCGATCATACTTACTAGTGATTGCATCGCGGTATTGTCTTCCCCATAAGTCATTTCGCCATCTTCACCGAAGGAAACTTTTTGACGATCAAGCGGTGCGACTTCACTAAGGACTGCCACTTGCTCAGCAGTCAAGCCAAGCTCACTAGCTCTATAGGAAGACTGCAACCCCGTCAATAACTGTTGGATCGTCAGCTCTAAAGCTTGCCCCATCGAGGACTCGCTTAATAATTCCCCTTGCAGCGTATCCCCAGAAGCAGTAATAAGTAACAAAGCATCAGCATCTTTATCTGCCATCTGTTGCTGCCCTTGTTCTTCGCTGTCAACAATTTCAAATTCAAAATCATCGCCGCTTTGGTCCACAAAGGTCTGCGCAATGGCTGGTTCATTCGCATAAACGGCAATTTTGTCGACACTGTTCATACCATCAGCAAAATAACCAATGAGATAAAATGCCCCCGTTGCAATAAATGGCACGAGAATCATAATCAAAAACGAAATTGATTTGATATTTTTTTTATAAACATCTAATGCGATTACCCAAAACTTACTCATTCATTTTTCCCGCCTTCCGCTTAAAGATTTCTTCTAACGTTGGCGGTTGTTGATTGAACATAGGGATATAACCATCCGCCGTTGCTAAATCAAATAAGGTTTTTCCTACTGCAGGATCAGCGATCGTAATATCATAGCTGCCATCTTCTCTGGCAAGAACTTCCTCGACACCTGCCACTGCCAAGAGCTGTTCTTTCGTCAAGTTGGATTCTAAATAGACTTTCGTCCGCCCAAAGGATTCACGAATTTCATGAACTTTTCCGTTTAAGACGGTTTGACCATCCCGCAGCATAATCAAGTGATCGCAGATTTTTTCCACATTATCCATATTATGACTGGAGAAAATGACACATGAGCCATTTTTTTTCAGTTCAATGATCCCATTTTTCAACAGTTCTGCATTGACGGGGTCTAACCCACTAAATGGCTCATCTAAAATCACCAATTTTGGTTCATGGATCAACGTTGAGATCAGCTGAACTTTTTGCTGATTTCCTTTTGATAGCGATTTGACTTTATCGGTTTTCTTGCCTTTGACTTTAAATTTGTCCATCCAATAGTCGATTTTTGGTACGATGTCTTCTTTCTTCTTGCCTCGTAACCGCGCGAAATAGATCAATTGATCTTCAATCGCTACTTTTGGAAACAAGCCGCGTTCTTCTGGCAGATAGCCGATAATATTGTATTCTTTTTCACTAATTTTATGGCCATCCCATAATACTTCCCCTTGATCGGCTTTCAAGAAATCCAAGATCAATCGGAATGTCGTCGTTTTACCAGCACCATTTTGACCAATCAAGCCCATGATCTGTCCATCATTGATGGTAAAGGACAATTGATCGACTGCTGTATAATCGCCAAATGTTTTTACTAATTGTTTTGCTTCTAACACATGCTCACCTTCCCTATCTAATAAAATATATCACTAAAGAAAAAGCCGATAACGGCGCCAATGATCGCTCCGACAAACATCAAGATGACGGTATCGCGGATCACTCGTTGACGCTTCGCCAGTTTCTCTGGTTCATTGTAATAACTTGCTCGATTTTTATATAAGAATTTCATCAGGATCGTGGTCAATCCTACCCCAATCGGGATAAACACCAGCCCCGTAATCAATCCTAGTCCAAAGGACCAAAATGGATTTGTGCGAATATTGAAATAACGGATCAAAAAGTAAATTGCTGCCAATATCACTAAACTGATCACCGAAAGTAGAATCGATTTTTTCATTAAATACCGTGTTTCATTATCGATCCGTTCTTGATAGCTTTCTTGGTCACTGAAAATCGCTGGTGTGTCAGGAGACGCTTTAAAATAAAAATAGCGATCTTTATAATTGCTGATATAAGTCCAGCCTCCTGCTTGATACATCGCTAAGTAATCAACGATCTCAGAGGGCTCTCCTTCGAAAAAGTCTACTGCATATTTGGTCGTTTCTGGGTCTCCTTTGATAAACTTCAAAAACCCTAACCGATTCATCTTCACAAAGTGCCACCCTAACGACGCTTGTTTTTGCAGACGAACCATTTCCTTTTCTGGGTAATAGGCTACACCAAGTGAAAGAAGGTATTTCTTATTGATGCCCATCTTGCTCTCCCCCTAACGCTTCGAAAACCTGTTCTCCGATTTGATAAAATAATTTGCGCCGTTGAATATCTTTCTCCAGAACTTGTCTTCCTTCTGGTGTAATCTGATAGATTTTTTTTCGGTCAACGCTCTCCTCTAAATCGATCCACCCCTTTTTCGTCAGCTTCTTTAAAATCGTATACATCGTTGCGGGACCAATCTCAAACGTCCCTTGGCTCAGCTCATGGATCTGTTTCATGATGAGATACCCATGTTTCGGCTTTAAAAGCGCTAATAAAATCAAATAGGTTGAATCTGTCAATGCCTCATCCATTTGATTCCTCCGTCCCACTAGCTATATCACTTAATGATATATTATCGAATGATATAACCAGCGTCAATCTTTTTTTGAAAAATAAAAGCCGTCTCCACTAGGGGAAACGACTTTTTGAACATTAGTTAGCAATTTTGACAGGCGTATTATAAGGGATGTTATAGTAAAACCATTTGGCATCTGGGACTGCTAAACGAATGCAGCCATGAGAAGCCCGAGTGCCTAATTTTCGTCCTTCAACAGAACTAAAAGCATTAGTGGACCAAGCAATGCTCGTTGGAATCGTATGGAATAAATAGACGCCGTGATCTTTAAAGGAACGGTAGTAAGCGGCTCCTGAAAAAGCTAAGCCTTTTTCTGCTTGGATACGGAAATTCCCTAAAGGTGTTGGCGTATTGAAGGCACCGGTCGAGCAAAGCATCGTATAAATCACTTTATTTCCTGATTTGATGTAGACCCGCTGTTTGCTGATAGATACTTCAATGTTTAAGTTTTTAACGTTTAATGAAGGATATTTCCCTCCTGTAGTATACATCCAAAAGTTGCTATTTACATTTGTGGTTTGATTTTCCTTGACCCAACCGATTCGACCAGCTGGCGAAACGAGATACAAGTAATTGCCATCACTCGTTTTTGCTAGTTTGGTCGCTTGTGCCATATAGCCTTTGTAGGCACTCTTTTTCCCAAGTTTGGCACTATTTGGATCGGCTTTTTCAAAGAAATTGCCATCCCCATTCTTGACGACCACGTAGCGGCTAATGTTGCTTTGAGAAGTGATCGTATGGGCATTGGTCACCCCACTTGCATTGATGTAGCCTAACCATTTGTTGTTGAGATAGAGGGAGTAGTAGGTGGAGCCATTGAAATGTAAAAATTTTCCTTTAACTTGTATATTTTTATTCACATATTGTTCAGCAGTACCCATTTTTTTTGTGAAATTCAAATTTTGCCAAAGAGTATCTTTCTTGTTTTTTATACGCATAGTTTTCTTTTCGCTTTGCCAAACACCACCTTTATTATTAGCAACTGTCACAGCTTTTTCATCAATATAACCGATCCATTTATTGGATGAATCATAAAGAGTAAGGTAAGTTGTTCCGTTAAAATGAACATATTTACCCTTAGCTAAATATGTTTTATAGTATAACGCATTAGTATTATTCTTTTGGCTTTTTAAGTTAAAACTTCCCCATATAACAGTGTTTTTCTTTGTCAGAGAAATATATCTATTGAAGGTTGAATATGCACCATTGGCACCAGCGGTGATTTTTACACCAGTTTCTTTAATATAACCTAGCCAATTATTCTTATTATCATATAATGAATAATATATAAAACCGTCAAAATGATGAAAACGTCCTTTAACTCTGTATGTTTTACCCTCTAACCCCGCTGTTGTACCTCTCTTTTTTAAAGTTAAAAAGTTATGCCATAATGTAGATTTACTATTAGTAATAGTCGCATATTTTGACTCCGCACTCCATATCCCACCAGGTGATGTCGTTAATTCAAGCCCGATGGCTTTTATCCAACCGATGAGAACATTTTTATTTGAATACAATGCGTAATAGGCCACGTTATTATTCGTCGTGAATACTTCTTTGATTTCAAAAGTTTGACCAGTAATACTTGAAGAAGTGCTCGTTTTTTTATCTAAAAACACATCTTGCCAAAGCGGTTCTTTCGCACTTGTAACGGTTGCATATTTTTTCTCGGTTTTGTAGGTTCCGCTGGCAACTTTCACTGCTGCTTCTGCTACGACACCGACAACCTTTTGATCGTCACGAATTTCAAGATAGGTCCGCTTATCGGCACCTTGATACCGTTTGACACTACGGTATACCTTGCCAGCTAATTCATTGATCGTTCCTTGCTCGATCAATTGATCCTTCTCAAAACGGTAAAGGATGTTTTGCGTTTCAGGATTGGCTGCTGCAACCGGATTGATTTTTATATATTGGTTATTAACTGCAACTGATTCAACATCAATGATCCCTAAGTCTGGTTCTTCAGAAGATTCTTCCGTCGATTGAGTAGATGAATCTTGTGTGGCCTCGGTCTGACTGGTCTCAGTCGCAGCCGTGCTAGTACTTGACGTTGTTTCTGATGAAGAGGTAGACGTTGATGAAGACTCAGTTGCCGTGCTTGACTCTGTACTCTCTGTACTTGCCTCTTGAGATGATGCTGCGCTCGCTTCTGAGAAACTTTCTGACGTCGCCTCTTGTGCAGTGACAGACGCTGCTGTCGGATCCCCTTCATTTGCTGCATAAACTTGTGTGATCGTTCCTGCAATGGGTGCGACCAGTACCCCAACAATCGCAACGCCTTGAAGCAACCCACGTTTCAACTTCTTCATTTTTATTCCCCCTTTAATCCTATTTTGGTATTACTTTCTTACTATATTAACAAGATATTTTTTAGTGCCACTCCCTACTTTAAGTATACCACTGCCTAATAGAAAATTTGAAAAAAACGTCCCCAAAATAAAAAAAGCAATAGCCACTTTCGGCTATTGCTTCAAAAACGTTTCTTCTATTACATATGTTCCGCAACTAAAGCTTTCAATTGATCTTTTGTATGCACCCCAATTGCTTTATCAACGACTTGGCCGTCTTTTTTCAACAACAAAGTTGGAATAGACATGATCCCGAATGAAGCTGGTGTTTCAGGATTTTCATCCACATCCATTTTCACGATCTTCAATTCGTCTTCCTCATATTCATTCGCTAATTGTTCCAAGATCGGCGCTTGCATCCGACATGGACCACACCAAGTTGCCCAAAAATCAATAAGGACTAAGCCTTTATCGGTTTCTTCTGAAAAAGTTTTATCAGTAATTTCTTTTGCCATCGTACTTCCCCTCCATTTTTAAAACTAAAAAAAGTATACCACGTATCGGAAGTTTTTTAAAATCGTCTGCTTACAAAAGGTAAGGGTTCTTAAAGGTTAGTTAAACTTCACAATGGTCGCCCCATTGCCCCCTTGATTTGCTGGCGCAAATTCAAAACTTTTCACCGAGCGATGATTTTTTAGGTAGTCAGTGATCCCTTGACGCAATGCGCCGGTTCCTTTTCCGTGGACGATCGTCACTTGCGGATAGCCTGCCAAAATCGCTGCATCTAAATACTGATCCACTTCATTGAGGGCTTCTTCGTACCGCTTACCGCGTAAATCCAACTGATTGACCACTGGACTGCTGTCAGCAGAACGAATCGTATTGACGATACGCTGTGTAGGCTCCTTCACTGGCGCTGCTGGTTGGAGATCTGTTTCTGGCAAATTCATTTTCAAAATACCGATTTGGACTTGCCATTGATTTTTGCCTGCTTTTTTCAATAAGACCCCGCGCTGCCCATAAGATGTTACAAGCACTTCGTCTCCTTCTTTCAGCGTCTTGGCTGCTTTGGCTTTTTGCAGAACCTTGTTTTTTTGCAGATGTTCTTCTTGTTGCAGTCCTGATAACTTGGTGCGCGCGTCGATCAGCTCGTGTTCTTTGACCTTCGTTTGACCGCCGGCTAACTGCATTTTACGAATATCGGCAATGATTTTTTCAGATTCTTCTTTGGCTTCTTCAACGATCTGATTGGCTTTTTGCCGAGCTTTCGCCAATTCTTTTTCACGTTCTTCAAAGAAATAACTATAGGCTGCTTCTAGCTCTTGGTGCAAGCGGGCCGCTTCTTTTACATGATGACGGACTTCAAGATACTCGGTTTCCGTCATTTTTCTTCGATTTTCTAAATCAGCGATCATTTCATTCAGGTCTTGGCTTTCTCCATCCATGATCTCTTTGGCTTGATCAATGATCGTATCTGGCAAGCCAAGTCTTTTCGAAATCTCAAACGCATTGCTTCGTCCTGGAACCCCGATCAACAAGCGATAGGTCGGACTTAAGGTATCAACATCAAATTCCATAGAGGCATTGATCGTATTGGATCGGTTATAGCCATAAACCTTCAATTCAGGATAATGGGTCGTCGCCATGACATAAGCCGACTTAGCCCCAAGTTCGTCCAAAATCGCAATCGCTAGTGCCGCCCCTTCTTGAGGATCGGTTCCTGCGCCTAATTCATCAAAGAGAACTAAGCTTGTCTCGTCGACTTTTTTCAACACTTCAACGATCGTTGTCATATGAGAAGAAAAGGTCGATAGACTTTGCTCAATGGATTGTTCATCCCCAATGTCCGCAAAAATCTCATTGAAGACACCCATTTGGCTTTCTTCTTCTGCCAGAATTGGTAAACCAGCTTGGCCCATGATCTGCAATAGCCCTAATGTTTTTAAGGTGATGGTTTTCCCACCGGTATTCGGCCCAGTAATGACAACGGCTTGATAGTCTTTTCCAATCGTAATATCGTTAGGAACGACTTTTTCTTGATCGATCAATGGATGACGTGCTTGCTTAAAAAAGACATGGTTGTCTTGATTGATCGCTGGTACGATTGCCTTCATCTCTTTTCCAAAACGAGCCTTGGCATTCATGAAATCCATGATCCCGATCACATACGCATTATGGAGAATCTCTCTTTGATATGGGGCTAACTCTGCTGACAATTCTGCTAGAATACGTGTAATTTCATCCCGTTCCGCAATTTGATGCTGGCGCAAACGGTTATTTTGTTCCACTACTTGTTTCGGTTCGATAAACAAGGTTTGACCAGAGGAACTTTGGTCGTGGACTACCCCGCCGAAAACACCTCGGTACTCTTGTTTGACTGGAATCACATAACGCTCATTTCGCATGGTTACGATCGTATCACTTAGATACTTTGCATTGCCACCTCGGACGATGCCATCCAATGTCTCGCGAATCGTCCGTTCTGCTCGTCGGATCGATTGGCGAATTCCACGTAGTGCTGGAGAGGCATCATCTGTGACTCGGCCATCCTCATCGATAGCTTCTTTCAAGCGTCGATTCAAGGTTGGCAAAGACACCAACTGTTCTTCCCAGTGATACAAGCGGGAAAATTCAATCTCGCTTTCAGACAAATCAGCAAAAAAGCGTTTCAATTCCTGCGTAGTTGATAAGACACGGGCAACTTGTGCCAACTCAATGCCGTTTAAATCGGCGCCAATTTCGATCCGTTTCATTTGGGGACGAATATTCTCAATCTTTGGTACAGGGATTCCGCCTCTTAAACGTTGGATCTTGATCGCGTCTTCTGTTTCTGCTAGCCAAGAGGAAATGACTTGCGCATCACTTGATGGCGCAAGCTTTGCTAAGGCTTCTTTTCCTTGGGCTGTTACAATATACTGACCGATTTGACTCTTTACTTGTTCAAATCCTAAAACATCAAGGATCTTAGTATTCATTCTTTTCTCACCTGCTTTGTTTTAACTTTTTGTTCCTAAGAAAAAGGCAGAATGGCTCTGCAACCATCTGCCTGCTTTTTACCCAATCACATCTGTGATCCACAATCGATAGAAGTAATCTGAGAGAATCGGCGACCGATCAACGATGAAATTCGCAGTTCCGCTCGTTTCAAACAGATTTTGAATCGTGGCAAACGGGATCATTGAGAGAATCATGAAAAACATGTACAAATTGATATACATCAAGATAACATTCAAAACACCCGCAACTGCCCAGTCATAACCACCTAAAAAACTTAGGCGTTTGTAACGCAAACTGTCTGCAAAAATCACCACTAGTTTTGTGATCAGCCATCCAGCAAAGAGCACCATCACAAAAGCGATGGCTGCATAATAGGCTTTGTCTAAATCTAAAGCCAGTTCCATATCGTAGTATTTTAACTTTGAGTCCGCCGTTACTGACATATAAGGAACATAGAGCTCAATTTTCTTCGCAATTTCTTGGTAATTTGCTACTGCAAAGAAAAAAGAGATCAAATAGCCCAAAACTGAGACCAATTGTAAACTGGTTCCGCGCCGTGCGCCGCCGTAAAAGGCTGCCAACAACAAAACCAAGACAAATAATCCAATCATTTAGGTATCCTTTCTACGCCGCACTACCCATGGGCTGTCTTTTCTTGAATTTTTCGTTTCCTTTGTTCATTTAAGATCTGTTGTGCTTCCACATGATTATGGATCTCCACATCACTGCGACCTGTCTCATCGAGAACTTTCCGTGCTTCGGATTCAATCGCTTCGATCCGCTTAATGCGATTCTCAAGCTCCGTTGCTTTAATGGCTTGTCCTCGCAGCTCGTCCACCTTTTTTTGTAGGACCAAAAGCTGTTCTTGTTTTTTCAGCTGGTCGGAAACAGCGTTGATCGCTAATAAGATCGACGCTTGTTCTTGATCGGTTTGTGGCGATAATTGCATGATCTCAAGCAGTTGGTCATTGACCAATCTTGTCACCATATCCATGTGTTCTTTGCTTTCGCGTCCAATAATCGTGTAACTTTGATTCGCGATAACTGCTTTATAACGTTTCTTTTGCTCCGTCATAGGAATATTTCCTCCCATTGCTTACATTCTGTTCTATTCTATCACTTATTGAACATGTGTCGCAAACTCTTAACTATTATACGTGATTTTCTTATGAATTTCCATGCCAATCGTTTGTTTGCTGATCGTCTTAGTAAAAAAGAATAAGAAGTATGGTAAAATCTTAAAGTATCCTTTTGTCTACCTAAAAAAAGACAAAAAATCAGGAGGAATCAAATGAGTACGATCGTTATCAAAGTACCAACTTCAACTATCCAAAAGATGCAGCAATTTTACCAACGAGATTTGCTAGCTAAGAAAGTTCCTTATACAGTGTTTGTCGCCAAAAAAGGGCCAACGACGATCACTGCTTATACGTCAGGAAAAGTCATGTTCCAAGGAGCGACTGCTGAAAAAGAAGCTTCCTTATGGGGCGATACGGCAAGTGCTGTACCAGATAAGAAAAAAGCGACTGTTTCATCCACTGCGTTGCCAGCAGGATTTAGCGAAAAAAGCGTCGTCGGCAGTGACGAGGTCGGTAATGGCAGTTATTTCGGTCCTTTGGTGGTCTGTGCCGTCTATGCAAAAAAAGAGCAATTACCACAGCTGAAAGCTTTAGGAGTCAAGGACTCAAAAATGCTGACAGATCCAGAGATCCGTAAGATGGCGCCGAAAATCAAAGAATTGGTTCCTTACCAATTGCTCACCGTCACGCCCAGCAAATACAACGAGATCCAACCAAAATACAACACAGTCCGAATGAAAGTTGCTTTGCATAATCAAGCCATTCGTTTGCTTTTGCAAAAGATTGCTCCTGAGACACCAGATGCCATTTTGATCGATCAGTTCACGAGCGAAAAAAATTATCGCACCTATTTAAAGTCGGAACAAGTAGCGGTCACTGAAAAGCTCTATTTTGCGACGAAAGGTGAACAATATCATTTAGCAGTAGCGGCAGCCTCTATTTTATGTCGTACAGTCTTTTTGGATGAATTAGATGCAGCCTCTAAAGAAGTCGGTTTGCGCTTGCCTTCTGGCGCCCACGCAGCTGCTGATCAAGTTGCAGCAAAATTACTGCAGCAAGGTGGCATAGCACTATTAGGCCAATATGCCAAACTGCATTTTGCGAATACCGAAAAAGCACAGAAACTTGCCAAGCTGTGAGTTCTCGTATTTTCAAAAAAACTGCCGCTACTTCTGAATAAAGGAAGCAGCGGCAGTTTTTGTCCTCAGTACCAGTTGAATGCTGGGAATCAAAGCCCTAAGCCAGCTGCTTCGATTCCCATCGTGATCAACCCAGCCAAATAATTTTCTGAAAACCGATCGGAAAAGTGTAATTTTGGCAAGACGCCATATTGAAACACTGCTGCCAGCTGCTTTTCCAAAAAGGAGCGCGACACGAGCGCCTGCCATTCAGAGGGCAAAAACAAAATGACTTGATGCGGGTCCGTCACTGCCACGATCGCTTGAAGAGTGGCAGTCACTTGTTCTGGGGTCGCCTCTGTTGCCAAAGGGTAAGAAGCCGTGTAGAGATGCGGCAAATGCTTGATTTCGCCACTTAAATGGTTGGCTCCTTTAAAGAGCTGTTGGTCGATGACCAGTCCCGCACCTGGCGGATAATTTTTCGGAAAATAAATGCCAGCCACGATTTTTTTCTCTTCTTTGAAATGAAATACCGCAGCATTCACGTCATTCTCAATAAGCGTTTTTACAGCGATCTCCTTTTCAATCAATTCCCCTAGCGCCATGTCCTTAAATGCTGGAGCATCCATGATCTTCAGTCTTCCAGCAATTTCCACACCAGGAATTCCCACGACTGCCAAGCTGATTTTCGGGTATTCCTGTTTTATCTGACGAATCACTTGCAAGAACTGCGGCAATCGGCCCTCTGCTGACTGCTCATGATGCAAAATGTTCCCGACGAGATCGACGACTGAAAAACGAATCACGATCTGCTGGTCTTCTTCGATAAACTGAATGATCAACAACAGTGTCCGTTGCGCATTGTACTGGTAAGCCGCAGCTTGACGTCCTCCCGTTCGTTGCGGTTGATCCGTCGTCAAAAGCAACTGCTTTTCAATCAATTCAGGAAGCAGCTTGTTGATCGTTACCACGCTTAATTGAGAGGCATCTGCCAGTTGGCGCTTGGTCATAGGCGCTTGCTGCTGTTTTAGCAAATCCAGCAATACTGCCTGATTATGTAATTTAATGGTCGTTGGCTGATAAGCTTTCATTTTTCTCCCCCTCAACGCTCCTATTTTAACAGATAAAAAGCTGGGAATATACCTTTATTAATTTTGTTAACAAAGGTATAATAGAAGCAACTTATTAAACAAAGTTTACTAAGTTCAAAAAAAAACGATCTATATTGCTTATTAAAGGAGTTGTCGATAATGAAAATTGAACACATCGCACTATATGTCAATGATTTGGAAAAAATGAGGACATTTTATGAAACCTACTTTCAGGCGGTCAGCAACACAAAATACCATAATCCGAAAACAGGCTTTCAGTCCTATTTTTTGACCTTTGATTCTGGAAGTCGGTTAGAATTAACGACCAAGAAATTTTTAAGCCCTCGTATCAGCGAAAGCTTAGGCTACACTCACCTTGCGATTGCAGTTGGTGATCAAGCTGACGTCGATCGATACGCTCAACGGTTTGTTGAAGATGGCTACCCTCTTTTAAATGGTCCTCGTACAACAGGCGATGGCTATTATGAAGCAGTTGTCCAAGACCCCGAAGGCAATTTGATTGAATTAACCACCGACGATTTACCGTCTTAGAAAGGATTTTGCAATGAAAGAAGACTTTGATTATCAAGCGATGTTGGCTGGTCAATTGTATCAAGCTGCTGGCATTCTCCCTGAGAATGGTTCAGCGGAGGGAAAAAAACGTGCCCAGGAAATCAACCACTTACCAGTCGATGACCGAGAACGAATCATCGCCAAAGAAAAAGCACTCTTTGGCAAATTTGGGCAGCATTGCTTTGTCCAACCACCCCTTTATGTTGATTATGGTCGCCATGTTGAGATTGGTGATCACTTTTATGCCAATATGGATTGCATTTTTTTAGATGTCAATAAGATTCTGATTGGTGATCATGTGATGGTGGGACCACGGGTCAGCTTCTATACCGCCGGTCATCCAATCGATTCTGTGGTCCGCAGTCAAGATTTGGAATTTGGCCTACCGATCACCGTCGAAGATTACGTTTGGATCGGGGGCAATAGTACGATTTTACCAGGTGTCACGATCGGCAAACATGCCATCGTCGCTGCTGGTTCCGTCGTCACAAAAGATGTGCCGCCGAATACGATCGTCGGTGGCAATCCAGCCCGTGTGATCCGTGAGATTCAGCCGGCTGACAAAGAACATTGGGAAACTGCCGCCCAGCTCTATCATCAAAAACGAGCAGACTGGCAGAAGCAGCAAAAATAACGAAACAAAAGGAGACGCCATGATTTTTACAGACTATCACGTCCATAGTGATTACAGCGATGATTCTTGGTATTTGATGGAAGATGTAGTCAAAGACGCCATTAAACTAGGCTTAGCAGAAATCTGCTTTACCGATCATGTGGATTATGGAGTCAAAGAAGACTGGCAAGCGACGGATACGTACCTCGTCGGGGCCAATAAAGTTGTAAAAAATGTCTACTACGACTTGTATTTTAACGAACTGGCACGCTTAAAAGAAACATACAGTGACCAAATCAAGCTAAAAACTGGGCTGGAATTTGGGATACAAATGCACACGATCCCACAATTTACCCGTCTTTATCATTCGCATCCCTTTGACTTCATTTTACTTTCCGTTCATCAGGTAGACGATCAAGAATTTTGGACTGGAGAATTTCAAAAAGGACGCAGCCAACAGGAATGCTACGAGCGCTATTATGATGAAATGTATCAACTAGTCACGACATATAAAGAGTATTCCGTCTTAGCCCATATGGATTTGATTCGTCGTTATTTAGATAAAGAGAAGGACGCTTTTGAACAAACGAAAGAACAAATCGCAGAGATCTTGAAAGTCGTGATCAAAAATGGCAAAGGCATTGAACTGAATACCTCTTCCCACCGTTACGGAATCAACGGGTATACGCCATCGATCGAGATCCTCAAGCTTTATCGTGACTTGGGGGGAAGCGTGATAACCATCGGCAGCGACAGTCATAAACCAGAGCACCTCGGGTTTCAAATCAAAGAGGGACAAGATCTTTTACGGTCATTAGGATTTACTAAGCTCTGTACGTTTGAACAGATGCAGCCGATTTTTCATCGTTTTGCTTAACCTGCACAAAAGCTCCGTCTTTTGCAAAAATCATCCCCTCGTCTTTCGTTATGAACCTAAGTATTTTAAACAAAAAAAAGAACGACCGCAGATTAAAGCGGTCGTTCTTTTTTTAGACATTAGTTCGTCCAAGCAGCAACTTCTTCTGGGTGATTGGCTACCCAATCTTTGGCTGCATCTTCGGCTGACGTTCCGTCATTGATTGCTAACATGACTTCTTCCATGTCTTCTTGTGTCCAGTTGAAACGATCAAGTACTTCGTAGACTTCTGGCATATCATCTGCTAATCCTTGGCGTACAACAGTGTTGATGCTTTCTGCTTCACCCATTGTTCCTTCTGGATCATCCAGATATTTCAGATCATATTTCGCAAACATCCAATGTGGAGACCAGCCAGTAATAACGATCTCATCTTGGTTCTTGATGGCTTGGCCTAATGCCACTGTCATCGCTCCTGAAGAAGAGGTAGCGACATTCCAATCGGAAAGGTTGTCATACGTTGCAACCGTATTTTCCGCTGCATTTACGACACCAGCGCCTGGTTCGATACCAGTGATGGTTTTTCCAGCTTCGTCAGAAAGGTCTGCGATGGAATCTACATCCATATAACTTGGTACAACGATCCCCAGTTTTGCCCCCTCTAAGTTAGGACCTAAGTTTTCAACTTGGTCTTGGTACTGTTCATACTGGGATTGATGCGTAGATGGCAGCCAAGCAGCAACCATCCCGTCAACTTCCCCTTTTGCCACCGATTCCCACATGATGGCATTATCCAAAGGCGTCGTATTGACTTCGTAGCCCATTTGCGACAAAACTTCTGCCACCACATGGGTAGATGCAACTTCCGTATCCCATTCGACATACGCCAAGTTCACCGTGCCTTTGCTGTCAGAAACATTTCCAAAGGCAAACGATGCGCCAATCAAAGCAACGACTGCCGCTGCAGCAATCCCGCCAAAAAGACGTTTTTGTTTGCGACTTGTCTTGCTGGCTGCTTTTTGATGTGCCGAACGATTCAAATTCTGGGTAAAGCGATCCATGATGATCGCCAAAATAACTAAGGATACCCCACTGACAAATCCGTTACCGACTTGTGCTCGTTGCAAGGCGGACAAGACGCCGCGCCCTAACCCAGGAGCACCGATCATTGACGCGATCACGACCATTGATAATGCCAGCATCGTGGTTTGGTTGACCCCAGCCAAAATAGTGCTTTTGGCTAGTGGCAATTCTAATTTGATCAGTTTTTGCCAGCCAGTCCCACCGAAGGAATCAGAGGCTTCCACCAATTCACGAGAAATTTGGCGAATCCCTAAGTTCGTCATCCGAACGGTTGGTGGTAGAGCAAAGATCACTGAGGCGAAGACCCCAGGAACCATCCCGATCCCAAAGAAAGCAACCGCAGGAATCAAATAAACGAAACCAGGCATCGTTTGCATAAAGTCTAAGATCGGCGTCACGATACTTTGCGCTTTTTCGCTTTTCGCCATTAAGATCCCTAGTGGAATCCCAATGATGATCGAAACCAAACTCGACAACAAGACCAACGTCACGGTGTTCATCAAGTCTGTCCATAACCCTTGGTTATAGATGAACAGCAACCCGACAAAAGTAAAAGCTGGCAAGCCGAATTTTTTGCGTGAAACGAAAAAGGCAGCAGCCGTCAATAAGACGATCATTAATAACGGTGGTACAAACAGTAATACATTTGTAATAGCGTCCATGATAAATTGTCCGAAAGACTGTAAGGCTGAAAACAATCCACTGAAAGTTCCTGTTAGCCAATCAGTAAAGTTTTCGACCCAATCAGCCACCGGAATCGTATGTTGTAAGAAATTATCCATTTGTCACTACCCCTTCCTCTGCTTGAGCGGCTGAATCAGTCTCAGCCAATGCTTCAATCACACTTCCGCGGATCACGACTCCGATCAAGCGATCGTTTTCTACCACGGCTAAAGGTGTAGGCGAATCATAGATCAAATTGAAGATATCCGTTACCAGCATATCTTTATCGATCTTTTTAACATTTTTATCAATAACTTCCTTCAAGGTCAGATTGTTTTTCCGTGCCTCACGAGCAGACTCGGCTGTCAGGCTTCCTTTTAGGTGACGACGTTTGTCGACGGCTAACAGCATGCTGACTTCTTCTTTCCGCATCCGGTTCAATGCTACGCTTGGTCCATCGATCTCGATGTTCGTCGTCAATGCTGGGACCATGATGTTTTGCGCAGTCAAGACTTTGGAACGATCGACATCTTCCACGAAATCACGCACGTATTGGTTGGCAGGATTCGTCAAAATATCTTCTCCTGTACCGATCTGCATGATCTGACCATCTTTCATTAAAGCGATCCGGTCACCGATCCGCAAGGCCTCGTTCAAATCATGGGTGATAAAGATAATCGTTTTTTGAACATTGGCTTGCAATTCTAAAAGTTCATCTTGCATTTCACGGCGAATCAGCGGATCTAATGCTGAAAAGGCCTCATCCATCAAGAGGATCTCTGGATCATTGGCTAACGCACGGGCAAGTCCCACACGCTGTTGCATCCCTCCAGACAGCTGGTCAGGGTATTGGTCTTTAAAAGAAAGCAATCCTGAGTTTTCTAACGCTTTTTCCGCTTTCGCTGTTCGTTCTTCTTTCGAGACCCCACGGACTTCTAGTCCGTATTCTGTGTTCTCTAAAATTGTCCGATGAGGGAAAAGGCCAAAGCTTTGGAAAACCATGTTGATTTTGTGACGGCGAACTTCTCGTAGTTCCTCTTTACTCATTTTGGCAACATCCACGCCATCTATGTAAATATCTCCGCCAGACGGCTCGATCAATCGATTTAATAGTCGAATCAATGTTGACTTCCCGCTTCCAGAAAGGCCCATGATGACGAAAATCTCGCCTTCGTTGACTTCAAAGTTCACATCATAGACCCCAACGGTGGCACCCGTTTTTTCTAAAATCTCGTTTTTGCTGCGTTGTTCTTTGACCATGGCAAGAGCTTGCTGCTTTTTCTTACCGAAGATTTTGGTTAAGTGTTCCACTTTAACTTTACTCAAATGATTAATACTCCTTTTTCTGAAAAATTTCACGAAAGTGACCATACTATCTTAACAAGATGTGGTCACTTTGTCAAAAAAAATTTCCCCATGCTTTTTCTTTTGCAAAAAAAGCATGGGAATCAGGAAAAAGAATTACGCTGAATGGTCCGTTGGATAGAAGAAATTGGTCATGCGCTGCAACGCCAATTCATTCCCGACAAAATAAATCGTATTGCCTGCACTGAATTTCGCATAAGGTCCCGGTGACAACAACAATTCTTCGGTTGTTTGGATCGCGATGATCGTCGCCCCTGTTGCCTGCCAAACATTCAATTCGTTGATACTTTTTTCCAAATGCTGCGCCTGTTCCGTCAGCTGAAGCTCAAAGGGCACAAACGGACTCATGTGGTGTACCTTTTTGGTTTGCTGCACTAGCGTGTTCAACAAGTCAGAAAAATTATCCAGCTCTTGCTGCTGCCGCTCCACACTGTCTAAAATATCTTGTCTAATTTCTTGGATCGACTGCACATCTTGGTATTGTTCCACAAAGGCCTGTGCTTTTTCCTTTGAAGCAATATAGGCGCCGCTGCCATGACGGACGTCCATGATTTCTAAATCAACTAATACATTGATCGCTTTGCGGGCTGTTTCAGGAGAGACATTGAAATTGCTGGCTAATGTTGAGCGTGCATGGATCTTTTGCCCAACTTGGTAGCGATTTTCAACGATTCGTTCCGCGATCGCTACGGCAATCTGCTGATAACGAGGCAAAGCGACCTTCTTTTTATCTTGAAACTTATTCGTCATGATGAACTTCCTTTACTTTTTTTTCATCATAACAAGAAACATTGTTGGTGGCAACTATTCACTGGTTCGCGAATTTTTGATCAAGCGGGCACGAATGATCGCTGTTTCTTGCTGTATCTGCTGCTGTATATCTTGCAGCAGTGTTTCATTTGTCTCATCAAGATCAATCAAAGTATAGGCAACTCCGGCTTTTCTCTCACTCGCCAAATTATCGATATCCACGCCTGCTTCAGAAATGATCCGCAATAATGGGGCAAAAGCACCAGGCTTGTCGTGATAAAACAGCGCTAAGCGATACGGTGCCAAAAAAGGCAACTCTGCATGGGGGAAATTGACCGATTCTTGAATCGTCCCAGCGCGTAAATAGGCATGCATGCGATCAAAAACTACGTGGTCCCCCTTTTCCAAGGCATTGGTAGTACTGCCGCCGATATGCGGATAACACAACACTTTCGGTTGTCCGATCAAGCCCGCACTAGGAAAATCAGTGATGTATTGTTTGAGCTGATTTTTGGCTAATGCTTCTAAGACGGCTGCTTCTTCCACGATTTCCCCGCGACCAAAATTCATCAACACTGCATTTTTTTTCATCTGCTGAATCGTTTGTCGATTCAGCATGCCTTTGGTCTCTTGACTTAAAGGGAGCAAGACCACCACAAAATCTGATTCGGTCAACAGCATTTGCAGGTCACTGACTTGCTCGTAATCGTGTGCTGCTTTCTTCGTTCGGGCATAGCCCAAAACCTCCATCCCTAGCTGATGACAGGCTTTTGCCACCCGTTCACCGATCTCTCCTAACCCTAAAATACCGATGGTTTTTCCAGCTAATTCTTCGCCAATCACTTCTTTTCGCCGTTCTTCAGCTACCTTCAACACCTCTTCTGCTTCAATTTGACCGGACGCTAGTTCTTCTTGTAAATCGGCTACCGTCTGGATCGCTTTGAATAAGGGGCGAACGCTGAGAAATAAATTGGATAGCACCAACTCTTTGACTGCATTGGCATTGACACCAGGACTATTGAAAACTACTGTGCCATTTTGAGTACACCGTGCCAAATCGATCGTATTGGTGCCTGTTCCTGAGCGAGCGATCACAGCTAATTCTGGAGTGATCAATTCGTTAGGAACCGTTGAACTGCGCACAAACAGCGCCTCTGGGGCCGCTTGATTTTTTAACGAGTATCCTTTTTTGATTGCTCGCTTAGCTATCGTTTCGGTCATCTTATCTAACTGATAAATCGTCTCCATAAAGCAGACCTCCTTTTGTCTTTAGTGCGTATTAGTCAAATAGTACAAAAAAGTGCGGTAAAATGATAGCAATACGCAAGAGAGGATGATTTCTATGCACCTATCGATCACAAATTTTCCAGATGAACAGCCGATCGTTGGCAAAGACTCGCAGCTTCAAGACACAACTTTAGGAGACTATGTCGAAATTGGCGAAGCCAATCACATTGATCATTCTTCCATCGGCAATTATACCTATACGGGGCAATATTGCTTTATTCAGAACAGCCAATTAGGACGTTTTATCAGTATCGCAGCTATGGTCCGCATCGGCCCTACCAATCATCCCTATGAACGCCCTAGTCAGCATCTTTTTGCCTATAATGGCGAAGGCTATGGATTTGCGCCAAAGGACGAGTCCTTCTTAGAAAAACGCAAAGCAAAAACGACCGTCATTGGCAATGATGTCTGGATCGGCCACGGTGCCGTGATCCAATCTGGTTTGACCGTCGGTGATGGTGCCGTGATCGCCTCAAACGCAGTCGTAACCAAAGATGTGCCGCCTTATGCGATCGTCGGCGGGGTTCCAGCAAAAGTGATCAAATACCGCTTTGATCCAGAAGCGATCACTGCTTTGCAAGAAATCGCTTGGTGGAATTGGAATCGTGCAGAATTAAAAGCACGCTATTTAGACTTTCGCCTCCCAATCAAAGATTTTGTAGCAAAATACACCCGTTGATTATGCACTTTTTCCGCTTAGTACGAGGAATGAATGATAACACATCACAGTCATTCATTCTTCGAAAGTCTTTGCCCGGATGATTTTTTAGAAATAAATAAAAAACACAAAATATCTATTGTATCGAGGAATTCCTGTGCTAAAATGGAGAAATCAAATGAAGTTTTTCACGAACTTTTAAAGGAGTGTTCTATTTGTCCATTTTAGACTATCGTCCATTGAATCTATACACCAATTATCGCGAAGCTGCTGAGACGTTTCCTGACACCCCCATCATCCATGATGAAGTGTTGCCAGCATTTCCTGAGCTTGGCTATCGTAGTACCTACCGTTCGAGCCATGAAATGATTTTAAAGCGTGCTTATCAACTTGCCTCACTTGGCGTGCAAGCAGGAGATAAAATCATTCTGTATAAATCTTCAAAATTCGATACGTATTTGTTAGCAACGGCTGCTTCTTACCTTGGTGCCGTTCCTGCTATGATCTCCTATCATTTTCCTGCTGAAACCATCGAAGTGTTTGTGGATCGCTTAGAAGATCCTTACATCTTATTTGATGAAGAAACCGAAGGCCGCGTCGCACAAGTGAAAAATAGCAGTACTGACAAACAGATCGCTGTTCGCCATTTGCTGCAGCAGCCAGCGGAACCAGTGGAACAAACTGAATTACCGGTGGATCAAATTTCCTATATGACCCATACTTCTGGAACGACGGGTATTCCAAAATTGATTTGTCATTCAGCAAACTCCATGGGCTGGCGGACAAAATGGCAAAAAACGATCTTCACCAAGATCGATCGCACCAAAGCTGACTCTGATTTAATTGCGTTCCATATTTCACCGGTGCACTCCCGCTTCAATATCGGTATCTCCTCCCTGATGGCGATGGGCTTCCCGATGATGCCATTAGCCAATGCCAACGGTGCTCATGTCGTAGGCATGTTAAAAGAATACCCACCGATCGCTTTGGAAACTCATCCAAACAATTTTGTCCAATGGAGCTTTGTGGCAAAAGAACAACCAGATGCTTTCGCCAATATTCGTTACTATCACTCAACCTTTGATGCCATCAACAATCAAACAATGGCGACTTTTTTAAATACTTCAGCAACAAAAGAAGCACTCTTTTTACAAGTCTATGGCCAAAGTGAATGCGGGCCAATGATCCTAAAAGCACATACCTTAGAAAGCATCGCTACCAACGATGCCCGTGATATGGGTGTCGGTCTGGAGGACTTAACGAGAGCACGGATCGCCGATGCCGAGGGCAACGAGCTGCCAGCCAATACCGATGGGCACATCCATTTCCTTTCAAAAGGACGCGCGTTGACCTATTATAAAGAAGATCAGCGTTTTGCTGACAATGTCTATGGCGCTTGGTGGGACAGTGGTGATTACGGCATGATGGATGATCAGGGACATCTTTACTTAAAAGACCGTCAAGTGGACTTGATCAAAAATATTGAAAGCAATCTTGCCTTGGAAGACCTTTTGCTGGATCATTTAGACTTCCTTGCCGAAGTCGTGATCGTTCGCGACAAAGAAAACTCACCGCAACCAATCATTGCTTTAGCACCAAATCGTCAAATGGATTGGGATGCTTGGTGGAAAATGGTGGAAGATCTCCCTCACCTCAATCAGCCAATTTTACGCGACTACGAAGATATCCCACGAACAGCAACCATGAAAGTCCAACGACTACAAATTGAAAAAGAATTCAAAAATGTAGAATAACGCAAAAGAAATGGCCAGCAGATTTCCCTGCTGGCCATTTCTTTTATTTTTACTGTTTTTTCTTTGCTGATGTTATTCTTTCGCTGATCGTTTTCTTGAGTAGATACATTCTTTAGGTTGCCCATACTGACTTAGCTTTGTTTCTGCTAGCGTGATGCCAAAGCCCTTTCCATCAGGTACCAGCAGCTTGCCTTCATGCAAAGTTGCAGGCTGTGTAATGACATCATCATAAAAGTAACGATCAGAAGCGGAAAGATCCCCAGGAAAATGGAAAATATCTTGACTCGCAAATTGCAAATTCATGGCTCGTCCCACACCAGACTCAAACATGCCGCCTAACCAAACGAGTAGTCCATGGGTTTGACATCGATCAAGGATTCGCAAGGCTTCGGTGATCCCACCGACACGGGGGATTTTCAGGTTGATCGCACGGCAGCTGTCCAGGGCTGCGACGGTATCGACGTCTTCTGCCGTTCGAATATCTTCATCCAAACATAGAGGCGTCTTCATCTGCCGCTGTAGCTGACTGTGCCCCACCAGATCTCGTACCTTAAGTGGTTGCTCGATCATCACCAAGCCTAAGTCATCAAGTGCCAAAATGCGTTCTGGCTCACTCTGATAGGCTCCGTTTGCATCTGCCATCAAAAGCAATTCTGGAAAGGCTTGTCGAATCGCTCGCAAGGGTACCAGATCTTGCCCAGGCTTGATTTTTAATTTGATTCGTTGATACCCTTGGGCGACATAATCGGCAACAAGAGCCACTAGTTTTTCGACAGAGTCTTGTATGCCAAGACTAACGCCAACAGCGACACTCGGTCGGGTTGCGGTATAAAGCTCTTTCACACTTTGATGCGTTTGCTTGCCATATAGATCCCAAATCGCTGTTTCCAAAGCCGATTTTGCCATGTAGTTTCCTTGGACCGTTTGAAACAGTTGACAAACTTCTTGCGGATGCTCGATCTCTTGGTCAATCAATAATGGGATCAGTGCTGTTTCAATCACTTGTCGAGCAGAAAAGAGGGTTTCTTCAATGTAATCTGGCTGCTCAAAAGCGACCAATTCACCGATGCCCATCGTTTTATCCTCTGTCGTCACCAAATAAAGATCAAAAGCTTTTTCTGTTAATTGTCCATAACTTGTCACAAAGGGTTGTTTGAGGGGCAAGCGACAGGCGATGCGTTCAATTTTTTCAATCTTCATTGCGTTCTCTCCTTGTCAATCAGCTGACTGTGGCCCCGATCCTTTTACAAACCATTGATCGATTTCATGACGAACCTGTGTCGGCTGTTCTAAATGGATACAATGTCCAGCATTAGCAACGACTTTGATGGTCATCTCTGGTTGCAGCTGCTTCATTTGGTGGGCGATTTTACGAAACTTTACATCTTTTTCCCCCGCTAAATAAAGAATTTCACAAGCTAGCTGCGGAAGTGCCGACCAACAGCTTGGCTGTTTGCCAGTACCACCGTAAACCAAGCTTACTGCCAAGCCAAATTTGTTTTGCTGCAAGCGTCCTTGCCGTACAGCAGCCTGCTGCGCTAAAGGTAGCTCCTTTTGACTAGCAAACAACGGCAGTTCTTGCCAGTAATCGACAAAATCGACCAAAGGCTCCCTTAGTAAGCGCAACGCTAAGCGACGATCGTGCCGCTGACGAGCGAGTCGTTCTGCTGGATCAGCTAACCCGGGTGAACCACTCTCAAGCAAAAGATGGGTCACTGCCGTTGGTTCCATGACCGCCCAGACAAGTGCGATTCGCGCCCCCATCGAGTAGCCATACAGGCCATAACGTTCAATCCCTAACTTCGCTAGAAGGTGTGCGAGATCCTCCACCAGTAAAGGAAGTTCATAACGCATGGGATGGACATAAATCGATGAGCGTCCATGTCCAATCAAATCGATTGCCAATACATTGTAAGAACCTTCCTCTGCAAAAACCGGTCGAAAGCTTTCCGAAGAACCCGTGAAGCCATGCAATGCCACAAGGGTTGGTAAGGATGATCGATACGGCTGCAGCCACTGATAAAAATAACTGACGCCATTTATCGTGTCCTTCATTGCTGCGCTCCTGCCTCGCTAAACTGCTGTTGGAGTGCTTGCCAAGTGTTGACCGGATCTTTTTGCTCACCCTTCACTTCGATTATTTGAAAGCGCGGCTGTTGACTTGTTTCCGCTAAAATCGTTTGAAACTCTAGCAAAGAGGTCGGTGTGTGCCAATCTGCCTCATATAAGGCCGCCACTTTTTGAAACTCAAGATCTAACGGAGTACCAAAGAGCGGGACAAAGTCGTTTGGTTCTAAGGTATTTTGTGACAGAAAGGAAAAGATCCCACCACCGTTATTATTCAGTAAAATGATCGTTACTGGCAATTGATACTGGCGCAGTAGTTGTAGGCCGTTCATATCATGGTACAACGCTAAATCACCAATCAACAAGTAGGTAGGCTTTTGACTGGCGGAAGCAATCCCAGCCACGGTCGAGACAAGGCCGTCGATCCCATTGACGCCCCGGTTTCCATACACGCGATAAGTGGAGGTAGTTTTGCTGCCGTAGCGATCAAAAAAACGGATCGCATTGCTGTTTGCCAAAAGAATTTGCGCTTCTTCAGGCAAACATTGTTGGAGCATGCGCACAGCGCTGCTCTCATCCCATTGTTGCAACTGGGGACTTGCAGCAATCACCTGATCTGCCCGCGCTTGAAGTGCTTGCCATTGTTGTTGCCACGCCGTATGTTTGACGATCGGCAACTGGGTGATGGCCGCCACGAAAGTGCTGATCGCTGCTTCGATCAAATAGTTTGCCCGATGCAGCTGGTCTTGCCACTGCCCTGATGGATCAACAAAGAGCCACGTCGTCGTATCGGCTGCTTTGTTCAACCATAATAGGACATTTTTGGTGACTGGTAAGCGACCAAAACGCACGACCACTTCTGGTTGGAAGGCAGAAGTCAATTGCGGGAAAACAAGATCGGCTTGACTGATAAATGTTCCTACTTTGGTACCGGCTGTCGCCAGATTGGTCAATGGATCGCCGACGATCGGCCAGCCTAATTTCTCCGAAAAAGCCAGCAACTGCTGCGCTTCTTCGATCGTAAGGCTTTCTCCAGCAATCAGAATACCTTTTTTCTCAAAGTAAGGGGCTAGCTGGGTGATCATCTCTGCTGACAGCTCTTGTTGTGGTGCCAGATAGCTCACGTCTTGCTGCATACTGCATTGGCGACTAAAGTCAGGCAACAGCGGCTCCCGTAATGGAAAGTTGATTTGGACAGGGCCTTTCGGCTGTTTTTGCGCTTCGATCGTGCAAGTTGCAGCTTGCCAAAAACTATAACGCAACAAAGCAGGATCGTTTTCTGGCACCGTCATCTCTACCATCTTTTTGACATGAGAGGCATACAAATTCTGTTGATCCATTGCCTGTGGCGCCCCAACGCCCCGCAGTTCTGGTGGGCGATCAGCCGTTAAGACGATCAGTGGCAAGTTGGTAGCTTCTGCTTCACAAACAGCTGGATAATAATTGGCTGCTGCAGTTCCAGAGGTACACAGTAAGATCGTCGGCTGGAGATCAACTTTGGACATCCCTAAAGCAAAAAAAGCAGCCGAACGTTCATCGACAGCCACCGTACAGGTGATCTCAGGATCACGATGCAATAGTAGCGCCAATGGCGTGGAGCGTGAACCGGGACTAATGACTGCTCGCTTCGCACCCGCTGCTTTTAGTCCTTGGATCGCCGCTAGTAAATAGTCTGTCATGACTGTCTGGTTATTCATCTCCTAAGATCCCTCTCCTCATCGGTTGAAATTTTAACCGTGTTTCTTGACGTTCGGATTCCGCATCTGAATCGGCAACGATCCCACAGCCCGCATACAGCATTGCTTGATTGCCGCTAAAGAATCCTGAGCGGATCGCCACAGCAAACTCGCCAATATCTTCTTGAATACCCAACCAACCGATCGGTCCACCGTACATCCCTCTGCTGGCTGGTTCATGGGTACGAATCCATGAGACGGCTGCTTCTTTCGGTTCTCCCCCCAATGCTGGGGTCGGGTGTAGTTTTTGTACGGCGGTCAGAAAGTTGACTCCTGCCTTTCTTTGCCCTGCTAAAGGAACAAACAAATGCTGAATGTCACGATTTTTGATCACGGAACGGGCTTCTGATTGAAAGCCGTCAGCTAACAAAGTGGCCAATGCCGTTTCTAAGCGATCGACAACTACTTGATGTTCATGGGTATTTTTTGCGTCCGCTAAGAGGGCTTGTGCCAGTGCCTCATCTTCTTCTTTGGTTTTGCCTCTTGGTGCGGAACCTGCGATACTTACCGTTTCAAACTGATCGACAGTCGCTTTTAGCAAGCGTTCTGGCGTCGCACCAGCAAAAACATGGCCCCCATGTTCGATGGCAAAAAGATAGGTATTCGGCTGCTGTTGCGCCAACCGTTGCAACACCGCAGCACTAATGATCGACTGCTTCGTTTCTACCTTCATTCGTCTTGCCAGAACCACTTTTTTCAACGGTGTTTCAGTTGAGCGAATGGCTGCCACTGTCTCTTCGACCGCTTGCAGCCATTGGGGCACATCTAGTTCCTCTTGTGCCTGAAAAGCAGGCGTTTCTGCTACAAGACTCTTGTCCGAATTGGCCTGCAACCAGCTTGCGACTTTTTCCTGTAAGGCAGCGACTTTTTGTTGTCGTTGTTCCTCGGAAGAAGCGGCTACTGTATAAACGACGCCACACTGATCTCCAGTTTTGCTGACCAGTATTTCTGGCAACGCAAAGAGACCAGCACCTAGCTCAGCCCAATCCTGACTGACTTCTGCCTGTTCATCAAAAGCAAAGCCGCCAACTAACTGCGCCTGAAAAGGTGCCTCTGGTTGATAGTGGGCTTGCTTTAAAAGAGAGCGGACTTCTGAAAAGTCTGCAAGTTTGGGTTGCGAAAAAGTGGCTAACCAACCCAACCCTACCATACTAGTCGTTTCATCAGGAGTACGCCAGAAATAGCGTTCCCCTCGATATTCTTGTGCCGCTGCATAAAGAGCCAGTAAGTCACACCTTTCTATAGGTTGATACTCACTCAAATAGGTTTTCCCGGCAGCGATCGCTGCCTCATAATTACTTGTTGATTTGCTGTTCAATGTAGTTCACTCTTTCTTCACTCAGCAATAGCCTTTTTATAACTTTACCGCTTGCTGTGCGCGGCATTTCTCGCACGTGATAAAAACGGCGCGGAAATTTATAGTGGGCGATCTGCCCTTCTAACGTATCCAATAAAGCTTGGAAGTGGATCGGTTGATTTAACGTTAAATAAGCCGCGACAGATTGTCCCCACTCCTCGTCTGGTTCCCCCACCACAGCTGCCTCTTTGACCGCTGGATGCTGCAACAAGGCTTGCTCCACTTCTGCGGGATAGATGTTTTCTCCACCAGATATGATCAGTTCGCTTGCACGACTGACTACATACAAAAAGCCCTCTTGATCAAGATAACCTAGATCTCCTGTGGCAAACCAGCCCTCTTGGTCCCACTGCTGTGGACTGCGATCGTTCAAGTAACGAGTCGTGATCGCCGGTCCTTGCAGTTGGATCTCTCCGATCGGCTGGGTATTTTCAGCAGTCTGGTGGTCTGCCATTTTCCCATCAGTCGCAATTCGTAAATGAACACCTTGCAGGGGAACCCCAGAGGCGCCGATTTTTTCAGAAGCTTTTTCTGGCGGCAATGCCACCACTTGTGAACAGGTTTCTGTCATCCCATAGGATTGAATCACAGAAAGCTGATTTTGCTGGCATTTTTCCAATACACTTTTGGCAATCGGACCGCCGCCTAGCAGGATATAACGCAACGAATCAAAGCCTTGTTGGGGCACCAAGGGCAGCAAATCTGTCAACATTTTTGCCACCAAAGAAACGATCGTCCCTTTCCCTGCTTCAAGGTCTTTTGCCATTTCTCCAACATCAAAGCGCTCATACAAA
Organism: Enterococcus sp. DIV0755f; assembly: GCF_051713725.1. NCBI lineage: Bacteria > Bacillati > Bacillota > Bacilli > Lactobacillales > Enterococcaceae > Enterococcus > Enterococcus sp. DIV0755f. The sequence goes on from NZ_JBIOQL010000001.1 coordinate 2,655,910, forward strand.
CGAACACTCATCCCAAGTCGCAAGGACCGTAAGAGAATTGATAACCCACTGATATGATACAGCGGAACTGCACAAAGCCAACAATCCTCGCTAGTGATGGCTAAGTTTTTTTGAGTCGCTTCGGCACTTGCTAGATGATTCCCAAAGGTTTGAGGCACACCCTTGGGATTGCCAGTCGTACCAGAGGTATACATAATTGAAGCCACTTGCTCTGCTTGATAGATTGCTTCATTAGGAACAAACGAAGGAACAACAGAACCGATAAAAGCCTCCGCCTGTTTGATCGCTTGTCCAAAGGTCAAGCTGCGAACATCCGAAACCGCAGCCTGATCCGCCGTGATCACCCAGTCGCAGTGGGCATCTTGCAATTGGAAGGAGATTTCAGCGGCTGTCAATCGCGTATTCAGCAGCTGGACTTCGATCCCCAACTCCCATAACGCAAGGATCGTAAAGACCATTTCAGGGGAGTTATTGCTAAAAAGAGCTACCCGGTTTGGCTGATCAACGAATTGGGCTTGATAATAAGCAGCGTAAGCATAAACCTCTTTTTGCAAGGCAGCAAACGACCAGCTTTTTTCATGCCAATAAAAAGCTGGTCGTTCTGGATGAAGTTGTGCTTGCCTTTGCAGCCAACTCCCAGTCATTATGGGAATTTAGGGAATTGGTCGAAGTCTGGTTGACGTTTTTCTTTAAACGCGTCACGACCTTCTTTGGCTTCATCCATCGTGTAATACAATAAGGTCGCATCGCCAGCTAATTGCTGAATGCCAGCTAATCCGTCCGTATCGGCGTTCATTGATGCTTTGATCATGCGTAACGCCAACGGGCTCTTTTGCAGCATCGTTTCTGCCCATTCCATCGTTTCATCTTCTACTCGATCAAGAGGAACGACTGTATTGATCCAGTTCATCGCCAATGCTTCTTCGGCGGTATATTGTTTTGTCATGAACCAAACTTCCTTGGCTTTTTTATGACCGATCGTCCGTGCAAGATAGCCCGAACCATAGCCACCATCAAAACTACCGACATTTGGTCCTGTTTGACCAAATTTAGCGTTATCAGCGGCGATCGTTAAATCACAAACCAATTGTAAAACATTTCCGCCACCGATCGACCAGCCTTTGACCATGGCGATCACCGGTTTTGGTAACGTGCGAATCAAGCGCTGCAGATCCAATACATTTAAGCGAGGAACCTGATCTTCCCCAACATAGCCACCGTGACCACGGACTTTTTGGTCTCCGCCTGAACAAAAGGCTTTATCGCCGGCGCCTGTCAAGATAATCACGCCGATGCCTGGTTCATCGCGACTGATCGAAAATGCATCAATCATTTCAAACACCGTTTTTGGTGTAAACGCATTGTGGACTTCTGGGCGGTTAATCGTGATTTTCGCCACTTTTCCATGTTGTTCAAACAAAATTTCATCGTACTCTTTTAAGGTTTTCCATTCTCTCATTACTTGTTCCTCCTCAATTCACATAGCTCTATTATACACATATCTAGTCGCTTTTCGTTAGAAATTGCTTTGGTTAAGGGAATTTCTTAAGACTTCTCCCCCTGTTGCCGACTTTCTGAGATCTTCGGCTATTTCTACCAAAACTCGTGCTATAATCATGATAACTTTCTTAGAAAAAGGAGCAAAAAATGAATTTACTGGAAGCCTTAGAAATCGAAGTAGAAGCAGCAACAGCCGATTTTGTTCGTTTACGGATGCCGATCAAAGCGCAGCACAAACAGCCTTTTGGTCTCGTTCACGGTGGCATTAACGGTGTTTTGATCGAGACCGCCTGCAGCATCGGTGCCAATCAAGCTTTGGCTCAAGAAGAAGCCTTTGCCGCCGGCGTTGACCTGCAAGTCAACCATCTAGCCGCCGCCCAAGAAGGAACCCTGATTGTAGAAGCTAGTCCTGATCGTATCGGCGCTCGTATCCAAACTTGGCAAGCCACTATTTGGTTAGCTAGCGGGTTAAAAACTGCCGTTGGGCGCTGCACCTTAACGACTGTGCGCAAATAATCCTTTACGCTCCTGCATTGTGCTCACGGGAGCGTTTTTTGGTCTGTTTTGAAGAAAGAGGTCACCAGTCAACGCCTTATTAAAGATATTCTTTCATTATAAAGATATTGAGAATGTGAGCGCGGTTTTTTCGAAAGGTACGTTGTTTTTTTACAGAATAGGGGTCTTTCGTTATAATGTAGCTAAGAAAGCGAGGCTTATTATGAAAAATAACCGATTGATCCACTTTTTAGGCGGCAAAACAAGCTATTATGTCTTAGGACTGATTATCTTGTCGGCAGTTGCTGTCTTTTTGCTAAATCAGATTTCTTTTTTATTTACACCCTTTTCAGCCATTCTTACAGCTATTATCCCACCCTTTTTATTTGGGCTGATCCTATACTATCTGTTTAATCCGGTGGTCGATAAAATGGAAACGAAAAAAATTCCCCGCAGTGCTTCGATTGCTGGGATCTATCTGTTGATTCTTTTGTTGATCGTCTTTGCTGGTTTCCAGCTTTATCCGATTTTGGAGCAGCAAACCACCGATCTGATCAATAGCTTACCAAGTTTGGTCAGTGACTTTGAGAAAAACGCGACCGCCTTTTTAGAAAATACCCCATTTCAAGATGAGATGGCACAAATTACAGACACACTACAAAATATCACCAGTAATATCATGAGTTTTATTGGAGATTATTGGCAAACTGGTGCCGCTGGGCTCAGCAGTTTGTTTTCAACCATTTCGACCTTGTTCATTGCTTTGTTTACTGGACCGATCATTGCCTTTTTCTTATTGCGTAACCCAAACAAGTTTTATTTTTCGGTCCTCTCATTAGTGCCACCACGTTTTCGCAAAGACTTTAATGAAATCGTCAAGATCTCTGACTTACAAGTCGGTGCCTTTTTGAAAGGACAAATCATTTCATCCCTGATTTTAGGGGCGATCTATTGGGTCGTTTTCCTCTTGATCGACCTAGAGTATGCCAGTATTCTGGCGATCGCCGCTGGTCTGCTTTGCATCATCCCCTATATTGGACCTTTTATCGTCTTTTTCCCGGGGCTTTTCATTGCCGCACAAGACTCCACCGGGATGTTGGTTAAGTTTTTGATTGCTTGGTTTGCTGTACAGCTGCTTCATGGCGATTTAGTCGTGCCCCGTGTGATGGGTGACCGATTGAAAATCCATCCTATTACGATTCTGGTTGTTTTATTGGTGATGGGTGATTTGATGGGGATCGTTGGGGTGATTTTCGGAATCCCGATTTATTGTCTGCTAAAAGTTCTTGTCGTTTACGTGTTCCGCAAATTCAAGCAGCGCTACAACCGCTATTACGGTCAAGACGGCAAATACTTCCACAGTGCCTTCACTAGCAAAGATTACCTAGGTGACGAAGACAAAGACACCAAGAAAAAAGCCTAAAAAACTGCCGCGAATCGTTGGTTCGCGGCAGTTTTTTTCTATTTTATTTCATCTCATGTTCCAAAAAGAAATGATAGAGCGCCCCTAATAAATTGGCGTCATTTTGAAATTTGCAGGCTTGGATTTCCGGCTTCGTCAAGGTCTGCTGCAAAATCGGTAAACTAGCCAGCAGTTGCTGATACTGACGGTCGATTTCTTCCACCACGATCGCTTGGGCACTGATGCCACCACCAATCACGAAGCGCTCTAAGTCAATCACGGCTTGAACATTGAGTATGACACACGCGATTTCTCGGCAATACGCTGTAAACAGTGCCCAGACCTGTGGCTCTTTTTGATTGATAGCGTCAAAAACTGCTTCACCATCCGCAAGATCAGCTAAGCCTAGCAGTTGGGCGCTGCGACGGATCATGGCGACCGCTGAACCGCTAAAACCTGCCAATTGCTGCAGGGTCAATCCCTGATTATTTGGTTGCTCAGCGTTTTCTGGAGCATCGCTTCTCTTAGTGGCATTTAGTAGAAAACTTAATTCCCCTGCTTGAAAATGTGCACCTTGGATCAGTTTTCCTTCAACGATCACACCACCACCCAAACCAGTACCTAAGGTTATGGCAGCCCCATTTTGAATCCCTTTAAGGTTTCCTAGCCACCATTCAGCTAATGCGGCTGCCTTGCCATCGTTGGTCACAGCCAGCGGCACTTGGTACTTTGCCAGCAGCTGTTTTAAGGAGACTCCATCTAAAAAAGGCAATGCCCCGCCAAACGAGATCGTCCCTGTCTCTGGGTTGACTTTTCCTGGAGTACTAACAGCAATGCCCCGAATGCTCCCATGAACGTCTTCAACGATCGTTTCAATCCCTGTCAGAAATTCCGTAAGATTTTTCGGCGTATCCATCCGTCCTCGTGTCAGAATATTCCCCGAGCGATCAATGACAGCCGATTTGATTTTCGTGCCGCCGATGTCGATGCTTAAATAGTTTTTATTCACTGAATCCCACCCTCTGCTTCTACTGCCCATCGCAGGACGGTTTTGGCTTTATCTGGTGAAACTTTTCGCGGATCAGACAAATAGATTTCTCGATGCTGGAACGTGTCCATCGTTGGACGGATCACTAACTGTTCTTGTTTTAACAGCTCCTTCATTTTCGCAAAGGTTTCCGCTTCAGTGTCAAAAGAGCCTGTATGCATCGCTTGCAGGCACAATCCTTCTTCATAGCGCTCAAAGATGAGCTTTTCTAGATTTGGATTGTCTTTCTTCTCTTTGACTGCCAAGAGCTGTTCTTGAAACAGTGTTTCCGTGACTGGTTCTGGTTGGCGAATCATGATTTTGTAGATCAATTCTTCTTTGTTGACGGCACCGTCTGGCTTTGTCAGAGAGGTCCACACACCTTCTAAAGGAAAGACCGTGTATTCAAAGGGTTCATTGCCAAAAGCCCCTTTTTTTAACCCCATCCTGAGTGAATAGGAAATCGTATATAAAGCGGCGATCTCTTCGCTGAATTCAGGTCGATTCGGATTGCCGCTGCCGCTCAAACTGATAAATTGATACGTTGGCACCTCGATCACTGTTGGTTTTTTGGGAAGATAGAGCTCTTTTTCTAGTTTGCGCCATTCATACTTCATAAGGACCCTCCTCGATTTGCTTTTCTTTATTTTACCATGAAAAAGAAGGACCATTGCAAAAACAGTTATCCCTTCAACTGCAAAGGGACAACTGTTTTTTTCTTATAGGGATAATGTAGCTACTTGCTGTTTTCCCAACTGCTCGTCTTATGCGGCTTCTTGTTCTTCTTTCAGCAATTTTGTGTCATAAAACTTCGCAAATGGAAAATAGATCAAGAAAGAAACAACTGCACAAACAATGGCAACGACGCCTGCACGCCAGTCTCCACCGGTGCCAATAAAGCCACCAAGTCCAACGGGTGTTGGGAAAGGAATATTGGCGATCATGGGACGAATCAATTCCATCCTTGTGGCAAAATACGCGATCGTGGCGGATGCCATCGGTGCTAACAAGAAAGGAATTGCTAAATAAGGATTATAGATGATCGGCACGCCGAAAATGATCGGTTCATTGATATTGAAAATCGACGGGACGATGGCAGCTCTCCCTAATACTTTCATCTGTTTCGATTTAGCAATGTAGATCATAAATAAGGTAAAACCAAGGGTTGCTCCCGAACCACCTAATGTCACGTACCCGTTGGTAAATTGGCCTGCTAATGGGAAACTCGCCCCTTCAACATTGGCAGCTAAATTAGCTAACATGATCGGGGTGATCAGTGGACTAATGATATTGAATCCATGAATCCCTACCAACCACAAGGCATGCGCGAGGAAATAAATCACCATGATTCCCAACCAGCTATTTGTAAGGTGGGTAACAAACCCGAACGGAATTGCTACTAGTTGAAAAATATCCGTCCCTAAAACAACTAAAACACCATTGATGGTCAGAACCACGACTGCCACCACAAAGGCTGGTATCAGTGCCGTAAAACTACGAGCCACACCTTCAGGCACTTCTTCAGGCATTTTGATGACCCAGTTGTTTTTTACACAGAGACGATACAGCTGAACGGCAACGACCGCCATCACGATCCCAGTGAAAATACCAACAGTTCCTAAACGTGCGACCCCATCGGCACCAATCAACCAACCATTGATCAGCCCTTCTTCCACATCATTCATCTGTGTCATTTTTCCGCCGTCAAAAACAAGCTGAGGAATCGACATCAATGTAGCAAAAACACCTAACAACGCCCCATTGATCGGCGTCAGGTCGAGATTCTCCTCGACTTGAATGATCTTGGAATACTCATAGCCCAGAACGATACAAAAATATAATGCCAATAACCCCATGGTCGTACTATTTGCTAACATATACAAATCACTGAAATTCAAAAAAGTCGCTTCAAAAAAGTCAGCTAAAAACGGAAACGTGATCGGTAAAATGTTGAATACTAAAAACATTGAGCCTACGATCGTAAAAGGAATCGACGCCATTCCTGCCGCCATGATGCTACGAACGATTTTGTATTGGGAAATCTTTCCCATCGGACCCATTACTGCTTTTTCCAAAAGTTGAAATAGTTTATTGTTCGATTCTGTCAAATCAATCACCCTTTCTTTCTATCTCTTCAAATTCGCGAATCCATTGCCAATGTCGGTCTTTATTGCGAAAAATTTTCTTCAGTTTTCTGATACCACTCCATGCAAAGACACCACTTATCCAGAGAACTATGCGAACATACTCGATACTTTGCGAGGTGAAATAGGGGAAAATAACTTCTGTCACGCCAAAAAAAGTCAATAAAAAAAGAATGGCCATTGTCCCCATTTGAAGGCGTAAATACCAAGTTGTAAAAAAGAGTTGCTTGGAAACGATGGTTGCGTGGTGTCCATATAAGCGGATAAACTCACTGATCGCTCCCATTGAAAACAGCAACAGGCTCAGTGGAACCACACGCAGCCATTGCCCTGCCAAAGAAGCAGCCAACAGCCAATATAGGTTAAAAAAGAAAAAGAATGCGACTAAATACCGCAATAGCAACAGCCGTTGAAAATAGAGATTTTTCTTCGTCAGTTTTTGCGACGCATCTCTTTGAGCAACTTTTGCTTGCTTACTCGCCATCTGCATTCCTGCATTGGATCGCTTCTTCAAGGCTACTCATTTTTTGATAAATCCCTAGCATTTCTAGTGCTACTTCTCTGAGGGTCATGGTTGTCATCAAATGATCTTGTGCATGGATCAACAAGATATCGCAGGTAAATGAAGTCCCTGAAGCATATTCTTGCAGCATTTTTGACTGGATGCGGTGGGCTTTGACTAATGAATCATTGGCTATGTCCAACAACTCTTGCGCTTCTTGACAACTGCTGTTTCGCATCTGTTCAAAGGCTTGATGAATCATCGTGCGGGCATCACCGCTTGCTAAAATAAGTTCAAAGGATATTTCTTGAATTTTTTCACTATCCATAGCCTACCTCCATTTATTTCGCACTTTTTTCTAATGCAATGCTTTCTTTGACTAGCTGTGCTAATTTCTCGATCCCGATCGGTATCGGAATATATGCTTGCGGGGGAATATTCACGATTGGTTTGCCGTATTTATCGGCGCTTTTCTTTAAATTGGCAAAATGCATTTTCGTTTGCGGGCTAACTAAATATAAATCATACTCATCCTTAGCGATCGTAGCGATCCCCTCTGAAGCAGAGATGGCATCGATCCTCACTGACCAGCCTTCTGTGGTTAAAAAGCTTGTTCCTTTTTTAGCGATCAACGATGAAGACATGCCTGCTGCACAAATTATCAATACTTTTTTCATTTCACTTCCTCCTTCTATGAAACGCTTCCATTTTGGTGTATCTATTCCTTTCTTCTACCCTCCTTCATGCTATAAAAAATCCTTGAGAACGATTCACTACCTGCTGATTCTTACAGGTAGTAATCCTTCTTCACATAAATAGTATTACATATCGAGTACTTTGTAAATGCAATAAAACTCTATTAGTGATATAAAACATTAATTTCTTTCTGCTTCTATCGTGTCATAGTAGAATAATTTTGTGGAGGGGATTTCATGTTTAAAGATCGTTTAAGACAGTTGCGGAAAACGCGATCTGGTTTAACACAAGCAAAAATGGCAAAATATTTAGGAATCGCCAAAACAACCTATGCTTCGTATGAGCAAGGCAATCGGATGCCCGATATTGAGATCCAAAAAGAACTTGCTGATTACTTCAATGTCAGTCTCGATTATTTGCATGGACGTCCGAATGATTTGGAAGCCCTCTCTATGAAACAGATTCGTGTGGCTTCGAGAATCAATGAGGACTTTACTGAATATCAACTATCTGAAATCATTACCTTTATCGAATTTATAAAAAACCGCCCAGAGTAAACGGTACTATTCTGCCTTTTTTCTCTGGCTAACTTGTGGTGCTGCTTCATTACCTAAAGAAAAAACTGCTGTCAATGTCTCACAAGGAAACATTGACAGCAGCTGAAGAGCCTCGGCTCTTTTTTTATTGTCTTACAGCCTCATTAGCGGCAAAGCGTTTTGAAAAATGTTGTTCTAATCGCTTTTGCCCGGCTTCAATCAAAATACACAACAGCCAATAGATGATGGCAACTAGCACATACATGGACATGTAATCAAAGGTTCGTCCGCCAACGATCTTAGCTTTTTGAAAAATATCAGGAATCGTGATCATTGCTGCCAAGGAGGTTCCTTTCAGCAAATCCATTGCCACATTACTCAATGCCGGTACAGAAATACGAAAGGCTTGTGGCAAAATAATCAGACGCATCGTTTTCGTAAAGGATAACCCTAACGCATAGGCAGCATCAAATTGCCCACGATCCACACCAGCAATTGATCCTCGGTAGATTTCCCCGATAAATGCGCTGCTGGTCAATGTAAAACAGATGATCGCAGCACTAAGCGCCGACAATTGATAAGGCAAGCCAAAATACAGTAGGAATAACAAGACCAACGCTGGGACGCCTCTTAGAAATGAGAGGTAGCCCCGCACGAACCCTCTAATGAATGGATTTTCCAACATCCCTAAGAAGGTGAGCATGATCCCTAATACGTTGCCACCTAGAAACGAAACGACAGCAATGCCGACCGTATAGGACAAGCCCGACAGCAAATAGGGCAATGACTCCCACATCAACGGCAAATCAAGGGTTGGAATATACATTAGTCTGTTTCAACCGTTTGAATCGCTTGATCAGATTTTACTGAAATATCGGTTTGAAAATACGTTTCCGCAAGTTCTTTTAAACGGCCGTCTTCTTTCATTTCTGCTAAAACAGCATCCACTTTTTCCTGCAATGCTTGATGATCTTTCACAAATAAGAAGCCCGTTTCATTCGGATTAAAGTAGACATCTTCTAAAGTTTTAACAGGGATATCTGGCAAAGCAGCAACCGCCATTTTTTGCAAATAGTAATCATTCAAGATCACATCCGTTCGACCATTCGCAACATCTGTCAAATACTGATCATTCGTTGCGTTGTCGTAAGTCACTAATTCTGCCCCATAGGATTCGGCTAAGCGCATGTAGCTGGTATTCGGTTCACCAGCAGCTTTTTTGCCATCCAAATCTTCTAAAGAAGCAATCCCAGAGTCATCACTTTTACGCACGATCATACTATCGAACGAGTATTTAATAGGCGTTGAGAGACTGAATTTTTCCGCCCGTTCATCTGTCAAACCAAAATCGTTGGCAGCAAAATCGGCTTCTCCACGTGTTAAAGAAGAAACTTGTCCATCGACATTGTACTCTTTAAATGTGATCTCTACGCCTAATCGTTTGGCGACTTCTTTTGCCACATCGACATCATAGCCCACTAATTCATTTTCATCGTTATAGTAAGACGATGGATACAAGGTTCCCGAAGTAGCAACAACCAATGTTTTGGCTTCTTCTACCTTACTTAGACTGGTGTCTTCTTCCGTTGGTTTGCTGCAGGCACTTAACAGGACCCCCGCAAATAAACCTAAAAAGCCAACCATTGCAACGATTTTCCCTTTTCTAACTTGTTTCATAATATCCTCCTCTTAGTTTCCTTGTTTTGGCAACAGAAATCGTTGCTGTGTTTCAAATAAATAGCCGACTTGGAAAAGTAGGTCTTCTCTGCCTTTAGACGCCATAAATTGGACCCCTAGCGGCAACCCTTCCTCGCTAAGAGCAGTTGGCAAGCTGATGGCTGGCTGCCCCGTTAAATTGGCTAATTGAGTGTAAGGTGTCAGAGCATAGCTCTTGGCAAACATTTCTTCGATCAACTCACCCGCAGCACTTTTTCCAAGCGATTCGATCTCATGCAGTCTTTGGCGAATGCTATCGCTTTGTAAGTCTTCCTCGATCAAAGGGGCTGGAAAAGCCGTCGTCGGGGTCAAAAAGAGATCATAGGTTGAAAAGACTTCTTCCATTTTTTCTGCCAGCTGATCCCACCACTGCAAGGCAAGGACGTAATCGGCGGCAGGCAGTTTTTTGCCATATTGGTAAAGTGCCCAGGTCATCAATTCCATCTCTTCCCGTCTGACCGGTACTTGACGAGCAGCATCGATCTCAGCAAACATCGCAGCTGTTTCGCCGCCATTCATGGCGTAATAGGTGGTCATCATTTGCTGACCATCCACTGGATAGCCCACTTCAACGACTTCATGCCCCTGCTTTTCTAAAAATGCGGCTGCACTTCGGACTGCTTGGATGGCAGTTTCAGACACTTGGCCACCGGTCGGCGATGCGGTAGTAAAAGCAACCTTCAACCGCGGTTTTTGACTCGCTTGCTGATGATGCCATTCTACTTGTGGTGCCTGATAAGGGGCAGTCGGCTGTGACGTCCGCAACGCATAAAACAACTGTTCCGTATCACGCATGGAAAGCGTCAACGCAAAGTTGATAGAAGCGCCTTGCCAGCTGCGCCATTCACTAGGACCCACTGGCATCGTGCCACGGGTTGGCTTCAAACCGATCAATCCGCTAAAGGATGCTGGAATGCGGATCGATCCGCCGCCATCACTGGCACCCGCAATCGGAAACATCCCCGAAGCCACTGCCGCTGCCGCACCACCACTGGAACCACCAGCTGAATAGGCAGGATTCCACGGATTACGTGTAGGCCCATACAATGTTGGATCAGTGATATTTTTGAATCCAAATTCTGGTGCATTGGTTTGCCCTAACGGCACAAAGCCTGCCTCTTCTAAACGAGAGACAAAATGTGCCGTGCGGCTGGCTCGTGCTTTAGCAAACAGTTTGGCTCCTGACGTTGCTGGCCACCCTGCTTTGGTTTGGCCGAGTATTTTTAACGGCATGGGTTGTCCCCCAAAAACCGTTTTTTGAAGATGCTGCTCGTAATGCTGGATCGCTGCTTGCGGATCAAATGTTACAAGCGCATTCAAAAGCGGATTTTGTTGATTGACTTTTTCTTCGATCATCGCCACCCGCTCTGCAAAACTGATTTTTCCTTGCCGCAATTGTTCCGCCCAATAGGTCGCATCTTGCATGCTTGCCCCTCCTTTTTCTCAAACCCTCAAACAATTATCTATGCTGTAACACACGAAAAAATCTTCTTTATATAGACTACAATATACCAAACACTAGGAAATCTTTCAACAAAAATAGAACAGTTTTTAAACCTGTATTATATCGTTATCAAACATTCCCATATTTTTTACTACCAGCTGTCGACCAACGCTTCTTCTTAGCTGCCCGAATCATTACCTAACAAAAACGGCACATCGCCAAACGATGTGCCGTTTTGATTTACTTGTATTTTTCTTCCAGCTTGCTCATCCAAAGACCTAACCAAGCCCCCAAGACAAACAAGATAATTCCGATGACAGCCGTTACCCAAGTAAAGCCGCTATAGTTTGCCACCGGAGGAATCACGATCAATATCGTTGAGGCAATAACGATCCCTAAAATGAAGTGATAGACTTTTGAATGATAATGGGTCAATAGCCACTCCATCAATTTCGAAAACAGCAGCATCACTGCCAAGCCGCCAATGGCGATCGGTAGAAAGACCCCCATGATGTCAAAGCTCTTAAAGCCTTTCAACATCGGATCATAAAGTCCCAAAACGAGCAAAAGGTTTGAAGGACTCAAGCCAGGAACCAAAACACCTAACGCGATCAGACCGCCGGCGATCACAAAACCTATGAAATTGGCAGGGATCGTTCCTAAGATATCACCCATAAAATAGAGGAACAAGAAGCCGATGACCATACTGCCGAAGAACCAAAGCAGGTCGCCGGTTGTCCGTTTGCTTTTCAAGGTCGATTCTTTAGCAAGTGCTGGTAACGTCCCAATAATTGCCCCCGCAAAGCCCCACAAAACGATGATTTGATAGTTTTGCAGCAGCCACTCTAATGGCTTTGATAAAAGCCCGATCCCTACGATTCCCCCGATCCCTACTGGCAGGAAAAAGAGGAGATTCTCTTTAAAATTCTTCGTCAGATGTGCCATAAAGCGCAGCATCCGCTCATAAATGCCTAAGATGGCTGCCAATACGCCACCTGAAACACCAGGCAAGATAAAGCCCAAGGCAATCACCACGCCTTTAAGAAAACGTGACAAAATACTTTCGTTTCTCTGTTTTTCCATTTACAATTGCTCTCCTTAGCGATGGTTTTCACCAATCGTTCTTTTTTCATCAATCCCTTTAACTATACTTGATTGCCAAAAAAATGGAAAGTAATTTCTAATTCCTCATACAAAGGCAGAATTCAAAGTTCTTTCAGCATCAAGAAATCCGTCTGCTCATCATCCCCCATAAAAAAGGAGTGACTGCCAACTCTTTCAAAGCCCATCGTATGATAAAAAGCCAACGCATTGTCGTTAAATTCCCAAACGCCTAACCAGATCGACTTTTTCTGCAGCTCTTTAGCGGTCTCTTGGGCAAACAGCAGCAGTGTTTTGCCATAGCCTCTGCGCTTATGTTCTTTTTTGATATAGATTCGTTCAATTTCCAACCCCTCTGGGGCGATTGCTTCCGTTTGCGCCTCACCCCAGTTAAGTTTGATATATCCTACGGTTTGATCATTTTCTTGTAAAAAATAAAACGCCGACTGCGGATTTTCTAACTCTCGGGTCAGTTTCGGCAGATTATAGGCTTCTTCTAGATAGATACGAGTATTTTCCTCCGTATTGAAAGGAGCAAATGTATCGTAATAGGTGGATACGCTGATTTCTCCCAATTCTTCTAAATCTGCCAAAGTACATCGTTTGATAGCCATCAAAACGCCTCCTCATTTTTTCAAGCTATTCTATCACATCTCCATCATCCCTTGCAAAAGCAAAAAGGACAGACAGCTTTCCCCACTGTCCGTCCTTTCATAGATTACTTTTTTATAACCAAGAGCCAGAAAACTGATGGATCACCATCGTACTCGGATCTTCCTCGACCTCACCAGTGATATAGCTTTTTGGTGAAAACGTCATTTGCGGGAAGATTTCTACGCCCTTAACGGTTTGTCGTTGATTATTCAATTCTAATCCGTGGTTTTGCAACAGTTCCGTCACTCGGATCACATTGGTGACGACATCTTCCGTTTTTTCTGCCCGGACAAATTTTCGGTCATCGTAATCGTGGTACCATTCTTCCATAAAGGGATGATGCGGCACCGCTCCAATGATCCCAGTAGAAATCTTGGTTTCGATCTCAAAGCCCATAAATGCCTCCAGTGTCAAAAGCTCATCTAAAGGTTTGACCACCTCGATATCGGTATCCATATAAATACCGCCTTCTGTCACTAATGCATACAGACGAACCACATCTGACACAAAGGCCCATTCTTCTTGGTCATAGGCCTCTTTTAGATAAGGACCGAATTTTGAAAGGTCGATCGTTGATTCATCCCAACGTTTGATCTCATAATCCGGACAATATTTTTTCCAGGTATCCATGTATTTCTTTTCTTGTTCACCTAATGGATTGCCGCCAAACCAGCAATAATGAATAATTTTTGGAATCATCAATCTCTCTCCTTTAGTTTATTGGTCTCTTTTAAGTGTAGCTGATTTTGCAATTGTTTCAAAATCATATACACTTTTTTCAGCGAAAGCAGTTGCTCCTGCTCCTGGGCATGATCAGAAAAATCCATTAAAAAAAGCACCAGAATCAGCGATTCTAGCGCCTTTTTGAGGGATTACTTATAAATAGCGATTGTCCCGTAAAACGGCTTTTTTAATATCTGCCACCGTTTGCGTCCCCGCAAGCTGCATGACCATCTCCAATTCTTTTTTGAAGAAATCAAAGACTTGTTGAACACCGGTAGCACCACCTAGAGCCAACCCATAGATCACTGGGCGGCCGATCGCCACTAGATCTGCTCCGCAAGCAATCGCTTTAAAGACATGCTGTCCTCGCCGTACCCCGCTATCAAAGACGATCGGCGCCCGACCTGCCACTGCTTCAGCCACGATCTGTAAGGAATCAAAGGAAGCTGGACCACCATCCAATTGGCGTCCCCCGTGATTTGAGACCCAAATCCCTTGTGCACCTGCCCCTAATGCTCGTTCCACATCTTCTTCTGATTGCACCCCTTTGACATAAACCGGCAAATCAGATTCTTTGGCGATAAAAGCGACATCCTGAGGACTTAATTTTTGTTTTGAGGAGCCGTAAACGGCATCCATCGTTTGTCCGATCCCTGATTGATAAGCCTGAACGATCGGCATTGCCAACGGAAAGGTGAAGCCATTGCGGCGATCCGTTTCTCGATTGCCCCCAACAGTTGCATCTGCGGTCAAAACGATCGCTTTGGCGCCATTGCGTTTTGCCATCGCCAAGATGTCTTTGTTAATACCATCGTCTTTGCTCATATAAAACTGGAACCACTGCGGCGCTTCTTGACCACCAGCTGCTCGGATTTCTTCCAACGTACAAGAGGCATACGAACTCGCCGTATAGATCGTGCCAAAACGTGAAACCCCTTTGGCTGACGCTTGTTCTGCCGCAACATTTGCTAAGCCGTGGGCGGCAACAGGCGCCATAATGATTGGCGCTGACAACGTATCACCGCCAAAGGACAACGTTGTGTCCGGTAATTCAATGTCCTTTAAGACATGAGGAATGATCAATTTGTGATTGAAGGCGCGTTCATTTTCTTGATAGGTAAAAATATCCCCCGCACCACTGCTGATATAGCCATACCCACCTTTAGGAATCACTTCCTCTGCCGCGATCTCCAAATCGCGCATATTGATAAAATCGATTGCTCCTTCTGCGGTACTTGCTTGATAGATTTTTTCCATGCCTTTCCCTACTCTCCAATAAGATAACGTTTACATTTTTATCCTACGCCTGATTGCAGGATCACGCAACTCATTCGCTCACTCCTACTCAACACGCTGCTTTTACTTTTCAACTTAAGACAGCCATCCATTTGAGCTGGCTGAATTATTTTTATGTTCGTGAGAAATATTCTGCCAACAACAACGGCTGAATCGTTGGATATGTCCAGTTGGCAGGCGGCTCTGCCATTACATAGATTGCTTCGATCTCTGAGGTCAATTCATCCTGCAAGTCCGTGATCTGGGCTTCGAACACCAAGCCGTAATCGGTCTCCCCGTCTTTTTCTACCCCATAGATAAATAACGGCTCTAGGGTAAAGTGCTTAGCGCCTGTTTCTTCTTTTAATTCACGGGCGGCACACTCTGTGATGCTTTCTCCTAGTTCTCGCTTGCCTCCAGGGATCTCCAATGTGTCTCGTTCTTTGTGTTTGACATAGACGAACTTTTCTTGGTACTTGCTGATGATCACGGCAAAAACTAGCTGCTCTTCTGCAATCTTTTCAAGCTCGAATATCGTTACGTTACTCATTTTCCTCATTCCTTTCAAAAAAGCAGACATGCTTCTAAAATAAACAGTCGTTAAATCAAAAAAAGTGCTGATCCCTTATGGAAAGGGTCAGCACTTGCAACTTATTACTCTTCTTCTTCCGCCATGAATGTGTTGAAGACTTCTTCAATCATATCCCATTCTGCTTCTGTTTCGATCTGTTCTAATTCACCTTCAGAACCGTCTTCGTTTTCAATATAAGCGTACGCTTGTAATTCAACGTCTTCTTCTTCTGGTACGCCTGCTGGATAAAGCAAGACGTAGTTGCGGCCGAATTCTTCCGTACCGTCAACCGTTAATAGAATTTCGTATAAGGTTTCATTTCCTTGATCATCGATTAAAGTAATGTGTTCATGTCCTTCATGATCGTGATCGTGGTTATGATCGTGTGTATGTTCTGACATTTATTTTCCTCTTTTCTGTAAATTAAAACAGCTGTTTCCCAGCACCATCTAAATAATTCTGCAAAATCATGACTGCTGCTAATTTATCAATCACTTTTTTTCGTTTGGCACGCGATGTATTCGCCTGTTCTACCAGCATTCGTTCTGCTTGAACGGTCGTCAGACGTTCGTCTTGGTAAACGACCGGCAAACCGAATTGCTGTTCGATCGCTGCGCCGTAAGCCATAGAAGCTTCCGCTCTAGGTCCGATCGTATTATTCATATTTTTAGGTAGTCCTACCACAAAACGTGAGACTTCATATTCTTTCACCAATTCAGCAAGTCGATCATAACCGAAATTGCCTTCATCTTCATTGATGCGAATGATCTCGATCCCTTGTGCTGTCCAGCCCATTGGGTCACTGACCGCCACGCCGACTGTCCGCGAACCAACATCCAATCCCATGATTCTCATTATAGGTTGATCCCGTGATTGCCTAAATAATAACGGATCAGAACTTCCATGATCTCATCCCGTTCGTGACGACGAATCAAATTCCGGGCATCCCGATAACGAGGAATGTAAGCCGGGTCGCCAGAAAGGAGATAACCGACGATTTGATTGATCGGATTGTATCCTTTTTCCTCTAATGCTCGGTAGACGATAGCTAATGTTTCGCTGACTTCTTTTTTACGGCTATCATCAAAATCAAAGCGAACTGTTTCATCTGTAAAACCCATTTCACGACACCTCTCTTTTGTATAGATTTTAGCATATGTTCCTACTATATTGTACTAAACGTTTGATAAAACTACAAACATATGCTTAGATTTTCTCCATTATAACAAAGGTTTATGATGTTTTTATGAACTTTCTTAAAAAAAGCTAGAAAGCGCGATAGACATACTGGTTTTCTGGTGCTTCAATCGTCTTCTCTTGGTCTGCTACCACCATCGGCAAGTCCCGTTTGAAGGGTTGATAGTACTTCGATTGGATCGTCCCTTCCACATGAAGCCACTGGTTATTTTCTGCCGTTGTTTGTTGCGGTAATTCCACTCGCAAGCCAAAAACGCCTGAATCAGCCACACAATGGATAATGCCAAAACGAAACAAAAAGATTTCATTGGCATCATCTTGATCTGCATGGTACACAAATCCATCATAGGTGATTTTCTTGCCAATAAATTCGCTCGGGTACGTATAGATCAACTCCATGACTTCCAAGTAATTTTCTTCCGTTACCGCAATTGTCTCATCTTTGGCGTAACGTGCCAATGCTGCATCCATCTGAGTGTCGTAATCTTCTTTGTTAAAATAAAGACTTGTATCGGGTTTCAGATATTGGGTCGTCATTTCTGGATCCCCCACAGATTCTTCACTTAGGGGGAAATTAAACCCTTTTGCTTCAACGATCGTCGTATCCAAGCTAACGGTGGGGAAAAAGAGACCCACGATGATCGGTAAGGCTAATAGAAAATACGCAATCACTCGTTGGTGTTTTTTCTCCAATCCATGCTGATGCTCATCGTCATGATGATGCTCAGGCTCTTGTTTGACCCAAAAATACATCTGGACCAAAGCCAATAATAAAGAAATGATCATGGATAAGATAGCGAGATAGCGATAATGAATGTTGATAAACTGATTGAGTTTGCCCGTCACTTGCAAGTACATCATCAATTCAAAATAGCCTGATAAGATCAAAAAACGAACCATTCTTTACACCACCCATGCATAAATTGAAACGACGATTGCGACTAATCCAACTAAAGAAGCGATAAAACGCCCCGAAAAGTACCGCTTCATCATCAACAGGTTTTTAATATCTACCATTGGACCAAAAACCAGGAAACCGACGACTGGTCCAGTGCCGAATAAACTCAACAACGAAGAGCCGATAAAGGCATCTGCTTCGGAACATAGGGATAACGTTAGTGCCAACAACAGCATGACGAAGACCGCTAACAGCTTCGTGGAGCCTAATGTCAGCATCAAACCAGTTGGCAGATAGGTCTGCATCGCTGAGGCGATCAACGCACCAATGATCAAATAACGCCCAGTATCGAAAAACTCATCCAAACTATGCTGCAGCAAATGACGAATCTGCCGAAGGAGCGGATGACTGCTCTTTTCCGTTTGATGGTGGGCGTGATCATGCCCCTGATGGTGTGGGTGAGCTGCCTGCTCATTCCCGCCACTTAATTGATTGGCAAGCCGTGTTTTTAAGATCTCTTGTTTGTTAAAATACGCCAGCCAGATCCCCACGACCATTGCGACCAATAAGCTGCCCAGTACACGCAAAAAAGCGAACTTCGCGGAATTTCCAAAGGCAATGAATGTAGAAAAAATCACGATTGGATTGATGATCGGTGCAGTCAGCATAAAGGCAAACGCCGTATACACTGGCACCTCTTTTTTTACGAACTGATTAACGATCGGTACGATCCCACATTCGCAGGAAGGAAAAAAGACCCCCAGACCACAACCAACTGTGATCGATGCCAATTTGTTTTTTGGTAAGAGTCTCGTGACTCTTTCTGGCGTCAAGAAGACTTGTAAGGCACCTGAGATCAAGCAGCCCAATAGGACAAACGGCAAGGCTTCAATGACGATAGATAAAAAAATAACACTCATTTGCAGGACAGAATTCGGTAATGCCTGAAACATAACTTTAACCTTCTTTATCAATAAATTCGAAACGCTGGAATTACTATACGTTTTTTCCTTTTTTTATACAACGTTTTTTTTAAAGCAGCCTATTTTTTTAATCGTTGCTTTAGATTTCCCTTATCTTTGAATCCTTCTTACTCACCTAAGCGATCAGCTGCTAGCAGATATTTTGACTTTTCCTCAAGAACAGCGTACATTTTCCATGGAGGAATGACTTATGCAAAAAAATCAACCGATCCAAGAGCAGCTCGCCCAACAACCGTTGACACTACTCTATCTCTCTCAACCGAATTGCAGTATTTGTGTTGCGGACAAACCACGCATCCAAAAACTGGCACAAACCCAGCAACTCCCCCTATTTACCATCAACACGCTGGCAGAGCCAGAAGCAGCCAGTTTATTTTCGGTCTTGACGGTTCCCGTCGTCCTCTTGTTCGCGAATGGGAAAGAAGTGCATCGTGAAGCCCGCATCATCGATTTCACACGTTTGACTCAACAAATCTTGCGGTATCAAGAAGCGCTCACAAGCGTTGAAGAGCAAGATTCCTACGAATCACTTTTTGACCAGTTAGACGAGTAAGTTCAGTGGTGAAAAAGCAAAAAACAGCTGTCAGATCGTTGTATATACTACGATCTGGCAGCTGTTTTGTTGGTTCCTATTTATATGATGCGATTATTCGCTTAGTGATGGTTCTTCTACTGGTTCTTCATGGGACAAGACGTTGCCTGAATGCAAGAAATAAATCAATGTTTGCAATTCATTGGTTAAGTCAACGTTTTGAATCAGCACGCCTTTTGGTGCAGTGATCCGTGCAGGTGTAAAGTTCAAGATTCCTTTAATGCCAGCTTTCACAAGCTCGTTCACTAAATCTTGTGAATGTTGTGCGGGAACCGTCAAAATAGCCACATCGATCTGCTGGATCTTCACTTGTTCCTTCATGTCATCCATTGGATAGACCGGCACACCATCTACGATTCGACCAACTAGATCTTCGTTGACATCAAATGCGGCACTGATCCGAATGCTGTTGCTTTGGTGAAATTTGTATTTCAACAAGGCGCTCCCCAAGTTTCCGACACCGACTAAAGCTACATTCGTCATGTGGTCTTCGTTCAATGTCTTCGCAAAGAACTGCATCAAGCTTTCAACGTCATAGCCATAGCCGCGTTTTCCTAATTCACCAAAGTAGGAAAAGTCGCGGCGGATCGTCGCACTATCAACTTGAACAGCTTCACTTAGTTCGGTCGAAGAAACTTTTAATTTGCCAGCTTGGTGCAAAATACGCAAGTAACGATAATATAAAGGCAATCGCTTCGCTGTTGCCTTTGGAATTTGATGATCTTTCAAAGAATACTCCCCCATTGTGAAAAATTCACTTGTGATGAAGCTATCATAACAAATACATTGTTCAAAAATCAATTTGAATGCTCATAATTTGAAATATAAATTTTATAATGGTAAAATCAAACTTTTTCCCAATCGCCGTTTCCCCTAAAATATGATAGACTTGTAGTATTGCAACCTTGATACAGACAAGTTTCTTAAAGATAGGAATGACATACACATGATTTTATTACAAGCCAACCAAATCGCCCGTCTTTTCGGAGCCGAGGTTTTATTTGAAAATATCCAATTAGAAATTGCCAGCAATTCCCGAATCGCGCTTGTTGGGCGCAACGGTGCTGGTAAATCAACGCTACTGAAAATTATTGCTGGACTCGAAAGTCCTGATAAAGGAACGATCGCTAAAAACAAGACCGCTACGATGGGCTACTTAGCTCAAGATACCGGACTTGCTAGTCAGGCCACTGTTTGGGAAGAAATGCTGGGCGCTTTTGCAACGGTTCGACAGATGGAGCAGCGCATGCGTAGCTTAGAGATCGCCATCTCCGAAGCAGATCCTGCTGCTGACTCTGGCAATCTCCTGAAAGAATACGACCAATTGCAGCATGAATTTGCAGAAAAAAACGGCTATGGCTATGAAAATGAGATTCGCTCCGTCTTGCACGGTTTTCAGTTTGATCCTTCTTTTTACACGCAAGCAATCAATACCCTTTCTGGTGGTCAAAAAACCCGCTTGGCATTAGCAAAAATGCTGCTGCAAAAACCTGATATCTTGATTCTGGATGAACCGACCAACCATTTAGATATCGAAACGTTATCTTGGTTAGAAAACTATCTGCAAGGATATGCCGGTGCATTGCTGATCGTTTCCCATGACCGTTACTTCTTAGACAAAGTCGTCAACGAAGTCTACGAACTGAGTCGCCAAAAAATGCGCCACTACAAAGGCAATTACAGCCGCTATTTGACCCTGAAAGCGGAGCAACTGCAAAGTGAATGGAAAGCCTTTGAGAAGCAGCAAGAAGAAATCAATAAACTGGAAGACTTTGTTGCCCGCAACCTTGTCCGTGCGTCTACCACCAAACGCGCGCAAAGTCGCCGTAAGCAATTAGAGAAAATGGATCGGCTGGATCGCCCGCAAGGAGATGAAAAATCCGCCCACTTCCTTTTTTCCATTGAAAAGCCTTCAGGAAATGTTGTGATGCAAGTAGAAAATGCCGCTATCGGTTATTCTGAAGAAGAAGTCTTATCGGCGCCCATCGACTTAGATGTTCGGCGCAAAGATGCGATCGCTTTAGTGGGACCGAATGGGATCGGCAAATCAACCTTACTGAAATCGCTGATTCATAAAATCCCCTTTATTCAAGGAAAGGTCCATTTTGGCGCCAATGTCTCAATCGGGTACTATGACCAAACCCAATCCGATCTGCACTCAACCAAAACGATCCTCCATGAGCTTTGGGATGACCACAGTACCACACCTGAAGTCGAGATTCGCAATATATTAGGCAGCTTCTTATTTTCGGGAGAAGATGTTGAAAAGCCGATCACGCTGTTAAGCGGTGGCGAAAAAGCCCGTGTCGCTTTGGCAAAATTAGCCATGGACCATGACAATTTCTTGATTTTGGATGAGCCAACCAACCATTTAGACATCGACAGCAAAGAAGTCTTAGAAAATGCGCTGATCGATTATGAAGGCACTTTGTTCTTCGTATCTCATGACCGCTACTTTATCAATCGAATCGCCACCAAGGTCGTGGAACTGTCTGAAAACGGCAGCAAGCTCTATCTAGGCGATTACGATTATTATTTAGAAAAGAAACAAGAAGAAGCTGAGATCGCAGCAATGTTGGAAACAAAAACAACCGAAACCACCCTCTCAGCAGGCAAGCAAAACTTTGTCCAAAGCAAAGAACAGCAAAAAGCCGTTAGAACCTTACAGCGAAAAGTCGCCCAAATCGAAGAAGAGCTTGCCACGATAGAAGAAACGATCCAACAACTGGAGCAAGACATGACCGCACCAGATGCGTTGAATGATCATGTTAAATTGACCGCGTTGAATCAAGCACTAGAACAAGCCCGCACTGAACAAGAAGCCCTATTAGAAGCATGGGAAAATACTAGCTTAGAACTAGAAGCATTTGACAGTTGATCGAGGAATCAGTCTGTAGGCCGATGACAAGCGCCCCCTCCTTTGTTTTACTTAAAAGAACAGGATGAATACGTACGATTCGTAAAACAAGGAGGGAAAAATGCAAAAACAGACAGATGTTTATCGAAAGCGTCGGCCAATGGTTGTTTTGGCAGGATTGGTGTTGATTTGGATAGGGTTCAATCGAATCTCTCATCACGTGTTGTACGGAGAGTTGTCCGAACACGTGCATACCGTCGTTGCCTATGATGAGAGTTATGACGACGAATATGTTTATTCTCAGGCTATCTTTAGTGATGACATCAATGCTTATTTATGGGAAATGGACATCACGACACCGATTTTCTTGCAGACGAACGAAGATTGGGCCGATAGATCCTATGGCAATGACGGCAGCCAAACCTTAGCAGAAAACGGCTGTGCGATTGCTTCTCTTGCGATGGTTCAATCCTATCTTGAAGGCTATCCCATTTCGCCACTAGAAGTCCTTGATTGGGCAGGAGATCATTATTACGTTGACGGCCAAGGAACGGACTGGCGGATTTTTTCTGACTTTGCCGATGCAAACGGCTACAACTATTATGATCTCGGCACAGATCTAGCCAGCGTTGAAGCTTACTTGCAACAAAATCATCCCGTCATCGTTTCTGTGACTCCAGGGGAATTTACAGATGGCGGCCATATTATGGTCTTAGGTGGAATGATGGACGATCAAGTGTTTGTCTTAGATCCCAATGATGATCCAGAAAAATCCCATTACGCTATCTATTACACACTAGATGAAATCGCTAATCAAAGCTTACGCTTTTGGACCTTCAGCTGATTGATCAAAAAAAGTCCCCTTTCGGGGCTTTTTTCTTTGTCGTGGCGTAGGCAGCAACTGGATCTTACTTTTTTAATAAAAAAACCATTCTTTCTCCCCTTAGGAATCCGCTTTCTATTATAATGGAAGAAAGAAAGGTGTGAAGTCTATGAAAATCGGTATCCCAAAAGAAATCAAGAACAATGAAAATCGTGTGGCATTGCCGCCCTCGGGAGTCTATGAGTTAGTCCAAGACGGACACGAAGTCTTCGTTGAACAAGGCGCTGGTGCAGGATCAACCTTTTCTGATCAAGCGTATCAGGAAGTCGGCGCTACGATTACTACCGTTGAAGAGGTTTGGGCCTCTGAATTGGTTATGAAAGTCAAAGAACCTTTACCAGAAGAATACCCCTTTTTACATGAGGGACTGGTTTTATTCACCTATTTCCACGTAGCCGCCAATCAACAGCTTGCTCAAGCATTGATCGACAGCAAAGTGATCGCTGTTGCTTATGAAAACGTCCAGCTGGCGAACGGCACCCTGCCTCTGCTATCGCCTATGAGTGAGATCGCTGGAAGAATGTCTGTTCAAATCGGCGCACAATTTCTCGAAAAAATATATGGCGGAAAAGGGATCTTGCTTTCAGGTGTTCCCGGCGTCCGCCAAGGTCGGGTAACGATCATTGGTGGTGGCGTTGCCGGTGAGAATGCCGCGAGAGTCGCTGTAGGTCTAGGCGCACAAGTGACGATTTTAGACGTTTCGATCCCACGCTTACAAGAGCTGGATCGACAGTTTTCTGGTCAAGTTCAAACCTTGTATTCCAATCGCTTGAATATCGAACGAACGATCCAATCCGCAGACTTGGTGGTAGGAGCCGTCTTATTGCCAGGACAAAAAGCCCCGTGCTTAGTGACCCGCGACATGGTGAAACAGATGCCTGAAAAATCCGTGATCGTCGATATTGCCATTGACCAAGGCGGAATTTTTGAGACCGAAGACAAAGTCACTACCCACGACGAGCCAACCTATATCCGGGAAGAAGTTATTCACTATGCAGTCGCGAATATGCCAGGTGCTGTGCCGCAAACGGCAACCATCGCATTGAGCATTGCCACCTTACCGTATGCCCAGCAGCTAGCGAACGATCCTTTAGCAGCGTTGCGAGAAAATCAGGCACTTGCCAAAGGGGTCATCGCCTATAAGGGCGCATTTACTTCAAAAGAAGCCGCTCACGATCTGTCATTGCCTTTTACCGATCTATCGGAATTGATTTGAGTCACTCTCCCACAATAAAACCAGCAGCCGCACAAGTAATTCGCGGCTGCTGTTTTGCTTTCTATGAGAATTTCCTTTTTTGGGTAGCATGGGCTTTGGAAGTA
The DNA here is from genome assembly GCF_051713725.1 of Enterococcus sp. DIV0755f. Lineage (NCBI taxonomy): Bacteria > Bacillati > Bacillota > Bacilli > Lactobacillales > Enterococcaceae > Enterococcus > Enterococcus sp. DIV0755f. The sequence continues at coordinate 2,680,426 of NZ_JBIOQL010000001.1, forward strand.
TGCTATATTCATACTTAAAAAAATTCGACCTAGACAGGAGGAACACTGTGCTTACTCAACAACAAATCCAAGCATTTCCCAAAGTAGAACTTCACTGCCACCTCGACGGTTCCATTCGTCCAGAAACATTGATCGCCATCGCCAATCAGCAAGAACTACCGATCGAGCAAGACATAGAAGCTGTGAAAGCACAGATGCAAGCCCCCAAAGATTGTCATGACCTGAGGGATTATCTTCGCTGCTTTGATTTCGTTCGGCCGTACTTGCAAACACAAGAAGCGTTAGCAGCTGCCGCCTATGACGTGATGGAACAAGCCGCTCAAGATGGGGTCGCTTATATTGAGATCCGCTTTGCTCCCAGCTTATCGATGGACAAAGGACTCACTTGCAGCCAGACCATCCAGGCCGTGATCGAAGGCATCGCACGAGCAGAAGAACGCTACCCAATCAAAGGCAATGTTTTGGTCATTGGGATGCGTCAAGAAGACCTACCAGCTATTACGGCGATTTTTGATGAAGCGATCGCTCTTACCGATGAAAAAGTCGTCGGCATTGATCTGGCAGGTCCAGAAGAAGACGGGTACGTCCCTGATTTAGCTGCCAGCTATCAAGTGTTCCTCAAGAACCAAAGTGTCCAGCTGACCTTACATGCAGGCGAATGCGGCTGTGTGCAAAACATTTATCAAGCCATCGAAAGCGGTGCGCAACGGATTGGCCACGGCATCGCCTTAAAAGGAGATCACACTGCCCAAGCGTTTGTTCGAGAACAAAATCGCTGTATCGAAGGCTGTCCTACCAGCAATGTTCATACGCGTGCGATTCCCACATACTCGGCATACCCATTAAGAGAATGGCTGGAGGCCAAGATCCCTTTTTGTTTGAACACCGATAACCGAACGGTCTCAAACACGACATTGACCAATGAATACCTGCAAATGGCTCATCATTGCGACATGTCCGAATCAGAGATGCGCTTCTTAAACGAAACTGCCGCTCAGCATTCCTTTGCGGAAGCTTCCGACAAAGCGGTACTCTTGAAAAAAATTCAAGAATGGCAATTCTAATAAACATGGACGCTAGTGATCCCCACTGGCGTCCATGTTTTATTTCCAAAACGTTCATCTTTCTTTCCTTCACGCAAAGAAGAGCCGATCGATCCGTGTTAACCCCAAGGCATCGATTTCTAAAAGAGCTCTTTCGTAAATTTCTGTATTCGTTAAAGCCGCACTCTCGTGGGCATCGATCCCAATAATACAAGAGCAGCCGACTTCCTTGGCGATCTTCCAAAATTCAGGATGCGGATAGCCACCGTTCGTATAGCCTGCCAAATTATACTCCAACGGCAGCTGATACTCTTTGGCTTTTTCACATAGGCGGTAGGCAACTTCTTCACAATGAGAATCGAAGGTTTTATAGCCCCGCATGAACACATCTGGGTGTGCCATATAAGCAAAAATTTCTGATTCAATTCCCTGTAAAGAAACACGGAGATAATCTTTGATCGCTTTTACCGAATCCCCAGGTGTATGGTCGTAATAGTGATTGCTTTCGATTTCAGGAAAGTGATTGCCAAAAATCAAATAGTCGATCGACAGCCTTTCTTTCTCTGCAACTAGCCAAGGGATCATTGTTTCAAAATATTCACACTCTAATCCTAATTTCACATCGATTTGTCCTTGGTACTTTTCCTGTAAGCTTTTCACCGATGAAACGTAATCTTCCAATTGCGCAACATCCATCCGCATGGGGGAGACATACCCATCCTCAAAGGGCCAGGGACAATGATCAGCGAAGCCAATTTCCTTAAAGCCAGCTTGGATGGCTTTGATCACATAGTCTTCATCAGAATCCCGTGCATGTTTGCATCGAGTTGTGTGGGTATGATAGTTTGCTTTCCACATGGTTATTCACTCCTTCTTATTACATTTAGGTTAATTTGTTTTTGTGATCGCATTTTAGGTACACTCTTCTTGAGGCGCTATCCTTCAAGCCGTTCGCTATTTTACAGAATCCTTTGTAAGCGGAACCATTTTTTTCGAAAAATAGTACTAGCTATCAACACCTATCACTTAGCAACTTCCTCATTCTGGATTTATTCCAGTCCATTTCATTATAGAATTGCGGCTATCCCAAGACAATCAAAAGAAAACTGCAATCGGTTGCTTCTTTTTCCATCACTTCCATTGAGTCGTTTCTCTTGGGACAAATGAATTTTTCAACAGGACGTGTCTTGGTGCGGTTTTGTCTCCTTGTACCTCTTGAAAAAGTAGCTGGGTCGTCCAATCCACCATCTCCTCTAAAGGTCGTGCGATGGACGAAAGCAAAGGGCTAGTACAAAGACAAACATTGGTGTTTTCATAACCAATAACCTGAATCGCTTCACCAATCTTTTTATCCAGTGAATGAAGGGAACGTAAAGCGCAGGCTGCCAAAAAATCGCTTGCCGCAAAAATGCCATCGATAGAAGGCCATTGATGAAAAAGTTGATCAAAGGATGTTTGCGTGACATTTACAAAATCGAGTACGACCTCGTGAACATGGATCTCTGGGTATTGGTCCATCACTTGATAAAAACCAGCCGATTTTTCTTGAACGGAATGTAATGTCTTCGGCCCATTAATGAAGAGGATCTCGCGACAACGATTTTGGATTAAGATCTGTGCTGCCAACTGTCCACCTGAGGTATTATCCGCAGAAACGGAGGATACTTCATCGCTAAGGACTCTACCCACACTCACTAGAGGTAATTTGAGAACCTTTTGCAACAACGGACCTTGCGTACAAAGGTTGGTACATAAAATTACCCCATCAATATTATTTGCGAGAAACAAGTTCAAAAAATAGGTTTCTCTTTCAGGATTCCCTTGTGTGGTACCAATCATCAAACTATAACCTTTCTCAATCAGTTGCGACTCGATTCGGGTAATAAATTGATTATAAAAATCATTTTTCAAATCATAGATCAGCAAGCCTATCATCTTTGAGGAATTGTAATAAAAGGACCGTGCTAATTCATTTGGTACATAATCAAGTGCTTGAATTGCTTCTAGCACAATCTGCTTTGTTTCTTCATTGACATATTTTCTGTTATTGATCACTCGTGAGACGGTGGTCACAGATACATTGGCAAGTTTTGCCACGTCTTGCATGTTTGCCATTGGTTCCTCCTTTCGCTCTTTTACATGTCTCGTAAATATTAAATCCTTTTCCATTTGATCCATTATCCGAATGCAACGATCTAAAATGCTTTCTTTTTATTCTATAATAACAAATCTTACCTCATATTTTTTATTTTTATGAAAATAAAAAAGTTGTTTAGATGATATCTCATCATAAACAACTTTTCTATGCTAGATAAAATTTGCATTCAATGCCAGTGTTTTTTAAGAAAACAAGAAAACTACTCCCGTGTTCTCTTACACAATCATCTACACAAACCCCCAGCTAATTTTTTAAATCTAAGCCTTCAATCAACGCCACCGCACGATCGATCCCAGCATCTTTTGTTTCTTCTAGCACCACGTAACAGTATGGCTTGTGTTTGATCAGAAGCTGTAAAATTTCTGGATACCGTATTTGTCCCTCACCTAACGGGACAGGGATCACTTCTTCTCCCGAGAGTTGAAAATCCTTTAGGTGCAAGCAGACGATTTTCTCTCCGAAAAGAGTAAATGCTTCTTCTACCAATGCGACTTGATCAGCAGCCGTTTTTGCGGTGATCAAATTCGTTGGATCATAAATGATCCCTAAATAATCAGAAGGAACACGTTCAATCAGCTCGGCGATGCGCTGATTCGAATACAGCGGATGATTCAGTCCGGCTTCGATCCCTACCATGATTTGATATTTTTCTCCCACTCGAACGAGTCGCTGGATCACATGGATCAAGTCTTCAAAAACCTCATCTGAAAAATTCTCTTCACTATATCCCAGTGCGGCAATGACTGAGCCTGTTTCTGAAGCCACCATGCTGGCACCAAAATAACGGGCATGGAATAAATAGCGCTCAAATTTCTGTAAGATTTTTTCTCGTTCCTCTGGTTCGGGATGAATCAAGTTACTATAACAACTTAACAAAGCGATTTGAACGCCTTGTTCTTGGAATTCATTCTTGAAGAAGGTCCCCATACCTGGATTCATCTTTTCAGGAGCACTTAGATCTGGAAAAGACGCATTCAAGGCAAACTGAACGTTTTTTATTTTCTTTGCACCTACCGCTTGTGCTAACTGCTTTGGTGTATATTCTCCTGAAAGGTCATGCCCTCGGATGGCTAAATGAATCATCTGACTCCTCGCTTTCTACTATTTTTTCCCATTCAATAATCAAATTTTCATAAGGTTCTAGCCTATGGTTCCCCCGCGCCAGCGCTTCACCTGATAAGCGTTCGAAACCGGGTAGATGTAAGGTAAAATCAGCTGTCGTCAGCCCTAAGTTACTGATCCAGAGTTGGACATGGGTCGCTGACTCTCGGCGATACTTCATCACACCTTCCGAACATTTGATCAACTGGCGCTCTGATTCATAAGGGAAAAGTTCTTTGCGACAAAACGACTGCCATATCAAACTGTCTGGTAAATTGCTAGGTAGCGCACCTAAATAGATGATCTCTCCTTGAGCCAGTTGTTTCTTAGCTAGTAGCGTTTGGTCATTCCCACGTCCGATCGTTTCCCAATCTTCTGGGCAGTGAAAAACTGTGACCAAATGATCCAAAGGTTCTTTTAGGCCGTCATAGGTTAGCTGATAAGTCAGTCCTTTCACCGTAAACTGCTGGATTTGGTCAAACCCGAGCCATTCTCCTAAACGATCTAAGCCATTCGTCGCTGGCCACGCCAGCTCTTTTGTCCGATCCCCCGTCATCGGGCCTAAAATCAGCTTGCCTCCTGCTTCAGTAAAGGCGGCAAATTTTTTCAACAAGGTAGGACTGATCCAACGAACAAATGGGGCAAGAACAACATCATACTCTTCTAACGGACTATTTTCTTGAATGATTTCTACACGAATTCCTTGCCGAATCAGACTGCTGTAAAATTCGGTAAACAGGCTGCGATAATCATAAACACCCCCATGATCGATCGTGTAAAAACGTTTCGAGTAATCCGAGTAGATAATGGCTATTTTTGCCGATACATACTTCGTTTCCGCTAAAAGTGGTGCGATCTGTTGTCTTAGTTCGCCAATCCGAACTACCTCTTCATACCCACGATCTGGCTCTCCCCAAGCAGTTAACACGGCACTATGGGGTTGCTCCACACCATAGCGATGTCCACGAAAATGCCAAAAGCAGAAGGATTTCAAATTACCAGCATAGCCAATGAACGCTTCACTTGTGACAAACCCATGAGGACGAGGTGCCGCATAATTTTCAATATGACCTGCATTGGCAGTACAAGTTTCTAACAATAACATTTCCTTGTTGCGCGGTTTGACATTCCGCCAACGATCCAAGTTCATCGTATACGCTGGATAGTTGTCTGCCGGTGCATACGTATCAAAACCAGCAATATCTAAATCAGCAAATAGCTCATCATTTTGCAAGTTAAACCCAAAAGCGGAGTTATGGGTAATGGGTAACGCGGTCTCCATTCGGATAAAATGACAAAGATCATGCGCAAACTCATTCAACGTATCAGTGGTAAAGCGGCGAAAGGCATTCATCAAGGAAGAATTATGCAAAAATGGGGTTGTTAGCGGCAAGACGACATCCTCAAATGCGTCATACCACTCACTCCACACCTTCGTTCCCCAACACTCATTGAGGTTAGTCACGGATTGATAGCTGTCTTTTAAATACGTATGCCAACGCGTTTGACACGTCGTACAGTAACATAGATCGACATGACATTTAAACTCATTGTCCAATTGCAACATAACGACATTTTCATGTTTTTCGGCAATCTCAGCGATTTTTCTCGTCAAACGATAGGCATAACGGCGAAAGTCCTCGTTGTTGGTACAGACATGCTGTCTTGAGCCGTGATGCATCTTCGTTCCATCTTGGTTAGTGACCAATGCTTCTGGGTACTGTTTTGTAAACCAGCGGGGTGGGGTCGGAGTTGGAATACATAAGCAAACATCGATGCCATTTGCTTGGTACTGTTCTAGCGCACGTTCCAACAACGAAAAATCATATTCTCCAGGTTGAGGCTCCAAGTCGCGCCACATGAATTCCCCAATTCTAGCAAAATTCATGCCCAACGTTTTCATCGTGTGACTATCACTTTGCATGATTTCTTCCGACCAGACTTCTGGATACATGCAGGCGCCGTAATAAATATCAGGAAACAGTGGTTGCTCATGGAAAAACGCCTGTAGACGAATCGCTACATAGCGAGCGATCATATGCGCCCCGAGCTTTGAAAAGTGGGTATCATCTGCAAGACCTGCAGGATAATTGGGGTGCTCATTCGGTGCTAACCAAACAAAGAGTGCTTTGGAAGCTTCTAGTCCTAATGTGTCATAATAATGATAGGTATAGCGATTTAAATCAAACGAAACTACTTCTTCCGTTCGACTAAGTTCTCTTAAGACAGGTAAAAATGCTGACAACGTATGCGCCAATCGTCCCTCTTCTCCTACCCGCCGTTCAACAGGTGTACACAGGATCGGGATTCCTGCTTTTTCTTTGATTTGACGGATCATGTCTGTCAAATGAGCAATGTACGCCTCCATCGTGACATGATTTTTCTCTTTTTGGTCATTATGTCCAAATTGCAGTAGGACGACTGTATTCGGTTCGACTTCTTGCAGGAGTTGCTCAAACAACCCTTCTTCGATAAACGAACGAGTCGTACTGCCGTTTTTTGCAAAATTGCGTACGTTTACTTCTGGGGGTAGATAGCTTGGTAAGGCTTGTCCCCAGCCCATCATTGGCTGTTGATCAAGGGGATAATCCGCCATGGTTGAATCTCCGCCTAGAACGATTTTCATTTCTTTTCTTCCTCCATCTATTTACTATCAGATTTCCAACAGCGTTGACAAGTCCGCTGGTTTTCTTGCTGAACTTAAGCTGTATTAGAAATCGCTTTCTTTTCTATTATACAAAACATTGGCTGACGAAAACATAGAAAAATCAGAGCAAAAGCTGCGAAAATACGAGCTTTTTCGCAGCAACCAACAGTGATCAGCTCTGACCTTTTCGATATTGTCCTGGGGTCATTCCCGTGCACTTTTTAAATAAACGATTGAAGTAACTGGGATTATACCCAAGGTTTTCTGCGATTTCATTGATTTGATGATCGGTTTCTAGCAACTGCCGTTTCGCTTCTACGATGCGAACGTTGGTTAAATAATCAATAAAGTTGACCTGCTTGGCACGCTTGAACTCCTTACTCAAAAAGATTGGGTCTACTTCGAAACGATCCGCAACATATTCTAACGAAATTTGTTCATTGCGAAAATCAGATTGGATGTACTCCGCTACTTTTTGGATCATTTCACTATAAGAATTAGCGACATTTTCTTGCCAGAGGATGGAGACGGGCTTTAAGAAATGATGGTACAAAAAGGCTTGAATCTGATTGATGTCCAAAAGTCGTTCGATTCGTTCTAAAACAACCGTTTTCGATACATAATCCGTTCGTGAGACACCATTTTCATTTAAAAGGTAATCGACTTGATCGTACAGTCGATTGACCACATAGATCACCGCAGCCTGTTGATTGTTTTCTGCCACGACCTGTTCCAAAAACCGCTGGGCACTTCGTTGCAATTCTACATGATAGCCACTTTTCAGCGCTGTTAAAATCAAATTTTCTTGCGAAAGAGAATACTTCGGCAGCGGGCGCATTTTCTCTCCTTGAAGCACTTGATTTTCGGGAATCAACCGTTGCAGATGGATTTGCTTTTTGAGACGTTGGGCAACTTCAGGCAACTTGCGAATCTCAGTTTCTTGTTGCGAACTAACGATGGTGACATAACGGCAGACGATCAAATTGATTTGCTTGGTGACCATCGTGAAGTAATCTGTCAGTTGCTGCTCTTGATTGACCACAAAAACCAAAATCCGCCCTTCATTTGACGAAACGATGGTTGATTCTGGGAAAAACATGGCTGTGACATCCGTTATAATGTTTTCTAGCGCAAACAAAATGTGGGTTTCATCTTGTGAATTTGCTTGATTGCTTAATAGATCATTGAGTTGGAAATAAAACAGGCGATACCCTTGGTCACTTAAGCGCCAGTTTTTTTGCTGCAGTAATTGTTGCGATTCTTCCTCTGACAAATAGCCATAATACCCTTCCATCAAATGTTGGATCACTTGCCGCTTCAGCGAATCTTGAAAGCGTTCCGCCTGATTTTGTAGCAATCCTTTTTCCCGACTTAATTGTTGCCAACGGTCCACCAAAAACTCCAGATCGTTTTCTTTTTTCCATTGGGTATTACCAAAGAGCTGATCCATCGTTTTTTCAAAAGGTTGGTATTGTTTTTTTGCCAAAAAGAGACTCATGACTGTCACACAAGCAATAAAAAGAATACTTACGACGATCAGCACTCTAGCCAAATGAGTGACTGGCTCGGTAATCAATGCTAAGGGAACGACGGTATAAAATGTCCATATTTGGTTGAGTCGCGTACTGTTTACGGCGATCATGCTATAATCATTGCCATTGATCGATTCGACCCAGGTTCCTTGATGCTCCTCACTCAGCGGTTGGATAACATTCGCTAAGTTCTGATCGCCAATAAAACGAAAACTCTCATGATTAAAGGAAATCGCTGCGAGTCCATTTTCAATTTGGGTATCATAAAAATACTTTAACAATGATTGCTCGTCGATCGTTGCAACTAAAAAAATTTTAGGCTGATCTTCGCCTTGGCTATCAATGTTTTGTACAAAAATCAATTCATCCTCTTCTTCAATGATCTTCCACTGATACTGCCTACCATTATCGATCCGATAGCGTTCAAATGCTGTTTTGGTTTGCTCGAGCGTTAATTCATACGTGCCGCCACTTTCAATCCCAAAGGGCGCCTCTCCGAGCGAATAAATACCGATTCGATTGACATAATTGGAGCTATTGGTTAAGTAAAACAATTCTTCCGACAGCTGGATCAACGTCTGATAATTCGTCGTTTCCAATAAATCTTCTTGGTAGCGCCTTTGAAACGATTGCCCCCAAACGCTTAAAGTCACTTCCAGCTGCGAGAACTGTTGGTTGATGTTACTAACGATTCCTTCGACTTGGCGATTGTTTAGTTCTTGATACGATCGTTGTAATGGTCCGATCAAATAGGCATGCAAAAAGATTGCAACGGCTAATAGCGGCACGACGATCCATAGACTGGCTAGCTGCAGTTTTCGATGAAAACCGCCTGTTTTAAAGTACTTCATTCCCAAACACCCTTGTAATAGATTTTATGTAACAAATTGTCATGCGAAAAAACGCATGACAACCTATCCACAACTATTGAAGTGTATCATCCTTTGACGGATCCAATCAGCATTCCTTTGGCAAAATGTTTTTGCAAAAACGGATAGAAGATCAAAATTGGTAAAGTCGCCACAATGATGACTGCAAATTTGATTCCTTGTTCAGGCGGCACATAGTTGGGGTCCATACTTGCTAACGCATTGGCACCACTGGAGGCCATCGTGATCTGTCTTAACAATAACTGAATCGGCCATTTTGCTGAATCGTTGATATAGAGCAATCCACTCATGAAGTCGTTCCAGATACCAACGGCGTAAAAAAGGGTGAAGGTCGCGATCACTGGTTTTGATAAAGGCAAAATGATTTTCCATAAGATCCCTAGTTCCGTACAGCCGTCCATCTTGGCGGATTCTTCCAATTCGATCGGCATTTCTTGGAAAAAGTTTTTGATGATCATCAAGTTGAACGGATTGATCGCGATTGGCAAAATCAATGCCCAATAAGAATTGATCAGTCCTAAATTTTTCACCACGATAAACGTTGGGATCATTCCACCTGAAAAGAGCATTGCAAAAATCACGAGATTCAACAAAGTGTTCCGTCCTTTTAGGTGCTTGCGTGATAAAGGATAGGCAAAGGTGAAGGTACAGAAAAGCTGCACCAGCGTGCCAACGATGGTAACGCCGACCGTTACAAGCAAACTACGGATAAAGGTGTTGGTTGAAAAAATAAAGCGATAGGAGTCGAGACTGATCTCATTTGGCCATAAGAAAAACGAACGTGTGGTCAATTCTAACTCCGTAGCAAACGAACCTGCGATCACATAAATAAAAGGAATCACCATGAATAACCCAATCAATGCCAAAAATAGCGCATTAAAAATGTCAAATATTTTCCCTGCCTTCGTATTGTGTAAAGTATCCATCTTTTTCCTCCTTAGTATAAGCCGCTTTCGCCAAAGCGTTTCGCTAATTTATTGGTACAAAGCACGAGGATGATCCCAACGATCGATTTAAATAATCCGACGGCTGTTGAGTAACTGTAAGCGCCATTGGTGATCCCCATCATATACACATACGTATCAAAAACATCTGCTACTGTTCGGTTCAACTGATTGGTCATCAAGAAAATCTGATCAAACCCCGTAGACAAAATCGACCCGATCCGCATGATCAGCATAATGATGATCGTCGAACGAATCGCAGGCAAAGTGATGTGCCACACACGACGGAAACGTCCTGCACCATCCATGATCGCGGCTTCGTATTGTTCCTGATCTACACTTGATAAGGCAGCTAAATAAATAATAGTCCCCCAACCGATCTCTTTCCAAATCGATTGCATTACGATCATGGGGCGGAACCATTGCGGGTCTGAGAGAAAGTCGATTTCAACGCCTGTCAACGAAGCGATAAATTGAGTGATCGCTCCATGATCGATGTTGAATAAGATATGCCAAAGACTAACGACGATCGTCCATGAAAGAAAATGTGGTACATAGACGAAGGTTTGAATGGTCCGCTGAAACAGCTTGTTGCGCAATTCATTCAGTAACAGTGCCAAAAAGATGGGTGCTGGAAACGAAAAGAAGATGTTTAAAAAGGCAATCATCAACGTGTTCCACAAGATCCGAAAGAAATCAGGATTATTGAAGAAATCCATAAAATTTTGTGTTCCGACCCATGGACTATCTGCGATTCCTAAAAAGGGCACATAATCTTTGAAAGCAATGATCAACCCATACATCGGTGCATAACGAAATACTGCAAAATAGATGATCCCGGGAATCGTCAAAATATAGAGCCATTTATTTTGTTTAAAATGGTTGAGAAAACTCCCCCATTGCTCTTTCGTTTTCGGCACTTTTTTTATTGTTGTTTCCATTCATTCTCCTCCTCTAACTCCGCTCCGATCAGTGCTAAACAACAAATCGTATTTAGACCCCACTGTGCCAGCACATTGGTCGATACCCACGGCATTTCTTTTATTTTTTTCCACGTTGTCGCTGCTTCAATGGTCGCTTCGATCGGCAATGGAACACCCGATTTGTCATTATCAAGCAATAACTGCCAAGCCCTTTGACTGATTGCTTGATCGTTACGCACTCGCCCAGCAAAGGCCATCATCGTCGACGCAAACATTGGCCAGGCAAAATGAGGTTCCGTCAGTACCCCGTTTGATTCTTCTGCTTTTCTCTCAGGACTCAAGCTATAAAACCAGCCAAACTCCCCTAACATCTCTGTCCACTCGGGGTCTTCCAGCACTTGAGCAAGTTCTAACCAAACTTGCGGCGCCCCAAAGGAGATGACCATGTGATAGCCGCCAAAATTCCCAGTTCCCATATAAGATAAGGTTTTGTCTTGTGGATCAAATAACACTGTAGGACCAGACAATAGGCGCTGGGGCATGGCTTTGATGCAGGTGATGCCCGTGCGAATTTTTTCAAGGTAAACAGGATCATTCGTCCGTTCCCACTGGGTAAACCAGTTCGAGACTAGCGCAGCCCAATCTGGTCCGATGCGAATCGGTATCCGCTTCGTTTCTCGTTCATAAAACTCGCGCATCGGTGGTAACGCATCAAAAGCATAGGTTTCATTGTCTTTGACTTGTTCCATAATCTCCCCAATGCGTTCATCCGCTGTCAAATAGTAGTAGTAGCGATGGAGACCCGCCATTGAAATTCGAACTTCTTTTGCTTGGCAGCCCCAATGAACGACATTATGCCGTGACCCTAATCCTTTGTATTCACCAGCATGATACTGATCGACTTCTGAAGTATGTCTCGTCATGCTTTCAGCCAGATAGTAGACGCTTGGATCACCAGTCCGTAAGAAATCTAGCCAAAGCCACATGTTAGGGACCAATTCAGTGTTTTGCCAAGCGTACCCACCAAGATCGTAGCGCCATTGGTGTCGAAACTGATCATAGGTATGCATGACATCACCATAGTTCCAATAGCCATACCAACTTCTTTGTTGGACTTCTGCTAAATAGAATTGACGCATCTCAGCCAATTGTTGCTCCAGCAACTGTTTCGTTTTCGTTGATTCATCTGGTAAACTGATCCTGCCAAAAACCTTCGTCTCTTGATAACGCTCTGGCAATGAAACGATCTGGGCAGGTTCTTGGTTTTCTTGAGCTAAGCCCAGCAACACTTCTTCTGACGGGGCTTCTTCATATAGATCCAACCAACAACGCGTCGTATTTGCTACGCCAACTGCCGTCGAACGAATCTCTTCCATTCCTTCGTATCCGCTAAGCATATGATCCCGTTTGGAATAGTGCTGAAAATCCATTGGCTTGGCATTCGGTGACCACTGCCACATCGTGATTTGGGTTTCTTTTTGGGTGATGCCTGTCACCTCGATCGCAGATGGTGCTTTTTCCCAAAATTTCTCCATGCTGCAAGCAACGCCGCCGGTTTCTCCCCCAGCGTAAAAGGTACCTGAATAATGCTCGCCATCCCCAATGGGCAACCAACAGTACCCAGCTTCGGTCTGTTTTTCTAATTCAAATGACCGATGATTGATTTGATTGACCCGAAAATTGTCCCAAATAGCATTTTCCACCGCATGAGACAGCATCTGCTCGTCCGCTGAGGTCAATGAAACGAGCTGTCCACTGGCTTGTTGTTGATAGGGAATGTTTTGCTGATAGTGTCGCCGTGAAAGTAACAATTGTGCCGCTTCATGATACACAGCATCTGCAATAAATTTGACTTGTCGATTCCAATTTTCACCTGTCAACGCATAATCAAATGCTATCCCCATGCCTTCATAAGCAAGTGGTTTGATGATAATGACCGTATGAATGATTTCCAATTTGCTGATTTGGCGAAAGATGCGGAACCGTAAAATAAACTCTTGCACCACTTCTTGATTGATCTCAATGACGCCCGATACTTTGATAACGGCTTTTTCTGAACCATTTTCTTCCAACATCAAGTCCGTTACTTTGGACTGCACCTTTTTGTTTTGGTATTGCAGGATTGCGTGAAGATCTCGCAATTTTTTCTGCCCCTTGACCGCTACCCAGTCCAAAACATTTTTCCCTTCTCCATGTTTCGGGAAGAAGCCTTTGATCGTACCGTTGTCAAAATAAATACCGTTGTAAGCTTCCCTAGCAATCGCCTGTTTCTTCTGGACACGCTGTTTTCTTTGAAAAAGTAACTGCGTCGTTTCTGCCACCAGACCACTGTGTCCTGTCCATTTCACACTGCCATCTGGCCAGTAAGCCAGTACTTTCGTTTGCAGCGGCTCCTCCCCCAGCAAAAACAGTTCCTCCCTTAGAACCTCAGGTTGTAAAGCTCCTTTTTCCCATGGATACCCAAAACTCAGCCCACGTTTTCCCTTAGGTTTATTTTTGAGCCATTTCAATGCCATGTTCGATTTCCTCCTCTTCCCTCTCTGCAGGTTGAACTGCATCGTTTTGTTGCTTTAGCTTTTGTTCATTTTCATCAAATAATTTCAAGTAAATCCCCATTGTGCCAATGATCCACATCCCAATACTTAAAAATGGAAGGAGACCGGGGAGAAAAAAGCTGATCGTACTACAAATCCCAAACCAAAGGACGCCTAAAAAGGTGCCAATAGGTTGAAAAAAAAGAAAGCGTAGCGAAGCGCCTAGGTACTTCTTCGTTGGGAGCACATAATATTCGTACATGCTAAGCAATGTATTGATCACAGCGATCGCGACGCATTGGCTAACGATCAATAGGATCAAGCCTGTTTGAGTCAATGCCGCTAAAAATCCTTGCTGGATCACCACCATGGGGCACAAATAAAAGAGAATGATCGGTAAGCCCAAGCGATTCGATCGCCAAAAGTTCCTGCGGTAATACCCAAAGAACGTTTGAAAAAAAGGCGGCGATTCCTGTTTAAGGGTTTTCTTTGCTACGTGGAATCCTGCTTGTACGCTAGGCGCCAGTCCAAAGATGATCCCACCTACTAGTGCACCTATAATAACGGTTACATTTATCAGCAAACAATAAAAGACAAAATCTGCTGCTTGATATGCTTTCTGCCAGTTCATCACCGTTCCTCCTCTAAGGAATATACCTTCAAGTCTTTATAGCGGGCCTTCATTGGCGCCATTTGCCGAAATCCGATCGCTCCTTTAGTTAATACGGGACCAAACTGTTCCTCATCAAGGTACCTTAACACCAACAAGTCGTTGATCCAAAAGGAAATCGTTGCACCTACCTTATCGATTCTTAGGTGATAAAACCCTCGGGCATCTGCTACACTCGGAAGTGGATCTGCGCCTTGGGCGACCAGATGAAACCCATGGCTTTTGCGCAAATTACACGTTTCAAACGCCCGTTCCTCCTCATACTTTCTTCGAAAATAAGAAAGGTGGTAAGCATTGATCCCTCCAGAATGATACTCGGGATATGCCCCGGTTCGTTTGGGTACTCCAGAATCGAAGATCGAGCCACCCTTGCGATTGGTTGCTGCAAAAAAGAGCATACATAAGCCTGGTTCAGCCAGTGGTTGAAACTGCCAGGTGATTCGTAGGTCCGCTGGAAATTGTTGAGGCAGCCATAAAACAAAATGTGGTTGTTTGTTTGATTCTTCAGAATACGTATTCGCCAGAATCATCCCGTCTTGGAAAGTAATTTTGGGCTCTCCTTCAGCAATAAAGTGTTGAATATCTGCTGCTTGATTCAGCGGATTTTCATAGATCAATTTCGCTAACATTTCTTCTTCTCCTTTTATGCGTATATGAGCTACTTTTCTCTTTTCATAGTAAACTTGACCTACATTTCTAACAATTGACTTTTTTTGAATTCCTTGATATCAAGCGTTAGATTAGGGTTTCCACTTGTTTTTTTCCATTTTTTCTTTTCTGATTTCTTACTACCTGTCTCGTCTCACCTAAATAGTACTCCATTTTATTAGCTGAATAATTAGCTGAAAAAAATTATTGAAAAAGAAAAAGGTTGAGAGCAAGATCCACTCAACCTTCTTCGACTGTCGTTATTGTGCTTGATGAAGGGCATTCGTTTCTTCCATCAGCTGCGTGCCTCCTTGATTCTTCCAAAGTTCGATCGCAGCTTCCCAACCCGCTTCATCGATTTGTCCTGCAATAAATTGAACCCGCGCATCACTAATGATCTGATCAAGCTGTGCCCCTTTTGTTACATACGTATCTGTATTATAGGAGGCTGCTGGGTTAAAGACAGCGTGCTCTAAATCAGCTTCCATCAATGACAATCGTTTTTCATAGCTTTCAGTAGCCGCTTCTGTATCAGGCTTAGCAATATAGTACAGGGTATCTTCCGTTACATTCATCCCAATTTGTGAGTACCCTTTGACCGCATTGGCTAACGCTTCAGCTTCTGATCCTTCTAGTGCGACGGACATTCCATCCACTACTTCAAAATTGATTCCTTCGATTCCGTTGTTCAGCAATACCTGTGCTTCTTTATCATTTAATTTATCAAGGAACGTCAACACCTCTTTTAGATGTTCCTCTGTCTGGACACTCGACTTAGGAATCGCCAAGAAACCAGAATAGCCATCTGTCGGTAACGCATTCATCGTACCGCTATTATCTTTTAAATTCCCTGTAAAGACGACGAGGTCTTCTTCTCCAGCTTGCAATAATTTATTACTGATTTGTGCTGCTCGTGAATACGTATCAATAATGATCCCACCACGTCCATTGATAAACGGCTCATCCCATTTATCTGCTGCCATGGTTGCAAAATCACGATTGACATAGCCTTGTTCCACCATATCTTTAACAAATTGCATTGATTCTAGGTATTCTGGTTGCATAAAGGATGGCTCTAAAGTGCCGTCTATTTCTTTCCAAGCATTTCCTGCCCCAAACCAAGTAGCTAACACATCGTAAGGACTATTTGAATTGATCGAGCCAGGCCATTGGGGAATAATCAAACCAAACGTATCATTTTCACCATTCCCATCGGGATCGTTCTCAGTAAATGCTTTGGCAACCTCATAGAGATCATCGATCGTTTCTGGTACATCTAAGTTTAAGTTTTCTAACCAATCTTTTCGGATGATCACCGCCGTCCGCATCGCATCACGTTTCCGATAAATTCCGTACACTTTGCCATTCACAGAAGAATTACGCAAAACATCCTCGTTAGATTGAGAGAGATTAGGATAATCAGCTAAATAGTCGGTCAAATCCCAAAAAGCGCCATTTTCTGCTGACTTGATAAATCCTCCTGATTTTCCTTGAATGACCATCACTTCTGGAATATCATCTGAAGCTAACGTAATATTCATTTTATCCTCGTAGGATGTATTGGGTGCCCACGTAATATCAATGTTTTTGCCAGTGTACGCTTCTAATTGCTTCAAAATCTCGTTGTCACTTGCAGGTGGTTCAGTTTCAATGTACGGCGATAAAATCGAAATCGTATCATAATCTGTTGTGGAACCTGCTTCCTCCTTCCCACATGCCGACAAAAAAGCGACTGATAGTAACCCCAAACCAAGAATCGTACTTAATTTTTTCACTACTTTTCCTCCTTAGATTTTGTTGTTGAGCCCGATTAAATAAACCGCTTTCAATACCAAAAGCATAACGAAAAGCAGGATTTCCAGCAATTGACATTTTTTGTTAATCGTTGATATATGGCTGGGTAGGGGTTTGTTGACAACGATCTGCTGAGTCTTCCCTTTCCAAAAAAAGTAAGAACATCTGAAGCACTGGCTCTTGGCTTAAAATCTTCGCTCTCTTTTCTCTATCCGTCTCTAATTTCATGCTATGCTTCTAAATAGATGGATAGGTCTTTCTTACTCAAGTAGCACATTCTCTTAAGAAGCTACTTGTGACCAAACCATTTAGGCTGTAAATTTTTCAAATTAAAAAAGACCAATTTCTTGGTCCTTTACAAACTGATTTCAATCTTATTTTTACTCTGATAGTGTTTGCCATCGATCAATACCGTAATGCCTACGCCCTTGCCAAAATGTTCTCCTGATCGATCATACCAGACAGAAATAAAATCACCTTTCATCGGCAAATCCTCAAAAGAAAAATACTCAAGCGTCGTATCTTTAATAGGGTCGATCGTCAGTAGTCCCTCATCAGAAAGATGAATACCACAATATCCACGAATGAATAAATCACTGAAAGCAGAATGATTGTAATCTTTTCCACGTTCATAGCCACCTTTTCCTATGGGCCAGTTCTGGTCTTTTAAAATTTTTCTGGAAAGCCATTCTCCTGTATCTGGATCAATATTTTCATCAAGCCAATTGACCTTTGTCCCATCTGCTTTGTTTCGATAAAAACTATTCGCATAGGTCAGCAATTCTCGTGAAATGTCTGTTGCTTTAAGTGAACTATTTTTGTTTTGCCGTGAGGCTATCATTGCATCGATCGTTTGGGTTGTGGCAAACGGCCAAGATGGTCCATTCCAAAGGCACTCATGATTTTTCTCACTGGGTAAGTTATAACACAGATGATCTCTGGCTGCTGTAGTCAGACCATACTCACCGTGAAAACACATGGGATCACTCAAATAGCGCCAAGCCCTCGCATGAGTATCTTCGGCAATACCAAAGAGCCAAGGGAGATAGCCAATCAATTCTTTTACATTGTGTTGCTTTGGTATTTGTTTAAAATCAAATGTTGCAATTTGCGCATCTTTATCCTCTAAGGGAATCACTTTAAAAAATTCTTCTTCAGAATCCCATAAATACTTTATTATATTTTGTTTTAAAAGTGACGCTTTATTTCGATAGTCTTTAGCAAGTGAAGAATCACCTGCTTGCTCGGCAAAATAGGCAATTCCTAAGGCATTGGCATACATGTAACTATTTAATGTTGGCCTCAATCCGCTACCACTAATAGAACACTCCATGGCATCCCGGTCATCATTTGACCAAAACAAACCATAACGAGTCAGATGATGCGTTTCGATCTCTTGATAAAAGGTTACCAAATGAGGTAATAACTGAACACCATACTCAGCATCTGACCAAAGAATCGCATAATTTTTGATCGCATCAATGATCCAAGACGAATAGGCATACTGATTTCCACTGCCTTTAAACCAAAAATCAACATATTCGTGAATGAGTTCGCGACCACATTTTAACCAACGAGCTTCGGAAAGATGATGTCCAACAGCACAATTGATGGAATTGTATGGTCCTGACCAACGAACGGGTGGTAAAAACTCAGTTATGATCGTTCCCTCTGGTGTGGCTTTCAGATGCTTCCGAAATACCCACCATCGAAAATAATATGCTTCTTCAAATAATGGTTGATTACATGTAAATACTGGGACGTTTTGCATCATCCAGGTTTCTGCGTCAGCATTTGATATACATTGAGAATAAAGTTCTTCATCATTGTGATTAAATGTATCAATATATTTCTTTATAAGATTTTCCCTCATTGTGCCCCTCTCTTTTCCTACTTAGCGATGTACGTTCTCGTTGTCTCTCTACTACCGCTCATACACATCATTTTGATCCAAGGTCGGCGCTAACGCAGTGACGATCGTTTCCACCATCTTTAAGTTCTCAACTCCTGCAATCTTGCCGAACTCGTCGGCATGGATGGAAAGATTTTTTAATGTTAGATTGCGGATCGGTTCTGCTGGGCTGGCCTCGATGAAAAAAGCACGCACGCTTTGTTGTCCTGTTTTGGTGGCTTGCACGTTTTCAATGGTAATGTCGCAGACCTTTGCTGGACCTACTGGAATAGCTGGTTGTACCATCAATTTGTGCCAATAGTCGGGAATCTCTTCCTCATAATCAGCTGGCAGTTCTGGATAACTATAATCTGGGTACCAATTTGTTTGTAAGAGAAAAGGAAAGCCAACATCCTTCATCGTTAAATCCGAAGCAGTGACCTTGCGTATAAATCCACCTCGATTGTTGGCGGATTTGATCCGAAACCCTGCGCCAGTTTGCTCAAAGACAACTTTTTGGATTTTGATCTCTTCGATCCCACCCGAAGTTTCACTACCAATGGCAATTCCTGAACCATACCCTAACTGACAGTCTTTGATCGTGATTTTCCGACAGCTTCTTTGCTGGGCTAAGGCTTCTGCCCCACGTCCCGCCTTGATCGAGATATTGTCATCGTTGCAGGAAATGTAGGCATTTTGAATCGTGACTTCTTCACAGGAATCAATATCGATGCCATCAGTACTAGGCCCTTTTCCATTGTCTATCGTGATGCCGTCGATCAATATGTGGTGAGAATACGTGATTTGGGTATTCCAAAAACCCGACTGTACCGACGAAATATCTTTGATGGTTACTTTCTGACTTTCATAAACAAGGATATTTCGTGGGCGCTTGCAATCATAATCTGCTGCCCAGCGTAAGCCTTTTTTTGCGTAATCTGCCATCATCCCGCTGGCTTCATCTGTTCCCCAAAACGTTTGCCACCATATTTCTCCACGACCATCAAGTTTTCCTTTTCCAGAGATCATGACATTTTCTGCGTGAAAAACATTGATCATCGCTGCAGGCCACTTCATATTGATCCCTGCGACCCGATTATCTACTTCGGGATAATCGGCCAGTTCTTGACTACCATACAGAATCGTATCCTCTGAGACAATCAAATGCACATTGCTTTTTAAAAACAATGCGCCGATTTGATAGGCGCCGGGTGGTGTAATCACTGTTCCCTGCACAGTTGATGCTTGGTCAATTTCTCGTTGCAATAATTGCGTGATGTCTTCCATTCTTGCTTGCCTCCTACGTTTTTGTTTTAAGCTTTTGATAGGTTTGTCGATACAAATGATTGTTAAAATTGCGCATCGCCAACCTTTTTTCATCTATCATTTCGTTGGATAGAACTGAGTGCTTCTTACTGGCGCTGTCCATCAAGTAAAGCGTTCCTCTTGGCACATCTCGTTGTCTTTTCCCATGTGCTTTCTGGCGTCCTTTTCCCTACATTCTTTACTATAGTCCCCTTAGCGGGAAAAGAAAGTCCTTTTTGATTTCTGGGGATCGTCTTTTTTTGCATCGTCCTTTCTTGTTAGAAAAATGCGCCTTTTTGTCTACAAAAGCAAAAAGGCGCAACCTGTCAAGGGAGGAAATAAGGTGCTTAACTAACTGTTTCTCATTGGGAGAACCAACGCAGATCATTTTCAAAAGCTTGTTCTACGTGAGTTTCTTTTGTCCCACCATGGATAGTTCGACTGTTTCTTGGCAACTTATTGCGTCACTTATGGTCGCTCGATCAATGATCGCTGCCTCTTTAAAGCTGACCTCCTGACACTGTTCAAAAATCATTTTCTTTTGCCCTTTAGCTGATTCAAAGGCAACTGACTCAAAAGCAACGCGTTGTATCGGTGAAACCTGCTGTGCTTGTTCATCGACAAACCCTTTTAGCTCGACCAAAGGGTTCTGCCCTACGATACGGGTATTCTTGACCAAAATATCCGAAATGATCGGTAACTGTTGGGCTGCCTGACCATCGGCATTGTAAGCAACAGGATGAGCCATGAAACGATCCAACAGGCAATCGGTGATCGTCACTTGACGAATATAGCCACCACGATCATTCTGCGCTTTCAATTCTAGCCCATAAAGCGTATTGGTCAGTTGACAATCTCGAAAAGTGATATTTTCGACACCACCAGATTGCTCACTACCAATCGCGATGCCATGTCCTCCTCGAATAGCCAAATCAAACAACCGAATATTTTTCGCTGGTCTATTGATCTGATTTCCTTCTGGATTTTTGCCAGATTTGATTGCGATACAATCATCACCCGTATCAAAAACGGTGTCAAAAATCAGCAAGTTTTGCGAAGAATCAGGATCCCAACCATCGCCATTGTCGATGCCTTTGGACTGAATATTCACCCCATGGGTCACAACGGTGTCACAGTAAATCATATGGATAGTCCAGCATGGTGGATCAATCAACGTCAACTCTGTCAAATGGATGTTTTTGGCCTGCATCATACAGATCAAACGTCCCCTTACTCGTCTTCCAGGTTTTCCATCAGAAACATATTCTGGATACTGTTCACGGTCTGCATAAGAGTTTCGCATCGCCAGTCCTAATGGATTCCCGCCACCAATGATCGTTCCTTTGCCACAAAGACGGACATTTTCACAAACGATACGCCCTCGATCGCCTTGATCGATATACCCAATGTTGATCAATGAACGGAAGCAAAACAATTCCCAGCCTTCATAACGGCTTAATGGTAAGCCCTCTTGATTCACGCTTCCTAAATACTCGTGAGGGGCAACCCGATACGTTTCTATGTCGAGGCTTGCTTGCAATGTGCCATCTACCTGAAAAATCATATTGCTTTTTAGCTCCAACGCACCAGAAAGGATCACCGCCCCTGTTGGGATCCAGACAGTGCCATTGCTAGGGCAATCGTTGATCGCTTGCTGGAGAATGGCGGTACTATCTTCTTTGCCTGCGCTATCAGCATGGTAGGGTGCTTGCGTAACGTCTAACACAACACTTTTTTTCTTTGTACGAAAGGTCGTCGTGACTGCGGTATTTGTAAGCAGGCACCCCTGATGATCGAGGCAGATGATCGTTACTTGATACGTTTGATCGGCAGATAAGTTTGTCAACGTCCAATGCGTCTTGTTTGTTGGTCTGGTTTGGATCAAATCGTTGTCTAAAAACAATTGATAACCAAAAATAGCTTGAGCGTGTAGCGGCTTCTCCCAAATAAGGGTCGCTTGATGAGCGCCGATCGTACTTGGTACGACATGAAAATCAATTACTTGAAATGGTTGCATCGGTTTGTCCTTTCTTCAACGAATTCATTCAATAGAAAAAAGATATTCCAAAACAGCGAATATCTTTTTCCACACTTATTTAAGACCAGTCGTGCTGATGCCTTCAACAATGTATTTTTGGAAAATAAAGAAGATGATCAACACAGGCAGCAAGGAGACGACAGACATCGCGAACATCGCTCCCCAATTGGAGGTGCTGCTAGCATCTAGGAACTGCTTTAAGGCAATCGATACCGTGTAGTTTTGCGGACGTGTAAGGTACAGCATCGGTCCGATCAGTTCTTCCCATTTCCAATAGAAAGAGAAGATCGCAGCGTTTGCCAAGGAAGGCTTCATCAACGGTAGAATCACGCGGAAGAAAATACCGACCCGTCCACAGCCGTCCATTTTTGCTGCTTCATCTAAATCTGTCGGGATCGCAGAGACGAATTGAACCATCATGAAAATAAAGAAAGCTTGTCCGAAGTATGAAGGAACGGTTACCGGACGAATCGAGTTAAGCCAGCCTAATTGATTAAACCAAAGATACTGAGGCACCATGATGATCTCTTGCGGCAGCATCATCGTGACCAAGATACAAGCAAACCAAAAGCCTTTTCCTTTGAAAGGAATTCGACCAAATCCATAAGAAATGACAGCCGAAGAACAGACCGCCCCTACCATTGAAATCAACGCGATTTGCAACGAGTTGAAAATATAGCGAATGAAGGGAATCCCTGCGATCCCTTCAAACCCCTTGGTAAAATTTTCTAACGTCCAGTTTCGGGGGATCAACTCCGTTGCCGTTCGAAAAATGTCACTACTAGGTTTAAAGGCACTAAACAGCAGCCAGAAAATCGGATAAAGCATCAGTAATGCAGCAACTAAGATCACGGCATCAAAGAAATAATTTTGTTTTTGTTCACGCATCAATCAAACCTCCTCGTTTTCTTTAAACACCCAAAATTTCGATGTTGCGAACAACAGAATCGTAATCAACCCAACGATGACCAGTAAAATCCACGCTAAGGCTGAAGCATAGCCCATTTTGAAATCGGTAAAGGCTCGTTGATACATGTACAAGGAATAGACTAACGTGCCGTTACGAGGTGAACCCGTCCCATTCGAAATGATAAACGCAGGTGTAAACGTCAAAAAGGCCATGATCGTTTGATAGATCAGATTGAAAAAGATGATTGGCGTCAGGACTGGAACCGTGATATTGAAAAACTGTCTGATTTTTCCTGCCCCATCAATTTCTGCCGCTTCGTAATAATCTTTCGGAATATTTTTCAAACCGGATAAGAAAATCAACATCGACGAGCCAAATTGCCACGCTGCTAATAAAATCAAGGTCATCAACGCTAAGCCAGGACTTTTAAAGAAGTAGATCGGGTCTAAGCCGATCGCCGCTAGCACGCCATTGATCAACCCTGAATCGCCAAAAAGATTCCGCCACATGATCGAGACCGCCACGCTCCCACCTAAAATCGAAGGGATATAAAATAATACCCGATAAGCGCCGCTTAATTTCGATGGGCGGTTGATCAGCATCGCCACTGCTAATGCGACGATCAGCCGTAAAGGGACTGCCAACACAACATATTTCAGCGTAACAGTCAGTGACTGAACAAACTTGGGATCATTCGTAAAAATCGTCTTAAAGTTATTCCAGCCAACAAATTGCGCCTCTGTCAATAAATCATAGTCATGAAAAGACATAAAAAGAGAAATCCCCATCGGGACGATAATAAAAGCAAAAAAGCCAATGATGAAGGGTGAGATAAATAAGTAGCCTGTAACCATATTCTGTTTTGATTCTGGTAATCGATTAAACCAGCTTTTGAGTTTCCCAGGCTCTTTTGCCGTGGGTGATTTTGATTGTAGTTCCATAATTTTCACTTCCTACCTCCTATAGTTGATTACGCTTACAAGTTGATTTTAACGAAGTGCTTCTTAAGAATGAATAGAAAAAAAAGCACAGAAATGTGAAAAACTAGAGGACCTATATTTTTTGCCTCCATTGTTTCTCCTAAAAAAACGCCTTTACTGAAAAAGTCAGTAAAGGCGCCACAGCTATGCTTATTGATAGTTTTCTGCAAAAATTTCTTCGCAGCGTTGCGTAAAGGCATCATAAGTTTCTTCTGGTGTCATGGTGCCATAAGTGATCTCTGCGTACAGCTCTTTAAAGTACGTGTTGATTTCAGCAAACCCAATTGGTGGGATTGGGGATGGATCACCGACGATGTCTGCAATATCATCTAAGAAATCAGAGGACTCTTGTTCTTCTGGTGTCATGTCGGCATATAGCAATTCTTTGATGGCATCATTGGAAGGAATCCCCCGCTCAGTACCGATGATCTTATTGGCTTCTTCACTATTCACTAAAAAGTCAACAAACTTCGCAGCTGCTTCTTTTGATTCAGAAGCATTCGCGATCGAATAAAAGAACCCTGGTCGATACGCCATCGCCCCGTTTTCTGAGTCGAATGGACGAGCCAAGTTGATTTCGACATCTTCTGCGGCGGAGGCTTTATAGGTCAAGTATTGATTGGACCAAGTCATCATATAGGCTGCTTTTCCTTGTGAAAACGGATATTGATCCATACTGTTGGCATTGCTAGTCACTTCTGCGGTTGGCATTGCTTTGGCTTCCGTAAGGTCCGCGATAGCCCCCATAAATTCAACCCAGTTTTCTTTGGAAAAACCGATCTCTGGTTTGCCGTCTGCATCGTATTGGTATAGATCTTCGCCTTTAGTACGTAAAAAGTATTGCAAAATCGTACTGTTGTCATTGTTATCATTCCAACCATAATCACCGGTTGCTTCAGCGATCGCTGCCGTACTTTCTACAAGGTCATCGAAGGTATAATTGCTAAAGTCGATCCCAGTGCCCCCTTGTTCTACCAATGATGGATTGTAGAGCATCGCCATCGTATTGACAGAAGTTGGTATGCCAAAAACTTTTCCATCTAACTCGCCAGTTGCTAAAATCGATTCTTTGATATCATCGGTTTGAATCTCATTGCCGATAAATTCCGACATATCTGCTAATTGATTTTTCGTTCCATATTGCGCAATGTACTGCACATCCATCTGGATCACATCAGGTAATTCTCCAGAAGCCGCTTTTGTTGCTAGTTTTTTCCAATGGTCATCCCAAGAACCATATTCATATTCAACTTTGATGTCAGGATTTTGTTTCTCAAATTCTTTGATCGATTCGATATACTTCTCGTGTCTGACTTCTGAGCCCCACCAGGTAAAGGAAATCGTCGTTTTCCCATCTGCATCAGCTTCTGAGCTTCCGCTACTATTGCCGTTGTTGCCACAAGCTGCTAAGGTCGCACCAAGAAACAACAAGCTCGCTGCTTTTAAAAAAGTTTTCTTCATTCTTCTACACTCCTTTTTTGTTTGCGCTTACAATGTGATTGTAATGGAAATCCTCGTTAATAAAAATGAAAAAACAAGAGCAAATATGTGAAAAACTAGACTGTCGTTTTCGCTGAAGGCTAAGCCTTCACGGGCAATAGCTAGAAAAAAATAGAAAAACAGATGAAAAATGTAAAAAAACAGACATGCTCTATTTTTTCCAATATACTATGCTATACTAGCGTTGAAAAGGCTTACTTTTCAAAAAACAAGGTAGGTGGAAACAATAAAAAAAATACAAACCGGACTGTTTCGTCTTTTTACGGTAACAGCTTATTTTGCTAAATTAAACCTTTTATGGCTTTTCTTTACCCTTTTAGGGTTGGGGATTTTTGGCTTCGGTCCTGCCACCGCTGTCACGATCAAATGTTTACATGATTTTCGTAAAACTGGTCATGACTATTCAGCTGTTGCCTTCTGGCAAGCCTACAAGCAAGCCTTTCGCACCTTTTCCCTTTTTGGCATTGGACTATTAAGTACAGTACTTTTGTTGTTGTTTAACTTACGGATTACTCATTTTTTCCCGACTGAAATGGCTTGGCTGCGCCCTGTCTATTTGCTTTTAACGATTCTCCTCCTTTACACTGCATTCATCAGCTTTATGACCTATGCCAAAGCCGAACAACACGCTTGGAAACAGACCTTGTACGTCAGTATCTTTCTAGTCTTTCGCTACCCACTGCAAGGCCTTGCCTTGTTGTTTACCTGGTATTTATTGTTTCTCTTATTGACTGCCAAAACCTCCTTGTTACTCGTCTTTGGACTAGTGATTTTCTTGTTTTTCGCTGAATTTTTTCATGGTCAGATGATTGAAAAAACCAAACAATTGCAAGCAAAGCGAGGCAGTGTCCATGAAGTCCCAGAAGCTGATCAATCACTTTAAAAAGCAGCCTTTTGAGCGACAGTTACATTTTGTCTTTTTTGCGACGGTGGCAATTATCGTCTCATTGGCTCTTCTCCTGACCTTAGTTTGGCGACAAGTCTACATGGCGCAGCTGAAAGAAGCCGCGTATAAAGATGTCTCGATCATTTCAACAAATATCGCCAAACGTTTAACTGCCGTCGAAACCCTCTCTTTTCGCATTATTGATAGTGCACCGATCCAAAATGGCCTACAAAGGATCTTGGCACAAGATTCCTTGCAATCCTTAGAGGCGATCGACCAAAAGAATGCCTTAAGTGCAGAAATCAACGCCCTCGTACGCAATGAATCAACGATTCAAAACGTCTATCTCTTTACCCCAACGAACGAAAACATGATCAACTTTCTAGCCGAGACCGACCATATCTTTAATGGCCAAACCATCAAAGATATGATCGAGACTTTGCCCGATAAGCCTGCCAAAGGGAGTTGGTTTTTTGCAAAGGACCTTTCTCAAGGTGTCTACCTGCGAAAAATCTATTCAACAGCCGATCTTTCTTTAACCTATATTGGTACGGTGATATTTCTAGTCAATACGTCCTTCTTTCGTAACGAGATCGAAAGTCTTCCTATTGTCTCTGAACAAAACCAATTTTTCATGGCGTATCAGAACCAATTTTATAGTACCACAAATGACGAGCAAACCCTCGCTGCGGATCAAAATACCTTGCAGCAAAAAATGGGAACCTTCCAGCGATCGATCGGCTCCATGACGTTTGATAATCGCAAGTACTACTATGCAATGGATCGGAAGGCGATGCCGAATATGACCTTCATTTATTTACTGCCTGAAAACCAAGTCTTAGCGGATCTTTATAAACTACAAGGCCTTTCCATCGCTGTGAGTTTGCCTTTTTTATGTTTGATTATTGTTGTGATTCGGAAAATAAGCAATCAGCTGACCCGTCCTTTAGCTGACTTGGCTTCGCAAATGGCCGTTCTGCGGAAAACGAAAAAACTGGCCTCTTTAAAGACCCTCGCTGTCCCAGAAAATAGTCAAGAAGAGATCATGGTCCTTTACGAAAGCTACAATACGATGATCGATGAATTAAATGCCTTGATCAAGGACAATTATGAAATGCGTATTTTGTCCCAAGAAATCGAATTTAAGGGATTGCAAGCGCAATTAGATCCACATTTTCTCTACAATACGTTAGACTCGATCAACTGGATCGCCATTGAAAATCAGCAGTGGCAGATCTCAGAGATGGTCACCTCCCTTGCCTATTTGTTTCGTAAAAAAATCGATACCAAGTCTGACTTCACGACGCTGCAAGATGAGTTAGATATCGTGCATGCCTATATCAATATTCAAAACGTTCGCTTCGGGAAACGGATCGAGTATATCGAAGTAATTTTGGTGAATGACCTGTCCTTTAAGATTCCTAAGTTACTGATTCAACCATTGATTGAAAATGTCTTTAAATATGCTGTCAATGATATGAAGGAGACGTGTCGCCTCGTCCTTACAATTGAACAACAAGCAACCTTTCTCCAAGTCAGTGTCTCTGACAATGGTCCTGGTTTTAAAGCCAACTTCTCGATTGAAAAAGAAGGCGGCATCGGATTGACCAATATTCAAAAACGATTGCAACTGCATTATGGTGATCAAGCGTCGTTAGCCATCGTCTCCTCGATTCCCTTCAAAAAGACGACGGTGCGCTTTGTGATTCCCTTAAAAGGAGTGAGTGAAACATGAAAAATATCCTCGTTGTTGACGATGAACCCTTGATAGCAAATGGTGTGGCTAACCTCGTTGCTTCTTTTGATTTCCCATTAGTGGTCAAAGGAATTTACACAGACAGTGAAGAAGCCTTGGCATTTTGTCAGCAAAACACCATCGACATCGTGATTACCGACATCAATATGCCTAAAGTCAACGGACTTGCCTTGATCAAAAAATTAAAAGCCATCAATCCTGCGATTCAAATCATTATTTTGACAGGCTTTGGCAGCTTCTCCTTTGCCAAAGAAGCGATGGCTTTAGGGGTCAAATTTTTCCTTGAAAAACCTGTTTTTCCGAGCAAGCTTTCAGAAGCGTTGGCTGAGACGATCGAACGCTCTGAACGTCGCCAAATGGAATCTACCCTCTATTTAAAACAACAAATTGAACAATACATCAATAGCTGCGGAGAAGAACCGCTGCCTGAATCGTTCGTTTTTCCATTTTGTATGTACTTATTTGATTCGAAATTCTATCACGCCATCGCTAAGCGGATCGAAAGCTATGAGAACCATCACGAGTTGGTGATCGGTCATCAAAACAAAGTTGGCTATATCCTGAACTTCAGTACGGAAAATACCTTTAATCTCTTTTTTAAAACGAAGGTACAGGCTGCGCATCTAGGAAAAGGGATCGCCATCAATTGCTGGGTCGAAACTCCCGAAAAATTTTTACTCAGTTATCATTTAGGCAAGCGGAACTTGGATAAGGAGTTTTATTTTGATACCTTTGAAGTCATCCAAGAAGCCCAAATCTCACAAGAAAATGTCTATGAAAATAGTCTCTATATGGAATACCGTGAAAAACTTTTGGCATTGATCGACAAAGGCGAACTGACTTTAGCCCAAGTTCTTACGGAAAACTTTTTTTCTACCTGTCGCATGGAGCTTTACCCTGTCCAACTATTGCGGCTGCAGGTCAACGATTTGTTATCGGCAATTTTTGAAAACCATCGCATCAAAAAAGACATTTACTTTGATGACTATTCCCCAAAGATCATGCTCTTGAATAATTGGCACGAACTCCAGTTTATGCTGCTTCACTGTATCGATTTGATGCGGGGCAGCTTAGATGATAGCGAGAACATGCAGCTGTCCCAAAAAGTCAACCTGATCATCGAAGAATATTATGACCATGAAGCATTGTCATTGAAATGGATCGCAGCCCATCTTTTGTACTTAAATCCTGAATACTTAGGAAAAACCTATTACAAAGAAACCGGGATTCGCTTCAATCAAAAATTAGCCGAATACCGCATCCAAAAAGCACAAGAACTGCTGAAGAAAAACTACAAAGTATACGAAGTGGCAGCGATGACGGGCTTTAGCAATGCGCCTGAATATTTTGTTCAAACGTTCAAAAAGATTACTGGTATGACACCAAAGAAATTTTTGAAGCAACAAGAAAAAGCCCTTCTCTCTTAACGTTTCTTCTATAACGAAAGCATTGTTTTGCTATTTCAACAAAAGAGGTAGTCCGCTCACGAATGTGAGCGAACTACCTCTTTGACTAACCAGTGATTGATGTCAAACAACTGATGCGACCGTGTTCGTTTTAAGGAATGAGCATTTTTGTCTAGCTTACAGCGTAAAGACTTCCTTTAACTCCTGTGTCACTGGCGAATCATCAGGATTTGTTTCCATGAGTTCTGCCATGTAATGCCACCATTTTTGGTTGATCTCGGTTGCCGCTAACTGCTGCCAGCGGGTTTCATCTTCAATCTCAAGGTAGCCAAACAACGCAAGGGTTTCTGGATCTAAGAAAATCTGGTAGCTTTTCGCCCCGTGTGCTATGAGCTGCTCTTTTAGTTCTGGCCATAGTTCGCGATGCCGTTTTTCATATTCTGCTTCATAACCAGGATGTAGCTTCATCCGAATCGCTTTTTTGATCATCTTTGTCTGCTCCTCTCTTCATTGCCTAAGGTGTTTAACTTAACAAAATGAAACCAATAGTTCAGTAAATGCTAAGACTGTCAGTGATTGCCCATAAGGCATCGCCGTAATCGCAATGTTTTTGTAGTACTCCAAGTCTTCTCCCATTCCAGTACCGATGGAAACATTTTGGACTTCTCCATCTTCTGCGACTTGTTCGATCAAACCAGCTAACGCTTTATAGGCAACATCTTCCCAAACTTTGTCAATGTAACGCTTATGAACGGCTTTTAAAATCCCATAGGCAAAACCAGCCGTCGCAGAAGCCTCCACATACGAGCTAGGATCATCTAACAAGGTGTGCCACAAACCACTTTCATCTTGCATTTCTTGCAAGGCAGCTAGTTGGTCTAAGAGGGTATTGATCAAGAAGCCTCGTAACGCATCTCCTTCTTGCAAGTCGAGAATGTCAATGATCTCAGGAATCGCAATGGTGATCCAGCAGTTGCCTCTAGCCCAAAGCGCTTGCGCATAATTGTGGCGTTCTTCAAAGGTCCAGCCGTGGAACCAAAGCCCAGTTTTTTTATCCACTAAGTATTTGATATGGATCATAAATTGTTGTTTTGCTTCTTCGATATAAGCCGGACGATTCAGCAACATGCCAATTTTCGCCAAAGGCAAAGCGGTCATCATCAAGGTATCGTCCCAAAGCTGGTTGCGATTTTCTGGTCCATAGGTTGCATGCTGCAGACCATTTTCATCGGTTCGCGGCATATCATGCATGACCCATTCCGCCCATTGTTCAAGGTAAGGCAAGTAACGAGAATCTCTGGTGTCTTCATAAAGATACGCCATTGCTAAAAGCGGCGCCATCGTGTTGACATTTTTAGGGGGCGCGCCTTCTAACATCCGCTGCTCAAACCATTCTTCCACAACTTGGAGCGCTTTAGGATTTTTGGTGATTTGGTAGTTTTTATAAATGCCATATAGTCCCACCCCTTGCGGCCAGTTCCAAATCCCCCAGCTTTTATCATCAACGATCAAGCCGTCAAAGTCTAATAGAAATTCACCATTGTCATCCTTGATCGTCGTTAAATTTTCGATCATGCGATCAATTTTTTCTTCCACGACACGTTTTTCCACAAATAACTGTTCTAAAATCACCATTGGGTTCATCCTCTCATTTCTCTTTGATAGATTAATCGTAACACGCTTACATTTACACAAAAATAGCAGTTATTGACACTTTACTATCTATTCTTGTATGATAAAATCAAACGAGTACGAAAGGAGCCAATCATGGAGAATCAAAGTGCGGATACGATGATCAACGATCGCTTTGAGGCCTTTCATATCAAAGACATCGTAGAAGAAAACAATACCCTTTATCATTACCATAGTTTTTATGAGATTCACTGTACCTTAAAAGGATCAGCGGTCTTCTTTATCGATGGCGGAGAATTCCCTCTAGAACCTGGTACGATCATCTTGATTCCTCCGAATGTCTTGCATCGAATCGTCCATCAAACTTCTGATTTTTTCGAGCGAACCTACCTGTATATCAATCCTAGTTATCTCGCTGCCCTCTCCACTACCCAAACAGATCTCACTGCCTGTTTTCGTAGCAACGGCGGCATCAACAGTCGTATTTTATCGATCGATGCCGACCAACTAGACCAGCTATTGCGACCTTTGCGCAAAAAAACGGATAGCAATTATGGCACCGACTTACTTTATCAAAATCATTTGATCGCGTTTTTGATTTCCATCAATACGATTGCCTATCAGGAAAAAGAACCGCTGTTTTTATCCGACTCACTCTATAAAAATAAAGACATTTTGGCTGCCATTACCTATATCAATCAGCATTTGACCGCTGATCTCTCCTTAGAGACCGTCGCCAAAGCCCTTTTCATGAGCCCATACTCGCTTTCAAGGACCTTCAAAAAAGAAACTGGCGTCGCCTTTCATGCTTATGTCGTAAAGAAACGACTCTTAAAGAGCAAAGAAATTTTACGTAAAACCAGAAGCGCCGCCGCCACCTTCGAAGCTTGCGGCTTCAACTCCTATACCCATTTTTTACGCTGCTTCAAACAAGAATTTCAGCTGACACCAAAAGAATTTTTACAAGAAGAAGCCCAAAATCAGTTTGTCCGTTTTGCGCATTTTGTAGGGAAAAAATAGCAAGCCGTTGCAAAGCGTCCACCATTGGCTCGTGAAAAAAGAGTTGCTGCTTCCCTTTCCTGATGTTAGATGACACAATACAAAAAGAATGACACGAGGAAATGTGTCATTCTTTTTGTATGCTATAAAACTTCCCCATTTGAAGCGATCACTTTTTTATACCACTCAAAGGATTTTTTCTTGGTTCGTTTCAAGGTGCCGTTGCCTTGATCGTCTCGATCCACATAGATAAAGCCATAGCGTTTACTCATTTGACCGGTACTGGCTGCTACAAGATCAATACATCCCCAAGTAGTATAACCAAGTAGTTCCACGCCATCGATCGTCACTGCATCTTTGAAGGCTTGAATATGTTTTTTTAAATAGTTGATCCGATAATCGTCTGCGACAAACCCGTTCTCATCAGGGGTATCGATCGCCCCTAACCCATTTTCTACGATAAACAACGGTTTTTGATAGCGATCATACAATTGATTCAATGAATTTCTCAGTCCTAACGGATCAATCTGCCACCCCCACTCAGTCGATGGTAGATGTTCATTTTTAATTGATGGAAAGAGATTCCCGGTCGCTTGCGCATAGTCTTCTGGATGGGCACTGACCGTTCGCGAACAGTAATAAGAAAAACTGACAAAATCAACAGGAGAAGCCGCTAAAATCGCCTCGTCTTCAGGTGTCATTTTGATCGTTAAGCCTTCTCGCTCAAATTTTTTCAAGGCATAATTGGGGTATTTACCTCGGGCTTGCACATCGATAAAGAAATAGCCTTCGCGATCACGATTGATTGCTTCTTGGTAATCTTCAGGTCGGCAAGTATAAGGATAATGACTGCCGCCAGCCAGCATACAGCCGACTTGATTGGTCGGATCGATCTCATGAGCTTTTTTGGTTGCTAAGGCACTGGCGACTAACTGATGATGCGCTGCTTGGTATTTGATTTCTTGACGATTGTCCCCTTCTTTAAAGACGATCCCGCCACCTACAAAGGGCTGATGCAGCAAAATATTGATTTCATTGATCGTCAGCCAATATTTGACCAACCCGCGATAGCGTTGGAAGACGGTTTCCGCATAAGTCACATAGAAATCAATGAGTCGGCGATTTTTCCAGCCACCAAATTCCTTGATCAAATGCAGCGGAACATCGAAGTGGGCAATCGTGACTAATGGCTCGATTTGATGTTTTCTCAATTCTTTGAAGATTTTCTCATAAAAAAGCAGTCCTTCTTCGTTGGGCGCTTCGTCATTGCCATTCGGAAAAATCCGTGACCAAGAAAGTGACATCCGATACACGTTAAAACCCATTTCGGCAAAAAGGGCAATATCTTCCATATAATGGTGGTACATATCAATGGCCGTTTGGGCTGGATAAAAAGAATCTTCCTGCCATTCCAACATTTCCAGTTCACCAGCAGCAACCTTTGCGCGATCAGGACCAGTTGGTAAGAGGTCGACATTTGATAAGCCACGTCCTCCTGCTAATACGCCTCCTTCTGCTTGATTGGCAGCCGTTGCACCACCCCATAAAAAATCATCTGATAATCCCATGTTATTTCCTCCTAAACTTTGACTACAAGTACTTCCTCTTCTTTAGCTACCAAACCTTCCTTCACAAGTTCGACTGCGGTATATTGTGGTGTATTGGTAACGATGATCGGTACTTGTGTGACATATCCTGCAGCTTTTATCTGCTGTACATCGAACGTCAGCAGTCGCTGTCCTTTTGTAACTTTTTGCTCTGCTTCTACTAACGCATCAAAATACTGACCATTTAGTTCCACTGTGTCTAAACCGACATGGATCAACAATTCAATTCCCGTGTCTGAAACCAAGCCAATCGCGTGTTTGGTAGGAAAAACAGCAGCGACTTTCCCATCAAAAGGCGCAATGACTTCACCGATGGGTTCATCGACCGCAAATCCTTTTCCGAGTGCTTCAGAAGCAAATGCGTCATCTTTGACTTGATTCAGTGGCATCACGGTTCCTGGTACAGGATTGATCAATAGGGTATCTTCTAAGACTACTGCTTTCATATCTGGAACATCAATTGTCACTTTTGTTTCATATTTGAAACTTAAGACATAGGTAACGACCGCACTCACCACAGCTGCAATCACCAATGCGATAATGATATTCCAAAAATAGCGCATCGTATCATCACCGATATATAGTAAGACTGCTGGGAGACCAGACGAACCGGTCGCAAAGCGATGCGTATTGGTCAAGCCAGCATACAAACCACCAGAAGCCCCACCGATCATTGCCGCAACTAACGGATATTTTTTTGGCAAATTGATTCCATATAAAGCGGGTTCAGTAATCCCCATGTAGGCAGTGATCGCCCCTGATACCGCCAACTGCTTAGTCTTTTTCTCTTTCGTACGCAATGCGACAACTGCTACTGCGGTTGCTTGAGCAATGTTTGAGACCAATGCCCCTGGACCAAAAATACTGTCATACCCAAGTTCTGCCATTTGCATCACCCCTAAAGGAGCAATCCCATTGTGCAAACCAAACATCACCATGATTGGTAAAAAGCCCCCAATCAAAACCGCTGGAACCCAGCTAGCATGGACACTTAAGAAGGTAAAGAAAGTTGCCAAATAGCCCCCCAAGATACTACCGATCGGTCCAAATAGCGAGAAGGCTAATGTACCCATTATCAAGAATGTTAGCATTGGAACAAAAACCAGTTCTACTGATTTTGGAATCACTTTGTTCAAAAACTTTTCGACATACGATTGGAAAAAAATCACGATCAGGATCGGAATAACTGATCCCGTATAGTTTGCTAATGTAAAAGGAATAACCCCAAAAAAGTGAACGGGTTCGCCTGCTGTGACCAAGGCACCCCAATTAGGATGCATCATCATAGCAGCCACTGAAGCCGCTAAAATTGGATTGCATCGCAATTTTTGTGCCACAGTGAAGGCCAGGATCATTGGTAAGAAGAAGAAAACACCATCTGCAAAAAGATTCAGCATGTAATAGGTTTGCGAATCAGCGGTGATCACATCAAAGACGATCAACAAAGCCAAAACTGCCTTAACCATTCCAGCACCGGACAATGCCGGAATAATTGGTTGAAACGTTCCTGCCACAAAATCGATCACTGCAGCTGCCGGTCCTTTTTTCTCCCCAGGATCTGACGTCCCTGATGATTGAAGCGAAACCAATTTTGTGACTTCTTCATAGACATCTTTGACATGGGTTCCAATCACGACTTGATGTACCCCTGCATTATTGATGTATTTGGCAACCCCATCGAGTGCCTCTAGTTCTCCTTCATCTATACGCTTTTCATCTTTGACTTTAAAGCGTAATCGTGTTTGACAATGATAGGCATCCGTGATATTTTCTTGTCCCCCC
The DNA here is from genome assembly GCF_051713725.1 of Enterococcus sp. DIV0755f. NCBI lineage: Bacteria > Bacillati > Bacillota > Bacilli > Lactobacillales > Enterococcaceae > Enterococcus > Enterococcus sp. DIV0755f. The sequence goes on from NZ_JBIOQL010000001.1 coordinate 2,716,002, forward strand.
AGATACTGGACGATTTTTTTTGCCAATGATTGATAATTTTCACTCATACATTCCACCCCTAGATAAATTTCAAAGAAAATCTATGTTGTATGTGCTCACCGGTAAAACATACTGTTCTTTCTGCCAGCAATGTACCATTTTTAGAGAGCGGTTCCAATACATTTTCCTAAAGTCGAAATGGATTTCACCTTTTCATTAAATACCGCTCTTTTTTCGAAATTTATTCCACGAAAAGCCCCCGCATTGCCTTGACGAAGCCAGGAGAAACAATGGTATAATTTACTCTATGAATGCGACACTTTTGAATTGTGGCAATCAAAAACAATCGATGAGCGCACGCCATAGAATAATCATGTAAAAAAAGGCGGCACAATACTCTCTTAAAATTACTGGAACTACAGCTTCTTTCCCCCAAACCGTTGAAGCACCTCATAATGGAACAACGATTCAGCATAGCCTGTTACGAACGGCGATGCTGCGTTGGATTTATAAAAAACAGGCGAAGGGAACGAAGAAACATGACAAACGCGAAACAAGCAATACCCCCAAAAACGATTTTCTTTCATGAAGAAGCTTTTCAAAAAACAGATCAAACGATCATTCGCTGGTTAGGAAACTCCGGTATTCTTCTAAACAGCCGTGGTACATGTATCATGGTCGATCCGGTCTTAGAAGGATTTGACCTGCCGTTACTGATCGATCTGCCAATCAAACCGGCGGCAGTCCCTCACTTAGATGCGGTATTGATCACCCATTCAGATAATGATCACTACGGCATTCCGACGATTGAAAAATTAGTCCCGGTTACCGATAGCTTCCATGGACCCAAATATGTTACCGAACTTATGCAAGAGCACTTTCAAGTTGCTGCCCAAGGTCACGAAATCTATGATTCATTCACCGTTAAAAATTTGGAGATTTCTTTAACAAAAGCGTATCACCTTTGGCAAAATGAGACGACAAAATTTGACCGTGTCTTCCAAATTGAGGACTATTGCGGCTTTTGGATCGATACTCCGGATGGTTCCTTGTGGATTCCTGGCGATTCTCGTCTTTTACCAGAACAATTAGAGATGCCTCAACCAGATGCGATCTTGTTTGACTTTAACGACAACGCTTGGCATATCGGCTTTGAGAACGCCGTGAAACTGGCAAATACCTATCCGCATGCTGAATTGATCCTCTCCCACTGGGGAACAGTGGATGCCCCGCATATCGATGCCTTTAATGGGGATCCTGAAGCTTTGTACGATCGGATCGTCAATCCAAAACGGATTCGTCTTGTCGCTGCCGGTGAGCCAATCGAATTGAAATCAACCACTCCTAACAATGTACAATAGGGAAAAAGGACCACACCATATTCGGTGCGGTCCTTTTATTCTTCTGCCATCTCTTTAAACGTCGTTTTTCGGCTCGTCTCTAAAAAACGAGCATTGGTGATTTTCATTTGGATATTTTCCTGATAATCGAGGGAAAAAATCTTAGCAAACAAAACTGTCAAAAGGAACTGAATCGATTCTTCTGTGGAAAAATTTCCAATTTTGGAATACAGTTTTTCTCGGCTAGCAATCGTCAAGACGATCGTCGAATAGTCCCGCAAATAGTTCTCTCCACCACTCGTAATACTGATAATCGGCACACCATTTTTCAACAATGTTTTCACATTTTTCATAGGATACGTTTCTGAATTATTACCAGAATAAGAGATCAGAATGGCACAATCCTGTGGGGTCAGCGTATTAGAAATCAAGCCAGATTCATCCGCATCTGCAAGAAAGGCTTTTTTATGGATCGTGTTTAAGTTGCGTTTAAACAGCTGTCCGAAATAAGAATTTGGACTACGCCCATAGATGACGATGGTTTGAGCGCCATTGATGAGCCTCGCAGCTTGATTCAGGTCTTTTACGGTCATAAGTGCCGCTGTTTCTTTAATCGTTTGCATACGCAAGTTCGCCAAGTTTTCAATGATTTCTAATGTGTCTGCAGCTTCATCAAAAGGAATGTTCACATCGATTGCTGCTGACCCATTATCAAAATGAGCCAATTCGTGCATGAAGGCATATACAAATTCTTTCCAACCAGAAAAGCCAAAATATTTTGCAAAACGGACCAGCGTCGGCTTGGAAGTATGGGTCAGTTTTGCGATTTCTTCCATGCTATACTCACTAACTTTTTCTCGATTGCTTAATAAAAAGTCACCGATCGTTCGTCTCGCATCATTTTGTTTAAACGCTGCTTCTTCAATTTTTTGAAAAAGATACATCTGGTTCTCCCCTCTGATTGACGCCTGCAGTTTGTCTAGTACGCTCAACTCATCATTGTTTCTTTTTATTATAAGCGATGAGAAGGATGAAATGAAGATGGAAAAACGAGGATCAAGCTAGCTTTCGCCTATCCTCGTTCAAAATACAGAAAGTATTTATTTCCCAAAAAAGCTAGGACACCAATCAAGCACAACAAGCCCCCTGATAAGATCATCTGCATCCCTGCTGTTTCATTGCCACTGACTAGTATCAGCAAGCGTGAAGCGTAAGGTGGTAACGTGACTCCTAAATTGTAAGCAACGATCGAGACGATCGTGCCAAACTTAGCTTCCGCTTCACCACCAGTCGTCAGCAAGTGGGTGAAAAAAGGCATGATGCTGCGAAAGGCAAAGCCTAGTAGTAAAGAACAACCCAAGAGCAGCCCCACCGTCTGCAAGGGATAGGTCAAATAGATGCTGCTTCCTGCAAGCAATGCCGCAATGGGCAGCAACCAGCGATGTAGGCGTCTATATATCAAGCCAAAGGCATTGCCGGCGATAAATGCCCCCGTCGCAATGGCGGCGATCATGTTACTGCCATCGGTCGCATCACCAATTCCTTTTTCCAACAACAACGGGGTGATCTGCAGATTGTAGTTGATAAACAAGACAACGATCAGAAACAAGAGCACCCCCAAAACAAATGACTTTTGTTTCCGTTCTTTTGAAACCGTGACGTTCGCTATCAGAGCCGCATCGGTGGTCGCTTTTGTTTCATTGGGAATAAACACCTGAACAAAAAAGAGACTGATCAAGGCAAAGCCATAAACGAAGAAAGAGATCTCCCAACTGATCTTCACTAGCTGCCCTACCAGCAAAGTCATAAAGATACCACCTAAACCACCGACGGCACTTTCTAACCCAAGGGCCTTGGCTTTCTTTTGCGGCTCATTTTGAAACAACAAACTAATCATTTGAATCGCCAAACGATTGAATAAGCCGATCCCAAAGCCAAGAATCGCGCGCGAAAGAAACAAGACGGGAAAGCTCCCCTGATACCATGCCGGCAGCGTGCCAAAAACTGCCACAATGACCAAGCCGGTGACCATCGTGTATTTTTTGCCGATCCTTTTTTCGATCATGCTAGTAGTAAAAATCCCCAGCAAAAGAAACAATGACGGAATCGTGGTCAGTAACCCGACGTAGACCGCATCTACTTCTGGAAAGCTTGCCGCAATCGCTGGAACATTGGCAGAAATCGCCGGTGCCGAATAGACGACCATTGCCACCGACAACAGTGCCAGCAACTTCATTGAAAAAAATTTCATAGTTCCCCCTTTTCTTTTTACAAAATACTTTTTTTGTTTCTCTGAGTTCAACCAGATAAGACACCAAAGCAATCTTTTCCTACCTCTTTATTATTTGCTGGATCGCCAGCATTTGACCAATGCTTCCTACGCTGAGAATTTATGCTTGAAAAGCATTGGTCTTCTGCATTTGCTGCAGATCGTCACCGATAGTCTGCGAAAAAACCTTGCAGTCTGTTTTTCTGCAAGGTTTCCTTCGATCATTCATTTTTTATCAATCCTATCAGCTACACAAGACACCCTAAGAGAACTTATTTCTGCAGCTGTTCTATGATATCTTTCGTAATTGCCTCAGCAGTGATACCAAGTTCGGATAAAACGTCCGCTGCTCGGTAATTATCATAAAATTTCTTTTCTAAGCCATAGTTTTTGACGGCAATCTCACGATCACCAAGATAGCTGGCAATCATTTGTCCATAGCCGCCCTCTCGTATGCCGTCTTCCAACGTGACAACGAGTTTATGCGCTCGTGCCACAGCATCCAGCAATTCTTTGTCGACCCCTGAAATAAACTTAGGATTGATCACCGTTGGGGTAATTCCATGTTGCATTTTCAATTGTTCTGCGATCTCTTCCGCTAGCGCATAAAAGTTTCCGACACCGACGATGGCTACCTGCGTGCCAGCTTGAGTCACCTCATTTTTTTGATCGCTGTAGTCAGTAGAGGCTGCTCGTACCGTTTCGTTGACAGGTCCAACCGGTACCCGGATCGCAACTGGAGCGTTGGTTTGTTCCAGCGACCAATCCAACATTGCTAGATATTCTTCTTTAGAGGTTGGCGCAAGATAAACAAGGTTAGGAATATGTGCCAAAAAGGGGATATCAAAAATTCCCAAATGGCTCTCGTCATTCATTCCATGAATCGATGCACCGTATACCAGAATCGTTCCAGGCAGATGATTTAAGGCCAAATCATGGGAAATTTGATCAAAACTACGTTGCATAAAGGTAGAAAAAACGGCCCAGACAGGTTTCGCTCCATTTTTTGCTAACCCAGCAACCATCGATACCGCATGTTCTTCTGCAATACCCACATCTACAAATTGTTTACCTGCTTTTTCTCGTTGTTCTGGAGAAAAAAGCAGCATCGGTGTACCAGCATTTACTGCCACAACTTTAGGATCTGTCGCCATTTTTTCTAATAAATAATCCGTCGTTAAGCTGTTGTAGGTTACTTGATTGCCGCCAGCAGAAATATATTCGCCTGTTTCTAAATGAAAGGGACCACCTGCATGAAACTTTTCACGATTTTCTTCCGCAAACTTGAAGCCTTTGCCTTTGATCGTATGAATGTGTAATAAAACAGGATGATCAATGTCTTTCACTTTTTCAAATAAAGCGATCAAGGCAGCGAGGTCATTTCCTTCATCTAAATAGTGGTACTCAAAACCAATCGCTTTGAACAGATTGTCTGCTGCTTGCCCCTTGGTTTCCCGCAATGCCCGCAAATTCTGGTACATCCCCCCATGGTTTTCCGCGATCGATTGGTCATTGTCGTTGAGGATCACGATGGTATTGGTGCCTAATTCCACAATATTGTTCAAGCCTTCAAACGCTAAGCCACCTGATAGAGAACCATCGCCAATCACGGCAACGACGTTATACGTTTCATTTTTTAGGTCACGGGCTTTCGCCACACCATTTGCCAACGAAACTGAGGTGGAGGTATGACCGACCGTAAAGAGATCGTACTCGCTTTCTTTCGGATTCGTGTAACCAGAAACCGCATCATACTGAGCAGCATCAAGAAAGGCATGGGCGCGTCCCGTCAACATTTTATGGATATAGGTCTGATGAGACACATCAAAAATCAGCTTATCGGTGGGAGAATCAAAGACTTTATGCAACGCGATCGTCATCTCAACCATCCCCAGATTGGGGCCATTGTGCCCCCCATGGTGACTGATTTTTTCCAATAAAGCAGTTCGTGCTTCTACTACCAGTTCTTGAAGTTGCCCACTGGTCAATTCTTTTAACTCTTTGGGGCTTTTGATTTTTTCTAATAACATGTACATACCTCCTGTAGAAATGTTTGAATGGTTCGTGTGTTTACTCACAAGGAAAAAGACACGAAGTCGAAATGAGTAGATCGTTCTCTGGAATGAAAAAAGCGGCAATCGGAGCTAGGCGCTCTTTTTTAAATTCCTGTCAAACCAAGAAATAGCAAGTTATCCTAAAGGGAAATCATGATTTTTCTGAGTTTCAACAATCGCTGCTCATTTCTTCTATCTAAAAAGATACCACCTAGAGTTGACTTTAGGTCAAGTAGTTCTTGAAACATTTTGAACAAAACGAGGTTGATTTTTCCTAATTATTGAAACAATTGCAGGTTTATTCTCTATAAATTTTCTTTTCTAATACATATTCCTAGAGATTCATTTGATATGTCATAGTAAATTATAAAAAACTGCCATTAAACAGGATCCATTCCCTGCTTAATGGCAGTTTGTTTATTTCCGATACATCTTCAATTCCAAGAACAAATCATTATAGATGCCCAGATACTCAGCACCTAAGTTTTCATAGACTTCGAGGTGTTCCATTAATTCATCGGATGGATAGAATTGTTCGTCTTCGGTGATCTCGTCAGGCAGTAATGCCATGGCTTCTTGGTTAGGTGTGGAATAGCCGATGTATTCTGCGTTTTGTGCAGCGTTCTCGGGTTCTAGCATAAAGTTCAAGAAGGCGTAAGCACCGGCTTCGTTTTGTGAGGTCTTAGGAATGACCATATTATCAAACCACAGGTTGGAACCTTCCGAAGGGATCACGTAATGAATGTGCTCGTTTTCGTACATCATGTCGGCTGCTTCCCCAGAAAATGTGACCGCAACCGATGCTTCTTCATTTGCCATGTACATCTTGATTTCATCTGCGACGATGGCTTTGATGTTTGGGGTCATGGTCCGTAGCTTATTGAATGCCTCTTGCAGCTGATCATCGTCTTTGCTGTTAAGAGAATAGCCTAAGCTGTCCAAACCTAATCCCATCACTTCACGCGCGCCATCGATCAGCATGATGCTATTTGCTAATTCGGGTTTCCAAAGATCGTCCCATTGGGTGATCTCACCTTCATCAAAGAATTTATCGTTATAGACGATCCCCAGTGTTCCCCAGAAATAAGGGATGGAATATTGATTGCCTGGATCAAAACTCAAGTCCAAAAAGCGAGGGTCGATATTGTCTAGCCCTTTGATTTTACTGTGATCCAATGGTTTTAAAAGATTTTGTTCCATCATTTTCTCAATCATGTATTCACTCGGTATGGCGATGTCATAGGACGTACCGCCTTGTTGGATCTTCGTGAACATCGCTTCATTTGAGTCAAAGGTTTCATAGTTGACTTTGTAGCCTGTCTCTTCTTCAAACTTACTGATCAAATCAGGGTCGATGTAGTCGCCCCAGTTGTAGATGTTGACGACCTCAGCGCCTGCCATACCAGAGGAGCGTTCCAATTCACGGACACCAAAGAGCAAGATCAGGACGATCGCAACAATACCGATAATCAGAGATTGTAGTCGTTTCATCGCAGATTTGCCACCTCCACACGGCGATTTTTACGTAATTTCTTCGCGCCGTTTTCTTTACTGATAAAGTAATAGCCTACCACCAGGATCATGGAGAATAAGAAGACAAGTGTACTTAATGCATTGATTTCTAAACTGATTCCTTGACGTGCTCTAGAATAGATCTCTACCGATAAGGTACTAAAGCCATTGCCTGTCACAAAGAATGTCACGGCAAAATCATCGAGTGAATAAGTAAAGGCCATGAAATAGCCGGCGATGATGCCCGGTGTCAAGAAAGGCAAAATGATATTTTTAATGACTTGAAAATTATTCGCGCCTAAATCACGGGCAGCATCGATCATTGAATCGTTCATCTCTTGCAGTTTCGGTAAGACCATCAAGACCACGATCGGGATACTAAAGGCGATATGCGAAAGCAATACGCTGAAAAAGCCTAAGCTAAACCCACGGAACAAGTTGCCGATCATCGTAAAGAAAATCAAGAAGCTGGCACCAATGATGACATCTGGTGAAACCAACAAAATATTATTCAAACTCAACAATGCCGTTCTCGTTCGACGTTTGCGGGTATAGTAGATGCCCATCGCACCAAATGTGCCGATGATCGTTGCCAGTAATGCTGATAAAAATGCCAGCATAAAGGTGTTCAACACGATGATCATCAAGCGGGTATCTTGAAAGACGGATTGGTAATGTTCAAAAGTGAAACCCGTAAAAGCATTCATGGTGCCTCCTTCATTGAAGGAATAGAAAATCAAATAAAAGATCGGCACGTACAAAAGAATAAAGACGACGATTAGATAAAGATTCGACCAGCGAAATTTTTTCATTTACGTTGCCCTCCTTTTTTCTTTTCTCCCGTAAACAGCATCACGAGGAACATAGCGATGATCAAAATGACGCCGATGGTCGAACCCATGCCCCAGTTTTGGGTAACGAGAAAGTGCTGCTCGATCGCCGTACCAAGCGTGATCACGCGATTGCCCCCAATCAAACGGGTCAACATGAAGAGGGAGAGCGACGGAATGAAGACGGCTTGGACGCCGCTTTTCACACCGTTTAACGACAGAGGGAAAATCACTCGTCGGAACGTATCATAGCTGTTTGCCCCTAAATCGCGGCTGGCACTGATCAAAGAGGGATTCATTTCTTCTAAGGCATTAAAAATCGGCATGATCATAAAGGGCAGTTCGATATAGACGGCAACCGTCAAAAAGCTAAAGTCGGTAAACAAAATCTGCTTTGGTCCAACACCCATGATTTCTAGGAAGTTGTTGACACTGCCATGAATGCCGAAGATCCCAATAAACGCATAGGCTTTTAACAATAAGTTGACCCACGTTGGTAAGATGATCAACAGCAGCCACAAATCTTTGTGACGCAGCTTAGTTAAGAAATAGGCTGTCGGGTAGCTGATCACTAAGGTAATCACGGTGATCAAAAAGGCATACCAAACCGAGTTTAAGGTCATGATCAAATATTTGCCAGAACCTAAGTAGCTTTGATAATTGACCAGCGAAAAGTTGCCGTTCATATCAAAAAAGGATTGGTAGATGATCAATAAGACTGGTGCAATAACAAATAGCAATAACCAAAAGACATAGGGTATCGCATAAAAACGACGCATTTTCGTCATTAGCTTTCCCTCCTAATCTTCGTAGCTCTCTAAACGAGCATCAAAATCTTCTTCGGACTCATTGAAACGCATGACGTGGATGTCTTCTGGTTCAAAGGAAAGCCCGATCTTGCTTCCTTCAGTGGCTTTTCTTGTAGAGTGAACCATCCATTCGTTGCCTTGTTCATCGTAACAAATGATTTCGTAATGCACGCCTCGGAACAATTGCGTGTCTACTTCAACGACCAGCTTGCCTTTTTCCGCCGTCGTCAAATTCAAATCTTCTGGACGGATCACGATCTCAACAGCTTCATTCGGCCGCATCCCGCCATCGACACATTCAAATTGCTTGCCGACAAACTCCACTAAGTTGTCTTCGATCATCGTACCTGTGACGATGTTGCTTTCACCGACAAAATCCGCCACGAAATGGTTGATTGGTTCATCGTAAATATCCACTGGTGTGCCGCTTTGGACGATCTTCCCTTTGTTCATAACGAAAATCTCATCACTCATCGCCAACGCTTCTTCTTGGTCATGGGTGACAAAAATAAAGGTGATGCCTAGTCGCTGCTGCAATTCCCGCAGCTCGTATTGCATGTCGGTTCGCAATTTCAAATCCAATGCGGACAAGGGTTCATCAAGAAGCAATACTTTGGGCTCATTGACGATCGCTCGTGCGATTGCGACCCGTTGGCGTTGACCTCCAGACATTTCGCTGATTTCACGATTCTCATAACCAGGAAGTTGTACTAGCCGCAACGCTTCTAAGACTTTTTTATTCACTTCATCTTTTGGTAATTTTTTGATTCGCAGACCAAATGCCACATTTTCAAAAACGTTCATATGTGGGAATAAGGCGTAATCTTGAAAGACAGTATTCACTTGCCGTTGATTGGCAGGAACGTCATTGATTCTTTGTCCATCAAAATAAACGTCGCCTTCTGTTGCGTCCGAAAAACCCGCAATGATGCGTAAGATGGTTGTTTTTCCACAACCTGAAGGACCTAACAATGTATAAAAGCGACCTTCTTCAATATCAAAACTCACTTTTTTCAAAACTGTTTCATCATCATCAAATCGCTTCACCACATTGTTGAATGAAATTATTGTTTTTCCCACACTCTTTCCTCCTGTACTATAAATAAGAATCTGTCACGACTACAAGCACACGGCTTTTTTTGCCCGCAATATTTTTTAATTGATGCGGCTCAGTCGCCTGATAATAAATCGATTGGCCTTTACGAGCCTTGTACTGCGTTTCTCCTAGTGTCAACGCCACACTGCCCTCTAAGACATAGATAAATGTTTCTGCTAACGATGGTTCAAAGGTCTTGTATTCGCCCGCTTTATCAAAAGTCAGCAAGACTGGCTCCATTTCATTTTCATTGGAATCGGGAATCAGCCACTTCAATTCATAGCCATTTTCTTCATCATAATAAAGCGTGCTGTCTTCTTCGCGATAAACCACTTGATGCTGCGCATTTTCTTCTCGGAAAAATTCCTCTGGTGTCACGCCTAAAACTTCTAAGATCGTAAAAAAAGTTTCCATAGAAGGCGAACTCAAATCACGCTCCAACTGTGAGATATAGCCTTTCGTCAAATCGGTCCGCTCGCCTAATTCTTCTTGGGTCAAATTCTTTTGAACGCGCAAATTGCGCAGCTTCTCGCCAATCTCCATGTTCATTCCCCCTTTGATTGACACAACTTCAAATAAAAAAGTTTGCTATAAGTAAACTTCATGTTTAATTTCACTTTTTCTAGTATACAAATAATTGCAAAAAACACAAGCCTTTTTTCTTCATTTTTTTGAAATCTTTTCTCTCTGATCAAAAAAGGGAGTGACGCTAAACGCTTGTGTTATAAAGGAAACGATTGGTGGTCCCGGCATTTTCGCTTTTTAAAGGTTTAAAAGAACAACTTCTATTTTAACGAAGAAAAGGTAGATTTAATAATGATCTGTTTTTGCTGATTTTTTGATAAGAAGACCTGCCTTTTCTTGCTTCACTGGTTAAAAAAATAAAACTTATGGTATTATGAGTACAAACCATCAAAGGAGTGTCTGAAATGACGAATTTCTCTACCTTTCGTGTCATGAATGAACCAAATTTTACTGCTTCACTCACAACTGCAACTCTTGACGAGCTGCCAGCAGGCGATGTGCTTGTCCGTGTTGATTACTCAGATGTCAATTACAAAGATGCCTTGGCAGCAAAAGAAAATGGCGGCGTGATCCGCACGTATCCGATGACGCCGGGAATCGATTTAGCAGGGGAAGTCGTGGACAGTCAGTCTGCTGATTTTGCCCCAGGCGACCAAGTTTTAGTGACAGGTTATGGCTTAGGGGTTTCTCACCCAGGCGGTTACAGTCAATTTCAACGGGTCCCAGCCGAGTGGCTCGTGAAACGTTCTGCTGGTTTTTCAGCAAAAGACAGTATGACCTATGGCACTGCTGGGTTCACAGCAGCTTTAGCGGTGCAAGAATTAGAACAGCTGCACTTAGCAAAAGACGCTGCTATTTTGGTGACAGGCGCTAGCGGTGGCGTCGGCAGTGTCAGCATTGCTTTATTGAAAAAACTGGGCTATACAAATATAGTGGCGCTATCTCGGAAAACCGATGCGCAATGGTTGTTGGACCTAGGCGCAGCGAAAATCGTCAGTCCTGATGACGTGGTACCAGAAAAGGTCAAACCATTAGCAAAACAAACGTTTGCAGCGGTCATCGATACAGTTGGCGGTCCATTGCTTGCGGCAGTGCTTCCGCAAATCGCTTATGGGGGCGGTGCCTTCTTATGCGGCAATGCTGGTGGAATCAAAATCGAAACGACTGTCTTACCATTTATTTTGCGTGGGATTCGCGTAATTGGGATCGATTCGGTCAATGTTTCCCATGAGATCCGCACGGCATTATGGGAGAAATTAGCGGGTGAGTGGAATGTGATCGATCAGCTTTACACGAAAGCCATCACTTTGGAAGACTTGCCAGAAACATTGGCAGCTTTATTAGCTGGTACGCACCAAGGACGGACGATCGTTGAGGTGTCACAAGCGCAATGAGAATTTTGATTACGGCTGGCGGTACTTCTGAAAAAATCGATGATGTCCGTGCAATCACGAATCATTCCACGGGCTCACTTGGTCAAGCCATTGCCAAGGAATGGCTGCAATACCCTGAGGTGGCCATCGATTACGTTACGACGAAAACTGCCAAACAACCGCCGACCGATCCACGCGTTACCTGTCATTTCATTGAAGGGACCACGGACTTGTTGACGCAGTTGACCGATTTATTGACGACCCATTCGTATGCTGCTGTGATCCACAGTATGGCAGTCAGTGATTTCACCCCTGCTGCTCATTTTTCAGAAGCAGCGTTTTATGAAGCAATCAACGATGCCCTACCAGCTTATGACAACCAGGTCACTCCGGCATTGATGGCACACGTGCTCTCACAATCTGAATCAACGGCAGGCAAAGTTTCTTCCAATACTGATCATTTGTTTTTAGTGTTGAAGAAAACCCCAAAAGTGATCCAAACCATCAAAGCATTACAGCCGACAACCTTATTAGTCGGATTCAAATTATTAGTAGACGTAGCGGAAGTCGAGTTGTTTGCGGTCGCACGAAAAAGTCTGCTAGCTAGCCAAGCGGATTATGTGTTGGCCAACGACTTGACGCAAATTTCTGGAAACCAGCATGTCGGACACCTTTTGACACAAGAAGGACAAATCGGGACTGGCCGCACAAAAGCTGAGATCGCAACCTTGATCGTTGACACATTACGCAATGACCTGCGTGCTTAGCTAGATGTTTTTTAGAAAAGGAGAAAGAAACATGAAACAAAAACACGTTCTGCTTGGCGTCAGCGGCAGTATCTCTGCATACAAAGCAGCCGACCTAACCAATGAATTAACCAAAAAGGGCTATGCAGTGGATGTCTTAATGACTCAAAACAGCACACAATTTATTACGCCTTTGACGTTACAGTCATTATCCAAACGCCCGATCCATGTCGATGTTATGCAAGAACGTCAACCAGATCGGATCAATCATATTGAACTAGCCAAACAAGCCGATCTTTTCTTGCTCGCCCCAGCCAGTGCCAACAGTATTGGCAAGCTGGCGCATGGGATAGCCGATGATTTGATCTCAACAGTTGCCTTAGCGTTGCCGTTATCCGTTCCCCGCTTGATTGCACCAGCCATGAATACCGTCATGTACGAAAACCCGATTGTTCAAAGAAATTTGGGGATTTTGAAAGAAGTCGGCTTCCAAGAGATTGAACCCCGTGAAGCGTTACTGGCTTGCGGTGATTTCGGCAGAGGCGCATTAGCAGCAACAGAAACGATTCTCGAAAAAGCATTGACTGCTTTGGAAGTACGGAGTGTCTAACAATGAAAAAAATATCAACTTTTGAACTTGTCTTAACAGCTTTCTTTTTGGGAATCTTGATTCTTTTAGCATCGGTTCCCTTTCTTGGGTTTATTCCCTTAGGACCAATCAATGCGACAACGATGCATATTCCTGTGATCATCGCTTCCATTGTATTAGGCCCTCGGATCGGCGGCTTTTTAGGCGGCGCCTTTGGGATCATCAGTATGGTGCGTTCGACCTGGATCATCACCCCGCTTTCTTTTGTCTTCTCCCCTTTCGTACCGATTTATGGGAGTGATCAAGGAAGCTGGAAAGCGATCCTCGTAGCGTTGATTCCTCGTATTTTGATTGGTGTCGTTCCTTACTTTGTTTATAAAGGCTGTCAAAAAATCTGGAAAAACAAACAGCAAAGTCTTTCGTTACTGATTGCTGGTGTTGCTGGAGGCTTGACGAATACGATCCTGGTAATGAACCTGATCTACTTCTTGTTCCAGCAAGAATATGCGGAGGTTGTGGGGAAAGCCGGCAATGCTGTCTATGCAGCGATTTTGGGTGTAATCTTCGCCCAAGGTGTACCTGAAGCCATTGTAGCGGGAATCGCCACGATGGCAGTTGGAACCGTCCTTTTGCGCTTAGTCATGAACCGCAAAAAAAATCGTATCTAAAAAAATAGCGACCGCCCAAAGTTAGCTTTTTGGCTAACTTAGGCGGTCGCTTCCCTTTTGAGTGTCTTATAAACTTTGTGTCACTTGGAGTGCCTCGACAAGCTCTTGATACTGCTCTTGAGTCAAATACTCTTCATAAAAGGTCAGATAATCATCGATATCTGCTTGGGTCAAATAAGGCAGCTCTTGCTTGATTTGCAGCAGCAGTTCTTCAAACTCCTCATCCGTCAGCATATAAGAAGACCAATCATCGGCTTCATCATAGCTATCCCAGTACTCATCATCATAATCATTTTCATCCCCATCGTCATAGCTGTCATCCCAACCATAATCATAGGGAGAAAACAATTCTTCTGGGTCAATCAATTCTTCCGCTGTAGGGATTGCAACAGCAGTATCACTTTTCTTCCCTGTAAAAGTCACCGTGGCTCCGATAGTGGTTTGCAGCTCATCCGCTTGCACGAAGTGAAAAGCCATTTTCTGCTGATTTGTTTTCGTATTGATGGTCATGGTTAAGTCAAACTGCTCGACTTCTTCCAACATCGTTTCTAATTCGGCGACTTGCTTTTGATCGGCGCCGTGTTCTTGGGCATAATCTGCATAATCTGCCAATTCTTCTTTGGTAAACGTGTGACTGATCGTATCTCCATCTCTTTTGAAAGCATCCGGTTCAAAGGTTTTCAAATAGTCTGCAAATGTCTCATTATGAAAAAGACTGTTCATGGTAAAGAGGTTTTCAGGCTCTTTTTCTGCTTCGGTTGTCCCCTCGCCGTCCTCTGCAAAAGTTCCTTCGCCAAAGTAAGAATCTAAGGTTTCTTGATCGATGCGCAGGTATTTGCCTTCATATTCCGCAGCGTCTGGTTTTGTCCCATAACTGTCACTACCAAATGCGCTGATATACCCTTGCAGTGTTTCATAGATTTCAGCTGACACATACGCTTCTTGTTTTTCTGGATCGACGATCAGCTTGATCGGCAGCTCCTGCCCCCCAAAAGCGACTGCCAGATTGAGTAAAATCGCTTTGGTTTCTTTGTCCTGGACGAAGTCCCCTTTAAATGACGAACCGACTAACTGTGACATCAACATGGAGGCATACCTATCGGCTTCTCGACCGTATTCGCTGCTGCTGCCCATCTCAAAGGTATCGATCGTCGCTTGGAATTCACCAGCATTCGCTGCTTGCTGATTCGTCAACTGTTCGGCAAACTGTTCTTGCGGTAATTTCGTACAACCGCCGAAAAGAAAGGCGAACCCAACAAACAAAATGACGCGTCCCCACTTTTTCATCCTGCTCACTCCTTTTCGTTTATTGTACCGAAGACTGAGAAAGCTTACAAACCTAAGCTCTTTTTTATCAGCTCTCATAAAAAAAAGACTGCCCTTCAGGACAATCTTTTTGCTATTCTATTCTTCGCCGATGATTCGGACTTCTGTTTCTAAGGTGACATCAAAGGTTTCTTTGATGACTTGTTGGATATGAGCGATCAGTTCAACGTAATCCGTTGCAGTGGCTTGATCGACATTCACGATAAAGCCCGCATGTTTTTCCGAAATTTGGGCTCCGCCCCATTTCAATCCTTGTAAGCCTGCATCTTGGATCAGCTTGCCGGTAAAATGACCGACTGGACGTTTAAAGACACTCCCACAAGAGGGGTATTCTAGCGGTTGCTTCAATTGCCGCAATTCTGTCAGTTCATCCATCCGCTTTTTGATTTGCTCTTGATCGCCTTTTGCTAGATCAAAGCGACTGCTTAAAATGATCATCTTTTGCTCTTGTAATTTGCTATGACGATAAGCAAATTCCATTTCTTCCTTGGTATAAGTCACGATTTGACCATTAGCCAGCAAAACGTCGCAGGACGCAAAGACATCTTGGATTTCGCCATCATAGGCGCCAGCATTCATAAAGACGGCACCGCCGACACTGCCAGGAATCCCGCAGGCAAATTCAAAACCAGTCAACGATTCATGCAAAGCGACATAGGTGGTATCGATCAACTTTGCTCCAGCATCGACGATCAAAGAAGTGCCGTCCACCACGATTTGGTTCATTTCTGATAGCATGATCACCACGCCACGAATACCACCATCACGGACGATCAAGTTGCTGGCATTTCCTAAGACGATCCAAGGAATCGCTTGTTCTCGGCAATAATCAAGCAGCTGTTTGGCTTCATCTGCTGTTTTGGGAAAAGCCAAAATGTCTGCCGGTCCACCAGTTTTTGTATACGTATAGTTCAATAAGGGTTCATCTTTTAATAAGGCAATTTCAGGGAATTGCGCAATCATCAAGTCTTTATTCACGAGAAGGTTTCCTTTCACAATAAACATCTCACTTATTTTAGCATGTTCAAGGAAAAGTTGCTACCTCTGGTGAATCAAAGAAAAGCTTAATGGTCGAATGACCCATAAGCGCCTCTTTGCGAATGACCTGATTAATAAAGAGTAAGCTTCAAAAAAAGTGTTTTGTTATTTCAGATAATCGTTCTTTCATCTCCGTAGTGACTTTATCGACTACTTCTAAGTTGCTGCGATGCAAGAAGTCCACACTGCAAATATGCTGACAAAGAATCGTCCCTTGAACTTTACTTTATTGTGTTTCGGTAACTGTTTGAAACGCATTCGATCGAGCAAATTTTTCTTCTACATATTTTTTTGAGCTACTGAGTGGCATCACTAAGATGGTATTGAAACTCTTGTTATAATAATCATTACTAACCACTACACACGGTCTTTTTTTGCCATTTCATTTCCTTTGGTGGGATTTAAGTCAATAAAAGAATATCTCCTTGCCTTACCATTCAATGTTCTCCTCACCTAAATCTTTTTCAAAAAACATCTCACCTGTGTCAAATTTTCCCATTTCTTCTATGATCGCTAATTCTTGTTTCTAAAAATCTTCAAAAGAAGGTGCTGCTTTTTCGCCTCTTACCTTGATCTCACCTTCTGGGGTAAATTCAAAAATTACCCAGTGATTCTCTTTTAAGCCTAGTATTTGCCGCACACTTTTTGGAATAGTTATTTGATTTTTCGAAGTCATTTTCGCTGAAACTTGCGCTTTGATCGTCATGAAACTGCCCCCTTTTCAAAATGACTGTATCATAAAATGGAAGTAAACGTAAGGAGCCATCGTTCCTTTTCCGTACTACAAACGAATTTTCTCTAGCATCCAAATTTAATCCTCATTCTTCCTCCTTGTTTTCCTCATTCCGCTCACTTGCTTTGCGCTTCTGGCTTTTTTAGGTAAAATGGGAGGCGTAGTGGAAAATAAGGAGGAGTCTCAATGAAATTTATTTCTTGGAATGTGAATGGTTTACGGGCCATCGTTAAAAAAAATTTTTCTGAAGTGTTTGAAGCCCTCGATGCTGATTTCTTTTGCTTACAAGAAACAAAGCTGCAAGAAGGTCAGATCGAATTGGATTTACCAGGCTATCATCAATACTGGAATTATGCGGAGAAGAAAGGCTATTCCGGCACAGCAATTTTCGCAAAAGAACCTGCACTATCGGTCCGTTATGGATTAGGAATCGAAGAACATGATACGGAAGGTCGCGTCATCACGCTGGAGTATCCTGAATTTTTCTTGATTACTTGCTACACACCGAATTCCCAAAATGAATTGCGCCGCTTGGATTATCGCATGACTTGGGAAGATGCCTTTTTGGCTTACTTGACTGAATTGAAACAACAAAAGCCAGTGATTCTCTGCGGTGATTTGAATGTTGCCCATAAAAATATCGACATCAAAAATTGGAAAACCAATCAAAAAAGTGCTGGGTTTACACCTGAAGAACGGGAAAAGTTTTCGACTCTTTTGGCTGCTGGCTTTACCGATACGTTCCGCTATTTCTATCCAGATGCAGAAGGTATTTATTCTTGGTGGAGCTACCGTTTCAACGCTCGCAAAAACAATGCTGGCTGGCGCATCGATTACTTTGTCGTTTCGGATGACTTAAATGAGCGCTTGCTAGACGCCAAGATCCATACAGATATCATTGGCAGTGACCATTGTCCGGTGGAACTGGATCTCAACTAACCGTAAGAAAACTTCAGTTTTTCTTAACGTTTGTTCGCTTTTCATTCTTTGATTTTGTGCTAGAATGGCAATGAGGTGAGTCTGATGAATTTTATCGCAATGGACTTTGAAACAGCAAATTATCAAAAGCATAGTGCCTGTTCCCTTGCACTAGTCATGGTACAAGATAGCAAAATCGTGGGCGAATATTACACATTAATCCAACCGGAAACGGAATTTTTTTGGAAAAACATTCAAATTCATGGCATCCGTCCAGAAGATGTACAAGAAGCGCCTAAGTTTCCTGACGTATGGAAACAAATCCAACAATATTATCAACTGAACAGTTTGATCGTTGCGCATAACGCTGGTTTTGATACTGGAGTTTTGGCGGGATGTCTTGATTATTATGGGTTGTCACAACCAAATTATCTTTCCTTATGCACGGTGCGAACGAGCCGCAAGCTGTATCCAGAATTTACGAACCACAAATTAAACACGGTTTGTGAGCAATTACAGATTCCTTTACTAAACCACCATGATGCACTAGAAGATAGTCGGGCATGTGCCCAAATCTTATTGCGTCAAGAAGAAGAATTTGGTATCGATCCATTAAAAAAATTGGTTTTAGTCAAATAAATAAGAACGTGCGTCCTAAAGTCAGCATTGCGCTAGCCTTTAGGACGCACGTTTTCATTTAAGGAAGGATTCATTTTAAGTCAGATCGATCCAATAATGACAGATTATAGCGCCATCTTCAGGATCAATGACTTTTTCTGTCAATTTACCACCGTTGTTTTCAATGACTTTGGCGGAGGCGCGATTGGCTTCTTCACAGGTTACTAACACGTTGTTCAAGCCAAATTGTTTGGCCTTTACCAATGACTGTGCCAACATTGCCGAGCCGATGCCTTGCTTTCGATGGTCTGGGTGCACTGAATACCCGATGTGTCCGCCAATTTGGCGCAAATACGCATTAAGTGTCAGACGCAGATTCAAGAGACCGACCACTTTTTGATCTTGGATAGCCAGATAGGTACGGGCGGGAACGAATCCTTCTGGTACCGTTTCTGCTGTTTTAAAATCCACCAATCCCTCTAGCCAGTCTTTGGCTGTCGGACTTTCTACAAGTCCTGCCCCACCATGGATGACTTCTTGATTCTTCTCGAAGGCTTGCCGATACGCTTCGATTTGATCGCAGTCTGCGATCGTCGGTTCCCGAAACTCCATTTCCTTCACTCCTTTTTTATGATTCAAAAAGACGTGCCATCATCAAGACGTCAACTTTTTGCCCCTCGCGGGTTTGCACCGCTTCTTTCATACAGCCTTCTGTTAAAAAACCAAATTTTTGATACAGATGGATCGCCCGTAAATTTCTCGCTTGAACGGTCAACTCGATGCGGGTCAATTCGCCAACTTCTACTACCCAGTCCAGTAATTCTTCAATCAGGAGCGAACCTAAGCCTAAGCCCCAATAGTCTTTTAAAATCGAGATACCGATCTCCCCGACATGGGCTAATTGCCACTCTTCATGGCCTTTGACTGATGCCATGGCGATCAATTGTTCTTGATCAAATGCCAACAACAGCAAATAGTCGTCCCGTTCATAGATAGCGTCCAGCTGTTCTGCCAATAGGGCTTCTGGCAACGCCAAGCCGCTTTCGTCCATCAAGAGAAAATCCGTTTCTTCTCCTAGCTGTTGACTGACTGCTAACACAGCTTTGGCATCAGCACCCGTGGCTTCTTTGATCTGTAATTGGATCTCACTCATGGGCTGCCTGCCATTTTGTTGTGATCCGTTGCAAAAAGGCGGTTGCTTTGGTGCCATATGCATGACATTTCACAAGGCGTTTTTGTTCATCTGTATCATCTTTTTCCAAAATCAGTTCTAAATAATCCTCTGGCAGGGAGGCTTCTAAGAGATTGCCCCATTCGATCACACACAAGCCATCCCCTTCGAAATAATCATCCAGTCCTAAATCTTCTGCACCGTATTCCACCCGATAGACATCCATATGATACAGCGGTAGCCGCCCATTGGTATATTCACGAATGATCGTATAGGTCGGACTTTTGATCAGTTGCTCGATTTCTAGCCCCAAGGCGATGCCTTTCGTCAAGGTTGTTTTGCCAGCACCTAAATCGCCCGTCAATACCAGATTATCCCCTGGCTCGGCTGCCTCTCCAATGATTTTTGCAAATGCTGCGGTTGCTTCTAAGTCGTTAATGGTAAACATAGTCCCCATCCTTTGATCAATCTAATTTACTAGTTGCTAGTATAGCTTGTTTTTCAAGGAATTGTAAAGAAGGAGCTTAGGGAAAATTTCCCGACGATCACTGGATCGTTGCTTTTGCGCACACTTCCTCCTTTGCTGCCCTCAACTTTCCAAGAGCAAAACAAAAAACTGACCCTCAAGGGATCAGTTTTTCATAAGTGCAGCGATTGGCTGCTTATTTTTCCATTAGTGTTTGTGCCGCAGTAATGATTGATAATTTGTAGACATCTTCTTCATTTGAACCACGAGACAAATCAGAGATTGGTTTGTTCAATCCTTGTAAGATTGGTCCAATCGCTTCAAAGTTACCGAAACGTTGGGCGATCTTGTAACCAATGTTTCCTGATTGTAAATCTGGGAAAACAAAGACGGTTGCTTTACCTGCTACTTCAGATTCAGGAGCTTTCAATTGCGCAACTGCTGAGATATACGCAGCATCGAATTGCAATTCTCCATCGATTTGGTATTCTGGTGCCAATTCTTTGGCGATTTTTGTTGCTTCAACAACTTTATCTACTTCTGGTGCTTTCGCAGACCCTTTCGTTGAGAAGCTTAACATAGCAACTTTTGGATCGATTTCAAATAATTCAGCGGTTTTCGCTGAGTCAACAGCGATTTCTGCCAATTCTTGTGCAGTTGGGTTTACATTGATGGCACAGTCTGAGAACAAGTATTTTTCTTGGTCACGACCACGAACCATTAAGAAAGCACCACTTGTACGGCTAATGCCTGGTTTTGTTTTGATGATTTGTAAAGCGGGTCTTACTGTATCACCCGTAGAATGGATCGCTCCTGAAACCATTCCTTCAGTAATGCCCATGTAAGTCAACATTGTACCGAAATAGTTGACATCTTTTAAGATTTCTTCTGCTTGTTCTTTGGTTGCTTTGCCGTTGCGGCGTTCCACAAAAGCTTCAACCATTTCATCCCAACGATCATAATTTTCAGGATCTAAAATTTCAAAGTTTGATACGTTGATTCCGCGAGCTTCCGCTGCTTTTTCGATTTCAACCGGGTTACCGATCAAAACAGGTTCAATTAATTCTTCTGAACGTAAACGGCTAGCAGCACCTAGGATACGAGGATCTGTTGCTTCAGGAAAAACGATTTTGATATGACGACGCACGATTTTAAATTTTAAACTTTCGAATAATTCCACGGGTAAAGACCTCCAGTTTTTTTATACCCTTCCATTGTACAATAATTGCGAAAAAAAGAACAGATAAAAATCCTGTATTAGTCGATTATTTTAAATATCGTTACCTTTTTCACAAGTTTACTCATTCTAAATAACACAGTTTTACAACTGTGTTATTTTTTCTGGCAACGCCCAGGAAATCGGTTCTTCCCCTAACGCCAGCAATGCTTGATTGATCTTAGAAAAAGGCTTCGAACCAAAGAATCCTCGATGCGCTGATAACGGACTTGGATGAGGCGCTGTTATAATAATATGTTTGCTAGTATCTAGCAAAGCGGCTTTCTTTTGGGCGGGTTTGCCCCAAAGCACAAAAATGACCGGTTCTTCTCGTTGATTCAATTTTTCGATGATCGTATCAGTCAGCTGCTCCCAGCCATGCCCGTGATGTGAATAGGCTTGCCCTTCACGTACTGTCAACACGGTATTCAACAATAAGACCCCTTGTTGCGCCCAAGGTACGAGATAACCGTGGGACACAGGTGGAATCCCTAAGTCATCAGCTAATTCTTTGTAAATATTCCGCAACGAAGGCGGTATTTTGACCCCCGGCTGTACGGAAAACGACAGTCCGTGGGCTTGGTGAGGGCCATGATAAGGATCTTGACCTAAGATGACAACTTTTACGTCATGGTATGGTGTCAGTTTTAAGGCTTCATAAATATGATCCATTGCTGGATGGATCGTTTGCTGGGCATATTCTTGTTTCAAGAAAGTCCGCAGTTGTTGGTAGTACGGCTGCTCAAATGATTCCTGCAATTGTTCTTGCCAATCATTGTCCAATAGTCGTTTCATGGCGAATCTCCTTTGTTTTCTTCTAGGATAACAAATCCCTCCCCTTAGAAACAAGAATTACTCTTCGAAAGAAAAAAAATGCGCGATTTATGGTACACTATTTGTAGAAACGATTAAGAAAGGACGCTGACAATGATCAAATTAATTGCTTCTGATATGGATGGTACGCTTTTAAATGCTAGTATGCAGATTTCAGAAGAAAATATCCAAGCAATCAAATATGCCCAATCCAAAGGAATCGAATTTATGGTCGCAACTGGCCGTAACCGCAAAGAGGCTTTGCCGCCGCTGCAAGAAGCCGGGATCGACTGTGCAATGATCACCTTGAATGGTGCCCAAGTCTACGACGAAGCGGGTAATTCATTATTTACTGTGCCGATCAGCCATGATCAAACTCGTTCGTTGATCGACCTACTCAAAGAAAACGACATCTATTTTGAGATCTCCACGAGCAACGGGATCTATTCGGAAAGCCAAACACGTCGGATCGAAAATTTTGCGATCCACACGGCAGAAGCAATGCCCCATTTAACCCATAAGATGGCGATTGCTATGACAGCAGCCCGTTTGGAATTTTTACCGATCAATTATGTCGATGATTTCAGTGAGTTGTTTTCGATCGAAGAATTAGAATTTTTGAAAGTGATCTGCTTCCATCAAGATGGTGCGCGGGTATTGGGTCCTATCACGAAAATCATCGATGGGTACGGCGATCTAGTGGTGACTTCTTCTGGACAAAACAATATTGAGATCAACCACCGAAACGCGCAAAAAGGAATCGCAGTGGCGCATGTCGCTAAGGATCGGATGATCTCACTGGAGGAAGTGATGACGATCGGTGACAACTTAAATGACGTAAGTATGCTGCAACTGGCAGGCGTTAGTTTTGCAATGGGAAATGGCGAGTTAGAGGTAAAAGAAGCCGCGAAGTATTTGACGGACACCAATATTGAGTCTGGTGTCGGCAAAGCGATCGTTCGGGCAATTGATGAAAATCTTTAAATCACGCAGCTTTTTGGGGATACATGAGGAGGCGTAAGTATGTCAGAATTTTTCATCCAAGACAGACAACTTAGCAGAGTCACACGCACCATTGTCAAAGATGAAACAGGCAAATCACTGTTTTTAATGGTGGGCCGTTGGGGAACTAAGGGCGATGCTCTTTCCCTTTACCGCTTGAATGGGCAAATGGTTGCTAGTATCAAACAAATCAGTTTTACTTTTGGTACGCGCTTTGAGATCTACAAAGACTTTGAGAAAGTCGGTACACTGCAGAAAATCTTTAACTGGCCGGGTGATTTCTACTATATCCAGCAGCTTCACTGGGCGGTCCACGGCGATATCTACAATCATCGCTATGGGATCCATCATTTCAATAAAAAGATCATGGAAATGGATAAGGCGACCTTATTGACGGGGGATTATTATGTACTGGATGTCGTTGATGATCGGGATGCACCGGTCTGCATCTGTATCGCTGCCGTCATGGATTACTGGCTGTACAATCGGCAACGCAAGAAAGACCATCCTCTTGAGCTTCGACTAACAAATGGAACCAGCTGAAAAATCAGCTGGTTCTTTTTTGCATATGGTCGTATAGGTGGCCACTGATCTCTCTTTGGGCCACGACTTCAAAGCCATGCTTTTCATAGAGCCGCTTCGCATGGGGATTTGCTCGGTCAACACTCAAGCCGATCACCTCATAGCCATCTCTAGAAGCAATTTTCGGCAACGCTTCTAATAAGGCTGAGCCGACACCTTTGCCGCGAAATTTCTCAGCCACACAGATGGTATCTAAGTACCATTCATTTGGTAAGGTTTCTTCATCGATAAACAGCTTCATGTCTTTACTCAAACCGTACTGTTCCAGCACTTTATCTAGAGGCTGATCGATCGTCGCCTCTTCTTTGTCTGGGTATCCAAAGGCGACCCCAGCAACCTCCCCGTCGATCTCATTGACCAACGCACGGCGAAAGCCGTAACGATAGTCGGGTTCTAGCATGGCATCTGCCAAGATCTCTAAGGTCTTTGCTTCACCGATCTCTTTGACAAACGGCAATTCCATATCCTTTAAAATGACTAAAACGAGTTCAGCCATGACAAAGCGATCTTCTTTTTTTGCAAATCTTATCACGTTTTCTCCTCCTTACTTCTATACATAGAATAACAATTCTCTCAAGAAAAACCAAGTTGAATCGACAAAGGATCCACACAAAGTTTTCCTTATTTATTCATGCAATTCCAACGGCAAGCCGTCTGGATCTTGGAAAAAGGTCATTTTCTTATTCGTAAAGGTATCGAAACGAATCGGTTCACACGCAATTCCTTTGGCGGCTAACTTTGCCACGACTGCTTCAATATTTTCCACCGCAAATGCCAAATGCCGCAAGCCAGCTGCTTCGGGGAAACTTGGTCTTGCTGGTGGGTTTTCCACCACAAACAGTTCTATTTCTGATTCCCCAAAGCGCAGGTCGATTTTTACATCTTTCTTTTCTGGGCGCGCATGTTCACGAATCACTTCAAAGCCTAATTTCTCTACATAAAATTCTTTGGTCTGCTGGTAATCACTGGCGATGATCGCCACATGATGCATTTTTGAAAACATTATTGCCACTCCTTTGTATTGGACTCCTCTCTCAGTGTAAAGCCTTTGGCTGCATTTTACTAGAAAAGACTGCCGAAGTTCTCCTCTTTTCATAAATGGTTTCTGTTATACTAGAAAGCGGAAGGTGATGAAAAAAATGAAACTACTTTATATTTCAATCTCTGGAAATACCCGTGCATTCGTCAACCGCTTGTTGGCCTATGCGGATCAGCAAGACACTCCGAGTACTTGGGAAGCCAAAGAAATTCATGACAACAGTGTGTTTGAACAAGAAGACGAACCTTATGTGGTTTTTGTCCCTACCTATTTAGAAGGTGGAAATGGCGTCGATAACGGCGATCAGGAGATTCTCACAGAAACCATGCGGGAATACATTGACTATGAAAACAACGCAGCTCTTTGCTTAGGCGTGATCGGCAGTGGCAACAAAAACTTCAATTATCAATATTGCTTGACCGCAATGCAATATGCGGAGCAATTTTCGATCCCGTTCTTAGCGGATTTCGAGCTGCGAGGAACGACCCAAGATATTGAACGGATCTATGCTTGTTTGAAAGAAATTGATCCTGCCCACAGCAACACTTAACTTTAGCCAGCATTCATTAGCCATTAGGAGGACTTTTGCATATGGAACCACAAACGATGGTCATTTTGATCATACTCGCCAGCATTCTCATCTTGACCGCACTAGATATCTGGAATCGATACAAAGTACGCCGTTACGTTCGGCTTGCTTGGGGAAAGCTTCCCCGTCAGCCCCGCTTTGATAAAGAAGCGAGTTTGAAAAAGGCTTGGCTGACTGAGAAGAAGTTTCACGATTTTGATAGCGAGGTCGATGACATCACTTGGTATGACTTGGATGGCTTTTCGTTGTTTGAGTCCATTAATCTGACGTTTTCCAGTGTTGGTTCAGAAGCATTGTACCAGCAATTACGCAATTTTCGCTTCAAGACGGACAAACAGCTGACCAAATTGATCGACTTTTTTGCTGCTGACAGTGCCGCACGCGAACAATCCCAATATACGTTTGCTCGTTTAGGAAAACAAGATGATAATTTTTCGAAAGCCTACTTGGCCAATGAAGCTGCGCAATCGATCGGCTCTCTGCCGTTCTTTGTCTTTTTAGGTGTGCTGCCGTTAATCGGCATCTTGCTGCTCCTGCTGGGGTTTGTCCAAGGCATCCTGTTGACGTTGGTTAGTGTCGTTTTCAATACGATCTATTACTCCATCAAAAAAGCCAAGCTGGAAACAGAACTGAACAGCATGCGCTATTTGGTTCAAACGATTGCCTGTGGCAGTCAGATCGCTAAAATCAACACGCCCCTCCAAGATGAGATCAAACAATCCTTGGCACCATTAAAAAAGATCACTCGTTTCGCCTTTTCGTTTCGTGCCAAAAACGGCAGCGAAGGAGACATGTTGTTTGAATACATCAATATCATTTTTATGCTGCCGTTTATTTCCTATCAAACGGTCACTACTACCCTGGCAAAGCACCAACAAGCAGCCATCGATCTGTGGAATTTGGTGGGAAAATTGGAAGTCGCAGCCGCCATTTTAAATTTTCGCACGTATATGCCCATCACTTGCCTACCGACCTTCCAAACAAGCGGAGGTGTACAAGCAACGGGTACGTATCACCCGCTTCTAAGTGAAGCAGTCATGAATGATGTTGCTTGGACCCACAATACCCTCGTGACTGGCTCCAATGCCTCGGGCAAATCGACGTATGTCAAAAGCATCGCCATCAATTGCATCTTGGCACAAACGATCCAGACAGCAGTTGCCGAAACCTTTACGATGGTTCCCGGTCACGTCATTACCTCGATGGCTGTCGAAGATGATTTATTTGAAGGCGACAGCTATTTCGTAGCAGAGATCAAATCCATCAAACGCCTGCTAGACACCGTTGCCACAAACCAGCGCTGCTATTGTTTTGTTGATGAGATTTTAAAAGGAACCAATACGGTGGAACGGATCGCTGCTTCTGCCAGCATCATCCATTGGCTGCGAGCCTACCCATCATTGGCATTTGTCGCCACTCATGATATTGAGCTGACTGAAATATTGAAAAATGACTGCTGCAACATTCATTTTTCTGAACAAGTCACGGAAGATGACGGCATCTCCTTTGATTACAAGGTCAAATCCGGTCCTGCCTTGAGCCGCAATGCAATCGCCCTCTTAAAAGTCATGGGCTACCCTGAAACGATCGTTCAAGACGCCTATGCCGCCGCCAATGATTTTGATCAAAACCGTAAATGGCAGGATTTATAACTTCATACAAACAAAAGCGCCTTATCCTGTGACTAACACTGGGATAAGGCGCTTTTTTACGTTTCAGTTAGTCAAACAAACCAGTCGTTAAACTGTATTGCTCTCCTTGTAACACATCGTATTGGATCAAATTGTAGGCATCATAGATTTCTTGGGCTTCTTGATCCAATGCAAGGGTCGTCTGCCATTGCCCGCCTTGATAGTATTGACCCATTTCAAAAGCTGGCAGCTCATCTTGCAAGGCCAATAACAACTGGTAAAACCCGCTCGTTGGTTGGTCACTGGCTTCTAATAGGTTCGGCGCAAAGTAAAAGGGACTTGTTACAGGTACATCTTCTGGGGCAAAATTTCCTTGCGAATCGACCATCAAAAACTCCGTTTCATGCAGGGCAGCCGTTTCATTTTGCTCCTTGATCTCATCGGCATAAATGCCTGGTAAATGATCCCCCCAAAAGACGACCAGCGTTCGCCGATCCAGCTGCTCTAATTCAGCTACAAAGTTTTTCAACGCTGTACTGCTGTAGGAGATATCCTGCAGGTAGTTTTCCAAAGAAGCCATATTGCCCGGACCGCTTGCTTGGTAATTCAAGGTATCGTATTTACCAGCATACGGCATATGGGTCTGCATCGTCACTAAATGGACAAATTGCGGTTGCTGATCGTTTTCCAACAATGCCAGCACTTCTTTGTAGGCCGCCTCATCAGAAATATAAGGATTATTTTCGATTTTGTCGGTATAGGTCATCGTCTCTTGATCGATAAACTGTTCAAACCCCATCACGCCATAGACATCCTTGCGTTTGTACATCGATGTATCGTAAGGATGGATCGCCGTTGCCGTATACCCGGACTGTTCCAAGAAAGAAACCAAGGATGGCAGTTGCGTCAATTTCGGCACCAGCATCGTGTAAGGCGTCGTCATTTGCGGATTCAATAGGCCCATGGCAAAACCAGTCAACGCTTCAAACTCGATGTTTGCCGTACCGCCTCCATAATTTTGCGAAAGCATTTTTCCACTGATGGTTTGATCGGCGACGTGGTAATAGTCTTTCAACGGATCGCCGGTGATCGACAAGCCATTTAAATGGCTCGGGTCGGAAAAGCTCTCGCTCATCACATAGACGATATTTGGTGCTTCACTTTCACGGTCTTGATTTTTCTCCGCAGCCTGTGCATTGTAGGTGTCCGCAATCGCTTGGATCGCTTCTTTTGAATACCCCTCAGGCTTCGTCATGGCATCTACCCGCAGGTTGTACAAAAACCCACCGATAAATCCCGTATTGTAGTAGTTCATTTTTTGTGAATACGGAATCCAGAGCGCCGTCTGATTGTAGGCTTTGCGTAAAAGGTTGTTGCTGTCATTGAAGTGAGAAACATAGACTAAGCCCAGCGAGCATACGACCAGCACCGCTCCTCGCATCACTTGCAAACGCAGGTTTAATTTGCGGCTGCGATAGATACTCCAGCCGATCGCCCCGATCGCCGCCAGAGCGAAGAGGATGGCTACGAAAAAGGCGCCATTGCCGATCATGGTTCGTAGAAGGTCGAATTGAGTGACCATCTTTAAATCATCGGGATAGATTGGTTCTTGGCGATAGACCATCTTTGTGTGGTTGGCATATCCTAAGATTCCGATGACGACACTATAAAAGACGCCTCCGATCAGTACCGAACCTGCCAAGCTGGAAAACACCCCATACACCAGCAGTAGCACCCCACAAGCCAAGAAAAACTTTGCTGTATGCCACGAAAAGGCAAATTTCAGAGCTAATTCAACGGAAAGATTGTTTTGACACCATTGCAAATATAAATTACTGAAAATGATCAACAGGACGATGGCGATGCCTTTTAATGCGATCTTCAGATAAGGATGGCTATTTATTTTCACGAAGGAACATTCCTCCTTTTCTACACATTCTAGGTACCCTCGTATTTTATGCTTTCGAGGCAAGAAAGTAAAGCCGAGGTAAGAAGCTTTTGTTATTTTTAAAGAAAGCAAGCCTCATAAAAAAAGAGTCTAAGGTTTCTTGCCCCCTAGACTCTTCTTTCTATCCGAATGGAACTCAATCATTGGTTTCGTTTATTTCCAAAAATCATCAAAAATCGTGACTGGCAAGTGGCGTTTGTGTTGCGTTTTGTTCCACCAGTTTTCAATGGTTTGTTGGGCTTCAGCCGAAATTTCCTTGCCTTCTAAATAGTCATCGATGTCGTTGTAGGTCACTCCTAAAGCTGCTTCATCTGCCACTAAAGGTTTGCCATCTTCCAAGTCCGCAGTTGGGACTTTTGTATACAACGCTTCTGGCGCGCCTAAGTATTGCAAGAGTTGACGGCCTTGGCGTTTATTCAAACGAAATAGTGGTAAAATATCGGCTCCGCCATCCCCATACTTCGTAAAGAAGCCGGTGATGTTTTCCGCAGCATGATCTGTTCCCAGAACAGCCCCTGCTTTTTCACCCGCAATGGCATATTGCGTGATCATCCGTTGACGGGCTTTGATATTGCCTTTGTTAAAGTCGGAAACCGCTAACCCTGCTTCTTCCACCGCTTGTACTTGCGCATCGACGGCGGCTTTGATGTTTACCCGCAGCTCAATGTCTGGTTGGATAAACGCTAGCGCTTTTTTGGCATCTTCTTCGTCTGCTTGTTCCCCATAAGGTAAGCGTACCCCTATGAACTGATAGTTAGGATTCCCAGTTTCGCTGCGCATTTCCTCCATCGTCAATTGCGCAAGCCGTCCAGCTAACGTCGAATCTTGTCCACCACTGATCCCCAAGACAAACGTATGCAAGAACGGATTCTTTTGCAGATACGCCTTTAAAAAATCAATACTCTTACGAACTTCTTCTTTCGGGTCGATGGTCGGTAAGACTCCTAATTCTTTGATAATTTCTTGTTGCATGGTCATAGAAACGCCTCCTCTTATTTTTTGAAGCAGCTGACTGATCCTAGGACCAGCGCAGTTGCGGATTACAAAATCGCGCCATTGGTTTGTTTGCGTACTTTTTCAATCGTGCGCATTTTATGATCCCAGCATTCTTGCGAAAGATCGACTGGGTATTTCTGTGGATTCAAGTCACGTTTGTACTCGTCCCAAAGGGAATCCAAGCAATTCGTCGCATAGGCTTTGATGTGTTCTAAGTCAGGCACTTGATACACTTGCTGGCCATCTACAAAGATGTCTTGCAATAATGGTCGCGCATCAAAGTTCGTCACTGTTTTATTGATAAAGGTATGAACAGGATGGAACATGAACAGTTCGTCTTCTGCTTGTGGATTTTCTTCCCATAGCGTGACATAATCGCCTTCTGACTTGCCGTCAGATTTACGGGTGATCCGCCAAACTTGTTTTTTCCCAGGGGTCGAAACCTTTTCAGCATTGCTGGATAATTTGATGGTGTCGATCATTTCTCCCTGCTCATTTTCGATGGCCACCAGTTTATAAACCGCGCCTAATGCCGGTTGATCGTAAGCGGTGATCAGCTTGGTGCCGACACCCCACACATCGATTTTCGCCTTTTGCATTTTCAAGCTTAGAATCGTATTTTCGTCTAGATCATTGGAAGCATAGACTTTGGCTTCCGTGAATCCCGCTTCATCCAGCTGTTCACGGACTTTTTTCGAGATATACGCCATATCGCCGCTGTCGATCCGCACACCTAAGAAATTGATCTTATCCCCCATCTCTTTGGCCACACGAATCGCATTCGGCACACCTAAGCGCAATGTATCATAGGTATCGACTAAGAATACGCAATCTTTGTGGGTTTGGGCATACGCCATAAATGCATCATAGTCATTGCCGTAGGATTGCACGAGGGAATGGGCGTGGGTTCCGCTGGCTGGGATGCCAAAAATCTTCCCTGCCCGCACATTACTCGTCGCATCTGCTCCGCCAATATAAGCCGCTCGGGTCCCCCAAATGGCTGCATCCAATTCTTGTGCCCGCCGTGAACCAAATTCCAACAAGGGATCCGTGCCGATCACGGATTTGATGCGGGCCGCTTTCGTGGCGATCAGTGTTTGGAAATTGACCATATTCAGTAACGCCGTTTCGATCAACTGTGCTTGTGCCAACGGCCCTTCTACTTGAATGATCGGTTCATTGTTGAAGACTAAATCGCCTTCTAACGCAGAACGAACGGTACAAGCAAACTTGAACTCCTTTAGATACTCTAAAAAGGCTTCTGGGTAGCCGCCGATTTCTCGCAAGTAGGCAATATCCGTTTCTGAAAAGGATAAATCGTTCAAATAGTCGATCAATCGTTCCAGACCGGCAAAGATCGCATAGCCGTTTTCAAAAGGCATGTCACGGAAATAGCATTCAAACACCGCATTACGATCGGCTCTGCCTAACTCCCAATAGGTTTGCATCATGTTGATTTGGTAGAGATCGGTGTGCAGCGTCAAGCTGTCATCTTTAAATAATTTCTGCATGTTCTTACTCCCTCTAGCTTACTTCTTCTCATTATAGCAAAAAAAACACAAAAGACAGAAAATCTTGTTTTTTTCAAAAAAAAGTTGGGTTTTTGCTCGTACAAGGCAATCCATCTGAGAACAAATTGCTCAAAAGCATGGGTCAGCCTCCTACTTATTGGCGCATCATTCCTGCGCGCGTATAAGGTCGCCCTTTTGTTCAACGTTTGATTGCTCTTGCAACGTGCATGTCCCAACTTCTTTCAACTACTATTCTTTCACAGGCAATTGAACAAGAATGACATCTTTCCTCGGTTTAGAAAAGGTGATGCCTCTTGCTTCCATTTCTTTACGAATATTAACATTGACGGTCACGTCTTTGCGATCGACCTTCAGCAAACGATGAATCGCTATGTCAACTTCTTCCCGACTGATTTTCTTTTTATTGTTGATCAATACTAAAGAAATCGTATCAAAACTATCCACATAGAGAATCTGCGTCCGATCAAGCGAGTACAATTTATAGTATTTGATCGCTATTTTGTCGAATAGATACTTGGAGATGTTCGGGTAAAAAGTTTCCATATTTAGATTTTGGTTTACTGGGGTTTCAATCAACTTCATGCACAACATCCTCTCTCGAAACTAATTCTGTTAAAATAAAGCGGCCAACACCGCCGTCTTCCGCGCGCTCAATGGTTCGATCACAAACTGCTTTGATCGCTGGGCTGGCATTTGCTACAGCCAAAGAAACATCCACCGCTTCAAACATCGCAAGGTCATTTTCACCATCACCGATCCCGTAGCTTTTGGCAGCGGGAAAAGCTTCTAAAAAGGAACGGATCGCGGCACCTTTGGTCGCCAATGGATCAACGATCTCCAGTGTTTGGACAAAGGATTGAAAAATCGCAGCCGTTTCTGATTGGATCATCGCCCGCAGCCGTTCTCTTTTTTCGTCTGACGCTTCCATCAGTTCGATTTTGATGACCTTTATCTCTGGATGTTCCTTCATAAACTGCAGCACGTCGTCTTT
Organism: Enterococcus sp. DIV0755f; assembly: GCF_051713725.1. Lineage (NCBI taxonomy): Bacteria > Bacillati > Bacillota > Bacilli > Lactobacillales > Enterococcaceae > Enterococcus > Enterococcus sp. DIV0755f. The sequence goes on from NZ_JBIOQL010000001.1 coordinate 2,748,401, forward strand.
ATGAAGACATTCGTTGTAGAAGAACTCGTATTTGTAGTCAGCGATGATTTGTCCTCGCTCCCCTAACTCCGCGAGTAACTGCTTGCGGCTTTCTTGAAACTGCGCTTCATACAAATGCGCTTGTGGGGAAATGATGCCATGGTCAGTATGTAAGAAATAAAAAACCTCTTCTTTTTCTAAGATACCAATCACTTGCGCCAATGTCTTATAGGGCAAGGTATGCGTCAAAACAGGCGCTTCTCCTTTTAACATCAGACCAGCGCCGTTTCCAAAAATCACATCGCAGGAAAGGCCTTCTTCCGCCATCATATCTTGAACAAGCTCAAATCCTCGCCCTGTGACAAACACAAAGTGATCCCCTTGGGCTTGCAAACAACGGATGGCTTCTTTATTGATCTCATGAATCGGGTGCCCCATTTCTTGGAACGTCCCATCAATATCAGAAAAAACTATTTGCATCTTATCTTCCTTTCTTTGTTATAATTATAGCACATTTTAAAAAACGCAAAAAAATTTTCTTGACTTTGTCGTTACGTCAACCTTTAGGATACAGGTGTAAGGAGGGAAAAGCCGATGGAATATACGATCAGTGCCTTAGCTAAACTGTCAGGAGTCAGCAGCCGTACCCTGCGGTATTATGATCAGATCAAGTTGTTACAACCGCAACGCACCAACTCAGCTGGTTACCGTATCTATGGGAGACAGGAAGTCGATCGCCTACAGCAGATTTTATATTTTAAGTCTTTTGGGCTGTCATTAGAAACGATCCGCGGAATCTTGGATGAGCCACAAGAATCGATCCAAACAGTCTTGTTGCAGCATTACCAACAGCTTTTACAAGAGCGAGCAGCCCTGGACAGTCTTTTGACCACCTTAGCGCAAACAATTGATTATTATGAAGGAGAAAAGACGATGACCGATCAAGAGAAATTCCGTTATTTTAAGGAACAAAAAATTCGTGAAAACGAAGCGAACTACGGTGCCGAATTACGAGAAGCCTATGGTGAGGAAATCATCGAACAAAGCAACCAAAAGTGGCAGCAGATGACCCAAGTCGATTATCAAGCACTGACCGACAACGAAAACCGCTTATTGCAGCTGATAAAAGAGCTATTGACTGAAAAGGAAGGGAAACGAATCCCTTCTGACAAAGCCCAAATGGCTTTTGCTGCGCATCAAGCATGGCTTAAACAAGCAGCGCCCTTTTACTCAGCAGAATATCACCGATCTTTAGGGGAAATGTACGTTCAAGACGAGCGTTTTACCGCCTATTACGATCAAAAAGCAGGCGTCGGCAGCGCGCAGCTGTTGAAACAGATCATTGACCATTACACCAAATCCCATTAAAAAAACGATGTGCAAGCACTGCCCGCTCAGGGGCACTGTTTGCGCATCGTTTCGTCTGTAGCTATCGTTTGATGAACTCATAGGGCATGCGATAGTTGCCGCTTTTTTCCATTACCGCCAATTGGACGGCAGTCTCCCCGCAAGCTTGCAAGTGATGATCGATCGTTGAAAGCTGCAGCAGCTCGCTGATGTATAGATTGTCCCGTCCAATCACGAGCCATTCTCCCGGCGCCTGCGACTGGATCCCAGCAGCAACATGATCCCCATTGGTGAAAATCGCTTCGACTCCTTTATCTGCAAAATAAGCAGCCGCTTCTTTGCCATCTTCTTCCGTCAAACAATCCCAAAAAATCAAGTCTTCGGAAAAGGTCGAAAAATAGTCATGAGCCAAACGGACCGTGATTTTTGAATTGCTGCTGAGCTTGCGGCTACGTCCCAATGTCACGCCGATTTTCTGGATGCCTTGTTCCTTAAAATACGTGAAGACCTCCTTGATCGATTCCTCTCGATCGATATAGGTGCAGCCGTCAGTCAAATACGAGATATTTTCACAAAAGACGATGCGTCCGTAAGAACGATAAGGCAATAAGGTTTCGATCGGATTCGCCCGCGAAGTAATGATCAAAGCATCAAAGCTTTTCGCCGCAAATTCTTGCAAATACGCTTCCTCTACTTGCGGATCATAGTTCGTGGCTAAAAGCGTCACCTTATAGCCACGAGCAAACGCTGCTGTCGTGATGCCGCTCAACAATCGATCAAAATAGGGATGATTGACAAACGGCAGGATCACGCCGATATTTTTGGTTTTGCCGACACTTAATGCCCGTGCCGTGTAATTCGGAATATAGTTGACCTCTTCCATGACAGCCAGGATCTTACGACGCTTTTCTTCACTGACATAAGGATTGTTATTAATGACTCGTGAAACCGTTGAGACCGAATAACCGGTCAAGCGTGCAATATCCCGAATGTTTGCCATGACTCACTGCTCCTTAAACGAATAATTGTTCTTTCATATAGTCTATCACACTTAACCCACATGTATAAAATTCATAGTAATCGTTGTGATGGATAAATCCGATGCGCTGAGACCCGAAGTGTTCATCACACGTCAAGTGACTGATCTCATCCACAGGAATTTCTACTAACCGTTCTTGAAAGAACCCTTTTGGCTTCGTCAATACCAGTTGTTGTCCATCAAATGCCAACGTCACATAACAACATTCCGCACCATTTTTCTTCATGTATGTATTCATGTTTCCATCCCGCCTTCCTTTTTATAAATCAAGCATACTGTATGAAACGCGTCTCAGAGCAAGTCATTTGTTTCACTTTTTGACAAAAACCGATCGCCCTTCATGTGAATCACTTCGCATATTTTGCTTTTGTTGGTACAATAAAAAGAGAACAGTGCGAAAAAAAAGCGCTATTTTTTAAGGAGGACCGCAAAGTGACATTAGAAGAAGCTTTTTTATTAGACACCTTGCGTTGCCGCTTCAAATTTTTAAGAGAAGAACGCGGATTGAGCCCAAAAGAAGTATGCCAGCATCTCGATGTGTCTTACCCCGATTACACCTTATACGAAGCAGGCGATCGCTTACCCGATGTATTGACGCTGCTACACGCAGCTTCCCTCTATAATGTTTCTGTCGATTACTTATTAGGACAGACAGAACGACCAGAACGGTATTTATGCTAACAATCGACTTTATCGAAAAAACGATCAAATGGTCGTTTTTTCTTTTGCCTCTTTCCCACTTTTCATCGATTAGCAACAATTGTTATCTAATCAAATGAAAAAAATCAAATCATGCGGTTCTTCTTGAAAAAAAATGATAGAATAAACCATCATACATAGAAGGAGTTTAAACAAACATGACCTATGCACTAGAACTAACCGATTTACGCAAAGTCTATGCTACCGGCGTTGAAGCGTTGCGGGGCATAAATTTGACGGTGGAAGAAGGCGACTTTTATGCCTTGTTAGGCCCAAACGGCGCTGGAAAGTCCACCACCATCGGCATTATCACCTCTCTTGTCAATAAATCTTCGGGAAGCGTCAAAGTCTTCGGCTACGATTTAGACAAAGAATTGGTCCAAGTCAAACAACAGATTGGTCTAGTTCCCCAAGAATTCAATTTCAATCCCTTTGAAACGGTCCAGCAGATCGTGGTCAATCAAGCCGGGTATTATGGTGTCCCCCGCAACGAGGCCATCAAACGCAGCGAAAAATACTTGAAGCAGTCGAATTTGTGGGAAAAACGCAATGTTCGTGCGCGGATGCTGTCGGGCGGGATGAAACGCCGTTTGATGATCGCCCGTGCCCTGATGCATGAACCACGGCTATTGATTTTGGATGAACCGACGGCAGGTGTCGATATCGAATTGCGTCGGGAAATGTGGAGCTTTTTGCGGGAGCTGAACCAAAATGGCACAACGATCATTTTGACGACCCATTATTTAGAAGAGGCGGAAATGCTTTGCCGCAACATCGGGATCATCCAATCTGGTGAACTGATCGAAAATACCAGCATGAAGTCCTTGTTGGCAAAACTGCAATTTGAAACCTTTCTTTTTGATATCGCACCGATCAAACAAGCACCAACGATCAATGGGTATCCGATCCAAATGGAAGATGAACAGACCATCGCCGTTGAAGTCGCTCGAGATCAAGGCGTCAACGATCTTTTTGCTCAATTCAGCCAGCAAGGGATCAATGTCCTCTCCATGCGCAACAAATCCAATCGCTTGGAAGAACTATTTTTGAAAATCACCGAAGAAGCACACGAAGCGGAGGAAAACCATGTTTAGTCTTTATTTTACAGCCTTAAAAAGTTTAGCGGTCAAAGAGACCAACCGCTATTTACGGATTTGGGTGCAGACCCTCGTCCCACCCGTCATCACTACTTCCTTATACTTTATTATCTTTGGGAAAATGATCGGCAGCCGCATCGGCGAAATGGGCGGCTTTTCTTATATGGAATTTATCGTTCCTGGGCTGATCATGATGTCGACGATCACCAGTTCATACTCCAATGTGTCTTCTTCCTTCTTTTCACAGAAGTTTCAAAAAAACATTGAGGAACTCTTAGTGGCGCCGGTCCCTACCCACGTCATCATTTGGGGCTTTGTCTTTGGCGGACTTGGCCGTAGTATCTTGGTGGGCACATTGGTGACCATCATTTCCCTTTTCTTCGTCCCATTACATGTTTATTCTTGGGTCATCGTTGTCTTAACCCTTGTCATGACCGCCATCTTATTTTCATTAGCAGGGTTGCTAAATGGGATCTTCGCCCAATCCTTTGACGATGTTTCCATCGTGCCAACCTTTGTTTTACAACCATTGACCTATCTTGGAGGCGTCTTTTACTCCATCAGCATGCTGCCGCCAATTTGGCAAACGATCTCCAAAGTCAACCCGATCGTGTATATGATCTCTGGTTTCCGTTACGGCTTTTTGGGCACCATCGATGTCCCGATTTTCCTATCCATCGGTATTTTGGTCTTGTTCATTGTCGTCTTATACAGCGTATGCTGGTACTTGATCCAAAAAGGCCGCGGGCTGCGTAGTTAATTGAACTTAAAATCTTTCTTGCATTTTCAAGACGATTTCCAGCGGAAATCGTCTTTTTTTTCATTATATTTAAAAATCTACGACTAGAGACTGATTTATTGACAACTATTTGTGATAACCTTAACTTAATAACTTTTTAAGAGGAGGAATGAAATGATTGTTTTAGAAGCACGAAACTTAACAAGGGTCTACGGAAAAGGCGAATCATCCTTCAATGCGTTAAAAGGGATTGATTTAAAAATCAGAGAAGGTGAGTCAGTAGCAATCGTCGGAAAAAGTGGTTCCGGAAAATCCACATTGATGCACTTGTTGGCGTTACTTGATCAACCCACTAGCGGAGAATTGTTCTTGATGGGTCAAAACGTCAAAGGAAAAAAAGCGTCGGAATTAAATCACTTACGAAATGAAACATTTGGCTTTGTTTTCCAACAATTCTTTATGAATGCTAAAGATACAGTCCATGAGAATGTCATGTTGCCATTAAAAATAAATGGCATGCGCCGCAGTCAACGAAAAAAATTGGTTGATGAAGCCTTACAAGCTGTCGAATTATCAGAAAAATCCAAAAATAAAGCAACCGATCTTTCTGGCGGTCAAAAACAACGGGTCTGTATTGCCCGCGCCATCGTTAACAAACCCAAGATCATTTTTGCCGACGAACCGACTGGAAACCTTGATTCAGCGACTGGTCAAAAAGTTGAGGACCTTTTGTTCGGCCTCAATAAAAAAGAAAATATCACCTTAGTCATCGTCACTCACGATCCTGAGCTGGCTGATCGCTGTGATCGTCAGATCCATATCAAAGATGGTTTAGTGATTGAGGAGGTAGAAAAATGAAACTAATCGATTTAATAAAATCTTCTGCAGGAAATCTCTTACGCAACAAAGGTCGAACACTTCTAACGATCATCGCAATCTTTATTGGGTCTTTTACGATCTACTTAACACTAGGTATTAATACCGGCGTCAATAATTATATGGATCTGCAGTTAGAGACTGTTGGCAATGATCAGCTTTTAGCTATCTATAAATCAGATGGGACTGTCAGCATGGTTCCGGGCAGCAATTTACAAGAATACGATCCAGAAAAAAATACCGCTGAGGCAAGTATGATCACTCCAAAGGATATCGAAAAAATAGGAACAATTGACAATATCCATCGAGTAGAACCAATCGCGGCTTTAACGATTGATTATATTCAAGGTCTGACTGATTCAAAATATCAACTAAACGCCATGGGCTCAGCTGGTGTTGATTTAGATTTAGAGGCGGGGCGTCAAATCAATAATGAGACAGACGAATATGAGATCGTCCTTGATCAAGAATATATCGAACCACTAGGTTTTAAAAATGCTCAAGATGCATTGGAAAAAGAAGTCGTTCTCGGAGTTTCTGCTCAAGCGACTGGCGAACAAGAAACTGTGACCGCCAAAGTTGTTGGAGTGCGTAACTTTAGTTTTATCCAAGCAGGCATGACCATTTTGAACCAAGCATTAAGCCAGCACGTGCAAACAATCGCCGAAAAGGGATTACCAGAAAACTTAAAAAATCAATCATTTGCAGCACAAGCCTATCTAGAGGATGGCCTGTCCAACACAAAAATCGATACGATCAAAAAAGAATTGCGTGAACTCGGGTTTCAAGGTATGACGATCGAAGATGAAATCAATATGTTCCGACTGGTCATCAACGCTATCACTGGGGTTCTTACACTCTTTGGCGCTATCTCATTGCTTGCCGCTAGCTTTGGTATCATCAATACACTTTATATGTCAGTTCAAGATCGTACCCGTGAGATTGGATTGATGAAAGCATTAGGCATGAGCCGCAGCAAGGTTTTTCTCACCTTCAGTTTCGAAGCGCTTTTGATTGGTTTCTTTGGCGCCCTCACCGGAATTCTCGCCGCTTATGGTTTAGGAAATGTCATCAACGATTACGCTGCGAACACCTTCCTAGAAGAATTGACTGGCTTTGAATTGATCGGCTTTTCTTGGTCGAACACGCTGACTGTTATGGGTGTCATCCTATTAATCGCCTTTTTAGCCGGCACATTGCCTGCTAACCGCGCAGGTAAACTAGATCCAATTCAAGCTTTGCGTTATGAATAAAAATAAATAGTTACTGGACAAACAAAAAAAGATGAACTTCCTTGAAGAAGCTCATCTTTTTTCTTTTATTAGGCATTCAAAACGACTTTTTCCAGCAATGCACCGGCTTGGTGTCTGCCTTCTAAATCAGTACTTCCAGAAAATTGCTGCACGCGATCCATGTTGGTGATCAAAACGATCACCATGGTTTCTTTGCCTTGCTGCTTGATAAACGGCAGATCCATTTGTGCCAGTTTGGTTTGCGGAGTGACTTGCTCCCCAGCTTTGACAAAGACTTCAAAGCCTTGACCGCCAAGGGAAACAGTATCGATCCCCATATGCACAAGAACTTCCACGCCGTTTTGGGTTTTGATCCCGACGGCATGTTTTGAAGGGAACACAGTGGTGACTTCGCCACTGACTGGTGCAAAGATTTGGCCATCTTGTGACTCAATGGCATAGCCTTCTCCCATCATTTTCGTTGAAAAAACTTCATCTGGTACATCTTCTAATGGGACGTATTCACCATGGGTCACGGCATGCAGATCCACTTCGTTGGTGTAACGATCGCCTTCTGCTGCTTGATTTGGTACCAAGAACCAGCTCATGGCAAAAGATAAGCCGATCGCCAAGATGATCCCTAGAACGGCGTAGATAAAGTATTCCCCGATATAGGCTGGCAAACTAAAGATACTTGAAAGAATATACCCATAAATACGAACACCGAAGAAACTGATGAAGGCAGAAGCCACAGAACTACCAACTGTTGCGGCGATAAAGGCTTTTTTATACTTCGACAAAATCCCGAATAACGCAGGTTCCGTGATCCCTAACAAGCCCGAAACAGCCGAAGATAAAATGATCGATTTTTCTTCTTTGGTTTTGACTTTGAAATAAATAGCTGCTGTGGCGCCGGTGATTGCCATATTTGCCATGAACATCATTGGCATCAGCATATCATATCCTTGATTGGCGAAGTTTTGCAAAGCGATCGGGGTCATGGCATGATGCAGTCCTGTGAAGATTGCAATTGGTCGAATCGCCCCTACCACGATTCCTGCTAAGACAGGCGAGATAGTGAATAATCCAGCCACGCCAGCAGCCAATAAGTTTCCTAGATGGATACTGATGGGACCAATGACCGTCAATGTCAAGATACCAGCGACAAACAACGAAATCGTCGGTGTAAACACAGTACGCAGCACTTGTGGTAAGAGTTTATCGACCCAACGGTAAATATAACTGAGCGCCAGCACGGCAAAGATAATGGGAATCACTGTCCCTGCATAGTTAAAGACGGGTACTGGCAATACGCCGAACAAACGAAAGGCGGAAATGCTCCCTTCGGCTACCGCATTGGTCATCGTTGGAAATTGCAGCGTTGCCGCGATTGCAATTGCTAAATATTGATTGGTTTTAAAAATCCGAGCGGCAGAGGCAGCAACAAAAAATGGCAAGAATGTGAATACGCCGCTCGCGATCATGTCGATCACTAAATAGGTATCTGTTTGATTAGAGATGACATTCAATGCCACCAATCCAGCCATCAATCCTTTGATCATTCCTGCGCCAGCGATAGCTGGAACGATCGGACCAAAAACACCAGAAACGGTATCCATAAATAAGGAAACGGCGCCTTTTTTCTCTGATGCTTCCCCTTGGTTCGCTTCATCAAGACCTAATTCTTTGGCTAAAGGTGCATAATAATCAGCAACATCCGTTCCTATCACTACTTGCAGCTGATTGCTTTGATATTTTGTTCCTACGACTTTGGGTGTTTTTTCTAACGCCGCATAGTCGACTTTTTTCTCATCCTTTAAATCAAAACGCAAGCGAGTCATACAGTGCCACGCATTGTTGATATTGTCTGATCCGCCAACATCTTTAATGATCTGTTTTACGATGTCTTCTTTAGTCATCTTTTTTTCCCCCTGTTGTTTGCTAACGGTCCTGATCCTTTTGACGGGCGCCCTTTCAGGTGTTTCCGTTTTCACACACATAGTAGCATGCTCACACAGACTTGTAAAACCAGTCCTTTTTTGTTAAAAACAGAATAAAAACGCTATATATCAACGTTTTATTATAAAACAGGCAAAAATTGGACTGGTTTTATGGTGTATATCCAGTTTTTATTAGACCAAATTGACAGCGGTTGCCAAGCATGTTTCAATGGCTATAGCAACTAGAGACAAAAATTGGAGTGAATGAAATGACACCAACGATCATCACCGACGTCAAAGCCTTTGCGATCAAACCTGATCGTCATAACCTTGTTGTCGTTAAAGTAGAAACGAACAAAGGCGTATCTGGGTTAGGTTGTGCAACCTTCCAGTTTCGCCCACTAGCCGTAAAAACCGTCGTTGACGAGTATTTACGCCCCCTCTTAATTGGCCGCGATGCCAATCAAATCGAAGATCTTTGGCAAGTGATGAATGTCAATTCTTACTGGCGGAATGGTCCGATCACCAACAATGCCATCTCAGGAGTCGACATGGCTTTATGGGACATCAAGGGACAATTAGCCGATATGCCATTGTATCAACTGTTAGGTGGAAAAGCGCGTACGGCGATTCCCGCCTATACCCATGCCGTGGCAGATAATCTCGAAGACCTTTATCAAGAAATCGATCGCTTCTTGGCTGAGGGCTATCGCTATATCCGTTGCCAATTAGGCTTTTATGGTGGAAATCCTAGCCAACTGCAAACACCCGATCAGCCCATCGCTGGTTCCTATTTTGATCAAACAGACTACATGGACACAACACTGAAAATGTTTGCTGCGATCCAAGAACGATACGGCAATCAATTTCAAATGCTGCATGACGTGCATGAACGGCTACATCCAAACCAAGCGATTCAATTTGCAAAAGCTGCGGAACCTTTCAATCTCTTTTTCCTAGAAGATATTTTGCCGCCGGATCAAAACAAGTGGTTGCAGCAACTCCGCAGCCAGTCGGCGACCCCGATCGCGACCGGCGAATTGTTCAATAATCCGATGGAATGGCAAGAACTGGTCAAAAATCAACAGATTGACTTTATGCGTGCTCATGTCTCACAAATCGGTGGGATCACGCCAGCATTGAAATTGGCTCACTTCTGCGATGCGATGGGCATTCGGATCGCTTGGCACACGCCGTCTGATATCAGCCCTGTCGGCTTAGCCGTCAACACCCATCTAAATATCCATCTCCACAATGCCGCGATCCAAGAAACGATTGCGATCCCAGCAAATACCCAGTCGGTCTTTGGTGGTAGTCCGCAACCTGAAAACGGCTATTTTTATCCCATCGAGAAAAGTGGGATCGGAATCACGTTCGATGAAGCAGCAGCTTCGGAATTTCCCGTGGTTTACCGTCCTCATGAATGGACCCAGAGCCGTACACCAGACGGCACTTTGATCACTCCTTAAACACAACAAAAGACATCCCCTGTCCAATCGACAGGGGATGTCTTTGTTCTCTCTGGGTAAAGACGACGCAACTGGCACATTTGCTTTCCCAAAATCAATCGATGCGTGAGCGATGGATCTCACGGTCAAAGGGACGGATGTAGGTCACGGCATAATCAATGGCAACGATATTGCTGAACTCATACACGCGGCCGTCTTCTAAAATCGCCCGATTGCTGATCTGCATTGCCGGTGTTCCCCGCTTGCACAATAAAATACCCGATTGCGCGGTCGATGTGGTGATGGGGGTATAGCTTGTGATGTAGTGGGAAATGCGGTATCCGCAGCTTTCGACATAGCGTTGGATCGAGTGCTCCACGATTTCTTGTGTCAATTCAGGAAATAGGCTGACGGGCAATTTAGAGGTTTCCAGCTGTTCGATTTTATAATTGACGATCCGCACTCGTTCAAAGGTCCAGACTTCCTCGTCTGGGCCTATTTGGAAAATCTGCTGTTCATCCAACGTTGCTGCCGCCTTATTCAAGGAAATCATTTTGGAATGGATGCGGTCATAAGGGGTGCGGGTCAAGGAATTAAAGATCATTGGGTTTTTGACCCATTTTTCATGGATAAAAATCCCTGAACCTTGAACCACTTTGACGATCCCGATCTCTTCAAGGTTTTTGATTGCTTGCTGGATCGTAAACCGAGAAACGCCATAGGTTTGCGCAAGGGTTCTTTGGTTGGGTAATTTGCCGGTAGAAAATTCTTCCTGATAGATTTTACTCAACAGATCTTGCACGATAAATTCACGTTTTTTCATAATGGCTCCTTCATTTGAGCGGGAGCGATCTCGCTCATGGACCAACTGCAAGCCTTCATATCGATACGACCACTGGCTTTGAAGACCACCCCTTCATCGACGAGTGCTGCTTTTCGCACATTGGCGTAGGGACCAACTAAGATGCCATCTGCCCGCACGACTCGATGAGCAGGGACATCCTGAGGACTCAAGCGCATCGCTCGACCGACTGCTCGCGCGCCGTTGATTTGTCCCAATTTCCACGCAATCTGACTATAGGAGACGACTTTACCAAAAGGGATCTGCCGCGCCAGCGCATAGACTTCTTCATAGAATGGATTCATACTGTTCGCTCCTTCTTTGATCTTTCTATCATAGTACTGGATTCCCTACCAATAGTAAATGAACAGACGCAACTTTAACAATAGCCATACAAAAACTCGATTCCTTCTCTAGCAAGCCAAGAACGAATCGAGTAGTCATTAGTTTGGAAAATCAAAGTAGGTTTTCGCATTGTGATAAGAGATGTCTGCGACGATCTGCCCTAAATACATTTCATCTGCTGGCAGTTGACCGTCTTCCACCCATTCACTGATCACCTGACACAAAATCCGCCGGAAATACTCGTGGCGTGGATAAGACAAAAAGCTGCGGGAATCCGTCAGCATGCCGACGAAGTTTCCGAGAATTCCGCCTTCTGCTAGGGTCGTCAACTGATGCCGCATGCCAGAATACGTATCATTGAACCACCAAGCAGAGCCTAATTGCAGCTTGCCTTTGCTTTCTTCTTGGAACGCCCCCATCAGCGCAGTCAACACTGGATAATCTTTGGGGTTCAGTGAATACAAAATCGTCTTCGGCAGTAAGCTTTCCACCTGAAGCTGCGCTAATGTCCGACTTAAGCCGCTCGCTAGACGGTCGTCCCCCATCGCATCACCGCCACTATCAGGCCCTTGTTGTTGGAAAAGCTTTTGACTGTTGTTGCGAGTCGCCATCAGATGCAATTGCGCGGTCCAGCCTTGCTTTGCGTATTGGCGCATCAAGTCAATCAGCAAGCCGGTTTGAAACTGTCTGATTTCTTCATTAGTCAGTGTCCCAGTGGTCAAACGCTTCTGAAAAATCGCTTCAAGTGCAGCGCCATCATAAGCTTCCTCTCCAAGACGTGACAGACTGTGATCTGCTAAACGACAGCCCTGTTGCTGGAAGTAAGAAATACGTACGGTCAATGCTTCAACTAGCGTTTGATAGCTAGTGATCTCTTTGCTCGCAGCTATAGCCAATTGCTTAAGGTATGCTGGAAATTCTGGATTCTGCAGATTGATTGCTTTGTCAGGACGAAAGGTAGGATACACGGCAAAGGATTCTTCTGCCAACTTTTGATGATACGTCAACGAATCAATGGGATCATCCGTCGTACAGATTACCTCAACGGCCATCTTTTTGATCAGCCCTCGTGGTGAAAATTCCTTCGTCTGCAACTGTTGATTGGCTTTTTCCCAAATGCTTGCTGCATTGGCTAGTGTCAACCGCTCATCAATACCAAAGATTCGCTTCAATTCCAAATTGGTCCAGACATATAAGGGATTGCCAATGCAAGCCTCCAAGGTCTGCGCCCAAGCACAGAATTTTTCGTAGTCATCAGCATCGCCAGTGATCAAAGATTCTGCAACACCATTGGCTCGCATCAAGCGCCATTTGTAATGGTCCCCCGCCAGCCACGCTTGGGTCAGATTGGTGAAGTTTTGGTCTTCGAAAATCTCTTTCGGATCTAAATGACAATGGTAATCAATGATCGGCTGCTTTTTTGCATACTCATGGTATAACTGTTTGGCAAAGCTGTTTTTCAAAATAAAATCATCAGTTAAAAACATTTCTTCGCTCCTTTTCTTAACGCCCCACGCTCTTGTCGATGGCTTCCCACAACCCTAATAAGTAGGAAGCGCCGATCGCCCGATCATATAAGCCATAGCCTGGACGTCCCGTTTCTCCCCAGATCATTCGCCCATGATCTGGTCGAATATAGCCGTCAAAGCCATTTTTGTACATCGCTTCTAGGATCTGATACATGTCTAACGAGCCTTCAGAGGAGAGATGCGGTGCTTCATAAAAGTCTTTGTCATTGCCCAAGTATTGAATGTTACGAACATGGGCAAAAGGGATCCGATCCCGGCGACAAAACTCAGCCAAAATCTCATAGACATTATTGGCTGGGTCTTCGGCGATACTGCCAGTACAAAGTGTGATGCCATTTGACGGACTGTCGATCACGTTGCAGACCCAATCCAGATCATCACGGTTTTTAACGATACGCGGCAGACCAAAAATCGAATAGGGAGGATCATCTGGATGAACAGCCATCTTGATGCCGACCTCTTCGCAGGTGGGAATGATGGCTTTTAGGAAATAAGCAAAGTTTTCTCTTAATTTGTCATCATCGACATCCTTATACGCAGCAAACAATTCTTTGACATGTGCCAAACGTTCTGGTTCCCAGCCTGGCAAGGTATAGCCAGAGCTTGACTCCTCAACTTCTTTGACGATCTCTTCTGGGTCTTTGTCGATCCCTGCTTTTTCAAATGCCATCGTAGAAGAACCATCGGCTAAGCGATAATCGAGATCCGTTTTGATCCAATCAAAAATCGGCATAAAATTATAGCAGATCACTTCGATCCCGTATGCTGCCAAATTTCGAATCGTTTCTTTGTAGTTTTCAATATACAAGTCTCTCGAAGGCAAGCCAATCTTGATGTCATCATGAATATTGACACTTTCGATCACCTTGAGGGAAAGGCCAGCTGCTTCAACTTCTTCCACGAGCGCCTTGATCCGTTCTTTGGGCCAAACTGCCCCAGCAGGCAAATCAAAAAGTGTGCCGACGATGCCTTTCATCCCAGGAATTTGACGGATATCTGCTAACTTGATTTTATCGTATTCTTTTCCATACCAACGAAATGTCATTTCCATTTTTTATTCGATCCCTTCTACTGTTTCATGTAATGTTTTACGGACTGCGCCGGTTCCTGCTAGCATCTTAGCGAACAAGTGACCCACGTTTTCAGCGATTCCTGCTTGATAGAGATCCAAACCAAAAATCTGCGGATTTGCTAAGATTGGTCGAATGATCTCTTGAACATCGGCGGCTGACCCCAACTGACACTCATGTAAAATCTCTTGCAATTCTGCTAAGAGGGGATCAGGACTTGGGACAAATGGATGGCCTTCATCATCGATCGCTAAGAGATAACGCAACCAGCCAGCAATCGCTAAGGGAATGAAAGTCAGCTCAGAAGCCGAGCCTTCTTTCTCCACATACTTTTTGATGGTTTCGCCAAAACGGATGGCGATTTTCTGTGAGGTGTCTGCGGCGATGCGCTGTGGGGTGTCAGGAATCAGCGGATTCGGTAAACGAAGACCGACCACCTCATCGATAAATTTCTTTGGCTGAATGATCTCAGGATCTTCCACTACCGGCAAGCCTTCACGATAGCCGATTCCTTTGATCAAAGCGACAATATCTGGATCGGTCATTTCCGCAGCAATGGATGTATAGCCGAGTAAACAGCCGAACAAACTCATTGCCGTATGCAGTGGATTCAAACAAGTTGTGACTTTCATACTATCGGTTTTGTCTACAATCTCTCGACTCGTCAAGATCACCCCCGCTTTGTCTAAATTCGGGCGACCGTTCGGGAAATCATCTTCAATCACTAAATAATGAGTCGCCTCTGTATTAGCAAACGGAGCGATCATCGTTCCTTTATCGGTCCGAATGACTGGCAGCTGCTGAATGCCAGCTGCTGCTAATTCTTCTGCAACTGCTGTTGAAGGATTTGGCGTGATCCGATCGATCATTGACCACGGAAACGTCACTTGCGCGTTGTTTTCTAAGTATCGGACAAACGCTTCTGAAATATGCCCCAGCTTTTGCCACTCTTTTGCAATGGTGACAATCGCCACTTGGAAACGGAGCCCATTTTGCGAAAAATTGTCGGTGGAGACCATAGCGATCGGAAGTGCCCCTGATTGAAAACGATCCCATAAAAAGCTAGCCAAAATGCTCATTGTATGGTTTACCTGATGGGGACCCGCAGCGAGATCCGCTTGTACGACAGGTAAAAAATTCCCCTGACTGTCTTTTAAACCATAGCCTTTTTCCGTGATCGTTACCGTAACTAGCTGTAGTGACGGCTCACGAAATACTTTGCGTATTTGCTCATAACTCGCAGCGCGGGAAGGATGGCAATAATAACTAGCCGCCGTTGACTGGAGCAATTTTTTCTCCAACCGTCCCCCTTCGTGCATGATCACTTCTAAAATATCATTCTCGTAAGGCGCGTACACTTGATCGATCACCTGTTCATCAAAGGTTTCACACACTACGATTCCTTTTGACAACGCTTGTTGATTGATCAACGTTTGGGCTACTTCTGCGTGAAATGCCCGATACAAATTTCCTCCACCAAAGTGTAGCCATTGAAACTGAGTATCTGATTGATCCGTCACTTCTTTTGGAACGATCGGCATCGTAACTCCTGCCTGCTTCAAGGCAGCAAAATCAAACATCCTACTTCCTCCTTTTTTTAAAACTGATATATTAGTATTCTAGTTCATTCCGTACTGAATTGCAAGCCTTTACAAAAGGTTATTCAACTTATATACTAGTTTTATTACTCAAAACTATCCCTAGGCACTTTCCTTCAGAGTTTTTCTTTCGAAGGGAATTGAATGCCTGATACAGAAAGAAGCGTTTATGTTGAACCCTACAAATTTTCAATCACAAGCTTATGAATCAATCAAAGAGTTGATCTTAACCGCCAAACTGATTCCCGGTCAAAAAATATCTGAAAAGGAATTGGAGCAACGGCTAACCATTGGCAGGACGCCGATCCGTGAAGCAATTATTCGTCTGCGCCGTGAAGCACTGATCCATGTCGTTCCCCAAAGCGGCACCTATATTTCTAAAATCAGTATCAAACAAATTGAAGAAGCTCGTTTTGTCAGAGAGACGCTTGAAAAAGAAGTATTCGTAGCGGCCTGCCAAGCCATTACAGAAGAGCAGCTGAAAGAACTAGAAAAACTCGTTATTTTGCAGCGGACCTATGCCCAATTGAAGGATGAAATCGAGTTTTTCCAACTCGACGAGGCCTTCCATCAGTTGATCTATAAGATTGCAGACAAAGAAAATGTCTGGAATTGGCTACAAACGATCAATCTGCCTTTAAATCGCTTCCGCTTCTTACGTTTAGAGGTGGAGGAATTGTCTTGGGAAATTATTTTGCGGGATCACGAAGAAATCTTAGCCACTTTAAAAGAAAAAGACCAAGCCAAAATTGCTCCCTTGGTCGGACAACACATTGATGTCATTGATAACGATTTGATTTTTGTGGAAAAGGCCTTTCCCGATTACTTTACGGAGTAAAGCTATTTGAAAATCATGGACCTTAAAAACCACCCTCGTCGAGTAGATTGCCTACTTGACGAGGGTGGTTTCATACGCTGAACAAGCGAGAATACGCTCATTCGATTGGGTGATAACTAAAGCCTTGGCCCAGTACTTCTGAGACATTATTGACGATCACAAACGCTTTTGGATCAATGGTCTCAATGATTTGTCTGATCTGCATAAATTCTTGGTCGCTGGCCACGATCAACAGTACTTGTTTGTCTGCTTGCTGGTAGCCGCCTTGGGCAGCCAATAGTGTGGCACCACGAGCTGTTTTATCAAAGACTGCTTCTCGAATCTCGTTCACGTGGTTCTCACTTAAGATCATGATGGATTTCTTCCGGTTAAAGCCCGTTTCAATGTAGGTCATCACACCAGAGGTGATCACGATCGATAATATCGCAAACAAGAACTCTTCAAAGCCGAAAACGAACAAGTTCATGGAGACCACGATCGCATCGGTCGCCAGCAAGCCAATCGCTGGATTCAAATTAAAGTATTTCTTGAAAATCAGCGGTGGAATCGTTGTACCACCGCTAGAAGATTGATTTTTGTACAAAATCGCTACTCCTAAAGCAAAAATCGCACTGCCAAATATCACGGAAAGCAGCCGATCTTCAGCCACCATATATTCTGGGACTAAAGCAATTGCTACTGGAAAAGCAAAACTACCATAGAGGACTTTCAAAAAAGGCCCCTTCCCTAAAAAGGCATAGGCAAGAATAAGCATAAGAATATTCAAGACCATGATCACAGCCGCTCGATCCCAACCGAGGGCTGACTCTAATAAAATACCGATTCCGCTGACACCGCCAGCTGCCACATGATGCGGGCCTAAAAATAAATTGATGCTTGCCGCTAACAAGAAAAGTGCTGCGGTGATTTTTCCATAGGTTTTCAGAATTGTCATTTGTTTCCTCTTTTCTCTGTCATTTTCACGGTTTATTCAAGCCGCTTTGCAGCCATTCTTACTCCTCACTATACGCCCATTTGATGTCACCGACAAAATTTATGTTTAGCCAGAGGGAATAACCGGAAATCTCTTGGCTGATTGCTTGATTCAATCGTTCTCGCAAGGGATCTTGCCGCCCAACTGTATCGAGAGGTGTTGCAGGTAAAATCACCACATCTAATTCCACAATGACTTGATTGCCGACTTTGGCGGTACGTAACACAAAGTCCACCACTTCTTCTGCGCGCAGTTCTTTTTCAACGATCGTCATGATGGACTCTCGTAGTTCTTCTTTCGGAGTTGAAGAAGTCAATTCCAGAATGGCCGCTTTCAACTCTTTAATCGAAAGCTGAATAAAGAACAAGGTGATCCCGATGGAGATGATTGGGTCGACATACATCGCGAAATTTCCATAGGGACTGGCTTGAATCAGCCATGACACAAGAAATGAACCGACGACACCCAGACTAAAGAAAAAGCCGAAACGCCATTGTTCTAGTTCTACCCAGTAAAAGGGATGAGTCAGTGGTTTCTTTTTTAAGTACAAGTAAAAAGAGAAACAGTAGATCGTACCAATCAGCGAGAAATACAAACCGATTGGATCAATCATGCCATCACTGACGTGTAATAAACTAAAAGCAGATTCAATGATTCCATAAATTGAGATCAGCAAGATGATACTATATTGAATAAATACCACTAATGGCATCAATGCCTCTTTACCGAATGGGAAACGTTCAAAATCTTGGGCTTGGATATATTTTGCCACGTACAAAGCAATCAGTGACATCACTGCACCAATCAATGTATAGACCCCATCTAACAAGAGGACGTTATAACTGACCAGCAACCCAAAAAGCAAGGCACCGCCGCCATAGATACTCCCAGCGACAATCGATGCCAGCAAAAGCTTGCGTATTTTTTTCTTTTCACTCATGATACTCCTCTTTCTTTTTTTCAAAGAAACTATCAATTTGATTGCATTCTTCTATCTATAAGCCTATCTTCCCATATAAATAACATAAAAAACAGTCAATTTTTTCATACAAAGCGGAAAAAAATAGTATTGCTGTCAATCATTCACTCTATTCTCTAGTGATGCATATTCGATCTTTCTATTCCACTCTTTTTACATTCTGGTGTAAATCCCCTTGACTACGCGGATTGATTCCCTTATCATCAAGGGTAACCATATTCAATCAGAATTTTCAGAATATTCCGTTATATTTTTCATAACGGCGATTCATTGGAAGACAGGGAGGATGAAGAGAGTGAATGAAGCAAAACAAGTCCCGTGGACAGGAGAACCAAACCAACGAGCGATCAACTATTTGAATGAAGAAGGCAAAGTGATCGTCTGCCCAACCAAAGTCGGCTATATCATTGCCGTCTCTGATAAAAAAGGGCTGGAACGCAAGTTTTCAGCAAAGAATCGCAAGCGTAACAAACCAGGTGTCGTTCTTTGCAGCTCATTGGAGCAGCTACATGAATTAGCCGAGTTAAATGCGGAAACCGCCGCTGTTTATGAAACGTGTTGGAACAATGACGTGTTATTCGGTGCGATTTTGCCTTGGAAAGAATCAGGAAAAGCCTATATCCCAAAAGATGGTTCAGAAGAATTGATGACGGACGTTCGGGGAACCAGCTGTTTCGTGATCAAATTCGGTGTCCCTGGTGAGCAGATCTCAAAAGAACTTTGGGATCAAAAAAAGAAATTGCTTTTCGCAAGCTCAGCGAACCCTTCAGGCAAAGGAAACCGCGGACTTGTTGAAGGGATCGGCGAACAAATCGCGCAAGAAGCCGATCTAATCATTGAAGGCAACGACTATGTTGCATCGATCCAACCAGACAAAACGCTGGAAACCCGCTACGAACAAGGAGTCATGGTTTCTTTCGTTGATAAAGACGGTAACTTGATTCCAGAGCAAGGAGACCAACGCTCCATCACTCCCGCACCTGTCTTGATCCGTAAAGGACTCGATGTTGAAAAAATCCAAATGTACCTTTCTGATCACTTCAACTCATGGGACTATCGCCACGGGGAGTATTATTAATCTTTCATCGTCAACAAAGAACCGAAGAACCAGCTAACGGCCCTCCTATTCAAGGAAAAACGCTCAGCTCGTTCTTCGGTTTTTCAATAGAAAAAAATACTTTTCTTCTATCGTGTTTCTTTCAAAAGCTGAATGATCTGTGCCTGTTGTTTGATGATCGTATCTTGTTGCTTGATTTTAATCCAGTTTTGGTCGATTTGGATAGCTGCTCCGAGATTTTTGTAACTAAGGTTGGGGATCTCCATGAAATGTATTCGGTGTGCAGATAAGTCATTAAAGATCTGAACAGACAGTTCCTCACTCAATTCATGAACCTCTTTTTCTACAATATACTGGTTGATCAGGTCTTCTACAGTCAAACGCTTTTTTCGTTTCTTGCCTTGTGTGCCATTCGAATTTTCAGATTTCTTGTTCGTACCAAACATTTTTGTTCTCCTTTCGTTAGGTCATCCTTCCTCCATTTTGTGATTCCGTGTCTCTTCTTCAGTGACCAAAATAAAATTGTGCGAAACCTACATACGAATATTTTGTCATAAAATAGCATTATAATCTACATTTTATTGTTTTTAAAGATAAAAAAGGAGATAAATTACGATCAGGTTTTCTCTGTCATAGAATTCCAACTCTATTTCTGCTATAATCCCCTCATAAACACATAGGAGGGACTCTATGAAAAAGCATTCCTCAATTGCTTTCTAGGGGACGACGCCAATGACAGTGACTTTGGACTACACTTACTGCTGGGTTGTGGGCTGCCGCAACACAGTGCTTAGCACAAAACGAAAAAACTAAGCGTGGTACGGATTGCGAAATCGCATGAAGCTGGAAGCAGAAGTAATCGTTACGGACGGTGAATGTGTCCCTAGCCAAAGAAGCCTGATGAAGAACGAACGGAACCCTTTTCTCTCAAAAGAAATCATTCTTTTGGAGGAAAGCAAAATGAGAAAAGGTGAAAATACGACCTTTGTTTGTAAAAACTGCAGTACGCCTGTGGCACCCTTGACCAATGGTTCTTACCGCAACCATTGTCCCCAGTGTCTCTACTCGTTACACGTGGATATTCGCCCGGGTGATCGTCAAAATACTTGCCATGGCCTGATGCGACCCATCGATTATCGCCAACATTCCAAAAAAGGCTATCAGCTGCTGCATCAATGCACTCGCTGCAAAAACCAGCAGTGGAATATCGTGGCACAGGATACGCAACAGCCTGACCATTTTATTGAGTGGTTGGCTCAAACCGCTGCGTATCACTAAACAGCCAAAGAAGACCATGCTTCAGGCTGGTCTTTTTTGGTAATCAGAACAACGGCCCCCTTATACCACTAACTGCTCATAGACATTGTCGTCATAAGAAGTGCTTACTTTAACCTAAAAAAACAGCCCGCTGTCTCGTCGATTGGTTGACGAAATCAGCGGGCTGTCCTGCTAGTGTCTTCTTGATGATTTTACGTTGGTTTGCGCTTATTCAAAAACGAATTGATTGTGATACAGTTCCGCATAAAAGCCGTCAGCCGCCACCAATTGATGGTGATTGCCTTCTTCAATGACTTCGCCGTCCTTTAAGACAACGATGCGATCGGCATTCAAAATCGTCTTCAAGCGATGGGCGATCACAAAACTGGTTCGTCCTTTGATTGCTTCATCCATTGCTCGTTGAATTTTCGCTTCGGTCACGGTATCAACATTACTGGTGGCTTCATCCAAAATCAACAATTCTGGATTGGTCAAAATCGTTCGGGCAATACTCATCAATTGTTTTTGACCAGTACTGAAAAGATTGTTCTCTTCGGTGATCTCCGTGTCATAGCCTTTTTCCAACGTCATAACAAACTCATGGATATTGGCTTGTTTCGCTGCTGCAATGACTTCTGCTTCGGTCGCTTCTGGTTTCCCAAAAGCAATGTTTTCACGAATCGTCCCTGAGAACAGCACGGATTCTTGCAAAACGATTCCCACTTGAGAACGCAGCAGATCCAAGTCTAGCTCCCGGATGTCGATGCCGTCAAAGGTCACAGAACCACCATTCACATCATAGAAGCGATTCAACAAGTTCATGATGGTCGTTTTTCCTGAACCAGTCGGTCCGACCAATGCGACCATTTCGCCTTTGTTGACCGTGATCGACACATCTTTTAGGACCAATTTTTGACTGTCATACCCAAAGTCCACATGATTCAAAGCAACCGCCTCTTTGATGCCCTTCACTTTGATCCCGTCTTTTGGTTTGACCTCATCAGGTTCATCAAACATTTCATTGATTCTGCGCGCACCGGTGATCGCCAACTGAATCATGCTGTAACCAGAAGAGATCTGCATCAATGGTTGGTAATACTGCTGCGAATACTGGACAAAGGTCACAACTAATCCTAAAGCAACGGAACGTTCTAAGTCACCGTTCAATGCTAACCAGCCACCAAAGAAAATCACGATTGCCGTGTTCAACAAGGACATCCCTTGCATCAAGGGGAAAAGCAGCCCAGAGTAGACTTGCCCTTTGTAGGTAGCTTCCCGGACTTGTTGGTTGTGGACCAGAAAACCATCGATGGTTTCTTCTTGCAGTCCATTGGTGATGATGATTCGTTGACCACTGATTTTTTCATCGATATAGCCGTTTAATTTTCCGACTTCATCTTGCTGCAGATCGACATATTTGCGGGCTTTTTGGATCACGATCACCGCGATCAACACCGCAATCGGGGTAGAAGCAATCGTTGCCCATGCCAATTCAACGTTTTGACGGAACATCATGATCAAGATCCCCACCATTAAGACTACATTGGTCAGCACTTGCAACAATGCTTGGTTTAGACTGTTTTGGATGTTATCCAAGTCACTGGTGAAACGGCTCAAAATATCACCGTCTTGATGAGAATCAAAGAATTTGATCGTCAATTTTTCCAGTTTATTAAATAAACCGATCCGCATTCTGTTGGTTGATTTCCCCACCACTTGCGTGAACAAGATACTATAGACAAAATTGGCTGCACTGGCTAAGACATAAAAAATCAACAATTTCCAAATGATCGATAGAAAAGCTGATTTATCATCGACCCCTTGCATCAAACCACCAACATAATTCGCCAATTCCTGGAACGCTTCTCCGATAAAGACTGGCGCTTGTACTTGCAGATACGTTGCCAGAATCACCGTCACAAAAATGAATAGAAACGACCACTTGTATTGTTTTAAGTAATGGTAGAAAAATTTACTCGCTTTGAACAAATCTGTCATGGTTACTCCTCTCCTTTCTGTGTTGCGAAGATTTCTTGATAGATGGCATTGTTATTGGCTAAAAATTCATGGCTTCCTTCACCAACCAGACGTCCATTATCTAAAACGAAGATGCGGTCGGCTTTCACAACAGAGGCAATCTTTTGCGCGATGATGATCGTTGTCGTGTCTTTTAATTGTTTTTCAAACGCTTCGCGAACCAATTTTTCCGAACGAGCATCTAATGCACTCGTACTATCATCCAAAATCAAAATTTTCGGTTCACCGATCACCCCTCGAGAAATCGATAAGCGTTGCTTTTGTCCTCCAGAAAAATTGCTGCTGCGCTCGGAGACCGGCGCTTCAAACCCAGCGGTCAATTTTTGAATAAATTCACTGGCTTGGGCGATTTCCGTTGCGCGAGACATCTCAGATTCTGAGGCGTCTTTTTTCCCTTGCCGCAAGTTTTGGGCAATCGTTCCTGAAAAGAGGATCGCTTTTTGCAAGACAAAAGCGACCGTTTTACGCAAGCTTTGTTCATTGACTTCTTTCAAGTCAACGCCGCCAACTCGCACGACACCTTCCGTTGGGTCAAACAAACGGGGAATCAGCTGCGCCAGTGTTGATTTGCCGGCACCAGTCGCCCCTACGATCCCAATCATTTCGCCAGGTTTGATGGTAAAACTGATAGCCGTTAGGGCATTTTTTTCATCCCCAGGGTAACGGAAACTGACGTTTTCAAAAGCGACACTTCCAGACAACTCTTGTTCTGGGACATCTTGGTATTGCAGATCCGGTTCGGTATCTAGAATCTCTTTGATCCGTTTTAGCGAAACTGCAGCCCGCGATGTCATCATCATCATCATGCCGCCGATAATGATCGCCATCATAATTTGCATCAAATAATTCATGAATGAGGCAATTCCCCCAATCAAGGTTGGATCATCTTTCGCTAGATCACTGACAAAGAAGATCGCGCCGACCACTGCTAAGTTGGCCGCCAGCATAAAGGAGGGGATCATTACAGAGAACAGGGTTCCTACGATAATATTATGCTTCGTTAACGTTTCACTGACTTTGGAAAAGCCTTGTAGCTGGTTTTCTTCTTGGACAAAAGATTTCACCACACGAATCCCCATCAAATTTTCTTTGGCAATCCCATTGATTTTGTCGATCAAGTTCTGGATGATCATAAAGTGTTTGCCCATCCGTGTAAAGGAGAGTGCCGTAATCACTAGGACAGCGATAATCAGTAAGACGATGATCCACCACAGTTGCGGCATGGTTGTCATCGCCAAAATGAAGGCACCGATAAATAAGAACGGGATGCGAAACAAAGATTGTAGTGAGATCATCACTAAGTTTTGAATTTGCGTGATGTCATTGGTCAAACGCACCACTAAGTTTCCTGCCGAGAAGGTTTCGATATTACCAAATGAGAATGTCTGGATTTTCCGAAACATTTCTTCTCGAATATCGGCACTAACGCCTTGCGCCACTTTCGCAGAAAAAATCGTGTTGATGATCCCTGCAACAAGGCCTAGCAATGCTAGCCCAATCAGCTGCACACCAATTTTTTTCATTTCATCATTGTTTTCGGTAATAATTGATTCTAGCACTTGCTGCAAGAGCTTCGGCTGCCATAATGCAGCAACGACCATTAAAATGACCGATAATAAGGCAATGCCAGTTGCCGCTTTGTACTTTTTGACATGGCGTAAGACCAGATCCATATACGTACCACTCCTTTGTGTTTAGCAGAAAAGACTGCCAAAAAATTTCGGTTGCACAACAATTTACCATGGATCACGACGGGAAACAAGCGAACAAATAAAACAAAAAGAGCTTTCATGAAAGCTCTTTGAAAATATTGCATAAATGTTGTCGAAAATAACGAATAGTAAAGGGATTATGATGATCCTCGATACTGGTTTGATTATTTTTTGTCGCTAAATCTTTGACTTACGATTCGCTGTTTTCCAGCTCACTTTTTTGTTTTTTTGTCAGCTTTTGTTTGACTAAATCGTAGGAAACCAAAATCATTTGTTCGATGTTTTCTTCCATCAAGGCATCAGATGCCAACTTGATGGTATTCCAATGGGTCTTATTGGCATAATACCCTGGAATGATCACGTCAGGAAATTGCTCTCGCAGCGTTTCGTTGACCTCGGGCAGATTTTTCAAAGTCAAAAACGCTGTTTCTTCTGGTTGTGGACTCATGATCCCAAACTGCTTTCCTACTAAATCAAAGTAGATTGCATCCCAATCTTTGCGATAATAGACTTTGGCTCCCGGCAAGCCTTCCCCAAATGCTTGAAATCGCTGCATTTTTTGTGCAATTTTTTCTTCAATCGATGTACTCATTGTGTGTCCCCCACTTTCTGCTATCAAAATCGCCATTTTCTGCCTCAATTTTGACAGATTGAATCGCTTTCTGCTCTATTTCCTACTATTATACATGGTTGTCGTGGAAAAAGGGATTTTTTATCAGTGGCATGTCGACTGATAATGACGTTACATGCAGCTGTAAGCGGCGTTACATTCATTCACCTTTCTCAGAGGACACAAAAAAAAGCCCTCATCAGCGAGTAAGTTGTACTCGCCAATAAGGGCAATTGATTACTAGATGTCATGGACAAGATTCATTTGAGAATCTTAGTACCAACCATTTGCTTCCCAGAATGCTTTGGCAGCAGACCAAGAACCATAACGTGATGCTACATATTCATCGGCAACCTTTTCTTGGTTAGCAGCTGAATAGTCACCATTTAAGTAAGAGTTGGTTAATTGGTAACGGCCATAGTATTGTCCGTTTGTCGCTGTGTAAGAACCACCAGATTCTTTGTTTGCGATCCATTCTTTTGCTGAAGCTTCTGAGCCGCTAGCTGAAGAGCTGTAGCTTGAGCTGCTTTGTGTGCTTGCAGCAGCAGATTGTGTGTTGCTTGATTGTGAAGCTGCTGGTTCACTTGGTTGTTGTACACTTGCTGCAGCAGTCGTGTTTGCAGATTCTGTATAAGTTGCAGTGCCATCTGTAGGGATGATCAATGCTTCCCCAACAAAAATCAAGTTTTTATCAGCAATCTCGTTTGCTTCAACGATCGCATTGATCGTATCATCAGAGCTATAACCATAAAAGTTAGTAGCGATTGTTGATAATGTATCACCAGATTGAACAGTGTATTGTTCGTCTGCAAAGGCGTCTTTCCCACCTAAGAAAAGGCCGAAACCGGCAAGGACAGCTGTACTAAGTAAAACAGTTTTTAAAGACTTCATATAATTAAATCTCCTTCTTTGAAACTCATTTTGCGTCATTTGAGATGACTCAAGCGCATAAACAAGTCTAACATCGAAGAATATTTCATAGGTAAAGAATTCATTACAGATGATTACGAAAACGACAGTTGCCTTACGTTTCGTAAGAATTTGAGAATCCTATCATATCAAGCTTTACTCTGCTGTAATTTTTAACATTACAGTTATTTTGTTTTCAGGTAAACCAGTTAACCTTAGAAAACCTTTCCTATATTACAAAAAACCCTCTTTTTACACAGGATTGTAACAAAAGAGGGAACGAGACAAGGTCTCATTCCTCATTTACTTTCTATTTTTTCTTCACTGGGATCAATTTATTCATGACGATCGCCGCAATAGCGCTTAAAGCAATCGGTGAATCTAATAAATATTGTAAGAATTGAGGCGCGGATTCTTTGATTTCTGCTGGCATAAACAACAAGCCGATGGCAATAATCAACGGTACCCCGATAATATACAACTCACGCTCGGAAAACTCTTCATTCTTAATGACCCGAAAGCCGCTCAACAAAATAATGACGCAGACGACCGCGAACACGCCGCCGATGACAGCAGAAGGTACTGCGTGAATCAAGGCTGAAAGTTTTCCCATAAAGGACAATAGGATAAACCAAATGGATGCCATCACAAAGACTTTTTTACTAGCAACCCCTGTGATCGAAATGATCCCTGCATTGGTAGAATAACCAGTTACAGGTGTCGTTCCAACTAAGGCGGCAACCAAGCAGCCTAACCCTTCACCGATCACGCCTTTATTGATCTGTTCATCCGTAACAGGTTCTTCTGTCACAGAACTGACCGCATACCAAGTTCCTGTTGTTTCTGCTAGGAGAACCATATAGATCACTAGCATCGTTAAGATCGCTGAAACATCAAAATGCAGGCCATAGTTTAGAAATACCAGTTTTGGCAGACTAAAGAAAGAAGCATCCGCCACCGACTGAAAATCAACGCCTCCCATAAAGGAAGCAATCACGGTACCGATAACCAAAGCAATAATGACCGAACTGATTCGGAAGTATTTTCCCATTCCTGGAAAATAATCGCCTAACATGGAAAACAAGATCAAAATCGCCGCAGTAATCGCAGCTAGCAACATGTTTTGATTGGCACTTAGTGTTTCAGTGGCAGGATAGATATTGCTAGTAAATGCCGTTGGCAGCAGCGTCAAACCAACGATCATGATGATCGTTCCACTGACGATCGTAGGAATAAAATGACGAACAATATACTTATAGATGCCAGTAAAGCCTAATAAAATGACTGCTGCGGCACCAACAATGCTGGCACCTAACACCGTGTCCATGCCGTTGGCACCAAAATAAATACCGATGATCGCTCCAACGGGTACAAAGGATGGTCCTTGACATACGGGTAATTTCAAGAAAAAGAGGACTTGGATCAAAGAAGCGATCCCTGCTCCTAAAAAGGTCGATTGGATCAAACCTGATGCGTCTGAAGAGGACATCGCCACCGCGGTTGCGATAATAAATGGCGGCACATACACGTCCATTGCCAACACATGCTGTAATCCTAAAAGTACTGCTTGACCAAAGGGAATGTCTTCGTTCATTCCGATCGTTAAATGTTTGTTTTTCGTTGATTCCACTGTCTCATTCTCCTCATTTTTCGTGTACTTTTTTTCCTTGGACCCAGACTTGTCGAATATTTTGCATCGTTGCTAAGTACAGGATTTTTTGTAATCTTGCTTCGGGTGAAGTAAACACACCGAAGTCAGGCAAAGGATTTTCTTTTTGTTGCGTATCGATCACTTGCACATCAAACGCATACCCTTCTTTGATGACACCTACTGGTAATCTCAGTGCCTCACCGCCGCCTTTTGTCGCCAATGAGAACGCATCGATCACGGATATACGAGAATCAGCTACTCCTCGTGTGTTTTGAGGAAGCGTGACATCCACGCCATCTTCTAACATTCTCGAAGACATCACAGCTTGTTTGATGTTGTCATACAAACTCGGTGAAAAACCGCCTGAGATATCCGTTCCTAAACCAATCGTGACCCCTTGTTCTTTCAAGCGCTTGATTGGGATCACGCCATTGGCAAAGTAGGCATTTGAGATGGGACAGTGCGCAACTGCGGCGCCGGTTTCAACAAAACGAGCGCCGTCAGCTGGGCTGATGAAATTGCCATGAGCCATCACTGCTTTTTCACGCAACAAGCCAAAATCTTGCAGCACTTCGGTATCCGTTTTGCCAAATCGTTCTTGAACAAAGTCATGTTCCCATTGCCCTTCACTGCAGTGGGTCTGAACATGGACATCATATTTTTCAGCCAATGCGCCTAACCCTGCCAAGCCTTCATCGGTACAGCTGGGGACAAATCGCGGAGTGACCACAGGATAAACGCCTTGTGGTGCGGTCTTTGCGATTGCTTGTACTTCTTGAATAAAACGTTCTGTATCCGCTAATGCCTCTTCTGTTGACGCATCTCGATAAAAAGCAGGATTGGCTTGGGGATCGTCCATAACGACTTTTCCGACTAATCCCCGTTGACCAAGAGCGGCACAAGTCTTCGCCAATTGAAGGCTCGCTTCTAGATGGATCGTTGCAAAATAAAGAACCGTTGTCGTTCCTCTTGCCAATAGCTGTGCCACCAAATCTTGATAGACAGCTTTGGCAAATGCTGGATCGGCATATTTTGCCTCCAGTGGAAACGTGCATTCATCTAACCAGACATTTAACGGTTCATCTAACGCGATCCCTGCTTGCGGCCATTGTGGTGCGTGGACATGCAGATCGACAAATCCTGGTAAAAAGCACTGGCCTTCGGATAAAGCCTGAAGATTCTCTGATGCTTTTGCCAGCTCTACCTCATACCCTTGATCTGTTTTGGCAGTAACTTTCGTGATGACCCCTGCGTCATCGACTTGAATCAAAGCTTCTTCTATATATTCTAGTTTTCCATCAGTTGGCGTATGGAAAACATCTCCTTTAAAATAGCGAATGGTTGCCATTTGTTTGATTTCCCCCGTTCTCTAAGACATTGTCAGGAAAAAGCCGTTCATTTAATGTTCCTTTTTCACTAACACGATGTTCTTATTTTAACGCTATTCGAAAAAAGTGCAATAAAATTCACTATCATAAAGAAAGATAAAACGATAAACGTTCGGTTTTTATGCGATTTCAAAAAAAAAGACACCGTCTAGAAATAAGACAGTGTCTGCTTTTTGAGAATATTCGCTTGGTTTATCTTAACTAAGGCGTTACCTAAACTAGACTAACGGTCAGTGTTTTTCCGAGGGCGGAAGCAAGTTTGGATAATGTTTCGAAACTTGTATTATCCCCTCTCTCAATACGTGCAATGGTTGACTGAGGAACAGCGGCGAGCTCTGCAAGTTCTCTTTGTGTGAGTCCTGCACTTTCTCGCGCTTTCATCAATGCTACAGCACTAGCAAGTTTCGCTTTTTCAGCTTCATATTCAGCTTTGAATTCAGTGTCTTTCATTTTTTCTTTTAAAAAATCATTGAATTTAACTGTTGGCATCTTTGATCTCCTCCTCAAATTCTTTTCGGATCTCTATCGCTTTTGCTATTTCTTGAATTGGCGTCTTCTGCGTTTTCTTGGTGAAACCATGGGTAATAATGAATTTAGAACCTAGCCAATGAAAATATAAAGCTCTTTGAATGTTTCCTCCCATTCCTGATCTCAGCTCAAATAGGTTATCTCCCAGTTTTTTCACCCATTTCATTTTTTGAGCGATCAGTATTCCATGTTCTTCCACATTCGCAATGACTGCTAACATTTTTTTCTGGTCTTTCTCAGGTAACTGTTCAAAAAACTCAATAAATTCATTGTGTCCATTTGGTCGCTCATAAAACTCAAACTTAGGTTTGTCCATACACAAATGATAGCATATATGCTATCATTTGTCGATTCAAGTTACCGTTCATTATTCTTTCTTAGACTTTATTCCCTATAATTGGTTTCATCTTTTTTTCTAGTTGATACAAAACTACTTAACATTCTCTTTGTCGATTACACCGAATCAACTCCAAATCATTTCTCCATCATTTTTCTTTACGATTCCTACGAAATACCACCAGTCCGCCTACTAGCAAACAGAGTACTCCTGCAATCGATCCCCATTTTGCTGGCTCTAAAAAGCTTTGGATCCTTGAGGTCTGATTCGTTGCCGTCGTTCCTGATAGCTGAAACAAGAAAGCCAGCGGCTGATGTTCAAAACGAAGAATGACGAACAGGAGTGTCATCAAAAGAAATTGATGTACCAGACTCCCTTTGTTTTGTGTGGCATACTTGGCTAAACTCTGCTGCTCAATTGCTTCCGGTTTTGCCGCCAAATACTGTTTCGTAAGCCATTGATTCAATCCCGCATTAAAGAAGCTAATGACGAATAAACTTATTGGAATCAGTGTGTCGCTGCTGAACAGAAGAACACCTGCCATCAGCCCAAGTAAATATGTTGGTACCAGCTGCTTTTCTAAACGATGAGCAAGTTTTCCTCCGAGAAACATGGCACCAAAAAGGCCCAGTGCATATGGTAAGTAAACGTGAGTGCTTAGCGCTTGTGCTCCAAATCGACCGGTAACATACACCGAGCCGAAAAGAAAAAGAAAGTTACCGATCACTCCCCGAATAAAGGTGAGAATGTTCAAGTGAAGCGGCTGTCTCCACGACTTACTGCGTTTCGTTAAAGTGATCAGCAGCAAAGCAAAGAGAAACAAGAAACCAGTGATCGCCCACTCAAAGAGGGCATTCGACTTGATCAGCCTGGCTGCTCGCAAGCCAAACAGTAAGAGAAAGAAAAAGAAATACAACAAAAATTGCTTGTTGAATAACTGGTTGCGCTGCATCAGCGGTCTTTTCGGTAGGTTTTTGAAGGTTTGACTACTCTTAGCCGCCAGCACAAAGAGTGCAAGATAACTGCCAAATAGACCAATACCTTGAAGGTCATCAGGCAACCGTAAGGCAAACAATAAAACGAAAAGAAAGAACAGCGCCTCCTTCCAATCATTTTTCAGCGGCTGTTCAGTGAGCTTGGCTTTTTGGCGTACCATCAGGTCAGCTGGCGGCAACCAAGAAGCACTGATCCCCAGCAAACCAGCAGCTGGCAAGAGTGCAGCGCTCCACCAAGTGCTCAAGATACCTACCAATGCGCCGGCGCCGCCGATCAAGACACTGGCTGCTAACAGCGATGGTGCGAAAAGCGCCGTAAGCGTCTGTAAGAAAAAGACCCCTGTCATGCGAAAGGTATAAAACAGCGCAAAGGCTAATGCTGCACTTAGCGACTGCTCTTTGCTCAAAGATAAAAAATAAAGATACGGAATGATCGTGATCGTATTGCTGATGATCAAAAGTGCGGTATGGGATTTTTTGTATTTCATCTAAATTCCTCTACTATTGATTGTAGTCTTATTATTTTTTCTATTCTTGATAATAGGTAGTCATTATAAGCAAGTACTCTATTTAATCCAGAGGCCATTCTTATCCTCCACCACCTTTAATTTACTATCCGGCAGTAACTGACATTCGATCGTTTCCCCTTGAAGCTTCACTTTGATTGCTTCTTGCTGATAAGTGATCGTAAACGTCAATGATTCGATTTTCTGCGGCAAATGATTCGCCAGATGAAGTCCGCGATCATAGGTCAGACCAGCAAAACCATAAATCAAACTCAACCAGCTGCCACCCATATTGGCAGCATGAACACCGTCTACAACATTCTTTTGCAAATCATTGAGATCCATCAGTGCGGTATCCATAAAGTAACGATACGCTTTTTCAGTGTCGCCGATTCGGCTAGCCATCACACTAAAGATGGAACGAGACAACGAGGAGTCATGGGTCGTCACCTGCTCGTAATAGTCATAGTCTCTTGTTAATTGATCTGCTGAAAATTCATGGGTAAACAGCATCTCTGCTAAAACAGTATCTGCTTGCTTGCATACTTGATACTTATAAATGATCATTGGATGATAGTGAAGCAGAAGCGGATAATTCTCAGCAGGTGTTTCCTCAAATGGCCACAGCGCTTGATCTAAGAAGGAATCATCTTGTTTCGTTAGCTGCCGCTCTTCATCGTAACCGAAGTACATCAAGTCAGCTGCTTTTTCCCAATCGGCAATCAATTCTTGATAGACATGGTATCGTTTGGCTAATTCGACCGCATAGCGTAAGTTATTTTGTACCATTTTGTTTGTATAAAAATTGTTGTTTACCAAAGCGCTGTATTCGTCTGGTCCTGTCACTCCATGAATACAAAACCGCTCTTGTCCTTCTTTTACAACAAACGTGCCATAATGAAACCAGAATTTCGCTGTTTCAAAAACGACTTCTTTACCAATTTCTTCAATAAAGGGTTGATCACCCGTGATACGTTCATATAATTGAAAACCATAAACGATATCGGCATTGATATGCAGTTGTGCTGTACCTGCTGGATAATAGGCACTCGTTTCATTACCGTCAATCGTACGCCAAGCAAACAATGCCCCAGCTTGATTCAATTCTTTTGCTCGTTTTTTGGCTTGCGGCAAAATACTTGCACGATAGGAAAGCAAGCTTTTGGCTATCTCGGGGTTCGTATAAATGAAGAAAGGCAGTAGATACATTTCTGTATCCCAAAAATAATGTCCTTCATATCCTTCACCCGTCAGCCCTTTTGCGGCGAAATTCGTTTTCCCATCACGCCCTGCACCTTGGTTCAAATGAAACAAATTGAAACGGATCCCTTTTTGCAAATAGTCATCCCCCACGATTTGAATATCGCTGACTTGCCAGAAAGATCGATAGTAATCCGCTTGTTCTTTTAATAAGACAGAAAACTCGTCGACTTTCTGCTCAAATGGTGTCTCACCAAACCTTTGCAGCAATTTGACCTGAAAAATCGAAGTTGACGGTTCTCCAACTGTCAAATACTGCTTTTCTTGATGCAGCCGAATAGCAATTTGCTTTTGACTATTTGGTGCTGTCCATACTTGGTATGCGCCCATTTGTTCTTTTTCCAATTGATGATTCTTACTGGCAACTCGAGGATCATCTGTTTTATTGACAGAGAATTGCTGATTTAATGTGTGGGATAGTTCGATCGGTTCTGAAAAATCGGCTGTTATCACTTCATAGCGGCAAACATAGAGTTCACTACGCGTCATTGACGCAAACGAAGTTAACCCCAACTCAAAAGACTTTCCGGTCGGAGTAGTGATCCGATAACTTTCCGTCAGAATCCCGTCAGCTAATGCAAGACTCATTTGCGTTCGTTCGACTTGCCATTCCTCAACCGAAGAATCCTCCTCGCCGATTTTCAAAATAACTCCACGCAAGTTTGGCAATTTGCAAATCGTTTGATGTTCTTTTGCATACCCATAAGCCCATTCGCCATACTGAATCGGCTCGCTGTCAAAAAAGCCGTTGACAAACGCCCCAGGATTTCCTGGATACAGTTGATTGACCTTCAAAGGATGCCCTGCACGGACGCCGATTTGCCCATTTCCTAAAGCGAACAATGTTTCTAGATACTCCATTTTCTGATGGGACAGCTCATCAGCTGTCAATAGAAAGTCGTTTTTCTTCATCCTTTATCCTCCAAGTCTTTTGGTTTATTCCTCGTTATCTTCACTTAGTTTCTATCCTACACTTCTAGCCAATGATTGCAAGGCTCAGCTCTTAGTCCTTTTGCCACAAGCATCTCTTTAGAGCCGAGCAGCGAATGTATGATACCATGAAGCAAACACGAAAGAAGGCGATTTCTTGGATTTATGGCTTACAAATGTACAACTTGAGACGAGTTATTTAAAAGAAGGCGACTGGTCTTATGGAACCAAAACAGAAAATACAGCAATCGGGATCAATGATGGAAAAATAGCGGAGATCGTGCCGATGACTGAATGGCAGGCATCAAGTGAGGCGACGATCATTGATGGGGAAAATCAGTTATTGTTGCCAGGATTGATCGAAAAACATTGTCATTTGGACAAAAGTAAATTAGGTACTCCTTGGCGTCCAGTAACGCCAGCAGCTAGCTTGGTGGAACGATTTGAAACTGAGATTCCCCAATTAGATGCCTTACCGTTATCGATCAAAGAACGCGGACAAGCGCTGATCGATTTAGAACTACCTCACGGTGCGGTGATGTTCCGCTCACATATCGATATTGAACCAATGACTCAGCTGCGTTATTTTGATGCGATCACTGAATTCGTTGCCGAACAGCCTTTTGGTTCAGAGCTGGTCTTATTTCCCCAACATGGCTTGCTGCGCTCAAATGCAGCTTCTTTGATTGAAGAAGCCTTAGCAACGGGCAAAGCTTCTTATATTGGCGGTGTTGATCCTTATACACTCGATCAAGATTATAAAACTTCCTTACGAACAACTTTTGAACTTGCTCAAAAAGGGCATGTCGGTATTGACCTCCATCTTCATGATCGGCAAGAAGCTGGCAGAGCGACCGTTAAAGAAATGATTCGTTTGACGAAGGAATTCAATATGCAAGGAAAAGTGGCGATCAGTCACGCCTTTGGTCTAAATGACTTTGAGGGAGCAGAACGCAAAGAAGTCTTTCAAGCCTTAGCAGACTTAGAGATCCATATCATTTCAAGTATTCCCATCAGCCCAGGAACGATCCCGCCGCTGAAGGAATTGCAAAGCTATGGCGTGGCTGTTCATATCGGTTGCGACAATGTCTATGATTCTTGGTCTTCTCTTGGCGACGGTTCTTTACAAGAAAAGCTGGCGCGCTATTTAGAGATTTTTGCCGTCAAAAGTCAGGAAGACTTGACGCAAGCCCTAGGTCTGGTTACTGATGGCAAAGTGCCATTAGATAAAAACGGTGCGCAGCAATGGCCTAAGGTTGGTGATTCGGCTGATTTCTTGCTGACACCAGCTGCTTGTACGGCAGAATTCGTTGCCCGCAAAGGCTTCGTCAGCAAAAGTTTTTATCAAGGAACGGTTGTCTTTTCAGCTGAATAAACTATCTGATAACAACGAAAAGAAAAGCCATTGTCTGAACTGAGCAGACAATGGCTTATTTCTTTCGATCATTAAACGTTTCTCAAAAATTCCATTTTACCCAATCAGCAAACAATTCTGGCCAACGGACAACCGATGCTTCGATCCCGTGTTGATTGCCGTTGGCGGTTTCCGGTGTTCCTAAACTTAGTCCATGACCACCGCGAGGGAAAATGTGCAGCTCATAAGGTATATTAAATTTGCGCAGCTGTTCGGCAAAAAGGAGGCTGTTTTCCGCCAAGACTAATCCATCTTCTAACGTATGCCAAAGAAACGTCGGCGGTGTCTGTTCATTGACTAAAGTCTCTAAAGACAAAGCCGCTTTTTCTGTTTCATAGCGATCTGCTAATAATGAACGGAAGGAATCTTGGTGCCCAAGTTCACCACTAGATAAGACCGGATAACTCAACAGTAACCCGTTAGGTCGCCATTCTTCATTGGCTCCTTGTAAAGCCTCTGCTAGAAAAGGTTGCTGCCAAGACACACCCAGATTAGCAGCTAAGTGACCGCCAGCTGAAAAACCGGCAACAATGATTTTTTCAGGATCGACGTGCCAGACCTCATGATTGGTGCGCACAAGACGAACGGCAGCCGCCAATTCCTTTAAGGCTAACGGATAGACAGTCGGTTTGATACTATAATGCAACACAAAGGCTTGGAAACCAAAGCTCATCATTTTGATGGCGATCGGTTCCGCTTCGCGATCAGACAACATTTCATAGCCGCCGCCAGGACAGATGATGACCGCTGGTCGAACACGATCTGGTTCCATTTCAGGAGAATTTTCCATGACATACGTGGTTAAACTGGCTTGGCTTTCTGGTAAAAGTGCGGTTCTTTTTTCATGTATCACGGATTGCGCCTCATTTCATTGTAATTTTATAGACGATTGGTTGGTCGGTTTCAATTGGTTCAAAAGTTAGTTGCAAGCCTTCATCGGTCACTTGCCAATCAATAGGCTGTTCTTCGTGTCCTAGAATCGTCACGGTTTGGATGATGCCGTGAAATTCTGGCAAATTTTGATCTTTAGACTGGGCCAGTGCTTGGATCCTTGCGTGTCCATTCTCAGGACTTGCCATGCCAATAGCATACAACGAATCCCCCTGAACCGTAAAGCGGAAATCCTGGCTCGTGTATGTCGTCGCCTGTGCCTCTTGAAATTGGCCTGAGACAACGGTCGTGGGTCCTTCCCCGGCTTTGCGCCATGGTTTCGCTTCATAAATGGCTTCACCGTTTACATCCAGCCACGCACCGATTTCTTTTAAGATCGTTTGATCTTTTTCTGGGATCGAACCATTCCCTTTCGGCCCGATATTCAAAAGAAGATTGCCATTTTTACTGACGACTTCGATCAAATCCTGTAAAATCTCACGCGTTGTTTTGTAATCCAACGTTGTGGTATAACACCATGAATTGCGAGCGATCGCTGTATCTGTTTGCCAGTAAAAAGGTTGTGGTTCGGCAAATTTTCCCCGTTCGATCTCCACAATACCACTACCAAACATCATGGCATCGTGTTTGTAGCAGATAC
This sequence comes from Enterococcus sp. DIV0755f, assembly GCF_051713725.1. Lineage (NCBI taxonomy): Bacteria > Bacillati > Bacillota > Bacilli > Lactobacillales > Enterococcaceae > Enterococcus > Enterococcus sp. DIV0755f. The sequence continues at coordinate 2,785,092 of NZ_JBIOQL010000001.1, forward strand.
CAACTTGTTTGCCCCATTCAGCCCCACGATTGTAATAGTAAGCAGCGAAAACTTGCAGGTGCTCCTTGAAGGCTTCGTGTTGGATCCACCAATCAAAATACAGCAGCTCTGGTTGATAGTTGTCGACGAGTTCACAGGTTCGCAGTAGCCAATCATCTAAAAACTCTTTTGAGGGATATGGCTCGCTATACAAATCTTGATTATCAGGTTCTGGCATAGCAGGCCAATAAAAGTCGCCTTTTGCTAACGGTTCCTTGATGTCGCTGTCAAATTCCTTACCATGTCCCATGAAAAACCAATGTTCGGCACGATGAGATGAGGTGCAAAAATGCAGGCCTTGTTCCTCAGCTGCTTCTTTTAATTCCGCAAGAATATCTTTTTTCGGTCCCATAACTGCCGCATTCCATTCAGAAAGCTCGCTTTTGTACATCTGAAACCCATCGTGATGTTCTGCAACGGGAAAAAGATAATTGGCACCGGCTTGTTTGATCAGTCGAATCCACTCATTTGCATCGAATTTTTCTGCAGTAAATATGGGAATAAAGTCTTTGTAGCCGAAGTTTTTTTGCGGACCGTAGGTGTTGATATGGTGATCGTATTCCGGATGGTCTTTGATGTACATATTTCTGGAGTACCACTCGTTATTAAATGCAGGAACACTATACAATCCCCAATGAATGAAGACCCCAAATTTTGCTTTGGGGAACCATTCCGGTAGAACAAAAGCGCCCAAAGATTGCCAATTTGGGAAAAAGGGGCCTTGATGCGCGACTTGGTGGATCGTTTCTACTGTGATCATGGTCTTTCCTCCAAAATACCGACTGTTTCCAGCCATGTTTTTGCAATCAACACATGTCCTGCAGTCGACGGATGCACACGATCACTGCTTAAGACATAGGATGACTGATAAAGCAAAAAATCATCAAACTTTTCCTGCGTATCTCCTAAAAGGATACCATACTCTTGCGCTACTTTAGCAAGCACGTGTTGGTAGTTGGTAAGCATTTCTCTTAGTGGATCTTCTTTGTTGGCTTCAACCATAAACGGGGTCAAGAGAATCATTCCTTTGACACTCGGTAATGTCTGAGCGATCAAATCACGCAACTCTGATTCAAATCTTTCAATCCCCACCAGTTCCGTTTGAGCAAATGTGCCATCAAAATGCCGCCACACATCATTTACACCGATCATGATCGTTACCCAATCTGGTTGAAATGCCAATACATCATCCTTCCAACGCTTCTTCAAATCGACGACTGTATCTCCACTGATGCCTCGGTTAACGATCATTAATTCCATTTGTGGGAGTAATGCTGTGGTATAGGCGTTGATCAGATGAACATAGCCGTCCCCCCATGACGACCATCCCGCAGGTATCGCTTGATAATTTCGATTACTATCTGTGATCGAATCCCCCATAAAAAGCAGACGATCTTTTTTATCCACTATCATTGTTTTCCTCCTTAAAGAAAGAAGACTGATCCGCTGGTGCTGGATCAATCTTCTTAAGTGATTGCTTAACCAAACGCTGTTTACTCACTTTTGTCAAGGAACCGTTGACCAACCATTTTTATGATTCTTTGTTTTTGATTAGTCCCCAAATTCTTTCGCTACTTCTATCCGTTTTTCGTTTTGATCTTTTGCATTGTTCATGTCAAATTCCAAAACGGTTTGATAGCCAAGACCATCTGCTGTTTCTTGCATTTCTTTTAGCAATTGATCAAATTCTGCTTCATCTTTGGCAAAAACCATTCGCCAAGAGTACTCGATGATCGTCGCTTTGGCTTGGTTACGCAACGTAGAGATCTCTGAACTATCTTCTGGCGCTACATAGCTGGCACCAGGGGCAACTAACAATTGGTCGTTCTCCTCTAAATAGCCAATGGTGGATTCTGCACCACCCATATTTTTTGACCAATCTTCTTTTACAGGATCGGTTGTTTCATTTTGGTAGCTTTCCCACATCGTATAAGCATAAGGGAAGCCTGTATCAGGATTGATATCGATCGGTAATACCGTATTGACGTTGAGTGCAGATACGCCATCTTTGTAACTTCCGCCACCGTATTCTTCTGGCACATCCCCATCACCATCTAGCAATGCTTGTTTTCCGAACTCAGTTAAGACAGGCTCGCCGTCTTTCATTTCCCAAGTCAACCCTTCTGGACCACTACTGCCGCTTGTTTGAGAAGAATTTGCTAACACACCTTCTGATGAGTAGAGCCAGTCAATGAAGGCTGCGATTCGCTCTGGGTCTTCGGCATTAGAACCGATCCCGATAAATTGTTTGCCACCGTATACTTCCGCACCATAAGAGAAGATTTTTTGATCTTGGATCGGTGCCAACATAAAGCCTTTTCCTTCAGTCAAGTTCGTGGTCGTATTAAATGCCGCTTGACCTAACCAAGGCCACCATGAGAATAACACTTGTCCTTCTTGGAATTTTGCAAAAAGTGTATCGTAATTTTGCGTCGTTGATTCTGGGTCAACTAAGCCCATTTGATTGGCTTCGAAGTAAAACTTAAGTGCACGAATATATTCAGAGTCACTATCGAGAATGCTTTGATAATCAGATCCATCGGCTTTTGCCAAGACAAATCCTGACTCATCGTACCCATAGTAGGTGACAAGCTGTTTGCCTGCATTCATCATGTTGCCGTCCCAATCGCTGAATAGAGAAAACCCATACACTTTTTTGCCAGAATCTGTTGTTGGATTGTCTTCTTGCATTTTTTGAATCACAGGAAGCAGGTCTTCCAATGTCCCGATTTCTGGGTATCCTTGCTCCCCATAAAGATCCCAACGCACGTAAGCACCAAATGTAGGGTCTAATCCTTCTGAAGGATCGGTGGCTTTTAAGGTAGAAACAGAAGTTGGAAAGCCATACAGCCCATCGGCATCTTTGTTTAGATTTTGAACAGCCGCATCGAAGCGCTGAACGTTTTCCATAGTTTCATAATACTCGCTCGCATCGGTCAACAAACCTGCTTCAACCAATTCATTATACTGTTCTCCAGTATCAACAATGATCAAATCACCCAAATCGCCTGCTGCCGTTCTCGTTTGATAAAGGGTATCACCGTTTCCAGCAACGTTTGGTGCGATGATGTTCAATTCCATATTGAATTTATCCCGCACGATTTTGGCAAACCAACCTTCTTGCATCCCCATATAGTTGGCTAGCCCATTATAGACATCGATCGTGATCGTTTCATCGTAGCCACTTTCGCTAGAAGCGGCATCTGTGTCAGATTCAGCTGCTCCTCCACAGCCGGCTAAACTACCTAGCAATGTCATGCCTAACAAACCTGTTGTTACATATTTGGACATTTTTTTCATTTTCTTCCCTCTTTCTTTTTATTAGCCTTTCACCGCACCCAACATAATTCCTTTAACAAAATACTTCTGGAATAGCGGATAAATGAACATGATTGGTAAAACAACAATGACTGAAACGGTCATGCGGATCGACGTCGGCGTCTGCGTTGTTGCTGCTGAAGCGATGCTAGAAAGTGATCCCGAGGTATTTTTGACCATTTGTGCCAACGAATTGGCTTGATTGATATACGTGTAAAGAAGGTATTGCAAGGAGTAGAGACTTTGATCCGTAATGTAAATCAATGTATCCTGGAAGGAATTCCATTGACCCACTGCCGAGAAAATCGCTACTGTTGCTAAAATCGGCGTACAGTTGGGTAAAATTACCCGAAAGAATACTTGAATGATGCCAGCTCCATCCATTTCAGCTGCTTCTTGCAATGATTTGGGGATCGACTCAATATAGGTTTTCACCAAGATGATATTAAAGGGCTGAACGACAGCAGGCAAAATATAGACCCAAAAGTTATTCGTTAAACCTAATGTCTTCATCGTGATGAATAATGGAATCAACCCTGCATTGAAATACATTGTAATCACGACAAAGCGATACCAAAATTTTCGTTTCCACATTTTTTCTTGGGTAAACATGAAGCCTAAGAAGGCTGAAGCTAAGACAGTCGCGGCGGTACCAATCACCGTTCTAGCCACCGAAACCGTTGCGGCTAGAGGCAATCCTTTTAGCTGTAACACTTGACTATAGTTTTCAAAATGGATCTCTTGTGGAAAAAAGCGAATTTGGCCTAACGCACTCAACTCATTATTACTGATTGAATTAATGATCAAGTAATAAAAGGGATACGCGCAAATTAACGTAATCAGAAAGAAAAAGGTATAGTTGAGGATACTAAACGTCAGGTTTTCACGTTTGCGTACTTTTTTCGCCTTTTTCTTTTCACTAATCGATAGTTCCATTGATATCCTCCTCTTCTAAATAATGGATGTCCCCCGAATTTTTTTCGAAGCAATATTGACGATGGCTAACAAGGCAACAGAAATGACACTTTTTAGCATACTGATCGCGGTCGCTAGCGATAGACTATTTCCGCCCATCCCTAAATTGTAGACATACAAATCGAGGACTTGGATCGTATTTCGATTGAATGCATTTTGGAAGACAAAGTACTGATCCATTCCGTTATTCAGCAAGTTGGCGATAGACAGCATCAACATCACAAGGAACGTCGGCATCAAAGCAGGTAGTGTGATATGACGCATCAGGTGGAAACGATTCGCCCCATCGATTCGTGCCGATTCATACAATTCGGGGTCAATTCCTGAAATGCCTGCAAGATACATGATTGCACCCCAGCCCAAGCCTTTCCAAATATTCCAAAGACACATCATCAGCCACGTATGATTGCCGCTATCCAAAAATTTGACTGGATCGGTAACGAAGCCCCATTCTTGCAGCAACGTGTTTACCAGCCCTGTTGAAGAAAACAAGCTAAAGGCAATCGTATACACCAAAACCCAACTGATAAAATTCGGCAGCGTGGTCAGCGTTTGGACCAAATTTTTAAACCATTTGCACTTGATTTCGTTCAGTAAAATGGCGAAGCCTACTGGTAGGATCGAAGTGGCGATCCCTAAAAAACTCATGGCAAAGGTGTTTTTCATTACTTGTACGATCTGATCCACTTGTGTTGGACTAGAGACAAGAAGTCGAAACCATTTGAAGCCTACGAACTCGCTGCGCGCTAAACCTAATGCTGGTTTGTAATCATAAAGTGAATAAATCCATCCGTGCAAAGGAAAATAAGAGAACAAAAACACGAGAATCAGAAAGGGAACGATGCATAAAAACAAAATCTTCCCTTCTCGTGTCACCCGCTTATTTTTTCTTGGGACACTGCTTAGTTTACTTTCCATTTTCCTCCCCCTTTTTTGTAACCGCTTTTACATTTTTAATACTAGCACCTGAATGCTTATTTGCCACCTGTGAAAAATAGAGGTCAATCCGTACATTTTAGACTTCATTTTTCTTTTATTTATAAAGAACGTTGATCTATCAATGTTTTCACTAGAAACCGCTCAAATGGTAAGGCTTTCAAATTTTGTTTTTTGCGAGTACTATAGGAATATATCAATTTTGGAGGGATAAAAATGAAGTACAATCCTGATGGTCAACTGTACAAAATAACCACCGTTTTTTCACAATTCACATTGTTAAATTTACTATATATCATTAGCTGTTTGCCAATTATTACGATTGGTGCTGCGACAGCTGCCCTTTATGAAGTGACGATTCGTTATGCGGATGAGGAGCGTGGTGAATTGATTGTAGGCTATGTGCGAGCGCTACGAGCAAACTTTATGAAAGCCACCGGTAGTTTTCTCCTTCTTGGGCTCCCCATGGTAGCACTACTGTATAGTAGCTTGTTTTGGTTTTCCTCAAAAACCATTCTTGCCAGTATTTTTGCTTTCGTTCTAATTGTTACAGCTATTTATCTGTTTATTGTATTAGTCTATTGCCTTGCCTTAATTGGACGTTATGAAAACAGCTTTAGGCAAACACTAAAAAATGCGTTTCTGTTACCGATCGCGGACCCTATCCGTTCGTTAGCCCTCGCACTTATTCCTACCGCTGCGTTTTGTTTTGTTGTTTTATTTCCGTTGTTTAAATTTCTTTTGTTGATTTTCGGCTTTTCTTTTGTTATTTATTGTAGTTCGTTCCTGTTGCTTTCTATCTTTCGTAATCAACAAGCATGAAAAGAATCAGTCATCTCTCACTTTTTCGTCGTCTGAGTCAGTTTTCCATTCGGCGACAATTGTTTATTCTTTATCTACCTGTTGTTTTTTTATCCACAGTGACTATAGGTCTCTTATTGGTCTACGATTCAACTAAACAGCTGACAGGCAATTACCAGCACTTGGCAGAGTTGAATGCTCAGCGTGTCAAATCTGTTCTTTTTGATACAACAAACACGCTGACAAACACGGCGAGTTCCTTATCAAATGATACCCATCTACGTCAGCTTTTAACTGCCAATTACCTTGACGACCAAGAAGCGATTGTGGACATCAATAGCTATGATCAGCTAGATGAGATCAGAAATCTTCAAACCTCGATTGCGAAATTAACCATCTATACAACGAATCAAACCATTCCGAACTATAAATATTTTCAACAGGCAGATGACACGATTCAAGCGACCGCCTGGTACCAACGAGCGCTCAAGCAACCCGATGCTTTTTTGATGACGATGCCAGAGGATTACAAAGCAAATCGTTTGAGTCTTTATAAAACGTTGCCTTTGCCTTTATCAAAAGAAACAGCCGTTTTGGAGATCCAAGTCGATTACAATTATCTCAGCAACCGACTTCGTAATTCATCCTATGAATTGGAATTACAGTTAAATGATGATGTCATCTTTTATAGCGACAAAATCAATCAAGTTGGGGAACCAGGACAGCTGACAGCTCTTTCTGAGCCGCAAACGAGTGCTGCCTTTTTAAAAAATGATGGTACCAAGGTGATGCTCACCAAAAGCACCTTACCCATGAGTAACAAAGAAGATATCATCACGATTTACAGTGCGGATACCAATGCCTATCGCAATCTACGCACTAATCTGATCCGGTGGAGCACGATCGTTTTGGTGATTTTGATCACTACTTTCATCATCGTCTTTCTCTTTGCTCGATTCTTTACTAAACGAATCTTTCAACTGCAGCAGGCGGTCTACTTTGCCTCGATCGAGGATTATGATTTCTTTCAAAATATCAGCGGCGAAGACGAGATTTCACAGATCTCTCTTGATTTCCATAAGATCATTCAACGAATCAAGAAAAAAGAAGAAGAGATCTACCGTTCACGTTTGGCACAGCAAGAGCTGTTGACTCAGCAGCAGCAAATGGAATTTAATATCTTAGCGGGGCAGATCAACCCCCACTTCTTGTTCAATACATTAGAAACGATTCGTATGATGGCGCTGACTTCTGGCAATTCTGACGTCGTTTATGCCATCAAGTTACTGGCAAAATCGATGCGCTATACGTTAGAAGCCCACGGAACCAAGCGAACGAGCTTAGAAGAGTCCTTAGACGCGGTTCACGTGTATGTCAAGATCCAGCGGATGCGCTTTGGCGATCGAGTCAACTTTTCCTATTCAGTCTCCAATGAGATCGACCAAAAAGAAGTCCAAATATTGCCCCTCTTGATTCAACCATTGGTGGAAAATGCCATCTCCCATGGCTTGGAAGGCATCACCTATCCAGGGTTTGTCCGTTTGACGATCACCAAAGACGGCCATGATCTGGTGATCGTGGTACAAGACAACGGCAGCGGGATACCGCCAGAAAAACTCGAACACTTGCAGCAAAAAATCAAGACGCCCTCCACCCATGCCAAAAAGAACATTGGGCTAGCCAACGTCAATCATCGGGTCAAAATGTTTTATGGACCTGAATACGGCTTGACGATCGAGAGTGTGTTGGGCAGCGGCACACAAGTCACCTTGCGGATCCACGATCTAAGCCAAGATTCATCTTCTCCTCACTAAAACAGCAAAGCCCCCCTTCGATTCCTGTTTCAGAAATCGAAGGGGGGCTTTTGATTGATTAGAAATCCCGCACACGAAGGGTTTGTTGGGATGAAGAGGCGCTGGCATAGCAGCCTACCATGATCCCAGTAAAGACACCACCAACTTCAGTAGTCAGATATTTTGTTTCTCCCCTACCTAAAGGCTGTGCTTGTCCTTGCTCATCAACAACAGAAAAACGATAAGTTTCTTTATCTGCGCTCAGCTGAAAGGTGACTGTATCTGCTGCATAAGGCAGTTTCTTTTCCACTTTCCATAGGGAACCGATTTGTCGACGGAAAACTAGCTGCTGACTGGACGCCGTTTTTTCCAAGTAGCCCTCATAGTGATGGGTGGCATTTAAGAAAACCGTCAATCCCGCTTGTCCATCCGTTAGTTGCCGACAATCAAAGGTTGCTTGAAATTGTTGATCAAAGGCGGTTTGCCGTTGGAACACAGCCGCAAGTTTGCCTTGATCAGACAGCCCCGTCTGATTAGGATGCAGCAAGAAGCCATGCGGCTCTTCTTCAATCAACGTCGGGTCCCATTCGAATAAAGTCACGTAATCAGGCTTGCTGCTCTTCTTTTGTGTTTCCTTTGGTGCCGCCATTGTGTCTACCTGAATGGTTTCTGGCAAATGACCTTCCTCGCCAAACACCGGCCATGGGTTTGACCAGTCTACTGGCAGTAGGCATGTTTCCCGCCCTAACAAATGCCTCAAAGGATAGCTGATGGGGCGTACTGCTAGACAGACTGCCCACCAGTTGCCTTTAGTATCTTGCACGAGATCCGCATGCCCTGCGGCTTGCAGTGGCAGATTCGTACTGCGATTGGTCATCACTGGATTGTTGGGGCATGCTTCATAGGGTCCCGTCAAGGAACGGCTGCGGGCCATGGTCAGCATATGCCCATAGGACGTCCCGCCTTCGGAGATCAACAGGTAGTAATAACCGTCTTTTTTATACAAGTGGGGGCCTTCTGGATCAGCCGCTCCGCTGCCCGTCCAAATATTTTGCCGCGGGCCTAGTTCTCCAGAAGCCAAATCGATCGTCCGCAGATAGATCTCCTTATGGGTGCCTAAGTAATAGGTCTGTCCATCGTCATCTGCGAAAATTGTTGGGTCGATCCCAGGGGTGTCCAGCCAAATCGGGTCAGACCATTCACCAGCGATGTCATCCGTCCAAATCAGAAAATTGCCTTCTCCTCCTTCGTTTGCGCCAACGTTAGTACAAACGAGGTAAAAGCGGTCCTTGATGAAACGCAAGGTTGGGGCATACAGACCAAAAGCATTGGGGTTTTTCGTCGATAGCTGCAACTGCTCAGGTCGCGAAAGTCCATGGCCAATCAGCTGCCAGTCTGCCAAGTTTTTACTGTGATAGATTGGTAATCCAGGAAAATATTCAAAGGTACTCGTCACCAGATAAAAGTCTTCGCCGACACGGCAAATACTGGGATCTGGATGAAATCCAGGTAAAATTGGATTCGTGATGGTTCGCATGGGCATCTAAAACTCCTTTATCGTGGTTTGGTCAGCCGTCAGCTCATGGCTCGTTTTTCCAGCAGTCGTGTGTATCTGCAAGAATGCTTGCTGGATGCCAGTCAGCTTGACGATCAGTTCTTGATCGACTCTTTCGACAGCCACCTCGCCAATCCACTCACCGTGGTGATCATAGATAGCGGCAGCGGTCTTGTCTTGCGGATCAAAAAGATGGATCGTTGGATGTTGGGCATAGTCATAGACTGCTTTGGTTTGTTCATGGCCTTCGATAATGACTTGATTTGGTCGGACTAACAGTGGCAAGTGGAAATAGTCATAGGTTTCTTGGTACCAGCGTCCGCCCTCGTATGCTTTGCCAGATAAATAGTCGATCCAATGCCCCTTCGTTTTCGGTACGTAAAAGGAGACTGTTCCTTGATCATTAAAAATGGGCGCCACTAAAAGGTGTTCCCCCAGCATGTATTGGCGATCCAAATGATGGGTCATCTCGTCTTCAGGAAACTCTAAGACCATTGCCCGCATCATCGGAATCCCCGTTTGAGCGGTTAGCACCGATTGGGCTTGCAAGTAAGGCATCAAGGACAGTTTTAACTTGGTAAAGGCTTTAGCTACCGCCACGGCTTCGTCGTCATAGACCCATGGCACTTTGTATTCCCAGCTGCCATGGTAACGGCTATGGGAAGACAGCAGACCAAATTGTGTCCAGCGCTTGTAGAGGTCTGGAGTTGAGCCAGCTTCAAACCCTGAGATATCGTGGCTCCAATACCCAAAGCCGCCTAACCCAAAGGACAGACCTGCCCGCAGCGACTCTGCCATCGATGGATAATCTGAGGTACTGTCGCCGCCCCAGTGTACAGGCAAGCGTTGTGAACCAACCGAAGCTGCCCGCGCAAAAACGATGGCTTCTTCTACTCCCTTGACTTCTTTCAGCAAGTCAAAGACGACCTTATTGTATAGATAGGCGTAATAATTGTGCATTTTTTCTGGATCAGAGCCATCATAGTACACCGCATCGGTGGGAATCCGTTCACCAAAATCCGTTTTGAAGCAATCCACCCCCATGTCTAATAAGGCACGCAGCTTGCTGTTGTACCAAGCGATCGCTTCAGGGTTGGTGAAGTCGACGACCGCCAAACCAGCTTGCCATTTGTCCCATTGCCAGACATCTCCATTGGCGCGTTTCAAAAAGTAGCCATTGGCCATCCCTTCATCAAACAAGGGTGATTTTTGCCCAATGTAAGGATTGATCCAGACACAGATTTTCAATCCTTTGGCTTTCAAGCGCTGCAGCATTTTTTCAGGTTCTGGGAAAGTTCGTTCATCCCATGTGAAGTTGCACCACTCGTATTCTTTCATCCATAAGCAGTCAAAATGAAAGACCTCAAGAGGGATATCACGTTCTGCCATACCGTCTACAAAAGACGTCACGGTTTGTTCATCATAATCCGTCAAGAACGAGGTACTTAGCCACAAACCAAAGGACCACGCAGGCGGCAACGACGGTTTCCCCGTCAAATCAGTGTAGCGCTGAATCACTTGTTTTAACTCATCGCCGGCAATCACAAAGTACTGCAGCGATTGTCCTGGATTGCTGAATTGAACACGCGAAACTTTTTCACTCCCCACTTCGAATTGCACCCGATCTGGTGAATTGACAAAGACGCCATACCCTTTATTACTTATATAAAAAGGAATATTTTTATAAGCTTGCTCTGTACCAGTGCCCCCGTCGGCATTCCAGATATCAACACTCTGGCCGTTCTTCACGAAATTTGTAAAGCGTTCCCCTAAACCATAGATCGTTTCTCCCACATCCAGGGTCAACTGTTCGCTGATATGGGTATTTGCTTGCGGATCGATCACTAAGGCTTTGCTGCGAGGCTTGCTTTGGGTAATCAGCTGTTCTTTGTAATAAAACGAAGCTGTCACATTTTCCTCTTTGGTGATTACGACTTGCAAGTCTCCCGAGCGAAAAACATATGATTGCTCGTCTTCTGAAATATCAGGAGTGATCGCTTCTGTCATCAATTCAAAATCGGGGGCTTTGGCTTGGACCCCTTTATAGTTATAGAGGGTGATCCCAATGATATTGCTTCTAGGGGTAGTGACTTCCATCGTTAACAATCCGCCATCCAGCGTTGCCCCTTTATGTCCGACATAGCTATAAGGCAGATATAAAACCAATTTGTTTTCTTCTTTACGGGCATCGTAGACATGCACCGCAAATTTCACATCAAATCCTTCACGAAATAACCAACCGCCATCTGAAAATTTCATTTTTTTCCTCCTTGTTGGATCAATGTCAACGCCCCTAACAGACCAGAATCATTATAGTAACGACAAGTCTCGATCGGCACTTGGAAATCTGGCCAATGGGGGTTCTCATTGATTGCTTGTTTGATTATAGCTAATAGATCAGGGTGTTGGCTGATGCCGCCGCCGATCAGTATTTTTTCGGGATTCATCGTGACAGCTAGGTTGTAAATCGCAAGTGCGACATAACGTGCCCACTGTTTCAGGATCTCCTGCGTTTCAGGATCACTCGACCACTGTTGCATGATGGTTTCACCTAAAATCTCCTCTGATTCAGGAATCGCTTTTGTCCGCCGATAGGCAGCAATCAGTCCTCTCGTTGAAGCTAGATCATGGAGGGTCGCAAAAGAAGATGCTTGAAAATCAGTGATCATCATTCCAAATTCTCCTGCCCGAAACCCATGTCCGTGAATCAACTGGCGCTGATGAACGAGCGCGCCACCAATACCGGTGCCTAATGTGATCATGACAAAATCTTGTACGTCAGCAGCATTGCCGGTAGAAAGTTCTGCTAAAGCAGCACATTTCGCATCATTTTCGATCCAGATCGGATAGGACTTGTTTAAACGCTGCTGCAGCTCTTGTACAACAGCACAGCCGTGTAAAGGAGCCAACGCCCCCGCCATGATCGCTCGGCCATTGACTGAATCAATGAAACCAGGAAAACTCAGCCCGATCCCTTCGATGACATGCACTTGCTCGACTTCTTTTATTTTGGCAGCTAAGGCAGCAAAAAATTCATCCCGCGTATTACTCGGGGTTTTGATTTTGCCTCGGTCTAGCCATTGATTCTTCTCGGTAAAAACCCCGAATTTGATATAGGTCCCCCCTACATCAAAGCACAGGCGTACATCTGCCATTTCTCCTCCTCCGTTCAAAAAGCGCTTACAGTTTCATTTAAATTATATAAAAGAAAAAAAAGAAAGCCTACCAAGTAATTTAGTCATCGTTACCCTAAAAAATAGATGTCCGTAGAAAATCACGGACATCTTTGTGGTTATTCATTTTTCCGAAACTCATTCGGTGAAACCTGATGGTATTGTTTGAACTTTTTGTAGAAATAATCAACATTGCTGTAGCCCACCAATTCAGCAACTTCGTAGACCATTAGATTGGAATGACGCAAGATTTCCACCGCTTTTTCCATTCGTACTTCATCCAAGAACGCCAAATAATTTTTCCCAGTTTCTTTGCGAAACTTCTTGCCTAGATAGGCACTATTGTAATTGAAACGTTCCCCGATTTTTTTCAAGGTCAAATCTTCTTGATAATGCTTTTTCGTGTATTGGATCAATTCTGCAATGATATCGATTTGGTTCAAACTGCTGGCGACTGTTGCTTGCAAGTCTGTTAGTTTTGCGGTGATCACCTCTTGCAGCATTGGAAACGTCTGGGCGAGAAAAATCTGCTGATGTACTTCGTCTGTCGACCATTCGATTGCTAAGGCTACTTTTTCACTGATTTGATGCTGCAGCCATTCGATGTCACCATTGATTTGCCATTTGATCTCTTCTTCCAATGCCAATGAATGATAAAAGGTTTGATAATAGCGGGATAACGGCTGTTCTAACGGATCGTTTGCCAAAATCGCCTTAACTAATTCTTCACGCAAATCGCTTCGTTCTTCTGCTTCTTGCGTCGTATCCAAAACATGGTGAGAAATGACTTGATTAGGAAATAAGAAAATCAATTTACTTAATGTCTGGATATCGATCATCAATGGCTTCAAGTTATCTTGCGCAGCAAACCAGCGGGAGATCAAGATCTCTTGGTGAGCCATTTTTTTGCGGCACCACGCATCGATCGCCTCGTCGGGAAAGCGTTCCTCGTTCAACAGAACCAAATACCGATGATGTCGATGGATCAAGGTGACGACTTGCGCCACTTGCTCCTGCAATTTCTCAACCAGCTTTTGGGCATCTGCCTCCTCGGAAAGACGCAATAGCTTGATGGCTTGTACGTCTTTGATCCCCGTTTGATCCCCGCCAAACAATTTCTCCATCAACTGACTCTTCTGATTTTTCTGCTGATCGGTCTTGGCTTTTTGATCGATTTTCGTCAAAATACCGATCAGCTCTTCTTCGTCAACTGGTTTCAGCAAATAGGTCACAGCGCCCAGTTGCAACGCTTGCTTGGCATAGTCAAAATCTGAGTAGCCGGATAAAATAATGGCAAAAAACAAAAGCCCTTCCTCCGATGCTGCTTGCACCATCTCAAGACCATTTTTTCCCGGCATACGGATATCAGCGATCACAACATCTGGCTTCAATTCGCGGATCATTGCCAAGCCAGCTTCGCCGTTTTCCGCCGACCCGACGATTTGATACCCCAGACGTTCCCAATCGATGATCAGAGGTAGCCCATTTCGGATCGATGCTTCATCGTCAACGATCAACACTTTACGCATTTTCCAACCTCCATTTTCAGCTACTCCTTCGTTACATCATGTTTCACTTGTCAAACTTGCCCCGTTGGTGCGAATCACCTCTTGATACCAATAAAAACTATCTTTCGGGATGCGCGCCAACTGACGTTCGCTTTGATTGTCGCGATCGACATAAACAAACCCATAGCGTTTTTTGTATCCATTCAACCAACTTAGTAGATCTGTAAAGGACCAAGCACAATAGCCGATCAGCTCAACCCCATCCGTAATGGCCTTTTGCAATTCCACCAGATGTTCCTGCAAATAGGTAATGCGGTATGGATCATGGATCTGCTTGTCTTCTGTCAATTGATCGATAGCGCCTAACCCATTTTCAGTAATAAAAATCGGCAAGTCATAATTGGCTTGGATGCGCCGCAAGGCTACACGGAAACCAACGGGATCGATCTCCCAGCCCCATTCTGTTTTTTTCAAGTGAGGATTTTCTGCTGTCGCAAACATGGTTTCTTCGGGTGAGAACTCACCAGCTGCCGCTTGCATCAAGTACGGATCGACTTTAGAAAATTCTTTCTTTTCAGCTGACTGCTTTTGCAAATTGTTTTGCTGGGCCGTCCCCCCGTGATAGTAATTGATTCCTAAGAAATCAGGTTTTGCCTGTTTTAATAGTGCTTGATCTTCTGGAGTGACTTCAGGAGCCAAGCCAACTTTGGCTAATTGCTTGTAGACAAATTTCGGGTATTCGCCTTTGCAATAGACATCTAAAAACCAAGCATTGTTGAAGGCTTCGCCATTTTCTGCTGCCAGCACATCTTCTGGGTCACAGCTAAATGGATACATCGGTCCATAGCCAAAACTTGGACCGATCTTGCCCTGAGGAACCAGCTCATGGAACAAATTGATCGCCTTAGCATTGGCAAGGTTGATGATATGATTGGCTGCATACATCCGTTTTAAGTCCTTCAAGCCCGGCGGATGTGCCGCCCAACGGTACCCAAGAGAAGTGAAGACATTTTGTTCATTCATGGTGACCCAATAGGTGACTTTCTTTCCTAGGCGTTCAAAAAGGATCCGGCAATACCGTTCAAATGCTTCTGCTGTTTCTCGGCCTTCCCATCCTTGGTATTTGTCTTGCAAAGCCTGGGGAAGGTCCCAATGATACAGTGTCAAAATCGGCTCTACTCCTTGCCGAAGCAATTCGTCCACCAGCTTTTCGTAAAACGCCACACCCGCTTCATTGACCGCGCCTTCGCCATCAGGCAAGATTCGCGACCACGCCACACTAAAGCGATAGGCTTTCAAGCCCATTTGCTTCATCAAAGCAACATCTTCTTTGTACCGATGGTAATGATCGATCGCCACTTTGCCGTTGGTTCCCTCAAAAGTATTGCCAGGAATTTGGGCATAGGTGTCCCAAATCGACGGACCTTTGCCGTCTTCTGCCCATGCTCCTTCAATTTGATAGGCCGCCGAAGCTGCCCCCCATAAGAAGTTTTCTGGGAAAGGATCTAAGTTTGTGTGAAACATCAAGTTGCCTCCTTCATTTCCTAAACCGAAATAAATCGGTTACATTTTATCGTATCATAAGTTGGTTGATTCGTAACAATTGCTAAAAGATATTTTTTAGGTGAAAAAACTGCCGCTCCTCAGAACGACAGTCGTTTCTTATTAAAACAGGTAATCATTCAAACGAGATTTCACATATTCAATGTGGCTGGATTCTAATTCGATTTGATCATGAGCCAATGCGTAATCTGTCAGTGTTTCTAAGCTTTCCTCATCAGCAACGATCTTCGCTCCGATGCCTTCTTGGAAAGAGGCGTACCGTTTTTCCTTCAACTCGTCTAAGAAGCGGTCTTCTTTTAGTTTCGCTGCTGCTTTCAACGCTCGGGCATACGTATCCATACCAGCGATGTGGGCTAACAACAGATCTTCCATTTCAAATGACGAACGACGGACTTTAGAATCGAAATTGATTCCTCCCGGCGCGATGCCGCCGTTTTCTAAGACTTCATATAAAGCAAGTGTCGAGTCAAAGACGTTGGTTGGGAATTCATCCGTATCCCACCCTAACAGCATATCTCCTTGGTTGGCATCCAGTGAGCCTAATGCGTTATAGCTACGGGCAACGGCGATTTCATGTTCAAAGGTATGGCCAGCTAATGTTGCATGATTGGCTTCTAGGTTTAATTTGAAATCTCCTTCTAAGCCGTAGTGCTGAATGAAGGCCATCGTTGTCGCTGCATCAAAATCATATTGATGTTTTGATGGTTCTTTTGGTTTCGGCTCTAATAAGAACTGCGGTTTATGACCGATTTTTTCGCCATAAGCGATCGCCATTTTGAATAGACGGGCGATGTTGTCTTGTTCAAATTTCATGTCTGTATTCAACAAGGTTTCATAGCCTTCACGGCCACCCCAGAAGACATAGTTTTCGCCGCCTA
The DNA here is from genome assembly GCF_051713725.1 of Enterococcus sp. DIV0755f. NCBI lineage: Bacteria > Bacillati > Bacillota > Bacilli > Lactobacillales > Enterococcaceae > Enterococcus > Enterococcus sp. DIV0755f. Next base: position 2,801,631 of record NZ_JBIOQL010000001.1, read on the forward strand.
ATTTTTTCGAGATGTCTAAGCCTTTTTTGACTTGGGCTGCCGCATACGCATAAACTTCCGCATTATTGGTGGAAGCAGCGCCGTTATTGAAACGAGGATGTGAGAACATATTTGCTGTATTCCATAATAGTTTGATTCCCGTTTGTTCCATTTTTTCTTTGATCAAATCGGTGATTTCGTCTAAGTTTTGGAAAAATTCTTCTAACGTTTCTCCTGCAGGTGCCACGTCAACATCATGGAAACAGAAGAACTCTGCCCCTAATTTTTCGCAAATCTCGAAGAAGGCTTCTACTCGATTTTTCGCCGTTTCCATTTCGGTGTCACCAATCCACGTCCGTTTGTTGACAGGTGCGCCAAAAGGATCAGAACCGTCTTGCGTCATCGTATGCCAATAGGCGATTGCAAAACGTAGATGATCTTTCATTTTCTTGCCTAATACAACTTCTTCGGCATCGTAGTGGCGAAATGCAAACATATTGTCTGTTTTAGGACCTTCGTAGCGGATTTTTTCGATCTCTGGAAAATAAGTCATTGTTGTTGCCTCCATTTTATGTTTTTTAGTGTAATAAACTAACTTACTTGTTTCCAATCATTTAGAACCAAAAACGATTCCTCGCTTTGATCATGTAGATTGCCTGCTGCCATTACGCTATTCGATTTGCGCCAATGCATGGCAGATAGGTGCGGTTTGTTGGTAGACGGTGCGGTAGATCGCATAGATTTCTTGGTATTTGGCGACATTTTCAGGAATCGGTGCAATGGCCTTGCCGTATTTGACAAAGGCGTTAACACAGGCACCTGCATCTGGATAAATGCCACTGCCGATTGCTGCCAGCATTGCTGCGCCCATACCTGGACCTTGCTCAGTAGACAAAGTCAGCATTTCTGCATTAAAAATATCGGCTTGCATTTGCAGCCATTCGGCATTTTTCGCACCGCCCCCCACAGAAACGATCTGGGTGAATTTCCGCTGTGCCCGTTCTTCCATGATCATTTGGGAATCTTTTAAAGAGAAGGTGATCCCTTCTAAGACGGCACGACTGAAATGCTTTTCGCGATGCCGTGTGTCGATGCCGATAAAACTACCCCTGATTTGGCTGTCGGTATGCGGGGTGCGTTCGCCCACGATATAAGGCGTAAACAGCAGGCCTTCTGCCCCTGGGTTTACCTCACTGATCGCTGAAAGCAATTCCTGAAACGATTGGTTAGGGGCAAACGTATCACGATACCAGCTTAAGGAATTTCCAGCGGCTAACGTGACCCCCATTGAATACAACTTGTCTTTGATCGCATGACGGAAAAGGTGTAGATCTCCTTGATAATCAACCTCTTGCGCTTCTTCAAAGGATAAGAACACACCGCTCGTGCCAATCGACACCATGCCGACACCTTCGGCGATGATCCCTGAACCTAATGCAGCACAGGCATTGTCTGCGCCACCTGCATAGATCGTCACCTCTTGTTCAAACCCAAAGGCTTCTTGCAGCTCTTTTCGCATTTGCCCCACAGGCGCTGCTGATTCAAAAAGCGGCGGCAGTAAATCTGATGCGATTGCGAATTTTTCTAGAATGGCTTCAGACCAGCACTTCTTTTCGATATCCAGCAGTAACGTACCTGCTGCATCGGAATAATCCATCGAATAGTTCCCAGTCAGCCAAAAAGCCAAGTAATCTTTTGGCAGCATCATGTGACGAACTTGTTGCCAATGTTCAGGCTCGTGTTCTTGGACCCATAAAATTTTTGGTAAGGTGAACCCTTCCAAAGCAATATTCTTGGTGATTGCTTTTATTTCCTCTCCAAAGGATGCCATGATCGCTTGGCATTGTTTGGTGGTCCGAACGTCATTCCATAATATTGCCGGACGAATGACTCGGTTTTCTTCATCCAATAAAACAAGACTATGCATTTGCCCAGAAAAGCTGACGCCGATCAATTCCTTTTGCAGCGTTGGAAGCTGCTGGATCAAGGTTTTGATCACCTTATCTGCCGCCTCTTGCCAATGCACCGGCTCTTGCTCACTGAACCCCGGTCTTGGGGATGACAATGGATAGTCAGCACTTGCTGTTCCTTGGAGTTCCCCGGTTTGATCAAAAACTAAGCCTTTTAACGCACTTGTTCCTAGATCCAACCCTAAAAAATAAGCCATCTCTTCTCTCCTTCCTCTGTTTGAAGCAGTTAACCATTGACTCTCAAACGGTTAATTAGCATTCAAAACTAACTAATCGAATAGTAAACGATTCTCGCATTCATGTCAAGCGCTTTCACCAAATCTTTCATGGTTTTTACTTCTCAAACTGCTGCTCCTACATTCTGCGTCTTTTCTTTATTCTTCAGCTTGCACAATATTAATTTGCACGGTAAACTAACACTAATCACATCTACTAAGAGGAGAACACATGATTATCAATAAAATGGGCATACGCGAACAAAATGAAGCGGCTGTATTGAAGACGATCATTGACAATGAAAATGTGTCACGAGCGGAAGTGTCAAATTTGACCCATCTCAATAAAGCGTCTGTTTCTCAAATAACCAAAAAACTGATCGACACGGACTTCGTGCGCGAAGTCGGCATTGGTGATTCCACTTCGATCGGTGGTCGCAAACCGATTCAATTGCAATTCAATCACCGTAGCAGCTTAGCTGTTACCTTTGACATCGGCTATAACTATGTTCGAGGGATGCTCTCTTATATCAATGGCGAGATGATCGCCTCTGCCGACCATTCCCATGAATTGATCACCAAAGAAAATGTACTAGCGACGATCGATTCCATGATGAAAGAGTTTTGGCCGCAAATGCCGCAAACCACTCATGGATTAGTAGGAATCTGTTTGGCGATCCACGGCATCGTTCACAATCAGACGGTCACCTTTGCCCCCTACTACGACTTGGAACACTTTGATTTGATCGCCCCTTTGAGCCAAAAATACAATACGGCGGTCTATATAGAAAACGAAGCCAACCTAACGGCTTTAGGCGAGTACTGTTTTTCTTCTGATTCCACGAATTTACTGAGCGTCAGCGTCCATAGTGGGATCGGTGTCGGAATCATCGTTGATGGGCAGCTACAAACCGGTACTCACGGCATGGCGGGGGAAGTTGGCCATTCTACGCTCTTTCCTCACGGCAACTTGTGCCCTTGCGGCAATCGAGGCTGCTTAGAGCAATATGCGTCGAACAAAGTCTTGTTTGACACCTACAGTCACTATACAAAAACAGCGTTCGTTAATTCGGATACCTTTGCACAAGCCTATCATGCCGGAGAAAAATCAGCAGTCGAATTGGCGCAACAAAATGTTGAGTTTCTTAGTATTGGGCTAAACAATGTCATCACTTTTTCTGATCCCGAAGAAGTCTATATCAACAGCTCGGTCTATCGCAAAATTCCTGATTTATTACTGGCGCTGCAACAAAAATTGACCAGCCAGTTCACCAAAAACACGAAGATCAAAAACAGTCGATTAGGCGATCAAGCCCCGCTGTTTGGCGGCAATGTTTTAGTGGCGAAACATTTCTTGAATATCAACGATTTGCGCTTTGCGGCACTTGATCTCTCCCGTGTAATCCGTTAAATGAATGCTGGACTGAAGACTCAGTCCAGCGTTTTCTTTTGGTAAAAAGGTCTCGCTATCCTTTGATTCCGCCAGCCGTCACACCGCCCACGATGTATTTCGATAGAAACAGGTAAATCAGCAGTAAAGGAATAATACTTAATGAGATCCCTAGATACATACTGCCAAATTCAGTACGGTAAACATCGGTTTTCAGCAATTGGACCAGCATCGGCAACGTATACTTTTCCGTATCGTTGATCAAGATCAAGGGCATCAAGAAATTATTCCACGAGGTCACGAACGAGAAAATCGCCATGGTGGCTAAGCCCGGTTTCATCAAGGGCAACATGATGCGATGGAAAATTTTGATTTCGCCGGCTCCGTCCAAACGAGCAGAATCTGCCAAATCAGGATGATAGATCGTTTCTAAGTATTGCTTTAAGAAAAAAACGGTAGCAGGTGATGCGATCGCTGGTAAAATCAATGGCAGAAAATTATTTAAGAGCCCTAAGCGATTCATAAATTGATAAAAACCGATCATGCTAATTTGCTGAGGAATCATGATCAGCCCAAGAATGACAGCAAACAGGACTTTCTTGCCACGAAACTCATAGGCGATCACGCCATAAGCTGTCAATGCCGAAAAATATACATTGAGAACGGTAGCGCCAGCCGCAATCAAGAAACTATTTTTAAATCCATTGAAAACATTGAAGCCTCTGCCCATTAAGACGGACCAGTTGTATTGGAGATTACCGCCAGGCCACAAGGACAGCCCTTGCTGGATCTGTTCTGCTGAACGGGTCGCATTGACTAAGACGACCCAAAACGGCAGAATACTTAAGATGGTCAGCAACACCAAAAAGACATAGATCAACAATCGTTTTGCTCGATAGCTATTTTCCATTTATTTTCGCCCCACTTTGCTGTTTTCTTTGAAAAATTGAAACAATAACGTGCTTAATACGATCGAAAGTACCAATAATAGCACCGACGCGGTTGCGGCAACGTTGAAATTCCGACTCCCGGTAAAGGCTTGGTTGTAGATAAACATCGTGATCGTTAAGACACTATTGTTGGGATTGCCGTTTGTCAGCAAAAAAGGGATGTCGAACATTTGCAAGCCACCAATCAAAGACGTCACCAATGTATAAAGCAAGATTGGTTTTAACAAAGGCAGCGTGATCTTGCGGAAAATTTGACCATCATTGGCTCCATCGACCATTGCTGATTCAAAAAGAGCATCATCAATGCTCAAAATGCCCGAAACCAAAACGATCGTTGTCTGACCATACCACATCCAAAATTGGATAAAGGAAACGATCAGCCGAGTGCCCGTTTCACTACGGAAAAAGTCATAGGGCTGGTCCAAAACACCGAAATGCTGCAAGACTAGGTTGATCGGACCTAACGGAAAACTGAACAAAACGAAAAATAAGATTGCTACTGAAGCGGCAGTAATGATGTTGGGTAAGTAAAAAACGACTTTGAAGAAGCCTTTCCCCCGCAAACGCAACTTGATATTGGTAAACCATGCCGCTAGCAACAGAGCCAAGCCAATTTGAGGAACAAAGTTTACGCCCCACAAAATAAAGGTATTGCTGATGGATTTTAAAAATAACGGGTTGCGAAAAATCGCAAAATAGTTATCCAGTCCGACAAGATTGGCAGCTGGATTCCACCCTTTTAGATCCGTAAAGCTTAGGTAAATCGTATAGAGAATTGGATAAAGCTGAAAAACCAAGAATGCTAGAAAAAATGGTGCGATAAATAATAGCCCATAGCGATGATACTGTTCAAATCTTCTCTTATTCTGCATCGTAATCCCCCTGATATTTATTTCTTCTACTGCCAACTTCTGCCTGTAAAGACAAGCCATTTAAGCAGCGCATAGTACCTAGAAAAGGTTGAAACCGACCCCGTCTTCGGTGCCGGTTTCAACAACACCTAATCTACTTGAACATCTGGATAAGCATTGACGACCGCATCTTTAAAGTTTTGGATCGCCGTTTCCTGATCCACTTCACCTTTTGAATATGGTGTCAAACAACTATCCGTAAAGAGGGTTTCAATCGTCTGGTCATACTCGGTCAGAATTTTCGCGTTGATGTCTTGAACCATATCGGCAAATTCTGCATAGTGGTTTTGACCGCCTAAAAATTCCTCTTCATATTCGCCTTTAATTTCTTCAACGACTCGCTCATTTGATACAAAATCACCGGTATCTTCGGCCCATTGTTTTAAAAATGCTTGATCTGTGGTCAAGTAAGCCACCAATTGCGCAGCTTCTTCTTGCATCTCAGAATTTGCCGTAGCACCGATCCATGTGCCGCCCCAGAACCACGACGAAGGTCCTTGGATCATGCGCCAGTCGCCTTCTGTTGAGCTGGAGTTATCGGCAGCTGTCGCATTTGGTTTTAACCAATAGTGCAGTCCCCATGTCGGCAAACTATAACCGAATACATTGTCGCCATTCATTCCAGCAAACCAAGCTTCTGATTGTCCTTCTGTATCTTGTGTCAGGCCTTCTTCTACAAATTTTCGTGATACATCCAACAAGTCATACAAACTGTCGTCGATCACTAATTTGCCGTCTTCAACCCAGCCATGTTCGCGTTGACCATAAAAAGGCTTCGCCAAATCTTGGACACTAGAGATCATATAGGTAGTTCCACCACTTTTTTCTTTGACTGCTTTGGCTTGCTCATAGAACTTGTCATAGTCTGACAATGCCGCTTGCGCAGCCGCTGGATCATCGATTCCTAGCAGCTCTTCTGCCATCGATGCCCGGTAATAAAACCCGCCAGGAGCAGCTTGCCAAGCCAAGGCATGAAGAACCCCGTCTTTTGAAGTCCCTACGTCTTTGACATATTGATACGTATCTGCTGAGGCTTCATCAAGCCCCAGTGAACCAAGGTCTGCCATCATGCCTGATTCCACATATTTTTTGACAAAGGCAGATTCTAAAGCAATCACATCTGGTGCATCTTTGGAACCGAGAATCGGATCGAGCTTGGTCTCGAATTGGTCAGAAGGAATCTCCACGATCCGAATGTCATAGGCCAAGTCGTCATGCGCCGGCAAATAGTAATCATTGATCATCGTTGATAATTCTGAAGTAAAGGTCCAAACCACAAGTTCATCCTTGCCACTACTTCCCGTTGCGCTATTATCTGAGCTGCTGTTTCCAGAACCATTCCCGCAGCCACTAAGCATAAAAGCTGCTAAGCCCGCCAATGACACTGTTTGTAAGACCCGTTTCCAATTTTTCATCTTTCTTCCTCCTCGATTTTTTGATAGTCAAATGAATCAAAATCAGCCGCCAAACGATTGCCGGTCGTATCGATCGCAAACATCCCTACAAAAGCCCCTGTAAAGAACCCACCGTAATGTTCTGCTACATAGTCGTCAGACAATTGCAAGCTGTCAAATAGCTGATCGATGACCTGCCACTCTTTTTGATCAAACGAGTACGCGTATTGATAGTGGGCATAATGAACGATCGTTTTGAAGTAGACTGTTTGTACATCGGCTGGTATCACAACTTCTGGTGCTTTTTGACTCTTCAGTTGGCCCTTTTCGCTTGTCAATACAGTGATGATTCTGCCTTTCGTCTCATCATGAGTGATGTAGATCGCCGACCAGTTTTGTGTATTGTAGTAATTCGTCATGCCTGCTAACTGTAGAAACGAGGTCGGTGAAAATTCGACGGCAGTCGTTGCTTCGAAACGAAAATCGCTCCATCTTCTTGCCACCAGTGCTTGATGGAACAAGGAATTGAACGACTCTCGCCCATACAAGCGCAAGTACCCTGGTCGTGCGGTCAAACTACCGATTTCCTCAGAAAAAGGAATCCGCAAGGTTTGAAACACTGGTGCCAACGACGCCTCTTCAAAATCATCAAAGCCTGATTCTGTTTCCCACGGATGTTCGGGCAGCTGTGGCTGTGGGACTTCCTTTTTTGGAAAGTTTCCGCCTGTGATATACGGCCAATCATTTTCCCAATAAACAGACTGGATCGCTGTTTCTCGTCCGAGCGGGCAATAGCCGCGATTTTCTAAGAGGGGCGTTTCTGGATACTTCAGCGCTCGCCCTGTTAAGTGAACAAAATACCATTCATCAGTCTGCGTTTTCACAAATGAACCATGACCAGCTTTTTGTAGCGGGATCTCTGGCTGTCCCCATGAACTGATCAGAGGGTTTTGAGGATGAACTTCATAAGGCCCTTCGATGTGTGTCCCACGAGCGATGGTACTTGCATGTTCAAACTTGGTGCCGCCTTCTGCCGTCAATAAATAATAATAGCCGTTCGCTTTATACATAACCGGTGCTTCCGTCAATTTGCGCTCTGTTCCTTTGAAGATGATTTTGGGCTGCCCCACCAATTTCTTGGCTTGCCAATCAAACTCTTGGAGAGCGATCCCATAAAAGGAATGGTTTGTCGGACGATAATCCCAAACCATGTTCAGAAAATATTTTTTGCCGTCGTCGTCATGAAATAACGAGGGATCGAAACCAGAAGAATTCATATAGATTGGTTCTGACCAATCCCCATCAATGGTTTCACAGGTGATCAAATAATTGTTCACATCTTTCCAACTATTAGATTGTGTTTTGACATCTGAATAAATCAACCAAAAACGACCATCACTGTAACTTAAGTTTGGCGCCCAAACACCCCCAGAATCTGGGTTTCCCAGCATATTCAACTGACTGACACGATTGACTGGTGTACTGATCAAGCGCCAGTTCTTCAAATCCTTCGAATGGAAGATGCGCACACCTGGAAACCATTCAAAGGTCGACGTAGCAATGTAATAATCTTCTCCTGCACGACAAATACTCGGGTCTGGATGAAAGCCTGTTAGTATCGGATTGGTAATCAAAAAAATTTCCTCCTCTTTCCCTTTTTGGCATTTTGTGATTCAACTGAGTGTCAGTAGGAATGAGCTTCATCCAGTTAGTAAGTTTTCTTTACTAATATACCTAACAAAAAAAAGAAACTTGCTGCTGCAGCTCATTTTAAAAATATTCACTAATCATTGTTCTATTTACTTTCTTCAGCTGAACTGTCATAATTATAGAATGAAATCGCTATCATTCACAGGACGATTTCCACACATCGATAGACAAAAAATGGAGGATAGATCGCGTGACCATTTTAGAAGAATACCATTTCGGCGAATACCTAGGCGTTTCCAGTTACCATCCCTACTCGCTTAATTACATGGAACATTTTCATCGTTCCTTTGAATTGCTTTTTTGTAGTGACGGCGAAGCGGTTGTCAAAATCGAAGAAAGTCCCTATGTCCTTACGACAGGCCAAGTGTTATTAGTCATGCCTTATCAGACTCATGCCATTGAAACCCCTAAGGAATCACAATTGCATATTCTTGTGTTTTCACCTGAGTATATTCCAGATTTTTACGCCAAAACGAAAGATTTCGCTTTGTCAGATCCGGTGATCACCATTGATTCATCTGTTGCCAAGCAACTCTACTATCCTTTATTTGAAACGGATTCCCTCTATTTACGAAAATCGGCACTGTATCAAGTCCTTTACCTTTTTGAACACCAAACTACTTTATTACCAGCCAAAAATCAAGAGGATATCCTGATCCAGCTACTTGTTTACATCGAATCCCACTTCAAAGAAGAACTGACGCTCGAAAAACTAAGCAGCAGTATCGGTTATAGCAGCGTCTACGTTTCCAGAATGATCACCGATAAATTGAAAAGCACCTTTCCTCGGCTTTTGAATCAAGCAAGAATACGCCATGCCTCTTTTTTGCTGACCCATAGTCTCTTGCCGATTACGGAAGTAGCAGAACAAGCTGGCTTTCAAAATGTGCGAACCTTCAATCGAAATTTCAAAGCATTGACCTCACTGACGCCAAAAGAATACCGCTTAAAACACAATGCTCATTTTTCGTTGCTGAAGGAATAGCCCTCCTCAAAGACATTTCATCGTTTTCCTTTGCTCCCACAAAAAAAAGCATCAGAAAGCAAAAAGCTTTCTGATGCAATCCAATTTTTGATATACAGGAATCAATAACGACTAGACAAAATCTCTGCTCCAAAGGGCATCAACGCTAAGCGCGCCATTTTCAATGATTGCGCCGCAAATGGAATGCCGATGATCGTGATGGCTAGAATGACTGCGCTAGCTAAATGGCCTAAAGCCAGTGGTATACCAGAAAAAATCAACCATAAAATATTTAGAATCACGGACACGCCACCGCCACGGTAAACGATGTCTTTCCCAAATGGTGCGAGTGACAACGTCGCAAACTTAAAACATTGCAGACCAATGGGAATGCCGATGATGGTGATACACCATAAACACCCAGCCAAAAACCATGAGATCGCACCGATCAAGCCGCCAAAGACAAACCAAATCACGTTGCCTAAAAAATTCATCTGATTGCCCTCCTTCTTTTTTTAATAAAGACTGCTCCTGTTTTATCAAAGAAAGCAGAGGACATCGAAAGCACTCAGACGTGCGCTATCGTCTGATGCTCCTTCCCCTGCGCGCTTCTCTTTTTTCTTAATACAAGCGAAATGTGTTATTTTGTAAAATGCTTATTGCCCAGAATCAACGGTTGATTCGCTGCTATTGTTGGACTCATTTGAGTCATTTCCGAAGACACCGGTGATCGAAGACCAGATGCCGCTAAAGAAGCTCTTGATATTTTCCCAAAGGCCCTTAGAGGTTTCTTCGATTTGCTTGCGGGCTTCTGACAGATCCAATTCTTTGATGAAGTCATCGAAGATATTGTTGTCTCGCATGTCGCTCATCAAAGAGGTCAATTCAGAAATTTGATTTTCCGTAACGATTCCTTCCAATCCGTTGTCTTTCAAGGCTTTTTCTACTGTCTCTTGAATATCGGCTTGGGTTAATTCCGTACCATCTGCGGTTTGAGCAGCCAAATCGGTTTTCGCTTGTTCTTGCGCTGCATTCAAAGCTTCATCGGAATAGCCTTCTTTGTCTTTATTCTCTTCGGTGATCGTAGACAGTACATCCATCTCATCTTGAGCTACGGCTACTCGATTCTGATTGATGACACCGCCTGATTCTTCAACGATTTTGTATACCCCAGCTAAAGCTCCGGAACCGTCGATCGGTACGGCAGAAGCGACCGTTAGCTTCGCATCAGTGATCCCTGCCGTCAGCGCTGCATTTTGGTACTGGGCTGCAGTGATGCGGGTAATGTTATCTGGTGTCGCGATATCGACAGTGATTCCTGCCCCGCTTTCTAGCGTCTGCATTCTGACCGAGCTATAGACCGCCCAATCTGCAGTAAAGCCGCCATCGGGAATGTATTTCATCAAGTCATTACCGTTTGTCGTATAAATCGGTGTTTCGCCTTGAATGCCTAAGCGTTCCAGTGTGTAGTCTTCTTGTGCTTTCGTCAAGGCATTTCCGATCGCCACGGCATTGACTTGCAAACGATCTGAACTGCTGTCAGAAGTACTTGTTTGACTATCGGTAGTGGCTGTCGTTGCGGTAGAATTGCTCGTTGCAGTGGAACTGCTGGTCGTTGAATTGGTTTCGTCAGCAAAAACTTGTGGTGCTGCTAATAAAACTTGGCTAGATACCAAGAGAGTCGCTAAAATCATCGCTGGTTTTCGAGTCTGTTTTTTCATCACTATATCCTCCAAGTGTTGATCTCTTTTTCAGGGATTTTTTCCCTCTTACTGCTGTTATTGTACTATAGGTTTTCTTGCAAAGCCTACGTCTAGGGTCTGAAATGAAGAAAAACTTAGAACTCTACTGCTATTTAAAAAAGGCGCAATTTGGTATTATCCTTGGTACAGCAATACTTTAGACGCTTTTCTTTTCATCAACTGTTTTTTTAGCAAAACCAACAGTATAGGATTTCAAACGGCTGCCCACTTTCCTCAAACCAAGAAAGGCTCCCGTTAAAGCTATCGTATAAAAGAACAACGGAAACCCTGCGAGTGAAAAAAAGACCTTCCCGGTTTCTAGAAACAGCGGGTGACTCAGAAAGATCAATCGACTAGCCTCAGCTGCTTGTTTTGCTTGCCAAGTCCGCTTTGGGGGTTGCTGCTTGATCAGCCAAGCAAGGAAAAAAAGAGTCGTCGGCACAAAAAACAGCATGAAATTCTTATCGTCCCCCTGATTGAGATACACCAGTCGACCTTCAATGCCTAATAAGCAGAGAGACCGCGAGTTTTCTACCAAGATGCTTCGTAAAAAAAGGGTGTTTTTGGTGTTCTCTTAAACAAACCCCACACAGTAAAAATAAAAACCCATAAAAGAGTCCGTTTCTCGTTGTAAAAAATAGTGTCCGATAGCTTTGATAGCATACCAATAAAGGTCCCCTTAAATAACTGCTGTACGTTTCAAGACAGCCAATCACATACAAACTGATCGCCAGTAAAAACTGCCGCCGATAGCCAAGAAAGCGAGTTTTTCGTACTAACCACATGCCAAAGAGCAACGCTGGAAAATACCAAAGATGGTACCAGACCCCTACTGTAAAAAAGCCAGTAGCCAAACCGATGACCCGTAATGAATCAGCAAGATTTTGCTGCCCTAAGTAAAACCAGCCTAAGGGAAGATACACGATCGACCAACGCAAATAAAGCTTGAGTTGTCGTTTGCACCATTGCTGCCATGAACAGGTACTCTTTTGAAAAAAATAGCCATTCAGCAGCAGAAAAAAAGGAACCGCCAAACGACATAAGAGACTCTTTAACAAAAAATGAAGCCCGTTGTTTTCTGCCAGTCGGCCACAATGAACGAGAATCACCAATAAGGAAGCGATGAATTGGATGTAGCCAATTGGAACCATAGGTTGTTTTGTCTTCATTCGATCGTTTCTCCTTTCTCCGTCAAATTTGATCAAACATACTTCACTCTACTGGTCCTTTCTTTTTGTGACCAGCACGGAAAGCTTCCAAGATAGAAAGGCAGCGCAACAAGTAGAGACATTGATAAATAAAGGATGTTACCCTTTGTTGCATCGCTAATTTCATAGATCCTCGTTCGTATAGAAAAGAGTTTGCTATAATATATGAAGAATGATGGAGGCAAAACAGACACATGGATATTGGGAAAATTATCAAAGAAGAACGCACCAAACGAAATCTCACACAAGAACAATTGGCGCAGGAATTTTTTGTCACTCGGCAACTGATTTCAAAATGGGAAAACGGCAAGAGCTATCCTGATCTAGACCAAGTAGTCAAGCTGAGCAGCTATTTTGAATTGACTTTGGACTATTTATTAAAAGAAGATCAGCAGATGGTCCAAGAACTTAATCTGACCACCCACCGCAAACGAATTGGGCTCGTATTGATCGCCCTTTTGACTATTCTCAGTATTAGCTTAAGTACGATTTTGTTGGCAGCATTTTGGATCGATCCAGTCTTTTTTACAAAAGAAGACCTAACGATCACTTCTATAAAAAAGTATCGCTTGCCTGCCACTGAGATAACGAATGAGGCAACCGGACAAGTGATTCAACTGCCTGAAGATACGGAATACTTGATCACTTATACGATCGATCGGCCGCTGGTAAAAACGGATCGTCTGTCGGGTTATAAAGAATACAGCAGCGAAAATGCCAGCCAATTAACGGCTTTTGGTCATCGCGGTTTTCATTTTGGCGCGCAAACAAGCAAAATCGTCATTCGCAGCAATCGCGAAGACAATTTAGCTGCACCAGAATTAAATGCAGGCAAGGATCTTTATCTTCGTAATATGAATAAAGCGCGCGTCTATCAAAAATCAGCAGCTGGTGTCGCATTTTCTATCGAAGATGAAGGCGACCTCCTCTTTACTGCAGAAGAACTGGCGCAATTGCCCTTTGAACAAGGACAGCTGCCAGAGTAAACAAAAACCACCGAATCGTTTTGATTTGGTGGTTTTTTGCTGACTTTCTTATCCTAGCAAGATCATTGCGATCGCCGCCAAGGCGTTGTTGAGAAAATGCATGGCGATGGCTGTTTCTAGACGCTTAGTTTTTACATAAATCAACGCCATGATCAGTCCCATAGCACCATAAATCAAAAACTCGACCAGATTGGTGACGGAATGGATGATACTAAAAACCGCTACACTTGAAATGATCCCGACTATTGGGTATTTCTCGAATAAAAGGCCAATAAACCCACCACGAAAAACGATCTCTTCCATAATTGGCGCAGCAACAGCGATCAATAAAAAGATCAAAAGCGGATTTTCGCCTGTAAACAGTTCCCCTAACAATGCATCATTGGCGGTCGCCTCTTGATCGGATATATGCTGCAGATAGAGCGTTCCGCCAACTGCAACGACTCGACCTAAAACAAACCCTCCGACGATCCATAGCCAATTTTTCTTCGTTGACCAGCCAAAGTCAAAGGTGGCAAGTCCTAACTTTTTAGCCAAAAACATCAGTAGACCAATGTTGGCCAAAAGCAAGGCAATCAACCCATAGCTGATCATCGCAGGAATCGTCGGTTCTCCTGCTTCCAAATAATAGATTTTTACCACGCTAAATGCGGTCATCCCTACTTGACTAAGTAAGAATAAGCCAATCAAAATAAAGACATTCTTTACTGCTTTCATGCTCTCCTCCATTGTTTGCTCATTGCATTTTTCAGGATTGGGTTACGACAAATCATGACACAGCCCATCATTTGGTTCCCCATGTTTCCAGAAAATGCTTAGCCACTATCGGCTGCTTATAATGATACTTAGTTTCCTCATTATTTACAACTAATAAAAAATAAAAATAGTTATTTTGCTCATTTTATCGAATAAACCACGCTTTTTCATTCCCATTCTTTTCAAAAAAATATAAGTAATGTTTGAAAAAAGCGCTCTCTTATGCTACACTGTTCCTACTTTTGTTTGGCTGACGAACCGCTGCCCCAACCATGTTCGTTTGGACCAACTCGTTGCGAGTATTCGATTTCGAATGCTCTTTTTGTCGCGTTTGTCAAAAGAAAGTGAGTGAATCCAAATGATCCAAGTAGAACACCTCAGCAAGACCTTCCAAGTATCCAAGCGAAAAAGCGGCTTTCGCCAAGCAGCCAAAGCCTTTCTTTCTCGTGAAACCACCACCGTCCATGCGTTGCAAGACATCAGCTTTACCATCAATGAAGGCGAAATGGTTGGCTACATCGGGCCTAATGGTGCTGGAAAAAGTACCACCATCAAAATCATGTGCGGGATTTTGACCCCTGATCAAGGCGTTTGTCACATCAATGGTCGTACGCCTTGGCAAGAACGTATCCAACATGTCAAAGACATCGGCGTCGTCTTCGGGCAACGCAGTCAACTCTGGTGGGATGTCCCCATCAATGACAGCTTTGATTTGATTCGTGATATCTACAAAGTCGACGCTGCTAGTTATCAACGCAACCTAGAAGAATTAGTCACCTTACTAGATTTAGGTGAGATCTTAAAAACCCCTGCTCGTTCCTTAAGTCTCGGTCAGCGTATGCGCTGTGAGATCGCAGCCTCCTTACTCCATGACCCCAAAATCTTATTTCTTGATGAACCCACCATCGGTTTAGATGCTGTGTCAAAAATCGCCGTGCGTCAGTTCATCAAAAAAAGAAACCAAGAAAAAGGTACCACAGTCATCCTGACGACCCACGATATGCAAGATATCGAGGCGCTGACACAACGAATTCTGTTGATCGGCAAAGGGCAAATTTTGCTAGATGGTCGCCTCGATGAACTAAAGCACCGTTTTTCTGATGTCAAAACGCTGGAGGTCGACTATCAAGGGAATGAGCCCCATCTGCCAGAAAATGTCCAACTTCTTCAAAAAGACGTCGGTCGCCTTGTTCTGAAACTTGATCCCAAAGAAGTGTCGGTCGCTCAGCTGCTCAGTCTGCTCAGCAGTCAAGTCGAGATCACCGATTTGGCCGTTGCCAGTATCACCGCCGAAGAAATGGTCGCCAAGCTGTATCAGGAGTATCAGATATGAGGAAGTATCAGGCATTTTTCCGCATCCGCTTTATCAATACCTTGCAATACCGCTCGGCGGCAATTGCCGGGATGGCTACGCAACTAGCTTGGGGCTTGATGGAAATTCTGGCATTCCACGCCTTTTACCAAGCAGATCCTAGTGCCTTTCCCATGACCTTTCAACAAACTGTCTCCTATGTTTGGCTCCAGCAAGCCTTCTTGTCTTTATTTATGTTGTGGTTCTTTGAGGCAGAAATTTTCAATACCATCACCACAGGATCGATCGCCTATGAACTTGTGCGGCCGATGGATCTATACAATCGCTGGTTTTGCCAATCGGCTGCCAATCGCTTAGCAAAAGCCGTCTTGCGTTGCGGACCGATTTTTGTGATTGCCTTTTTACTGCCAGCACCTTATCGTTTAATTCTGCCAGCAAACATCGTTGCCTTGTTCTTGTTTCTTTTGTCCATGGCGCTGAGTTTAGGTGTAGTGATCGCTATGTCGCAGCTGGTCTACATCTCGACTTTTTATACATTATCCTCCATCGGGGTGCGGGTCGTCATCAGCTCCATCGGTGAATTTTTAGCTGGTGGGGTCATTCCTCTGCCTTTCTTTCCGCAGCCTTTTCGCCAATTCGTGGAACTACTGCCTTTTGCTTCCATGCAAAACGTCCCGCTGCGAATTTACAACGGGGATCTGACTGGCTTTGCGCTGGTTTCAGCATTGCTCTTACAAGCCTTTTGGCTCGTACTTTTGATCGTGATCGGAAAAATTTGGCTGCAGCAGGCGCTCAAACGCGTCGTTGTGCAAGGAGGTTAAGGAATATGGTTTATTGGCATTATTTTTGTATTCATCTCAAAAGTCAGATGCAGTATAAAGTTTCCTTTGTGTTAACCGCTTTAGGACAATTTCTAGGCTCCTTTACTGCTTTTTTAGGCATTTGGTTTATGTTTACCCGGTTTCATCAAGTGGATGGCTTCACCTTTGAGGAAGTCCTACTTTCCTTTGCGACGGTTTTGTTTGCCTTTTCGATTGCGGAATGCTTCTTTCGCGGGTTCGATCTTTTTCCGCAAATGATCAGTAATGGCGAGTTCGATCGAGCACTCGTGCGCCCTCGCTCCTTGATTTTTCAAGTCTTAGCTTCCAAAATGGAATTCTCGCGTCTCGGCCGTTTTATTCAAGCCTTGCTGTTGTTTGCTTATGCGATTCCTAATAGTGGAATTGCTTGGCATTTTGGAAATGTCCTGACTCTTTTTCTGATGATCGTCTGTGGCGCCCTCTTTTTCGCCCTATTGTTCTTAGTGTATGCCGCCATTTCCTTCTTTACGATCCAAGGACTTGAATTTATGAATATTTTTACCGATGGTGCCCGCGAGTTCGGTCGCTACCCCTTCAGTATCTACGGAAAACACGTCTTGCGTTTATTGACCTACGTCGTGCCGATGGCTTGGTTTCAGTATTATCCGTTTCTGTATGTCATTGGTCGCGTAACTAATCCTTGGTGGATCTTATCACCCTTGGTTTGTCTACTCTTTGCCTTTCCCGCCTTCTTCTTTTGGCGAGTAGGTTTGAAGAACTATATTTCTACGGGTTCGTAAGCCTCACCCTTAATAAACATATTATGGGAAAAGAGCGTCACTTTATGGGTGATGCTCTTTTTTTCTTTCCAATAGTTGTGAAATTGCTTCGCTTTTTTGATTGCATAACTACACATGTCTTATGCAGTAAATAATTATTGTTATAAAGACAAAAACTGGCTAGGAAAAGCCGCCAATCTCTGGTAAGATAAATAAAAACGTAAAAGAGGACCAGTTATGGAATATTTAGCGATTTTACTTGTTTTCTTTCTATTGAATGTAGTGATACTTGTACTTGGATTGAAGAAGAAACGAATCATGCTGCTTTTTCTGTCACTCTCTGGTTTATTGTTGGTTTGCTTGATTGCCATTTCTTACGTTTTCTTCTATTCAAATACACTTTAAGTCGTCAAAAACACGGGAAGCTGGCTACGAACCTACCGAAACAAACGAGGCTGTTTTAGTCATTACACCCGACGTATAGGACACATTTGTTAAAATTTATTTGAGAAAAAAATGACTGTGACATAAGTTACGAAAAAAGCGTAATGAATAACGGATATCCGTTCATTCATTACGCTTTTCTCTTGTTCTTTTTTCATGATGAATAATTAAACGAGCTATACTCTCCACATGTTTCACAGATATAGTAATAGTTGCGTTTCTTCTTATTGTAAAGTTTCAACTTCTTCCCATTTTTACAACTCTTGCATTCTTCTAATTCAGTCAAGGTTTTATAATAAAATAACTCACTGATCATTTCTGGATAAAAATGCGTAAGCAGCTCAATCAGTTTTTTTCTGTCAATTAACAGTAAATTATCACCGGCTATTTCTAAAGCTTGATCTGTAAAAAAATGTGTTGTGATGAAAAGCCCATTGGGAAACCCTTTGTCTGGAAAAATCCCTTTAAATGCGGCAACAAGTGGCTTACTGATCCGCTCCGTTGTCTTTTGCGGATTCCAAGCTTTACATTGGACCGCTATTGCCTTTTTATTATTAGAAAAAGCATACACATCAATACCACCATCTTTGTAACCATCGATGTTTTGGACGGTATATCCCATCTTTTGTAAAATACATTCAGCAATATAATTCAAATCCTCCGATTTACAGGTTTCTAATTGAGCCACAATCTTTTTCAATTTTTTCGGGTATGTACGTTCATTAAAGTTGCTTAGTTCTGGTAAATTAATAACTTCTTTTTTTTTCTTAAATGAAAACATGTCTCTTCCTTTCTTGATTGTTTTGGATGTGATTAGTTAAAGCTTAGCTAGTAAGTGGTCTTTGATTATGTAGAATAAAATTGGTTCTTAAGAGAGGAAAAATCTACTTTTCTCAAAAAATCGTTTGAATTCGGCGAAATAAGTCAAAATAATAAACTTATAAAGGGATATTATCGATTTAATGATAATTTTATTTAAGCTAAAAGTCAATTGAAGCTTGAATATTCAATAGCAATCGAAGGTTAAATCAAATCACTCTTGATCACTGCTTCATTTAAAAAAATTTCTAGATAGGATTCGTTATAGTGCTAATTTTCACATTCTTGTCTTACTGATCTATTGAGTCCTCTTACTTTACTTGTAACAGATTCTGAATGGTTTCTTTCGCTTTAGCAGTTGCGTGTCTATTACCTATAAAAATAAAAAAGGTTTCCCTCGTAAAAGGGAAACCTCAGAAATGTTGCCGAAACAACATTTGCAGTTATTTGTCTTATTCTGCAGCGTTTGTGTCTTTGAGACCGTATTTTTTGTTGAAACGGTCCACACGTCCGTCTGCTTGTGTGAATTTTTGACGTCCAGTGTAGAATGGATGTGAATCAGAAGTTACTTCGACACGGATCAATGGATACGTGTTGCCGTCTTCCCACTCAACAGTTTCTTGAGAATTCTTTGTAGAACCTGATAAGAATTTGAAACCAGTAGTTGAGTCCATGAATACAACTGGATGATAATCTGGATGGATATCTTGTTTCATTTCTTCTTCTCTCCTTTGCCCTGGCTCATTTGCTTCACCAGAGTTGATTTGTCGATTTTACAACATGACTATCTTACCATGTTTGGTTTTTAGATGCAATTATCTTTTTATATTTCTTTTTTGCCGTTTGTCTCCGAAATGGACATCATGAAAAGCCGCTAAAAACTCTTCATTGTTCTTCGTTTTTCGCAAGAATTGAATGAATTGTTCTGTGAACTCCAAGGAATCCCCCAACATGTTGTTGCGTAAGCGCCAGGTTTCTTCCAATTGCTCGCTACTCATCAGCAATTCCTCTTTACGGGTACCAGATTTCTTGATGTCGATCGCTGGGAAGATCCGACGTTCTGCTAAGCTGCGAGAAAGCTGCAGCTCCATATTGCCGGTTCCTTTAAACTCTTCATAGATGACATCATCCATGCGGCTGCCGGTATCCACCAGTGCGGTGGCAAGAATCGTCAAGCTGCCGCCTTCTTCAATATTACGGGCAGCACCAAAAAATTTCTTTGGTTTGTACAAAGCAGCTGGATCGATCCCGCCGCTTAGTGTACGTCCGCTTGGAGGTACCACTAAGTTGTAGGCTCTTGCCAAACGAGTGATACTATCCATCAGAATCACGACATCACGCTTGTCTTCTACCAAACGCATCGCCCGTTCTAGTACCAATTCAGAAACACGGGTATGGTTGCTAGGCTGCAGGTCAAAGGTTGAAGAAACAACATCGCCTTTGACACTGCGTTCCAGATCAGTCACTTCTTCTGGGCGCTCGTCGATCAAAAGAACGATCAATTCCACCTCAGGATAGTTGTCAGTGATCCCATTGGCAATTTCTTTCAAGATACTGGTTTTCCCAGCTTTAGGCGGAGCAACGATCAGTCCCCGTTGTCCAAAACCCACTGGCGACAGCATGTCGATCATCCGCGTAGAAAGGCGTCCTGGCGTTGTTTCCAATTTTAAATGACGATTCGGATAAAGCGGCGTCAGCGCTGGAAAATGCGGACGCTCTTTGGCATCTTCTGGATCTTTGCCATTAACAGACTCAACGTGCATCAATCCATAATAGCGCTCAGATTCCTTGGGCGGGCGCGCCTTACCGGCGACTTTATCACCATTACGCAAACTAAACCGACGAATCTGTGATGAAGAAATATAGATATCTTCTGCACTCGGTCCGTAGTTGATTGGGCGTAAAAAACCGTAGCCTTCTTGGCCTACGATATCCAAGATTCCTTCCATATAAAAGAAACCTTGTTTTTCCGCCTGCGCCCGTATCACAGCCAATGACAATTCTTTTTTATTCATCTGGCTGTAATAAGGAATTCGAAACTCTTTGGCAAAGGTGTAGATCTCTTTTAAGGTTTTGTTTTCCAACTCTGCCATCGTAAGATAATCGCTCATAATTACTCCTCTATCATTTGAATATCAGCTCCAAGAGCCGTTAGTTTTTCGATGATATGATCATAGCCGCGCAAAATATACTCGACATTAAAGACGCTGGTCGTGCCAGTCGCCATCAATCCGGCAATGACCAGGCAAGCTCCTGCTCGTAAATCAGAAGCGACAACTTCTGCTCCGTGCAATTGGCTCGGTCCGCTAACAAAAATCATGTTGCCTTCTGTCGTTGCTTGTGCACCCATTCGTGCTAATTCAGGAATATGGTTGACCCGTTTGGCGTAAATCGTGTCCATGATCTCCGATGTTCCGTTTGCTTTTAGCAATAATGGTGTGATCGGCTGTTGCAGGTCTGTGGCAAATCCTGGATAAGGATAGGTTTTCACAGTCGCTGGTTTCAAGTCTTTTGAGGGATGCACATAGATTTCATCTTCGCTGATATCCATTCGTACGCCAATTTCTTCCAATTTCGCAATGTAGCTTTCTAAATGCTCATAAATCACATTTTTGACAGTAATGCCTTCCCCCGCTGCTGCGGCTAAAGAAAGGTAGGTTCCTGCTTCGATCCGGTCTGGAATGATGGAATGACGACAACCGTGCAATTCTTCCACGCCTTCGATACGAATTTCATTGGTACCTGCACCTCTGATTTTCGCTCCCATATTATTTAAAAGGGTCGCAACATCAATGATCTCAGGTTCTCGTGCGGCATTTTCAATGATCGTTTTGCCTTTCGCTTTTACTGCTGCCAGCATCACATTGATGGTTGCTCCGATGGAGACCATATCTAGGAAGATTCGTTCACCAGTCAAACCTTCTTCTTCGGTACGCAAGTACATGGCACCATGTTCGTTGGTGACTTTTGCGCCAAGTGCTTCGAAGCCTTTAATATGCAAATCGATTGGTCGCGGGCCTAAGAAGCAGCCGCCAGGCAATCCAACGACGCCTTCACCAAACTTCGCCAACAATGCCCCCATGAAATAGTAAGAAGCTCGTAGACTGTTGATTTTTCCGTTAGGCATCGGGATCGAAACGATGTTTGTCGGATCGATCTCTAGCGTATTGTTTTCAAAATGGGTCTTCACACCCATGATTTCGATAATCTCAATTAATGAGTGCACATCTTGGATGTCAGGCACTCCTTCTAAAATGACCGGTGAATCAGCTAAGATCGCTGCCGGGATCAATGCGACTGCACTGTTTTTTGCGCCGCTAATGGTGACTTCACCTTTTAAGGGACGATTGCCGTTGATGACAATTTTTTTCATGGAATTCCACCTATACTCTTTTTTAATTTATGTGTATCATTCCAATTTTAGCACAGATCACTCAAAGAAAAAAGATGCAGGATATTTTTGATCCCCGCATCAAGAATATTTTCTTGGAAAACAAAAAAACTCTTAGAATCAGTGATTCTAAGAGTTTTGATCTTTGATTAAGATTAAGCTTTACCAGCTGAACCGAACCAGTCGATGTGTTCTTCTGCATCTTTAACGATTGCAGCAACACCTGGTGCTAATAATTTACGAGGGTCGAATCCTTTACCTTCTTTATCTTTGCCAGCTTCGATGTATTCACGAGTTGCTTTAGCAAATGATAATTGGAATTCAGTATTTACGTTTACTTTAGAAACACCCATTGAGATTGCTTTTTCGATTTGGTCTTGAGGAATACCAGAACCACCGTGTAATACTAATGGTACATCAGAACCTACTGCATCAGCGATTGCTTGTAAGTGGTCAAAAGCAAGGCCTTTCCAGTTTTCAGGGTATTGACCGTGAATGTTACCAATTCCGCAAGCTAGGTAATCAATACCAGTTGCAACCATTTGTTTACATTCTTCGATGTCAGCTAATTCGCCAGAACCGATGATTCCATCTTCTTCTCCGCCGATTGAACCAACTTCACACTCAACAGAAACGCCTTTTGCGTGTGCTTTTTCGACAACTTCTTTAGCCAATTTCAAGTTTTCTTCAAATGGTAAGTGAGAGCCATCAAACATAACAGAAGTGTAACCAACTTCGATACATTCCATTGCTGCATCATAATCACCGTGGTCTAAGTGGATTGCAACTGGAACAGTGATGTTCATTGAATCAACCAAGTTTGTAACGATGTCTTTAGCAACTTTGTATCCGCCCATATATTTGGCAGCACCCATTGAAGTTTGGATTAGAACTGGCGCTTTTTTCGCTTCAGCAGCTTTTAAAATCGCTTGTGTCCATTCTAAGTTGTTTGTGTTGAATCCGCCGACTGCATATCCGCCTTGACGAGCAGCTTTTAAGAATTCAGCTCCTGATACTACTGGCATAAAAAATTCCTCCTAAGTTTTGAAAAACTTTATTTGTTAAGCAATGCTTAACCGACAATGCTATTTTAGCAAAGATTTGCGGTATTTGCTACTAAAAAGAGGAATTTCTCTTTTCAAAAAAAGATTGCACAAATATAAAAATCCAGCATTTTCATCATCTTTTCTGAAAGTCTAGGATTCTGTAAGGTTTTGCTCTTCTGTCTGTGGTCGTTAGATAACAAATCGGCATGTGAAAATTCGAGAAAAATTTCACATATTTTTTCGTTATTTTATCATAATCTTCCAGCAAATCCTTTCTTCTTCTCTTTTGAGCATAAGAATAGCCTTGTGAAAGCGGCTATATTATTATGTAAAAAAGGAGGGATAAAATGAAAAAAGCGCTTATTGGATTTTTGGCAGTCATCGGAGTTCTTTTCTTGGCAAGCTGTAGCTCGGGGGCCAAGGAAGAAACCAAAACATTCACAATGGATCAAAATGGGGTTTCAATGGAACTGGTCTTCACTTATGAAGGCGATAAAGTAAAAACTCAGACTGCGAACAATGTCATGCCTTATTCAGCGATCGGGGTAACGACTAAAGAAGAAGCACAAACCGTGCTTGATCCGATCGCTAAGAAGTATCAGCAAGTCAAAGGGTTGGACTATTCCCTCGACTATACAGATAGTGAAGCGACTGAATCCTTGACCATCAATTATGATGAGTTGGATTATGATTCAGCGAAACAATTGCCTGGGGTTAGTTTCGAAGGAAACACTGAAAATGGGATCAGCATGGAACGTACAGAGGAAATGCTCTTAGACCAAGGGTATAAGCTAAAAGAATAATCCTCTCTAGGCACCAGCAAATCAACATGGGTTTCCCACTGGCGGATTTCATTCGAACTGCTAGCGAAAAAAATAATGTATCAGCCAGAAACTTCCGGTCGTTTTGACGGAAGTTTTTTGTGTGCAGAAACAGATACCTTCTACCAACGCTCACGTAAGTTTCAACCTTTTACGGATTACTGGGATGGCGTAACTCAAAAAAACTCCCCATCTTGAGATGAGGAGTTTCGCACATTCATTCCTTGGTTTGCCGCTAGCGATTATTATGCTTGGCGGTTATCCAATGAAGCTCCAACAAAGGCTTTGATCAAGCGTTGTGGGCGAGTTGGACGAGAAATCAATTCTGGGTGGAATTGGCAACCCACGAAGAATTTGTTTTCTGGGATCTCAACGATCTCAACCAAACGATTGTCTGGTGACACACCTGAGAAAACCATCCCGTTTGCTTCAAAGATTTCACGGTATTTGTTGTTGAATTCATAACGATGACGGTGACGTTCTTGAACAACTTCTTCTCCGTCATAAGCTGCAGCTGTTTTGGTGCCTTTCTTCACTTTACATGGGTACAAGCCTAAGCGCAATGTCCCACCTAAGTTTTCGATGTTTTCTTGGTCAGCCATCAAATCAATGATGTTGTTGGCTGTTTCAGGATCTGTTTCTGCGGAATTGGCATTTTCCAAGCCAACGACATTGCGGGCATATTCCACACAAGCCATTTGCATCCCTAGACAAATCCCTAAGAATGGTACATCGTTTTCCCGAGCATATCGGATCGCTTCGATTTTTCCTTCAATCCCGCGATCACCGAATCCACCAGGAACGAGAATACCGTCTACTTCACCTAAGTAAGAATCCACGTTTTCTCGTGTGATTTCTTGGGCTTTGATCCAATCGATCTCGATGTCTGCATCAAAGGCAAAACCAGAATGTTTCAAGGCTTCGACAACTGATAGATAAGCATCTGGCAATTCCACGTATTTTCCGACTAATGCGATACGTACTTTTTTCTTCAAATTCAGTACCTTTTCTTCCAATGCTTGCCATTCAGTCATGTCAGCAGCTGGTGCAGTCAGTTTCAAATGATCACACACGATTTGATCCATGCCTTGCGCTTGCAGTGCCAATGGGATCGAATAAAGGGTCTCAACGTCACGAGATTCGATCACGGCTTCTGGTGCCACGTCACAGAATTGGGCCAATTTGTTTTTCGTTGATTGTCCTACGGGTTGTTCTGTACGAACGACCAAGATATTTGGTTGAATCCCTAAGCCGCGCAGTTCCTTCACACTGTGTTGGGTCGGTTTGGTTTTCATTTCGCCCGCTGCTTTCAAATAAGGAATCAGCGTGGTGTGGATGTACATCACATTGTCTGAACCTACGTCTGCTTTCATTTGACGCAAAGCTTCTAGAAATGGCAATGATTCAATATCCCCTACTGTACCGCCGACTTCTGTAATGATCACATCTGAATCAGTCATTTTGGCTGCCCGCATGATTTTTTCTTTGATCTCGTTGGTGATATGCGGGATCACTTGAACAGTCGCGCCTAAGTATTCTCCTTTACGCTCTTTCCGCAAAACTTCTGAATAGATTTTTCCAGTTGTTACATTTGAGTATTTGTTCAAATTGATATCGATAAAGCGTTCATAGTGACCTAAGTCTAAGTCGGTCTCTGCTCCATCATCGGTTACGAATACTTCACCATGTTGGTATGGGCTCATCGTTCCTGGATCGACGTTGATGTACGGATCGAATTTTTGAATCGTTACTTTCAAGCCGCGATTTTTCAACAGACGTCCTAATGATGCTGCTACGATCCCTTTACCAATAGAAGAAACCACACCGCCGGTTACAAAAATATATTTTGTCATAAACTGAAAAACTCCTTTAATCTATTTTACAGGAAAAGCATTTAGAAAATAATAAAAGCTCCCTATCCATAAATGAATAGGGAGCGAAAATTCTAAATCACTTTCTGACTCTTGTAAAGAGTGCCCAAACAGAATGATACATTCTCACCTAGCAAATGTCAAGAAAACTTTATCTGTTTTTTTCAGAAAAAAAACGAGGTTTCCAGACAAAGCGCTTTACTTATCGATACAGCTGGTTCCTTCTTTTTCACGACTAAGTTCTATGGTTATTCTTTCTTAAACAACCTTCATGTTTTCTGCACAACTTTTTGCAAATTTTTCATTGCTTCTTACGAAATCGTTGAACTCTCTTTGGCATAATACAAAGTGTAGATGAAGTCTGGCGCTTTACTCGTTTTGTTAAAAATGATCGGAACGTATTTCTGGTTATTTTTGGCAAAGACGAGGTGCAGGTTCGATTCCTGCCTTCTACGCTAGTGATGCGGTTGAAAGGGAGCTCTGAGGATCAATCGCAGCAATCCTTAGACTATTGTTTCACCAATGAAACAAAATCAACGTTCGTCCAAGCATTTTCTGAAGCCTTGCTGTAAACCCCGATTTCACAAGCACCTGTTGTAATTGGAATGTCTTTGATTGTAATTTTTGTCCATTCACTTGTTTTAACAACCGCAGTATTTAGTTCCGCTCCACCATAATTTTTGATATATAACTGATTGGTATCAAACTCTCCCCCAGACATTACATAAGCACTCAATGTGTAAGTTCCATCGCTTATACCACTAACATTTTGATAAGCTGATGCCTCGTAAGCTTGGTCCTGCCAAAAAGTTAATTTGTAGTCTCCAAAAAAAGTCCCTGCTTCCGTTTTGATCGTACCTTCAGCTGTTCCTTGTTGAAACCACGTTTGCCAATCGGAAGGACTAGTCGTTGGTCCATCGCTCTCGAAACTTGCATTTTTAACCAGATTTGTTTGCGTCCCTGCTTGTTTAAACGCACGCAAGCTTGGCAAGGCGTTTCCAGCAAAATCAAACATCGCCTGGTTGTCCCATTCGTTTCCCATAGTGGATTGAACACCGAGATAATTCATACCTGCTTGTGTTGCCCAACTCACGTTTCCGTTGTACCAAAGAGGTTCCCAGTAAAAGAAGCCCGCCCCGCGATCATTCGGCACCGCTTGAATACGATCGGCTAGATCCAGCAAATACTCTGCTTGTCCTGACGGTGTTGGTTCATATCCCCCCGCCGCTGCTTCGGCTTCGCCAAAGGCATTTGGCATAGTATCTGCATTCGCTGTTGTATGCCCATAAGCTGTTTCAACTACGATCACTTCTTTGCCATACCGTTGACTGATCGTATTCATATTGGTTTGAAGTTCATTCATTGAACCGTGCCAATACGGATAATACGATACTCCAATTAAATCAAATGACACACCCCGACTGGTGATTTCATCAAACCACCAAGTAAATGCTCCTGTATCGCCACCATCAGCTAAGTGGAGCATTACTGGAGTTGTTTTAGGTTGAGTGTCTCGAACAGCTTGGACACCAGACTTCAAAAAAGTAGCCAATCGATCAAACTCTCCCCCGTCTTCTCCCCAAGACTTGCCATAAGGCCAGAGCATGCCACTATTCAGTTCATTGCCGATCTGAACCATATCAGGATAAACGTCTAGCTGCTTCATTTCCGACAGAACGTTCTTTGTATAGTCATACAATGCCGTATTCATTTCTTCAAAGGTCAGATCTTGCCACGCTTTAGGAACATTCTGTTTCCCAGGATCAACCCAAAAATCACTGTAATGAAAATCTAGCAACACGTTGAGTCCAAGACTTTTTGCTCGTTTTGCAAGGGCAATCGTCGTTTCCAGATCATTTGTCCCTGCCCCATAACTTTCTCCGTTACTATTATAAGGATTCTGCCACAAACGCAGTCGAACATAGTTGACACCATTATTTTTTAGAATCTCTAAGGCATCTTTTGAAATACCATCTTCATAATATTTTGCACCAGATTTTTCCATATCTGACAAGATTGAAATATCTGCTCCGCGAATAAACTCGCTGGCAGATGCTTCAACTGTTTTTGAAACAGCCCCCAAAGTCCCTATCACAGCTGCAAATAAAGCGACTTTACGTAACCAAGCTCCCTTTTTCATTCATTTGCTCCTCCTTTATTGAAATTGGTTCAGAATAAATTGAACGGCTTTTTCAGGATCTCTCGTTAATCCGATATATTCTGCTCCTTTTGTCGCAACCAGCTTGATTCCTAAGCGATCGGTATCTTCTTTGATATCATCATAATAAGAATTGACTTGCGGTGCTAAGACCACCATATCAAAATCCTGCAGCATTTCGTAATGAGAACCATAAGCACCCGCCATTGCACTGATCGGTGCTTTCGATTCAGATGCGCCTTCTTTTAAAGCATTAGCTAACATCGCACTTGTCCCTGCTCCAGCACAAAGCACCAACACATTGATTTCTTTATTTGTATCGCTGATAATTTGGCTCGCTGCCACAGGTACTTCCTCACGTATAGCAGCAGAAGCACCTTCTTCGGTTGCGATCACTTCCGCTTTTTGTGCTTCTTGCTCTACTAAAACAGCATCGTATGCTTTACAAAATGGTAGATAGATCAGGAAGTCAACGACGATTAGAACCGCTGCTAAAACAAAGGCTAACACCCCCATGCCCGTTCCTAGAACCAGACCGATCGGTGCCGGAGTTGCCCAAGGTAAAACGTACATAAAACTGTTCATGCCTAGCACATCGACAAAAAACTTAAACAAGCAAACGTTTACAACTGGTGTTAACAAAAACGGAATGAAAAAATAAGGATTCAAAATCATGGGTGCTGCAAACAACAATGGTTCATTGACAGCAAAACTTACTGGAATAAAGGAAGCTTTCCCGACTGCCTTCAATTGTTTAGACTTAGCAAAGAGTAAGAAGATAAAAGGAACGACCAATGTGGCCCCAGTTCCTCCCATAGTTCCTACAAAATTTCCTAAACCGACTGTCAGTACTTTTGAAGCTTGCTCACCGGAATTGAACAATTGCAGATTGGTTTCCACATTGGCATAGATAATTGCTGCAATTGCTGGTTCCACGATCGACGGTCCATGAACACCGACAAACCAAAATAGCGCCATCGCTCCCCAGATGATAGCGATTCCTAAATAACCGTCGGCTGCTGTGAATAATGGCTGCAGCACAGTAATGATTGCTTCTGCAAATGAGATTTGGAAAATTTGCCGAATACCTAAATCAATTAAAACGGCCGCAAATACTGAAAAAGAGAAAGGAAAAATATCTCGGAAGGTTTGCGAAATCGTACCAGGAACTTCTTTAGGCATCTTAATGGTAATATCTTTCAGCACACAAAACTTATATAAATTAACTGTTAAAAATGCAGCGACAAAGGACGCCAATAGCCCCTTTGTCCCCATGTATTCCGTTGAAAATCCGCCTTCGATCGGAGAGACGCTTAACAACAGGAAACTTACCACAGAAGCCAGCATCACAGAAGTCGTGTTGATCACTTTGTTTTTCGGTAAGCGGCGATTCATCGAATCAGCCAAGCAGCGAGCAGTGGTTGCTGAAACAAGTAACCCTACAACCCCCATCGAATAATTATAGACTTTCCACAACCAAGTGGAGACAGCTTCAGGCCATTGGTAACCAAAAATCTCAGGAACCGCAGCAATCAAAATGAATATGCTTGAGAATAAAATAGCCGGCATCGCTGTTAAAAATCCGTCACGAACGGCTCCCAGATAACTATTGCGTGAGATTTTTTCAAAAAACGGTTTCCCTTTTTCGATTTGTTTAATGATTCCATCCATAGCGTTCTTCTCCTATCCTTGATTCTGCTTGTACAGTGCAATAAAGTCTTGAATCAGATCCCTCAGCAACAAAGTGGTCATTAAATGGTCCTGTCCATGGATAAAAATGAATCCCATCTCCATCTCTTTTCCCGATGCTTCTTCCGCTAAAATTTTCGTTTGCGAATTGTGTGCAAGGGTTAAATTTTCGTCGGCTTCTTTCAGTGCTGAATCAACATGCTCAAAGTTCCCTTGTCTTACTTCTTTCAATAATTTTAATAATGTACTGCGAGCGTCCCCTGAATAAGCAACGATCTCAAAACCAAGCATTTGTAATTCCTCTTTATTCATCTTTTCTTCCTCCATTATTACTTATTAAATAATCGTTTTGGTTTCACTAACTAATTTGTACCAGTATGCTGACTCTTTCGGGTAACGCTTCTGGGTTTCAAAATCAACATAAAACAAGCCATACCTTTTGTTATACCCATTTGTCCATGAGAAAAGATCCATAAGCGACCACAAAAAATATCCCTTCACATTTATCCCAGCTGTTATCGCCTTGCTTAAGGATTCCAAATAGACTCTCAAATAGTCGATTCTCGGCTGATCCATAATGATGCCATCTTCAAACTGGTCTTTATACCCCATGCCGTTTTCAGTGATATAGATTTTGTTGTAATGCGGGTAATCGCTTTTAATTCGCAACAACAAGTCATAAAGACCTTCTGGATAAATCAGCCAGTCCCAATCTGTTCGAGGAATTCCTTCTTTATAAATGCGTTCTCCGATCCCCTTCACTTTATAAACAGAGGTCCCTTTTTCACCCGTGCCATTATGATGGATCGCGTTTTCTCCATCGTAAGCTTTGACAAAATGGCATTGGTAGTGATTGATCCCTAAATAGTCATTACGCGTGGAGGCTTTTTTCAATTCAACGAAATCTTCTTCAGGAAAATGATAGCTAGCCTGATTTGCTTCACATATCTCATCAAGAGCCGTCAAGGTTTCAGTTGAATAATAGCCTAAATAAGTAGCATCTAATAAGAAGCGGATCGACAATGCATCGTCTAAAAAGGCTGCATGCTTATCTTCTGGAGCATCTGTTGCCGCATATTTCGTCTCCAATGAGTGAACGACACCGATTTCGCCTGGAAGTTCGTTTTCTTTGAAATAGTTCACTACACGTGCATGGGCAACCATCATATTATGAAGACAGGCGATGATTTTTGTAAAATCATATTTGATACCTGGCGGGAAAACGCCTAACAAATATTGATTGGTCGCAACAGGATAGATTTCATTAAAGGTACTCCACACTTTCACTTCTTTGAATTCATGAAAACAAAAAATGGCATAGGAAACGAATGCTTCTATTGTTTCTCGATTCAAAAAATCTCCCTGGTCAAACAAACGTTTAGGGGTATCAAAATGATGCAATGTCACAAACGGCGTTACGTTTCTTTTCGCACATTCTTCGAACACACGATGATAAAAAGCGATTCCTTCTGGGTTCGGTTCCCCATCACCATCAGGAAAAATTCGACTCCATGCAATGGATAATCTTAGCCCATTCACACCAAATCGTTCACACAATTCAATATCCTTTGCATATTGATGATAAAAATCACTTGCCGGATCGGGACTAAATCTACCCTGTTCCTCTAAAAAATCATCCCAAGCAACAGCGCCTTTGCCGCCTTCCTTAGTGGCTCCTTCAACCTGATAGGCTGCTGTGGCTCCACCAAAAATAAAATCTTCTGGTAATTTAAGCATGTACATCTCTCCTCAAATCTATAATCAGTTTCCGCACTTTCTAACTGATTGAATTGTAATCGCATCCAAAACATTTGTCAACAAAAACAAACATAAATAATCACAAAAATCGAAAAAAATTGATAAAACCCATTGAAACAAACATATATCACGCGAATAATTGTTTGTTTTTGTTTGAAACAGATTGACTGTTATCCGATTATATGGTAGATTATCCTTAAATTAGAGGTGAAGACGATGCTAAAAAAAGAAAGATTGTTTACTATCGTAGAAATGGTCAATAAAAAAGGAATCCTTACCGTTAATGAAATCATCAATCAATTAGATGTTTCTGATATGACCGTTCGCAGAGATTTAGATGAATTAGAAAAATCGGGCAAGCTGCTACGTGTCCATGGAGGGGCGCAAAGTCTTTCCTACACTTTAGATCAAGAACTTTCTCACACCGAAAAAGCCACTTTGCAGATTCAAGAAAAAAAAGAAATTGCTGCCGCAGCAGCCTCCTTGATTCAAGAAGGTGAAACGATTTTCTTAGGGCCTGGTACAACAATCGAACTTTTGGCGACTCATTTACTCAACAAGAAAATCCGGATCATTACTAATAATTACCCAGTTTTTGATATTCTTGCGCAAGCAGATGGACCAGAAATTTTACTAATTGGTGGTGATTTCCGTAA
The DNA here is from genome assembly GCF_051713725.1 of Enterococcus sp. DIV0755f. Taxonomy (NCBI): domain Bacteria; kingdom Bacillati; phylum Bacillota; class Bacilli; order Lactobacillales; family Enterococcaceae; genus Enterococcus; species Enterococcus sp. DIV0755f. The sequence goes on from NZ_JBIOQL010000001.1 coordinate 2,833,350, forward strand.
AAATACCGGTGCATTTGTTGGACCGATCACTAACGACAATTTAAGAAGATTAAAGTTTACGAAAGCATTTATCAGTTCAAACGGTGTACACAACGAAGCCATTTCTACTTATAGTACAGAAGAAGGAGAAGCACAACAGATCGCATTAAATAATTCCCGTAAGAAATATCTGCTCGTTGATAACAAAAAGTTCAACCGAGATGATTTTTATGTATTTTATAATTTGCATGACTTCGACCTACTCATTACGGACCGTCAAATATCACCTGAGCTGCAAGAGCACTATGCACAATATGTCGATCTGCAAATTGCTGATCCAACCGAAAATACCACTATAGGAGCGTAACTATGAAAGGGATTATTTTTGATTTCAACGGAACTATGTTTTTGGACTCTCATCTACATGAAGCTGCTTGGCTGCACATGATTCATGATCATACAAAAGATGGTTTATCAGATGAGGATATTTTAAAAAATATCCATGGTCGAACGAATACGGAGATTTTAAAACATTTCATTTCAGAATATTTGACCGTCTCTGAGATCGCCGTATTGTCAGATGAAAAAGAAAGCTATTATCGTATGCTTTGCTTACAAAATAAGAACGATCTCCAATTGACAAAGGGGCTTGAAGCGACTCTTGATCAGCTGACTGACCAGCAGATTCCATTAACGATCGCCACGGCTACTGTTAAAGAGAATGTTGCTTTTTATTTTGATACTTTCGATTTAGCTCGCTGGTTTGATTGGGATAAGATCGTCTATGACGATGGCTCTTTTCCTGGAAAACCGCAACCGGATATTTTTCTTAAAGCGGTTGGCAAATTGGGCTTAGCTCCTGCTGATTGTCTTGTTATCGAAGATGCTTATTCAGGTTTGCTTGCTGCCAAGCGTGCTGGGATCGGAACAATTATCGCAATTGATCCATTCGGTAAGAATAAATCAGTATTTGAACAGGCACAGCTAAATAAAGATGGAACCATCAAAGATTTTACTGATTTTTGGACAGAGCACCTGTCAAAAGTTTTCGTTAAATCATAATATTCCATACAAAAAGCGGCTCAACCAAGAAATCTTGATTGAGCCGCTTTGTTATTATTTGTTTCCATTTTTCTAATTCCGACGGTTGTTATTACCAAATAAAATAATCAAACGTAAGAGCTGCAATAAGGTTGCTACGGCAGCTGCGACATACGTCAACGCTGCGGCAAAGAGCACTCTTCTTGCTTGTGGTACTTCATCTTCTGTTAACAAGCCACCATCTGCCAAAATACGGATCGCCCGTTTTGAGGCATCGAACTCGACTGGCAAGGTCACTAATTGGAAAATAAACGCCAATGAGAAAGCCAACAAGCCTAAGTTGATCAGAAACGATCCTCGTAATAGGACCCCAATCAAAATCAATGGGATCGAGATGCTGGTTCCGATATTAGCGATCGGTACGATCGCATGACGCAAACGCAAAGGAAAATAACCTTTGGCATCTTGGACTGCGTGTCCACACTCATGGGCCGCAACACCGATTGCTGCTACCGAAGTTGATTGTGCAGTGGATTGCGATAAACTCAGCATTTTGTTGCCAGAATTGTAATTATCCGTCAAATCACCAGCGATCGCTTGCACACCCACATTATTGATTCCTTGGCTTTGCAAGATGTACTGCGCCGCTTTTGTGCCGGTAATATTATTTTTACTTCTGACTTTGTCATATTTGTTAAAGGTACTTTTGACGTACGCTGACGCTGCTAGTGAAATCACCATACCGATAATTACAAGAATGAAAGTCGGGTCATAAAAAAAGCCGAACCCGTATCCGCCCATACCATACACGATAAAATTCCCCCTTTTAATCTTTGACCTTATTTTACCATTAAAGTGGTGAAAAAATTATGAAGATGACTGGAAGATTTTGTTTTTAACCTTTTTTTACAAATTCTGATTTTAGTTTCATTGCGCCGAAGCCATCGATCTTGCAATCAATGTTGTGGTCGCCTTCGACTAATTTGATGTTTTTCACTTTCGTTCCTTGTTTGATGGCGCCAGATGCGCCTTTGACTTTCAAGTCTTTGATGACCGTTACTGTATCACCATCGACTAAAATATTGCCGTTGGCATCTTTATATACGGGTGCTTCTTCCATCGCTTGTTGCTCTTGCCATTCGTTTCCGCATTCAGGACAAACAAACAGCCCACGGTCTTCATAAGCGTATTCAGATTGGCAATTTGGACAGTTAGGAATTTGAGTCATAGTGTTGCTCCTTTAAAATATAATTTTCGCTGTAAAAAAACAACTCACCATCAGCATACCGAAAAACCATTAGCGGTGCAACCAAAAATCAGTGACCTGTAAGTAAAAAAAATCGCTTCTGTAGAGTAATAACAGAAGCGATAACTCAAGTGTATTCGAAAAGGAACTACAAAACGTTGGGTATTATTTTGAGAAATGATTCGCACAAGCATCGCCGACCCACTGGATGATTTGTACCAGAAGAATCAGCAGGAGAATCACCACAATCAAAATCGCCGTTTCATAGCGATAATAACCATACTGAATTGCTAAATCGCCAATGCCGCCTGCGCCAATTGTTCCCACCATCGCTGAGTAGCCTAAAAGACTGATCAAAGTTAGCACAAATCCGCGAATCAAAGCTGGCAGACTTTCTGGTAAAATCACTTCGCGAACGATCTGTCTCGTCGATGCTCCAGAAGCGACGCTGGCTTCAAGGACGCCATAGTCGATTTCGGCAAATGCGGATTCAGCGATTCGGGCGTAAAAAGGAATCGCGGCAATCGATAAAGCAATCGCACCACCCGCTGGGGTATAAGGATCACCGATCAGCATCGCTGATAACGGAATCAGCGTAATCAATAAGATCAAAAATGGCAGCGAACGGATTGCATTGACGACAAAATCGGCCAGATGATGCAAGAAAATATTTTTATGAAAAAGGTTACTGCCGACTAAAAACAGGACTAATCCAATCAATAAGCCGAAAACTACTCCTATAATTGCTGAGGTCCCCACCATAAAGAATGTTTCCCATAGTGCTTGAGGCAGGTTTGTTTTTAAAATCTCAATCGTTTCAGCCATTTTTCTCACCTATCTTTCTTAGAGAAAAGACGTTCGCAGCTAAGTGTTCTCGGGCTTTTGCTGCTTCTTCGTCGGGTCCCGTCAAATAGATATACAAAATACCGATCACATCTTTTTTGATATACTCAATTTTCCCATGGATGATATTGATCGACACATCGTAGGCTTTCGCTACAGTCGAAATCAGCGGTTCTAACGTATACTCACCTTGGTAGCGCAATTCCAGCAAGTCGCCTTGCGTGAAAGATGCTAGAATCTCTTCAGGAAGCGTCAGATCCAAGTAGCGGCCTACCAGTTTTTTCGTAATAGGCTGTTTAGGCTGACTGAACAAGCCATAGGTCGTTTGTTCTTCAACGATGCGCCCCTTTTCCATCACTGCCACCCGATCAAAAAACTTACGGGCAACATCCAATTCATGAGTGATAAAGACGATGGTGATGCCTGTCTGTTCCTTGATTCGGATCAACAATTTCAAAATTTCTTCAGTCGTTTCAACATCTAACGCACTGGTAGCTTCGTCACACAATAAAATCTCAGGTTCGTTGGCAATCGCTCGTGCAATGCCGATCCGTTGCTTTTCTCCCCCAGACAAATTATTCGGATACTCGTGAATTTTGTGAGGCAGATCCACCATTTCCAACAGTTCCTTGATCCTCGCTTCTTGCTGATCTTTCGGATAATCACCAGCGCGCAAAGCAAAGGCTAAATTTTCCTTGATGGTTCGATTATGGATCAGATTGAAATGCTGAAAGATCATCCCGATTTTTTGTCGTACTTCACGCAAGTGTTTGCCTTTGGCTTGCGTGATGTCTTGACCATCAATCAGAATTTGACCGCTAGAGGGCACCTGCAGTAGATTCAACGTACGAACCAAGGTACTTTTCCCAGCCCCGCTCAATCCGACGATCCCGTATACTTCTCCAGCTTTAACGGAAAAATCAACGGAATCCACTGCTTTTTTGATTTGTTTTTTATGAGTGAATGCCACTGATACTTGTTTTACTTCTATTTTTGCCATAAGATATGCCCTTCTTACTCAGCCCAAAATTTCGGTTGATCAAAGTTGCTGAACGGTGATTCGGCAATCGCTTCTTTAAATGCATCACTTTCTAATACTTCCGTAACTGCCTTAGCAAAATCACTGTCTTCTTCTTCGGTGGACACCACAAAGACATTTTTATATTCTTCTTTCAACGACTCCAACGCCAAAGCATCTGCAGGATCAAGAGAAGCCGCCCAAGCGAAGTTTCCTGGTACTAAAGCTAAATCGACTGTATCTAACGAACGAGCCAATTGGGCTGCGTCTAATTCTTTAAATGTCAGATTCTTCGGATTTTCTTCGATATCATTCACCGTTGCCTTCGTTTCGTCGATATTGTCTGCGATGGTGATCAACTCATTGGCAGCTAACAGTTGCAAGGTCCGAGCTAAATTTGAGGCATCATTGGCAATCGAAACAGTCGCCCCGTCTGCTAACTCATCCAAGCTGGACAGTTGCTTCGAATAGATGCCCATTCCCAATGTTGGCACTTTTTGTAATGCCGTAAGAGATAACTGGTTATCTGCCGAAAATTTTTCTAGATAGGCCGTATGCTGAAACAAATTGGCATCGATTTGGCCATTCGCCAAGGCATTGTTCGGCTGAATATAATCATTAAACACTTTGGTCGTTAGTTGATACCCTTTTTCTTCCAGTAATGGAGAGATCACCTCTGTCACCATATCCCCATATGGTCCAGGTGCCACTCCAACGACTTTTTCTTCCACTGCATCTACACTGTTTTCACCAGACTGTGTATCCTCCGTGCTGCTAGTATTGCCACAAGCTGCCAATGTAATTAAGACAGCAGCAGCAACTAACCCAACGATTCCCTTTTTCAACTGTTTCATTTTTTAGTTCCCCCTTTTTATAATAAAAAAACGTCCTTTCTCCATCATAGAGAAAGGACGAAACAACCATGTTCGTGGTACCACCTTTAATTCATTGGCACAAGCTGCCAACCTTATCAGTTTATCAACTGCTTTGCTGTAACGGGCAATCCCGCTGCACGCTTGCTTTTGCTCACGTCCAAACGCTCCAAGGCCATCTTCAGTCAAACGGCTGTGCTCTTTCTCACCAATCCGAGCTCTCTGATCCAATCGAAACTGACTTACTCTTCTTATCATCGCGTGTTTTTAAGTTGTGTTTAACTATACGATAGCCTCAAATGAATGTCAATTCTTTTTTTCACGAAAACACCATCTTTTTACAATGGTTTTCACAGCGTTTACACAGTCAAATTCTCATCTAAAATCAAGCCTTCAGATACCATAACCGCATCGCCGATCAATTCTAATGCGCCCTGATCAACATCAACTTCTACCGTTAACTCGCCACCTAACACGTGCAGCAAGACATTCGCTGTCGCTTGCTGGTGACGTTTGGTCACGACATACGCAGTGGCACCAGAACCTGTGCCGCACGCATAGGTAAAACCTTCCACCCCTCGTTCATACGTGCGAACGATCAGATCACCCTTGTCATCTTCTTCATAGAAATTGACATTCGCCCCTTTTGGGAAAACTTCCCAATAGCGTATCTCTTTGGCAAGTTCAGCCAGCTGTTCCAACTCAGTTTCTGCCAGACCAGGATAGTGAACCACCGCATGAGGGATTCCTGGATCACCCAATTCCACATAGTCCACGAAAGAAACCATTGGATTCGGGTACGCTTGATCAAATGTAGTCACGGTCGGTGGATTCAAGGTTACTTTGTAGTGTTTTGCCGACAAGCGCCATGCGGGGACATCGCCAGCAACTGTTTCGATGGTCATCTGCTCGCCAGCAATTCCCTTCTCAAAGGCATAACGGGCAATACAGCGAGCGCCGTTGCCGCACATTTCTGCTTCGGTCCCATCAGCATTGTAAAACCGCATCCGAAAATCAGCGGTTCCTGTGGGAAAATCCACTGCCATGACTGCATCCGCGCCAACAGAAAATTTCCGATGGCAAACCTGAGCAGCAAATTGCGACAGTTGTTCATGGGAGAATTTCAATGTGCGGTTATCGATTACGATAAAATCATTTCCTGCACCTTGCATTTTTGTATAAGAAATCGTCATGTTGTCACCTGCTTTTCAAAATTTTACTTGCTGGAAGCTCCCTCTTTTAGAAACGAAGGAACCACTTCATTTTGCAGCATTTGCTCGTAGGACTGGCGTTTAACGGCTAATTCCGCTTGGCCGTTTTCCACAAAGACGACTGCAGGAATCTGTAAATTATTGTAGCTGCTGGCCATCGAATAGCCATAAGCTCCTGTTGCGAACGTAGCAAACAGATCCCCAGTTTCAACGGGCGGTAATGCAAGGTCTTTTACTAAGATGTCCGTGCTCTCACAAGCTTTACCAGAAATGGTGATCTTTTGTGTCGCAGCTTCGGAAGCGCGGTTGGCTAAGATCCCAGTGTAAGTTGCCTGATAAAGACCAGGACGAATATTGTCTGTCATGCCACCGTCAATGCTGGCGTATGTTCTGATTCCCGGCAATGTCTTGATACTGCCGATGGTGTGCAAACTGATACCTGCTTCTGCGACGATACTGCGCCCAGGTTCAATAACGATGGTCGGGCGTTCGCTCTGGTGCTGCGCATAAAAGGCGTCGATTTTTTCCATCACAGGATCTAAAAAATAGCTGTAGGGTTGGCGAATATCTGCATCTGTGTATCGAACGCCAAAGCCGCCGCCAACATTTAGTTCTTTGATCCAATAATCAAAGCGTTCATGAATGGTTTGGACAAGGGCCAAAGCCGCATCAACTGCCGCTAGATGTGAGCGATTGTCCGACAATTGACTGCCGACATGAAAATGCAGGCCATAGAAATCCAATTCAGGTGCTTGAATCACTTCTTCCACTAACGGAAATAAGATTTCTTCATCTAAAGGAATCCCGAATTTCGAATCTTTTTGTCCGGTCGAGATAAATTGATGAGTACTGACCGAAACCTCGGGTGTGATGCGCAACAAAATTTTAGCAACGACTTGCTTTTCTTGACATAACGCGCGGATCAAGCCGACTTCTTGAATGCCATCAACGATGATCCGTCCTACGCCATAATCAAGGGCAGCTGCTAATTCTTCAATCGATTTATTATTCCCGTTAAACTCGATGTGTTCTGCTGGAAAATCAGCTTGGATCGCTGTATACAGCTCTCCACCGCTAACCACGTCTAATGAGAGTCCTTCTGACTTGATCACTTGCAGCATTGCTGTGGTGCAGAAAGCTTTAGCGGCATAGGCTGCCCGTGTCTTGCTGTAGCGCGTCAAAAACTGCGACTGAATCTTTTGGCATTCTTCGCGAATCTCCGAAACGGAATACACGTAAAGGGGGGTTCCGAAGGTTTTTGCCAGCTCAACGGTATCACAACCGTCAATGTATAAGTGATTGTCCTTGATTTCTTTTGCCATCGCTTTACTCCTTGTCTGTTGGCTCGTTCAATGCCTCGATCAAACGAACGTAGCATTCGATGCCTTGCAATAGATTTTTTTCGTCAAAATTCATTTTGCTGCTGTGTAAAGGGTGGCCATAGCCTTTTTCTTCATTTCGGGTACCCACAAAGAAAAAGACGCCTGGGATCTCCTTTTGGTACATCGAAAAATCCTCTGCCAACATATATGGCGGTGTTTCTCGGTAGCTCTCCCCGACCACTTTTTCCAACACTTCCACCATCTCAGGATCATTGTCCACGACACGATAAAGGTGCTCGAATTCGACATCCGCCGTGCAATCATATCCTTTGGCGATTTCTTGTGCGACGGTGGTGATTCTGCGCGTCATCGTTTCATAGACTTCATCTTCAAACGCCCGCATCGTTCCTTTTAAAACGACCTTGCCGGGAATGATATTTTCCGCATCTCCCCCATGGATCTTCCCAAAAGTGATGACCCCAGCAGAAAGCGGGCTGATATTGCGTGAAATGATCGAATGCAATCCTTGAATAATCGCAGCCGCGGCTAAAATGGCATCATGTCCTTGATGAGGCTGGGCACCATGGGCACTCGTGCCGTTGATCGTTAGATTGATCTCGCCGTTACGGGCCATCATCGGACCTTTCCGGCTCGCAATGACTCCTTCGGGAAAGTCTGGGAAGACATGCAGCCCCACGATTTTTTCCACGCCAAAATCTCGTAAGATGCCTTCATCGATCATCAATTGAGCGCCACCGGGGCTTTCCTCGGCTGGTTGGAAAATCAAAACGATCGTTCCACGAATCACTTCAGGATGTGTTGCTAAATATTTAGCAAACCCTAGCATCGTTGCCATATGGCCGTCATGACCGCAGGCATGCATTTTCCCTTCATGTTTGGAAACAAAGGAAACACCTGTCTCTTCTTTGATCGGCAGTGCATCGATATCCGTTCGAAAGGCCAGCGTCTTTCCTGGACGATCGCTGCGAAAGACAGCAATCAAGCCGGTTTCAATCACTGGATAGATTTCTTTGATTCCAAAGGATTGCAACTGACGCAGCAAGTATTCCTTTGTTTTGAACTCAGTTAACCCTAATTCAGGGATTGTATGTAATTCACGACGAAAACGAACCACGTCTTCGGTTAATTCTTTGACTGCTTGCGATACTTGCATGTTAAAACACCTTTCTATTCATTCCTTTTAAAAATATCCATAAAAACCAACGAATATTCAGTTTTTCATTGATATTGTTTAATATTATAGTATATAATTCGAATAATCTATAGTATAAATTGTCGAAATGTTTCGATTTTTATTGAAAAATTTACCCCTCGTTTTGGTACACTTATACGTAGAGTTACGAAAAATAAATTGGTTGAAAGGATGTGTCGTAGTTTGACAATATTCAAAGGTTCTGGCGTTGCGTTGATCACCCCTATGCTTCAAGATGGTTCGGTGGATTTCGATAAGCTGAAGGAGTTAGCGGAGTGGCATGTGCAGCAAGGAACGAATGCAATCATTGCATGCGGTACGACCGGTGAAGCATCCACGTTAGACGATGAAGAACATATCGCGGTGATCGAAGCGGTGGTAAAACAAGTTGCTGGTCGAATCCCCGTCATCGGCGGAACAGGCTCCAACAACACCCAACATGGGATCCATCTTTCAAAAGAAGCACAGCGCGTTGGTGCTGACGCATTATTGGTTGTAACACCCTACTACAACAAAGCGACCAAGAAAAGTTTAGTCGCTCACTATGAAGCAATCTGTCAAAGCGTTGAACTGCCAGTGATCTTATACTCCGTCAGCTCAAGAACCGGCTTAAATTTAACACCTGAAGCTGTGGCAGAACTGAAAAAAATCCCTAATATCAAAGGCATCAAAGAAGCCAGCGGCGACATTTCGCAAATCGCAGAAATCGCTCGTCTTGCGGATGATGACTTTGCTATCTACTCAGGAAATGACGATCAAGTAACCCCAATTCTAGCTTTAGGTGGCTCTGGCGTGATTTCAACGATCGGCAATATCGCTCCGAAACAAACGGCACAACTCGTTGCTGATTTCTTAAATGGTGATGTAAAAGCCGCCATCAAAGAGCAATTGCGACAAAAACCGTTGATCGATGCGATTTTCAGTGAAGTAAATCCTGTGCCGATCAAAGCAGCGGTCTCCTTGCTAGGCAAATGCGAATTGCATTATCGTTTGCCTTTGGGTGTCCCAGAAGATGCGACCCTCGTTCATTTAGAAGAAGAAATGACCAATTACGGATTGCTGTAAGGAGGAGTTTTTGGTGAAACAGATTTTATTAAGCGGTGCAAACGGTCGTATGGGCAAAGTGTTGCAAAGCCTGATCGCAAAGCACCCTCAGTTAGAAGTGGCCGCCGGATTGGATCGTACCGAGCAATTAGATGGTCCCTTTCCAATCTATGATCGTCCAGAAAAAATCACGCAGCCGATCGATTTGGTGATTGATTTTTCTCATTATAGCAATGTCCCTGCCTTATTGAACTATTGTGTCGAACAGCAGCTGCCTATCGTGGTTGCTACAACTGGTTTGACGGAAGACACGCAGATGATGCTGCCGTTGGCTGCTAAAGTGATCCCAGTTTTCTATTCTGCCAATATGTCGTTGGGGATCAATGTACTGATCAAAGCACTACAAAGTATCACCCCCGCATTAGAAGCTGACTTTGACATTGAGATCATCGAAAAGCATCATAATCAAAAACTCGATGCACCAAGTGGTACAGCTTTGCTGTTGGCAGATAGTATCAATGACAGCTGCGAAACGAAAAAAGAGTATCTCTACGGGCGTGAAGGCAGTGATCTAGTAAATGACCGCAAGCAGATGGGCATCCATGCCGTTCGCGGTGGAACGATTCCTGGAGAACACATTGTCATCTACGCTGGGCAGGATGAAATCATTGAATTAAAACACACAGCGCTCTCCCGCGAAATCTTCGCCAATGGTGCGCTAAAAGCAGCGGAATTTTTAGCCAACCAACCAGCTGGTTTTTATTCCATGCAAAATCTAATCGACAAGTAAAGGTGGTCTCTCATGACAGAATTACAATTTTCCGATCCTTATCAATTAGCAAAATACATCAAAGAAGCAAATAAACAAACACCTGTACAAGTCTATATCAATGGAGATCTTAGTAACGTCCAAGCAGATGGCATCCAATTGTTTGGTAACGGCACTTTCTATTTCGTGGTTGGTGACAGTCAAAAAGTGGCTGAGTTTTTAACCGCGCACCAAGACAAAATCACCGATCACTATCTGGAAAATGATCGCCGCAACTCAGCAATCCCTTTATTGGACTTGACGAAAGTCGATGCCCGTATCGAACCAGGTGCCTTTATCCGTGACCAAGCCATCATTGAAAAAAATGCCGTTATCATGATGGGGGCCGTGATCAACATTGGTGCCGTCGTTGGTGAAGAAACCATGATCGACATGGGTGCGATTTTAGGCGCCCGAGCAACCGTTGGGAAAAAAGCCCATATTGGCGCTGGTGCTGTCTTGGCTGGCGTTCTTGAGCCACCTTCAGCAAGCCCAGTCATCATTGAAGACAATGTTTTGATCGGTGCAAATGCCGTCGTCCTTGAAGGCGTCCGTGTCGGCGAAGGTGCAGTCGTCGCTGCCGGTTCTGTGGTAACGGAAGATGTCCCTGCTGGAGCAGTCGTTGCTGGCTCACCAGCCAAAGTCATCAAAATGAAAGACGAGAAAACGAAAAGCAAAACCGAATTTTTAGACGATCTACGGGGCTAAACCGCGCTTTTCTCAAAAATAAACAAAAAAACGCAGTGCGGGTTCAGTGATGAGCCTGCGCTGCGTTTTGTCTAAAAAAGGGCGTGCCGAAAGCTTTTGGCACGCCCTTTTTCTATTGGCAAATGTTCTTGTAAAAGTGTTTATTCTGCTTGAAATTCTTTGATCGCTGCTTGGATCTCTTGATAGATTAGGGCAACTTCTTCAAGGTCTTTTGCGTTTGCTCCACTGGCAAGGGGATGTCCGCCGCCATGATGGCGTTTGGCGATCTCATTGATCACTGGACCTTTCGAACGCATCCGCACCCGATAATAGCCTTCTGGTTGTTCGACAAAGATCGCCCAAGCCATCACTTCGTCGATTTTCCCTGGTAAGGAAACGACTGCTGAGGTTTCCGAATCCACTACGCCAAAACGCCGCTGCAATTCTTGTGATAGGATCACTTTGCCAGCACCAATCTCATCGATCTCGATGTTTTCGTAGACATACCCTGAAAGGCGAGCAACACTGCGAGAGACTTGATCCAATTGCCGATTGATCTTCGGTGCATCAAAACCGTAATCCAATAGTTCAGCCGCTAAGCGCAGCGTTGTCGCTGTCGTTGCCGGATATAAAAACCGTCCAGTATCACCAACGATGCCCGCATACAGCAGACGAGCCGCTTCTTGTGTCATCGTCAGCTCGTTTTGAAACATTTGCCAAAATGAAACGATCATCTCACTACAGCTGCTGGCTTTCGTATTGACCCAGACCAGCTCTCCGTAAGGCTCATCATTAGGGTGATGATCGATTTTGATCAATTTCGCCCCTTGATCATAGCGTTGGTCACTGACCCGTGGAGCATTGGCCGTATCTGTAACGATCACTAGTGCCCCTTTATACAAATCATCAGGGATCGTCTGCATCAGCGCCAAGTAATCCAATCCTTCAACGGGTCCGCCGACTTGATAGATTTCTTTTTTAGGAAAACTAGCTCGTAAAATTTCTGCCAATCCCACTTGTGATCCTAATGCATCTGGATCAGGGCGCTGGTGCCGATGGATAATGATTCGGTCGAATGCTTTGATTGTTGCAAGTATTTCTTCTTGTACCTTCATGAATGGTCTCAACTTTCTCTCTAAAATTTTTCCATAAGTGCCGTTTTCGATGATTTATGGGCGTTCCATTACTTGGCATACCACGATCGCTTTTGCCACTAAGGAATTTTCGATCGATACTTCGATATCGATTTTCGCCGAACGTCGCCCCAGTTCTAGAATCTTCGGTTGAATGATGATCTCGCTTTCTAATTGGATCAAACGGAAGTAATGCAGATTGACTTGCTCGATCCAACTATTGCGCCGTTGATTCAACTGCATCGTTCGTTTCGCCGTATTCGCGATCACTTCACTCAAGACACCAAAAGAGATCGTTCCGACTTCATTGACCATTTGAGGCGTCACCGCAAAGCTGAAATGTGGCTGCGGCAATTTGTTCCCTTCAAAATCTTGTTCGATGACTTGCATCTGTCCCGAGATTTGGTCTGAAATCGTATCTGAAATTTGTGTTTGTCGTTGGACCATCTGCATCGCTTTCATGATGTCTTGGCGTGTAACGATCCCAATCAAAGAAAGGTCATCTGCTACGACGGGCATCACTTCTAAGCCATCCCAAATCATCTGATGGCTGGCAGAGGCCACACTCATCTCTTTTTTTACGACCCGTGGTTCCCGGGTCATGATTCGTTCGATGATCTGCGTGTCAGGCTTTTCTAGGACATCTTTGGCTGTGATGATCCCAACGACCCGCATATTCTTGTTGACGACTGGATAGCGGGAGTGGTTGGTAGACTCCGAAAGCAGTTTGTAATCCTTGACCGTATCAAAGGTGTGCAGATACTTGGTTTTTTCCAATGGCATATAAATGTCACTCACCAGCATGATGTCCTTTTTGATCAGCTGGTCGCTCAAGGCACGGTTGATCATCGTTGCCACGGTAAAGGTGTCATAGGTTGTTTGTAAAATCGGCAGCTCCAATTCGTCTGCTAAGCGACAGATTTCCTCTGAGGTTTCAAAGCCCCCCGTGATCAAGACGGCTGCGCCATCTTCCAGTGCCAACTTGTGGACTTCGTTACGGTTTCCGACGATCACTAAGGAACCAGGCGTGATGTAGCGTTCCATTGCCGATTCCTTCATGGCGCCGATAACAAATTTGTTCAAGTCTTTGTCTAAACCGGCTGCGCCGCCCAAAACATCGCCTTCAATGATTTGGACGACTTCGCCGAAAGTTAGTTTTTCAATGTGTTTCTTTAGTTTCCGTTCAATCCGAATGGTTCCCACACGTTGGATCGTTGAAACCAAGCCGATATTTTCCGCATCTTTGATCGCCCGATAGGCTGTTCCTTCACTGACATTCAAGTCTTTTGCGATTCCCCGCACCGAGATGCGATCGCCTACAGGCAGATTCTCGATATGCGCTAAAATCAAGTCGTGTTTTGTCGCCATAATTATCCCCTATTCCTACTACGAATCTTCCTGTTGCTTAAACTTCTAATGTCTCACCGACTGCAAGGATCTGGCCCACACCTGCCGGCAATAAATTCACGAAGGTTTGCGGATCTTGCTTGATCATTGGAAACGTATTGTAATGGATCGGTACTACTTTGCTCGCGTTTAAAAGCGCCGCTGCTGTTGCAGCATCTTGAACGCCCATCGTAAAATTATCCCCGATCGGTAAAAACGCCACATCGATGTCGAAACGTTCACCGATCATCGCCATATCGCTAAAGAGGGCAGTATCGCCAGCGTGGTAGATGGTTTTGCCTTCTGCTTCTAAAATGATCCCCACTGGGTTGCCCATATAGATCATCATTCCGTCTTCTTCAAGACCAGAGCTGTGTTTCGCTTCCACCATTGAGATTTTGCCAAACGGGAACTCAAAAGAGCCTCCCATATTCATGCCATGCGTCTCAGCAACGCCTTTGCGGGCTGCATAGCGGCAAATTTCAACGACACTGATCACTGGTGCTTCATTTCTTTTGGCGATCGGCACCATGTCCCCAATATGATCGCTATGACCATGCGTGATCAAAAGCCAATCGGTTTCCACTGTGTCTGCATCCAAATCAGTCAGAGCATTTCCAGTAATAAAAGGGTCAAACAACAATTTTTGGTCATCCGCTAATTGGATAGCAAGCACCGAGTGTCCGTGATACGTAAGTTTCATACAACATTCCCCTTTCCATCTAAGTAATACAGTCTAATATTTTTCATTATAACAGATAACGCCAGAAATCCAAAAGCACAAATTCTGACAGCTTTATTACATCCGTCCTTTTTCTGGTTCTTGTCAAGAAAAATAAAAAAACTGTTCTACCCTTTCTGAATAAGGAATAGAACAGTTCGACCTGTTGACTTCAAGCGATCATAGCGTTTTCTTACGTCCGCCTTGTTTATAGATGCGCCAGACTGTTAAGAATAACGCCGTGATACAAAGAAGGAACGCCCCAAAGAAGGTGATTTTCATGCCATAGGCAAAAATATCTGCCCGACCTGCGATATAGGTCGTCACATGCTTCCCATAGGCTTGACTCATTGCGGCATAAAGAATCGTCGTTGCTAAGGATATCCCTAAGACCATGCCCAAGTTACGGGCAAAGGAATTTAGACTACCTGCCACCCCAAGATTTTCTTTGGTGACGCTGCTCATCACCATCGTATTGTTGGGGGATTGGAACAACGAATTGCCTAACCCCATGATGGCAGTAGCGACGACATAGTACCAAATCGGCGTATGCTGATTCATAAACATATACATCAGCTGAGTGATGGACAGCAACGCTAAGCCAGCTAAGACCAAGATCTCCGGTCCTACACGGTCCGTCAAATAGCCGCTAAGTGGTGAACCAATGACCATCATCAAAGGAAAGACCATCATCAGCATTCCTGCCACACTCGGCGTTAAGCCTCGGGCACTTTGCAAGTAAAAGGGAATCACGACATTGACAAAAAAGTTTGCAGAAAAGATCAGCAACGCCGTGATCAGGCTCATGGTGAAAATTTTATTACGAAAGATCCCAAAGGTAATCAGCGGTTTGCTCACACGCGCTTCTACTCGCAAAAAGACGATGAATGCCACTAAGGCGATCCCCACCAACAGCAGCGGCAGCCACGTTAGAAAGCCACGCTCTTGTCCAAGAAAAATGCCGCCGAAGAAGCTGATAATTGCAATTGAAAACAGCACAAACCCGGTTTTATCGATGGAATCATGACTCATGGTGATATCTTTTGGCAACACCTTTTCTCCAGCAATCATTGTCAGAATACCGACTGGAACATTGATCCAAAAAATAAACGGCCAAGAAAAATGCGCCAAAATCACTCCGCCCAATCCAGGACCGGCGATGGAGCCTAACGAAACAAAGGCACCAATCATCCCTAAGGCGCGTCCTCGTTCACTCATAGGAAAGACTTCAGTAATGATTCCGGTATTCGTCGCCATCGTCATGCTGGCTCCGATCGCTTGCACGACTCGGGCAAATAGCAGAAATGCTAAGGAATGATTAAACCCGCATAACAGCGAACCGATAATAAAGATCAGCATCCCCAAGCGGAATACTTTGATCTTACCCCAACTATCGCCTACCTTACCGAATAACAAAAGGCAGGCACAAACGATCATCAAGTAGACGGATACGACCCACTCCGCTTGATTCATAGGGACACCCATATCTGCCGAGATCGTCGGCAAAGCGATATTTACGATACTCCCATCCAGTGTTGACATAAAGGTAAACATCGAAACAGCAATGAGAATCCACCACTTTCTCTGTTGTACTACGGGATTTTCTTGATAACTATTCACAAATCGACCATCCTCTCTTTGCTTGTTTTGTTCCTCTAGTCTTAGGGGGACAACTTTGTATTATTGATCGAAATCCATTCGCCGTCAATCCTTATCTGCTCATCACGACCAAAACAAGGGGCATTTTGTAAAAAAACCGCCGCCTGTTTCTTTCATAAAAAAAGACAAAAGCTTCGGTGAAAAGAAATCGGCCGTCAAACGGCTATTCTTTCACCTGCTTTTGTCAGTAGGTCAAAACGAATTATTTACGGTTGCGATTTCTTTGGCTTGATTCCATGATGACCGGCAAGATGACGGGACGGCGTTTGGTTTGTTCAAACAAGAAACGACTCAAACGATCACGGATATCTTGTTTCAATTTGCTCCATTCAAACTCTTCATCATGAAGGTGTTTTTCTACGATTTCTTCCACGATCTCGCCACTTTCACGAATCAGATCGCGACTAGCTTTCACGTAGACGAATCCGCGAGAAGTGATTTGTGGTGCAGAAATAATTTTCTTTTCACGACGATTGATCGTCACTACCGCAACGAAGATTCCGTCTTCAGATAAGACTTTGCGGTCTCGCAGGACGATATTCCCAATGTCACCGACACCGATCCCATCGATCATGACGTTTTCCGCTGGAACCGCACCTGCGGCAAGCATTTCGCCTTTTTTGTACTCTAACACATCTCCACGAGCAGTAATGAAGATATTTTTCATCGGAATCCCGACTTCTTGCGCCAAGTCCACATGGGCGGCTAATTGGCGGTACTCGCCTTGAATAGGGATAAAGTACTTCGGTTTCATCATATTCAACATCAGCTGCAGATCATTCGGGTTGGCATGACCAGAAACACGGAAATTATCCGAGATCTGTTTCACGGTACCGCCAGCGCGATAGATGATATCTTCCGTTTTCGCAACCACAGTTTCCATTGCCGTTGTCGGCGTCGTTGTAATGTAAACAAGATCTCCTTCTTTGATGCGCAGCGTCCGGTGAGAGCCGTTGGCCATTTTTTGCAACGCTTTGATTGGTTCACCCATACGACCTGTTTCTAAAATCAGCAACTGTTCGTCTGAGTATTTTTTCATTTCTTTTTGGGTGATCAGCAAGTCTTCGGCAGGTAATTTTAATTTCCCTAACTTCATGGCCGTTTTGATGATCCGACCAAAATCTTGCCCGGTCAAAACGACTTTGCGATCAGAACGAAACGCAGCATCTAATACTTGTTGCACCCGTTGCAAATTGCTGGCAACACTAGCGACGATGATTCGACCTTCCCAATAACGGATATTGTCGTAAACTTCATCTTGGATCGTCAATTCAGAAGCGATCGGCGTTGGATTTTCGGCATTTGAAGACGTGCTTAGCAATGCTAAGACGCCTTCTTTTCCAATTTCCGCTAAGCGGCCAAAATCGGTTTGATACATAGGGATCGCTGTTTGGTCAAATTTGAAATCTCCTGTATAAACGATATTGCCAGCTTCTGTTTTGACGCTGATCCCAACAGAATCAGGGATGGAGTGGGTCGTACGGAAAAAGCTAATGGTCGCATGACCAAAGTCGATCTCCGAATGTTCATCGATCACATGAAAATCTTTGAAGCGCTTGGTAGCTTCATTTTTATTCACGGTCAATTTTGCTAGTTCGATCGTTAACTCGGTCCCAAAGACCGGTACTTGGATATTCTCCAAGAAATAAGGCAATGCACCAATCGCATCTGCATGCCCATGGGTCAAGAAGACACCCGCCACACGGTCGGCATTTTCTTCTAAATATGTGAAGTCTGGAATCACTGTATCGATCCCTAATAATTCATTTTCTGGATAACGGACACCGCAATCCAGCACAAATATATCCTCGCCAACTTCAGCAATGTACATGTTCTTTCCGTTTTCGCGTACACCGCCAAGAGGAATGATTTTTATCGTTTCCACTTTTATTCACCTCTTAATTTTTTTCTACTGTATTATTTCCCAAGCATAAGCCGTCCCTATTATTATACAACAAAAAAAAGAAAAGCGTGGCATTCACCACACTTTTCTGAAAAACTTATGGTTTACACATGAACTAATCCTTGCTGATGCAGGCTTTCGGCGATTTGAACGGAGTTCCATGCCGCACCTTTCAGCAAATTATCAGAAACGACCCATAAATGCAAGCCGTTTTCGACATCCAAATCTTTGCGAATCCGACCAACAAAGGTTTCTGTTTTGTCCACACTGGTCAAAGCTTGCGGGTACACTTGTTGACTCGGATCATCTTGCAAGACAGCTCCTGGCGCTTCGCTGATCCACTGTCTGACTTCCTCAACACTAGCATGGTCTTTGGTCTCGATATAAATCGACTCTGAATGACCGCTAAACACAGGGATCCGCACACACGTAGCTGCTACTTTGATCTGCGTATCTTCCATGATCTTCTTCGTTTCATTGATCATTTTCCACTCTTCGTAAGTATAATCCTCTTCGGCGAAAACATCGATTTGCGGCAAGGCATTAAACGCGATCGGGTAGTGCTTCTTGTCGCTGCCTGCTGGTAAAATCTCAGGGTTTAGTTCATCAGCGGCTTTGCCAGCTAATAATTCTTGAGATTCACGAGTCAATTCAGCCAAGGCTTGGGCGCCAGCACCTGAAACTGCTTGATACGTCGAAACCAAGACCCTCGATAAACCGACTTTTTGACGAATCGGCTCTAACGCCACCATCATTTGAATCGTTGAACAATTCGGATTGGCAATGATTCCTTTATGTTGCGCTAATGCATGAGGATTCACCTCAGGAACGACTAGAGGAACATTCGGGTCCATCCGAAAATGACTGGTATTGTCGATCACGACTGCACCGTGTTTGACTGCTTCTGGAGCAAATTGTTTTGAAATGCCGCCACCGGCACTGAACAATGCAATATCGACGCCTGCAAAGGAATCTGTGGTCAGCTCCTGAATAACGAGCGGTTCATTTTTGAACACAAGGGTCTTCCCAGCAGAACGTTTGGATGCCAACAACGTTATTTTTTTGATCGGCAACGTGGTCTTCTCCAACATCTCAATCATTTTTGTTCCTACTGCGCCGGTAGCCCCGACAACTGCTACGTGATACCCTGTACTCATCAAATCACTCCTCGAATAAAAATACATTTTTACTAGTTTATCATATCTTGTAAAAAAGAAAAGACCTTTCGTGAAAAGAAGCGCAAAAAGAAGGCAATACTGTCTAAATTTTCAATCTTTTCCCCCTTTACAGAAAAAATCTACCTATATTTAAGGGTTATCATTTGTCACATTCAGGTGTTATAGGATATAATACCGACAGAAGGAATTTTGGGGAAGATTCTTTCCAACGTGCATGGGGAAATTAAAAATACCCAAAACATTGAATGAGGCAAGAATTGCATATGCAATTCTTGCCTCATTTTTATGCTTCATTCGATTCTTCGTTGTTTACTTTCACGATAGCAAAGCCTTTGTTATCAATAATCATCGTTTCATCTTCCAATTGGACAAACTGTTCCATCAGGATCGAATCAGGACGAGAAAGGGTGATTTGGTCATCGCCCGTATTGAAAATACCGATGATCCGCTGTGCCCCTAACTCTCGTTCGAAAATGATCAGTCCATCCTCTTCCGAAACCCAGTTCCAACTCAAGGAACCTTCTGATAAGACTTTCTGGTTGTCTTTGCGAATGCTGATCAATGAGCGAGTGAAATGCAGGAGATCACGATCTTGCTTTTCTTCTTCCCAAATCATACATTTACGGCAATCCGGGTCCATATCGCCGGTCAAACCGATCTCATCACCGTAATACAGGCAAGGAACGCCTTGTTGCAGATACGTAAAGGCCATCACTTGGCGCATCAAGTCTTTGTCTCCTCGAGCCAAAGTTAACAAGCGCGGGGTATCATGAGAATCCAAGATATTGAACTGTACCTGGTTGGTTTGCTCCCGATACAACATCAGCTGGTTATTTAATTCCGAGACCATTTTCGTCATGGAGATCTCGTCTTTGACAAAATATTCAATGATTGCATCCGTAAAGGCGTAATTCATTACTGCATGAAACTCGTCGCCTTGTAACCACCGTTGAGAAGAGTGCCAAATTTCCCCAAGGATATAAAAATCATCTTTGGCATCATCACACACTTGGCGGAATTTTTTCCAGAAGTGATGACTGACTTCATTGGCCACGTCCAAGCGCCAAGCATCGATATCAAACTCTTCGATCCAATAACGAGCGATCTTCAACAAATAATCTTGCACGTCAGGATTTTCCGTATTGAGTTTTGGCATATGCGGCGTAAAGGCAAACACATCATAGGTGATGTCATAAGCATCTTCAAAGTTTTCCCCTTCTTTGTAGTTGACAGGAAACTCATTGATGTGGAACCAATCAGCAAAGGGCGAATCTTTGCCGTTTTTGATGACATCTAGCCATTGATGCGAAGTATCCCCCATATGATTGAACACAGCATCTAGCATGACTTTGATACCGCGTTTGTGGCATTCCTCCACTAAGCGTTTAAAGGTGTCGTTATCCCCAAACGCTGGATCGATGGCTAAATAATCGATGGTATCATACTTGTGATTCGAATAGGCCTCAAAAATCGGACAGAAGTAGATCCCATTGATGCCTAGATCGACGAGGTAATCCAAATGATCGATGACCCCTTGCAGATCCCCGCCGAAAAAGTCTTGGCGATCGGGATTTTTTGAGCCCCATGGCAATACACCTTCTGGATCATTTGATGGGTCCCCATTTGCAAAGCGTTCAGGGAAGATTTGATACCAAACGGTTTCTTTTGCCCACTCGGGAATTTTGAAACGATCGGCTTCTTGGAAGTAAGGCATCCGAAAATAATTGTTGTTCATTTCTAAATATTGCTGCTCAAAAGGATAGACCCCGTGGTCTCCATAAAAGACATGCAACCCATCGTAACTTTCGATGGAAAAGCCGTAAGACAAACGGCGGAATTCTGCTCCGACCGATACTTGCCAATAATCATGCAAGTCCGTGGAAAGAATTTTTTTCATTTCAATTCTTTGCTGGTACCAAGCTTCTTTATACAGTGTGTAAGGATCACCGCAAAGCAGCTGGACATGGCGGACGTCTTGACGGGCGGTACGCAAACGGATATGCATTTTATCCTTCTCGTACAAATACGCAAATTCACTTTCGGGACGATGATAAATGGCAGTAGTATTCATAGCAGACTCCTTTGACTTGTTTGATATACTCATTGTCGCACAAATCAGAAGTCAAAACAAGAGAAAAACGCAATCGGTTGCTTTATCTAAAAAATCGATAATATAAGTTAATATGAAATTAATTCAGTAATTAAAAAGCAAACGATTGCTTCGCCCTTTTTTAATCAAAAGGCGTATTTTTCTCACATTGATTGCCAGTCCGTAAAATGTCATATTTCCGCAAGATCCCCACTGCTTCCGTCAACGACTGACTCAACTGCTGGATATCTTCTGCAGCCATTTGAGCGGTTTTGGCATTCAAGCGGTCTTCCACTTGTTTTTTCTTTTGGACAAACAACTGCTTCCCAGCTTCTTCCAAATAAACATTGACGTTGCGGCGATTGACGCCGTTGGTTTTGCGGACCACAAAGCCAGCCTTTTCTAACCCCGAGATCGAACGACTGATTTGGACTTTTGACGTACCGATTTGCTGGGCCAACTCGGACATCGTGATTCCTTCATTACTAGAGATCACCACGAGTTCCAAGATTTCCATTTTGGTCAATTTTAAATCTTCCAGACCGATTTCTTCAAACAATATGTTTCCCATCAGCGAAAAGATCTCCGCAAATACCGCCATATTGAATGTTCCTAACGCTTTTTCCATACTCTCCCTCTTTTCTGTCTTTAGTTTAGTATAAATTATTTGTTTAAACAATGATAATCGTTGATTTTTGTTAACCATTATGATAGCGTGGTTACATAATGAAAATAATCGTGAAAACGGCAAGAAAAGAGTGACAGCATGTTAGAATTAAAAGATATCAAGAAGTATTATACGGTTGGCGCCAGTACTACAAAAGCCCTCGATGGTGTCTCCGTCGCCTTTCGTAAACAAGAGTTTGTTGCCATTTTAGGGCCAAGCGGCTCTGGGAAAACAACCATGTTGAACGTGATCGGCGGCTTAGATAATTACGATTCTGGTGATATGATCATCAACGGCAAATCAACGAAATCCTTTAAAGATCGTGACTGGGATGCGTATCGGAACAATTCGATCGGCTTTGTCTTCCAAAGCTACAATTTGATCAGTCATTTAGGCATCATCGACAACGTCGAGCTTGGGATGACCTTGAGCGGTGTGTCAAAAGAAGAAAAACGCGCCAAAGCAACCGATGCTTTGACGCGTGTGGGCTTAGCTGAGCATATGCACAAAAAACCAAATCAGCTTTCTGGTGGTCAAATGCAGCGGGTAGCGATCGCTCGTGCCTTAGCAAATGATCCTGATATCCTTCTTTGTGATGAACCAACAGGTGCCTTGGATTCAGAGACCAGTGTCCAAATCATGGAACTGATCCAAGAACTATCAAAAGAAAAATTGGTCATCATGGTTACTCATAATCCTGAATTGGCGCACAAATACGCTGGACGGATCATTGAGTTCAAAGACGGACGAATCATTAAAGATTCGAACCCTCATGTCGAAGGACAAAAGAAAGACCAATTCGAATTAAAACACACAAAAATGAGTTTCATGACTGCCTTACGTTTGTCGTTTAACAATATCCGCACCAAAAAAGGGCGCACCTTCTTGACAGCCTTTGCTTCTAGTATCGGGATCATCGGAATCGCCATTGTTTTGTCACTGTCAACGGGATTCCAAAAACAAATCGACAATACCCAGTCAGAAACATTAGCTCGTTTTCCGATCACGATCTCGCAAGTAGCCACTGAACAAGATCCATCAGCCATGGGGACGCGGGAGAAATCGGAAGATTTCCCTTCAGATAAAGAAGTCACTGCCAAATTAAGTGATGCGGATCGTGCAACCCATATCAATAAAATCGATCAAGAGTTTCTCGATTACATCAACGACATTGATCCTGAATTAAGCAACAATATCGGCTACACTCGTTCCACTTCCTTGAACCTTTTCCGTAAGATCGATGATACTGTGGAACAAGTCAGCTTCTCCAATGCATCACCTGACAATGAACAGACCAATGCCATGATGTCTGCCATGAGTGCCTCCACCGGGATTGGGGTTTCGACTTTCCCCGAGCAGTTATCAGAGGATAACGGCAATTTCTTAAAAGACAACTACGACCTTTTAGAAGGCAGCTACCCAAGTGCCAGCACAGATGTCGTTTTGATCGTCGATGAAAACAACGTAACGAATGTCAATGCATTGATCAATCTCGGTTTTGACATTGAAGATGGCGACACGGTGTCCTTCGACGATATCGTGGGAACAAAAATCACATTGGCGTCTAATGATGCCTTTTACACCGAATTACCAACTGGAAACTTCATTCCAAATCAAGATTTAAATGACGTTTTCGATAACAGTAACAACAAAGAATTAACGATCAGCGGAATCTTACGTATCAAGCAAAACTCTACGATGAACTTGCTGTCAACTGGCATTGCCTACAGTGATGCCCTCGCGCAAGAAGTCATCAAAGAAAACCAAGACTCAGCGATCGTCCAAGCACAAAAAGACAGCGACACCAACGTGATGACGAATGAACCCGTTGACGAAAGTGCCAAAGATTCATTGATCGCTTATCTTGGCGGCAGTGATTTACCAAACAGCATTATGATCTATCCGAATGATTTCAGTGCCAAAGAAAAAATCCTTGATTACTTGGATGACTTCAACAAAGGCAAAGACAAAGAAGACCAAATCGTTTATTCCGATTTAGCGGGTACGATGACTCAATTGACTGGTGGCTTGATGGATGCCATCACCTACGTCTTGATCGCTTTTGCAGGGATCTCCTTGGTAACTAGCATGATCATGATCGGTATCATCACCTACACCTCTGTGCTAGAACGTACGAAAGAAATTGGGGTCTTAAAAGCATTAGGTGCTCGTAAAAAAGACATCACCCGCGTCTTTGATGCCGAAACCTGTATTTTAGGGATCGCTTCAGGAGCTTTAGGTGTCCTGATTGCTTGGTTAGCCACATTCCCGATCAACGCGATCTTATATAGTATGACTGATCTGGAAAATGTTGCTCAATTAAATCCGGTCCACGGCCTGATCTTGATTGCTGTCAGCACCGTCCTAACGATGATCGGCGGCCACATACCAGCTCGAATGGCAGCGAAAAAAGATGCAGCGATCGCTTTACGCGCCGACTAATTTTATAAGAAAACCCAACAGACAGCAGCCATTCCTTTGGCTGCTGTTTTTTTGTCCTTTCCTTCCGACTTCCAAAAGGTTTCTCTTGAAAAATTCATAAATGAGGAATACAATAGATTTGTTTTTAGGTATACCTAAAAAGATAGGACGTGAAACGATGAATGAAGAAAAAAAATTGATCCAAGCGGCCAACGGTCCTAGCTTGGAAGAAATAAATAATACAGTTGCCATTCCAAAAAACGGCAGCTTTTGGCGCAATCTCTTAGCGTTCTCTGGTCCTGGGGCATTGGTAGCCGTGGGCTATATGGACCCAGGAAACTGGATCACCTCGATCGGAGGCGGTGCTGAATATGGCTATCTCTTACTTTCTGTGATCTTGATTTCCAGTTTGATCGCTATGCTGCTGCAATACATGGCAGCCAAGCTAGGGATCGTGACCCAGATGGACCTTGCGCAAGCAACTCGTAAACACACCAGCAAAGGCTTAGGCTTTGTCTTGTGGATCGTCACCGAATTGGCTATCATGGCAACGGATATCGCGGAAGTGATCGGAGGAGCGATCGCTCTCAATCTACTATTTGGCTTACCTTTATTAGTTGGGGTCATCTTAACGATTTTCGATGTACTGCTTCTGCTCTTTTTAATGAAATTGGGTTTCCGAAAAATCGAAGCGATCGTCATGACACTGATTTTGGTCATTATGCTGGTCTTTTGTTACGAAGTCATTATTGCTCAACCAAATTTGCCTGCTGTCTTGCAAGGCTTTATTCCCCAAAAGCAAGTCTTGAACCATGGGCAGCTGACAATGGCGTTGGGGATCGTTGGTGCGACTGTGATGCCGCATAATCTCTATCTGCATTCTTCGATCTCCCAGTCACGAAAAATCGATCGCAGCGATACCCAAGAAGTGGCAACGGCCGTGCGGTTCGCTACTTGGGATTCCAACATCCAGTTATCCGCTGCGTTTTTGGTCAATTGCCTGCTTTTGATCTTAGGAAGCGCCTTGTTCTTTGGTCATAGTGAAGAAGTCGGCACCTTCTCCGCGCTGTTTGATGCTTTGCAAGATTCCTCCATTGCTGGTGCTGTCGCCAGTCCAGTCTTGAGCGTTCTGTTTGCCGTGGCGCTCTTGGCATCTGGTCAAAATTCAACGATCACTGGGACACTGACGGGGCAAGTCGTGATGGAAGGATTTATCCATATGAAGATCCCTACTTGGGCGCGACGTCTGATCACCCGTGGCTTATCGGTGATCCCCGTCTTGCTTTGTACGATTTACTTTGGCGGCAACGAACAAGCCTTGGACGATCTGCTGATTTATTCGCAAGTCTTTTTAAGCATCGCCTTACCCGTTTCGATGATTCCGTTGGTTCTTTTTACCAGCTCAAAAAAAATCATGGGGGAACGCTTCAAGAATCCGCTATGGGTCTCTACCTTAGGCTGGATCTGTGCCATTGCACTGACGGTCTTGAATGTCCGCTTGATCATCGAAACACTCGGCAACTTCTAATAGAAAAAAAGCTTACGAGCTAGCCTCGTAAGCTTTTTTTGGTTAATTCGTTTCTAAATCATGTAAAAACAGACCGCTCAACAGTTTTGGTTCAAACCAAGTTGATTTTGGCGGCATAATTTCTCCCGCATCGGCGACTGCCAAAAGATCGGCCATTTGCGTTGGATACATGGAAAAGGCCAATGTCCATTCTCCGCTATATACCAAACGTTCCAATTCTTCTGGACCACGAATTCCGCCGACAAAATCAACGCGTTTGTCTGTCCGCACATCTTGGATCGCGAAAATATCAGCCAGCACGTATTGTTGTAAAAGCGACACATCCAACTGTCCTACCGCATCTTGCGGCACAGCTTCCGGTTTGATGGTCAACTCCCACCACGCTTGGTTTAGGTGCAGATGAATCGAACCACGTTGCGCTGGTTTCTTCCTTGTAGTTTCTCGAATCGTAAAATGTTGGGCTGCCTGCTCAAAAAAGGTATCTGGCACTGGTACCCGCAAAACCCGATTGTATTCCCAAATCGCCAATTCATTTTCTGGGAATAAGATCGCTAAAAAGCGGTCGCTTTCTTGACTGCTTTGGCCATCGGCTCGCTTTTGCAAGCCGACTTTGACTGCTGACTCTGTGCGGTGATGCCCATCCGCAATATAAAGGGCATCTACAGCTTGAAACTGCTGGGCAAAAGAGGCGACTAGCGCTGGATCATCGATCAGCCAAACACGATGTTGCACCTCATGATAGCTAACAAAATCATAGATTGGCGCATGTTCTGCTTGCCACGCATCGATCGCTTCTTTGACTGCTGCTGGTTGGCGATAGCTCAAGAAAATCGGACTTGTATTGGCATCACATGCCAGAATATGATTGATCCGATCGATTTCTTTTTCTGGACGGGTAAACTCGTGTTTCTTGATTTTCCCAGCGACATAATCATCGATCGAGGTACAAGCGACAAGCCCCGTTTGGCTTCTACCAGCCATCGTCAATTCATACAAATAATATGCGGGCGCCGTTTCTTGGATCAACCAGCCTGATTCTTGAAAAGATGCAAGATTTTCTGCCGCTTTTTGATACACCTGAGGATCATAAGGATCGATTCCTGGCAAGTCGATCTCCGAACGGTCGATGTGGAAATAGCTGTAAGGATTGCCTTGCGCAAACGCTGCGGCTTCTTGTGAATTGACCACGTCATACGGCAGCTCGGCCACTTTTTCTGCCAATGAGGCTTCTGGACGAATGGCTTTAAACGGAAATACTTGAACCATTAATACCCAACCTCCTGATTCTTGATGACCCGCACACGAACGATGTTTTCGTTCTCCCGCAGTTTATCGGCTAATTGATTCAATAAGGCTTCATCTTCAGAAGCGACATCGGCTAAGGTGTAAGCAAAGTCTTCCCGTCCACGATTCAGCATATTGTCGATATTGATCCCAGATTCCGCAATGATCGATGAAATCTGACCTAACATATTCGGTACATTGCGATTGATGATCGTCAGACGATAAGGCGAATGAAAGGCCATCTCAACAGTTGGAAAATTCACCGAGCGCTTGATGGTTCCAAATTCCAAGAATTTTTTCAATGTTCGGGCTGCCATCTTGGCACAGTTGACTTCAGCTTCTTCTGTTGATGCACCTAAATGCGGCAAGACGAGGACTTTTTCATTGCGCAGCAATTGTTCATCCGCAAAATCAGTCGTATAGCCAGCTAAACGGTCGGCTTTTAACGCACGTAAAACGGCATCTGTATCGACGATTTCTTTACGAGAAAAGTTGAATAGCTTCGTTGTTGGTTTCATTTTCGCAAGTTCGGCTTCCCCGACGAGATGATGCGTGTTTTCCATTAGCGGCACATGAACCGTAATAAAATCACAGGTTGAAAAGACTTCCGCAATATCATTGGCACGCTTGACCCGACGAGAGATCGTCCAAGCAGTATCCACTGACACGTAAGGATCATAACCGACTACTTCCATCCCTAGACGATAAGCATCGTTGGCGACCATCGCTCCAATAGAACCAAGGCCGATGATTCCTAACTTTTTGCCTTCTAACTCTGTTCCAGCAAATTGACTTTTTTGCGCTTCTGCTTGTTCTTCCACATTATCACCGCTCAAGGTTTGGACCCATTGGGCACCTCGTAAAATCGGACGGACACTTAAGAGCAGACTAGCGATCACTAATTCTTTGACCGCATTGGCATTGGCGCCTGGCGTATTAAAGACGACGATCCCTTTTTCAGTACATGCTTTGACGGGAATGTTGTTGGTCCCAGCCCCTGCACGGGCAATACCTAAGACACTTTCAGGAAAAGCGTAATCGTGCAATTTCTGGCTGCGCAGCAAAATCCCTTGCGGTTGGTCGCTTTCGTTGATGGCATACTTTTCTTTTTCTAAACGCTGTAATCCTTCTGGTGCGATCGCATTGAATGTTTTGATTTGGAACATTTATTTGACCTCCGCTTCAAATGATTTCATAAAGTCGACTAACGCTTGAACGCCAGCTAATGGAAAGGCATTGTACAAGCTTGCTCGCATTCCTCCAACGGAACGATGCCCTTTCAAGTTCTCAAAGCCAGCTTTGACAGCTTCTTCATTGAAGCGCTGATCTAATGCTTTATCCCCTGTCACAAAAGGAATATTCGTTAGTGAGCGGCTGTCAACAGCCACAGGACTACTGTAAAGAGCAGAGGCTTCGATCGTTTCGTATAAAAGCGCCGCTTTTTGGCGGTCTTGTTCTAAAATGGCAGGAATGCCGCCTAATTCTTCCAACCATTCAAACACCAATTTAGCAATATAGATAGCATACGTTGGTGGTGTATTGTACAATGAGTCATTTTTAGCCTGTAGACGATAATCCAGCATTGGAGCGAAGACAGCATCATCATTGAGTAAATCTTCTCGGATAATCACTACCGTCAACCCTGCAGGACCAATATTCTTTTGGGCCCCAGTATAAATCACACCGAAGTCTTCTACGCGATAGTCATTGGCTAAAATATTTGAGGACATATCCGCTACAATCGGCACGTTGCCAGCCTGCGGAATCGTTTGAAAGGCCGTCCCTTCAATGG
Organism: Enterococcus sp. DIV0755f; assembly: GCF_051713725.1. NCBI lineage: Bacteria > Bacillati > Bacillota > Bacilli > Lactobacillales > Enterococcaceae > Enterococcus > Enterococcus sp. DIV0755f. The sequence continues at coordinate 2,862,395 of NZ_JBIOQL010000001.1, forward strand.
TATTGTTCGTGGTGATATGCAAATAAGCCGCTTCTTGATCGATCGCATCTTCTGAAATTTCTGGAATATAGGTAAAGTTTTGATCCTCACTAGAGGCAACAACTTCCACCGTCACGTTTCCAAGCGCTTTTGCTGCTTCAATAGCTTTCTTCGACCAAGAACCGGTATTTACGTATAAGGCTTTTTTGTTTTGCGCAAGATTTAAAGGGATCATACTGAATTGGAGACTCGCGCCGCCTTGTAAAAACAGTACCTGATAGTTTTCAGGAATTCCCATCAATTTTCGTAAAAGTGCTTCTGCATCTTTAATGATCGCTTCAAACAAGGAGGACCGATGACTCAGCTCCATAACGGACATCCCACTTCCGCGGTAATTCAAAAGTTCGGATTGTGCTTTCTCCAATACGGGACGGGGCAATACGGCAGGACCAGCTGAAAAGTTATAAACTGTCATACAAAAAATCTCTCCTTTATGTTAGATGTGAAAATCATTATAACAGATAGCCGAAAATGAAAAAAGCCTTAAAAGAGAAAATAATTTTGAATTTTCAGAAAAGACTACCAATTTCTTAACGTTCGTCATTTCGGCATTTTTTCAAACAGCCAGCGAGAAATTTCATTGTAAACGATCTCGCGGTTGCGCTCATTCAAAATCTCATGACGTCCCTGCTCAAGCAAATACATCGTCACGTCAGCATTTTGCTTCAGCTGCTGAGCCAATTGGCGGACGCTTTTGCCATAGTGCCCCACAGGATCATCTGCACCTGAAATCAAGAGCAGCGGCAATTCTGGATCAATCCTGCGCAGTTGATCCGGATCACTGGCAGCTTGCGTCAATGTAAAGAGATCCTTGTAAGCCGCTAAGGAAAAATGAAATTGCGTGTAAGGGTCCTTCAAGTAGCGATCCACTTGTTGCGGATCACTGGTCAACCAATCCTTGGCGGTCCGATTGGGACGAAAACGCCGGTTGTGCTGGCCAAAAACCAGCTGTTCCATTACGTGATAAGGCCATTGCTGAGCGGCAAACGGGCGCAACAAGTTCGTGACAAGTTTGCCTCCTTGCATCAGCACGGCTTTTTCCATCGTGGTGCCCATGATGATTGCTCCTGACAATGGATGTGGCTGACTAAACAAATAATTTCGCAACACCAGCGACCCCATACTGTGCCCTAAGATAAAGTATGGTCGGTCTGGGTAGCAAGCAGCTGCGTACTGATGGACCACTCCCACATCTGCCACTAAATAGTTGGCGCCCTCTTTTTCACCAAAATGCCCATAGGCCTGTGTTTCTTTCACGGATTGCCCATGCCCTAAGTGATCATGACCGACCACCGCATAGCCTTGCGCAGTCAAACATTCCGCAAACTCGTGGTAACGTTCAATGTGTTCGATCATTCCGTGAACGATTTGCACGACTGCTTTCGGCTGTTCTTCTGGCAGCCACGTTTTGACAAAAAGCTGATCCTTCCCATTTGATGAAGTCAGCTTTTCTTGATTCATCCTCATAGTTCGCACCTCTTTTGCTTTTTCTTTTCCCTTCGCCAAATAAAACGGTCGTTTTCTTTATTATACATGGAATTTTAGGCTATGGCGGTAGGAGTTGGGAATTTTCAAGGATAAAAAAACCACGCGAAACGTGAGAAGTTCAAACATATGTAGCACAATAGCCACCCCTATTTGCGGTAAGAGTGACTATTGTGCGCTTGTTGCAACTCCAAGCGTGTGGGTTAGCGACAACTTGCCTAGCTATCGCCTCGCTTATCTAACCAATAAGCGTATAGATCGAGATACCTCGAGTGATCCTACTAACCCAAACCATTCAAAACAGTATTCTTTAACTGAACATCAAGTACCTTAACCAAAGCTTCTTTTTGAAAATTGTTTCCCCTTCACATGATTATGGGTCACTTATGATGTCAAGAAATAAAAAAACTGGGACAGAATGAACATCATTCTCTCCCAGTTTTTGCTTCTCGCACTCGTTCGGTTACATGGATAAAGAGCTGCTTCCTCTATCTCTTACGCTGTGGCAAAAATACGTTCGATCAACTGCATCACTGCTCGGACTTCTTCGTTTTTAACGATAGGTTCGGCACCGTTGCGTACAACGTTGTAAAAATTCTTGTAGAAAGGTTCAAAATCCGCTTCGGCTTTCGGGAAAGGAATTTCTTTGGCTGCCAATTCCGATGGCGGTGCCATCGTTTTCGTCAAGCCGACGCCTGCTTGGACTGGTTTTGGTGCTGCCACATCTTCGCGACCTGTTGCTTGCACCATTTCCCCATTTAGATCCCAATCGGTGATGGTGGCTGTTCCTTCTGTTCCTTTGATGTACCAGCGAGGCAATTGCGTGTAATTGGAGGTTCCAACTTCCACGATTGCTTTGACCCCATTTTCAAAGGTAATCAAAGCGAAGAACCCATCATCGACTTCTTCCCCCAACACAAAGCTAAGATCCGCTTTAACATCTTTCACTGGACTGTCGATCAGCCATAGCATTTGATCCAGCAAGTGAACGCCCCAGTCTAAAAGCATTCCCCCGCCTTGTTTTTTCACATGGCGCCAGTCTCCTGGGATGCCGTTTGCCCCTTGGACCCGTGACTCTAATTGGAACAAATCACCGATCTGTCCATTACGGTACAGTTCGCGTACAAGTAGAAAATCAGGATCCCAACGGCGGTTTTGGTGAACCATAAAGGTATTGTCAGTTTCTTGGGCAACCGCCACGATCTCATCTAGTTCCGCAGTATTCAGCGCAACAGGCTTCTCGCAAACAACATGTTTGCCGGCTTTCAACGCAGCGATCGATAACTCTTTGTGCAAGTCATTAGGTGTGGCGATCAATACTGCTTCGATCGTCTCATCGGCTAAGACTTCATCATAGCTTTTAAAGATCTTATGGCCTTTTTCTTGGGAGATCGCTTGACGTTCTTCATTGATATCGTAAGTTCCTACGATGTGGATTCGTTCGTTTTCATTTGGTAAGATATTGTGGACATGGTACGCACCCATGCCGCCATATCCGATTACTGCAAAATTGATTGCACTCATGTCTGACACTCCTCGGTTTTCTTCTTATGCCCACCACATGGATGAAGCTTCTTCACGGATCATAATCGTCTTCAAGTTACTGATGGCACGAGTCAGTCCTTCATCAATGGACATGATTGGATCTTCATGTTCAATACTCAAGACATAATCATACCCATAAATTCTAAGCGCAGAAATAATATCTGACCAGACTTGTAAGCTGTGGCCGCAACCGACTGAACGGAAGGTCCAAGCTCGGGTTTTGACATTGCTATATGGCTGCATGTCCGTCAAGCCATGCATGTTGATATTGTCTTGGTCCAAATACGTATCTTTGGCATGGAAGTGATGGATCGCATCGGCTTCCCCTAAGATTTTGACCGCTGCCACTGGGTCGATCCCTTGCCACCATAAATGACTTGGATCCAAGTTACAGCCGATGGCTTTCCCCGCAGCATCCCGCAGTTTCAACATCGTATAAGGGGTATGTGCCAAAAAGCCACCATGAAGTTCGATCCCAATTTTAACACCAGCCGCTTCCGCTTCCGTGTTGATGCCTTTCCAATAAGGAATCAGTTTTTGTTCCCATTGATAATTATAATTGTCATCGTATTCCGTTGGCCATGGCAATACTGGCCAGTTGACTTGTGTATCTGTTGCATTTCCGCCTGAAACGCCTGAAAATCCGTTCACAACAGGTACATTCATTAAGCTGGCTAATTTGATGGTTTTGCGCAAAAGTTCATCGGCTTCTTGCGCTTCTGCTTTTAATGGAGAGATTGGGTTGTTGTGACAGCTCAAAGCTGAGATTTCCAATCCTTTATCAGCTAATTTCGCTAAGTATTCTTTTCGCTCTGCTTCACTTGCTAGTAAACGGTCAATGTCTAAGTGGGCATTGCCTGGAGAACCACCGGTACCGATCTCGACGGTTTGCAGCCCTTTTTTCGCTACTTCATCGATCATTTCTTCGAAGCTAAGTTGATTGAATAACGGGGTAAAAACACCTAATTTCATTTTCTTTCCTCCTCAATTGCTTGAAAATGCCCATATGTTGGGTAACGATTTTCTGTTGGTGCACACCAGCGAGCCGCATTTTGGATCACTTTTTGCACTTTGGGATTGTAATAGCTTGGGAATGTCTCATGACCAGGCTGGAAATAGAAGATCTTGCCATTCCCACGGCGGAATGTACAGCCGCTACGGAAAACTTCACCACCAGGGAACCAGCTGACAAAGATCAATTCATCCGGCGCTGGAATATCAAAGTGCTCGCCATACATTTCCTCTTGCTCTAGTTCGATCCATTCGCCGACTCCTTCAACAATTGGGTGGCTTGGATTGACATTCCAGATCCGCGCATGCTGATCGTCTACTCGCCATTTCAAATCGCACGACGTTCCCATCAAGGTTTTAAAGATTTTCGAAAAATGACCAGAATGCAAGACGATCAGTCCCATTCCTTCCCATACACGCTGCTGCACACGAGCAACGATAGCATCATCGACTTCTTCGTGCGCCATATGGCCCCACCAAACCAACACATCCGTGTCAGCCAATACTTGCTCCGTCAACCCGTGTTCTGGTTCATCAAGGGTCGCCGTTCGCACTTGGAAATCATCCTCTTCTAAAAACTTGGCAATTTGACCATGGATTCCTTCTGGATACATTTTTTGGACGGTCTCATTCGTTTTTTCATGACGAAACTCGTTCCATACCGTAACATGGATCATTGGTAGACCTCCTCTACGATGTTTTTTAATTGCAGATAATCAATCCCGCTGGCTTCTAAAGGAGCGAATTTTTGAAACGCTTCCTGCTCGACGATCAACCATGGTAGTTCTAATGCTTTAGCTGTTTCTACATACGACTTGATTGGTAAAAGCCCATTGCCGATCTCGGTGCTTTCCTGCGGCTGCTCTTGCATATCTTTGATATGAACCAAGCCGACCTTCGTTTCGCGTTCCTTTAGCCAAGGTAAAACAGCCACGTTTGCAAAGGCTAACCAGTAAAGGTCGGCTTCCAAACGCAGTTGCGGATTGTCTTTGATCAGTTCATCGATCATGGATTCTCCAGCAACTTCAGTAAATTCATGGGCATGGTTGTGGTAGTAGCAAGTCAGCCCTTCTGCTTGCAACTTTTGGGTGATCTGGGTCAGCTCCGCAGCAAAAGCTTCCCATTTTTCCAAAGAATCAAAACTGGCATACGGAATGACGATCCGTTGATTGCCAATCGTTTTTTCAAAAGTGACGGTTTCTTCAAAACGATCTCGCAATGCTTCAAACGGGATATGGGAAGCCGCGACCGCCAAATCCAATTGCTCCAGCATTTCTTTGATCTGAGCAGCACTGTGTCCATGATAACCGGCAAATTCAACACCGTCATAGCCGTTTTGTTTAACTGTTTTCAACGCTTCAAAAAGATCTGTCTTGCAGTCCTCTTGAATACTCCAAAGCTGTAAAGCGATTTTCGGTTTTGTCATTTATGCTCGCTCCTTTTCTTCCAGCAGTTCTTATAGGTAGACTGGCTCACCGGTTTGCGATGATTTGTAGATCGCTTCTAAAATCTCCGTCACGACCATTGCTTCTTCAGGTTTGACCACTGGTTCGGTATCGTTGATGATCGCATGGATCCACGATTGCGCTTCTAAAATTTCTGGCGTTTCCCCGTTTCCTTCATAAAAATCAACGCCGCCTGTTTCAAGTTCGATATTTTTTTCATACAGCAAGCTGTGGTCTTCTCCGTTGATGGTCAAACCGTTGTTCATATCCGCACCCGCTTTGCTGCCCATCAGTGTCGTTTTGGCTTCTTTCACATCCAAGCTGTTGAGCGCCCAGCTAGCTTCTAAGAAAATCGTTGCGCCATCTTCCATGACCACAAAACCAAAGGCCGAATCTTCTACTGAGAATTTCTCTGGATCCCAAGGACCCCAAGCATTTGCGGCATTTTTGGTTTGCGACAACTCATGATACGCTTTTCCGACAACAAATTTTGGTTTGTAATTGTTCATCATCCATAAGGTCAGATCCAATGCGTGGGTACCAATATCGATCAACGGACCGCCGCCTTGCGCTTCTTCATCAAGGAAAACACCCCAAGTTGGCACAGCCCGACGACGGATCGCATGAGCTTTCCCAAAATAAATGTTTCCTAATTGTCCTTCGGCGCACACTTCATGAAGATAACGAGAATCTTTTCTAAAACGGTTTTGGTAGCCGATCGTGAGTTTTTTCCCTGTTCGGTTAGCTGCTTCGATCATTGCTTTGGCTTCTGCCGCTGTTTTTGCCATTGGTTTTTCACACATGACATGACAATCCGCTTCTAGTGCGGCAATCGTCAACTCAGCATGTGAGGCGTTTGGTGTACACACATGGATCACATCTAGATCAGCTTGTGCCAACATTTCTTGATAATCGCTGAATACTTGGGCATCTTCAGTCCCAAATGCTGATTTCGCTTCAACTGCACGTTCAACCAGCAGATCACAAAAGGCAACCATTTCTACTTCTTCTACTTGAGACAAGGCAGGCATGTGCTTGCCATTTGCGATCCCACCGCACCCAATGATTCCAACTTTAACTGTCATATCTTTCCTCCTGAAAACGCTTATTATTTTCTACCTCCTCATTATAGCGAAACATCGAAAGCAGTTCTTCCCAGTTTCCATTGAAAAAATTCCCGAAAATTATCTTATGAAACTTTAACAAAAAGAACCACTCCACAATTTATGCAAAGCGCTTAAAAAAACACTATCGAGAAAAAAATAGTGCCAAAATGACAAAAAAACAGTCGACAAGCAAAGGCTCATCGGCTGTTTCTATCAATTTTGATTCAGTTGTTTCTGGTACTGCAACGGTGATTGACCAACGGCTTCCTTAAAGACATGGTGAAATGTTTTGACACTGGCAAAACCTGCTTTTTCAGCGACTTCTGCCATGGGGATCTTTTCATTGGCCAAGATAAATTTGGCTTGATTGATGCGATATTCCGTCAAAAACTGCATGAAGGTCTTGCCAGTATTGGTTTTAAAGAAACGCGTGAAATAATGTGGACTAAACCCTACATGTCTAGCGGTGTCCTCCATCGTCAAGACTTCTTGGTAATGAGATTCGATGTACTCAAAGACATCATTCAGACGCTGCAAGGTTTCTTTGTATTGTGCGGCCGTTCGTTTTAGCGGATTGACGGCTTGTTTGCGCTTTGGCAAACCTTGATAGCACTCCCCAATCAACTGGTAAAGCAGCCCGAGAGTCAAATAACGCTTCCCAACAACATTTTCCTCTTCCAACTGATACAACTCGATCAAGAGACCTGTTATTTTTTCCGTAAAACTCGTTGGCCAATTTTTGCTGTGGGGCTCCCCTTCTTCAAAGAGTGTCATCAAGGATACTTCATTTTCTCGAAGCAACGGCTCTTCAAAAAGCTTCATATCAAATTGATAGACATAGCGTTCACTCTCAGGCGATGCTAGAAAATAGTGGGGTTGCCCGCTGGAAAAAAGATACAGATCCCCTTCCTCCAACTCAATGATCGTATCGTCAACACCAATATTGACCGTGCCGCGCTTAGCGTAAATGATCTCGATTTCTTTATGGACATGGGGGTAAACGATGGTCAAACCATCATTTAGAAACGTTCGAAAACGAAATTCACTTTCAAATTCAGGAATTTCAAGGTACATACTCATGGCTGACCGACTCCTTCGCTCTATTCTTATTTATTATAAGCGAAAAATTGTCCAAGAGAAAACCTTTTCTCAGCCAATCATAGTTTCTTCTGCTTTTTTGTGGTATCGTATTCAAGAAAAGGAGTCTTGTTTATGAATTATTATGATCAACATCTGCATACATTTTTGTCTTTTGATTCAGATGAACAGTTTGAGAATTATCTTGCTTACCAGCCTGCCTACTTCGTTGCGACAGATCATTTCGATTTGAAGAACCCCTATTCGGGATTCCGTGATGATATTCCTGACTATGAATTACTAGTAAATACCCACCAGAAGCTGCAAGAGACCACAGCGACGAAACTCTTAAAAGGCATTGAGATTGGTGTCGTGCCTGGTCAAGAACAAGAAATCTTGCGCTATCTTGAAAGCCATCCCTATGACTTGAAATTGATCAGTATCCATCAAAACGGTACCTTTGATTATATGGACGATGCCGTGTTGAACAAGGACAAATTTGCAGTCGCCAAACAATACTTTGACCAAATGGCCCACGTGTTGGACTCGTTTTCTGACGGGCACATCGTGACCCACTTTGATTATGGCTTGCGTCGTTTCCAATTTACAGCTGAGGAATTGGCCGCCCATTTTGAAACAGAGTTAACGACGATCTTCAAAAAAATCGTTGCCCGTGACTTAGCGATGGAAATCAACGCGAAGAGCTTTGGCCCCTATCAAAATGCCCACCTTTATCAATATGCTATCCCGCTGTATCAAAGTGTCGGTGGCAAATTGTTCACCCTCGGCTCTGATGCCCATAAAGCCAGTGACTATCGGTTAGATTTTGCAGCGATGAGCGATCTATTGCGTTCCTTTGGTGTCAATCAATTAGCGGTCTTTCAAGGTAGCGAACGGTTTATGGCGGATCTGCCTGCTCAATAGCGCCACCTTTGAATGCACTCTACAACAACACATTTTCAATAAATGGACAAAAAAACGGCGAACCCTAAAAGGATACGCCGTTTTTGTATTTTTAGAATAGATTTACTTAGGTTATTCTGCTGCTAAAATATCTTCCTTAGCATGGATCATTTGAGTCAAAAAGTCGCAATAAGGCGTTGGCACTTGGTACTTGCGGCCTTTTCGTGAGATTGCGCCATTGATATAATCGATCTCGGTTTTGCGATGATTATTGATCAAATCTTGATACATGGATGGATAGTGCATTCCGATGCCTTCTGGATCATAGGTTTCCTCAATATGGTGGACTACTTCGGATACATCCAGTTCAACAGATTCATGGGCAGCAACTGCCGCAAATTCTTCCACGATCGTTTGGACCATCGCACGCGCTGTTGAGGTTTGTCCGAATTGGGCAATATTCACATTTAAAATCGAGCACAAGCCGTTTAGGGTGCCGTTGACACAGGCTTTGCGATAGATGGAGTAACGGATGTTCTCAGAATAAGACGCATTCAACCCAGCATCAGCCAAGACTGCCGCCAATTGACGGGCATCTTCTTCTTTCCCCGGTTCGATATTTTGCAGTTCTACAGAACCATCCCCAAACAAGCGAACGTTACCAGGACCAATCAAGTCCGCCGTCCAAATGGTATTTCCTAAAAAGATTTTATCCGTGCTAACATATTTTTCAATCGTGTCCTCATGACCGATCCCGTTTAATAAGCATAAGACTTTCGTTTGCTCTCCGATCATCGGTTTGATCGTTTGCATCATTTGATCCAGTTGCATCGCTTTAGTAAAGACCAGGATCAAGTCTGCTTGTACAGTCGTTGGGATCTCATTTTGCGAATAGATCGAAAAAGGGACTGCGATCTCTTCACCGTTTAAGTTCGCTCGTAATCCGTGTTCACGGATCGCTTCGATATGCGCAGGCCAGCCGTCGATCAACGTGACGTCATTTCCGCCTCTTTTTAGCATAATAGCAAAACGGCTGCCCATAGCACCTGCACCAGCAATAACAATTTTCATCTGAATTCCTCTTTCCTCTTCCACAATTAGGTATAGTTTACTCTAAAATCGTGAAATATGCGAGAGCCTTGCGTTTTTTTCTCGATAGGAAAGAAAAAAGAACAATTGGAATAGTTAGATTTTTCAGATAATTAAAAAACAATCGTTTCCAATTCTGTCCATTCAAAAAAGCCGCACGGAAGGTGGAAAAACTGACTGAGCTAAGCCAGTTTTCGGACTCACGTGCGACTCTTTTAATCTTTCATTTCCTGTGAAACAGTTGTCGGTTTAGGCAGTGACTGTTTCATTTTTTGTTGCAAAGTTTTTTAACCGTTCAGCTTTTTCTGCTTCTGTGATTCCATGTTGCTCCACGTAACGGTTGTGTTCGTGGATGGCACAATCATAGCTGCAGGCACCTAAATGGGCAGCCTGATTTTCCTCAGAAGTTAAGAATTGGCGATTGCATTCTGGGTTGGCACAGTTTACATAGCGCTCGCAAGGTGTCCCATCAAACCAGTCGCGGCCGATGACTTTTTTATCTACATGATTGATTTCCACACTGATGCGTTCATCAAAGACGTACATTTTCCCATCCCAAAGCTCACCTTGAACTTCTGGGTCATTCCCATAAGCAAAGATACCGCCATGGAGTTGGGCCACATCTTCAAAGCCTTCTCGCAGCAGCCAGCCTGAGAATTTTTCACAACGGATACCACCAGTACAATAAGTAACGACTTTTTTATCCATGAATTTTTCTTTATTATCGATGATCCATTGCGGCAACTCACGGAAGCTGCGGATATCGGGACGAACGGCTCCTCGGAAATGGCCTAAATCATATTCATAATCGTTACGGGCATCGATCACCACGGTATCTTCATCTAACAACGCTTCTTTGAACGCTTTAGGATCTAAATATTTTCCAGTCATTTCTAATGGATCGATGTCGTCTTCAAGGTTCAATGAAACCAATTCTTTACGCGGACGAACGAATAGCTTTTTAAACGCATGTTCTTCTACTTCGTCAATCTTATAAAAAATCCCTTTAAAACGGGGATCAGCTTCCATTTTTTCCATATAGCGATCCGTTGCTTCAACCGTTCCAGAAAGTGTGCCATTGATCCCTTCATTGGCTACTAAAATACGGCCCTTGATGCCAATTTCTTTTCCAAATGCTAAATGCTCCTTGGCGAAGCTTTCCGGATCTTCAATTGTTGTGTATTTATAAAATAATAAAACGCGGTATGTCAAACCAATTCCTCCTTTTTTTGCACCCTACAGTATAGGTTATCACGTGACAAAAAACGAGTTTTATGCTTGTACCTTTTCACACAATCTTTTTCCTTGCGCAAACAGTGTCATGGATTGGTTTTATTGAGCTCTGCCACGAAAAAAGCTGTGACTTGATCCATCGTTTCTCCACGTACCAGATGGCGTTCTTCTCGCGAGATAAACTGCAAATTTGCTTCTGGATTTTCTGCCACAAAGGCTTCCACATCACCATAAGGAATTTTCTCGTCTTGGGTACCATGCCAAAACAAAAGAGGACGCTGTCCCAATTTCTCTGGTTGAGAAGACAGGTCGTAAGCATCCATCCAGCTTAAAAGCTGACCATAATCCTCGGGTACAAAGAACCCAGCAGCGCCAGCGTGCATTTGGATGCGGTCACGGTATTTCAACATGGAAGGAGAACCCATGATACAAGCTGCCGCTGTGATTTCTGGATGCTGACACAATAAACCGCACGTGGTCATCCCTCCCATAGAGACTCCGCCAACTGCGATCTGACCGTTGACCAAACCAAGGTTTTCAAAAAAATCGACTAAGTAAGAAAACTCAAATAGATTGGTTTGGATACTTTGCCAAAAAGTTAAAGAAGGAATCTCCGATAGCTGGGTCTTGCGCTCCCCATGATTGGCTGCATCTGGCAAGACCACCCGAAAACCTTCTCTAGCCAACTTTCTGCCTTGTGTCAACACTAATTCTTTACTCGTCTGCCAGCCATGGTAGTAAATAATCAATGGCAGCGGCTCATAAATCATTTCTTCAGGTACGACTTCTAAGACCGGAATATTCCCGATTTTTCTTTTTCGAACAGCTAATTTCATTCTTTTCCACCTCAGCTTAAGTATACAAAAAGTCGCCAAAAGCGCCACTGATACGCTGTAAAAAAAGACCATACCCGAAGAGTATGATCTTTTTTTTATTTATGAATGTAAGACCGCTTCTCGAGCCAATGCCAAACAACCGAGGGTTCCAGCGTTGTCTTCCAATGCTGGGGTCACGATATATTTGCTTAACTCAGGTGTTTCGACATACCCATTGACCAATTTTGCAAATGCGTCGTGGACGTTTTGCAGCATATGGCGTTGTTTCATCACACCACCGCCAAAAATGATCACATCTGGAGAAAACATCAAGGTTGTATTGTAGGCACATTGAGCAATATAGGAGGCTTCGATTTCCCAATAAGGATCATCTTCTGCAACCTCTTGACCTTTTTTCCCTAAGCGTTTTTCGATGGCGGGTCCAGCAGCCATCCCTTCTAAACAGTTGCCATGAAATGGACAGCTGCCAGCAAAGTCATCTTTTGGATGAGGGACGACCAGCATATGCCCCATTTCTGGATGACTAAAGCCTTCGATAAAGCGCCCTTCTTGTAAGGCACCGCCGCCAACACCTGTACCGATCGTGTAATAAACGACACTACTCAATCCTTTGCCACTGCCGAAGACATACTCACCATAGGCAGCCGCATTGACATCTGTTGTCCAAGAAATCGGGATCGGAAATTCTTTTTTCATGGTACCGATGAAATCAAAATTTTGCCATGCCAATTTCGGGGTCGAGGTAATGTACCCATAAGTGGCAGAATCGCGATGGATATCGATGGGCCCAAATGAGCCAATCCCAATCCCTGCTAAATCTGCTTGGTATTGTTTGAAGAAACCAATGACTAAAGCCATTGTTTCCTCAGGTGTCGTTGTCGGAAAGCTCACTCTTTCCTTGATTGTCATTTCTTCATCGCCAATGGCGCACACAAATTTTGTGCCGCCTGCTTCAATCGAACCGTATAACATGCACATCGCTCCTTTTTTTCTAACTACTTGCTGAACTTGACGCTGCGGCATCATCTGCTTTGACGCGATCGATGGCTACCACTAATGCAATGATCAGGTCATCTAGATCTTCTTCATAGATCACAACTTCATAGGTATCGCCCCAAGAGATCCATTTTTTGTGGATCTCTGCGATCCGTTTGCCGTTGCGGTTGACCACAAAATCCATATCCCACCAATTGCCGTCCACATCGATGCCTTCTGCACTGATGGAATAGCGGGCTTTAAAAAATGTGAAATGTTTTTCTAAAACGATCGCTTCTTGGCCGTGGACTTCCACAAAAAATTTCGGTAATAAACTGAACACTTTTTTGGTGATCTCCGCGATCGGTCGCTGCTGCTCATTGAAGATCGTAAAACTTTTCGGGATCTTAAAAAAACTGCCTTCGACATAATAGCGAGGGTTTTGTAAATCATCAGTGACGGTAAATTTTTCACCGATGCTGAAAACCTTCTGTTTGATGTAAAGTTTCTTCAAATGCTACACTCCTTTCTCTTTGACATCGCCCGTATTGATCACCGGCTGCGTGCCTTTATCGGTAATGATCGACACCAATAAATTATTGATCAGTTGGACTTTGCGGTCATCTGTGAAATTGATGTCCTGTCCGTCTTCGATTTGTTCTAACGCCATTTGTGTCATGGAGACGGCCCCTTCAACAATGATTTGCCGTGCTGATAAAATTGCTTTAGCTTGTTGGCGCTGCAACATCGCACTAGCGATCTCAGTCGCATACGCGAGGTGATTTAAGCGGGTCTCTATGACTTCGACCCCAGCAACAGCCAATCGTTCTTGCAATTCTTTTGCCAGTTCTTCAGAAACTTCATTGGTATTGCCTCGCAACGTCAGATCATCGTCATTGAACGTGTCATACGGGTATTGCGTCGCAATATGACGAATCGCTGTTTCACTTTGGATCTCAATGAAATCTTGGTAATAATCGACATCAAACAATGCTTTCGCCGTATCTACGACTTTAAAAACCACCACCGCCGAGATCTCGATCGGGTTTCCGTCTGAATCATTGACCTTCAACAGCGAACTGTTAAAGTTACGGACTTTCAATGAAACATTGATTTTTTGGGTTAAGGGGGTTGTCACGAATAAGCCGTTGTCTTTAATGGTCCCTAAATATTGCCCAAAAAAGAGGATCGCTTTGGCTTGGTTGGGCTGTACGATCGTTAACGAACTAAGGAACAGAAACGAAACGATCCATAAAAGAATACTGAGAACGATTTCGAGAACGCTCTCATTTACGAACCCATGATAAAACAAATAACCGCCGCCAACTAATAACCCGATCAGCACAACCAGTGCTAAATACCCATTCACATGAAATGTCTGTTTTTCTGTCATTTTTATTCCTTCCCTTCTTGCTCTTATCTTACCTTGGTTAAAGCCGCTGTGCAAATGTTCTTGCGCATATCAGGGACGATTCCCAATCAAGCTATTTTGTTTTCTGCAACTTTCCCGTTACAATTAAGGTAGGACAAAATTTTTCTCAAAAAAGGGGTAATTCTTATGGCACAAAAAATTGACTTAGAAACGAGTAAATGGTCGTTGGAATCGATCATTAAAACGGTCGGCACCGATCTTTCCTCTGTTGTAGAGGTACAAAACAAAGATGGCATTGATGTTGTAGTGATCTCGAAAGACGAGTGGCAACATCTTTTGGAATTACTCGATGCACGTCATGCAGAAGGCTATCGGTTGGAACAAGAGCTTCCTGAAGAAATTTTAGTTGACGTTGCCGATACCGACAACCAATACACCGAAGAAGGCGAGTTAGAAATGGAGCTGCCTGAGCGTGTGCATCCAGCACCTGATTTTGAACTGGATTCAGAAGAAATCGTTGAAAGTGATGACGTACTAGATTAAACAAAAAAGCAAAACGGCCACGGGCACGTTTTGCTTTTTTTATAGCTCTTTTTCCTGCTTTTTGGTAATGACTGCTTGCAATCGTTCGATGGCAGGCTGCAATTCTTGCTGTGCTTCTTCTTCGGGTTCTAACTCTGCGCATCGTTGCAGTCGCTCTAACCACATCTCTGGTTCTTTGACGCCCAACTGACCAATGGCCCAATAAGCCGTTCCTCGAATCACTGGGCGCACGTCTTCTGTCGCACAGCGCCAAATCGCTGGCAAGGCACTGCGGTCTCCCACATTGGCTAAGGCGATGATGGCATTACGCTGCAGCGGTTTTTTCCCCCGCCAAGAGCCAGATAGATGGCCAAATTGTTCTTTGAAGGCTTTGTTTGATAAAGACAGCATCGGTTGCAGTTTTGGATAAACGGTATCAACTTCAGGCTCCATCTCTGGATGAAAATGGAAGTCCTTCCCCCGATTATAAGGGCAGACCAGCTGACAAATATCGCAACCGTAAATCACGTTATGCATCTTTTTGCGGTACTCTTCTGGCATCATGCCCTTCGTCTGGGTTTGATAGGACAAACAGCGCTGGGCATTCATCCGACCATCGCCCAATAACGCTTTGGTGGGGCAAGCCGTCACACAACGCATGCAATCCCCACAACCAAACGGGACTTCTTCATCTGGTTCAAGAGAGATATTAGTGACGATCTCCCCGAGATAAACAAACGAACCAAACTCTTCTGTGATCAGCAAGCCATTACGACCGATAAAGCCAAGACCCGCCCGCTGCGCTGCCGCCACATCCACCAATTCCCCTGTATCGACTTGCGGTGCGAAACGCCATTCGACTTGTTCTTCCATCGTTTGCGCTTGTTCTTTGATAAAGGCGATCAAGCGATCCAACCGTTCTCGCAAAATATCATGGTAATCGATGCCCCACGAGGCACGGGCAAACATGCCACGTTTTTCATCCCGCGGGACTTTCTCTTTGATTTTTGTCGGATAAGCTAAAGCGATCGCAATGATCGTTTGCGGATTTTCAAATGTCCGTTCAGGATAGATACGCTCTTCGATCACGGGATGCTCAAAACCAGAGGTATGGCCTTTGGCTTTTTGTTCCCGCAAGGAAGGCTCCAATGCCAAAAACGGCTCCGCTGAAGCAAACCCGATCTTGTCGATGCCAAGCCGCTTGCTTTCTGCAATAATTTTTTCTTTTAAAGACATGCTCGCTACCCTCTTTTGTCCGCTAAGCATCTGCTTCTCGGCTTTTTCTCTTCCCCTATTATACGTAAGCACCAGAAAAAAGTCGATGGTGCGGTTTGTTCCCCCAGTTTTTTTCTTTCTTTAAAAGAACACGTGTTGATTGTTTAAGATTTTAATTAATTTTATCGCTATTTTCCTCGCAACGATTGCATTGCCTTTTTCGAATGCTAGACTAGATAAAGGAATCAGAAAGAAATGAACAAATGAAATGGAGATGCTTATGACTCAATTACCCACCGGCTTGACTGCAGCAGAAGTCGCCAAGAAAACCCAAGAGGGGCTGCACAATGATTATGAAACCAAAACCAGTAAATCAACTGCTGCGATCATCAAGGACAATTTACTGACGTTATTCAATTTTCTCAACCTATTGATTGGCGTTTTTTTATTTGCCGTAGGCGCCTATTCCAACATGTTCTACTTAGCGATTATTTTTGTGAATATCACCATTGGGATCATCCAAGAATTGCACGCACGTAACTTAGTAAAAAAACTCTCACTTGTTTCACCGCAAACGGTACGAGTGATTCGAGATGGTCAAACCCATGAGATTTCAGCCAAAGAATTGGTCTTAGAAGACTCAGTCATTCTTGGTGCTGGGGACCAAATCCCCGCTGATATGACGGTGCTTTCTGGACTAGTCGAAGTCAATGAAGCGATGCTGACTGGTGAAGCCGATCTGGTTGTCAAAGAAGCAGGTGCTTCCTTACTCTCAGGAAGTTTCATCGTCAGCGGTGAAGTGACAGGAAAAGTTATTCATGTCGGTGCAGAAAACTACGCAGCGAAACTAAGCAATGAGGCGAAGGTCCACAAACCGATCCGCTCTGAGCTGCTTGCTTCGATCCGTAGTGTATCCAAATTCACTAGCTATGTGATCGTTCCTTTAGGGGTGATTTTGTTCTTCCAAGCCTTTATGATGCGAGATGCTGGGATCAAGGAATCCGTCGTCGTTTCTGCCGCTGCCTTATTAGGAATGTTACCAAAAGGACTTGTCCTGCTGATCAGTATCGCCTTGACGACAGGTGTCATTAAATTGGCCAAAAAACGGATTTTGGTCCAAGACATGTATGCCGTTGAAACCCTGGCGCATGTCGATACCCTTTGTCTGGATAAGACGGGGACGTTGACGGAAGGCCATATGGTTCTCGAATCGATCGTTCCTCTCCAAGTCGACAGCGACCCTAACATGCTCTTAGGGAATTATTTGGCAGCCAGCACAGATAACAATTTGACGATGCAAGCATTGCGTCAAGGCTGCCCTGAGCTAACGGATCATCAGCCGATCGAAGTCGCTGCCTTTTCTTCACAGCGCAAATGGGGTGCTGTAGCTTTTGAACATCTAGGAAATGTCTATCTTGGCGCACCTGAAAAAGTCGCTGGCTCTGCTGCCTTGCCGCAAGTCAAAGAAGCGCAAGAAGCAGGTCTGCGGGTGTTGATTTTAGCTGTAGAGACCGATCCAAAAGCGCCAGCATCCTTTGACCCCAGCAATGCACAAGCGGTGGCAGTCTTGATTTTATCTGATATCATCCGCCAAAACGCTGAAGAAACCTTGGCTTACTTAGCCGATCAAGGCATCGATCTAAAGGTGATCTCTGGCGATAATCCAATAGCTGTCGCAGCGATCGCCCATCGTGCAGGTCTTGCGAATGCCGATCAAGCCATCGATCTTTCTACCTTAACGACCGAAGCAGAAGTCCGAGAAGCTGCGACACGCTATACGGTCTTTGGTCGTGTGACCCCTGAACAAAAGAAACTGCTTGTCCAAGAATTAAAAGCCAATCAACGGACCGTTGCTATGACGGGCGATGGCGTCAATGACGTGTTGGCGCTGCGGGAAGCCGACGTTAGTATTGCGATGGCTGCTGGCGACAGTGCGGCTCGTCAAATCGCTAACTTTGTCTTATTGGATTCTGACTTTACTACGTTGCCAGATGTTTTATTTGAAGGACGCCGCGTCGTCAATAACGTCACCAAAGCGTCGGGGATCTTCTTTATCAAGACGATTTACAGCTTCTTGCTCTCTTTGGTTTGTATCCTGACATCCAGCGCCTTTCCGTTCTTGCCGATCCAAATCACATTGATCGACTTAGCAATTGAAGGCTATCCTTCTTTCTTCCTTTCCTTTGAAGAAAACAAAGCACCGATCAAGGGGCGCTACTTGCCGACAGTCTTGCTCAATGCGTTGCCAAACGCCCTGTTGGTGTTAGTCAATTACTTTGCGATCCGCTTTTTACAAACCGACTACGGTTGGTCGCAATTTGATACGACGACCTTGTTGTACTATTTGTTGATCGGGATCAGTTGTATCGCTGTGATTCGCGCTTGCTTGCCATTAAATCCATTGCGATTGTTCTTAGCGATTACCACTACCGTGGGGATCTATGTCGCAGCAATGCTTTTCCACGGATTGCTGGAAGTCGGTTTCTTGACCGCCGTAACCTTGCCTTACTTCCTTGGCATGATGGCATTGAACATCTGCCTGTACGTGGGGCTTTCTTTCCTAACGAAGCGCTTTTCAGCCAAAGTGCTCGTTAAACAATCCTAATTGATTTTGCAGCATCGCTCTTTCTTGCTTTGTCCAGAAAGACGATGCTGTTTTTTTGTCCTCTCCATAGGTGCAACCATACAAGAAGAAAGAAATTTGGTATACTGAACCTGTAGGCGGTTTCAACAAGGACGGTGTTTCTTTGGAAAAGGCACCCCCCTTGTCAAACAGCCAAATTTAATCAGAAAGTGTTGGTGAAATTGGATGAAAAAAAGTATTTTACTCGTTTCTCACAGTCAGCAACTCACCGAAGGATTAAAACAGATGATCGAAGAAATGGCTGACGGCGAGTCAGTCACGATCTATTCTTTAGGCGGGACAGCAGAAGGAGAGCTGGGTTCTGACGCCACGAAAATCGTGGATGCCGTCAACGAATCCGCAGACGCTGAACTGATCTTAGTCTTTGCCGATCTAGGCAGTGCCGTTTTGAATGCCGAACTTGCTTACGACATGCTGGAACCTCAGCAACAAGAACGCTATCACCTGATCGACGCGCCGCTGGTGGAAGGTGCCTTTGCTGCAGCGATCACCGCTGGTTTCAGTGATGATTTGGCGCAAATCGTTGCAGAAGCAAAAAAAGCAGCCGAGAAAGGATGGCATGAAGCATGAAAAAAATCATTAATGATCCCTCAATGATCGTAGAAGAAATGTTGGCTGGTATCGTAGGCAGTTATCCTGAACTGGTCCATCAAGTCGCAGACTCACGGGTGATTGCTAAGAATAATCAAAAAGAACAAGTCGGTCTTGTTTCTGGTGGTGGGAGCGGACATGAGCCGGCGCATGCTGGCTTTGTCGGTGATGGGATGCTTAGCGCCGCCGTTTTAGGCGATGTCTTCACCTCCCCGACCCCCGACCAGATTTTGACGGCTATCCAAGATTCTGATCAAGGACAAGGCGTCTTGCTGATCGTCAAAAACTATACTGGCGATATCTTGAACTTTGAGATGGCCAAAGATATGGCAGAAATGGAAGAGATCACGACGGAGATCGTGGTCGTGGATGATGATATCGCTGTTGAAAATAGCACCTATACTGCTGGCAAACGAGGAGTTGCCGGTACGGTCTTAGTCCACAAGATTTTAGGCGCAGCTGCTCGTAATGGTGCCAGCTTAAGCGAATTAAAAACACTGGGCGATGCCTTGGTTGCATCGATCAAAACCATCGGGGTCGCATTAAAAGCGGCAACAGTTCCTGAAGTTGGGAAACCAGGTTTTGACTTAGCCGATGATGAGATCGAGTATGGCGTGGGCATCCACGGCGAACCTGGTTACCGTCGTGAAAAACTGAAACCCTCACGTGAACTAGCACAAGAGTTGGTGGAAAAAATCTTAGCGGATTATGAAAAGACCCCAGAAAAAGTCGGTGTCTTGATCAACGGTATGGGTGGTACGCCGCAAATGGAGCTGTTCGTTTTTGCCAATGATGTCGCGAAATTACTCGCAGAAAAAGACATCCCGGTCTCCTTCCATAAAGTCGGCAATTTCATGACTTCCATCGATATGCAGGGACTTTCACTGACCTTGATCGACTTCAGCGAAACGGATCACACCGATGCGTTAAATGAAGCCGTCACAACAATAGCCTGGTAAAGGAGCGAATAGAGATGCAATTGACAACAGAAACGGTGCAAGCATGGTTAGATACCTTCACGAAAGAAATCGAAGCAAACAAAGCCTATTTGAGCGATTTAGATACACCGATCGGCGACGGAGACCATGGCAACAATATGGCACGCGGCGTAGCTGCTTATCAAGAAGCTTATGCCAAACAACAGCCAACGACGATCAGTGATACCTTTAAAGTCTTCTCGATGGCAATGATCTCAAAAGTCGGCGGCGCTTCAGGTCCCCTTTATGGTTCGGCGTTTATGAATATGACTAAAGCAACGAAGGAACTAGAAACGATCGACTCCTTTGAACAATTAGGTACGATCGTTGAAGAAGGCTTGACGGGCATCAAAATGCGGGGAAAAGCTGAGTTTGAGGATAAGACCATGATCGATGTCTGGCAACCTGTCGCAGAAGCCTTGAAAAAAGGTGAATTGACCAAAGACACGATCGAAGCAGCGAAAGAACATACCAAAGAACTCGTTGCTAAAAAAGGCCGCGCCTCTTATGTTGGTGAACGTGCCATCGGTCATATCGATCCCGGATCGGCTTCTAGTGCGATTTTGTTTGACTCACTATTAACGGTGATAGAAAAGAATTAAAAAACGATGCTCTTACAAAGCACCGTTTAAGACAAAAGACAAACCTTATGATTGCGTAAGGTTTGTCTTTTTCTTGTTTATTCCTCTTGTAAAATCGTTTGGGCAACTAGCTTCACGTATTGATCCATGCCATCTGGATTTGGATGGACCCGATCTTCATAGAACCATGACTCTTGGTCATTACTCAAATCATACCAATCGATCAAGGTCATATTGTCGTATTTTTCCGCCATGCGCTCCAACATCCGATTGACTTCATTTTGCCAACGCTGTGTCGGTACCCGCACATTGATCCAGTAGACTTTGCGATCACCGATCTCATTCATAAAGCTGTCAAATTGGGCTTCTGTAAAGGAACCATTCGTCCCTAGCCCCACAAGGACGGTATCCCGCAAAAGATTTTTTTCTTTCAAGTCTTTGATCAATTCAGGACTCGCATACAGCTGGCGCCCAACATCCCCATCAACTACCGCTTGGGTAAAGACTTCTTTCAAGTCAGCCGTTGCATCCAGCATCACGGAATCACCAAAAGCCGTGATTTCAAGAGATTCTGCTTTTTTCACTTGGGCTGCTGTTAAATCATATTTTTCCATGATATTTTTTTCATCTTCACTTGTGTTCGCCTCATCGTCTGCTTCATTGCCTTCAGCATTCGCATTTTTTTGCGATTGCTCTGCCGCTTTTTTATTGGCCGCAATGTTGTCTTTCAACTGCTGCTGCTGGGCATCGACATAATTCGTCGGTGCGGTCACGACGCCAAACAAAGCAACGAGGGTAATCAGTAAGCTGGGCACTAACCACGGTTTTTTCCAACTAAAAATCGGTTTACTGAACCAACCACGGACCGTTCTGAATGTGTCTTTGTACTGGAATTTACGCATTGGGTTTTCGATAAACCGATAGGACAATTCACTGATAAACAAGATCAAGAATAGTTCCACTAACGTGTGCATCAGCACGTTCTCCCCGATATTCCCCACTTTTGCTTCGTAAAAAATCATCACTGGAAATTGATACAAATAGATCCCATAACTACGCTTGCCGATATAACTGAAAATAGGATTACTCAATACCCGGTTCAAGCTGGCTCCGGGATGAGCGGTGACTGCCACAAGAATCGTACATAGGATACTGATCAAGAACATGCCGCCATAATAGACAAAAGTCAAATGATCATCTAAGAAAAAGAACGCTGCGATCAGACCAGCCAAGGAAGCAAAGCCAGAGATATTCAAGACCCGTTTGGCTTTTTGCGGTATCTCTTTCTTCAAATGGGTACTTGGCCAAATGAATGCTAAGGCACTCCCCATCCAGATCGAAAAGAGCCGCGTATCCGTTCCATAATAGACCCGTGTCGGATCAGCACCTGGTGTGTAAAGGACTGCTAACAGAATTGCCGACAAAATCGTGACTGCGGCAGTAAATTTAAAGGCGCGATGCCTCTGCTTGCCGATTTTCATCAGCAAAATAAATACTAAAGGCCAAATCAGATAGTTCTGTCCCTCTACAGCCAGCGACCACAGATGGGTAAAGGGGGATTCATTACCGAATCGATCAAAATAGGATAACCCATGATTGATCTGCCACCAGTTGTTGTAATAAAGCAACGAGCTAACAAAAACCCCGCGCAAATTATTCAACAGGTTTCGCTGGAACAACGTGATATATGCTGCTGAGATAAGCAGCATCACCACCATTCCTGGATAGAGCCGTTTCATCCGCCGAACATAAAAATCTTTGACTTTGATTTTGCCGTTTTGATCCCACTCTTGCCTCAGCAAGTCAGTGATTAAATAACCTGATACGACAAAGAATACTGGAACTCCTAAATACCCGCCTCGCATATGAGTAGGTAGTAAATGATATAAAATAACGCCGATGACTGCCAAGGTTCGAATGCCGTCAAACCCGGTAATATAGCGGCTTGTGCTTAAACGTTTATTCATTTTTCAACCACTTTTCTCTAATTGATCCAATTGTTTCATAAAAAAACAATTTCAGCATGAACGCTATTGATTCCATACTCTCATAATTTACCAGAAATCCCCCATATAAAGCTAGCAACATCTGCTATATTTCAAAAAAATTAATTTTTGGCGAAAAAAAAGTACTTCTATAAAGAAATACTTTTTTCAACTCCTTTTTCACAGTTCTTCTTCATAAAAGCGACCCAAAATCTGGACATTTTCTGCAATACTGACAAAGGCTTTTGGATCGGCTTCTTTCATGGCACTGCGCAGCATCGGCAGTTCAAAGCGTGTCACTACCGTCAGCAAAACCGTTTGTTTGTCATGCTTGTACGCCCCTTCGGCTTCATTGATGATGGTAATCCCTCGCCGCATATGTTTTTGGATCGTTTGAATGACTTCTTCTGGGTTGCGGGTGATGATCGTCACCTGCATTTTCTTTTGCTTCGTAAAGACCGCATCCGTCACTTTTCCACTGACAAAAATCGCGATCGCACTATACAACGCATATTGCCAGCCAAACAAGATCCCTGCGGCGAACAAAATAACAATGTTAAAGAAAATCGATATCGAGCCGATCGTCTTCCCTGTCCGTTTGCGGATGGCAATGCTGACAAAATCCAGCCCTCCTGAAGAAAGACCATTCTTCAAAGCATAGCCGATCCCCACCCCGTTGATGGCACCACCGAAAATCGCACAGATCATCGGGTCCGTCGTAACGGTTTCTTCGGGTAAAATTTGCACGAATAAGGAGGTGAGTAAAACAGTAATTCCAGTAAAAATCGTAAACTTGTGGCCGATCTTAAACCAACCTAGAAAAAATAATGGCACATTCAACAATAATAGCGCAAGGGACAAGGGGATATAAAATCCGAGCCCTTCTCTTGAGATCGTGGTGATGATCTGAGCGACACCCGTAATGCCGCTGGAATAAATATTACCTGGTTGATAGAAGAAATTGACCGCAATCGATGCCAGCAGCGCATAGACGATCGAAAACGAAAGTTTGTTGGCGTATTCTGGATGAGGGAGCCATTTAAACAGAGGAGTCATTGCATTTCATAGCCTCACTTTTTTGATTTGCCTTTATTATACTTCAGCTCATAAAAAAAGAAACGAGCAATGAAAGAAATGGGTGAATTCTCATGAACTTTTTTCATTCATTCACCAATTTCTATTTCATCACTCATTTCATCATGATTTAACGCTTATTCGTTTTCTTCAACCGTTGTTACATCAATGTTCAAGTCAAACAACTGCATTGGCGAAACGGTACTTGGCGCTTGTGACATTGGATCAGCTGCTTTCCCATTTTTAGGGAAAGCAATGACTTCGCGAATGTTTTCTTCACCAGCCAAGAGCATGACTAACCGGTCTAACCCAAGGGCGATGCCGCCATGTGGTGGGAACCCATAATCCAAAGCATCCAATAAGAAGCCAAATTGATTTTGCATCTCGCGACGTGAGAAGCCTAGCGCTTCAAACATTTGCTCTTGCACTTCCCGTGTATGGATACGCAATGATCCGCCACCTAGCTCGTAACCGTTTAGCACGATATCGTAGGCTTGCGCATAGACTTTTGAAGGGTCTGTCGTTAACAACGGCAGATCGCTTTCTTTTGGCAATGTGAATGGATGGTGAGCAGAAACGTAGCGGCCTGCTTCTTCATCGTATTCAAATTGCGGCCAATCAGTGACCCATAGGAAGTTGAATTTGCTCTCGTCGATCAAGCCTAATTCTTTTCCTAATTTATTACGGATCGCCCCCAATGTTGCTGAAACGATCGCAAAGGAATCGGCACCAAACATCAGAATATCGCCAACTTCCGCATTGGCTGCTGCAATGATCGCGTCGGTCGCTTCTGTCAAGAATTTAGCGATCGGTCCTTTCAATCCATCTTCTTCAACTTTGACCCATGCCAATCCTTTGGCACCAAATTGACCAGCGTAATGGCCTAGATTGTCCATGTCTTTTCTGGAGTATTTGTCTGCAGCCCCTTTGGCGTTCAAGACTTTCACAACGCCGCCTTTTTCAAGAGCCATTTGGAAGACTTTAAAATCAACGTCTTTCACAACTTCAGATAAGTCGATAAGCTCCATGTCAAACCGTGTATCTGGTTTGTCACTGCCGTAGCGTCCCATTGCCTCATCATAGGTCATCCGTGGGAATGGCAAGGTAACTTCGATGCCTTTGACTTCTCGCATCACTTTTGCCAACAGCTCTTCCGTATAGGTTTGGATTTCTTCTGCCGTCAAGAAAGAGGTTTCGATATCGACTTGGGTAAATTCTGGTTGACGGTCGCCCCGCAAATCTTCGTCACGGAAGCAACGTACGATTTGATAGTAGCGATCGAAGCCAGCTCCCATCAATAACTGTTTAAAAATTTGTGGTGATTGCGGCAACGCATAGAAATGACCTGGATAGATCCGTGAAGGAACCAAATAATCCCGCGCACCCTCTGGTGTTGATTTTCCTAGATAAGGTGTTTCGATATCCAAGAAGTCGTTCGTATCTAAGAAATTGCGGATCGCTTGCGTCGTTTTCGCCCGCATCACGATGTTGTTCGTCATTTTTGGACGACGCAAGTCTAAATAACGGTATTTCATGCGAATCTCATCGCCAACGGTTTGATCATCTTCAATCAAGAAGGCTGGTGTTTTTGCAGTGTTTAAAATCGTGATTTCGCTGATCATCACTTCATAGGCACCTGTCACCATTTTCGGATTGATGGCTTCTGGTGCACGATTGATGACTTGACCTGTTACTTCTAACACATATTCACTGCGGCATTTGTCCGCGATTTCCCAGGCTTCTTTCGAAACCTCAGGATTGAAGACGATTTGCACGATCCCTTCTCGGTCGCGCAAGTCAATAAAGATCACGCCCCCTAAGTCACGGCGCTTTTGCACCCAGCCTTTTAGAGTCACTGTCTGGTTTAAATGGGTCTCATTTACTAACCCGCAATATACTGTACGTTTTGTCATTCTTTTTCTCCTCACTCAAACATTTTGGTTGTCATTTCATCGTAGATCTCATCGAAGCGGGCATAAAGATCCGCTAACGGAAATTGTTTTTCTTCACGGCTTGCCATGGATTTGATATTGATCACTTGTTCTGCTAATTCTGTTTCGCCTAGAGTCAGAACCAACCGTGCCCCTTGCTTATCAGCAGATTTGAACTGGGCTTTGGCTTTACGATCCATGAAATCACGATCGGCAGAAAAACCGAAATTACGAATCGCTTGCACGACTTTCAGCGCTTCTAAATTGGTTTCTTGTCCCAAACCAACCACATACGCATCTAACTCATTCAAAGCAGGAATTACAACTTCTTCGGCTTCCATAGTGATCAATAAACGTTCGATCCCTAAAGCAAAACCAAAACCAGGTGTTTCTGGTCCGCCTAGCTCTTCCACTAAATGATTGTAACGACCGCCGGCACAGATGGTGGCTTGCGCCCCCATTTTTGGTGCCTCACTCATGATCTCAAAAATCGTGTGGGTATAATAATCCAAACCGCGCACCATATTTGAATCGATCTCATAAGGGATCTCCAACGCATCCAGCATACTCGTTACGGTTTCAAAATGTGCCTTGGCATCTGGTGTTAAGTAGTCTAGGATCGATGGTGCATCCGCCACGAATTTTTGGTCTCGCTTGTCCTTGCTGTCAAGGACCCGCAAAGGATTTTCATGCAAGCGGCGTTTTGAATCCTCACTAAGCTCCGCTTCATGGGGCGCTAGATAGTCGATCAACGCTTGGCGATAGTTTTGGCGTGTTTCTTTGTCGCCTAATGAATTGATGACCAAGCGCAATTGACTCAGTCCTAATTGACGATAAAAATCCATTGCCATCGCCATTGTCTCAACATCGGTCGCTGGATTTGCTGAACCGAAAACTTCGACACCGATTTGGTGGAATTGACGCAAACGGCCTTTTTGCGGACGTTCATAACGGAACATTGGTCCCATGTAAAACACTTTATAAGGCTTCGTATGTTCTGGTCCGAATAGTTTGTTTTCGACATAAGAACGAGCGATCGGTGCGGTGCCTTCTGGACGCAACGTCACATGACGCTCTCCTTTATCGTAGAAATCATACATTTCTTTTGAAACGATATCCGTTGTGTCCCCGACACTGCGGGCGATCACTTCAAAGTGCTCAAAAATCGGTGTCCGAATTTCGTTGAATTGGTAATCGCGAAACACTAAGCGTGCTGTTTCTTCCACAAATTGCCATTTTTCGGATTCTCCTGGCAAAATATCGTTGGTTCCTTTTGGACGTTGGTAACTCATCGTATGCATCCTCCTATTTGTTTCATGGTTGCCCATGTTCTTTGCTTTCATTGCTTGTTTGCTTATTCACCTATTGCTTGTTGCTCATTGATGTGGGTGGGTTGTTCTCGTGTTTGACTTTTGGGTTATTGCGCTCTTTGCCGTTGGTTGCTGGTCATGGTTTCGTTGGCTTCGACTGCAATTGAACAAAGCAAAAAATGCCAAGTACAGCTTTCATGTCTCACTTCCTGCGTCAATCAACGTGATTCCTAGTTTGGTTACTACGCTCCCTGCACTCGCCTTACTGTTCATCATCTATTCTGGCTTGCTCCGCAAGCCAATCAACGTGATTCCTAGTTCGGTTACTACGCTCCCTGTGGTCGCCTAGTACTGTTCATCATCTGCTCTGTCTTGCTCCGCAAGCCAATCAACGTGATTCCTAGTACGGTTACTACGCTCCCTGTGGTCGCCTAGTACTGTTCATCATCTGCTCTGTTCCGCTTTGCGGACCAGTCGCAGTGATTCACAGCAAAAAACTCGCCCTTGTTTTTTATACAAGGGCGAGTTTTGATTACACGCGGTACCACCTAAATTCGAGAAATGTTCTTCTCCTTCGCTCGATTAACGCTCGGTCACGGAACAGCTTTTCTTCTGTTCATCTCCAGATTGTCTTTCCTTTACACGTCCTAAACTGCTTTCAGCCGGGGCAGTTTTCTCTTTTAAGGAGTAGAATAAAGTACTCGATCCTTCACTGATTTTTGATATTATCTATAAACTACAAGAAAGCTATGAAAAAGTCAAGGTGTTTCACTGTCTTTTTCACTCCGCTGCTCTCTAGTAGCATTTTCTCAAGTGTTCAACACAAAGAAGCTCTCCTTCTGTTTGCTTTTCTTCCTTTTTGCGTTATGCTGAATAACGAAGGTTTTGTTTCTATGAAAGGAGCTGTTTTTATGTCTTTATATTCAGGCTATATCCGTCAACCACACTACTATGAGACCGATCAAATGGCGATCATCCATCACGCCAATTATATCCGCTGGTTTGAAGAGGCCCGCGTGGAGTTACTCGCGTTTTTGGATTTACCGTATCATACCATCGAAGAAGCGGGCTTGATCGTTCCCGTGCTGGAAGTCAGTGCGCAATACAAAACGATGATTCGTTACGAAGATGAGGTGCGAATCGATGTTTTGGTCGACAAATATACTGGCACGCGTTTGGATTTTCGCTATGAGATCTACAAAACTAGCGATGGTCAGTTGGCAACGACGGGGACTTCAAAGCATTGTTTTTTAGCAAAAGAGACCAATCGCATCGTGCAGCTGAAGCGTAGTTTTCCTGAAATCCATCAACGATTTGCTGATTATGCTGCCCTGTCAGGGGAATAATCAATTCTGATCACTCATTTAAGTCAAAATCCTTGCTTTTTGAAACGGCTTTCGTATAATCAAAAGTAATTTCAGGGAAGGATGATGGCGATGTACGTGATTAAAGTTTTGCATGGTTACATTGGCAAAGATGGTCGTCGCACTCGTGAAAAAATTCCAGACAAGTTATGGGTCTTTGAAGATCGGAAGCAGTCCGAAGCATTTGCAGATAAAATTGGTGGTCGCGTCAAACCGTTAACTGAAGTCAAACAGCATACGTAAAAAAATAAGCCATTATCGTCTTTTGCGCATAGACGATAGCGGCTTATCTTTTTTACTGCGAAACAGGATTAGTCATCCAATTCGGTTTCTAGTACTTCACCTGTTTGGGCATTGATTTTCACATCTGTTTGTTTGTTGCCATCTTCTACCTTGACTTCCCAATAGGTTACATTCATTTCTTTGTCTAATGACCAATCTGTTGCTTGACCACCGCCAGCTTCTTTCACGGCGATATCAGAAATTTCTTCCAATGAAAGCAAGTTGGTTAGGTCCAATTGATCGGCATCTTTTTTGACACCGTTTTGTTCATCGGCATCCAATTTTTCCGTTCTTTCTTCAGAAGTTTCTTTGGTTTCTGCATCGATCTTTAATTCAAACTCATTCGTGTCATCCACGCCTTCTACTTGGTAGAAGTAATTGCCAAAAGAAGTATCCAAATCAATCGAAGTGATCGCTGCATCTGGGTATTTGTCTTGGAATATTTGGATCGCTTCTTCTACGGTCACCGTAGGTAAGCCGCCATTGGCGATCGCTGCACTGCTTGAAGAGCTGTCTGTTGCTTGTGAAGACGTTGTTTCACTTGATGAGGCAACTGCTGTGCTTGAGCTGCTGTTTTGCGCAGGTTCTGAATTTCCAGTGTTGTTTTGTGTACATCCTGCCAATAATCCTAATGCGGCAATTCCGAATAAAATAGTTGTTTTTTTCATGTTTCATTCCTCCAATTGTTTGTGTATTCCTTTTTTCTATATATTTAGAATAACAAGTTCCTCATGAAAAAGAATCAAAAATGCTTGAAGAAAATCTAAAAAAATCTTCATCTTTCTCTTTCATTTGGAAAGGCAAGTTTAAAGATACTGCCTTGCGGTTGATTGTCTGTGACGGTAATTTTGGCATGATACTTGTCTGCCAGCTGTTTTACCAATGAAAGCCCGATGCCTGAACCAGCAATCTGGCTGGAACGAGAATCTTCTACTCGATAGAACCGTTCAAAAATCAAGGCTTTCTTATCATCGGGAATCCCAATGCCAAAATCGACGACGGTCAAAGACATCTGTGTCTGCTCTTGCGTCAAGGTCACATGAATCGGCTGATCGGCAGGTGAATACTTCGCGGCATTTTCTAATAGGTTTTGGATGATTTGTTGGAAGTCACGCTTATGCCCACGTTTCATACATTGGTTCTCCACAAAATATTCAATCGATTGCGGAACGATCGTCGCTTGTTTTTCACACTCTTCTCGGACGATCTGGGAAACATCAACAAGGGTCATTTCATCTTGGGATTGATTTTTTTCTAGGTCCAACAATTGATTGCTCAATGTTTCCAAACGCTTCGACTCTTTGTCGATAAACGCCATTGAGGAAGGAATGACTTCGGGATGTTTGGTTCCACGCCGCTGGATCAATTGGACATGTCCGCGAATCGCAGCTAAAGGTGTTCGCAGCTCATGGGAAGCATCGGCAACGAACCGTTTTTCCCGCTCGATCGTCTCTCGCTGTTCTTTCAATAATTTATTAAAGGCCAATGCCACTGAACGAATCTCGATGGGCTCTTCAGAAACCGTCAGTTCTCCTGTTCGACTTTGTTCAATGGCAGCAATTTCTTGCGCCATACCCGTAAGCTTCTGACTCCATTTCCCGACACTCCAATAAATCAGCAGACTGCCCACGACAACAGCGATCAGATTCAAGAAACTGCTGATCATAAAGAGGCCATAGGCTAATTCCACACTATCCTCCCCATTGATAGCGATCGTCACCTGATCCCCATCGACTTCTTGGGTTTTCGTGTAATAGATGCCCTCCTCTGTAAAAACGATGTCTTCGAGAAAAGGAATCACTCGCCCTTGATTGATATCGGCAAAAATCTCTTCCGCATCTTCTGATGAAACGACACTGCCATCGGCTAAGATCACTTGCAGGGCGTCTTCTTCATCTGCCGAGACATAGGCATTGACGAGAAAGTCCCAGGCATCCCCTGATGCCTCACCTTTTTCGATGGCTTCAAGGATGTTGCTGGCACGATTTTCGATATGTTCAAACAAATAACCTACGGATAATAAAATAAACAGCAGATTGAAGAGAATCAGCAGACCAAAGAGAATCAAGGAAAAGCGGCTCGTCAATTGAAACTGGGCTGTTTTTCTACGTTGGTTGGCTGACTTATTCTTCATGATCGGTCCTCAAGACATAGCCTAATCCACGAACGGTTGCGATCATTTTGCCTTTGCCGCAAACATCCAGCTTGTTCCTCAGTGTGCGGATATAGACATCTACAACATTCGTTTGGCCGTCGTATTCATAGCCCCAAATCTCATTCAATAGGTCATCTCTCGTTTTGACGACCTCGGGTTCTTTCATCAATTCATATAAAATGCCAAACTCTTTGGGCGTCAACTCAATGGTTTCACCGGCAACCTGAACCAAGTGCTTGGCGATGTCCATCATCAGCTCCCCCGCCACTAATTGGTTTTGCTGGTTCTTTTGTTGTTTGGCTTCTCGTTGCAACCGCCGCTCGATCACCCGAATTCTGGCAAACAGTTCTTCGATTTCAAAAGGTTTCGTTAAATAATCATCTAATCCGACATCAAGCCCCGTCACCACATCGGCGGTTTGATTTCTGGCGGTCATCATCAAAATCGGGATGTCGCTTTCTTTGCGTATCCGCCGCGCCACTGTGATGCCGTCATAGATTGGCAGCATCCAATCCAATAAAATCAGATCAAAGGCATTTGCTTGCTGATTGAACAAGGTCAATGCCTCTTGCCCATCTTTGGCCCAGACCGTGTCATATCCCTCAAAAGTCAATTCGGTCTGAATAAAACTGGCTAAACTTTCTTCGTCTTCTACTAGCAAGATCTTCAAGGCCATATGCACTCCTCCTCCTGTTTTGCTTCTATCATAACGGATTTTTTCGAAACTTCCTAACTGATTGAAAGAAAAAAATCATGAAGATTTTTTCATGTTCAACAAAAAAAGACGGCATGAACCAAGGTCCACTCCGTCTTTCATTTATTCCATATTTTTTGCTAGCTGATACGTGCCAACGAGTTCCCCTTGTTGGAGTTGAAGCACGTAAGGACATGTTTCAGCTAAAAACTCACGATCATGACTGATCACCGCTAACAGATCAACTTCCTTAGCGACTGTTCGCAACAGTTTTGCGACTTCTTCCATTTGCTGCAAATCTAACCCACTCGTTGGTTCATCGAAAAACAACAAACGTTTGCCAGAAAGCAGGGCACTGCCGATGGCAACTCGTTGTTTTTCCCCACCCGACAAGCTTTGCGGATGTCGGGCAAGGAGTGGTGTTAAGTGCAACAATGAGACAATTTCTTCAAAACGCGCTGGGTTTTGGGCTTTGATCAGCAGCTCTTTTTCCACCGTTTCAAAAAACAGCTGCAAGTTAACATCCTGCATCACAAGAAAGCTTTCCTGCAGCAGCTGCTTTTGGGTCCGCTTTTGTCCATTGATGGCAAATACTGCTTCTGGGCATTTTTTCAATCCTGACAGGACTTGCACCAACGTACTTTTGCCAGCACCATTTGGTCCAACGATCCCCACAGCTTGCTTCGTCGGCAATTGTAGTTCAGGCAAGTTGAGCGCCCAATTTCTGCTGTTTGCTGAGCGTTTCGATTGCTTGATCTGCAGATGCGTTGCCCTTAATCCAGACTTTTCTGGCAAAGATTCTCGGCAGTGCTGAATTTCCAATGCCGCCTCGCCTACTTTTCGCAATCCCAACTCGTGAATTGCCTCCTCGGGCAGTGACAAAAGCTGAGCTGCTGGATAAGCCGCCCGCAATCGTCCTGCTTCTAATAGACAGAAGCGATCTGCCAGTGGCGCCAAATAAGCCAAGCGATGTTCGGCGATCACAATGGTTTTCCCTTGTTGTTTTAAAGAAGCCAATCCTTGAGTCAACTTTTGGATCGCTTCTTGATCCAAATTACTGGAAGGCTCATCCAATAAGAACACATCATGGGGCAACATCGTGGCTGCCGCGAGGGCAATCAGCTGCTTCTCCCCACCAGATAGGTCAAAGACACTAGCATCAAGCAACGGGGTCAGGGAAAACTGCTGGGCTACTTCGGTGATTCGCTGCCGAATGTTTTCTGGTGCGACGCCCGCATTTTCCATCGAAAAAGCCAACTCCGAATAGACATCCGTGGTGAAAAATTGCGTCTTGGGGTTTTGAAAGACGACGCCAATCGTCTGGGCATAATGGGAGAAATCGGCAACTGGCAAGTTTGTTTCTCCGACACGGATCTTTCCTTGCACTTCGGCGGGATACAGCTCAGGGATCAAGCCATTCAAAACATTGAGCAAGGTCGATTTTCCGCTGCCGCTAGCGCCGCACAAAACGATGACTTCCCCAGCTGCGACCGTCAAAGAAAGCTCAGATAATACGGTCCGATTTTCTCGTTTCACTGACACTTGTTTTAATGTGATCATCCAAGCCACATCCTTTTCACGATAAAGCCGCATAATGCTAAAAAGACCAAGCCATCCCACCAGCGCAGCTTCAGTTCGTGGACGGTGGTATGGGGAGTTTCTGATGCTAACCCGCGAACCAGCGCCGTAGCCGACAGTTCGGTTGCGGTCTTTTCAGCCGACATCAGTAATGGGATCAAAAAATACTCCGCACTTTGCAGTGGATGAAGCAAGATCGATCCTGCCGACAGCGAGATGCCGCGAAAGCGCATCGCTTGGCGAATACTTTTGAAATCTTGTACCAATGTGGGAAAAAAACGAAATAAGACTGCCAGCGGGACTAATAATACGTTGGGCACGTGCATTTTTTGCAGCGCAGCCATCCACTCACTGTTTTTCGTCCCGCTAATGGCAAAAGCCGCCGCCATGATCGTTGGCAATAAGCGGCGATAACCGACGGAAAAGAAATCCAGCAACACGATTAGTACGTGGTTGCCTTGGCGAAACAAAAAACTATCTGCCATTGTCAGCAAGACAAACACGCCATAGAGCAGCAAGCCTTTTTTCCAAAAGCCGCTGACTATAAATAGCAGCAGCAAGAAAGTGACAAAGGCAAACTCATCGATCCAGCTGATGGTCACCATCATAGTAAAACTAGCAAAGAGAATCACCGCTAATTTGCTGCGGGGATCAAACCTTGTTTTCGACACATTCCTCACCCTTTATGCGATTGGATCGTTGGTTGAAAATGTTTTTCCATCAAGCGACTGCCGATACCTAAACCAGCCACCGCACCAATCAAAACCGCCAATGCACAAAGCCCTAACATCAAATTGGAGGTATGAGCAAACACGCCGGCAATGTAGGTTTCATCTTTTCCGCGAGCCACTAATGAATCGATGTAGGCATTTTTCATAAACCACAGGGGTAAGATCGGACCCATCAAGCCAAAACTAAAGACGATATAACTCGCCAGTACGCGAACGTTTCCTTTGAGCTTTGTTTTGTATTGGATCAAATCAGCTGCTAAGGCACAAATCATATTGGGCAAAAAGGCCAATGGAAAATGTCCTGAAATCAAAAAAAAGAGCCCTACCACGGTACCCATAATGGTGATTGCGCCAAATTTCGGTACTTTATTCAATAAAATCAGATAGATAATGCCAGAAAACAAAGCGGTGACTGCTGGAATAAATAAATTATGAAAACCTGGGATCACAAAACGCAAAATCAATAGACAGACGCTCATTAAAAGAAAATAGATCGCTGTATAGATCCCTACTGCAATTAAATCTTGAACCTTTAGTTTTTTCACTGCGTATACGCTCCTTCTTGCAAGCAATCAATGAAAAAACCGTTGCTGCTTGCTTGTACAAACTTATTTTTACAAAGCCTCAGTATAGCACAAAGCAGACATTTTTATGGGGAGATATGCTTACCAACAGTCGATTTTCTTCTAAAACAGAACCAACAAATAGAGGTGTCTTCTGAAGGGCTCCATTTTCAACACACAGGTACCTTTAAAGATCCACTAATGGAAAAATGAATCTTTCACACGCTTAGTTGTTTTCTCCTCTTCCCATCTTTGCGAAATTAATGAATAATAGACAAGGACAAACACTTAAAATCAGCAAAGACTCGCTATCTTTTTTCTTTTTTTTAGAAACCACCAGGTATGTCTATAAAAAAACAATAAGCAAGTTGACCGTCGCTTGGTAACGGAAGAAAATCAACGCTGTACTGCTATTTAAACACCCCAAACCCAACTGTAAAAACATTTTGACACTTGATTCCAAGGCATTGTCAAAGACATTTGATCGTTAGAATGCAGACATTGGCCTAAACTAATGGTAGAAGGAGCGGATAAAATGAACTTAAGCAAACAAATAAAAAAACATCGGGAACGATTAAGTCTCTCTCAGGAAGGGCTGGCAGAAAAACTCTATGTCTCCCGACAAACGATCTCCAATTGGGAGAATGAAAAAAGCTATCCTGATGTTCACAATTTATTATTGCTCAGTGTTCTATTTGATGTTTCTTTAGATGAATTAGTCAAAGGGGATGTTGAACAAATGAAAGAAACGATTGAGAAAACAGAAATGGATCGTTACACAAAAATGATGCTGCTTTTTATACTATTGACCGCACTCTCTGTTGGGCCTGCTCTTTATTTACCCGGATACTGGTGGATTGTCCCGCCTCTATGTTTTTGGCTTGTCTCCATGTATGCCGCATTAAAGATCGAAAAAATCAAGAAAACCCAAAATATCAAAACGTATAAAGAGATCGTTGCCTTCATGGAAAATCAAGACCTCGATGCCATTAGAAAAAAGCGCGACGTCAAAAAAGATTTCCTTTCAACAGCAGTCATCGTCGTGGTCTTTACCTTGATCGTCGGTATCATCGCATGGCTTAGTACACTGCCGCATTTACTGATGCGCTGACAAAAAATACAGGGTGCAACTGCTTTTCATAAACGAGCAGCTGCACCCTTTTTTTCAATTCAAAGGTTCTCATAAGCTCCTGACACGAACATTTCCATTCCTAAGATAGATGCGGTTAGAACAAAAAGAAAAAGACATTGCCTTACTTCACAAAAAATTGAGCAAGACAAATCAAACCGCTGATCTTGCTCAATGAAATAGAAAACTGTTTCTTCTATTTCCCCTAATCATCACTTAATAAACGATAGTATTTTTCATCCCTTACTTTATCGATATAATTGATCACGCGAATCCAATCAGAAAGGTATTGCTTTTCTCCCCATTGATAAAGATGGGGTTGATTTTTCGTATAGTACTTCGAGATGTCGATTGCGTAATCCGAAATGATGACATCTGGAAAATCTTTGATCCTTACAATGTTGATCGGGCGGGGACTCATCCGCACCAGCTTTTGCTTTTGGACTTCTTCTTCAATCCCCCGACTTTTTGATTCGATCGTTACCCTGACTGGAGTATCGTAATCAGATAAAATATAATAAAGAATCTGCGAAGCATAATATTTAAAGGAATTGGAATTGAGAATATTTAGCCATGCTTTATTTTCCACTTCATGCTTACGAGAGATTTTTTCTAATACAGTAAACCAATAATGGTATTGCCTTTCAACTTCTGAAAGGGTGATGTAATCCCCAAAGGAATCAATTTTGTTCCCTAAACCAAACGTCAAAAGGAAAGAAAAAATATAGGTAGCATTAATAAAAAGCAGCTTTCGCTCATTTGAACCAAAAGAAAAATGGATTTGTTTTTCAATCAAGGTGATCCAGTCATCTATAAACACACGATAATCATTCATATACATTGGTGATTGAAGACGAAGCTGACTCAAAGACTCTTGGGAATAGCTTTGCCCTACCGTGAACATATAGAAATGATAGATCAGCTCTTCCTTTGGCAAATCTTTTTCATAAATGCTATTTGCTTCGAAAAAAGGCAGCAAAAGCTCTTTATCAAAGGTGATCTGATCCATAAAAGGGTTATAAAACTTCTTGACACTTTCTGGTATCTCTTTGATGAGATTTCCTTGTTTTATTCTCGTGACAGAAACAGCTAACAGATTAATGAAGCGTTCCTTTGCTGCATGCCGTAGAAAAGGAAAATAGATGGATAAAGCTTGGTAAAGGTCTGTCGCACTTTGCTCAACGATTGGCGGTCAGTTGCTTTCGATCTCATCATACACATGCCAATAAAAGCTGTGGAAGAAATAGCGAATGCAGTACTCTTCCCCACCCAAGTATTCTGACCTTTTTAAATTCAAATCCAATTTGTAATGTTCCAAAATTGGTGCAAAGGTCCCGATCTGCCGTTGCACGGTCCGTCCACTCACATATTGACTTTGACTAAAGGCTTCCAGTGTCTTGAACTTTTGATAAAAAATAGCATCCCAGATGATGAAAAGCAGCGTAGATTTGGTTAAATTGACCCGAATTTTATTGTATAAAAATTTTTCAGAAAAAGTGACTTTGATTACTTTATTATCTCTAGACATAGTAAATTCAGGATACCCCTTTTGAATGGTATCCACTTGCTCTAGCACGTTATTTAACACAGGATATGAGATATTTAATTCATCAACAACATCTTTATAGGTATAGGTGTCTTGGTATGAGCGATAATAGAATAAAAAAAACTTTTGCACTAAGCGATCCTGTCCTCTTAAAAAAGAATCTAGCACATAGAAGCCCCCTTAATTTAGTAGGAATTAGTATATAGCAGCATACCTATAGCAATTCAACCTATTTGCTTTAAGGAAAATGGAAAAAAAACAGGTCAAACTTTTGAATGATCTGAGGACAAAAGTTCAAACTGCTTTTTTACAAATAGATGAAGGCTAAGAAATTACCATTTTAAAAAAATAAATAACTCATTTTACTTTCGATACATTTTTTCTTACAAATCAGACTTAATAATTACTTAATAATTGTCTGAAAACCAAAGCCAATCATCTTTGAGCCTATTATCCATAAAAAATAACGTGCTTTTTTAACACCCAATCCGTATGATCAAGCACACTTTCTTCTGACTTGTTGCTTTCCCAAAGAATATTTATGTTATTTTCCCCTTCACCTTTCTTTCGATGTCCAACAATCATATCTCAGTAGTACGCCCTCTAGCTTATGGAAAAATGGAGAGAATGAGGCGTGGTGTCAATCAACGTCATCCCACATTTCTCTTTGAAATAGGTTTGACAGTCTTTCTTCGCTGTTTTTACCACTTCTTCTTCAGTAAAGACCCGCTTCTCTTTTTTAGTTGTGATCTCACTCAATTCAAGTAGAATCAAAATTTGCGCCTCTAAACTATTGATATTTGCCCATTGCTGAAAAAAATTTTGACTATTGATTTGAGCGATCTGTTCTTCCAACTCCCCACAAATCTGAAGAATCCGTTCTTTCACATGAGGCAAATTTTCTGAGAAACGAGGGTCGTTCACTTTCTCCCTATAGTAATTTAAATAATCATTCATATTATTTATTTGAAATAGCTGGCTCATTTGATATCCTCCCATACCGTTAAAAACAACGACTCGTCTTTACCTTTTCCCATTTTTTCCTCTCTTCTTGATTAAGCGTTATCCTCGCTTCCCCCTGCCCATCGGTATTCCTTTGATTTCATCCCCGCAATCTGCTGCGCCTGATGAAGTAGTTTTTCCAAAATGATCATTTATCACTTCACTTTTTCTACACTAGCTTTCCATCTGCTCTGCTTGCGGATCACTTTTATCAAAGTCCACTTGCAAGTTGCCTGAGGCCAATTGCCGAACTTTCTCTTGAAGATCGCTATACATGGATGACACGGTCTCTTTGGATTCATCAATTTCAATCAAAATTTTACGCGCTTTGTTTTCCATACCTTCTAATTCTAGTTTGGCCGCTTTGATCAAATGATCGGCTTCTGTTTGCGCTTCTTCTAAGGTCCGACTCGCTTGTTTTTTGGCGGTCAACAAAACCTCGCCGATTTCTTTTTGCGAATACTCGATCTCCTTTGTCAGCTGCTCGTTTTGTTGAACGAGTTGATTGATTTTTTCCTGTGCCTCTACATACAAGTCGTACTCACTTCCTTGTAAAAATTCTCCCGACTCGATACGACTTTGCAGCGCTGCTAATTCAGCATTGCTTTGTTCTAATTGGGAAAACTGCTCATTAAATACCCGTTCTTTTTCTTCGTATTGCGATTGATAAGCAGCGGCTTCTTCAGTAGCTTTGACTAATTGAATCGTTAGCGCATTTTTTTCAGCACTTAATTGTGCGATTTGTTCCAAGGGTTCTTCCAGTTGACTGATTTCTTTTTGCAGCTTTTGATTTTCTTTTGTGGCTGCTTGCAGCAGCTGACTGGTTTCGATCAATTGTTCCGCTTGTTGTTCACTTTCTTTTAATTGCGTTCGTAACTGTTGGTTTTCTCCAAGAGCATGAAGCAACTCATTTGATAAGGCGGTTTTTTCTTCAAGTACTCGTTGTAGCTCTTCTTTTGTTGTTTCAAGTTTCATACGCATCTCCTCCATTTGTTTTACTCCTTCAAATATTTCTGCCTGCTGAATGTTCATGGTTTGTTCTAACTGTGTATTTGTCTCATGAAACGTCGTTGCTTGTTGTTCCATCAAGTCAACATGTCCTTGTAGCTCATCCATTTTCACAACTTTTAGCATCATTTCTTTTTGTAATTCTTGATTTTGCCTTTCGAGCAAGTGTTGTTCTTCTATCGCCATTTGTTTTTCTTCTTCCGCTTTTTCAAGCGCTGCTTGTAAGTCGGCAAGTTGTTGTTCGAATGCTTGAATCTCTGATTTTAGGTCTTCCTGTGGTACGGATTCGGTTTCGTCATTGGCTTCTTCCATGACAACGGAATCTTCTTTTGCCTCTAATGCTTGGCTGGTCTTATCCACAGCTCCCCCCTCTTCAAGATCTGGCATTTCGTCAGTCGTTGTTTGTTGATCATCCAAGTGTTTTTCTGCGAGTAAGCGTTCATGAACAAGCTCCTGCGCGATTCGGTTGTCCCCTAATATTGGGAAATCCGCCGTTTCTTCTTGATCCAGTGAAAGCAGTTCATCTGGCACACTGTTGATCTCATCAATGATATTTTTTGTGAAAAACCAGCTGTCTTTATTTTTTGCCATAATTATCCTTTTCCTTTCTGTTCGTTCACTTCATTTTTTTCTACTTTAGAAAATGCATCGGTATCCTTCTCACGAAGAAAAATCTCTTCATAGATCGTTTCGGTTTCTTTCTCAGTGGTCATTTGAATTTCGATCGTAATCTGCATGAGCTTCGGAATTTCTTTGGATTCTGCTACAAAAGCGGTGATATTGTCCTCGATTTTTTTGCGGTTTTCTTCATTCTCAGTCGCTCCTGTCATGGCGATCGACAATGTTTGGGAAGGAACATCTAATGAAATAATTGCTTGTGTTAAGCCAAAATAAGGGACGAGCTTTTGTGTCAGCTCCGTTTCAATTTTCGGTTGCAGGGCTTCTTGCTCTTGACTTTTCGTTAGTGCTTCCCAAGAGATGTCAGCAAGTCCAATGCCTTCTTCTGGATACGAGCGAACAGTAACCTTGGACAGCACTTCATTTTGTTGAGTTTTTATTTTCTGAACCTCTTTTTCCAATTGTGTTACTTGCTCGTTTCGTTGAAGGAACTGATTTTCAACTTGGAACAAAGAAACCATCAGTAAAAAAACGACGACGCCCATTAAGAGGGTGGTTATCATTAAAAACAGGGTCGTTTTCTGCGTTTCCAGTTGCTTTAATATTTGTAGTTTCTTGTAAAAAACAGCTGGATGACCTGTCAGTTTTTTTGCTTGTTCCATCCGATAATGAATCAGGAAGCGACTAGCTAAAATTCCAAATACCAAAAGGATTACTCCTATCGCGATTCCTTTTATAATCAACACTTGACGACCTCCTTTTACGCTCGGCAGAATAGCAGTTAAGATGCCTTCCACTTGCGTTTTTTTGATTAAGCCAAAGCTGCGACTGTCTTTTGAGACAGCCATATGATCCCCCAGAACAAAATAATAGCCTGCAGGAATTTCATGCAATTCTTTTAATTGCTCAGCAACGTTGGCTTGTAGTTTTACTTGAATCGTAGAAGCAAAGGCTGACTCTGTTTCAAAGTCAAGAATCAGCACATCGTTTTGAACAATAAGTTTATCTCCTGGCACCCCAATGATTCGCTTGATAAACATTCCATCCTCACTGGAAGCGGAAAACGCAACGGTTGCATAACGTTGTAAAGTTTGTGTTTTTTTGATAGCTACCTGTTGACCATCTTTAATGGTCGGTTCCATCGAGCTGCCAGCCACTGGATGAATACTATACTGCGTAAAAAAGAAAGCAATAAGGCTCACACTGACGACGCCGATGAGTAAGAGTAAAACATAAGCGAAGGTCATTTTGTGATTGGCGGCAACCTTTTCTTTTTCTGTTTTACCTAGGTTCCACATAGGTCACTAACTCCGAATAGGCTAAATCATTGCCAATGACCCGATAAGAGATTTTTGTGCCGCCGACGACATTTCCTTCGGAGATCAAGATTCCTTCATCGGTCACCGCTTCAACAAAAGCAACGTGTCCGTAATTCGGATCAGATCCGGCTGTTCCAGGGGTAAATGAAATAAGCCATCCTGCTTTAGGTACTTGGCTTGTTTCGTAGCCTAGACGCTTCGCAGTTGCCCCCCACTCGCCACCATTTCCCATATAGTCATCAACTGATTTCCCTAATTGCGCCACACGATTGTAGGCATACCAGGTACATTGCCCCACGGGATAGGATCCCGATACATTGTAATTTTTCCCATCATAGTCGGGATACGTCATTTCCTTTCGATAGGTTTCTGGAATTTTCTCTTTTCCTACCATGATGCTACTGGTTGATGTCGTACTTGCACTCAAGGGTTGATCATATTGGGTTAAGTGGTACGCAGCGATCAAAGAACTGATTTTTTGATTATAGGTCGTGTCCGTCGCATACTTCCCGGTGAGGGCATCTGCCGCTCGCAAATAGTTTTTGGCAGTGGAACGCCACGTGTCTTGATAAAACAGTTCATTGCCCTGAATGCCTCCTCGAAGCAAGCTGACATAGTCACCAAGGGATTGTGCATAACTAGGGTATTTGCGAAAAGCAGCTTGAATTGTATACAACTCCCCATTTCCACGGTCTTCTTGGGTAGCAAAACTCACTGATGATCCTTGATAACTTCCCTTTACTCCGAATAAATTATAGTTTGGTGCACTTGATAATGCGCTGGTTCCCGAGCCGCTTTCTAAAATCGCTTGCGCAATCATTACCGAAGCAAAGACATCGTAATCAAGACCTAACTTTTGTGCCGATTTTGCAATGGCTTGAATGAATGTTTGTGTTTGAGCGTTTTCGGAGAAATCCATTGAAGCAGGGTACGCTTTTTCCACTTCTTTGCCATAGGTTGTCAGCTTGTTCTCAGCAAGCCGCTGAACAGTTAATGATTCATCCGCCAATTTCTCTTTTGAAAGAAGACCAATCTTAGCAACCTTCTGGTTAGCCAACTCTGAGTGTTCTTCGATTTCTTTGGTTGTCGGTTCTCCAACCGTTACGTAATGGTCACCGCCTAAATACAAGCCCAGCAGTTTTCCCTGATGGTACAACAAGTCTCCCGCTTGTTTTTCTTCACGAGGAATTTCTTCTTTATGGGTCGTTTTCAGTGATTGATCAAAGAGATTCTCCAACAGGGTATTGATGAGAACTTCCGTGCTTTCTAGAGGGATCTTTTTTCCATCCTCATTTTTTTCGTTACTGAGTTCGAAAAGTCCCACTTGCTTGATGCCTTCATAAATCAAAATGGCTTTACTCTTATCTGTGAATGTCTTTAAAAGCGGCAGTTCAAAGCCTTTTAGATCCGTTTCAGCAACCTCACTTACTCGGAGGGAAGCATCTAGCGTGGTCCCATTGATCTCAGACAAGAGTTGTGAAACGGCTGACTCAGGCAAACGCTCTTTATTGAATGTCTCTGATTGGGTATTAGCAGGAAGGGCAACGCTTTGCTCTTGTTTTGCTGGTGAACTAGACGCCGCTGGTTTCTTGTCTTTTTCTGGTTCTTCATCGGCAACAGCTTCGGTAGACGTTTCCGTAGAACTTGGTGTAGTTGCCGTTGGTTCTTTTGAAGAAGACGAAACATTACTCGTACTGGAAGAAGTTGGTTCCGAGCTCGGTGTCGTTGATTCACTTGTTTCCGTCGGTGTTGACGTTTCGCTAGGAGCAGTACTTGCTTCAGTCGATTGACTGGTGGAACTTTCAGAGCTAGTAGGAGTTGTTTCTGATTCAACTGGCGCTGAGCTGACGGTCTCCTGACTATCTTCTGAAGAAGTAGCGGGAACTTCTTCACTTGGCACGGTACTTGGCACGGTCACTTCTTCTGAGCTCATCGGAACTTCCATACTTTCCGTACTAGATGGCACCGTTTCTTCGGGAAGCTCCAGAACACTGACATCAGTTGCTTCAGCAGCGGATTGGTCTTCCGCATGTAACGGCTGACCGATCCCATTTTGGATCACTAGTAATCCGAATAAAGCTGTACAAACAGCAATGGTCTTTTTTTTCATGGTTGCACCTTCTTTTTTCCTTTCTTTGATTAACACTTTTCTGACAGAGGGAACTTTTCACATTTTTCTTGCCGCTGAACGATCAACGGATAATACTAAAGAATAAGATCGGGAGCATAAAGAACAAAAACATCGGTAACATCGTCTGAAGCGGATCTTTGACGAACCGTGCAGCAATGATCATGGCAAAGCTTTGAAAAAATGAAATTGGATTTTCTTCAACGATTTTCCCAGTGGACTTTTCGGTCGATTGCTTCAGACCCATGGTAGCCATTTCTGCTTTCGTCATTCCCTGAATCGATTCCACCGCCTGCAATTCTCCTTGAACGACTCGTCGATAAGGCGTTCCTATATTCCCCTCACATCGCAAAAGCGTGAGGATCGGCGAGGCTCCTGGTTTGTTTTTTTCAATGTAAGAAACCTCTGTTTCTTCGACCACTTTATTGAGAGAGACCGTATAGATATAGACATCTTTAAAATCGGTCGTATAGATCTTGTCCCCTTCTTCTAAAAACTTGATGCGATGCATCAGTACATCTTGTTCATAAATGTTATGGGCGAGCAAAACGTAGTTGTCTTTTCC
Organism: Enterococcus sp. DIV0755f; assembly: GCF_051713725.1. Taxonomy (NCBI): domain Bacteria; kingdom Bacillati; phylum Bacillota; class Bacilli; order Lactobacillales; family Enterococcaceae; genus Enterococcus; species Enterococcus sp. DIV0755f. The sequence goes on from NZ_JBIOQL010000001.1 coordinate 2,906,023, forward strand.
TAATTGCTGTTCTTGGCGAAATGTTGCTGCCCCCGTTAATAAATTTTGGTTGGCTAATCCAGCGAGTATCGGCAAATCAATCGATTGCTCTGGGATCACGAGCTTCCCGATTCCCCAGTTGTTTGTTGAAAGCTGCAATGCGCTCTTGGCACTTGCATAATCCGCCACATTCACACTGGCAATTTGTTTTTCTTCATAATCAGCACGTTGTATCTTACTCAAATTGTAGTCACTCAACGTCTCTTCAACCCCTACATCAACGGCAGCTGTTGCGGTTTCTTGCTGCATTTGTAAGTACCCATAAAAGGCAACCGCTAAAATCGCCAACATGCTAAGAAAGACGAGTGCAAAATACGTTTTCGTCACAAAGAAGAGTCGTTTCAGATTTTTGCGTCCTCGCTCGGATCGTTTCGGATCTGGCGAACGAAAATAGCGTAACCAATAGCGGTAAACCATGATCAGGATCAAGAAAAGAACCAGGTTGATCGCAAGTGTCCCTAAAATGATATTTTGGTAGCTCCACACGTTACGCTTGGTTACCTTCTTTTGTATCGCATAGCTATATGGCACTCTTTTTCCTGTAACCAGCAAGCGGTAAGTATTGATTCCAGGTGGGGTACACGTGAGTAAAGTCACTTCATCTTTCCCCGAGTTGATTTTTACTTTCTCCACTTCACTTGGTAAGATTTCTTCAAATGAAGTGATCTGATAGGCCAACCGTTCCCCTAAAATATTGATAAAAAACAAATCGCCTTCTACTAGATTTCGTACATCCGTAAATAGGACCTGATTTTTCACCCCGCTGTGTCCTGTTATCACAGAGCGGGTATTTTCACCGCCGATCGGGATCGACGTTGGTTCGAAATGCCCTAAGCCCTTATCAAGGGTTTTATAAGAAGTACCATGATAAAAGGGCATCTCTTTAATATCAATTGCTGGAATATCAATGGTTCCCATGACACCAGATTGATTTTTCAAGGCACTTTCATAAACAACCGGTTCAGGATTTTCTCCTTGCTGCTTCGCAAAAATATACTCGTTATACTTTTGTGCTAACTCGTATTGTGCTTTTTTTTCCTGCTCACTCATTTTTTCCATGGTTTGGTCATAAGCGACCTCTGCTTGACTTCGTTCTCGATTGGATAAATAATTGCCGATGATTGGATAAATAAGTACGAGGAACCCAACCGTTATCATAGTAATGGCAAAAATCATTAAGAATGAGTGCTTTTTTCTTGGTTGACGTTGCCTCATTTTTTCTCCTTTCCCATCTTTGACCCGACTGTTTATATTTCGGTCAATTTGTATGTATCTGTTTTTTATAACTAAGTACTTTTATTGAAAAAAGCAGGACAGTTTTTTTAGGACTGCCCTGCCTAACGAGCCATTAAAACTTGTTGTGTTTCGTCTTCAGAGCCCTTATCCCAATCGCGCCCATACTAATGATAAACACTAGAATAAGGTACAATGGTTGCGCATTTCCGATATTTCCACTCGTTTGCGGCAGCCGTTGCGTGCCCCCATCAGGAGTGGTTCCTGGAGGGGTCGTTCCTGTTGCATCCACCACACTTGATTTAGGATAGAGAAAGACTTCTTTTAACGCCTCCCCTTCCCGTTGTGGCAAAGGAACCTCCACAATGACTGGGTCCATCACTGATTTCAACAATTGATTGTCTTTTTCAATGACTTGATAGGTCCCACTAGCTAAATCAGCAACCCGTGCCAATCCATTTTGATCGGTGGTGACGGTTATTGAAAAAGCATCTTCTCCGACGACTGGTTCAAAGGTCGATTGTCCTTGGACAGGTGATACCCTCGTGATCTCATAAGAGATTCCTGGTAAAGGAGCAAGAACATTGCCGTTTTCATCTACGACTTGATCGACTTTTGTTCCATCCATAGGCAACTCAGAAGAAAGAACCGTAGAATCACTTAACTTATATTTCAAAATTGAAATCGCATAGGATTCATTGCTTGCTTCAGCAGCATGTGCTGGAATCGAAGATACCCCTAGCCCTAATAGAAAGAGGAACGCGAGAAAGAAAACCGATATTTTTTTCATCTACTTACGCTCCTTTCTTTCTAAGCTGATCATAGTAGTAATACAACGCCCAGATACCTGCCAAACCAAATGCACAGGCAATTCCTACGAGCCAAACCATCGGTCCGTTAACCCCTGCTTGAGGCAATTCAGTCGTTTTATCGTTTTCTTGATAAACCATGATGGTTTGATTTCCCTCACCAATCGTGACTTTGATTGGTTTTTTGATCAATTCGTATCCGGCAGGTGCTTTTGTCTCTACAAGATTGTATTCGCCTGGTTGGATACCCGTGAAGTTCAAATAGCCGCTTGCATCGGTGGTTGCACTACCGACTTTTTCCGTTTGATCATTGCCTTTGTATAGATCAAAGGTGGCATCAGCTAACGCTTTTCCTGAAGCTTTTTCGACATCACTTAACTTTCCATCTCCATTTGCATCAACGGCAGTTCCTGTTTCGTATTTAAATAACCGAATAGTAGACAGGCGGATCAAGCCGATGTTGACATCTGTCACATGGTGAACATGCTCTTTCAGATTTTCATCTGCCGCTAAATCTGTTAATTCTGGCAAATCATACGCTGCTGTTTTAAATGTATCTTGATCCGCTTTGGAGTTTAGTGTAGGATCGTCTCCAACCAAAGGAGTCGTTACTGCAAATTTCTTTTGAACCACTTGATCACCAACCACAAATTCAGCAATGTACTCGCCTTCTGGCAAGTTTTGGAAAATATATTTCCCAGCTGCATCGGTCTTGATCAATGAATTCCCCGAGTCATCAACGAACTTTTCCCCCGATAAGCTTTCCTTGACTAACTCGTTTTGGTACGTTTCCTCTACAAAGCTTGTGCGATAAAGCTTGACTGGAATGTCTTGGGCAGCCAATTCCTTGGTGCCATTTGCCAAATTGCCGATCAAGCCATCTAAGTTATCGTCCTACCAAGCCACACCGGTAAGATCACGACCGTAGACGGTGGTTTCAAAATTCTGCGAGCGAACATCCATGTCCAAATAAGAATTGAACCGAATATTATTGACCAAAACATCTCCTGGTTCTTGCCCACTTGGATCAATGGTGACTGTCAGGGTGATCGTGTCACCAACTGGTAGTGACTCTGTCGTCACTAAAAATCCTTTGGCTTTTGAGATGTCAGAATTACTTGAATACAGTGTCCAATCGTTAATATCATTAGGATCAGTTGTTTCACTCACTGTCTCATTTGTGAAATAGATTTTTGCATTTGGATCATCAACCGCTACTTCTGTCACCTTGTAACTTCCGTGGAAGATCGTGCCTCTTGAGTCACCATCATATGGAAGAACATCGCTGATTCGAACATCTTTAATCGGTTGTGCAGATTCGTTTTTCGTCGTCATCGTATACTTGATAGCATCGGTTACTCCAACTGGTGTATCATCACCAACTTCAATAAGTTTTTTGTCACCAGTTTTACTGACGATCACTTGTTGGATCAACTTTTCTTTGAAGGTATCCGATGAAGAACGAATCGTTGCAACTGCTTCATCCTTCACTGTCGGATCATCCTTGCGCCACATCTCACCTACAGTAGAAACAGTCAAATTACCGGTAAAGCCACTTGAATCGAAACTTAGTTTTGGAAACTCAGAGGTTGCTTTGAAATTGACTTCTATTCCAGTGGTCAATGGCATGTCTGAGAAGGACCAGCGAAGTTTGGTCGTTCCGTCGGCGTTATTCGTAATAGTCGGTTCTGGAAGACTATTTCCTTTTGCATCCTTACTAGAATTTGCTTCGTAATTGATACCTTTTGGTAGGGTAGTCGTCAGTGCACCGTCATAGTCAACTGTGCTTGTGCCAGTCAGGGTTCCAGAAACTTTCATAGAAATCGTTTCAGTCGTATCATAAAGCTCTTTTTCAACTTCTGTTTTTGTTAAAATACTGAAAGGATTGACATAAGCCGATTCACCAATCCAACAAACATATTGCATGGGATATGAGACTGCTTTTCCGTTCGAATCATATTGAGTTGGTAAATATTTTCCATAATTGGTACTCGGCCAGAAGGGTTCATCTTTAACAGGATCGTATAAGACATTGCCATTATTATCTTTAAATTGCTGTACAGACAACAACACTAACGGATTCCCAGCGGGCGTTTTATTTCCCGGCTGTTTTTGAATGACTTTTAAAGGGACTCTTGGCATTCCTTTCCATCCTGTTGGAACCGAAGTTTTTACATAACAGGACACAGCTGAAATTTCTCCACCACTTGCTTCTGCTTCTTGCGGTGTCGAATACCAATTGTAGAGTGCTTCTGTATTAGAAAAAACATATACTTGCATGGTTGATGGTGGCGAATTTGCGAAACTCTTTGCCACCCCATACCTAAACTTTGCATTACCAGCTTCAGAATTATATGGTTCTCTAGAAGTATCATATTTTAAGGCACTTGGATCCCACATAAGCAAAGTATCTATTTCATAAACTGCATCATTGGTCGTTCCAACAAAGTTAAAAGCAACGATTGAATCGCCTGAAGACAAGCGGGCATTACCTGTATTTTCAGCAACAGAAGGGTGGTTTAGTGCCAAATTATTCAAGGTACTATCCATATCGATGTCAACGGTTTTCGCAAATACTGGTCCACCTACGTATGCTCCAGACGGAGTGACTATGGTAGGATACGAGATGCTTGAATTATTTGAAGTGGTTAAGCCATCATATGAGACAGAATCAACATAAAAAGTCATATCGTATCGATTCCAATTGTTTGCTCGGGCAAGCGCTTCTGTTTGGGTACGGTCCCAAGACATAATGAGCTCTAAACTCGAAAACGCTTTGGATGAGCTACTAGTGGTTCTATTTCCAGTCATGAGGTACGTATATGGATTGACCACCCCAGCATAGTCGGAGTTAGTGACATTTCCATTCGTGGTAACATTAAAGTTACCTGATTCATAAACACCAATCTCTTCCAGCACTCCTTTTGGTTGTGTGGAATAGATTTCGCCAGTGCTGGCGTTGGGAGTCGCTAACGGTGCAGTAAATACATTGGTATTTACCGTCCCAACGTTTTTGGTAAATGCTTGTGTCCGCTGATAAGTTGCTGGTGCATAAGCTCCGATTGAGTAATTAGTGTACTGAGCAGTGGTTAAATTATTCGTCGTGGAACTTCCATTAACTTGATACGTTCCCTTTTGCTTAATTGTGTAAGTAATGGGTCCACTTGGAAAAGATGCTCCTCGATAATCGCCGGCAGCTCTTCCTTCCAACGGACGCAAGATTGTTACTGCCCCTACATCATATGCATCTAGATTGGCATTGCTTCCACCAAATACTTCTGTTCCTTTTTTTCGATCCCCAGAAACCAATTGAATTTCTACTGATGGTTTAGCAGAAACTGTTGTCTGTGGAACAGCAAATTCAGAATCATACACATTGTTGATAGATTCAGTTATACCACTTTCCAAATTTTCAGCATCTATTATGGTTAACTCAAAAGTCGGTTGCATCACCGTCCCGTGCTTTGCATCGAACACATTTACTACGACTGGCACAAAGATCTGCCCCGTATCACTAATAGCAGATTCCATGACACCTTCCGAATACTGGGTACCATCACCTGCTCCCGTATCAACATAAGTCCCGTTTGCAATTTCTCCATTGACTTGCGGTACGCCATTACTATCTTTGGTGATTGCATTAGGAAGAGTCGCTTTCAATCGATAACGAATATTGGTGTAATCTTGATCTTTCGTACTATTTTGAATCGTAAATGAAACAAGATAAATCACTTGATCGTGAGAACGAACAATGGTATTCGTCTCATTCGAGTCATACCCAGGATTGTCATTTGTATCAAATGTTGCTGTTCCTGTTTTCAAACTAATTTTGCCTTCTCCCATTTGAATAGGAGAACTAGCAGTAGTTCCGATTTCCTCTGACGTCGCTTCACTAAAGTAGACAGGTTTATTTAAGGAATCTTTAGAAGTGTATTCCTTATTTGTCAACTCTTGCAAACTCTTATCCGTCACAGTTGTTGGAACAACGATCACCTCCGCATTTGAATCCTCATTAGCTGAAGAAGAACCACTATCATCTGCCTTTAACGTAGAGGCAGACGGAATAGCCCAGATAATCAACAAAGCGAGTACAACCGGAAACAGAACGGCGACAAGTGTATTCAATTTAAATTTATTCATTCCTTAAGTCACCTCATTCTTTCCTTCTGAACTCCTCTTAGTTGGTTTGACGTTTTTTATCAATCACTACAGCAGCTGTACCAATCGTGATGGCGCCAATTGCAATGGCGATCAACAAGGTCGTTCCAGCGCCCCCAGTGAATGGTAAATCAGTCTTCGTTTCATTGACGATCGTTGCTTCAATGATATCGTTGGTTTCACTTGCTAAATTCACTGTGATCTGTTGTGGTGCTTTCAACAATTCATAGCCTTCTGGGGCTTTTGTTTCAACGACCCAGTAATCGCGTTTGATGTCTTCTTTAGCAAATGTTGGCTCAGTACCAATGTCTTGTTGTCCGTCACCGTCTGTATCGGTATACCAGTTCAATTCAAGACCGTTAAATTCTGCAAGCCCTTGATCGTTTGACGTTGCTTTTAATAATGTGACGCCAGTTGGTAATGCAGGAGTTGTTGTTCCGTCATTATTCAAGGTGTACGTTTTGCCATCAGAAGCGAGGAATTTGTTGGCTTTGGCATCTTCTTCACTGGTTGCAAGATGGAATTCCGCACCTGCCAATAATTTTGCTTCATCTTCTGCTGTTTTCTTAAGATCGAACCCACCTGTGTAGTATTCTGGGTCATCCTCTGAAGGTACATCGACAGGCTCTAACCCTGGCGTTAAGTAAGCAACATCCATGTGGTTAAGAATGGTTCCGTTGAAGTCTTCATCCGTATGGGTTTCAAAAACAACTTGGATTTGAGTATCTCCATTTTGAGTGACTTTCTTCATTCCAGCTTCAGTCAAACTTACAGTAACTGGTTTTTCATTCTCAGATTGGTCAGTGATTGGATGTGTAGTCACATTAGCACCATTCAGTGTAACAGTATAATCTGTACCTAATTGTAGTGCTGCCCAGTCACTGGAATCTGTCTTCGTATTAACAGCTAACCCATCCAACATAATTTTTTCGTTCAATGTATCACGGATCGTATAGTAGTCAGCGTAAATTTCGTCGCCTGCAGAGACTGGAATATCCGCAATTTGAGTACCATCTTTGTCATAGACCGGTGTAATGACCATGTCTTGTGACGCAACTTGATACAATCCGCTTGGAAGAGATGCGTTGGCTTCCCATGTAAAGTGGTTGCCCGCTTTGTTTGAGAATCCTTTTCCTTCTTCAACGGTCTTATCTGGTTCAAGTAGCGATTCCATCAAGTTTTTCGGTTGAACTTCTACGTTATAAATCAATGAGCCTAGATCATCACGATCCGTTTGTGGTACTTGCACAAAGAATGGATCTGCTGGTTTTGCGACAGCAGGAGAAACACCACGGTCATCTTCTAATTCGGTAACTAGATAGATACCGTCTGCTGCATTACCAGTTCCCAAGTCAGCTACAACAGACCCATCTGCGCCGGTCGTCACTGTTTGAGCAGTAAATGTAGTATCAATCGTGTAATCTGTTCCTTCTTTTTGAACAAGTGGATTCGTTAACGCCGCATTGCCAACTGGTTTTACACGTTGAATAAGGAATTTGATCCCTGCTAGCGGTGTCTTCGTAACATCTTCTTTTTCCCCGTCGCCACGCTCGCCAAGTTCAGATAAATCTTTCACTTCATATTTCCAAAGGGTAATGGAACGAGGAGTTGTGTTATCTGCAACAGGCCCGGTCGTTGCAGCATAAGCAGAAACAGAACCCACAACGGGCACAACGATGCTTCCTGCAGTGAAAAGTGACGTGGCAATAACAAATTTGGTTATCATTTTTTTCTTTGGTTTCATTATTGAACCTTCTTTCTTATTCTTATCTAGCAACAAAACAATCCAACATTTTTTCAATCTACATAATCATCACTCCTAAAGTGCCTCTTGATTTACTATGATTATGAAATAAATCAGCTCTGAGTAACTGACAAAATCAGCCTAGAAAATTTTTATTTCGGTCTTATTTGGCATTGAAAAATTCTGATTATTTGTGTGAATTCGACGATGAGAGCGGATTCAATAGTCAGTGATAGTAGATTTTCTCCAAAATGTTGGCATTTTGGCTCTCAAATTCCAAAAAAACTGGCTCAGCTTTTTAAAAGAAACTGGGTTCTCCATTGGGTCTTTAAAAGAAAAGGACAAAATTCTGATAAAAATGCTTATCTCCTGTCGCTTTCTTCTGAACAAACAAAAAAAACCGCTAAAATTAGCGGTTTTAAACAGAAATTTCTTTTGATTTGAATAAAAAAAGATTGAAGGATTTTAGGGAAAAGAAGGGTTTTTAGTTTTCGGAACTAAGTGTTCTAGCTGATTAATTATTTCCTCATTCTCCACCATAAATTGTTCTTGTCAATAAGTTGCATTAAGCATTTGCTGCTTCAATTGCTACAAATTGGATATACAAACTTAGACAGTTTATAGGTTAATAAAGCCTTGGGTAATCTTAGATCGTCTTATAATATTCTAAAACTTTATTAAACATGTTCGAGTCTTTCTGAAGCCCGGAAATTTTTTCGATAGTATTTTCTATCCCGTTATTTTTAATATACTCTTGTAATTCCACTGCTTCCTCATCACCAGCATCATCATACTTAAAGGCATATGCCGCACCGTATAGCAAATGATCATTGGATAATCCATATTCAGAAGCAATATATGCTGGTCCCATTATTCTGTCATCTGGAGATAATTTTCGAATTGGCTGACGTGCCACCCTAACAATAGGGTCGTTGATTCCCTCTTGATTATAATCATCATATCTTTTTATAATCATATTATTGATATACTTATTCATTTCCTCATTAGAAAAGCCAAATTTCTTTTCTAATCCCGCTGCAGATTCAACTATCGCCTTTTTTACTATGCTTTGAATCTCTGCATCACGTAATGCTTCATCAACCATTGTATAGCCTTTGGTATAACCAATATAGCTAGTTATTGCGAGCCAACAATTCACTAAATAAATTTTTCTTTTGAGTACCGCTTCTAAATCATCTACGTACTCTGCTCCTTTAATGGGTCGACTATCTGGATCATCTAACTTCTGTCGTTCAATCGCTAGTTCATGAGAATCACTAATTGCTGTCCCTTCTTTACCGTTGTAAACTCCCCCAAATACAAATCTATCAACGCCAGTGTTGGGATATGCTCCAATTTCGGATAACTGATTTATCGTAATGATTCCAGTTTCACTCATAAGATTTACTAGCATATCTGTGCCCATAATAGCATTCTCGCATGCCATTACGAGAACTCTTCTTCCACCCTCAGCTAACCTTTTTTTTAGCCCCTTAGCTAAGATAGGTGCTACACTGATTAAATTTGTTTGCATGACAGATGTTGTGATGATGTCTACTTGCGTAATCACTTCAATTATTTCTTCTTGATTTTTTTTTAGAGACAAGGCAGAAACGTTGTCAATAATTTTTTCCTCATAATTATGGTTCGTTAAGAATAGACTATAACAATTATTTCTATTGATATCTTCAATCAAGGTATCAGAAACATCCGCAAAAATAATTTCGTATCCATCGTCATGGAGAAGTTCTCCAATAAAGCCCTGACCAATCTTTCCTGCTCCAAAGATTAATGCTTTTTTCATACTCAACTAGCCCCCTTCACTTTATCCTAGTACAGCCATAAATTCATCGTGATATTTCCCAAATGTACTTGGGTGTTTAAGGATTTTAGAGGCACTACCAACTACAAACCCGTTTGCACCACTTTCATACATTTTTTTACTGTTCTCTGGTGTCGTATTACCATCAACTAAGAGATCAATTTGAGGATTAAATGAATCTAGCAGTTGCCTAATTCTTTTTAATTTAGTAAAAGAATTAGGGACTAATTTTTGTCCTGCAAATCCTGGGTTAACTGTCATTAAAGTCACATAATCAAGTTGGTCAAGAGATTCTTCTAAATAGGAAATGGGTGTCCCAGGACTAAGAACTAAACCAGCTCTACAATCCATATCTTTGATTTTTTGAAGCAATTGATACGGTTGATTCGTCGTTTCTGGATGAAAACTTATCCAGTCGTCTTTCCTTGTTCGAAACATAGAAAGGTATTTCTCTGGTTCATTGACCATCAAATGTATATCTATTGGTATGTCGGTCATCTCTCTTAAATCACTAAAAACAGATGTACCTAACATGATATTTGGTACAAAATGACCATCCATTACGTCGAAATGGATGACAGAGAGTTTATACTGATCAAATTGATTCAAATACTCTTCATATTCGTATATTTTTGGAACCATTATTGATGGAGAAATAAATGTATTCAACCCCATATATTGCACACATCCTTTATTATTTTATAAGTGTAAATAACCACTTTTTAAGTTACTACTTCAACTTTCTTTATATCGCTTAATTTTGTAACTTCGAGTTAAACTGTTTACTAATTTTATTCCTTAGAAAATTCCGATGATTGCACCGATAGCTGAGAGCAATACTAAGATCAGCAATACGGAAGTAGATTTCATTTTTTTATTCAGACAAATCAAAGCAATCATCGTTACTGCTAGTGGTAGCATACCTTTTAATAATTTATCTAAAATATCAGTTTGTACATTCAAACTTAAATCATTAAACTTAAACACTAAACTCGTACTCAAGCTGACATAGTTTGCTGTCAACGCACCAATAACAACACCGCCCATTACTTTCGCACCTAGCATCACTTTTTTCAGAAGGTCGCCCCCCATCAATTTCTGGATTCCTTCTTTCCCGTAGCTATAGCCTTGCATCCATAAGTAATATGCAAGTCCCAGCATAATGACGAACATTGACACAATATAGAAAATAGGACCAAAGATATTCCCTTCTGAACCGATACTAATGGCGATTGAGAGAAGAATTGGCACCAGTGTACCTTGCCACAATGTATCACCAATTCCAGCTAATGGCCCCATCAATCCTGTTTTAATTGAGTTGATTGCATCTCCAGTAATTGGGGCACCTACCGCTTTTTCCTCTTCTAATGCAATTGTTAAACCTCCAATGATTCCTCCAAAGTGAGGCTCTGTATTAAAAAATTCCAGATGACGATGATAGCTTTTTCGCAGAGCTTCCTCATCATCGCCATAAAGTTTATCTAAAACTGGTAGCATTGCATGTAAAAAACCAGATGATTGCATGCGTTCATAGTTATAATTTGAATGAGAAAAACATGTCCAACGCCAAAAGCTTTTTTTTACTTCCTTTTTAGTTAGTTTCTTTTCTACTGTCTTTTCCATTAATTGGTCACACTCCCTAGCTTAAACTTGATTTAAAAAATAATTGCGTATAAATAAATGCCGTAATAAAGGCCAAAATCGAAACAGCAATAATAGGTAATTCCAAATACACTGCCAAAACAAACCCTAAGAAATAAAATGCCGCAGTGTCTTTGCTCATGATTGATTTCAAAATCATCGCAATCCCCAGTGCAGGAAGAACACCCCCAATTACTTCAAGTACGTGTAGCGGCTTACCTTCTAAGGCATCCAGAATATCCTTCACAACGCCAGATCCAAAATAGGCAACAAGAAACACTGGAATCACTGAAATCAACACCAAAAAAAGCTGTGGTATAAACATTTGAATACGATCGATTTTTTTGGAATTTAATTCATCTGCTGCTTTATCAATCATGTGTAAAAACGAAATATCGACTGTCATATGAGCAATCCAAATCACTGTTCCCAATAAACCAATTGGTACTGCCATCGAGACTGCTACTTCGGGCGAAGCATTCGCAGCCATGGCTAAAGCTGTTCCTAGTGTTCCAGCCAATCCTGGGTCCATTGGCACGGTACCACCTGCAGAAATATAGGCTAAATAAGGCAAGCTGATTGCCGCTCCAATCACACATCCCTGAACAATATCACCGAGTACCAAACCTACCAAGGTTCCACAAATCAGCGGACGTGCTAGTACGGTACTTCCCAATAGTGTAAGCCAAGGTGTGCCATTTATACTCAGATAATATATCAGCCCAATCAATAAAGCTTGAAAGACATTAATCTCCATTTTCTTCTCTCCCTTTTATAAGTATTGTTCGATATTTGTGCTTTTTTCTTCTGGGATTACTTGAACATAGACAGACGTCCCATCTGCGATGATTTGCTTGAAGCAATTACGCTCTTCATCACTAATAGAAATATTTCGATACAATTGCGTGCGATCTTTTCGTGCACCCATTCCACCGACATTTAGTTCTTCGATTTTCACACCACCATCCATAATATTTTTGATCACTGTTGGGTTCTTTGCTAAAACAATCAGCTTATTTCCATCTGAATCTTGTGACAGATAATCGATCGACTGCTTCTCAGACATAATCAGCACTTTGATACCTGAAGGGGCTGATGAAGTCATGATCATTTTTAGAAATTCATCCTGTGCAACTTCGTTATCAATAATTACAATTTCGTTTGCCTTCGTTTCATGAACCCATGCGGTCATTACTTGACCATGAATTAGGCGATCATCAATTCGAGCAAAGACAATATTTCTCATTATTCTTCCTCCTTTGCAAATGTTTGCGCTTCAGTAAATAATTCCTTGATACCAGCTTTTCCCGTATGCATGATATGGGTTACTAATTCATCCAGTTCCATCGAGCTTCTCATTAAAACGCCCTCAATAAACATCGAAAAATTGACTCCAGAAATAGAACGATACTTCGTGTTTGGCAATTTTTTCACACAATAAGCTGTTGCCTTAAATGGGCTCGCCCCGTAAAGGTCTGAAAATACCAGTACGCCTTCTCCGTCATCCATTTCTTGAATTTTTTCAGCAGTCTTATCATAAAACTCATCAATATTGTTCCCTTCATAGAGCCCTAGATAATCGACTTTTTCATTCGACCCGACAATCATTTTTCCACTTTCTACAATTCCTTGCGCAAGATTACCGTGACTCAAAACTAAAATTCCAATCATACACTCATCCTTCCTTTCAACTTTATATAAAGCAATTAGCATGCCAGTTTTTCCACACACATGAAAACCGCTTTAGAATAGGAATTTCTATCAATAATTTTCTATGTGTAACATCTTTTTATCACACTTTTTCATTTTTCAATGTGTGCAACGCTAAAAAAGATCATCTGTTACACTTTGACTGTAACAGATGATCTTTTATAAAAATCCTTTAATAATTTTTGTCACATATAAAATCTCGCTATCAGAAATAGTTGTTCCATACATTCTTTCTAATATAGCTACTTCTCTTTTTACTTCTCTAAATTCAACATCTTTATCCAATTCCTTTACTTCAAAATCAAGGCTTTCTTTACGAATCGCTCGCTCCAACATTCCAAGACAATGAAAATAGAATTTTATGACAAGTGTATCAATAATTTCGAAATTCATTCGTTTAGCTAGCGAAATCAATATTTCATCCAGAGCTTCGGTTGCCTTATAGACATTCAAAAATATCACACTTTTCTCTAATGAATTATAAAAAAGATGATCTTTATTTTTTATAAGTCGACGACTCGAATAATCAAAAATATTCGAATCACGCTTATTCCCCATGAAATAAGTACTTTCTTCTAACAATTCATGAACGAGTTTTTTCATACCCATATTGGCAAACAAAGCTTTTCTAGTAGCTTCAATGATGATTGGAGATGTAACATTATCAATAACCATGATTTCTATTCCAGTTTCTTTTGCAATTTTACTTGGAAAAGATGAAAATGAACCCATATCAGCTAACAGGAGCACTCCAGAACCTCGATCAATTCGCTTAACGGTTTGCAAGGCTTTATGATACACATTCTCAATACTCTCCTCAAGTGGCATGTCAACTCCGACTGCGTGACTTATCCCTAATAAATCATTAACCATTTTGGCTAAATTGGTGGCTACACCGACACCATGCATAAGTATCAAAATTCCAATAGGATTTTGTCTGACATTTTGATAAATGGTGTCCAAAAACAACTCGATGATTTCCTGTTCTTCGATTGGAATTTGTATACCCATTTTTCGATTGATTTCGCTAATCAGCTTATCCGCGTATTTCTTGAAGTGTGTCTCTGAACCTGGCTCAACAATTTTTTTCGATCGATAAGGGCTATTACTTGTTTGAAGCTTTAATACTAAGGCTTCAATATGTAAAGCTAGATTATAAGTGATATGCGGATCGCTTTTAACCTCCAAAGCAACTGATATTTCTTGGATTGTTTCTTCAACAATGTCCAATATTTCTTTGGAAACAAGTTTTTCGATTCCCTTATTCGCTTGGACATCCACATGGTCAGGCTTTAAGTCAACTTTAAAAAAATCATCAATAAATGACGTGATTTTTTGTTGAATTTCTTTGATTGAACGACCCTCTTTTAACAGAGTTGAGTACCTTTCTAAGACCGATTGATAAAAGGAGGTTTCATTTCCGATTGCATCTGGAACTGTTATCGGAAATGATTGCTCAGAACGCATCTTCTCACCTTGAAAATACAAAGTGTCTTGAATACTACTATTTTCTATAGGCTGAATCACTTCGCAAACTTCTATGTGTTCGAGTGTGATACAAATGGTATTTTTTTCCTGGATCATAGCTTGAGCAAATTCCTTAGCGCATAAAATTTGAATGTCATTTTTTAATTGGCCAATATTGCCTGAACATGAATAGGATGCTAAATAGTTGATAACTGATTTTTCAACTTTGATTTCTCGCTCAATTTTTTTGGATTCAATACAAAAGAAGTAATCAATCAATTGCAAACGTTCCTTAAAAGTTCGATCCTTGAGATCAGGCAATGTTAGCACCATAGGAAACCGTCGTTTAAATGTTTGTAATAATGAGCTATCAATACTCTCTGTTGTGGCACACAATATCAGTATATTAACTTTTCTGGCTGCAGTGTCAGATTCCCCTAACCTGCGAAATTTTTGAGTATCAATAATTGTGAAAAGCATTTCTTGCCCCTCAGGTGGGAGACGGTGAATTTCATCTAAAAACAATACGCCATGATTCGATTTTTCGATAATACCCGCTTTTTCCGTATCCGCTCCCGTGAATGCACCTTTAACATATCCGAATAAGATCGATAAGAGGAGCTGCGGATTATTAGAATAGTCCGCACAATTAAAATGGACAAAGGGACTTTTATTAGTGAACCTACCAATTTCTTGACCATATTGAAACATTATTTGGGCAAAGGTACTTTTCCCGACACCTGTAGACCCCAGAATGATCGTATGTAATCCATTCGGGGGGTACATTATCGCTGCTTTGGCAGAATTAATGTGTGTACTTAGACTTCCTTCAGCACCGATAAATCTAGAAAACGCATTCATTTTTTCTGATTTTTTTATTAATATATTTGGAGAATGCACTCTTCTCGGAGACTCAGAACCTTTTAAATGGTTTGTCTGATATTCACTGTTTAAAAAATACTGTACCGGCTTTCCCTTTTCTTTTCTTACTTGACCTTCTCTAACCAAAGCATTCAATTCTCTACTTGCTGCTGTACGACTAATTAGTAACTGCTTAGATACATCCGCTGTTGTAACTTTGGCACCTCCACACTCACTAATAAAAGATAGTACTTCTTCACGTCTCCCCATTAAAACACCTCTCCTAAACACTCATTCATGACTTGTCTATAGATTATAAATAAATGAGAGAAAGAATCAAGTTTTCATTGATAAAAATTAAAAATCAAAACCGAGGATACACTGAATTATTTCCCTCAAAGCACTACCCAAATAATCTAAACATATTTATTTGTAGTTTGTTTAACACTGATGAATATCGTAGAAACAAAAAAACCCCGCTCAAAGAGCGGGGCTAACGTTGTTGCCAACGATTGATTATTTGTTTAAAGCGTCTTTTGCTTGGTCAGCTAATGCAGTAAATGCTGCTGCATCGTTTACAGCCAAGTCAGCTAACATTTTGCGGTTGATGTCGATTTCAGCTAATTTCAAGCCGTGCATCAATTTTGAGTAGCTTAAGCCATTCATACGAGCCGCTGCGTTGATACGCAAACCCTCATTTTTATCTACATTAAGGGGTATTCAATGGGGTATTCAATCAAAAATAAACAGGCATAGGATAAAGTTGATTTTTATTTAGAAAATAAACAAACAGAGATTAAATAACAAATATACTTAGTTTAATGAATGAAATCTCGTTTATCTTTAGGGATTAAATTGATGAATAAAACTGCTGATGGGTAATGTTTTTGCATGTATTCTACAGCCCCTAATACATGTGAATCTTCAGAAGCATACAATTCATCCTTTAATTGCCCCATATCAATATGGATACTTCCACTTAGAAAATCAACTGCATCTTTAAATTCTTTATCTTCCTTAAACATATCATAAAAATCAGCAAGTTCTTTGCAAGTAACTACTCCATTTATCGTTAGCTCGATTAATGCTTTTTGGATATTCAAACTTATCTACTCCAGTCTGTCTTCGAGAATACTTCTTTCAATTCCTCTAACGATTTTACTCTTTTAGATAAATCCGCATTCATTCCAGAATCAATGAACTTCTCTACTTCTTCATTTTTATTATTATTCAGATTCTTTCTCCCAGTCATTATATAAAAAATCACCTGAGTTAACGCATAAATTTCATGTTGAATAGTGTATTTATCCGCTCCCATAATTTTCAACTGTGGGTCATTTAAACTTCCTTGAAATTCAGTGTTTTGACGAGTTAATGTGCTATCTGATTCTTTTAGATAACCAAAGTCACAAACTTTTAAGATAACGGTTTTGTCATCGTATTCCTTTACTAATATATTGGATAAAGAAATATCTCTATGAAAAATCCCTTTAGAATGAATGTATTTAAACGCATTAAAAAGTTGAGCAACTAACCTTTTTCTTTCAAATAATTCTAATTTGGTATTATTTGAATCAATAAACTCTTTAAGCGTTTGTTTCACGTATTCCATAATAAATTCATTCGCATCATCATTATAGCTATAAACTTTTAATACATATAAAGAATCCATATTTTTCATATTTTCAAACTCTTTTTTAAATCGTATTAACTCAGTAGATGTTAGTTCTTTTCTTGCTCTTTTTAAAGCAAATATTTGATTATAAAAAGTATCTTTAAACTTATAAACCATAGCATAAGAACCAGAATTAACCAATTTTAAAGAGGAATATAAACTGGTGTTTTCTTTTACAATTTCAATTTGCTTTTCAAAATAAATGATTGGTTCATATTTAACAATGTTCAGTAACTGATAGTCTTCTGGAATAGCTGACCCACCAGAATTACTAAGGTGCGGTTGAATGAATCGAATAGTGTCTACATAATTATCAATCATTTTAAAAGCATAATCAGTTCTAGATAAAGCATGTTCAAATTCTTCATATTTATCAACCAGTATAATTAATTCTCTACTCGGGTCTGCATTAAAATGATTATTATAATTTGCTTTTTCATTTAAGAAAGAAAATAGAGAATTAAACTGGTTATGGAATACTGCGAAACAAAATCTCAGGCGATTATCTTCTACACTTTCATATAAACGTTCTTCTGTTAATTGCCCCATGACTTTATTGGAAAAACCCATTAAAAAATCAACATTTTCATCTAGGATATAGTCTACATTCATATGTTGCAACTCCAAACATCATTTTCGATAATTTTATATAACGATACATATTTCCTAATACAATAAAAAGCCTAATTAAAGGCTTCTTATTGTAACTATATAAACCTAATCATTTATTTTTAAATATATAAAAAATCTATACTTATTTTATAAATCACTCACTATCCAACACATTTAAAATTGATTTTGCCACTGCTTGAACAACGGGTACACAAACAGAATTTCCAAATTGTTTATAAGCTTGGGTATCAGAAACTGGAATAATATAATTTTTGGGGAAACCTTGTAATCTAGAAGCTTCTCTTGGGGTTATTTTCCTTGGGTTTTTACCATCTTGTTCAATAAGAATTTCACTTCCATCTTTATAATACCTAGCTGAAAGGGTATTGGTATATGGACTATCAGAATTAAATAATGTATACCCAAATCCATTTCCTTTTTCCTTATGTTCTAATTTTCTACGCTGATGTCCCTCCCAAAGTTTATCAGATATAGTATATTTTTCATCAACCCTTTCTTCTAAGATATTTCCAACAGAAGTTGGATTTTTTGGAGGTTCAGGGGCAACAAAATTTTTAAAATTATTCACTTGATGTTTGTCAAACCCTACAATATAAATCCGTTCGCGATTTTGTGGAACACCAAAATCTTTAGCTTTATAAAGCAAAGGATACACCACATAGTCCAAATCTTTTAATGTTTTTTCTATAGTGGCAAAAGTTCGTCCTTTATCATGAGTCTTTAAATTTTTAACGTTTTCTAAGAGAAATGCCTTGGGTCTCTTTTCTTTTAGTATTCTTGCAATATCAAAGAATAAAGTGCCTCTAGTATCTTCGAAACCTCTTTTCAAACCAGCTTGAGAAAATGCTTGACATGGAAAACCACCTACTAATATATCATGGTCTGGAATATCTTTTTCATTTATTTGGGTAATATCACCAAACGGAGTCTCTCCAAAATTAGCTTTATATGTTTTTTGAGAAAACTTATCCCATTCACTTGAAAAAACAGATTTCACATCTCCACATAGTTGAAATCCCAAACGAGTACCACCAATTCCAGCAAATAAATCAATCATCTTATATTTAGCTTTTTGAGGATTTGAAAAAGGTACTTCCTCTGGAAACGATAAAATTGTATTTAATTCAGCGTTGGATGGCTTTGTTTCATTATTCTCCCATCTACGTATAGTTCTATCACCATTTTTTGAAAGTCCGATTGCGTCCGCTAATTCTTTTTGTGTCATATTAAGACGTAATCTCTTTTCTTTTATTAAAATAGAATAATCATAATTTTCTCTAGTATTATTTATTCTATTTGATACAATTAAATTAGACATATAACTACACCTACTCCTCGTGTTAATTAAAGGACACTATGTCCTGTAAATGACACTTTACCATCTAGTTTTACTTAAGTCAACTATTAATAAACGGAGGTATCCTAATTGGATATAGAAAAATTTAAAATGTTAATAAAAGAAGAACGAATAGCTAGAATGCCTAGTCCATATGGACTAACATTAGAAAATTTTGAAAAATTGGATTTTAATAAGCAAAATGAAGAGTTTTTTCTGTCAAATGCTAGTTACATTATGCAGAGTTTAAGAAATTCCAATTGGGAAAGCTTTCTAAAAATCGAAGAAAAGTTTTCGAGTTTTATGTATGAATCTCTTATTGATAAAAATGCTATTTCTAATTTAAGTAACGAAGATTCTATTAAATGGTTTGTTAACAAATTTCCAGAACACATCTATGCACTATCTCTATCTAATACACAAAGTAGAAGAAGTCGTGCAGGTAAAGAATTCGAAACAATAATTGAATTAATTCTAATGGGTGCTAATATTCCTTTCGATACTCAAGGTTCAATTGGCAGTGGTGTTTTTGAAACTGCAGAATTAGCTAAACTCGTTGACTGTGTTTCACCAGGTGCTTTGGAATATAAAATGGATAAACGTAATACATCTTTAATAAGTGCAAAGACTACTTTAAGGGAACGTTGGCAAGAGGTGGGCGATGAGATGTCAAGGACTAAAGCCAGAGAAATGTACTTAGTAACGCTAGATACCAGTATTTCTAAAAATACAATTAACTTAATCAATGCTAATAATATAGTAATTGTAACTACTGAATCTGTAAAAGAAACGAATTACCCAAATGAAAACTACATTATGTCTATAGAAGATATGCTCCAAGAACTCAAAACAAAATCTATTGTTTGGAATCACTCTAAGTATACATTAGAAGCTAAAAAGGAAAAAATTAATTTTCTAGAACAACAACGAGATAATAACACGATACCATTCATAAAACAGTATTATCAAAACCAATTAGAATTATTTATCTCAGATAATTAACACCTCCAACAGAAATTATTCACTATATAATTTAAAGTTGCCTATATAATGTTAAAAAGAGAACAGATTATTTCCACTGCTCTCTTTTTAACACTATATTAAAGAAATACAAAAATTTTCAATAGTAAAATTGATAGTATGTTACATTTAACTAAACATTTTTGATAGCTTTAAAAGGTAACAATTCTTCAAATTTTTCTAATTCAAAAATCATTGCTTTTTTGTCAGGTATTAAATCTCCTTTAAATTGATACCTCATTTCTTCTTTCCATTGGTCACCCATGAGCGACCTAAGAATATTTCTAATAGCACCATATTGAATCTTGATACTTCCTTTTTGTTGGCTTGCAGGCTTTGAAAACGAAACTGATTTTAAAGAATTCGCTTTACAAGCCTGAATAGCAAACACTTTATTTTCTCTATCTAAAAGTGGTTTTACGTGACTTGTATAACCTAGTGCTTCTGCGATTGATTTATCAAACGTCAACGAATTTTTATTGAGAGTCAACAAATAACTACCAGTCGTTTCTACACTAATTACTTCAAAATTATAATCGTCAAAATTTATTTTACTCATTATTGGTGTTCTCCTTTCGACAATACTTCAGCGACTTCCTCTTTTGTCCATTTCGTATCAATCACAATAAATCCTTTAAATACACCTGACTTAATAGTAGAAACAAAATTCCTAGGTTTTTCAATATTTTTGACAGTTTTCTTTTTGAATCCTTTTCTTGGATTTATCAATAATTCTTGAACCAAGTTCCAATCTTCTTCGGACACAATAGCAGGCAAACCATTTTCCATTTTGTATCTAGGTTTTTCACCACGATTAATTCTTGTTTTATGCGAAAAACAATCAACAGTATATGTTTTTTGCATAATGACTAGACCATAGTATTTTTCATTTCTCAATATTCTATAGACAGCAGACGTCTTCCATTTATTTCCTGACACCGTAAGAATATTGGACTCATTTAAAAGACTTGCTATATCAATGGCTCGAACGCCATTAATGAAGTTCTTATAAATGAATCGAACAACTTCAGCTTCTGATTCCTCAATGATAATCTTACCGAATTTGTCTTTCGTATATCCTAATAGATTATGAGTTGGTATAATCGCTAGACCTTTTTTAAAGCGTTCAGCAATAGACCACAATATAGCTTCACTTTTCTGTTCACTTTCTGCCTGTGCCCATACCGCTAATGTAATTACATATGATTCAGTTCTTGCATCCAAAGTATTCATATTAAAGTCTTCTATAAAAATCCCTACAGGATTAGGTAGCGCTTTCAATTCTCTGAAAATTGATATAAAATCGAGAACATTTCTGGAAATTCTTTGAGTACTTTTCACCAAAATCATATCTATTTTATTCAATCGACAATCATCTAGCATTCTGAGAAGCTCATGTCTATTTTTCATAGATGTGGCAGACACGCCTTCATCCGCATAAATATCTACAAAATCCCAACTAGGATTACTCTTTATTCTTTCTTTATACGTCTGTATCTGTAATTCAAAGCTTCCTAATTGAGATTCTTCTTTAGTACTAACTCGACAATATGCAGCTACTCGTTTGTTCTTTATACAGGAATCAGATATTTTTGCAGGAATAACTTCTACTTCACGTTTATTATTAAACGCATCTTGTATTTTCTTTTGTTGCTTAGTTAATTTCTGCTCCTCTCTAAAATCATTTTTTTTCACAATTTTCACTCCTAAGTTGAAAAACCTTCACCTTAATTATACAAATATCCTTATCAACTTTCCATTTAAATCACGAATAAGTAAAATCATTTTTAATTGAAATACCAGCTTATTCTATTTACAAACAATTCAATTATTGATATTTACAAGTTTTGTTCTAAAAACTCTTTAAACTTTAACACGTTTTACTCAATTTCCGGGTTTTGATACTAACGTTCATTTCAGAAACGTCTTTGATGAATATTTGTTTTTTATACACTCTTCATATTAAGCATTGACTTATGGAATAAACTTTCTGCCTTAAAACAAGAAATTGTAATCTTTACTTCAATATTAATTAGAAAGAATAAAATATTAAAACTTCTACCTGTCTAAAGAATTAAATCTTTTCCGTTGATACTTCAAAATTCCAGTATCTCCAATTACATATAATTTATATTTACCGTGCCCTACCATAAATTCTAATCTTTCTCCATTCTCAAGTTCAAATAAAAGATAGTAAGTAATTGATTGATTAGAAATCCCATTTGCATCTACACTACTGCTACTTCTCATGCTTTTATCCACCAATGTGGCAGGAACAGAAATTTTTGGTGCTGATTCATTCTTTAAGAACTCCATAATTTGATATAAGATTATTGCTATAAAAATTAAGGCAAACAAAGTAAATAGAAAATCCATATAGTCACGCTCCTTTTCATTTATTCGAAATTAAGAAAACACAAAATTTATATAATAGCAGGATAATAAATTGATTATACAATAAATCAATTCATTAGACATCAATACATAAAAATAAATTTTCTAACTCAAAAAATATGAAAATTCACACTAAAAAAATGACCTATAAAAAAGACAATAAAATCAAAGGTTTTCTACTTATTGACAATAATACACGATTATTGTAATACCGACGATATTACAATTAATTATTGAAAAAACCTCTCTCAAATGAAACGAAGAAATAATTGTGGGGAATTAACCACTAACTTTCATTTGAGAGATGTTTTTTGCATTTACAATTTACATAAATACTGATTGAACACTGATATATCAATGTTTATGTATAAATTCTCAAAGTCTAAATCTAGCACAACCAAAATATATTAATTTCCCATTTGACCATGAATAACAATAATTTTAGTATTTAAAAGCTCCGAAGTATTTGCTCTATAATTAGAACCAATTTTATGGTGCCTAAAATGCGTTCTACGAGTTTCTAATCTTTTGTGTATAATTTATCGAAAAGGGTGCCCAAGGCTCCAAGGAACAATATCAGACCTTTTTAAAATAAATTTCGAGTTATTTTAATACAATACTAATAGTTTAGAAAAATTATATACTTTATGATATATTCTTATTTTGATGATGTTTATGGTTGATTTCCTCAAAATATATTCAAACTAGAATCCATGATTAATTATCACTATTTTGTTATATTTAAAACTATAAATAGCAAACTTTAGTTACATCACTAAACATAAGGATAGCTATAAGTAAGTATGATTTCATCTTGCTGGAACTGAAAAGTACAAATACTGATGTATCAACGTTTGATAATAGTATTTTTGCCACACTATTATCAAACGTAAATAAACTTTTACGAAAAGATATGTGTGAAAACAGATAGTTTCCCCTTAGTTTTATTGACTTTTATTATCCTACCATTTTTATCAGTGTTTCTAGAGATAAACTATAAATATTTTCTTATCTCGCACTTTTTCTCTTTTTAAGTTACTATTATATTTACAAAAAAACAAATAGAGAGTTGGAACATATAATGAATACTAACAAGATGCAATTTGGATGGATTATCGAAGCTCCTAAGTATTTGTCGATACTAACAAATAAAGATGGCTTAGTTGCTATTGTTTCTGAATATGCTACTTTTGGAGACAATCAATCATTATTAATTACGTTATCAGAAACATCTGCTGAAGTGGCAGTAACTCCTCACTATATTTCATCTTTAACGATTTCAACAGATAAAAAGATTAAAATAGCTATCTCGCCGTTTTATGAACAACAAATGGTTGAAATTGAAAAAATGAATTCTGATGGTCAAATCACAGATTAATACTTCTCAAATCTTATTGACTATTAAAATCATTAGTAATTTCTTTGCTAAAAATTCAAAATCAATTTTATGCTGCTTAAATTGCGTTCTAGGCGATTATAAATTTTTAAGTATAATTCATCGAAAATCATTTTCAAGACACTAAGGGATGAAGGTAGACTGCTCAAAATGCATTGAACGTTATTTAAGCGATTGGACATTTAATAAAAAATAAAATATATCATTAAAGATATATTATTGGTATGATGATGTTTATGGTTGATTCCCTCAAAAGATATTCAAACTAGAACCCATGATAAATTATCACTATTTTGTTATATTTAAAACTATAAAGAGCAAACTTTAGTTACATCACTAAACATGAGGATACCTATAAGTAAGCATGATTTCATCTTGCTGGAACTTGAAAGTACAAATACTGACGTATCAATATTTTATAGCTGTTTTATCACACAATTATTTAGTGTAAATAGGTTTTTGCGTAAATAATAGTGTGAAAACAGGCAGATTGCCCTAGAATTTATTGGTTTTTTTCAACTAATTTGTTTTACACTAATAGAATTAGTATGTAAAAATGGAACAAATCCTTTGAAAATACCTATGAAAAACCCTTGATTTTATTGACTTTTTTAAATCAAATCGTTTTACACTAATAGAGTTAGTATATATTAATTATATTAGTGTAAAATGAATTAGCTGAAAAAAGACAGTATTTATGGGAACTTTCTATACATATTCACACTATTATTTACACTATAACCTATTTACAATAAAGATATGTCTGATAATAGCTATACAAAACATAGAAAAAACAGGTATATAATTCTACCTGTTTAATAGCTTACTTTTTATAAAGAACAACTTTAGATGAATATTTCTCTTTTATACCCAATTCATAATATAATTACTTCGTCAATCGTTCTCTTTTAATTCCATAATTATTATAAATATCAGCTCTAATTTTCTGAAAGTTATTTTTAATAATCCAGTTCTTTGGTTTTCTCGTTCAAGAAAACTTTTATATAAAATTCTAGGCAGCAAACTTTCGCTATTTGACTAAACCTATAATTCTCTGTTTAATACGGTGGTAAAACCACCGATTTATCAATGCTTAATAGTAAAAATTCAAAAAATGAAAATAAAGTTGCTCAAAAGTCGCTTTCTTCTAGGTAAAAATTGCAGTTCATTTTAGCGGTATATAATATTATAGAAAAAAATAGAATTTTTTAAAAAAAGACCTTTAAAAACATCCCCTTTTTCTAGGAGAAAATCGAGATTCATTTTAGGGGTATAAAATAGAATATACTAATATATACCCCTAAAATGAATTGATAAAAACCTATTGATTTTATTGACTTTTATTAACCTCTTTTTCCCAAAAATGAAAAAAATTAGATGAAATTCAAGAGAATATTATTCCTAATTCTCTTAAAAATCATCCAAAAATTAATTCATTTAGATTCTAAAATACCTTAATAATAATTAGAGCATTTAGAAATCTATCCTTACTGATGATAAATAATTACTTTAGAACTAAATTTACCTTTTATTTCTAGAAGGTTATTAGTTTCTATATTGTTCCTATAGAATCTCCAGTTACATAAACATCTTCACTTGCAGGTGATACTAACTCATATCCTTCAACTGTATCAGCAGTTAGTGTATGCATAGTATCTGAATCTAATTCTTGAACAGTAGACCATAGCATTTCTCCACTATCTCTATCCATACCCATTACAGTTACTGCAGTTTTAGCAGTTACAGGCATAAATGTAGCCCAAGTTTTATCTGATTCTACT
Source organism: Enterococcus sp. DIV0755f (assembly GCF_051713725.1). Classification (NCBI taxonomy): domain Bacteria; kingdom Bacillati; phylum Bacillota; class Bacilli; order Lactobacillales; family Enterococcaceae; genus Enterococcus; species Enterococcus sp. DIV0755f. The sequence goes on from NZ_JBIOQL010000001.1 coordinate 2,931,742, forward strand.
TGTGTATCAGGGTTAATAGATACAACATAAATTTGTTCACCTTTAGTTAGTGGACGAACTAGGTCTAATTGAGCTTGACCTTCTGTTTGCATATACATTGAACCATCATCAAGTTTATTTCCATTTGCATCATAGACAGAAGTTGAAGTATTTGCTCCTACCCAAGCAGTAACAAAATCACCTGCATCGTTAAATGTGATATTACTTGGTGCTTGTGGTTTATCTGGTGTTGGTGTAGGGTCTTCTCCATCTGAAAAAGTAACTGCAACGGTTACTGTGCCTGATAAGATATCTCCTGAACCAGTATCAGATAAATCGATTGTTGCGTATTGTGTAGTTCCTGCAACAACAGGAATATTTGCCATTGGAGCTGCCATATAGTCGTTTCCATACTGTGCTTCTCCTGCTGCAACTGTTAAAACACCATCTTGTTGGGAATAGATGCCAATTTTAGCATTACCAATAATCACAGTTTTAGCATCCATTAAATTACCATGAGTCCATTTATCAGTTTTATCATTCCATGTGAAATTAGCTGATTCATTGGCATATTGAACGATTTTATCTCCATCCAATTCATTTAAACCATTTGTAGCGGCTAAAACGGTTGGTGCAATCAAAACAGTTGCCAACGTAGCTACAACCGCCGATTTTCTGAACACCTTGCTTTGTATCTTTTTCTTTCTTTTCTGTATTCGATTCATTCTTCTTCTCCTTCAAAATTAATTATCTGAAATTCTCGCTCCATCCTCTCCACATGCTTCTGGGTTAAAACGAGCAATAATTCATCACTAAATAAAAGATTATTTTGTTCATCCTCTGATAGTTCTTGAAATTCTTTGTATAACGCATTAGCCATTCCATTAATCACTTTTTTAGGAATTGTTACATGTGCTTTTACGTAGGTTCTTTTCGCTTTGTTGATTACATATTTCTTTATTGCCAACTGATTCGTTTTTATCATTTACTTTCCAAATTTTGTCACAACAAAAACAAATCCCACTACCAAAATAAAGAATAATAATAAGTGATTCATAATAAATTTAAAAAGCAAAATCAATAACCCAATGATTACAACCATTGCAATAATAAAACTTCCTATTTTTGTTAAACACCCTTCTTTTTCTGGCTCAGGTTCTACTACATCTTGAATAATTATTTTTATCCCATCTTTTAAAGCCACAGAATCAGTCCTTTTAATAAATTTGTATAAGGTAATAAATCAACGTTTTTGACACAACAAAATAAGACCACTGAATCAACTTCTAAAATGTTGATACAATCGTCTTTTTCATGTTAAATATTTTATTATTTAATATCGGTAAAAAACGTTGATTTCTTACCGGTCATAATCTTGCTTCCCTCTTATATGTTACCTTCAGTTTAATAATTAATCAAGGATTATTTTCTCGATAAACCTTCATTTTTCGCTACATTATAAACAGTTTTCACGCTAACATTACATTTCATAGCAATTTCATTTAGTGATAGTTCTTTTTTATCATACAATTTGATAATTTTCCTCTTAACGTTATTTTTTATTGATGGTCTACCTAGTCGTTTCTCAGAATTGGCTAGAGCTTCTTTTGTCCGTATACTTATGTTCTCCGCCTCAAATTCTGCTATTGCTGCTAAAACAGTGTAAAATAGTCTGCCAGTCGCTGTTCTAGTATCAATTGATTCTTGAATGCTTTTCAGATAAATTTCTTTCTCATTCAGTTCAGACATCAAGTTCACTAATTGTCGAGATGACCTGCTTAGCCTTGCCAAATTGTAAATAAGTAAAGTATCTCCTTTTTCTAAACGTTTTAATGCTTTATCGAGTTCTGTTCGATTCTCTTTCCTACCACTAATCTGTTCAGAAAATAATTCATCTGGTTCATAGTTTTCTAGAGCCTTCCTTTGCACTTCTAATCCTAAATCTTGTGTGTTTTTACTTGTTCGTATATAGCCAATAGTTCTTGTCATACAAAGCTCCTCCTTCCCTTCATATTAGTGTAACGATTTGTTTGTAGTATTAAAAATACCCTGACTTCTAAGAGAAGTCAGGGTAAATAAACAATACACAGAGATGATTTAAAATACTTCTCTTTAAGGTAATTTAATTATCACATCAAATATAACGATTGTCCAGTAAATAACTTATTCCTTCACTTTTCTATTATTTACCTTTAAAGTCAGTATAAAACACTATTATAATAATGTTTTATAACCAATAAGAGACGCTAGGATTTGTAAAACAGTTTGAAATAGGTATAATTTTGGAAAACAATAAAATAACTAATAAAGGAGACTGTTTTATGACAAACGGAACAAGTCTTGGATTTTCAGTAGTCGTTGTAATCGTAACTAATCGGTTGTAATACCTCAATTGCTGTAAATCTTTTATTAAGTGTATCCCTAAGGACCATTTCTTTCATACTTTCACCTAGATTCTTTTTGATACCAATATTATACTATTTCTATTTCCAAATAAAATATTTTTGTGTATGTAAATAATAAGTGTAACAGAATCAGAACACACTAAAATTCTAAATAGCACTAATTTATTAATCACACATCACTTTTATAGACAAGTAGACTTACACACAACACTCAAATTTCCAGTACTAAGAAACGGATGGTATAATGAAGGGGTAATGTAGGGGTGGGATAATTTTTAAAGGGATACTTATGAGATGGATATTTTTGTGAATCAGAGATACTTTATTAAATTATGAACCCCTACCTAATCCTTACATCTATTGATTTTCATACCCTACCTAATCCCTACATCAACCCTAAAAAAGAGGTTTTTTCAAAAAATCAAATGATAACAAAATGATAACTTTTGTGATAACTTTTTGAAAACTATGTCATTTATGAGGTGAATTCGGAGAAATTACAATGGAAACCTCCGTGAATTTTCCAAAACAGCTGTATAAGCAAAAAATGGAAAAATTTTCTATCTAAATACCATCACCAAATGATAGATAGAAATGAGAATGGATAATTATGAGTGTAGAGTTACTTATGGATAATTACGAGAATGGATACTTTTAAAAATAAAACAGATAAAACTATAGGAGGGAGTGTATATGACCACACTTTTTGTAAACAATCGGGCAATTGATTCTGAGGAATTAATAGACATCATAACCCAATCAAACGGAATATATGAGAACACACTAATTAAGTTGTTACAATGCAATCGTATCAGCCTAGAGGCACGGCTGAAGACCTTAAAAAAGAATAAAATAATATCTAGAGGAAAAGTAAATAAGCATTTCTATTATGTTGAGAAATATGACTTCAAACATATGAAGGATTTAGACTTGCAGTCAATGGTCGTTCAATATTTGGTTTCAATTGGCTTATATACCAATAAAATTCAAGTGATTGATTCCCTAAATAAGAACAAACAGCTCTATCTTTCAGTATTTGCTTCAGGTAAATATAACTATAAAAATGATAAATCTATAAAAAGACTTGCAAATAAACGGTACAATCAATTAACTTCTGAAGAAAATAGAAAGTATTTTAGTCAGTTTATCATCAACGAATTGACTAACTTCCCAATTAAAGTAGCTTCTTTTTCAGATATGCTACAAGAAAAATATTATACAACCTCTTTAGAAACTGTTGATATATTAGCTATTCCAACTAAAGAATTTATCCCTGCCATACAATCTAACTTAGCAGATGTATCATTTAGAAATTTGGAAAATAATACCACGCTTATTAGGAATGATATTTTAGTCTATCTGAATGATTCTAATGAACTTTGTTACTTTACGAAAGAAAAGAATCAATATAAATTACAAGTAATCTATTCTGTAGTTGACTTCTTCTATTATTTAACCTTGCACCAAAACTCTAAAGATGCCATTTATCTCTCTAATGACAAAACAGAGTATGATAATGCAGATGACTTGTATTTTCAAAGCTATTTAAATAAGGAAAAGTATAATACTGTTCAATTAAAACAAGGCAAGAAAAAACCACAACCTTAATGGATTGTGGTTTTTATAATAAAATCACTTTCTTTTTTTCAAGAAGATGAATAGATTCTTGATTATTAATAAGTCCTTTGTCATTTACAGACGTAATCAAAAACGTGGAAGGAACATAAATATTTTTTTCTTCGTTATAATCAATGCCTAGATGTAGGTTTTTATTTGTAATTGAATCATGATAAAGTAAAATCTCGCAATCTGCATTTGTAGATAAAGTAGAATTATCAAACAAAACTGCTTTAGGTGAACTTAATAAACTAGGTATGAAATTAAAATAAACATACTTGAATTTATTAGAGTTAAACCCTCTCCTATTATTTTGTTGTAGGTTTCGAACTGTAATGTTTCTATTTATTACATTTTGCCATCCTGGCATTCCTTTATAGGTACTACTAGTCCTAGGACTATAGCCTCTTACAATTTTTTCAAGACTAATCAAATGACAAAAATTCTCAGGATTAAAAAAAAGTGAAATATCTTTATAATTGGGATTAGATGTAGTAAATCTGTAATTAAACGGAATTAAGTAATATTGATAAAACTCCGCTAAAATATCTAAATCAATATTATTCACGTTAGGCTTTTGATTTAATTGTGCTAGTTCATGGCAAGAATATTTCATATTTTCTCCAAAAAAAAACTAGCTTTGAGCTAGTATAATGAATGAGCATTAAAAGGAATCGTCATTTCTTTTAGAGTCCCCGACGTAGGGAATGCAACTTGCTCTGTCACATAGCTATTTAAGTAGCTCGAATGATTTTTTATAGGTTCATATATATATTACCATGAACCTATGATTACTGCAAGTAGTTGGACTGTAAAAATAGTTGCCTACTTACACATTCACATTAGCCAGACACTTAATTAAATGGGTCAAAGTCTTCAAGCTTAGCTTTTATATCCTCTTCTTCAATTCCTGCATATCTAAGCGTAACTGCTTGGCTACTATGATTTAAAATCTTCATCAGAGTAACAATATCTCCTTTGTTTTGCTTTAAAAAGAAGTAGGAAAATGTTTTTCTAAGTGTATGTGTGCCAATATAATCTAAACCTAAATTATCTGCAATTTTCTGTAGGATTTTATAATATTGCTGACTGGCTAGATGTCTACTACTATCTGTCGGGCTTGGAAATAGCCACTCAGATTCACCATCATGCTCTGTAGTAAGATAGTCAATAATGTTTGATGTTAGAGATTTTAGATGCACGGTTCTTTTTTTACCAGTCTTTATTTCATTAATTTCTGTTTGCGTCTTATTTTTCACGTCAGATACCTTTAAGTTCAATATATCTGAAATCCGTAACCCTGTCTTTATTCCAATTGCCATAATCAAAAAATCTCTTTTTCCGTGTTTGCCCTTTTTTAATTCTTTTCCAAATTGAATTAACGTTTCTTTATTTTTTATCGGTTTGACATTAATCATTTTTTGTCCCATAAATTACCTCCCTAAGATGCATTATTTATGGATACTTTTCTATTGAAACAGACTATAAGTATCCATCTCCCTATAAATCAAAAATAAAACATTGATAAAATAGGATTCATGATGGATACTAATTACAAAAGTATCCCTTGCAAGGACCTTTATAGCATCATATTTTGGAGGTTGCAAATTTTTAGAACACTCTTTATCTTTAAATTTTTATCAGTTACAATTTTACTATAAAATCTGATTAAAGATACCAACTTATAGTGTCTCTTCTAAACATTTGTTATAGTATTTATAAAATTTAAGGAGTAATAAACCATTGAGCAAATTATATTCCAATCACTCTTATCTATCTAAGGTTTATAAACATAATACTTTACCCATACTGATAACTGAAGAATTCGACTTTTTTAGATGTGTTGAATTTAATTCAAGTTTTTACGGAAAAACTGTCAGTGAACTATTTCATGGTAATTTAAGAAGTAGTAATATTTCAAATAGATATTCTCAATTATTTCCAAACCAAAAATTGTCTTATTGGTCAGACTGTTCAGATACTTCTCGCAAAGAAATCAAGAAACATGGTTCTAGTAAAAATATTTTTACATTCTGGGCATACGATGATTTAACAAGTACTTTTCCAACTCTCGACAATAAAGAACCTTTAATTATTGTTGATGGGGTACGATTCGGTTTTGAAGAAATTTTAGAAAAATGTGATAATAATATTCCATTATCTAATGAAGACAATATCCTAATAAATCAAATAAATCATGAAAAACCTGATTGTATAGCATATAAATCTATGGTAACTGGAACAACTAATTTCTTATTTTTTGAAAAAGGATTTAAAAAACTAGCCCTCAGAGAAGTCACACTTAGAATGGGTGAATTAAAAAGCAACAACACAAATAGCATAATCTGTGCAGGTACATCTGACTATATGCCTTATCTAAAAAATTATGGACAATATTTTTCACCTATAGCTAAAATTGAAATGAATGAAAAATATCTTGATTCCTCAGAATATAGGTCTCGTTCAGAAATAAAAGAATATTCTTTTGTTTTATTCAAAACCTAATCTACCAAACTTATAAAAACCACCTAGTTTTTCTAGGTGGCTGTTTCAGATATTTTGTTATCTTTTGTTTCAAAATCAACGATATTGTCTTTTTTACTCTCGACTTGATTCAAGTATTTTCTTAAATTCGCATTAATAATGTATTGACTATTAGTAACAATATAGATTTGCTTTCTTAATTGAGATTTTTTTTCATCTGATAAGTCTAAATTATCTAAATGAGATAAGAACTCATCTTCTTTTTTCTTTCTTCTTAATCTTACTTTTCTACTAGATAAATAACTAGGTTCTTTTTCATATAGATGAATAATTAGTTTTTTATTTTTAGCTTTTAACAAAACCTCAGCAATCTTTTCCCACCAGTGTTTATCTGTTGAACCAATGGACATTCCAAAAATTACAATAATATCACTATTCTCAATAACGTTTTCAGCGTTCCTACGTCTATACTCTCTAGAATTTGCGAGTGAGTCAGGTTTTAACAAATCATTTAAATCATCTCTTTCAAAAAAATCGGTTGCTAATTGGCTCTCATCATTCAATCCTAATGTTAAAAATCGGTCAATTACTCCATGCACATTGATAATTGCTTTGTTGAACTTTTGATTAAGGCTTGAATTATTGAAACTATTGTTCTTTGTACTCTTACTAGAATTTTGAAGTACTATTTGTAAACTGTTTGTGTAGTTGAAAGATATGAACCGATAATTAAAATGACTATTGGTGTTTTCACTTAGCATAAATTTGATTTCATCATGTTCTTGTTCTAACACACCATAAAAAAATTTATCCATAGTAGTAAATAGTATTTCTGAAAAATCCTCATTAATTTGAACATTATCTTGTATTTGAATACCTTTAAGATATTCATTTAAGTCTTCTCGCAATGTTTCAAAATCGTCTAAAAATCTTTCGGCTATACCCGTTTCCTGATTTTCTTCTTTTAAACGTTTCGTAAATGTCCCCAACTGAAATTCCAAATCAGCCCAAGTTTCGATACTATCTTTACATTTATAAATTTCAGAATAAATTATATTATCAATCTTTGAAACAAACTTTTCATCCATTTCTTGGAACAATTCTAAAGAATACTTTTTCTTTAAAATATATTCATAAAAATTAATATATGAAGTTTGTAACCCACATTGAATATCAAAGCCATTCCCCAGCAAAAAAGTTATATTCATTCAATCACCCTCAATAAGTTATCTATTCTAGTATACAATTAAATTAATAATAAAAAAAGAAGGATAGTACCATTAAATAATCTGCAATAGCAAAAATCCCCCAACTTTACTAACTTTTCTCTTAAAATATAATCTTAATAGAGTTTTCTTTACTGATATCATATAATAGTCTCAACTTTATCCTATGCCATAAAAAGGAGAATTTTTATGGCACAAATTAAACCATACAAAAAACAAGATGGCACTATCAATTATATGTTTGATTTTTATGTAGGCATCAATCCTAAAAGCGGGAAGAAACAGAAAACAACTAGAAGGGGGTTTAAAACAGAGGAAGAAGCTAGTTTAGCATTAGCGGAATTAAGTCTTTTGGTTGCAACTGAACAGTATGTACCTAAGAAACACCGTACCTTTAATGAAATTTTCACACTATGGTATAAGCAATATCGTAACCTAGTCAAGGAAAGCACTGCAGTTACAGCTAAAAGCGAATTCAAATACGCCATATTGCCAAAATTTCAAGAAATGAGAATCCAAGACATCACTCCAATCTATTGTCAGCAAGTAGTAAATGAATGGTATAAAGATAAACCAAAGCGAGCTAGTAGATTTATTTACTATTTTAATAGAGTAATGGAACATGCCTTATTCTTAGAATTAATCTATCAAAACCCAATGGCTAACGTTAAAAAGCCAGTAACCAATCCTAATTTAAATCAGTATGAAGAATTTTCAAATTTTTTTACTAAAGAAGAATTAATCGAATTTCTGAGATTCACTAAAGAAAATTTTGATTCTGAAAGATATGCCTTTTTTAGAACATTGGCATTTACTGGATTACGCAAAGGAGAAGCATTTGCGTTAACTTGGGAGGATATTAATTTTGACGAGAAGTATTTGGAAGTAACTAAAACTGTTGCCAAAGGCGAAAGGAATAAAACCCTAATTCACCCACCAAAAACAAAGGCTGGTTTTAGAAGAATAAGCTTGGACAATACCACATTAGTAGCTCTAAAAATATGGCAGGAAAAACAAGCAATAAAATTTGATTTACCCAAGCTAAACCCTAATCAGATTATTTTTTCTAATTACAAAAATACTTATCTCGAATCAGGTATAACTAAAGAGTGGTTTTCAACAATTCAGAGACTGTATAGGAAAAAGACTGGTAAAGAAATCAAAACAATCACAATACACGGTTTCAGGCATACACATGCAAGTCTATTATACAAAGCAAATATCCCAATTAAAGAAGCTCAAGAAAGACTTGGACATTCTAATGTTAAAACGACACTAAACATCTACACTCACTTATCCAAAGACCAAAGAGACAAAACAGCTAGTCGTTTTGCTGAGTTTATGAATGAAATATAACAAAATGCAAAATAAAAAACCCACTGATTATAGTGGGTTTGGGGTATTCAAAAGTCGCCTATTACTTGTTTTCCAGGGCTTTTGAGGCTTGGTCAGCTAATGCAGTAAATGCTGTTGCATCGTTTACAGCCAAGTCAGCTAACATTTTGCGGTTGATGTCGATTTCAGCTAATTTCAAGCCGTGCATCAATTTTGAGTAGCTTAAGCCATTCATACGAGCCGCTGCGTTGATACGAGCGATCCACAATTTGCGGAAGTCGCGTTTCTTTTGACGACGATCGCGGTATGCGTAGTTGTATGAATTCATTACTTGTTCTTTTGCTGTTTTAAATAGAGTGTGTTTAGAACCGTAGTAACCTTTTGCTAATTTAAGCACTTTTTTACGACGTTTACGAGTTACTGTTCCACCTTTAACACGTGCCATGTATAATTCCTCCTAATATGAAAATCGATAATTGTTTGTATACGTGAAGCTTGGGTTACGCAATTATTTCATGCGTGCTAGTTGTTGACGGATACGTTTGTAATCGCCAGCTGAAACCATTGAAGCTTTACGCAATTGACGACGTTGTTTTTTTGTTTTGCCGTGGAAACGGTGACTGGTAAAGGCACGGAAGCGTTTCAATCCGCCGCCGCCAGTGCGTTTTACGCGTTTTGCTAATCCGCGGTGTGTTTTTTGTTTTGGCATAACTAATTTCCTCCTCAAAATCTTTCGTTATCTGACTTTAAACTGAAACTCAGTGAGTCATTATTTATCGTTTTTTGGTGCTAATACTAAGAACATACTGCGGCCATCCATTTTTGGCTTTTGCTCAACAGTTGCCAAATCAGCAGTTTCTTCCGCCAAACGATCTAACACTTTCTGACCAATTTCTTTATGGGTAATGGCACGGCCTTTGAAACGGATCGAAGCTTTCACTTTGTCCCCTTTTTCAAGGAATTTACGTGCATTACGCAATTTTGTGTTGAAATCATTGACGTCGATCGTTGGACTTAAACGAACCTCTTTAATGTTGATTACTTTTTGTTTCTTACGAGCTTCACGGTCTTTTTTCTGTTGCTCAAAGCGGAATTTCCCGTAATCCATAATTCTTGCTACTGGCGGCTTAGCATTTGGTGCCACCAATACCACATCAAGGTTTGCTCGTTCTGCAATTTGCAATGCTTCAGCTTTACTCTTTACACCAAGTTGTTCGCCGTTTTGATCAATCAAACGCAATTCACGTGCACGAATGCCGTCGTTTACCATCATATCCTTTGCTATGGTCATTCACCTCCGAGTTTTTTGAGAGAAAGAAAAGCTTGTCGATTCGAAATCAGACAATAAAAAAACGAGTTCTTCACGAACCCGCACGTACTCCACACAAATAAATGGTAGGAATCCTATTCTGCCCAGCGATATCTTCACTCAGGCGAGAAGCGGGTGCTTCTGCTTTTATTTCTCAACTTTTATAGTATACTGCTTTTTTCTCTTATTGTCAACAGTTTTCATGATTGTTTCAAAAAAAAGCCGGAGCATACGCTCCGACTTTCGTGTTGCTTATTCTGCTTTCAATGCAGCCATCGTGATGTAGTTGTATGGTTGGTTGAAGTGAGGCAAGAAGAAGATATCTAATAGCTTCATCTTGTCGATCGTTACGCCTTCTTCGATCGCTAGTGAGAACATGTGGATGCCCATTGCGATTTCAGATGTACGTGACGCCATTTGTGCACCAACGATGCGGCGTGTTTCTTCTTCGTAGACGATGCGGATCTTAACTGTCGCATTTTCTTTCATGAAGCCTGGTTTTTGGGTATCTTCGTAATCAGAGTATTTCACTTTCATGCCATTACGTTCGGCAGCTTCGACTGACAAGCCAGTTGAAACCATGTTGTAGCCGAAGATCGAAATCCCGTTTGATCCTTGAACACCTGTTGATTCTAGAGACGTTCCGCCGATATTATGGGCAGCGACGATCCCTGAACGTACGGCATTCGTTGCTAATGCGATATACGTTGTTTGTTGCAAAGCATTTGAGTACACCGTTGCACAGTCACCGACTGCGTAAACATCTGCATCGCTTGTCCGTTGATGGCGGTCCACTAAGTACGCGCCGTTAGCAAACAATTCCAAATGATCTTTGCCTAGCTCGTTGTTTGGTAAGAAACCGATCGCGTTGATCACTAGATCAACTGGGTATTCGCCGTTGTCTGTTACAACTGCTTCTACTTTCTCTGTTCCTTTGTATTCACGTGCTAATTCATCGAAATGCAATTCAATGCCATTGTCAGCTAAGTTTTTGTCCATATCTTCTGTAAACCATTTGTCATAGTAGTTTGGCAATGCCCGTGTCGCTGCATCAAAAAGCAACACATTTTTGCCACGGCGTTTTGCTGCTTCAGCAATTTCAACACCGATGTAACCAGCACCGATAACGGCAACGTTTTTCACGTCTTCTGATGCTAACTCTTTATCAACCGTTTGTCCGTCTTGGAATTTTTTCAAGAAATGGATGTTTTTCAAGTCACGTCCAGGTACTTTTGGTGAAATTGGCACAGAACCAGTTGCGATGACAACTTTATCATAAGATTCAACGATCGTTTCACCGTCATTGGTTACAGCGTGCACTTCTTTTTTCTCAAAATCGATATGGTCAACCACTGTTTCCATATGGATTTTTGCACCTTTTGCTTCAAAATCTTCACGTTTTGTATAGAACAAGCCTTCGTATGAATCGATTTGACGTCCAACCCATAAAGCAGTCCCACAACCTAGGTAGCTTAAGTTTGTATTACGGTCGATCATTACGACCTCTTGGTCTTTGTAGTTATCTAATAGTGTATTGGCAGCAGCAATCCCCGCGTGGTTTGCACCGATAATAACTGTTTTTGTCATGGAAAATTTCCTCCTTTTGTTTACATTGTCATTATAGCTCGCTTGTGAATTTGAAAACTATCAACTTTTTCGCGATTTTAAAAATTTATGACAGTTTTTCGTTGATATACGTCACTTTCAGCGGATCAAGTTTCTATATCAAAATTATTTTCGTCTTGCAAGCAAAAAGATTGTGAAAAATTATGTATTTAAACCTAAGGATTTTCCTTGTTATAAAAGCATTCTGCAAACCAATTGAATAAATTTCACAATATTCTACTGCTTTTTCGTACCTATTGCGGCAGCGATTCGCCGTGTTATACTGAAGAGAAAAACAGATAGGATGGGATCTTGATGAAGAAAAAAATCGTATTGCCACTACCGCCCTTATTGTCGGCATTAGAGCCACAGGATTTTTATTTAGAAGAAGAACTGCTTTTCGAAGGTGCTTTCTTCGAAGGCGGTGACTATAGCTATGATGCTTGCAAAAATCTCATCTTGAAGCAATGTCATTTCAAGAAAGTGACGATGCAAAAAACACGCTTGAGTCAATGGGAATGCCAAAACGTTCTTTTTGAGAATTGCGATTTTTCTAATCTGGAATGTTTTGGCGCCAGCTTCCATCGGGTTCACTTTAAACAATGCAAATTGACTGGCACCAATTTTGCGGAAAGCTATTTCCGTGACTGCACCTTTGAAGATTGCGTGGCGAACTTTGCTTCTTTTAGCAACACCAATTTACGGACGATGCTGTTTCGTCAGTGCCAACTAAACGACAGTGAGTTTTATGAAATGGATTGGAAACACTTGACGCTACAAGAAAACCAGTTGAACAATAGCAACTGGTTTCACACAAAATTAGCAACTTTAGATTTTCGGACCAATCAATTTCAAAAGATCGCGTTGTCCTTTGAACAATTGCGGGGGCTAACGGTCGATCAAGAACAAGCCTTGGTCATCGCCGCCGGTCTAGGTTTGGTGATCGATTAACGAATTCTGCGCCATAAAGCAATCAACATCCAGATGGATAACACTAAACTGATCAATAAGGCAATCCCCCAACCGAAAATACTATTGGTAAAAGGCAGTGGAACATTCATGCCAAAGAAACTGGTGACGATGGAAGGCACAGTCAATAAGAGGGACCAAACGGTCAAAAACTTCATGGTATCATTCAAGTTATTGTTTAACAGATTATTGTAGGTTCCAGATAGTTGCTCTAAAATTTGAAAAGCCAGCAACGTCATTTCCACTGCCTGTTTGGCTTCGATCAGGGCATCATCCAGCTGTTCCCGCTCGTCATCATCCATCAAGCGATAAATGGATAACGCTTTGATCTGCTCCAAGAGGACCGCATTTTGTTTCGTGGCAGACACTAAAAAGACTAAACCGACTTCCAAATCGGACATTTGCAGCAGGTTTTTATTGGTGGTTTTTTCCCGTAGTCGCTGATTCAAGCGAATCCGTTCACTATTGACTTCTTCGACTAGCGGAAAAAACGTGCCTGAAATCAAGAATAAGCTTTGAAACAAAAAGTGCAGCGGTGTTTGCTGCGGCTTTTGCAGGATCAAGCGCTCCATCATCGGAATCACATAACGGGTATTATGGGAGGCAAAAGTAAAGATCTGCTTCTTTTTTAAAATAAACGTCATTGGGCTGGTCTCAAAATGATTGTCCCGCTTTTCTTGCTGAGGTACGTTGAAAACCAGCAGCAATGCTTCTTCTTCGGCATCGTATTCGACTCGTGCGCGTTCGTTTTTATCTAGAGAATACGTAAGCATCTCATCCGACAGATGATATTGTTTTTGTAGTGCCATCACGCTTTTTGCGTCTTGCTGGTCGACTTGAATCCATTCATAGTTTCCATCATAAAAGACATGTTTGTTTTTCACAGTCCATCCTCCACTCTTGCTTTCTTCTATTATAAAAGAAAACAGCCAGAAGCCCAATCAAAGGACTTTTCTGGCTGTATCGGCTATTGCTATTTACGGGCGTCTTTCAAAGCATCTTCCACCATTGTTAAAACGGCCTGTGCCGCTTGCGGGTCTTCGACAAAATTGAATTGATCGCCATCAATCTGGATCTTTGGACTCTCATTGTATTCTTCGTACCATTGATCGTAGCGTTTGTTCAACTCTTTGTAGTAGTCGTATAACGAAGGATCAAAGGTCAATTGTTCGTATTCCCGCCCACGTTTTTCAATACGCTCCAGCATCGTTTCAAAAGAAACGCGAATATGCACCAAAAGATCTGGATGCTTTTTGTGGGCTGCATACGGCAGCTCTTCCAACATATTGGCTAACAATTCATCATAGACTTTGACCTCGGTATCGGTTGCTCGCCCGAGGTCCGCATTTAAATGGAACAACAGTGAATCCTCATAAATGGAACGGTCCAAGACGTTATTGTCGTCTTTCATAGCTTGCTTGATACTTTCAAATCGTTTATTTAAGAAATAGATTTGCAGTAAAAACGCATATTTATTTGGATCTGCATAAAATAATGGTAACACTTCATTGTCATCGATCGATTCATAAAAGGCTTGACTGCCAAAATGATTGGCGATCAATGCGGTCAAACTTGATTTACCGGCACCAATCGTTCCTGCTAATACGATCACGCTCATATCCCCCAACTCACTCATCACTAAATATTGTATGTTGCACTTGCGATATCAACTATACAATACTATATCTTGTGCCGTCAACTGAAACTTTTGAAGCACAGATCAAGAAGTTTTTCAATAAAAGTTTAAAGATTTTTGCTTTTTTTTGAAATCTCATACGGAATGCTTAACGAAAGAGCCTTCTTCTAGTAAAATAGGAAAGGATCTTTAATTAAATTGTGTTTTTGTCAGGAGATAGTTACAATTGACTGACAAACGATAAATGAATCATGTGGGGTAAGCTCCCTAGAGAAATGAGGAAAATAATGTCAATTGGTACTGGCATAGCTACAGGAAAAATCATCTTAATGGGTGAACATTCAGTTGTTTACGGTGAACCAGCAATTGCTTTCCCTTTTGCGGGAGCAAAAGTACAAGTCGAGATCACAGCAAATGAAACAAACACCTTGATTTCAAGTTACTATCACGGTCTGCTTGAAGAAGTCCCCAGCCACTTAAAAAATGTCAAAGACTTGCTGCATCGTCTGCAACAAGATTTCCACACGGGTCCTTTTGCAACCTCCATCGTCAGCACCATCCCTTCTGAACGGGGAATGGGTTCTAGCGCGGCGGTCGCTGTTGCACTGACTCGCGCTTTTTTTGATTGGATCAAAAAAGATTTTACAAAAGAAGAATTGATGACCTATGTCAACTTTTCTGAAAAAATCGCTCACGGCAATCCTAGCGGGATCGATGCTGCAGCAGCTAGCGGGACGGATGCCATTTACTTTATCAAAGGGCATCCCATCACTTCGTTTCCCCTCACGATCGACGGTTATTTGCTCGTCGCTGATACTGGCATCAAAGGGCAAACGAGAGAAGCTGTCAAAAGTGTCGCCCATCTTTTTGAAACCAGCAAGCAGCTGGCCAGTCAAGCGATCCAGCGTTTAGGGATCGAAACCAAAAGAGCCAAAGAGGCAATTATAGCCAATCAATTAGAAATATTAGGCGAAAGCATGAACAATGCCCATCAGGCACTGCAGCAGTTAGGGGTCAGCAATCAGCAACTGGATCAGTTGGTTTCCTCAGCATTGGCACACGGGGCTTATGGGGCGAAGCTGACCGGCGGGGGCCGAGGCGGCTGTATGATCGCACTAACCAAAACGAAGGAACAGGCTGAGAACATCAGCCGTATTTTATTGTCCGATGGCGCTCATGCGGCATGGATACAAGGATTAGGAGTTTATGAACATGTATAAGGGAAAGGCTCGTGCCTACACGAATATCGCATTGATCAAGTATTGGGGAAAACAAGACGAAACCTTCATTTTACCGATGAACAATAGTTTGTCCCTGACCCTCGATGCTTTTTACACAGAAACAACGGTGGCTTTTTCACCCGATTTTACACAGGATCGCTTTACGCTGGATGGCGTGGTGCAAACAGACGCTGCCACCAAAAAAGTTGCGGACTTTTTGGATCTGGTACGAAAAAAAGCGGACTGCCCGTGGTATGCCACGGTGGAAAGTCAAAACTTCGTCCCAACCGCTGCTGGACTTGCCTCTTCTGCCAGCGGATTAGCGGCCTTGGCGGGTGCCTGTAGTGAAGCACTGGACTTAAACTTGTCGGAGCAAGAGCTATCCCGTTTGGCCCGTCGCGGTTCTGGTTCGGCTTGTCGGAGTATCTACGGTGGCTTTGCTGAATGGCATCAAGGCACCGATGAGACTTCTTTTGCCACCCAAGTGCCGTCGAATGGATGGGAAGAAGAATTAAGTATGATCTTTATTTTGATCAACGCACAAGCCAAAGAAGTCTCCAGTCGTGAGGGGATGCGCCGAACCGTTGAAACCTCGAGCTTTTATCCAGGCTGGCTTTCTGCCACTGCGAGCGATCTCGTGAAAATGAAACAAGCGATTGCCGAAAAAGACTTTACTGCTTTAGGTGAAACGACCGAGGCCAACGCCTTGAAAATGCATGGAACGACCTTAGCCGCCGAACCACCTTTTACTTATTGGTCTTCTGAATCTTTACGAGCTATGGAATGTGTCCGAATGCTGCGAAAAAAAGGATTGGCTTGCTATTTCACGATGGATGCTGGTCCCAATGTCAAAGTTTTATGCCAAAAACAAGAAGAACAAACGATTTTACGTGAATTAAGTGCTCACTTTGCCTCAGAACAATTAGTAACTGCTCATGCGGGCAAAGGATTAGCCTTTTTACCGGTGGAAGAATCTTCCCCCATCAACTAAGAAGCCATTAAGAAGCCATCGATTAGGAGTGTCGAAATGATTGAACTATCCGTTCCTGGAAAACTATTTATTGCTGGTGAATACGCCGTTGTCGAACCAGGTCATCCTGCAATCATCGTTGCCGTTGACCAATTTATCACGGTCACTGTTGAAGAGGCCCGTAAAAATGGCAGCATCCAGTCTGCCCAATACAGCGACCTGCCGATTCGCTGGACGCGTCGCAAAGGCGAATTAGTCTTAGACCACCGGGATAACCCGTTCCACTATATTTTGGCAGCCATTCGTCTGACGGAAAAATATGCCCAAGAAAAAGGCATCCCCCTTTCCTTTTACGATTTAAAAGTGACCAGTGAACTGGATAACTCGAATGGTCGCAAATATGGCCTCGGTTCTAGCGGTGCCGTGACTGTTGCCACGGTCAAAGCATTGAATCTGTACTATCAAATGGAAATGGATCGGTTGACCCAATTCAAAATTGCGGCTCTTGCTCATCTTGCTGTTCAAGGTAATGGGTCGTGCGGTGATATTGCGGCCTCTTGCTATGGCGGCTGGATCGCTTTTTCAACCTTCGATCACGACTGGGTCTTAGCCAAACAAAAAGACCATACCTTAACAGAATTGATCGCTTTCGATTGGCCAGGATTATCGATCCGTCCCTTGACGGTTCCGAAATCTCTTCGACTGCTGATTGGCTGGACAGGCTCTCCTGCCTCCACCTCCGATTTAGTGGATCAAGTCTATCAATCCAAAGAAGAAAAAGAAAACGCCTATGCTGCCTTTTTAGCAGCCAGCAAAGACTGCGTCAATCGATTGATCGACGGCTTCTTAAATGAAGACAGTCGCACGATCAAAAAAATGATCACGGAAAATCGAAAGCTCCTGCGGGAGTTGTCCGCACTGACTGGTGTGCCGATTGAAACTCCAGCACTTAAAAAGCTTTGTGATCTAGCAGAAAATTATTGTGGTGCAGCTAAATCTTCCGGTGCCGGCGGCGGCGATTGCGGTATCGTGATCGTTGACCAGAAAACCGGTATTTTACCATTGATGAGTGCGTGGGAAAAAGCCGAGATCACCCCCTTGCCGCTGCACGTTTACCATTACCGGGAGGACCTATCATGAATCGAAAAGATGAACATGTTTCCTTAGCAAAAGCGTTCCATAAAGAACACAGCAACGATTTTGATGCAGTTCGCTTGGTCCACCAGTCCTTTCCGCAAATTGACGTGGCTGATGTGTCAATTGCGACGACTGTCTTTGACCGCTCATTTTCCAGCCCTTTTTTCATCAATGCCATGACCGGCGGCAGTGAAAAAACCTTAAAAATCAATCAAGAGTTAGCAGAGATCGCACAAGCCTGTGAGTTGATGATGGCAACCGGCTCTGTTTCGGCTGCCTTAAAAGATCCAAGTGTCGCCGATTCTTTCCGTATCGTCCGCAAAGCCAATCCTAACGGCTTCTTATTAGCCAATATTGGCGCGGGCAGTCCCGTTGAAAATGCACAGCGGGCAGTGGAACTCTTTGGTGCCGATGCCTTGCAGATCCATCTGAATGCACCGCAAGAATTAGTGATGCCAGAAGGCGATCGTCAATTCAGCCAATGGCTGTCCTTATTGGAAAAAACGATGGCTTCTGTTGCCGTTCCGGTTGTCGTAAAAGAGGTCGGCTTTGGGATGTCCCGTGAAACGATCCAGCAGTTACTGGCGATCGGCGTACAAACGATTGATGTTGCTGGCAGCGGCGGCACAAGTTTTACGCAAATCGAAAATGCTCGTCGAAAAAAACGTGAATTGGCGTATTTAGACACCTTTGGTCAATCCACCGTGATTTCCTTGCTGGAAGCAAATGAGATCCAACAGCCCTTTACCCGCATCGCTTCAGGCGGAGTTCGGGATGCTTACGATATCTTCAAAGCACTTTGCCTTGGTGCCGATAGCGTAGGACTATCCGCCACGATCCTCGTGCTGCTTTTGTCAAAAGGCAAAGAAGAAACTATCGCCACCTTACAATCATGGAAGGAACAGCTGCAGCTGCTCTACACAATGGCAGGACAGACAAGCACCAAAGACCTTACCAAGGTCCAGCTGATTTTTTCTGGTGCTGTCAAAGAGTGGTGTGAAGCACGTCAGATTCCCTTAGCAAAGTATAGTTTGCGTTAAGCAATCCAATCGCTGACTACCACATCAAATAAGTAAAAGCAGTACAATTCGTTTTTTATTGTACTGCTTTTTTTGTGTTCTTTTTTCTATAATAGTAAATTTCCATTTATCATTTGGATAGTAATGTTATTTAATCGCTACTTGATAATCACTTTCATTATCAGGTACGTTGTTTTTTTACCATCTTGTTTTCGAATGTGCTATGCTCAAGTTGAGGGAGGAACAATCGATTATTTCTTGAGAAAAGGATCGGTTTTTCATTCCTAGACTACATTCAAAAGGAGGCGTTTCTTATGAGTAAATCAGAATCGTCGGCTGTTTTTTCAACGATCGCTTGTTTGCTATTGATGGCAACTGGCTTTCTTATGGCATCTTTTTCCATTCCTTATAGCTTTGTCCCTTATCTGTTAGCGATTCTTGCTGGTGGTTGGAAACAAACCTGGGAAGGCACGCAAGAATTGGTGCACGACAAACGGTTGAACGTCGATCTATTGATGGCATTAGCCGCCATTGGTGCCTGTATCATTGGTCATTGGTTTGAAGGGGCGATGTTGACCTTTATCTTTTGTTTGAGCGGTGCCCTTGAGGAATATACGACCAACAAAAGTACGCGAGAAATTAGTTCATTAATGGCACTGCAACCAACGACTGCCTTAAAAATGATTGAAAGTGGCGAGCTCGTCGAAGTACCAGTGGAAGCCCTTCAGTTAAAAGATACGATTATGGTGGCAAAAGGCAGTGCGATCCCGATCGACGGTATCGTGATCCAAGGAAACAGCAGCGTTGATGAGGCGGCCATCAGTGGCGAATCCATTCCTGTCGAGAAACGTTTAGGCAGTGAAGTCTTTGGCGGAACCATCAACCTCGGTCAGCCATTGTACATTGAAGTTACCCAAACGAGTGAAAACACCCGCTTTGCAAAAATCATTCAATTGGTGGAAGAAGCACAGCAAATGCCAAGTCAAACGGCGACCCTGATTGAAAAAATCGAACGGATCTATGTGCCGATCGTCTTGATCGCCGTCCCGCTAATGATCGTTTTGTGTACGTTTTTCACGAATTGGGGGTTCCAAGAAAGCTTTTATCGCGGCATGGTCTTACTGGTGGTGGCATCTCCTTGTGCCTTAGTCGCCTCTGCTACTCCTGCGACCTTAGCAGCCATTTCTCACGCTGCTCGTTTGGGCGTTTTATGCAAAGGCGGACAAGCCTTGGATGCCTTTGCCAATGTCAAAGCGATCGCTTTTGACAAAACCGGAACGCTGACTCGTGGCAAACCTGCTGTCACTGATGTCCATCTGTTGCTGGATGAACCCTTTATTCCCCAACTGATCGTCGGGATGGAAAAACAATCAAATCACCCATTGGCTGAAGCGATCTTGGCGTATTTTCATGATGAAAAGCCGTTGGAACTGGCCGTGGAAGAACAAGCGGGGGTCGGTCTAGCCGCCACTTACCAAGCTGCCCATTGGACGATTGGAAAAGAAGTCGATCTAACCTCTGTTGCTGCCAGTGAGCAAACCCGCATCCACGAATTGAAAGCAGCTGGAAAAACCTTGATTTATATCAATCGTGACCGTGTGTTAGCAGGGTATTTAGCGCTATTGGATCAGCCCCGTCCTGAAGCTCGTGAGAGTCTTGCCTACTTCAATGAGCAGGGGATTCACACGACGATGCTGACGGGTGATCATTTAGGTACTGCTAAAGTGATCGCAGCAGAAATCGGCTTGTCTGACTACGAAAGTGATTGCCTGCCTGATGAGAAAACCACTCGGATCAAAGAAATGAAAGAAACCTACAAAATCAATGCAATGGTCGGTGATGGGATCAATGATGCCCCCGCCTTAGCGACCGCAAGTGTAGGAATCGCGATGGGCGAAGGAACTGACGTCGCAATGGATGTGGCGGACATCGTCTTGATGAAAAATGATTTGCTGCGCTTGGTCGACAGTCACCGTTTGGCTAAAAAATTACAGCGGATCATCAAACAAAACATCGTCTTTTCTATCAGTGTCATCTTGTTGCTGATTGCTTCAAACTTCCTTGAATTTCTCACGCTGCCTCTAGGGGTCGTGGGTCATGAAGGAAGCACGATTTTAGTTATCTTAAACGGGTTGCGTATGCTTTTGCCATTACACAAAGAAACACCCCAGCAAGCCAAACCAACTCGCAAAGATTGTGATGATTGCGTCTTGTATCAACAGTCTTTGCATACGTGATCACTAGTTGCATTAGAAAAACGCCCGTTGTTGGCACTTCACTAGAAGTCCATCAACGGGCGTTTTGCTGTTTTTTCCTATTTATGCGTGATTGGCAAGTTGTTCCGTGTAGAGTTTGCCATCGTACATCTTAAAGAATGGATAATAGCAGAGAATGGAAACCCCTAAGTTGATCAAAGCGATCAGGATGGCTCGGAAATCACCGCCGGTTCCTAAAAACGCCCCAATTCCGACTGGCGAGATCCAGGGAATGCCAGTAATGACTTTATCGACAAAGCCAAATGAGCTAGCAAAGTAAGCAATCGTGACGTTGATCAAAGGGGTTATGATAAAGGGGATGATCAAATACGGATTGTAGACGATCGGTGCCCCGAAGATCACTGGTTCATTGATATTAAAAAGTCCTGGTAAGATCGCTGCTTTTCCTAAGACTTTGAGCTGTTGTGATTTTGCCACAAACAGCATCAATAAAACCAATCCAAGCGTACTTCCTGCGCCGCCCATAAAAATATACATGTTCACGAAATCCCCAGCAAAAATATTATTGGCACCATCGATATTTTCCGTTAGAGCCACCAAAAGGATGGGATTGATGAAACTATTTTTAATAACAGCCGTCCCATGAACCCCCACTGCCCATAAGAGATGGATAAGGAGCATAATCACGATGATTCCTAACCAAGAACCCGTCAACTCTTTCACGAATTCAAATGGTTTGGACAGCAATCCGTGAAGATCCGTGTGGAAAACCGCCAGTACCCCGTTGATCGCCACCATCAAAAAGGCGATCAAAATCGCTGGGATCAATGACGCAAATGCTTTGCTGACTCCATCAGGAACTCCTTCAGGCATCTGGATGGTAATCTTTCTTCTTACACAAAAACGATAGACCGACGTAGCAAGCACTGCGGTGATGATCCCAATAAAGATGCCTACCCCGCTAAAGCGTGTGATCCAACCGCCTATGGCGATCCCATTGTAAACAATGGCAGTTTCGCTTTCTGACTGCAGCAATTGAGCTGCCCCATCGGTAATGTCGACTTGAATGATCGTCATTAAAAAGGCAAACAAACTTAATAACGCCCCTACAAAACTGCTCATAGTCAAATGATCTTCTTTATGATAAATCTCAGTTAAATAATACCCTGTTGCTAAACAATAAAAAACAGCAATCGAGCCGACAGACATCGTGGTCACGACACTATAGAGCGGGGAAAATCGTAAAATCGTTTGTTCGAAAAAGCCAGCCAGTGGTGGAATGATCTGCGGTAAATTATTGATGATCAAAAAGATCGATCCGACGATCGTAAAAGGGACCGTAATGATCCCTGCTTGCATGATTGCGCGAATAAAGCGTAAATTCGCCAACTTATTCAAAGGCGGCATCAAACGCGTTTCTAAAAAGGTAAAAACACTTGTCATCGTTACTCCTCCAACGAAGGGATCGCCCCTTCTTCAATCAGCTTTTGATACCAATAAAAGCTGTCTTTTCTCACTCGTTTTTGTTCTTTTTCCTGTGCATCATTGCGATCCACGTAAATGAAGCCATACCGTTTTCGAATCCCCTCGTGTACACTGATCAAATCAATGGCAGACCACGGACTGTATCCGATCAGATCCACCCCAGCATTGATCGCGGCTAAGCATTGGCTGATATGCTGCGACAAATAATCGATACGGTACAGATCATGAACCGTGCCATCTGCTTCTAGATGATCTTCTGCCCCTAAGCCGTTTTCGGTAATGGTGATCGGCAAGTGATAACGATCATAAAGAGTCTGCAACGTCGTTTTCAGCCCCAAGGGATCGATGGTCCAATTGAAGGCATTTTTCTTCAAGAACGTATTGGTGAACCCTTTGTAAAAACCACGCTCCATAATGTCTTCACTTTGCTGATCGCTGATACCGTTTTTCATATCCCCAGCTTCCGTTGGCTGCTCCACTGTCACTGTGGTGTAGAAGTTCATCGCGACAAAGTCAGGCAGAGCCCGTTTCATCAACGCCTCATCCTCAGGCCCAAAGTCAATCGTGAGCCCGTTTTGGTTCAAATAATCTTGAAAGACCGTGTTGTAACGACCGAAGCAGGCAAAATCAAGGTAAGCCCAGTTCCGGACACTGTTGAAGTACAACGCTGCTTGGTTGTCTTCTGGTCGACTAGTCGCCGCATAGACCAACGAAATATTCGGCACCGGTCCGATTTTGCCATTTGGAACGATTTCATGACACGCTTCGAAGGCATATTTTTCAGCGATCATCAGGTGATGAAATTGCTGGTATTTTTCTGATAATGGAATCTTTTTCCCTAATATTTTTTGATCCACCAGCAGCATGATATTTGGTTCATTGATCGTCAGCCAGTGCGTCACTCGATCCCCATAGGCCGTAAACAGCGTTTTGGCATATGCGGCAAATGCCTCAACGGTGCTGCGTTTTGTCCAGCCGCCTTCGTCTTCCAATGCTTGCGGCAAGTCAAAATGGTTCAACGTCACAAAGGGCTGAATCCCGTGTTTTAGCAATTCATCAATGACATCGCTGTAATGATCCAATCCTTTTTGATTGACGGTACCGCGCCCTTCTGGAAAAATTCGCGACCAAGCGATCGAAAAGCGGAAAATTTTGATCCCCATTTCTGCTAACAAGGCGATATCCGCTTTGTACTGGTGGTAATGGTCGACAGCCACTGTAAAATCAGCAATCTCATGGTTGTCTCTTGGACGAGTATCTTGGACACTCAGCCCCTTGCCGTCGGTTTGATATGCCCCTTCGGTTTGGTGCGCGGAAATCGATGCTCCCCATAAAAAATCGGTTGGAAATGTCTGTTTCATATCGTACTCCTTATCCTAAATAAGATGCGTTTGACATCTTAGAATTATTGCTTGCATGGCAAAGACAATATTCTGAATTATCTCTTATTTTTCGCGGTAACGCAAAAAAAAACTCCTGTCAAGTAAGACCCTCTTGAAGAGCTGCTACTTAGACACAAAAAAAAGCAAAGTCCAGTTTCCTAGACTTTGCTTATGATTTAGAAGTAGCAGCTTATTTTTTCTCTGCTTTGTCTTCGTTCAATAGTGCTTTTCTTGAAAGGTTCACACGACCTTGTTTGTCGATTTCTGTAACCTTCACTAAGATTTCGTCGCCTTCTTTGACAACGTCTTCCACTTTGTTGACCCGTTCGTTCGCAAGTTGTGAAATATGAACTAAGCCGTCTTTGCCTTTGATCAAGTTGACAAACGCACCGAATTTTTCAATACGGACAACTTTCCCAAGGTACACTTCGCCAACTTTTACTTCTTTCGTCAATTCTTCAATGATCTTGATGGCTTTTTGGATCATTTCTGCATCAGCAGAAGCAATCGAAACTTTTCCGTCTTGATCGATATCGATTTTCACGCCAGTTTCATCAATGATGCCATTGATGGTGTCGCCGCCTTTACCGATTACATCTTTGATCTTCGCAGGATCGATTTGGATCATTTCGATCTTCGGTGCGTATTGGCTTAACTCTTCACGAGGAGCAGCCAATGTTGATGTCAATTCATTTAAGATTTCCATCCGCGCTTTTTTCGCTTGATCTAATGCTTCTGTCAAGATTTGTTCAGTGATTCCTTGGATCTTGATATCCATTTGTAACGCAGTGATCCCATCTTTGGTTCCAGCAACTTTAAAGTCCATATCGCCAAGGTGATCTTCTAAGCCTTGGATATCCGTTAAGATCGTGTAGTTTTCACCATCAGATACAAGTCCCATTGCGATACCTGCAACTGGTGCTTTGATTGGCACCCCTGCATCCATCAACGCTAAGGTTCCTGCACAAATACTTGCTTGAGAAGAAGAACCATTTGATTCTAATACTTCTGCAACTAGACGGATTGTGTAAGGGAAGTCTGTTTCATCAGGAATCACTTGTGCTAAAGCACGTTCGCCTAATGCACCATGACCGATTTCACGACGTCCTGGTGAGCCAGCACGACCAGTCGAACCAACAGAAAATTGAGGGAAGTTGTAATGGTGGATGAATCGTTTTGATTCTTCAACCCCTAATCCATCAATGATTTGGTGTTCACCTAAAGGTGCTAACGTACAAGCAGACAAGGCTTGGGTTTGTCCCCGAGTAAATAGACCAGAACCATGAACACGTGGCAATAAGCCAACTTCTGATGCCAATGGACGGATTTCGTCTAATTGACGGCCATCCGGACGAATCTTGTCGATGGTGATCAATTCGCGAACCACATCTTTTTCAAGATCTTCTGCGATTTGTTTCACTTCTTTCAAGAATTGTGCTTCCTCTTCATGTCCAGCAAATTTTTCTGCATACACTTCTTTCACTGTGTCTTTGACTTTATCGATCTCGTCTTCACGAGCCAATTTTTCTTCCGTCATAACAGCAGTTTTCATTGTTTGGTAGTAGCCGTCGAAAATTTCTTTTTTCAAGTCAGCATCTACTTGTAACAATTTGACTTCCATTTTTGGTTTGCCCACAGCTGCGACAACTTCTTCTTGGAAGGCAACCAATTCTTTGATAGCATCAAAACCAAATAATAACGCACCTAACATGTCTTCTTCAGAAACTTCTTTCGCTCCTGATTCAACCATGTTGATGGCTTTTTTCGTTCCAGCTACTGTCAATTCGATATCGGTTTGTTCTGCTTGTTCTACTGTTGGATTCAAGACGTATTCGCCATTGACCCGACCGACATCGACACCAGCGATCGGTCCGTCAAACGGGATATCTGAAATAGATAACGCTAAAGAAGAACCTAACATTGCCGCCATTGCTGGCGTACAATCTTGTTCAACACTCATTACGATGTTTGTAACTTGTACTTCGTTACGGAAGCCTTCCGCAAACATTGGACGGATCGGACGGTCGATCAAACGGGCAGTCAAGGTTGCTTCCGTACTTGGACGTCCTTCACGTTTGATAAAGCCACCAGGTACTTTCCCTACGGCATACATTTTTTCTTCGTAATTGATCGTTAATGGGAAAAAGTCGGTATCTTTTGCTTCCTTAGATGCAACCGCTGCACTTAGGACAACCGTGTCGCCATAACGAACCAATACAGCTCCGTTTGCTTGCTTGGCTAATTGGCCAACTTCTACTTCTAATGGGCGGCCGCCCCAAGTTGTTTTGAATACTTGTTTTTCTGTCATGTTCTGCTCCTTTTCATCGGATCCCAGCAAGTCACTACTAAACAAATGAAAAAATCGGAATGTCGTTCCGCTGCTTTCATTTGGTTAGTAGGATGCTGCTTACAAGGACCCAAAATTCTTTTTGGCTGCGCTTTTTGATTCACCAGTCAAAAGGCCGCTATTTCGGTGTTTCACTTTTTAGATGGCTCAAGCTTACCTGTCAGACTGCATCAGCTGTTTTAGCCGACAATGCAGTCGCAGTGATTCCGCTGCTTGGTCACTACGCTCGTTGCTCTCGCCTAGTACTATTCATCATCTGCTCTGTGCGGCTTGCGCCGCTCAGTCGCAGTGATTCCACTGCTTGGTCACTACGCTCGCTGCTCTCGCCTAGTACTATTCATCATCTGCTCTGTGCGGCTTGCGCCGCCCAGTCGCAGTGATTCATAGCAAAAAAGTGAGATTCGGGTTGAACCTCACTTTTCTTTGTTTGATTAACGACGTAATCCTAAAGCTTGGATTAATTCGCGGTAACGTTGTACGTCTTTTTGACGTAGGTAAGCTAATAAGTTACGACGATGTCCAACTTTTTTCATCAACCCACGGTATGAATGGTGGTCTTTTTTGTGCATACGTGCATGTTCGTTCAAATGGTTGATTTCTTCTGTTAAAACAGCGATTTGAACTTCTGGAGAACCAGTATCTCCTTCATGACGTGCAAATTTGTTGATGATTTCGTTTTTGCGTTCTTTTGAAATTGCCATGTTTTTCACCTCTTTTTCTTTTTCCCCTGCGACTGAGTAAAACGTTGGTGATTCGTTAAACCAAGTAACAGGTACTGTGCTTTTCACACGTAATTACTTTACTTGATTCTAAGTAAAAAAGCAAGTTTATCTACCTATTCTTTTCGTTTCTTTTGAAAGCTCCTCCAAAACTTATGTTATACTTAGGATACTACTCTATCTAAAGGAAGTGTAAGGATGAGCGTTCTTTCCCGAATCGAGAGCATGAAAAATGAATTATCGCTTTCTGAGAAGAAACTCTTCGCATTCATGGAGGCCAATCCTGAAAAAGTGCCGTCGATGACTGCGAGTCAATTAGCAGAAGCCACTGGGATCAGTGCACCAACCGTTGTACGTTTTGCGAAAAAAACCGGCTTTGCTAGTTTGACAGATTTAAAAATACAATTATCTGCCGAATCCGGCTTGCGCCACAATGCCAATGAGCATTTAGGCTATGCCGATGTTGAATTAAACGAGCCCTTTCATGCCATCACCTCAAAATTGAGCCACAATGCCCAGGTGACCATGAATGAGACGGCCCAATTATTAGAAGAACAGCTGATGTTGGCTGCCGCTGAACTGATCGCGACTCGTGAACGCATTTTTGTCTGCGGAATCGGTGCTTCCTCATTGATCGCACAAGATATCCAGCAAAAATGGACTCGTTTAGGCAAGATCGTCGTGTTTGAAAATGACTACAATCTCTTGTTGCCGCAACTTGTCAAAAACGAGAAAAAAAGTCTGGTCTGGGTCATTTCCAACAGTGGACACACGCCTGAGATGGTTCACTTAGCCGAAATCGCTAAAAATCTTGGCGTTCCGATCCTGTCGCTCACCCGCTTTGGTAGCAATCCGTTGACGAAGTTGGCGGATGTTCCCCTGCAAGTGTCCCGTTCCAAAGAAGCCAACCAGCGGAGTGCCGCTACCAATTCAATCATCGCCCACCTATTAGCGGTCGATGTCCTTTTCTATGTCTTTTTAAGTAAAAATGAAAAGCTGGCACGCAATATCTACGCGTCACGCCAAGCCATCGCTGATTTTCGTGAGAAGTATTTGTAAAATGTTCATACCCAAAAGAAATCCGCAGGAATATGTTCCTGCGGTATTTTTGCTTCTAATCGGACACTTTGATCAATCAATGGCATTTCTAGCAGCTACTTCTACCAACCAAAAACTGGACGCTTTAGGATAACGCTCGAAGTTATTCTTCAAATCTACTCGATAAAAACCATAGCGGTTTTTATAAGCGTTCAACCAGCTCCAGCAATCCATAAAGGTCCACATATGGTAGCCGAAACAAGGTGACCCATCTTCGATCGCGCGATGCAGCTGACGCAAATGGTCTTCAACAAAGGTAATCCGATACGTATCATTGACTTGCCCCGTGGCATCCATGAACCGTTCTTCCTCTGACACCCCCATGCCATTTTCGGAAATAAACCATGGCATGTTTTGATAGTCATTCTTCAGACGCATCGCAATATCGTAGATTCCTTCTGGATAGATTTCCCAGCCACGATGAGGATTGATTTTTTTCTCTGGCCAATCGTACCCACGAAACAACTGACGCGGCTCAAAGGGATTGGATGCTCCATTCTGCGGAAGGGGCGCTTGGATCCGCAACGGTTGATAATAATTGCAACCGATAAAATCTACGGTATTTTCACGAAAAATTTCCGCATCTGCTGCCTCATATTCAGGGGTCAATTGATGCTCCTTGAACAAGCTCGTTAGTTTTTCAGGAAATTGTCCATAAACGACACAGTCCAAAAAACTGCGAATATACAAGAGGTCCGCCCATTCAGCGGCTTCTCGATCAGCCGCTTCTTGGCTTTTTGGATAAACAGGTGACAAATTCAAGATGATACAGATTTCTCCATCAGGAAGTGCGAGTTTACGAAACTCAGCAACCGCCTTCGCATGAGCTAGCAAAGTATGATAACCCACTTGGATCGCCCGCTTGAAATCACGCACTTGCGGCCAATGAGCATCTCCGTAATACCCACATTCAATATGCACCAATGGTTCATTAAAGGTCGCCCATTTTTTCACTAAATCGCCGAATTGTTCAAAAGCAGTTTTTGCATAAAATGCAAAATGGTCAACGGATTCCCTGGCTTCCCAGCCTCCTTTCTCCATCAGCCACCAAGGCATGTCAAAATGAAACAAATTAATGATCGGTTCGATGCCTTGATCCAGCATTTCCTGAAAATATGCCCGATAAAACTTTACTGCCGTCTGATTCAATGTTTTTCCGTCTGGTAATAAGCGGGTCCATGCAATCGATGTCCGATAGGAATTTAAGTTCATGGCCTTCATGTTTGCCACGTCTTCACGGTATTGATAGTAGGTATTTGAAGTGTCGCTTGGTCCGACACCATCGTAAAAGCGTGACGGCTCTAACTCAAACCATTTGTCCCATGTAGAGGGACTTTTGCCGTCAACAGCCGCAGCCCCCTCGGTTTGCGGTGCTGACGCGGCCGCTCCCCATAAAAAGTTTTTTGGAAAGTGAATCATTCTTTTGCTCCTTTCTGAGTTACCTGCCACGTACGGTCAGGGTTGGATCGTTGAAATACAAATCGATACTGCTGACCTGTTTTTTCGACTTCCAGACAAAACGATGCAGTATCTTTCAAAGAAATTGCCAGCTGCTGCACTGATGCTTCATCGATCACGAGTTGAAAAGCTACTTGCCCTTGATTAGGCACCCATACTTTTTGAAAGCCACACAGGACTTTTTTCCTCGGCACATATGCTTTTGTGTACTCTTTTAGATAACATTGAATGACTTCTTTGCCAGAAACTGCAGAATGATTTTCGAGTGTGCCGCTAACGATAATGCCTTCACCTGCATATTCAGCCGAAACCGCGCTGCAAGTAAAAGAGGCATAACTAAGACCATAACCAAAAGAATATACTGGTGCGCCGTTTTGATCGAGGTAGTCTTTTTGAAACGCTGTGTTGCGATAATTATAACAGACTGGCAGCTGTCCAACCGTATCAGGAATAGAAACTGCTAATTTCCCACTAGGAACCGTTTCGCCAAAAAGAATCCGAGCAATCGCTTCCCCTCCATATTGGCCGGGATAGCCAGCGTAAAGCAGTCCATCGAATACTTCTTTCAACGGAGCTAAGCAATGCGGTCGTCCAGAAATCACGATCCCAATCAGCGGCTTTTTCCTCTTCTTCAACGCAAACAGTAAATCCAACTGGCATTGCGGCAAATCGAGGGTAGCTAAGTCGATGTTTTCTCCGCTGGTCATTTCCTGAGATCCCCTTAAGGCGGCGCCGTTCTTGTCAAAATCCGTTGTGAAATCACGGGCACTGGAGCCACCAATCGTCACTAAGATGACATCAGCGTCTTCTGCGATCTGACAAGCCCGCCGTCGTTGCGCCGTTGTTCCATTGGCGATTTCGCAGCCTTTTTCGTAGGCGAAATCCACTTGATGCGTATTTAATTTGGTCAACCCTTCCCAAAGAGTCATACACATTGCTTCCTCCATAAATGGGGTATAATCCCCCAGCTGATGATACAGCTGTTTAACGTGAGGACCAATGACAGCAATTTTTTGTCGCGTTTTCTTCAAAGGCAAAATGCCATTGTTTTCTAGTAAGACGACGGATTCTTCTGCTAATTTTAAGGAAGCGTGTCGGGCCTTTTCTTTGTCTGGCAATGAAACGTGGGGCGTTGCTTCTTTAAACAAGCCAAGTTTTTCTTTCAAAAGAAGCACACGCCGGACCGCCTCGTCGATAACCGTTTCCGCAATCAATCCGTCAAGGACAGCTTCTTCCAATACAGGGAAAACTTCGTCCCATAAACTAACATCTACACCGCTGGTCAAGGATTTGGCGGCTGCTTGCGAGCGACTTCCCAGCCAGTCAGCAATCCGATCCAACCCACACCCATCAGCCATAACGATTCCCGCAAAGCCACTTTCTTCTCTTAAAACCTCTTGCAGCAAATACGTATTGGCATGGCAAGGAACGCCATCTAGATCATTGTATGCAGCCATACACCCCAAAGCCCCAGCAGCAATCCCCGCTTTCATTGGTGGCAGATGAATTTCACGGAATTCCCGATCACCGATCGCCACTGGTCCTGCATTGTGCCCCCCCATTCCTGCACCTTGGGCAGCAAAATGCTTCAACACCGCTAAAACGTTCTGTTTTTCTATCGTTGTTTTTGATCCTTGCAATCCTCTGACGGCCGCTTTGGTAAAGCTGCTGGTTAAAAATGGATCTTCACTGAAACATTCTTCAGTTCGTCCCCAACGCGGATCTCTAGCAATGTCCAATGCGGAAACTAAGCCGACATGGGCCCCTTTTGCTCGAATCTCTTGAGCAGTGATAGTTTGGGCCGCTTGATACAGGTCGGGATTCCAACTAGAACCGACACTAAAATTGACCGGAAATGTCGTGGCTTCCAAACCTTGGTGCCCGTGGGGACACTCTTCACTGAGAAAGGCTGGAATCCCCAACCGAGTGTGCTCCTGCAAATAAGTTTGAATCATAAGGGATAGCTCATAGGACTCCGCGGTCGTCAGGCCAGTTTGCTGATTTCTACCTGACCAAGGATCAGCCCGAAACACGCCGTAGATCCAGCCAAGACTGCCAAAACGAGCTACTTCTTTTTTAAAGGTTTCAGTCAACATAATTTTTCCGTTAGTTTTTTCATAGACTTCCCAACCATACAGACGCTGATTCAGCTGGCCGATTTTTTCTTTCAACGTCATTTGCCGTAAAAGTGTCTCAATCATATGCTTCTCCATTTCTATTTAGTCTTCTAAATAAAGCATGATGGTCTGGATTTCAAATGGCTGGAAATGGATTGTGATGCTTTGGGCATCCAGCGGCTCGGTCGGCAGTTCAGCGACGGTTTCTTCCAAAAGATTCGTTAAAACCGCTTTTTTGATTCTTTTTTGGCAACGCAATTGACAGGCGGTGGTTTGATTATGATATTCATACAACCGCACGATCAGTGCCTCTTCATCTTCGGCTTTTTTCACCGTATCCAGCAAGACATTCTTTTGATCGACTGCTAGAAAAGCTTCTGCTGATAGTTGTGGCACACCTGGAACGGTTAGAATGGGAACATTCAATGCCAAAGCTTCTTCCATCGTTTGCGCGTCTTGCCAAGTTCCTTCGTGGGCGTACAAGGAGTAGGTAAACTCATGAAAGCCTTGATCCGCTTCTGGATACGGATCGATCGGCGATTTGATCAAAGAAAGCCCGATCTTTTGATAATCCGTATTGAACCCATATTTCGAATCTGTCAAAATACTAACCCCATAATTTCCTTCTGAGAGATCAACCCATTTTTGACCACAGCTCTCAAAACGCGCTTGGTCCCATGTCGTGTTTTGATGCACAGGTCGTTTTACCTGCCCAAACTGAATATCAAATGTCGCTTCCAATGTGTTGACATCAATCGGCAGCAATGCCTTCAGCAGCAATTGATGTTGCTGCCAATCAACCGCTGTTTCAAAATCGATTCTTCCGGTGCCATGATAAAAATGTAGCCACTGGGTAATAAAAGAATCTTCAAACTGACGTTTGATTTTCAAGGTATCACGAATCTCACCTTGCTCAACGACCTCAGCTGAGAGAACTTGCTTCACAGGATAAGGCTTCTTCTGGTAATAAATATCAATATCCCACGCATCATAATCCATCGGCAGATCTTCATAAGCCACTAACTGATTCAACCGCTCGCCTTTTGGTACGATCTCTCGTTGATGCCGTTTGTCAATTAAAGAGATGATGTCAAAGTGTTCGTCAAAAATCACTTTAAAATCCGCCGTTTCAAACGATTCCTCCAGCCGCATTGCCACTTGCTTTGATTGAGGCACAGCTGAGACAGGGGTCAATGTTTTGCAGCTCAAGCCAGCCATGGCAGGAATTTTGACTAAGAGCCGGTCATCATGGGTCCGCTGAGTCGAGTAAGCTTCTTTGACCCCTGTCTGATCGTCTAAATAGACCAGACCCGTCCGCTCTTGCCCTAGCGGATTAAAGACATGGCAAGTAGTAGCTTTGGGTGCTTGTGTTTCTGGAAGCAAAGCGTGGATCAGTTCGCAGCCTTTATCAAAGAGCTGCCGATACTCTTGATCCGTCTGATCATAGACTTCTTTGATCGAGCTTCCCGGCAGAATATCGTGGAATTGATTAAACAGCAGCTGTTTCCAAAGTTGTTCTAATTCAGCTTGTGGATAGCGATTCATCCCACAGATACTATAAAGTTTTTCGATCGTCTGTAAGAAGAATTCTCCTTGACGATTGGCCTTTTTGTTTTTTCCGATGGAAGTCAGGGTCCCACGATGGTATTCAAAGTACAATTCGCCGTACCAGACCGGTCCTGGTTTTTCAGCAAAAGAATTTGCCAGTCGATCAAAAAAGCCCCTCACATGATTGCCAGTGATCGTCGGCATATCTGGCAATGTCTTTTGCAGCCGTTTTTGAACTTCCAACATCTCTTTCGTCGGGCCTCCGCCACCGTCACCATACCCATAGGCAATCAAAATTTCGTCGTGCTGATCTTTTTGCTGATAACGTTCAAAACTCCCCTTGATCGTATAAGGATCTAGCAATCCATTATACGTCGTATAATAATCTCTTGGACTGTATCCTTCACTGATGGTTGTAATAAAATGCGTCAAAACGCGACTTCCATCAATTCCTTGCCAATAGAAGGAATCATATGGAATTTGATTAAATTGGTTCCATGACAGCTTCGTCGTCATAAAGTATGGCGTGTTTGTTTTGCGTAAAATTTGCGGCAAGGCGGCTGAATAACCGAAGACATCCGGTAGCCATAAGATGCGGCTATCGACTTGAAATTCCTCTTTCATAAACCGTTTGCCATAAAGGATCTGACGAACCAGTGATTCTCCTGAAGTCAAATTGCAATCGGCTTCCACCCACATCGCCCCGTCAACTTCCCATCTTCCTTCTCGAACTTTTTCTTTGATTGCAGCGTAAAGTTCAGGATAATGGGTTTTCATGGAGAGATACAGTTGTGGTTGGCTTTGAAAAAACGTGTAATCTGAATACTCCTCCATCAATTTCAAGACCGTCTGGAAACTGCGCTCGCCTTTTTCAATTGCTTGCTGCGCCGTCCAAAGCCACGCCAGATCGATGTGGGTATGGCCGACAGCCGTCACCTTTTGTTTTGGTGTATGCGCTGGTAGGTAACACGATGAAAGCAGCTGCTTTGCTTTTGTGAGACTTTCATAGAATGCCGTTGAGTAGGGGGTACGAAAATCCAAGACATTGGCGACTTGACCAAGGACTTGTTGATAAAATGCTTCGTCACCGCCAAACGCACGAATGGCACGCCAACTATCAAACAGCGTATAAAAATCATACCAGATATCATTAACTGCAGGATCCAACGCCAATAAATTGACCTGCAGCGGGAATGGTTTGTCGGATCGGCCTGAGAACAGATCGATCTTCAGATTGACTTCTTTTTGTAGAAATTGTTTTGTCAATGTAATTTCTCGATGATTGACATCGATGGCTTGGACATAGGTATCGTCCAAATAGATTTTTATTTGGGGATTGGTGGTATTGTCCCACTCTGAAAGGCTTGAGTACACTTGCAGGACACAAAGATTTTCCAACCAGTCAGCGGGAACTTGAAGGCTACCTTGCAATTGGTAATAGGCATTTTTTTCTCCAAAATAAGTCCCTTGCTCATACGGTACCCAAGTCTCTCGTTTTAAATAAAGTGGGGCTACCGGTTGCTGATGGCGTACGCGGTATTGTTTTAATTTGTATAAAATTTTTCGAATGCGTTCAAACTCATAAGGCTGCATAACTCTCATTTTTCTTTGGACTCCTCTAGCAGATTTTTGAAAAAAACGGGTTGAGATTGATCGTCTCGGCCCGTTTTCCACTTATCACTTTATTTAGTTTGCTTTCCAACGGTCATAAGCCGCTTGGTAGACTTCGACGTATTCGTCAATGCCCATTGCTTCGATCGTTTTCACATAGTCGTCCCAATTATCTAACGGTTCGACACCTGTGATAAACTTGGCTTCCATTTGTTCTACATAAGTTGTCAAATCAGTGGCAGTTGCTGCTACCTTATCGTTTTCTTCAATCGTTAAATACAGTAGCGGAAATGGTACTTCAGCGATGTCTTCCATCTTCTCAGCTGTTTCTTTGGCAACCCAATCGTTGAAACGAGTATCCGGTTCTTCATTCGCCGTTTTACGGATATGGTATTCGCCGGTTGTATCGATAACAAGGTTTGGCGTTGTCAATCCGTATGCTGGTGTGATCTTGCCACGTTCGTCTTCGGTATTGTTAGTATCGATACCGTCTGCATAGACACGAACTTTTTCACCGTCCGCATTTTCTTGGTACTCCCATAAAAACCCTTCTGGTCCTTGTTCGATATATTTTGAGCCTTCTTCTGAATAGAAGTAATCCACCCAGCGCATAGAAGCTTCTGGAGAAGGATTGACATTGGTCAAAGCAAAGGTCCCTCGTGAAATTCTTGGACTACCGGGAATCTTAGCTTCTGGAGCCCATTCAGAAGTCACTGGTTGGAACATTGGATCATTCATAGCCTCTTCCTCACTGCGACCAGTAGTAAAGAAGCTGAAATAGTCGGCAAAAAGCCCAAGTTGATTGTTTTCACCCTTCGCTTTTTTCTGTTCATCTGACTGTCCATAAACTTCTTTATCCAGCAAGCCTTCATCGTACAATGTATTCATATATTCCAAGAATGCTTTGTAGTTTTCTGAAGTCGGTGTGTAGGAGACCACATCATCATCCACTTGGATGCCGCGGGTCCGTAAGCCAAAGGCAGCCATCAACCAAACTCTTGTCGAGTTCATATCAACATCCGTCAATGGGATCTCGTCTGCTTGACCATTGCCGTTAGGGTCTTCGTTTTTAAAACGTGTCAAAAGCTCTTGCAATTCGTCTGTGGTTTTTGGCAGTTCAGATACACCTAAATTATCGAGCCACGTGCCGTTGTACCACATCGGACCTTGCCACCAAATCGATGTCGCATTCCGTGAGATCATCGGCAGAGAGTAGATGTGCCCATCCGGCGTTGTGATCGACTTCAAGATTGAGGGATCTTCTTGCGTCAGTGCATACAGGTTTGGCATGATTTCCGGCGTGATATACTCCTCTAAGGGAAGCAAGATCCCTTGTGAACCGTAATCGATCTCCATCGAAGCAGTCAATGCTTGCGAACCAGCACCGTAAACGATATCCGGTAAATCTCCAGAAGCAAAGGCTAAGTTCAGTTTCGTACTAAAGTCAGCGGATGGCGGTGTCGTATAGGTCAGTTTGATGCCAGTTTTTTCCTGATAATCCTGTAATGTCGGCATGTCTTCCCATTCCGCCAACCCTACACCAGGTGCCATGATATTCAGTGTCAGTTCTTCCCCTTCTTTGATGATCGGAAACTGACTGTCATGATTGATGGCCACTTCTTTCTTTTCCCCAGTACCTTCATCTGAAGAATTACCGCACGCACCTAAGACGAGCATACTGCACAAAGCAACACCTGCTATTCCTAAAAGTTTCTTTTTTACTCTCATTTTCTTCCTCCTTTAAGTTTTTTATCCTTTAATTGAACCAACCATCATGCCCTTGACAAAATACTTTTGTAAGAACGGATAGACGATAATTACCGGTAATGAAGAAACGATCATGACGCCGTACTTGATGACTTGAGCAAGTTGTTGTTTGCTATATAGCATATTCGCCATTTCTGAAGTCACATTATTGACGGTATTTGATGACATATCTTGAAGAATCAATATTTCTCTTAAAATCATTTGTAACGGATACATTGATCGATCAGAAAGATAGATCAATGCGCTAAAAAAGCTGTTCCAATGTCCGACGCCATAGAACAAAGCCATTACCGCAATGATCGGCGTTGATAGTGGTAAAACGATCTGCATGAATAGCCGAAAATCAGAACAACCATCCACAATTGCTGCTTCTTCCATCTCCCGTGGAATCGTGGATTGAAAAAATGTTCGCGTGACAACAACATTGTAAACCGAGACGGCTCCTGGAATCACTAGTGCCCAGACAGTATTCAGCATGCCTAAGCTGCGAATCAACAAGTAGCTGGGAATCAAGCCACCGGACAAGAACATGGTGACCAGCATAAAATTAGTGAAGGCGCGTCGCCCATAAAAATCCTCTCGTGATAAGGCGTAGGCGCAAGGTAAGGTCACTAAGAGATTGATCGATGTCCCTAAAACCGTATAATAAATCGTGTTCAAATAGCCACGCCAGATACTGCTATTGCCTAGTAGTGTTCGATAGCCTTCAAAGGTGATCCCTTTTGGCAAAAGCCACATTTCACCAGAGTTTACCAGATGCGGATTTGAGATTGAAGCACTGATGATATAAATCAGTGGATACAAAACGATCAGCAAAGAAATTGCTAAAAACACATAAACAAAGATCAAAAAGATTTTATCAGCACGGGTATCTTTTATTAAAGACGTTGTTTTCACTTTTGGTCCTCCCTTCTACAATAAACTAGAGTTGCTTAAACGTTTGGCGATATGATTGACTACGATCAACAAGACTGAATTGATCAATGAGTTAAATAAGCCGACTGTCGCAGCAAAACTGTACTGCGCATCTAACAGCCCTTGCTGGTAAACAAAGGTCGCAATCACATTCGAGGATTGCATATTCAAAGGATTCTGCATCAAGATGATTTTTTCAAACCCAACTGACATCAAGCTGCCGAAGCTCATGATCAATAAGATCACCATCGTGGGCATGATCGTTGGAATATTGATATACCAAACGCGTTGCAGACGAGAAGCGCCATCGATCGTTGCCGCTTCGTGCAGTTGCGTATCAACTCCAGATAGGGCTGCCAGATAAATCACAGACCCCCATCCCGTTCCTTGCCAAACGCCCGACAGTACATAAATCGTTTTAAACCAGCGGGGATTGGTCATAAAGCTGATCCGCTCGAAACCCAAAAATTCTAATAGGTGATTGATGATCCCTGTTGAGGGAGATAAAAAAGCAATGACCATACCAACCATGACCACCACAGCAATAAAGTTTGGAGCATACGTGACTGTTTGGGTAATTTTTTTAAACGGGCCGTCTTTGATCTCATTCAAAGCCAATGCCAGGATGATCGGCAGCGGAAAACCGACAACCAATGAATAGATACTGATTCCTATAGTATTTTTGATGAGTTCCCAAAAATAATAGGAATCGAAGAAACGTTGAAAATGTTTAAACCCAACCCAAGGACTGCCCATAATCCCTAATGAAGGCATATAATCCTTGAATGCAATAATGATTCCATACATCGGTCCATACGAGAAAATCAAAATAATCAAAAACGCTGGCAACACAAACAAGTACAATTGCCGATTTTTCTTGATCTTCATTTTTATATCTTGTTTCTTTGTTTTAGGTACTGAAACGGTTTGTCTGATTGTCGCTGTTTCCATTCTTCCTCCTCCTTGCTTGGTGTTAGCCTTATCATGAATTGTATTCGCTTTCAAATCAATGTGTATTTTTTTCCCTATGTGTCGAAATGCGAATCCCAACTGCCCCAACGTTCGGGTGACTGATATCCGACCATAAGAGATACGGCTCATCCGCATTTTTATAGACTGGTAACGGTTTTTTAGTGGCTAGA
This sequence comes from Enterococcus sp. DIV0755f, assembly GCF_051713725.1. NCBI lineage: Bacteria > Bacillati > Bacillota > Bacilli > Lactobacillales > Enterococcaceae > Enterococcus > Enterococcus sp. DIV0755f. The sequence continues at coordinate 2,970,458 of NZ_JBIOQL010000001.1, forward strand.
TCAATTAGCTCGTCTTCTTCAGTTGCTCCGATCTCTGTTAAAGGAATCTGTTCGCAAGCGACTGCAGCGATACTGCGAAATGCAAAATGAGCCTTGCCGTCTTTTTGATAGGTCAAATACCATTCATTTTTCCAAGCTGTTGGTCTTGCCCGCGTTTCATAGATGCCTTCACCATATAGCGCCAACCAATGGCCGATTTCTTCTAAGCGTTGGGTCTCTTCGAATGTAAATTCGCCATCAGGTGTTGGTCCGACGCCTAAAATCAAATTCCCCCCTTTACTGACTACATCAATCAAGGTTTCCAGCAGTTCTTGGCTGCTCTTAAAAGTATCATTCGGCACATAGCCCCAATCATTTCCAATCGGGATATTGCTTTCCCAAACTTTTTTAGGAATTTCCGCTAATGCAGGAATTTTGCGTTCTGGTGTCACATAATTTTCATGACGGCCCCCCATCATCCGATCAACGATGATCAATTCCGGCTGTTTCTCACGCGCAATCTCAGCTAAACGATCCATTTGTAGGTCTTCTTTGCCTTGTCCGCACCAACCGGCATCTAACCAAAGAAAATCGACTTTTCCGTAATTGGAGGTAATCTCCGCAATCTGGCGATGCACAAACGACACATAGCGTGCCCAAATTTCTGGATGAAGATGGGTATCGTAACTGGCATGACGGCCTTTGACGGTATCATCATCCAACCAGTAAAAAGGAGAATACCAGTCAGCTTTAGAATAATAGGCTCCTGTGGCGATCCCTGCTTCTCGAAATGCCGTAAACACTTCTTGCAATATGTCGCGTTTAAAGGGACTTAATTTCCCGCCGATTTTAAACTCTGATTCCATTGTATTGAACATCGAAAACCCATCATGATGCTTTGTTGTGAATAAACAGTACTTAAACCCTGCATCCTTACAGATTTTTGCCCATTTGCGGGTATCCAGCTTCTTCGGTTCAAACTGATTGATCAACTGCCAATAATCCAAACGCAGTGCTTCGATGGTTTCTCGATAAGGGTGGTTTTCTCTAGCCCATTCATCTTTTTCAGATAATTGCCAAGACTCAACGATCCCCGCTTCGGCATACAGCCCATAATGGAAGATCACTCCGAATTTCAAGTCTTGAAACCATTCCAGACGTTGCTTGAGCATTTCTGTTTCTGGGACTAGTTCTTCTTGAACGTTCCCTTTGGCTTCTTCAATATCACCGCGAATCTTTGTCATTCATTTGCACTCCTTTCTTTGTTCTAAATGTAAGCGAAAAAAATGTCCTATAACAATATGTAAGTTTTTTCGCTATGTTAAAACGAACAACTTCGTCTATAAAAGGTGCAAGGAATAAAGCTTGATTTCGATGAACGTTTTTGGAGAAATGTAGCGTTTCAAATACATTTGCTGTGTTTTTCTTGTTTTCGATGTGTGATTTTTCCATTTACTCCCACTGGCTATATATCAATGATACGATTAGAACAACAAATAAAGCGGATACAACAAAACTTGTATCCGTAAGAAAGTGAGGGGCTTATGAAACAAACGAATGGTATTTATCATGTTTCCTATCAAGTCGGCGATTGGTTACTTCATTGCCTGAAGTTGCAGTTACTCTGGTTTTATTGGGTATTTCGATACGGGATATTTTTAGGTATTTTTCCTGCCACCGCTACGATTATCCAAGCTTTTTTCGATAGCTTCCAAAAAAAGGAACGACCAGCGTCTTTGAAGACTTGGTTCAAAACTATCGTGAAAAAAAATTTCCGTCGTGCCAATCAATTAGGCGCCATGCAAGCGGGTTTGTTGTTGTTCTTATGGTTGGAATTACGTATCTCTAGTACTTTTATCCAAAATAGCTTGATTCACTTTTTTTTGCTGCTGCTATTTATCAGTGCCCTTTTGATCAGCTTGTACCTTCTGCCGGTCTATTTGCGTTATGATTTGACGCTTCTTCACTATTTTAAACAAGCAATATTACTAATGGTTATCAGTGTTCCCCAAACAATTGCGATGATTTTGGGAATCTTAGTGACTACTATCATTTTGACTTTTTTGCCAATCTTATTAGTCATCGGCTTTGTTCCCTTTTTCCTATTCCCCAGTAGCTGGTTCTCTTTTCAAGCGATTCAGCGCTCGGAATCACTGATGAAAGAAGGACGCTCGTGATGAAGGACATTTTTATCCAAAGTAATGAAAACCTCGATGAATTTTTTAGTCACGCACTGCAAGAACTAGAATTGAGGGAAACGCCGAATGGCCATCCCTTGCGCTTGATTCATCGACCCGGTTCCCTAAAAATTTGCCACGGCCCACTAGAAACGATCATTTACTATCAAGAAAAAGCGCATTTGTTTCGGGCATTAACTTTATGGGTGCATGAAGATCGCCCAGTCTATGTCTTAGAAGAACAGCCGCATTTTGAAGCAATTGGACCAATGATCGATCTGTCCCGCAATGCGGTGATGACCGTCAAAAAGCTGGAACGGTTCATTTTATTAACAAGTAAGATGGGCATCAATCGCCTCATGCTCTATATGGAAGATACTTATGAAATTCCTGAGTACCCTTATTTCGGACATTTGCGCGGTCGTTATACCCAAGTAGAATTAAAGGCTCTAGATACCTATGCCCAAGCCGTAGGAGTAACTTTGATTCCAGCGATTCAAACATTGGCACATTTGACGAATCCTTTAAAGTGGCAGTTCGCTGGAAATATTCGGGACACAGAAGATATTCTACTGGTGGGAGAAGAAGAAACGTATACTTTTTTGGAAGCAGCGATCCGTTCGATCCGTTCGTGTTTTGCAACTGATCAACTGCACATCGGTATGGATGAAGCACACCAATTGGGGAAAGGAAAGTATTTAGAAATACACGGGTTACAAGACCGGTTCACGATTATGGCCGCACACCTAAAGCAGGTAGCTGCGCTTTGTCAAAACATAGGTTTTGAGCCGATGATGTGGAGCGATATGTTTTTTAGAATCGGTGCGCCTACGGGTGATTACTACGATTCAGACGTGTGTTTTCCGACAGAATTATTTGCTGACCTTCCTGCGGTCAAAATGGTTTACTGGGATTATTATCATCATGATCATGCCTCTTATCAGCGAATGTTTGCGAAACACCGGGAATTAAAACAGCCGATCGTCTTTGCTGGAGGTATCTGGACGTGGAACGGTTTGGCGCCGAACTACGGCAAAAGTTTCGCCACTATGCGTCACGCCTTGCAAGCCGCCAAAGAAAACGATGTCCAAGAAGTCTATGCCACACTTTGGGGCGACGACGGAGCTGAAACACCAGTGATTGCTGCGCTACTAGGTTTGCAATATTTCAGTGAAGCGCAGTTTGGAAACGACCTTTCGTTAGAGAATTTAACTAAAAAATTTCAGCTTTTTCACCAGTCAATAGCCAACGACTTTTTACTGCTTGATCGCTTTGATCAAACTGCAGGTGTGCAAAAAAACAATCCTCACGGAGAAAACCCCAGCAAGCTGTTGCTCTACCAAGACTTGCTGTATGGCTTGTATCAAGAAAATTTAACTGATCTTTCTTTAGCATCCCACTATCAAACATTGGCTCAAGAGTTGGCTGCTGTGAAAGCAACACGGGACACACAAACGATGTTTGCCTTTTATCAGCAGCTGGCTGATGTTTTGGCACAAAAAGCCTGTATTACCAACCAGATCACCAGTGCCTATAAAAGCAAGGATCGCACCGGACTGCACCAAGCAGTAGATGCGATCAGTGTCTATAAATCCGCCTTGCAATCCCTTTATGAAGCCCATCGTCAAGTCTGGTTTGACTGGAATCGACCTTTCGGTTTTGAAATTATCGATCTGCGATACGGCGCCTTGCTGATGCGCTGCGACACGACACTTTGGCGGCTTACTGCCTTCTTGGACGGGGAGCTCGATACGTTGGAAGAATTGACTCAACCGTCCTTACCAATGGTGACCCCTTTCAGCGGCAGTACTTCTGTGGGTCGCAATTTATTTCATGGAATCTATAGTGCGGGGAAAATTTCTGATGTTTAAAAGAAGGAGTGAGAACTTATGAAAACATCCTTGCTGCGCCGAACCGTCATCGTGAGTCTGCTGGCTATTGTTAGCCTATTCTTTCTCTATTTTCTAACAACCGGTTCTTCTGCTCCAGTTCATGCCCAACCTTCAGAAAAACTGGAGATGACAGGCAATATTACAAATCAAGCAGCGGCGGAGGCGTGTTTGGCAGTGCTGAAAGAAAATTTACAAGCAGCCTCTGACCAAGACGCGACAGCCTATGCCGCAACGCTAGTGGCAGCGGCACGAGCAGAGACGACCCAAGAATTAGCTGATTTTTTTGCAGAAGAACAGCTGCAGCACACGCTGCTTTCTTTTGAAGTTGTTAAACAAGAGACAGGATCCATGCTGGTCGCGGCTCAACAGAAAACGATCAGCCCAAAAGACTCTTCTTACCGTGACCACATCACAGAGGCTTACCATACCTTTGTCAAGGAAGCAGATGGCTGGAAAATTCAAGAAACAGTCATGACGAATACAGAATTTCTTTAAGTGATTGAAAAAGGAGTTATTTTTAATGAGAACGTATAAAAATTGGCCTGCCGACTACCCTGATCCAAACTGGTTCCTCCATGATCGGTTTGGCTTATTCATCCATTTCGGCCTATTCAGTATTGGCGCTCGACACGAATGGTTTATGACGACAGAAAAAATTGAACCCACCACCTATCGCGAGAACTATTTTTCTCAGTTTGATCCTGATCTTTTCAATGCAGAGGAATGGGCTCAAACCGCAAAGAAGGCCGGTTTTCAATACATGGTCTTCACGACGAAACATCATGAAGGCTTTGCCCTTTGGGATACCGCTCTCAGCGAATACAAAGTGACCAATACCCCCTTCAAGCGTGACCTCTTAGCAGAACTGCTGCCGGCATTTCGTAAGGTCGGCATTAAGATTGGGCTGTATCATTCGCTGATCGATTGGTATCATCCAGATTTCACGCTCGACGGCCTGCATCCGCAACGAGAGACTATTCAAGCCCGTCAGACGAATAACCAGCGTGACATGCGCCGCTATCAAGATTTTTTAGCTGGTCAAGTCACTGAACTACTGACTAACTATGGAACCATCGATTATATGTGGTTTGATTTTCCATATAGTCATCGAGATTGGGGATGGTCTAAAGGCAAAGGTGCCGCCGATTGGGATAGTAAGCGGATCGAAGAAATTTGTCGAAACCTGCAGCCGAACATGCTGCTGAATGACCGTCTGGATTTGGGCCGAGGGATTACCACCCCTGAGCAATTCCAACCAGACAAACCATTAGAAGCGGATGGATTGCCTTTGATATGGGAAGCGTGCCAAACGATGTACGAAACGTGGGGCTATGATCGTGATGCTCAGCACTGGAAATCCAGTGAAATGATGACCAAAATGCTGATTGACACAGTGGCAAAAGATGGGAACTTTCTTTTAAATATCGGCCCAAATGCTCGTGGAGAAATCAGCTTACCAACTCGCAGCCATTTAGAAGCCATCGGTTCATGGATGCATTATCATCAACAAGCGATTATCGGCTGTGGTGCCAGCTCTTTTCAACCGCCTATTGACAGTCGTTACACCCAAAACGGGAATAAACTTTACTTGCACCTCTTTTCTTATCCATACAAATCCTTGCATCTTCCAGGGCTTGCAGGACGCGTAAAGCATATCCGTTTCTTACATGATGGCTCCGAATTGTTTTACCGAGGATTTGATCCCGAGGAAGTTCTCACTTCAACGGAAGCCATCATCAACAAAGAGGACCTTGTTCTCAGCTTACCCGTCTGCCCACCAGATGTGTTGGTACCAGTGGTCGAGATCACTTTAAGAGAAATGTAAGCACCCGTTGCACTGTCCTAAATGAAGAATTTATTTATATGAAGACGTTGCCCTTACTTTCTTTACAAAAAAATGACTAGAAGCGGATCGCTTTTAGTCATTTTTTATGGCTATTTGTTCAAGAACTCCCGCAAATTTGCCTATACGAAAGTAGCCAACCAGCTTGTTGAACAGGTGATGAGAACATGCAGACGAGTTGCGTGCTTAATCCATCCTTAACGGTACTTACCACAGGAGGTTCAAAGTTCCTTAGACAAATAAAGAACAAGATCGTCATTGTTGCAGCAAGGCGCATTCATCGCACAATTCTGATTATTGAACCAAACACCAGATCCATCTGGAATATAGCCTTGTTTTACATACAGTCTCTGGGCCGATCCATAACCATTATGCAGGCCTACCCCCAATGTCACCACGGCAGCTATTTCTCGTGCCTTTTCTTCGGCTGCTTTTAAAAGCTGACTGCCTACCCCTTGATTTTGATAGGATTCAAAAATATTAAAATCCACAATTTCTGGATACAAGCCTTTAAATGGTCCGTGCTTTGCTAGAGGGACCAAGGTCAAATACCCGGCAGTTTTGTTGTTTATTTTGGCAAGCAAAACGCATCTCTCCCCCGCTTCTTGCTCGTTTAAATAATCAATCAAGAGCTGCTGGCGAGAAGGCCACCCTTGCTTTAAAAACATTTGATCCATTTCAAGGATATCTTTTCTCTTCAACGGTTGAATGTCTAAGACCACTTATTTGCTCCCTTTCTCCCCCTCACTCGGGGCTATGTTCATTCTATACAGTGTGCCGCTGGCATTGATTTGCCTTATCGTTAAACTTATTCATCATAAAAAAATAATAGGGATTATCAGGGATTGCTGCTTCACCCAATTCCTCTAGCAATCAGCTGAATGTCGCTTCCCACCCATCATAGAGCTTTTGAACTGTCTCTTTTGGCCGATTGGGTTCATTATAAACTTTTTGGCTAATGGCCGCTTGGAGCCAAAAAATCGCTTGGATCACTTCACGACTGGTCTGGGCCTCAGGTACATCCGCCCAGACGGATAAAGCGATCGCCTGTGTTTGGGCAAGCTGTTCCTGTGCAACTTGTTGTCCATTGGCAAACGTCGTCAACTGGAATTCATTGCTGATTTTTTCGTAGGTTGGATAAGTATAGCCTGCCGCTTCTCCTAAGACATAATAGAAAAAATTATCATTGTGATTGATCATGGTATAGCCTTTTTCAAAAAAGACATCTGCCGGCGCCATATTCTGGTTCCACCGGGTCCAATAGGAGATTTGGCAATTCTCCGTCAACGTTGTCTGCTCTTGGCGATTCAAGCGGTAAAACCCATCATTCCAGACCCGCACAACAAAGCCGAGACTTTCAACAAAGGCCGCCAGCTCATTGACATAATCAATAAAAACTTCGATTCCGCTAGCTTTTTCCCCATAGCGCTCGCGGGCTGCTTCGATCATTTGCGGAAAGTTTTCTAAATGATCAAAATCAATAAACTCATCGGCACCAATATGAAAATAGGTGCTGTCTTCAAACAGTTGCGCATATTCCCGATAAACTTCCTGAATAAAAGCTACCGCTTCTGAATCCAAAATGTTCAGTGCTCGTTCATCACGCGTGCCATCGGCTGTCGGTAATTGCCACTCGGGCTTTTGAGCCAATACTTGCCGCAAATGACCAGGAGAATCAAAATCAGGGATAATGGCAATTGAATGGTTTTGAGCATACGCAATCAATTCACGAATTTCCTGCTTGGTCAAATATTCTTCCGAAACGATTTCTGGAAATTGCTGGGATTCAATCCGAAAGCCTTCGTTTTCCGAAAAATGAAGCTGCAGATGCGTAAATTGGAAGCAAGCCATACTGCGGACGATTGCTTTCAAATCAGTTAGAGAATAAAATTTACGCCCGATATCGATCATCAGACAGCGTTCTTTAAGCGCTGCTAGATAGCTTTTCTGTGCTAATTGACCTGTCGCTTGATCTCGGCCATATTTGGTTAACGCGTAAAAGACGTGTTCTGGCGAGGACACACTGATTGTTTGGGTTTCAAATCGAAAATCAGCATCCAGCTGCGGATCGACCACTATTTGCGGGAGCGGTTCCTTCGCCGACTGCCAACCTATCTCCTCAAAAAAGACGGCAGCTCGTTGCTGAGCTTCTTTCAAATCAACTGGTTTATTCATCTCATTCTTCCTCTTACTTTCAATAATTTACGTTCAATAATTTCTCATTTTTTGGTTCATTTCACGGTATTGCCCTGGGGTCACACCCACTATTTTTCGGAACTTTCTCGTATAGTTGGAAACATCATAATACCCATTGTTACGAATAATTTCTTTGATTGGCAAATCTGTTTCAATCAGTTCTTCTTTGATTTTTTTCAGCCGTAATTCTTGAATATATTTGGAGAAGGTTTTGCCACTTTCTTTTTTTACAAAACGGCTGACATAAGAGACAGATACACCTACTTCCTCTGCCACCGATTCTAGCGATAGCTGAGAGGAATGATAATTTTCTTGAATAAAACTGAAGATTTTCTCATTCATTTCCGACTCGTCATCCAGCGGCTGTTTCTGCACCTTTGTACAAATCTGCTGGGCAATCGTTAACAAGGCCGTCTGCAATTGGTTCAAGCTGTTGAAATCGGCACTTTCAGAAGCAGTATGCAGTACCTCTGCCCCCACCAATTCACCGCCGACTTGCGCGATCGTATTCAACAAGTAGTAGCCGTACATTTTTTGGACACGAGGAGAAGTCTGTTTGCTCTCGCCTTCTTCAATCAAACGTTGGATCGTTTCACTGGCAATTTCAATATTTCCTTGATTCAAGGCTTGGATCAATTTTAATTTTTGATTGTCTGGATAATTGATCGGTAAATGTTTGGTCTCTTGGGAAAGCTCCGCATAGTAGCTGATTTGCTTCCCTTGACTTCCTTGATTTTCCAGTGCCGCCAATCCTTCGATATACGATTCATTAATAGCCGTTAGTTGATCCACCGTCATCCCGACACCCATTGCGGGTGTTAGGGAGATCGCTTGGGTAATTTTTTCCGCGATAGCATCTACAATTTCTTTTTGTTCTTTGCCATCAACAAAGCCAACGGTCAATGCCAGCATTTCTGTGGACAAAATTTCAGTGGCATATGCCGTATAATCAGCTTCTTTGATTTCTTCGATATAATCAATTAAAAATTTCTTATCCCCTTGCTTGGCTTTGGTATCAACAGTTTTCGTATCAATGGCGATCACAAAATAATTCGACTTAGGAAAACAAACATGGACAGCTTCCAAAAGCAGAGCCAATTCTTGTTCTGAACGGAAACGTCCACTCATTAATTTGCGCAATACTTGTTCTCTCGCATGGGGTGTTTGTAAACGAACTTCCTGATGCAGTTCTTGGTGCTCTACCAAAAATGCCGCTAGCGTATTATGGACATCATCCATCGAATGAAGAGTCATTTTTGGATGACGATGAAACTCCTGAACCAGATTTTCTATTTTGCGAATCGGCCGATAACTGCGTAAACCAAGCATCACGACTGCGGTGATACCCGTAAACAATATGGCGATAAATACTAGGACGAACTGTTCTTGCACACGGTTGACTGAAGCCAATGCTTGATTCGGATTGGCGACAGCTACGACCGAAATATTCAATTCTTTGTTGGCAATTGCTTGAACAAAATACGTCGATTGTTCAAACCGCATTCGTCCTGTTTGAATGCCTTTTTTCATTCGCTCAGGATGATTTAAAAAGCGTGCTAACTCATCATTGGTGGTACTGGCTAATAACTGATACTCATCATTGATGATATAGGTATTGCTGAGCCCATCACTATTGCTTAAATCAAGGATTCTCTTCAAATTGTTTTCTTTGATTTCGTAGATTGCTGCGCCGTAAACGGTCATTTCTTCACTTTGAATTGGAACGATATAAAAGAAACGCGAATATCGCTGTTCTCCACCAGCACCTTCCAATGTCAGTAACGTCGGCGCTGGAGAGTCCAATTGTGCGACCAATTGAACTTGGTCCATATCGTTTTTTGGCAGTACCTTATTCAAGAATGTGTCGACTGACAGTGAGCCAACGGTTGAATAAAGGGTCGCCGGAGCTTCTTTATAATATAAATAGACTTCTTCGACTAGATCGTTAGTGATTTTATATGTCTGCATCGCTTCTTTTGCTTCTTTAGTCAAGTAAGGATGCTGTAGGTATTTCAATGAAACAACATGATCATTGGTCATTTTTTGGGTCAGATAATTCAATTGAATAAATGTATTTTCTAATGAATATTTCAATTGGATCAATTGATTTCTGGCCGTCAGCAGTACTTGTTCATTGATACTTTTGACAGAGGTATCATACCAAATCCATGACACGGCTAAAAAAGGCACTAAAAACACGATTAAATAAGAGCTGATGGCACGAATGATTCCCCTAAATAGTTTTTGACGATTCTGTTCCGTGTACTTTCTCACTTGCATCACCTATTCTCTGTTATTTCAAAAGCTCAAAAACGCTTTCATTTATCGGTACTTATTTAGGAGAAAAGAATGTATGATACTCTAATAAAATACGCTTTATTTTAATAAAAAACAATGCTTTTTTACAAGTTAGCTATCAGGCTTGTATTTTCTTAACCAGTTATAACAAGCGCCTAATAAATTTGATTCATTGCCAAAACGACAGGCACAAATGTTTGGCACGATAACAGTACTTGGAATCTGTTCAGCAATCACAGCCAATCGTGCGTTTACTTGAGGGATCAAGAAACGGCTAGCACTGATTCCACCACCAATCAAGATAATTTCCGGATCAATCATGTACTGTAGGCTATAGCAAGCTGCCGCCAGCTTATCGACAAAATCAGCGACCATTGGCAGACATCGCGGATCTTGTTCTTGAACCAGTGTATCAATGCGCTGCCCATTGATTGTGGGATCTCCGATACGCTCTGCTGTTTCTTCCACAAGAGTTCTGGTTGACCCTGCGATGCTCCAAAGTTCCCAATCCTTCGTTTCGGTCGGAAAAAGCATATAGCCAAACTCTCCTGCTAGTAAGTGTTTGCCGCGAACCAATTGATGGTTAATCATTAAGCCACCGCCAACGGATGTACCTAGGACAATTGTCGCAAAGGACGCACAATTTTGAGCGTGACCTAACCACTTTTCTGCCAATAACGCACAGTTGCCATCATTTTCGGCAGCCACTGGACATTGGTATGTGCTTCGCAAATGCCTAACCAGTCTTTTGCCAAATCCTTCATACAAAGGTGATGTCATCCCGATTTCTTGGCTTCGTGGATCAACCAGTCCCGTTGAGCTAATAGCAATACCATCAAATGTTGCAGCATAGAATGCATCGATGTGTCGACATATGCGTTGCGTGACTGTGGCATATTCCTTGTTCATAGGAAATTGAGTCAATTGTCTGCGTTCCCCTTGACTATTCACTAACCCACATTTAATAGCAGTACCGCCAATATCAATTGCTAAAATCCACATTTTCTTGACCTCACAAGGCTTTCTTTTATCTTGCATTTAGTATACGCAACCAACGTTTTCGGCGACCATATGTATTTCTTGCAACAGTGTGTCAAATCCGCCCAAGCCATAAAAAACCCCGCAACGAAAGATATCTTGCATTTAGAAAGAATATACGTTGTACAGAAAGTGATAGCTTATCTGCTTATTTTTAAAACACTAAAAAGATCAGGTTTAACGCTCAGCTTCACAAAACTGTTCATCCTGCAAAGCAAAAAAGAAATCCATTAGATACGGTGCCTGAGAATTTTGTCAGCAAAGGAAACAGCTACCCATTTTTTGAGATAAGCAATCTAGTTTATAAAACAAAAAACCGTCACGCATAAGACATCCTCTCATGCGTGATCGGCATTCTACTTAGTCATTGCTTTTTAGAAATAGATCGAACGATTTTTTAGAACTTAGTTGCTGACTCTGGGTGTCACAACAGAAAATCTATTAGCAATAAACTAACTTTGTTCTGTTCTTACACTCTGGTCACTCATTGCTCATTTGAGTCATAAAACCTCAATAAACGCTTGTGCTCGTTCAATACAGTCCCTGCTCCAAATAATCCACCAACGGACCCAAGTACTTTTTATCTGTCCAATCACAATCTTGTCCGTTGGCTTCCATGAGTGCCTTCGTCTGTGGGTCATAGGTGTGCGGCGCTTTCTTAGCCGCAGCTTTTCTTAACATTTTCACTAAGTTTCGTTCAAAGAAATTCATTTTGCTTTCCTGCCATTGTCCTCTGCCGTAAAAAAGGGGGATGTCTTTTAGCGGACCCGTGAGATTCTGTTCTCTGAGTTTTTTCACAACATCTTCTTCAGGAGCAGAGGCTCCCACACAAAAGATAAGTATCTCTTTGTCTTTTAGCTGGTTGGTATTCTTTTTTAAAAAGGACAGTCCAGCAATACCCGATGCATAGATTCCCCCACAGAAGATAATTGTGTCATAATCCATTACTTCAGCTATTTTCGCTTTTGGGGTTTCTAGGCTGGAAAAACCTGTTGCATCTTGAAGCCAGTGGACATACTTTTTGACAGCGCCGTATTTCGATTGATAAACAATAATGCCGTTTTTCATGGGGGAACTCCTCTCTGCAGTTAGGACTGCACCTTATGGTTTTGTGCCAGCTATTGCTTGTTCTAAAAACGTTTCGTACGCTTTTTCCTGTTGTGCATAGATTTCATCTAGTGGAATACCAGGTGTCGTTACTGAGAAAATCGTACCGATTCCGATCGTGTAAATGAGCATATGCATGTGTAGCTGTTTGGCGGTTTCTATACTGATAGTCAAATCGGCGGCAATCCTTTGGGCTACTTGAGGATTCGTCTCCAACTGATACAGATCTTCTAATGACGAAACATTCGCTCTTTTTTGTAAGACAAAAATACTCAAAATATGAGGTTCTTCTTTCGCCAATTGCAAATACGCGTGTCCGGTACTGCGAAACAGATCCTGGGGGTCGCTATGGGCTTCTAGATACGCTTGTAAAAATTGCCGTGCTTTCTGCTCTACCTCTGTTCGCAGGCCCTCCATATTGGTGCAGTAACTATAGATGGGCTGGACTGAACAGCCTAACTTCTCGGCAATGTTCTTGACGATCACGTGCTCCATACCGCCTTTTCGTGCAATCTCAAAGGCGGCATCAACCACCATTTCCTTTGTTATTCGTTGTTTCGGCATTCATTGCCCTCCCTAAGCACAAGTTGCGTTATATAAACTCTTTATATAAATCGATTATATTATTTAGTTCCTTCGAAGTCAATTGGGTCCAGGCCACTATCCCTCGCTCTTTCTATTGAATAAAGAGTTGTCTATTTCTCAAAAATCATCGTTCATAGGTTGTAAATCTTCCGTTACTTTCCAATGATTGCTGGCTCTTTTATCCGCACAAAAAAGGTACAGCCCACAGAAAAAGGCTGTACCGTAGATAATACGTATGGACTCTTTTACACTCGAAGCTGCTACACTTTTGGGGTGTCCTCTGGTGGCGCTTCGGGGATCGGTTCTTCCTCTTCATACAAGGAGGAAACCCGCGTATACCATTCAAACACATGGGTAATGACCACTTTAGCTGCCGCATACACAGGAATCCCTAAAATGACCCCAACAAGGCCAAACAGTTTTCCTGAAGTCAAGAGGACTAACAGGATCGTGACAGGATGAATCGACAACTCGTTTCCTAGAACTAATGGCGAAATCAAGCGGCCTTCAATGGTCTGCTCAATGACAAAGACGATCAGCACTTGGATCAGTAACACGGGTCCACCGACGATTCCTAAAAAGACCGCAGGGATCATGGCCAAAAAAGATCCTAAATAAGGGATTAAATTTAGAAATCCCGCTGCAATCCCCAGTGTGATGGCATAATCTAAGCCAATGATACTAAACCCGATCATAAACATCACTGCGACCGCAAACGCCACCGTCAGTTGTCCCCGAATATAGGAGGATACTTGATCGTTCATCTCTTTTAAGACGACCAGTGATGGCTGGCGCATTTTGGTTGGCAGAAATTTAACAAAATAAGGGGCTAGTTTACGGCCATCTTTCAGTAGGTAGAACAAAATAAATGGCATGGTAATGACCGCTAAAACGATCGTTGCAACGGCGCCGAAGAAACTGCCTAGATTTTGAATCGTGCTGCGGGAAAGGTTTTGGACGATATCCGTCAAAGAAGAAATCAGCTTCTCATTGGAGGCTTCGATCTGCTCTTGGACTTGTGAGAAGATTGGATCAGAGAGAATCTCATTCACCTTATTCTCGATGATCGTCAAGTAGCCTGGCAAATTATCCGCAAAGCTCATGGATTGCTCTTGGATCTTAGGGATGATCACCACCACACCCCAGACGATCAGACCAACCACTAAAATAAAGAGACCAAAAATACTGTAGATTCGTTTGATTCCCTTGCGTTCTAAGTAGTCGACGGTGGGGTTCATCAAGTAATACAAGATCCCCGCCAAAATGATTGGCAATCCGACGATGGCTAAAAATTGCCAGACGGGTTCAAACAAATACGACACTTTCGTAAAGAGCAACAAAATCAAGAGAATCAATAAAATGACCAGCAAGCTGGTCACTGCTTGATTGTTTAAAAACCATTTCCAAAACCAGGAATGCGGCTTTTTCTGCGTTTCTTTCATGACATTCTTTGCCTCCTAGTCGTACGTCACCTGCATGCCGACTTCTAGTTTCGGCAGAACAGTTGGCGTTAAATAAATCGCACTTGAAAGCTGATCTTCAGCCGGCACTTCGTCAAAGACAAAGGTCACATGCTGGATCGTTTGCAGGATTTGGTTTACGACCGTCCCTACATATTGGACTTGATAGGTCTGATCACCAAAAGTGATCTGGTCCCCTTTTGTGACGACTAACGCTTGCGAATCAGGAATCGTTTGAATGACTGAATATTCTCGCAGTGTGTCGGTCGCTTCTTCCCCAAAAAAGATGATCATTCTTTCTTGCGAATCGATCGCTTGTGGACCGATTTCTTTGATCGTCCCTTTTTTCATATGACAAACTCCCCTTTCTATCTTCTTGTTTATTATAACATAAAGAGTTTTTCTACCCGCCCAAAACCGCATTCTATGGTAGAATTAAATAGGAATGAAACTATTAGGAGGTTTTTTTATGTTGCAAACGATTTATTTAGGTACGTACACTCGTCGCGAAAGTAAAGGGATCTATTCGATCGCTTTAGATACGGAAAAAGGAACACTGACCGATTTGACCTTATGCGCGGAAGAAAAAAGTCCGACTTATCTTGCCCGCAGTAAAAAAGAAGCAGTTTACAGCGTCACAGAAGTAGATGGCAACGGCGGCGCAGCTGCTTATACCCCAGACTTTACCTTGCTGAATACCGCAACGGAAGAAGGCGCACCACTTTGCTATGTAGCAGTTGATGAAACCCGTCAGCTTTTATATGGTGCCAACTACCATAAAGGTGAAGTGAATGTTTATAAAATTCTAGAGGATGGCAGCATCGAAGCAACGGACAGCATCTACCATGATGAACCCGTCGGCTCTCATGAAAACCAAGACAAACCTCATGTCCACTATACTGACTTAACACCAGACCAACGTTTAGCAGTTTGTGACCTTGGAACAGACCGGGTATATACTTATGATATTTCAGAAGATGGCAAACTGACAGAAGTTTCCGTTTACGTGGCAGAAGACGGAACTGGTCCACGTCATTTGGTCTTCCATCCAAATAACCAATACGCTTACTTAGTGGGCGAATTAGACAGCTCATTGACTGTTTTACGCTACAATGAAGCAGATGGCAGTTTTGAGAAAATCCAAAAGGTGCCAACGATCCCTGCGGACTTTACGGATTTCAACAGTGGCGCTGCGGTACGTATCTCGAACGATGGCCGTTTTGTTTACAGCTCAAATCGCGGCCATAATTCAATCGCTGTTTTTGAAGTAACCGATGAAGGCGCTGGCCTGACTTTTGTTCAATCAATCTCGACTGAAGGCGACTTCCCTCGCGATTTCCATTTGGACCCGACAAACGATTATCTCGTTTGTGCCAACCAAAATTCTGATAACCTAACGTTATACAAACGCGATGAAGCCACTGGCAAATTGACTGTCTTAGAAAAAGACATCTACGCACCAGAATGTGTCTGCGTCTTATTCAAAAAATAAAGTTTTGGAGGATTCCCCCATGTTTGATAAAACACCAAAGGAACTTGTGCTCAAAGATTTTTCTAATATCTACAATAAATGTCAATCAACCTTTGAACTAGTGACGAGCCGCAAATACAATGAATCATTGGTCCTATTAACGACTGCAGAAACGTATGCGATTGCTGAAAAAGCCTATATTCGCTGCGATACTGCCAAAGAGCTGCAAACAGCGGAAGTCATTGCTTTCTTTGATGCTTTTGAGATCTATTATTTTGAATTAAAACAAGTCCTTTTTCATGATGACGATGATTTTGTTTCTTTAAAAAATCGTTTAGAAAAAATGAAAGACACTTACGAAGCATTGACAGCCTCATTTCATTTGTTATGATGAAATCAAATCAAATGTGAAAAAGGTGACGTTATGAACCAAGAACAAGTGTTGGATCGTTTACGAGAAGAATTGGCCATGCCGTTTTTCGAAGCAAAACTAGAAGACAAAGAGTATTCCGAAGAAGACTATCAACAAGTCAAAGCGGATTTGGTAAAATACTTTGATGACTATGTACGCAATGTAGAAAATTAAGAAACAGCCTGCGATGATTCCTTCATCGCAGGCTGTTTTACTGTTATAACGTCACTAGAAAGTTTTGATTCGTCGTAGCTTCGATTTGAGGATGCTGTTTTAAATAGTCAGCAATCAGTTCCGTCATATCGACTTGAATCTCACGAACGATTTTTTCGGCAGAAAACATGGCGTAGTTGCCGCCACCTACTGCACGGTATTGGTTAATGACGATCTCTAATTCTTGATCCATCGCAATGGCTTTTTCTTCAAAGTCCAAGCGGGTGATTCGCTGACCGACGGGTTGACTAAGATCGATCGTATACTCGATGCCTTCATACATATCGTAGTTATAATATTGCGGTTTTGGCTCAATAAAAGCAGGATTGAAGACGATCTGACCGTCAACAACGGCTAAATAATCCGCCGTTTGTTCTAAAGCGGCTTTTAATTCGGCACCTGTTATTTTGACTACAGCTAACGTATTTGGGTAAATATAATTAGTGATCACATCTCGCATCGTGATTGTTGCGCCAAAGCCTTTGCCCTCATTGTTGAAAAGAGCAGTACCAGAAATTTTGGCGCCGCTGGCAGCCATCTGAACACGATTGATAAATTCAATATAAGGGTGCTCTTTCAAGCGTGCCCCCATCGGATCGGTGATTCGCATATCCCCACTGACTTTGCCTAACGGCTGATCTAGCCAGGTTTGTAATTCTTCTTCGATGGGTGCTAACAAAGCCAACGTCTCTTGATCTGGGACAGCATCTGCAACAGGGATCAACGCAGCCGTACTGTTTGTGACATAAACCCCTGTCTGATTTTTTTCAACCGTCAATTCGATGGCGCCGATAAAGCTTCCACGATAACCGGGCTGTACAACGGGGACACCATTGATTTTTGTGGCGATCTCACGGTGCTGGTGTCCTGTGAAGAACGCATCGATTCCTGAGACTTCCTGCAATAATTGATAGCCCTCATTTTCACCAGTCAATAATTCGGTCGGTTCTCCAGTGACTAAATCACGCTCGAAGCCGCCATGGTAGCTGACGACAACGATATCGGCTTTTTCTCTTAAGTAAGGCACATAGTTTTTCGCTGTCTCAACGATGCTGACAAACTGCATCCCGCGAATCGTCGCAGGCTGTTCCCAATGAGGAATATATGGCGTCACCATTCCTAAGATCGCGATCTTTACCCCTTCTTTTTCAATGATGGTGTAAGCTTGGCCAAAGAATGGTTCTCCCGCTTCATTTAAAATATTCGCTGCGAGTACTGGTGTTTGGTAGCTGGCGATCGCTTCTTGCAAATAAGGCAGACCGTAGTTGAACTCATGATTGCCTAAGACATGGACATCAACGTCCAGGTGGTTGACGACAGCGGTCAATGCGGCAACGGAGTGCTGGCTTTTGGCGATGTAATAGCTTAAGGGCGAGCCTTGGATAAAGTCGCCATTTTCGATCGTTACGACCGGTCCGGTGGCTGCTTGACGTAGCTCTTTCATTTTGGTAGCAATTTTTGCCACGCCGAATCCTTGTTCCGTGTCATCGGCAAAATTGGTTGGATAGACATAGCCATGCATATCGCTCGTTTCTAAAAACGTGATTTTCATTCAAAAGACTCCTTTTCCCCTCAATAGACCAAAAGGGCATGCGCATAAGTCGAAAACCCTCGAAAGCTAGCATTTTCTGCTTCCTTGTGTCTTCAAACCTTATGGCACAAACCCTTTTGTCTTTCATTCTCAGGTGTTTCCTTGATTATACCCTATTTTGACGAAGAAATTCAGAATTATTGGTTCCAAGCATCTTCTAATTGTGGTTTTGCGTTTTCAATCAATTGATCGACATCTTGATCTGTATTAGACAAAATGTTTTCCATGATTGAACGCATTTCATTGTAAGCAGGATCAGCATTTTCAATCACTGGGATCGAGAACAATTCTTTGGTTGCATCTTCTAATTTGGCAGCGACTTTTGTTTCAGGATTGTTTTTGTATTCATCGCTTTCCAAAACAGATTCAACAACTGGCATGTAGCCGGTATCGATCGCCCATGTTTTTTGCGCTTCTGGCGAAGTTAGGTATTTCATGTATTCAAAAGCAGCGGTGCGTTGCTCTGGTGTTGCGCTGTTGAACATATACAAGTCAGTTCCTTGTTGCAAGTTGATTGGTTCTGGACGTGCTGCTACGTCATATTCAAATTTGCCTTCGGTATCTTTTTTAACAAAGCCTTCCCCTGCGATTGAGCCGACATACATTGCGATTTGCTCGTTGGCAAATGGACCAGACAAGTATTTGTCAGAACCAGCGATTCGGAAGTAGCCGTCTTTAACACCATCTAGGTAGTAGTTGATGACTTCTTTTGATTCATCGCTGTCTAATTGCAAGTCTTTGTCAAAATCAACGCCTTGATTTTTCATTGCGATGGCATAGTAGTTGTTTAATGAGTCAAAACCAGCACCTACGACTTCACCGTTTGATTTTTCATAGATTTCTTGAGAAGCTTCTTTTAATTCTTCCAGGTTTGTTGGTACGTCAATACCATACTCGTCTAACATGTCTGCATTGTAAAACAGCATTTCTGTAGATTTGTTGAAAGGAATCCCGTATTGCACGCCGTCGATTTGTGCACCATCTAAAAGGGCACTGCGGATCTCTTCTTGGTCACCCCAACCGATAGTATCATCGTTGATGTATTCGCCAAGGTCAACTAGCATGTCATCTTGGGCAGCATTCCATAACCAACCAGGATATGCTTGGGTGATAGTTGGCAGATCTTTTGGTGAAGGCAAGGTTGAATTCACCTTTGCTTGCAAATCAGGATAGCTTGATTGGTTCTGCAATTCGATCTTGATGTTTGGATTTTCGTCCATGAATTGCTCGGTCAATTTCGTCAATGATTCTTCTTGCGCACCATTCATTGCATGCCAAAAGGTGACAGTCGTATCTTCGCTTAGTTCTGTAACGATTTCATCACTTTCGGTAGAACCAGATGAATCGTTGTTGTT
Organism: Enterococcus sp. DIV0755f; assembly: GCF_051713725.1. NCBI lineage: Bacteria > Bacillati > Bacillota > Bacilli > Lactobacillales > Enterococcaceae > Enterococcus > Enterococcus sp. DIV0755f. Next base: position 2,990,075 of record NZ_JBIOQL010000001.1, read on the forward strand.
TCCACAAGCCCCTAATACCAATGTCGCGGCTGCAGCTGCTGCAAATGCAAGTTTCTTTGTTTTCATTTTTTCCTCTCCTCTATCACTCTAAAATAATTTTTTCACCGCGCTGCGGCAATATTCTTTCACCATACGGATTCACCAGATTTTCTGGTTTCAGCGTATGGATTGGAACCAATCGTTGGGGCTCGATCCATGCAATGATCTGATCTAAATCAGCTGGTTTCGCATGTCCCGAGTTTGGCAAACGGACAAATTCGATCTCCAGTGCTGCCAATTGATCCAAAAAGACTTGATAAGCTGGATCAAAATCGCCTAACGGCTGCGCATCACTGTGAATATACAAACCACCCGTCTGCAAGTTTTCAAAATGCGCGACTGCTTGCCAAAGGTACTGGCTCGTGTCGGCACATAATGCCTGATAAGAAATGGCGAAGGCTGGATCGAGAGTCGCTGGTACTTGATTATCGATCGTATAGAACGGTACATCTTTATTGAAAATTTCTTTCAACAAAGCAGCTTGCGTCGCCTCTAAAACAACCGTCCGCGGCGCGGCTTCAACAAGCGCCATAAAGCGCTCGACATTGGCTGGATAGCCATTGAAAGTAATTTGTCGTTGGGGATTTTCTTTGACCAGACGCACGAAGGTCTCGATCAATTCTGTTTCACTTTCCACTGTGATCGCTTTGGGGTCCGGTTCTCTTTCTGGAAAGCTGATGCTGACCCCTTCCATCATCAATAGATCCGTGTGTTTGGCTAACTGACAGAATTCTTTGGTACGCTCTGGATGATAGCCATGCAAACGCAAATCACCGGTATAAGCGATAAAATGATCTGGCGTGCGAATCAACAAAGCTGCCGCACCGTACGCATCATGATCGACTGGAATGATCTCGACTTCGATTTCCCCGACCCGAATCACATCATGGGGTTCTAAGCCGATCAATTCACGGACAAAGCTTTTTTCTTCATGAGGAACGGGCAGCAAGAAGTCCCCTTTTTGATTCAACACTTCGAGGATCGCTTTGGTTTCCTTCAAGGTGTACATAGGAATATTTGGGTCTAAAAAGTTGATCATCTTGGAATGATCCAGATGGGCGTGGGAAAGAAAGACTGCTGTTTCTTGGTATTCTTTCGTTTCGCTTCCTTGGTACGTGTAATCTAAGCGTGGATCGTAGACATTTTTCAGTTCTGGTATCCAGCGATGCGCAACTAACGTTTGTAATTCTTCATCTGGTAAGGGTGTTTCTGGATGATACTCCGAACCGAAGTCAAAAAAGATATGGGCATCTTTGTACGCAACTTCGATGACGGTCCCTCCAATCGTTAAGATCCCGCTATGAAAGGTAATCGTCGTTTTATCCTTTGATGCCATCTTTAGCCACTCCTTTGATAATTTCTTTTCTAAAGATCAAGTAAATGATCAGAATTGGAATGACGGTCAAGGTCGCTGCCGCCATCTGTAAATGAACATCGCTGCCGCTTTCTGTGGTAAAGGCAGCCAACCCATTATTTAAGAGGCGGTATTTTTTCTCATTGGTTACTAGCAACGGCCATAAGAAGGAATTCCAGCTAGAGATGAACGTCAGAATCCCGACTGTCACCAAGGCTGGTTTAGACATGGGGATCAAAATTCGGCGGATATAAGCTAGGTCGCTGGCACCGTCAATTTTGGCTGCCTTATAAAAGGTATTAGAAATACTCTGTAAATAACCGTTTAAATAATAGATGTAAAAAATACTGGTCAGAAAGGGAATGATCAACGCACTATACGTATTCAATAAGCCCATTCGCGCAATCGTATTGTAATTGGTGAAAATGATCGATTCATAAGGAACCATCAATAACGAGATCATCAATCCGATAACTAACCGTTTGTATTTGAATTCAAGACTAGTCAATGCAAAGGCAGCTAGAATCGCAGTGATCAGCGTCGCGATAGTCGTCACCGCGGAAACGAAGACCGTATTAAAGAAGTAGCGTAAAAACGGTGCTCGGGTAAAAACTTCCCCGTAGTTGCTCCACTGGAAAGACTCTGGCATGATCGTCGGTGGAATACTGGTTGCTTCACTGTAGGTCATTAGACCAGCTAAAATCATATAGACAAAGGGAAACAGCGTGATCACTGCTAAAATTGCTAAAAACAGCATCGAAACAATCGTGACAATTTTTTTCATTCGTTTATTCGCCCACTTTCTTCAAAAGTTTATTTTGGATAAAGGTGACGAGCAAAATAATGATGAACAAGATCACGGTTGCCGCCATTGCAATCCCCGGACGTCCGGCGATATGGAATTTGTCATAAATATAAAAGACTGCCGTGGTTGCACTGCGGGCGATCCCTGGCTGTCCGCCAAACAAGGCATATACTTGAGTATAGACTTTAAAGGCACTGATCAGATTGACCGTTAACAAGAAGGCAAAAGTCGGGATCAACTGCGGAAAGGTGATTTTCCGAAAAATCTCGCCATCGGTGGCGCCAAACATTTTTGCGATTTTGTAGTGTTCTTTGTCGATGTTGCGCATTCCTGCCAACAAGATAATAATGTTGAAGGCGAGGCTCGTCCAAACGCCAAAGATGATCAAGGTCGTCATACTCATATTGACATTATCCAGCCAGTTGACTGGTGGAATGCCGACAAGACTCAACAAATAGTTGATGATCCCGTAAGAGCCATTGAAAAAGTAGCGAAACACGATCCCGATGGCAATCGTACTCGTGACATAAGGCATAAAAAAGATCGTTTCAAAAAAACTTTTGTATTTGACTTTTTCAAAAATGATCCACGCAATCGCTAAAGAAAGGATCAACGCGATCGGTACGACCGCAAAAGCAAAGAGCGCCGTATTTTGCAGTGCTCGAAAGAAGACTGGGTCCGTTAAAACCCTTTGATAGTTCTCAAGCCCAGCATACTGTTGGTTAATCAAGGTTCCTTTTTGGAAACTCATGATGAAGGAACGAAACAGCGGATATACACTGAATAAGAAAATAATGACCAATGAAGGCAGTAAAAACAGCCATGCTTTCGGTTGGTTCTCAGGGTTATAATTTTTTTTGAACATTAGTAGACCCGCTCTCCTTTTTCATCAAAGATAAAGGCTTTTTTGTAATGAAAATCAAATGACACTTGCGCGCCTTCTTCAATGATTTCTTCAATACTAACGATCGATTTCATATGTTTGTCAGCCAGATCAAAGTTCAAGATTCGTTCTCTTCCGATCAGCTCCACACTCTTGACTTCCGTTTGGAACAAACCTGCTTGCAAGGTGGTCAGCACATCTTCTGGACGAATGCCTAACGTGTATTGGCCGTCTGTTAATGGTTTCTTGAAGCGAAGGTCAGTAAAACGGTCAACTGGTACAGTGAAGGCAGGATGGATCATTTGACCCTCTTTGACTTCTACTGGCAAGATGTTGATGATTGGATTACCGATGAATTTCGCTACAAAAAGATTGTTTGGTTCTAAGTAAAGGTTTTGCGGATCATCATTTTGTTGAATGATCCCCTCGTTCATCAAGATGATCTTATCACTGATAGAAAGAGCTTCTTCTTGGTCATGGGTCACGAAGATCGTGGTGATGCCCACTTCTTTGACTAACCGACGGATCTCTTCACGGATCTTCAAGCGCAAACGGGCATCTAAATTACTTAATGGTTCATCCAGTAGTAAGACTTCTGGACTTTGCACCAAGGCACGCGTGATCGCTACCCGTTGCTGCTGTCCGCCAGAAAGGGTTCCTGGTTTTTTCTGACTTAACTCTTCAATATTGGTCAGTTTCATGAACTTTTCAGCAATTTTCTGTGCTTCGTTTTTCTTGATCTTTTTCTCTCCGACTGTCAGTGGAAACATGACATTTTCTAAAACAGTCATATGGGGATAAAGGGCATAATTCTGAAAAACAAACCCGATATTGCGGTCTTTTGGCTCGGTCTTAACAACGGAAGAACCATTAAAGCGGATATCACCATCGGTGGGACTCAACAACCCCGCGATCAAATTCAATATCGTCGATTTCCCACAACCACTTGGTCCCAACAAACAAACCAAATCGCCTTTTTCTATTGTAAAATCTACTGCTTTCAAGGCTTCAAACTTATTATCGAAAACCTTCTTCAACCCGACTACTTCTATCAAAACTGCCCCTCCATTTTCTCTTTTTCCTCCGAATAGTTGACTGGCATTTCAAGTCACAAAAAAAACGAACTCTTGATGTTTCGGTCAAACGCTCAAAGAAATTCGATTTTAATCATAACAAACGAATGTTTTTATTCGATACCATTATTGTAAATGTTTTGTAAAAATCATTGGGAATTATGAAAGAATTTTTAATTAATTTACCTTTTAATGAGAAAACAATGAGCCAAACAACGCAGTTTCTAGCCAGTAAACACGAACATTTTAACGTTTTTAGAAAATTTTCATGAAAAACGGGTAAAAATTATCAATCCTTTAGTATCCATTGATGTTAACACTATTTTTACGCGACTTTTTGTCCAAAAGCACCTTTAGTAATTGTTTACTAAGACCATCAGTATTTCTTCTTTTAAAATAACAAAAAAAGGATGATTATTAAAAAAACAATCGTCCTTTTTTTCATTCTATCCTTCGCCTCAGTCACCCGTCAGCGTCAGCAATTTCGTTGAAACTTGCTCAAGAAAATAACGGTCGTGTTCAATGATCAGCATAGAAGGCTCCACCAAATGGATCACTTCCTCTAATTGCTTTTGATTGAAGACGTCCAAATAATTTAGCGGTTCATCCCAGATAAACAATTCTGCTGGTGTTGCTAATGATTTGGCTAGTTCCACGCGTTTACGCTGCCCCATGCTCATTTGCTGGATCGGCGTTTGAAAGACAGCTCTTTCCAAGCCAAGCTTTTTTAAGTTATTTAGCAGATCTTGATAATTCAAGCCATGCTCTTGGGCAAATTCTGTCAGCATCCCACAGTTGTCCTCGTAGTTTTGTCGGACATAACTGATGGTGATCCCATGGGCTGTTTTGATCGTCCCTGTCTGCTGTCCATCGAAAGTACCTAAAATACTCGCAATCAAACTGGACTTGCCAGATCCGTTGGCCCCTTGAATCCCCAAGCGCTCTTTTTGACGGATCGCAAACGTCAGCGGTTTAAACAAAGGCTGCTCATAGCCAAGCTGAAAATGCTCTGCTTCCAGCAACACATCATGATGGCTAACAAGCGGAGTCATTTTCAGAGGATCAATCCACTCAATGTCTTTTAACAACGCAGACTTGTCTTGAATTTGATCTTCCATCCGTTTAACGATCGCTTTCGAGCGCTTCATGGTCCGTGCCGCTCGGGCACCGATCGCCCCCGTATCATAGATTGCCCCGCTGCCTTTTTTGGTCGGCGACCCTAATTTGTCCCGTTCGCGTCCTCGGGACCACTCCGCTTTCTCGGCTGCCGTCTGCTTCAAACGACCGATTTCTTTTTTCAACTTGCTGTTTTGTTCTTGCTCATACGCATCTTTTTGCTGCTTTTGCAGCTCATAGACTGAATAATTCCCTTTGTACAGCACCAAGCGGCTTTTTTCGATCGCCAATACATGATCGACGACGTCATCGACAAACTGTCGATCATGGCTCACAACGATAAACCCGGTTTTTTGCTGCAAATAGCGGGCAACATGTTCGCGAGCAGTCACATCCAAATGGTTGGTTGGTTCATCGATCAAAGGAAAATTCTCTTCATCAACGAACAACCGCGCCAACAGGACTTTCGTTTGCTCGCCGCCAGATAAAGTGGCAAAGGGCCGCCAAAGAACTTCTGGATCAAGCTGCAGCAGGTTCAATTCCCGTTCCAAACGCCACTGCTCAAATTCGCCAGATTCCTGTAAAACAAAAAGCGTCAGTTGCTGATCGTCAGCGACGGGTAAGGGAAAATAAACGAATTGCTGCTCATGGGTAATCGAGCCGCTATAAGGCAATTCATTGAGCAGCAGACGCAGCAAGGTCGTTTTGCCGCGACCATTTCTGCCAATCAACCCTAATTTCCATTGTGTATCAAGGTTCAAGTTGGCATCCTCAAAAAGCAACCGTTCTTGGCTGTCAAAGCCAAAAGTTAAATGATTAATACTGATATTCGACATAAATATACCTCGTCTCTATTCACGGAATAGAGTAGACCTAAAGCTATTTTCAGAATCAGTTTTTAGAGGTACACAAAAAGATCCCCCATCGAAAAAGTCAACCAATCCTGAAAATCTGCAGACTATCCCCTTGGAGGAACAGTTTCATGCAGCTTTCAACAAATTGGTTAATTTTTCAATGGAGGATCCCTCATTTCGTTTAATAGTGCCCTAAGTATAGCATTGATCGGCAAAAAAGCGCAAGTTCAGTACCCCCTGCTGCTTTTCCTTTATATTTTATTCACAAACTAAACCCGTTGTCGCTGGAAACGTTTCATTAAAAAACACTTGAAACACAAAAAAACCATCAGGTTGGTTAGTCCTGATGGCAAAAGGAGTAAAATGAAAAATAAAAAGGTTGTTGGTTGTGAATTCATTATACCTCCGATAAAAAAACTTTACATGTGAAAAACATAACAGTTAAATTAAATAACTCTTGTTTAACTTGAATGTTTATCATTTTTTTAACAATAAAGCCGTCATCCGTTGAATGGCAAAAGAAATTTCGTCGGTTGCTTCATCTTGCTTGGCTTCTGCCGCATCAAAGGCTTCTTGGTCGATTTTGTTATCGAGACTCAAAATCATCTCATCACAGCCAGCAACATATTTCATATACGCCCGTTCGAATTTTTTATGGATCCCCATCACATTCGCTGGGGGACGCAATTTGCTGATTTTTTCCAGCATCAAGCGGTATTTGTCCGTGCCTTCTTTAAAAATTCTGGTAATCTCAGCTAGCCGCTCAGGTGTTACCTCGGCTTCTTTCTTCTCGTCGATCGCTTTGCGGATCTCTTCATAATTGGGATTCATTTTCTCCCCGATCGCTTCTGTTTCTTTGACAAGATCGTTGATTGTTTGTACATAAAAACCTAAGTTTGGTCGCACAGTGGGTCCCCTACTTTCTTTGTTATTATCTCCTATTTTACCGTTTCTTACTGCAAATGAAAAGGTCAAGTAACAGCCGCAGGGTTTATCGAAAATAAGCCAGCAAAAAATGGCCTGCTGCCCAGGGAGAAGGACAGCAGACCATTGATTGTTTTTCCGTTTATTTTTGGCTTATTTGCGTCCCATTGCTCGTTGGATCGCTTTGACGATCTCAACGACTGGAATGATCGCAAAGGAGGCGCCTAAAACGATGCCCCATTGATACAAGTCAAGGTGTGCAACACGGAAGATATCATTTAATCCTGGCACGATGAAAATCACCAGCATCAACGCAAAGGACAACAGGATCGCCCAGTTGAAGGCTTTGTTTCTAAATGCCCCTACTTTAAAGAGCGACTGATGGATCGATTTGACGTTGAAGGCATGGAACAACTGCATCAATCCTAACGTGGCAAAGGCCATCGTTAAGGCATCGGCATGGATCGCATCGTACGTATTGTGAACGGGCCATTGGATCGCTGACCAATAAACGAACAGCACGGTTGCCGCTTCCAAGATCCCTTGGTAGATGATACTGCTCATCACACCACCAGAGAAGAAATTGGAACTGCGTCCCCGCGGTGCATGTTTCATTAGATCTTTTTCAGCAGGCTCCATTCCTAAAGCAATTGCTGGGAATGTATCCGTTACTAGGTTGATCCAAAGCAAGTGGATCGGCAATAGCGAGTCCCAACCCCACAAGGTTGCTAAGAACAAGGTCAAAACTTCCCCTAGGTTAGCGGCTAGCAAGTATTGAATCGCTTTTTGAATATTGGAGAAGACTTTTCGTCCTTCTTCCACTGCTACGACGATCGTAGCGAAGTTGTCATCTGCTAGGACCATATCGGAAGCACCTTTAGAAACTTCGGTACCTGTGATCCCCATGCCAACACCAATATCGGCTTGCTTCAGTGACGGTGCATCGTTGACCCCGTCACCAGTCATGGCAACGACTTTGCCTTCTTGTTGCCAAGCTTTGACGATCCGAACTTTATGTTCAGGTGATACCCGTGCATAGACTGAGTAGTTCGCTACCTTTTGGGCAAACTCTTCTTCGCTCATTTTATTGAGTTCAGCGCCAGTCAAGACGGCATCATCATCGCCCGGTTTGATGATCCCTAAACGTCCCGCAATGGCTTCAGCTGTATCGCGGTGGTCTCCGGTGATCATGATTGGACGAATCCCAGCTTCTTTGGCTAAACGTACCGCATCGGCTGCTTCTGCCCGTTCTGGGTCGATCATTCCGACTAAGCCAGCAAAGACCAAATCATTTTCGACGATTTCTGATTCTAAGTTTTCTGGTACTTGGTCTACATATTTGTAGGCCATCCCCAATACCCGCAGTGCTTGTTTTGCCATATCGGTATTGTTGAATAAGATTTTTTCTTTTTCTTCATTGGTCATCGGCAGCTCTTGGCCGTCCAGTAGTACTTTTGAGGTTCTGCCTAGCAAGACATCTGGTGCGCCTTTGACAGCAACTAAATAGCGACCGTCTTCTTGTTGGTGGATCGTACTCATAAGTTTTCGGTCAGAATCAAATGGCAGATCTGCTACCCGTGGTTCTTGATTGACAAGATCTCGCACATGGAATCCTTGATCCATCCCGAATTGCACCAATGCGGTCTCAGTCGGATCACCGATCAAGTTGCCTTCTTCACCAAATTTTGTATCATTGGCAAAGTTCATGACTTTTAATGCCATGTTGTCTAACGGAATATCTTCTGAAGCAGCATGTTGCTTGTCATTGACATACAATTTTTCCACGGTCATTTGATTCAACGTCAACGTACCAGTTTTATCAGAAGCGATAATATCGGTTGCCCCAAGGGTTTCAACCGCTGGCAATTTACGGATCACTGCATTTCGTTTCGCCATTACTTGCGTACCTAAGGCTAAGATGATCGTTACGATCGCTGGCAGCCCTTCTGGGATCGCCGCTACTGCTAATGAGATCGAAGTCAATAGCATGTCGACCCATGACGTATTGTTAAAGATCGTTCCAACAAAGAACATGATCACTGCAATGATAATGATGGCGATCGTCAGGAATTTTCCTAGTTCATTTAAGTTACGCTTCAATGGTGTTTCGGTTTCTTGGGCGCTAGCCAGCATGCCAGCGATTTTCCCAACTTCAGTTCCCATCCCTGTATTGACCACGACCCCTTTGCCGCGGCCATAGGTCACATTACTGTTTGAATATGCCATATTGACGCGATCGCCGATCCCGACATCCGTCCCTTCGATGACGGTCAATTCTTTTTCGACTGGTACGGACTCACCGGTCAAAGCAGCTTCTTCAATTTTTAACGAGCTTGCTTCTAAAAGGCGTAAATCTGCTGGTACGACATCGCCAGCTTCTAATAGAACAATATCCCCTGGAACCAATTCATCGCTCTTGATGGTGACGGTATGACCATTACGCAACACATTGGCATTTGGTGTAGACATTTCTCTTAGTGCTTCGATCGCCTGCTCCGCCTTCGCCTCTTGAACGACACCCATGATCGCGTTGATAATGACAACTGCTAAAATAATAATTGAGTCCACGACTTCATGGGAAACGACTGCTGAGATAATCGCCGCCGCTAGCAAAACGATGATCATCAAATCTTTGAATTGTTCAAAGAATTTTTGTACCATCGATTTCTTTTTGCCTTCTTCTAATTCGTTGGGACCATACTCAGATAAGCGTTTTTGTGCTTCATCGTTCGTTAATCCATTGGCATCTGTTTGCATTTCTTCCAGAACATGCTGCGCTTCTTGCGCATAAAACGCCTGCGATAGCTGTTCCTTTTTGTTTTCTTCTGACATGTTTCTCCTCCTTTTATATTTACTCTTCCTTTATTGTACATGATATGAAAAAAAATAGACTTATGTATGCACTGTCTAAGCATACATAAGTCTCACTGTTTAAGACAGCACCAGAAATTTCTTTCAGGATGGTGATACTGCCGCAGATAAAATCCGCCAATTACTCCCTCATGTTCATGTCAATAACCTACATTATACAAAAACTTTTCAGGTCTGGCAATTTTATTTTTGCTGAAACTAGCAGAAGGATTTCTCCTAAGAATCAGGCGATGATCGAGCCGTTTGGCATGCCTTTTGGTGCTTCCACGATTTGCAGACGACCGTCATTGTCTTCTGCTGAAAGGATCATTCCTTGGCTGACTTGTCCCCGCATTTTCCGCGGTTTCAAGTTAGCAACGATCACGACTTTTTTACCGATCAAATCTTGCGGTTCTGGATAAAATTCAGCGATCCCCGATAAAATTTGACGATCTTGATCATCTCCCGCAGCTAAGCGGAATTGCAGCAGCTTGTCGGCGCCTTTGACTTTTTGACAGTCAACGACTTCTGCCACTTTTAATTCGATCTTGTCGAAGTCTTCGTATTTGATCTCAGCTTTTTCGGATTGCAATGTGGTTTCTTCTGGATTCCATTTGACTGTTTCTTCTGGACTTTGCGTCCCTTCAGCCATTTTCTTTTGGATGTAGGCTACTTCTGTTTCAAGTTCCAAACGAGGGAAAATCGGTGTGCCTTTGGCAACGACTTTCGTGCCGCTTGGAAATTCACCAAAGCGTAAATCTTTCAGATCCATGGCAACAGAAGCCAGTCCTAATTGTTGGAAAATATTGGCTGGTGTTTCTGTCATCACCGGTTGCAATAAGATCGCAACGATGCGTAAGCTTTCCGCTAAATGAACCATTACACTGTTTAATTCAGCACGCTTTTCTTCTTCTTTGGCTAATACCCATGGTTGAGTTTCGTCAATGTATTTGTTGGCACGGGAGATCAATGTCCAAACTTCTGACAATGCCGTACTGAATTCCATTTTATCCATGGCTTCATGGTAACGACCAACCACATTGGCCGCAGTCGTTGACAGCTCGCTATCAAAAGGCGTCACTTTTGAGGCATAATCTGGGACTAAGCCATCACAATATTTATTGATCATAGCGATCGTCCGATTCAACAGGTTGCCTAAGTCATTGGCTAGATCGTAGTTCAAACGAGAAACGAAATCTTCTGGTGTAAATACACCATCGCTACCAAAAGGAACCGCCCGTAATAGATAATAACGCAACGCATCTAAACTGTAGCGCTCCACTAACATTTCTGGATAAACGACATTGCCTTTAGATTTCGACATCTTGCCGTCTTTCATCATCAACCAGCCATGACCAAAGATTTTTTTCGGCAATGGCAAGTCTAATGCCATCAGCATGATTGGCCAATAGATCGTATGGAAACGCACGATTTCTTTCCCAACCATATGCACGTCAGCTGGCCAGTATTTTTGGAACAAGGAATCGTCGTCTGAGCCATAGCCTAATGCCGTAATATAGTTGGATAACGCATCGATCCACACATACACCACGTGTTCAGGGCTAGCAGTGACTGGGATACCCCATTTAAAGGTCGTTCTGGAAACAGCCAGGTCTTCTAAGCCTGGTTTGATGAAATTATTCAGCATTTCATTTTTACGTGATTCTGGTTGAATGAACTCTGGGTGCTCATCATAGTATTCAACCAAACGATCGGCATATTTGCTCATGCGGAAGAAATAAGAAGATTCCTTCACCAATTCTACCTCATGACCGCTTGGCGCTTTACCGCCGATGACTTTGCCCTCTTCATCTCGGTAAACTTCTGCTAATTGCGTTTCAGTAAAGTATTCTTCATCAGAAACGGAATACCACCCTTCATATTCACCAAGATAGATATCTCCTTGATCAAGCAATTGCTGGAAGATTTTTTGAACGGCTTTTTTATGGTAATCATCCGTTGTACGGATAAATTTATCGTAACTGATGTCTAGTGTGTTCCATAGTTTCTTGACGTCAGCTGCCATTTTGTCGACGTATTCTTGCGGATCTACGCCAAGTTCTTCTGCTTTTTTCTCGATTTTTTGACCGTGCTCATCGACACCCGTCAAATAAAAGACATCAAAGCCCATCAATCGTTTGTATCGTGCTACCGCATCACAAGCGATCGTCGTGTAAGAATTCCCGATGTGCAGCTTGCCGCTTGGATAATAAATTGGCGTCGTAATATAGAATGTTTCTTTTTCAGCCATGGACGCAAGTCCTCCTTTTCACTAGTAAAGTGTATACTTAGGTAGTATACAGTTCGCAACCCAAAAATGCTATAATTTTAATCAAAAAAGCGGATAACCTAAGACCTTTTTCCATGGTCTACAAGGAACAAAGGAATCGTTTTGGTACTTAATACGCAGCAAATAAACCAGCAGATTTGAGCATTTCTTTTCTACTAGTTATCATAGCGCAGATAGCCGTTCACTTCAATGTTCTAGGGGAAGAATCTGATCCTGACAACGAATCTCTTAGGAAATAAAGGTGTTTTATCTCTCTTTGATTAACAGGTGCTTCTTTTGCTATAATGAGGAAGACTTCACTTATAGAAAGGAACGCTATGACTCGAAAAAACAAACAGCATTTTTTGCTTTTAACTGTGCTTTCTGTGGGACACTTGCTTTTTTCAACCACAAGTTACCCCTTTTTGTTTGCGTACTTCAATAGCCATGATTATGCTGCGCTCTTTGCAACAGCGATGGCAGTCCTCCGTGTACTTTTTTTGCTCTGGATCGCTCTTTGGGGCTATTCAGCACTCAAAGAACACCCGCCGTCTTCTTGGCTTTATCTCGCATTATTTTTCCTTAATTTGATCGTTCCTTATTTTTTCCGTTAAGGAAAACCGTCGCGTTCAGCTACTTACTTTATCTAAGGCAGGAGAAACCAATGAAAGAATTTACCTCAAAATCAGCTGAAAAACACTACTATGAAAAAGAAGCGTCAGAAGCAGAGTTTCTTACATGGTATCAGGCGCAAGATCAGCCGAAATACGAGAAACCTTCCGTAACCGTCGATATGGTTTTGATGTGTTACAACAAAGAAGAAGAACAATTAAAAATTGCGCTGATCCAAAGAAAAGGCCACCCTTTCCGTAATTCTTGGGCATTGCCGGGAGGCTTCGTCAATCCCAATGAATCGACGGGGCAAAGTGTGATCCGTGAGACGCAAGAAGAGATCGGGGTCACCATCTCCAAGCAAAACATCGAACAGCTGCATACCTTCAGCACCCCAGATCGCGATCCTCGCGGTTGGGTGATCACCGTCAGCTATTTGGCTTTTATCGGTGAAGAACCCTTAAGTGCCGGTGACGATGCGAACCAAGTACGCTGGTTCTCTTTAGAAAGAAAAGCCAATCAAATTTATTTGACCAGCGGCGAGATCGAGATCATTCTTGACCTAGTGACTGGCGCCTCTGTTGGAAAAGATACGTTGGCTTTTGACCACAGCGCGATCATCCTCAAAGCTTTCAAACGGGTTGCCAACAAGATGGAACACGAGCCACAAGTGCTGCTCGTGTTAGGCAAAGACTTTACGATCACGGAAGCCCGTAAAGTATTCGCCAAGTTTTTAGGGATCGATTTTAAAATGATCGATCATTCCAACTTCAAAAAATCCATGCTCCAATATTTTACGGAAGTTGGCGAAAAGCCCGTCGGCATCGGGCGTCCCTCAAAGATCTATCGCTTAAATGACGCATTTTTAGGTGACAAAATGTAAAAAAATACAACCCCCTGTCAGACCGTAGTTTGGCAGGGGGTTGCTGGTTAATCATAATTAGTGAACGTGGTTCCTAGAAACAAAAATCAGAAAGATTTTTTCTATACCCTAGGCGATCCCTGGCGTTCCTTCCAGTTCAAGCGGCTCAGCTGCTCATTTCGCCTGAGAGCCGTTCTAGCTTCTGTTGGTCCTGCGTATCCAACGTGACAAACCGCAGTTCTTTGCCGTACCACTGCGCTTTGTACTGGATTTTGCGAACGAATTGATGCCAATCACTGATGCTGTAATGACCAGCTTTTAAAACCGTATCTTCTGCGATTTGTTCCAAATAGATCGTATCGTACTGTTTTACGAGATGGTAGCTGACTTGATCAATGAATTCCCGCTTTTGACAGCAGTGAAAACGATAAAGGCGAGCGACCTTTCCTTTTAGCTTCTGATAATTTCGCGCCTGGGTCAAAAGGATTTTCTTCCGTTTGACCGCCGTCGCTTTCACCTGAAGTTTGCGTTCTGCTCGCGTCAGCTTTTGCTTCGTTTGGATGGCATGCTCACAGGTGATGGGTATCGGCTGGTTGGCTTTGACCAACTGCTGCGGATCATAAACAACAGCGACAGAGGCTTGCTGCTTCGGCAATGGCGGGATCTCTTCCAAACAAAGGATCGAGATGTAAAACTCTTCGTTGTTTTTTGCTGAGATCGTTGCCGATTTGATCTTGCCTTTGATCGCCCGATGCTTTTTTACGGGAACCAATGTTTTAAGCTTTGGCAGTTTGATTTGATCGTCTTCAAAATAAATGGTGTGCTGCTGATTATTGGTGGTATACGATTGCCAGATACTTTTTTTGGTTTTCATTTTTGGAAAGCCAGCCCGCTTTTGAAAGTAATTTCGAAACGCTCGGTCCAGATTCCGTTGTGCATTCGCCAATGCCAAACTATCGGTCTCCTTCAAAAAAGGATACTCCTTTTTTAGTTTGGCTGGCGTCAACCCTTGCTTTGCTTCATTGTTGGCCAGCTCCTCCATCTTTGCCTCTAGCAGTTGATTGTACGTAAAACGTACACAGCCGAAGGTTTCGATGAAAAACTGTTTTTGCTGTCCATTAGGATAGATCCGAAATTTGTATGCTTTTAAAACACCCAGTTTCATCTCCTCCTAACACTCCCTATACCTTTGACGCTAGTTCCCCTTTTTTTGTGCTAACTTTTCTTGATAGATCTTGGCTTCTTTTTTTGTGGCATAAACGAAATGTCCTGGTGCGATCTCTTCCATTGCTCGTTCTTGGTTATCGTTTGGTTCGCTGACGTATTTGATCCGCTTGCGTTGACGCTCATGGTCAGGATCTGGCAGCGGAATCGCTGATAAAAGACTTTCAGTATACGGATGGACCCCGTAATGATAGATTTCATCGCTGGTGCCTACTTCTAGCAGTTTGCCGTTGTGCATCACGCCGATCCGATCGCTGATGTGTTTGACCATCGATAAATCATGGGCGATAAACAAGTACGTCAATTTATGTTCTTCTTGCAGATCTTGCAGCAAGTTGACGACTTGGGCTTGGATCGAAACATCCAATGCCGAGATTGGTTCATCACAGATGATGAATTTTGGATCGACAGCTAACGCGCGGGCGATCCCGATCCGCTGACGTTGTCCACCTGAAAATTCATGGGGATAACGGGTCCCGTGACTTGGGTTTAGTCCGACCGTTTGCAAAAGTTCATCCACCCGATCATTGCGTTCTTTTTCATTTTTGGCTAGTCCGTTGATATCGATCCCTTCGGCAATAATGTCCCGAACTTTCATCCGTGGATTCAAGGAAGCATAAGGATCTTGGAAGACCATTTGAACTTCCCGGCGAAAATCAGCCAGCGGTTTCTTGCCTTTGATTTTCATAACATCTTGTCCATCAAAAAGAACTTCGCCTCCGGTAGGGTTATTCAAGCGAATCACTGTCCGTCCAGTCGTCGATTTTCCGCTTCCGGATTCACCGACTAGACCAAAGGTTTCTCCTTCATAGATTTGGAAGGAGATATCATCGACGGCTTTGACTTCGTCTTTGCGGCCAACGTTAAAATATTGTTTGAGATTCTTTACTTCAAGTAAAACTTTTTCCAACCGTTTCTCCTCCTTTAGACAGATGCCTGAGTATTTTTTTCTTGGAATTTTTTCCAGCGAATCAAGATCTCATCCGGCGGAGTCACTTTCGGTGCTTGTGACGCTAACAGCCAAGTGGCCGCTTTGTGCGTCGGTGAGACGTCAAAGAATGGCGGTTGCTGTTCAGCATCGATCTGCAAGGCAAACTCGTTCCGTGGATAAAAAGCATCACCTGTTGGCGGATCTAACAAATCTGGAGGTGAACCAGGAATCGCGTACAAGCGATCGCCTGTTCCTTCTAACGTCGGCATCGAACCTAACAAGCCCCAAGTGTATGGATGTTGTGGGTTATAGAAGATCTCTTCTGCGGTCCCCACTTCGACGATTTTCCCACCGTACATCACGGCCACCCGATCCGCCACATTGGCAACGACCCCTAAGTCATGGGTAATGAAGACGATGGAGGAATTGATTTTCTTCTGGATATCTTTTAATAACTCTAAGATTTGTGCTTGGATCGTTACATCCAATGCAGTCGTTGGTTCATCTGCAATCAAGATCTGCGGGTAACAGATCAACGCGATCGCAATGACGATCCGCTGCCGCTGACCACCAGAAAATTGATGCGGATAATTTTTCAAGCGTTTCTCAGCATTCGGGATGCCGACAAGGTTCAATAGTTCCAACGCTTGTCGCAAGCCTTCTTTTTTACTGATTTTGTTGTGCTTCATCAATGATTCTGCCACTTGCTTGCCAATCGGCATCGTTGGGTCCAATGAAGTCATTGGATCTTGGAAAATCATGGCGATTTCCTTGCCACGGATTTTTTGCAGTTCTTTTTCGGATTTTTTCAAAATGTCCGTCCCATTGAAGAGGATCTGGCCATTATCGACATTGGCATTGCTGGCTAACAACCCCATGATACTGCGGGTCGTCACGGACTTGCCGCTCCCAGATTCGCCCACGATCGCCAAGGTTTCTCCTTTGTATAGATCGAAACTGACATCGCGGATCGCTTGGACTTTCCCAGCAAAGGTGTCAAAAGAAATTTCTAAGTTTTTCACTTCTAAGACTTTTTTCATAGCAATCACTCTTTCATTTTCGGATCAAAGGCATCACGCAAACCGTCTGCCAGCAAGTTGAACCCAATCATAATCACAGACAAGGTCACAGCTGGTACCCACATTTGGTAAGGCAGGAACAAGAAGGTTTTGTAGCCATCGCTTAGTAACATCCCTAAAGATGCTGAAGGTGGTTTTAATCCTAGCCCAATAAAGCTTAGGAAGGCCTCGAAGAAAATCGCCGAGGGGATACTGAACATCATTTGTACGATGATCACGCTGGAAATATTCGGTAATACGTGTTTCATCGCAATCTTGAGGCGACTTTCCCCCAGCGTCGTTGCGGCTAAAACGAATTCTTGATCTTTTAGTTTCATCGTTTGGGCCCGTACAATCCGCGCCATTGGAATCCAGTTAGTGATCGCCATTGCTGCCACGATCGAGAAGATCCCAGGTTCAAAAACCACCAACATCAAGATCATTACCACTAAGTTGGGAATACCAGATAAGATTTCTAGAAAACGTTGCATCACATTATCGATCCGTCCACCTAAAAGACCAGAGATCAGGCCATAGGTTACACCAAAGATGATGTCAAGCATTGCCGCGATAAACGCGATCAACAAGGAAATACGTGTCCCTACGAATAGACGACTCAATAGGTCACGACCCAAGCCATCCGTTCCTAAAAGGAAATACGTCCCGTCAGGAACATTGGCAGCTGCATACTTATCTACTAGCTCGCCTCCCACCATCGCATAGCCGTTTAAGCCATTGATGTTGATACCAGGAATTTTCGGCGGCAGATTTGTAAAGGTTACATTTTGCGCGGTTGGATCATGCGGCGAGACAAAAATCGTAATGATTGAGATCGCGATAATGATCAGCAACAAAATGATTGAGAAGACCGCGGCTTTGTTCTTTTTCAGACGACGCCATGAATCTTGGAAAAACGTTAATGAAGGGGTTGCGATCGCTTCACGCTCTTCATTGGTATTTTTTTGTAACGGTTGAAATTTGGCTGCATCGATGGCAGCAACATCATTTGCTGTGTAAGGTTTCTCTGCCATTAGCCACGACTCCCTTCTGAAACTCGGATCCGCGGATCAACGATTCCATATAAAATATCAACAACAAGAATAACAAAGACCAACATCGCGGAATAAAGAATTGTTACCGCCATGATCGTTGGATAGTCATTGGTCATGATTGATTTTACGAACTGTTCACCGATACCTGGGATCGCAAAAATATTTTCTACGACAAGAGAACCCGTCATCAAACCGACAGCTAGCGGTCCTAACAGCGTCAATAACGGAATCAAACTATTCCGCAAACCATGCTTGAAGGCAATTTCCCAGCGGCTCAACCCTTTTGCTCGTGCCAACTCGACATAATCACTATGCAGCACTTCCACCATCTCGGTTCGAATAAACCTGGCGGAATCCGCTAACGGCGACATCGCCAAGGCGACGGTCGGTAGGATCGTGCTGGCAAAGGTCTCCCACTTAGCAATCGGTAAGATCCCTAGTTTGATGGCAAAAATGTATTGCAGCAACACGGCAAAGACAAAGTTAGGGATCGAACGTCCTAAGATCGCCACTAAGGTAGACGTTGTATCGATCCAAGTATTTTGTTTCATCGCAGAGATCGTTCCTAAAATGATCCCAAAGAACGTACCAAAGATGATCGCTTGTAGCCCTAGTTGCAGTGAAGGTCCGATTCTTCCTGATAATAAATTCGCTACTGGCTGGTTTTTAAATTGGAAAGAGATCCCAAAGTCACCTTTTAGTAAATTGGTCAAATAAAGCCAATATTGGGTAATGATCGGTTTGTCCAATCCTGCTTGCTCATTTAGCAAGGCAATTTGTTCTGGACTTAATTTTTCAGCATTCGTATATGGTGTTCCTGGCAAAAATTGCATCAAGAAAAAGGTGATCGTGGCAATCAGCCATAATGTTAAGACCATGTAGAACACTCGTTTCAATAAATATTTCAAAAAGCTGTTCACGCAGTTTCCCCCTTAAGTATTTTGACTTCTATTCAATAATTATGTAAATTAACATAGTACGAATCATTAAAAAGGAGTCAGATCATGAAAATAAAAAAAAGTAGTGGGCTCATACCCCTCCTATGCCTCGCAATTTCTGGCGGATGGTTAGCCATAAAAAATGAATTTTCCATAGCAGCTCTTTCAGATGCCCTTTTCTTGTGGGCGCTGTTCTTTTTGATCATTGGCGGTTTTTTATGGGTATTTGCTTCTGGTTTCTTTGACCATTTTCAATACTCCATGAAGAAAGCTTTTTCCAAAAATAAAACAGATTATCTGAAATTATCCCAAGTCGGCAAACAGAGCTACGCCTTTTGGTTATGGCCTGGTGTCTTCTTGTTATTCCTTTCATTGCTCTTTTTAATGATTGCTACTAGTTAATTTCATTCTTATAGTTTTACTCATTGAAATGAGAAGCAAAAGGCTGAGACAAGAAATTGTCCCAGCCTTTTCTTCGGCATTTCAAGTCAACTACTCGTGATTATTCGATTGATGTCCACTTGTAGTCGTATTGTGCGCCCGCTGCGTGAGCAACAACACCTTTGACTTTTGTTGCACGTAAGTGTGCTTCCGCTTTTTGATAAACTGGAATGACACCTTGTTCATTCATAATGATTTTTTCTGCATTGACTAGGTCTTCCCAACGTTTGTCAGGGTCATTGGCATTGGTTGTACCCGCTGCTTCAACGGCTGCATCGTATTCTTCGTTGCTCCATTGTCCACGGTTGTATGAGTTGCCTGTCGTAAACAAGTCAGTAAAGCTACTTGCATCGGCATAGTCAGCACCCCAACCGCCCATTACTGTATCAAAATCACCAGCGTTTGAACGATCCAAACGAACAGAGAATGGTACTGGACTTAACGTGACTTTCACACCGTCCAATGTTTTTTCGATCGTATCTTGCAAGTACTCAATGATTTTCTTCGTTGAGTCTGTATCAGAAGCTAAGATATCAAATTCTAATGAATCGATCCCTAATTCTTCTTTGGCTTTTTCCCAATGTTCTTTGGCTTGCTCTTCATTGTATTCAATGACACTGCCAGCTGCTTCCGTGAAGTCCGTATGATCGCCAGGGCTGAAGGTCATACCTTCTGGTACCAACCCAGTTGAAGCAATCGAACCATCCCCTAAGATCGATGTCACTAAGGCATCACGATCGATCGCATAAGAGATCGCTTTACGTAAGTTTTCGTTACGGAAAGGTGAATCTTCATCACGTTGGTTCAATTCTAGGTAAGAAGTCGTTGCTTCTGGTTGAGAAACGAAGGCTTCATCGTTAGCCATTTGTTGCGCTAATTCACCTGTTAGGATGACATCATCTGCTTGACCATCTTGGAAAAGGTTCAAGGCAGTTGAGGATTCTTTCACGACGCTTACGTTGATCGTTTGTAATTTAACAGTATCTTTGTCCCAATATTGGTCGTTCTTTTCATAAGCCCATTCCGTATCCGTTCCTGGTCCATCAAACCCAGTCAAGACAAACGGTCCATTATAGACAGCATTGTCGCTAGTTGACGCATATTGATCGCCATTTTCTTCTACCACTTTTTGATTTTGTGGGAAGAAGGATGGGAATGCTAATAAATAGTCAAAGTAAGGTGTTGCTTTTGCTAGGGTGATTTCTAATTCATAATCCCCCACTGCTTTGATGCCTAGCTCTGATGGATCCGTATCGCCTGCTGTGATGGCATCTGCGTTCTTAACTGGTGAAAATAGATACGCGTATTCTGATGCTGTTTCAGGTTTGACTGTCCGTTGCCAACCATAGACATAATCCGCTGCTGTAACAGGGTCACCATTTGACCATTTCGCATCTTCACGTAATTTGATCTTGTAAGTCAGTCCATCCTCGCTGACTTCAGCTGCTTCAGCTGCACCAGCAGGTTGTGGTGTACTGTCAGCATCCAAACGATACAGACCTTCATATACATTGTTCAATGCACTGAAGCTGATCGTATCGGTTGCTAATGAGAGATCCGCACTTGGCATTTCTTGTGAAACCACTACGTTAAACACTTGTTCTGCACTGCTGTCGCCGCTTGCTGCTGTGTCATTGCTTGAACTATTTGTTCCGCCCGTTGTACAACCGGCTAACGCCACGCCACACACAGCCACTAAACCATAGGCCCATTTATTCTTCATCCTGTCCTACCCCTTAATTGAATTAATTTTCAGAATAATCATGCGATTTCTGAAGTTAGATAAGATTTTAATTAATAATTATTAAAAAAGCAATCCTTTTTTCGATAAAAAACACCTCTGACAGAAAGTTTTCTTGGTATTTACTTACCTTAATCTCATCAAACATTCGTTAAATGCTATTTTTCCTTTCTTTATTTATAAGAAATAAAGCAAAAAAAATAATAAAAAAACATGGTTAAATGTAACTTACATTCGTTTTCCGTCTTTCTTTTTCATTTGATCCGTCAAAATGAGAAATGTCTGATAGAAGGGTAAACATACAGAAATCGCCAATGATTTTTATCAAAATAGTCCAAAAAAAGACCTGATCGCATGCTTGCTGATCAGGTCTTCTCGCCTTAAAGACATTCGTTTCATCCCCGAAAGGATGTCCTCTTTAATGATTAATGGATCGCGCCGCCAATTGCTTTTAGATCTTCTTTGTCGGCATAATCAACGATGGCTTCCACCGCTGCAGTCAATCCTTTGGCGATGTCTTCGATGCTCATTGCAGGCTGTCCTGCTTTATCGACGACTTGCTGAGGAATAAACGGCACGTGGATAAAACCGCCCTTCATTTCAGGGTATTTTGTATCAATCATGTATTGTACTTGATACATGATGTGGTTGCAGACGAAGGTTCCAGCAGTATTAGAAACGGCTGCCGGTATTCCTGCTTTTTTCATATTTTCTACCATTGCTTTGATCGGCAGTTGTGTGAAGTAGGCAGGCTTGCCTTCTGTTTGGATCACTTCATCGACGGGTTGATTGCCTTCGTTATCAGGAATCCGGGCATCATCCACATTGATCGCCACTCGTTCTGGTGAGATGGCAAACCGTCCACCCGCTTGGCCAATGTTTAAAACGACATCTGGGTGGATCTCTTCAATTTTCTCTGCGACGATCGCTGCTGATTTCCCAAATACAGTGGGGATCTCTGCTTTCACAATCTGTGCACCATGAATTGTATCTGGCAACAATTTCACTGCTTCTAAGGCAGGATTGATTGCTTCTCCGCCAAATGGATCAAATCCGGTAATTAGTAGTTTCATTTCCATCATCCTTCCCTCTTTGTTTTACCACTAAAATGCCCAAAAGTACATTAAAGCGATGTGGATCACTAACAATAATAAAGCAATTGGGGCTTGTGCTTTAATGACGCCATTGGGGTCTTTCATCTCTAACAAGGCCACTGGCAGTGCATTGAAATTGGCTGCCATCGGAGTCAGCAATGTGCCACAAAAACCAGCGGTCATTGCCAACGCACCAGCAACGACTGGGTCGCCGCCTTGCGCCATCACAAAAGGTACACCGATGCCTGCAGTAATAACGGTAAATGCCGCAAAACCATTTCCCATAATCATAGTAAAGATCATCATTCCTAAACAGTAAGCCACGACACCGATAAAACGATTGCCTTCTGGCACGACACCAGAGATTCCTTGAGAAATCACATCACCGACACCAGCAGCGTTAAAAATGACACCTAGTGCTGCTAATAACTGCGGCAAGATACCGGCAGTTCCGACTTGACGAAGCATCCGGTCGGAATCGTCCAGCACTGTTTTCGGTTTAGCGGAAGTCAACACGACTGCCAACAAGAGCGCTAAGATCGATGCGATCCCGATTCCAACTTGGCCTCCTAATGGTGTATAAGAAATCACCACAGCGATCAATGCTAAGCTGATACATGGCACGAAGATCGTACTACCGATCCGTTTAGCCGATGCTTCTGCTTTTTCATCATCCACGTCCACGATTTTACCAATCTGCACTTGTTTGAAGAAGGTCAAACAGCCCATCAAAACGATCAAAATCCCGTCCACAAGATACGGCAAGAAATTCCCGAAAGCAAAGACGATCCCTAGCAGTAACCAAAAAGCAGAGGTGCCTAATCGGGTGGGATGATCCGCTTCGCGAAAAACCCGTACAGCCGTCATGATCGACAGCAATCCGATCAAGATATAAAAGAATTCCAGTAATCCGTTAACGATTCCTTCCATCTATTTGTCCTCCTTCTTGCCATATTTTTTTGCTAATTTACGATCAAAGAGCAAGTTCGACAACGTAGCAATGACTAAGACGATCAATGCGATCGGCAATGAGGCTTGCGCGATCGAACTAGCTGCCACATCGTAGCCAAGAGATTGCAATGTTCCTACGATCAATAGCACACCAGAAGCAGCCACAAAGGTATTTTGGGCAAAGAAATTCCCGAAGTTTTCGTTAGCGGCAGCCCGAGCTTTGATTTTTTCCTGATCTTTTTCATCCAGTTCCCCAAATTTGTTTTCCCCAGCAGCTTGCGCCATCGGGTTAACGATCGGGCGGATAAATTGTGTATGTCCTTGGATCCGAATAGAGAAAAAGCCAGCAAGTTCTCGAATAAACAAGTACAAGCTCAAGAACTTCCCTGG
Organism: Enterococcus sp. DIV0755f; assembly: GCF_051713725.1. Lineage (NCBI taxonomy): Bacteria > Bacillati > Bacillota > Bacilli > Lactobacillales > Enterococcaceae > Enterococcus > Enterococcus sp. DIV0755f. The sequence goes on from NZ_JBIOQL010000001.1 coordinate 3,013,536, forward strand.
TGTTAAGCCTTTGATCTTTTCAATCAATATGACTGCCTGCTGCTTCAAGCCAAAACGTTCTGACAAGCCGACCATCGGTAGTGTCAGTAAGAACAGCGTAACGAGTCGATTATTGACAAACGCTTCTCCTAACATTGTTAAAAAATCAACAACAGAAATCCCCGACACAAGCGCGGTGACAAAACCAGCAACGATTACGACAGCAATAGTATCTAGCTTCAGCAAAAAGCCGACTAAAATAACTAGAATACCAATTAATTTAATCCATTCCATCAAATCATCCTTTCACGATAAGTTATTTTTAATGGATACCAGCTTTTAGTATAATCTATTTTTTTCTTGTAAAACAATGTTTTTTGAATTTTCTTTCGAGGAATACGCTTTCTTTAATGTGTTTTTTAATTACTTTGATAGTAAATAAAAAAAGAAGAACTGCGCTTGTGCAGTCCTTCTTTTGCTTTTTACGTTTAAGAAGCGGAGGCTTCTTTTTTCATTTGTTTGCTTCGCAGCTGTCCGCAAGCTGCGTCGATATCTGTCCCGTGTTCTTTACGGATCACGCAATTGATGCCGTTTTTCTTTAAAATGTCATAAAAGGCTAGCACATCGGCTTTTTTACTTCGAGCGTATTGGTCATGCTCACTCACTGGGTTATATGGGATCAAATTGACGTATGACAATTTCTTTTTATCCTTCAATAAAGCAGCCAACTGACGGGCATGTTCTGGCCGGTCATTGACATGATCCAGCATGATGTACTCAAATGTGATCCGACGATTGGTTTTTTCTAAATAATAGTCGACCGCTGCCATCAGCTTTTCAATCGGGAAACTCCGATTGATCCGCATCATGGAGGTTCTGACTTCGTTATTTGGGGCATGCAGCGAAATCGCTAGGTTCACTTGCAAGCCGTTCTCCGCAAACTCTCTAATTTTATGCGCTAAGCCGCTGGTTGACACAGTAATATGCCGCGCGCCGATCGCTAAGCCTTTCGGGTCATTGATGATCTGTAAGAAATGCATCACATTGTCATAGTTATCAAAGGGTTCGCCGATCCCCATGACCACCACGTGAGAGACTCGTTCCCCCTCATTGCGTTCATCAAAATAGTGTTGTACTAACATGATTTGAGCCACGATCTCGCCTGCCGTTAAGTCTCGTTGCTTCTTTAATAACCCACTGGCACAAAACGTACAGCCGATGTTGCAGCCGACTTGGGTCGTCACACAAACGGACATGCCATATTCTTGACGCATCAAGACCGTTTCAATCATGTGATTGTCTGGCAATTGGAATAAATACTTGACGGTTCCGTCACTGGCTTCTTGTACCACCATCTGTTTCAGGGGATTGATCACAAAGGCTGCCGACAGTTTCTCAATCAAAGGTTTCGGTAGGTTGGTCATTTCTTCAAAGCTGGTTACTCGTTTTTCATAGAGCCACTCCCACACTTGGTTGGCACGGAATTTCTTTTCTTTTTGTTCAGTTATCCACAAAGATAGATCTGATTTGGTAAGTCCATAAATCGATGGGTTCACTTTTTTCCCTCTTTTCAAACTAGTCGCTACATACTATAACTGAATTCTTTGTGAAAAGCAACCGTACATTGGCTGATCTTCAAAGCATTCTAGCCCCACGCTTTTGTGGTATTCCTCTTTTTTGAAGATGCTCTTTCTTCCATTCATTGAATCTTTGTCCATAGGAAACCTCTCACAAAGACCTGCATGAAAAAAACAAGCAGTGACAGAACCTGCTCCGATGTACGAAACAAAGCGGCTCTTTCCTGCTTGTTTTCATGAGGGGGCTGTTTCCTCGTGCGCGTTACTTTCATTACATGATCACATTTCAAAAGAAAGCACTCTGCCTTCTTTGGCGGTCAACATGCCCCGTTGCGGCGGCTGCAGTTGCAAATAAAGTTGTAGCGACATTTCTAGTATCAGCTCTTTGTCTCCCTGCTGAAAAACGCCGTAATAATGTGTCTGTTCCCGCTTTTCTTCATATGTATGACTCACAAGATAATATCCTTGTTCCATGGTTTCGTTGCGCTTTTTTGTTTCTGAAAGAAAACGGCGAATATGTTTATACGTAAAGAAACTCAATAAAATGACAACTGCTATTAATACTACATACCCCATTGACAGATTTACACCTCGATCGTTGATGTGGCAAAAGTCGGCTCAACACCAATACTGATCATCAAGGCAGCATCGACTTCACACATCACTTTATCGTCTAAGTGACAAACCTTTTCTTTCAAACGGCTTTTGTCGATCGTGCGAATCTGTTCCATCAAAATGACGGAGTCTTTGCCAATCCCTGTGCAGGAAGCAGAAATCCCAATATGCGTTGGTAATTTCGGCTTCGCCATTTTTGCCGTGATCGCCGCAATGATCACAGTGGGACTGAAGTGATTCCCTAAGTCATTTTGAATGATCAAGACTGGACGTATCCCGCCTTGCTCCGATCCAACCACTGGTGAAAGATCGGCAAAATAAATATCTCCCCTTTTTACCATAGGACCACCCTAACTTTTATATTCTCGCGGAACCCTTGCTGAAAGGGTACACGCTACTTCATAGTGAATCGTTTCTAACTGATCTGCAACATCCTGCATCGTAATTTGTTCCCCATGATTCTCACCGATCAAGGTGACTGGTGTACCGACAGCAAATGCCCGCGGCAAACGAATCATCAATTGATCCATACACACTCGACCGACGATCTCACAACGCTCGCCTTCTACTAAGATCGAGAAGCCTTGCATTTTTCGTAACCAGCCGTCAGCATAACCGATAGGCACGGTGCCGATCCATTCCTGACGTGGAGTGATATATGTTTCACCATAGCCAATCCCCGCTCCTTTTTCAAGTAATTTCACTTGTATCAGTTCAGAAACGAGCGAAAGCGCAGGTTTTAAGGAAAATGGTTCGCTCAGCGCATGACCTGATGGGTTCAACCCATACATTGCGATCCCAAAACGGACCATATTTCCTACTGCTTCTTTGTGCCATAAAGAGGTTGCGCTATTGCCTGTATGTATATATGTCGGCAAATAGGGCAAAACAGTTAAGACTTCTTTAAAACGTTGATGCTGGGTTTCCCAATAGCTCGTGTCTACTTGATCCGCTGTGGAGAAATGGGTAAAGATCCCTTCCCACTCAAAAGAGGGGTGATCTTCTAACCAAAGAACGGCTTGGCGCACTTCTTCGACAGTCAAAAAGCCGATTCTCCCCATACCAGTATCCACCTTGATATGCACTTTAAGCGGCTTATTTAGAGGGTTCTCCTCTAAATAAGCGCCTGCTTCTATCAGCCAGTCCATCGAAGCGACTGGAAATGACAAATCATAGGTCGTCAGCAAGGTAATATCACACACATTCACGACACCTAAGATCAAAATCGGGTCAGTAATCCCTGCTTCTCTCAATTCGATCGCTTCATCGATCGTCGCAACGCAAAAACCATCTGCGCCGCCTTCTTTGGCTGCAAGAGCGGTTTGAACCGCTCCGTGTCCGTAACCATTCGCTTTGACCACCGCAAAAAGAAATGTCTCGCTTGGTAAGTGAGCAATCTCATGTTTGATGTTCTCGGTAATCGCAGTTGTATCAATTATCGCTTTCGTTGGTCTATGGTAAGCAACCACCATTTCCAGTTCCTTCTTTCTACTAGTGCTTGATCAGACGAACAAATTAAGTTGGTTTTATGTAGTCGGCTGTTTGTCCATGAAGTATCAAAGTCTTCTTGACTGACAGACTACTTCAACTTGGTTTATTCACTATCTAGTACTTCTAAAATAATTTGTGCAAAAGCAGTATCATTTGTATGGGTGATACTGACAAACGTTTTTTCTAAAGGATGCGGTGCTTTAGTAACGATCGGGGCACCGAATTCATTGGTCAAGACTTCAATATCATGAAAAGAAACTTTGCCGATCCCTGTCCCCCAAGCTTTCGAGAACGCTTCTTTGCAGGCATAGCGCCCGCCAAGGAACTCTACCTGACGTTTCAGCGGCAAGCGTGCAAATAATTTTGCTTCCTTCTCTGTTAAAATACGCGTTATAAACTGAGGTTTTTTTTCAATTAATTCTTTCATTCGAGGCAGCTCGACTGCATCGATCCCGATTCCTTTGATCATTCTTTTCTCTACCTTCACCTAAGATAGGGTTTTCCAAATTGGAAATACCCCTTGTTCAGCTAGTTACCATTCTACCAAAAAAATGGCGAATTACCATTCAAATCTGACGAGTTTATACGGAGATTAAGATTTTTAATCGTTCGTATTTGTTTTTTATATAAAAAAAGACCTTGCAAGTTTCCTTACAAGGTCCACAAACTTAATTAGTCTTGGTTATTTCTGATTACGAAACCGCGTTTTTTGTCGTTGCTGCGGCGATTGTTTTTACGGGCACCATCTTTTGAATAGTTGCCGCGGGCTTTATTGCCGTTGCCGCCGCCACGGTTCCCACCGTTTTCTTTGCGGTTACGATTGCCGTTGCTATTGTTGCTGCGACGACCATTTTTGTTGAATGATTTTTTCCCTTGAGGCAATGGACGCTCTGGTGTGATCTTCACTGGTGCTAAATCAGCAGGATCTTTTGCCATAGTTTTTAGAAGCAATGCTGCTAAATCTTGTGCAGAATAACGTTCTAATAGATCGTCGGCTGCTTGCAAGTATTTATCTAAGCCATTTTCATCCAATTTGGTTTCAACAGATTCGATTGCGGCACCTAATTGACCTTTGAACGCTTCTTTTTCGGTCGGTGGGCGCATTGGTGTCATCCGTTTTTTCGTTAAGTTTTCAATGACGTGCAGATAGCTCATTTCGTTTGGTGTAACGAAAGTCACAGACATTCCACCTTTTCCAGCACGGCCAGTACGTCCAATCCGGTGAACATAGCTTTCAGGGTCTTGAGGGATATCGTAGTTGTAAACGTGTGTAACACCAGAGATATCTAATCCACGAGCTGCAACGTCTGTGGCAACTAAGATATCTAGTTGACCACTCTTGAATGAACGCAAAACGCTCATTCGTTTTTGTTGAGAAAGGTCTCCATGAATGCCTTCTGCTTTATAGCCGCGGGCTTCTAAGCCGCGCGCCAATTCATCGACACGACGTTTCGTACGACCGAAAACGATGGTCAATTCTGGCGTTTGCACATCCAATAAGCGAGTCATGATATCAAATTTTTCGTAGTCTTTTGAACGAACATAGTATTGATCGATCAAATCAGCGGTCATTTCTTTGGCTTTGATCTGTACATGTTCAGGCTCTTTCATGAATTTCACGCCGATGTTTTTGATTGCTGGCGGCATTGTTGCTGAAAATAGCAATGTTTGACGAACATCTGGTACTTGGCTGATGATTTTTTCAATATCTTCCAAGAAGCCCATGTTCAACATTTCATCCGCTTCATCTAATACAAGCGTTTCAACGGTGCCTAATTTCAAGGTGTGGCGGTTGATATGGTCTAACATACGACCTGGTGTACCAACCACGATGTGGGGACGATCTTTTAGTTGACGGATTTGACGGCCGATATCGGCTCCACCGTAAACTGCTTGTACACGAATTTTTTTGTCTTTACCAAGACGGTACAATTCTTCTTGGGTTTGGATCGCTAATTCACGGGTTGGGGCAATCACTAATCCTTGTAGTTGATGGTTCGTTGGGTCAATTTTTTCTAACATTGGCAAACCAAATGCGGCGGTTTTACCAGTACCGGTCTGTGCTTGACCGATCACGTCTTTGCCTGCTAAGGCTAATGGAATCGTTGCTTCTTGGATGGGTGTTGCTTCTTCAAAGCCGGCACGCTCAACAGAAGTCAATAATTCGTTGGATAATTCTAGATCTTTAAATTTCAAATGGATCCTCCTAGGCTGGTCATCTTTTCGATGCCTGTTTTTCTATCATCGAAGCGTAGGTTAGTTCTTCAGAAACACAAGAGTAGTCCCATTTACTCTTATCTTTCTCTCGGTACCGAAAAACCGCTTCACGAAGGCATTATAAAAGGCTAAAACAAGTGTTGTTTGTCTCAGCCATCATTTTATCTCAAAACGTCAATGTTTTTTACAGTAATCATTCTGTGCTTCATCTTTCGGCGTTAGATAAGTATAACACGCTTTGAAAGTTTCAGCAAGATTTCAACTCCCTTTTACATTCCTTTTAGTGCATCAACGACTTCACTCAGGCCCATGCCATTGCTGCCTTTGATCACTAGGCTATCGGAAGGTTCTAAAGTTTCTATTAAGGAGGCGATCAGCTGTGGTTTTTCATCGATCGCAAAATAGCGCACCTTGTCAGCAAGGGCGGTGTTCGCTAGTCGTTTTTGCAATGCCTGCATTTCTTTGCCATAAAGGAAAACTAGCTGGAACGAGTCATCCAAGTGTGCGGTCATCTGCTCGTGCATTTGTGGAGAATCTGGTCCTAATTCAAGCATATCTGCCAATACGGCGATCCGTCGTCCTGCTAAAGGCAATTTGCGGAAGCTATCCAATACAAGACCCATGGCCGTCGGATTGGCATTGTAAATATCGCTCAAAATCGCTGCCCCATTACCAGCAGTCACCCATTGGGTCCGATTTTTCGTCAATTGAAAATGCGCCAAGCCTTCCTTGATCGCTTCATCTGCTACACCAAAATGACGTCCTATCCCAATCGCGATCAAGGCATTTTTGACATTATAGCCGCCTAAGACCGGTAAGGTAAAGGTGGTACCTGCTACCGTAAAAATCGTCTGATCTTGCGATTCCTCCACGATGTCTCCTTGTAGATCTCCCTCAGTTAAGCCAAAAGTTTCAATGGTCTGCGTTAAATTGGGAACAAAGGGCTCTAACAATGGTTCATCAGCTGGCATCATAAAGAAGCCGTCTTTTTTCAATCCTGCGGTGATCTCCATTTTGGCTTTGGCGATCCCTTCTCTGGACCCTAAGTTTTCAATGTGGGCTTCGCCAATCAACGTGATAGCGGCAGCGTCAGGTTCTGCTAAGCGTGAAAGGACTTCGATTTCACCTGCATGATCCATTCCCATTTCTAAAATCAATACTTGGGTATCTTCTGGCGCATGCAAGATAGTCAAAGGCACGCCTAGTTCATTGTTGTGGTTGCCTTGGGTTTTATAGGTCTGGTACTTTTGGGCCATGACCGCTTCCACCATATCTTTGGTGGTCGTTTTCCCGTTACTTCCAGTAATACCGATGATTTTCGGTGCAAGCTTTTCTTTATACGCTCGTGCCAATTGTTGGAACGCTTTGACGGTATCCGTGACAGGAATCACAAGGATGTCTTGCGGCGGTTCGATCGTAGGGTGGCTCCACAGTGTGGCGATCGCCCCATTGTCTTTGGCTTGTTGGGCAAATTCATGTCCGTCACGGGTCCCCGCTAAGGGAACAAAAAGACTGTTTTCTTTGATCAGACGGCTGTCGAATTCCACAGAGGCAAGTGGTGTTTCATTTACAATTTGCTGACCAAATACGGCAGCGGCTTCTTTTACAGTAAAATTCATCAGGTTCGCTCCTTTTTTCTAAAAAAAGAAAGCACAAGATCGCTTCAAGTATTTTCCTTGAGTTGAGCTGGCTTTCTTCCTGCTATTTATTCTGCTTCGTTTTCGTTTTCTGCTTCTTTTTCTGTTGCTTCTACATTGGTCAAGAACGAACGTCTTTGATTGAAACGATTCATCCCTAATTGGATCAATTCTTCAATCAAATCCCCATAAGGCAAGCCGGTCTTCTCCCATAGCAGTGGGTACATGCTGAATTCAGTGAACCCTGGCATCGTGTTCAGCTCATTTAAAAAGAGCTCATTTTTATTGGTCAAAAAGAAATCACAACGGCTCAATCCGCTGCCGCCTAACATCGTATAGGCTTTTTTCGCAAACTCTTGAGCTTTGGCTTGTGTTTCTTCTGGAATTTGTGCAGGAATCTGCATCTCGATTCGGTTGTCAATGTATTTGGAATTGTAATCATAAAAGGCAACATCTTTTACGATTTCTCCCGGCATTGTGGTCCGAACGTCTTCGTTTCCAAGAACGGCTACTTCGATCTCACGAGCTTCGATTCCTTGTTCAACGATCGCTCGGGTATCGTAGCGATACGCTTCTTGTAGCGCATTTTGCAGTTCTTCACGGTTCTCGGCTTTCGAGATACCGACACTTGAGCCCATGTTGGCAGGTTTGACAAACATTGGATAAAGCAGACTACCTTCACATTGATCGAAAATCTTTTTCGGATTTTCTTTCCACGCATTTTTCAAGACTGGTACATAGGGAACTTGCGGAATCCCCGCAGCTTGCAAGATATACTTGGTCATGATTTTGTCCATCCCACAGGCACTAGTCAAGACACCGGCTCCGACATAAGGCATTCCGATGGTTTCTAAAAACCCTTGGATCGTGCCGTCTTCGCCATTTGGTCCGTGAAGTAAAGGAAAGACGATCGCGTCTTCTTCGTAGATTGCCCCAGGTGAAATTTCTTCCCCTTTGGTTTCTTCATTGGTCAATGCCAAAGTATCTGGAGACGTTGGCGCCTCAGTCAATAATGGGCCTTTTAACCAGCGTCCTTCTTTGGTGATCATTACTAATTGAACTTGGTAGTAATTATAATATACAGCATTAACAACTGAAAAAGCGGATAACAGTGATACCTCATGTTCTGCACTGCGTCCCCCGTATAATAAAATGATTTTCAAAAGAATTTCCTCCTGTATTCATTGATTCTACCAAACTAAGTCTTCCACATTTTAGCACAAAATCGACCAACCGGCATTAAATCTTGCAGAAATTTCTTTAAGCTTACACAGTCGTTAGTTGAATGTTTTTCATTTTGTCAGTACTATGAATATATCACGGCACGTTTAAAGAGGTGGGACCTATGACAGAACAAACCGCTCCTTCTAGAAAAGGACGATTAAAACAAATCGTTCAAGTCTTTTTGAAATACAAAGTCGTTCAAAATATCAGCAAACAGCAGCACCCCGAAATGGTGCGTCAAGCGTTTGAAGAATTAGGACCAACATTTATCAAAATCGGGCAGATGCTTTCGGTCCGCAATGATCTGCTTTCCAGCACCTTTGTCGATGAATTCAAGCAGCTGCAGGACAATGTCAAAAGCGATCCATTTCCCAAGGTCAAAGCACTGCTGGAAACAGAACTGCAGCAACCGCTAACGGAAGTTTTTTCCGCTTTTGATGAAATTCCAGTCGCCTCAGCTTCCATCGGACAAGCTCATCGAGCAAACTTGATCAGCGGCAAAGAAGTGATCGTCAAAGTACAGCATCCAGGGATCATTGCGGCAATTCAAGTGGATCTCGATCTTTTTGAAAAAGCCCTGCCGTTGGTTCGCGCAATTCCAGAAGCCAATGTGGTGGATTTAAAAAGCGTGCTAAGCGAAGTCCGACGATCACTTGCCAATGAAACGAATTTTTTGCAAGAGATGAAAAACGCACAGGAATTCTACCGCAACAATCACCAAGATCCGCAGTTGGCATTGCCAAAAGTTTATCCCGAATGGTGTACCCAAAAAGTATTAGTCATGGATTACATGGCAGGTGAAAGCTTGAATTGCTTACTGACCCGCAAAAATCAAGACATCGTATATGACAATCAGTCCGTGAAAGCCGTGAAAAAACAAGTGGGGACGCTATTAGTCGAAAACTTTATGAAACAAGTCTTTGAAGATGGCTTCTTTCACGCTGATCCACATCCTGGCAATCTTTTCTTGCATGTCTTCACGAATCAAGCCAACCGCCCACAACCATTTCAAGTCAAGCAGCGCGTCGGTGTCCTCGGCGGGGTCGATTACTCGTTGAAATGGCAAGAAGAAGCTGTCATGCCGCCTTACCAAGTGATTTTCTTGGACTTTGGGATGATGGGTCATTTGGATCAGTCTTTACGCAGCCGTTTAGCCGATGCGTTGATTGCTCTTTATACCCAAGACACCCAAGAAGTCGGCAAAGCCGTCTTGCGGTTGTGCAACAGCAGCGGCAGTTCCTTTGACGAAGTCGCCTTCTACCAAGACCTGCAAAAATTTGTTGAAAACTACTATAATATGCCGCTAAAGGATATCGACTTGCAAAAAGTGATGGCGGAAGTCATCACGATCTGCCATGATAACCAACTGCAGATGCATCGAGACATCACCTTGCTGATCAAGGCTTTTGGTACCTTGGAAGGTGTGATCAAAGCCTTAGATCCCGAATTATCAATGATGGAAGTCACTCAGCCTTTTGCACAAAAATATTTCCTGCAGCAGCTGAGTATTGAAGACGAGGTGAAAAAAAGCGCCTTGGCAACCGCAAAAAGCTTGCGGGCACTTAGCCATCTTCCCGATCGGACCTTGGCTGTCTTAGACACTTTTGCGACTGGTAAACACCGATTGAATCTAGAGATCCGCGAACAAAAGCAGCTATTGGACCGCTTTGATCAGATGGTCAATCGACTGGTGATCGGTATTATTCTAGCTGCGGTCATCCTTGGCTCTTCCTTATTGGTGGTCGCCAGCCCGCAACAAGGAGCCTTCGTCCATCAGATGGGGATCTTCGGATATACCTTAGCATTTTTCGCGATCGTGGCTTTAGTCAGCAAATACTTCTATGATCGTTTTCGCAAGAAATAAATAAGCACCTTCAATTCCCGTGGTTCATGCAGAAGCTGGGTCTTGAGGGTGCTTATTTTGCAAGGGTCTGTCGCAATTCGTTTTCAAAGATTCGTTTGAAGGCTTCCCGATCCTCTTTCGTAAAGGGCTTCGGTCCTTTTGTACGCTTGCCTGCTTTACGCATCTGCGCACCTAAGTAGCGTTGTCCAAGTAAAAAATCGATCGTTTCTGGCAAATACTCTGTGCCGTTATGGTGAAAAACCCGCGCTTTTTTCGGCAAGACCAAAGAGGCTAACCCATAATCTTGGGTAACAAGAAAATCACCGGGCTCTATTTCCTTCACGATTTCATAATCCGCACGATCCGAGCCTTTGTCGACATAGACAAAGTGAACATGGGCAGGATAATCTTTGGTCGTGTAATGATCGACACTGGTGACGATCACCACCGGCAGCTGATATTGCTGAGCCAGCTCAATCACTTCGTTTTTCACTGGCGATCCATCGCCGTCAATAAAAAGTCGCATCTCCACACTCCCCTCACAAGTTTCTTCGTTTACAATTACTTCTATTGTAAGAGGAGCAAGGCGAAGATGCAAGCAGACTTTACAGCCGTTTCCTTGAGGATGTATTTAAAGCCTCAGGAAGAGCAACTGCCTCCGCCCTAATAACTAGCAGCTACCCTAAGCAAGGCTTATCCCTCAACTTTAGCAAAGGCTCGCTCTTTTAGCTCATAAACGACATCGCAAGCCTTGGCTACTTCTTGTTCATGGGTCACTAAGATAATACATTTTTTTTGCTCATGAGCAATTTCTTGAAATAGTTTGACGATCTCTTTGGACGTCGTTTCATCCAAGTTTCCAGTCGGTTCATCGGCTACGATCAGCTCATGCTCACAGCACAATGCGCGAACGATCGCCACCCGCTGCTGCTGCCCACCCGATAATTGGGTCACTTTTTTCAGTGCCAGCTCTTCCGTGATGCCAACTTTGGCTAAGTTTGCTAAAGCGTAGGCCTTTTTATCGGCTTGCTGCGACTTCGCGATCGCCATCGCTGTCACCACATTGTCCAATGCCGACAGATAAGGCAATAGATTATAGGCTTGGAACACGATGGACACATCTTTGCGGCGGTACTCCCGCAGCCCGATTTTTGCTAACGTTTCTTCGTTGTAGAAAATCTTTCCTTCTTTCGGGGTATCTAGGCCTGTGATCAGCGACAGGAAGGTCGTTTTCCCCGATCCGCTGGAACCTAAGATCGCATACATCTTGCCAGGCTCGAAGGTCAAGTCAACGCCACGAAACAGGGCTTCTGCTTCGCTTTGATACCAATAGCCTAATTGTTCTGTTCGTAATGTCATGTCGTTCCTCCTAAGAAACCAAGATTTTTTTCGGGTTCAGCCGCAAAATGCCCGCCGACGAGAGTAAGATCGAGCCAAAGCTGATCCCTAGACCGAGTAATGCCAATAGACCAATTTGTTGAGGGGAAACGGTAATTTCTAAGGACTCCACTTCTGCTGATTGGGTGAAGGATGGGAAAGAACCGCCACGGTTGCCGCCCATTTGCGGCATCTCTCCGCCTCCAGGTCCAGCGTTTTCAGCAGCTGCCTGATCCGTCGTCGTTTCGGTTTGCTGTGCCAATAATTGCTCTCCGACGGCATTACCGACAAGATTGCCGCTAGCGGCCGCGATCCCTAAAGCAAATACCATGCAGACAAAAATCTCTGTGAAAAACTGTAGGATCACTTTGGCTCGTGACTCGCCTAAAGAGAGCAATACGCCAATCTCATAGCGACGTTCCCGAATCGACATCATCACGATCAACGTCAAAATAATGATACCGGCAGCAGCAACTAAGACAATAATATTTTTGGCAAAGCTCGCGACATTATTCAACGGTGTCAGCATCGATTGATACATCTGATCATTGGTTTGGATGCTATAGGTTTCTGTATCGATCAATCCTTCTGCTTCTTCCACGAATGCCGTCATTTCAGACGGATCACTCAAGGTATAGGTTGCTGAATCAATGGTGTCCTCATTGCCGCTCAACGTATTGGCAAGGGTATAAGAGGCAATGATCGTGTTGGCCGGGTTGAGAAAGTTAAACATTTGGCTCATGCTGTTGCCAACTTCACTCGTTTCATAGATTCCTTTGACCGTCACTTCTACTTCATTGTCCTCTGCATTAGTAATTGAAAACGTATCTCCGACCGCCAAATCATTCGCTTCAGCTAGTGAGGATTCAATCAAGACTTGGTTTGTGCCTTCGTCCTCAGAAGTAATTCCTTCTCCATCCGTGATCGTCGCTGTTCCTTCCGAAAAAGTCGTATACGCCGCACTGGTTGATACGCCAGTGATTTGGAAATCACCTGTACTCATACTCCCACCAGGCATACCGCCTGGCATACCGCCCATTTGCCCCGACTCGCTGCTATCGGTTGCTTCTGACTCTGTCGAGGAGTCACTGCTAGAGATCGGTTCGATCCCGCTGACGGCATCAGCCGAGGTACTGACTTCAAAACTATATGAAGCAACCCCGTCTAAATCAGCGATTGCTTGGGCATCTGTGATCGCTACGGGTGTCGATTGAAAACTCCCTGGATCTGGACGTGTGCTCTGGTCATCGCTGTCAGATGAAGAACTTCTTTGCTGAAAAGCCTGCTCACGGTTGGCTTGCAACGTCACGGTTGCGCCGACACTTTTCTGAGCATTTTCAGTCGCTACTAGCGCTGCACTGCGAATCGTCAAACCCGCCAATACAAAAATCAAGATTGCAGAAAATACGGCGATCAGCAGCAGACTCCGGCCTTTTTTCGCCCATAAACTTTGGAGCCCTCGTTTCAAAAAATTCATCTTTGTTCCTCCTGAATGGCAAATTATTGTATTTCGACTATAAGAACCTTAGCTTAAATTGAACTTAAATCTTCCCCTGATTTTTCAAAACGTTGGAACAGACCGCAGCTGTCTTCTGCGATCTGCACGTTTTATTGATGACCCCCAGGGAATGATCGAGGAACCTTCAACTAACGGCCAAAGCCGCCGCCCATTTGATTGGTTGTCGCTGTCGCTCCTGATTGGGTCAAGTTGGCGATCGTTTCCGTGACGGGCAACGTTCCTAATTCCGTCCCATCACTAAGGGTCCCACCAGCATAATAACCAGAAACAGCTTGCGCATCATTCGTTCCCCCACTGACCAATGTATAGCTGCTATCCGTCAAATCTGGGCTAGAAAGAACCACATGTTGGTAGCTTTTACTTGGTGCATAGGACAAGATCGTCTGTCCTTGACTATCCTTTAAGGTCACAAGGGTCTCTGCTGCTTGGGTTTGATCGAAACTGATCCCGATCGACTGTTGACTTCCCCCACTGACATTCATGGCCATATCGGTCGTACCAGCAGCTAACAAGACACCGCCAGTGATTTCAAACGTCCCGTTATAATCCAAAGCGCCATTGCCACCGGTCGTTGGACCATTTACGATGACGACCCCATCACTCATAGTGACATTGCCGTTACTGTCCAGGCCATCCCCTTCGGCATCGACCACCAACGTCCCACCAGTGATTGTGATTTGTTTGCTGTCATCTGCGGTATCGCCACCGCCAGGACCGCCACCAAAGCTGTCTTGCCCAAATTGGCCAGTGGTTTCCTCTGTATCACTGCCGCCACCGGCATTGATCCCGTCATCGCTAGCCACGACGTGTGTAGTACCACCAGCAATCGTGATCACACTTGCTTCTAGTCCTTCATAGGATTCTTCGATAGCAATCGTCCCATCGGAGATCGTCAATTCATTGTCCGCATGTATGCCGTCGTCACCACTGTTGGCAGTGATCGTACCACCTGTGATGTTGATGGTATCGTTGGCATGCAGGCTATCATCTGCACTATCGATCGCAAAGGTACCGCTGCTGATGGTCATCACACCGCCAGCTTTCAATCCTTTGTAGCTTTCATCCGTCACTAGCGACTGACTTTGTGCCCCGTCAGCCGTTTTGATCGTGAGATCGGCTGATTGGATGCTTAAATTTGTTTCTGCTTGGATGCCATCACGCCCACTTTGGATCGTAAAGGTACCGCCATCGATCGCAACGTAGCCTTTTTCCGCATCTTCCGAATTATTCGCTTGGATGCCATCTCCTTCAGTGGTGTTCAGTGTGTAGTTCCCTGCCAAGATCGACACGGAATCTTTTCCTTTGATGGCATTGTTTTTCGCTGTGATCTCAATCGTGCCACCAGCTAAAACCAAATCATCTTTGCTGCGCAGCCCGTTGCTGTAATTTCCTGTGATCACCAACGTTCCATCACCGTTGATGGACAAATCTTCTTTACTATAAAAAGCGGCATCTGGTTCCGTCTCACCTTCCGCCAAGGTGTAGCTGCTGCCATCTTTCAGAGTATTTGTCGTATCACTGGCTAAGGTCGTGATGACTTTTTCTGCTTGTTCGATGACGACTGCCGCCCCGTCTTCATTGGTGATCGTGACACCCGCAAAGATCAGATGGACTTTTTCTTCTTTATTGACGTTGACAACCAGTTGACCATTACTTAAGGAACCGCTGACGACATAGGTACCAGCTTGCGTGATCGTCACCGTTTGGTCTTCCGCTGCAACGCCATCAACAGCCGTCGTATCGCCGTCATTCAATTCAAGTTGCGTGGCGGTCGCCTCATCGTAGGAGGCATCCACGTCTTCTTCTTCGTAACTGCCATAATAGTCCGTAGCATCATCAAGAGTCGTTGCAACGTTGGTCACTGCGGCAGAACCTGAAACAGCCGCTGCAGAACTGGAGCTGCTGCTCGTGCTACTACTATCGGTTTGCCCACAAGCGCCTAGGAGCAGCGATGAGAGTAAGAGCGGATAAATGAGTTTTTTCATAAGAGGTTCCTCCTTCTACAGCTCATCGCGGTTAGCGGTGAGCTTGCCTAAAACAACGGGTAAATTGCCATTACGAACCCGAACTTCATCAATGATTTGTTTTTCTTGCGCTTGGTCTTTTAACAGCAACTGATAACGCAACTCATATAAGCTCCCCATCGTGGTCGTTCGAACCGATGTCAGTTTGGCAGAATGCGTATATTTTTCAAAGAGATCATCGAATAGTTGCGGATAATCCAAATCTTCTGGAATCGTGACTTTCAGTTCTCGTTCACTCGTGGCTTGTCGATCGCCAAAGGGCACCGTGTATAAAAGGGTCAAGAAAAGCGCCACGATGATGGAAAAAATCACGACATAGCCGACATAGCCCATCCCAGTTGCCAGACCGATCCCCATCGACCAAAAGACGCTGGTGATCTCTCTAGACCCTCCTGGAACCGAGCGGAAACGAATCAAACTGAAGGCGCCTAAGATCGCCACACCTGTGCCAAGATTGCCGTTGACTAGCATGATCACGGATTGAACGAGGATCGGTAAAACAGCCAAGGTAATGACGAAGTTTTTTGTGTAGACATTGCGGATCATATGGATCGCAGCTACCAATATTCCTAAAAGCAATGAGGCGGCGATACAGATCAATAAGCTACGCCATTCAAGGGTACTCGTATCGCCAGAAAACAGACTAGATAACATGTAACCATTCCTCCTTCTTGAACAAATGCCGTTGATACGTTTGGGCATATTTCGAAAAGCTACCTTTGCGCACGCTGTATTTGTTCAACAGCTCCACAAACCATAACGGATAAGCACCGAGGGCTTTCACTTCCATCAACACCCCGATTTCAGGTGCTACCAGCGCCCCCTCACTGCCAGAACCGAACATAAGATCATAGGTGCGAAAGCGAATGTTTTGGTCGAATGTCACGCGAAATTCACTATCATCATCAATAAACAGCGACAAGCGATCATAGGCAATCAACACTTTCGG
The DNA here is from genome assembly GCF_051713725.1 of Enterococcus sp. DIV0755f. Lineage (NCBI taxonomy): Bacteria > Bacillati > Bacillota > Bacilli > Lactobacillales > Enterococcaceae > Enterococcus > Enterococcus sp. DIV0755f. The sequence goes on from NZ_JBIOQL010000001.1 coordinate 3,029,988, forward strand.
CAGCAAGTCTGGGTTTTGCTTAAATAGCCAGTGAATCTCTGCAGCGATTTGCGGTGCTTCTGCCATTGACGGCAAGACCCCTGTTTGCAACCAGCCGCAATAGTCAGCATAGGGCATCGGGACTCGGCGTTTGTAGACCACGCCATTGACTTTCTTTTTGATCTCTAAAAAAATTAACTGCTGCTCTGTCGGTATGCCATAGCTGCGGACCCGAAATTTTTCTTTGTATTTCGGTTTGTCCATCGAATGACGAATAAAGCGGTAATCGTGGGTATCGTAATACAAGGACATAATCGTGTGCTGCCCATATTCATCGATCGCCATTCTTTGCTGAAGCTCAGCAAGAAATGCAGGAAATTGCTCCTTGGCTATTAAATATTTTGTCTCTTTTCTTTGAAAGACTTTTTTCAATTTCATAAAAATGTTCCTCCCTTGAAATCCATGCACTGAATTTACGGCAGCTATCTTAAATGCAGCTTAAGGCAAAACAGTTTTTTTAAGCATTTTTTATGCTATTCGTGCTATTCTTATCCTTAAAGAGGTGGGAACATGATTAAACTATTAGTGATCGAAGATGACAAAACATTATCTGATAATATGAAAGAAATCGTCAGCGAGATCGGTGACGTCACACAAGCCTATGATGGCAGTGAAGGCTTATACGAGGCAGAAACAGGGATCTATGATTTGATTATTCTCGACTTGATGATGCCAGAGATGAACGGTTATGAGGTGCTTTCTGCCCTAAGAAAAAAAGGACTCCAAACACCCGTCCTGATTTTAACAGCCAAAGACGGCTTAGAAGACAAAGTGACTGGTTTTCAAAAAGGGGCAGATGATTATTTGACCAAGCCTTTTTATCGGGAAGAATTATTGATGCGGATCAAAGCGTTGCTAAAACGCTCCTTAGGTTTGTTCAATGAAAATACACTGGAATATAACGGATTGCTGTGCAACCTTGGCACCAATGAGGTCAGTTACCAAGGGCAGCTTTTGCCGATCCAAGGGAAAGAATTTGAGCTGCTGCTTTATTTTCTACAAAATAGAAACATTATTTTGACTAAGGAACAGATTTTTGATCGCATCTGGGGATTTGATTCAGAAACGACCTTGACTGTCGTCGAAGTCTATATGAGCAATCTGCGGAAACACTTGCGCCAGACAGGGATCGACAAAGAGATCCGTACGTTGCGAAATGTCGGCTATATTATGCAAGGAGCCTAGTCTATGAATAAAGAACGCTCTAAGAGACAACGGCTGCACTCCTTTCTCCTAAATGTCAGTGCCTTTGCGTTGGTTTTCTTACTTTTAGGAACCATCGTCCTCCAATTGTTCAACCAATCGGCTTATCGGCAAACCGACATTTCTTTGGAACAAGCAGTCAAAGATACCCGCTTGATCCAAGCAGAGATCAGCGCTTCGCAATCCAATCTAGAGGTATTGCCACCAGATAGTGCCATGCCAAAGATCCCTGGGACCAATCGCTTCAATACCCAGTTGATTCTCTGGTCTGAAGACGGTGAGATATTAAACAAGCAGACCTTGGGCGGCCGCTTTTCACAACTGGCAAGTTTATCTTTAGATACAAGCCACTTAGACAGTATCACATCTTTTTCAGTGGTGGATCAGTCCTTGTCAGAGGAAGAAGAGACCCTTTTGTTTCGTTCGATCACCACCAAAGCACCAACAAATGATGCTGGTGTCGGCTATATCCAAGTCTTGGCGAACACTAACCAAATCAAAAATGCGATGAACAATTTCCAAACGATTTTGATTTTATCGATGATCTTTTTCTGGATTCTTTCGATCGGGATCAGCTATTTGCTTTCCAGCTTGAACATGCGCCCCATTTTAGCCTCCTGGAAAAAACAGCAGGAATTTGTCGAAAATGCATCCCATGAGCTGCGCACACCATTGACGATCATTCAAAACAGTCTGGAACGCCTGTTTACCAAGCCCAATCATACGATCATTGAAGAATCTGAAAGCATCGCCCAAGCGTTAGCGGAAACTCGGCGGCTGACTGGATTAACGGCGGATTTGCTGACGATCGCCCGCAGTGACTCCAATCAATTGCTTTTGACAAAAGAAACCATCGAGCTAGCTCCTTTTATCGATGACTTAGTCAAACCTTTCAAAGAAATTGCCGAATTGGATCAAAAACACTTTGTTGTCGAAAACTTTGCCAAAACGACCGCTTGCTTTGACCAAAAGAAAATCCATCAAGTCCTCGTGATCCTCCTAGATAATGCCTTAAAATATACCAGCAGTGGTGATAAAATCACCCTCTTATCGGAGATTTCTAACAAGCAATGGCTGATCGAGGTCAAAAACACAGGACCAGCCATTTCCGATGAAGAAAAAGCCCGTATCTTTGACCGTTTCTACCGCGAGGATCGTTCCCGCTCCAAAGAGACCGGCGGCTATGGTTTAGGCTTAGCGATCGCCAAGCAAATCGTTGAAGAGCACAAGGGACAAATCCAGGTCAAAGATTTGCAGCCACGAGGGGTTATTTTTCAGATTCGTTTACCTAAAGAAGGATAAAGGAGAAAAACAAATGCAGGTCATCACCCTTAAAGAACACCCTGACTACTTAGCAGAAGCCATTCGTTACTTCCAAAAACAGTGGGCTGGTCCCGACTCCCTCATGGTTTATGAGGATAGCCTGACCCATAGTTTTTCAGCAAATCCTTTGCCGCAATGGCTGCTGCTGGTCAACGAAGAAATCGCAGCAGACGGACGTTATCAAATCATCGGCTGCGGTGGCTTGATCCCCAACGACTTCATCAGTCGGATGGATTTGACCCCTTGGCTTTGCGCCTTGTATGTGGACCCTTTGTGGCGTGGCCAAGGCGGTGCCCGCCTTTTGATCGAAACAGCCAAGCAACGTGCTGCTGGAGCTGGTTTTGATTCTCTGTATCTATGTACGGATCTTTCTACTTTTTATGAGAAATTTGCTTTTGAACCGATCGGAACGGGCTACCATCCTTGGGGAGAGTCTTCCACCATCTATCGCTGTTCTCTCACCTAAATGAACAAAAAAAAGCTGTGAACAAAAATGTTCACAGCTTTCTTTACTCGCAGTACTATTGCTAGTAGAATACCCTATCTCCACAAAAGGAATATTCCGACACCCTACAAATCCGGTAGGTTGCTTACGCGGTGTGCCTCTGCTATCAATCTGGTCAGCTAATGCTAGACCTTCTCGACTCGTCGCATGAGGATTACTTTACCATAAAACTAGTCGGAATACTACTGTTTTTTATAAAATTAAAACTGCTGATAAGCATTTCTCAAGAAAGAGTGCCTATCAGCAGTTTTTCATGAATCAATTGTTACTTTTCAAATAGAAACATTCCAATTGATGGATAAAAAAACTTAGGATAAGAAGGTCGCTACTTTGGTCGTAATCAAATCGATGGCTACGTGGTTTTCGCCGCCTTCTGGTACGATGACATCGGCATACCGCTTGGTCGGTTCGATGAATTGATGATACATCGGTTTTACCACCGTCAAGTATTGTTCGATCACAGAATCCAATGTCCGGCCACGTTCTTCCATGTCACGTTTGATTCGGCGAATGATTCGAATATCATCGTCTGTATCAACATAAAGTTTAATATCCATTAAATTACGCAATCGCTCATCTTCTAGAATCAAGATCCCTTCCAAGATAATGACTTCTTTGGGTTCTTGAATGATCGTTGCTTCGCTGCGGGTATGCGCGACATAATCATAGACGGGTTTTTCGATCGTTTGATATGCAAGCAGCTGTTGCAAGTGATCGATCAACAAATCAGTATCAAATGCAAAAGGATGGTCATAGTTGGTGTTCAACCGTTCTTCAAAGCTCAGATCACTTTGGTCTTTATAGTAGGAGTCTTGTTCAAGCATCATAATAGAATGATTGGGGAAATGATTAAAGATCGCCCGACTCACGCTTGTTTTTCCACTACCTGATCCACCTGTCACACCAATAATAATGGGCTTGCCATTCGTCATTCAATTAACCTCTTTCATCTTAAAAAATTCACACTGGTTCTATTATAGCGAAAATTCGGCAAATTACTACTGTTTCTGTAGAATCAGTGCTGCAATAAAGGAAGTAATTGCTGCAAACGTTCGATCTCATAAGTAGGCTGAATCTCACCACTGTTTTTTTTCTTTGGATTGAACCAAATCGTATCGATCCCTGCCAGTTGTCCGCCTAAGATATCTGAAGCCAGCGAATCGCCAATGATGACTGTTTCTTGTTTTTTAACGTTTGGTATGCGAGCAAACACATAGTCAAAATATTCTTTCATTGGTTTTTGATACCCTGTATCTTCTGAAACAAAAATATCAAGGAAATACGGCTTTAATTTGGCATCTTCCAAGCGGCGATATTGGGTTTCAGAAACCCCGTTCGTCACCACGTATAGGTCAAAATGCTGCGCCAACTCCGCTAAGATCTCATCACTGTTGTCTAACAGTTTATGTCCTTCATTTAGAAATTCCCGATAGGCCAATTCAACTGCTGGACTATCGACCTGAATGCCTTGCGTTTCAAAAAACAAACCGAAACGCTCATTGATGACTTGGTCTCTCGTAATTTTCCCTTGCTCAAACTGCTGCCACAAATCATGATTGATCGTTTGATAGCTTTGTTTGCGCTCTGGGGTCATTTCCAAGCCATGAGCTTCAAATAGTGCTTTTAAGGCTTGATCTTCGGTATCTTGAAAGTCGAGGATCGTGTCATCGACATCAAATAATAATGTTTTATACTTCATTTTCTCCCTCTTTCTCAGCGGAAATGCGCCGCCAGTCCTCTTAATTCTTCTTGCGTCAGCGAGCGATAACTGCCCACTGCTAAATCATCTGGTAGAACTAGCGAACCCATCGCTGTTCGTTTCAGCTGAATGACTTTTTTCCCTCGGGCTAAAAACATCTTTTTCACTTGATGGAACTTGCCTTCAGCAATTTCTAACGAAACAAAGGAACGAGCCGCTCGGGCATCGATGATCGTTAGGGCAGCTGGTTTGCAAGTGACACCACCATGAAAGGTGATCCCTGTGGCAAATGCCGCCACATCTTCAGGAGTCACCAAGTCATTGACCACCACTTCATATCGCTTGGTCACCTTTTTCGTGGGATGCAGCAAGTCATAGCCTAACTGACCATTCGTCGTAACTAATACCAACCCTTCCGTGTCCCGATCCAATCGACCGACGGCATAAAGATCTGGGTGCTGGTCCTTTGGTGCAATCAAATCGATCACTGTCTGGTGCTGTTGATCAACATTCGCTGTAACAACACCATTGGGCTTGTTGACGATATAATAGCGTTCCTGCGTCTCCAACTGACGACCCGCAACGATGATTTGATGGATGGCGCTATCGACATTGCGCTCAGGTCGCCCTTCAATCCTTTGGTCCACGAGGACTTTTCCTTGCTGAAACAACCGTTTCATCTCTTTACGAGAAGTATTCAATTGTTGCTCGATCACTTTATCTAAACGCATAAATTTTTCTCCATAGTGGCTATTATAGCTCAGGATCTAGCGAAAGGAAACTGCCAGGATTTCAAATGATTTGACTTTCTTTGTCTTTTTGCGTAAGGTTAAAGAGTAAAGTAAATATAGTTTCTCATACACAGCGTTATGACCTGGTGGAGAAAAGTTGAACCAAAACTTTCTGGGGCAGTTGTGTACACAACTGCCCTTTTGCGTGTTTTCACTCACGTACCACTTAATGTGCAGAGTTAACAAAATTTGCTTAAAAAATCTCGTTATTAACGAGAAAATTTTAGGAGGAATTGAGTTATGTCAGTATCATTAGAAGTTACGAAAAGAGAAGTTCGCCCACGTTCTTTACGGAACAAGTTGCGCCACGAAGGAAAAGTACCTGCAATTGTCAATGGGTACAAAGTAGAAAGCACACCGATTGCTGTCAATGCAGCAGAATTAGAAAAAATCTTGCGTGAAAATGGATTGAATACCGTAATCACGATCAGTTTAGAAGGCAAAAAAGTCAATACACTGATCAAAGAGTATCAATCAGATACCTTCACACGCAATTTAACCCACGTTGAATTCCTATCTGTCGATATGAATGAAGAAACAGAAGTAGAAGCAGAAGTAACCTTAATTGGCGAATCTGCTGGTGTCAAAGCTGGTGGTGTTCTAGCACAAAACTTGTATACAGTCGTTGTATCAGCAACACCAGACAAATTGCCTGAACGTGTTGAGATCGATGTAACGTCATTAGAGATCGGCGATTCATTAACAGTGGCTGATCTGCCTAAGAACGACGAGTACACGATCGTGACCGATCCAGAAGAACAAATCGTTGCGGTTACTGAACCACAAGAAATCACTGAAGATGAAGAAGCTGGCGAAGCTGCTGAACCAGCAGTTATCGGTGAAGACGAAGAATAATCATAGAACATCGTTCTTAAGATCGCGTCTTCAATCAACAGACACTTCTAAGAAATGCAAGACTCTTGAAGGGCTTTTCCTTTAAGAGTCTTTTTCATTCTTACGAAGAGCTGGTGAGCTGCAACTGACTATTTTCCACTGAAAGACGCCATGGGAAAGCTTGGTCCAGCCAACCCAACAAATTTTTAAGAAAATAGTTAAAATGCGCCGCTGCCCAAAAAGAAAAGCAGAAGTAGTTGCATTTTTGACGGTTCTTCATTATGATAAATAGACAAATTTGATGTTATTGGCAAGCCTACTTGAAGGAGGGGTTTTTATGTTTGAAACATTTGATGATCACCGCAGCCGCTACGCTTCTGGCGGGATTGTTCAAACACTGCCTGGCGAACTGATCGATAGTATTTGGTTAATCATCGATCTCGATTTAAAAGGGTTTATTCCGTTGACAAATCTGCTCACCTTTGAAGTCCAAAACAATCACGGTCGTGTCACACTGCTTTTTTCTCAAGCACAAAGTCAAATCGAACTCGGCGTTGATCTGCCTTACCGTTATTCCGACCTCTATCCCCAAAAAGTCTATGTGTATGACGATGGGCAGCGGCAAACGATTTTATTGCCTAGCGAGACTCGTTAACAGCGCTTCGTGTTTCTCTTTTTATAACGTTACTTACATAAAAAACCACCCTTTTTATTTTAAAAGGTGGTTTTTTTTGATTCCTTTCTCTCATTTAATTCCATATTATAAAGGGTTCGAGGAAGCAACCAATGAATCCCCCGTTTTTTATTACGTTTTATTGACTATTTTTTGTATGTTAAAATAACGTGTGAAGTTCCCTTATAATAAGGACAGTTGCAAAATTCAGCTGAAAGAGGTGCCTGGTTTTGAAAAATATCCTTGAAAAAGATATTATGCAAATGCTGCGTCTGTCCACGATGCTCTTGAGCGAAAATCCCCTTCCTTTGAATAAAGCTGCTGCCGATCAAAATCTTTCCGTCAAAACGATCCGTCGGCTACTGTCCAGTTGTTTAAACGAGGACCCTTCCTTCCATTATGATGTGCAGCAAGGACACATTCGTGCCTTTCATGATTTGCAGCAGCCCCTAGCCAGCGAAAACTTCCCCCATACAGAAATGCTTGCTGCATTGTTTAATAAAAGTACAAACTATCAGTTGCTCTTGTTACTGTTAAAAATGCCGACCATTTCCTTTGCAGACCTCCACAAGCGGTATTACCTGAGCCCCTCCAGTTTGCATCGGCGCTTTTTGTCCTTTTCCTTTTTTTTGGCACCTTATCATCTAAGGATCGACCGTCGCAGTTTTCCTTTGATTACTGGCAATGAACGGCAACTGCGCTATGTTTTTTTTCGACTCACCCTCTTAGCAAGCCCGACGCTTTCTTCTAATCAAGCGTTTCAAGAAGTGAAGCAGATTCATCAGTTGCGGGCAAACGCTTTTTATCCCAACACCCCCGCCACGTTTACTCAGCAAGTTTATCCAACATGTTTTGTGCCGCGTTTTTATTTAGTTGGTGAACGCAGCTATTTATTTTTGTGGCAACAGCTGCTAACACTGGAGCCTTTTTATGTGCCAACAGAAGAAGCCTTCCTTTTGCGACGAATCATCACGCCGATTTTGTCGGAGCATCCGCTCCAGCAGCCATTAGAAGTGCTTTTGTCGAAAATTTTCCAAGCCCATCTTTTGGGCGCCTTACTGGAAGGCAATTTATTTGTCTATCCGCCACTAAATCCTTGCCTATCTGAACGTTCCCAACGCTTGGTCCAGGCTTTTTTGACTCAGCTTCCCCATTACGAAAAACTCTTAAAAAAGCATCCCGAGTTACCCTTACTCTATGAATGCATTTGGCAAGAGCTCTCTTTTTTCCAACCGATCATTGCCTTTCCGAAAAAAAAAGAGCGTCCGCTTCAGTAGCGACACGCTCTTTTGAGGTTCATTTAGTTGGCAGTGAATTATTTAGCGTCAGCATCAACGATTTTCACTGAACCTTGCCATTGTTCTTCCACAAAGTCTTTGATTTCGTCTGAATGCAGCACTTCGATCAATTTCTTGATTTTGTCGCTATCTTCGTCACCACTGCGGACAGCGATCACGTTGACATAAGGCGAATTATCCGCTTCTAATAAAACAGAATCATCCGCTGGGTTCAAATCGATCCCGAATGCGAAGTTCGCATTGATGGCGATTAGGTCTGCTTCGTCGTTTTGATAAGCAGTCGCCAAAAGAGATGGATCGACGTCATGTTTAAATTCTAAGTTTTTCGGATTTTCAGCAATATCATCAAAGGTTGCCGTTTCTGTATCAACGCCGTCTTTTAAAGTGATCAAGTCAGCATCTTGTAAAATCGTTAGGATACGACCCCAGTCAGATTCAGAAGTGGAAGTAAGAACCGTTGCACCATCTTCTAGTTCTGAAATATCAGAGATTCGTTTTGAGTAAAGCCCCATTGGCTCGATATGGATCGCACCAGCATTGACAAAATCATAGCCATTGTCTGCGATTTGTTTGTTCAAGTAAGGAATGTGTTGGAAGTAATTGGCATCGATATCGCCATTTTCCAATGCTTTGTTTGGCAACACATAATCATCGAAGGTTTTGATTTCAAGATCAATGCCTTCTTCTGCTAGTAAAGGTTTGGCTTGTTCTAAAATTTCCGCATGAGGCGTAACTGATGCACCGATCACTAATTTTGTTGATTCTCCCTCAGCCGCAGATGAGTCAGAGCTTCCTGAATTTGAGCCTGTGCCACAAGCAGCTAAAGCGGCAGTTAACAATAAGGTTGTTGCAATACCAAAAATCTTTTTCATATCCATTTCCTCCCATATTTTCCACTTTTTGTTCTTCGTTTCATTTACCGTTTATCGGTGGCTTTCGCAAGGAAATCGCCGATTCCTTGGATAATGAAAACGATAATTAAAATAATCACTGTTGCAACAAGCGTAACAGTGTAATTTCCACGTTGAAATCCTTCTTGCCAAGCCAAAGCGCCTAGCCCGCCGGCACCGATCGCGCCTGCCATAGCAGTATAACCAATCATTGAAATCGTTGTGACCGTCAGTCCTGAAATCAATGCTGGAACACTTTCGGGAATCACGATCTTGTAGATGATCTCCCAGTAACTAGCACCCATCGCTTCCGCTGCTTCAATCACACCAGGATTGACTTCACGAAAAGCAATTTCCACCATCCGAGCATAAAACGGTGCCGCCGATAAAACTAATGCTGGGATCGCTGCTTTTGCCCCTAGGAATGAACCGACTAATAATGTTGTAAACGGAATGATCAAGACCATCAAAATCATGAATGGCGTTGAACGAAAGGCGTTACTGATGATGGAAACCACGTTATAGAAAATGTTGGCTCCCGCTGTTTGTTTACGACCTAGTGAATAAAGCGCCAATCCTAGAAGTAAACCGATCACAACCACTAAAACCATGGAGAAGAAAGTCATAAACAAGGTGTCTAGGGTTGCTTGCTGCATATTGGCCCAGTCGACCTTTTCAAAATTAAAATAGGTTTCTACAAATGACTTATCCACGTTCAATCACCTCCACGCCTACTTGCTGCTCTTTGAAAAAGGCGATCGCTTTTTCGATCTCACTTGCTTCACCTGTCAATAAAACCGTCAAGCCGCCAAAGGATCCCTCATTGGTTTGTTGGATCTTTCCGTAAACGACATTGACATCGATCTGGAAGCGACGGATTGCTTGTGAAATCACTGGTTCATTGGCGTTGTCTTGTGTGAATGTTAAAGTCACTAAATGCCCTTGCGGATTTTCTCGTAGGAAGGCTTGCCGTAATTCTTCAGCATCTTCTTCTGGCTCCAAATCTTGCTGAACAAAACGTTTGGTCACTTCCTGCTGTGGGTTACGGAAAACCGATTGTACTGACCCTTCTTCCACGATCTGCCCATGCTCCATCACCGCGACCTTATTACAGATTTTGCGAATGACGTTCATTTCATGGGTAATCAGGACGATTGTCAAATGCAATTTTTTATTGATGGAAAGCAAGAGATCCAACACTTCTTCTGTTGTTTGTGGATCTAACGCACTCGTTGCTTCATCACACAGCAAAATTTCTGGTTCATTCGCTAATGCACGAGCAATCCCGACTCTTTGCTTTTGTCCGCCAGACAATTGTGCCGGATAGGCATTCTCCCGTCCTTCCAACCCAACTAATTTAATCAGCTCTTGCGCTCGTTGACGGCGTTTTGCTTTTTCAACGCCAGCCAACTCCAATGGCAATTCAATGTTTTCCGCCACCGTTCGAGACCATAAGAGATTAAAGTGCTGAAAAATCATGCCGATTTTTTTGCGGAAGTTTCTCAATTCTTTGTTTTTCAATGCCAAAATGTTTTGACCGTTAATGACTACATCTCCTGCTGTCGGCAATTCTAAGCCGTTCAACAAACGTACTAATGTACTTTTCCCAGCACCAGAGTAACCGACGATTCCGTAGATATCGCCTTTTTCCACTTGCAGTGAAACATCATTGACGGCGTGGACAGCCGTTTGCTTTTTGCCGAATGACTTTTTTACATGCGACAATTCGATTAATGCCATGTTATTCCCATCTTTCCTCTTTGGTTGGTTAAACACAAAAAAAGCTTTCATCCTCTGTACATTATACTGTTACAAAGGACGAAAGCACAACTTCCGCGTTACCACCTTGATTTACTGTCGATTCGCATCAACAGCCTCGCTCAGTACTTGAATTGCTTCGCATACTGCTGCACTGTAACGGGTGCCTCCCGTGATAGGCTTGTTTCCACTCACCTATCATGCTCAAAGACCATCTTCCATCCTCTCTCCGTTGCCCATTTGCACCAAACAGGGCTCTCTGTGTACGTTAAGAACATGTACTCTTCTTTTCAAAGCATTCATTTATTGAGCAAATTATAGCAACGTCTTATCCGACTGTCAATTCTTTTTGAAAAAATAGTCGTTTTTACAGCTTTGACTTACAAGGCTTCAAATTGACTTGGGTCAACCTCTTTGAAGCTGACCAGCCAAGCGTTCATTTCGTCTTCATCATTTAAGGTATCAATCGATTGATCAATTTTTTCATTTACGGAAGAAATCACGCCCGTCAATGGACTTGGAAATTCACTGACTGCTTTTTCCGCTTCCAGCTCAACAAGGGTCTCTCCTTGTTTTAAAGCAGTTCCTGCTTTTTGAATCGAAGCAAACGTGACCGCACCAAGTTCTTCTTGCGCTTCTTTTGTTAAACCGACACAATATTCTTTCCCGTTAAACAAAACCCACAAATTATCTTTTTTTCTTAAGCATTTCTTTTCCATGATTCTAGTAAGACTCCTTCATATTCATTTTCTTTAAATCCATTAATCAAAAAGCGGTCGCCGCTAACCAGCAGTGGGCGCTTGATCAACATACCATCGGTTGCCAGCACATCGGCTGCGTCTTGGGCAGTCATGGTCGGCACTTTTTCTTTTAATTGCAATTCACGGTATTTCATGCCGCTTGTGTTAAAGAAACGGGTTAACGGTGCTTCGCTTGATTGGATCCAAGCCAGCAATTGTTCCGGTTGAGGCGGTGTAGCTACCATATCGATCGCTTCAAAGGGAATCTCGTGCTCTTCTAACCAACGCTTCGCATTTCGGCATGTACTGCATTTTGGGTACCAATAAAATGTAATCATGTGAACTCCTTAAAGTGTTTTTGGTGCGGTCTCAGCTTGATAGCGCATCGATAAAATCAAACCGATCCCAATCATATTGCTTAATAGGGCAGATCCTCCTTGGCTGATAAACGGCAGTGGAATCCCCGTCAACGGTAAGAGACCGATGTTTGCGCCAATGTTTTCAAACACATGGAAGAGAATCATCATAATGATCCCAGTTGCCAAGTAGGCATAAAATTCATTGTTGGTATCGAAACATACGCGGATCATTCGATAGATCAAAATAAAATACAATAAAATGACAAACGCGCTGCCAATAAACCCAAAATTCTCACCGATCACCGAAAAAATCATATCGGATTCTCGGACTGGTACATACACATCGCTGACATTAAATCCTTTCCCGAACATCCCGCCAGAGGCGATCGCCATCAGAGCATACGCCAATTGGAAGGATTGCCCTTGGGTATCATGAAAAGGATCTAGCCACGAATCGATACGGGCGAATTGGTATTCTTTAAAGATTCCTGTATTGTACAGAAACTCGCGACCAACATCGGTAGTCACTAAGAAAATCGTTCCACCGCCGAGAATCACAAATGCCGCAATCACTGGCACGATGATTCGCCATGAGATTCCTGACATCAAGAAGACCCCACCGAAAATCGCTAGAAAGACCAACATCGTACCAAAGTCATTTTGTAAGGTGATCAGGATCAGGACTGGGATCGTGACGGCCAACATTTTTGCAATCAGTAACCCATCTGTTTTCAGATCCCGTTCCCGATGCTTGACATTGTGCTGCGTGACGACTAACGCCAACATCATGATATAGGCGATCTTCATCAATTCTGAAGGTTGCAAGGTAAAGGGACCAAAACTAAACCAGTTTTTCGACCCTGTCGAGGCAGCCATCGTCCGGTTGTAAAATTTCAGCAGCGCCAGCATAACGGCTAGCCCAGCTCCATAAATATAGGGCGTCAATTTCCAGAGCCATTTTGATTTGATCTGCATGATAATGATCACGGCAACAACGCCTAACACATACCATAAAGCTTGAAACCCTAACATTCGCAGCATATTCGGATTATTCGGATCGTGTGTCAGCGCCACATACAGGGACGCCAAACCAATCAGACATAATAAAAATACGGGTAGAATCACACCGTAGTCAATTCGATTATCGTTCGTTTTTATTCGTGAATTTTCCATGTCCACACTCTCTTCTGTAGAATCTTTATCCATTATAGTGATAATTGAGGAGAAAAGAAAGGATTGTCCATGAGCATTCACAAAAAATTTAGAAACTTTAATGATTTTCGGGAAAAGAGGGTTAAAAACAATCCAAAATTGTTTAGAATTACAACGAAATAATCGCTGAATTCGTCCATTCTTCTTATTAATCAAATACCTTATTCTATGTATTCTTCTTTATTTTTGATAAATCTTTGCTCTATGTAACAGAATAAAGCAACTTTAACTCCATGATAGATCCCCGCCTAGTTTTCGTTTCAAATAAATAGCAACAAATGACTACTTTTTACAAAATATAAATTGATATACGACAATCGTATTTACCACATTAATGTGGTAATGAAATGTTATTTACGCCACCATATAATTTCACTAGAATACAATTAAGGAAGCGCTTCCGGAGGTGAACCAATGATTTTAAGTAATCGAGAACAGCTACTGTTGCAATTGCTATTAGAACAAAAGGAGTTTCGCCCTGCATCTTTTTTTCAAAAGCAGTTAAATGTATCCCAAAAAACGGTTTATAACAATTTAACGACTTTAGAAAAGAAACTAAAAGATTCGGGACTAGCTATCAAAAAAGTACCAAGAAAAGGAATCTTTTTATCTGGTTCTGAATCAGCGAAACAGAATGGATATCGATTGTTAGCAAAAAAAGAGACTAAACTCGAACTATTTTCACCTAATTATCGTAAAATCTTTATTTTCGCTAACTATCTGTTTTCAGCAAAGCCAATGCACTATCAGGAATTCTCTGAATATTTTTATATTAGCAACCAGTCAATAAAGAAAGATGTTGATGAAATCGTTGCTTTCTGTCGATTCCATCACGTATCTACAAAAATGACTACAAGCGGACTCAAACTAACCTCAGTTGAATCTGCTACTCAAAACGTATTCAAATCTTTTTTAGAGAAGTATACCGACGCCAAAGCCAGTGAAAATCTTTTGGTCAACAATCTCTTTGACTCTAAGGTACTTGAATTAACGAAGAAATTTGTCTCAGATATGACTCAAACAATCGGCCATCCAGTCAATAATTATTCTATTGAATCCTTGAAGCTTTCATTGCGAATTTTTCTTTCAAGACTTCTTATAGATAAACACATTGAAAAACAAGAGCATCTAGTATTTGACGAACTTAGACGAATGAAATTCTATATGATCGCGGTTGATTTTTCTGAAATGATCCAACAGCAACTACCTGTTCAATTTAGTGATACAGATATTCAATATGTATGTTCCCTGTTATTAGCACACGGTATCGAACCTTTTGGACAAATGGATGAGCCTCACGAATCTACTATCACAAATTGTACGAAACAAATTATTCAAAAAATGTCACATATGTTAAACGCAGATCTGACACAAGATAAATTATTACTGCAAACATTATTGGCTCATATCGTTCCCATGATCCATCGATCAAAGACAGGCATTTTATTGAAAAACCCACTGATAAAAAGTATCAAAAAACAATACTCAACAATGTATACATTGACCAAATATGCAATTGGAGATTTAGAGGAGCGATTTCAAATCTTATTAACAGAAGACGAAGTTTCTTTTCTGACGATCCATTTTCAGTTAGCCTTTGAAAAGATAAAAATTACTAACCATATACTAATTGTTTGCCAATCAGGTTTTGCTACATCGGAGTTGATTTTTAACCGTATCAAACAGACGATCGCTGCTGATACCGTATTGGAGATCATTCCTTTAAGTAGACTGGCCAGTACATCTCTTGAGACTGTTGATCTGATCATATCAACTATTCCATTGGACATTACAGCACCGCCAGTTATTTATATTTCGCCGCTTCCTACTACCGAAGAAATAGGAAGAATCTCTGCAAAGATATCTAATCTTAATGAGAATGAGAAAAATTTTTACTCAAAAAAATACCAGAAAACGACTTTATTACAAAAATATTTAGATCCTACTTTCCTTTTTGTCAAAAAAAAGTTTCGAACAAAAAAAGATGTACTAGATTTTTTAGCAGATGATTATCTGAAAAAAAAGCTTGTTACAACAAAATTTAAGCATTCTCTATTTGAACGAGAGGAACTAGGAAGCACTGGCTTAAAGACGGGAGTAGCCATTCCACATGCTGATCCACATACAGTGAAAGAAACAAAACTTGCTTTTCTCACCCTCGATGCGCCAATTACTTGGGGAGACACAAAAATCCAACTAATTGTTTTGCTTGCGATTGCTGAAGAAAACATGATCGAGGCAAAAGAGTTGATCGCTTCGATTTACGGATTGTTTAACTCAGCCGAAGAAATTCAATGGATCGTTAATAGTCAAACGCAAGAAGAACTGTATCAAAGATTGTTAAGAGGAGGAAATTGATCATGTTTTTTGATCACCAAATCGTGTTACTTGAAAAAGATTCTAAAACCAAAGAGGAAGCTTTTCGACTATTAGCAGACGAACTCATCAAAACTCATTGTGTAAATGATCAGTTCTATCAAAATATCGTACAGCGAGAAGAAACCTTTCCTACAGGTTTAAAAATCAACGGCATTGGGGTAGCGATCCCACACACGGACAGCAAATTTGTTTTACGATCCCAAGTCGCTTTTATGTCACTTGCCTCTCCCCTTTCATTTATTGAAATGGGTTCACAAGAAAAGAAAATCGATGTATCCCTGTTGTTCATGCTTGCACTGAAGGAACCACATGAGCAATTGGGTATGCTGCAAAATCTTATCTCTATGTTTCAAACACCCGGGGTTTTGGAAGCCCTATCCTCAGTAACGACTAAAGAAGCGTATCTTTCGATTATTGAAAAAAATGGACTGCAATAAAAAGGAGGAACAATTATGTTAAATGCATTACAGTGGTTCGTTGATCTAGGTTCAATCGTTGTTTTGCCGATTTTAATTTTTATTTTTGGAATAATTTTGGGGACAAAACCTAGCAAAGCCTTTACTTCAGCCTTAACTGTTGGTGTTGGGTTTGTTGGATTGAATTTGGTGATTGACCTTCTAAGCAGCAGTTTGGGTCCCGCAGCACAGCATATGGTTGAACGTTTAGGATTAAATTTGACAACGATTGATGTCGGATGGCCTGCCGCAGCGGCAATTTCTTACGGGACGATTTTAGGAAGTCTTGCGATTCCGATTGGTGTGGTCCTAAATGTTCTACTCATCATTTTAGGGCTGACTAAAGTATTGAATGTAGATATTTGGAATATTTGGCACGCAGCCTTCATCTCTTCTCTGATTTATGCCCTCACTGGAGATTTTGCAATGGGAATCGCGGCGACCGTCATCTATTTGATGATGATTCTTTTAATGGGAGATATTTTAGGTCCGATCATTAATAAGTTCTACGGATTTCCTAATATTACTTTTCCTCATGGTACCGCCGCACCAGGATTCATCTTTGCACTACCTATGAATTGGCTCTTTGATCGTATTCCAGGACTAAAAGATTGGAAAGCAGATCCAGAAACCATTCAGAAAAAATTTGGTGTCTTTGGCGACTCTACTGTTATGGGCTTTTTGATTGGTCTTATCATGGGAATACTTGCCGGATATGACACAGCAGGTGTCGGCCAATTAGCCGTCCAAACAGGCGCTGTGATGGTTTTGATGCCCAAAATGGTGGCTTTACTGATGGAAGGTCTAACGCCTATTTCTGAATCTGCAAATGAATTCGTCAAAAAACGGTTTCCTGGAAGAGAGCTTTACATCGGTATGGATGCAGCATTATCGGTTGGTCATCCAGCTGTTCTATCTTCCTCATTGCTTTTAGTTCCGATCACTATTTTGTTAGCCGTAGTTCTACCTGGCAATACGACCTTGCCTTTTGGTGATTTAGCAACTATTCCCTTTCTGATTTGCTTGATGGCTGCTGTTTTTGGAGGAAACATCATTCGAACAGTAATTGCTGGAACGATTTATATGGTAAGCATTCTATATATTACTTCGTGGGCAGCACCGCTTGTCACTACTGCTGCTCGATCCGCAAACTTTGATCTACAAGGAAACTCTATGATCACTGCTATGGCTGAAGGTGGTTTATGGACCACATTCCTTTATGTCGGCTTAACCAAAATATTAAGCTGGGGCGGTTTAGCCATAATTGGCGTCTCTGTTTTGTTTGGATTGATTTATGTAAATAAAATTCGTCCCAAGAAACAAACATCGAAATAATAGGAGGAAATGATAATGAAAAAATTACTGATTATGTGTGGTACAGGTGTTGCAACTTCAACAATTGTAACAAATAAGGTAAAAGAATGGCTGAAAGAAAAAGGATTAACTAATCAAGTGAAACTGTATCAATCCAAAGTGGCAGATGAGATGAATAAAATTGATAACTATGACATCGTGGTGAGTACAACGGTTGTTCCAGACTCAATCAAAGATCGTGTAATTATGGGGCTACCGCTCTTAACAGGGATTGGTACAGAAGAGATGTACGCGGAAATCGAAAAGAAAATCAAAGAGTAAGGAGAATGCCCTATGTTGGTCACAACAAAAGAACTATTCGCACATGCAGAAAAACACAACTATGCATTACCCGCAGCAAATTTTTTCGACTTAACTAGTGCAAGAACATACGCGGAAACTGCTGAAAGTTTGAACAAACCTTTGATATTGGCCTTCGCTCAATCCCATATGAACATGTTGACTTTAGAAGAGGCTGCCATGATTGGAAAATTTTTAGCAAAAAAAAGCACTACACCTATCGCTCTGCACCTAGATCACGGTACCGATGAAGAGGTCATCAAAAGAGCCATTCATTTAGGTTTTACTTCCGTAATGATTGACGCTTCTGAGGAGTCATTCGAAGAAAATGTCCGTCGGTCAAAGGAGATCGCCGATTACGCTCATAAAAATGGTGTCGTTGTTGAAGCGGAAATCGGGCACGTTGGGTCGGAAAACAGTCTGGAATCAGCCCTAAATAGTCAATCTATTTACACAGAACCTTCTGAGGCTGTTGCATTTGCCAAATTAACCGGTGTTGATTCGTTGGCAGTTTCTATTGGCACCTCTCACGGACATTATCAAGGGATACCCAAAATAAATTTTGACGTTTTAAATGAAATACACCATGCCGTCAATGTTCCTCTTGTTCTGCATGGCGGATCCTCTTCTGGCGATGAAAACCTTGAAAAATGTGCCTTAGAAGGTATCCGTAAAATAAATATTTTTACGGACTTCGTCACTGCTGCTATGAATGAAATTCACAAAAATCAACCAAATGACTATTTCGATCTACTTCACTCAGCAAGCAATGGAATGTCCAAGACACTCGAGCACTATTTTACAGTCTTTCATACCAAATCTTATCGTGAAGGAGAAAGCTAATGAAAAAAAGAACTTTAAGAACGCCATTCTTTGTCGTCAATCCCAAAGCCTATCTTTATGGAAAACAAGCATTGGCATTGGCAAAAGCTGCTGATGAGTTGTCGTCTTTATATGACATCGACATTCTATTTACTGTGCAACAAGCAGACGTTTCTCTAATTAAACAGGCAACAACACATTTATTCATCACTGTTCAACATTTAGACGGAATCGAAATCGGTCGAGGAATGGGTTATGTTTTACCCGAAGCAGTGGCAGAAGCCGGTGCTGAAGCTACCTTTTTAAACCATGCTGAACACCCCATGACATTGCAAGAACTGACTAAAGCGATGCAACGCTCAAATGAATTGGGAATTTTAACAATTGTTTGTGCGAATTCATTGACTGAAGCAAGAGCCGCAGCTTCCCTAAAACCCGATGTGATGGTTTGCGAGCCAACAGAACTAATTGGGACAGGACAAACCAGTGATCTTCAATACATGACGGAAACAAATCGTGTTGTTCGTGAAATTGATCCAGAAATCCTAATTCTGCAGGCAGCTGGTATATCTAGTGCTGCCGATGTTGAAAAAGCTTTGTCGTCAGGGGCTGATGGCACTGGGGGGACAAGCGGCATTGTGCAAGCAGAAGATCCAGTTCAAACCCTTACAGAAATGATCAAACAAGCGGTGAAGTATAAAAAGGAGGATTAACACTGTGAAATTTTTAAAAGAGCAACTGACGTTAACTTCTAACGGGAATCGAGTGTCTTACCACAACATCACAGAAGAAGTGAAAACGATGGTTGAAAAAAGTGGAATTTCAAATGGAATCTGTCTCGTACAGTCTCCTCATACGACCTGTTCGGTTATCTTTGAAGAATACATGCATGATACAGACTTTAACGGAGATGAATTTCTTCAAGTTGATTTAAACCGAATTCTCGATAAGATTATTCCTCGTGAGTTATCAGAAAATACCGATTACCGTTATCCTGGACCAAAGCATTTAGAATTTTTGATGAGTCTGGACGATCCAAACTACCCAACAGATCCAGCAACGATTTTAAACGGCGATGCACATATTCGCTCGAGTTTTTTCGGTGCAAGCGAAAGCTTTATTTTAAGTAACGGCAAGCTAGAGATCGGTTCCGTAGGCTATATCTATTTTGTTGATTTCGATCAAAATCGTGTGCGAAATAGGACATGCCATGTAATGCTAATGGGCGAATAAAAACAGTTACCGGGTAAACCAGAAAAAATTGAGATTACTTATCGCATGCAAAAGAAAAACCATGAATCCTCTAAAAGAAGATTCATGGTTTTTCTTTTCTTATGCCAGCTGCAGGATTCGAACCTGTGACCTACGCGTTACGAGTGCGTTGCTCTACCAACTGAGCTAAGCTGGCGTTGTATGGCACAAAGAAAATTATATGCAAAAACGGTTGTTTTGTAAAGAGGTCTGCTGAAAAAAATCTACTTACTGAAATTTTCCGAAAATTGTGATATAATAGAAGTATCAAGGAGGTTTTTACATGGCAACATTTGGTAAATTCGAAACAACAATTGTCCCGTCACAAGAAGGTTCAACGTTTGAGGTCGCTACTCCTGTCATGTTCACGTTCCATGGGAAGAAACAAACTGGTACCATCACAAAGCAGTTGAAAAACTCTGCGGTGGTCGAGCTGAACGAAACCCCAGAAAACCAGAAATTAGTTTCGCAAAGTAATGGTGTATTGATCATCAATTACAAACAATTAACCAAACTATAACCCGTTTAATGCAAGGAGAAAATCAGTTGATTTTCTCCTTTTTTCATTGTCTGATTTTATGAAAAGCTAAAAAAAGCCATGGATAACCGATCGAACCGTTTTGGCTGTCGATCTTCTTCCATGGCATCATTGACGAGGCAAAACTTCAGGTGCCTTTGTCTTATTTGTATTGATTTATTTTGTACCGAATAGACGGTCACCGGCATCGCCCAAACCAGGAACGATATAGCCGTGTTCATTTAGGCGTTCATCAAGATTTGCAGTATAGATGTCAACATCTGGATGGGCATCTTGCAATGCTTTCACGCCTTCTGGTGCAGCAACTAAGCAGACGAATTTCATGTTTGAAGCGCCGCGTTTTTTCAGTGCGTCGATCGCCATGATCGCTGAACCGCCCGTAGCTAACATTGGGTCAACGATAAATAATTGACGTTCATCGATGTCTTCAGGTAATTTTACGAAGTATTCGTGTGGTTCTAGCGTTTCTTCATCACGGTACATCCCGATATGACCAACTTTTGCGGCTGGGATCAATTCAAGGATACCATCAACCATGCCTAGACCTGCGCGCAGGATCGGAATGATCGCTACCTTTTTACCAGATAGTGTTTTTTGTGTTGATTCTTCAATTGGTGTTTCAATCACTAGATCTTCAAGCGGCATGTCGCGAGACACTTCATACGCCATCAACATTGCGATTTCATTAACAACTTCACGGAAAACCTTTGTTCCACAGTTCTTGTCGCGGATCATTGTTAATTTGTGTTGGATCAGCGGGTGATCGATTACTTGAAATTTACCCATTTAAAAAAATCTCCTTTGGTTTTTCTCTTATTTTAAAGCAAATCGGCTCTTGTTACAACCATCTGCCACAGGCAATACTGCTTTTCCTCAAAAAAAGGATTGCGTTAGAAGGAAGGAGACAAGACGGCATGAGAAGCGCCTCTGCGTTCATTCTAGCCCCTTTTTCACTTTCGGTGATCAAAGAGCTATAGCGCAGGAAAAACGCGTGAGACGTCTTGTCTGACCTTAACTTCTGTCACAGTCCCCTTTTATTTATTTTTATAAAGTGGATAGTTGTCCGTCAATTCTTTGACTTGCGCCGTGACTTCTGCCAAAACGGCTTCATCATTTGGTTTTTCTAAAACTTTGACGATCAATTTCGCCACTTCGACACAATCTTCTTCTTTAAAGCCACGACTAGTGATCGCTGGTGTCCCCACGCGAATCCCACTCGTTTTGAAAGGACTTAATGATTCGAAAGGAATCGAGTTTTTATTGACGGTGATATTGACTTGATCCAGCAAAGCTTCTGCTTCTTTGCCGTTCAAATCAAAGCCGCGCACATCGATCAATAATAGGTGATTGTCTGTTGCACCAGAGACCAAGCGGGCTTGTGGTGCTTGGTTGAAGACTTTCGCCATTGCTTGTGCATTGCGGATGACTTGCTCAGAGTACTCTTTGAACGACTCATCTTGTGCTTCTTTAAAAGCAACAGCTTTCGCTGCGATCACGTGCTCTAATGGGCCGCCTTGGATACCAGGGAAAACGGCACTATTGATTTTTTTCGCTAAGTCTTCATCATTTGTTAAAATCAAGCCGCCTCGAGGGCCGCGTAATGTTTTATGGGTCGTAGAAGTCGTGATGTCCGCATAAGGAACTGGGTTTGGATGAAGACCAGCCGCTACTAAACCAGCGATATGCGCCATATCCACCATCAATTTTGCGCCAACTTCATCAGCGATTTCACGGAACTTCGCAAAATCGATCGTACGTGAGTAAGCACTGGCACCAGCAACGATCAGTTTCGGTTGATGCTTACGCGCCAAAATACGAACGACATTGTAGTCGATGACTTCTGTTGCAGGATCAACACCATAACTAACAAAATTATAGGTCTTGCCGCTGAAATTCACTGGTGAGCCATGAGTCAAATGACCGCCTGCGGAAAGATCCATCCCTAATACTGTATCGCCTGTTTCGATCAACGCTAAATAAGCTGCTGTGTTGGCTTGAGAACCAGAATGCGGTTGAACATTGGCATATGCCGCACCGAAAATACTTTTCGCCCGTTCAATTGCTAAGTTTTCTACCACATCAACAAATTCACAACCGCCATAGTAACGACGACCTGGATAACCCTCAGCGTATTTATTTGTCAAAATACTACCTTGCGCAGCCATTACACCTTCT
Source organism: Enterococcus sp. DIV0755f (assembly GCF_051713725.1). Classification (NCBI taxonomy): domain Bacteria; kingdom Bacillati; phylum Bacillota; class Bacilli; order Lactobacillales; family Enterococcaceae; genus Enterococcus; species Enterococcus sp. DIV0755f. The sequence continues at coordinate 3,052,585 of NZ_JBIOQL010000001.1, forward strand.
GAAACGATATTTTCAGACGCAATCAATTCCAAATTGTTTTGTTGACGATTCGTTTCTTTTTCGATCGCTTGCCACAATTCGGGATCAAACGTTTGATAATCCATGCTTACAACACCCCTTTACCTTAATGGTAGCATTGTATCACATTTCTTCATAAGCTACCTATAATGAATTCTGGTTTTTTGCTAATTTTCTTGAAAGAAACTTTGATTTGCAGCTTTTTTCAACCGATTCATATAAGCAGCCCCTAAGCCGCTTTCTGGAAACGTGGGTGCAAATAAGACATCTAACTCAGCAATCGATTCATCTAACGCCCGTAAACCAGCAAACAGCCCTTTTGTCGCGGCTTCCACACTGTCATCAAAAAATAAATAGATGGCTGCAGCTTCAAAGCGGACTTGCTCGGCGATCGTTGGTCCAGCTAAAACCCCTACCTTAAACTGCTGTTCTTTTGCCCAAGCCATGGCTGCCGGCCAATCTTGGTCATTGACCATCATGACGTTGGTATTCGGTGCATAGTGCTTGTATTTCATGCCCGGCGCTTTGGGTGCTTCACTTTCTGTTACTAAGTGCTGATCGACGAGGACTTTTGTTTGTAAAACTGCTTCAAGCTGTTCTTTAGAGATCGCACCAGGACGTAAGATGATCGGCGGCGCCGTTGGGTCACTCAAATCTAAGACCGTTGATTCGACACCGATCTGCGTCACCCCATCATCCAAGATGCCAGCGATTTTGCCTGCCAGATCATGCTGAACATGCGCAGCTGATGTTGGGCTTGGTTTACCAGAAGTATTCGCGCTAGGGCCAACCAATGGCTGTTGGGCTTGTTTGATCAACGCTAACGTCTTGGTGTTGTTTGGCATCCGAAAAGCCGCTGTGGATAAGCCGCCAGTAACAATGCTAGGTAAACTGTCTTTTTTGATCGAAAAGATCAAGGTTAAGGGCCCAGGCCAGAAAGTTTCCATCAATTTATCAGCAAAAGGATGCTTGTTATCCACAAACGGTTCCAACTGCTCTGGTTCGGCAATATGAACGATCAAAGGGTTGTCACTAGGTCGCCCTTTGACTTGATATACTTGCGCAACAGCCGTGGGCAAAAGCGCGCTAGCCCCTAGTCCATAGACGGTTTCCGTCGGGAACGCCACCAATCCCCCCTCAGCTAAAATAGCTGCGGCTTCGTTCAACTGTGTTTGATCAAAAATTTTTGTTTCCACAATTTATCCACATCCTTTTTTGAGAAGTTTCCACACTTATCAACATTTTCTCGTTTCTTTTCCACATTTTGTGGATAAGTCGTTTGTCAAGTGTGGATAACCCTGTTTATAACTCGGTTTATTTAGAAGTCGTTCATTTCATAAGGTTTTTGCAATTTTTCTGTAGCAAAAAAAAATTATTTATCCACATCTTGTGGATGACTGACGAACACCATCCGGTCTTGACCCGCAAGATCTTTTACTACGGTGACTTCTTTGTTGGGAAAAGCGGCTGCAAAAAGCTGTTGAACAGCTAATCCTTGCTGAAAGCCGATTTCTAGCGCCATTTGCCCGTTAGGCGCCAAACAATTCGGTGCTTGCTGTGCCAATTGCTTATAGATCGCCAATCCTTGTTCTTGAGCAAAAAGCGCCATTTTAGGCTCTTTTTCTCTTACGCTGATATCCATCAGCGGCCACTCTTCAGCGCTGATATACGGTGGGTTGGAAACGATCAGATCCCATTGCTGATCTGCCACGGGCTCTAAGGTATCTCCTTGGAAAAAGCGAATCTCCGCGCCTAAGGCTGCCGCATTTTCTTTAGCAACGGCTAATGCCTCTGCTGAAAGATCCACGGCACTTACGGCCCACTGCGGACGTGCCAATTTTAAGGCAATGGCGATCGCTCCAGTACCTGTGCCGATGTCTACGACTCGCAGCGGCTGATCTGCTGGTAATTTTGCCAAACACTTTTCCACCAGCTCTTCGGTTTCTGGACGCGGGATCAAGGTTGCAGGGGTCACTTTTAAGCGATGCCCATAAAATTCTTCATACCCTAATAAATATTGCGGTGGTTCATGCTGCAGCAGCTGCTCAAGATCTGCTGTGATCTGTGCCTCATCTTCCCTTAAGATGGGTTGGTCCATCTGCAGCAGCCAATCGAGTTGCTGCCAGTTTTTTCGCTGTAAAAACAGGTATTGGATCGCATACCCGTCCAGCCCTTTCGTTTCTAAAAAAGAAGAAGCCCGTGAAAGGACTTCTCGATAGGTTTTAGCCATTTTGCATCTCATCTAATTTTGATGTTTGATCGTAAACGATCAGTGCATCAACAATTTCATCGAGTTTTCCAGCTAAAATTTGATCCAATTTTTGAATAGTCAACCCGATACGGTGATCTGTTACGCGGTTTTGCGGGAAGTTATAGGTGCGAATCCGTTCAGAACGATCGCCGGTACCCACTGCTGATTTACGGTTTGCATCGTATTCACTTTGTGCTTCTTGCTGCATTTGGTCATAGACCCGCGCCCGCAAGACTTTCATCGCTTTCTCACGGTTTTTCAGCTGTGAACGCTCATCTTGCATCGCAACAGCGATCCCTGTTGGCAAGTGCGTCAGACGAACAGCAGAGGCTGTTTTGTTGACGTGCTGACCACCAGCACCAGAGGCATGGTAAATATCGGTCCGAATATCTTTGTCTGCGATATCGATTTCGACTTCTTCAGCTTCGGGCATAACCACGACCGTTGCCGTAGACGTATGGATTCGGCCTTGTGATTCGGTAGACGGTACCCGCTGCACTCGGTGGGCGCCGCTCTCATATTTCAATTTTGAAAAGACGTTGTCGCCAGTGATCATCATGATGACTTCTTTGTACCCACCGATCCCAGTGACGTTGGCATCCATGACTTCGACTTTCCAGCCTTGGTTTTCCGCATATTTTTGATACATATTGAAAAGATTGCCAGCAAATAAGGCTGCTTCATCGCCGCCTGCTGCACCACGGATCTCCATGATGATGTTTTTGTCATCATTCGGATCTTTGGGCAATAACAAGATTTTGATGCGTTCTTCTAAAACATCTTTTTCTTTTTTCAAGTCAGAGAGTTCTTCTTTGGCCATCTCTGCCATTTCCGCATCAAGGTTTTCCCCGAGCATTTCTTCGGTATCCTTGATTCCCTCAACGACTTCTTTGTAACGACGGTAGACTTCCACCGTTTCCCGTGTATTGGCTTCTTCTTTTGAAAGCTGCATGAAGCGTTTGGTGTCAGAGATCACGGCTGGATCACTTAGTAATTCGCCTAATTCTTCGTAACGGTCTTCGATTGCTTGTAACTGATCGTACATTGATTATTCTCCTTCTTTTTTCATTCCCGGGTGAAAGTAATGTTTGCGGCAAACAGGATAATACGCTTCGTTACCGCCGATTTGTACTTGGTCGCCCTCGTAAACGGGTTTTCCGTCGATATAGTGCAAGTTCATGGTTGCTTTTTTATGACAGAACCAGCAGATGGTTTTCATCTCTTCGATTTTATCTGCGTAAAGCAACAAGTATTTTGAGCCTTCAAATAATTCATTGCGGAAATCATTTTTCAAACCAAAGGCCATCACAGGGATACCTAACTCGTCCACGATTTTGGTGAAAGCCAGCACATGATGCTTCTTTAGGAACTGTGCTTCGTCGATCAAAATACAATAAGGTTTGTAACCGAGGTCTTTGATCAAATGGAACAGATCCGTTTCATCAAAAATCGGGATCGCGTCTCGTTCTAAGCCGATGCGACTTGAAACATTTCCCACACCGCTTCTCGTGTCCAATCCACTTGTCATGATCACGACTGGTTTGTCTTGTTCTTCATAGTTGTGAGCAACTTTCAGTATCTCGATCGTTTTCCCACTATTCATTGCGCCATATTTAAAAAAAAGCTGTGCCATCTCGCCCATCCTTCCTCATACTCCTTTGGTATTATACTTGAAAAAGGAGAATTTTTACAGACTTAAATTCGACACCTGCCGCCTTTTACGCAAGAGTTTTACGAAAAATTAACGGATTTTTTGCCGCCGCCATCTCTTACTCGTTTCTGGCTTTTTGAGCAACTTCTGCCAATACTTGACAAGCCAGCGAATATTCTGGATTTTCATTCCCATTGATATCCGTTGCAATGATCACAAATTCGAGCTGCTGATAGAGCGTGATTGCTGCATGGCTCCAGGTTTGCGTATGAAGATACATCGGCTCGTTGGCTGCCTCCAAGACAGAAACGACTTGCGTGACCAAGCCGCGAGCGATCCCTTGACGTTGAGCTTGCGGCATTACTGCTACCCAATGGACTAGTGGAACCGGTGTGCCGTCTTGCTTGGCTTTTTTCCAAGCGGTAGCCGTACCGACCGGTGTACCTGATTGATCAAGGGCAAAAAACATTCGCTGTCCTAGCTGTGCTTGCTCAGGCATAAATTCTTTTTCAAAATACGCCAATGCCTCGGCCTCATTGTCAAACTCTCCGACGGATGTTTCGATCCGTGCCCAGTGCCTTTCGTCTCCTGCTTGGTAGCTGCGTAATGAATAGTTATCGGATTGAACAGGCTGGATCGGTGTGCTTTTGTGCGCTCGCTTCATCCAGATTTCTGCATATGGAATTGATTTATCTAACATTGGTTGTGCCTCTCTTTCATTGTTTTTTTCCTTGTTCAAAGGTTTATTTGAGAATCAATTTGGAATCAATCATGTAATTTCTTTACTAGAAAAATTTCTGTTAGCTGATTTTGCGTATGGGCGATTCTCCCAATTTCATCATAGCCCAATCGCTGATAAAAATCAGGCGCTTGAAAATCAAAGGTTGCCGTCTGACAATTTTCACAGCTAATGCTTTCAACTGCTGTTCAAGAGCAGTAAGAATCTGCTTACCATACCCTTTCCCCCGCTCGGATGCTTTGACCCACAGGATGTCAAGATAACCGATGTGATACATCGAGGCATAGCCAATGCCACCAGCAATCACCATCCCCTCTTTTTTGATTACACAACTGAAGCTCTGATAGGTTTCTGTTTGCGTAAATGGTTTTTGGTGCTTTGTATACGCTGTTAACGCTGATTCTAAAGCAGCCAATTCTTGCTCGTTTCCTTGTTCAATGACTAGCGCCACAGTCAATCCCGCCTTCTTATTTCTTCATAGTCAGCCATGATCTGATTGACCGTTTCTGCTATCGTTTGCCCTTCTTTAATCAGCCTTTCCTTTAAAGACTCCTGCGGGAAAAGCAAGTCACGCTCAAGCCACCATTCACGCATGTTCTCCTCGGAAAAATGGTCTCGCTGCATTCGGGTCTGATGTCTTTTGACCGTTTCCTCAAAAGAAAGATCAAAATAATAAACGAGATTACTTTCGGGAAAGAGTTGAATCAGAAAGTCGAGAAAGTCTTGGTATTTTTCACGAGAATAAATTCCTTCAACAAGTACCAATGGCACTTTCCCCTTCGCATACAAGACGGCTTCTTTCATCAAACCGATTGCTAAATTATTGGGGCTATCTTTGACACAAAAAATTTCTCTGCGAAAAACATCTTGTGAAATCAACACTGCTTTCTCACCGAAAATGTGTTGAACAGCTCTGGCAATAGTGGTTTTGCCGCTGCCAGAATTACCTCGAAGTAAAATCAAAATACTTTCCATGCAAACTTCCTTTCTTCATTGCCCTGTTTTCTAAGCATATCTCTTGTTTTTCTCTACTAGAAGCATACCATAGAAGCAAAGGAGGAATACCTATGAAAGATACGGCAATTTTTGCTGGCGGTTGTTTTTGGTGCATGGTGAAACCTTTTGACTCGCAGCCAGGCATCCTCAAAGTAGTTTCTGGCTTTACTGGCGGCCATGTGCCTAACCCAACCTACCAACAAGTAACGACAGGAACCACCGGGCACACCGAAGCAGTTGAGATTACCTTTGATCCTGAGGTCATCTCTTATGAAGAATTGGTTGCCATTTATTGGCAGCAGACAGACCCCACGGATGCGTTTGGTCAGTTTGCCGACCGTGGTGATTCCTATCGTCCAGTAATTTTTTACAATAGTGAAAAACAAAAAGCGATTGCGGAAAAATCAAAGGCGCAGTTGCAAGCTAGCGGCCGCTTTGACCGTCCGATCGTAACGAAGATCGAACCAGCAGAACCTTTTTATCCTGCAGAAGACTACCATCAAGATTTTTACAAGAAAAATGCAGCCCATTACAATGCTTATAGCGAAGGCTCCGGTCGAGCTGGCTTTATTCGCCAAAACTGGGCCTAACATTTTTGGAGCATGCCTCCCGATTCATCATTAACAGCCGATTTGCTCCCAAGGCAGATCGGCTGTTTTCTGTTTCTTTTGCCAAAAGGAAATTGACAGTCAGGGCATTTTCGCGATACACTGATTAGAAAATTCTGACGATTATAAAGGAGTGTTTGTTTGATGTTAGCCAATGAAGTCCGTCCAGGTCCTAATCGATATATTACTGGCGATGGGGTCTTATCTGATTTGCCAGAGTATTTAAGTGAGTTCCAAGAAGTTGCTGTGATCACTGGGGAGCAGTCATTCGATGTGTTTTCAGCCTATTACCCCCATTCATTTGACTACCCGATCTACCGCTACGATGGATCATCGAGTTATGAAAATGCGCAAGCCTTAGCTGAAGCGATCCAGCAAGCGGATGCCGTGGTGGCAATCGGCGGCGGCAAGGTCGCTGATACAGCAAAAATCACCGCCCAAACCCTTGGCGCAGAATTGATCGTGATCCCTACATTGGTTTCCAACTGTGCACCCTTTACCCCGGTGATCGTCGCCTATTACCCCGATCATACGATTTGTAAAATCGACTATGCCAAAAAAGGTGCCTACATGACGATCGTCGACACCCGTTTTTTACTAGCTACACCCGTTGATTACTTTATCGCTGGGATCGCTGATACGTTAGCCAAATATTATGAAATGGAAGCCATCGTCCGCAACATGGCAGAAGACGACAAGACTGCCTTAGTACGGCTAGGTTTCCAAAGCGCTCTTTTGATCAAAAACTTGTTGATTGCCGATGCGATCCAAGCTGTCAAAGACCTAGAAGTCGGGCAGCTGACCCCCGCCTTTGCCCGCATCACCGATGCGATCATTGCTTTGGCAGGCGAAGTTGGTGGTTTTGCAGTCGAATTTGGCCGTACGTCTGGTGCGCATGCGCTGCATGACGGCTTGTCTTATTTGAGTGAGACCCATAGTGTCTTGCACGGCAATAAAGTCGCCTACTGCATTTGGGTCCAGCTTGCCTATACCAATGATTTTGATGTGATTGAAGAATTACGGCCATTTTACGAAGCTTTGCACTTGCCAATGAAGCTGAAGGATCTCCACGTGACACGCCTTGATCGGGATTACTTCTCCTCGGTTCTGACCTATGCTGTCAAAGAAGATGAAACCTTTATTTTGATCGATCCTGCGATCACACCCGAAAAAGTCTATCAGGCGATCGAAGCGGTGGAGGCGCTGTAAACCGTACACATTGCTAAACAGCTTTATATCAAAAAAACTGTTTCCCTAATACATTTCGGAAACAGTTTTTTTATTTGATCAAACAGACACGCAGTAGCGATCCTGGCTGCGCATATTCTTAGCGGGCGACAGCAACTGGCGCATTGCCCATCACTGCACGACTTCACCCAGCAACCCGTTTTCTAAGCAGTAATGATAAATGCCTTCCTCGGCTACGTGACCGATCACTTCATCGGCGATTGCTTTTAACTCATCCGAGGCATTATTCATTGCGAGACCCCAGCCGACTGCCTCCAGCATCTCAATGTCATTGTTGCCATCGCCAAAGGCAATGGCTTCAGATTTATCCAAGCCATAGTAAGCCAGCATTTTGGCAATGCCGCTTCCTTTCCCACTGCTGGCTGGAATAATATCGACTGCGCGATCCCACCAGGCGGTGATTATCGCCTCCGTGGTATTTGCCATCACTTTGGCGTAGTCTTCTTTCCCTGAGCCTAGCATCACTTGAAAAATGTCTTGCTGTTGGATCACCTCATCAAAATCTTCTGCCACGATCACTTCTTGGTGGGCAAAGGAAAAATACTCAACTAAATCAGCATCTTTGCCATTGGCAACCGTTCGGTCCTTCGTAGCGATCGCTACTGGACGCTTGAGTGCCGTCGCATTTTCAATGATTTGCTGAACATCTTTTTTAGGAATGGGGTTTTGGTGGATCCCCTCGGCTTGATTAAAACAATACGACCCGTTAAAGGTCAAAAACGCATCGAAGGTCACGCCTTCAAATTGCGGCAACGCGATGGGACTTCTGCCAGTCGCAATGCACAACAGGATCCCTTGCTTCTTCAAGGCTTTTAATGTGGCTAACATTCTTTCAGAGATTTGCTTTTTGCTCATATCGATCAGTGTGCCATCAACATCGAAAAAAATAATTTTTACGTCTTTCATGATACTCCCCATTTCCGTCTCGATTTTCAAAAAATTTGATGCGCTTTTTTGTCCGCTTTCTCGCTATTGTTCCGTGCGGATCGTCGCTGCTATCTTTTTCTTCTTTTATCTTCTCATAAATTGCCAGCGTTTTCTTCTGAAATCGTGAAATCCTTACTGATTTGCTTCGAGTTTTTAAGTTTCTTAAGCAATCAAGCTGCCGCAAGAACCACAGCCTGATCGTGTCCTCTAACCCAACGATACTTTCCAAAAGCTTTTCCTTGCACAATTTCTGCTGCTCATGAATTCTATCCTGCTTTCTTTCAAATCTACTTGGTTCTTTGGTATACTGGGGATAGTTTATTTAGTGAGGGGTTTTTTGTAATGAACTTTACCCGCTTTGCCCGCTTGACGCAGCGCAGGAGCAAGACGTTTATTTCCCAGAACGTGTCTTCAATCCAAGTGATTGTTTTTTATTATATCGTGATGACGGTGGTCTCTTTGGGGCTTTTTTCACTCCCCTTCTTTCGAGAACCCGGCTCTCATGTCGCGTTTATCGATCTGTTCTTTATGGCGGTCAGCACGGTCAGTGTCACTGGGCTGACTACTTTTCCGATCAATGACGTGTTTAACGACCACGGGGTCATCTTATTGGAAGTCCTCTTTCAAGTCGGCGGTTTAGGGATCATGATGATCTCGACCTTTTTTGCGATCGTCTCACGGCGCAAAATCAGTTTAAAGCAGCGCCAGTTGATCATGACGGATATGAATCAGCCAAAGCTTAGTGGGATCGTTCGGATGATTCGAACGACGTTTACAATCATCTTGCTTTGTCAGGTGGTAGCAGGCACGATCTTTGCTGTTTATTTTCATCTTTACGGCTATTATGACAATTGGCGAGATGCGATCTTTTATGGATTTTATCAAGCGATCTCTGCTGTGACCAACTCAGGGTTTGATGTGACGGGCAATTCCATCTTGCCGTTTTCTCATGATTATTTCTTCCTGACGTGTATCATGATTTTGATTTTTATCGGGGGGATCGGATTTCCAGTAATTATGGACTTTCGGGAATGGGTCCTTTTTAAAATGAAAAAACAACGCCGCCGCTTGCCGTTTCGCTTTTCATTATTCACAAAAATTGCTGTTTTGGCTTTCGTGATCCTCTTTGTCGGCGGTACATTAGCGATCTTTTTCCTTGAGAAAGATTATTTGTTCAAAGATTACAGCTTTAGCGGTATGTGGATGAACAGCATGTTTTATTCCATGACAACGCGGAATGCTGGCCTGCAGATCCATGACTTAGGCAACTTTCAAACCACGACGTTGATCGTTTTCTCCTTGCTGATGTTTATTGGTTGTAGTCCCAGCTCTGTTGGCGGGGGGATTCGGACGACGACCATTGCCATCATTGGGCTGTACCTCTATGCCTTCTTGAAAAGTGAGGACAATATCAATATCTTCGGTCGCCGCATCGATCAAGATGACGTCCGCAAATCAGTGGTAGTCTTCATGCTTTCGATGGGTATGTGCTTCTTTTGTGTCTTATTCTTGACCGCCATCGAGGATATCCCTTTGATCGCCATCATTGTTGAAGTTTCCTCGGCATTTGGAACCACAGGGCTTTCTTTAGGAATCACGGGCGATTTATCAACCATCGGCAAACTCGTGATTGCTCTTTTGATGTTTATCGGCCGTGTCGGTATGCTGTACACCTTGATGTTATTCGTACCAAAAGAAACACGTGACTTAGGCTACGAGTACCCAACGGAAAAAATCATTATCGGTTAAAGCAGCAGCAAACCTGGCAGAAGGTTTGCTGTTTTGCTTTTCAAGCCTTTGATCATCGCAAGTAAAAGAGCCATTTATCAGGATGGTCTTTGCAGAAATTTAAAGAATCGCAAAAGCAATTTAACCTTTTTCTTGGTATATGGTATGATAAATTGAATTTGCACAATGAAAGCATTCGCTCTAATGGAGGGTTACATTATGGGAATACGAAGTCATCTGGCTGTTTCAGTCGGTAAGACCTCTCAATGGGTATTAAAGAACTTTTTCAAAGGCGGCTCAAGCCTGCCTGGTAAATTAGCATTAAAAGTTGATCCACATATATTAGATCATTTGGCGAAAGATTACCAAGTCGTCGTGATCACAGGCACCAACGGCAAAACATTGACGACTGCCTTGACTGTCAATATTTTGCGCCAAGAATTTGATGAAGTATTGACGAACCCCACCGGCGCCAATATGGTCCAAGGGATCGTTTCAACCTTTCTATCGGCACGCCCTAAAAAAGGCAAAAAATTCGCGGTTTTAGAAATCGATGAAGCCAGTCTCAGCAAAGTAACGAAGTACATCAAACCGGAATTGTTCGTTTTCACTAATATTTTCCGCGATCAAATGGACCGTTATGGCGAGATCTATACGACCTATAAAATGATCGTTGAAGGTGCCGCAAACTCACCAGAAGCTACGATCCTCTGCAATGGGGATTCGCCACTGTTCAATTCGGTAGCAACTGTCAATCCGCGGAAATACTATGGATTTGATCATTTGCCAGATGAAGAGCAGATGGCCCATTACAATACGGATGGCGTGTTGTGTCCTGAGTGTCATCACATTTTACACTATAAAATGATCACCTATGCCAATCTTGGAAAATACTACTGCCCAAATTGCGGCTTCCATCGACCAGAATTGGATTATAAACTGACGGAAATGACCGCAATGGACAACACCTCTGCTGATTTTGTGATCGATGGCAATGACTATCGCATCGAAGTTGGTGGGATGTACAATGTCTACAATGCGCTGGCGGCAACTGCGGTTGCGGAATATTATGGCGTAGCACCTGCAAAAATCAAATCTGGTTTGGCCTATGACGAAAAAGTCTTTGGTCGTCAAGAAGTGATCCGCATTGGGGACAAAGAATGTACGTTAGTCTTAGTTAAAAACCCTGTTGGTTTGAACCAAGTCATCGATATGATCGGCCTGTCGCCCTATCCTTTCTCGCTAGTCAGCTTGTTGAATGCCAACTACGCAGATGGGATCGACGTCAGCTGGATTTGGGATGGCGACCATGAAGCGTTTGCCGATATGGGGATTCCTCAAGTGATCGCTGGTGGTGATCGTCACAAAGATATGGCGTTGCGGCTAAAAGTTGCGGGGATCCCTGAAGAAAAAATCATTGAAACCCCTGAACTTGATGACGTCATCAAGCAAATCGCAGACTTACCAACAGAAAAAGTCTATATTTTAGCGACTTACACTGCAGTCTTGCAGCTACGCAAAAAGCTTGCGGAAAAAGGCTATATCAAAGGAGGAATGAGTCGTGACTAAGTATCAACTGAATGTTGCCCACTTGTATGGAAATCTTTTGAATACTTATGGCGACAACGGCAATCTCTTGATGCTGCGCTACGTGGCCGAAAAACTAGGCGTGACCTTCAACGCAGAAGTCGTCAGCATTCACGAGCCCTTCGATCCTGAAAAATATGATCTCGTCTTCTTCGGTGGCGGACAAGATTTTGAACAAGTGATCGTTTCACAAGATATCCAATCAAAAAAAGAAGCCCTGACCAGCTATATCGAAAATGATGGCGTCATGCTGGCGATCTGCGGCGGCTATCAATTGCTGGGTCATTACTACATCGGTGCCAACGGTGAGAAAATCAATGGGATCGGCGCCTTGGATCATTACACCTTAAGCCAAGAAAACAACCGATTCATCGGTGACATCGTGATCCACAATGAAGAATTCGATGAGACCTATTATGGCTTTGAAAACCATAATGGCCGTACTTTCTTAGGTAAAGGGGAAAAACCATTGGGGAAAGTCATCCAAGGACAAGGAAACAATGGCGAAGACCAAACCGAAGGCGTGGTTTACCGCAATGTGTTCGGCTCTTACTTCCACGGACCGCTCCTTGCAAGAAATGAGCATTTGGCAGAGCGCTTGATCCGCACCGCCCTTGCCAATCGTTATGGCAACGTCGAAATTTAAATACACGTACGTAGCAAACAAACCTGTTTTTCGCAGGTTTGTTTTTTTATGGGAAATTTCCCCGCAGTTGCCACTTTTTCTCTTTGTTTGCTTCTACGTTCCTATGCTTCCTCGCTTTATTGTAACCGCTATCTTTCTTTTCTATACTGAGGTTGTAGTAAAAATTGAAAGGAGATGTTAAGAAATTATGATGGAAAAAGTTCAGCGGTTTGGCGGTGCGATGTTTACCCCGGTCCTCTTGTTTTCCTTTTCAGGGATCATGGTCGCGCTGTGTATTATTTTTAAAAATCCGATGCTTGTGGGGAGCATCGCCACTGAAGGCTCTACTTGGTACAACATTTGGACGATCATTGAAAACGGAGCGTGGACGGTCTTCAACCAAATGGAATTATTATTTGTCATTGGATTACCGATCGGTCTCGCAAAAAAAGCCAATGCGCGAGCGGCAATGGAAGCCTTTGTCGTCTATATTACTTGTAATTATTTTATTTCTGGCATGATCGAGTACTTTGGTAACTTCTTCGGTGTCAACTTTGCAGCTGATCCCGGCGGTGAGAGTGGCTTGAAAATGATCGCTGGCATCAAAACATTAGATACTGGTATTATCGGAGCAATTTTTATTTCGGCGATCGTCGTCTATCTTCACAACAAGTTTTTCGATACGAAGCTGCCTGATTTTCTCGGAATCTTCCAAGGCTCTTCCTTTGTCGTGATCCTCGGTTTCTTTTTAATGCTGCCAGTTGCTTTCTTGATCGCATTGATTTGGCCGAAAGTCCAAGCTGGCATTGGGTCCATGCAAGGGTTTCTAGCAAGTGCTGGGGTCTTTGGGGTCTGGCTCTATACTTTCTTAGAGCGAATATTGATTCCCACAGGTCTCCATCATTTCGTGTATACCCCCTTTGTTTTTGGTCCCGCTGTCGTCGAAGAAGGAATCTCCAAATACTGGATGGCACATTTACAAGAATTTGCCCAATCCACCAGACCATTGAAAGAGCTTTTCCCTGAAGGGGGCTTTGCTTTACATGGCAATTCTAAGATCTTTGCTGCACCGGGGATCGCTGCTGCTTTTTATTTCACAGCCAAGCCTGAAAACAAAAAGAAGGTCTTAGCGATTTTGATCCCTGCCACTTTAACTGCCGTTTTAGCTGGTATCACCGAGCCATTGGAATTCACCTTCCTCTTTATCTCACCACCCCTCTTTGCGGTGCACGCTGTGTTAGCAGCGACCATGGCGGCAACGATGTTTGCCTTCGGGGTCGTTGGAGATATGGGGGGCGGCTTGATTGATCTGTTGGCGAAGGTCTGGATTCCGCTATTTCAAAATCATCGCAGTATGATCTTCACGCAGCTGGTGATCGGGTTAGCCTTTACTGCCCTTTATTTCCTTGTTTTCCGCTTCTTGATCCTCAAGTTTAAGTTAGCCACACCAGGACGGGAAGAAAACAATAGCGAAGTCAAACTGTACACCAAAAAAGATTACAAAGAAAAACAAGCCAACACTGGAACGCCAGTGATGGCTGGTGCCAATCGCTACACCGAACAAGCCGCAGTCTACTTAGAAGGGTTTAGCGGTCGCGACAACATTGATAAAGTCACTAATTGTGCCACTCGCCTAAGAATCACCGTCAAAGATCAAGACCAAGTGCTGCCAGATGACATCTTTAAAGGCGCTGGTGCCCATGGTGTCGTTCGCAACGGCAACGCCTTCCAAGTGATCGTTGGCCTGGATGTGCCACAAGTGAGAGAACAATTCGAAAAATTATTAGCTGTATCAGACTAAGGAGGAAACAAAAATGAAAAAATTTTCAATCGTGATCGCCGGAGGCGGCAGTACCTTTACCCCAGGAATCGTCTTGATGCTTTTGGAACACTTGGATCGTTTCCCGATTCGCCAAATCAAGTTTTACGACAATTTGGAAGAACGACAAGAAAAAGTTGCACAAGCTTGCGAGATTTTATTAAAAGAACGCGCACCAGAAATCAGCTTTTTAGCAACCACTGATCCCGAAACCGCATTTCAGGATGTCGATTTTGTGATGGCGCATATCCGAGTTGGCTTGTATGCGATGCGCGAAAAGGATGAAAAAATCCCTTTGAAATATGGTGTGGTCGGCCAAGAAACTTGTGGTCCTGGCGGGATCGCTTATGGGATGCGTTCTATCGGCGGTGTATTGGAGTTAGTCGATTACATGGAAAAATATTCCCCTGATGCATGGATGTTGAATTATTCCAATCCTGCAGCGATCGTCGCAGAAGCGACTCGTAAATTGCGCCCTGATGCCAAGATCATTAATATTTGTGATATGCCAGTGGGAATCGAAGAACGGATGGCGCAAGCGATCGGTTTAGCTTCTCGCAAAGAGTTGGTGGTTCGCTATTATGGCTTGAATCACTTTGGCTGGTGGACAGATATACGAGACAAAGCTGGCAATGATTTGCTGCCGCAGATCCAGGCGCATGTGGCAAAATACGGCTATTCATTGCCAGAAGAAATCGAAGCGAGCCAACATGCTGATGCCAGCTGGATGCACACCTTTGCCAAAGCAAAAGAAGTGTACGAAGTTGATCCATCCACTTTGCCAAATACCTACTTGAAATATTACTTTTTCCCTCAAGATGAAGTGGCGCACACCAACCCATCTTTTACACGGGCAAATGAAGTCATGGCTGGCCGCGAAAAACACGTCTTTGGTGAATGCCAACGCATCGTAGAAAACCAGACAGCGACTGACACCACGCTTGAAGTGGATGAACACGCCAGCTACATCGTGGACCTTGCACGAGCGATCGCTTATAACACGCAAGAACGGATGCTGTTGATCGTGCCTAACGAAGGAGCGATCGTCAACTTTGATGAGCAGGCAATGGTGGAAGTGCCTTGTATCGTCGGCAGTAACGGGGCAGAACCAATCACACAAGGCAAGATCCCTCGCTTCCAAAAAGGATTGATGGAGCAACAAGTCGCCGTAGAAAAATTAGTCGTGGAGGCTTGGGCAGAGGGTTCTTACCAGAAATTATGGCAAGCACTGATTCTTTCAAAAGTGGTTCCAAATGCCCGTGTAGCCAAAGAATTACTCGATGAATTGATTGAAGCAAATCAAGCCTTTTGGCCAGAATTACACTAGCCAGCGTTCTTCGCCTCCCCTCCTGGCTTTTCAGCTATACTTAATCAATAAGGAGGGGTTTTTGTGAAATTACAGTATTTGATTCAACAGCACCAATCAGAGTTAAGTGAACTTGATCGTGGCATTCTAAACTACATTCTTTCCAACGGCGACACCGTTCTATCTATGGGGATCGTCGAGCTATCCGAGCAGGTTCACGTCTCCAAGTCTTCTATTTTACGGTTGACGAAAAAACTTGGTTTTTCTGGCTATTCCGAGTTCAAATATTTTCTACGGCATCAGCAAGAACAGACAACAACGATTTCGCAGCAAAAAACGATTTTTGAAAAGCAACAAGAGGATATTTTCGCCACCCTCAACTATGTAAAAACGGTAGACTTAGCTGCCCTCAACCGCTTGTTTGACCGCAGCAAAACCATCTACTGCTACCCGACTGGGTTTTCCCAAAAGAAAGCACTGGAGGAGTTTTCCAAAATGATGCTTTCTATGGAAAAACGAGTGATCGTATTGCCGAACAAAACGGAATTTGATATGGTCATGCCGATGATCACTGCCGAAGATTGTGTGATCATCGCCTCACTGAGCGGCGAAACAGAAAACGTCAAAGAGAATCTGACGACTTTTGCGATTCGTCAGATTCCCGTTTTGACATTGAGTGCGCCAGGAGATAATTATTTTGCTCGCCATTCAACGTTTCACCTGACCTATTATTGCGATTTTTTTCAAATCGGTCGCAAGAAAATCCCTAGCCAGTCTTTGATTGGACTAAGCTGCTTGATTGATTATTTGATCCGTTCCTACGGACTATTCACTTTACAGGAGGGCAACCATGACTAAACGAAAATGGGCGTTTCCATTGATTTTACTGAGTTATTGGCTTTTGATCGCCGGTGCTTACTATCTTTATCTTTCCTTGACTGCCTTCAACCATGGGATGACCTTTGCCCAGTACCTCAACTCGCAACCGTTAGCCGCTTTAGGGGTCTTGTTAAGTAGTCTCCTTTTGCTGCAAGGGGCTTGCCTGTACTTTATTCAACGGTTTTCCATGAGTAAAAAAGGCCTTTTGGGTCAGTATTTATTCCTGATCTTCTTCCAGCAGTTGCTGACAGCGAATGTCATCGGCGCAGGACTCGTCTTTTTTACAAGAAGAAGTCTTTCAAGTCAGGAGGAAAACGCAACTTGGGGCGAAAAGAGTTTTACCTATGGGGCATTAGCATTCATTCTTTTATTGAGTTTATTCTTTTTCCTCCTTGTTCGATCAGCGATTTAACTTCTCCAAAAAGAAAAGCAGTGCCAGTTGGCACTGCTTTTTTGCTGTCGCTTCTGCTAGTTTGGCTCTGTTTTTGAAGCAAAAACCACTTTGATTCCAAAGTGATCGCTGACGATCGGAGTACGCGTTCCGTCAAAAACGACTTCATATTCCGTTGCTTGCAGGTCATTGGATGCAAAAACATAATCGATCCGCAATGCTTCTCGATTGTCTTGCCAACCATCAATGGCTTTAACGACAGAGGCTTCACCGATCGTTTCGGCAGCCGTTAAAAAGCTGTCTTGCAGCTGTAAGGAGCTGTCAAGGACGAGTTGATGACCAGAACTGGCCGCATCGTTGTTGAAATCTCCTAGGATCAATAAGGTATTTGCCCGTTCTGCTAAAAATG
The DNA here is from genome assembly GCF_051713725.1 of Enterococcus sp. DIV0755f. NCBI lineage: Bacteria > Bacillati > Bacillota > Bacilli > Lactobacillales > Enterococcaceae > Enterococcus > Enterococcus sp. DIV0755f. Next base: position 3,069,767 of record NZ_JBIOQL010000001.1, read on the forward strand.
CTTCTGTCTGTTGCCACTCGTAGGCAAATTTACCGTCTTGCCACCAAGAAAAATGACAGCTAACGACTTGTACGATCTGTCCATCGGCTTCAGTCACGCCGCTCAGGTTTTTGCGTGTGGTATGATCCCAGACATCCGTGGCTTGTGAAGCAAGGTATTCTTTGGCAATGATGGGCTGTTTGGACAATAAGGCATTGCCTTCGTGGTAAATGTCATAGCCTACGTGACTGTAGGTCCATGACCAGTAGTAATCACAGTCTAACAGTTGCAGTTCTTCCACTAGGCGTAAAGCAAAATTGTCCTCCTTGATTTCCACCAGCGTATCTGTGGGGCAATATAGCCCATCAGGAACGATGGTTTGAGCAGCGATCGTTTGGTTGACTTCTTGCAAGGCGATGATGTCATAGTCGCCTGTTGCAATCTCTTTTGCGATCATCTTGCATTTTTCGAGCTGATTTTCTTCTAACCAGCTATGGGTGTTCAATGTTAATACCTTCATGAATAAGGCTCCTTCTCTCGGTTTGCTTGTACGATTCCTTTAAAAAATAAAAGAGAGCGGGTCAACAAAAGAGTCGACCCGCTTGTCATTTTATTATAGTTTTACGATTCCAACAACTGCGGCTGCTTGTTGCTTGCCGATTTGGGTCAATTCAAAGGAATCGATTTGATCGCTGTTGGTCAACACTACAACGATGGTGGTGTCTTTGCCAGCAGCACTTACTGCAGCGAGATCCATCTCCGCTAACTTGTCACCCACCGCCACTTGTTGTCCTTCAGTGACAGCTACCGTAAAGGGGGCACCGTTTAAGTCAACGGTATCTAAGCCCATGTGAACCAATACTTCGATGCCTTCATCAGAAAGCAAGCCAATCGCATGTTTCGTTGGGAAGATGTTGGTGACTTTCCCGCTGATTGGTGCGACAACTGTCGTCTGCTCTGGACGCACGCCATAACCGTCACCCATCATTTTTTCCGCAAATACTTGGTCTTTGACAGAGGTGATCGGCATCACTTCTCCAGTGGCAACGGCAGCTAGTTCAGCTGTGACGCCTTGGCTTTGATGGGTAGTGGTTTCTACTGGTGCTTGACTAGCCGTCGGTTCGGGAATCGTGACACCAGAATCTAAGATATCTTGAATGTCTGATTTTAAAACATCTGCTTTCGGTCCATAGACTGCTTGCACGCCGTTGTCTTTTACGATCAAGCCTAAAGCCCCTGCGGCTTTCCATGCTTTTTCATCGCCGACCGCTTCTCGATTTTTCACAGAGACCCGTAAACGGGTCATACATGCATCAACGTCGGCGATATTTTCACGTCCGCCTAATAAATGAATGATTTTCACGACTTGCGAATCTGGGTTCAAATTGCCATCCGCCGAAGCTGTTGCTGGCGCATCGCTGGCTCCTTCTGTTTCGTAGTTGCCGTTTCTACCTGGTGTTGCAAAGTTGAATTTTTTGATCAAGAAGTTGGCCAAGAAATACATCCCAACACCAAAGACGATAGTCACTAACACAAAGTTGATCAAATCTTGTCCTAAGCCGGCATTGATCGCCATTGGGGTACGGGTCAACAACTCGATATTCCCAAAAGAGTGGACCCGTAAGTTGACGATATCCGCCATCGCAAACGCAGCCCCTTGTACGACTGCATAAACGATGTAAAGCGGTACGGCAGCAAACATAAACATGAACTCCAACGGTTCCGTTACCCCTGTCAAGAAGACAGCGATGGCAGCTGATAAATACATAGAGGTATATTTGTGCCGTTTGTCCGCATCGACATTGCGATACATGGCATAAGACAAGCCCATCAAGATCCCAGATGAACCAATCATTTGTCCAACTTTAAAGCGGGCAGGAACAAAGTTTTCCAATAAAAATTGATATTGTGACGTATCGCCAGCATTGCGCATGTTCACTAGATCCGTTGCCCAAGCAAGCCATAATGGGTCTTGTCCAAAGACTTGGGTGCCGGCTTGTGCGCCAGAAAGAATCGTGTAAGTTCCACCTAATTCGGTGTAATTGATCGGGATCGTCAACATGTGATGCAGCCCGAATGGTAAGAGCAGCCGCTCCAAGGTTCCAAATAAGAACGGTGCTAAAACGGGCGCACTTTCTTGTGATTGCGCGATCCATAAACCGAAGTTGTTGATGCCTGCCTGAATATAGGGCCAAACGATCGATAACACTAATGCGACGACTACTGAACGAGCAATCACTACGAAAGGTACGAAGCGTTTGCCGTTAAAGAAGGAAAGCGCATCCGGTAATTTGCGGAAATTATAGTATTTGTTGTAAGCTGTTGCTCCCACAAAACCGGCGATGATCCCGACAAAGACACCCATGTTCAAAGCAGGTGCTTCTAATACACTAGTAAAGAAGCCGTCGATCATGATCTTCGTCCCAAATAACGTATGGGTAAAGGCGCCTTCTTCGGTTAACATCGCGCTCGTCACGCCAAAGATCGAACCAGTGATCCGATTGATCAAAATAAAGGCGATCCCAGCAGCAAATGCCCCACCAGCTCGCTCTTTAGCCCAACTACCACCAATAGCTAATGCAAATAATAAATGCAGGTTACCAATAATTGCCCAACCAATGTTTTCAATGACGCCTCCTGTAGTGATCAAAAATGCCCAGTCGGCATTGATCATTGGGATCGTTTTCCCAATACTGATCATCAAACCAGCGGCTGGCATAACAGCGACAACCACCATTAGCGCTTTTCCGAATTTTTGCCAAAATTCGAAGCTCAATAATTTTTTCATCTTCCTTCTTCCTTCCCTGAATCGATTTACGCAATCGGTTTCTTAATGATTTCATTCTAACGGAGAAAAAAGATTTTGTAAACCCAGAAATATCAAAAGGGATTCTATTCGCTTTTTCACCTTTATATAACTGAATCTCTCTTTCTCGATGTTTCCTTACAGGAAATTCTTTAAACGCAACAACTTTCACTTGACGATGCAATCGTTTGCGCTTATGATAGAGATATCAAAAAGATTCTGGAGGGACTTTCATGAAAAAAATCCAACGATTGTTCGAGATCGATCCATGGAAAATCGCGACATCTACCTTAGATAAAGAAAATCGTCGACTGCAAGAGTCGCTAACAAGTATCGGGAATGGCTACATGGGAATGCGCGGCAACTTTGAAGAACAATACAGCGGCGATCATCACTTAGGTACTTATATCGCTGGTGTCTGGTACCCAGACAAAACCCGTGTCGGCTGGTGGAAAAACGGCTACCCTGACTATTTTGGCAAAGTGATCAACGCGGTCAACTTTATTGCAATGGACCTATTTGTCAATGACCAATTAGTCGACTTAGCAAAAATCAGCCCAAGTGATTTCCGTTTAGAACTAGACATGGAAACCGGGATTTTACGCCGCAACTTTACTGTCACTTTGGCAGGCGCCACCGTAAAATTCTCTTTTGAACGCTTCTTGAGCATCGTAAAACGTGAACTTGCCCTCATTAAGATGGACGCTGAGATCATTGAAGGCGACGCTGAGATCAAAGTCGTTTCTAAACTAGATAACAATGTCCATAATGAAGACAGCAACTACGACGAACGTTTCTGGGAAGAATTGGCTCATGGTCAAACCGAAACTTTCCATTACTTGACCACTCGGACCGTAGAAAATAATTTTGACATTGAACGCTTTACTGTCACTTCTGCTATGCGTCATAGCCAAACACCGATCGATTCCGTGAAAAGCGAGCTTTGCGTTGCTGATACCTTTGCCTTTTCTGGAACAGCCGGTGACACCTTCTCATTGATCAAAGAAGTCTTGATCGTTACGAGTCGTGATGTTCCCGCTCATGATCATCCAGCAAAAGTCACCGAATTAGGCACTTTATACAAAGCAGATTATGATGCGTTGCGTGCAGAACAAGTCGCTGCTTGGAAAGCCCGCTGGGATTTAGCCGATGTGATCATTGAAGGCGATGCTGCGGCGCAACAAGGGATTCGTTTCAACCTGTTCCAATTGTTTTCAACCTATTATGGCGAAGACGAGCGCTTGAACATTGGACCGAAAGGCTTTACTGGTGAAAAATATGGCGGTGCGACTTACTGGGATACCGAAGCCTATGCAGTTCCATTGTATTTGGCATTAGCAAAACCAGAAGTGACCCGTAACTTGTTGAAATACCGTCACAACCAATTGCCGCAAGCCCATATCAATGCGCAAAAACAAGGCTTAGCAGGTGCCCTTTACCCAATGGTGACCTTCACTGGGATCGAATGCCACAATGAGTGGGAGATCACTTTCGAAGAAATCCACCGAAACGGTGCCATCGCTTATGCCATCTACAACTATACGAATTATACTGGCGATACAAGTTACCTGAAAAAAGAAGGATTAGAAGTGTTAAGCGCGATTTCACGTTTCTGGGCAGATCGTGTCCACTATTCAAAACGCCAGCAAAAATACATGATCCATGGCGTTACAGGACCAAACGAATACGAAAACAATATCAATAACAACTGGTACACCAATAAAATGGCTACTTGGGTCTTAGCTTATACCTTAGCCAGCTATGAAACCTTCAAAGACGAAGCGACGGTCACGATCTCTGACGAAGAACAAGCCAAATGGCAAGACATCATCGACAATATGTACTTCCCAGAAGACCAAGAGCTTGGTGTGTTCGTCCAGCATGATACCTTCTTAGACAAAGACTTGATGCCCGTTTCCGATCTTGATCCAAAACATTTGCCGTTGAACCAAAATTGGTCGTGGGATCATATCTTGCGCTCTTGCTTTATCAAACAAGCCGATGTTTTGCAAGGTATCTACTTCTTCGGCGATCAATTTAGCAAAGAAGAAAAACAACGGAACTTTGATTTCTATGAGCCGATGACAGTGCATGAATCTTCCCTTTCTCCAAGTATCCATGCGATTTTAGCAGCGGAATTAGGCATGGAAGAAAAAGCGTTGGAAATGTATGAGCGGACTGCTCGTCTTGATTTGGACAATTACAACAATGATACCGATGATGGCTTGCACATCACTTCTATGACCGGCAGCTGGTTAGCGATCGTTCAAGGTTTTGCTCAAATGAAAACTGATCACGATCACTTAGGGTTTGCGCCATTCTTACCTAAAACGTGGAGCCGCTACGCCTTCCACATCAACTATCGTGGACGTCCGCTCTTTGTTTCCGTCAATGAGTCAACGGTGACATTGAAGAAAATCAGCGGTGAGGCATTGCCAATCAAGTTGTATGGCAAAGACTATGTTTTAGAAGACGAAATCAGTACAGCGATCAACTAAACAAGCCTTCTGAAAGAAGAAATGTCTGCATTTCTTCTTTCTTTTGATTGGCTCTACCCTTGTGCCGACACTTTGTGATACTATAAGCTAAAAAAGGAGGGAAATCAGTGAGCATTACGGTCAAAGATGTCGCCAAAAAGGCTGGCGTCGCTACATCCACGGTTTCTCGTGTCGTAAACGATCATCCCAGCATTTCTGAAGATACCAAGAAGAAAGTGCGCAAAGTAATGGCAGAAATGGGCTATGTCCCCAATCTTGCGGCTCGAAATCTCGGCAAACAGATATCCAGTGCCATTGGCGTGATCTTGCCGCCTCTTGATTCGAAAGAACGACTAGGAAACCCCTTTTATTTAGAAACGATCGAAGCCATCAATGAAGAGGCCCGCCATCATCAAATGACGGTTGCCGTTGCCTCCGCCCGTGACTTTGCTACATTACTAAAAAACGTGGAACGGATGCACCTGCAAAAACAAGTAGATGGCTTTATCTTGGTCTATTCCGATGAAAAAGACCCCATCATCGACTATCTGGTCGAAAAAGAAGTCCCTTTTACCTTGATTGGTCAACCATACAGCAATGAAGACAAAATCGTTTTTGTCGATAATGACAACCAGTTGTTAGGCAAGCAAGCAACTGAGCATCTGATCGCCCAAGGGCATACGAAGATATTATTTGCTACCAATACGACCCATGAAAACCTGTATTTCGAGCGTTTCTTCGGCTACCAAAAAGCCATGATGCTGGCAAATCTCCCCTTTTACCCAGCATTGACCTTTGAAAAAGCGGAAGATTACGTCACGTTTGAAGAAACGATCAAAGAATCCCAAGCAACGGCCATCGTCGTGATCGATGATCTGTTCGCTGTGCGGATCATTCAATTAGCGACGATGTATGGCTACAAAGTCCCCGACGATTTATCCATCATCAGTTTCAACAATTCGATCTTTGCTACTTTGACCCATCCGTATTTGACTAGTATCGATATCAACGTGTTGTCCTTAGGAAAAATCGCTACCGAACGGCTGATGGCGCAATTGAATCATGAAGATTCAAACGGCGTACAGCTGGTCGTACCACATAAGCTGATCAAACGAGAAACGGTCTTAAACCGCAACCAGTTGAACTGATCCGCTGGGTCTGATCCACTTCCCCTTACATGCAAAAGCACCCGCCGTCCCTAAGGATAGCGGGTGCTTTTCATATTTTTATTTATACTCTTTGCTTTCCAGGCGGAACAATGGACTCATTGGTGTATTTTCGTGAATGCGGCGAACGGCTTCCCCCATCAATTCGGCACAAGAAATGTAGTGCAGTTTTTCTGGATGGCGTTCTACGCTGGTCCAGCAAGAATCGGTGACACAAATACTTTCAATCGCTGATTGATCCAAAATTTCTTTAGCAGGCGGTGAAAGCAAGGCGTGAGAGACACAAGCATACACTTCGCTGGCACCAGCTTCCTTCAACAAGTCTGCCGCTTTTGCCAATGTATGGCCGGTATTTAAAATGTCATCAACCAAAATACATTTTTTCCCAACGACATCACCGATCACATAGCCGCCATCGGCTTCATCTTGATCGACGATCGCGATCGCTGTATCTAAGTATTCTGCCAAACTACGGGTCCGTTGGACACCGCTGTTTTTTGGTGAAACTACGACATAGTCGTCACCCGTCATTTTTTGTTCGCGATAGTAATGGGCAAACAATGGGATCGTAAAGAGATTATCCACTGGGATGTCGAAAAATCCTTGAACTTGGACGGCATGCAGATCAAGCGTCAAGATTCGAGAAGCCCCTGCTTCCACCAGCATATTGGCAATCAATTTTGCAGTGATCGGCTCATGCGGGTTGGCGGTTCGGTCTTGCCGCGCATATGCGTAATAAGGCAAAACGACATTGATGGTCTTCGCACTAGCCCGTTTCATCGCATCGATCATGATCAATAGCTCTAAATAGTGATCATTGACGGGTTCATTCGTCGATTGAATGATATAAATATGGTCGCCCCGCACACTTTCTTCGATATTGATGGCAATCTCTCCATCACTAAACTGTGTCACTTTTGACTTCCCTAGTTCTGTACCGAAAACTTTCGCAATGTTTTCTGCTAATGGTAAATTTCCATTTAAACTAAAAATTTTCAACGAACTATCTTTATAACTTTCGCCCATGATTGCCTCCAATGAATGTGGTTGTTTTCTTCTATTCTAGCACAAAGTGACTGTTTTTTTAACCGTCTCGTTCAAGGAAGTGTGACGGTACCGTTTACCCAACTGGCGGGAATCACTTTTTTGTAGTTGCCCCAGTTGTCATGAACTTTAAAATAGCGTTCTCCGCTGGCGGTTTCAGCGTAGGCGTAAGCCACGACCCAATGATTGCCATACGTGCTGCCTAAAGGCTTCAAAATACCGATGATCACCGGTTTGCCTTCATCGATTCGTTTGCACGCTCGATGCCAGCCGCCAACAACAGTCGCACGTCCGCGGTAAGGCAATTGGAATTGATCGAAAAACCGAGTCAATCCATGACTGACCTGCCAAGCGATCGTCGGCAACCCATGAGGCTGAATCAGCACCCGCAGCATTTCCGTCACTACTGTCAGATCCCGCTGTTTTTTTCTACGAAACGCTTTCGGGATGATCGTTTCATCGATGTAATCTTGATAGTAGGCCAAAAAGACGGCTGCCGCATAGGTGCCGCATAAATACCCTGAAGGAGTGACCCACTGCTTATACGGACGAAACCGCTCTTCGGCGATCCCTTTCCACTCTACTTGTTCCATCTCGTTCACCTGCCTTTTTTCTTATTATACCTTAGATTCTCCTCCTACTTGGATCAAAACCCTTTTTCGTCTAGAAAACTTTTCTTTGCGTCCTTACAGATTTTGTTTCATAATAGTAGAAAGCGAGAGGAGCGAAAGACATGACAACCTTGTTAAAAGATGATTTTTATGACTATGTAAATGGCGAGTGGCTGGAGACCGCTGTTATTCCAGCAGATAAACCCGCTACGGGTGGATTCCAAGATCTCGTTGACGGAATCGATTCCTTAATGATCGCAGAATTTGAAAATATGGCACACGATCCCCATGCTACGCCAAAAGGCCGCATGAAGGATGCTGTGGCTTTTTACCGCTTAGCCAGCGATTTTGCCCAACGAGAGGCAGCTGGCGCTACTGAAGCAAATGCACTATTAGCAAAAATCGAAGCGTTGCCTTCTTACGAGGAATTGAATCAGCAACTGGCAAGTTTCGTTTTAGAGGGCATTGCCTTGCCTTTCCAACTAGATGTCGATGCAGACATGAAAAATGCGCAAATGAATACTTTGTCGGTCTATCCGCCTGCTACTATTTTACCGGATAAAACCTATTACACAGAAAATCCCCAAGCAAGCGAAATGCTGCAAGTCTACTTTGAGATGGCCGTCAACGTTTTAGTTGCTTATGGAAAAGACCAAGCAGAAGCGGAATCGTTGGTAGAGCAAGCGATCGCTTTTGATAAATTGATCGCCCCTCATGTCCGCAGTGCGGAAGAAAGTGCGGATTATAGCAAAAATTACAATCCTCGCTCCTTGGAAGAATTTGCAAAGCAAGCCAGCAAGATCGATTTTACACAACTCTTGACGGCCCTTTTACCAGGGACACCAGAAGAGCTGATCGTAACGGAACCCGCTTACTTTGAAGCCTTTGACATTATTGTTTCTGATAGCCATTTTGAACTCTTGAAAGGCTGGATGATCGTCAACCAAAGCTTGCGCTATACTAGCTATCTGAGTGAAGAATTGCGTCAGTTAGGCGGAACCTACAGCCGCTACTTATCAGGGATCGATGAAGCGGCTCCCCAACAAAAAGCGGCTTATTACTTAACGATGGGTCATTTTAGTCAAGTGATCGGTGATTATTATGGACGCAAGTACTTTGGGGAAACGGCGAAAAAAGACGTCAAACACATGGTGGAAACAATGATTGCTGTCTACCAAGATCGTTTGCGCAACAACACGTGGTTAAGTGAAGAAACTCGCCAAAAAGCGATCATCAAATTGAATCGTTTAGGCATCCATGTCGGGTACCCTGATCAAGTTCCTGCCATTTATGACCAATTGCATACCGATGAAGAGAAAAGTCTGCTGGCAAATGCCCTGCATTTCAATCGTTTGTTCCGAGAAGATGCCTTCAAAAAATGGCAGCAGCCCGTGGATCGCGAGGAATGGGAAATGTCCGCCGCTACCGTGAATGCCTACTATCACCCATTTAAAAACGTGATCGTTTTCCCAGCGGCAATCTTACAAGCACCTTTTTATAGTTTGGAACAATCCACCAGCGCAAATTATGGGGGGATCGGCGCGGTCATTGCTCATGAGATCTCCCACGCCTTTGACAACAACGGGGCAAAATTTGATGAATATGGTAATTTAAACAATTGGTGGACAGAAGAAGATTTGGCCCACTTTGAACGCTTAGCTCAAGCGATGATCGACGAGTTTGATGGCCTGCCCTTTGCCGGCGGTACCGTAAATGGAACGTTGACTGTTTCTGAAAACATCGCCGATGCAGGCGGACTAAGCTGTGCGCTAGAAGCAGCGCAAAAAGAAAGCGATGTTTCTTTAGCAGACTTCTTCACCAATTGGGCGAAGATCTGGCGTACAAAAGCCAAAGAACAATACCAACAGCTCTTACTGTCGATCGATGTCCACGGACCAGCGAAACTACGTGCCAATATCCAAGTTCAAAACATCGATGAATTCTATACAACCTTTGATATCAAACCTGGTGACCCTATGTATCGTGCACCAGAAGATCGTGTGCAGATCTGGTAAACAATAGCGTAAGAAAAAGACAAACCATAGATAGCTAGGGTTTGTCTTTTTGCTATGGATTTTTTAGAAGTGATAGATGAACGAGACAACTAACGAAAGAACCCCTAGGAGAATATGAATGATACCTATGCCTACGAAAAAACAAAGCAAGACATGGTACATCCTGCATTTTCTATCTTCATAATAAAAGGCTTTATAATAGTCGAATGCCAATACACACCGCAGTAAAACATAGAACATCATAAAAAAATGAAGAAAGTAGAGCCGTTCCAGATGGTAGGTGATTTTCTCTAAGGGTATCGTTCGGGATAGTAAACCAATCAAGGGATCGGCAGTGAAAATCAAGATAAAAAAACCAGCCAAGAAGAAGAAAAAGTGCTCAATTCCAGCGAGATGCTTTTTGTATTCAGGAACAAGCTCATGACGGTTTAAACTTGAAGTTGTATTCCAGGCTAGTATCATAATCATTGCACTCACAGCCGTTAACCCAATCTCTCGAATATCTGAAGTTCCAAGAGTTCCAATAGGTCTGATTGGGGGTCTATAAGGCCTGAGTGGGAATCTATGATATTTCTCAAAAATTATTGCGCTCCCAAAGATTACATAATCAATGATGGAATAGATCTTCCCTTTTCGCTGATAACTATCAAGGGGTTGATATCTTTTTTTCAACACATTAAAAACCTCCTCACAATTTAAATAAAGCAATCCTGTAACAAACTTATTCGATTGAAAGACAATCTTTTAATCAGCTGAGTCTTGTCTTTTGCTAATGGATTTTTTAGAAGTGATAAATGAACGAGACAACTAACGAAAGAACCCCTAGAAGAACACGTGTGATAACTATGCCTACGAAAAAACAAAGCAAGACATAATACATCCTGCATTTTCTATCTTCATAATATAAGGCTTGATAATAATCGAATGCCAATACACACCGCACCAAAACATAGAACATCATAAAAAAATGAAGAAAGTAGAGCCGTTCCAGATGATAGGTGATTTTCTCTACCGGTATCGTTCGAGATAGTAAACCAATCAAGGGATCGGCAGTGAAAATCAAGATAAAAAAACCAACCAAGAAGAAGAAAAAGTGCTCAATTCCAGCGATATGCTTTTTGTATTCAGGAACAAGCTCATGACGGTTTAAACTTAAAGTTGTCTCCCAAGCTAGCAAAAACACCATTGCGCTCACAGCCGACAACCCAATCCCACGAATATCTGATCTCCCACGAATTATAGGTCTAATTGGGGAGCTATGATATGTTTCAATTAATATTGCAGCCCCCATAATTATATGATCAATGATGGAATAGATTTTTCCTTTTCGCTTGTATAACGTCACTTGATCCGTTTTCCCCAATACAAAGCCCCCTATGCTATTCATAACTGAGTATATTTTTGAAAAAACTTTTCCTACGGCACTGAGGTATGGACGTAAACTCCGAAGACACTATTTGCGAAATAAAAAGTTTATGGACATGATCCACATATAGAAGAGTGCACCTCCTACTAGAAATAAAAAGCTGTATACATAAATATAGCCCATGTAGCATTTTCTTTTTTTGTAATAAAAGGCTTGATAGTAATCAAAAGCGAATAAACACCGTATCAAAGCGAACAGTAACATACGTAGATTGAGAAAATACAATCGATCTAAGTGATACATAATCTGTTCCAAAGGTAATTGGTTTCGAAAAAGCAAATGATTAATTAAGCTTTCTGATCTGAATAAAAGCAAAATAAAAGAGACGAGTAAGCCGAGAAAAAAACTGATTTCTATACTATGTTTTTTTTCTTTAGGAATGTTTTTATGCGCATTCAACAAATAGGTCTTATAAAGAGAGTAGGACATTAATACGCTAAATAAGCCACCTACCATATACTCGTTCGTCCCCGGAATATGTAAATACTTAGGAATCGTAAGCGGAAAAGAATGATATGCACTAAAACAAAGGGCTGAGGTGATCACTAGATAATCAATCAAAGCATACAATTTTCCTTTAGTTGTATCATCGTCGAATATCTTGAATTTTTTCACTTCCCTCCTCTTTTAGCAAGCAAGGTTATCTGCTTAGGGATACCTTCAAAAATTAAGGCGAAATAACTAATCCTACATTTTTTAAACAAATTAATCAAATTTAAATAAAATAATTCATTTTTGTCTTTTTATATGATAAATTTAACTTGTATAACACGTGTTGTCAAACTTTAATTATGAGGAGGAATTGAAATGAAGCAAAAATTGAAGCAAAAATATTCAGTTATATTGTTACTTGTCATTTTACTGAGTGGTTTTTTCTCACCAATCACGGCATATGCTGTCAGTGAGAGTGGCAATTTTGCAGATGTTCCTGATGACCATTACGAAAAAGCGAATCTATTGGTCGCCCTTGAAGAAGAGCTAGTAGAAATCGGTTTATCTTTGGAAATCTTTGCTAATACGAGTATCGATTTTGAAAATTTACAGTACCAGTCACTAATGCCAACAGAGGAGCGTTCAGAAAGAAATTTACCAGCTGTTACGCCGGTCGTTCCTTTTGAGTTTCCTAAAGTCAAACAATTTGCCACCAGAATTTACGGGAACAATCCCACCAATGATCAACTTATGCACACATTTATGCTTTATTATTTTGATGTGCATGATTATGATCGCAATGCTGGGCTGGTGGGTGACAGACTTCCCCTTCGTTACTACCCTGAATATTACACCTTCAATGACACCAACGCTTACAATGCCTTTCTTAGAACCACTACGGGAACCAAGTACTTGAATTTTGCGTTATCATCTTATGATACGGTAACTAGTCTCAAAGATTATTTTTCAAATCTAGATATCTATAACCTTAAAAATCATGTCTCTAACGTAAAAAAATCCATTGCGGGATATAAGACCTTAGAACATGGAGCCTCTTTTATTGATGCTATTCATAAATATTTCACTGAAGAAAAACCTTCATTAGAATCCATAAACTCCCCAGAAAAATTCATGGAAGAAATTTCCAAGATGATCGATACACAAGAAACCATCGATCAAGCTTCGAAAAAGGCTTTAAAAGGGATGTATGACACCGTTTTAGACTCTGTCTTTCTTCTACTTATGGGTGCAAATCCAATTGGGATAGCGGGAATCGCTACCATGTATGTTACCGCTATGGCGACAATGTACGTATCTATTATTGATCTTGCTGCCATCAATACTTTAGCGGGTACACGAAACAGCCGGCTAAACTTTAGACAGCTTAATAATTGGGGTATGTGGTAGCAAATAAAAATCAATTTGTTACATAACCCACCAATTAATATATAAAGAAGGAGCCTTCGAAAATCAATTGATTTTCGAAGGCTCCTTCTTCTATCGTTGTTTATTTCTGTAAAGCTTTTTTCATCATACTGATCACAGAATCAAATTGGGAATGCACATTGACGACTTGATCGGCTTTTTGCCGATTGGGGCGGTCTTTTAGAAAGTCGAAGATTTGGTTTTCATTCTGGATGCCTAATTTAGCCATAAACTCATCCAAGTTCTGAAAATCCGTATACTTTTGTAAGAAGTCATTGTTCAACAACGCCTTCACATCTAGATCCCCTTTTTGATACGCTTGATAAAGGCTAATCAGTTCACTGAAACTGAAATTTGCTTTTAATTGATCCATCCATCCCATTTATGCTTCCTCCTTCGCAGAAATGATTTTCGCGCCCAGGGTATTTTCAAAATGGCGTAGTGCCCATTCATGTCCGACCGCGTCAAAGCTGGCAACGGTATCTGCATCGATCACCAGTTGGTAGCCTAAATTATAGGCATCCACTGCTGTATGCAAGACACAGATGTCGGTACAAACGCCGGTCAGGTACAATTCCGTAATCCCTCTTTCCCGCAGACGGATGTCCAAGTCGGTACCGCTAAAGGCGGAGTAATGACGCTTGTCGATCCAATAGACATTTGGCGCTTCCTGATAGTTTTCATAAAGCGGTGCTAGACGGCCGTAAAGATGTCGCCCCGTACTGCCCGCAAGATTGTGGGGTGGGAACAAGCGGTTTTCAGGATGATAGTTGTCTGTTTCCTCATGACGATCAATGGCAAAAACGACATACTCACCGGCTTCGATAAAGGCTTGCGTCCGAGCCACTAAGGCAGCTTCAATCGCTTGCCCAGCAGCACCCGTGGTCAATCGTCCCTCATCTGCAACAAAATCAAACGTATAATCAATGGATAGTAATGCTCTCATGCTTCCTTCCTCCTCTTACGAATCGGCTCTCTTGTTTTTTAAGTTACTTTAATGTTTCAACGAATGCCAAGACCATTTCAGCGGAACGCTTGCCAGCTTCTAAGATAAACTCATCAAAAGAGACGGTTGCTGCGTGGTCGGCGGTGTCGCTGATCGCGCGCACGATCAAGAAAGGAATATTGAATTGCTGCGCGGTCTGTGCGATCGCGGCGCCTTCCATCTCACAAGCCAAGGCATCTGGAAAATGTCCTAAAATCTCCTGTACTTTTTGCGGGTCATGAATGAAGCTGTCACCGGTAACGATCAGTCCCTTTTTCACGGTATGATGAGTCGCTTCTGCGGCTTTCGTCATCTCACTGATCAAATAGCGGCTGGCTTCATAATACAAAGGCATCCCGCCAGGCAGCTGGCCATATTCATAACCAAAGCCCGTCACATCGACATCAAAATAGGCCACTTTATCTGAAATCACTAAATCCCCTACTTGTAAGCCGGCACCGATCCCACCAGCTGATCCAGTATTGATCACCATATTGACCCCATATTGTTGGATCAATAAACTAGTGGTGATCGATGCCAGAACTTTGCCAATACCTGAACGAACGACGATCACTTCATGATTGCCGATACTTCCTGAAATAAATAGTGCGCCGCCGCGTTCCCAAGAAAGCGGTGAAATCAACTGTTCCCGCAACGCCTTGATTTCTTCCTCCATTGCACCAATAATACCAATTTTCATGTGTTTGCCTCCTGCTTCTCGTTTATTTTTCATCCTTTAAAATGAAAAACAACAGAAATTCCCACGTATCTACTGACGTGTTTTTCTCCTTTCATGATAAACTAGTTTTGACGAAACGAACAGTTTTTTGTCATTATAAAAGGAGGCACTTATGTCTGAAATTTTCAACGTCATGGCAGCAAAATACGATACCCCTGAACGGATCGCGTTAGCACAATTAGTCACCCAAACCCTTGAACCTTATTTTAAAGACAACCAGCACCAAACTCTGATCGATATCGGCGGCGGTACCGGCCTAGTAAGTCTGCCCTTAGCAGCTTATGTCCAGCACTTAGCCATCTGGGATACTGCCCCTAACATGATCGAGGTTTCTGAAAAAAAAATCAACCAACTGCAGCTGGCCAATGCTTCTGCAACTGTCCACGATCTGCTGCAAGAATCCTTACAAGCAAAAGCAGACGCGGTGCTGCTATCTCTCGTCTTGCTGCATATTCCTGACACAGCCGCTATGATGGAAAAACTATACGCCTTGCTACAGCCAGGAGGAACCCTTTATCTAGTGGATTTCCTCAAAAATCCCGCCGTGTCTCACCCGCTCGTTCATAATGGGTTCGATCCTGCCGCATTGACTCAACTGGCAGAGACAACTGGGTTTACTGCCACTTCCTTTACCGTTTTTCATGAAGCGGATCATTTGTTCATGAATCAGCCAGCGGCCATGTTTTTAGCTATTTTGAAAAAGCCGACCGAATAACAAAAAAAGCCGCACTTGCAGAAGATGCAGGGGCGGCTTTTTCTTAGTACTAGAAGAATCACAACAAAAAGATCGCCAAACCGACGACGACTAACAATAAAGTGACGATCACAATGGCTTTCATTAAAAAACGGTTCAAATCCCGAGATTTCTGGTTCTCACCGGCACGGGTCTTCGTGATTTCTTTGTTTTTCTTGCGCACTTTGCGGTAGTGGTTATCAATTTGTTTTTCTTTTTGTTTCCATTCTTTCTTGCTTTGCTTTTCTACGATTTGCTGATTGCGTTCAGCTGCTGCTTGTTCTTCTTCGCGTCTGCGTCGAAGCTCACTGCGGGTGATCAATGGTTCTTTAGGCAAGTCCGTTCCTCCGTTTCAATTCCAGCAACTCCCAAAATTGGATCGCAAACACGGTCTTCGCATCACAGATCGTTCCATCAGCGATAGCGGCTTGTGCTTGCTCTAAGGTCAATTCATAGACTTCCAGCACTTCATCTTCGTCTTGCGGTAAGGGATTTGTCACTTTTTCCAGCTCTTTGGCATAATAGACGTGCAAGAGCTCATTAGCAAAGCCTGGTGAAAGGTACATAGAAGAAACGTGCTCCAGCGTTTTTGCACGATAGCCGGTCTCTTCTTCTAATTCCCGGGCGCCAGTCAAATCTGGACGAGCGCCTTCTCCTGGATCGATTTTTCCTGCTGGTATCTCTAAAATCACTCGCTCTAACGGTTTTCTGAATTGGCGAACAAACAGCATTTTGTTCTCACTTGTCAAGGCGATCACGGCAACACCACCAGGATGAAAGACTAGTTCGCGTTTACTGGTCCCGCCATTTGGCAAGGAGACATCATCAACGACCACATCAATGATCTTGCCATGGAAAATTTCATTCCGTTGGATCGTTTTTTCTTCAAAATCTTTAAATTCTAACATCTATCGACACCTAACTTTCCTCATACGTCTTATCTATCAAACACTTTAGCATAATTTAGAAAAAATATCTTCTTAAGAAATAGCAAGAAAGCTTATGAATTTACTAAAAATCGGAAAATCCACCCCAAGTCTGATATTTTTCTTTTAGTGAACATGCTAAAATAAAGATGTCGAATAACCCAATCTACTTGTCCAAGAGATTTTTAGGAGGAGGAAAAATGAAAAAAAACATCTGGCTGATCGTTGGTGCGATCGTCCTCATCAGTATTATTTTTAACGTAGTAGGCGATTCATTTGCGAGCCTATTATTAATCGTCGGTGCGATTTTAGTCTACGTCGGTATTAGAGGGCGTAAAGTTCCAGCAGCCGATCCACAAGTTTTGCCTTCTTTAACGAGAGAACGAGAAGCCCATTACTTGAAAAGCGGAATGACTGCTCGTGAGATCGAATTGTTCCGTGAAACGATGAATCAGACGAAACACCAAATCGATAAATACCAAAAAAATATCACTAGCAATAACAAGTTAAAAGCCATTGACTTGCGTCACGATGCCTTGCGTGCCTCAAAAGCTCTTTTCAAAGAACTCGTGAAAGAACCGACCAAACTGCCTTTGGCAAGTCATTTCCTTTATACCCACTTGCCCAACATGGTCGATTTGACCGATAAGTTCATTGAAATCAATAGCCATGAGATCAAAAGTCGTGAGACCTATGATAAAATCGAGGAAAGCACCCAAATCATCGAGCAAATGGCTTCCTTGATCGCCAAAGACTACTCCCAATTTGTAGCAGACGATCTTGATGACATGGATGTTGAGTTATCCATTGCCAAACAAAGCATAAAACGAGATAATGAATAGGGATAGATTCTGATTGGCAACAAGAAAAGAATCTAAAAAAAATCTAGCCTGGGCTAGATTTTTTTCGAAAGCAGACAATTATTAGGAGGAGTTATTATGAGTGAAACACCAAATCAAGCAAAACCCGTAACGGATACGCTTGACGATTTATTGAACAACCCATTTTCAACCCCTGTCGACACTTTGACCACCACTCAACAAGCGGAAATCAGTCAGCTGAAAGAACAGCAAACGGCACCGCGTTTGATTGATAAATTACCGCCAGAGCGTCAAGCACAGGCCCAAGAATTAGCCAGCAAGATCGATGCGACCGACCAGCAAGCGGTCATCACCTATGGTGCAGCTGCCCAAACCAAACTTGGAGAGTTTTCCCAATCCATGTTGAACCATGTCCAAGCAGCTGATATCGGCCCTGTGGGCGACTCATTAACGGAGTTGATGTATCGCTTGCAAGAAGCCAATCCAGACGAACTGCGTGCAGGGGAAGGCAACTTATTCAAGCGAATGTTTGGTAAAGTAAAACAATCCATTTTTGAAATCACCGCTAAATACCAAAAAATCGGTGCCCAAATCGACAAGATCGCCGTCAAATTGGATAAAGAAAAAGACGGTTTGCTAAAAGACAACATGATGTTGGAACAGTTGTATCAAAAGAACAAAGATTACTTTGATGCATTGAACATCTACATTGCCGCTGGCGAGTTGAAGATGCAAGAATTACAAACCAAAATCATTCCTGAAGCCATGAAAAAAGCAGAAGAAACGAATGATCAAATGGACGTACAGATCGCCAACGATTACACGCAATTTCTTGATCGTTTAGACAAACGGACTCATGACTTGCGCTTGGCACGTCAAATCACGATCCAACAGGCACCGCAAATTCGCCTGATCCAAAACACGAACCAAGCGTTAGCAGAAAAAATCCAAGCTTCTGTCAATACAGCGATCCCACTATGGAAAAACCAAGTGGTCATTGCCTTGACTTTATTGCGTCAAAAAGATGCAGTTACGGCACAACGCCAAGTTTCTGAGACCACCAATGATCTATTGAAGAAAAACTCAGAAATGTTGAAAGTTTCTGCTATTGAAACAGCGAAAGAAAACGAGCGCGGCATCGTCGATATCGAAACCTTGCAAAAAACACAAAACGACCTTGTGGAAACGATCCAAGAAACATTACGGATCCAAAAAGAAGGAAAAGAAAAACGTCGTGCTGCCGAAGTGGAATTGGGTCATCTAGAAGAAGACTTGAAAGACCGCTTATTGGATTTAACCAGCAACAAGTAAACGAAACGCCACGTATTAAAGAAAGCCCCTCTTTGGTGACCTAAATGGTCAGCCAAAGAGGGGCTTTCGATGTTGAAAGTAGGAACTGCATTGAGCGTCTACCTATTTTTTCACCAACTCTAATGGTGAATCGATTTGTTCAGCGACTGTTTTTCCTTGGAAATGGTCAAACGCTGCCTGCAATGCAAGGCGGCCCATTTCTTCTGGTTTTTGAGCGATCGTTGCCGTCATTCTACCTTCTTCGATGGCTTTGAGGCCGTCTTCAGTACCGTCAAACCCGACAATCACTACGCCTTCTCGGTTTCCCATCGCTTCGGCTGCCCCTAAAGCCATTTCATCGTTTTGAGCAAAGACGCCTTGAATGTCATTGTTGGCTTGGAGGATATTTTCCATAACCGTTAATCCTTCTGCTCGATTGAAGTTTGCGGATTGCTTTTCAACAACATCCAGTTTGTCTTTAGCATAATCATCAAAGCCTTTTCCTCGCTCTCTGGTTGCAGAAGCGCCAGGGACGCCTTCAAGTTCTACCACTTTTGCGTTTTCCCCTAATTGTTCGAGAATAAATTCTGCTGCCATTTTCCCACCTTCTTCGTTATTGGAGGCAACCGTCGTCAAAAGCGTTCCTCCATCGCTACTACGGTCGATGGCAATAACTGGGATGTTGGCATTATTAGCGGCTTCAACAGCTGGGACGATAGCAGCAGAATCAACGGGATTGATCAAAAGCACATCCACGCCTTGTTGGATCAAATCATCAATATCATTGCTTTGCTTGGCAGTATCATCTTGGGCATCAACAAAGCGTACATCGGTGTCATTTTCCTCAGCCAATTGATTGATCCCCTCTTGCATGGAAACAAAAAACGGGTTATTGAGGGTGGAGATCGATACACCAACTGTCAATTCTGAAGCTGCTTTTTCCTCACTTTGTGTCTCACTACTGCCGCCGTTGTCCAATGTTGCCGCTCCACAGCCAGAAAGTACCAATAAGCCTGCTGCCAATAAAAACATTTTTTTCATAATAGATCCTCCTATTTTTTATTTCCTTTTCCGATCCAGTAACACTGCAATTACGATCACGATCCCTTTAACGATTTGTTGATAAAAACTTGAGACACCCAATAGATTTAGACCATTGTTCAACGTACCAATGATCAATGCCCCGATCAACGTGCCAAAAATTCTGCCTCTTCCACCAGATAAGCTCGTACCACCTAAAACGACTGCTGCAATCGCATCCATTTCATAGGCTTGCCCTGCTGTTGGTTGCGCAGAATTCAACCTAGAAGTGATGATCATGCCACTGATTGAAGCCATCAATCCAGAGATCGAATAAATGATCAGTTTTATCTTATCGATTTTCACCCCAGCAATAAAAGCGGCCTTTTCATTGCCACCGATGGCATAGGTTTTTCGTCCGAAGGCGGTGCGATGAAGCAACAAGAACAAAAGAAAGAACACGAGAAACATCAATACGACTGGAAAAGGAATCCCGAAAAGATACCCCCGACCAATAAAGCTGAATAGAAAGCTGTCACCTAGTCCAGTGATTGGATTTCCATTGGTGTACACTAAGGTAGCGCCCCGATAGATCGTCATCGTTGCTAAGGTTGCGATAAACGGCGCCATTTTTCCTTTTGAAATCAGTAGTCCATTCAACGCACCAAGGATCGCTCCGCTTAGTAACCCAATCAAAATAGCGACTAAAGATGACACCCCATTGGCCATCATTCCTGCTGTCAAGGCACTGGAAAGTGCTAAGGTGGACCCTACAGACAAATCAATGCCCCCAGTCAAAATGACAAAGGTCATTCCGAATGCAATAAAGCCATTCGCTGCGACTTGCCGCAAAAGATTCAACAAATTACTGGGCGATAAAAAGCTTGGATTTAAGGCAGTGACAGCAGCCACTAGAGCAATCAAAGCGAGTAAAGGTCCCAATTTACTAATTGATTCCGAGAGTTGTTTTGTTTTCATACCACTTTTTTCCATATTAGTTTCCTCCTGTCGCATACGTCATGATCTTCTCTTGTGTGGCTTCTTGCCGAGAGAGTTCCCCTGATATTTTTCCTTCGTGTAAAACAATGATGCGATCGCTGACACCTAGCACTTCTGGTAGATCACTAGAAACCATCAAAATCGCAATACCACGTTCCGCTAACTCATTCATCAGCTGATAAATCTCTCGTTTGGCACCTACGTCTACTCCGCGTGTCGGTTCATCTAAAATCAATACTTTGGGTCCGACACCGATCCACTTCGCCAAAACCACTTTTTGCTGATTTCCACCAGAAAGCTCGCTGGCTAAATTCTGGGCACTCATCGTTTTGATGCGTAAGCGCTCGATCATTAACGCAACGAAACTGGCTTCAGTCTTGCTATCGACCATGCCTGTTTTGACAAAATTATCAATGCTGGGCAAACTGATATTATCGGTCAGGGAAAAGTCTAAGACCAAGCCTTCCGTTTTCCGATTTTCTGTTAGAAAGCCAAAGCCATTGGCGATTGCCTTTGAAGGCGAAGAATTTTTCACTTCTTGCCCTTCGACGATTAAGGTACCGCTTTCAATTTCGTCTAAACCAAATATTCCTCGCATGACTTCTGTGCGTCCAGCACCCATTAAACCTGAGAAACCAAGGATCTCACCTGCTCTGACTTGAAAATTGATGCCTTGGTAAACTTTAGAAGCTGCTGTTAAATTTTTTACTTCAAAAACGACTTCACCGATCTGCGCTTGTTTTTCTGGATAATAATCAGCTAACTCTCTACCGACCATTTTCTTCACGACCTCTTCCATCGTCGTATCCTGCGTCTTTTTCGTATCGATCGATAGACCATCCCGCATCACAGTGATCTTGTCACTTATTTTGAAAATCTCCTCCATTCGGTGAGAGATATAAACGATCGCTACGCCGTTTTCTTTCAAGCGACGAATGATTTGAAACAAATTATTAATTTCCTTATCCGACAAGGCAGCAGTCGGTTCATCCATGATCAACACCTTGGCATCAGTCATCAGCGCTTTCGTGATCTCGATCATTTGCTGTTGCCCGACTGAAAGTTCATCCACTTCTTTTTGAAGGGGGATCTGAATCCCTAACTGTTCAAAGACTGCCTGCGCTTTGCTTGCCATTTTCTTCGTATCTAGTAGCCCAAAGGTGGTTTTCAATTCCCGATTCAAGAATAAGTTATCCAATACAGTCATCTGTTCCCAGTTATTCATTTCTTGATGGATAAAGCTCACACCGGCTTGTTCGGCTTCCTTCGGATCGGCATAGTTCGTTTCTTTACCATCGATCAAAATCGTCCCTGCATCTTTGGCATGTAACCCAGTTAAAATGTTCATCAACGTTGACTTGCCTGCCCCATTTTCTCCCATTAGGGCATGGATTTCTCCAGGGTACAATGTTAGTGAGACATCTCTTAACACTTGATTCTTCCCAAAGGATTTCTCAATATTGCTCATCTCGACTTGCACATGATTTCCTCCTGTCTCTTTAGAAGATAACGGCTGCTTGTAAAATAATGTTTGAATAGGGTGTCGCTTCCCCTGTTCGAATAATGGCTTTGCTTTCCTTTGTTTCTTCTTTGAATGCCTCATGTGGAACAAAACGAATCGGAACATTCGGGAACGTTTTTTGAATCAATTGCCACTGCTCCGCATTCTCCGTTTTTATTTCCTCTGCTAAAACGATCGCCTCGACTGCCATCTCTTGTTGCATTACCGATAACACCTCTTCAAAACTCGGACTACCTAGTTTTAATGCCAGATCGATTTTTTTCACCCCTGTGGGTACTGGCAACCCCAAGTCCCCGATCGTAAGCTGATCAGTGTGGCCTAAATCCGCCAATAATTTGTCGATCTCACTATTTAATGCCCCATGCTTCTTCATACAATGGACTCTCCTTCATTTCCTTTAATGTAGGCATTCCGCCTTGAGCACCATATCCTTTGACGGAGATTGCTGCTGCTAAGTTGGCAAAGGCAATGGCGTTTTCTAAGGGAACACCTGCTAAAATCCCTACTGCTAATGCACCATTGAAGGTATCACCAGCTCCCGTAGTATCGACCGCAGCAACTGGAAAGGCAGGAACTAAGACCTCCGACTTCCCGTTGTGGAAAATCGCTCCTTTGGCACCTAGGGTAACGATCAATCGATTAGGGTAGGCTGCTAAAACGTCAGCAAGCTTTTGATTGGGGAAAAGTAACTTAAACTCATGTTCATTAGGGGTCAGATACCCTACCTTAGATAACATACGCGGATTGAGCTTTCTCGCAGGTGCTGGATTATATAAAACAGGGATTTTTGCTTCCCAACACCAGTCGATGATGGCTTCATTGGCTTCTTGGGGAATCTCGTTTTGCAAAATCACTAAATCAGCCTCTGTGATGTTTCCTTTTATTTCGGAAAAGCGAGCTAAATCAAGCGCATTATTGGCACCGGGTATGACAATGATGCTATTGTCATTTTCATGCAAAATGATATGCGCGGCACCAGATGGAAAATGTGTAACGGGTTCCACATTCTCCGTAGAAACGCCATTCACGTTTAAGTTTTCGACGATTTCATTTCCGAAACGATCGGTTCCTACATGGCCTAGCATTGCTACTTCTGCGCCTAAACGGCTAGCGGCGATGGCTTGGTTTGCTCCTTTGCCGCCAAAATTCGTGTCAAATTTTTCCCCAAAAACCGTTTCTCCTTGATTGGGTTTCACCTTCGTAGTGACTACAAAATCTGTTGCCATACTACCAATGACGATGATCTTATTCAATTGGCGTTCCTCCATTTCTTACTGTCTCTCTTTCTTCTAAATGAACAGGAAGGATGATTTTTTTCTGTTCAATAAATTGATCGTTGATCAATGCAAAGAGCATTTCTGCTCCTTTGTAACCTACTTGATAAGCAGGCTGATGGATCGTCGTCAAGCGTGGCACCACCAATTTACTGATGGGAATATCGTCATAGCCGATCACTTGAAGTTGTTCTGGAATCTTTACGCCATGATGATAAGCCTCTTGCATGATGGCAATCGCATGGGTATCACTTGGGGCAATCACACTATCGACAGTGGGATGTTCTAAAAAAACTTGTTTCGCTGTCAAGGTCGCATCCTCTAAGAGAAAGGATGTGGATTTCACTAGTGCATAAGGAACTTGTGCTTTTTTCAATGTGTATTCAACACTCAATAAACGATCCCGAGCACGGGTGACAGATTCAGGACCAGCAATCACGACTACCTTTTTGGGGTCACCTTTTAAGATCGCTTCAGCAGCAAGTTCGCCGCCTTGAAGGTCATCCGAATAAACCCCATATTCGACATCTTGATCGATCCGATCCAAGACGACCGTCGGAATATTGCTTTGGGTACGATTTTTATTTTCGACAGCGGAAAGAATCCCCGCCACATTGTTTTGCTCAAACGCACGTAAATATTCATTGGCTTTCTCATTGTCTTCTTGAATGTTGCCAAGGATGACTTGATAGCCTTTTTTTTGTAGAAAGTCTTCGACGCCTTTGGCTACTAGCGGAAAAAACGGGTTGGATATATCAGGAAGTAGCAAACCAATCAATTTTGACTTTTTCTGATACAGCGAACGTGCGACTTCATTGGGGGAATAATTCAATTCATTGATCGCCTGATGGATTTTCTCACGGGCTTTTTCGCTCACATAGCCAGTCCCATTCATGGCTCTTGAAACTGTCGCCACGGAAAGTCCAGCTAAATTGGCGACATCTTTAATTGTTGGCATGTTGCTCCCCTCCTGTGTAACCGATTACACACCTATCATAGCCGAACTTTGTGAAAATTGCAAGGAGAAATAAAAAAACTTTTTTCCCTTGGTGTCCCCTTCTCCTAAAAAATGCGTTTTGCTGCATAAATAGCCGCATTTCGAGAAAGCGAAACTTTCTTCGAAATGCGGCAAAAGATTTGATGAGCGCAGCGACATATCTTTTATTTCCTAACGGTAAAGCTCATTTTTCAATGAAATAAAACTTCAAAGTGATTGACGCCCTCTTGATCCACCGTCAAACTGATTTGTGCCTGCAGCATTTCTGTGATGGCTTTGGCGATGGCTAAACCTAACCCATAGCCACCGTCTTGATGGTTGCGAGAAGGATCCCCGCGGTAGAAGCGATCAAAGACATAGGGAATTTTTTCTTCAGGGATCGGGCAACCACTGTTGGACACTTGCAGCACCGTTTTTCGTTGGCGTTCAACGAGAGCCACTGTGACGGTTTCTCCAGTAGGTGTATATTTCAAGGCATTGTCTACCAAAATCATGGTCAATTGCCTCAAGGCTTGCTCATTGCTTTCAAGGCGCACCTGTTTAGCGATCTGTTCCTGATAGTGGATCCCTTTTTCCAGCGCAATGGCCTCCATGCTTTGATAAACACTTTGCACGACTTGGCTGGCATCGATCACCGAACGCATGACTTCTTGCTCGGCACTTTCGAATTTGGTCAGCATCAATAAGCTATTTACTAGCTCATCCATCCGTTCGGAACCTAACTGGATGTTTTCCAGCCATTTCATTTGGCTTTCCAAGGTTTCTTCTGGACTGCCAGCTAATACCTCAGCATTGACTTGAATGATCGCCAGTGGTGTTTTCAACTCATGGGAAGCGTTAGAAACAAACTCTTTTTGTTTGCGCCAAGCCAGCTCAACTGGTCGCAATGCCCGATTGGCGACATAAAAGCTAGCGATATAAATACTGACTAAGGCTAAGACCCCGATGAGCAAAAGCGTGGTTCTTAAGTTGCTTAGACTGGTTTTGTAGTCGGTGACATCAAAGAACAGCACTTGATAAAAAGGCTCGTAATTATTGATGCTGGTGGAATATTCCCCCGTCGAATCATGATTGATCGAATAATGACTAATGGAAGTTACCAAAAAGAGCGCATACCGCCAGTCTCGGTCATTTACCTTCACTTCATTGGGAATCTCCTCTTGTTTCGTTGCGGCATCGACCAAGGCTTCATAAAGATCACTCTCATCGACACCCTCATCAATACTTTGAATCACGACATCCATTTGATCCACGTCGACTAGAGCGATCTCTCTGAACTCACTGGTACTATTCGTGATGGTCAATATCATTGGATACTCTGGGTCTGTCAGTGATTGCCGGGCCTCCTCCTCATCCAACGGTACCGCAGCTAAGGTGTTGGCTTCTTGCGAAATCAATGATTGGATCTCGTTTTCAATTTGGGTGGCATTCAAAATATAGATAAAGGTAAAGGCACCTAAGACAATGATTGAGATCAACGCCATATTAAACCACAGCATTTTATTCCGTAATTTTTTTAACATGGCGGCTCCTTGCTCTGCAAAATATACCCCGCATTGCGGATCGTGCGAATGCCGATATCCGCTTCAAGCAGCGTCAGTTTTTTCCGCAGCAACGACACATAGATCTCAACGCGGTTTTCTTCCACATCGGGATCAAAGCCCCAAATCTTATTGATGATGGTTTCTTTTGATAAAATCACTTTAGGTCTGGATAAAAATAGCTCCATCAGTTTCATTTCTTTGGGTGACAGCACCACTTGATTGGTCGTCGTAGCCAACTGCAGCTCATTACGCGCCAAGACCACATTGCCAAATGCTAACTGGTCTTCTTGATAATCCAAGTCTTTTCTTCTACTTAATGAACGAATCCGTGCCAGCAGCTCTTTCATTTGAAAGGGTTTCGTCAAGTAATCATCTGCCCCTGCATCCAAGCCGAGCACTTTGTCATCGACATCGCTTTTGGCCGTCAACATAATAATCGGCGTGCGAATATTTTGCTTGCGTAACGTCTTTAGTAATGTGATCCCATCGATTTTTGGCAGCATGATATCCAAAACGAGAAGGTCATACACCCCACTTGCTGCGTAGTCCAACCCAGTCTCGCCATCATACGCCAAATCAACGGAATAATGCTGTTTTTTCAATAAGCTGGCAACCGCTTCTGCGATCGATGGCTCATCTTCTACGAATAAGATCCGCATCGGTCAGTCCCCCTTTTACACTCATCATTTCTTTTTTTCAATCACTTTTCGGTAAGCACAATCATTTTTGTAGAATCATTCCAATTGTTCTCCAATAAACCGTTCTGTTGAAACGATCCGCACGTGTTCGCTGGATTGATGAATCCACATGTGTAGCAACAATGCTACCATACCGCTTAACAAAAAGACAAACAGCTTTTTCCTAAGGTCTTGAAAATTCTCTTGATGACGCATGGGTTTCCTCCTTTTTGCAGGTCATCGATAAATCCGCTCGGCTATTCTGGATCAGTAGCCGCTGGGGCTGTCTGATTGCCTAAGCTGATATCGAAGGTGATCGTATCTTCTAACGGTAAAAACTGATTGAACTTGCTCATCCCCACGATTGTCCCGTAGGGTTCTGCTGAATTGACATAACGGACTTGATAGCTGATGTTCGCCCCTTTTGAACGGAATTCATCAAAGAAAAGTTTTTGCAGATCCCCTTCAAGGAGCTCGCTTCGACGGTAATCTTTGATATACGGTTGACCTGCTGAATAGACGACTTCAATGCCTTGGTCATCTTTGCTGGTTAAAACGGTCCCGGCGGTCTCACTTTGCGAGATCAATTGTCCGTAAGGCAGACTCTGAGTAAACTGCATCCGCATCCGCACAGTGACACCCTCAACAGCGGCCTGGGCATCATCTGGTAAAATCGTTGAAAAGTCTGGTACGGTGACCCCTTTCCCTAGAGAAATCGTTACTTGAAACGCATCCCGTTTCGCGATTTTTTCTTTTGGTGCCACGCTTTGTTCAATGACTTTGCCTTCTTCCACAGTATCCGAAGCCTGTTCTTTGATTTCAAGCTCCAGCTCATGGGCTTTCCCCCATGTTTCTACCTCTGCACGGGTTTTATCACGAAAGTCTGGTACTTCAATATCTTTTTCAAAGGTTTCTTCGCCTTTGGAATAAAAGACTCGTCCGACATCTCGACGATGATAGTTTTCTTGCGAGACTTCTTTAT
Source organism: Enterococcus sp. DIV0755f (assembly GCF_051713725.1). NCBI lineage: Bacteria > Bacillati > Bacillota > Bacilli > Lactobacillales > Enterococcaceae > Enterococcus > Enterococcus sp. DIV0755f. The sequence continues at coordinate 3,097,657 of NZ_JBIOQL010000001.1, forward strand.
TAGTAAATTCTACTCGAATCGGTGCTTTTTCCTCGATCTCATCGTGGTATTCATCGACGATCGTCAAATTGCTGGCTTGATTTTTTTCGATCCACTCTGCTGCCTCGTCCCTCGTCATTTCCATAAAGTCTGGCAGTGCCAATTTCTCTTCTGGATCTGGGCCTTGGCTCACCGTTAGATGCAGGGTGCTTCTTTTTCTGACCCGACTTCTGGCGGCTTCTTCTTGGGCGATCACTTGATTGGCTGGGGCTTCATCATAGGCAGGCGTCACATCGATCGCAAGATCATGTTCCGCCGCCCATTCCCTGACTTCTGAGATCTCTTTGTCCACAAAGTTATCCAGTCGGACGTACGCCAATTGGAAAAATAAAAAGCCGCTGAGTAGAAGTAGTCCGAGTAATGCACCAAGCCCCAGCAGTCGTTTTTTCCGCCGTTTCTTTTTGAAGGAGGGATCGTGTTCGATCCCCTCTTCTAAAGAAGCTGAACCTTTTTCTTTGCGGGAAGCACGGGAAGAAGGTGCTTTAGCTGTAGCTGATTCCTTGTCTGGCTCTTTCGGTTCTTCTTCAAACTTCGATAAAAAATCACTCATAGGCCGTCAACTCGCCATTTTTCAAATAAAAGGTCTGATCCGACTGCTTGGCAATTTCAGTCGAATGCGTCACTACGATGATGCACTTGTTGTGTAAAGTAGCTAAATCTTTAAAAATATCCACGATTTCTTGCTCTATGCCTTCATCCAAATTTCCCGTCGGCTCATCGGCTAAAATAATATCAACATTGGTCGCTAAGGCACGAGCGATGGCGACCCGCTGTTGTTCCCCACCGGAGAGCTGATTGACGAAACGATCAGCTTTCGTGGAGGTGATTCCGATATAATCCAACAAGCGATACGCAATTTGATCGTGTTGATCGGGGAGCTTGTTGTCTGAGATTGCCATCGAAACAAGGACATTTTCTAATGCCGTCAAATATGGGATCAAGTTGTAACTTTGAAAAATCAAACTGATCTTGTTGCGGCGATACTCTTCATAGCCGATCGTTTTGATATTTTTCCCTTCGAAAAATACTTCCCCATCGGTTGGTTGATCCAATGCGCTGATCAAGGAAAGAAAGGTGGTCTTTCCAGAGCCTGATTTCCCTAAAATCGTGTAAAATTTACCTTTTTCAAAGGAGATATTGGTTTTATCTAAAATCTTCCGACGATTCTCACCATCTTGGTAGTAATACGTCATCTCTTTGGTCTCTAAAATTGCCATGTTCTTCGCTCCTTACAGCATGATTTTTTTCGGATTCAAACGCAGAATATATAATAGCGGCACCACTGCCGAAAGCAAGATCGTCACGATCCCGGTCGCTAAAAAGGCAATGATATAAGGCAAGGTGTATTGAACGCGAAACGCTTCGTTGATCGTTGCTTGATCGATTTTCGGTACGGCCGCAACGCCCACAAAGAATTGCTCCACCCCTGCTTGATTTGCCTCTAGCATACTGCTGGATAACAAAGATTCAGAAACCATCTTGCCCAGCATATTCCCTGTGACCAAGGAGATCAGCATTGCACTGACACCAATCAACAGGAGTTCGAGCACGATTTGTGCAAACACGTATTTCCGTCGTTCCCCTAACGAAAGGTAGATGCCTAACTCATATTTCCGATCTCGGGTAAACAACACAATGATCAAGGAGATAATAATCAAGGAAGCAATCACCGCAATCACTACGACATATGAAGAAATTTGTGATAAGCGATTCATGCTGGTTCCCACACGATCGTACTCATCCGTAGAGGCATTGACCTTATAGCCATTTGGCAAGAGCGGTGTCACCTCTTGTTTGAATTGCTCTGCATCTTCTGGTTGATTCAAAATGAATTGCGGAGTGAAGAACTCCTCATCAGAACCGAAATCTGTCGCTGGAAACGCCGCTTGCTGGCCCGCACGTTCCTCTTCAACAATCGTTTTCACAGCATCATTGGGCATATAGATACGATTGAAGGGCCGATCATCAAATGCAAATGAGCTGACCATGCCATCTTGGCCTTGATCGTTCGCTTGTTCTAAGCTGGTATTTTTAAAGATCCCGACGATTTCGATTGGGTAATCATTGCCTTTTTGCTTCTCAGGGTCCATCCCTGACGAATAATCGACAAACTGTCCGTCTAAGACCATAGTGTCTCCCACGGTCAAGCCGTTTTCCTGAGCAAGCTCTTCAGAAATCAAGCCGACACGTTTTCCCGTACGCTGCTCCTCTTCGTTAAAGAAGCGACCTTGCGTTAAATTCACCGTATCCTCTTCAAAATCTAACGGCTGTAGGAGATTGGTTCCTGTTAAATAGACCGCAGAAGGCATGCCCCCAACGATCATGACATTCTCATCTTCCTCTTGTGGGCTGAAACTATAGGGTTTGAAGTTTTCAACAGCAATCACTGTTTCTCGTAGATAATCGTACTGCTTGACTTCGGAGCGTTCACCGATCTGCTTGATCAGCTCTTCTGACAGCGGCTGAATCTCCTCCATTCTTGCGCCGCTATCACTATTTGCCATCAACGCTTCATAATCGATCTCAATCGTTGCCAGTGAGCCTAATTGGTTTTTGATCTGCTTTTCGACATTTTGAGTCGATTGATTGACCGCAATTGCGCCAGCGATCACATTTCCTAATATCAGAATAACAGCAAACAATATCGCAGATTTCCCTCGCTTTCTCGTCACACTCAGCCATGCTCGTTTCATATAATTCACTTGCCAACATCCTCTCTTTTTTTCTCTAACAAAAGCATACTGGATGAACCTTTAGTGAATCTGTCATTTGCAAATTTTTTCAAAAAAAGCAGAATCTTAGGGAACATTTGATAAAAAAGACTGTTGTTTCAATGATCGACTCAAGCAATCATCGGAATGTGAATGACAAAAGAAAATACCTCCCAAAGATTTCTTTGGGAGGCTTTGCTATAGTTAACAAAAAAAGACAAAGACCACATCTGGATCTTTGTCTTTTCGCTATCTTATTCGTCGATTTTCTCATTTAATTCGCTGTTACGATAGCCATATACAAAATAGATCGCGATTCCGATCACTAAGGAGATCCCAAAAACGATCCAGGTCGCCGTTTGCAGACGGGTCATCAAGAAGAGACAGCTGGCAACAGACAACAAAGGCAATAACGGTACCAGGGGTACTTTAAATTCACCTTTAGCAGGTGGCCCCATCATCTTCCGCAGCTTGATGATCCCTAAGGACATTAAGATCATATAAGACAATGCCGCAATGTTGGTCAATTCTGCCAAGATATTCAACGGGAAAGCTGCCGCAAAGAAGAAAGCAAAAACACCAGCGATGTAGGTCGCTTTCTTTGGTGTTTTATGCTTAGGATCGATGGCTTGCATGGCTTTTGGCAATAACCCATCTTTACTGATGGCATATAACAGACGCGCCAAAGAGTACATCATAGCGATCGTCACTGTTAATAAGGTCAAGATCGCCCCTACAGAAATGATTGATCCGACCACTCCATGACCGACATAACGCATCGCAAAAGCCACCGGATCATTGACTCCTAATTCAGCAAACGGCACGATTCCCGTCATGATCAGTGTGACAATGATATAAAGGACTGTTGCGATCGCAATGGACCCAATGATCCCCCGAGGGACATTTTTCTTTGCATCTTCAACTTCTTCCGCCGCCATTGCGACGGCATCAAAGCCAAGAAAAGCAAAGAAGACTAACGCTGCACCATTAAAGACGCCTGAAAAACCAAAGGGCATAAAGGGCTGCCAGTTGTCTGGTTCCACGAAAAAGGCACCAAAGACGATAAACAAGAGGATCACGCCGAATTTCACCCATACCATGGCATTATTCAAACGCAACGCTTTTTTCGCTTCTTGGCTGACCCATAAGGTTACAAAAATAATGACTAAACCAGCAATCAGATCAATGTAGGTCCCCTTGCTTGGATCATAACCGCCCGTCAAAGCGGTTGGTAAATGGATATCCGCACTGGCCAAGAAGCCTTGCACATAGCCTGACCAGCCAGATGCCACCGAAGAAACGGCCAATAAGAACTCGCAAATCAAAAACCAGCCTGCCAGCCACGCGGTAAATTCACCAAAAACGACATACAGATACGAATAGGCGCCCCCTAAAACAGGGATCCGAGAAGCAAATTCCGCAAAAGAAAGCCCTGATAACACAACAACGATACCAGCTACAACAAAGGAAAGAATCAATGCCGGTCCGGCATACTCAGCAGAAGCAGTCCCTGTAACAACAAAGATACCTGTGCCGATAATGGCGCCGATCCCCAACATAATCAAATCTTTTAACTTCAACTCTTTTTTTAAATTCGTCACACTTTCCCGTTGTATGACTTTTTTTCGAAATAAATCCATAACTCCTCCTCAAAAATATAAGTTTATGTTGCTTTCATATACCCCAGCAAAACACCACCGATAATCACCAGCAGACAACCAATCACCACATAACGCAGTTCTTTCTTGGTTTTCTTTTCGCCGAGAATAAAAATCCCGCCTAGCGTTGAAATGATGATCCCCATCTGCGACAATGAGAAGCCCACCGCGAGTCCAACTTGCTGAACCGTGATCAGCATGCAGACATTTCCGATGCCCCATAACAACCCTGACAAAGTATTTTTCCCTACAAAACGGTCGACCTTCGTCTTCCTTAAAGCAAATAGGCTGGCACCGATCAGCATCCCGACACTTTGTGGCAAAATGATCGCCAAGGGGTCCAATCCTGCCCAAGTAATCAAAATCGTATAGGCGCCGTAACCGATCGTTGATGAGATCAATGCCCGAAATCCTTTAGGAAAATCAAGCATCTTGCTGCCAGCTTCTACCGGACTTTCGCCATCTTGACGAGCGGTCAGATACGCCCCGATCACCAACAAGATCAATGCGCTAACACCTAGTGCATAATCGCGGGTCTGTGTCCATTCTGCAAAAAACAATGCACCTGCGACTGTATTTAAAATCAGCTGCATGCCGGTTGAAAGCGGCAGTCCAACAGACACACCTAAATATTTCATGCCATGGAATTGACCGTTTTGACCGACGGACCAAAAAAGACCAGACAAAAGACCGATCAAAATCACCTTTCCATCAATCACTGGCATCGTCACAAAAAATACGACCAGCGAAAAGAAAAAGGCACCAATCGTCATTCCTAGCGTTTGCTGGTTCGCATCCCCGCCAAGTTTGGCACTTACTAAACCAATGCTGCCCCACGCAAACATTGGTACTAATGCAACGAGTATCTCCATTTCATTCATCCTTACCATTCAATTTTAAACACAGGCTTTAGTGTATCAGTGAAAACGTTCTAGGGACAAGTGATTTTTGTCAAAAAACACAAAAAGATACTCGAAAAAAAGCAGATTAGCGTTTTTCCTCATAATAACTCAACAACGGAAAGAACAGCGTCATGGTGGTTCCTTTTCCAACTGTCGACGAAGCCGTTAGCTCGATGCCTAATTCCTTCGCCAAACTTTTCGCTAAAAAGAGCCCCAATCCCGTCGAGTGGGTGTCCGTTTGGCGCCCATTTTCGCCCGTAAAGCCTTTATCAAAGATGCGCCGCATGTCTTCTTTAGGAATGCCAATCCCACTATCTTGCAAGTGGAGATAGGTCCCTTGGGCATCTTTTTCGATCCGAATCGTCAGCTGCCCATTTTGTGGTGTGTACTTCACGGCATTGCTGACCAGCTGTCGAAAGATAAAGCCGAGCCATTTTTCATCGGTCAACACTTGCTGATCCTCGCCTTCAACGGCATAGTGCAGGTTCTTTTGGATAAAATAATTGGCCTGACTGCGTAAAACTGGCTGGATGACGGCTTTCAATGAAATTTCTTGGACCAGATAATCTTTTGAAAAGCTGTCTAAGCGGGCGACGTATAAGACTTGCTCGACGTATTCGTTCATGCGGTTCAATTCATTTTCTAGTAAGATGAATTTTTCATCGGGAATATCAAATTCGATCGAATGCAAAAGCAATCGTGATGCAGCTAAAGGGACTTTGATCTCATGGACCCACGAATCGATGTATTCCTTTTGTTCTTCTTGATTGCTGACGACTTGCTGCATCAATTCTTGGTGCTCTCGGATCAACTGATTGATGTAGGATTCGATCCGTTCTTCTTCCGCCGAGCGTGCTCCTTGCAAGTAGTTTTGCAGCAAGCTGTCTCCAGGCTTGGGGGTGATTTTTTGCCAAAAACGCCGCTTAGATAAGTAGCTGACTGCTAAAAAGAACACCATCAAGACACTTTGCATCAAAAAGAGATAGCCGACTGTGCCCCAATCCATCGGGGAATGAGGAGTCAGCCAAAAAACTAAGACCGTCAACACGAAAAAGACTAGCCAACCGATAAACAGCAGCCAACGATCTTTCAAAAAACTGCGCAAAACTCGCCACTTTGTCATGGTACGATATACCCTTGACCAACCTTGGTCTCAATGTAGCCGTTCATCCCCGCTTGTTCGATTTTTCGTCGCAAACGATTGATATTGACCGTCAAGGTATTGTCGTCTACAAATCGCTCGTCATCCCATAAGGCCCGCAAGAGTTTTTCCCGACTTAAAATCTTGCCGTGATTTTTCATTAAAATATACAGCAGGCGGTATTCGTTTTTGCTAAGATCGATGCTTTCGCCATTGATATACATGCTGCTGTTGTCGATATTGAGGGTCAAACCGTTATGCACTAATGTTTCACTGCTACTTTCTACATAGTTGTAGGAACGGCGCAGCAGCGCATTGATTTTTGCAATCAGAACGTCGATCTCAAAAGGTTTTGTCACAAAATCGTCCGCTCCCATATTCATGGCCATGATCATATCCATATTGGTGTTGCGGCTAGAAATAAAAATGATTGGTACTTTGGAAGCTTCGCGGATTTTTTGACACCAATAGTAGCCATCAAAAACCGGCAAGTTGATATCCAGTAAAATCAGTTGGGGCTCTTGTTCTTCAAAGTCAGTCAACACTTGATGGAAATCCGTCGTGCCAAAGGTCTCAAACTGCCATTTTTCTAGTTCTTCGATAATCAGTTGGCGAATCACCGCTTCATCTTCTACTACCATTATTTTTGCCATATCCGTGAATTCCCTCACTTTGTGTAATTTTCTCCTCTTTACTTTATCAAATATCAAAAACGAATGCGAACATTAATCGCCGTTTTTAGCAAACCCTAAAAAACCTCGCCACTGACGGTAGAAGCCAGTGGCGAGGCAAAGCAAAAATGTCTATTGGGTTATTCGATGATCTCTACCGTCTCGATCAGTAATTTACCGATAAACAATAAGATTCCATCGAAAAAAAGCACACTCATGTTGACACCTAATAACATCGATAACCGTTCAACGACATCGATTTTTGGTCGTTTGTTCAAGTAACGAAACAAGAAAAAATTCACACCATACGTCACTGCCATGATCAGCAGCATCAAGATCACCATTTTAGTTCCCTGCTTTTCTTCAAATTTTTGGTTGCTGTGCTAAAAACTGTGTCAGTTTGCTTTGATCGATGGCTTCATACTGCGATAGGAAGCGACCGATCGCTTGAACGACTGCCGGTAGATGACCCGCTTCATCATTTTCGATCTGCAGCACCAGCAGTGGTTCGTGCAGGCTCATTCGCAGCAAGAACCAGCCTTGGCCATAGGGCGCTGTCAAGTTGATGCGAATGCCTTCCTCATTTTCTGGATCGATCTGCCAGCCTGGCAGCAAATGATCGGCTAAATCCGCGATCACTTGGCGACCATAGTCTTGATAGTCGGCTTGTTGGATCGCAAAGCGCAATTCTTGGGTCTCGGCGGGTTGTTGCAACGCCGCGATCAGCTCATCCAGTGTCGTGCCTTGCTGTTGCAATTGAGGCAGCATCATCAAGAGCTTGGCGATCACGTACGCCCCGTCATCTAAAAAGAAATTTTCTTTAAACGCGGCATGCCCGCTGGTTTCGATGGCTAACTGTGTGTCCAGTCCTGCTTCATTCAATTCGATCGCTTTGTTGATCACATTGCGGTAGCCAGAAATATAGCGTACTTGCTGCCCTCCCAGTGCTTCGATAAAGGTTTTTAAATGATTAGAGGTTGGCGAATTGGTGACGATACGCGTGCCAGGGTGTTCCGCTAAGATGATCTTGCTTAATACAGCGATCATATTGTTGCGGTTCAAGGGCTCACCGCTTTTGGTCACGACCGCCGAGCGGTCGACATCGGTATCGAAAATAATGCCTAAATCAGCTTGTTCCCGCAAGACGGCTTCGCGAATACTTGCCATTGCCTCTTTATTGTCTGGATTCGGGATATGATTGGGAAAATGCCCATCCGGTTCTAAAAATTGCGAGCCATTCGTATCTGCTCCCAGCGGCAGCAATACCTTTTCAGCAAAAAAGCCGCCGGCGCCATTGCCTGCATCAACAATGATCTTTAATCCAGCCAAAGGTTTTTCCTCATTGGTTCCCATCCCTTGGCGAATTTTTTGCAGTAGATCTTGGGCATAAGGCGTCAGCAAGTCTTTTTGCTGATAGCTTCCTTTTTCCGCTGCCTCATGAACGGTAGTATGGGTCAAAATATAGTGGATATCCGTTTTTTCGGCACCGCCTTGGCGGCTGAAAATTTTTATTCCATTAAAGTAATAAGGCAAATGACTCGCTGTCAGCATCACACCAGCATCACAGTCGAAATCCGCAAACTGTGTACTCATAAACATGGCAGGTGTCGTTGCCAAGCCGCAATCGATCACTGCCACGCCTTCTTGCTGCAGCTGTGCCATCAACACTTCTTGCAGTGCTTCGCCACTCAAGCGACTGTCACGACCGACTGCCACGCGAAAAGGACCGCTGCCCTTTGTTGCCAACCAGTTGCGCAAGCCCGAAGCAACTTGCCGAACCGCTTGCTCTGTCAGTGTCACCTGCTCTTTTTCTGTTGCGATCGCAATTCCTCGAATATCAGAACCATTTTGCAAATCAACGATGTTCATTTCCTCCACCCCTTCTTGTAACCGGAATCAATTTTATTATACCAGAGAAAAAAGGAAATGATATTGCTTTTTAGTATTTTTTACTATAAATAGTTTGCTTCCCTTACTCTTTAAACGGAATCCCTTCCAGTTGCAGTAGTCGGCGTTTGGTTGCTAAGCCGCCCCTGTACCCAGTCAAGCGACCGTTTTTTCCTAACACACGATGACAAGGAACCACGATCATCATCGGGTTACGCCCCACTGCATTTGCGACAGCGCGGACAGCAGTCGGTCGTTGAATGCGTAGCGCCAAGTCACTATACGTAGTGGTTTGCCCATAAGGAATTTGGGTCAGTGCTTGCCAAACGGTTTGTTGAAACGGTGTCCCGACAAGATCAAACGCAAAAGTAAATGTCACTGGTTCCCCTGCAAAATACGCTTGCAGCTGCGCTTCAATTACTGGATCAAGGTCAGCTGTACTACTGATTTCAGCCAATGGAAAGAACTTGAGTAATTCATGATGATCCTGCTGCCGACCAAAATAAACTAACCCTTTTTCCGATTGGACCACTTCATACCACTCATCATCTAAAACGATCTTTGCCAATGCTAGTTTCATGTTTTCACCTCATGGAATCCATTTTTCGCAGCACAACTGCTGACGTGCTGCCGCCGTTGTGCGGCTGTCTCAGTGACAGTATACCATTTTTTCGAGCTGCGCAAAAAAACCGACTGGCTTACTGCCAATCGGTCGTTGCAAACAAGGGAAAAATAGGTAGATCGCCAGTCGCTGCAGCTTCAATCCGTAGCCATGGCAGGATCAATCCAATTCGATTTTTCCAGTATAGAGCTGATAATAGGTGCCTTTTTCCGCCAATAGCGTTTCATGAGTCCCCCGCTCAATGATACGGCCATGATCCATCACCATGATGGCATCGGAGTTTTGGATCGTAGACAATCGATGGGCGATCACAAACACGGTCCGTCCAGACATCAAACGGTCCATCCCTGATTGGACGATCCGCTCTGTACGGGTATCGATGCTTGAGGTGGCTTCGTCTAAGATCATCACTGGCGGATCAGCGATCGCTGCCCGCGCAATTGCCAACAGCTGACGTTGCCCTTGGGAAAGCCCTTCGCCATCGCCCGTGATCACGGTGTCGTATTTTTCTGGCAAGTGGTTGATAAACATGTCGGCATTGGCTAATTTCGCAGCTGCCAGCACTTCTTCATCACTAGCATCCAGTTTTCCGAAGCGAATATTCTCGCGAATCGTTCCAGTAAACAAATGGGTGTCTTGCAACACGATCCCTAAGGAGCGGCGCAGGGATTCAAGATGGATTTTTTCAATATTGATGCCATCATAACGAATCTTCCCGTCTTGGATGTTGTAGAACCGATTGATCAAATTGGTGATCGTTGTCTTACCAGCACCTGTGGCACCAACAAAAGCAACTTTTTGCCCAGGCTCTGCATACAGATTGATATCATGTAAGACCAGTTGATTGTCGACATAGCCGAAATCAACATCTTCAAATCGCACGTCTCCCGTCACTTCCGTATAGGTAATGGTCCCATCCTCGTGGGGATGTTTCCACGCCCACGTGCCTGTTCGTTCTTTGGTTTCAACTAGCTGACCTTGCGACCATTTGGCATTGACCAGTGTGACGTAGCCATGATCGATTTCTGGCGTTTCATCTAATAGATGGAAGATCCGCTCGGCACCAGCTAACGCCATGATCACAAAGTTGATTTGTTGTGACACCTGGCTGATAGGACCATTTAATGAACGGCTCAGCTGCAAGAAAGAAGCGATCATCCCGACCGTTAGGCCAGAAACACCATTGATGGCAAACAGGCCCCCAATGATGGCGATCAAGACATATTGGACATTCAGTAAGTTCATCATGATCGGCATCAAGGTATTGGCATTGACATTGGCTTTAGTGGCACTTTCTTGTAGTTGGTCATTTAAGGCATCAAATTCTTCCATGACGATTTTTTCATGATTGAAGACCTTGACGACTTTTTGCCCGTGCATCATTTCTTCGATATACCCGTTGACAGCGCCTAAATCTCGTTGCTGTGCGCCAAAGAAGCGGCCGCTGCGGCGAGAAATGATGCGGATCACATTCAGCATCAAAATAATCGACAGCATCACGAACAAAGTCAATGGGACACTGATGGAGAACATGGCGATAAAGACAGAACAAAAGGTTACCGCCGCCATCATCAAGTTTGGAATACTTTGGGAGATCATTTGGCGCAACGTATCCGTATCGTTGGTAAAGTGACTCATGATGTCGCCATCTGAGCGGGCATCAAAGTAACCGACGGGTAGAGACTGCATATGCGTAAACATTTGGTCACGGATTTTTTTCTGCGTCCCCTCACTGATCTTGACCATCATAAAGTTATAGATCAGTGCGGCCAAGATCCCAATCAGGTAGATGATCGCCATTTGAACGATCGCCCGAAACAAACCGCCAAAATCAGGATTGGCTTGCCCTAAAAGCGGTGTGATATGATCGTCGATCACGACTTGTAAAAACAACGAACCGCGAACGTTGGCAAAGGCACTTAATAAGATCATAACAACGACGAATAGAAGTTGTCCTTTGTAGTCGCCAAACATCGTCCGCAATAAGCGTTTCAATGTGCGCTTGGGATTTGCTGCTTGTCTATTCTTCACCTTCACCAAATCCTTTCTGCTGCGAATGGTACACTTCTTGATAGATGGCATTGTTTGCCAATAATTCTTCATGGGTACCGATGCCGTTGATTTTGCCATCATCCATTACGATGATCCGATCGGCGTCTTCGATCGAATTGATCCGTTGGGAAATAATGATCGTCGTCGTTCCAGGGATTTCTCGTTTCAAGCCTTCACGAATACTGCGGTCGGTTTTGGTATCGACGGCACTGGTAGAATCATCGAGGATCAAGATTTTCGGTTTCTTCAACAAGGCACGAGCAATCGTCAACCGTTGTTTTTGTCCACCAGAAACATTGTTTCCTCCTTGTGAGATCTGCGTTTCATATTTATCAGGAAATTCTTGAATGAAGGGATCGGCTTGTGCGATCGTTGCCACGCGCTGGATCTCTTCATCCGACGCTTCTTCATTGCCCCAACGTAAATTGTCGTTGATGGTGCCGCTGAAAAGGACATTGTTTTGCAAGACCATACTTACTTGGTCCCGCAATGCTTCTAAATCATAGTCGCGAACATCATGACCGCCGACGATGACACGCCCTTCAATCACATCATATAAGCGCGGGATTAGCTGGACGAGGGTGGATTTTCCGCTCCCGGTCCCGCCAATGACTCCAATGACTTCCCCGGATTCGATACGCAGATTTGCATCCGTCAGCGCCAGCTTATTTTTGTCATTAGCGTAACTAAAGCCGACATTCTCAAAAACGATGGAGCCGTCTTTGATCTCTTTGACTGGATCGGCGGGATTTTTCAAGTCACTTTCTTCATCTAATACTTCTACGACCCGTTCGGCAGACGTTCGTGCGATCAAAATCTGCACGAAAGCCATCGACATCATCATCAAGCTCATCAAAATCTGCATCGTGTAGTTGAACATGCTGACTAACTCCCCAGTGGTCAGGCTGCTTTGTTCCACGATCAGCTGAGCACCAAACCATGACAGGAGCAGCATACACGTATAGACAGAAAATTGCATCAATGGCATGTTGAAAGAGACGATTCGTTGCGCAAGCGTGAAATTCCGATAAACATCGGTGGACACTTCGCCAAACAGTTCTTCTTGCTGTTCTTCCCGAACATACGATTTCACGACGCGAACCCCTTGTAAATTTTCTTGCACCACATTATTCAGGCGGTCATAAATGCGGAATACTTTTAGAAACAGCGGGTGGGCAAAACGTATAACTAAAGCCAGACCAATCGCTAAGATCGGTAAAACAACCAGATAGATCGTCATAAGTTCTGGACTGATGGTGCTAACCATTGCAAGTGAAAAAATCAGAACTAACGGACTACGGACCAGAATACGAATAATCATTTGGTAAGCATTTTGGACGTTGGTCACGTCAGTGGTCAAGCGGGTGATCAAACTGGAGGAAGAAAAGCGGTCAATGTTTGAAAAGGAAAAATCTTGGATTCGGCGAAACAGATTGTGCCGCAGGTTGCGGGCAAAACCAGCCGAAGCGATCGCTGCCGTTCGTCCGCCAAGCGTTCCTAAAAGTAATGCGATCAAGGAACATAAAAAAAGCAAGCCGCCATCTCTTAGAATCACACCGGCGTCTCCTTTTTCGATCCCTTGGTCGATCATCATGGCCATGATCAGGGGCATAATGACATCTAAGGCAACCTCTCCTGCTACATACACAGGGGTCAGCAAGCTATCCTTCTTATAGCTGCCAACATTCGCGAGTAATTTTTTTATCATTTGTTTCGTCCCTTCTATAGATGGCACTGCGGAGCCATTTTTTATCGTTACCATCAAGTTTACTTTATCGACCCAGCGATTTCAAGCGGCTCGCTTGTGTTTTTTTTACAATTAGTAAGTAAAAAGCACCCTTCCAAAAAGAAGGGTGCTTGCTTTTTTGATGCGGTTTGAAAATGCACTTAGTAAGGATTATTCGGTAGCGTTTGAACCAGCGGTACTGATCGGTTCATCGACATCGTCACCGCCATCATCTGCCGGCGGTGTTTGGGTACTGCCTTGCAGATTGCCGCGGCTGATCCCGATGGTGATCCACGTTTCTAGGGGAATAAACTCGCCGTAGCGGCTCATTTCAACAACGGTTCCTTTTGGTTCCGCCGAATCGACATAGTAGATTTCGTAATAGACGTTGGCGCCTTTTGATTTGTATTCATCAAAGAATAGTTTTGGCAAGTCGCCTTCCGTTGCTTGGAAACGGATGTCTTTTAAATATGGTCGGCCTAATGAGTAGACGACTTTGACGGTTGGCAAAGTATCGCTTTCGCTGTATTCTTTGCCTGCTTCTTCCGACTGGCTCAAGAAACTACCATACGCCACTTGATCGGAATAGACTGTGCTGACTTGCAGCGGGATTTTCGATTCTAGTCCTTGGGCTTCTTCGATCGTGTATTGTGAAAAATCTGGAACGGTCAATGCTTGGCCTTTTGAGACCTTCACCACAAATTCATCTTTTTTCGCGAGTTTACTGCCTTTGACTGGTTCTTGTGAAACCACCAGATCCAGGGCGACACTGTCAGAAAAGACGGTTTCTTCTTTGTATTTCAAGTCATTCTTTTTCGCCCATTCAGAAGCTTCACTCTTGGCTTTGCCCGTAAAATCAGGTACTTCAATATTCTTTTCAAAGACCTCTTTCCCTTTTGAATAATAGACACTCAAACGGTCTTTGCGTTTGTATTCCGCCAAATCAAGCTCTTTGTTGGCCGCCTCTTGTTTAATAAAGGCTTCTGCTGCTACGTTGTCGTCAAATTGTTCGATCAAAGAGAGGTTCTCGGCTTTATTGCTGGCGATCCATTCTTTTGCTTCGGTCACTTGCATCGCTGAAAAATCTGGCAGCTCTAAGCGTTCTTCAGGATCAGGCCCGAGACTCGCCGTCAGTGTCAATGTGGCACCCTTCTTGATCTTTTTGTCAGGATCAACACTTTGGTCAATCACTTGGTTGACGTCTTTGTCAAAATCATATTCTTGCTCCACTTTGATAGCGACGCCTTCTTCCATGCCCCACGTCCGCGCTTCTGACAGATCTTGGGCAGTGAAATCTGGCACCTTCACATGGGTCATTTGATAGTAGACGATCCCAATCACGGCAACCGCCAAGGCGGTCAGTAGGGAAATCAGCAAGATTTTTTTCTGCTTACGCTTTTTGTAGGTCGGATCAAATTCCGTTTCTTCTTTCCCAAACCGGCTGACTGGTTCCTTTGATGCTACCTTCTCCGTCGAAGAACTCGCCGCTTTTGCTTCAGTCGTCTGTGTTTGTTGACGGGCTGCCGAACGACTCAGTGGCTCACTAGCGGTCGACTCTTCTGATTGGTGAACCGTCGTCGGCTCTACTGGTTTGCCCGCTTGCTCTGCGCCACTTGCGTTTTGATCTCCGACAGGTTCGCTGGTTTTTTTCTCGCGATCGGGCGTGGGTTTCTTTTTGCCATCATAGTTGTCCGGGCTAAAATTTGATAAAAAATCACTCATGTTTACTCAACACACCTTTACGTAAATACAGGACTTCATCCGCTTGTTGAGCGATCTCGTTGGCGTGGGTCACGACGATCACACATTTGTTGTGGACGTGTGCCAGCTCTTTAAAGATATCGATGATTTCTTGTTCCATTTCTTCATCCAAATTCCCGGTTGGTTCGTCCGCTAAAATGATATCGACATTGGTGGCTAACGCCCGGGCGATCGCTACCCGTTGTTGTTCCCCGCCAGATAATTGATTGACGAGACGATCGGCTTTTTCTTTAGTGATGCCTATATAATCCAGCAAATTGTACGCCACTTCTCGTTGATTGTCTGGCAGCTGATTTTTCGTAATCGCCATCGGCACTAAGACATTTTCGACTGCACTCAAATAGGGAATCAGATTATAGCTTTGGAAAATGATACTGATGTCGTCGCGGCGATAATTCTCATGCCCGATTTTTTCGATATCGGTGCCTTCATAAAGTACTTGACCGCTTTTCGGACTATCCAACGCACTGATCAAGGACAAAAACGTCGTTTTTCCCGAACCAGATTGTCCTAAGATGGCATAGAAAGTCCCTTTTTCAAAAGAAACAGAGGTCTCTTTCAGTATATAGCGGCGCTGATCGCCGTCTTGGTAATAGTAATCGACTGCTTTCGTTTCTAATAAAGTCATCGTTGGTTCCTCCTACATCATGATTTTCTTTGGATTCAAGCGTAAAATATACAATAGCGGTAAAATCGCTGAGAGTAAGACAGTTCCTAGACCTAACAGCAGATACGTGATGATGTAGCCGGCTGAGAAGGATACTTGATAAGCATTTTTGATATCCATGTAATCAATATTAGCTGCCATCATACTGCCATAATAAACACCGCCCATCTCATTTTGATTGCTCATCCAATCGTTTTGCATCAAGGTATTTGAAACGGCACCACCTAATAAGTTCCCGGTCACTAAGGACAATAGCAATGCGGCTAAACTAACCAGCAAGACTTCAATCACGATCTGACCAATGACTTTCCCCCGACTTTCCCCCAAGGAAAGATAGATGCCTAATTCTTGTTTCCGATCTCGTAAGAAAAGCAAGACCACTAAGGAAATGATAAAGATGGTAGCGATCGATGCAATGATCACGATGTAATTTGCGATCACTCCTAAACGAGTAAAACCACCGGCGATCTGCTCGTATTGATCCGTATTGGCAACGACGCGGTAGTATTGGGGCAATAACGCACCAGCTTCTTGTTTAAAGGCTTCGACGTCATCCGTTGAATTTAGGACAAAGATCGGTTGATAAAAGTTATCTGCATCTTCATCGATTGTTTCACCCCAAACCTTCTCTGCTTGAATCTTAGTGTAATCGAGGACTAGATTATTACTAGCATAAAACGTATTGATTTGATCCATCACTTGCCATATCGTATCGGAGTTTTGACTACCACTTTGATCCGATGAATCATTTTGATTGCTCTGATCTTTTTTAACTACCGAAAAAATTCCAGCGATCGTCACAGGATAATCAAAGCTGGCACTGTTGCTGTCATCACTAGTTTCTTCTGTGCCATCGTTTTCTTCGTCATCCACGATCTCGCTTCCACCACCCATCATGATATCTGTCCGGATATCCCAAACCAACTGATCACCAACGCTCAAGTTATTCAGTTCAGCAACTTCTTTACTGATCAATACCGCATTCGTCAGTTCATTTAAATCTTTTTCCGTTAGGCCTTCGCCTTCATCGAGACGAATCAACCCTTCTTGCATATCTATTGGCTGTGTCAAATTGCCGCCTTTCAATGTGAAATATTGACCGCCCATCTGTATTGAACCATCTTCTGGTACATACGCTTTCAGTTCTTTCGTTTCTAAACTGCCCATCATTTGATAGTCATATTGTTTGACATAGCTTAACTGACCGATTTGCTTATAAACATCCAGCGCTGGTGGTTTC
Organism: Enterococcus sp. DIV0755f; assembly: GCF_051713725.1. NCBI lineage: Bacteria > Bacillati > Bacillota > Bacilli > Lactobacillales > Enterococcaceae > Enterococcus > Enterococcus sp. DIV0755f. The sequence continues at coordinate 3,114,734 of NZ_JBIOQL010000001.1, forward strand.
GGATAAAAATCCTCTCGAGACCGTTCTTCCTCCGAAACATCCGCATGGTCTTTATCAAAACCTTCCCAATCCATTTCCACCGTAGCTACGTTCCCCATTTTGCGTTTCGTCTCTCGCTCCACGTTGGCAGTGGATTGTTGAATTGCTACAGCACCAGCGATCACATTGCCTAGAATAAATAGAACTAAAAATAAAATAAATGATTTCCCTTTTCTTCTGGTGATACTTTTTAATGCACGCTGCCAAAAGTTCATTGTTTTTTCCTCCAGTGACATTATTTTTTAACAATTATTCCATACTTCTCCCTCAAGAACAATCGCAATAAAGGGGCGTTTTTCGAATTTTAAATATAAAAAAACGAGTACAAACGATATTTCCATTTAAAAACCCTTATAAAAGAACAAGAAAAAGATGTTAAATAACAAATAAAAGAATGGGGTTTTTGCTAACAGTTTTGTAAGATTTCCCGATTTCAACTTAAATTTTACTTGGATTCCATCAAAAATGCTTGGCGCTTTCGAGAGCATAAAAAAACGAAGGAATTCTCTCACTCTTTCCCAGCGAGAAAATCCTTCGTTTTGTATCACTTATTTTTCTTTCGTATCGATCACAATCGTCACCGGGCCATCATTGACCAAGGCGACTTGCATATCTGCACCAAATTTTCCAGTAGCAACAGTGATCCCTTCTGCTTTTAAGCCTTCATTAAAAGCTTCGTAAAGCGGGATCGCAATACTTGGCGGTGCCGCTTGAATGAAGCTGGGACGATTGCCTTTCTTGGTCTCCCCATAGAGGGTGAACTGTGAAATACTCAAGACGGCGCCATTTATACTTTCCAGTGACCGATTCATTTTACCTTCTTCGTCTTCAAAAACCCGCAGATTTTTGATTTTTCTTATGAGATAAGCCACATCGTCGCCGGTATCCTCATGGGTGATCCCCAATAAAACCATAAACCCTTGTTGGATCGCACCGACGATATTCTCCTCAATCGACACACTTGCTTGACTGACTCGCTGGATCACTGCCCGCATTCTTTCTCATCCCTTCGTACGTCTGACGCTGTAAACATCTGGAATCTGTTTGATCTTATCAACGATCGATTTCAAATGAGTCAAATTCTGAATCGCCACCGTGATGCGGATCGTTGCCATTTTGTCTTTGTTGGTTTTGGCTTCGACACTCACTAAGCGCTTCGTGACAGTGTTGACTGTCTGTAAGACATCATTGAGCAACCCAGAACGATCATAGCCGTAGATCTCAAGATCGGCATCGTATTCTTTGTTAATGTCGGTGGCATCTTCCCACTCAACATCGATCAAACGGTTCGCGGCGTCTTTGTTTTGAACATTGGGACAATCGCTGCGGTGGATCGAGATTCCTCGGCCTTTGGTAATGTAGCCGACGATCGAATCTCCAGGGACCGGATTGCAGCAGCGGGAGATACGGATCAACAAGTTATCGACCCCTTCAATGACAATGCCGCCTTCGTGACGAACCTTCATTTTTTCTGGTTCTTTTTTCGTCGGTTGATTGATCATCTCTTGGACTTGCTGCTTTTGCTTCTCGATTTGTTTCTCGCGCCGTTCTTCTTCGGTCAAACGGTTGGCTAAAGTCGTGGGACTAACTTCCCCATAGCCGACAGAGGCAAATAGATCATCTTCTGTTTGGTAGTTGAACCGTTCGCAAGCTTCCGCGATTTTGCTTTTCGTCAAAAATTCTTTCGGCACAAAGCCCATATCTTGTAAGGTACGAACCACTGCCTCATGCCCTTTGATGATGTTTTCATCACGATCTTGGGCTTTAAAAAATCGTTTGATTTTGTTCTTCGCTTTGCTGGTAGCCACTAGTTTGACCCAGTCGCGGCTTGGACCAAAGGAATTTGGTGAGGTCAAGATCTCGATAATGTCCCCATTTTTTAGCTTGTAGTCCAATTGGACCATCTTGCCGTTGACCTTGGCGCCGGTGGTTTTGTTACCGATGTCGGTATGGATGCTATAGGCAAAATCCAGGGGACTGGAGCCTTGAGGCAACTCCGTCACATCACCTTTTGGCGTAAATACATAGACTTTGTCGCTGAAAATATCGCCTTTGACACCTTCCATAAATTCAGAAGCATCATAGCTTTCATCTTGTAGTTCCAAGATTTCTCGGAACCAGCCAACTTGTTGGGTCATCTTGTCGGCTCTGACTTTTTCGGTCTTGCCTTCTTTATAGGCCCAGTGCGCAGCAACCCCAAATTCAGCGATCTCATGCATTTCATGGGTCCGAATTTGGATCTCGACAGGATTGCCTTTGGGACCAATGACCGTCGTATGCAGCGATTGGTACATGTTGGCTTTTGGCATCGCGATATAATCCTTGAACCGCCCAGGCATTGGTTTCCATTTTGTATGGATCGTTCCCAAAACCGCATAACAATCTTTGATGGAGTCAACGATCACTCGGATCGCCAACAAATCATAGATTTCATTGAACTGTTTCTTTTGGTCTTTCATCTTGCGATAGATTGAGTAAATATGCTTTGGTCGGCCATAGATCTCAGCATAGATATCTAGTTCCTCGGTGGCGATTCGAATCTCTTCTACGGTTTCAGAAACGTAGGATTCCCGTTCTTCTCGCTTTGTCTGCATCAAATGCACGATTCGGTAATATTGCTGTGGATTCAAATAACGCAAAGAAATATCTTCTAATTCCCATTTGATGCGGCTGATCCCTAAACGATGAGCCAATGGGGCATAGATTTCCATCGTTTCTTGGGCGATGCGGCGTTGTTTGTCTTCCCGCAGATGTTTCAACGTACGCATATTATGTAAACGGTCAGCCAGTTTGACCATGATGACCCGTAAATCTTGCGCCATGGCGATCAACATTTTTCGATGATTTTCTGCTAATTGTTCTTCATGAGATTTATACTTGATCTTACCCAGCTTGGTCACGCCATCCACTAGCATCGCTACATCGGCACCGAATTCTTCTTTCAGATCGGCTAACGTCACATCGGTATCTTCGACGACATCATGCAAAAAACCAGTTGCAACGGTATGAGGGTCCATCTGCAATTCTGCCAAGATCCCCGCAACTTGGATTGGATGAATAATGTAAGGCTCGCCGGATTTACGGAATTGTTCTTTATGGGCTTCTGTCGCGTAATCTAATGCTTTTTGGACAAAGGCAACATGCTCTTCACTCATATAATGAGCGACCAATTTGATGACATTGGGCCCGGTCAATATAACTTCTTTTGCCATTCATTCCGCCTCCTGCTTTTCTTTTTTGTGCTATCAAAAAGGCAGACAGAAGTCGCTGTTAACGTTTCGTCACGCACCCAAAGCCTTGCGGACAAACGTTCTAAGCATGGGACTCCTGTCTAACCTGCAGTTCTTATTTAGTAGTATTATTATACAAATTTTTCAGCTATTTTTCAATCGCTGTTGTTCAAAGCACATCGGGCGACGGCTGGTCCTTAAGCAATTCTTCAAAAACATGATACGAGAGCCCGATTTTCTCAGCGCCAGCAGCCTGTAGTGATTGCAGCGCTTGTTCATCTACTGTGTCAGGATTGATCTGGATCGACAGTTGACTGCCGCCATCTAAGGAAAACAAGCTCACGTCATGCAATGCTTCTGCTAGTGGTTGTTTTTGCCCTAACACAATCTTTGGCCAAGCTTCTTCTTTCAAGCGTTGTGCTACTTGGATCTTCGTCAATTCATTCATGATCTCGGTTTGCACAGCTAAGCGGATCTCTCCTCCTGTCAAGGTCAAGGAGCGGATCGTTTCAGTCAGCTCCGCAAAGCCACGATCATTTTCCATGAAGGAAGAAGCTGGCAGCCAGACTTCCAAAAAATCGGCGCCTTCCATAAACGCCCGACCAATTTCAAACGCCACCTTTGCCAGTGTTCCTTGGGCAAGGGGGTAATCGATCACTGCGCCGATTTGTAGGGAAGAGCCTTGTGCCAAGATTTTCGCTCGCCGAATGGCACTAGGCAAAACGACGACTTCCTTTAAGGTCGTCTTATATTGATTGATAAAATCCTTCAAGACCCAGTCGGTCAGATCGGCCGTCAACAAACGGACACTGATTGCTTCTTGGTTCTTATTCATCAACTCACATCCTCTTTAATTCCGTTAGCACACTGACAGCACTTAAAAAATAAAACGGTGCTGTTTCTGTTCGTAAAATTCGAGGGCCTAACCCGCATAATTTGGCGTTGTTTTGCTGGGCTTCTTCGATTTCGGAGGGGGTCAGACCGCCTTCTGGACCAAAGATCGCTAAAACTTTGCTGCCAACAGGCAATGCGGTGATCACTTGCAGCAGCATCGCCGCTTCTCCTTGCTTGGCTGATTCTTCATAAGCCACTAGGACCGCATCATACTGACTGAGGCTTTGCCAAAATGCTTTGGCGTTATCCAGCAGCGTGATGGCTGGCGCGATCTGCCGTTGGGACTGCTCCGCCGCTTCTTGGGCGATTTTTTGCAGCCGTTGCTGCTTTTTCTGTAATTTCTTTTGATCCCATTTCACGACCGAAGTTTGTGCAGGAAAACCGATAAAGGCTGCCGCCCCCAGCTCCGTTCCTTTTTGAACGATCAATTCCAGCTTGTCGCCTTTCGGGTAGCCGCTAGCGATCGTGACCTGCAGCGGCAATTCCTTGTCCTGCTGTTCTTTTTCGACTTCCTCTAAGTACACCGTTTCTTCATCGGCTTCTTTGATCTTGGCAATGATCGCCAAATGATCCTCAAACACTAAACCGACTTTTGCCCCGGGAGTCATGCGCATCACTCGGATCATATGGTGGAAGGGTTCTCCCGAAACGGCAAACACCGCTTTTGCTTCATAAGGCTCCTGTAAAAAATATCGCTGCATCTTACTCTACCTCTGGTTTTTTAAAGGCGATCGCATACCAGTCTTTTTGATTGAACAATTGATCGATCTCAAAGCCTTGTGCGATCATGGCATCGATCACTAATTGTTTTTTCGTCTCAATGATCCCAGAAACGATCAAGGTCCCTTCTTGCTTCAATAGACGCCACGCATCAGGGATCATCAATAGAATGATGTCCGCTAAAATATTGGCAACGATAAGATCAGCAGGGACCGTCACTCCTTGCAAGAGATCATTGGCCTGCACGGTCACATCGTGAGCAATAGGGTTCATCGCCATATTTTCTTGGGCGGACCTCACAGCGACTTCATCTAGATCATAAGCGAACACGTCTTTGGCACCTAAATATTTACTGGCGATACTCAACACGCCTGAGCCCGTCCCGACATCTAAGACGGTTTCACCGCCTCGCAAGTAGACTTCTAGGGCTTGTAATGTCAAGCGTGTCGTAGGATGCGTGCCGGTTCCAAAAGCCATCCCCGGATCAAGGGTGATGATCTTTTCCTCTTCTTGCAGCGGTTGATAGTTTTCCCAGCTCGGCACGATCGTCAGATAGCGGGAGATACGGACTGGATGGTAATATTTTTTCCAGGCCGTCGCCCATGCTTCTTCCACGACCTCGCTCGTTGTGATGGTGTTTTTGCCGATCGCCAAACCATATTCTGGCAGACGGTCGATGGCTGCTTTGATCGTCGGCAGCACTTCTGGTAAAAAGATCGTCTCTGGGAAATAGGCACTGACTTGGGCGCCTTCTTCTAAGGTCGTATAGGTTTCTTTATCCAAAATTTCGCCATACGCATCGCTTTTAAAATTTTCGATATCTAAAACGTCCTCGATCGCTACCCCACTTGCTCCGTGTTCCATTAAAATATTGGCGACTGCTTCCACTGCTTCGCTAGCTGTCGCTACGGTTACTTCATTCCATTTCATGTTCGTTCTCCTTAGTAACTAGGGTACGGGATCATGGTTTCCCCAGCTCCCGCTTGATAGTTCGTCATTTTCTCCACAAATTCTTCTTCGTTGAATCGCAATTCAAAGATCGCTTCTTCACTGTCATCGTTCAAGAAATCAAGCAGATCGCTTTGGCCTTCTTCTAAAATTTCTTGAATGTAATCAACCAATCCGTCTAACAACGCTTTTTGAACCCCTTTTTTCCCTGCATAAGGGATCGTCGCTAAATAATCTTCTTCATCAAACGTTGATTTTTGTGGATCATACAGCAAAATCCCATCTTCAAATTCAATGATCGCTTCTTCTGATGCCACACCTTGCGCATCGTCGATCTGCACGTGGTGAGGATTTTCAGCAAACAAGCGCAGCACCAATTCGATCGTATGATTTTTGGCATCCCAATCGATCGCCACATCATAGTCGGTGATTTTTTTCGTTAATCGGTGATCTAAGTAAGTCAATATCGTTTCTTTCGCCATCACTATTCCTTCTTTCTTAACACCATCCATGGTCTTGCTGAACAGCGGTTTTTCGTATATTTGTCAAATACGGATTGCCAGCCACCGCAAAACGAAGCGGCATCTGGGTCCATTCCCCTTTATTTGGGATACCGATCCGAGGCAATGCCAAAATTTCTTTTGGGGTACGTCGGCGCTCAGGAACCAAATGCAGTGGGCTTGTAAAAATCGATTCTCCATAAAGCTCAGCGGGGATCTGCAGTGCCTGTACCAGTTTCCCGGGGCCGTTGGCTACATCCGGTCCTGTTTTTTGTCGTTGTTGTTCCATCAAGGCGATCCCATCCACCGGTTCTAGCCCGCGAATCATGATTCCTTGCGGGATGCCTTTTGGCTGCGTAATAAAGTTGACGATTCGATGCGTATGCATCGTATATAAATAAATCGTACCTGGTTCCTGATACATCGCCCGAACCCTTGGTGTGTTTCGCATGCCCACACTATGAGCCGCCAGATCATCGGGACCTAGATACGCTTCACAATCCACGATATACCCACCTACTGTTCCTTCTGGGGTCTCATGTTCCAAATACATTCCTAATAAGGCACGTGCGATGGTCGTTGTCGGCTGTGTCGCAAAAAGTGCCATTAATTCATCCATTCTCATCACCCTCTTTATTCTACACAATTCTCGGCGAACTTACTATCTTTGACTACAGAGTTACGACGATCTCAACGATTTCTTTTCAACGAACCTGATTTTTGCTGACTGAGTGGAAAATAAGCGCCCTTTTGTTTCTGCAAAGACGCAAATCAGCTTGTTTATGAGAATATACGTTCTTATGTTATACTTACAGGAAAAGGAGAGGATCGTTTTATGCAGCAGCCACTTGCTTATCGAATGCGGCCACGGAACTTAGATGAAGTCGTCGGACAGCAGCATTTGGTTGGCCCGGGGAAAATCATTCGCCGAATGGTCGAAGCCAAAATGCTTTCTTCGATGATCCTATACGGACCGCCGGGAACCGGAAAAACCAGCATTGCCAGTGCGATCGCCGGCTCGACACGCTATGCGTTTCGCATGCTGAACGCCGCCACAGATACAAAAAAAGACCTGCAGATCGTGGCAGAGGAAGCCAAAATGAGCGGTACTGTCATTTTACTGCTTGATGAAGTCCATCGACTAGACAAGACAAAACAAGACTTTTTACTGCCCCATTTAGAAAGCGGCAAGATCATTATGATCGGTGCCACGACGGAAAATCCCTACATTACGATCAATCCAGCGATTCGCAGTCGGACACAGATTTTTGAAGTCAAACCGCTCCAAGAAGAAGATATTTTGACCGCCATTGATCAAGCCTTAGCAGATGAAACTCGCGGACTTGGATCAGAAACCATCGTATTGACCGATGATGCCCGCTTGCATCTCTCGCGAGCGACCAACGGTGATTTACGAAGTGCGCTAAACGGCTTAGAGCTCGCTGCTCGTTCCACCCCAAAAGGACCAGACGGCATTATTCATTTGACCTTAGCGATCATCGAAGAGTGCGTCCAGCGTAAAGCATTGACCCACGATAAAGATGGGGATGCGCACTATGATGTGATCTCTGCTTTTCAAAAATCGATTCGCGGCAGCGATGTGGATGGTGCGCTGCATTACTTAGGTCGTTTAGTAGAGGCAGGCGATCTGGCGATCATTTGTCGGCGCTTGATGGTCATCGGCTATGAAGACATTGGTTTAGCTAACCCAGCAGCCGCTGCTCGAACCGTCAATGCTGTGTTAGCCGCTGAACGTTTGGGCTTGCCAGAAGCTCGGATTCCGTTAGCCGATACAGTGGTCGATCTATGTCTGTCACCAAAATCCAACTCTGCCTACATGGCATTGGATGCAGCGATCGCAGATATTCGCAGCGGTAAAGCTGGCGATGTCCCGGATCATTTACGAGACAGTCATTACAAGGGTGCCCAAAGCTTGAATCGGGGTGTCGGCTATCAATACCCACATAATTTTGATGATGCCTGGGTCGATCAGCAATACTTACCTGATAAGCTGAAAAATACTCATTATTACCAACCAAAAGCCACTGGTAAATATGAGCAAGCCTTAGGTCAACGGTACCAACAATTGCAGCAGCGAAAGAAAAAAAACTAGGTACTTAAAAAAAATAGCGACTTTTTGGTATCGTTTTCAAACAACTTTATTGCACCTTCGTCATTCCTATGCTACTATAAGGGTGGGAATTCTGTGATGTACGAGTTGTCCCTTTTGTGTGTTGACCGAACATTTTTATTGATATCTTGGGATCCGTCTTGTGTCAATGCTGGTAACATGCCTTTTCCTTTGGTAGTTCGAAGCTTAGACCGTGGAACCCACCTGCTAGAATTTGCGGGATCAATACTATGGGAAAAAGAACGGCATCAACGGATATTACCCATTCTTTTTAGAATGTGCCATCTGTTTTTAACAGATGGCTTTTTTGCGTTTTCTAACCGATAGCAACAGTGAAACGTCCTTGCCTGACATCAGAGTAAGGGTGGCTTTTGCTATTCTTTCTAGGGTTCGCTATACTAAACTTATCAACTTAGGACAGGATGGCGTATGTTTATGATTCTTCTATTATTTACGATCGTGGCACTCGTATTATTCGGCACCAGTTATTTGCTTTATGCCAAACAAGCGATTTTTTTCACTTTGATCCCTACCACCGAGGCGAATAAGGTCTTCTTAAAAACCTATAGTCTCATTCATTTCCTTTTAGGCGTGGTGGCATTGGTTGTGGGCTTTGTCGATAAGGAGCTGATTGCCTTGTTTTATTTGGCTTTATTGCTGCTCTCTTCCGCATCTTTCAGCATCTTGTTGGCACAAAAAATGAAAAAAAAGAAAGATTAGGTTTTCTTTTTCCAGAAAAAAGCATTACAATAAAAGTAGAAGATAACAGATGGGAGTGTTTCTTATGTTACAACAATATCAACGAATCATGGTAGCCGTCGATGGGTCTAGCGAGTCAGAATTAGCCTTCAAAAAAGCCGTGAACGTGGCACAGCGGAATGATTCTGAATTGGTTTTAGCACATGTGATCGACACTCGTGCCTTTCAAACCGTTTCTTCTTTTGACGGCATGCTTGCTGAACAAGCAACCGAAATGGCCAAACAAACCTTGAAAGACTATGAGGATTATGCCCGCAAGCATCAAGTAACTGCGGTCAAAACGGTGATCGAATACGGCTCGCCAAAACCGATCATTGCCAAACAATTGCCCGAAGATCACGACATCGATTTGATTATGATCGGTGCCACTGGTTTAAATGCCGTGGAACGAATCTTTATCGGTTCCGTTTCTGAGTATGTCATTCGCCATGCCGGCTGTGATGTGTTAGTTGTACGGACAGACCTAGAAAACAAAGTCCCAGCAAAAGACCACACGAAAGCTTAATAGTGAGACGACCTGCCGCTGCTTGGCAGGTTTTTTTGTACAAAAAAAACCGTGACAAAAGCAAAAGAGGCAACGAGCGCTCAGGTCTCATTGGTCTTTTTGACTTTGGTCACAGCTCTTTGACAAGTCGGTTATCCAAACTTGTACAGCAAAAAATGAAAGCAAAGTAATAGGTACTCCTATCTAACCATGTTTCCGCTTGATTGTAAATAGTTTTTCTGAATTTTCTGAATAAATAGTTAATTTAACCATCCTTAAATAAAAAAAGCAAAGCGTCGCTTCCCTTAGGAAAAACGACGCCAAAATCTATGGTGATAATGGGCTATCCAAAGGACGCTGGTCAAGAGGATCACAAAGAAAACCGGACCATTCAATAACCAAAAATCAACTGAAGTCGCAGCAAAGCCGTAAAGGATGATAACAATGATGGAAAGAAACAGCGTTGCGATCGTTCCAATGGCTAACCCAAGACTCCCCGCCCCTCTCGTAAACAATTGACTGATGTTGGTCCAATCCAAAAGCAGCAGCCGATAATCACGAGCAAAATATCTCAAGCACAAAAGAAAACTGCTCCAAAGTGCCCCGATTAGAAAAGAGACAGCCAAAATCAGCGGCATTCTGAATAGAAGGACTGCTGCCAGCACGATGACTGCCGTTAAGCTCAGCTGCAAAACGACCCCAAAGCGGAATTTTTCCCGCAAGTAGCGCTTCATCGATAGCGGCAAGGAGCGGACAAACAAGAAATTCTCCTGATCCAGTGAGATCAAATTACTGATAAAAGAAGTCGGGTTGACCATCAATGCTGCCAAGGCGATCCCCGCCACAAAAACGACACCGATAAACCGCTCATCCAATTCACTTAACTGAATCGCTCCTGTAAACACAAAGGACACTAAGAAAATAATGGGCATCAGCAACGAAGAAGAAAAGACTTGCATGATCAAATTCGGATCTCGGATCAACTGCGAATTGTAATTAAACAACAGCTGGCCCAAGCCTTGATTGGGTTTATGCTTCCGACGAACACTCCCTTGGTTGGGCGCCGCGGCTGCCACTTGCTCATAAAACTTCGGCAAGATCAACCGATAGAGGGCAAAAAGCAACACGCCTGCTGTGGCGATGATCCCTAGCAAGCTAAGCAAACCAGTTGTTTGAAACGGCGCCACCATCACATAATAAAAGGGCAATAAAAAGCTGATCGCTCCTCGGTCTACCACGTCTGCCTCGTAGGTATTCACCTGATTCATCATTAAGACCCCGATCACAACAACCAGCATCGTCACGCCTAGCAATAAACTAGTGACCAATTTTTTATGCTTCAAGAAAAACTTGGTGCGCGTCAGGCTGAAGACGATCAAGCTACAAATGCTGAAGATCAGGACTAAAAACAAGCCGAACAGCAAGAACGCCCATAAGATCGTCAACAAGAAAAAGACGTTTGCCCGAATCCCTGTCAGGAGAAATAAGACCAACAGAGGAAAAATAAACGGCGCAACGGTGAGAAACACCACCACGATCTTTGCCAGAAAAATTTCACTCTGTCGAAAAGGCAGCGGCAAATACGCTGGCAGATCTTGACTCTCGAAAAAGACATTGTAAATGGACGAAATCCCTTGGGAAAAGCCTAAGATCCCGAACAAAGCGACATAATAGGTAAAAAAGCCTGGCATCTGACTAAAATCCAATGTAATCATCGTCAACCCATAGACTAGCAGAAATACTACCCCAGAAAACGCATATTGAAACAACAAATAACTGGTCAAAGTCGAACCAGCCTTGCCTTTTTTGCGGGCTTTATCTGTCAGTTGGGGATTGGCATACCGCAAATTAACGGAGGTCAGAGTCAGAAATTGTTGTTTTCGCATCTACGCTTCCTCCGCTTCTGCAAGAATCGCTTCTTCTTGACTTCTCCCAGTCATTTGCAGATAGATCGTTTCCAAAGAAAGCGACGGATGCTGTGCCAGCAAATCTGCCACTGAGCCATTGTACAGCAGCTCACCTTTTTTCAAAATCGCCAATTGATCGCACAACTGCTGGGCGGTGTCCAAGACGTGGGTGGAAAAAATCACGGTCTTGCCCTTGGCAGCGTGCTGTTTCATCATTTCTTTTAAATCATACGCCGCTTGGGGATCTAAGCCTTGTAATGGTTCATCCAAGATCCAAATGTCTGGATCGGGGATCAATGCCCCAATCAGCAGCGTTTTTTGCCGCATTCCATGGGAAAAGCTGGCGATGGTCTCTTCTTCATGAGACAGCATATCAAACAAGCGCCCTAATTTTTGCAAACGCTCGGCCTTTTCCGCTGCTGGCACCTCATACGCTGCGGCAATCAAGTCCCAATACTCCCCTGCCGTTAGCTGTAAAAACAAATCTGGCGTGTCCGGCACATAAGCAATTTGTTTTTTTATCGCTTCGCGATGTTCCACGAGGGATTGGCCATCAAAATAGATTTCCCCACTTGTCGGTTGCAAAATACTCACTAAGCTTTTGATCGTGGTCGACTTCCCTGCTCCGTTGTGTCCCAGAAAGCCAAAGATCTCCCCTTGACGGATCGTCAGGGAAAGATCAGACAACGCTTTTTTTGGTCCATACTGTTTCGTCAGATTCTTGATCTCAATCATTTTCCTGCCTCCTTATTCCATACCTATTGTTATCTTACGCTGAAAAGCAGGAAATGAAAAATGTTTATTGCCATTTTTAACAAATCAATTGACAGGAGCTGCAAAAACAAAGATAATAAGAGCACTTTAGGGGAGTAGCACATGGATCGTTCCATGATCTTAGATCAACAGCAAGCGGGAATCCGCTGGTTTAAGATGTTTCTTGCAAGACCTAAGTGGCAAGGGGCCGCTTAGGTCTTTTTGCAGTTTAAAATGGAGGGAAAACAGTCAATGAGTTCAAGTAAAATGAAAAAAGTGACCGCCGGCGGACTTTTAGTCGCCATGGGGGTGGTCTACGGTGATATCGGTACGAGTCCGCTTTACGTAATGAAAGCCCTGGTGGAGGACAATGGCGGACTACGCACCTTAACACCCGATTTTATCTTAGGCAGCGTCTCGCTCGTCTTTTGGACGCTAACGCTGTTAACGACGATCAAGTACGTCTTGATCGCATTAAACGCGGATAATCATGGAGAAGGCGGGATTTTCTCCCTTTATACTCTAGTTCGTAAAAACAGCCGCTATTTGATTATTCCAGCAATCATCGGGGGCGCAGCCCTGCTAGCAGATGGCGTTTTGACGCCAGCCGTGACGGTGACCACTGCCATCGAAGGATTACGGGGGATTCCAGTCTTTTTTGATCGCTTCGGCAATGACCAATCGATCATCGTCGGCATCACCTTAGCAATCTTATTGGTCCTCTTTGCCCTGCAGCGCTTTGGGACTGAGTTTGTCGGCAAAGCCTTCGGACCGATCATGCTAGGCTGGTTCACTTTCTTAGGGATCGTCGGGGTGATGAACTTTGCTGGTGACCTTTCGGTGATTCGCGCCCTTGATCCCCGTTATGCGATCAATTTGCTCTTTAGTCCCGATAACAGTGCCGGTCTCTTTATTCTCGGCAATATCTTTTTGGCAACGACTGGTGCGGAAGCCCTCTACTCAGACTTAGGTCACGTGGGCAAGAAAAACATTTATGCCAGCTGGCCCTATATCAAAATCTGCTTGATGCTAAATTACTTTGGTCAAGCGGCGTGGTTGCTGCAAGTCTATCAAAACCCGACTTATCAAGAAATCGAAAACTTGAATCCATTCTTCCAAGCGTTGCCGCAAGGGTGGACAGTCTTTGGTGTCAGCTTTGCCACCCTCGCTGCCATCATAGCTTCGCAAGCCCTGCTGTCTGGCTCCTTTACCCTGGTTTCTGAAGCCATCAAGTTGAAACTATTGCCGCGGATGCAAATCATCTATCCGGGGGCGTCTATCGGGCAAATGTATATTCCTGCCTTAAACACCTTGCTGTGGATCGCCTGTTCTGGCGTGGTCTTGTTCTTCCAGACCTCTACTCGGATGGAAGCTGCTTATGGATTGGCCATTACGGTAACGATGTTGATGACCACTATTTTGCTGTATTTCTACTTGCACCAAAACAAGAAGACCCGTTTCTTGGCACCGTTCATCACGCTCTTTTTTGCAGCGATCGAGGGGATTTTCTTTATCTCCAGTGCGACCAAATTTTTCCATGGCGGTTACGTTGCCATCTTATTAGCCAGCGTGATCATCGGCGTGATGCTGATTTGGGAATGGGGCAATCGTATTCAAGAAAATGCTGCCGAAGAAGTTGCGCTTTCTACCTACATCCCTCAATTGAAACAGTTGCGGGAAGATGATTCTTTGCCGTTATCTCAGACGAACGTCGTCTTCATGGTTCCTAAACTGCAAGACGATCAGATCGGTCAGCAGTTCATCTATTCCATTTTAGACAAACGGCCAAAACGTGCCAAAGTGTATTGGTTCGTCAATGTGGAAGTCACCGACGAACCCTATACGAAAAAATATGAAGTTTCGATGGCAGATACCGATTTTATCGTTAAACTAAAGCTTTATCTCGGCTTTCGGGTGCCGCAAGAAGTCAATCTCTACATTCGCCAAATCATTCAAGAATTGATGAAAGATGGTCGCTTGCCGCTGCAGCCGCAACGCTACTCCTTAACGCCTGGACGCAATGTGGGCGATTTCCAATTCGTGATGATCGAAGAAGAGCTGTCGAATGCAACTGCATTAAGCAAATGGCAGAAGCAAGTCATGCAGACGAAGCTTTTTATCAAACGCCACACCATTTCACCTGAACGCTGGTTCGGCTTAGAATACAGTGATGTGGTTCATGAGACCGTTCCATTAGTCATCGGTCAGATGAAAGAAAGCTCTCTGACAGAATTACGCATCGAGGAACGCTAAGAAACCGCCAGTACTGGTTGAACTTTCTGATACTTTCAGGTACACTGAAAAGACAAAGACACAAAGGAGGGGAAACTACCATGATGCGCATGACTAAAATAACAAGTAATGAAAATTACCAACGATACCATATCGCATTTAGCCATGCAATTGGTTTTACAGTTGCTGTTGACGGGACGAGTCTGTCCAAAACAGTTACATTTACGTAAAATCAATGGCCATCTCAAGGTATTTTTCTCAAGAAAATCTGAGTTTAAATAACACTGGCCATGGATATCCATGGCCTTTTTGAGTGGTCTCAAGGAGAGAGATCATGATTATACAAGCAATTGCTATTAAAAAAACCATCGGCGGGAATCCGTTATTTGAGGAGTTAGCCTGCCAAATCGAAGCTGGGGAAAAAATTGCCCTAGTCGGCATCAACGGAACGGGCAAATCAACCTTTTTACAAATCTTGACTGGCAGTGAAGGCGTCGATAGCGGCGTTATCAGCCGCCAAAAAGGCTTGAGGATCGGGACGGTCGAGCAAGAGCTGACAGTTTCTGAAGCAACCGTTACCCACTACCTGCTCCATTCTGCTGCTACCATTCAAGAACTCAAGCAGCAAATGAGCCATTACGAAGCCTTGATGGCAGAAGCCGATACTGATTTAGAGAAGTGTCTGATCCGTTATGGCGAGCTGCAGCAGCGCTTTGAAGAGCTGGGCGGCTATGGATTAGAAGACCGAATTTCCGCGATCTTACAAGGCTTAGGAATTCCCCATCGACAGAACGCACGCTTAACAGAGCTTAGCGGCGGTGAACGGGTCAAAGTCGCTTTAGCCAAAGTGTTAGTTGCCGATGCTGACCTGCTGTTACTGGATGAACCAACCAATCACTTGGATCTTTCCAGTATTCGCTGGTTGGAAAATTATTTACAGAATACGAAAAAAGCGGTTCTAGTCGTTTCGCACGATCGGCACTTTCTCGATCAAGTCACCACCAAGACCTGGGAACTGGAAGAAGGCGCCTTGGTTGAGTATCCTGGAAATTACAGCCGATTTCGTGTCTTAAAAGAAGCTCGCTTGGCAGAGCTGACCAAAAATTACGAACTGCAGCAAAAAGAAGTCCAGCGGCTAAAAGTCATGATTCGTCGGTTTCGTCAGTGGGGCCATGAAGGAGACAATGAATCCTTCTTCAAAAAAGCCAAAGAATTGGAACGCCGCCTAGCGAAACTTACACTGGTCAAACCGCCAGCGCCCCCGAAAAATCGGCTGCAAGGCTTGGCAAATGGCGGAAAATCAGGCAAAGAGGTGTTCATCGTTCGCGACTTGCACCAGCAATATGCCGATCAGCTCCTATTCAAAGACAGTAGTTTTGCAATCTACCGTGGGGAGCATCTAGCCATCATCGGCGACAATGGTACTGGAAAATCAACCTTACTCAAATTACTTCTCGGTGAGGAGCTTCCTAGCGGCGGCACTATCAAGCGCGGCAGCAGCTTACAAATCGGCTATTTGCCCCAACAGCTGCAGTTTGCCGATCCTGAGAGTCGCTTGTTGGCCTACGTACAGACGTTGACAGGAAACGAAGAGGCTGCTCGTCGGCAATTGGCCAAAAGCGGGTTTTATCAAAGTGATGTGGCCAAACGAATCAAAGATTTATCTGGTGGTGAAAAAATTCGTTTGGCGTTACTGAAACTCTTTTTAGAAAAAATCAACGTCCTGATTTTGGATGAACCAACCAATCACCTCGACAGCTATGCCCGAGAAGAAATTGAAGAAATGCTGCAAGATTATCAAGGGACCCTGTTGGCGGTCAGCCATGACCGCTACTTTTTACAGCAGCACTTCCAAGAAGCCCTGGTCATTGCACAGCAGCAGATCACGCGCCAGCCATTGAGCCCCTTGATTGATTAAGAGATTGATTCGCAACAAAAAAACTTGATTTTCCTACCGTATGCATGGGTTGTTCAATCCATGCATAGGCGGAAAATCAAGTTTTTATTTTTTGATCAATGAATGTTGCCGATCAAGTTGCGGATCGGTTTTCTAGCTAAATACAAGACGATGCCGACAACAACGGCTACTCCGCCGACGATGCCATAGTACATCCCTTCTGTTTGCGGTGTGTAGAACCGAGCGATTTGCGCATTAATGGCTTGTGAAGAAGCGTCTGCTAACAACCAAATCGCCAAGGTTTGTGCTTCGAAGGCTTTCGGCGCTAGTTTGGTCGTCACCGACAAGCCCACCGGTGAAAGACACATTTCCCCTGCAATCATAATGAAGAAGCTCAATACCAACCATAATGGGCTGACCCGTTCTTCTACTCCAAACAAGAGGCTTGGCAGCATTAGCAATAGAAAGGACAAACCGGCTAAGACTAAACCGATGGCAAACTTCACTTCTGTCCGTGGCTGACGAGAGCCTAGTTTGGTCCACAACCAGACAAAGACAGGTGTCAATAAGACGACAAAAAGTGGATTTAAGGTTTGATACAAACTTGCTGGAATATTGATGCCGAATAACGTTGATTGCGTACGGTCAGCGGCAAACAATGCCAAGATCGATGAGCCTTGTTCTTCCAATGACCAAAAGACGATCGCTGACAAAAACAGCGGAATGTAGGCCAACACTTTTTTCTTTTCATCTGGTGTGACATCTTTCGAACGGAGCATTTTGGTAAAGTAGTAGATCGGTAAGAAAATACCTAGAACACTGATAAAGTTGATGAAGAAATCAACCGTCAGATGGCCAGTTGCAGCTGCTGCGCCAAACAACACTGCCAATGCGAGAAGAACCAGAACGACTGCTCGGAAGAAGGTTTTCTTTTCGGCTGCCGATAAGGGATTCGTTGGCGCGATCGCTACACTTTTCAACGTGGTTTTTCCTTGCACATAATACTGCACCAACCCGATGAACATCCCGATAGCAGCAATCGAAAAGCCTAAGTGGTAGTTGACCTCTTGTCCTAAGATCCCGACGATGATCGGTGCTAACAAGCCGCCAATATTGATCCCCATGTAGAAAATCGAGAAACCAGCATCCCGACGGATATCGTCTTTGCTGTATAAATGCCCCACCATACCCGACACGTTGGATTTCAAGAGTCCGGTTCCGATGACGATCAGCATCATGGACACAAACAACGCTGGAATCCCTAAAGGTGTTGCCAAAACGATGTGTCCTAACATGATCAAGATCCCACCATAAAAGACGGATTTATTTGATCCTAACAGACGGTCCGAGATCCAGCCGCCAACAATACTTGACATATACACTAAGGAACCGTAAATCGACATGATCGCCACAGCCGTTCCTTTTGGCAACCCTAAGCCGCCGTTGGCAACTGCATCGTACATGAAGTACACCAAAATCGCCCGCATACCATAATAACTGAATCGTTCCCACATTTCCGTGAAGAATAAAGTCGACAGCCCTCGCGGCTGACCTAAGAATGTTTTTTCTTTTTCCATATGTAATGGCCCCTTATAAAAATTAATGAAAATAAAATAGCGGAATTTTTCTGAAAATTCACAAATGCCAGTTTATTCCCATTTGGCAACTTTTACAAGGGTATTTCCCTGAGAACACCTTATAAAAAAGGTGGGAAATTTAAATTCAAATGAAAGCAAAATGAGAAGCCCTCCACCTAGGTGCAGTATGAGCCAATTCTCATATGTATAATTATTAAATTATCTGTTTAAAAAATTAGAAAATGGTCTTCACCAATTTTTCTCTCTAGCCCCATTTTGCGGACTTTCCTACAAAAAAAACACATGCAAGCATTTCTCTTGCATGTGTTTCAGCTTCTATTCTAAGGAAGGTTTTCGCTTAGCCGCGTAAACGTTCCACATCGCGAGCGATCATTAATTCTTCATCTGTTGGGATCAAAAGTACTTTGACTTTTGACTCTTCAGTTGAGATCACTAATTCTTCGCCGCGTTTTGCATTTTGATCGGCATCTAATTCGCAACCAAACCAAGTCATGCCTTTGATAACTTCGCTGCGGACGTGGGCATCATTTTCACCGATACCAGCAGTAAAGACGATCGCATCAACACCGTTCATGGTTGTGACATAGCCACCGATGTATTTACGGATGCGGTCAGTAAAGACGTCATAAGCAACTTTGACTTCTTCTTTGTCGTAGTTTGCTTCTAGATCGCGCATGTCGCTGGAAATACCAGTTAAACCTAATAAACCAGATTTTTTGTTTAAAACATCCACCATTTCATCGATATTCAAATCTAATTTTTCCATTAAGTAAGGCAAAACAGCAGGATCGATGTCACCTGAACGTGTGCCCATCGTTACACCAGCTAATGGCGTGAAGCCCATTGATGTATCTACTGATTTTCCGCCGTCAACCGCAGTGATCGACGCACCGTTCCCTAGATGGCAAGTGATGATTTTTAATTCTTCGATTGGTTTACCTAACATTTCTGCTGCACGCTCAGAAACATAACGGTGGCTTGTACCGTGGAAGCCGTATTTACGTACTTTAAATTCGTTATAGTACTCTAATGGCAAGCTGTATAGGTAATTGTGTTTTGGCATCGTTGCATGGAAAGAAGTATCAAAAACAGCGACACTGATGATTTCTGGCAAGATTTTTTTGAAAGCAGTGATCCCCATCAAGTTTGCTGGGTTGTGTAATGGCGCAAATTCAGCCAATGCTTGGATGCGTTCCATCACTTCGTCTGTGATCACAACTGAATCAGGGAAATCTTCTCCGCCGTGAACGACGCGGTGACCGACGCCAGTGATTTCATCATAGGCACCTAAAATGTTTAATTCGATCAGTTGATCCAATAACATTTTTACAGCTACTTCGTGATCGTTGATGTCGATGATTTGTTCGAATTTTTGATCTTCCCCATATTTGATGGTAAAGATAGAATCTTTCAAACCGATTCGTTCAACGATTCCTTTAGCGACAACTGTTTCCTCTGGCATTTGATATAATTGCCATTTTAAACTTGAACTTCCAGCATTGATTGCGATTGTTTTTGACATGATGATCTCCTTATCCGAATTATATTACAGATTTGCTGCTTTCCAAGCCGCAAATTGTTCAAAAAGTTTTGTGATGTTCTTTGGTTCTTTCAGTGAGGCTAGCTTGACCAGCAAGACTTCGTCTGCTTGTTTGCTTGTCCCTCCATGGTTTTGTAAAAGCAAAATACTTTTACGTGAATGTTCATTTTTAAAGAGTTCTTCAGGAAGCTGAATCATTCCTTGCAAATAAACCTTTTCTTTCAGCCATTTTTTCAAAAGTTCACTCTGTTCCGTTTCCAAGAAGTTGCTTGGTACTAAGAACAAACCGTAACCGCCAGCTTTGACATAGTTCATCGCTTGTTCCATCAACAAATGATGGGCATAACTGTGCCCTTCTGGAGCCGCCGTAATGAAGCTGCGGGCTTTGTCATCTTGTGGGTAATAGCCCACCGGTAGATCGCTGATCGCCAGATCCATCGGTTCGATCAAAAGCTCTTGCAAGCCATCTTGATGGAACAAATGCAAGGGCGCTTTGGTCCATTCGCCAGTCGCAGCTGCGATCGCCAACAAGGTTTCGTCAATATCCACACCGGTTCCTTCTACTGGACGCTTCGCTAATTGCAGATTCAGCAAGACTGTCAATAAGAGATTCCCCATGCCTACCGATAAATCAAGAAGTTTCACTGGTTGGTCGGCACTACTCAACTGCTCGATCAAATAGACGAATAAAAACCCAAGACTATCTGGTGTCAGTTGGTGATTGGCCTGCAGGCGCTCCGTTTGGCTGCCTTTCAACAAAACCAACTGCGCAAGCTTGCGTTTTTCTTCTGCCGATAGTTCCATTGCTCGAATTTCTTGATAGATGGTTTCTAAACGAGCAGCAGTTGCTTCATCTGGAACCCCATCGATCACGCGAACTTGGTATTGATCAACAAAATTTTCGATCGTCTCTACGTAAGCATCAAAAAAAGACGTTTCCAATGCGTTTTGAAGCAGTTGGATCGCTTCAACGGTCAAATGAAAAGACGTTTCCATTTTTTCTGCGGACATCTTGCACCTCTTTTCAAAACTATAACAACATATATACCTGTTTAATTTTAGCCGATTCATCCAAAATAATCAATCGCTTTCGTTTAGAATAATTTGTGAAGCTGTAAACATTCTTTTTCTATTTCTGTATGAAAAAGGATGGTCGAAACAACCATCCTTTTCCTGTACTATTCTTCTTGGTCATCTGTGTCTATTTCAGGCTCTTCTTCGGGTAACAAAAAGGTAAATGTAAAGCGGCGGCTTTTGACATAGCACTCGATCTGTAAGAGTTGTCCTTGCCGTTCATAGGTCAACTTTCCTACATTATAAAGTCGTGACCCTTGATCTGCCAATTCGTTTTGCAAGAATTCCGCATGAAACAGTTCGCTCATGATGCGAGCTTCATAGGTTTCAATGGTTTTTGTATAAAAAAGGGCTGTTGTGCGGCTGTTTTCTAACACTAGCAATAACATCAAGCTCAACAGCTGCACAAACAACAATGCTGTGAGTAAAATACCGCCTTTATGCCGCCTCTTGTGTGTGAATTTTCCATTGTCCAATTTTCTGCTCTCCATTCTCAAAGGAAACGGCAAAGCGGATCGCTGCGCCAATTTTCTCAAAAGACACATCCGTTACTTCTGTCAATAGTGGTTGATACCCATTGTTGTCCCGCTTTCGCAGCACGCGATTGATGCGATCGATGGTGACCGAATTGTTTTGACTGCTTCGCAAATACAGTGTGGTCTCACTGACCGATAGATAGGTACAGGTACTTAATTCCCGTTCCAGCTGAAACAAAAACACATGCCATTCTTGATCTTTGCGAGCCATGATCTGCTGATTGACGGGTGCGAGGTGCTTAACGATCCCGCTGATCAGCAATAAGCAGATCGCCAATACCCATAAAGACAACAGACACTCCAACAAAGTAAAGCCTTTACTCTTCATACACGATCTCCCAGAGCTGCTCGCTGCTTTGGATGCGTGCTTGTTGATGCTGCGCTGCTTGCCAAAAGCGAACTTGATAGACTCCCTGACGCTGCGTCGTGTAGGTAATGGTTGACGCATCAAAGGAGTGGTTCTGGACTTCTTCATACAGCACCCGCAGCATTTGGGCTTTTTCTTGCAATGCCGCACTTTGCGTCAGTGAAGCGGTCTGCATTGCTAAAAACAGTAACACACAAGTTGCCAACACCCCAAAGCCAATCAGGCTTTCTGCTAAGATGAACCCACTATTCAACGATTTTTTCATAACGGCCACTCCCAAATAAAAACTTATAGCTGATGGTTTGCTTTTTCTCCTGCCAATAGAAAATGATCCTTCGCAGACTGCTGTTGTTGCCGGATTGACTACTAAAAAGAATATCGGGAAACGCCTGCATCGCTAGTTGAGGAGGAACGTCGATCTTGGTGACTGGCTCAGTTGCAGCGCCGTAAAATGAAACAGTTGGTGTTGGCTCTGCTTGATAGATTGCTCGGGTTTGTGTGTTATCGATGATGGCCGATTGCTGCAAGGTATAGAGTCCTTTTTCTAAGCGAGCACAAAAGCCGAAAACTTCCGCAGATCGTTGATAGTACTCGATAGCCACGACGGGGAAAAAGAGAAAGAGACTACTGACCAAGAGTACCAAGAGACTTTCCATCAAGGTAAACCCAGAAAATCCCCTAGTGCCATTGTTCTCACTTTCTCTGCTCATAAATCGCATATTGTTCCTCAGATACATACCCTTCTGCAATCAATTCTTCTTTCGAAGGCACCCGATCTTCATTTAGACGAAAGAGTTCGATCTGGGTTTCCACTACTTTTTCAATCGCCGCATTTCCTTTCTCATCAATGATTCCTCTTTGATTGGCAAGATTTGGGACAAACAACAAAACCAAAATACTGATCACTAATAAAACGACTAGCATTTCAACCAATGTAAAGCCTTTTTTGACACGCCAAATCCCCTGCTTGCGAGGAGATGCTACTTTCTTTTCTATCATTCGATCACTCCTTGGATATTTCCATAGATTGGTAAAAACATAGCGGCATAGATCCCAACGATCATTAAAGCAACCAACAAAAAAATCAGAGGCTGAACCCAGTGAATGGCTTTTTCGATTCGTTGAAACAAGCGTTCCATCAATAATTGACTGTATAAAAAAAGCTCTTCTCCTAACTTTCCTCGTACTTCTCCTTGAAAGACGATCAAAGAAAATTCGGGTGTAAGAAACGAGAAATGACGAAGTTTTTCTGGGAGTTCGCCCCCAAGTGTCAAGGTCACTCGCAGTTCTCGTGCTAATTCTTGGATCAAGGTAGCTTTATTGGTGTGCTCCATACACTCAATGATCTGTTGAATATCTAATCCTTGCTGAAACAACTTGCCCCATTCCAATGCGAAAAAACTCGTGTGATAACTCGTGTACAATGCTCCGAACAATGGCAGGTGGCTGAAAAACACAGCTTTTTGCAAGGCAGTGCGGCGGGCAAACATCCAGCGGCTGATCACAAAAAGCAGCACACTTAACAACAAGAAGAGGATAAGTACTGCTGGTGCCCAAGTGATGGCGCGAATGCCCCAATGACCTTCGTCGATCATGCCAGAGGCTAGCAATTGGGGCAATAAAAAGCGGTGCATCCCAAAAAGCGCAGCTATTAAAAAGACCAGTAACAAAAGCGGATAGGCAGCTACTTTGTACAGCAGCTGTTTTTGCTTGTTGACCAATTTATGGTAGTCGACCATCCGCCGCAAGGTCGCCGTGAGATCCCCATGATTTTCTGCTAAATGAAGCTGACTTTTTTCAGTAGCCGATAACGACAAGGGCGCTACCGCTGCTGCAAAGCTTTGCCCTTGGGCGAGATGGACAATTAGCTGTTCGATCACAGGTTCAGAAAACTGGCGGCTGCGCAGCAGCACTTGGAGGCTTTCTTGTAGGGAAAAGCCACTCTCCAATAACACCGTGAAGGTGACTAAGAGGGCTTCAGTTGCACGGCGTGGTAGCTGGGGCTTCTTTTTCATAAACTTCATCGCTGATCCACCCACTTTCTTTCACTTGTTTTAATACCTGCTGCCACTGTTTTTCCACTTGCCCCTCATAAAAGTGATATGCCAGCAATCCATGAGGTTCATTCGCTTCATTTGGCAACAATCGCTGATAAATGATCCCTTGCAGCGCATGTGCCAGACGATCGTCTGTCCCCAGCAATTCCAGCAGCCGCGTCTTGGTTTCTGCTACACCTCGGGCATGGATCGTGGCAAATACTCGGTGACCTGTCAGAGCGGCTCGTACAGCGGCTTGCGCCGTTTCTTTGTTACGAATCTCGCCGATCAAAAGCAGGTCTGGACGATGCCGCAAGGACAAGCGAATCAATTCATCATAGTCTTGTTCGATCTTCAAATTGGTTTGCAGCTGTAAAAAGCGCGGCTCCTCGATCTCCACAGGATCTTCGATGGTAATGATTTGCCCCTTGGTTGCCCGAGCTAATTGATACATGAGGGTCGATTTCCCTGAGCCAGTGGGGCCAGAAAACAAATACAGCCCTCTTTGTTTGGTTGCCTGTTGGATCTGCTGGACGTCTTCTGCAAAAAAATAGCGCAGGTGCTCCTGAGTCAAAGGATAAAGAAACCGCATCACGAGACTTTCACGCCCTTGGTAATCACCGACTGTGGAGATGCGCAGCCGCTGCAGCTGATCGCCTAACGGATAACTGACTGCTCCTAACTGAGCTTTGCGTCGTTCTCCCACCTCCATTCCTCCTAAAAATTTGAAGCGAGTAATCAGCTGTTGGGCTTCTTCGTTGGTCAGTACTTGATAGGTCTTTCTGAGATAGCTTTTACTGAAAATCACCTCCATCTGTGTACCGCTCGGCAAAATGGCCAGATCCTGCATGCGTTCTTGTCTGCCATAGTGAATCAACTCATCTGAGAATGCTTGAATATCCACGACTTATCCCTCCTAAAAAGAAATACGCAAGCCTTTTGAGAATAGAAAAAAAAGACGAAGCAAATTTGCTTCGTCTTTCGTCACTTCTTTATTCCTGCGGGTCTTTTGCCACAAATTGGGCTTCCACCCGATAGATTCGCTGCCCGCGGCTTGAGAATTTTTCTTCATATTCCGTCATGATATTGTTCTCAAAGGTACTGTTATGCAGGTCCAACCAAACTTGTTTGATGATCATGCCATATTGAGAAAAGCTCGCTAAGGAATACTCAAACAATCCTTGGTTGTCCGTTTTGAAATGGATTTCGCCATTAGGTCGTAAAATTTGCTCGTCCACCGCTAAAAAGGCTTTAGAAGTCAAACGGCGCTTCTCATGCTTCTTCTTAGGCCATGGATCAGAAAAATTCAAATAGATCTGGTCTACTTCATTGTCTTCAAAATAGTTGGTCAAAGCCGAACCATCCACATGCAGCAGCTGCAAGTTTGGGATCTCCTGCTCGATCATTTTATCCAATGCGATCGAAACGACACTGATCTGCATCTCTACCCCAATATAATTGATTTCGGGATGAGCTTTCGCCATTTCAGTAATAAATTGACCTTTTCCCATGCCGATCTCGATGTGTAGCGGATGATCATTGCCAAAGCGTTCATGCCAACGTCCTTTCCATTCGGTAGGCTCTGCAACGACGTATTGTGGATGAGCTTCAATCAGCTCTTTTGCACCTGCACGTTTTCTTACTCTCATGTTTCTTCCTTTCCGAAAAAACAAGATGGAACCAAATTGCCTCGCTCCATCTTCTCTTCATTCACTATAAATTCGTTTTAATTGTAAAATCTCTGCATTCATGGCTTTGTAATCGCCCCGCAGATAATATTTTTTGACCTCTTGCAGCATACTCAACAATGCATACCAATAAATTTTTTCGATCACTTCGCTGCTGCTATGGATACCGTAGCGCACCAGCCAATGGGACCAGCTGGATAGCGGCACATAGTGACCTAAAATAGTCCCGATATCGATTGCTGGATCTGCAAACATCACGGAATCCCAATCGACTAAATACAAATAGTTTTGACAAACCAGCCAATTTCGATAGTTGACATCGCCATGGACGACCGCGGCTTTTTGCTCGTCAAAAGCTGGAATATTGGCTTTTAAATACTCGGTGACCAAATGAATAAAACGGTTTTGAGCCACCGCAGAAGGCAGCTGATCTTGATAATCCATCAGCATTTGTTCAGGCGATCTGACTTGTCCGCCGATTTTGCTTAGCATCTGTGCCAGCGTTTTTGAATGATGCAAGTGATACAACACATCAATGACGTCATTTCTTTGGCCGATCTCATCGGGATCTAAGACCCGTCCATCCAGCCATTCTTGTGCGGAGAGCGTATCCCCATTTCCCGTCCGTTTCGTCCAGACGAGTTTGGGTGCAATGCCCTCTTTAGAGAGTGCCGCAAGCATCGGGGTCGTATTTCGTTTGATAAAGACTTTGTCGTTGTCCTTGAGCCCGATATAGGCTTTCCCGGTGTCGCCTTTGATCGGCCGCATACGCCAATCTTGATCCAAGCGAATATCCATCCTAGCTTCTCTCCTTATTTCGCAGTACCTCTTATTCTAGCTTCCTAAAGGGTCGCCGTCAAGCGCATATGCGTTCGCTTTTTGTAAGAGAGGTTTCCTGAGGATCAGGCGTGCATTTTCTTTAATCGCCCTGGCAAGTAGATGCCTAAAAAAAGACCCGCAAAGAGGAAGAAGCCCACAAAAGCGATGCCCCCTTGCCAAACAACGGGCAAGCGCCAGCAACAGATCACGCCGAAAAAAACAGTCGTCACAAGCAAAAGTGACCCGATAATTTTTTTGATTGCTGCGGCTTTTTGTTTTTCTGGCACGGGATACAAATGGGTCAAAACCATGTATTGAAATTCATTGATCAAAGGGATCAGTTGGAAACCGATCAGATAAAGAAACAAGCAGCCGATCAGCAGACTGATCCAAAGCTCATCGACAAAGAATAAGACGAAGCCACCAATCAAGGATAAACGGACATAAAGACCGCCGTATTGCCCACCACGAATCACTCGGCGCAAGTAAAGATAAAGATACGTATTGCTTTGGGCTGGTTTGATCTTTGCCAGCAACCAGTCGAGGTATTTGCGCCGTTTGGCTTCCGTCGTGATTTGGGGAACATCTGTAAACAAGTTGATAAATCGATAGATCCGTAATAAGCGCGATTGCTCGGCTTGGATCATATAGTCCCAATCCAAGAGCTGACGATTAGATTTCACGCCAAAGAGGAACCAGATTGCTTGGAGGATGCTGATCACCAACCCTAGCCAAGGTGCTACATAAATACTGGCAAGTGTGGCAGCTAACGCACTGGCGAACCAGATTCCTCGCTGCTGTTTGACTTGCTGCTGTGTTTCTTGATACAACCGAATCCGCTGCAGTGAAAGATCCCCCAGTTTTAACAGCCACATCATTCCTAAAAAGAAGGGAAAGGAAGCAAATGTACTGTTTGCGGTGACCACGACTAAAGGCATCGTTGCTCCTACGGCTAAAAATAAGACCCCAAAGGGCAGCCAGAGGGAATAACGCAGGGCTTGACTGAGATAACTTCTCATTTGCCCTTCTTTGGCTAACAGAAAAATCAAATCTGCCGGTTTCGTCAGTGTCGCTAAGCGTCCCAGCGGTAAAACGAAGAGCCAAACAGCGACCACGATGATGCCGCCTAATGGAAACGGCCGCGGCAATGTTTTTAGCAATTCTGAATAATACAGCCCCAGACCTCCCACTAAGAAGGTGCTGATCAAAGCAAAATGATCATTGAAGACATAGCGCAAATAGCGTGTCATCTGTTTTTGATGCCGCTGTAAGCGTTGCGAGAAAAACTGCTTCATGCTTGACTCTCCTTTGTCAGTGCGAGGTACAGATCATCAAGGGAGGCTTCTGGTGCTTGAAATTGGCTTCTTAGCTGCGCCAATGTCCCTTGTGCGCGGATCTCACCGTTATGCAGTAGGATGAATTTGTCACAATACTTCTCTGCGGTTGCTAAAATATGGGTGGACATCAAAATTGATGCCCCGGTTTGTTTCATCTCATTCATCAGTTCCAATAACGCATTGATCGCTAAAGGATCTAATCCTAGAAAAGGTTCATCAATGATGTAGACGCTTGGCTCAATCAAAAAGGCACACAACACCATGACTTTTTGTTTCATCCCTTTTGAGAAGTTTGCTGGGAACCAATCGAGTTTGTTTTCTAAACGAAAGGTTTTTAATAAACGCTCCGCTCGCTTCATGGCTTCTTCTTGCGGAAGGTCATAGGCCATCGCTGTCACTTCAATGTGCTCTCTTAAGGTCAATTCTTCATATAAAGATGGGGTTTCGGGAATATACCCGATTTGTTTGCGGTATTGCTCTGGGTTTTCCTTTAAGGTCAAGCCATCGATCGTGATCGTCCCGCTGTGAGGTTGCAGTAACCCGATGATTTCTTTGATCGTCGTACTCTTCCCCGCCCCATTCAAGCCAATCAGACCAACGAGCTCACCATCGCCGATCGTAAAATCAATATTTTTTAAGACTGGCAGCTGGTTATAACCGCCTGTCACATTTGTTACTTGTAAAGTCATTCTTTTCCTCCGATTCGCCTAATTACGGCTTTCTGTCAACGTAGGCTCTTTTTTTCAATCCGCTAGCAAAACCGTTGCTTATTTTTCTTTATTCGTGACTTGTAAGATAAATTCGTTTTCTCCCACTGTAATGGTTTCTTGCGGCAATTCTTGGCTGCCAAAGCGTTCTTGCCACAGTTGTGCATCACTCGCTGGAAAAATGACCATTTGGATCGCACCGGCGGCAAGACGGGTGGTAAAGGCTTGAACAGCAGCTGGTTCAGCATAGGAAACCAGACTGATCCTCAACTCTTCTTTTTGATACCCTTGGTCGATCGCCCAGGTCTCAACGGCTGTCTCTAATTCACTTTGCACCGTAGGGTCCATCGCTGTTTCAGTGACGATGGCGGCATTGACTACTTCTTCTTTTGGGCGCGTTAGCGAATAGGTGATCGAACCTGCGAACACCACAAAAAGCGTGATCGCAATCAACCATTCTTTATAGGCATAAGCCAAATAGCGGAGCTTCGCTGAAGTCGTTGTTTTTTTCTGTAAGGTTTCTTTGATGATCGGTTTCATAGGTTCCTTCTTTCCAATTGATTTCTGATATTAAGTCTAGGATTGTTGGAATCTAAATGCAAGCGTTTCTCGCTCGCTTTTCGCATTTCTTTAAAAAAGCGCCTTTGTTGAAGGAACAGTTGCCTTGTTCCGACTTTTTCAAAGAGGAATCCAGACGAAAAAAAGCAAAATATGGTAAAGTAGAGGTAATAGATCAAGGAGGTTTTTTTACAATGGAAAATTGTATTTTTTGTAAAATCAACAATCGTGAGATCCCTAGCTACAAAGTCTACGAGGATGAGCAAGTTTATGCCTTTTTAGATATTTCCCAAGTCACCCCTGGTCATACATTGGTGATTCCCAAAACCCATGTGACGGATATTTTTGAGTACGATGAAACGTTGGCAGCAGCGGTTTTTGCCCGCATCCCTAAGATTGCTCGGGCGATCGAAAAAGCATTCCCTGAGATCGAAGGCTTAAATATCATCAACAACAATAAAGAATTGGCGTACCAATCGGTCTTCCATTCCCATGTCCATTTGATTCCTCGTTACAGCAAAGACGATGATTTCAAGATCCATTTTGGCAATCATGCAGAGAATTACACGGGGGAAGAGCTAGCGGCAATCGCCGAAAAAATTGGAAAGCAGGTGAACTAAATGATCGGTAATTTTCTTAAAGGACTTTTGTTCGGTTCCATCGCCGGCGGCTTAGGCGGTTTGCTTTTTGCACCAAAAAGCGGCAATGAAACTCGTGAAGAATTGATTCGCTATTTAGATGACACGACAGAAGCGACTTTAGAATTCAATGACAGTGTCAAACAGCTCAAAGATGCTGTGATGGTAACCCGCAAAACGATCGACGAAACGATCCCAGTTGTGACCGAATCTTTCACGAAAGATTTGGAAGCCTTCAAATTCCAAGCACAACCGCGCCTTGCTCGGATAAAAACCCAAATGGAACAATTGAATCAGCACATCACGACGATTCAAGCCCAAAGCGCAGAGGATGACAAACAAATCGAAAATTTGTAGTTTTTATGAATTTTGTTTGAAACATCCGCTGTTTTCTTTCCAACCATTTCTAGAAGTGGTATAGTAGGTGCAGTGATTATTATGAATCTTTTTAGAATTAGGAGTGCTTAAACGAATGAAGAAAAAATTAATTTTAGTAGCAGTCAGTGCAATGAGTCTTTTTGCATTAGCGGCTTGTGGTAACTCAAGTGAGGAAATCGCAACAATGAAGGGCGGTAAAATCACTGTTCAAGATTTTTATGACAAAGCAAAAACAAGTACAGAAAATCAACAAGCGTTGCGTGAAATGATCGTCTTGAAAGTCTTTAATGAAAAATACGGCGATGACGTAACGGAAGAAATGATCGACGAACAATTCAACAACGTGGCTGAGCAATACGGCGGCAGTGATTCCTTTGAATCAACATTGACTGCCTCTGGTTATACGGTGAAATCTTACCGTGCAGAATTAAAACAACAACTTGCGTTACGTGAAGGCTTAAAAGCCAACATGGATATCACTGATGAAGACATGAAAACTGCTTGGGATTCTTTCCACCCTGAAGTAGAAGCACAAATCATCAAAGTAGCAAGTGAAGATGATGCCAAAGACGTCTTAGAAGAAGCGAAAAAAGATGATGCAGACTTTGGCGAAATCGCTAAAGAAAAATCAACGGATGCGGCAACAAAAGAAGATGGCGGAACGATCAAATTCGATTCTACTTCATCAGCTGTACCAAGTGAAGTAAAAACAGCCGCTTTTGATTTAAAAGATGGTGAAATCTCTGAAGTGATCTCTGCAACCAACACGTCAACTTACACGACAGAATACTATATCGTGAAAATGGTGAAAAACCAAGACAAAGGCAATGATATGGATAAATACAAAGATGAATTGACTGAAATTGCTCAAAACACTTTGTTGAATGATTCAACCTTTATGGCAGCAACGATCGGTCAAGAATTGCAAGCAGCAAATGTGAAAATGAAAGACTCTGACTTAGCAGACTTGCTTTCTGATTACATCACAGCGGCCGAAACAGAAGATTCAACTGCTGACTCTTCTGCAACGGATGCAACAGACAGCTCTGCAGCAGATTCTTCTGCTACTGAGGCAACCGATGATTCTACTGCAACAAGTGAAAGTGCTACAGATTCTTCTGCTGAATAAACGAAAAAAGAAGTGCCGTCATAGCGGTGCTTCTTTTTTTGTGCCGATTAGATTTCTATCTACGATTCAACTGCTTTTTCCAGCTGCTTTTTCCAGCAGCTAAAAAAACCACGCTAAGCAAGCCTAGCGTGGTTTTTGTTCTTTCTATCATTCACTTTGATCGATCAAGCTGCAACATCACTGCTACACTTCTTTCGGTACATAAAAACTCCGATTGTCCATGCCAAAAATTCGGTCTGTGTATTGACCAGGTTCTGTCAGGCGGATCGAGGTCAGCATCATTTGCATGGAAGCATCCAAATTATCGATCTGATGGAGGATCTCCGCTTCCATTATGCGGGGCCGAACAGGTGACCCATATTCTAACAAGCCATGGTGGGCTAAGACCATATGCCGCAAAACAACGATGTCTTCTTGTTTGTCATCAAATTTCAAAGCAATACAGGCTTGCGTGATTTCTTCATCCACTAAGACCAAATGCCCTACTAGATTCCCCGCTAAGGTATATTCTGTCGTCATGGGACCTGTCAACTCGATCACTTTTCCTAAATCATGTAAAATAATGCCCGCATACAGCAGTGACGCATTTAATTCAGGGTATTCTTTGACGATCGCTTTTCCTAAGCGCAGCATAGTTGTCGTATGATACGCCAATCCACTGGCGAAGGCATGGTGATTGCGCTTCGCAGCTGGAAAATCAAAGAATTCCTTTTTATACTTGTTCAACAAGAAACGGACGATGCGATTCCAGTGAGGATTTGTGATCTCAAACAAGGTTTGACTGATTTCTTCTTCCATCTCTTCTTTTCGCAAGGGCGCTTTTTCCATGTATTGGCTTGGTTCGTGGGGTTCTTCCGGCTTCGCTAAACGCAAATGCATGATTTTGACTTGCGGATTGCCTTGGTAAACTTCTCGTTTCCCATCTAGTAGTACCACTTTCCCGGGTTCAAAACGGGCGATTTCTTCATCTGATGCATCCCAAAACTTTCCATCGATCGTGCCAGATGTATCCTGAAACGTGAAGGCAATAAACTTTTTGCCGTTTTTCGCGATCCGTACATCGGCATTTTTGATCAGTAAGAAAAGTTGAAACGTTTCATCAACAGTTAATTCACGAATTTTTTTCATGGGCTTATTTGGCCGATCAGCCAAATCTTTCACTTCCTTTACTCAGATCCTGGATAGGCTGCTGGTACTTCTGATAATAGCTTACCATTTCTTGGTCAGAAGACAAACAAATTACTTGATAACTTTGTCCAAACTCTTTTAATAGTGCTGCGAAGCGTTCCTTACGAACACTGTCATAATGCAACCAACCATCATCAATAATGATCGGGCACAACGGGTGATTTTTTTGCAGCGCTAGATAACCGAAACGTAACGCCATGATCAACTGATCCTTCGTTCCTGTGGACAAGTCAATGATCGAAAAGGTCTCGCTGGCATTTGCCGCTACTAACAGACCATTTTCCAGAAGAATCTTTTGATAACGTCCGTTTGAAAGCTGTTCAAAATAAGTCGAAGCGGCTGACAATAGCTGCGGCAATTGCTGTTCTGACAACTCGGTCGTGACATCCGTTAAAATCGAAGCCGCCAACTGACGACTCCCCCATGCCACAGCAAGTTCTTCAATGACCGCCTTTAGCTCACTTTCTTCTTGATAAAGCTGATTCAAGGTGCCATTTTTTTGACTAGCTACTGCTTCTAATTCCAAGCGCTGTTTTTGCTCCGTCAACTGCTGTATTTGTGCCTGAAGCTGTGTTTGCTGCTGCTTGATCTGGTCTTTTTGCTGCAGCAATTCTGCTTGTGTGACTGGTTTAGGATAAATCGGTGTTAACATCCCCGCCAATTCTTCTGCTCGCTGCTGCGTGCGTTGCGCCGCTTCCCATTGCTTCAACCAGAGGCTGATTTCTGCAGGGTGATCTAAGCCTTGTTGCTGCAAGAGCGCACTGGCTTGGGCAAACAGTTGGTCGCGTTCGTTGCGGGTACGGGTCAATTGTTGGGCCAATAACGTGCTAGGTTGTTGCAACCGCGAAAGCTTGATCGTTTGCATCTCTTCATGAAACTTCTGCAACATCGCCGCTTTTTCTAACAAGGTTTTGTTTTGCAGCGGCAGCCACTCCGCATACGGACGGAATTGCTCCTCAAAGGGGGCCAATTCTTCCGTGACCGCTTGCCGTTCTTGATAGGCTTGCTTGCGCTGCTGTGAGTAGGCTTGATAGCTAGCAACATCTTCATCATAGGCGAATAGATACGACTGCCAGTTTTCCACCGGCAAATCACCAAAAAAGGGTGTCAACGCTTGGTGGGCACGGCTGATCTGCTGCTGCTTTTGCTGCTGTTCATTTTCCAGCTGTGCCAACTCTTCGCCCAGCAGATCCAGCTGCATGAGGACCGTCTGCCATTCTTGCTTGATGCCTTGCTGCTTGTTTGGTGCTGCTTTCATCAGCGGCAAAATACTGCCGATGATCGCTGCGATCCCCGCACCTAATGCAAGCCAGCGCCAGGGACTTGGCAAAAAGATACCGATCACTGCGACTAGCCCACCGACGATCCCTAGCGGCCATAGTGGGCGAGAAACGGGCTTGCGGCCAATCAATTGAGGATGCTGCTGTTCTAAGCGGGCCGCGGTGTCTTGCAAAGGTTGCGCTTTTTCTTCTAAATGCCTCATGCGCTTTTCGAGCTCTTCTAACTGCACACGTTCTTGCAGTAAACGTGTGGTTTGTTCATGGATCGAAGCCGTTACTAGCGGCGGCGATTTTCTGCTCCACTGGCGCTTTTCAATCAAGCGATTCAACTCTGTGATGGCGACTGTTTCTTGTTGATTGGCTGCTGCTTCACGATCTGCCAAACGCGCCATCGTCACTTGCTGCTGCAGCAAGTGATTGATCTGATGCTCGTGATCAAGGTAAAAGAAATACTTGTCTGATTCTTTTCCTTGCTCCAACTGATCTAATTCGGCTTCTTTTTTGCGAATTTCTTCCGTCAGCTGCTGATACTGCTGATAAAACTGTTTGATGGCTTGGACTTGCTGAGGATCGGCTAGCGTATCTGCTGGTGCCATTTGCTGCCACTCTTCATAAAGGCCCCAGTGACTCAGCTGTTGCTGATTTTCCTGATAAGCGTCATTCAATGCTTGATACTGGTGCCGCAAGTCTTGGATCTGTTCTTGCAGCTGGGCGATCTGTTGATACTGCTGTTGGATGCGGCTTTCTTCGCTTTCTTTTTCCGCAATCGTTTTTTGCAGTTTTTCTAATTGTTTTAACGCTTGGTTCAAAGGCAGCTTTTGCCCTCGTGGCTTGTATTGCTGCTGATTGGTGGTTTCATATTGCGCCACTTGCTGCAGCATTTTTTGACTGCCGCTGATCCCTAGAGAAATCAACGCTTGGTGCAGCTCATTTTCTTCTAGCTTATCGATCTGGGTCAATTGCTCTTGCTGAAAAGTAAAGACATCGAAGAACAATGCTCGATTGAGGGGCTGCAGGTGTTGTGCCAGCCATTGCTCATCGACCGTCTGGCCAGCGACATGGACTTTGGCACGACCACGGTCCACTTGCCGATAGCGTTCCACGATCACTTCGCCGAAGGGTTCCAGCGCCAACCATAACTTGCCACCGTAAGCAGCACCGTTTTTGGGGGTATAGTCTTTTTTCTTGGCTGTCTTTTTCGAAAAGCCAAACAAAATGGCGGCAATAAATTGATACAACGTCGATTTTCCGATCTCGTTGTGCCCAAAGAGCAGCTGATTTTGCGGATGAAAGGCAAAGCTTTGTTCATGGTATTTCCCAAAACCGGTAATCTCTGCTTTTAAAATTCTCATGACTGCTCCTCCCATTGAAAGTCGTCTTTCAACAATTGCTTGGCTTGCTGCAAGACTTCTTCTTGAAATGATTCATGGGTGATCCCCCGCTGGATCAGTGGATGCTGCAATAGATCCGACAATCGATCCGCAAACATCTCTGGCGACTCATACATCGCTAAAAACTGCAGCATATAATCTTCTGATACCGCCAATGCGATCTTGTCTTCATTGGCTTGCTCGACTTCAAGGGCATAGATCACTTGCAGCGGCTCTGTTTGTGCCAACCGTTCATTGAGGTAGGTCAGCCATTCATTTTTTTCCGCAGCTGGAAACCAATCTGGCGGCAGCTGCTGCACATCGGTCAACACCAGATGCAGCAAGCGCGAACCAGGACTTTTTAAGCGCTCGATGATCGCTGGCAATACGGCATTCGAGGCAGTCACATCCGCTAAGGAGACCACTTGCTTTTGCCAAGCGATCTCTGCGATCTCCAAGCGCTCGATCGTTGGTCCCTGCGGCGTTAAGTCTGCCAAAATCACCCCAGTCGCCTGTTCTTTCTTGGTCTTTCCTTGAGGTGTACTTGGATAGAGAATCGGTGGCTGCTCTGAGAGCGTCTTAGGTATATGGATGTGCCCCAAGCCCCAATAATCATAGCCTTTTTGCTTCATTTCACTGATTGAAAAGGGGGCATACCGTTCACCAGCTTGGTCCCCATGGTAAAGCCCGATATGGTAATCCACCGCTGCTCTTGCAGGAAATTCTGTTACTTTATTTTCAGTAATCCAAGGATGTTGGTAGCTAAATCCACTGATTGCATAGGTTTCACCGTTTTTCGTTGTTCCTTGTACCGTTTGAACTTCTTCCGATGAAAAGAGAATGACGTTTTCTGGAAAAGCAAACCAATACCGTTGCGGATCATAATAATCATGGTTGCCGAAAATCATATAGACTGGGATCTCTGCTTCTCCCAGTCGTTGCAGTTGGGCAAAAAAGTCATGCTGCACTTTTAGACTCGGCCGTGCTTGATGGAATGTATCCCCAGCCAGCAAAACAAAATCGACCGCTTTTTCTAAAGCAACATCCACCAAATTACGGATGATTTTTTGATTGATAGCAGGGAGTTGGGTCTTCACTTTTTCAGATAACAGATGGACCCCTTCAAATGACCGGTCGATATGCAGGTCTGCACTATGTAAAAATCGCATTTCTTTCTCCCTCCTTAATGCTTCTATCATAACATTTATCAGTCATTTCGTCAGCAAAACACGAAAATTTGTTCGCCTTTTTCATAAAAAAAACCAAAGAAGCGCTTTTGAAACTTCTTTGGAAACGACTCTTGCAGTTGCAGCCGGTTTCTCTGAAGTTTCACTTGCTTCTTTGGTCTTTGTTTGTTGGCGATTACGCTTCGTATAGATCTCTTACAGGACCCATGATGATGCGGTTCAAGTCATTGGCTACTAAACTGAAGGCTTGCTCTTTTTGCATCAAGTCAGAAACGATGCCGTCTTGTTGAATTTTTTGCGATAATTCTTGGGCTTTTTGCGCTTCTTCTTCCGTCATTTCTTCGCCAGCCATCATTTTTTGTTGCAGGCTTTGTTGCAACTCTTGAAACTCTTTGAATAACGCGTACGCTTCTTCATTTGCTTTCAAACGGTCGAAAGAACCTTTCAGATCTTGAAATTGTTCTGACTCCCGTAATTCACGTTCTAATTGGTTTGCTGTATCATAAATATTTGCCATTTTGACGCCTCCTCTTTTTTTCTAGTATACCATTCTTCTCAGGTTCTAGACTAGCAGTTGCCTAATTCCTTTAATTTCCACTAATGGAATTCCACAAGCCGCCAAACAATTCTTTCGTTCCTTCTTTGATCTTGCTGCCGAATTCCTTCATACCTTCTTTGGCGCTTTCGGCAAAGTCATCGATGGTTTGCTGCCAATCATTGCCATTTTGTGACGTACTGCTATCAGGATCTGGTACCTCATCGGCTGCCATTAATTTTCCGCCTGTCCAATAAGCGTCTGCAACTTGGAATTGGGTGCCTTGACTATAAGGCAGTAAGCTTTCGGCCTCTGCTTTAAATATTTTCCCAACAACTTGTCCGCTAGTTCCCGTTAAGTAATGATCTTCACTCACATGTTCAAATCCTAGCCAGGTTGACAGAACCATATCAGGAGTATAGCCGACGATCCATTGGTCATTGACCTTAGAAGCATCAAAGTTGGTCTCTGTCGTACCCGTCTTACCGGCGATCGTAAAGCCGTACGGACTAGCACTAACCCCCGTCCCGTTAGAGAAGGTTCCTAGCATCATGCTCGTCATTTTATCAGCGGTCTCTTTAGAAATCACGCGTTTGCCTTGCACAGACGTATTGTCAACGATCACGGCACCAGTTGAATCAACGATTTTGGTGATCAAATGCGGTTTGTAGTAATACCCGCCATTAGCGAAAACGCCATACGCTGCTGCCATCGTCATTGGAGATTCCCCTTTTTCCAAACCACCTAATGCTAAGCCATAATATTTGTCGGATTCGGTCAAGGAAAGACCGAATTCTTGTGCTTTGCTATACCCGCGATCTAAGCCGATCTCATGCAGCAGCCAAACTGCTGGCAGATTCAAACTTTGGGCGAGGGCTTGATACATGACTGCTTCGCCAGCATAGGTCCCGTCAAAGTTTTGAGCATCATAAAAATCAAGGGGCTCGTCTTTCAGGACACTGTCCGGTTCAAACCCAGCTTCTAGGGCAGGGGCGAAGACGCTGATCGGTTTGATCGTGGAACCTGGTGAACGTTTCATTTGCGTGGCAAAATTAAATCCTCTAAAGACGTGCTCACCACGACGACCCACCACCGCTTGCACCCCACCGGTATTCGGATCAAGTGCGACAGAGCCAGATTGCACCATCGTGCCATCAGCGGCATTTTCAGGGAACAAGGCATCGTTTTTATAGGCAGCTTCCATTTGTGCTTGGTAGTTTTGATCCAGGGCTGTATAGATCTTGTAGCCGCGATTCATGACATCATCGGCGTCCAACCCATAGGATTCGGCTTCGTCGATGACCGCATCGAAATAATAAGGATACTTATAGCCAGATTCTGAATTGCCAAATCCATCATAAAGTAAATTGGCTAAGGCAACTTGTGATTCTTGGTCAGCAACGGACTGGTCCAACTTGCCGTTATCCACCATCAAACTCAAGACGGTGTCGCGACGGTTCGTGGCGTTTTCCAGATTGTCGATCGGGTTATAGATCGAAGGACCTTTGAGCATCCCCACCAACGTCGCAGCTTCTCCCACGCTTAGTTCAGAAGCATTGACACCGAAATATTTTAGCGAGGCATCTTGAATGCCCCAAACCCCGTTACCGAAATAGGAACTGTTCAAATACATTTCTAAAATCTCATCTTTAGAATATTTCTTCTCGATCTCGATCGCTAAGAAAAGCTCCTTGGCTTTTCGACTAAAGGTTTGATCCAAGGACAGATAGGCATTTTTAGCAAGCTGCTGGGTGATGGTACTTCCCCCACCGCCTTCGGCACTGCGGTTGACCAGCATACGTAGGGCTGCCCGAGCGATCCCTTTGATATCAAACCCGTGGTGATTATAGAAG
The DNA here is from genome assembly GCF_051713725.1 of Enterococcus sp. DIV0755f. NCBI lineage: Bacteria > Bacillati > Bacillota > Bacilli > Lactobacillales > Enterococcaceae > Enterococcus > Enterococcus sp. DIV0755f. The sequence continues at coordinate 3,153,046 of NZ_JBIOQL010000001.1, forward strand.
TTGCGGTCTTCAGTTGAGATCAAGGCGTTGACCACATCACTGGAGATGGCATCAAGAGAAACGTACGTGCCTTTTTGCGAGTACAACTGCCCTGCTTCATCACCATTGGCATCAAAAATCACCGTCGATTCTTTCAGACCTGACTCTAATTCACTGACTTTCGTATTTTTGGCGATATAAAATAAATACCCGCTCATGATTAAGATAGCAACTAAACTAAGTAAAATAAAAATTTTATTTACGTGGTATTTTTTCCAAACCCGCTTGCGCCATTGATGAAATTGCTGCAAATACGGTTTTAACCAGCGCCAAAAGGTCAGCCAACCGGTCTTTATTTTGTGAAGGATGTGTTTCCAATCCATTACTTCACGCTCCTTTGGTTAAGTGTAGCATAAATGACTTTCTTTGTTATACGGCTCTAGACGTAATTTCATTCGAAAAGAATGCTTTATTATTCTAGCATTGAATACTCTGTTTTTTATTGTTTTTTTTATAAGAAAAGCTTAAAGATGCTATAATAGTCGGTAGCGAATAGCAAAGAAAGGACGTTATTATGGAATACACCATGACTTTACCCGAAAATCACCCGCCCATGCCGCTTCGCGATTTGTTGGAACAGGAGTGGCTCGTTCCACGAAAAGTGCGCCATTTTCTGCGCACACGGAAAAATGTGGCCGTCAATCAGCAGCCCGCGATGTTTCATCAAGAAGTTCGTGGCGGTGATCAAATCACTTTGATCATTGAAGACAGTGATTACAGCTACCAGCCGATCCAGTTAGGCCAAGCGGACAAAGTCGACGTACTTTTTGAAGATGAACACTTATTGGTGCTGAACAAGCCTGCCGGGGTCAAGACGCACCCAAATCAGCCATTAGAAGCCGATACTCTGTTGAATGATGCAGCTGCTTACCTTGCGCCGAAACAGCAGCAGCCTTATGTGGTCCATCGTCTAGACAAAGAAACCAGCGGTGTGGTTTTATTTGCAAAAAATCCTTTGGTGTTGCCGATCTTGGGCCGAATGCTGGAAAACAAACAGATTTTCCGTCGCTATCAAGCCACTGTTTTGGGGAAACTTACGCAAGATCAAACGATCGCCAAAAAAATCGGTCGTGACCGTCACGATCGTCGCAAGCGGATCATTGACTCCCGCAACGGTCAGTCAGCCGTCACCCATGTAACCATCGCTCACGCCCAACAAAAGACAACCAATGTGTATTGTGTGTTAGAAACTGGTAGGACCCACCAAATTCGCGTCCACCTTGCCAGCATCGGTCATCCAGTCGTTGGCGACCCGCTTTACCAAAACAAACCAGCGCCACGTTTGCTGCTGCATGGCTACGAATTGCATCTAGAGCATCCTTTTACCAAAGAACAGTTAGTGATCATCGCTCAACCGGGCTTGTGGTAAGCAACCAAAAAGCATGACGACTTGAGGAATCCCTCTTGTCAGTCATGCTTTTTGGTTTCAGATGATTTTCTCCATGCTTCTACTTGGTATTTTGGTTTATAGCGGTAAGTAAGCTGCTGGATCAACGAATTCTGACCACAACGTCTTACTCAGTCCAAAGTGCAGATGGACGCCTGTCGAATTTCCAGTCGTCCCCATCGTACCGACTTGGTCGCCGACTGCAACGGTCGCCCCCTTTGAGACACTGACAGCTGTTAAATGAAAATAATACGAGTAAAAGCCATTATCGTGAGCCAAAATCACGTAATTTCCAGTGCTTGGGCCATAGCCAGCATCTTCTACCTGTCCATCACGAGCGGCGACGATCTTCTCCCCCGCTTGACCTGTGAAGTCGATCCCGTCATGCTGCGTCCCTGAAAAACCAGTCGGGTCTGCTCGAGTACCAAAACCGCTGGAGATCGACACGGAGCCAGTGATTGGCAGTGAAAATTCACTGGCTGCCGCTTTCTCCGCTGCTTCTTTGGCTTTTTGTTTCGCTTCTTCAGCTGCTTTTGCTTCTTGCTCCACTTTTTCTTGTAGGTCTTGCACTTGGGCTTGCGTCTGCTGCAGCTGCTCTTGTTGGGACTGCAATTCTTTTTTGGCTGTTGCTAATTGTTCTTCGCTATGTACTAATTGGGCTTGCGTCAAGGTTTGGTACGAAGTGATTCGTTGTTGTTCGGCTTCTTTTTCCGCCAATTGTTGGTTCACTTCCCGTAAAGCCGCTTGTTGTTCACTAAACTTGCGTAGTTGCTGGATCGTGGCTTGCGGTCCATCGACTACCAGACTGCTTTGCGCTTGGCTTCCTTGGTGCTGGGCTTTTTGATCATTCAGTGCAGTGATCTGCGTTTGAACTTCCTTGCTTTCTTCTGCCAATTGGCTTAATTCTTCCTGATAATCCGCTAATTGACTTTCCAACGCTGTGACTTTCTGTTGGCTGGTGGTGACTTCGTCTTCATAAGAGGCTAGTTCTGTGGTCAAAACCGTCAGTTCCTCGCTACTCTTGGTTTCAGCAGCATAACTGATAGCTGGCTGGAAAAGCGGCAACGTAAGGGCGAGCAATAAAAAAATCTTTTTCTTCAATGAGGTAACTCCTTCTTTTTTTAGTAGCTTGGCTACTTTAACATGCTTATTCATGAAAAAAAAGAGGGTTTTTCCAACAGTTTAAAGTCTATTATTGCAAACTTTCATGTAAATCACCTGTAAAACGGGCTTTTTTTACAAATATTGCAGCCGAATAACAACTTTTATAAGAATTTCTTTAGCTCGCCGATCGTCTTATCCTCGCTCTTGCAGCTCCGCCAATTCCTCAGGAGTCAATTCCCGATACTCGCCTAATGCCAAATCATCTGGCAGGGACAGGCCTCCCATGCGAATCCGTTTCAAATAAACGACTTCTTTTCCTACTGCATGGACCATCCGTTTGACTTGATGAAACTTGCCTTCATGGAGGATCAGTTTGATTTCGCTGCGCGTTTCGTCTTCATCGACGTTGAGGATCTGCAGTTCAGCCGGCAAGGTCCACTCGCCGTCTAATTTGATGCCTTTGGCAAAGGTTTTTTGATCCTCCGCTGTCATGATTCCCTCGACTTGGGCATAATATTCTTTTTCCACATGCTTCTTAGGCGACAATAATTGATGCGCCAATCCGCCATCGTTCGTAATCAGCAAAAAGCCTTCGGTGTCTTTATCCAACCGTCCTACTGGAAACAAATCTTCGCGAAACGCTTCTTCAGAAAACAAATCTAAGACCGTCTCTTCATAGGAATCGACGGTTGCCGAAATCACTCCAGCGGGTTTATTCAGCAAATAATAAAACTGGCTTTGATAGACGATGGGTTCCCCCTCAAAACAAACGGTATCTTGTGTTTCTAGTACTTGCGCTTTGTCACTCTTGATGACTTGTCCATTGACGGTCACGAGACCTTTTTTGATCAACTGTTTCACTTCTTTGCGGGAGCCATAGCCCATATCCGCTAAAAACTTGTCTAAACGCATCGGTTTCTTCCTTTCATATAAAACAGCCGCCAAGGTCTCGCAAAGGAGGCTCAGCGGCTGCTTCTAGTTTTATTTGATGTGTAATTTCTGGCGTAAACGAACCATTGATGAGCCGAGTAGTTTTTCAGCTAAACGCAATTTCAGCGCAATGTAGATGTACACACTGCCACCGACTCCTGCTACTAGCAAGCTCAAGATAAAGGCTTGGACTTTTCTTTCCGAGCTAAAGATGAGACCAAAGAGTTGGCGGGCGATCAACGCTGCGATCACCATAATGATCGTCATCGCGCCAATCAATAACGTCCGTCGCAACGTTAAGTTTACATTGAAATGGCCTTTGCGAATCATCTTGCGAATGTTCAGCCAGCAGACGATCCCTAAAGCAATCGTCGTGGAAACTAATGGGCCATAAACTTGGAACAACCGAATCGCTGGATACTGCAGGATCAACTTCACCAGCAATCCTACAAAGAAGAAAACAACGGCTTCTTTGTTGTGGTACATTCCTTGCAGCATACTAGAACTAAGCATAAACAAGCCCAAGACCAGACCAGACAGACAGGCAGCGACTAAAACGCTCGCTCCTAACGCATCTGGACGATAAAACAAGGTGTATAAGGGATAAGACAGCACGATCATCCCGAAGGTCGCTGGGAACATTACAAAGGAATACAATTGTAAGTTGTTGCTGATCAATTTAGCTAAGTTCTTTTTGTCTTTTTTGGCGACTGCTTCACTGATCAAAGGCAAGCCTGTTGAAGCCATGGAAGTAGCTAATCCGATAACCACCATCGTCAACTTATCAGGGTTGCTACCGAAAATCGCCATTAATTCTAAGAGCTGATCATTTGAAAATTCAGTAAAACTACTCATGATCCGCACAAAGGTGTATTGATCCACCAATTTTAAAATCGTGATCCCAGAACCAACGATAATAAAAGGGATCGCTTCTTTGATGGTCGCTAAAACCAATTCTTTGGTTTGCAACACGGTTTCTTCTTTGCTCATATCGACTAAGACGTCCATCCGCACCCGTTGCTTTTGGAAGTAATAGCCTAAAACCAAAATACTGGCTAAGACACCGATAAAGGCGGCAAAGGTCGATTGCGTCACAGCCGCCGTGTATTCGCCTTCGATAACCCGCATAATGATGAAGGTCGCCAAAAGCATATAGCAGACGCGGGCGATTTGTTCGACAACTTGCGAGATCGCAAAAGGTTTCATGTCTTGGTTTCCTTGGAAGTATCCTCGCATAACACTCATACAAGGAAAGACCAATAGTGCAATGCTCAATGAGCGCATTGCAGGAATCAATTCTTCCCCGCCACCTGAAGCCGTTGCCAACCATGGGGCTGCCAAATACATGATTCCGGCGGTCACCACGCCAAAGCCTGCCATCAATTGGAAGGCCCTTAAAAAGAGCTTCTGGCTGGTGCGGTATTCTTGGCGAGAATTATAAAAAGAAATCTGCTTGGCAATTGCCGATGGGATCCCAGCAGTTGAGATCATTAAAAATAAGGCGTAAACATTATAGCCCATCCCAAATAACGCATTTGCTTTATCGGCATTTGCCCCCATCCAATAATACCAAGGTAAAATGTAAATGGCGCCAAGCAAACGTGAACCGATATTGCCCATTGTCATCCAAGCAGATCCTTGAGCCATTTTTTCTTGTGTAGTTAATTCTTTTGACACTGAACGCATGTGATTATCCATCGCCATTATCTCCAACTTTCTACAAACATATCCCTTCCATTTTAATTCGAAAAAGAGTTGGTCGCAATCTATTTTTGCAACATCTTAAAGTTTCTTCAAAATAAGAAGAAAAAAAAGAAAACTTTTCCCTCCTAAACGGCGGTTTTTAGGAGTTATGCTATAATAAGAGAAATCTTTAGAGGAATGAAGGAGAACAACGATGCAAAAGGAACTCATTACCGTGCCACAGATCCGCAAACTCTTATTGCAGGAAAACCTATTAAAAGAAATCATCACCCCCACTGATTGGGTTTATACCGTGCCGCAAGAAATGACTGATATTGCCTTTACCTCCTTAAGTTACGACTCGCGAACGGCCGATGCGGCAACGCTTTTTTTCTGTAAAGGGGCTTCTTTTAAAGAAAGCTACCTAGCCGCCGCCATTGATCAAGGCATTCAGTGCTACATTTCAGAAACACCTTATGACAACTTCGCAACCTACGGGATCATTGTTACGGACATTCGAGAAACGATGGCAGTGATCGCTCAAGCGTTTTATGGCAACCCGCAAGAACAGCTGGTGACCATCGGCATCACTGGCACCAAAGGCAAAACCAGCTGCGCCTATTTTGCTCGGGCGATTTTAGCAGAATCGACGGGTCAAAAAGTAGCATTCTTTTCATCTGAGGAAAACTCAGTCGACGGAAAAACCTTTAATGAAGCAGTGTTGACGACCCCCGAAACACTGGATCTTTATAAGATGATGGCCGAGGCTGTCGCAAACGGCATGACCCATCTTGTGATGGAGGTTTCTTCCCAAGCCTATAAAACCAAACGAGTCGCCGGTATTACCTTTGATATTGGCGCGTTCTTGAATATTTCGCCTGATCACATTGGACCAGTGGAACATCCAACTTATGATGATTACCTTTACTGCAAACGGGAACTGATCCGCAACAGCAAACAGATGATTTTAAATCGCCAAAGCGATCACTACCACTTGCTGCGAGAAACTTGTGAAGTCCATCAAGTTCCTTATATCACCTACGGACGTTCAGACGCCGATTATGTCGTCCAAGAAGGGACAGATCTAAAAGGCTTTGCGCTGTCAGCTGCTTCTGATGTCTTGCAAGTCTCTGGTGAATATCAACTGGGGATCTTAGGTTCTTTCAACCATGAGAATGCTGCAGCGGCGATTTTAGCTGCCTGCTTAGCGGGTGCCTCTCGTGAGGACGCTCAGAAAGTCCTGCCGACAGTGATCATCCCTGGACGAATGATCGTTTTAGAAAAAGAAAATGGTGCAGTCATGATCGTTGACTATGCTCACAATTACCTTAGCTTCCAATCATTAAGTGAACTTGCCCGCCAATTGCGCCCAGAAGGCCGCCTGCTTTTTGTCACTGGCAGTGCTGGCGGCAAAGCCCAATCTCGCCGAGCAGATATGGGACGAGCGCTAGGAGAATATGCGGACAAAGTCTACCTGACCAGCGATGATCCTGATTTTGAAGAAGCAGCTGCGATCGCAAAAGAAATCGCAGGTGCAATCACCAATCCTGAAGTCGCCATCATTCATGAGATGGATCGGGCTCAAGCCGTCAAATCAGCGATTGCTGAAGCAGACAGTAAGGATATCGTGATTATTGCGGGCAAAGGCGCCGAACAATACTTGAAAGTCGCTGGAAAAAAAGTCCCTTACATCGGTGACTTGACCTTAGCGCAGCAGCAAGCCAAACACCAATAGCAACAAGTTGCCTCAACAAAAAAACTTTCAGATGATTTAACAGATCATCTGAAAGCTTTTTTTCTGCGTGACTAAGGTTGTTCGTCTTCGTAAGTCTCATAGACATAGGGTGCGCCATCATAACGGAATTCTGTTGAAATGGCCGCGTCAAGGTCTTCGGTAAACATTCGTTTGCTGAAAGGAAACAAAAAGACTTGCCCTTCTTTGGCATCTTCGGCTGCTAAACGGTAAAACAGCTCTTCTTCTGTTAATTGTTGATTCAACTGTTCCAAGACATCGGCAGTGACTGCCTCTTCCTCATAGCCAGGTTTGGCAATCCGTGCATAATCTTCAAAAAAAGCCGACTGGCCTTCAAATGATTGATACTCCATGTAAGTCCCCTCTTTCTTTTCTCTTACTTTATTATACGAGAGTCCGTGAGGATCAGCGAATAATATGATCGGTCTACAGGGGAATTTTTACTCTTCTGGTGCTTAAATATGTCAGAAACATTTCAAGTGTATTACGAATCAATTATTTGACAAAATCAGATTGAACACGCATCCAAATTTTGTATAATGATACATAGAGACTATAAAAGGGGCAAATGTAATGAACAACGCAAAGAAAAAAATTTTCGTCGGTACTGGTGCTGCAATTGGTTTTGTCGCAATCGTTGCTATGATGGCTCAGTTCATGATTTCCAATCATCTATTTGGCGGAAGTGATGCTTCATCAGAAATTTTCACTCGCGCTACGTATCCAAACGGCTTTCTACTAGTGATCTTGATTCCATTGGTCGCAACAGCCGCTTTGTTCTATGGGATCATTCGCAAAAAATAACAAAAAAGTGTTGCTGAGAACTACTCAGTAACACTTTTTTTCTTTGTCGTCACCAAAAAGCTGCCTAACAGACCCTCGATCTGCTAGGCAGCTATTTTTTAGCGTTTAGTTTGCAACGATATTGACCAATTTGTTCGGTACGACGATCACTTTACGGATCGTTTTTCCTTGGAGCTGTTCTTGGACAAGTTCGTTTTCTTGCGCCAATTGTTCAAGCACTGCTTTTTCGGCATCCGCTGGCACCATTGCTTTGGCGCGAACTTTGCCGTTGACTTGAAAGACGACTTCGATCTCGTCTTCCACTAGGGCACTTTCGTCATAGGTTGGCCATGGCACATAAGAGATCCCATGGTCATTCCCGAGGATCGACCATAGCTCTTCCCCGATATGCGGTGCGATCGGAGCCAATAGCTGCACAAATCCTTCGACATATTCGTAAGGCAAGGCATCGGCTTTGTACGCTTCATTGACAAAGACCATCAATTGGGAAATCGCCGTATTGAAGTGCAGCTGCTCAAAATCTTCCGTCACTTTCTTAACGGTTTGATGGTAAACTTTCGACAATTTGCCATCGTTGAATGTCGTGATGCGGTCACGCATTTTGCCATTTTCATCGACGATCAAGCGCCACACACGATCCAAGAATTTACGACTGCCTTCAAGACCATTCTCATTCCAAGCGATCGATGCATCCAATGGTCCCATAAACATTTCATATAGACGCAAAGTATCCGCACCGTATTGATTGATGACATCATCTGGATTGACGACGTTGCCGCGGGATTTTGACATTTTTTCATTGTTTTCCCCAAGGATCATCCCTTGGTTGAACAATTTTTCAAATGGTTCTTTCGTTGGCACGACACCGATATCATACAAGAATTTATGCCAGAAGCGAGCATAAAGCAAGTGCAAGACAGCGTGCTCTGCGCCACCGATATAAATATCGACTGGCATCCAGCGTTTCAATTTGTCGTAGTCTGCCAAAACAGACTTATTATGAGGATCGATAAAGCGCAAGAAATACCATGAGCTTCCAGCCCATTGCGGCATCGTATTGGTTTCACGACGTCCTTTTTTCCCGGTTTCAGGGTCGGTGACATTGACCCAATCTGTGACATTGGCTAATGGCGATTCACCAGTACCGCTTGGTTTGATATTGTCGGTTTTTGGCAAACGCAACGGCAGCTGATCTTCAGGAAGCGTCGTAGTCGTACCATCTTCCCAATGGATGATTGGTATTGGCTCTCCCCAATACCGTTGGCGAGAGAACAACCAATCGCGAAGACGATAGCTGACTTCTTTTTTCCCAACGTGGTTTTCTTCCAACCATGCGACCATTTTTTCGATGGCTGTCTCTTTGTCTAGCCCATCCAAAAAGTCTGAATTGATATGCAGTCCATCTTCGGTATAGGCAGATTCTTCCACGTTGCCCCCTGCCAATACAGGAATGATCTCTAAGCCAAATGTTTTGGCAAATTCGTGGTCACGTTCGTCATGGGCAGGAACCGCCATGATCGCACCTGTTCCATAAGAAGCCAAAACATAATCGGCGATCCAAATCGGGATCTCTTTGCCATTCACGGGATTGATGGCATAGGCACCTGTGAAGACACCAGTTTTTTCTTTGGCCAAATCTGTTCGGTTCAAATCAGATTTTTTCGACGCTTCTTCTACATAGGCATCAATGGCTGCTTTTTGTTCTGGTGTAGTGATTTGGGCCACTAGCTCATGTTCTGGCGCCAATACGGCGTAGGTCGCACCAAACAAGGTATCTGGGCGAGTCGTAAAGACGGTAAAGTCTTTTTCCATCCCTGCCACTTTAAACGTAACGTTGGCTCCGACCGAACGTCCGATCCAATTGCGTTGCATTTCTTTGATGCTTTCTGGCCAATCAACTTCTTCTAAATCGTCCAACAAACGATCAGCATACGCTGTGATTTTCAGCATCCATTGGCGCATCGGTTTGCGGATCACATCGTAGCCGCCCCGTTCGCTTTTGCCGTCAATGACTTCTTCATTGGCGATCACGGTCCCAAGCTCTGGTACCCAGTTTACTGGAACTTCGGCTTCATAAGCTAACCCTTTTTCATAAAGCTTGGTAAAGATCCATTGCGTCCACTTGTAGTACTCGGGATCTGTCGTATTGATTTCACGATTCCAGTCATAGCTGAATCCTAGCGCATTGATTTGACGGCGGAAGGTCTCAATATTTTTCTTCGTGAATTCCGCTGGATCATTTCCAGTGTCTAGTGCATATTGTTCGGCAGGCAGACCAAAGGCATCCCAGCCCATTGGGTGCAGTACATTGTACCCTTGGCTGCGTTTGAAGCGGCTCAAGATATCCGTAGCTGTATAGCCTTCTGGATGTCCGACATGTAATCCTTGTCCAGATGGATATGGGAACATATCTAGCGCATAAAATTTTGGTTTGTCCGGCTCATCATGGGTGTTGAATTCATTTTTCTTTGCCCAATATTTTTGCCATTTTTTTTCGATTTCTTTGTGATTGTAATTCACGATGGACTCCTCCTAAAAAATTGGTGTTTTGCTCGTCAAATCAACCAGCAAAACTTAAAAAAAGTCCTATAAAAATCGCTATGATTTTTATAGGACGTTATCAACGTGGTACCACCTAAGTTTATCTGCTCCTCAAAAAAGCAGACCTCGATGTTTTAACGGCCATCGCCGTATCTGCCTAGCCAAACCAGGTTCAGTCAGATATCACTCGAAGACGAGTTCGAAAGGTGTGCTGTGCATTTCCACCAACCATGCACTCTCTAAAAGTCCCACCGTACTTCTACTATTCCTTCTCAAACGTGAAAGTTTCTTTGCACTTATCCTAACAAAAATCATTAGGAATAGCAATCTATTTTACCCTAACTGTTTGTCCTGGGTAAATAAAGTTATTTTGAATATTGTTCCATTGGATAAATTGATCCGTCGTGATGCCGAACTTATCTGCGATCCCCCAAACAGAATCCCCCGATGCGACCTTGTACGTACCATTTGTCGCTGAAGTGCTGGTAGTAGCTGCCGTGCCGCCTTGCTTGACGACCACCTTTTGGCCTGGATAGATAAAATCATTTTTGATGTTGTTCCAGCTGCGGAATTGGTCCATCGAAATCCCGTGTTTATTGGCAACTGACCAGACTGAATCACCAGAAGCCACCGTATAGGTGTTGCCTGCAGCACTGCTGCTGGTTTGGCTGCTGACGGTCGTGCTCGTCGTTGTACTTGTACGGGTAGAACTACCGCTGACGACCACCTTTTGACCTGGATAAACATAGTCGTTTTTAATATTGTTCAAGCTACGGAACTGATCCATCGAGATGCCATGCTTGTTAGCGATCGACCAGACTGAATCGCCAGCTGCCACCGTGTAGGTGCCGCCACTGCTTTGGCTAGCCGTTGATGCCGTGCTGACGGTCGTAGTACTGCTGGTATTCGTAGACGAACCACCGCTAACGACAACTTTTTGCCCTGGATAGACAAAATCATTTTTGATGTTGTTCAAACTGCGAAATTGATCCATCGAAATGCCATGCTTATTGGCGATCGACCAAACGGAATCGCCAGAAACTACGGTGTAGGTATTGCCTGATGTAGTTGCTGAAGCATTGCGATTGACGATCGATACCGTTGAAGTTGCCGAAGTACTTTGGGTACTGCCGTTGACTTTCAAGGTTTGTCCTGGATAAACAAAATCGTTTTTGATATTGTTCAAACTGCGCAGCTGATCCATGGAGATGCCATGTTTGTTGGCGATCGACCAGACCGAGTCCCCCGAAGCGACTGTATAGGTTTGACTGCCGCTCATGCTGACAGCTGATGTCGTGGTCGTCGTACTCGTTGAAGCACTGGCTGTGGCGCCACCACCGGCATTGCCAGAAGCTGGCGTGTCATATTTCGTCAACCCAAATTGCTGGATCACGGCATTCAGTGAAGAGGCATAGTTTGGTGCAGTCGCATAACGGCCTGCTAGCCATGCGGTTGCATCAAGATATGAAGTCGTATTGCTTTTCCAAGCGCCAGAATAATACGCGACACCGCTTTGTAAAGAAGTTGAGCGTAAAGTACGTGCGTTATCTTCAAATGATTGCGTGTAAGATGGGTAACGCTTAAAGGGTTCATTCATAGTCAACCATTGGTTGTTCAAATATTCTAAGGTACTCATATAAACGGTTTGACCGTTATAGCTTCCTTTGATTCCGAAAAGATTGTAATTCGGTGCTTTTGATAAGCTGCTTCGGCCCCAACCACTTTCTAAAATGGCTTGCGCTATCATCACAGAAGCATATAGATCGTTGGCGTTTGCCACAGGTTGGGCGTACGTAGCGATTTCAGCAATAAACGCGGAAGTATTCGGCGCGGCAAAATTGCTAGTAGAAACTTGGGCAATCGAGGTCTCTACGGCTTCTGCTTGAACCGATGACACCAATGGAGCTACAACAGAGCAAGCAGTCAGTGTTGTTCCTAAAACAACTGCACTTTTTTTGATCACTCGATACTTATCGCCCGATTGGTCTGCTTGACGATGTACTTTTCTTGATTGACTCGTGTTCATGTCCGTTATTCCTCCGTTTTTTCCTTATAGTGAACGTAGGTTTAGTATACAATTTCTTAAGAATTTATAAAAGGTATTTGAGCCGATTTCAGAAACTGTAAACTCTTTGTAATCAAACGAACATTTATTGCAATGAAGCAATTGGCCTGCTCCCGATAAACGTATCGCTTGCTCAGACGAGTAACCCCCTGCTCGTTCCCTGCTTTTTCCGACTTGTGATAAATGCTATAATACCTTCTAGATGTCTCTTTGACTTAATGACAATAATTGACAGAAATTCTCTAGAAACGAGGCTTATCCATGCATAAAAAACTTTATTTTCAATTTGCAGGCAGTTGCTTTTTACTGCTGTTCGTTTTTCTCGGCTATGTCGTGAAATTTTACCCTACTTGGTTGGTCTCCTTTGACGAAACCTTGACTCGCATCATCCGCAGCGGCTACCCGTTTTGGACACCGTTTTTTCTATGGGTCACGAAATTTGCGAATCCTACCACGATCATCTTGCTCTTTCTCGCTGTTTTAGCTGTCTTAGTGATCAACAAGTATTATGCTGAAGCTCTATGGCTCAGTTTTGGTACCATCGGGATTGCTGGGCTCTTTAATCCATTGATCAAACTGGTCTTTTTACGGGAGCGCCCAACTCTTGAACACTTAGTCACGGAATCAAGCTTCAGTTTCCCCAGTGGACACTCGACGGGCAGTATGATTTTTTATGGAACCTTGCTCTTCTTGGTCCCAGTTTTCTTTAAGCAGCCTTTTTGGCAATGGGGCATCCGCCTTTTGCTGGGCCTTTTGATTGGCTGCATCGGCATCAGCCGTATTTATGTTGGTGTGCATTTTCCTAGTGATGTGTTAGGCGGTTTTTGTGTTGGCCTGTCTTGGCTGCTGTTGACCTATCCGTACTACTTGCAAAAACGCTTTGTCTGGCGCTTCACGCGTAAACAATTATAAAAGAAGGTAAAAAAATGAATCCATTTCCTTATGCAGAAGATAAAAACAAACGATACCATTCGTGGAACTTTGCTTTGCGGCAAGAATTTGGCGAAAAAATCTTTAAAGTCCCCATCGATGCGGGCTTCGACTGCCCCAATCGTGACGGCACCGTTGCCAAAGGCGGCTGTACATTTTGCAGTGTGTCCGGTTCTGGCGATATGATCGTAGCACCGGAAGCCCCACTGCCAGAGCAGTTTGAAAAAGAGATCGCCATGATGCACAAAAAGTGGCCGCAAGTGGACAAATACATTGTCTATTTTCAAAATTTTACGAACACCCACGCACCGGTGGCAGTGATCCGCGAGCGCTTCGAGCAAGTGCTGACACTACCTGGTGTTGTCGGGATCTCCATTGGGACCCGACCAGACTGCTTACCAGAAGATGTCGTTGACTATCTAGCAGAGCTCAATCAACGCTTTTATTTATGGGTCGAATTAGGACTGCAAACGACGTTTGAAACCACGAGCAATGCCATCAACCGCGCCCATGATTATCAAACTTACTTAGACGGCGTCGCCAGCCTGCGCAAACACAATATTCGTGTCTGTACCCATTTGATCAATGGCCTGCCAGGCGAGACGATCGAGATGATGCAAGAAAATGTCCGCCGCACCATTCAAGATTCTGATATCCAAGGCATCAAACTGCACCTGCTGCATTTGATGCGCAATACTCGGATGCTGCGGGATTATCATGAAGGACGTTTGCAATTGATGCGGCGCGATACCTATGTGTCATTGATCTGCGATCAGTTAGAAATGATCCCCCCAGAGATCATCATTCATCGCTTGACAGGCGATGCACCATGGGATTCTCTGGTAGGTCCAATGTGGAGTTTGAAAAAATGGGAAGTCTTGAATGAGATCGATCAAGAAATGCTGCGCCGCAACTCCTATCAAGGAAAATTCAACGTGCGAAAGGAGCCTGTCAATGCTGCCGACCGCCATGCGCTATAGCCACACCCTTTTAAAAGAAGTTCTACAACCGGGACAAACCGCCGTTGATGCCACGATGGGCAACGGCTTCGACACGGAATTACTGGCTTCCTTAGTTGGCCCAACTGGTCAGGTGTTTGCGTTTGATATTCAAGAACAAGCCCTGCAAGCTACCAAAAAGCGGTTGGCTGAAAAAGAGCTGTTGGCGCAAGTCCAGCTGATCCATCAAGGCCATGAGACGTTGGCAGATGTTGTGAGTGGTTCGGTTCACGCCGCCATTTTCAATTTAGGCTACTTGCCGAAAGGGGACAAAGCGATCATCACGCTGCCTGATACAACGAAAACGGCTTTAGAAGCTTTACTGACACGTTTAGCCCCGAAAGGTAGAATCATCCTCGTCTGCTATTATGGACACGCTGGCGGCGAAGCAGAGCTGAAAGAAGTACACTCCTTTTGTCAGCAGCTACCGCAAGAGGCATTCAATGTCCTTTCCTATCAATTTATCAATCAGCGCAACCAACCGCCGATCTTATTTTGTATCGAACGAAAAAACCATCAGTCCTCGGCACGTTAAGGTGTCGATCGACTGATGGTTTTTTTATTTACTAAAAAGCCATTGCAGGACTCGTTGGATCCATTGATCCCAGAAATTCCAATCATGATCCCCAGTTCCCGATTCAAACGTTACGGCTAGTTTGCGTTTTTGCAGCTTATCCACCGCATATTCACTTGCCGGATACAGCTGATCCTCGGTTCCGCAGCTAATAAAAAAGCGCGGCGCTGTGCTTGGATCGATGGTCTCAATCAGATGGATCAAATCATTTTCTGACCCTTTGAATTGCTCTAATGGTCCAAAAATTCCTTCCCAATAAGCTTGGCTTCGCAGCTGCAGCAAGGAATCCATGCTTTCAGCCAGCGCTAATGCCCCAGACAAAGACGCTACCGCCGCAAACTGGTCAGGCTTTCTCAGCCCGAGTTTTACTGCCCCGTAGCCCCCCATCGAAAGCCCAGCCGCAAAAGTTTTTTCTCGTTTTTGCGTCAGCTGAGGAAACAGCTCATGGCAAATCTGTGGTAATTCTTCGGCGATAAAAGTCCAATACTTCATCTCATAGGTCGTATCGGTATACCAACCCAGATCAGTAGACGGCATGATGACCGCTAGTTGATACTCTGCGGCATACCGCTCGATCGACGTCCGTCGCTGCCAGACACTATGATTTCCGTTCATCCCATGCAATAAATAAAGCACCGGGAGATCTGTGCCCGTTGTTTGGCTTTGCGTGCCGATTTTTTTCTTGGTACTTTGAGGCAAGATCACATCGATCATTACCTCCATTTCAAGAACATTTGAATAGATATTTGCTTGTAAAAAAGCCATACAATCACCTGCGATCCTTTTTTTATATTGTACCAGATTCTCGCGAAATCGTGCGGGTCAAACCAATCGCTAGCACAATAAGTAAAACACCGATCCCAAAAACCCAGTGTAGACCGCTATAAAGAATCTCCCGTAATTGCCCTAATAATGCGGTTGGCAGCTGGCGCGCAGCGGCTGGATCTACTAGCTGATTCATGACACTGCTGTCATTGACTTGTGCCTGTGCTAAGCCTACGCTATTACTGGTGTTTAAAACGATACCGAAGACCGCTACCATGATGGTTTGCCCGATCGTTCGCAACAGAGTATTGAAAGAAGTCGCCACGCCGACTTGTGTGGGGCCAACGCTGGTTTGGGCAGTAACCGTACAAACCACCATCGTTGCCCCTAACCCGACGCCAGTAATAGAAGAAATGACCAAGAACAACCAGAATGAGGTCTGTGCCGGTGTCAAAAACAGCCACAAAGCACCGGTAGCCGTGATCAACAAGCTAACCGTCAAGACCCAGCTGACACTGTGCTGTGTCAACCAACGGCTGGCTAAGAAGGAGCCAATCATCCATAAAATCGACAACGGTGCCAACACAAGCCCGCCAATCCCCGCACTCATGCCTAAGACTCCTTGCATCCACATTGGGATATAAACATCGATCCCCATCAAGAAGCCGCTAGCCAAAGCTGCTACGATATTGACCACCACAAATAATTTTGAGTGAAACAGCTTCAGATCAATAATCGGATCTGCTGCTTTTTTCTCCACCCGAACGAAGCCGATGAACATAAGGACAGAAAAAACGAACAGACTGAGGACAGGCAGACTCACACCATAATCTCCCAGCAACTGGAAGCCTAGCAGGAGTCCTACTAGCGTCAACATCAACAAGAGACTGCCTGCATAATCAATGTTGACTGCAGCAAAGGCCTTTTTTTCTTCATGAAAATAAAACCAAATCAAGGCAATCAGCCCTAATCCAATGGGTACGTTGATAAAAAAGATCCAATGCCACCCGATCGTATCTACGATCAAGCCACCGGCTAAGGGACCAACGACACTGGCGATCCCCCAAGCCGTACTATTGAGCCCTAAGACTTTCGCCCGCTTTTCAACGGGATACAGGTCCGCAATGATCGTTAGGGCAACGGGCATCATGGCCCCTGCGCCTAATCCTTGCAACGCTCTGGCAATGATCAACGTCAACATCGTGTTGGCCATCCCACAAAACGCCGACCCGATAATAAACAGCAACGTCCCAAATAAAAAGACTGGTTTGCGGCCGATATTATCGGCAAACTTGCCGTAGATCGGGGTCAACATCGCACTGGTCAAAAGATAGATCGAGAAGACCCAGTTCATGATCTCGATCCCTTTCAATGAACTAACGATGGTAGGCATCGCTGTCGTAATGATCGTTCCTTCGATTGCGGTCATAAACGTTGCGACAAAGACCGCAATGGTGACTAATTTTACATTGGTTCGCATATAACTCCTCCTTTTACTCCAAAAAAAAGAACCTCTATTGATAGTCATCAATAGAGGTCGCCTCTTTTAATCCTTCACACTTGCCAAAAGTGCCGCCACCTTGTCGGTGCGTTCCCATGGCAAATCGATATCTGTACGACCGAAATGTCCGTAAGCGGCAGTCTGACGATAAATCGGACGGCGCAAATCTAACATTTCAATAATTCCTGCTGGTCGCAAATCAAAGTTTTCCCGTACCGCTTGGATCAAGCGCTCGTTGCTGACGGTTCCTGTACCAAAAGTGTTGATGCTGATCGAAACGGGCTGTGCCACACCGATCGCATAGGCTAATTGTACTTCCACTTTTTTGGCTAGCTTTGCTGCTACGATGTTTTTGGCAATGTAGCGAGCCGCATAGCTGGCTGAACGGTCAACTTTGGTTGCATCTTTTCCAGAAAACGCACCGCCGCCATGACGTGCATAGCCGCCATAAGTATCAACGATGATTTTTCTGCCAGTCAAACCGGCATCCCCTTGAGGACCGCCGATCACAAAACGACCAGTAGGATTGATATAATATTTTGTCTGCTCGTCTAAAAGATCGGCAGGGATCACTTCTTTGATCACTTTTTCGATGACATCACGGTGGATCGTTTCATTATCAGCCGCATCATCATGCTGGGTACTAATAACGACGGTGTCCACTCTTTGTGGTTGATCGTTATCATCATATTCAACGGTTACTTGTGATTTTGCATCTGGACGCAAATAGCTTAGTTCGTTGTTTTTACGCAACTCTGCTAAGCGACGTACCAGCCGATGGCTCAACGCGATCGGTAAAGGCATCAATTCAGGTGTTTCATCAACGGCAAAACCAAACATCAAGCCTTGGTCGCCGGCACCGATATCTTCTTTATCCGTTTCTCCACGACTTTCTAAAGCATCGTCAACGCCTTGAGCGATATCTGGTGATTGCTCATCGATCGCTACCAAAACAGCAACCGTATCGCCGTCAAAGCCGAATTTTGCTCGTGTATAGCCGATTTCTTTGATGGTTTCTCGGACGACTTTTTGAATATCTACATAAGCAGAAGTAGAAATTTCTCCAAAGACTAAAACCAATCCGGTAGTAACTGACGTTTCGCAAGCGACCCGTGCCATTGGATCTTCGGCAAGCAACGCATCTAAGATGGCATCACTGATTTGGTCGGCTACTTTGTCTGGGTGTCCTTCTGAAACGGACTCTGATGTAAATAAGTGTTTCTCTGTCATTTTTGTATTCCCCCTAATATATGTTTCGGTTACAAGGCATCTTCGCAGCTGCGAATCCTTTCGGGAACTTGCAACGGACTGATTATAACAAATTTTGACTGCTCATGCTTGAAAAAATGATAAAAAGATCATTTTTGGGCAATAAAAAAACACTCTCAAGAGTGTTTGCATGATCCGTACGGGATTCGAACCCGTGTTACCGCCGTGAAAGGGCGGTGTCTTAACCGCTTGACCAACGGACCAGTTTAAAAATGTAATGGGCCTAAATGGACTCGAACCATCGACCTCACGCTTATCAGGCGTGCGCTCTAACCAGCTGAGCTATAGGCCCCAAATAAAAAATGCAAAGCGGGTGACGAGAATCGAACTCGCGACAACAGCTTGGAAGGCTGTAGTTTTACCACTAAACTACACCCGCATTCCTATGGCGCGGGACAGAATCGAACTGCCGACACATGGAGCTTCAATCCATTGCTCTACCAACTGAGCTACCGAGCCAAAAACAACGGTCTGGACGGGACTCGAACCCGCGACCTCCTGCGTGACAGGCAGGCATTCTAACCAACTGAACTACCAAACCAGAAGCTTTGTATTGCTGCTTTGCCGTTAAACAAAGCAATTGCGGGAGCAGGATTTGAACCTACGACCTTCGGGTTATGAGCCCGACGAGCTACCAGACTGCTCCATCCCGCGATAAGTAATTACTTTACAGTAATTAAAGGACTGTGATTCTTTTGCTCGCAACAAAAGAGACAGTTAAGGAGGATAAGGGATTCGAACCCTTGCACGGTTTTACCCGCCTGACGGTTTTCAAGACCGTTCCCTTCAGCCGGACTTGGGTAATCCTCCAAAAGTAAAAAATGATCCGTACGGGATTCGAACCCGTGTTACCGCCGTGAAAGGGCGGTGTCTTAACCACTTGACCAACGGACCAATAAAAAACGGAGAAGGAGGGATTTGAACCCTCGCGCCGGTTTCCCGACCTACACCCTTAGCAGGGGCGCCTCTTCAGCCACTTGAGTACTTCCCCAAATGTATGACTACATTTTGATGGGCCTAAATGGACTCGAACCATCGACCTCACGCTTATCAGGCGTGCGCTCTAACCAGCTGAGCTATAGGCCCCAAAAAATAAAAGCTAAAGCGGGTGA
>NZ_JBIOQL010000001.1:3177500-3427500 GCF_051713725.1 Enterococcus sp. DIV0755f
CCCGGGAACGTATTCACCGCGGCGTGCTGATCCGCGATTACTAGCGATTCCGGCTTCATGTAGGCGAGTTGCAGCCTACAATCCGAACTGAGAGAAGCTTTAAGAGATTAGCTTAGCCTCGCGACTTCGCAACTCGTTGTACTTCCCATTGTAGCACGTGTGTAGCCCAGGTCATAAGGGGCATGATGATTTGACGTCATCCCCACCTTCCTCCGGTTTGTCACCGGCAGTCTCGCTAGAGTGCCCAACTAAATGATGGCAACTAACAATAAGGGTTGCGCTCGTTGCGGGACTTAACCCAACATCTCACGACACGAGCTGACGACAACCATGCACCACCTGTCACTTTGCCCCCGAAGGGGAAGCTCTATCTCTAGAGTGGTCAAAGGATGTCAAGACCTGGTAAGGTTCTTCGCGTTGCTTCGAATTAAACCACATGCTCCACCGCTTGTGCGGGCCCCCGTCAATTCCTTTGAGTTTCAACCTTGCGGTCGTACTCCCCAGGCGGAGTGCTTAATGCGTTTGCTGCAGCACTGAAGGGCGGAAACCCTCCAACACTTAGCACTCATCGTTTACGGCGTGGACTACCAGGGTATCTAATCCTGTTCGCTCCCCACGCTTTCGAGCCTCAGCGTCAGTTACAGACCAGAGAGCCGCCTTCGCCACTGGTGTTCCTCCATATATCTACGCATTTCACCGCTACACATGGAATTCCACTCTCCTCTTCTGCACTCAAGTCTCCCAGTTTCCAATGACCCTCCCCGGTTGAGCCGGGGGCTTTCACATCAGACTTAAGAAACCGCCTGCGCTCGCTTTACGCCCAATAAATCCGGACAACGCTTGCCACCTACGTATTACCGCGGCTGCTGGCACGTAGTTAGCCGTGGCTTTCTGGTTAGATACCGTCAAGGGATGAACATTTTACTCTCATCCTTGTTCTTCTCTAACAACAGAGTTTTACGATCCGAAAACCTTCTTCACTCACGCGGCGTTGCTCGGTCAGACTTTCGTCCATTGCCGAAGATTCCCTACTGCTGCCTCCCGTAGGAGTCTGGGCCGTGTCTCAGTCCCAGTGTGGCCGATCACCCTCTCAGGTCGGCTATGCATCGTTGCCTTGGTGAGCCGTTACCTCACCAACTAGCTAATGCACCGCGGGTCCATCCATCAGTGACGCAAAGGCGCCTTTCAACTTTCTTCCATGCGGAAAATAGTGTTATACGGTATTAGCACCTGTTTCCAAGTGTTATCCCCTTCTGATGGGCAGGTTACCCACGTGTTACTCACCCGTTCGCCACTCTTTTTCTTTCGGTGGAGCAAGCTCCGGTGAAAGAAAAAGCGTTCGACTTGCATGTATTAGGCACGCCGCCAGCGTTCGTCCTGAGCCAGGATCAAACTCTCATAATGATTTGTTTGAATGACCATACGGTCATTAAGCTCATAAAAATTAACTTTGCTAGCTATTGCTTGCATGTATTTGTTTCAATAAATTGAAACGTCCTACACATTGGTTCGTTTGCTTGCTTTGTTCAGTTTTCAAAGGTCTACCGTGCTGTGTTAGCAACTTTTATATCATATCAGAGTGACATTTAACTGTCAACTCTTTTTTAAAAGTTTTTTTCGCTCGTTGTTTTTCAACTTCGCAGCGGCTGTCTCAGCGACTTAATTAGAATAACAAATGATTTGTTATTTGTCAACAACTTTTTTCAATTATTTTTGTTGATCTATCAACATCAATTAACTATTTTAAAATTGCGACTTCGTTATAATATCATCTGTCGAGCTGTGCGTCAACTACTTTTTTCAATTCTTTTTAGGAATTCATTTAGTCATTTGGCACATGTAATAATATACCAACTAAATCCCTTGCGGTCAATCATTTTCTATGGCTTTTTTCAATTTTTACAAACCCGTCTAATCGCATTGGATCCAGCTTTTATCGTTCGCATTTAATCCGTTTTCTGGCAACTTTCGTGGCATTTTCCCCTCTAATTCCTCGCTGTTTTTCTCCCTGATCCAGCAGACAAGAAAAAAAGCCGCCCACCTCTTGCGAGTGGACGGAGTTTTTTTATCTCATTGTTGGGAATAATAAAACGTCGCGAATCGATTGCGCATCTGTCAACAGCATCACTAAGCGATCGATCCCGATCCCTAATCCACCAGTTGGCGGCATACCGTATTCAAGTGCTTCTAAGAAATCTTCATCCACCCCATGGGCTTCATCATTTCCTGCTTCGCGCTCTTTTTCTTGCCCTTCAAAACGTTCTCTTTGATCGATTGGATCATTTAGTTCCGTGAAGGCATTCGCAAATTCACGACCAACGATAAATAATTCAAAGCGGTCGGTAAAGCGTTCATCTTCTGGATTCTTTTTCGCTAATGGCGAAACTTCCACTGGATGACCGAAGACAAAGGTTGGCTGCTGTAACGTTTCTTCAACAAATGTCTCAAAGAATTCATTGATGATATGGCCAACAGTCATGGCATCATTGATTTCGACATGATGTTCTTTCGCTAAGCTGCGGGCTTCTTCAACGGACATTGGTTGCCAGAAATCAACACCTGTTTGATTTTTGATTGCATCGACCATATGGATTCGCGCAAAGTCGCTAGCTAGATCGACTTCTTGTCCATCGTATTGGATCGTTGCTGTGTGCAAGACTTTTTCAGCAGCATTACGGATAATGCCTTCGGTCAGATCCATCACATCTTTGAAATCTGTATATGCCGTATACGCTTCTAACATCGTAAACTCAGGATTATGGGTCGTATCGATGCCTTCATTTCGGAAAACGCGGCCGATCTCATAGACTTTTTCCATGCCGCCCACGATCAATCGTTTTAAGTGAAGCTCAAGAGCGATCCGTAAATACAGATCCATGTCTAAGGCATTGTGGTGGGTAATGAAGGGACGAGCCGCTGCACCACCTGCTTGATTATGCAATACTGGCGTTTCGACTTCGATATACCCATGACCGTCAAGGTAACGACGAATTTCGCTGATGATTTGGCTTCGTTTCATGAAACGATCAAAGCTTTCTTTATTACTGATCAAATCCAAGTAACGTTGACGGTAGCGTTGTTCTACGTTCGTCAAGCCATGGTATTTGTCAGGCAATGGACGCAATGCTTTTGATAAGATCACGATTTCTTTGGCTTTGATGGTCACTTCACCGGTATCGGTCTTCATGATTTCACCAGATACGCCGAAGAAATCACCTAAGTCTGCGTGTTTGAATACTTCGTAAGGTTCATCCCCTACTTGGTCTTTACGTACATATATTTGAATACGGCCTTCGCGGTCTTGTAAATGCGCAAAACCAGCCTTACCTTTTCCACGTTTTGTAACGATTCTTCCTGCAATGCTTGCTGAAAGATTCATTTCGGCTAATTCTTCTTTGGTTCTTTGATCAAATAACTCATGTAACTCGGCAGAATTATGGGTGCGTTCGAATCGCTTGCCAAAAGGATCAATGCCTTCTTCCCGTAGTTTTTCCATCTTTTCACGGCGAACCAACATTTGATCATTCAATTCTTCTTGTGTTTGTCGTTCCTCTGTCACGAGTTTTCCTCCATTCTTAACTTGGGTTTCCTTCTTATAATGCCAATGATGACGCAAAAAATCAAGCCGAACTTTCGAATCGACTTGATTTGTTTCTTATTCCTTAAGAGTTGCTAGCGGCTGTTTTTCGGTCTTTTCCACAAATGCATCTAATAAATCAAAAATCGTCTGCTTATCTTCCGCTTGGTTGATAGCTGCCTTCACTTTGGCTGCCCGCGAAATACCTTTTAAGTAGTACGCAGCATGTTGACGGAATTCTCGCGAAGCGATTTTTTCCCCTTTTAGCTCAGCCAAACGTTCTAAATGAAGTTTCGCTGTCGAAATTTTTTCTCGCGGTGTTGGTTCTGGCAATAACTCGCCTGTCTCCAAGTATTGCTTGGTGCGGTGGATCATCCATGGATTGCCTAACGCTGCCCGTCCGATCATCACTGCATCTGCACCGACTTCTTCCAACATTCGCTTGGCATCTTCAGGGGTTTTGACATCGCCGTTACCCATAAAGGGAATCGTGATACTTTGCTTCACTTGTTTCAACACGTCCCAATCAGCCGATCCTTCATACATCTGTACACGGGTTCTGCCATGCATACCGATCGCTGCGGCACCCGCTGCTTCTGCGGCTTGGGCATTTTCAACCGCAAAGACGTGCTGCTCATCCCAGCCGATCCGCATTTTGACGGTAACGGGCTTGTCGATCGCACTGGAAACAGCATGGACCATTTCATAAACCTTGTCGGGATCTAAAAGCCACTTCGCACCAGCTTCTGCTTTGATGATTTTGTTTACAGGACACCCCATGTTGATATCAATGATATCGGCAGTTGTGTTTTCTGCGACAAATTGCGCTGCTTCTACTAAGGATGCTTTATTCCCACCAAAAATCTGAATACTAAGAGGATGCTCGGTCTCGTCAATAAATAGCATCTCAAGGGTCTTCTTGTTCCGCAGTTGAATCCCTCGATCACTGATCATCTCACAGACGACTAAACCCGCGCCAAATTCTTTGACTGTCACACGAAACGCAGAATTGGTGATCCCTGCCATTGGCGCAACGACGACGCGATTAGGAATCTCAACCGACCCGATCTGCCATGTTTGTCTATCTTTCACTTACGCTTCCGCCTCTTTCTTCAATGCCGCCAATTCCGTTTCATCAAAATGATACTTGTTGCCACAAAACGAGCAGACTGCCTCTGCCCCGTGGTCTTCATCGATCATCGCTTGGATCTCATCAGCCCCCAAGGTAATGATCGCCGTCGCAAATTTTTCTTTCGTGCAATCACAATGGAACTGGACTGGCATTTTTTCTAGTACTTCGATCGTCGTATCTGGCAACAATGTCGCTAAGATCTCTTCTGGTGATTGTCCTTCATCGATCAAGGTTGATACTCGAGGCAATTCTCCCAAACGTTTTTCGATGGCATCAATGATCTCTTCACTGGCACCAGGCATGATCTGCAGCATAAAGCCACCGGCTGCCCGAATCGAATCATCGGTTTCTACTAATACACTCAGACCAACAGCAGAAGGAATCTGTTCTGACACTGCTAAATAATAAGTAAAATCTTCCCCAAGCTCCCCAGAGACGATCGGTGTTTGTCCAGAGAAGGGTTCTTTTAGCCCTAAGTCTTTGATCACGGTAAAGATCCCTTGGTCACCCACTGCGCCCCGAACGTCCAATTTTCCTTGAGGGTTCAACGGCAGACTGATCTGCGGATTTTTTATGTATCCTTTTACGTCCCCACGACCATTGCTGTCTACGACGATTGCCCCAGCAGGACCATTTCCTTGAATTTTGACGGTCAATTTGTCTTCCCCTTTTAAGGTACTGCCTAATAACAAACTTCCCACCATCGCCCGCCCTAAAGCAGCGGATGCCGTATTCCATGTTTCATGGCGTCGTTGTGCTTCGGCGATCGTTTCTGTTGCCGATACTGCATATGCTCGGACGAAGCCGTCATATGCTAGTGCTTTTACTAAATAATCCTTCATCTTGATTCTCCTTTTTATTCATTAATGAATCATACTAGGAAGCGCCGCTTTTTTCAACTGAATGTGTTTGAATTTAAGGAAAGTCTTCTTAAATAGAAACAAAAAGGCACCGAGTTTCCTCGGTGCCTTGATACGTCTTGTTTTAGGCGTTATCATCTTTGTTTTCTTGATCAGTCGGTTGGCTTTCGCTATTGCGGCGAACGTCTTCCAATTGTTGATCAAAATCGTTTGATGGTGCATCTTCGCTGTGTTTTTCTGCAGCTTGCTTCTCTGCATCCTTTTCTTCCAGCGCACGTTTCGCTTCTTCAAACGTTTGAGCTTTTTCACTAGGATACTCAGAGCTTTCGGTTCCTTCAGGCATTTTGCCTTCTTCAAACAAGGATTTGATTGCTTTGGCATCTAATGTTTCATGTTCAAGCAGTTTTTCAGCGATCAATTTGTGCTGTGCACGGTGTTCTTCAATGATTTCATGGGCTTTTTGATGAGCATCCATTAAAATCTTGCGAACTTCTTGATCGATTTCAAAGGCAACTTGTTCAGAGTAAGCTTTTGTTTGACCATAATCACGACCAACAAAGACTTGATGGTTTCCTTCATATTGAACTGGACCTAACTTGTCACTCATTCCATATTCTGTCACCATGCTTCTTGCAAGCGCAGTTGCTTGTTCAAAGTCATTGGAAGCACCCGTTGATTGTACACCGAAGATGATTTCTTCAGCCGTACGACCACCAAGCAACCCAACGATTTGTTCAAACATATCTTCTTTGGTCATCAAGAACTGATCTTCTTTCGGCAAGGCGATCATGTAACCACCCGCACGTCCCCGAGGAATGATCGTTACTTTGTGTACCACACGGGCACGACTCAAGACTAACCCAACAATGGTATGTCCTGCTTCATGGTAAGCAACCATTTCACGTTCGCGTTTGTTGATGACCCGATCTTTCTTCGCTGGACCAGCGATCACGCGGTCTTCTGCTTCATCGATATCTGAAGCATCGATTTTTTTCTTGTTACGACGAGCAGCAACTAATGCCGCTTCATTCAAGACGTTTTCCAGATCCGCACCAGCAAAGCCTGGTGTTTGTTGGGCAACGACTTTCAAATCAACATCATCTGATAAAGGTTTGTTGCGGGCATGGACACGGAGGATCGCTTCACGACCTTTCACGTCTGGACGACCAACCAAAATCTGACGGTCAAAACGACCTGGACGTAGCAACGCTGGATCTAAAACATCCGAACGGTTCGTTGCGGCAATGACGATCACGCCTTCATTCCCATCAAAACCATCCATTTCAACCAACAACTGGTTCAATGTTTGTTCCCGCTCATCATGTCCGCCACCCATACCGGCACCACGTTGGCGACCGACTGCATCGATTTCATCGATAAAGATGATGGCTGGTGCATTTTTCTTCGCTGTTTCAAATAAGTCACGCACCCGGCTTGCACCGACACCGACAAACATTTCAACGAAATCTGAACCAGAGATCGAGTAAAACGGTACGCCAGCTTCACCAGCAACGGCTTTGGCTAGTAATGTTTTCCCGGTTCCTGGAGGCCCCTCAAGTAAGACACCTGCTGGGATACGAGCACCTAATTCAACGAAGCGTCGAGGATCTTTCAAGAATTCCACGACTTCGACAAGCTCTTGTTTTTCTTCTTCTGCACCGGCTACGTCTGAAAAACGCACGCGGTTGGCTTTTTTATCCGCTTCTTTGGCTTTTGATTTGCCAAAGTTCATCACACGGCCGCCACCGCCACCGCCGCCACCTTGTTGGCTCATCATCATGTAGAAGAAGAAAATGATGATCACAAGTGGTAAGAAGCTAACCAAAAGCGATAACCAAATGCCGCTGTTGGATTCTTCTTCGATCGTGGTTTTGACCCCTTCTGCCGAGGCCAAACTGGTGACTTCGCTTAGTGTGGAATCATTCGGTAAAATGATCGTTGAAAAGCGGGTCGAACTCGCCTGTGTATTACCTAAAACAGACAAGCTGTTGTCATTGCTGACGGTTTGTTCTTCATTGTATTCACCCACGATTCGATACACACCGTTAGCGGGTTGAACAGTAAACTGTTTGATCTTCCCGTCTTTCAGCTGCTCTGTAAACGTGGAGTACTCGATCGTTGGGGTCTGCTGATTGCCATTTCCAAAAATGAAATATACGACCATGACCATCGCCAACAAGACAAGTACATAATATAAGGTATTTTTTACCATACCGTTATTTTTCTTATTCATGCGTACCTCCCTGGCTATTTTGTTTTATCAATCCTGACCATTTAATTGTATCACAATTGATTTAGAACAGTCACTAATTTGACTGATAAACACTAGGTTTTAAGACGCCAACGTAAGGTAAGTTTCGATATTGCTCTGCATAGTCCAGTCCATATCCAACAACAAACTCATTTGGCACATCGAAGCCGACATAATCTGCATCGATCTCAACGACACGACCTTCTGGCTTATCTAATAACGTTACGATTTTCACTGATTTCGCTTTACGGTATTTGAATAGATCCACCAGATAAGCCAATGTGCGACCGCTGTCAATGATGTCTTCAACGATCAAGAGATCACGGCCCTCAACATTTGTATCTAAATCTTTGATGATCTTGACTTCCCCAGATGAAATCATGGCATTGCCATAACTTGAGACATCCATGAAGTCTAACTCCAAGTAACAATCCATCTCACGAACGATGTCTGCCATGAAAGGAACGGCACCTTTCAGCACACCTACGACTAGAGGATTTTTATCCGCATAAGCCGCCGTTAATTCTTGACCAAGTTCCACACAACGATTTTTGATTTCGTCACGGGAAATCAAAATTTTCTCAATATCTTTATCTAGCATAAAGTTCTCCTTCCAACTCTTACTCCTGGTATTTATAAAGAAGTATGTAGTGTATTTTATCAGTTTCTGGCGCAATACTCAAATAGGAAAATGTATGAGGTAGTAAGGCAATCACCTCTTTTTCAAGGTTTGTGACGACCCAACTTTTTTCTCGCACTTCATTAGGAATTTTTGAATCGATAAAAAAACGACTGATCTTTTTGGTCAGACCACGCGCCAAGCGGATTCGGTCTCCCGGCTGGCGCTTACGCACCACCAGCTCAGAGGAATAGTTTAGCGGTAAATCTTGGGAAAACTCTGACCAATTTGTGATTTTTTTGGGAATATGCTGTTCATTTATCGGAAAATACCCAATCCATTCCTTTTCAGAAAGATAGATCCCCTCCCCTAAAACCAGTCGCTGACTAACTTCTGTCAACGGCGCTGCAGGCTTTTGGGGAACAGTAACAGGTTCCAATAACAATTGGTCATAACTGCGCCGCAGCTGCCATTGTTTGTGCAACGCCAATTGCCATTGCCCTTTCTTTTCATCCAGCAAACGCAATACCTGCGGCAGCTGTTTTTGATTGAGGGGCTGCTTCGTAAAAGCCTCTGCTTGCTGTAAAAAACCCGCATAGAAAAAATAGCGTTGCGCTGGCGAAAACGTCGGCAGCTGCTGCAGATCGATCACTAAGCGAGCAGCTTGCTGTTGAACGAACGCAGACAACCATTGCTGCTGCTCTTGTTGGATCAGCTGATTGGCGAACTGTACTTCTTCAGAAAGCTGTTGAAAATGTGGCAGCAGCTGCGGATTTTCCGCTTTTAAGGCTGGCACTACTTGCTGGCGTAGTCGGTTTCGCAAATACAGCGGTTCGTGATTGCTTTCGTCTTCAAAGTAGGGAATCTGCTGTGCTTGCGCATAGTCGTAAATCGCTGCCTTACTGACAGTAAGCAGTGGACGCAACAAGATCCCTGTGTGAAAAGGCTGCTGCTGTTGCATCCCGCCAGCCGATCGCAAACGACCTTCTCGCATTATCTTCATCAACATCGTTTCTACTTGGTCATCACTGTGGTGAGCAGTCAGCAAAACATCATAGCCTTCTTGGGACATGACATCGGCAAAAAACGTATAGCGAAAGTCCCGAGCGCTGGCTTCTACGCCGGTTTCTGGCGGATTTTCCCAGCACCGCTCGTAAAAAGGAATGCCGCGCTCTTGGCAGTACTGCCGTAAAAAAGCCGCTTCCTTGGCAGATGCTGGACGCAATTGATGGTTCACATGTGCCACGCCAAAACATGGCTCTTTTTGCATTTCAGGAAACAACTGACAAAAGATCTGCAACAAGACCATCGAATCGACGCCCGTCGATACCGCCAGCAAAAAGCGGCGTTTTTTTTCAGGATCGATGGCAGTGAGTTGCCCTCGAACGGTTTGAATGACCATCGTTTGACCTCCTTCTCATTTGGTAGACCCACAAGAAAGAAAGCTGAAACAAAACGAACCAACAGTTTTGTTCCAGCTTTTTCCAACTTGCTATTCATGTTTAGTTACGGCGTCCGCCGCGGCCACCGCGTTTTCCTTCTGTATTTCGACGTAATGACGAAAGACGATCATCACTATCTTTTAGAAAAGAACTCATCAATGAATCGAAGTCTTGTTTATTTACATTCGTATTTTGATTGCGTGAAAAAGATTTTTTCGGATTTGGTCGATTGAATTCTTTTTTCAGGTATTCACGTTTTTCTTCCGGTTTATCTTCTGCTTTGCGGATCGATAGGCCGATTTTTCCATCGTTGCCGATTGCCGTAACAAGTACTGTCACTTCATCCCCAACAGACAACACGTCGTGAATGTCTTTGACGAATCCGTTTGATACTTCACTGATATGCACCAAACCAGTTTTCCCTTCACCAAGATCAATGAACGCACCAAAATTTGTAATACCAGACACTTTGCCCTTTAGTTTCGCTCCAACTTCGATTGACATATAAAAAATGTTCCTCCTAATTTTTACCCATTTAAAATAATTCAAACTACTGCGCTGAGTAGGTATGACATTGCTTAATCTTGTGACTCTGTGGATGATGATTCTTGTCCGCTTTGCGAAGAACGCTCATTGGTGTTTTGAGAATCCGTCCCGTCTGGCAAGACTGGATAGATTTTTTCGCCATCTTTTGAGTAGAAGAATCGGCTGCGGGCCAATTTTGCCACATACTCATCGTCTTGCAGCAAGGCAACGTCTCGCTCCAGTGAAGCCACCTTTTGTTCTGCCTCTTTTTGTTCGGCGACTGTTTCCGCCTTATATTCCTTTAGCTTTTGCAGGCGCATTTGATCGTTGAACATTTGAATCCCTACGATCGCAAATATCGCTAATGCCGCCACGAAAAACGCCACCAGCCGACGTCGGCGAAACACGACTTGCCGCCGCTCTTTTTCAAACTTGGCAAATTGCTCTTTCGCATAATCGGTCTGCAATAGTTCTATTTTTTTATTTGATTCTTTTGCCACCTGAACTCGCTCCCGTCGCTGTCTTTGTTTTTTACATTATACCAACATCCGCAAAGCTTGTCTAACTGAAAATGCCGTAAAAATCAAGCATTTTCTGAGATTCTTTCCTCTGAAACGATCTCATACATTTTTGCAGCGTCTTCTTTTTTCGTCGATTCATGCAATTCATTGACTTTTACTTCCAAGACCTTATTCCCGAATTGAATGCGCATGGTATCGCCTACTTTGACGTCACTGCTTGACTTGGCTAATTTGCCGTTGATCTGAATGCGTCCCTTGTCTGCCACTTCTTTGGCCACAGAGCGACGCTTGATGATGCGGGAGATTTTAAGAAATTTATCTAATCTCATGTTTTTCACCTCTTCTTAATAGTTTCTTTCCAAATGGAACTAACAGCCATTCGCGAATCGTTAACAATTTGATTTTGATCGCTGCCCCGATAAAGGCTGCGCCTCCCAGACCGACACCGCCTAGGCAAAAAAGCAGTGCCTGTAGTCGATGGGTCAAAGGACCGTTCAATAAGATCGCAACGAAGCTATAATATAAGAATAGCACGCTTGCCATGATCCCTAAACAAATAAATAGTTTTTTTCCATAATTTCCTTCATGCCAAAAGTGATTGATGCTGCTTTGTGCTCGACGCTGTTCGGAAACCACAAAACAGCATAAGGTCGCGCCTAACCCCAACAGTGTACTGATACTCGCTCCTGCAGTCCCATACGAAGCAGTCAGCGGCCACATCGATAGACATTTGATCAAAAGACCGATCCCCGCAGCGAGCAAGCCGAAGGTATAGGTATTGCGACTTTGTTGAATGCTTTGATAGGCTTGGATCGTCGCCATCAGAGCGATAGAAAAGACAAACAATACCAGCGCCGCATTGCCAGAACCGTCTTTGAATAAGGCAAAGTTAATATAAGGCAGCAAAATCGCTAAGCCCACGGCAGAAGCCGAAGCAATCCCGATCGTTAGGCGCAAATACATTTTTGCCGACTTTTCAAACAGCTGCTGATTTTTTACCGTCAAATACTTGGTCAACGTTGGCAAAAACGTCGAGCTTAACGCCATCGCCACCACAAGACCTAGTTGGACGAGGGGTTGTCCGCGATCATAGATCCCTTTTGAAATTCGGGCTGCTTGTGCCGTCATCCCCCCCGCTTCTAGCGCATTGGTCAATAAAAACGAATCCGCTAACTGGAACAAGATCAAATAGCCGCTATAAATCGTCAACAGACCGCCTTCTAAGAAGAAGCGTTTCTTCAACGAGGCGGATAAACCAGCGGGATTTTCTCCTGTACTGGTGACTGGTTTATGCCATAGCGATAAGCGTTTGCCGTTGATTTGTCGGCTATAATAACTTAAGATCCACCACGCCGCAAGGCCCCCGACTAAGGCACCCATCATGGCGACAGTCCCCGTTTGATAAATCGTCCAGCCCAATTGCTGGAAAGCTGCCGCAGCACCTAAAATCACACCAACTCTAAGCAGCTGCTCTACGACTTGGGAAACTGCTGTCGGCACCATTTGCAAATTTCCTTGAAACATTCCTCGATAAAAGGTCAAAGGCGGGACAAATAAGAAGGTAAAAGAAACGACTCGAATCAAGCCCGCCAGTTGGTGGTCCCCCATCACTTGCGCGATCGGACCAGCAAATAAAAAGGTCACCGCCCATAAACTGATCGCAGACCAAAGCACGAAAGGCGTCAACGCTTGCAGCCGTTCCTTGCTTTTCAAAGGATCGGGTTCTTCAGCGACGATGCGGGAGATAAACTGTGGCAACCCTGACAACGCTAACGTCATCGCCAATCCATAAATCGGATAGACTTGTTGATACACATAAAACCCTTCGTCCCCTACCAGGTTCTGAAAAGGGACCCGATAAACGGCACTTAAGATTTTTGCGATAAAGGAAGCGATCGTTAAAATAAACGCCCCTTCCATCGTACGCTTCAATTGTGATTTCGGCATCCCTCTGGTTCCTTTCTAGCCTTGGCTGGCGTATTTTTGTTCCCGTAACGCTTTGACAAAATCTTGGATTTCTAATAGCCAGGTGCTTTCCTTCATCACTGGCGGAATCTGTAATTTGATGGTCATTTGCTCATGATCGACACCCATCGTGGCTTTTAATTTAGTAGCTTTCAATGCTTCAAACAGCTGCTCCACCGAATAATTTTTCGTGCCGACTTTACTCAAAATAAACGACACCGTCTGCTGCTGCTTACGGATAGTTTCTAACAAGGCACGATCGCCGTTCATCTTGATCTCGCCCACCGTTAAGAGATGCGCCACTTCTACAGGGTATTCACCGAAACGGTCTAACAGATCATCTTGAAGTTCATCAACTGCTTCTTGGGATTCCAGCTCACGAATTCGTTTGTAGATCTCGATTTTTTGCCGTTCGTCTTCAATATACGAAGTCGGTAAGTAGGCATCGATCCCCAGATCGATCTCGACGGTCGTTTTTTCTGTTTGGGTATTTTTCCCTTGTTTCCGAGTGACTGCTTCAGACAGCATTTGCGAGTACATGTCAAACCCGACTGCATCGATAAAGCCGTGCTGCTGCGCCCCCAATAGATTACCCGCTCCACGAATCGAAAGATCTCGCATCGCGATTTTGAAACCTGACCCCAACTCGGTAAAGTCCTTAATGGCTTGCAGCCGTTTTTCACTGACTTCATTCAACACTTTTTGCTGTTCGTACATGAAATACGCATAGGCGACCCGATTGCTCCGACCGACACGGCCGCGCAGCTGATACAACGTCGAAAGCCCCATGTAATCGGCATTTTCCACAAACAACGTATTGGCATTGGGAATATCCACACCGGTTTCAATGATCGTCGTCGTCACCAACACATCGTATTGCCCTTCAATAAAGTCAAACAGGGTATTTTCCAATTGAATCTCGGTCATTTGCCCGTGGGCATACGCGATTCGTGCGTCTGGCACTAACGCCTGCAGTTCTTCGACTTTTCGCTCGATCGTATCGACACGATTATAGAGATAAAACACTTGACCTCCCCGTGCCATCTCCCGTTGGATCGCTTCTCGCACTGCTCCTGGATTCATCTCCATCACATAGGTTTGGATCGGGTAACGATTTTCTGGTGGTGTTTCGATCACAGATAGGTCCCGTACCCCCAGCATCGACATATGCAATGTTCGTGGGATCGGCGTTGCCGTCAACGTCAACACATCGACTTGCGAACGCAGTTGTTTCAAGCGCTCTTTGTGTTTGACCCCAAACCGTTGTTCTTCATCGATCACCAATAAGCCCAAATCAGCAAACTCGACATCTTTTGACAATAATCGGTGGGTCCCCACCAAAATATCGACTTGCCCTTTGCGCACTTGCTCGATCGTTTCATTCTGCTGTTTTTTCGTCCGAAAACGACTCAGTACCCCAACATTGACGGGGAATCCTTCAAAACGATCGACCATCGTTTCATAGTGCTGCTGCGCCAAGATCGTTGTCGGTACTAAGAAAGCCACTTGTTTGCTTTCTTTGATCGCTTTAAAAGCAGCCCGCAGCGCCACTTCTGTTTTCCCAAAACCGACATCCCCGACTAACAAGCGGTCCATCGGCTTTTCTTTTTCCATATCCCGCTTGATCTCTGCCGTACTGCGCAGCTGATCATCGGTTTCCGAATACGGAAAGGCATCTTCAAACTCTTTTTGATAGGCATCGTCTGGTTGAAAGGCATAGCCTTTTTCTGATTCGCGTTTGGCATACAATAAAATCAAATCATCTGCAATGTCTTCAATTTTAGCCGTCACTTTGCGCTTGGTCTTCGCCCACTCGCTGCCACCTAATTTATTGATTTTCGGTGTTTTCGATTCGGAAGCCACATATTTTTGAATCAAATTCAGTTGGGTGACTGGAATAAAGAGCTTGTCTTCGTTTTGGTACAAGATCGTCATGTAATCTTGGTGGACGCCATCGACTTCTAAGGTTTCCATGCCAATGTACTTCCCGATCCCATGATTCGCATGGACGACATAATCGCCCGCTTTTAACTCATTGTAGCTTTTGAGCCGTTCCGCATTAGTGACATTTTGCCTGCGGGCTCTTTTTTTGTTCATCTTTTGGAAAATTTCTTTTTCCGTAACCACCACTAGCTTGTCTTGCGGCATTTCAAAGCCGCTTTGCAAACGTTCCACCACGATTTGGGTGCGTCCCGTAAACAGGCGATCTTGTTGCGTCTGCACGGCATAGATATCATGATCTCGCAGATCTTGCTCTAACTTCTTGGCCCGCTCTTGATCACTGACCAGAAAAATCACCGTCTGCTGCTGCTTCTCCCAGCGATCGATTTCAACTTTCAAGAGACCCATTTGGCTGAAAAACTGCTGCATCGGCCGGTATTGGAATTGATGGATCGCTTGGAAGCGAATGTTCCCCATTCCTTTTTGGAATAAAGAAAAGAAGCTGGTCACAAAGGTTTCTTTTTGCAGCAGCTGATGGACATCGATCCCGAATTGCTGTTCAGAAAAGACCCGCAGCTCCGCTAATTTTTGGGTATGCCACTCCGCCTCTTCCCGTTCGATCTCACGATTGGTCTCCATGATCCGAGCATAATCATCGATCATCAAAAAGGCATCTTCAGAAAAATAATCTAAGACACTCGTTTGCTGACGATACAGTAAATCCGTGTAGTAACGGGCACTTTCACCAGGAATCCCTGCTTGCCATTGAGAAGCCAACTGACCAAAATAATCTTCTAAAAAGGCGCGATCGGTTGCTTCTTTGGTGACTGCCAACCGTTTGTTCAATAATTCTTGCAGCTGCTTTTGCCCCGCAGCTAAATCTTCCGCTGAGAAAACCAATTCAGTAGTGGGTAAAATAGCCACTTGCTGCAGCGTTTCCACTGAGCGTTGCGTTTCCACGTTGAAAGAACGCATCGAGTCGATTTCTACATCGAATAACTCGATCCGTACGGGATATTCGGCGTTTAATGGATAAATATCGAGGATGCTCCCACGAATACTGAATTCGCCAGGTTTGCCAATCATTGACTGACGTTCGTAACCCATCAAGATCAATTGTTGCGGCAAACGCTCTAAATCGATCTCATCGCCGATCTGCCATTGAAATTGATTGGCTAACCAGGTTTTCTTTTCAGGCAAATACTTTCGCAAAGCCGCTACCGGCAACACATAGATCCCCGTTTTCCCTTGAGAAACAGCATTCAGCGCTGCCACGCGTTCTTCTCTGGCTTCTGGTGAAGAAAAAGCCATTTCGGCTGACAACACTTCATCCACTGGAAAAACGTAGACATCTTCCATCACATTGCGCAGATCTTCGGCTAGTTGATTTGTATAATAGAGATTAGGTGTCACGACGATCACTTGTTTTTGAAATGCCTGATACACACCAGTGATCGCTAATGTTTTTGCCGATCCAGCTAGACCGGTCAGTAATTGCCGGGGGGCCTGTTCACGTAAACCTGTATGCCAAGCCGCCACTGTCGGCACTTTATTTATTAATTCAATTAAATCCATCTCGGCCCTCCTTAGTTAAATCGATTCATTGTGGCAAGAAAGTCGCCGTTGGTCAAGTAATCACTACTTGCCTCGACCGCTTTATCAATACTTTGTAAAACGATGGGCAGATCGTCTTTTGCAAAAGGACTCAGGACATGATTGACCACGGTTTGTCCTGGACGTGGACGATCGATCCCGATTTTGATACGGTCAAAGACTGTTGAATCCAAATGAGCGATCAAACTCTTGATCCCATTGTGGCCACCTGCACTGCCTTTTTGGCGCAAACGAATTTTCCCTAATGCTAAATCGAGGTCATCATAGACCACCACTAGTTCTTCTTGGTAGATGCCAAAATAGGTCATCAACGGGCCTACCGCACGACCCGATTCATTCATGAAGGTTTGTGGTTTGACCAAAAGGATTTTTTCACCCTTCAAGAAAAACTCTGCCACCTCTGCTTCAAAAGCCGACTTTTTAAAGGTTGCTTGGTACTTTTGTGCCAACGCATCCACTACCATAAAGCCAACATTATGTTTGGTTTTTTCATATTTTTTGCCAGGATTTCCCAAGCCTACAATCATTTTCATTTTTTATTTACGCTCCATTATTTCTAGTTTCAAGCTGATTCTTCATCTATTTTATCGGTTTTCTTATCCAAACACAAAATACTGGGCACACAAATGCGCCCAGTTCTTTTGCTTAGGTAATTATAACACGAAATGGACTGTTATGGTGGCACCCTCTTGCTCAGTTTTTATCTTTCTTAACGAATCTTAATAAAACCTTGATATATCTTCTTTTTGACGTAATAACAAAGAAAGCATTTACAACTGAAACAGCGATATTTTGTGTAATATTGTTGTGCAAATCACATGACAAACATACTTGAAAATGGTAGGATGATAGCGAGTAAAACAATTATGCGGAAGGAATGATACACAGATGACTGCAAAAACGAACAAAAAAGATCACCAAAAGGTAATTCTTGTTGGAGACGGTGCGGTTGGTTCTAGTTACGCGTTTGCGCTGGTGACCCAAAACATTGCGCAAGAAGTCGGAATCATTGATATAAATACAGCAAAAACAGAAGGCGACGCAATTGACTTGTCCCATGCTTTGGCATTTACTTCCCCTAAAAAAATCTATGCCGCTTCTTATGAAGATGCACATGATGCTGATTTAGTCGTTATTACTGCTGGTGCGCCTCAAAAACCAGGCGAAACCCGTTTAGACTTAGTTCATAAAAACTTGAAAATCAACC
Organism: Enterococcus sp. DIV0755f; assembly: GCF_051713725.1. Taxonomy (NCBI): domain Bacteria; kingdom Bacillati; phylum Bacillota; class Bacilli; order Lactobacillales; family Enterococcaceae; genus Enterococcus; species Enterococcus sp. DIV0755f. The sequence continues at coordinate 3,195,155 of NZ_JBIOQL010000001.1, forward strand.
GTGAAGTAGTTACCCAAATCGTTGATTCAGGCTTTAACGGAATTTTCTTAGTTGCAGCAAACCCAGTCGATATTTTGACTTATTCTACTTGGAAATTCTCAGGCTTCCCGAAAGAACGCGTTATCGGTTCAGGTACCTCATTAGACTCTGCCCGTTTCCGTCAAGCATTGGCTGAATTGGTCGATGTCGATGCCCGTAACGTCCATGCCTATATCTTAGGGGAACACGGCGATTCAGAATTCCCTGTTTGGTCTCATGCCAACGTAGCTGGCCTACAAATCTATGAATGGGTCAAAAATAACCCAGACATCGATGAAGAAGCAATGGTCAACATTTTCTTCAGTGTTCGTGATGCAGCCTACACCATCATCGAGAAAAAAGGTGCGACCTTCTACGGGATCGCGGTAGCCTTAGCACGGATCACTCGTGCGATCTTAGACGATGAAAATGCTGTTCTCCCATTATCTGTGTACATGAACGGCGAATACGGCTTAAACGACTTGTATATCGGTGCGCCTGCAGTCATCAATGCCCAAGGGATCCAAAAAGTAATTGAGATCCCATTAACAGATGGTGAAAAAGACCGGATGGCCGCTTCGGCAAAACAATTAAAAGATATTCTTGATGAAGCTTTTGCAAAATTAGATGCGGAAGACAATCAATAATTTCTTTCCCCTCGTGTTAAATAGTCAATTTTAGTTAGTCAATTATGCGACTGAACGAATCCTCCAGCTCACTCTTTTTCAGAACCCTTTGATCAAGATGGCTTGCTGACGATTCGTTCAGTTTTTTTATCGTAAGAAATGCGTTTCTACAGCTTGCCTAAAGATAGTTTAAGAATTTTCTATTTTTCATGGAAGTTCTCATTTGCCATATTCGCTTTCCCGTGGGAATATGGTATGATTTAAGCGTTATTATCTATTATGCCATTAGAAAAAAGGAGTAGTTGAATGACTCGTTCAAACAAACATACTGACGCCAAGAATAATACGAAGAAAATTGTTCTGATCGTTGTGGCCGCTTTACTCGTAGTGATCGCTGGCGGCTATACCTACCGAAGTACATATTATGCAAACCGTTTTCTACCAAAGACTGAAATCGATGGGATCGACATCAGCAACAAAACCGTTGCCGAGGCCAACGCCCTGCTGCATGATCGCTATTCACAAGAAGACTTTACTATCAAAGATGGTGATAGCGAATGGAAAACAGTCAACCTTGCTCAATTTGGTTTGCAGACGGATTTCACCGATGAGCTGCAATCGTTAAAAGATGAACAAAATCAGTGGAGCTGGGGAATGGCTTACGTTTCGGCTGCCGAAGAAAAGAAGCTAGACAATCTCTCAGTAGACCAAGACACCTTGACTAGCGAGACCAACACGATCCAAAAAGAACTCGAAACCTTAAATGAAGATCGTACCAAATCGGCTGATGCCACGTTGGAAAAAGGCGAAGACGGTTTTTCTATCAAACCAGAAGTTGACGGCGATGCCATCGATGTTGACAAAGCAGTGGCAGACTTGCAAGAAGCCATCGTCAGCGGCGAAAAGGAATTGAATCTCGTTGATTATGTCACAAAACCAAGTGTGACCGCCGATGATCCAGACTTAACGAAAGAAATGGATTCGTTGAATAAAATCGCCAAAGTAACTGGCAATTATACGATCAACGGAAATACGTTTCAAATCCCAAGAGAAACGATCATGGATTGGCTCTCTTATAAAGACGGCAACACAACGATCGACGAAGACAAAGTACGAAGCTATGTCACATCGATCGGCGAACAATACAATACTAGCACCAATTCTTCGACCTTCCAAAGTACCAAGCAAGGCGAAGTGACCGTCCCAGCCGGTACTCTTAGCTGGACGATCCAAACCGATGCAGAAACAGAAGCATTGATCGAGGCGTTAAAAGCTGGCGAAGACTTCACGCGTACACCGATCGCTCAAGGAAGCACCGATGCAGGCAGTCCGCTGTTTGGCAACACCTATATCGAAGTTGATCTAAAAAACCAACACATGTGGTATTACAAAGATGGCGAGTTGGTGTTGGATACAAAAATTATCTCTGGGAAACCAGCTACACCAACGCCAACTGGTGTCTTCTATGTCTGGAACAAAGAAGAAGATGCAACCTTGACTGGTGAAGATTATGCGTCCCCAGTTGATTACTGGATGCCCATCGATTGGACCGGTGTCGGTATCCATGATTCTGATTGGCAGACGGAATACGGTGGCGATCTTTGGAAAACCCGTGGTTCTCACGGCTGTATCAATACTCCGCCAGGCGTGATGAAAGAATTGTACAGCAAAGCCGAAGTCGGTACACCCGTGATCGTGATTTAATCAAAAAAAGAATCAAACCTTTTTATAGACGAACCAAAAGCTGCAAAAGAAAAATCTTTTGCGGCTTTTTTGTTGTCTCCCAAATGTTCCTATTTACAAAGAACTTTTTAATTAATATACTTAATTAACCAATTTAATTAATAAGGAGAATCATTTTGGAAAAAGTCGTTTTTATTGATCGTTCTACTTTGGCTGGAAGTCTGATCAAAATTTTCGCCCGCAACATCCAACTGCTGTCCGAGGATCAAATCAGCGTAACTGTTGTGACACCAGAACGTCTGGCGAATTATCGTTTTTCGCAAGAAAAACTCGTTTTGGTCGATCCCTTGCTTTCTTTAACAGATCCGGTGATCAAGCAGGCTATCCCACCACGCATCAAGCGCCTTTCGTTTCCCGTCAATCATTACAGCGGGATGAATACTGAGGCCATTCTAGAATTGATCCAACAAGCATAACCTAAAAAGGCGGACGGAAACCAATGGTTTCTGCCGCCTTTTCTCACTCAAACTCAGCCCTGCGAGACAAGTGTCTCTTCTTGTTCCAGCAAAACAACGGGTTCCCCTTTGTCTTGCAGTGCAGCAACGTGCATCGTGCCCCATTGGCAAAGAGTATCCAATAAGCCGCCTAAGGTTTCTCCATATTCACTCAAGGAATACTCAACTTTAGGTGGTACTTGATTATAGGACTTGCGAGTAACGATGTCAGATTCTTCTAATTCCCGCAATTGCTGGGTCAACATTTTTTGACTGATGCCAGGGATCTTCCGCCGTAAATCACTGGGACGTAATGCCCCATGGCGCAAATTACAAAGAATGATTGGTTTCCACTTCCCGCCGATGACATCCATGGTTGCTTCAACACCGATATTATAAATTTTTTCTGCCATTTTTTTCACCTCATTACGCTTGATATCACACAAAGGTTACCAAAAGGTGGGTATCAAACAAAAAAGTACGTACTATACAGTATTACCACCTCATTATATGATGATACCAGAAAAAAATAAAGGAGATGTTTTTATGATCGAAAAATTATCAGATACCGTCACCCTGAACAACGGCAGTGAAATCCCCGGGTTGGGGTTAGGTGTCTTTCAAATCCCTGAAGCTGACACAGCAGAGGTCGTGAAGCAAGCGATTATCAATGGCTATCGCTTGATTGATACAGCAGCGATTTACGGCAATGAAACAGGAACAGGGGCAGGAATCAAACAAGGCTTACAAGAAACGGGGTTGGCTCGTGAAGAACTCTTTGTCACTTCCAAACTTTGGAACGATCATTTAACTTATGATGAAACGATCCACGCCTTCAATGAAAGTCTGGCCCGCTTAAACCTCGAGTATCTCGACTTGTACTTGATCCATTGGCCAGGAAATCAAGCATTTCAAGAGTCCTGGCGTGCCTTGGAAGACCTCTATGTGGCAGGAAAAATCAAAGCGATCGGGGTCAGCAACTTTCAAATCCATCATCTGGAGCAATTATTGGCCAATGCTAAGGTCGTTCCTGTTATCAATCAGATCGAGCTGCATCCCAAACTGACGCAGCAAGACCTGCGGGCTTTTTGTGCTGAAAAAGCAATTGCGATCCAAGCTTGGTCGCCATTGATGCAAGGCAAACTGCTGAAAGATGACACCGTCTTGACGATCGCCGATGCACAGCAAAAATCAGCGGCACAAGTGCTTTTACGCTGGGCTATCCAACAAGGAATCTTAGTCAATGTCAAATCGACACACCCTGAGCGAATGATCGCTAATGCAGCGATTTTTGATTTCCATTTATCAGAAGCTGACATGGCCCACTTGAACGCATTAAATGAAGACTTACGAGTGGGTCCAGATCCAGACACATTCGATTTTCATTAACCAAACGATATACTAAACAAAACCTTAGGAGGAAGTATAATGACAAACACAAACACAGGCTTTTCAATGGTCAACCACGTGGGAATCACCGTCAGCAATCTCGAACGTTCCATCCAATTTTATGAAGCATTAACGGGAAAGAAGATCGCCAATCAAGATACGATCGGCGGCAAACGCATGGCGCAAACGCAAGGATTAGCAGATACACTGATCAAATATGCCAATCTTCATTTAGACAATCTCAACATCGATCTTTTAGAATACGTCGAACCAAAATCCAACAAAGCCAGCTATTCCAATGAGCAAATCAGCGCGATGCATCTTTGTTTTGAAGTCGAAGCTATCGATGAAGCCGTTGCTCGTCTAAAAGCCATTGGCGTTGAGCCTGACGGCACCCCCATCGTTTTTGAAGCACAAGACGGTTTGAAAAGCGGCTTTGGGACAGGTGTCGCCTACTTTACAGATCCAGACGGCACCAATCTTGAATTGATTGCACCAAAAGGCCCTTTTCAACGGGGATAAAAAAACGGATGGCGCTGCAAATCGCCATCCGTTTTTTTGCTAGAAGCACGTATTTTTCGATTGTTCCCCTTCATAGAAGCGTTCATAGCGGATACAATAAGTATGTACTCATCTTTAGTGGCTTCACTTACTTATCCAACAAATCGCACGTGAAAGGTAGTGATCTCGATCGATATTGGACTTTTGTTGTTGATTTTTACGGGTATTTTTTTCATCGTCTTCTGGTGCTTTTACCGAGAAGAACCCAATTATGTATTCGGCTTTCGCACCAAGCGCAGTACAGCCAGTGTCAGCAATTGGCGTTTTGCCCAGCAGTGGTTCTCCTTGTTAGCGATGCTCTTTCTAGGCGGGGTCGTTTTATTGCAGCGCAACGAGCTGATCGCAGAGGCTTTTTACCAAGTAGCCGTTTTTGGCAGCTATCTTCTAGCAGCGCTACTCGTAGAAACGGCACTGTATCTCAAAGATTCACGCACAAGCACCAAAAAGTAAGACAAAAAAGACATTCCAGCGAATGTCTTTTTTCTATTGTTTATTTTGATGATGGATCGTGATCCCCAACACCAAGGCTAGAATCCCTGAAACCACCCAGATAGTGCGGTGGAATAAGAAAATCCCTAGCAAGCTGCTTAAGACTGCACCAAAAAAGAAGCCGCCGATGATCAAGGAAATAGAAATGATCTTGGGCGTCACTGATCGGTCCTTTTTAAACCAGCGCATGTACACATAATCAGCCAGTGAACGTAAGTTGCCGGTGGTCATCGTGGTGGCATAGGGCATCCCTGCCAATCGACGATAGGCGGCATATTGAATCGCTGCAAAAAAAGATAACCCCGAATCGATCATGACATTGGGTAATGATCGAGCAAAAAAGCCCAGAACCAAAATACCGATTGCTTCAAAGATCAATGCGGCATTTTGCCAAACGATCCAGCCCCCTGTCGGAAAATGATGCTGCAGATAATTCGTCACTACGATCCCCACTAAAAACATGAAGATTGGTGGCAGATATCGAAAGGCTTGTTCAAACTGCCCCGTTGAAAGATTGATCCCTAACAAAATGACATTCCCCGACTGCATACTTGCAAACACTTCCCCGTGAAACAAGTAGGTATACGCATCTAAAAAACCGCCCGCCATAGCAAGAAGAATCCCCACCGGTAAACTTTCATGCACGACAAACTCCGATTTGCTTTTGACACTGCTCAAACTTTTTTCCATTGGTTTCGCCTCTTGTTTTTATACTTTCTGACAGCTTACTGCTTAAAAAACGTCGACAACTCGTTATGTTTTGCGGCGTTTAAGTGACTTTTTCGATAGCTGACAAATCAACCACCCCAAAAGAACGGCGGTCAGTGCTCCAGCTGAATCCAGCATGACATCTTGAAAAAGCGGCGTCCGTCCTCCCGTCAGCATTTGATGGTATTCATCGATCCCAGCGTAGCCGGTGGCTGCCAACCAAGCAAAAAAAGCGGCTAGCCAATACGGCTGTTTTCGAAAAACAAGCGTTAAGAACAAACTGCCACCTAGGACAAAATAAGTGAAGAAATGCGCACCTTTGCGAATGAAAAATTCCACAAATGAGAAATAGCCTTTTTCCGCAATACTGATCTCCGAACCAGCATAGGAAAAAGAGATCGTCTCCAACCAATCTTTCAATGGTTCATTTTTTAAGATACGTGAAAGCAACCCGATTTGTGATTGCTGCTCATAGGTTTGTGAAGAGCTGATAAAGAGGATGACCATTACCGCAATTGCGATACAAAAGTAAAAGTTCGGTTCTTTCAGTAATTTTTTCATAGTTTTCACTCCTCATTTTCCTATCTTACCATTTTCATTTGGTGATGCAACTGTTTTTCCAGCAAACCGTGGAGACATTGCACACACAAAAAGAGTGCTTCCGTCAAGTTTAGAAGCACTCTTTCTTTTTAAAAATAGCCATCGGTATGAAAAGCCGTCACCCGTTTGGTTGTGAGATCTTTGGGCTTGTGACGTTCAGCTTCCTCAACGATTCTCAGGGCTGTTTTGCGTTTTTTTCTCCAGTAAATAATGACGAACCCATCTCGTAGCCTTCTACATAATGATTCAACCGCTCGACGACCTCTGCTGCCGCTTCTTGTGACGGCGTGATGATCAATAAAATATCAAACCCTGCAATCGTGCCGACAATTTCTGGCAGCTCCATTTCATCAAGATAATTGGCGATCACATCGGCGCCATTTTCAGCCGTATGAACGACAACTAAAAAGTCAATCTGCGTAATCTTTTTTAGATACTCATACATCGAAAACGCAATTCTGTCTTCTAGATCCTGCTCTTTGGATTCAAAAATTGAATAATACGGTCGCCCATTTTTGGCATACGTTTTAGCGATGTTCATTTCCCGCATGTCTCTAGAAATCGTGGCTTGGGTAGCTGAAACATTTTCTTTTTTTAATAAATTCATCAATTCTTCTTGAGACTCAATCCGATGTAGGACAAAAAGTTTTTTGATAATTGCTTGTCGCTCTTTTTTTTTCATTTACTTGATCCGCTCCTCTCAAGTCGCCTCGCTTACTGAAATAGTTGATCCGTCTCGTTCACTTCTTGAAACGCAGCTTACAAGAACAACATCGAGAAGATTAAAATGGCAAGATTGGAAATTCCGATAACCAGTAACGGTTTGCGCATAAAGCGAGTCCAAGTAGAATAGTTGACCCGCGCCAGCTCCAATCCGCCCATCACGACGCCAGAAGTTGGTGTGATCAAATTCACTAATCCGCAACCAGCAGTAAAGATCATAACCATGACGTTCGGATTGAGTCCGATGCTTTGCGCCAAGGCACCCATGATAGGGATCGATACATATGCCAGTCCTGAAGTCGATGGAATCAAGAACGATAAGAGCAGATACAAAATATAGGCGCCAATTACGAACAGGACAGGTGATAACCCTTCTAAAAGATGGGAAGCCCGATCCAAAATAAACAGATCCAAGTACGTCGTTTGCATAATGTAGGAAGCCCCCCGTGCCACAACGATGATCAAGACAACGGATAAAATGTCTTTGACCCCATCGATAAAGTTGGTCACGATTTCTTTTTCTGAGAATCCTTGAATCAATGCAATGATGATACTGACGTAGAAGAACCACATAGCCAAATCACCAAAATACCATTCACCGAAGCTATTCCCCGTCAAAAAGGCGGTCCAACCGTCAAATACATGGATATCAAAGTCGCCCCAAGGAATCAAGGAAACCACCATGATCACAAAGGATAAGCCAAAAATCGTCAAAATCAGGCGATGCTTTTGCGTAAACGCCAAGGCTTCGTTCGTGTCTTTGACAAAATGCTCTTCCATTTCTTTTTGCTCTTGCAGCGATAAGATCGTGGAGCCTTTGTCAGCTTTGACTTTTTTGGCATAAGACATCACCACAAAGATACAATACGCGGTCGTGACTAACCAAAGCAATGCGCCAACTACTAGGATCGTGCCATTATTCGGAGCAATATCAATGCTTCGTAAGGCATCCATTGCCACCCCAGTAGCGAAAGGGTTAACGGTGGAGCCGATCACACCGGCACCTGCCCCCAACATGACGGTTCCTGCTGCGACGATCGTGTCAAAGCCCGATGCCACCATTGTGATTGCTAATAAGGAATAGAACGGAATCGTTTCTTCCGCCATTCCATAAGTTGAGCCACCAATTGAAAACAACACCATCAAAATCGGGATCAAAATCAACTCGTTGCCTTTGAGTTTTTTGACCAAATGCTGAATACCAGCTTCTAAAGCGCCTGTTCGTGTGACAATATTCAAAAAGCCACCCAAACAAAGAATAAACACACAGATCTCGATCGCATCACGAAATCCGTTAAAAGGCGCCATAAAGAAATCAGAAAACTTGGCACCGACGACTTGGCTGACCATCTCTTCTTGGCCTGCTGGTAATGAAGGTGCAAAGGGCTGACCGGCTAGTAGCCAAGAAGCGACCGTCAACGCAATAATGATCAGAAATAAGATACTGAACGATGTCAGCGACTTTTTTTCTTTTTGCTTTTTTTTCATCTTCGTTCCTCCTCTATTGAATCAGTCTTAGGTGCAAATTGCCAACAGCTAGTCTGTCTGTGGTCAATTCGCAACATGGGAAAAATAATCTTTGTCATAAATAATGAGTTCTTTGTAACGATAATAAATCTTTCTTTTATGCACGAGCGCCTTGATGGTTTGACTGACCGTCTCTCGCGTCGTTCCACTGTATTTAGCAATATCATTGATAAAAACTGGAAAAGGAATGCGAATCTGCTCTCCTTGTGACTGTCCGTGCTCGATCATCAAGAGACCGATCGTATTGACGACTCTTGTCTGCGCGCTAGAGGTGACACAGTACTCCACTCGGCGTCTTTGCTTCTCCAACTGCTGGCTCATTTGCTGATTCAGCCACAGCAACTGACTTGTAGATGAAACAACCAGCGGTTCAAACAGCGACATCGCTGCAAACTGCACGACAATGTCTGTTGCAGCGAATGCCGATACATCATAGTTGTCTCTTTCAAACAAGCCAATCAAAGGAAATAACTGATCAGGCCCAACAAAGTCTACATAACAATAGGAATCAGTTCCGTCGGTTTTTTCGATCCGTACGAGACCTTCGATCACATGGAATATCCGATCTCTTACGTCGCCTTCATAAAAAAGCACTTGGCCTTTTTTGTACGTACGGCAGTAAATATGCTCCTTCAATCGCTGTTGATTTTCTTCTTCCAGCCATTGAAAGCTATTCGCTCTTGTTGATGGATCTTTTATTTGGTAGTCGATCATTTCTCTCACTCCAATGTTTTGGACTTGCTTTGCTACTTCGCTTATTTCCAGGTGATCTGTGTACCAGCGTCTTCAATTTCTGCCAGCTTATCTAAGGAAGTAATCACTGCCCGTTTTTCCGTGCCCATTTTGACAAAATTCAAAGCTGCTTGTACTTTCGGTAACATGCTTCCCGGTGAAAAATGCCCTTCATCGACATAGGTTTCCAATTCAGCGGCGGTCACATGATCCAACCACTGCTCATTTTCCTTGCCAAAGTTCAAAGCGATTTTTTCCACGCCTGTCAAAATGATCAGCTGATCCGCATCGACTAAACGAGCTAATTTTTCAGAAGCAAAATCTTTATCGATCACGGCTTCAACCCCCAGCCCATTATCTAACACGGGAATGCCCCCGCCGCCTGCGCAAATAACGATCGTGTTTTGTTCAATCAGCGCCTTGATGCTGGCAACTTCTTGAATCGCTTGTGGCGCTGGACTGGCAACGACTTTCCGCCAACCACGACCAGCATCTTCACGATAGATGGCATCTGTTGCCGCCATGGCTTCTTTGGCAGCTGTTTCCGTTAAGAAAGGACCGATCGGTTTGGTCGGATGGGCAAATGCTGGATCTTGGGCATCGACTGTAATTTCCGTCACCACTGTCACTACCGGCTTAGCCATTTGGGCTTCTTTCAACTGGATTCTCAGCTCATTTTGTAACCAATAGCCAATACTGCCTTGCGTCATTGCCACACAGGTATCTAAAGGCATCGCTGGGTTTTTGCTAGAATCACTGGCTTGTTGCTGCAAAACCAAATTTCCCACTTGAGGCCCATTCCCATGGGTAATGATCAAATGAACGTCTTTTTGGATCAGGGGAATTAAATACTCGACGGTCTGTTTAAGCCGTTCTTTTTGCCCTTTGGCACTGGCATCATCTGCTAGGATAGCGTTGCCGCCGAGGGCGACAACGATCGTTGGTTTCTTTTCACTCATCTGCTCACTGCTCCTTCTTACACTCTAGGAATAAAGAGATCGCCTAAGGTTACTGCCATGATTGCTTTGATCGAGTGCATTCGGTTTTCAGCCTCTTCAAATTGACGGCCCCATTGACTGCGGAAAATGTCGTCTGTGATCTCCATTTCAGAAATGCCGAATTTTTCTTCGATCATTTTTCCATACGTCGTATTCGTATCATGGAACGCTGGCAAGCAGTGAAGCACGATCAAGCCATCGTCTTGTTTTCCAGTCGCCATTACCATTTCGCGGTTGATTTGGTAATCTTTCAACAGCTTCACCCGTTCTTCAAACTGGTCTTCTTCCCCCATTGAAACCCAAACATCGGTATACAGAACATCGGCATCTTTGACGCCTTTTTGAATATCGTCTGTTACCATCAGCTGACTGCCAGATTCTTTGGCAAATTTGTTGGCATAGTCTGTCACTTCTTCAGCTGGGAAAAGTTCTTTTGGTGCACAGATGCGAACATTGACACCTAAAATCGCCCCCGTCACTAACAAACTATTCGCCATATTGTTTCGGCCATCGCCCACATAGACTAACGTAATATTTTCTAATGTACCGAAGTTTTCTTTGATCGTCATGAAGTCAGCGATCATTTGGGTTGGATGCCATTCATCGGTCAAGCCATTCCAAACAGGAACGCCAGAGAATTTGGCTAAATCTTCAACGACTTGTTGGCTGAACCCGCGGAACTCAATGCCATCAAACATACTGCCTAAAACTCTGGCGGTATCTTCAACGGATTCTTTTTTGCCTAGCTGGATATCATTCGCACCTAAAAATTCTGGATGGGCACCAAGATCGATGGCAGCCGTCGTAAATGCCGCCCGTGTCCGAGTCGACGTTTTTTCAAATAAGAGGGCGATGTTCTTGCCTTCCAAATAGCGATGAGAAATATTTTGCTTTTTCAACTGTTTCAAATAGATGGAAAAATCAATCAGGTATTCTAACTCGGCTTTCGTAAAATCTTTTTCTGCTAAGAAGCTTCTTCCTTTAAATACTTGTTTCATTAGTAATTCCTCCTCTAGATTAAATATCTTCTCTGATAAATGGCATGCTCATGCAGCGAGGGCCGCCACGGCCGCGAACCAATTCACTGCCGGAGATTTTATGCAATTTGATGCCGGCTTCAGTTAACTTTTGATTGGTGATCGTGTTACGGTCATAGACCACGACTTCACCAGGTGCGATCGTCAAGGTATTGGAACCGTCATTCCATTGTTCCCGAGCTGCAGCGACCAAATCGTTCCCCCCACAGCGAATCAATTCCACTGCATCTAATTCTAAGTAGCGGCACAAAATGTTTTCTAACGTATCTTTTTCTTCTTTGATGGTTACGCCATCCCCGTCACGTGAGATTGAATAAACGGTCAGTTCGCCTTCAATTTCTGGATGGATCGTAAATTTGTCATAATCAACCATTGTAAATACCGTATCTAAATGCATGAATTTGCGTTCTTGACCAATATCAAAAGCTAAGACGTACTCAAAACTTGGTTCATGTTGGAACACATTACGAGCCAACTGTTCAATGGAAGTGGCATCTGTTCGTTGGGAGATCCCGATCGCTAACACTCGTTTTGACAGAACCAATTCATCGCCACCTTCAATTCGTGTTGGCTGATCACGGTCATAAAGCAAGTGCGGTGGCTGTTGTTGGAACATTGGATGATGAGCAAAAATGTATTTGCCATACAACGTTTCACGACGTCTTGTTTCTGAATACATGCGATTCAAGGAAACCCCGTTACCGATCGTCGCAAACGGATCGCGAGTGAAATACAAATTCGGCATTGGATCGATCAAAAACGGATACTGGTCATCCACAGCACCAGCTAGGCTTTGACTATGGGGCAATTTCAATTCATTTTTCGCTAGACCTGCCATCGTTTTATCGATGAATTGACGGTTATCTTCAAAAGATAAGAAATAATCGGTAATTTCAGCAATGATTTCTGGGCTTTGTAACGTTGTTTCTTCTAAATATTCCTTGATAAACTGCTCTTTGATTTCTTGACTAGTTAACGCTTCTGCTGCTAAATCTTCTAAATACAACACCTCCACATTATTATTACGCAATACATCGGCAAATTGATCATGTTCAGCCCTTGCTTGTTCCAAAAAGGGAATATCATCAAATAACAAGCGATTTAAATGATCGGGCACGAGGTTTTCTAATTCTCGACCAGGGCGATGGAGCATGACTTGCTTCAAGCGGCCGATTTCTGAAAAAACATGAATAGCATTTGACATTTCTTTACATCCTCCTTTGTTTTGATTACGCCTACATAGTACAAGAATGTATGCGCTTACCAAGCGACGTATTTCGCCTTCATTATGCAAAGCATTTGTCATTATGCAATAAAGAGTGAATATCTTCTTGCGAGCGTTTTTTTACTCGTTGTTATTTTTTTTTATGTAATATTTATTCAGCAATTTTTAAATAAGAATTTGATGAGAATCAAAAAATGATCGATTTTGTTCTTTTCTTTTGTTTTTGACGTCCCCGCCCAATGCAGGCAAAGCTTACGAAAGAAAAGAACTTTTTCAACCAACAGCTTTCCTTTTTCGATTAAAAAAATCCGATGGTTGCGACTAAATGTGGCTATGCTATACTTAATAAGATCGTAGGAAAAGAAAGGGGTTTGATAGGAATGACCTATTCAATCAATTGGGATCTAGAAACAATTTTTCCAGGAGGCAGTGATTCTGTTCAATTAAAAGAACGCATGAGCCAGCTGGAAGAAGAAATCAAAACTTACCGTGAAAAAGTTGACGCTTGGGTACCAAACGCTTCAGACAATGCGACAAAATTAGAGGAATTAATCGAACTTTCTGGCACAATCAATCAAGGATTTTCACAATGTGGCAGCTTTATCAATGCCTTGCTTTCAGCGAATGTCAACGACAGCAAAGCCAAAATCCTGACAGGCGACCTCTACGCAAAACTGCCAGCATTGCAAGCAGCACAAACCGTTTTCTCGAAAAAATTGACAGAAATTTCTGAGGATGATTGGACCGCGTTACTTACCGCGGAAAACTTAGCACCAATCGCCTTTCGTCTAAGCGAGATTCGTCGCGACGGCAAAGAATTGTTATCTGAAGCAGAAGAAACCATCATCAACACGTTAAATTTAGATGGCTTAAATGCTTGGAGCCAACATTACGATACGATCGTTGCCTCGATCGAAATTCCTTTCCTTCAAGAAGACGGCACGACGATCAACTTGTCCGCTGGTCAAGCCTTCAATAAAATGATGGGTGATCCAGATCCAGAAGTTCGTGCACGTTTATTTGACACTTGGGAAAAGACTTGGGCAGAAAAAGAAGACCTCTTTGCAGATACCTTGAACCATTTAGACGGCTTCCGCCTTTCTACATTCAAGCTTCACGGGGTCACTGATTACTTGAAAGAACCATTAGAATACAATCGTCTGCAAAAAGCGACATTGGATGCTATGTGGGGCACGATCCAAAAGAACAAACAGCCGATCGTTGATTTCTTGACCCGCAAAGCCCAGCTTTTCGGCAAAGAAAAAATGGAATGGCAAGACCAAGATGCGCCGATCATCCTTGGAGACATGGAAGAAAGAACCTACACCTTTGATGAAGCAGCTGACTTTATTTTGACCAACTTCCGTAAGTTCAGTCCGAAAATGGCTGACTTTGCCCAAGTTGCTTTTGAAAAAAGTTGGATCGAAGCAGAAGATCGTCCTGGCAAACGTCCTGGTGGCTATTGCACCAGCTTGCCAGAAACCAAAGAGTCACGTATTTTCATGACCTACAGCAATTCAGTCAACGAAGTAGCGACGCTTGCCCATGAGTTAGGTCACGCGTTTCACAGCAGCGTTCTTTGGGAGCTACCAGAATTAAACCGCAACTATGCCATGAACGTCGCCGAAACAGCAAGTACCTTTGCTGAATTGATTGTTGCTGATGCAACCCTCAAAGAAGCGACAACGAAGGAAGAAAAAATCAATCTATTGGATGCCAAAATGCAAAATGCGATCGCGATGTTCATGAACATCCATGCACGCTTTATTTTTGAAAATAGCTTTTACCAAGCCCGTCAAAACGGCTTAGTTTCAGCAGAGCAAATTACGGAAATGATGACAGCGGCGCAAAAAGAAAGCTATGCGGATGGGTTAGCGACTTATCACCCGCATTTCTGGGCAGCCAAATTGCACTTCTTTATTGATGATGTGCCATTCTACAACTTCCCTTACACCTTTGGTTACCTCTTTAGTATGGGGATCTACGCGTATGCCAATGAAAAAGGGTCTAGCTTTGAAGAAGAATACATTGCTTTATTGCAAGATACTGCTTCAATGACGACGGAAGAACTGGCACAAAAGCACCTTGGTGTTGATTTAACAAAACCAGACTTCTGGCAAGCAGGGATCGATATGGTCCTAAAAGATGTTGCCAGCTTTATGGAATTGACTGAAGACTATATCTAAAAGAAAAAACCCTCTTCCAACACGACGCTTGGAAGAGGGTTTTTCTATCAGGCATTCAATAAAGTTAAGCCAATCGTTAAGTAGCCTGCGTACAGACACCAAATCAAATAAGGAATAAACAAGTACATTGCTTTTTTGTCGATGCGAGCAAAGAGGATCATACAAATAATCACTGATAGGACTAACAAGACAATAATGACCGTTCCTGCCCAGTAAGCATTCCAGCCAAAGAAAACGATACTCCACAAGAAGTTTAGTACTTGCTGGATCGCAAAGAAGATATAGGCATTCTTTTTAAGCGCTGGATTGACTTTGGCTACGATCAACAGATACAACGCTGTTCCCATAAAGGCATACAAAATCGTCCAAACGATCCCAATGATCCCACCAGGAGGGGCTAAAAAGGGTTTTTCCATTTGCGCATACGTTCCAGCGATGTCTCCTGCAAACAAACTCGAGATGATTCCTGTTGCTTCGATGCCGATCACACAGACCAGCCAAATCAAAAATTTCATGTTCTCCACTCCTTCTTTTTTTCATGACTCTCTCATTTAATCGTACCATCGAATCGAAAAAAAGCAGAATAGAACGCTTAAAAAAAGAAACGCCCGTGTGGACGTTTCTTTCTTGTTCCTTGCAATTTATGCTGCTTGCTCCCCTTCTTGGGCTTCTTGCTTGACTAGTCCTGCATCATAAGAACGAGCGAATGGGAAGTAGATCAAAAAGGCAACCCCTGCACATAAGAACGCACAAACGGCGGCTTTCCAATCGCCTCCACTTCCAATGAATGCGCCGATGCCGATTGGAGAAGGCCATGGCATTTGGGCGATCATCGGTCGAATGATCTCCAATTCGATCGCAAAATAGGCAATCGATGCGGATGCCATCGGTGCTAAGAAAAAGGGAATCGCTAAGAAAGGATTATAAATCAAAGGAATCCCGAAAATCAACGGCTCGTTAATATTGAATAAGGCTGGAATGATCGAAGCTTTTCCTAACACTCTCAATTGTTTTGATTTTGCCAGATAAACCAAGAATAAAGCGAGACCTAGCGTTGCTCCTGAACCTCCGACGGTCACATACGCATTGTTAAACTCACCAGCTAATGCAAAATTGGCGCCCTCAGCATTGGCTGTCAAATTACCTAAGGTGATTGGCGTCAATACAGAGAAAATGATATTTGCGCCATGGATTCCTACTAACCATAATGCACTGACTAAAAAGTAAATCACCATCAACCCTAACCAACTATTAGTCAAGTTCGTCACAAACCCAAAAGGCACGGCAATGATTTGGAAAATATCCGTTCCCGCTGCAACCAAAGCCCCATTGATAATAAGGACCGTGAATGCGACGACAAAGGCAGGGATCAATGCTGTAAAGGCACGGGCGACTCCCAATGGTACTTCTTCGGGCATTTTAATGACCCATTTTTTCGTTACACACAAGCGGTACAACTGAACAGCCAACACCGCCATGATAATACCGGTAAATATCCCGGTCGTTCCTAAACGCTCCACCCCATCGCCACCGATCGCCCAGCCATTGATGATGGTATTTTCTTGATCGGTGATTCGTGACATGCTGCCATCCACGATCATCAATTGTGGGATCGACATGAAAAAGGCAAACATCGATAGTAACGCCCCACTCATAGGCGCAAGATCCAACTCTTCTTCTTCCGCATAGATCTTGGTGTATTCATAGCCGAGAACGATACAAAAATATAATGCCAAAAGTCCCATTGTCGTACTGTTTGCCAGCATATACAAATCACTGACTCTGAAAAAAGTATTATTGAAGAAATCTTCTAAAAAGGTAAAGGTCTGTGGCAATACATTGATAACTAAAAACATCGAGCCAACGATCGTAAAAGGAATCGAAGCCATCCCAGCAGCCATGATGGCACGTACGATTTTGAACTGTGCCACTTTTCCTAACGGTCCCATGACGGCCGTTTCTAAGAGACTGAACAACTTGCTATTTGATTGTTCCATAATGTAACTACTTCCCTTCAATGAGTTTTTGGTATTCTTTAATATATCCATAATACGTATCTTTTTTGCGACGGATCTTATTGACACGCTGCAAACATAACGCAGCTAACATTAGCCCCACACTAAGCCAGAGTGTAAGAATGCCTCGATTGATCGGCGTATTTTCAAGAAAAGGAAAAACGAATGAAAACAGATGAGAGAAGTAGCAGATGGCGATTAACAGGAGATTCATTGTCAGTTGACAAAGATAAAACAAGCGCGTCCAGCGCAGTTTTCCAGCTATTTGCTCTGAATAGCTGCCATAAAGACGCACGTATTCCCCGATCGCCGAAATGGCCAAAATCAGCAGTGCCAGCGGGAGGATCAAGAGTACGGCATTGCTGACCATCGCTGCTAAGAACCAATAAAGATTTGCAAAGAAAAAGACTGCTAATACATACCTTAGAAATAAAAAGCGGTGAAACCGAAACGTTTTTTCTGCCATTTTTTTCTGCTGTTCTCGATTGGTCATTTGATCCCTTCCTTTCTATCGCTCTCGCTGGTATAACGCCAGCATTTCAATCGCCACTTCTCGCAAAGTCATCGTTGTCATTAGATGATCTTGTGCATGGACCATGATGATCTCCATGTCGATTTTTTCGCCGCTGGCGTATTCTTGTAATAAGCCCGTCTGTGCTTTGTGGGCCTCTACTAGTGCTTCGTTTGCTTGATCCAGTTTTGCTTGTGCTGCTTCAAAAGTTCCTTGACGCATCTCTTGGAATGCTTCATGAACGATCGTCCGAGCATCTCCGCTGCTAAGAATAATTTGAAAGGCTGTCTCTTGTAGTTTTTCTGATTTCATTGTTCTTTCTCCCTTACATGTGCGATAAATGTGTTCCTAGGTGATACCCGATAAAGCATTCCATAAAATGTTCAAAATCACCACTTGTTATGAGTGCATCTTTAAATGACTCATCTTCAATGATCGGTACTAACAGTTGGCTGATTTTGTTCAATTCTACTTGCCCCAATCGATCAGGGGAAAGTAAGAAAATCAGCTGGATCTGGTCATGCTCGTCATCCCATTTTATGCCTTGTTCTAGTATAGCAACGGCCGCATAAGCATCATTGGTGATCGGTTCAATAGGGTGCGCCACCGCCAAATGATCGGAAAAGGCTACTGAGCTATAGGCTTCTCGTAAAGCAAGCTGCTTGCCTAGCGCTTCTTTCACCGCACGCTTTTCCACGCTTTCGATCCTCGTCAGCAGCTGGTCTAAAACAGCCTCTTTATCGGTCTCTTCGGCGAGCCAAAGAAAAAGTTCTGGGCGAAAGCTAGTCTCAATCAGTTCCCGCTCTTTGTCAGACAAGGTCTTCGGTCGCTGTTTCAGAACGCTACGGTACTGTTTTTTCGTTTTATACTGTTTCAATTGGCGATTGATTTTTTGGATATCTTTTTTATCTAAAAAAACACTGACTGTGACGATGGGGATATTTAGAACCACATCTGGTACTTTGATAGATGAAATGATCAAATCGATCCCTGCTAGTTTTTGTTCACTGATTTCGTAATAGCTGATCATCTCTTCAATCACGAGTTTTGAACCAAGTTCATGTTCCAAACGATTTTTTAACATTTGTGAACTACCGATTCCTGTTGCACAGATCACTAAGACCCGTGCTTTTTGCTGATTCGCTAAGCGTTCCATCGCAGCAGTCAAATGGATCGTCAAGTAGGCGAGCTCTCCTTCGGTCACTTTATAGGGGGCAAAGAAGGGAACATCAGAAAAATGCCGAATCGTTAGCTGAAAAAAGTCACTGTAATCTTTTTTGATGGTCTCTAACAAAGGATTTTCCATGCTCGTACCGTTATTCAATCGTTGCAATAAGGGGGTGATATGCATCATCAGCCCATCTATCAATAAGGGATCTTCGGCTAAGCAAAAGCCCGTTTCTTGATCGATCTTTTGTAAAACGACTAGCAGCTGTTGTTTGACCTCGTTATCGTCTAAATCGATCTGTTCACGAATGGTTTCAGAAACTAGTTTGTTTTTTAAATGAATGGCGATATAGAAAGCCTCTTCAGGTGGCAAGACGATGCCCATCTGTTGGCGGATCTTCTCGACGATCTCTAAAGCTGATTGGTATTCCACTTCCTGCGCTAAGTTTGCCTCTTGTGGATGCAGCTGGATCTCAAAGCCCGCCTGCAGCCGTTTTATTGCTAGACCAATATGAAGGACGATCGTATAGATCATAAAATCAGAGAGTTTCAAAAAATACTTGCGGCATGTATCCAAAACGATGATCACGATTTCCTCGATCGCTATCCCCTCTAATAGATGTTTGTACATGGAGAAGGCATACAAATTGTCTTGCAGGCGATTCATGAAAAAGTAATTCATGATGAAATGCCGTAGACTATTTTCAGATCCTGCAACGTAGATCCCCTGACTGGTTCGATGTTTCAACTCGATCGTATAAGGCTTTAACAATTGCTTGATTTCAACGATGTCGTTGGAAATCGTTGAACGAGAAACACATAGATCCGCCGCCAAGTCATCAACAAAAACAGGCTTTTGCCCAAATAACAATTGATTTAACACAAAATATTGGCGGTCATTGGCTTCATTGATCGTCGTAAGGTCGGCAGCTGTTGGTCTGGTGTTGGTTTTCTCAGTATAAAAACGATCAAAGGAACGCTGGTCGGTGATGTTTAGCCGATAGCCCTGCCCTTGCTTGGCACAAATCTGACCAAGCTTATGGTTCTTCAAGATAAGCCCCAACCCTTGAACATACTTGCGCGCAGTCCGATCTGAAACCCCCAGTTGCTTTGCGATCTGTTTACTACTGGTATACGTGTTGCGATTTTGGTAAAGCATTTTTAGCATGATGATCTCTTTTTTACTCAACATTTTTCATCAACCTTTTTCATCAACCTATTCTCATGAAGCTTTTTGTTTGAACGACTATTGTATATTTTGCTCCACCACAGCAGCTAATTTTTCAATGCCCATCGGTATCGGCACATAAGCTTGGGGCGGAATATTTACGATGGGTCGTTGGTACTTGATGGCAGCTTTTTCAAGATTCGCAAAGTACATTTTGGTTTGCGGGCTGACTAAGTATAAGTCGTATTCATCTTTGGCGATCGTGGCTGCTCCTTGAGAGGCAGACGTTGCATCTAGTTCAATTTCTTCTCCTCGTTCTTTAAAATATTCCGTCGTTTTTTTGGCAATGACTGATGAAGACATACCGCCTGCACAGATGATTAATGCTTTTTTCATATAGTTTTCCTCCTTAACGATGACACTCTATTTCACTATCTATGTTCAGTAGTTGCTAAATGATGCGTGGTTCTGACCATTCTTCCGCTGAATAAAAAAGTTGCTCACTAACTTAGCATTGCGATGGGTTGATACTGTCATCATAATAGATAGCGCTTTCTTTTTGAACACAAGGTGTTTCCTTATCGATGCGGAAACAAACTAGATGCGTCTACTTGATTTTACAAGAATTCCCTTCAAAAAATGATCGAAAAAAAAGCTTTACTTGTCTTTTGTCCAAGTAAAGCTTTTCTAATCATACGCTCTTTGATTGTTTTTCTTCAAACTTCCGTCGTTCATTTTCCACATACTTGTATAGGGCCCCGTAGCGGCTGCGGTAGCCTTTTTTCCATGGCTTCTCTTTACCGCAAAAATGTAACAAAACGGTATGCTCGATGACCCAATCCAAACTCCATTCCCCTAAACTGATCGTTTCATAGGTACGGTTTTTTCGTACGTCATAGTTGTAGAGCTGATCAGGGATCGCCAGCACCCGATCGCCGTACAACCCATTCAAAATGTCTTGATCTGGCAAAAAGAGGTTCAAATGATTTTTCTCAATGAACGCAGCGATCTCTGTTTCTTTGACCTCTTGCCGCAGCTGGTGCACATTCATCAGCAAAACGCCTGAATTATAGTAGCCTTCCGACTCATAATTGCGCAAACGGACTTTATTGATGACTGTTGTTACTTCTGTCAGCTTAGAATGGCTGGCGGCGGCATACAGAAAATCCCCTAACGTCAGTTCATACAAGGGGCGCAAATCATTGATGCACAAAATATCCGCATCCAGATACAAGATTTTTTCCACCTGCTGCGGCAAGTAATTTTGTGCCAATAATCGATAGTAGATCGACTCAGGGTAGCGATCACTGACTGGCGCGGTTTTAAAAATCGAGCCAGAACCAATAATGATGGGATGATAGGTCATCGCCAGCTTTTGACAAAAAGCCTCCAGCTCTGCAGCATGGCTCAATTCTTTTTCTTGTAAGACATAGACATCAAAGGATGCTACTGTCGTATGACGTTTGATTGAATATAACGTTGTTTTTAATTGTTCACTGAATCGATCATCAATCGCAAAAAGTAGATTCATGCTCTTGTTCACTCCTCTGTTACTGGCAGCGTGCAGGTTTTTGGAAAAAAATCGATTGCTGTTGCACGCAGCTTCTGTTCTTCTAGTATACCCGATTTTTGGTCTTTCTTTCAGTGAAACACCCTTGCCAATCGAACCCTTGCTTGGCAGACGCCAAAAAAGCTGTTCCATCCATGGGATGAAACAGCAAAGGATCGCTTATAAATGATTGTGTCTTAAAAACAGATCAGCGGATCGTTGCAAAAGCTTTTGACCACAACAATAATTCATCTAGCATATCATTGACACCCGCAGCCATGTGCTCACCGGGTTTGAAGGTACTGAAACTTTCAAAATCAGTAAATAAGTTGAAGGCTGGGTTGGTCCGCACGGTGGCAACTTTTTGTTCAGCTAATACGTTGCGCAATTGTTCAGCGGCCCGAATCCCACCGCCAGAACCGTAGCTGACGATCCCAGCAGCTTTATCAAACCATTCTTCCCGAGCAGAATCTACGGCATTTTTCAAGGAAGCTGCAAAACCGTGGTTGTATTCTTGCACGATAAAGATATAGCCATCTAATTCAGAAATTTTTTTGTTCCATGCTAGGTTTGGCTCAGCCGTTCCCATAAACGGTAAATCAAATGCCTTTACATCAACGATCTCGAACTGATGCTCTGACCGTTGATTAGCAATTTCTTGAATATATGCTCCGACTTGCGGACTTACGCGTCCTTCTCTTGTACTGCCTAAAATAATACCAAATTTCATGATAGGTTCCTCCTAAGATTGTTTTCGTTTGTTTTTTTAACGATTGGCAAATGTGTCTGCCCAGTCCAATAATTCCGTCAACATGTCGTTCATTCCTGCAGTCATATGCTCGCCAGGGGTAAAGGTGGCAAAGTTTTCAAAATCAGTAAATAAGTTGAAGGCAGGATTGGTGCGCACCGTGGCTACTTTTTGTTCCGCCAAAATCAAGCGAACTTGCTCAGCGGCACGAATCCCTCCTGCCGAACCATAGCTGACGATCGCTGCTGCTTTGTTGAACCATTCCTCTCGAGCGCTGTCCAACGCATTTTTCAAGGAAGCTGATATGCCATGATTGTATTCTTGTACGATGAAGAGGTAGCCGTCTAACTCAGCGATTTTTTCGTTCCACGCTTGGTTCACTTCACCTGTCCCCATAAATGGCAAGTCATAATCTTTGATATCAATGATTTCAAACGAGCGGTCGCTATGCGCGCGTGCTGTTTGTAAAACATAATTGGCTACTTGCGGACTCACACGGCCTTCTCTCGTACTGCCAACGATGATCCCGATTTTTTGCGCTTTTTTCTTTTCCGGGGTGCGATACACCTCTTTAATTACTTCTTTTTCAATTATTTGTTCTTTTTTCCCAAATCCAAAGACCATTCTTTTGTACTCCTTTTGTTGTGGTTTCTTTAACGATGGACTCAGCATACCAAACTTACTTTTAGTAAGTCAATCATTCTGCTTACTTTTTGTTAGAAAAAAATCTCAGCTGCTTCTTATTGACATTCGTTCGGTACCGAACTATAATCAACTCATCGATATAGTTAGGTACCGAACGATAAACCAAAAGGAGTGTACACCATGAGTACAATGACCGACCACTTAATGAAACAGCTTCGTTTTATCAGCGAAGCCAGCAATGCCTTTATGAGTCAAAACAACCAGCGCCTTTCGGGACAGCAACGTGTCCTGGCCGTATTAAATTTAGAAGACGGCTTGGTGCAAAGTTATCTTGCAGAAGTCTTAGACCTACGGCCAAGCTCTCTAGCGGAACTATTGAAGAAAATGGAAAATAGTGGCGATATTCATCGCAAAGAAGATGCTGCTGACAAACGGATCAAACGAATCTACCTGACAGAAACTGGAAGAAAAAAAGCGGAAAAATTACTAGCACAAAAAGAAGCCACCAGCAGTCAGTCGTTTTTTGCTGGGCTCTCAGAGGAGGATCAAACCGAGTTTGCTCGTCTGCTTGAAAACATCGCCGCTGGGTGGGAGACGGACTTCCAACAGCAGGCACAACGCTTTATTGACCCAATGGATCGTTTGCAAGCCATGCAAGAGATTCGGGAAGAAATGATGAAGCAATGGGGCGGAAATTGGCAGGAAATGACGAATGACGAGCGCCGAAAAATGAGGCAACAAATGAAAGATACTTGGCAAGAAATGGGCGTTGATGAGCGACGCAAAATGAAAAAACAGATCAAGGAAGCCATGCGGCAAATGCCGTTTCCTGGACATCGCGGCATGGTTGGCAATCGACCATTTGAGCCGTTTGGGCCGTTTGGGCCATTTGATAGTAGCGAGGCGAATGATCCACGGTACACATGGGTAAAAGGCAACTTTTTTGATGCCTACGGGTTTAGACAAGACCGCAAAGCAAGACCGACTTCCGCTTCTAAAGACGAAGCAGCCGAGGAGGATTGGCAGGATTTCTAATAACACCTAATTAAAAAGAAAAAGCGGTGAGCCATCTTGCTTGCTGCGGAGGAAAACGAATGGAAACAACGACACCAACAGTGAACAAAAACAAATTTAAAATGAAAGACTTTATCCACCTGATCGTCAGTGTCAATCCTAAGAAAGGCTTGTTTCTTTTAGGGATGCTCTTTAGCCTGATCACAAGTGCCGCCAGTTTGGTCGTGCCGCAGCTGACGAAAACACTGGTCGATGCCAGCGGCACCCCCACGTTCAGCACCTCCATGCTGGTCGTTTTGATCCTAGCCTTTGTGCTGCAATTAGGCGTAGGGACTTTAGGCGGCTTTCTCTTGCGCTATGTGGGAGAAAGTGCTGTGAAAACGTTGCGGGAACGTCTTTGGAAACATCTGCTGCATTTGCCAGTCAGCTATTTTGATGACCACAAGTCGGGGGAAAGCAGTTCGCGACTCGTCAATGATACGTCAGTGATCAAAGAACTAGTCACCTCGCAATTTCCCAGCTTTGTCACTGGCTTGATCCAATTGATCGGTTCGATGATCATCTTGTTTTTGATGGACTGGAAGATGGCTGCGATCATGTTCAGTGCGGTGCCTTTGATCACCTTGATCATGTGGCCAATCGGCAAGATCATGTCGAAACTAGGACGCCAGTTGCAAGCAGCGACCGCCGATTTCAATGCGGACGCCAGCGAAAAGCTCTCGGAGATCCGTTTAATCAAAGCCAGCAACGGAGAAGCCAGTGAACAAGAAAACGGTCGGCGCAACATTGGGGCAATTTTTACCCTCGGGGTCAAGGATGCGAAAGTCAGTGCGATTTTGCAGCCAATCATGACGACGGCCATGCTGGGCTTACTCGTAGGAATCCTCGGTTATGGCGCGATCCGTGTGCAAGCCGGCACCTTGACGAGTGGCGCATTGATCGCTTTTCTACTGTATCTCTTTAATATTATTGCGCCTGTGACGACGTTTGCGATGTTCTTTTCACAAGTCCAAAAAGCGATGGGTGCTACGGAACGGATCCAAGAAATTTTGGATACGCCGCTGGAGCCGATCCAGGCAGCACCCAAAGCCGCCATCGATGGAGCAATCTTACGGGCAGAACAAATCGATTTCAGTTACGATCCCAAACGGCCGATTTTGCAAAATATTTCTTTTGAAGCCAAACCCAACACCGTGATTGCTTTTGCAGGACCAAGCGGCGGCGGAAAATCCACGATTTTTGCATTACTGGAACGCTTTTATGAACCCACCAGCGGGCGCTTGCTGATTGGAGATCAGCCGATAGCTGACATTGATCTGCAAAACTGGCGGGCACAGATCGGCTATGTTTCCCAAGACAGTGCGGTCTTTGCTGGTACGATTCGGGAAAACTTGCAATACGGATTGGGCCGAACACTGTCAGAGGAGGAATTGTGGCAAGGGCTGGCATTGGCTTATGCCGATCAGTTCGTCCAAGAGTTCCCCGAAAAACTAGAAACACAAATCGGCGAACGCGGCGTCAAACTATCTGGTGGTCAAAAACAACGGATCGCCATCGCTCGAGCATTCTTGCGGGATCCCAAGCTGCTGATGCTCGATGAAGCGACCGCCAGCCTAGATTCTCAGTCGGAAGAAAAGGTCCAGCGGGCGTTGGATCATCTAATGGAAGGGCGCACGACATTAGTGATCGCCCATCGCTTGTCGACCATCGTGGATGCCGATCAAATCTACTTTATAGAAAAAGGTACCATTACCGGTCAAGGTACCCATGCAGAATTGATCAACAATCACCCGCTTTATGCTGCCTACGTGAATGAACAAATGATCAATTAAAGAATAAAAACTAGAAAAAAACTGCTTATTGATGGATAAGCAGTTTTTTTCTATTAGCCAACGGCTGAATGTTGCTTCTCTTCACGCGCCACAGGCACTTGATTCCCTCGCTGTAATTCTTTCAGCACCTGGTTTTCTGCCCGCAAAAAATCCCTTTCGCTTTGGGCAGTAGCAAGCTTTCCTTGATAGACCAAAACTTCTTCTTGGTAGGTTTTGGCGGTCTTTTGGACTTCTTCTTCTAACTGATCGATTTTATGGGTCAATTCTTGATTGATCTGTTCATATTTTAGGTAAAGCTTTTGGGCATTTTCGATATTCGTTTGTTCCAAATTCGCTTTGCTGGATACTCGGGTAGCCAAATAAGTAAGTACACCAGTAATGAGTGACGGCAAGACAACTGTTACGATCGATGTATCCATGATCCTCCCCCATTCTTTTCGATACGATTCATATCATCTGTTTCCAGTATAAAAGATACGATTCGTATCGTCAACTGATGTGATATTTTTTATATCAAATAACACAAAAATAGATACAAATTATATCCAACGTGCTATACTACAAAAAAGGAGGCGATCACTCATGCTTGGCGAACGGCTAAGAACACTCAGACTACGAACCAACCAAACCCAACAGCAGATCGCAGATCAGCTGGGAATCACCCGCGCAGCGTACTCGCATTTCGAAAATGATCGTAACGAACCCGATGGCGAGACCATCGTCAAACTCGCGGAGATTTTTCAAGTATCCACCGATTTTTTATTAGGCAGACAAGTCCCGGCAGGCTTTACGCAGCCCTCTGCAAAAGTTCAAACCGTTGCGGCCCATATTGATGATGACGTCACCGATGAGCAGATGGAAGATATCCTCAGCTATATTGAATTTATAAAACAGCGGCACGCCCAAAAGGAATGATGGAAATGGATAAAGTAGAAGAACTGATGGCCGCCTACCCAGACTTGCACTTTATTTTCGATAAGAATATGCCTGATGGTCAGCAAGGATTGTACATCGATCACCATATTTACTTGAACCCTGACCAATCACAAGAAGACCTCTTGAGCACCATCGGTGAAGAAATCGGTCATTATTTGACCAGTGCTGGCGACATTACCGCCCAAGATACCAACGAAAAACGCAAACAAGAACGCAAAGCCCGTGACATTGGTTCTGCGATCGTGGTCACGCCCTATGATATCATCGCTTGTTTTGAAGAAGGCTGCAAAACGTTGGCGGCATGCGCTGATTTTTTAGGTGTCCCCCCACAAACCTTCAAAGACGCAGTCACCTATTATGCTCGCCGCTTTGACGGTATCAAAACCGAAGAAAACTATACCTTGTTTTTCCATATCGACGGCACGATTGAAGTTGTCAAAACCTTTGGCAATCAAGGTTAAGCCTTTTTTGCACAAAAACAGACGTTCCTTTCCTGCTGCTAAATTCAGCGTTGACGGAACGTCTGTTTTTTATCCTTGCATGTTGACCCGCATCAATACGCGGTTCGGTCGATAGTTTTCTGAGGATTGATGAACCAGCGCGCCTTCCTCAAAACGATACAAATTGTATCCATAGCGTTCTTCAAAACGGACCATCCCCTCGCCTTCATCTTCCCCGACAAACGACATACTTGCCACAGTATAGTAAGGAATCCCTGCGATCGTTCCCGTAAATGCATGATGGGTATGTCCACTGAGAATACAAGAGATCTGATACTGCTGCAATAATGCCACCAAACGATTGGCACCGGCCCATGCCGGCGTGCTTGCTTGATAAGGCAACAAATGATGGTGCGTCACAAAAACGATCTTTTTCTCTTTGAGCTGCGCCAGCGTGGCTTGCAGCCATTCAAACTGCCGCTCATCTACGATACCGTCGGCATAGCCATAGCAGGAATTATCGAAAGTCACGATCGCCAATGTCTCCGTTTCATAGACTTGATTAAAAGGTGTATCACTGGCGGTTTCTACTGACTTGCCTTGCCAGCCTTGGCGAAAATGCCGTTTGATATCATGATTACCTAGCGTTACTACGATGGGCACTGAGCCAAAGGCTTTTTCTAAATATTGCTTCAAAGAGGCATAATCGGCAGGCGCGCCATCTTCGGTCAAATCGCCGCTGATCACCACCAAATCGATCGCTGCTCGCGCCTTGGCATCTTGGATACACTCTTCAAGAGGAATCAAAGGATTTTGCATGGCTGCCAGCATTCCTTGATACCCTTCTTCACAAGGCAGGTAACTTTCTCGAAAATGGATATCTGATATATGCAATACATTCATAGGTTTATCTCAATTTCTTTCTGATGATTCCAGTCAACTGGTCTAATAAGAAGACGGTCACAACGACGCCCAACAAAATAATACTTACCTTGCTCCAGGTTCTGGTTTGAATAGCAAAAATCAATGGTGCACCGATCCCGCCAGCACCGACTAACCCTAATGTTGCCGCACTGCGGACCGCAATTTCAAAATGATTCAATGCAAAGGAACTATAGATGGGTGCTAAGTAGGGGACCCGCACGAAAAACATCGTCTGCCAAAAATTGGCACCGACTGCTTGCATCTCTTCCGTCAAGCGCTCATCCATGGCTTCCATTTCTTCGGTAAACAACTTGCCCAGCATACCGATCTGGTGGACACCGATCGCCATAACTCCAGCAAAAGGTCCTGGACCTACCACACGGACAAAAATAATCGCATAAACCAGCTCGGGAAATGCCCGCAAGATATTGCAGATCATTTTGCCGATTTTTGCGACCCAGGGAGTCGAGGTCCATAGGTTGGCGGCACTCAGCAAGGTCACTGGAATCGCGCAGACTGTTGCAATCATCGTTCCTAGACAAGCGATCCCGATCGTCAGTAACAACAAGCTCCACAGATCTTCCCCACTGCCGTCATAAAAGAAGGACCAGTCTGGCTGACTCAGCCCTTGCAAGACATCTCTTCCCATCGCTAAGGAAAAGGTGCTTAATCCAGAATAATCCAGCGTCGCAGCGGATAAAACTAGTAAAACAGCAAAGAGCCCCCATAACAGCCAAGTCGTTTTCTTCACTTCTCTGATCATCATAGGAAAGACCTCCTTACCCGCTCACTGAGAAAATCAACGATCGCTACCGTCAGCAAAATCGTCAAGATAATGATCGAGACCCGCTCATAATTCAACAATGCCAATGAGGCGTTCAAGATGACCCCAATCCCGCCAGCACCCACATACCCTAACACCGTCGAAGCTCGAACATTGACTTCAAAGGCATAAAAAGTATAGCTGGCAAACTGGCTGATGACTTGGGGAATGATCGCCCAACCGGTCACTTGAAATTTATTCGCTCCTACCGCCGCTGCTGCTTCGATCGGCGCAAAATCAATGGTTTCGATCGCTTGGAACATCAACTGTGAAACCATACCAAAGGTAAAGACCGCGATGGTCAAAACACCAGTGGCTTCACCGATTCCAAAAATCGCTACGAACAATGCCGCCAACAATAGATTGGGGATCGTCCGCACCAGCCCTAAGAGAAAACGCATCGGCACCGAGACCCAACGGCTTTCTGTCACGACTGTTGTCGCCAACAGACTCACCGGTATCGCTGCGACTACTCCTAAAACGGTGCCTAAAAAGGACATCTGCAATGTCTTGATCAAGGGCATCATCAGTTGCGGTAGATAACTAAAGTCTGGGTGCAAAAAGCGAGCCATGAAAGCCGTCATCTGGCTGCGATTCGACCACACTTGTGCAAAATCAGCCCCTGTGATCCAGGCACTACTTTGAAAAAAGAGCAGCAATAAAAGAACCAGCAGCAGGTGTTTGTACCAATTAAAATGAACTGTTTCTTTCAGTTTCATCGATTTCTCCTGCCTTTTCTTCAAAAATTGCTTTGCCATAGATTTGTTCTAAACGCTGATCTGTCAAAGCGGCTGCGTTGCCGTCAAAAACGATCGCACCTGCTTTTAAGGCAATGATCCTTGTCGCATACTGACGAGCCAAGGGAATCGAATGCAGATTGATGACAATCGTTTTGCCCATTTCTTGATTGATCTTCTTCAGATCCTCCATCACTTTCTCTGTCGTGATGGGATCTAGTGATGCCACAGGTTCATCTGCTAAAATCACCGGCGCTTGTTGGACCAAGGCACGGGCGATGGATACCCGCTGCTGTTGCCCCCCACTCAACTGGTCACTTCTCGTTTGCAGTTTGTCTGACAAGCCGACAGTCGCTAGCGCTTCTTTCGTTCTTTCGTAGTCTTCTTTCGTAAACAACCCTAAAATACTTTTCCAGGTCCCGTAATACCCCAAACGCCCAGACAAAACATTTTTTTGAACGGTACTGCGTTTGACCAAATTGAAGCTTTGCGAGATCAATCCGATTTGTCGACGAATCAAGCGCAATTCTTTTTTATTGGCTTTCGTGACTGATTTGCCGTCTACCCGGATATCTCCTTCAGTGATTGGCACTAAGCGATTGATTGAGCGTAAAAAGGTACTCTTACCAGCACCGCTCAAGCCAATAATGGCCACAAATTCACCTTGCTCAATCGTTACATCTATGTTCTGTAATCCTTTGACCCCATTTGGGTAGACTTTGGATACATTCTCAAAAGTTATCATCTGTTTTCTCCATTATGTAGGGACCGCGGCAAAGTTTCCCCAATCGGTCACGGTCTATTTCACTAAAAAATGCACTGGTACTGCGTATTCCACCTATTCCCCTAGTAAATCGCTGCACATCTCCGTGTCCCGTTATCCTTCTACCGCAATCCCTGATTTTTTACTCTGCTGCTCGTTGTGTATAATCGCGAATGGTATCGTAAGCAGAATCTGCTGCTTCTTCATACCCTTGGTGTCCCCACAAGCTCATTGCTTCGGCACCCTCTTCATCATCTGCCATGTTCAAGAACACTTCTTTGATCTGCTCT
Source organism: Enterococcus sp. DIV0755f (assembly GCF_051713725.1). NCBI lineage: Bacteria > Bacillati > Bacillota > Bacilli > Lactobacillales > Enterococcaceae > Enterococcus > Enterococcus sp. DIV0755f. The sequence goes on from NZ_JBIOQL010000001.1 coordinate 3,225,713, forward strand.
TTTAGTTCAGCATCCATTGATGGTTGGACGGCAATGGCGTCATTTGGAATATCCCCTTCAGTCAAGTAAAGGACTTTTAGGTCTTTGAATAAATCGTTGTCTGGAAAGCTTGATGCAAAGACATTTCGTGCCCCTTGGAACACAAAGGCGGCGTCCATCTGACCATTCAAGACTGCAGTGATCTCACTTGGAATATCATTCACCGTCGTTAATGTAGCATCCGTCGTTGGATCAACTCCTGCATCTTTCAACTCGGCAACTGGGTAAATATAGCCGCTGGCAGAGTTTGGACTCAATGTGGCGATTTTTTTCCCTTTTAAGTCCGTCAATTCTGTCATATCGCTATCCGCACGGACCAAGATTTCCCCTTTGAAGGTATTGGTTTTTTCCCCTTCTAATGGCAAGCCCGTCTCTGGATCATAAGCACCTAATTGAGAAGTCAAAATCGCTTCAGCTGCATCCATGTCTTTGGCTTGAACATAAGCGGCTGGCGGCATGATCCCTAAATCAACTTGTCCAGAAGCCATCGCTTCTACGATCGTCGAATAATCCGTTGCTAACGTTACTTCTACTTCACGGTCTAATTTTTTTGATAAATACTCAGCAAACGGTTTTGCTTTGGCTTGCATCGAGCCGTCATTATTGGTCGGTACGAATTGTACCACCAGCTTTTCTTTTTCGGCTGCGGCACTGCTGTCGCTGCTGCTGCTCCCATTCCCACAGCCGGTCAATGCGGCAACTAACGCAATTCCTAACATTCCTTTAACAATTCGTTTCAATGGCATTTTTTCTCCTCCTAATGGTTTGACGCTTTCTTACATTCAAATCATACCAAGTATCCCATCAAAATGAAGTGACACATGTCCTATTTTACCTTATTTTTACATACAATTTACATTAGATTTTATTTATCGTTCGTGTTGAGTCGAAAGGGGAACTAAGCTATACTTAAAGAAAACCATTCAGGAGTGGCTGATTTCCATGAAAAAAATCGATGATACCGTACGCCTCAGTAATTACATTGACACCTTCGATCTGCAATCTTATATGGACAATGATTTGTTAGCGATGGCCACTTTGCATTCCTTTGAAAAAGAAGAGCACCTGATTCGAACGGGTACGCCTTCTGAATACTTGTATTTTCTCGTAGAAGGAACCGTGATGGTCTATTCCTTCTCTTCGGATACCCAAACGATTTGTATTGATTACGCCAAGCCAGCTGCACCTTTAGGAGAAGCTTCCTCTTTATGGGAACTCTTGCCGAAAAGCAGTGTCAAAGCCGCTTCTGCTTGCGTCTGTGTCTGCATCCCTTTGAATCGCTACCGCAACACCTTGCAACAAGACGTCCGCTTTTTGCAAACCATCTGTCAGTTGCTCAGTTCCCGCTTGAATTCGGGGATCAACTTAGCGAATTCATTGACGGAACCTGTAGAGACACGGTTGGCCAAATTTATTCTTGCGCATCAAGAAAATCAACACTTTTCCTTTCAGTTGACCACCTGTGCCGCAATCTTGAATGTCAGCTATCGCCACCTGCTGCGAACCTTTACCAGCTTTCGGGAAGACAAGCTGATCGAAAAACAAAAACAGGGCTATGCAATTCTCGATTTCCCCGCTTTAGAGTCGCTTGCCGAAAATTTAAGCCATGTGTAAGGAACAGTCCCCAAGAATGTTCGGGTTTTCCCTGAGTAGGCGTTCCTGATGTTGGTCTTGCCCTTAACTCGCGCTGTGACAAGCGTTTGCCACCAAATAAGGCAAGCGAGAAGGGAAACTGCGCCTTATTTTCTTACAAAAAACCCGATCCTTGCTGATATTCAGTCGAGGATCGGGTTTCTTTTGCTTATTTTACGATGGCTAAGAAGTCTTCTCCTTGCAAGACATCGGATTGATTCATATCCATCACATCTAAATATTGCGGGGTATTCGTCACAACGATTGGTGTGATCGTGGATAAGCCGGCTGCTTTGATCGTATCTAGATCAAACTTCACCAACAAATCACCGCGTTTGACTTGATCGTCTTGTTTAACAAAGACCTCAAAGCCTTTGCCATCTAGTTCCACGGTATCCATACCAATATGCATCAAGACTTCTGCTCCATCCGTAGTGGTCAAACCAACGGCATGGCCGGTAGGAAAGAGCGTCGTGATGGTGCCATCTGCTGGCGCATATAAAGCCCCGACGGTCGGTTCGATGGCGATGCCTTTTCCTAATGCACCAGAAGAAAAGACTTGGTCTTTGACTTCTGCTAAGGGAACCACTTTGCCTTCTAACGGACTACTGAGGATCACACGTTCTTTAGACGAACTATCTGTGGGTGTAACTGACTCTTTTGCCGGTGCTGCACTGGCATCGGTTGCTGGCTGATCTTCAAAACGTAAGAAGAAGGTCAAGACAAACGCGGCGCCAAAAGCGATAGCCGTTCCGATTGAAGCTGCGATCAGACCACTTAGATCTTTCGTATCTTGTGGGATAAAGGACGGCAGACTTAGTAAGCTGACTAACCCAAAGGTATAGTTTTCGACTTGGCTGAAGCCAATGAAGGCACCACCGAGGGCACCACTGATACACGCGGCGATAAATGGTTTTTTCAAAGGCAAGGTTACCCCATACACCGTCGGTTCTGTGATCCCAAAAATTGAGGTGATCGTTGAAGAAAGGGCCAACCCTTTCAATTTCACATTTTTTGTCATAAAGAATACTGCTAGCGCTGCACCCCCTTGAGAAAGGACAGCTGGCAACAGCATCGGCACCATCGTATCGACACCGGTTTGACTGAGATTCAACATCATGATCGGTACAAAGCCCCAGTGCATGCCAAACATCACAAAGACTTGCCATAAACCACCCATGACAGCCCCAGCGATCAGTGGGCTAAAGTGGTAAATGCTGTCGTAAGCACTACCTAACAAGTTTCCTAAAATCGTTCCTAGTGGACCGACGACAATAAAGGTCAATGGCGCCATGATCAAGAAGACCGCTAAAGGTACACAGATGATCTGTAAGAAGCTAGGAATGACTTTTTTAAAGAAACGCTCCACATAGCTTTGTAAAAAGACCGCTAAAATAATCGGAATGACGGAAGACGTATAAGCACTCGCACCAATAATGACCGGTAAGCCTAGGAAACTCAACGTTTGTCCAGCCAAAGCGGTAATATTTGGATGAACCAATGCCATCGCTAAGGAAACCGCTAGAAATTCATTGGTACGAAACTTCTTCGCTGCAGTAAAAGCCAACATCACTGGTAAATAGGTAAACAGCCCATCGGCAATCGCATACAATACGGTGTAGACCCCAGAATCAGCTGCTAACCAATTCAAGGTGACTGCCAGCGTCAAGAATCCTTTTAAGACCCCGGCACCTGCCATTGCGCCTAAAAATGGCGTAAAGATCGACGAAATAATATCCACCAGTTGATTCAACAAATTGCCTTTGTCGCCTTTGCTGTCTGTTTCGCCATCAAAGTTCGCTACTCCATTCAATTCACGGTAAACGTCGCTGACATGACTGCCGATCACCACTTGGTATTGTCCGCCGCTTTGAACGACTTGGATAACATCGTCGTCTTGATTCAAGCGTGCCGTATCCGCTTTGTGCTCATCTTTTAATTTGAAACGCAAGCGGGTCGCACAATGCACCACGCTGTTGACATTTTCTTTGCCGCCCACCGCATCAAGGACGCGAACTGCAATTTCTTTATTTGAACTCATTTTTTCAACACTCCTTTTTTAATAAAAAAACCCAGATTGAAAAAACGACCGTCCAACGAGTCTTTTCCTCGCTGACTGTTGTCTTTTCAATCTGGGTATTGCCTGCCTGACAGTAACAATCCGTTAATGATTGAATGTTAATTGGTTTGATCATTGACGACACGTTCGATGTGGATCGTTAAGTAGATCATTTCTGATTCACCGATCGATTTGTCGTAGGTTTTGATCAAGTACTCGTTGATCCGTTGGACCGTTTGAAACGCTTTAGGGTACTTCGATTGCACAAGGGCAAATAAAAACTCATCTTTTTCCCCTGAAAGTTCATCGCTTAAATAACGCTGCGCAAAATACTGCAAATGCGTGGTGATCCGTTGATAATTCAAGGAATCTGGGTTAAAGACTCGTCCATAAAAGCGACTGATGATCGCCAGTACGTCACGTACGATTTCTACCGCTTGCATCGTGGTTTCCATCGTGCCATTGGCTTGTTCGCTATTGACGATATGAAAGGCGATAAAGCCGATCTCCGATTCTGGCAATGTAATCCCGAAGACTTTTTCAAAATAAGCAACGGCATCTGCTGCAACCGCATACTCTTTCGGATAAAACTTGCGGGTCTCAAACAACAATGGATTCGGCAGCTCAATGCCTTCACGTGCCCGAACCAGCGCATAATGGATATGGTCGGTCAGGGTCAAATAAATATTTGGCGACAGCTCGATCCCCAAGGATGCTTCCGCATCATCCACCACTTGCTTGACGGCTTCGACTTCTTCCACAGGAATGTCTGAAAACAATTGCTGAAACTGATTTGCAGTAAAGGTATCCTTTAACACAAATTCTTTTTCGACAAAGGCTTCATCCACTGGATCGCCGACTTTTTTCTTAAACGCAATGCCGCGACCCATATAGATCACTTCCTGACCGGCATCATTGGTCGAGATGACGACATTATTATTTAAAATTTTTCCAATAACCATCGCTTTCCCTCACTCCAAAATAAAAAAACCTAGAATCTCCCCGTTAGCGCGCTGCGGTCAATTCTGGTTTTGCCTGCCGAACAGTAACAATCCTTGTAACTGAAAGAATAATAACACACCCCTGTGGCAGATGCAACCCTTTTCAAGCAGAATTTCTACAACGGGTTTTTCCTTTGTTATACCATTGAAGGGTTCTCCTTGCAACATCCTTCACTACCTAAAATGCTTTGTTTTTTAATAAAAAAAGGAACGGCCCAGCTGCAGCCATTCCTGATGTATCAAAGTTGCTTTCTTTGCTGTCCCATGCGCCGCTCTTTCATCGCCGTTCCTAACGTACCATAGGTGAAGACAGCGATCCCCAGCCAAATAAACGCAAAGGCGGAAAATTGGGCCAGTGAATAGGTTTCGTGAAACAAAAAGATGGCTAACAAAAGCATGATTGTCGGGTTGACGTATTGAATAAACCCAAGCGTAATGTAAGAAACATTTTTCGCAGCTTCCGCAAACAGCAGCAGCGGAATAGCCGTCACGATCCCAGCACCCATCAATAAGAGATTGGTTTGCAAGGGATAATTCATAAAGCCGACGGTTGAAAATCCTAAAATATACACGAGGGCAAAGGGGAAAATCACCATCGTTTCGATCGTTAACCCAGTAACCGAACTAATGGGGATTCTTTTTTTGATCAAGCCATACGTACTAAAGGAAAAGGCCATGATCAGTGAGGCATAAGGAATCGTTCCTGTTTGGATCGATAATAAGATCACCCCGATACTTGCCAGCAGACACGCCAGCATGCCAGTACGACTAAGACGTTCCTTCAAAAAAACGGTCGCTAACAAGACATTGACTAGCGGATTGATGTAATAGCCTAAGCTGGCTTGCATCACGTGGCCCGCACTCACCGCGAAGATAAAGGTGAACCAGTTGATGGAGATCAGCACAGAAGCTAAAACGATCAGTCCAGCAAATGCTTTGTTCTTCCACAGCAGACGCGCTTCTTGTAAAAATTGCGTTTTCTTCCCAGAAAGCACGATAAACAACACCATAAAAACAAAGGACCACACGATTCGGTAGCACATCGTTGCTAATGGCGAAACCCCAACGATTATTTTCCAATATAGTGTGACCAAGCCCCACAAGACATAGGCAGACAATCCAAAATAAACGCCTTTATTCTTCATTTTCTCCCTGATTTTTTTCCATTAAAGCAAGCCTTTAATGAAAAAAAATACTCCTCCTAAACCATAAGTTATCTTATTATATCGAATTTTTTGGTTTTTCATAGAGTTTCATGAAATAAATCAAGAAAAGTACCCTTCAAAGAAAGGTGCCCCTCTTTATTCCAGTGGTTCTTCTGCCCCTTCTAGCCAAACGGCTTCTGGTTTCTGATCACGAATCAAGAATAGCCCCGTTGCAAACAGCAGTCCAGAAGCGATCGTCATCAATAAGAAAGAAACATTCATCCCATGAAGCAATGCACTTGTTCCTGTTAAGGTCGTGCTTTTTTGCGCCACACTATTCATGATCCCGACAAATAATGCTGTCCCGATGGCGCCTGCCACCGTTCGCAAAGAAGTCAATAACGCTGTTCCATGCGCCGTCAGTTGCGGCGGAATATTTTTATTTCCCCACGTCACGAAGGGCATCAACAAACAGCCTGTGGCGGCACAGCGCAGCATGTTCAAAACCACTGCTACCCAAATACCCGTGTGCATATGGATAAAATACATGCCGATGTTGCTCAAGACCAGTGAACCGCCGCCAAAAAGCGTCAACAGACGGATGCCGACTTTGTCATAGATTCGCCCAGCCACGGGACTTAAGAAAGCCGAGACCAGTGAGCCTGGCAAAACGACTAATCCCGAGATCGTCGCTGATTTGCCTAAAATCGACTGCACGTATAGCGGCATCAGCATCGCCGAACCCATCAAGACCAAGTAAAGCATGATACTGCCAAAGACACTGATGGCATACTCTTTTGTTTTTAAGACCCGCAGATCCAAAAATGGAGTTTCCGCTCTTAACTGACGGAAGACAAAGAAGATCCCAGCTACCAAACCGAGCCCTAAGGTTCCTAAAACGGGTAAGCTGAAAAAGCCATAGCTGCCGATATTGCCAAAACCTAAAGTAATCCCACCAAAGGCGAAGGCACTCAAAACAAAAGAGGTCTGATCAAATTTGCTGTTGCTTACTGGCAACACATCATCAAAAACCTTTATGGCCCAAATCAGTGAAATCAAAACGATCACGGCAACGATATAAAAAATCGCATGCCAGTTCAAACGGTCCACGATCACCCCAGCAAGAGTCGGTGCGATCACGGGTGCCGCGGTGATCGATAGTCCATACCAGCCCATCACGACACCAATACGATTGATCGGATAGATCGATAAGAGAATCACTTGCGCCATTGCGGTCAAGATTCCATTGCCTACGGCCTGCAAAATACGAGCAAGCATCATGACTAGAAAATTGGGTGCTGCAGCACAAAGCAGCAAGCCCACCAACGCAATTCCTAAGGCAGCGAGATACAGCTTTTTGGTTGGCACACGATTCATAAGATATGCCGTCAAGGGCATAACGATCGCCATCGCCAAGGAATAACCGCTAGTCAGCCATTGTCCCGTAGTGACGGAAATCTGCAGGTCAGTGACAATGGCGGGTAAAGCCGTCGTCAAGGCGGTCGCCAACATGGATACGGCAATACATGTAATCATTAAATTAATAAAAATCAGCGTCCGCTGACGTTCCGTTCGTTGGACTGTTTCACTCAATCAACGTCCGCCTCCTTCTCAAGATAAAACTGTTCGATTTTTGCTAAGGCTTGACCAAAGGCTTGTTTTTCTTCTGCCGTCAAATAGGTCAGCATTTCTTGGTGCGCCTTACTGCGTTTTTCTTTCATTCGCTGTGCCTCTTTTTTGCCCGCTTCCGTCAGCGAAATCAGATGGCTGCGTTTATCTTTCGGATCGACTTCTTTTTGGATCAGCCCTTTTTCAGCCAGTTTTTTTAGTAGTTCGCCAGTGGATGTCGAGCGAATCGCTAAATACGCGGCGAGATCTTTTTGGGTCAACGTCCCTTTTTCGTCCAATACCAGTAGGCAATTGAACTGTCCCCGACCTGGCATAAAACGCCCATATTTTTGTTCCGCATACCGCCGATTTAATTTATACACTTCAAACAATCGTTCCACGATTTCTTGTTCGGAAACCATCGACCTTCAGCTCCTTTCGCCTCTTCACTATTTAGATAGGTACCTAATTAAAAGTCCGCTCTCCATTTTACATAGGTACCTATCTATTGTCAAGAAAGGATTGACAATGAGAGCGGGTACAGCAACCAAAAACAAAAAAAGAACAAGCGACAGACCACGTTTCATTCATCCTTCACAAACAATTGCCCATAGAAAAACACCTACAGGAAAGAACATTTCCTCCTGTAGGCCTTTGGTTCCACTCGTTAGTCATTGTTAAACACATCTTTTTGTTTCTCGTTTATTTTTAATTGCAGCAAATAAAGCGCCCCTAGAAGATTGGCTTCATTACCAAATTTACATTTTTCGATAACAACAGAAGTGATGGTTTCCTCAACCAAAGAAGACTGCTTCTTGACATTCTGGTAAAGAACTTTAATTTCCCTGATCAATTGCGGTTGCTGACTAATACCTCCACCAATCACTACTTTTTCAATGTCTAGCACAGCTTGCAACGTCAAAATAATATGAACAACTTCTCGACAATAATTTTTAAATAGCTCTTTTATTCGTGGATCCCCCATTTCTAATGCCTCAAAAACAGCTTTTCCATCATCTAAATCTAGTAACCCTAATTCTTTTGCGGCACGCTGAATAAATTGAACAGCTGAAGTCGTAACTCCCATGAGGTTCTTTGTTTCGCCAGATTCTGGTGTTCGTGGCAAAAAACTCAATTCCCCTGCCTGAAAATGCTCTCCCTGAAGAATCGCTCCATCTAAAATGATTCCACCTCCGACGCCTGTTCCTAAAACGATCGCTGCAGCGTTCTTCTTTCCTTTTAGATTACCCAACCATAATTCAGCTAATGCTGCTGCCTTTCCATCATTGCAGACTAAGCAAGGGAGATTAAATGTTGTTTCAATAAAATCACAAATAGCAAATTCATGTAGAAACGGTAATGCCCCTCCATTAAATATTATCCCTTGAGTATGATCGATTTTACCAGGGCAACAAATTCCTACACCAGCAATATCTCCTCCTTGTGCAGCTATGATCGATACTAACAATCGCTTTAACCCGAACAAGGTTTGCGGCGTTTTCTCTCTTTGGACGTCTTGCATTTTTCCAAACGCATCGATTAGCGCGAATTTCAAATATGTTCCACCAATATCAATTGCCAAATAAGTTTTCATTGCTATCTTTCCTTTCTCTTGCTACTTTTATTACATACCATGTTTTAAATTAATAGGAGGATATCGCTCTTGAATCAACAAGAATTAGAAACCTACCTTAGAGAGATCAATGACTACGAAAAAGAACAACGAAAAACAGGGACGAGCATCAATAATATTCCGAACCTTTCAGATAATGGTAACGATTTATTTGATTCTGCGACAGGTCATTTCCGACTGCCCAAAGCCCCGTTTTTCCAAGGAAATCAGGTATATATTGCAAAGCACAATCGTTTTGGACCGATGATCGAACACATTCATGACTTTATTGAAATAAATTATGTTTATAGTGGCGAATGTACCCAATACATCAAAGGTCAAAAAATACTCCTGACTGAAGGCGATTTTTGTGTGTTAGATCGCGATGTTCCCCACTCTATCGATCCATTAAAAGAAGACGACTTACTCATCAATATATTAATTAATGATCAAACCTTTACTTCATTATTTTGCCTACAGTTAGAACGTAATAATAGCTTGATCGGGAATTTTTTGGCTACTGCATTTGATGAACAAGCCCAACATGATCAGTTCCTACTTTTTCATACCAGCTCTACGCCGCACTTACATACCCAAGTTCAATTACTGTTGCAAGAGTACTGGCGATCAGAAGTCATCGATTTTCGTTTTATTAGCCAATATTTACAACTGATCCTCTCAGAATTGATGCGGCTTTATACGATCGAAGTTAGTAGAAATCAGACCAGTCAGTTTAATGCGCTTGATGTTCTTGAATATATTGATGAACACTACCAAAGTGTGTCCTTAAACGAGCTTAGTCAAGTCTTCAACTTCAATGCAAACTATATCAGCAACGCGTTAAAAAAAGGAACTGGGAAAAATTTCCAAGAGACGCTCCTCCAAAAAAGGCTATTAGTTGCGAAAGATTTACTGTTGCATTCGACTTATTCAATAGAAGAAATTGCTGCTACTGCAGGCTTTCACTCCACAAGCTATTTTTATCGGCAATTTAAACGAGTGTTCCAAACGACTCCCAAAAGTATGCGGAGCCATGAAAAAACTCATTAGGGTGTGTTCAGCAAAATCATTTAGTTATTGGCTACCTGCTTTCTTTTTCGTAAAATATCCACAAAGAAAATCACCGTTAACATAAGAAAGCCAGCACCAGCAATTCCTAAAGCAAAACTTGCTGTGGTGTTTCCAAAAATACGAGCGAAAAAAGAGCTAATATAAGGGGAAGAAAAAGACCCTAGATTCGAGCCGACCATCCCCACCGAAACTGCTAATGTTTCTGATCCTTTTGGTGCAGCGCCCAGCAAAGCACCAAAGATGTAAGGAATGAACAAAGATAAACAAAATCCAATCAACACAAGATAACTTGTCACTGCATAGATGTTAGTAGCCATCGAAAGCAAAAAGAAACTGATCGTTGCCACTCCCCCACCAACCACAGGGGTAAATTGGCGAAAAATCTGAAAGAACTTTCCGTACACTAAGCCACTAATAAACCCTGCTAACGTCATTAAGGAGAGTGCTGTCCCTAGAAAATTAGCATGCGCCATCTGCTGTTCGCTGACCAAAGAGCCTACTTTTGTAAAGACGACCATTACCATTGCCAAGAGCGCAAAGAGGCCAGCTGCATAAAAAAACGTTGGCAGATTGATCTGTTGTTTTGTCTTTTTCGTCTGTTGAGAAGCTCCTTGAGTCTCTGGTACAACAAACTGAAATAAGATCAAGAGAGGCAATGCCAATAAGTAGACGGCAAAAGCATAATGCCAATTGACAGTTGCAAGGATCCCTGCTAAAAACGTTGCAAAACTTGATCCTATACTTTGGGCAGCGCTTTGAAACCCAATCAGCGCTTGCTTTTCATCACCTTCATAAAAATCGTTGATCAAACTTACAGCTAAAGAGTTGTAACAGCCTAGACCTGCCCCAAAAATAAAGCGAGACAGATAAATCAACGTAAAATTCTGGGTAAATAGGGGAAACACACCACCAACCAAAGAGAGCAACAAGCCTAGCATAACAGTTTTCTTGCTTCCAATTTTTGATGAAATAAAACCGCTTAACAAGACAAAAATCATCATGGTAAAAGAGGGGACGGTCACTAAAGATTCAATTGTCGTTTGGCTGATATCTGGAAAATTAGCTTGAATCATAGGAATTGTCATGGAAATAGCATTCGCCGATGTTAGTAATAAAGAGATTGACAAAAGCGTTAACTTAAATAGGAAACCTCGTTTTTTCGTCATTTATTTTCTTTCCTTTCTAATTCATAACGTATATGATAGGTGCCTGATCCCACGAAGACTGTGAGATCATTTGGTCCTTCTTGTACCGATGGATACTCTGCTTCATGTTCCACATATTTCGCAATGCCGATATCAACGACTGTGCGCCCTGATCTGTGACCAAATCGCTTTGGCTGCCAGGTTTCACTGATTTCTCTTTGCACGTTTTCTTGATCAGCTACTGATGGTAAAACGATCTCTGCTTCTGTATTAGCAGGTACTACAACCGTTAGTTCATAAGTCTCTTCGTTTCGTTTCCAACTACTGCACAAGGAACCAAACATCGTTTCTAATGAAGCATTGCAATGTGTTAAGTGCTGAGATAACTTAGGAGCAATAATTGATTGCTGATAACCCGGAGCTTTTACCTTAATGCCGGCGATTGTTTCATACATCCAATTACCAATCGATCCATATGCATAATGGTTAAACGAATTCATCCCATCATCCCAAAACGTTCCGTCATTTTTGATTCCATCCCAATGCTCCCAAACCGTTGTCGCTCCTTTTTCTACTTGGTACAACCATGAGGGAAGATCTTTGTTAAAAAGTAACTGGTAGGCTAAATCTAAATGACCATTTTCCGAGAGAACGTGGCAGATATAGGGACTCCCAATAAAGCCTGTATCGAGGTGCCGATCTTTTTGTTCAATCAATTCTACTAGTCGATTGACAATAGAAAGCTTTTGCCCTTCTGGATAAAGTTCGAACATCAGGATAAGAATATGGGCTGTTTGAGTATCGCTAGTTAACCCATTATCTGTAACATAAGTTTCTCCTATTTTCGTTTTGACTGTGCGATACAGCTCATCATAAATCTTGTATTCTTGATACTTCCCTAATATGCGAGCAGTGTTTGCAACGATTCTGGTAGAATAAGCAAAATAGCAAGTAGCAACGAGTGTTTCATCCGTTGCGCCAAAAAAACTGCCTTCTTCTGCATCCAGCGCTAACCAGTCCCCAAGTTGCAATCCCGTATTCCACAGCGCTTCTTCGGGCCCTTGTCCTCGGATGTAATCCACCCAAGCTTTCATACTGTCAAAGCTTTCTTCTAAGATTTGGCGATCCCCGTATCGTTGATACATTTCCCACGGTACAATCGTTGCAGCATCCCCCCAAGCTGCGGTTGTTCTTGCAGCATTATCTGCAAAGACCCCTTTTAAGACATCCGGAACAACAAAGGGAACTGAGCCATCTTTCATTTGAGAAAAGCGTAAATCTTTCAACCACTTATAAAAGAATTGATACGTATCCATATTAAAGCTAGCCGTAGGAAAGAAAATTTGTGCATCAGCAGTCCAGCCTAGCCGTTCATCTCTTTGCGGGCAATCGGTAGGGACATCTAAAAAATTTCCTTTTTGTCCCCAAAGAATATTGTGCTGTAGTTGGTTAATTGCTGCATCAGAGGTCTCGAAAAGGCCAGTCTTTGGCATGTCAGAATGTAAAACCACACCTGAGAAATCTTCTTTTTTGATGCCTTCAGGAAAGTTTTCTAAATGAACATAACGGAAGCCATGAAAGGTGAACATCGGCTCGATCGTTTGAACAGAACCGTCTAATGTATACGTATCTGTTTGTTGGGCATCCCGTATATTGCCACGATAAAAATTACCGTCTCGATCTAACACCTCTCCGTGTATCAAACGAACGACTTGATTCTTTTCTCCTTTAATCGTAAAACGCACCCATCCCACCATATTTTGTCCCATGTCTAAAACCAGACGCCCTGAAGGATCACGGAACAAATCAATCGGGGTCAATTCCTCTTGCTTTCGTACTGGCTCATTTTCTTGATTGGTTAATTGTTTTTTCGAATAAGATATCGCTTTCAAATGACCGTTATACTTTCTTTCTAGAAGAAGATTTTGCTCCTCGCCATTGTATAAATCAGCAAAAAGCCATTGATTGCTATACTCCTGCCACGTTTCATCACTACCGATTATTTCGGTGGATCCATCTGCATAAGTCAGTTCAATCTGAGCAATAAATGCATTAAAGTTTCCATAAGTGTCTTTCTTTTTCTCCCAACCAAGATAGCCGCTATACCATCCTTCCGCAACGGTTATTTGCACTTCGTTTTGGCGCTGCAACTGCGAAGTGATGTCATAAACTTGATATTGAATACGATCGTTATAGTCTGTCCAGCCTGGAGTAAAATAATCATCCCCAATTTTCATTTGATTTAATTCTGCAAAATAGATACCCAGAGCACTGAGATAAATTCTGGCTTTCACAACTTCTTGTTGAATCGTAAACTTGTAAGCACCTGTAAACGGTTTTATTTTCCCTTGTTCAACAATGGGACATTTTGTTGTCACCCAATCGGCTTGCCAATCACCTGCTTCAAGCAAGCCTGTCTCAAAATGAGTTACTCCCCAATCACTTTCTTGTCCAGTGCTCGCCAGACTTTTTACCCGTACATGATAGGTTTGTCGAGAAGCCAGCTTGGGGCCTTTATATGGGATATTCGTTGATTGCTCGCTCCACTCATTGTGATGCCAGATAACCGTTTTAAACTCATTGTCTAATGATAGTTGCAAATCATACCGTTTTTGTTTAATATTCCTATCTTCCGAATCGATTTGCCACGAAAAACTTACTTGTTCTCCGCCAACACCAATTGGTGCTTCTAAGTGATTGATTATTATCTTCCTGATATTCATGGAATTCCTCCTTTTTTTTCTTATTTTAAGCAAGATAGAAAACGGATACAATTCACTTTTCACCGATATTAATTGAACTATCTACAGATAAGAAACATAGTTGCTTCACTATCGATCAATGCAAAAACAAAAAAGCAGTCCCATTTTTCGAATAAAAGAAAAAGGGAACTGCTTTATTATGTTTACATTTATTAATAATCACCCGTTCAGCAAACGATCATCTTACTTTCGATCTATTTCACTCGTCTTTCTTTAAGGAGCAGCCTAAGTTATTCTGTCTTTCCCTCAGCAAACTCTGCCAGCAGTTGCCGAACTTCATCCGTTGATTTGGTATTCATCAATTTTGCCCGCAAATCACTGGCTCCAGGGAAGCCTTTGACATAGATTTTAAAGAAACGATGCAATCCTGCGATCGAGCGTGGCACCATTTTGGCGTAATGGTCCTGCAGATCTAATTGCAGCTGCAACAAGCCTAATAGCTCTTCTGAGGTATGCTCTTTCGGTTCTTTTTCAAAGGCATAGGGATTCTTGAAAATACCCCGGCCGATCATGATTCCGTCTACGCCATATTTTTCTGCTAGCTCCAAACCTTTGGTACGATCAGGGATATCGCCGTTGATCGTCAGCTTCGTTTGTGGGGCGATTCTATCCCGCAAGGTAACCACTTCAGGAATCAATTCCCAATGAGCATCGACCTTGCTCATTTCTTTGCGGGTTCGCAAATGGATCGAAAGGTTGGCGATATCCTGTTGCAGGACATGGGTCAACCAGGCTTCCATTTCTCCTAGTTCGGTATAGCCCAGACGCGTCTTGACGCTGACCGGCAAGCCGCCAGCTTTGGCTGCTTGGATCAGCTCAGCCGCAACGTCCGGTCGCAAGATCAAGCCGCTGCCTTTGCCTCGTCCGGCAACGTTTGGCACTGGGCAGCCCATATTTAAGTCGATCCCTTTAAAGCCCATCTCGGCTAATCCGATACTCATCTCACGGAAATACTCTGGCTTGTCGCCCCAAATGTGTGCCACCATCGGTTGCTCATCTTCGGTGAAGACTAAACGTCCTCGCACACTGTCGCGTCCTTCTGGATGGCAGTAACTATCGGAGTTGGTAAATTCCGTAAAGAAAACATCTGGTGCGCCGGCAGCTTGAACGACATGCCGAAAAACGACATCAGTGACATCTTCCATTGGTGCTAGGATAAAAAAAGGCTTCGGCAATTCAGCCCAAAAATTTGTTGTCATGATTTACGCTCCATTTCTTTGTCCAAGGATCTTCTTTTATGACCCCCACTTGCAAAACAAACCCCATTATACTAAGAATGCGTCAAAGAAGCAAAAGAGCAAGACGACACCCGCCGGTGCTTCGCCTTGCTCTTTTGCAACAGACGCTTAATATTGCCGAATAACTGGCGGTTCGTAGGCTTGAATAAAGGCTTCAAGCTCCTTCGTTGTTTGCGCAAAGCCAATTTTTTCGCGATCGGCCTGCGTCAAGAACTCATTTTCCACCATATTGTCATACAAGGCTCTCGTTGCGCGGTAAAAATTGTTCACATCATAAAAAGCACACGGATTCGGGTTCTGACCGATTCTTGACCATGAGATCATCTCCGTGATTTCTTCCAGCGTACCAGGACCGCCTGGTAGTGCGACAAAGGCCTGAGATAATTCGAACATTTTCCGTTTTCTTTCTGACATCGTCTCGACGACATGGAGCTCGGTCAATCCAGGATGTGCTAGTTCCCGATCTTTTAAAAAGGTTGGGATCACCCCGATCACCTGACCGCCATTTTCTAAGACAGCATCTGCCAATACGCCCATCAAGCCTGCTTTTCCGCCACCATAAACTAGCGTATTTTTCCGTGAAGCGATCCACTGCCCCAATTCTTGAGCGGCTGTTGCAAAACTAGGTTCATTACCGACACTGGCACCACAATAGACTGCAATTTTCATAAAACTCTCCATCATCCTTCTCAATCATTTTGAAATAGTATATCATGATTCTGATAAAGGTTCTGGGAAAGGATGGAAAAAAATTTATGAACATTGAGGAGTATCAACGATTTATCAGTGACTTCTACAAAGCCCGCAATTGGTATCAGTACGATCCGTTTATTCGGGCGAATTTTTTAGCAGAGGAAGTTGGGGAAGTGAGCCGTGCCATTCGGACATTGGAGATCGGTCGTGACCGTCCCGATGAACAAGAAGGCTTGCCAGAAGAAAAACTGGCAAACCTGACGGAAGAATTGGGCGATGTACTGGATAACTTATTTATTCTCGCTGATAAATACGATATTTCTCTAGAGATGATCATGCAAAAACACAAAGAGAAGCTATTGTCTCGCTATCAAATGGACCATATGACAGAAAAAAACAGCTAACGGGTTACTTGTTGCGGAACGGGCAGCGGCAAAGGTTGCTTTTCCCAAATACAAAAAACCAACGTTTCTGTGGTCGATCGGCCAGTGAAACGTTGGTTTTCTTCTATTATATAAAAAGTTGGTTCTCCTTTTTATGCAATAGGAGGTGTTTATTGTGCCATTTGCTCTACCAGTTCTTCCAATCCAGTCAAGGCTTGGTAGCCGTAGCCAAAGAGATAATTGTAGTCCATGCTGTAGACTTGTTTGTTTTTGATGGCTTTCATGCTGGAGAGTTTGTCATTTTTGTACAAGCCTTCAATGATTTCTTGACCAGAAACACTGCCTTCGATCGTTGACCAGTCACCGACGATCAAGACATCGGGATCCGTTTCGATCAAGGTTTCGACACTGACTTCTCCTGAATAGTCTTGAAACACATTGTTCAGTTTGATCATGTCAAAGTTGCTGTTGAAAAAAGACTCGTCTTGAGCGGCATAGACACTGACCACACTTGGATCAGACATAAAGAGATGGGCAAAGGTTTGCTCTTCTTTGTCTGCTACTTTTTCTTCCAAGGCACTCTGGCGATCCTTTAATTCTTTTTCAAAAGCAGCGGCTGCCTCAGGGACATTGAAGAGCTTACCAAGGTTTTCAATGTCTTGATAAACGGAATCAAATGTTGCACCAGTGACAGAGGTTTCTTGGACGTAAGTCGGAATGCCCATCTCGTTCAAGGAATCAACGGTGCCGACGCCCCAATCTTGATTATCGAAAAGTCCCCCGCGGCCAAAAATCAAATCCGGATCCACACTGAGCGCCGTTTCTTTACTGATATAGTCGCTGCCCAGGTCGTTTAGTTCTGCATAATCAGCAGCAACTTCCTCATCGGCGGCACCAAAGGTTGCACCGACACCCGCAATCTGATCCTTGAGGCCGAGATGCAGCAGCAATTCCGCTGCTGGTCGTGTGTTGGCTACGACTTTTTTTGGTGCCTCATTAAAGGTTTGGTCCTTGGCAGTCCACTGCGTACCGCCTTCTGCTTTGGTGTAGTTGCTGATGGTTAAGGGATACGTACTTTCTGCCTGCGAGGAAGAAGCCGAAGTTCCTTCATCCTTCGTATTGCCGCAAGCGCTTAATGTAAAGACTGCCAATCCTACCCCAATCATTTTTCCCCATTTATTCATCTGTTTGCTCCTTTTCAAAATAATAATGAAACCCTAATCCGCCTGTGATCGGATGATGGTAAATACTGCATTTCACGCCATAGATTTCTTCGATCAGTTCTTCTGTCAGCAACGTTTCTGGTTCGCCATATCCTACGACCCGACCATCTTTTAAGGCATAGATGATGTCGCAATAGTTAGCTGCTTGTTCCAAATTGTGCAGCGCCGCCAACAAGCCAATCTTCAGATGCTTGACGGTTTCTAAGATTTCCAGTTGATATCGGATATCCAAATGATTGGTCGGCTCATCGAGAATCATAAATTTCGGTTCTTG
Organism: Enterococcus sp. DIV0755f; assembly: GCF_051713725.1. Classification (NCBI taxonomy): domain Bacteria; kingdom Bacillati; phylum Bacillota; class Bacilli; order Lactobacillales; family Enterococcaceae; genus Enterococcus; species Enterococcus sp. DIV0755f. The sequence continues at coordinate 3,243,598 of NZ_JBIOQL010000001.1, forward strand.
GGTGATGGCACGAGCAAGGACGACCCGCTGTTTTTCGCCTCCTGATAATGAGAGATAGCTGCGTTTTCTGTAGGCACTTAACCCTGTTTTGGCTAAGGCTTCAGTGACCAGCTCATGATCGGCTTTGGTGTCTTGTTCCAACAACCCCTTGTGGGGCGTGCGGCCTAAAAGCACCATCTGTTCTACTGTTAAATCAAAGCTCAACTCATTGAACTGACTGACGACGCTGACTTGCTGGGCGACTTTTTTTTCGGAACTTTTCAAAATATTCATCTCACCCAAATAAATGTCGCCGCTGTCAGGTTTCAACGTTTTGTAGATAGCTTTTAACAATGTAGATTTGCCGCTGCCGTTGGAACCAATCAAGCCGACAAATTGCCCCTGTGCGGTTTGGACGGAGATGTCTTTTAGTATCTGCTGATCCCCGATCGTCAGATTGAGCTTTTCAACTGCTAATTTCATTCCGTCACCCCCCAAAGTTGTATTGCCGTTTGACAATGATATAGATAAAGATCGGTGCACCGATCAGCGCTGTAATGATCCCGATCGGCAGTTCGACTCCTTGCAGAGTCGAGCGGGCGATCACATCCGCCCAAATCAAAAACAACGCGCCTGTCAAAGCGGTCAAAGGCATCAACAGGCGATGATCCGACCCGCTGACTCCACGTACGATATGAGGAATGATCAAGCCGACAAAGCCGATCATACCAGAATTCGCAACGATGATACTGGTTAATAGCGCTGCTAGCAGCATGTAAAAACGACGATAGAAGGTCAGCTTGACCCCTAAGGTGGAGGCAACTTCATCTCCCAGCAAAAGCGTATTCAAAACACGGTATTGCGTCAGGAAGAACAGCGTGATCAAAGAAACCAGAACCACGATAAAGCCCAATTTGTTCCAAGAAGCCGAGGCTAAGCTGCCCATCGACCAAAACGCCACAGTCTTCATCCCTTCTGCATTGCTAGCCAGATAGATGATCAAGTTTGAAACAGAGCTGCATAAGGCACTGACGATCGTCCCCGACAGCACAAGTTTTGTGGAAGTCATTTTCCCACCGATACTGGCAAGCAGCAGCACCAAAATAGTGGCAATCCCCGCTCCTGCAAAGGCACCAAACGATAAGCCCAGTTGTAAGACTAGCGCCGAGCCGCCAAAACCGACTAAGATGGCGAAGGTCGCCCCTAAGGATGCGCCAGAAGAGATTCCTAAGATATAGGGATCTGCCAGCGGATTTTGGACCACCGCTTGCATCACTGCCCCGCTGATCGCTAACCCCATGCCTACAAAAATAGAGAGCAAGACCCGCGGTGCCCGAACAAACCAGACGATATTGATGTTTGCGTCTGAAATGCCTGAAAGATCACCAACCAATCCATGGCTGATTTTATAGAAGAGAATTTGGTAAACTTCGCCAAGGGTGATATTGGCTTGACCGTTTGCCAAAGCAACTCCTGCAGATAAGAGAATGGCGACAACTAAAACACAGCAAATGATTGTCGAAACCATCCAACGATTTGATTTAATCAACCCTACCGACATGTGATTCTCCTTTATTCAGCACGACTCCCTCCTGATTTCACAGCAAAAACAACCTTGACTGTTGCCTCGCCGTCATCATAAAAGAAGCATCTGTGCGTTTTTTCGCTTATAACAGTTCTTCTCATGAAAAGCGCCAAAGCCATGTGCTGCTTTGACATCTATTTGCAAATGAGAATCACTCTCAATGAATAGAGTCATTATAAGGAACCTTTTGTGAAATGTAAATAATTTTCTGAAAATTTCCTTAAATAAGAGTTATTCTAATGTTCGTGATTGATTGGGCGTTTTCCTCTCCATTGACCTATCGAAAATACGGTACCCGTGAAGAAGCGAATCCTTTGGCATAATAATCAAGTGTTTTTTTATGATGAAAAAAAGACAGACTTCATTTTGTACGAAGTCTGTCTCCAGTCTGATGCCTATGCTCAGGCAGGCTTGTTCTTGCTAGCTTCCCTTTGTTCGAACGTGAAACCTATGCGTTGCCAAGGATTTGCTGATTCAACGAAATCATCTCCAAAAGACCTTGAGCGGCTTCGCTGCCTTTGTTGCCAGCTTTGGTTCCCGCCCGTTCAATGGCTTGTTCGATCGTTTCAGTCGTCAACACACCAAACATGATCGGAATGTCGGCATTCAGACCAATTTGGGCTACGCCTTTCGCCACTTCATTTGAGATCAATTCATAGTGGGTCGTTGCTCCGCGAATCAAGGCACCTAATGTCACGATCCCATCGTATTGCTTGTGGTCAACGATTTTTTTGGTAATATACGGAATCTCATAAGCACCTGGAACCCAATACACATCGATATTTTCTGCTTTGACTCCATGACGCAACAAATTGTCTTTGGCGCCTTCCACTAACTTGGAAGTGATAAACTCGTTGAATCGTGAAACTACGATCCCTACTTTGACTGCCTCTCCCTGAAACGTTCCTTCAAATACTGTCATCGTTCATTCTCCTTTGGTTGATTAAATAGATAGGTAATGGTGAAACTTTTCTTTCTTCGTTTTCAAATAGCTGCTATTTTCTTTATGCGCAGGCATCTCCAGCGGTACTCGTTCTGCTACCTTGATCCCTAAGCTTTCTAATTCCTTCACTTTGTCAGGGTTGTTGGTCATCAATTGAATCTCCTGCACTTCTAAGGAACGTAAAACATCAGCGGCAAACGTGTAATGACGGGCATCTGCTGCAAACCCTAATGCAATATTTGCTTCATAAGTATCCATGCCTTGTTCCTGCAGCTGATAGGCACGGAGCTTGTTCCGCAAGCCAATACCGCGGCCTTCTTGGCGTAGATACAAAATCGCACCGCGGCCTTTTGCTTCGATCTGCCGCATCGCTTCTTGCAGCTGTTCGCCGCAATCACAGCGATGAGAGCCGAAGACGTCGCCTGTTAAACACTCTGAATGGATCCGTAGTAACAGCGGCTCGGTAGTATGTTGAATCTCGCCTTTGGCTAATAAAAGGTGTTCATTGCCGAACTCATCTTCAAATAAGGTCAATTGGAACGCCCCAAAAGCCGTTGGCAGATCCACCGTGATAGGCGTGGTTCCTCGTAGATATTCCGCCAACTCATCAATGGTCAAAAACGGCAGCTGCCATTTTTCTGCTAATTTTTTCAATTCTGGGACCCGAGCCATCGTGCCATCTTCATTTAAAATCTCACAAATGTAGGCTGCTTCCACGCTGCCAGCAAGCTTCGCTAAATCCACAGCCGCTTCTGTATGTCCTCTGCGTTCCAACACGCCGCCAGGTTGAGCGGTCAATGGGAAGATATGGCCAGGGCGATAAAAATCCGCAGCTTGTGACGCAGGATCAGCCAATTTTTCAATCGTCACTGCCCGGTCTTTCGCAGAAATTCCCGTACTCGTCGTCACGTGATCGACACTGATGGTAAACGCGGTGCCAAAGGCATCCGTATTATTGGCGGTCATCTCAGGCAATGCCAGCTTTTCAGCGATCGCTTGTGAGATGGGTGCACAGATCAAGCCGCGGCCATAAGTCGCCATAAAATTGACGGATTCTGGCGTTGCGTATTCAGCGATCCCAATCAAATCTCCTTCTGATTCTCGATTTTCATCATCGGCGACAATCACTAAGCCGCCTTTTTTTAACCGTTCCACTGCTTGTTCTACTTTATGCATCGTCTGCCTTCTTTCATTTTCGTTGGTATTTGACATATTTCCCGATCATATCCGTCTCGATATTGACCCACTCCCCTTGTTTCAACTGCCCCAGCGTCGTCTGGTCTTTGGAATGGGGGATCAAGCTAACGGAAAATGCCTGTGCCGTCGTCTGGGTAACCGTCAAACTGACGCCATTGATCGCAATCGACCCTTGCGGAATGATTTCCCCTTGCACACTGACAGGATAAGCAAACGTCAAGATCAAGGCATTTTCCAACTGCTTTTTCTGGATCAAACGGGTCGTTACATCAATATGGCCTGCGACAAAGTGGCCTTCAAAACGCTGCGTTGCTGCCATCGCTCGCTCCAAATTGACTTCGGCACCCACCGAGAGTTGTTTAAAGGTGGTTCGTTGAAAGGTTTCTGGCATGATATCCACCGTAAACGTCGTCGCTTGTTTGGCGATCGCCGTCAAACACGTCCCGTTGATCGCCATACTGTCTCCGATCTGGTAATCCGCCAGTAATCCTTCGGACGCACTGCAAGTTAGCTGGATCGTGCGGCTTTGCTTGCGGATCTCTTTGATGCGGCCTTTTTCCTGAATCAATCCTGTGAACATTCCTCTGGTCTCCTTCCTCGGATGCAAACATCTTCCCCAACTGCAGTCACCGTCACCTCTGTTAGCTGCTGCAGCTGTTTCGGGGTACGCTCACTGGTAAAACTTGCGAGACTATTGCCCCCAAGAAACTTTGGCGCCACATAGGTAATGCTTTCTTGCCACAGTCCGCTGGCTAAAAAGGCATCATGGATCGCAGCGCCTCCTTCTACGTAAAGCGATTGGACCTGTCGTGCGGCAAGCTCCTTCAGCAATGAAACAATTGTCAACTCTTCCAGCTGGATCACTGACACATGAGCTGGCAAATCACTGACAGTTGTCTGCTGCGTAAAAATCCACACAGGTGCCGAATCATCGGCAAACAGTGCCAAATGGGGTTGCGACAGCGTTCGCCCCCGACGGTCTAACACGATGCGAATCGGCGGAAAGCTGGTTTCAACCGTGGTCAATAACGTAGGATCATCCGTCAACACCGTCTGACTGCCCACTAAGATTCCTTGATAGTCTCCACGTTCTTGATGGACGTTTTGCCAAACCGCTGAACCAGTGATCGCACTGCGAGTTAACGCATCATGAGCGATCCGGCCATCTAAAGTGATCGCTTGCTTCAACGCCACGTAAGGTCGCTGATGCCGATGGTAAAAATTATAGTGTGGATTCAAACGGCGCACCGCTGTTTCTTCGATGCCCACCAACACGTCGATGCCCTGTTCTTCTAAAAAGCGCTTGCCTTGTCCAGCCACGATCGGGTTAGGGTCTAACTGGCCGATGACTACCTTTTTGATGCCGCTGTCGATGATCAGCTGGGTGCAAGGCGGCTGTTTTCCTTGATGGTTGCAAGGTTCTAACGTCACGTATAAAGTCGAATTGATTAGGTCTTCGGAGGAATGGCATTGTTCGATGGCGTTTCGTTCCGCATGGGACTGCCCATAGACTAAGTGAGCCCCTTTGGCAATGACCCGTTGCTCTTTGACGATCACAGCGCCCACTAGCGGATTGGTAAAGGTTTGGTAACGCCCTTTTTTGGCTTCTGTGATCGCCAAACGCATGTATTCGTTATGCATCTTCCTTCCTCCTTTCAATAAAAAAATGCCTCGTGAGAATCTCACGAGGCATAGACAAACAAGACCGGCAAAAAATCAATTTTAGACGCACTGCGCCCCTTGAAATTTTGTGGTTTTTCTTCTCCCATCCAGACTTTCACTGTCGGTGCCAGATTCACACTGGCTCCACCGCATAGCTATGCGGGTCACGGACTTCAAGCATTGCGCTTGTCACCGTCGGTCGGGAATTACACCCTGCCCCGAAGAATACTATTCAATTCATGTGCATTTTAGCCCGACCATTTTTGTTTGTCAATAGGCCTGATTACAGGCCAATAGGAATTCCTCTTGGCTTTTTCTTTTGGCAACCCCAAAGCAGCGACAGCAGAAATCCCTTGTCGTTCCGCCACTTTCCTAAGCTGCAGCAAGGCGATTTTGCCTGTAAAAAAACACGAGAAAACCTAGGTTAAATATTTTTTCTCGAACGAAGCCATTTATCAAACTCCGTCACGAGTAAGACGACCATCCCAGAAGCTGCTGAGATGACCCAGCCGATCAAGGACATGTCCTCCGTATGAAAGGCGCTTTGCATAAATGGAACATAGGTCAATAACAGTTGCAGAACCAGCATCACACCAATGATCACGAACGCTTTTGGATTGGTGAAGGAAGCTTTAGAAAACGCTGGTGCACTGGTACGGATGTTGAACAAATAAAAAATCTTACTCAAGACCACGATATTGACCATCATGGTACTAGCAACGGCTTCGCTGACGCCTTGCAGCAAGAGCCAGTCATGGGCGATCAAACTGATGACTGCCATCAAGATCGATACATACGCCATCTGCCAAATATCGTGACGATTCAACAATTTATTGCCTGTCTTTCGCGGTTTGCGGCTCATGATCCCAGACTCTGCTGGTTCAAAGATAAACGCAAACTGGATCGTAATAGCAGAAACCATGTTGATCCACAGCAGTTGTGTCGCCTGCAGCGGCAATTCTTTTTGCATCATGATCGTAAAGGCAATGATCAGCCCTTCGGCAAAAGATGTCGGCAACAGAAACAGAATACTCTTTTTGATGTTGTCATAGATCCTGCGTCCTTCGCGAATCGCTAAGGACATGGTACCGAAATTGTCATCGGTCAAGATCATATCAGCAGAATCTTTGGCTACATCCGTGCCGCTGATCCCCATCGCTACACCGATATCCGCCCGCTTCAACGCAGGGGCATCGTTAACACCGTCCCCTGTCATCGCCGTGACTTTGCCTTTGGCTTGCAGCGCTTTGATAATGTCCAATTTATTTTTCGGTGTGGTTCGTGCAAAGACTTGATTCGTCAAGGCAGCATCTTGAAATTCGGCTTCACTCATCTGATCCAACTCGGCACCAGTCACGACGTGAATCTCATCCGCTAAGCCAAGCTTTTCGCCAATCGCTTTGGCGGTCAGAGGGTGATCGCCAGTGATCATTTTCACTTGAACACCGGCTTGGTTCATTTCCTTCAGGGAGGCAATCACTTCTTCTCGCGGCGGATCGATGATCCCAGCGATCCCTAGTAATTGCAGCCCTTGCTCAAAAATCGTTTCATCAATGTGATCGATCGAAACTTTCTGATAGCCCACTGCTACCACTCGTTTGCCTTCTGCCGACAAGCGGCGGACATGGTCTGTCCAATAGGCTTCATCAAAAGGCGTCGCTTGTTTTTGCACCATTTCAAACAATTTATCTGGGGATCCTTTAACAAATAGCAAGCGTTCCCCCGCAGGGTTTGCCACTAGTTTCGCCATGTAGCGGTTGTCCGAATCAAAGGGCAGCATATCCAGCTCTTGGTAAGCAGGTGCTTGCGGATAGGCAAATTGCTTATGATACAGCGTCAAAAAGGAGCCGTCTGTTGGTTCCCCATTGATCGTCCAGTGATTTCCTTCTGGGACCAGTACCGTATCGTTGGCTTCGTAACCAGCTTCCAAAAACAACTGCAAGGTGTCTTGCGCGTGGACGTCCTCCTGCTTTGGACGAATTTCTCCCACCGGCGCATAGCCGTCACCCGTCACTTCATATTCCTGCTCAGCCAATACGATGTCTTTGACCGTCATTTCGTTTTTGGTCAGGGTACCTGTTTTATCCGTCGCGATCACATCCACTGAGCCTAGCGTTTCAACCGCTGGCAGCGTTTTGATGATGGTGTGCTTGTTTTTTGCCATGTCGCTGACACCCATCGCCAAAACCACCGAGGTCGTTGCTGGCAATCCTTCTGGGATCGAGCCGACGATCATGGTGACAACGGCTAAGGATAAGACAGAGATCGCATAGGTTTGCTGGAACAAACTGACGACAAATAGCAAGACCGCCACGCCCATGATCACATAGGTGATGCCTTTCCCCAGTCCATCGATCTCTTTCATCAACGGCGTTTTTCGTTCTTCCGTTTGATTGACTTCAGCTGAGATTTTCCCGATCTCAGTCTTGACGCCAGTAGCGATCACGATCCCTTTCCCGCTTCCTGACGTCACGGAAGTCGAAGCAAACGCCAAATTCCGTTGTTCCGCTAATGGAGTTGCTTCATCCATTAAGGCATCTGTTATTTTTTCCACCGAATCGGCTTCACCAGTCAAGGCGGATTCTTGGATACGCAAGTTGTCGGCTTCGATGATTCGCAGATCTGCGGGCACATTGTCACCAGCTTCTAGGAATACGACATCCCCTGGAACGACTTCGGCAGCTGGAATATCTTGACGAATCCCATTCCGATAGACCGTGGCTTCTGCTGATAGCATCTCTTTGATCCGTTCTAACGCATCGGAAGCATTCGCTTCTTGGTAATAACCGATCAACGCATTGACCAGCACGACGATGCCAATGATCACGGCATCAGAGAAATGCCCCATCAGCAGCGTTAAGATGGCGGAGAAAATCAAAATGTAGATGATCGTGTTATGGAATTGTCGCAGCAGCAAACGCCACTTGGCGGTTTTTTTAACCGCTAATTGGTTCAATCCGTAGGTTTCTAACCGCTCGGTTACTTGCGCCTCATCTAATCCTTGATCGATTGACGGCACCTGATACTGTTCGATTGTTTCTGACACTGATAACTGAAACTCTTTTTTATTCATTTTTTTCTTCTTCCTTTTCTTTTTCATTGATGGATAACACAAATAAGCCCCTTATTTAGAAACTGCTCCTAAATAACGCGCTGTTGTTTGTCTCCTATTCAATTAAAAAGTAAGGCAAGTCAAAATAGTGTTTCTGCTCACCGTCACTCGAGTCGCTTGACATTCGTTTACCACCCCCTCTAAAGTTAGCAATAAGCGTAACAAACTATTTTTCCAAAGTCAAGAGTCACCGCTTTCAAAAATGAAAAGTGGCTGGCTTCTTCACAAAAAAAGCCGCACGCCAACGATTCGTCGCCGTGCAGCTCCTTCAGTACATTCTCTTCAAGCCCAAAGGCTCGCCTTAAAGCTGATCCAGTGACTCGCTGATGGGGGTTTCCCCAGCTTGGACTTTGATGACTTTTTGATAAGTTGCTGGACGTTCCAGCATTTCACCTAACAAGACGGCGACATCCTCGATGGGGATCGCACCAGAGGTCGTTTCACTGATCTCGATCAAACTAGATCCTGGTGTTTCTTTCAACGCACCCGGCTGCAAAATCGTATAGTCTAGTGCGGTGTTGTCGATCAGCCAGCGATCAGAGAAAAATTTGGCGATCGTGTAATCCATCAATGACGCCATGCCTTCCCTTTGCCACTGTTCAGGTTCTAAGGCATAGGCTGAGCTAAGGTGGATGTAGCGCTTAATTCCTTTTGCTTCAGCGGCTTGCATCACTTTGACCGCACCATACAGATCAGATTGCAGCAAGTCTTTGCCTCGGGAACCCGCCACGAAGTATACCGCTTCCGCATCTGCGAATTTCGCCGCCATCTCTTCCGGTTCCGTGTGTAAATCAAAGAACACGGGGTTGATCGTCTCCGTTTCTGTGATTTTCTCACTGCTGCGCGCACCAGCATAAACGATGTGTCCTTGTTTTTCTAGAAAGGTGATCAATTTTTGGCCTACTCGTCCAGTAGCACCAACGACAAAAATTTTCATTTTCTTTGCTCCTCTCGTTTCTTTTTCCAACTCTTGCTAGTATCATCGTAGGACAAAAACCAAGATCCAACAACTATTCTGTTTCTAAACGAAGGGGAAAAAAGCACAGCACAAACCAATTCTTGCTGTTTTTCCCCATAGAAACCCATGTTTTTAAAAAAACACCCAAAAAAATGAAAAAAATTTTCTCAAACGATTGACAAAGCGTTGACTCTTTTGTAGACTAGGTAGAAATAATTTAAATATTTAGAAAATTCAAAATAAAGAAAAGGACGGTGGCGTATATGACCCGCACCAATGTTAGCAAACGAATTATTTTATTATTATAGTCGGGACTGTTTGATTTTATACATTCAAAGAGTCCCTATTCACATTGCATCCAAAAAGAAGAACAGCTTCTTGAGATGGAGTGTTTTTTTATACCCATTTTCAAGAAAGCGGCCTTTTACAAGCTGACACACAGATGTTAGATAGATCCAAAACGCTCGTTGAACAACTGCTGCCGATTCCCCGCGGTTATGCACTGCACTTATTCTAAAGACCCCTTCTGTTTGGACACTTGATTGGTCAAGCAGAAAAAAGGAAGGATGATTTTTTATTATGAAAACCGTCAACACGATCGCTGCTTTTGTAAACAAGTATTTGATCTACATCATGATTTTATTGATGATCGTCTCTTATTTTTTCCCGCAACCCTTCTTATGGATTCCGCCTCGTACAACGATTCTTTTGAGCATCATCATGTTTTGTATGGGGATGACTCTAAACGTTGCTGCGTTTAAAATGGTCGTCTTACAGCCCAAAGCATTCATCTTAGGGGTGCTTTTCCAGTTCACCATCAGCCCTTTGGTGGCTTACGGCTTAGCGCAGCTGTTTGGTCTTTCTTCCGGTTTGATCATCGGTTTTGTCTTACTAGGCTGCGTTTCTGGCGGAACCGCCAGCAATGTCATGACCTTCATCGGCAAAGGCGATGTCGCCCTCACCGTTTCCATGACCACGGTATCAACCTTGTTAGCGACCGTCGTTACACCCTTTTTGGTTTATGTCTTAGCTGGTCAGTACACCGAGATCTCCTTCTGGGAAATGCTCTTGTCTGTCTTGCAGATGGTGCTTTTGCCGATCATTTTAGGGGTGATCGTCCACAAACTCATTGCCAAGCACATCGAGCGATTTCTGCAATCATTTGTGTTGATTTCTTCCGTCAGTATCTTATTGATCGTTGCAGGAACTGTCGCTCGCAACGGCGCCGTCATCGTCCAATCTGGCTTGATCGTGATTTTCTTAGTCTTGCTCCATAACTTGATCGGCTACGGCGCAGGCTATGGTCTGAGCCGTGTGATGGGCGTCAGTGCCACCCAAGCCAAATCCATCATGTTTCAATTAGGAATGAAAAATACTGGCCTAGCGATCTCGTTAGCCAATGCCCACTTTGCCGCCATTGCTGCAGCCGTTACCCCTGCCGCAGTCGGCATGGTGATCCATCAAATTACCGGACCAATTTTAGCCAATCTCGTGGCCAAGAAAGAAGGAGAAAAGTATGAGTCAAAGTATCTTTTTGCCAAACTACACAATCGGGGCGGACGCCTACGAAAAAGTAAATGACATCGTAAAACCATACGGCACCAATGCCGTGATCATCGGCGGAAAAACCGCCCTTGAAAAAGCTGAAGACAAGATTAAAGCCGCTTTAACGTCAGCAGTCCAAGTGACGGATACCTTGTGGTACGGCGGCAACTCGACCTATGAAAACGTCGATCAGCTGTTAGCTACTCCAAGTGTCCAAGCCGCCGATGTTCTATTCGCCGTTGGTGGCGGCCGCGTCTGCGATACCGTCAAAGTGGTTGGGGAAAAAGCTGGCAAACCAGTCTTCACCTTCCCAACGATTGGCTCCAACTGCTCACCAGTCACCGCGGTCTGTGTCATCTATAAAGAAAACGGCGAGATGCAAGGGTTGTTTTTCCCTTCGCAACCGCCGACCCATGCCTTTATCGACAGTGAGATCATCGCCCAAGCCCCCGACAAGTACTTATGGGCAGGAATCGGCGATGCCCTCTCCAAAGAGATCGAATCGACGTTTTCAGCGCGGGGTGATCAGTTAGATTACACCGATGGGTTAGGCATCCAAATCGGCAAAATGTGCACGGAACGCTTATTGCAATACGGCACACAAGCTTTGAAAGACAGTGCCGCCAATCAGCCGTCTTATGCCATTGAGCAAGTCGTCTTGGATATCATCGTGACCACCGGCTTAGTTTCCGTCTTAGTCATCAATGATTACAACTCCGCCCTTGCCCATTCCTTTTACTACGGAACGACCGTTTTGGAAAAAATGGAAGACTATTTACACGGCGCATCCGTTAGTTACGGCGTTTTGGCCTTGTTGCAGCTCGATCAGCAAGATGCCCTCTTCCAGCGCATCTACGCCTTTATGAAGGAAAACAAACTGCCGGTTTGCTTAGCGGATATGGGCCTTAACGACACCAGCGACCTTGAGGCGATCTTAGACAAAGCAATGACCACCAATGACATCGTCCACGTGCCTTATGAGATCACGCGAGAAATGTTTAAACAAGCAATCCTAGACGTGGAAGCCTATCATGCTAAACAAAACCAAGCAGCATTGGCAGCGGCCAATTAAATGAAACCCTCCAGCAATTCGTTGCTGGAGGGTTTTTGTATGCTCTTTTATCTCTTACGTTTGATTGCAATCGTTTTTGATTTCATTAAAAAGATTCATAGCAAGTTAATACGATACTACTCATTATCTAAGTCTTTAGAAAATATTAAAAAGCACAATCAGTCTATGATACGACTGAAAGACTGCGTAGCTCACTGTCATTTACTTGTGAATAAAAGCGCATGGAAAAGCAATCCTTGTTATACTTATAAATAACACGAAGTCCTTAGAAAAAGGAGGAAAACTCATGACCCGTTACAAACGATTTCGCTTTGTTCATTTAGGCGCTCTTTTGGTGTTGGGCTTACTCCTCACTGGCTGCAGTGCGGATACGGCACCAATTGAAGAACAACCGACTACCAACACCGCCACTTCTTCTGAACCAGCGGTTTCCTATGAAACCTTTCCATTGCCGCAACCAATCTTAGACGGGGAAACCAGTGTGGCGGAAGCTCTCTTCGAGCGGCGCTCGCAACGGGATTTTCTAGAAACTGAGCTAACACAAGAACAGCTGGCACAGCTTTTATGGGCTGCTGCCGGTGTCACTACAGAAGATGGTCGCCGGACAGCGCCTTCGGCTGGTGCCTTGTATCCCTTAGACCTCTATGTTGTGGTCACACAGGTAACGGGGCTTGAGCCAGGGCTTTATCTGTATCAACCAGAGCAGCATACCTTAGCAAAAGTTCTTGCCGGCGATTTTCGGACCGCACTGGCGGAATGTTCGTTGGATCAGCAAGCGATCCAACGGGCACCTGCCACATTGCTTTATACAGTGGTTTATGAACGACTGATCGAGCGCTATGGGGACCGAGGAATCGAACGCTATGCCTATATCGAAGTCGGTCATTCCGCCCAAAACGTCCTTTTGCAAGCCCAAGCGTTAGGCTTAGGTGCTGTGCCGATCGGCGCCTTCACGGATCATGAACTCACAGAGCTGCTGCAGCTGCCAACGGAAAATGAACCCCGCTATTTGATTCCTGTAGGGGTTATTGAGTAACACTACTGAGTAACAGGTATCATTTTTCGTGGGGTTGTCAGTCTTTCATTAGAAACTGGCAAGGTTGATTTTCCCAGCAAAACTAGTACAATCGAAAAACCACCTGCAAAAACAGCAGGTGGTTTTTCGATGGGCTTATAGTTTGTATGCTCGGACTTCTTCTGGTATTTCTTCTAGCGGCAACTCTTTCACCACCGCTTCGGTGCCTGCTGCCATCGCTGTATCGTAGTACCAGCATTTGTATTTGATCGTATTCATGGTTTCTTGTAAGGCTGCCATTTGCTTTGTGACTTCTTCCAGACGTTCATGAAACAGCTGCTGCCGTTTCTGCAAAGACGCATCGCCTTCCTCGCCCCAATCCAAGAAATTCTTGATGTCTTTGATGGGCATGCCAGTATTCTTCAAACAATCGATCACTTTGATCGTCGCTACTTCTTTTTCGGAAAACATCCGAATGCCGCCATTACTACGGGCCAGCTTCGGAAACATCCCTTCTCGATCGTAATAACGCAGAGTCGAGATGGGGATATTAGTCGTTTGTGATACTTCGCCAATCGAGTAACTCACTTGCATCGCTCCTAAAAAAAATTTTGTTTATCGCTTGACCTAAACCTAACTTCAAGTTCTACAATTAAAATACACCGCAAGCACTGAACTGTCAATCACCTATCGTCTCATAGGTTCGCCATTGGCAGTAGCAGGATTCGATGAAAAAAATCATTCACTGGAGGAAATACAAATGACAGAAATCAAAGAAAAAGTTATCGTAATTATGGGAGCATCTTCAGGAATTGGGGAAGCAACCGCCGTTAAACTAGCCGAACAAGGGGCAAAAGTAGTGATCGCTGCCCGCCGTGAAGAGCGCATCAAAGCACTGGCTGAAAAATTAGGAGAAAATGTCTTGTATCAAACAGCCGATGTCACCAATCGCGAACAAGTCCAGCAAGTCATTGATTTAGCCATGACCTCCTTTGGTCGGATTGATGTCCTTTTTAATAATGCTGGCATCATGCCTCAAGGAAACTTGGCAGAGTTGAACTATGACAGCTGGCAAAAAATGCTGAATATCAATATCATGGGGGTATTGAACGGGATCGGCGCTGTGCTGCCCATCATGCAAAAACAGCAAGACGGTTTGATCATCGCCACTGACTCAGTTGCCGGACATGTCATTTACCCGGGTTCTGCCGTGTACAACGGGACAAAGTTTGCAGTTCGTGCAATTATGGAAGGCTTGCGCCAAGAAGAACGTGAACATGGCATTCGCTCAACCATCGTCTCTCCGGGAATGGTCTCCACGGAATTGTTTGAAACCGTCGGCAATGCTCAACTAGAAGCAGCCTTGAAAGAAACCTCTCGCGTAGAAGGCAACAGCCTAACGCCAGAAGACGTAGCAAATGCAGTGGTTTATGCCATTCAACAGCCCAAACATGTGGCGATCAGCGAAGTCTTGCTGCGCCCAGCAAAACAAACCGTTTAAGCTATTTCTACTAATCTATGAAACCTGCGACTGCTTCAGGCTGGTCGCAGGTTTTTTTGTCGTCAAAGCCCACCGTTTTCTTGGAAAAATTACTTGATTTTCTTGTAACACCCACTTGTCGAAAGAATGTAAACCAATGGTTGCTTTATGTAAACGACTAGGTTCTGTTGCTACGGGGGAAATTTTTTTATACTTAGTACAAAGCTTCCGTATAAAAACGACCAATCAGAAACAAACCGGACGTTCTCCTCATGAACGATGAATAGCCGAGCAAGCGCGCAGCCCTACCTTCACCGTTGACTTGCAAGTACTGCCTTAGCTGTCCTCTTTTTAGTACTTGCTTTTTATAAAAGAATGGAGTGTGTATATGAATGTAAAACAGCTACTCATTATTGCCGAGCAACGAAGAAACATTACGAATCAAAAATTGACCTATGCCGAAAATTTCTTGGCTGCCGGCTACTCTGCTGCCGAATTGCTGGCAGACGAAACCTTTCTTGAATTAGAGCGAAGGGAAACCCAACTGATTGCAGAACGCAACGCCATTTTTTACGAAGAAGTCAGCCACAATTAATCCCCCTGTCCAATTGTAGGCGACGAACAAGCGAAGGCTCAGCAGCACCTTCGCTTTTTTAACCCTCAAAGGCGTCCTTTGCCGTGAGGATCACGCTGCTTGATCGTCCAATAAAACAGCCCTGCAAAGAAACTACCGAGAATCAGGAAATTCATGCCGTATAGACAGTAGAGGAAGAAAAAGTTCAGCTGCCCACTGCGCCAAAAGCCCATGATTCCCACTAAAACCAGACTGTTGACGCATCCTGTCAACACACAAACCGTGCGACTGCACTCCAAACTTTGTAATAGGTATTTTGTGATTTCATATAACGGACTGACGAGCATTATCCCCAGCATGATTGGTAGAATAGCTGGCAACAAGTCTAAAACAGCGACATCTGTAGTAAACAACTGAAAAAAAGCGGGACGAAAGAGCCAGATCAGACTGGCGATTCCAACATAAGCCACAAAAGAAGAAGCGAAGGCACTTTTCCCCACTGCTAAAATCTTCTGACGGTTTTTCTGTCCATTCGCCTCACTCGCAAAGACGGTCACTGCGTTGCCATACATCAAAGCAGGCAACCGTGCGATCATCAATCCTTGGCTGCCGATCGCATAGGCTGCCAGCGTACTGACACCCAATCGTGAGACGAAAGCTTCAAAAGCAATAATAAAGACTAAACCCTCAAAGCATTCCTGAATCATTAAAGGGACCGCTTTTTTCAATAAAAAGGTGCGTTTTCGTGGTCTTTGTTTCAGCCCCCTGGCTAGACTTTCTCGTAAAAGAACCCCATAAATCCCCAGCAAGCACAAAGTCGCAAGCATATTTGCGATGCCACTGCCTAAGACCCCCATTGCGGGAAAACCGAGATTGCCGTTGATCAATAGATAGCTAAGCAACACCTGTACCAACGCACTAATAATGGAAACACCGAGGATGTAGTTCGTTTTCTTTTCAATTTTTAAAAGGCTAGTAAAAACAAACGTGACTAAGGTAAGTAAAATATAGGGAGACATGATTGCAAGATACAATGTTGCGGTCCTTAGCAGCTCCCCGCTAAATCCGTAGACAACCTGCAAAATGCCGCGTCCAAAAAGCAGGAAAATCAAGAAAAAGCTCACGCCGATCGCGACTACTAGAAAAAGAACCGAGGACAGATAATCATTTAACTGCGTCTCTTCTCTTTGCCCGACTGCCTTTGCGCCATAAATATTAAAAGCCAGGCCAATCGCACCTAAAATACCCGCAAAAGCGTAGAGAAATCCGTCGATCAGTGCGATCGCCGCCAGCGCTTCCGTGGATCTTCTTGAAATAATCGCTAATGAAACTTGCGCAATAATGATTTGAAACAAATTGGAAGCAATCAAAGGCAATGTAAAAGACTGTATTTTTTTGTTCAAAAAGCTCTCCTCTCTCATTCGTCATAACTGCGCAACACCCACTCGCTTATTGTGATTTTAGTCACAAGAAAAGCGATCGTTGGTCGCTACATATACTCAACGACCCATCGGGCGTTTTGACGTTTCTCCCTCCATTTAACCATACAGCCTTCTCGGTGTATATTCCTTCGTAATTAAAAAACAAAACATACCGACAATCTCCGCTTATTTCCTCTATTGGTGTCGACAAGCAATCACTGATGAAGAGTAAAAAGGTTCAGAAGAACATGCTGCTCTTCTGAACCTTTTCCATAGGATGATAAAAAACGCGACAAACCTTTCAAAAATCCCGTTATTTCTTCACGATCAGCTGAACGGCTTGATCGATTTTCTGCTTTTGGGTTTCCGTGTCGCTGTCTGGATTTTCCAAACAATTTTTCAAATTTTCAGCGACAATGATCCCCATAATACGGTTAACACTGGAACTGACGGCGGACAATTGCGTGATGACATCGACGCATTCTTTCTCGTCTTCGATCATTTTTTGAATCCCCCTCAACTGGCCTTCGGTTCGTTTTAACCGATTCAAAATATCTTTGTTGCATGCGGTCATCGTTTGATTTCTCCTCTCCATGCTGACATGCCGCCGAGGACATTGGTCACTTGAAACCCTTGCTGGCTCAAAAACTCAGACGCCATTTGCGAACGAGCCCCTGAATGACAGATGACATAGTAGTTTTTATCCTTCTCTAAGTCGCTGATTTGTTCCGTCAGCTCGCTCAACGGTAGGTTTTGTGCTGTTTTGATGTGTCCTTGTGCAAACTCATCGACTTCTCTGACATCAAGGATCTCAAGTGGTTCACGTTTTTCTTTTTGGGCAAATTCCTCCATAGATATTGCTTTAATCATGAATAATCATCTCCGGCTTAATAGTATTATACAACGAAAAGGCACCATCGAGGTTTTGACAATTGATGCCCGCTTGTTTTAAGATGCGTTCGGCAATGTAGCTTCTCAATCCGCTATGACACGTAACGACATACGAAACGCTTGGATCCAATTCAGACAACCGATCCCTCAATTCATCTAACGGAATGTGGAGCGCTTGTTGAAAACGTCCATTATCGGCTAATTCCATCTCTGAACGAACATCCAACAACTGCTTACCGTTTTCTAAGGCATCCGTCAATTCGTGCCACTGAATATTCTCACTGATTCCTTCCGCCAGATTGATCGCTGCATAGCCAAGCATATTCACTGGATCTTTGGCTGAGCCAAAAGGCGGTGCATAGGTGAATTCCAGTTCAGGCAAGTCAAAGATCGTTAAGCCGCCTTTGATCGCTGTTGCCAATATATCGATCCGTTTATCGACTCCTTTGGCACCGATGCCTTGCGCACCGTAGATTTTTCCAGTATTAGCATCAAAAATCAGTTTCAAATAAATATCCGTCGCATCAGGATAATACCCTGCATGGGCTTTGCCTGACAGATGAACCACCTGGGGATTTAGCCCTGCCAGTTTGGCGCTGCGCTCACTCAACCCTGTGGAAGCTGCTGCAAGATCGAATACGCGCACGATCGCAGTCCCGATACTGCCTTTGTTTTTGCGAGCCAGTCCTCCCAACACATCAGCTACTTGCCGACCTTGGCGATTGGCTGGTGACGCCAGGGAGATCAGCGTGTCTTCGTTGGTGATTTGTTGTTTCACAACGATGGCATCACCCACCGCGTAAATATCTTTCTTGCTGGTTTGGTATTGCTCATCTACTAGGATACCCCCCCGGTGTCCTAATTCAATACCAGCACGTTTCGCCAAATCCGTTTCTGGTTGGACACCTACCGAAAGAATCGTGACATCTGAGGCCAGGACCGTGCCATCCTCCAGAACGATTTCTTGCCCTGCTTTTTCAAAAGCGGTCGCTGACTGCGAGGTCAAAACTTTGATCCCTTGCTTGATCAATTCATTTTTGACATACGCAGCCATTTCTTCGTCCAAAGGTGGCAATACGTGGGGTGCTTTTTCTACGATCGTTACTTCGAGGCCTTTTTTATGTAAATTTTCAGCGACTTCTAACCCAATAAACCCAGCGCCAATGATCGTCGCTTTTTGAGGCTTTTTGTCTTCAAGATGTGCCATGATTTGGTCTAAGTCAGGAACATTGCGCAAAGAAAAGGCGTTGGTTGCTTCTTCTAGCCCTTTGATCGCTGGTACTAGCGGTTTTGCCCCCGGCGATAAAATCAACGCATCATAAGATTCCGTGAAGACGTGTTCGCCATGTTTGACCGTCACCGTTTTCTCCTCTGGCTGGATCGCCAGTACCTCATGAAAAGGTCGCACATCTAAGTTGAACCGTTTCTTTAATGCGTCAGGTGTTTGGACCAATAGGGCATCTCGCTCTTTGATCTCACCAGAAATGGCATACGGCAGCCCGCAATTCGCAAAAGAGACAAAAGGACCTTTTTCAAAAACAATGATCTCCGCTGCTTCTTTAAGCCGACGTAAGCGCGTTGCTGCCGACATTCCCCCTGCTACCCCACCGACAATAACTATTTTTTCCATCATTACTTTCCTCCTTTGGTTGTTCCGCGCCATTGATTCATGCCGCCACGAACGTTGACCACATCAAAACCTTTTTTACTTAGGATTTTGGCTGCTTGTTTGCTTCGCATCCCCGATTGGCAAATGACTGCCAGTTTCTTGTCGCCTTTTTGAGTAAATCCAGCAATCTTATTTAACGGTACATTTTTCGCATAGGCAATGTGCCCGCTGCGGTACTCCGCTGGCGTGCGTACATCCAGAACCGTCCATTCTTTGGCTCCTTCTTTTTGTAAATCTGCTGTTGACATACTTGGTATGCGCTTAAATAGTGAAAACATTTCTTGCTCCTTTCGTATACCCCTTGGGGTATATTAAACAAGATGTTTTGCGATTTGTCAACTAAGTGATTTTCTTTAAGAAAAGAAACTTGCTGTTGCGCTACTCCCCGCTCGATACTCTCGACAGCTGTCGGACAGCTACCGATCAAGCAGCGAAAGGCCTGTATCCCACAATTCCCTCCCCTCGATCACAATGCTATAATAAAAGAAAAGATACATTGTAAAAATAACACACATCAAATCGTTTACTTAGCAGCTGATCGCTTTGATTATTAAAGATGATTGGCTCCCGCCCTAACCAAGAGCGGACAAAAAAGCGACGCAAGCACCACTTTCCCTTGATTTATCAAGCAGCAAGCCCTGCTTTCTTGGAACCAACGAGGGTTTCGACTATGCTTAAGTCACATCAGCGAAAGGAAGATAAGATGGAATTTGGCGAAAAAATCAAAGAAGTACGTACGAGAAATAATTTGACCCAAGAACAATTTGCCACTCAACTACACGTGACAAGACAAGCCGTTTCGAACTGGGAAAACAATTGTAATCTACCAGATTTAGAAATGCTGATTGCCATCGCCACGATTTTTGAACTCTCGCTTGATGAATTGATTTTAGGAGGAACTCAAGTGAACAAGATCACTGAAAAACTAATCAAAGACGGCAGCGAGACCCGACGCGCCAAACTCAATTTGATCACGACCCTGATCGGAACATTTTTACTACTATTCGGCTTTGCTTGCTTCTTCATCAAAGCAAGCGCCGTAGAATACATCGATCAATCCGGCATTTTACATGAAAATTTCTACCTGATTCCTGTAGGATTTTTGTTCCTATTGGCTAGTTTCGTAGTATTTGCAGGAACCGGGATCAGTTATTTTCGAGCTGTTAGGAGAAAATAAATAAGAAGACGGCATAAAGCGACCCTCGAAAAGCAGATCAAAATCTGACTTTGGCGGGTCGCTCCATTTAAATTGCCTTGCTAAATTGTTTGATTCCAGTAAATACTGTACCGATACTTTATCTCCTTACAAAATCCCCTCTATTCTTCTTTCGTTTCACAAATTAATCCCACTGATCATTCCTGAAAGTGTTTAAACTATTTACGACTATTCGTCAAGCAATTATGCTTAAAATAGTATAAAAAATCAAACCAATCATTTTTTTTGACACAAAAAATGTCAGATGATAGCCTTGAAATAGAAGGTTATCACTAACAATGACCTTCTTGCTTTTGGAATAAATAATAAAAAGGAGTGTATGAAATGAAACATCTAAAAGCGTTGGTTGTCAAAGCACTAATGATTTGGGCGATTTTGTGGATTGTGTTGTCAGGGATTTACGATGTCAGTTTTATGGACTCGACGATCGTCGGTGTGATCATTGTGGTGATGATCTATGTGCTAGGCGACTTGGTCATTTTGCGTAAGATCGGTAACATTGCGGCAACGGTTGCAGATGCCGGCGCAGCAGCCCTTATCCTATGGCTGTATCTGACTTATATGGACTATACAAATGACATTTGGATGTTAGTATTGATCCCAGCAGTATTGATCGGTGTGGCAGAATGGTTCTTCCACAAATGGTTGTTAAAAGCAGACATCGTGCCAGATGAACGGAAAATGAAATAATTTTGTTGATTGCTAGAATCGAACGCAGACTCTTGTTCTGTGTTCGATTTTTTTTGTTTACAAGATCGGCTATTGAAAAGCGACGCATCTTCTTATTCCATATGCTTTCTATAATCATGGACGCTTGCCAAGATTTCTGGTTAGCTAAAGCAATCGCCAAATTTGAATAAATCCCATCTTTCCATTACTATAAACGAAATCCGATCGTTTTTTGCACGGTTATATTATCAAGGAGGTTTGTATGGCAATTCATGTGATGTGGTTTAGAAAGGATCTACGCTTAGAGGACAACACGGCACTGACTGAGGCGCTTGCGTCTCTTCAAGCAAACGACCATTTGTTGTGTGTATTTCATCTCAATGACAAGCAGTTTCTCCCCAAGGCGCCAAGCCATGATTACTTTTTTAGCGCAGTTGCTCACTTTATCGAGGCTGCCAAAAAGCAAAATCTGACGATCCACCTCTTGACAGGGACTTTGACAGAAGCCTTTGATCAGTTGTTCGCTTGCTATCCAGAATGGAGCCAGCTTTACTTCAACTTTGATAACCGTGGATTTGGTCGTAAACGTGATCTCTACATAAAAGAATTGGTCGAGAAAAAAGGCATCACTGTCCATTCTTTTGAAGATCATCATCTGCATCAACCAACAGAAGTCACCAAAGAGGATGGGACGTACTACAAAAAATTTACCCCCTACTATAAGAAATGGATTCAATTGCCCAAACCGGTGTATCAAAAGCAGGCTCTCGATTTTGAAAAAGCCGTTCATTTTGATGATGCCCCTCACTTCAAAGCAGGGACAGCGCTGCTTGCTAAGCTGCTAGAAAATAGAAAGACCGATTTTTCAACGATCGTTGGGGAAGACTATGCGCACAAGCAATTGCAGGCATTTGTGCAAAAGCGTTTGGCCACCTATGAAAAAGACCGTGATATCCCTTCGATCAAAGGAACGAGCCGCCTGTCTCCTTTCTTGTCTTTTGGACAAATCTCTATTCGGAAGGTTTGGGCCGCTTGCCAAGGAATGCCATCAAGCACTGGCAAAGCGACCTTTTTAAAAGAACTGGCTTGGCGAGATTTTTATCATATGATCTACTTCAGCCATCCTGAACAAAAAAACTATGAACTCATCGAGAAATATCGAAACATGGATTGGCGAAAGAATGAAGAGGAGTTCACCAAATGGCAAGCAGGGCAAACCGGCTATCCGATCATTGATGCCGCGATGCGGCAGCTGAATCAAACCGGTTGGATGCATAACCGTCTACGGATGATCGTCGCTTCCTTTCTAACCAAAGATTTACTGATCGATTGGCGGCAAGGAGAAGCCTATTTTGCTCGACAATTGATCGACTACGATGCTGCCAGCA
This sequence comes from Enterococcus sp. DIV0755f, assembly GCF_051713725.1. Lineage (NCBI taxonomy): Bacteria > Bacillati > Bacillota > Bacilli > Lactobacillales > Enterococcaceae > Enterococcus > Enterococcus sp. DIV0755f. The sequence goes on from NZ_JBIOQL010000001.1 coordinate 3,265,974, forward strand.
ATATCGGCGGCTGGCAGTGGGCAGCTTCGACTGGCACCGATGCGGTTCCTTACTTTCGAATTTTCAACCCTATCACACAAGGGAAAAAATTCGACAAGGATGGGACGTTTATCAAACAATTTGTTCCCGAACTCGCCCAGTTGCCGCTAAAATTCATCCATGAACCCTACTTGATGACTGACGAAGAACAAGCCGACCTAAAGGTAGTTTTAGGCACCGACTATCCGTTGCCTGTAGTTGACCACAACGAAGCCAGAAAAAGAGCCCTCGATTTGTATAGTAAAATCGAACCATAAAAAGCTGCCATGGACTGCTCTCAAGCATTTTCGGTAAAAAAAACCAGCAAAGACGGTCTCTTACGGAGCGCCTTTGCTGGTTTTTTATGAAACTGGTGCACTATTTTTCACCTTTCTATAGTGAAAAAACAAGCGGCATGTCACATCAAATAGTCTGCTGCTGGGCATACATAAAAGAAGCATTTTCCATGCTGTGTTTTTTAATTAAGGTCTTGTTGTCTACTTCCCCTCTTATTTCTAGTCGCTCTAAGCACCAATCCCCTAACGATTCATAGATCGAACCCTTTACTAGCGGCGTTCCCTGCTTTTTCACGACTGGCTAGTAACGTTTCTCCTTGCAAAACTGTTCGTCTGATGAAAGGACATCTATAGAACCATTCTGTTATAATAGCTCCATATTTAAGGATAAGGATGGTTTATATGAAAAAAATAATCGGATTCATCTTAGTCGTACTTTTTGGGTTTGTTGGATACAAAGGCTATGAATATTATCAATCCACCTACTCAGGACAAACAGCTTACGCGTATGTCCCGTCTGAGATTCCGCCTAAGGTCCAACACGAAAGTAAGAGCGGCATCGGCGACCAGTCTCCTTGGTATTCTTACGATTACACATTAAACTTTGTAAAAGAAGATGGCAGTACCCAAACCCTTGAGGTTTCATTATCAGAAGATAACGCAAAACCCTTAACACCAAATTCTTATGTAAAAGCGGTGATCAGTGAAAAGCGTACAATAAAAGGCCCGAATGGCATTGAAAAAAACGCAATTCCCAAAAAGGTTCTAGAGAAATTAGAAAATCAGAACTAACGATGCCAGACTCACATCTCTATGTGGGTCTTTTTTACCTCCTTCCAAAATCAGCATTTTGAATCCCTTCTGTTCGTTTCATTGATGTCTTCTGCTCTGTTGCGATACGTATACAAGGATACTGGGCACATTTATCTAGCAGAAAGCTGCTTGACTGATCCCTATTCTTATTCCGTCATCAATGATAAGAGCAATTCAAGCTCCTTTTCCCTTCCCTCCTTCGCAGATAATTGAAAAAGCAGCGAATCACCTATCCGTTGACTCACTGCTTTTTGACTAACAAGTAATGGCTCACACCACAAAAGAATGGTACTTAGAGTAAGCAATTTGATCGACGATCGCAGAAACCTGATTGACATCTAAATCGGCACCGATGGCAGTCACTTGATAAAATTGACCATAATTGTTGCCAAGTTGAGGGACACGGGCGTTTGAAATCAGCAAATCGTATTCTTCCTCATTGTTGTAAGGAGAAATAGTCACATTTTGTTTCCCTTTTAGTTCATTTTTTAACAAGTAAATGGAAGCATCTGCCAAAAGACTGGAGCCCATATTTAAGACCCCGATCCGTACCCGATATTCCTCTTTCGGTGATAACAGATAGATTAAAAAGACCAGACGTTTCTTGAGGTAGTTGAGTTTCGTGGGCGTAAACAAGTTGGTTGGTGCAATAATGTGTTGCAGGATGTCTGTAATCACTTGATCTCGCAAGGAATTGTGAAACAGCTTGTGGTAATAATTCAAGGTGACTCTGTCAATGGAGTAATTTACCCCATGAAAGTAATAGACTTGTGCGATCAAGGAGAAGACACTGGCTTTAATATCGATCGTCGTATGCGAGGCTTCAAGACAATAAATGGACTGGATCGCTGCCATCACTTCATCGGTAATCTCAAAGACAGGATTTTTATTGGTATACAACCCTAAGCGAAGCTCCTCGTAAGGAATTCCTCCTACCGTAACGAGAAAAAGACAGATAAAGAAGGGGACGATCTTGGCTTCGTCTACTGAACAGATGCTTTTTTTCGACACATAGGCCTGTCGAATAAAGCGACAAATCGGCATTTCTTGGCAACGATTGATTTTGATTTGTTCCTCCGGACTTAAGCTTCCCAAAGTTGTGTGAGGCGTGACTTTTTTCATGATCACAAATAGCCAGATCTTCAACTGCTTTTGTTGCGCAATCGAGAGGGTTATTTTTTTCGCTAGCTCCGCCACCAGCTCATCGATCAAAACAGAATCGATCGCTGTTTCCCCCATTTTAAAAAAATTATAGTAAAAATAAATGCGTTGCGTCATCGTTCCCGCTAGCTTTTTGTTCTTTATCTTTAATTCAAAATGCTGCAGCAGCTGATTGCACTCTGCAATCACACGATTCAGTGTCCCCACGCTTATTTTTAATTCATCGGCTAATACGAAAGCGTCATAGCCCGCATGTTGAAACAAATAATGGATGATTTGATATTTTACAGATTTTTTCAATAACGTGTCGGTCAAATCATCCAATGAGACGCTGTCGTTTACTTGCAGATCAAGGGTATAACGGTTGATTGCAAAAGAGACCTTCTCATTTTTTAGTTGTTGCTGAAGATTTTCTGATAGTTTCGTCAAGGTTGGCATCGTAATCTCTAATTCCCGACACGCATCACTTTTTTTGATATGACCCGTCGATAAATACAAGAATTTGAGCAAGATGTACTCCAATTTCAAGTCTTTATCCAGTAAGTCTTCTTTATACATGACTGTTTTTCCTCCTGTGTAAATCCTTATTCTTTTCGAATAGTTACAACCAATTTACAGAAAAAGATAGCAGTACATTTCCTATGAAACAAACAAATGTAGTAAAAACATGCCCTTTCTACACATACTTTTCCTTCACTTACTCCCCAAATAAACCAAAACGAACGAACAAAAATGCGCCCTGCCAGACGAACTTTCCTCAGAGTTTCCTCGCGACAATGTTCTCGGATTTTCTTTTTGTTTATGTAAAACATGCTTCTCTAAAAAAATATATTTAGACCATAATAATTAATACTATCACAAGCTAGAAATGTCAATAAATGAAATTATCAAGCGCCATTTTTTTACTTTCTCTTAAAAAATGACCCTATCAAGTACTTACCCGTTCGTATAAACAAAAAAATCAAAGGCAGTCGATGCAACCGCCTTTGATTTTTCTATAAACCATTGTTCATTCAGTCTTGCAAAAAACGTTTCATAAAGGGTCTTTTTATTCATTGAAAAAAGCAATGAATGGGTTTCTAGCGATACCGTTTCTTAATGTGAAAAGCCATAGGTTTGATCAGATGAAACATGACGGCTTGGTCGCTTGTTCAAGCGCTCGATTCCTTCTTTCATATCTTGCACCAGATCCATTGCCATTTGCATACTTAAATCTGCCCGGCAGACAAAGCGTTGGATATTGATATGTGATAGATTATCAGGTAATGGATAGGTAGGGACCTGCCAGCCTTTCATGGCAAATTCATCCGTCAAATCATACAGATTCCAAGAAATGTCGGCATCTTCTTTTAATTTGTAGCAGACGATCGGCAACCGTGACCCATCATTATAAATATCGAAGTAACCCATGTTTTCAATTTCTTTTGCCAGATATTGGGCAACATCACTGGTCTTTTTGTGGATCAAGCGGTAGCCTTCAAACCCATTGCGGATAAAGGTGTAATATTGTCCGATGATTTGGCTGGCGCTTCTTGAAAAGTTGATGGCCATCGTTGGCATTTCACCGCCAAGATAACTTACTTTAAAGACCAACTCTTCTGGTAGGAAATCTTTTTCTTTCCAAAGCACCCAACCGATACCAGGATAGACTAACCCATATTTATGTCCAGACGTACTGATGGAACGAACGTTTTTCAAACGGAAATCCCATTCAAGCTCTGGTTCCATAAATGGTGTGTACAATCCACCACTAGCCGCATCCACGTGGATGTAGACTTTGTAGTCGGTGTGTTTGTTGTATTCCTCTAATTTCTTATCTAGTGCTTTGATATCATCGTATCGTCCAGTGTAAGTGATCCCTAAAATACCGACGACCCCGATCGTATATTCATCTAAATAGTCCGTGACCTTTTCGACATTGATGCTGCCATGTTCTTCATCGATAGGGATCGTCCGCATTTCAATGTCCCAGTAGACACAGAATTTTTCCCAAACGACTTGATAGGCAGAAGAAATCACTAAGTTTGGTTTTTGTTTATTGATATCTAAGCCAAGTTTTTTTGCCCGATTGCGCCAAGCAAATTTTAAGGCCAATCCACCTAGCATACACGCTTCACTTGAGCCTACTGTTGATGTACCGATAAAATCAGACGCTTCTGGGGCATGCCATAAATCAGCGATCATGTTGACACAGCGGTTTTCAATTTCTGCTGTCCGTGGGTACTCGGTTTTATCGATGGCGTTTTTATCAAGGGTTTCACTCATGATTTTGACTGCTTCTGGTTCCATGTAGGTTTGACAAAACGTCGCCAAATTTTGTCTTGAGACCCCTTCATCGATCAATTGATCTTTGACTAATTCATAGGCATCCCGCGGTACCAAGGACTCTTTTGGTAATTTGTACATAGGGATCGCCCGATCCATTGCCTCATTCCCATAGATAGGTTCCAAATATTGGGCTTCTTTTCGATTTTTTTTAGTAAATAACATGCAGCTCTCCTCCTCATAGGTTGTGCTTTTTATTTTTTATCGCTTGCTTTTTCACCTACGTATTTATAGATGACAAACGGTATCACGACAATTATCAGCCAGCTGATGATCAAGATGGCTAAATAGGTTCCGCCTTTTCCCGATCCGATATCGCTCGGTGGAAAGAAGGAAATAAAGAAAGAAAAAATAGAAACAAGCAAACCAACCATCGCAACACCAATTTTCACATTTTTCCCACCAGGAATATGATACGTTCTTGTTAAGTCGTCTTTTTCCTTGACTAACTTAATATACGAAAGAAACAAGAGGACATAAGCAACCAGATAGATGCAGACCGTCAAAGCCATCGCAACGAAGAAGGATAGATTGGCGCCCCCGCCACCTAATGTCAAGACAACCGCCCAAATAGAAACAATGATGCCTTGCACCAAAACGATGTTGATTGGGACATTGTGTTGATTGACTTTTGCCATTTGTTTTGGCAGCAAGCCATTTTCAGCTGCTTCAAGCATCGCCGTCGATGGACCGACCACCCAAGCGGCAATTTCTGCAATAACACCTAAACAGATGACCACGGCAATCAAACGAACCAGCCATTCCCCGCCGCCAAAATGATGGATCAAATAAGAATAGGCTTGGATCACACCAGTATCAAGAGACAATTGATTTTGGGGAATCGTGGCAGCCACGGTTGCTCCGCCGAGCGTATCCAAAAGTATCGTCGCTACGACTAAAATCAAAATGGCTTTCGGGTAATTCTTTCCAGGATTGTCCATATCTTTTACGTGACTGGCAGAAGATTCAACCCCTGCATAGGCCAAAATAAAGGAAACAAAAACGACCAGCGTATTGATTTTCGTAAAATCAGGAATCCATGCGCCTGAGCCAAAGGAAACTTTGATGGGATTTCCTTGAGCAATGTAGACAATTCCTAGGATAAAAAGTATGATCCCAGTTGCGACGATCCCCACAAAGAACCCTACTTTGGCAATCTTCGCAGTATTTTTTGTTCCGCCAAATTGCGAGATCGTAATCAACCAAAAGATCACTAAAGTGGCAATCAGCTTCAGCCAAACATTGGTATTAAGAGCCGGCCAATTTAGGGCATAGGAAAGCGCCCCGACAATAAAGTAAATCATCGTAATAAAGCCTACCGTGATTTGGAACCATTGGAAGAAAATGGCAGCAAAGCCCCATTTTCTCCCTAATGTTTTTGAGACCCAGGTATAGAGTCCCCCTTTTTCCCATCCTTTTACAGTAGCCATCTCCGCAGAGCAAAGGGCTACAGGGATAAACCAGAGGAAACCGCCGACGAGTAGATAAAAAACTAGATTCATCTTCGATGTCGCAAAGGTTGGATACTCATATACCGTCATCACCATTGAAGCAGTTATCGCAAAAAAACTCAACAATGATAGTTTTTTCTTGCTAGTATCCATTTTTTTTCAACCTCCTATCGTTAGATACTATTTTTCAGCAGCGGAAGAAAGATCAATATGGTACGTATGTGTCAGATCACCATCTGCTTTAAATTCGATTTCGATTGCTTTGATCGCTGGCAAACTTTGTTCTTGTGCTACTTTAAAGTGAATAAAGCCATCTTTGTGTTTGTCATGGGTCAAAATTTCATCATCTAAATAGTCCACAAATACTTCCGCTTCAATTTTCTTGCCATCATTCAACACCAAATATGCTTTGTCAGGTTTGATTTTTTTGTCTTTCGAATCTTCATTAAACAATTGATATTTCAGTGAGAGCAATGTTTTGTATTCTTTGTCTTTGTCTTTGAATTCTTCTACATTCACAATTTTTACATGGTTCACTAAAAAGCGAATGTGATCCCAACCAGCATTTTCATAATTCGTTTCATACCAAACAACATCTTTGACTTTCGGATCGATTCCCTTGGTTACGATTTCTTCAAAATACCCGTCATCACTCAATTTTTCACTTCCCACGATCACCTCATCTGAAGAATCACTGATCAACGTTTCGGTTCCTGACCCAGAGACCACTTCCCCTGACTCTTCCACTGTTGAGCACGCACCTAGAGTGAACAAAACGCCTACACCTAAAACGAAACCTGCAACTAATGATGTTTTTTTCATTGTAAATCCTGTCCTTTCTTTTATTATTTTTATTCCATCTCAGGTATACCATTTATCTAAAAAAAGCGAATATCTAATTTTTTATTTTAAAAACAAAAAAACGCGAAAAATACTTCGCGTTTCGGTGCTATCATGAAGTGCAGATAAGAACAATGACCATTGAAAAGAAAGGACTGAGTTTTTTGAAAGCGCTTGTGGTCGTCATAACCGCCGTTTTGTTGGGTATCCGCCCACTTTCAGCTATCTTTTGTCTGGAAAGTACGGAAAGACCTACTTCTAGCGCAACGATTTCTCGGATAGAAGTTGCCCAAAATGAGTGGGTGCCTTCTGGGTCACCAAGGTTTGTTGGAACGCTGATGCTTCCTGATGCAAAAGACAACGTGCTGACAGCTGACGGGCATTTTCTGAGAAAGACTTCCAAGCTTGCGACGAATAGACGAGGAGCAATAGCAGCTTGTAGGGTTCAAAAAACACCAAAAACCGCACGGGGCAGCCAACTTACTCAGCGTTGCAGCTCTTCAGCCCTTACGACTTTGCGGTTAGAAAAAGCGTGTCAGGCACGGGCAATCAACCGTCCTTAGTTCTCATCCGAGTATTTGGTGTCGTACATGACGCCTTCATCCACAGGGTTTCCGCAGTGATGGCACATAGGTAAGTCAAAAACAAATGATCCTCAAACGTTTATCCTCACGTGTATCCTAGACAAATCTACTTCCCCATCCTGAACACAAAAAATAGCCACTACTTACTTTCCACTTACTTGTGCCATCCTCTGCTTGATAAAACGATCAAACTTTTTTGATTAAAAACAAAAAATTGCCTCTTCTGTTTTGATCATTTTTTAGTGATCGATCATTACTTAGCTAGCTAAGCCCCCCAAACCAAAAGCAGCCTCCGAAAAACAGTTTCGGGGGCTGCTTGGGGTGAGCTTTGCTCACTATTTAGTTTTCTTATAAAAATTTTAATATGAGAAATCATTTATTACAATATGAATGAGAAAATTGAGTTACGCTTTCTATTTTCATAAGTAAGTATAGATTCTATTCACAATGTAACATAGTAACCTTATTTAACTAAGCTATTTTTTTAAGAAGACCTTATCAATCTTCTGAAGCAAAAATATTCCACCAGATTATATTAGTCTTGCCGAAGCCATTTTTATATGCTCTTCAATATTGTACTTATAGCTAACGCACTTCGACTCACCTGTATTCATTCGAATTAACGGACAGCCTCCTAAACACAAAGGTTGAACTTTACAACTTGAACATTTCGCTTTCGAAAAAAATTTGTACTCTGTAAATGTTTTATGCACACTGTTCAATTGTATTCCTGTATAGATATCTCCTACTCGTCCAATCGTTTTACCAATATGAACCCAGCATTTATATAAAAATCCATTAGGGTCGATTACATAGTCGTCTCGATTGATAGCTTCGCAGAACCCAATCGTTGTCCGTGGTATGGCAACAATATTTATCCCTCTTTCCAAAAGACTTTTATAAACCATTATTTCTTCTTTCGAAAACTCTTGGGATGTATAACATGTGGGTGTTTTGTAGGTATCAAAATCCTCTACCGGCGCAAGATAAAAGCCAACTTTCTTAAGTAAATTAAAATTATCCAGCGAGTTCATCAAACGAATAACATCTTCATGATTATTCTCCCTATCTATATTTACTCTTACAGTTACTGGAATATATTTTAGAGTTTTAACTATATTCTGTAATATTCTTGCAAATGTCCCTTTCCCATTTGTTAAACATCTTCTAGAATCATGATTTATCTGATCCCCATCCAGAGTAATTTGAGCATAATTAACGTGATAACTTTTTAAAAGTTGTGCAACTTTTTCTGTTAGCAAATAACCATTGGATACAATTTCTGCGTTGAAACTTTTATATTTTTTTTCGTTTTTCATTATTATTTCACTTATAACTTTAATAGAGTTCAATCCCATCAAAGGCTCTCCTCCATACCAAATTACTTTCAATGACTGATGGGGTAATACATTTTTAAGAATAAACTCGGCTGTTTTCTTAGCAGTTTCAGTAGTCATAGTATGTTGTCTAAACCCTTGCTCGTAACAATAAAAACAGGAGAAATTACAGTTCATCGTAGGTGCAATTGTGAAAGTTACTTGACTAGGATTATATCGTTTTTCATTTGCCACAGACACTAATCTTGCTTCTTCATCAATCTCATCGGAAACAATGATATTTTGATTTTCTAAATAAGAGAATAATTCTGTTTTCTCCAAGTTATCGTTATTAATAAAAGTCTGTAGATCATGGAACTCGCTTTGAGTTAGTAAAACGATAGCAGAGTATACCGAATTGTACAAAAGTATTTCATTATCCACTTCTTCAACAATCGTATATTGCGATAATTTCATAAAATCACTCCTAATTAAATTGGGTAAAAAATTTCCTGTTACCTAGATTTGTATGCTTTACAAAAGAACGTATGAATGTTTCTCTATCAATTGAATAGTTTGGGTTACATGAAGTATCACACTGTACCTTTCCTCGACACACTGCAATTAATTCACATGAATTACACTGATTGTTGCTTTTCGGAAGAACACTCTTTTGGTCATAAAGGCTATATTGAACATCTTCTGCAAAAGAAGATGATTCTGTAAAACTTTTTATTATTCTACGTTCATAAAAATTTGTTGCATTACATAACCCTATAGATCCATCAGAGAAAAACTTTACAGACCAAGGATTATACGCATCGCACTCAAAGCGATACGAAGAAAATGGAGAGATATTCACCAGGAAACCGTTTTCAATTAGGTGATCAATTGCAGTTGAAGATACCCACTTTAGATATTTCTCATAGGATAATGCATTGAAATAATTTTCATTAAACTCATAGTTATTAATGTAATAGCAATTGATATGGGCTTTGATATCACTTTGGCGGATCGTAACGAGAAAAGACTGAAACTCTTCTGTATTTTTATCAGATGTATTATAACCAATATGGATTTTAACACGTCCGCTCTTAGATGCTACCGCTAGATTTTCAAAAATCTTATCATACGTTCTGCTTCCACTCTTAAGAGATCTATTTCTATCATGATCTTTTCTAGATGTTAGTGTAGTATCGACAATTAAAGAATCAAAATGATTTACAAAATCTGGAGTGAGTAGATAGGCGTTTGTTCCTAAACCATAAGAAATTGAGAGTGATTTCTCTGACACAATTTGATCAATCTTACTTTTAATTGCGAGAATTCTTTTTTTATAAAGAAGTGGCTCGCCCCCGAAAAAATAGATATATAGTCTCCGAACACCTAGCTGAGCAATGTCTAAAATGTATTGCATTATATTATTTATCGTCTGATCAGTAATAACATTTTTAGAAAGGAAATCATTCTGGTAACAATAAGTACACGAAAAGTTGCAATCTTCTGTAATATTTATAGTGATAGTAACTAAGTCTCTCTTTAAATTAATTGTTTTCTGTTTATAACTTTCCAAATCACCGTGTATAAATCCATTTTCAAATAAATATTTTCGTTCATCTTCACTTATTTCGCTCGAAATCTCCGTTTTACTTTTCATTTTTTTTGAATCAACAGTAACTATTTCTTGCGTTAATGTATTGCAAAGAATAGTCTCGTTACCGTTCTCAATGATATCGACATACCGTGAAAAACGCATCACCTAACCCCCTTTTTCAATAATTATACATTTCACAAAATAATATTTCAATTTTTTTTTAATTTGTGATATAGTTTTTACATAGGAGGGAGAGAATGAAAAAAATATTAAAAAGAAACCGCTCACTTTTCTTTTTGCATGTGATTTTATGCGCAATCGTAGCGCTCATTCAAGTTGGGGTTGCTTTGGTGTATAGACAAATCACTGAGGTTGCTATGTCAGGAGATGTAAAAAGACTTTTATTTATTGGTATATTCGCCTTCTTTTACATCTTATTGAACACGATGAGCGATTTTATTCCAAGAAGAAGTAAATCCATCTTAGTTCAATCAATAATGAATCAACTGAGAGAGAGTCTCTCGCAGAAAATCGTTCGAATGAATCCGGTACTATTTCTTAAAAATGAGAAAAACGAGTATCTCTCAAAGTTGGCAAATGAAATGAAAGTCGTTGAATTAGAATTTTTAAAGCCCGGATTTGGACTGATTTTAAGCATTTTTACCTTTCTATTCTCTCTTTTATTCACACTAAAATTAAACACTTCTTTTTCATTGATTATGCTGCTCTTAGCTTTTAGTCCTTTGCTAGCCCCTTATTTCGCTAAGCGAATCCTTAGTGATCGTCGCAAGTCCGTTGTTCTGGAGCAAGATCGTACACTTAGTTTATTTGACCAACTTCTCTCAGGATACATGACCTTACGTGTCGGCAAAGGTTTTCCAAAATATACGAAAATTTTTACTAACAGTAGTGAACGATTAAAAAAGGAAAGTATCACTTTTGAAACCTTACAAGGACTGACTTATGCAATTTCTTTTGGACTTGGGGATCTTGCTTATTCGGGGACATGGATCGTTGGTGGCTTCTTTGTTGCTGCCAAAATAATCACCATTCCCGATCTTATTGCGATGACTACACTAATGAGTACGATTGCCGGTCCGTTAGAGTATTTCAGTACTTCAGTTACAGATATTTTAGCGAGCAAGAAGGTCGCGGACGATCTTATAGCTTTCATTGATGGTACCGATGATGATGAGCCCAATCGCTCACTTGAACTTGCAGAACCAATAACTACTTTATCGATTGAAAATCTGCATTTCCATCATGGAAATCGTTTGATTTTTAATGGTTTTACTCAAACATTTGAGCGTGGAAAAAAATATGCTATCACTGGCGCAAGCGGTAGTGGGAAGTCGACACTATTGAATATTTTAGCGGGAATTTACCCTATCGACGATCATCAAGTATTGGTTGACCAGCAAGAGATGAATCAGCTATCTAGAGACTCCCTTTATGAGAAAGTCGCACTTGTCCAACAAAAAACTGCTATCTTCCAGACGAGTATTGCTTACAACGTTTCTATTTTTAGTGAATACGAACTTGAAAAAATCGTTGATGTTTTAAAACGAAGTGGATTAGATGATCGCTTTGATAACAATGATTTAACCGATACGCAAGATAATACATGGATAAACTTTCTTTCTGGCGGCGAGCTTAGACGGCTTGAGATTGCTCGGGCAATCTTTAAAGATTCCGATGTTATTCTTTTTGACGAACCAACATCTGGTCTAGACAGTATAAACGAGATGATTATCAGTGACTTAATCTGCTCACTTACAGATAAAATAATCATTGTCGTTACTCACTCAACAAATCAAGAATTTCTAGGTTCATTTGATGAGCTAATTCAGTTAAATAAATCATGAATTTAGATGATATAGGCCTACCTTATGTCATCTGGAAATATAAAAGAAAGGAGAGGTATACAATGAAAGTAATCTCTGAAGCTTCAAAAGAACAAATCATCACTATGTGTGGAAGTAATCAGCATTCCCATCATCCACCAATCATCTTACCTGAAGAGACTGATACACCATTTTCAAATCAGAAAAAAGAAGAGATAAAAAAAGAAGAGAAAGCTAGTTAAGAGAAAATCATTTGATCCTTACTTTACTTATTAATAAGGATAATAGCAATCAAAGAAGGGGTCGTGACTAGCTATATATGTCTCGACCCCTTCTTACATATTTCCCGCAAACACAAATAATTTTTAACAGCTACTTGTTATCAACTTTCTTCATATACAGAATTGGATAAGGGTTTCCTTGTTCGTCTAACTCGCTTCTTTTGTATACCTCAAATCCCATATGCTCATAAAATCCTTTCGCCTGAGGATTCTGTTCATTTACTCCCAGTTCATTTACAGCATAGTTTTCCATCCCGTAAGCCAAGAGTTTTTTCCCTAGTCCCTTACCTCTTTGTTCATTTGCTATAAAAAGCATTTCAAGATTTCGATCCGAGATCCCCATGAAGCCAGCTGGCTCTCCATTTTCACTTTCTACGATAATCAAATGTGACACATGATGCAATGCCTCTGGAATGTATTGCTTAATGGCTTGGATTTCGGTCTCTGACAAAAAGGTGTGCGTCGCCTTAACAGAACTCTCCCAAACTTCAATTAATTGTTGCTCTAACTTTTGATTCATACTACTTACTTCTTTTATATTCATAGATATTCATACTCTCATTAGCTTATTTTCGTTTTTCATAACAAGAACCGATTGTTTCCTTGATCCAAGTTAAAAATTTTCATCATCATCATAACATGAGATGGATTTATTTAAAATCTATGGATGATAAATGCCTTGCTCATATAGATAGCAAAACAATCATCTATGCATGTATTTCTGAATACTAAGAGAGCATGATATGCTTTGAAACACACTAAAAAAGGAGCTTTCAATGCTGATGATTGCTCAAATCAATCTGTTGAAATACAAATGCTTGAAGCTTTTTCTTCCTATATAGTCGTCCTGACGAACAAAATATATTCTTTTAAATAAATAATTTTCAACCACTTGCCCTAGAGTCCACTTCAGGGTTTATGATTACTTATAGAAAAAGATAAGGAGAACCAACGATGAATATAAAAAAAGCAGCGGAAATGTTTGATTTGAGCGTAGACACATTGCGCTATTATGAACGAGTCGGTGTGATTCCACCTGTCCAACGCAATGAGAGTGGCTATCGGGTGTACACAACGAATGATCTAAACTGGATCTATCTAGCAAAACATTTACGAAATGCAGGATTGTCCATCGAATCGCTAATTGAATTTGCTCAATTGGCACAAGTTCGTGAAAGTCAAAATGTCGAAAAAGCCCAAAAACAGATTTTAGCCGATCAACTCGAAGAATTAGAGAAAAAGTTAGCAGAAATGCAGGAAGTACGAGACCTGCTTATTTATAAGATAGAAACGTATGATGAGCATATCGCAAAATTCAAAGCAGGAAATATGACTCCTGATAAAGTGGAAAAATTATGGGAACGAAAGAAATAAAATCTTTTACTTGCTATGGACTTAACTCCAAGGTTTAGGATAGAACATGTAATGAAAATTAGAGGAGGAAACACTATGCAAACAATCACACTCAATAATGGTGTCACCATGCCGCAACTAGGATTTGGCGTTTATCAAATTCCTTTGGAAGAAACAGCTGAGGCTGTTTACCAAGCAATCAAAGCTGGGTATCGCCTGATCGACACTGCTTCTATTTATGGAAATGAAAAAGAAACCGGCGAGGGAATCAAGCGCGCCATCACTGAAGGTCTAGTCACTCGAGAAAAACTTTTTGTTACCTCTAAATTATTTATTCTCCAAGCTTCCGAAGATAAAGCGAAAGAAACGATTGAACATTCGCTTGAAACAATGGGATTAAATTATCTTGATCTCTACCTTATTCACCAACCATATGGAGATATTTATGGTGCTTGGCGCTCAATGGTTGCTGCTCAAAAAACAGGGAAATTACGTGCAATTGGCGTTTCAAATTTCAAATCAGCTAAGATGATCGAGTTTGTCGGCTTGAATGAGGTGAAACCTCAAATCAATCAAATCGAAGTGAACCCTTGGAATCAACGAGTGGAAGATCAGGAATGGCATGAAAAATATGACGTCCAAGTGGAAGCTTGGGCACCTTTTGCAGAAGGACGTCATGACCTATTTACCAATCCGACATTAGCAGAAATTGGCAAGCAATATGGCAAAACGGTTGGCCAAGTTGTCCTTCGCTGGTTGATGCAAAGAGGGATCGTCGCTTTAGCAAAAACAGTTCGTACAGAACGGATGGCTGAAAACATTGCTATTTTTGACTTTGAGCTTTCCCAGGAAGACATTGAAAAAATAGCCGCTTTAGATAAAAAAGAGTCCGCATTCTTTGACCACGATGCCCCCCAACAAGTGGAATGGTTTATGAATCGGATGTTAGATACTGAAAACTAATAGGATTTTTATTGAAGGAAACCAATACAAGTCCGCTTCCGTTTCGAAAGGAAGCGGACTTGTATTGGTTCTTACTGAGTTGTATCTTGTCTCTTTTCTTGGTAATTCTTACAAAATTTTTGGAAATTCTGTCTTGATCAAGTAACTGAAGAATCCATCGATTAAACTCATTTCTCTGGAGCACTGTGCTTGTAGCTAAACAACGGACAGCGTTCTGTTACGCTCGCTCTTAAAATCTCTATTGTACGATTTCTATTTACTACTCCCTATTTATCAAAGACAATGATCTTTTTGCCAGTATTTCCGCCTGCTTGGAAATCAAGGTGAGCTTGCTTGATTGCTTCTAATTCAAAGGGATATGTCTTGTCTACAAGGACATCAAGTTTTCCTTGCGCATAAAGATCAATGACTTTTTCCAGCTCTTCAACAGTCATGAACCCCATAGAATACATACCAGTAATTCCTCTACGCTCCGTTTCTTCTTGGTTGATTGGCGCATTAACAGAAGTGACGCGCCCGCCTTTTTTGATTACTTGATAACTGTTCTCCAATGTTTTAGGACCAGTTAAATTAACCACTAAATCGGCATTAGAAACCAATTTTGTGAAATCTTCTGTTTGATAATCGATCGTTTCATCTGCCCCTAACTCCTTCATATAGTCAGCTTGTTCAGCGCTGCCTGTTGCTATGACATACGCCCCGGCATGTTTTGCCAGCTGAACAGCTTTAGACCCGACACCGCCAGCACCGCCATGAATCAGTACTTTTTGTCCAGCTTTTGCTTGACCATCACGAATGGTTGCACCGTAGGCTGTGGCCACGCCAAGGAAAAATCCACCTAACGGCACCAAGTCCAGCTCCTTCGGTACAGCAGCAACAACTGCTGACTCGTCTAACAAAATGTATTCAGAATATGTACTCATAAACGCCATCCCAACCACATGATCACCTACTGAAAAGCGGGTCACATCATCTCCGACAGCTGTTACGATACCAGAAAAGTCTTGTCCCAAAGAGTGTGGAAGCACAGGTTTCAATTCTTTTGGCATCGTTGGAAATGGTCCATTCGCACGAATAACAATATCAGGATCATTCACGCCGATCGCTGCGGTTTTGATCACAATTTGTTTAGCAGCTGGCTCAGGGATAGCAGCTTCAACCATTTGCATCACATCTACAGAGCCATATTGATTCAGTATCATTTTTTTCATAAAAAAACCTTCTTTCTTAAGATGATTTCATTATGACCTGTTACCTCAATAATAAAAAGTACCATATTTTTTGATAGGTACTATCGTTTTCAATAGATTTGTGTAATCATACGGATTTCAGGTACAAAAAAAATCCTTGAACGCTTCAAGGATTGACTACTTTTTCGTTTTCTGACTCATAGGTAGAAGCAAATGTTTCTAAGGCATCCAAAACTGGCATGAATTTATACCCCATTTCGGTCAGTGAGTATTCAACTTTTGGCGGCACTTGCGGATAGACTTCACGATGAATGAGGCCATAGCTTTCAAGCAAGCGCAATTCCTTTGTCAAATTTGCTTGGGTCACCATGGGCATTTTACGACTAAGCGCACCGAAACGAAGCGTTTTGTGCCGTAAAAAGGACAAGATGACCATGGACCACTTGCCGCGTACGACCTTCTGGACGCTAGCCACTGGGCATTCTACAAATAATTCAGTTTCTTCTGTTTGCTGCATCATTACTTCCTCCTATTCGCTCACTTTTGCTGCGGTCTTTCATATCAGCAATACTACCGAAATGATGACGACATACGAAAACATGAAGTATAGACATCAGTATATAACGACTGCAAAAAATAGCAAGCCCGTAACGCTTATCTGAACTCTCAAATCGGCTTCAATCAACCTAATTTTAGAGCTTCTAAGCGTACAGCCAAGCTATCCTCAATTCCTTTACGCTTATAGGCAGCCACTGCACAGTAATTTTTAGATCAAGATGGCTGCTGCCATCACAACGAAAGAAGAGACGACATGCGCAATAATCGGTTCTCCACTATTATCTCTGCATCAAAGGCTACCCCTTTATTTCAATTAAATGATAGAAAGAGTGATCAAGGCAATCCCAAAAGTGATGCCATCTAGAACAAACCATTCTTTTTTACCTTGAGACGCCTTGGTAGCAATCAAACAACTTACTCCATAAAGAATCAATAGAAATCCTATGTTTATGGGAAAAGATAACCAAGCTGTCAGGGCATTAACAAATAAGAGAAGCATCAATGGTAAAATATAAAATAATGCATACCACTTTTTTAAATAGTGCGGCAGCTTCTGGTAATTTGAATACATCTATTTATCCTCACAATTCATTTCATATTGGTCATTTATTTCTGATATGAGCAGTAAGTACTTTCGTTATAAAATGAGACAAAACAAAGCTTAGGATGATAATCCCAAAAGTAATAGCAAAAGATAAAATCGTATTCTCCAGTAAATTAGCAAATAAGGGCAGATTAATATACAAATAACATCCAATTGCCGCAATAATACTACCTGCTAAATAGAAACAAAGCAGTTCAGCGACTGTTTTTGAAGAATGAACGTTTCGATCAACTGATGAAAAGTCGCCATTTTGAAAAGGTATTGGTGATCCAGTTTGTGAAGGATCAGATTTTGTATTCATTACGTTAAAGGAATTACTAGATAGATTGCTAATTGAATGTTGTTTTCGATTCTTTTCGTGATTGTTCATAGCTATTCAGACCTGCTTCCCTAAAAAATTCATTATTTTCAATTCCTTCAAAATAATCTCAATACCATGATTTCATGCATTGTGCTATTGCATCTATTCAAAAAACTCTATATTTTCAAAACCAAGTCGAATCAACAGCACGTTGTAGGGTCATCGGTCCATGTTTTGCTTCATATATAAAATCTTTTGACTGTAATCCAGTACGCTCCTTAAAAATTTTCTCAAACATAGAAGAATCGTTAATGGGATCGTCATTGTGTGTCAAAGTCAATATATAGTGTTTCTCTTTTGGTTTACTCCAGACCCCCATATTACTTAAAGAAGCTAAATCAAGCGGTGGAGTATTAGAAGATAAATTAATCGTATACTGGCGTCTATGCAAAACATCATTTATTTTCATAAAGCACTTCCTTAATTAGTTAGTATTTCCTCAAACATTACAGATCCAAACAAACAATAGTTACCTTTTCATTCAAATACAAACGTACATCATATTATATTGCGTTCCTCTTAAGCATTTTTTCAAGATAAGCTTCAGTTCTTCCTATCTCTAAAATAACAAAAAACCAAATAACCACTCGAGCATACTAACAAAGGAAGCCCGACATAGAGCATACCAGTTCCTAATGGATAATTAATAGCAAGATCAAGTTGGATATTCTTAAGTTCTTCTTTGCTGATTGTGTCAAAATCTTGAATAGGGATCAAAATCGTCTGTAAAAAAAAGCCAACGATCGTCATAAAAAGGCTGATCCCAAAACAGCCAATTGCAAATTTTTTCATAAGAGTCCTCTTTTCAGCATACACTTTCTTACTGTATGTTCTTATTATACATACCAATCATTAAAAAAAGAACCTTAAATTATTTTTTAACATTAATTTTACAACAATAAAAAGAAAATGAATCAATCGGTAAACAAAAAATTGACAAAACTCAATTAGTACTATATAGTTCTATTATGACAAATTATAAACATTCAAATAAAAACAGAGTGATTGAAACAGCCGCCAGCCTTTTTCTTAAAGTCGGCTACACGTATACCAGTATGGATGAGGTCGTGCAACAAAGCGGTGTGTCAAAATCAAATGTCTATTACCACTTCTCAAGTAAGGAGGAATTATTACTAGCAGTGATTGATTTTTGGATCACTATATACCGAGAAAAACTAGCAGACATTTTGAAACAGACCAATCTAACTTTGGAAGAAAAAATACTGACCTTTCTAGAAAGTTTGGCTGAAGAAATTGAAGAGCGGGACTATCAAGGCAGCTGTCCCTTCATTACTTTCATTATGCAAGCGCCGAAAAATGATCGGCAGGTCCAAGAAAAAATCAATCATTTTTTTGATTATTTAACGCGTATCTGCGAAGGATTGATTCAAGAAGGAATAAATACTAAAGCATTTCGTGAAGACATCAACGTCAAAGAAACGGCGGAGATTTTTGTGAACAACCTTGAAGGGGCACTCTTTTTAGCAGAAGTAAAAAAAGAGAGTCAGTATCTCACTACTACAGCCAAAAATTTATTTAAATTACTCGTTTAAGAGTAATTTTTTTATATAAAATTAGTACTAAATAGTTCTAAAAAGGAGGAAATAATGAATATTTTAATTATCGGGGCAACTGGGTTTATTGGCAAAGAAGTCGTCAAACAACTCGCAAGGGAAGATGTTTTCTTAACATTACTTGTCAGAAATCCAGCGAAAGCAAGACCCTTGCAAGCATTAGCCCCTGAAAAAATAGCGTTGGTAACAGGCGATTTAACAAAAGAAAACTTAGGCCTAAATGCGATCGACCACGAACGAGCAATGCACTGCAACATGATTCTTCACTGCGGCGGTCCTATGGATATCACTTTATCAGAAGCAGCCGCGAAGAACTCCTTTTTAGAAGGCAGCAAAAACCTCATGACCCTTGCAACAGAAATCAACAAGAGAAACAAATTGAAAAAGATCATCCACGTAGCTGGGTACATGAGCCCATTCACGGATGATGCTTCTGTCTGGGAAACGACGGATGTGTTCAAAGAGGTGCATCCAGCGTTACTTGGAACCCCGCCCTATGAGCAGATGAAGTTTTTATCTGATATTTATATTCGACAAGAAGCGAAAAAGCACCATATTCCTTTAGCAGTAATCAATCCGCCAACCGTCATCGGTGATGAGCAAACCGGCAGCACCGAACAACTCGAAGGCTTTGGCTTATTTATAAAAATAATCCGAAGTGGAGCCTTACCTGTTATCCCCGGAGGAACCGACTATCGACTGCCGTTGATCAATAAAAATGTACTCGCTCAATTTATTGTCAAAACCATATTCAATGAGACAAAAGACGAAATGACGTATCCCCTTGTTGCCGATAAACACGCCGATAAAGAGATCGTTCAACTGATGGGACTGATTTCTGAAAGTCTTAATCGAAACAAACCTCGGCTGACTGTTCCTTTTGGCTTACTCAAGTTCGTTATGGCAGCTGGCGGAAGCAAACTAACGGGTATTCCTGAAAGCAGTTTAAACTTTTTGACCAATAGAACGTTTGACAACCGGCTGACAAAACGCGATTTTGAACCGGAACTGATAAAAAAAATAGCAGCATCAAACATCCCATTAGCAGTAGCTGACATTGATTTTCGCTTGACCTATGGGGAAGAAAGCCTAACACCCTACACACGCATAGCTGTCAACGAAGCGACGGTCTATCAATTGGAGGGCTCTGCTACTCCTCTCGTGCTTTTGCATGGCTTATTTAGCGATGGCACCGATCTCTTTCAACTGGGACTAGCATTGAATAAACAAACAGGCAGAAAAATTATCATTGCAGACTTACCAGGATTCGGAAGATCTCCGTTTATTAAAAAGCAACAGCTGTTGACACCATATCTTGAGTTGGTACGCTCACTAAAGAATATCCTGCCTGATGGCTCTGTCTTTATCGGCCATTCTTTTGGGGCTGCCTTGTTACTAACAGCCGCTGAACAGCGCTTCTTTTCAGAGAACGATCAACTGATTATTTTACAACCACCTGTCCAAAAAACCGATTCGGTCCCTGCAACATGGCTCAGTAAACTAGCTTTAAAGCATGCCTCTGAACGACAACTACTCGCCTATTTTACAAAAAAAGGACTGCTGATAGACGAAGCAGTCTCTTCTAGTGAATATTTAAAAAGAGTGAAGAAGAGTGTTCGTTCTTCACGGATAGTCAACACAACACTTCAACTAAATCGGTTGTTAAAAGAAATGTCCCTTCACCAAAGAATAGATCCTTCGATTCCAATCGTATGGGGAACCGAGGATAAAAGCTATTTACCGCCAAGAGAAACGACTAAAATAGTCGATATGCCATTGGGTCATCATTTTCCAATCAGCCATCCGCAAGAAACAGCTGATGTGCTGGTAGAGTTGATCGAAGGGTGATTTTAGAGAGGCATGCGATGATTCGTTATCGTAAGCTGAATACATTCTTCTACTATTCAACGAAAAATTCTATTTCGCTCCTCATCAGTCTTTTGAAATTCAGACAACTAAATGACCTTTTCCTTTTCATAGATAGTTACGGTGAAATCATTCTGATAATCAAAGGTACAACCATAGCGAGAATGTTTCAGCATTGTTTTTACAATATACAGGCCCAAGCCTGTACCAGCATTTTCTCCATAAGAAAAGAAGGGCTTCGCAAGATCTGATTGTTTCATTACAACAGCTTGCTTGACAGGGTTTTCAATGATTATTTGTTTACTTGTAAAAATAATGGTAATTGTACTTTCAGCCGGGGAATGGAAAATTGCATTGCTCAATAGATTGGAGAAAATCTTCTTCGCCAATTTTGGATGATAGTAAAATGTTAGCTCTTGCTGTTGATCGATTTCGATGGATAATCCTTTGTCTTTCCATAAAACATCATATTCTTCGATTAACTGATCTATCATGTTTCTGACTGAAAGTGGTTGTTCTTCGTGGGTTTGCTTATTATGAAAAACAAAAAGAATTTCTTTGATCAACTGCTGCAGTTTTTTCAATTCATTCTCTGTTGTGAACAACGACTCTTGCTGTTCCTCCGTTAAGTAGCCGTCTCTGATATTCGCCAACAGTAACTGACTAGCCATAATTGGTGTTTTCATCTCATGAGTAAAGCCTTCTAGGAGGGTCTTTTTTTCCAGTTCCAGCTGCGTGATCTGTTCGACTTGATCCAAAGTCTCACGTTGCGCACACTGCAGCTTTTGATACAAAGACATGATTTGATTTTCGATTACTAGGTAATCGTGCAACTTGATCATCGCATTAACTTCATGAATGTCTTCATAAGGGATATTTTTATCCATCATGTGAAAGATCGAATCCAGTTTGCTTTTTTCGCGACGGTACAAATACGTGTACAAAGCGCTACCCACCAAAGTCAAGAGCGACACTAGCAGCAAGACAAAAGGTGTTGCTACCCAAATCAGCTCTTTTACATCAACTGCACTGATTTGAGTAGGGTAACTGATGTAGACTTTATAACCATTGCTTTCAAATGTCGCTTGGTAGCCGTTCGTCAGATGCAGAATCTCTCCATTTTTTGCAGAGAACGATTGCTCGATTGGATAAACGGTATTATTGTGGGGGTCGAAAACAATAATTGTGTAACCCTCGATCCGATAGCTATCTAAGTGTTGAAAAGAGAGCTCATCCGCACTGACAATGCCTTTAATGGCGCTGACTGCTGAATCAAAAATAGCTTGCTGCTTCTTCTCGATTTGAGGACCGATATTGAACAGGAAAAAACCAGCCACAATTGCAAAGGTCAAGAAAGACATTGTCAATGTAAATAAGCAAATAATTCGACTGATGCTCCACTTAATTTTTCTCTTTATCAATGCGATAACCGATCCCCTTAACAGTTTGAATACTATTTTTCCCTAGCTTACTACGGAGATTTTTGATATGGACATCGATTGCTCTAGAATCAACAAAGGAGTCATATCACCAAATCGCATCCAAGAACTCCTCTCTTGAAAAAACCTTTCCTTGGTTTAAAAGCATCATCTGCAAAAGCTCAAACTCTTTCGAGGTCAATTCGATTGGCTGGTCTTGTCTACGAACTTGATAGTTATTGACCTCCAAACTCAGATCGTTATAGGTGATCACCGTGTTTTCCTTTGACCCCGCTCTACGTAAAATTGCATTGATTTTTAACGAAAGGATATTGATAGAAAAGGGCTTGATCACATAATCATCAATTCGCTTATTATATAGGTTTACTTGAGTAAATTCATCATTCAATGCACTGATAACAATGACTGGTATCTGATTGCATCCAGCTAAATGGTTTAAAAACTCTTCCCCACTCATCTTTGGTAACATTAAATCTAATAAAATCAAATCGAACGTTTGTTTTTCCAAAACTTTTAATGCGGATTCCGCTCTATCAAAGGATGTAACCTGATAGCCTTCTTTTTTTAAACTCAGCTCGATTCCTCTTCTGATTTCATTGGTGTCCTCGATGAGAAGAATTTCTTTGGGCATGGCGCTCCTCCTTTAGTCTTTAAGCAAGGTCAGTTGTCCATTTTTGATGGTGTATACACAATCAGAAATCTTTTTAAAGGTCAGGTCATGACTAACGATAATGATGCATTTGCCAGCGTCTCGTAATTCCTCAAAGATCGACATGACGTTTTCACTGTTTGCCAGATCCAGGCTGCCAGTCGGTTCGTCTGCAATGATTAGATCAGAATTCAACGCTAATGCTCGGGCGATCGCCACTCGCTGCTGCTGCCCACCAGATAACTGGTGGCATTTTTTTAATTGCATATCCCCACAAATTCCAACTTTATTCAAATACTTACTGGGTGACTGCGTGCTTTTTACTTTATGAATATTTGTAGCAATCGTGATATTCTCTAGAGGTGACAAGTAAGGAATCAAATTGAGCGACTGAAAAATATAGCTGACTTTTCGGCGATATTGAACTAAATCGGTCATCGGTTGACCTTTAAATTCAACAGTCCCATGTTGTAAAAATTCCAGACCGGAAATCAAAGACAAAAAGGTACTTTTGCCAACACCAGATTGGCCGATGATTGTATGGAGTTTGCCAGAGTCAAACACCTGAGTGACGTTTTCTAAAATCGGTTCATTTTTATATGAGTAACTGATATCTGTAATTTTGAGCATCAAATCTTCTCCTTTAGTATTAATGAAATCCATGAATTTTTCTTGAATAAATGTAGGCACTTTTACTATTTTTCATTGGTTTATTCATTATTCGATAAAATTTCTTTGGGACTTTGTTTTCATCACCAGTCGTTCCTGTTTTTTGTTGCATTTCTGCTACCATATTATAGGTTTTGTCTTGCGCTGAGATAACTTGGGTCCCAAAATTCATTGTCGCAGCTTTGACGATTGATAGTGGTCCAGTTGTTCCTGGAATTTCTGGGTTGATCTCAACATCTGGATCTTTTTCTGGATCAATGACTTCTAAGTCCTCATCTTCGTCAGTTGCGGGACGAAATTCCACCTGACCGTCGGTCGGTAAGTTACGGACTTCCCTTGATTCGTTTGTTTCTGTCGTTTCATCGGCAAGAACGGCACTTGCGCTCCCGGCTAAAATCGTTGTTGATAATGCGGCAATCGTTGCTAATCGGATAAATTTCATAAAATATTCCTGCTTTCTTGTTTTTAGTTTCTGTGTTGTAGTTTGTTTCGTCGTCTCTTTTGATAAAAGACAAAGCTTACGAGTAGAAGCCCTAACCAAAGGAGCCAATCATTTGTCTCACTATTGGTTTGCGGCAAGGAACCGCCAGGTTTGGTCGTCCCTGTTGTGGGCGGTTTAACAATGTGTTCCGGCGGCTTCGGATCAGGTGTCCCGATTGGTTCATATACCCCGGTAAAGCCAATCGTCCCTTCTGTTTCAGCAGATCGGACTTGTGACCCGTTGACCAGTGTCGGAAATTGCAAGGTCAATAAGACCCCTATGACCCCAACCACCAGCCCTAGTTTTCGTTTCATCTTCCCTCCTCCTTTATTGGTTCAGCTCAATAACCATCGTTTGTGGGAAGACGACAAAAAAGACATTCGATTAAATCGAATGTCTGAAAAAAAGTTGTTAGATTAGGTTTTCTATAAAAGGAAATACATATATAATCGCCATTCTAAAAAACGATGGTTATTGATAATCATTAATACATAAGTACCGCACATCTAATGCTTGTCTTACACCTATTAGATTACAAGCTGTGATCAGAAAAAGAAAATCGATATTTTCATAGCATCCTGCATATTTACGCAAACGTCTGAAAATAAAGAACTTATTTAACGAGTCGTTTCCTAAATAGAAGAAAAGATTCGAGTAATTTGAATCCCCAAACAGAAAATATTTCTGTCGTAGGAATTGATAATAACACGCTCATTCATGAACGCACTTTGTTGCAGAAATCAAAGAATTCGCAAAAAAAGCACCACTTCTCTTAACGATTCATTTTCTTTCTCAAATGAGGTAAGTGAGTGTAATCTTACTTTTCATCTGGATTCTTGATTCTCATTTCCTTACACTCAGGCAACTATGGATATTCTATACTATCTAACTTTCCTTATTGTTTATTATTCTCTTTTTCCATAATCCAAATAAAGTTGTTTCTGGCATGTCTAAGTACCTATTGAACTCAAAAAATCTAATTTCCATTTTTTCCAGAGAATTCATTTTGCTAACTTACTCAATCAAACTGTTCCAATTCAATCACTCATTTTTATCGCTCACTATAAACGAACGCCTCTCCCAACACACTACAAAAAACAACCGAGAGAAACTTGAATATAACCATCTAAACTTTTCTCATAAGCTATTGACTGTGTGGTTACCCGACACGATATACTTATCCTCAGGAGGCTGCTTATGAAATTACTTACAACAAGTGAACTAGCATCATTGTTTTCTATTTCGAAACACACCATTCGACACTATATTGATATCGAATTGCTCACACCAAAGGAACGAAATGAAAACGGGTATTTTTTCTTTGATGAAGAAAATATCTACAAACTCTATCAGATTCTCGTTTTTAAAAATATTGGTTACTCGCTTCGTTCCATCAAAACCATTTTGACCCAATCAAACATGGCACCTTTTTTTACTGAAGCCGAACAAACGATCCAAAAAAAGATCGATGAATTGCTGGCTATAAAAAATACCGTACACGCCGTTATCGAAGCCCAAAATTCCTACAAGTTAAACGAAATAAGTTTCTTCGAGAGGTCCGATCGTTATTTTCATTCTTTTCCAGAATCAGTTGTGGAAAATGGCGAGGTGGATTTGATAAAAGCCAATAATATGAATCTATCCTCTCTCGATCAAATTTTTTATGTTCATCGTGAAAATGAAGATATCCCTTGTCTTGAAAGTAAAAAGGAAGAAGGGGAATTTGCTTTTACTAAAGGGACTTATGCAAGTATGAGTTTTATCGTGGAGACGGAAGATTGTATCAAACAAAATATCGACCTTTTTTTAACTGACAAACTGCTGTCTGTCAGAAATATTTCTCAAAATCAACTCTTATTTTTTGAAAACGTCTATTGCTCATTAGCCTATAACAGCGCCACTATTTTTACTGTAGAAATGAAATTGTGAAAGAAGGAATCTATTATGTATTTAGTAACAACCGAGACCATTGCAGACCAAAAAATCAGTGAAGTAAAAGGAGCTATTTTTAATGAACAAGTGATTTCAGTAAACATCGTAAAGGACGCCATAAGTGGGATAAAAGGGATATTTGGTGGAAAATCTACTACCTATTCTGATGAATATTCTAAAGGAAGAAAGCTGGCTCTCGCGGAGTTGGAACAACAAGCGCATCGCTTATCGGCAAACGCCATAGTCAATACGCATATCAGCTACAATCAATTTGTAAATTCAGATATTATGTTAATTGTGGTGACAGCCAGCGGAACAGCGGTTGTTATTGAAGACTAGAGAATTCTGTATGTTTTTATAAAACGCGTTTCAAAATAAAGAAGACACGGTGCGGATCACCGTGATCTGATTTATTTTCATTGCGCTTAAAAGATCATTTATTTCATTAAAAAAGCGACCGCATAAAAACGGTCACTTCTGAGATCAAATGGAAAATTCTACTATAGCGTTTGTTTTTTCCGATTTAATCGATGCTCATTTATTACGAAACCAACTATCCCTACCAATATAGCTACAACAGAAACGATTAGGTCATAGACAGTCAGGTCATGAAATCTAAGAACCGGCGCTACTAAAGTAACGAGGCTAAACAAAAACACCCGTTCACTTTTATGAAGATTTGGTTCATAAGTCATACTTGTCCAAGTGACACGAATAACGTTGTGATGAAGCAAAGACCCCCATAAAATGACCAGTACGATGAAAGTGAGAATGATCATAAGTATCGCCGTTATGCCATAGTACTTCACTTGTCGTATAAGTGAGGACACTATAGCCAAAAGTAAATAAAGACCCACCAATCCTAACCGCCGCTTCTTTTTGATAGTATTCATAGTCACACCCCCTCTAGACAAGATTTAAATAAATAACCAGAAAAATGACGAAACAAGTGACGGTCAGTTCGATTATATTTTCTGTACGTCTCGTACGGTTCTTTAAAAAAATACCCGGAGCAGTCGAAGAAAATTGGGAGCGATATTTTTGGGGGATAAAAAATCCTACTAATATTCCTACTAGGACCAAGTAGAAGGGCCAGTTCGGTGAGATCCCGCGATTAAGAAAAGCCATGGCGAATGCAATCACGTAAATCACTACCTGAATAACCGTAATACTGTAAACCTTTTTTAAATCTTTCGACATCGTTGTGCCCTCCAGTAGAAGAAAAAAATCTTGATTGTAATAGAAGTGCTACGGCGTAACCGAGTTTTATAAAACTAACTGACCAGATTACAACATCCTTTTCAACCGCATAAGCTGTCAATGAAGCGAATCTGCCTCGCATTTGAAAGGATGTTGTTGGCTGATCACCTATCCGCTATCTCTCGGTTAACTCATCCCTGAATTTCAGGAATAGCTCTTTCGCTTGTCCTGTGCTCATGTTTGTCAGATCTTTGATTTTCTTGACCATGCCAATATCATTTTCGTTTTTTGAAAGCATTTGTCGTGCCATTTCTTCTTTGATTTCTGCTTCTTCTTCCTTCGTTAAATTTCTGACTTCTTTCTTTTTACCAAATAGTCCCATCCTGCTCTCTCCTTCTTGTAAAATTTATGCGCTTTTCACACCAGCCAGACTGAGTACTCTTTTTTATCTAAAATGCTGTTTTTCTGTCCATGACTTGATTCCTATAATCTAATCTACCATTTCCGTCGAAATCGAGGAAATGGTTCGTTCTCTTTTTTATTTTTAGGGAAGATATAAAAATAAAACACGGAGCCAATGATAATCGCTGGCGGCACAGAGATACTCAATAGTTTTAAAGCGGTGGTTAACAATACACCAAATTTTTCTTGAATAGAAAGATTCATAATCGTGCTGAAGTCTTGATTGAACGAAGTTATGATCATCGTGGCAAAAAAGATCAAGCAAAAACTAATCACCCCATACTTGATACTTACTTTTAAATCATCATTGTCTTTCTTAGTTTCTTCCAAAAGTAATGTTTCTAATGAGATATCCAATTCTTCGGCTATTTTGATCATATTTTTTTTGCTAGGGTACGTAGCACCTAACTCCCATTTTGAGATCGTCTTGTCACTTACTTCTAATAATTCTGCGAGCATACTTTGCGTTAGCTTGTTTTTTTCTCTATATTCTTTCAGCTTCATTGCTAATATCGTTTCTTTCATTCCAACCACTCCTCATCCATTTCTACCCTTCATTTTGACATAAAACCTATCATTTAACAGGAATTCTTGAAAAAGAGAGTAGAATAGAGGGGATTTTTAGTTATTTTCGATAGAATCATTCATCAAGCAGATCGTTTTCTTAGTTTTTTGTTTTTTGTGATATCAGCCATTTAAGGAATGATTTGTTTTTTTATTTCCAAATTAAAAATAAAAACATGTTATTAATAAAAAAGAGAAAATGAGCGTTTTCTCTTTTACTCTTCCTGTTCTACATAGTATTTAGTATAAATTCTTTTCCTTAATAAGATACTTCGAAAGTAAGAAAAGAGCTATAGACAAAATAACTAAATAAATTGATCCCACAATCCAAGTAGTATCATTCATAAAACTTTTCGATTGTGATATTACTGAAAATGAATCTAAATAGCTTAGTGGAATATATTGAATATACTCTTTTACCAAAGGATGATCTTGAATCAACGAAAATCCGTAGTAAACAAGTACACTACTACCTATTACAATAATGTTCTTTTTTATCAATATTCCCAATGCTATTAGCAACATTGATATAAAAGCAAATACAACTAGACTATAGGTGATGTAAGAAAGCAAAAATAAAGAAACAGGAGTGATGGATATATTATTAGGATCATTTCCAATAACTATTGGCGAAAGTGGTGAGCCAAATCCATTCATCAACCCTTGGATAATAAAGTTCAACAATGATAACCCTATAACTATACTAAACATACCCACCAATGAAACAACAAATTTCGATAAAAGAATATTTGCTTTCATTTTGACCGTTAATGAATAAAGAAACCGACTTTTGTTTTCATAATCTCCGCTAGTTAAATCTCCAAAAAACACTAAAAGTAATAAAATGAAAATAACCGAAGACAAAAAGCTACTAGTTATTTCTCCTAAAGAACTCCAAGCTTTCACTGGAATATCCAGATCAGTATCTACTTCTATCTGATTATCGAAAATATATTGCAATTTCATTATTCTAGGCTTGGACGAAACGTTCATAGGGTCTACGTCGGGATGCTGATAGCCATCATCCATTTCATCTGTAAACTCTAAAATTGTTTTTTCTAAGGACCAATATTGATTCATATTTGATTGCTCTAATGCTGTTCTTTGCTGATGGATAATATTTAATATTTTATCAGTTTTCTCAATATACTCGCTAAGAAACTTTTTGTCTTCTTCGTCAATGCCCGTGACTTCCATCTCAAGTTTTGCATTATCTTGTTCAGAAGAAATCATAGAAATACGATCCTCTAACTCAGGTAGTGTAGTATCAATAAAGCGATTGCTTAATCGATTGGTTGAGTATAACTGTACTCCAATTAGTAATACTGCAAATACGAGCATTGCTTGATTTTTTTTATTATTTATGAGTTTTAAAAATTCCAAGTAAATAATTTTTTTCATATAGCTTCACCAACATTAAAAACATATTGTTCCAGATACTCTATAGAGATCTCTTCTTTACTATACTCGACGATTTTTTGATGAGTAAAAATCAAAATTTTGTCAGAGAGTTCAGTGACATCTATTAATTGGTGAGACGAGAAAAAGATAAGTTTATTTCCTTTTAGTTTATTCAATAACCGAATGGCTAATTTTCGATTTTTTGGATCTAATCCATTAAGAACTTCATCCAGTAACAAAATATCTGTGTCGAGACTTAGTGTCATAATCAATAAAAGCAATTGTCTCATCCCTAAAGAATACTTCTTTACTTTTTTCTTTAAAGCATCTGAAAAAGAAAAATAAGCGACATACTCTTTTACTAATTCTGGATTAAGATTGGGAAGAGCTTCTAAATGCTGTTTTCCTGTCAATTCTTGACTCAAAATTTTTTCATCTAAAAAAAAGGAAACTTTGCCTACTGCATCTGCTGTACTATTGATAGTCTGATCAAACACTCTGATTTCTCCCGTAGTCGCTTTTAAAATACCAGAAAGCAGCGAGAGAAATGTAGTTTTTCCTACCCCATTGGGTCCAATACAACCGATAAGCGAATGCTTTTCAAATGTTAAATTGCAGTTATGAAAAATCGTGGTACTACCAAATTGTTTACTCATGTCTCTAATCTCAATCATTGTTGTATCACTCCTAAAACTGGCTATTAAGAAAGGAAGGGGATGTCTTTTAAACGTTTATTTATCTATAATCGTAGATATAGTTTGTAGTAACAATCGCGTTAAGTCCAGAATAGTATTTAGTTTTTTTCTCATCGACAAGGTGACAATATCTTGTATAGCGAATTGTTCTCCAATAATTGGTTGTAGAAGTAATCCGTCCCAATATATCTAACACTTGTACTCGACTACTTTTTACCGTTACATCATAAGTCGCAGCACTTGCAATGCTAGATTCCGCAGCGAAAAACAATGAGGCAATAGTTATAACTAAAAAACCAACATTAACAACTTTTTTCATCTTATCCTCCTAGTAAAGCCCCTTCCTTTTAATTTAATATATAGCAGAAAAACGAAAAAGTCTATATTTTCTGACAATTTAAATTTAAATAAAATGATTCATTAAAATTAAAATCAATCAAATGATTTTAGATTTTCAACAAATAGGAGCTACAGTTATTGCCTATGTACCGAGTAATTTCATCAGATCGCTGGGGTTTGGAATTAAATCGAGTATTGTGTCGACAAATACGAATCAATCGGTTTCACTTGTCTCCGATCGTATACCGCATAGCATACAAAAGAATCACAGCAAAGACGAGTATCGATTTTAAATAATAAAAAATTAAGCACAATGCAAAGAAGAAGCGAATCTCTCTTAGACTCACTTCTTTTTGCTAGCTATAAAAAATTACTATATCCACAAATGAACGTATCAGGCGAGTTAACTCATAAATATACCCGTTTTCGTGAGCAAGCATTATTAGTAGGATGATAACAAGCACAACATAACTTGAGATAAACAGTACTCGCGCTGCTGCTGAAGTTAATCACATCGGTTGCATTTTCATAAGCTAACTGACTCGTAATTACAAGAATTGAGTTAATATATGTCATTGGGCGATAATACAGATACTTAGATGTAGGGGCTATTTTCCCTGTTAAAATGATTGTCCCAAGCATAGCGCTAGTAGAAATTAAAAACGTTGTTAGCCCTCTTTTTGCCAGTATTGAGATTAAACGCAAGTACCTATTTATTTTTTCTTTTGTCCTTTAAAAAGTGGTTCAGACACGTGCATAGTCATATTTTGTATCTCTCCTACTCTGACAAATCATCTATCGTATATTTGGAGAAACCTTCATAGAAATAGCTGACGTCGATTCCTTTCATATACAACTCGCGATCATTAATTTTGTCAGTCAATGCCTTAGAAATTAGATAGCGTATCTCTAAATCATTTATGGGACTTCGCTCCATTGCCGAAAGGTAATCTTCTTTATTGATCAAGTTCCAATCTACAACCTTTTGCACTTCTTTTTTTAAAATGAGAGCCAGCCAAATTCTAGTAGTCCGACCATTTCCTTCACGAAAAGGGTGAGCGATATTCATCTCAACATATTTTTTTATAATCTCCTCAAAAGAAGTTTGCGGTAGCTGATCAATATGCTTTAACGAACGCTCCAAGTACATAATCGGCGCAAATTGAAAATTCCCTTTTGCGATATTGACCGTTCGAATGTTTCCAGCAAAATCATAAATCTCTGAAAAGAGAAATTCATGAATTTCAGCTAAGCCTTTAAAAGTACCCACTTCGATTTCATTTATTTTCCCCGAATCGTATAATTTTTTCGCTTTTTTCTTGCTTAGTTTTTCTTCAGCCCTGTCTAATGCAGCTTGATTGGTTAAACCCAAATTGTTATCTAAAATCATGCAAAATCCCCTAACTTAATGATATTAGTTTATAAACTACTCTCAAGTCTATTATACTGAGCATTTATTTGTGTATCAAAAACTATTAAGTTTCTTACCCCGTAACTCACACTTAAAAATCTTACTTAAAAAGGAGTCTGAAAGAAAAAAAGAATATTCAAAATTTTTTTCTAACTAGCTACATCACATCTATGTATTGACACTCAAAGAACCAGAATAAGTCATCAGAAAGCAATGAGATACCTCTGAAAGCCGACTTTTTCTGGTTAATGATGATCTTTACTATATCTTTGCGTTGAAAGAATTGTTTACTTCTCTTTCACTGCAACCCAAATCTCACTGTAACAATTTTCTAAACCTTCATCATAGTTTGTAAATGAAATCTCTGGGGCTTGGACCAATTCGTAGTTTGAAGAGGGCAGCCATTCAGAATAGATCTTTCCCCAAGTATCTTGTAAAGTCTGAGGAAATGGTCCCTTGTTTGGGAAAATCGCCCATTTATGTTTCGCAATAGGTAGTTGCTCCAAATCATCAAAAAGATTTTCTTGTGTTGTAGCAAAACCGATGAAATGTGTTAGTTCTCCTGTTTCTTCCATCCTTCCTTCATCGAACGCGTAGGAAGCATTTAACACCTGATTAGGATACATATTCCCTAATTCACGCATTTCTGTTCGTTGCTTTTCCGTCATTGATTGTGCCAGCTCTTGAACCGCCTTGTTTGTTCCTTCAAATTGTATGGGAACACGCTTTGAGACACCCACTAAATTGAATGTGGGTTTTTCTTCAATTTTAAAATCCATTGAAACTCCTCCTTTAACATTAATATAAAAGGACAGTGGAGGAAAAGACTTTTGAAACTGATTTTTGATAATCTCGGAAGGCAAGAAGCCTGACCATTCTCGGAATGCTCTTGAAAATCCCTCTACGGACTGGTAGCCATATTTAAAGGCTACTTCTGTTACGGATTCACCTTTGATTAAATCACTATTAGCCAATGCCAACCGTCGATTTCTGACATATTCTGCTAATGAAATCCCAGCAATAAAAGAAAACGTACGCTTTAAATGATATTCAGATAGCCCAATCGTTTTAGCAGCCTCTGTCAGTGAAATCTCTTTTGTTAATCGCTCTTCGATATAAGTCATCAACCGATTCAACTCTTGAATCATTTCTTCCACCTCGCCTATGTACTGATTCTATATAAGATTCCGTTATTGGACTTGATAAATGCTAGACTAATATTATCGGTTGCACCCATTGTAATGACGAATCGTTTAAACTTCATGCACGTACTCCTATAAAAATAGCGCCCTTTTCCAACTCATTTGTCTTCAACACCTATTAAACACCTCCTTGCTCACAATTGCTAACAGAATACTCGGTAGATTTGAATGAGTCTAGAAAGTTTTTTATCGCTTTTCTTTGACACTTCGTAGATCCTCTTCCTGTAATGATTTGGATAATATAACTACGTACTTGGATAGTGATTCAGATTTTTACGAACAATCATCGATAGAGGTAAAATAGATTCGTATCTCCTGTCCTAGCATAGTTTATTAAATCAGATGTTAAATTTGTAATATTAAGTTGATCAAAATAAAGAGTGCCCAGATAATAACTCTGGACACTCTTCATTTTGTGGGTAAAACAAACTTCGGGTTTACAATACACTCTATTAAATAAGGGGAAGATTTTCCTAGGTTGACATTACCTGGATACTCTCACGTGCACTATATGTTCGTTAAGTAATACTCAACGAGAGAATTAGTTAGTTACAGTTCCTGTTTCTAAATCGATGATATAATTCGTGTTTTTAATTTTGATGGTTTGCTTATCAGATAGAAAATCATTAGGAATTTCTAAATTCACTCTCTTCTTTGGATTAAAAATAGCTTGTAGCTGAATCCTTTTCGAAACTTCAATAATCCCCTTTCCATCCTCTAGATCCGGATAATATTCCCAGACTTCAGGTTGTTCAAATACATTGAGACTCAATTGAACCTCAACATTAGTGTGACCCTTTGATTTAGTAACAGCAACAGAATTTACATCGCCGTTACCAATATCCATTGAGGGAGAAAAATAGTTTAAAACAAATATAGAAATTAATACGGTTAAACAAAGTGTCGCTATTTTCCATCCTTTGTATTTTTTTGACATATTAACCTTTTGTGCGAAATCTTTTACCATTACAGAATCACCTCGTAAAATTTCATCTAAGGAAAATTCAAAAAAAATGCTAAGTTCTACAAGAGTATCTATATTAGGGTATGATAATTCATTTTCCCAGCGAGAAACAGTTTGACGTGTAACATTAAACTGCTTCGCAATGTCTTCTTGTGTTAAATTTAAATCAGTTCTCTTTTGGCGTAACATTTTTCCGATTTCCATAAATAAAGTTTATCCTCCAAGGGTTCATTTGTTTAGCAATTGCCATCTAACAATTGATTTTGTAAAACATAAATTGCTCTAATTATTTTATTGTACCTGTAAACGAGTAAGAATTGTTTATCAAGTTACCATTGTAAAATTGAGCATACCAAGTTGTACTAGATTTAATTCCATTCCAAGTTACTGTTCGGCTTTTCCCTGCTTTAACAGAAAAAGAAATATACGTTGTACTACTATTTTTACACTTTATATCTATAACATTTTTTCCTGTATTACTAATCGATACAGTATAAGAAGTCTTTCCTTTGAATGTATAAGAAGAATACACATATCCCCCTCGATCACTACTTCCACTAAGGGAATATTTACCTTTGGAGGCTATATTCCAATTGCTACTTGGCACATTAGCTCCTCTAGTCAACCCAGGGATAGTTATACCAACATTTTCAATTGGTTGATCGCTTAAATTGGCATCCGTTTCAACATCACTAATAATTTCAATTCCCTCAGAAACCCAAATCTCTGATTCTTCAGCTGAGGCTGCTATCCCCCCAATAAATAAAGATAGAACAGCTGCAATCCCTAAAACAATTTTTCTCACAATAATCATCTCCTATTTTTTCTGATTACTATATCAGTCAAGTAGGATTATACATTGTGTGCGACAAAATAGGCACGCAATTATCATGTTACATCCCTGAAAACATGCTATTCTACCGTATTCACCTTTCTATTTTTTTGCCCCTCATCTTTTCATGGGGGATCCACTCTTCTAAAGATTCAACTTTTACACCAACATCTTCGATCTATCTTTTTTTGCTTTTGTACGATAAGGTTAACTATTTTAGTAATCCCTTGAAAATAAAAGGTCAGTATTCTGGTAATCCTCTTGATTTATAGGCTGATCGATTTCATCGTAAATTTTACCATAACTTAATACCGACAGAATAACTGAACATAAATTTTGTTACGTGTTTCTGAACACAATAATTAAGACGAATGAATAAACCTGTAGTCTACGATGGATCACTTTCTTGATCAACTGGTAACCAACTTCATCAGCACCAGAAAATACTTCAAATGGAGAATTATTGTACCTTTTACCATCTTCGAATCCATAGAAATCTTGATTGGTAAACAAGTGATACGCCAAAGCGACCAATCGTTGCTCCCCACCACTTAGGAGGACAAAAAAATAGACGTGCAATAGCACGTCTGTAGCGTCAATGATTGATATCTCACCGAAATCTTGCTATAATTATTGTGTAAAGAGGAGTTGCGCGAACAACTCCCCTACAGCACCGTTTACGACGGTGGCAAGTTTTATATTATTTTAGTAATCAGTCAACTCGCCAAAGTTTAGTGACTGGTTACTTTTTTTTGTCGTTTTTTGCTGCAGTTAGGATGCCAAAGATAATCGTTGCGATTAAAGAACCGAAACTAATCATTAGCCCTAATGCTTCAGCTACAGACAAAAGGCTTCTCCTTTCTAAAGAGTGAACACTTACTTTCATAAGCACCACCACCTTTCAAAAGATAGCCACCGTCACAAACTTTACTGTCCTACTATTATACCAAAAATCCACGCTAAAAACCGATAGTTATCAAGGTTTTTAGCGCTTTTTCATGCGATAAAAGGGCTAAAATAAAGGAAGCTTTTTCTCGTTTCATCGTTTAAAGGAACCATTCACTCGTTTTATCTACTTTGAAAGATTTTTCTTACCTCAAGAACACATACCGACACTATTTTTCTCTGACCTTACCTCAAGCCCCCCCATTCCTCACCCTTCATCCTCCCAAGACAGCTCATCCAAGATCCTGATCAACTTCTGAACTTCTTGATTCAACATCGCACTCTTTAAATAGGCATATTGAATATAAAAGATTTCCTTATCTTCAGGGACTAGTGGTATTTTCACTAAGCCTTCCATTTCTTGAAACACGGGAAATTCCGTCATCAAGGTAATGCCGATATTGGAACTGACCAACTGACCAATCGTCTGAACGTCTGAAAAATAAAAGGGGACTTCGGGCTTCTTCTTTGATTTCTCACTTAAATTCTGAAAGGCACGCATGTGGGTATAGCCTTTTTCCAATAAGATAAAGGGATATTCGGCAGCTTCTTCAAATGAGATCTCCTTTTTTTCTGCCAATGGATTTTCTTTTGACACAAAAATAAAAAACTCTTGTTGGTGCAATAATTTCACCTGCAGATTCGGGTGGACGAGGGGATTGACACTGCCCAGCAAGCTAAAATCGATTTTTCCTGACAATAGTTTCGAAAGTAATTCATTGGATCCCCCAGATACTAAGTGGAAATTCGAAATAAAGCGGATGATCTCTTTTTCATCTAAGAGTTTTGAAAAAACTTTGGAACGAATGATTGGCGGCAAACCGATGTGGGTCCGGTTGTTTTTAGCATGGTCGATGGCTCGGTCCAAGGTCACAAATTCATCTAAGATATATTGCGCATGAGCCTTCAAAATTTCCCCCTCCGTGGTCAATGAGATGGAGCGATGAGAGGCTTCTCGCACGATCAAATCACAGCCATAATGCTCTTCCAAGCGTTTGATAGCATAGCTGACGGTTGGTTGACTGACAGCAAATTTATGCGCCACTTGCGTAAAAGAAAGCATCTCTGCCAAAGCGTTAAAGTATTCTAAATCTCGTATGTTCATCGTCTGATTTCTCCCTTAGCCGATTCAAGCTCGCATCGGTTTTGTTATAAATAATTTTTATTATACCACCGATAGTTGACTATAATTCCATGCAAGGATTAAAGTAGCTAATGGAAATAAACGAGTACTCAAAATACACCTATTGGAGGAACATAATGAACGCACATGACATTTTAAATAACCCATTTTTAAACAAAGGAACCGCGTTTACGCAAGAAGAACGAAAAGAACTAGGGTTGATCGGTTTATTGCCCCCTCACGTGCAAACGATCGAAGAACAAGCAGAACAAGCCTATTTGCAATATGTCACCAAAGAATCAGACATTGAAAAACGTCACTTTTTAATGGAGATCTTTAATACCAATCGGACATTGTTCTACTATTTGTTCAACCAACATATCGTTGAATTCAATCCGATCGTCTACGATCCAACGATTGCTGATACCATTGAAAATTACAGCCGCCTATTCGTTGATCCTCAATATGCAGCATACTTAGATATCAATCATCCAGAAAACATCGAAGAAACGTTGAAAAACGCCGCTGGCGATCGGGACATTCGTTTGATCGTAGCCACTGACGCTGAAGGAATTCTTGGCATTGGTGACTGGGGTGTCCAAGGTGTCGATATTTCTGTCGGTAAATTGATGATTTATACAGCAGCTGCTGGGATCGACCCTGCTTCTGTTTTACCAATCGTGATCGATGCTGGGACCAACCGTAAGGAATTATTAGAGGATCACTTGTATCTAGGCAATCGTCAAGAACGTGTCTACGGTGATGCCTACTACCAATTCATCGACCAATTTGTTCAAACGGCAGAATCATTATTCCCTAAACTTTACTTGCATTGGGAAGACTTTGGCCGTTCAAATGCTGCAACGATTTTGGACAAATACAAACAATCAATTCCAACTTTTAACGATGACATCCAAGGAACGGGAATCGTTGTACTGGGCGGTATCTTCGGCGCATTAGATATTACAGGTGAAAAGTTAACAGATCAAATCTACTTATGTTATGGTGGTGGTTCCGCTGGTGCTGGAATTGCCAGTCGAGTCCATGCCGAAATGGTCAGCGAAGGGCTTTCAGAAGAAGAAGCCTACAATCATTTCTTTATGGTTGACAAACAAGGGCTTTTGTTCGATGATATGTCCGATTTGACTCCTGCACAAAAACCATTTGCCAAAAAACGGGCTGACTTTGCCAATGCTGGCGATATGACGCAATTGATCAATGTCATTAAAGTCGCAAAACCAACGATTTTGGTCGGTACTTCAACCAATGCGGGTGCCTTTACCAAAGAAGTTGTGGAAGCGATGTGTGAAAACACTGCTCGTCCAGTGATTTTCCCTATCTCGAATCCAACCAAAAAATTAGAAGCAACGGCTGAACAAGTGATCGAATGGTCTGATGGAAAAGCCTTTGTGGCAACCGGTGTCCCTTCAGGAACGATCCAATACAAAGGGGTCGACTACCAAATCGGCCAAGCAAACAACGCCTTGATCTATCCTGGTCTAGGATTAGGTATGTTGGCTTCAGAAGCTTCTCTCTTGACCGACGAAATGATTGGTGCCGCTGCTCACTCATTAAGTGGTTTGGTTGATTTGAGCCAACCCGGTGCACCTGTTCTTCCACCATTTGAATACGTTGCGGACGTTTCTATCAAAGTGGCTGAAGCAGTTGCCAATAAAGCCAAAGAACAAGGGTTAGCCCAAGCGCAAGAAACCGATATGGCAAAAGCTGTCCAAAATCTTAAATGGTATCCAACATACTAGGAAGGTCTGAAAAATGAATAAATTAAAAACGATGACGATTTCGGGAATTAGTCTTCCCTTGTATCTCTTTTTCATGGTTGTCATATTCAGTGCAATTGCCTTAGACAAATTGCCATTAAATATGGTTGGGATCACCATTTTACTGGTTGCCTTAGGACACCTGCTGTATTTCATTGGGGAAAAACTCCCGATCATGAATTCTTATCTTGGCGGCGGATCAGTTTTTACCCTGCTTGGTGCCACTCTTTTAGCCTCCTTCCATCTCGTACCCACGAAAGTCATTGACGCGGTCAGTGACTTCATGGGGGGCGGTTTTGGCTTTCTTGATTTCTATATTGCCGCTTTGATTTGCGGCTCGATTTTAGGGATGAACCGTAATTTGTTGGTGAAAGCTTCTACGAAATTCATTCCCGTTGCTTTGATCACCATGGTAGTAGGCTTTTTCTCCGTCGGCCTTGTCGGTATGCTGCTAGGCAATGGCTTTGCTGATTCGGTGATGTACGTCTCTTTACCAATGATGTCTGGTGGGATGGGTGCGGGAATCACCCCACTTTCACAAATTTATGCTGATGGCTTGGCAAACGGTAATCAAGCCGCCATCTTTTCTCAATTAGCGCCAGCAGTTACTTTCGGGAATATTCTTGCCATTATTGGTGCTTTATTTATCGCAAAGGCCTTTGCTAAAACCAAATACAATGGCCATGGTACACTGATCAATGCCACGAAAGAAGAATTAGAAAAACCAAAAATAACGCTTGATGCCCAACAAATCGGGGTCGGGATGCTGTTTTCCTTCTCACTGTTGGTCGTTGGTGCAATTTTAAGCGACTTTTTCCCTAAAATTCACGAGTATGCCTTTATGATCGTGATTGTCTTTATTCTAAAAGCCTTGAACATTGTCCCTAAGAAACTCGAAGATTCTGTGGTGATGTTCAACAATGTTGTGATGACGAATTTGACCCATGCGGTCTTGGCGGGGATTGGTTTGGCACTGATCGATCTGTCAACATTGGCTTCTGCCTTTACTTGGCAATTTGTCGTGCTTTGCCTAACCAG
Source organism: Enterococcus sp. DIV0755f (assembly GCF_051713725.1). NCBI lineage: Bacteria > Bacillati > Bacillota > Bacilli > Lactobacillales > Enterococcaceae > Enterococcus > Enterococcus sp. DIV0755f. The sequence goes on from NZ_JBIOQL010000001.1 coordinate 3,306,090, forward strand.
TGTCGTATCTATGGGGGCTGCCAGCTGGTTCTTCGGGATGGTATTGGGGATGTACCCCGTTGAAACCGCAATTGGCGCCGGTATGATCAACAACTCCATGGGGGGAACAGGCAATATCGCTGTATTGTCTGCCTCTGATAGAATGGAAATGATTGCTTTTGCCCAAATGGCCAACCGTTTATGTGGTGCAATCGTGCTGATTTTAGGTGGGATCTTGATCCGTTTCTTCTATTCTTGATCAAGAACAAAAAACAGGTGCTACTACGCATGATGCATAGCAGCACCTGTTTTTGCATTCCTCAAACGAATTCGTCCAATTGGTTGCACGAATCAAACAAAGGTTCAATCATTTCCTCATAAAAGAGTCAAAAAGAGCAGTGCCACCGCACTGCTCTTGCGTTACTGATTCATTCAAGGGTTACAGCTTCTGAAACAAGGTTGGTGCTTGATCAGGAGACCAAGTGGTGTCCCCGTAATTTGAGTGGGTGTTGATCACGACATAGTTGCTGCCTTTATGGCTCACGATTTCACCGCTTGTATACACTTCTGGTGCAGAGAAAGTACCTAGTTTCCACACACGGTATTCTGACTCCCCGCCTCCAGGTGTTTCCGTTTCTTCTTTGGCATTGGTTTTCACGCTCAGCTGGTTACTGAAAGCGGATTGTTCGCCCGTTTTACTGATTGCTTTGATTTGGTAATTGTAGGTTGTGTCCGCTGCTAGATTCGTGTCTTCATAGGTTGTTCCTGTGGCTGTAGCAATTTTGACGCCATTGCGGTAAACGTCATATCCAGCGATCCCATTTGTATGAGTCGATGCTTGCCACATTAAGGACACGCTGCTGTCTGTCACGCTCATTTGGTGCAGGTTGCCTGGTGTCGAAGGGGTTTCGACTTGATTGTCTGCTGCGGTAGTCACTTTCACTGCAGCACTTTTTTCTGAAACTAACGCCGTAAAGCCGACAGCTTCTACTTGATAGCTATAGGTTGTGTTGGCTTTTAATTGCGTGTCGATAAAAGTTGGCTCAGTAGTCGTTGCCACTATGGCACCATCACGATACACGTTGTATTCCTTCGCATCGGTTTGACCGTTCCATGCTAAAGCCACCGTGCTGCTAGTCACTCGTTCTGAACGGACATTTGCCGGTGCTGCTGGTTTTTCAGGAATGACCGTTGAACCAGAAACGTTAACGTCGATCACGTTATAAAAGGCATTTGGCGTATCGGCAACATCCCATACCGCTAAAATGACATGGTAACCGAGACGATTTTCTGGAATAGTAATGGTATGGCTTGGACTATTGCTGGCAGCCGAACCATCGTGATTCACAGTAGCGATCAATTCCAAGCTATCTCTTGAGAGTGGCGCGTTTTGATCCCAACCTGGTTTCGTGATATAGTAATGCCATTTTGTGGTCTTGTGAGGCGCTGTATAATGCCAACTGACCCGCAATGGTCCTTGATTGATGTCTTGTTTGGTCCAACGATTGGTTCCTTGTTCATCAAGAACAAAGTCCCCGATTTGTCCGAGTCCACCATCTGCCGAAGCGATGCGACCATCTACTGGTCCTGCTTCTGGAAAGCCTTTTTTAGTTTCCAATGATTGTGGGTTTGAAATGACATTGCCATATTTTTCAAACGCAGCGCTCCACCCTAACGTATTGCGATCCAAAGACCCTTGATAGCCCCGACTGACCGGTGATTCCACATAACCATGAGCAAATACTTGTTTCCCCGTGAAGAACAAGGTCCCTCCAAGTAAGATTGCCACCCCGACCGACCATTTTACCAATGCGTTTTTCATACTCTGCCTCCTAAAATTTTTTATCATCGAATAAACCAATCCTATCCGTTTATTCATTGATTCCGATTCATTGAAAAGCAAACCCTACTGACAAAAACATTTTGTTTATATGTGAATTATAAATTATCAAATCATTATAAGATTATAATGACTAGTTTTCCGTCCTTTCAGTGAGAAATACAAAAAACTTGAAACGATTCTCCTCCTAATCACTTAAGAGGATTCGTTCCAAGTTTCTTTCTTTATATACGGTCTTTTTTAGGAAAAAACAGCCGCTTATTTCCCGTTTTCTTTCACATAGTCAGAGGATTGCGCGCCTGCTTGGCGACCAAAGACCATAATGTCGGCTACAGCATTGCCGCCGATTCGATTTTGTCCGTGGATACCGCCGGTCACTTCACCTGCTGCATACAAGCCAGTGATTGGTGTGCCATCTTCTTTCAACACTTGGGTCTTCGTATTGATTTTGACGCCGCCCATTGTGTGGTGGATCCCAGGTGCGATTTGAATCGCATAGAATGGCCCTTCTGTCAAATCATAGTCCATCGCCGTTTCACGACCAAAATCTTTGTCGGCTTTGTCTGCGACTGTTTGGTTCCATGTATCTAAGGTTTTCTTCAAGGTTGCTGGATCGACATCGATTTTTTCAGCTAAGGCTTCGATGGTATCGGCTTCTACCACTACACCTTGTTCTTTGTAGTAATCGACTTGTTTGGCTCTACCTGCTAACGCATTGTCAAAAATCAAGTAGGCATAGCTTTCTGGCAGATCCGTAATAGCAGCTGAAACATTGTCGCGGGTTTCTAATTCATTGTAGAAACGTTCCCCTTGTTGGTTCACCAAGATGGCGCCTTCTCCACGAACGGTTTCACTGATCAACATGCCTGTATCTTGAACCACTGTTGGATGGACTTGGATTTGATCCATATCAACCGTTGCACCGCCTAATTCTTCGATCATCTTGATACCATCGCCTGTACTTCCTTCAGAAGTCGTGCTGACATAGCCTTTCAGATCTGGACGGTATTTTTCGATTAGTTCTTTGTTGGAGCCAAAACCACCCGTAGTAACAACCACCGCATCACCAGCGATTTCTTTTTCTTCGCCATTGATTTTCACGTTGACACCAGTGACTTTGCCGTCTGTTTCATTGATTTTTGTCACATCAGCATTTACAAATAAAGGAATTTCTTGCTCATGAATGTTTCTCAATAGACCATCCACCAAATACGTACCGACTGCTGAACCGTCGTGAGGGCGATGGATCCGTTTCACACTGGCACCGCCGCTATAGCTGATATTGTCTAAAGTGATCCCCATTGAATCCAACCAATCAATTGCTGAAGCAGAGTTGTCTACTAAATAATGCAGCAATTCTTGATCGTTGGTTCCTTTACCACCTTTTAGGGTATCTTCAAAAAATCGTTCATTGGAATCTTCAATGCCTTGGGCTTCTTGGAACTTGGTTTCTGATGCGTTCATTCCGCCAGAAGATTTCAAGGTATTTCCGCCTGCGATCGGCATTTTTTCTAAAATGACTGGATTCATTCCAGCATCTTTAGCCGATAAGGCTGCTGCCATCCCTGCACCGCCAGCACCAACGATGACGATATCATATTGATCTTTTAACTCTGCTGGATCGGTATACTCTTGTTGGGAAGCACCTGAAGTGACTTCACTTTCTGAAGAAGAGCTTGCCGCACTGCTGCTGGCTTTTGTTCCGCCATCGGCACCACATGCACTAAGCAACAATAATGAGGCTGCCCCAATCACCCATTTTGACCATCCACTTTTTTTCATTTGTTTCCCTCCGTTTTTCTTGCTCTTTTCTCCTCACTGATCCCCGTCATATACGATAAGAAAAGCAGCATTTTTCTTGCGAACTCCGCCCAACTTGTTACTTTATTAACAATGATAAACATCTTGCGATCGGACTATTTTTCTATTCGATAGCGATAAAAACATTGTTTAAGCAACATTTCAACAGCGTTCTATTTTATTTAACCATTGTAACAAAAAAAGAAACTAAGTGTCTCGTAATAATTTGTGTATATTTTAACTATTCATTCTCATTGTTTTCTAATTTTTCCGAAAAAAGATAATATATTTTTCTCGCTACTTTCTGCTATTGAAAGCTATCACAAAAGACATGCCCACAGAAGGACCGTTAAGCTTGCGGTCAAAAAGATATGGCCGCGATTGTTCTTTCTCTGTTCTTTTCCCTTTGTCCTACGCCTTCTTTTGTATAATAAAAGAAAAAGCAGAAATGGAGTGGCGAATGGAAAAATTGACCCGAATGTTCGAGCGAGTGATCAGTATTTGCATTGATAGCATGTTGGCGATCTTAGTCGTTGTCGTCTTGATTTTTATGGGAAAAGCGATTTTTATGATCAGCACGACGCTCTTTCCCTTAAGTGAAGCGCCTCACCTGTCCTTTTTGATTGAAGAAATTGCCACGTTATTCATTTTATTAGAAATCATTTTGATGTTGCTGCGGTATATGAAGGATGGACACCATATTCCCGTCCGTTACTTGATTCTGATCAGCATTACTGCGATTTTGCGCGAGTTATTGTTGACGCAAGGTATGGCGAACGATGCCCTATTTTTTGCTTTAGCGATCTTTGTTTTGGTACTCGTCTTGCTAGTCCTGCAAAAAATCAATGCCTTCCAACATACCCAAGAAAAAGACCACTGAAACCATCCCATTGGATCAGTTGGTTTCAGCGGCTTTTTCGGGATCAGTTAGAGGGATACCAATATAAAAGGTGGTTCCTTTAGGCGTACTTGTAACATCAATCAGCCAATCGTTTTTTTCCACGATCGAAGAGACAGTGAAGAGTCCTAGACCAGTACCGCCAGTGGCACTCTTGGTCGTGAAAAAGCGGGTAAAGATTTTTTCTTGGATCGCTTCTGGTATGCCGGGACCGTTGTCGGCGATTTCGATCAAAGCAAACTCCTGTTGCGCGGAGAAAGCTTGCTTACGAAACAGAAAGGTGGCGCTTTCTGTCGAAGTGCGGCTCAATCGAATGCTGCAGTCAGCATTTGCTTGGTATACATTCATCAACAAATTGTAAATAATGACTTGCAGATCGATCTTCTCGTAGACGGCATATCCTACTTCTTGGATATCATACGTAAGGGAAAAGGCTTTTGGCAACAGTGCGCGCATAGTATCGATGGCTTCTGTCAAGGTGGCGGCAATTGACTGCACAGTTTTGTCGGCACTTTCGAGTTTCGAAAAACGCAGCACATTGCTAGATAACTCTTTGCCTTTTTCTGCTGCTTTGCAGACTTCTTGCAAATCCTCCATCAAGACTTCATCGTGTTGGTTTTCCTCGATCAGCAATTGCAGATGACCAATCATGGGCGTCAAAAAGTTGTTTAGGTCATGGACGATCGAGGTCGTTAATAAGCCAATGGTTTCCAGTTTTGATTCTTGCAAAATGTTTTTTTCGATTTCGTGCTTTTCTTTTAACAGCCGTTGTCGTTCTTTCAATGCTTGGTTTTCGACATAGGCTTGATTGCGTTTCATGTAGTTTTTGATCAGAACCGTCAATAAAATCATAATGACAAACAACAAACCTAGTAGGCCAATCAAAATCAAGTTGTCTTGTAAAAAGAGACCGCTTTGCTCCAAAAAATCGGCATTGCTAGCGACGATCAGGCGACTGTCGCCGATGGTGATCCATTGATAAGCAGCCAATTTCAGCACTTTTTGCAGTGTTTCTTCGTTCCACCAATAAGAATAGTAGACGGAGGTGCCTGCTTCATTGTCGATTTGTTCTTGCTCCAAGCGCTCAAGATCGGTGAAATCCAGCTCTGGAAATTCTTTTTTGCGGCTTTCAACGATGGAAAAACCAATTTGTTCGTCCGATGGGTGCATAACGATCCGCATCTCGGCGTTTTTGACCATCGTATAGCCGGAGACATTGCGATCGGTGGTAAATTCATGATGGTACATGCGCTGTAGATTCAAAGGCATCACAAGAATCGCTTCTTTGTCGTCAAGGGTTAAGGACTGATACACATTTAGATAGGCCTGCTTGCCATCAAAATAGACTTGCCCATTTTGTACCTGCCGTCCTGCCAATACTTTGTCTAAGGATGGGTCTTTGAATAACAATTCTTGCACCGGCGGGTCTTCTGGTTTATTGACCGCCGTTGCGGTATTTTGGGCGATGACCTGACCTTGTTGGTCGATCAAAAACAATCCGACCATGGCATTGTTCGCAGAATTGATCACTGGTAACGTTAAGGGGCGCTGCAAATCAGCCAAGACGGCGCCTTCGAGGTGGTCATCGGCATAATTGGTAAGAGCCATGTGGTACGATTCGATACTGCGGCTGATCAGCTTGATCGCCGCTTGATTGACCGTTTCCAACTGCCGCAACCCGACGGTTTCAGCTTGTCTTTGTGCGCTTTTATAACTTGTAAAGGTAAAAATAAGTCCAATCAGTGTAATGAATAAGGTAGCGACCACACTTAAATACAGCCAAAACTTTGATGGCGGTTTCATTGTAAACCCCTTTCATATTTACTATAATACTATTGATACAGGAGGCGGATATTTTGCGAGATGAAAAAATTTTAATCGTTGATGATGACCCTGCCATTCGGCGGCTGATTTGGAAATCTTTACAGTCGACGGGTATTCTGATCTACCAGACCGATTCCGTTGAAAAAACGATTGCGATCAACTCTCGTGTCAGCTTTGATCTTTTTTTACTGGATATCAGTTTAGAGCATGAAAATGACGGCTATCATTTGGCACAACTGATTCGGGAAGAAAACCCCACGGTGCCGATCGTTTTTTTGAGCGGAAAAAGTGACGAAAAAGACATGATCAACGGCTATGAGATTGGCGCCGATCACTACATTACGAAGCCTTTTTCACCGGCACTCTTAAAAGCACAAATCGTTTCGATTCTTGATCGCCGCAACGTGCTGCGAGAAAAAGGGATCGCCAAACCGGAAGGCGATCTGTGCAGCGGCATGTTTCGTTTTGACCAAAAACGCTATCAGTTTTTCAAAAATGATCAGCCCATCAAGTTGTCTTCAAAAGAAATCATGCTGATGCGCTTTTTCATGGAAAATCCAGATCAAGTGTTCTCGAAAGAACAGATTTACAGCAATGTCTGGCAAGATGGCCAATTCGATGCCAATACCGTGATGGTTTTTATCAATCATCTGCGAAACAAAATTGAAGATGAGCCGAAGCACGCCCGCTTTTTAAAAACCGTTTGGGGGATCGGCTATACCTTTTTACCAGAAGGAGACGCCTTCTAGCTGCAAGAAATACAGCGCCAATGCTAAAAGATCCGCCGAGCCGCCGGGACTCAAATGGCGTGCGATCAATACTTGATCATAGATCGTTAATTCACGAAGCAAGTCTGTATCTGACAGATTGGCTTGGTGAATTTTTTGCATCTCCTGCTGCACCGTCTTCATCGCCTCGTAACCTCCTCGATGGACGAGGTTGCTGTCTTCGGTTTCACTCATTAGATAGACTAACCCGCGCAACAAGGAAACGGAGGTTTTTTGCGGTTGCTGCCGCAAGTACTCCAGCAGTTTTTTGACCGTTGGATACCCAGCTGCAGCTTCTCCACGAATCCCCATCGTGCCGTAGGCCAAATAATTTTTTTCCCCGTAAGACAATTGGTCTTTGTGGGTGATTTGCTGCAGGTCTTGCTTGACCAAATGCTGGCAGATGTCGGCGGCAAGCTGCAGGATCTGATTGGTATCTTCAGCCGTCAGCTCCGCCTTGCCATTTTGTTGATAATAGACTCCTGTCGCCCCCAACAAAACTGCAAAGGAAAAATTTGCCCCTTTGTGGGTATTGATGCCTTTGGTTGCCCGAAGCATCGCTGTTTCTGCTTCTTGACCGATCCCTCGTAACTGGTCAAATAGCTGGATCAGCGAGCCTGTATGGGCAAAGCCCGCTTGGCTATAGCGCTGAAAAAAAGGCGCCAAACAAGTGATACTGTTGATAAAGGTAAACACATTCATGTCCTGATGCGCACCAGAGGAGCAAGGATCTACTAAACCAGGCTTGGGTGCTAACGCTACCTCATAATGCAGCGCATTGACTGCATAGCTGCTGGCGGTAAAAAGACGGGAATCAGTCAATTTTTCTTCGCTCCATTTCAGCAAGAATAAATTGCAGGGAGTGATCCAAATGTTCATGGGTCAACAACGTGATCTGTTCCGTGTCATTGGTTCTCATGCCGCGATAAATCAGCCAATGTTCCGCCAATGCCGCATCCCTTCTTCTAGAAGAGCGAATCGCAATGTCACGAAAATACACGAGGTACGCTTGCAGATCCAGCACGATACTTTTTAACCGCAGCATTTGACTTTTTTCGTAAATAAACGCATTGAAGTCCGAAAAGTTTTTCAAGACCCCATCCACATCATCCTCACGATTCAGCTGTTCGCCATGTTCTAACAAGCAGCGCATCTCCTGGAAATCTTCCTCAGTCATCAAGTCCATCGCTTTGATGGTCGCTAACGTATCCAATGATTTGCGGATATCGTAAATCTCATAAGCATCTTTGATACTGATCCCTTTTACGACGATGCCGATTTTTGGCACATGCTCCACCAGTTTTTCAGCCACGAGCTGAGTCATGGCGTAACGAATCGGGGTTCGGCTGATATTTAGCGTATCGGAAAATTCTTTCTCATTGATGCGAGAGCCTGCGGGAATATCTCCTAAAATGATGGTTTTTTTGAATGCTTCATAGATCAAATCTTTTAATGGTTTATTTTTGGTCAGATCCAGATTTTTATTTACTGCATCAATAATTGGATTCATGATTTACTCCTATCATACTAAAAACAAATGAGATTTTTGGGAAAAAATAAGTTTATCGATAAACAAGGAAAACTACCGAGCAAAATGGCAGCCTGCTCGATAGTTTCTGTATGAAATTACTGTGGAATATAAAACGGCATGTGACCTAATAGCACGATCGTAACGACGAAGATCACGAAAATCCCCAGTGCATATTTCGCAGCTTCTTTTTGCCATTGCCCCATATCTAAGCCCGTCAAGCGCAACAGCAAGTAGATGAAGGCAACCAATGGACTTAACAAGTGGAACGCTTGGCCCATTAAGGACGCCAAGGCCATCTGCATATTGGTGAAACCATACGAACGACCTGCTTCTGCTAAGACTGGCAGGACCCCAAAGTAAAATCCGTCATTGGAAATAAAGAAGGTCCCAGGTGCAGAAATCAGGGCAATGACTAATCCCCAGAAACCAGCCAATTGTTTAGGGATGATTTGCGTGAAGCTATTCGCCAAAGCCGTTGCCATCCCTGAGCCTTGGAACAAGCCCATGAAGACGCCTGCTGCAAAAACTAAAATTACGACTTGCACAGCGTCGCCGCCGTTGGCACCGATCCGTGACGACTGGTCTTTCAAGATTGGGTAGTTGACCATCAATGCAATACACGTACCTACAAGGAATAACAAGATTGGCGGTAAAGCGATACTAGAGATAAAGGAGCTTGCTACTAACCAGCCAATCAAGACGATTGTTAAGATACCGTTGAAGACAAAGTTTTTCGGACGGCGGATCGCTAATGTATCAGGATCAGTCACAGTTGTCATTTCTAAAATCTCATCATTCGTCAGCTCGGTAACCCCTAAACGTTTCCGTTCTTGGATCCCCATTCTGCGAGCTACAAAGAAAACCACATAGAGCAGAGACAAGATCATTCCTGGCAGCAGATAAGAAAGAATATCCGCATCGACTTCCAGCACGGCCATTGCCCGAGCAGTTGGTCCGCCCCATGGCAACAAGTTCATGATGGTATTTTGCAAAATGATCAAGACACCAAGGTTCATCATTTTCATATTCAACTTCTTATAGATGGGAATAAACGCAGAACAACAGATCAAGGTCGTGGTCGTTCCATCACCGTTCAAAGAGACTGCAGCGGCAACGACTGCCGTTGCCATCAAGACTTTCATCGGATCGCCTTTAGCAAAATAAATCATTTTTTTCGTGATTGGATCAAACAATCCCGCATCCAACATAATGGAAAAGTACAAAATTGCAAACAGCAACATGATCCCTGTGTTGGCTGTGGTGGAGATTCCTTCAAGGACAAAATCACCGATATTGCCTTTTTCTGAAACACCAGCAACCATCGCAACGAGGGTAAATAGTAATGGGATAATTACTAAGGATGTAAAGGGTGACATTTTTTTCTTCATGATGACGAACATGAAGACAATAATCATAGCATAGGATAAAATCGTTAAGAACATTTTCTTCTTCCTTTCATGCATCGAAATGTGTAAGCGTTATCAAAAAACATTTTAAAAAAATTACAGGCCCGTAATTTGTTAGCGACAAGCGTCACTAGTTTGTGAATCTTTTTCTTTTCTTAAAGGAAATAATGTTATTGAATGCTTTACACGTCTAAGAATAAACAATCAAGAAATAGAAAAAAAGACCCGTTTAAAAAAAGAACAGCAAAAAAACAATTTCTCTTTTCAAATCTTATTTTTCGTTTAAAAAGTTCTTAATAGAATATTAACGCAAGAAAAAGCTTGATAAATCAACGTTTATCTCGGTTTTTCGCTCTTTTTTTAAAAAAGGAACACTGAAAAAACAATTTTTAGCCGAAATAAATCTCGCTGATTGAACGGGAGTTTCTATAATGAAAGGGAACGAATCATTGAGAAAGGAGAAACCCATGAATCTTATTAAAAGATTGTTCAAAAAAACGCATGATGAACCTGATGCGCCTGTCAGCTCCCCTTTGAAGCCCGAGGAAATGATAACGGATCCACCCGCGTCTGATTGGCAAGAAGTGTCGAGCTATCAGCCAGCGCCTGCAGAAGATTATCCATTAGTCAGTCTGATAGCCGCCGCACTAGGGGCTGAATGTTACCCTGAAAGTCAGTTTGTCATTCGAAGAATTGAGAAACGCAATCCTGAATTTAAGCGAGTCGCCCTGATTGCTGCCAGTATTGCCGCAGGAGAGCTGCCTGATTCTCAGTTCACAATCAAAAAAATAGCCAAAAAAAATGAAAGCAAGTGAGGGAAAAACATGTTACGTAAATTTAAAATAGCGATCGATGGGCAAGAATACCTTGTCGAAATGGAAGAAATCGGTGCGCCGCAACCTACCGCTCCTGCCCCAGCAGTGCCAACACCGGCTCCTGCAGCGGTACCTGCTCAACCAGAGGCAGTCAGCACACCAGAACCAGAAGTAGCACCGCAGCCAGCGCCAGCTACGCTTCCTGCTGATGGCGAGCCGATTCATTCTCCGATGCCGGGAACGATTTTACGTCTCTTGGTCAATGTAGGTGATACTGTACAAGAAAATCAGTCGTTGATGATTTTAGAAGCCATGAAGATGGAAAATGAGATCGTGGCACCAAAAGCAGGAACCGTGGTTGCGATTGCAGTCAATGCGGGCGACATGGTCAACCCAGGAGAACTGCTGATTACGATCGGCTAATTTATTGAAAAGGAAGTGACGTAGTGGAAACGTTAATTGAAGGTGTAGTCGGGTTAGGATCGGAGCCGGGACGGATCGTTATGATGTTCATCGGTGGTCTATTGATGTATTTGGGGATCAAGAAAGAATATGAACCGACCTTATTAGTACCCATGGGATTGGGCACGTTGTTAGTGAACTTCCCGAACTCAGGTGTGTTAAGTGCTGGCGGAGAAGCTGGCCCGTTCCAAGTATTGTTTGATATGGGGATCTCAACTGAATTGTTCCCCTTGCTTTTGTTTATCGGGATTGGCGCGATGATCGATTTTGGTCCCTTGCTGCAAAATCCATTTCTTTTGTTGTTTGGCGCTGCTGCGCAATTCGGGATCTTCTTTACGATCATCGTTGCCGTGTTGCTTGGTTTTGATTTAAACGACGCAGCTTCCATCGGGATCATCGGCGCTGCTGACGGTCCGACTTCGATTTTTGTCGCAAATACGCTGAACTCGAAATATATGGGTGCGATCATGGTAGCAGCTTACTCTTACATGGCGCTAGTACCGATCATTCAACCGGTTGCCATCAAAGCAGTGACGACCAAGCATGAACGAAAAATTCGTATGTCGTATCGTGCCGGCGAAGTTTCGCAAACGGCCAAAATTTTGTTCCCGATCGTGATCTCGATCGTAGCAGGGTTAATTGCACCTGTTTCATTGCCACTGGTTGGATTTTTGATGTTTGGAAATCTCTTACGGGAATGTGGTGTCTTGGATCGTTTGTCCATCACTGCTCAAAACGAACTAGTGAATATCATTAGTATCCTCCTAGGTTTATCAATTTCTGTGAAAATGCAATATGAAGAATTCTTACAAGTCGATACATTGATGGTTATTGGTTTAGGGCTGGTTGCCTTCATTATGGACTCGGTCGGCGGCGTGTTGTTTGCGAAAGTGCTGAACTTGTTCCGTAAAGAAAAAATCAATCCAATGATCGGTGCCGCTGGTATCTCTGCGTTTCCAATGTCTAGTCGGGTCATCCAAAAAATGGCGACAGATGAAGATCCGCAAAACTTTATTTTGATGCATGCAGCCGGTGCCAACGTTTCAGGACAGATTGCTTCGGTCATCGCCGGTGGCTTACTGCTGGCACTGATTGCTTAGGTCACTAGAAAGGAGAGGAAAACTATGAGTCAAGATTTACTGACTTCATTTGAATTGTTGTTATTCGGTTGGGGCGGCGTCTTTGTCGTGATCCTGATCATCTACTTCGCATCCTTGCTTTTGTCGAAGCTCTTCCCAGTAAAAAAATAAAGAAGGCATTGTATGTATACCCTAAAAAGAATCTGGCTGCAAAAAGATCCAGAAGTCTTTTTGCAATGGCAAAAATTGATCACCCGTGCTGGCTTAGCCGTCGGTGAAGAGGTAGCCTATACCGTCGGCATTTTTGACCAGCAAACCTTGATTGCTACTGCTTCTTGCTATGCCAATATCATCAAGTATGTGGTGGTCTGTGAAAAAAGACGCTCCGAACAGCTGTTGACGCAATTGATTTCACACCTCAGCGATCATATCAAAGACGAAGGCTTCACCAAGTCCTTCGTCTATACAGCACCGAAAAACCGCCTGTTTTTTGAATCCCTCGGGTTTCGTGAAGTGCTGGCAGCACAAGACATCTTGTTCATGGAACAAGGCGTTCCTTCTTTTGAAAGCTATGCCCAACAGCTGCAACGGCAGCGAATTGGACAAAACAACGGCGCGATCGTCATGAACGCTAATCCTTTTACTAAAGGACATTTGTACTTAGTCGAAACGGCTGCGAGTCAAAAAGAACAGGTTTATGTGTTCGTTTTATCAGAAGACCGCTCACAATTTTCTGCCAGCGAACGGCTGCAGATGGTGACGGATGGTGTGGCTCATCTGCCAAATGTAACGGTGCTGCCGACCAACAACTATCTCGTCTCTTCGGCGGTCTTTCCCAGTTATTTCTTGAAAGAGCAAGCACCTGAGGCGATCGCCAAAAAACAAGCCGCCTTTGATGCAACCCTCTTCAAAGAAAAAATTGCCCCGCTGTTGGCGATCACTACGCGTTTTGTAGGCTCAGAGCCTTACTCGCCCGTGACCCAACTCTACAACGAGGCCATGGCTGCCGTTTTTTCTCCCGAGCTTGAACTGATCGTGATCGACCGTCTGAAGATCAACCAATCAACCGTTTCGGCTACAAACGTTCGGAAAGCGATTGCAGAAAAAGATTTACTTTCTTTGCAGCAATTTTTACCAGAAACAACGTTCTCATTTTTAATGCAGCATAACTATATTTAGAGGTGATAATAAGTGGAAATCAAAAAAAGTGCGGTTGCTGGCTCTGTTGAATCCAGTGATATCTTGATCGCGATCGAGCCTACCACAACCCAAACCATCGAGCTGACCCTCGATAGCAGTGTCGAAAAACAATTCGGCAAACAAATTCGCGCCGTCATCCTTGAGACGCTGAACCATCTAGGCGTGACACAGGCCAAAATCACCGCCACCGATAAAGGCGCCTTGGACTGTACCATCAAAGCCCGAACTCTGACCGCCGTTCATCGGGCCGCCGAACAAGAACAGTATGCTTGGAAGGAGATCGACACATGGAACGTTTAAGAAGAACGATGATGTTTGTACCAGGAGCCAATGCTGCCATGCTACGGGATGCACCATTGTATGGCGCCGATTCCGTTATGTTTGATTTAGAAGATGCGGTCTCCTTGAATGAAAAAGACTCCGCTCGGACACTGGTGCATTTTGCCTTAAAAACCTTTGACTATTCTGCCATCGAAACCGTCGTACGCATCAACGGCCTCGACACGGTGGGTGCCCTTGATATCGAAGCGATGGTCCTAGCGGGGGTCAACGTCATTCGTCTACCGAAAACCGAAACCGCCCAAGATATCATTGACGTTGCCGCTGTGATCACACAAGTAGAAGAAGAAAACGATCTGCCTGTAGGAACCACCAAAATGATGGCTGCCATCGAGTCTGCCGAAGGCGTTTTAAATGCCCGAGACATCGCTACAGCTTCCGATCGTTTGATCGGGATCGCTTTAGGGGCAGAAGATTATGTCACCAATATGAAGACTCGTCGCTACCCAGATGGGCAAGAATTGTTGTTTGCCCGCAGTATGATTTTGCATGCAGCTAGAGCTGCAGGGATCGCCGCTATCGATACCGTCTTTTCTGATATCAATGACACCGATGGTTTTATCGCTGAAACGACTCGCATCAAGCAGCTTGGTTTTGACGGAAAATCAGTGATCAATCCACGGCAGATTCCCCTAGTCAATGGGATCTATGCGCCTTCAAAAGCCGAGATCCAACATGCCAAAGAAGTGATCTGGGCCATTCGCGAAGCCGAAAGCAAAGGCTCTGGTGTGATCTCCTTGAATGGCAAAATGGTCGATAAACCAATCGTTGAGCGAGCGGAACGCGTGATCGCCCTTGCCAAAGCAGCGAAATTGATTACCGAGGAGGAAGTGTAATTATGGTGTTAAACAAAGCAGGAAAAGACATCCCTGAATGCTATGCCAACCAATACGGGGTCTTTGAAAATGAAACGGCCAATATCCATGCCTACAAAGAAGCGAGTCGCAAGATCGAGCCAGTCCTGCCAGGCAAAAGTAAGGTCTTAGGCAGTATCCGTGAAGCCATTGAAAAAACAGGGCTAACGGACGGCATGACGATCTCCTTCCACCATCATTTTCGCGAAGGGGACTTTATCATGAATCTCGTTTTGGACGAGATCGCAAAAATGGGCATCAAGAATCTTGCGATTGCCCCTAGTTCCATCGCGAATGTTCATGAACCATTGATCGGACATATCAAATCTGGGGTCGTGACCAATATCACCTCCAGCGGTCTGCGGGACAAAGTCGGTGCCGCAATCTCCGAAGGCATTATGGATGCCCCAGTCATTATCCGTTCTCATGGCGGTCGGGCTCGTGCGATTGCCGCCGGCGATATCCACATCGATGTCGCTTTCTTAGGAGCGCCTAGCTCAGATGCGTATGGCAATGCCAATGGTACCGTCGGAAAAGCAACCTGCGGCTCATTGGGCTATGCAATGGTCGATGCAAAATACGCCGACCAAGTCGTGATCATCACCGACACCCTTGTGCCGTTTCCAAATACCCCAATCAGCATTCCCCAAACGGATGTCGATTATGTTGTGGAAGTCGACGCCATCGGTGATCCTGCAGGGATCGCAAAAGGCGCGACCCGCTTTACCAAAAATCCAAAAGAATTGCTGATTGCTGAGTATGCAGCCAAGGTCATCACCAGCTCGCCTTACTACCAACAAGGCTTCTCCTTCCAAACTGGAACGGGCGGTGCCGCATTAGCCGTTTCTCGTTTTTTACGCGAGGCGATGATCAAAGATGAGATCAAAGCTAGCTTTGCCCTCGGCGGCATTACCAATGCCATGGTGGAGCTGTTAGAAGAAGGATTAGTAGAAAAACTGATCGATGTCCAAGACTTCGATCACCCTTCTGCACAATCGCTAGGAAAAAACGCCAATCATTACGAGATCGATGCCAATATGTATGCTTCACCGTTAAGCAAAGGGGCGTTTATCAATCAATTGGATACCGCCATTCTTTCCGCACTGGAAGTTGATACGAATTTCAACATCAATGTCATCACCGGTTCTGACGGTGTGATCCGCGGTGCTTCTGGCGGACACTCAGATACCAGTATGGCGTGCAAAATGAGCTTAGTGATCGCTCCTCTCGTGCGGGGACGGATCCCAACGATCGTCGATACCGTCAACACGATCGTCACGCCAGGCGCCAGCATTGATGTCGTCGTCACAGAAATCGGGATCGCCATCAATCCAGCTCGCAAAGACCTGATCAGCCATTTTGAAGCATTGGATATTCCCCAATACACCATTGAAGAATTAAAAGAAAAAGCCTACAGCATTGTCGGTCAACCCGAACCAATCAAGTACGGGGAAAAAACCGTCGCTTTGATCGAATACCGCGATGGCACGATCATTGATGTGGTCAAAAATGTCTGATGTCCTATTTTCAGGAACCCCTGTGACGCTAACCGATATGCTGCAGGCGCGAGAAAATAGAAGCTCCCTTCAACGGGAGCTTCTCGCTGCAGATGAAAAAGCGGCATTACTTGTTGCCACCATGAATATTCCTGGTCCCGTGAAAAATTCTGCCCCATTGACCGCCGTTTTTGAAGAACTCATTACGGAAATCGAAGAGGTCGTCAAGGAACTAATTCCACTGGCAAACCTCTACCGCAGTTTGGAGACCGGACCAGAATATTATCTCGTACTGCCCACAGATCCTTATGAACTAAAACGAATGATGGTTCAGATTGAGACCAATCATCCTTACGGCCGGTTGGTGGATCTTGATGTCTTAACCAAAACCCAAGACCAGCTTTTACCTATCAGCCGCACCGAAATTGGACTGCCTGCAAGAAGCTGCTACGTCTGTGAGCAAGACGCCAAAGTTTGTGGCCGTTCTAGAACTCATAGCGTAGCAGACATGCAGCAGCAGATCCGTAAAATCATTCAGGAAAGAGTGAAAGAATGAAAAAAATCCAATTTACCGAAACCGTCTTGCGGGATGGCCAACAAAGTCTGATCGCTACACGAATGCCTACCAGCGATATGCTGCCGATTCTAAAAACCATGGACCAAGCAGGCTACCATGCCTTGGAAATGTGGGGCGGCGCGACCTTCGATGCCTGTCTGCGTTTTTTAAATGAAGACCCATGGGAAAGATTGCGGGCGATCCGCAAAGAAGTGAAAAATACCAAACTGCAAATGCTCTTACGGGGACAAAATCTCTTAGGCTACAAAAACTATGCCGATGACGTCGTTGCTGACTTTGTGACCAAATCGGTCGAAAACGGCATCGACATTCTTCGTTTGTTTGATGCTTTAAATGATGTCCGCAATTTAGAAACTGCCATCCGTGCCACAAAAGTAGCGGGTGGACACTGTCAAACGGCGATCTCTTATACTACTAGCCAGATCCATACCGTGGATTACTTCGTCGACCTTGCCAATAAAATGGCAGACCTCGGCGCAGATTCCATCTGTATCAAAGATATGGCAGGCGTTTTAACGCCGCAAACCGGCTACGAGCTGGTCAGCCGAATCAAAGATGCCGTCGATCTGCCGCTGGAAGTCCATACCCATGCCACCAGCGGCATCGCTGAAATGACTTACTTGAAAGTTGCGGAAGCTGGCGCAGACCTCATTGATACTGCCATCTCCTCTTTTGCTGGCGGCACCAGTCAGCCAGCGACCGAATCTGTGGCGATCGCCTTAGAAGATTGCGGCTTTGCTACGGGACTTGATTTACAGAAAGTCTCTGAGATTGCAGAACATTTCAATCCCGTTCGTGATCGTTTCCGTGAAGAAGGGCTGCTGAATCCAAAAGTCAAAGACATCGAACCCAAAACCTTGATCTATCAAGTACCTGGCGGCATGTTGTCGAACCTACTCAGCCAATTGACGGAACAAGGATTGCAAGACAAGTATGAAGAAGTCCTAGCAGAGGTACCAAAAGTCAGGGCGGACTTGGGCTATCCTCCGCTAGTGACCCCATTGTCGCAAATGGTCGGCACTCAAGCCTTGATGAATGTGATTTCAGGAGAACGCTACAAACTTGTCCCAAGTGAGATCAAAGATTACGTCAAAGGACTTTATGGACAATCGCCAGCACCTATCAGCGAAGAAATCAAAGAAACAATCATCGGAGATGCCGAAGTGATCACCGTCAGACCAGCTGATCTACTGGCACCGCAACTGCCAGCCTTTCGGGAAGAAATCGCTGAGTATGCCAAAAGCGAAGAAGACGTGCTGATGTACGCCCTCTTCCCTCAGCAAGCCCAAGACTTTTTAGGCCGACGAGAAGATCCCTTTTATGATGTCCCCTTACAGACAGTGTCTGTGAGGATTGCGGTGGATTAACAATGAAACCAGAAATAGAGAAAACAACTTAAAGTGCCCCTCACAAATTCGCTTGCTTTAGCACATTTGTGAGGGGTATTATCATCTATAGGCTGTTTCTTCGTTTTTACTAATCAGCAGTGCAAAAATACGTACGCCACGGCCACTCCACCAATAAGCTTGCATTAATCGCTTCTCGCTCACGTATTTTGGGTAGCTGAGAAGCCAGGATTGTGCTTCTTCTCCATCCATTCTATAATCAGCTAAAAGAAGCGTTTTAAAGGAGGGTCTAGCCATGCAACGATACATCGCTTTATTAAGAGGCATCAATGTCGGTGGAAAGAACAAAATTTCTATGAAAGAATTGAAAGCCGGTTTTGAAGAACTGGGGTTTAGCAATGTGGTCACTTATTTGAATAGCGGCAATGTGATTTTTTCTAGCGAAGGGTATGATCCACAAGCCCTTGCCGAAATGATTAAAGCAATGATCAAACGGTACTTTTCCTTTGATATCGCTATTTATATCATTCGCCAAACAGAGCTGCAGGAACGCTTGACCCATATACCTGAATGGTCAGGAACGGAAGATAAAACCATCTATGATAACCTGATCTTTTTGATGCCTTCGCTGACCTACGAGGAGTTATCTGAAAAACTCGGGGCTCCGAATGCCGCCCTTGAACAGGTTTCTCCTTACAAAGACGTCGTTTTCTGGTCCTACATCCGCAAAGACTATCAAAAAACCAATTGGTGGAAAAAAACAGCCAGCACCAGCGTCGGTAAACAGATTACGATTCGGACTATCAATACCGTAAGGAAAATTGCGGAGCTGTGAGGAATAGCAAGCCTTCTAATAACTATAAAAACCGTCAGGTAGACTCTCCTGACGGGTTTCTTATAACATTCTAATGTCTCATTAGTTCTCGTTACTACTATTCGTGACGCACTTTAACTGACGTTAAGTTTCTACGCAATCATCCCAACTAGAAGCAATAAACTACCGAGAATAATAGATTTTCACATCGTGTCTTTCTATAATGAATATCTGTGATAAAACAAAAACCAAGCACTAAGAAGTAATTTTGAGGCAGCTAGACAACAATATAACTGAAGACGAGAACGAAAGAAAAAATTCTTATTTGCGACATTCGATTACGCAAAAAATATATATGAACATCTATTATTAGCCATCCTTTTTTCTAGCTCACATTTTAGTTAGCCTTTTTATCTATCCTAACTGCTATAAAAACTCTCTCACACGTTCTTTAACATGCTGCTATTGTTCCAACTTCTTTATTGCTAAAGCTAAGCAGCCGATCAAACCTGCATCGTCAGCAAGCATTGGAGTTAGTAAGTATTCTTCAAGAGCAGGGGTATCCACATAGGAACCCATTTTTTCTTTAAACGCTTGGCGAATCAACTCGAGTAGTTGCGGCTGTTTCATTACACCCCCACCTAAAATTATTACTTCCGGTGCATATAGTAAAGTTGTGTTATACACACACTGAGCAAGATAATCTGCCTCAATCGCCCAATAAGGATGATCAAATGAAATGGTCTGGGCTTTTCTTCCAAAGCGTTTTTCAATCGCGGGGCCTGAGGCTAACCCTTCCAAACAATCATGATGAAAAGGACAGATTCCTTCAAATTGATCTTCATTATGACGTTGTAAGAACATATGTCCCATTTCAGGATGACTGAAACCTGTGACTATTTTTCCATCGACTACAGCACCACCACCAACACCAGTACCAACGGTGTAATAAAGAACACTATTTTTACCTTTTCCATACCCTGCCATATATTCTCCATAACAAGCAGCATTTACATCGGTAGTCCAATAGATGGGAACCGACAAGGCGTTTTCCAAAGCTCCTACAAAATGATAATTTTGCCAAGCTAACTTCGGAGTGTTGGTGATATATCCGTAAGTTCTTGATTCGATTTGAATATCAATAGGCCCAAATGCTCCTACACCAATTGATGCGATATTCCCTTTGTACTTATCAAAGAAATCAAACACTTGCTTCATCGTTTCTTCTGGTGTTGTGGTAGGAAAACTTTTCCGTTCTATCACTTGTAATTGTTCATTACCAATCCCACAGACAAACTTTGTTCCACCAGCTTCTATCCCGCCATATAACATTTTATCTACACCTTTCATTCACTCATTTTCAAAAAAAGAAACGTATTTGCACTAAGCAAAATCGTTTCTCACTAAAGGTTTCGTTGTGCCACCTTCGCCAAATTCAATCGGCAATACGGTACGTTTTTCTACTGTCTCTCCATTAATGACAGCAATTAATTTTGCCACTGCCACTTCCGCCATTTGCTTTGTAGGTTGGGCAATCGTTGAGACTAGATAAGGATCTCCTTCTGTCATCTTTTGACCATCAAATCCGATAACTTGGACATCCTCTGGTACGTTTTTCCCTATTTTTTCAAGCATATCAATGACAGCTAATGCCATTGGATCATTGATCGTAAAAATCCCATCGATATCGGGATTCTCTAACAAAAAATTTGTTACACGTTCTGAGAGATGGTCTAAAGGTTCTAACATATCTAACGCTTTATAGGAAATCCCCAGTTGACGGCACTCGATCTCAAAATATTTTCGACGACTCTTCGTTTCATTCGGTGTTTCTTGGTACCCACCGATATATGCTACATTCTGACATCCTCGGCGATAAAGTTCATTTGCAGCCAAACGTCCACCGGTCGCATTGTCAGCGGTCACATAAATCACCTCTTCAGTGAAATAACGGTCAATACTAACAAAAGGCAGATTACTCGAAATGTATTCATCGATATCTGAATAAGTAATTCCAATGATGCCGTCTACTTTATTTTGGCTGACCATCTGGATATATTCTTGTTCTTTTTCACTATTACCACTGGAGTTACACAAATAAAGCTTGTAGTTTTGTCTTTCTAATGCTGTTTCTACATGGTAGGCAAATTCGCCAAAAAATGGATGCCATACCGTGGGTAGAATCAAAGCAACCGTGTTCGTATGCTTCATCTTTAACCCCCGGGCATAAAAATCTGGTTGATAGTTTAACTCTGTCATTGCTGCTTCAACTTTTTCTCTAGTAGAAGCTTTAACAGAACCGTTATTCAATACCCGGGAAACAGTTCCTACTCCGACACCTGCTAATTTTGCGACATCTTTCATTGTTGCTTTCATAGTTGATCCCTCACATTTCTGCACAAGTTTAGTATAATGAATTTTGTCATAAATTACTAATTTTTTCAAAATACTAATAGCAAAGCCATGGGAAATCTAGCTATCTGTTCTTTTCTAAAAATATTATCCTTCAAAACCTATTAAATAATTGATACATCGCCTAAGCAATCAAACATTTATTTCACACTCGCTGTTTCAAAAGCTTGAATACGACTTTCTCCAATCGAATGAAATAAGATATCTCGAGCTTTTTCCAGCTCATAGAAAGTAGCCGTCATAACTTCTAACCCATTAATAAAAACTTCAACTGATGAGGTATCTCTAAAAATCTCAAGAACGAGCTGATTATCAATCAAAGGTACTTCAACTTTTCGGACATTCAGAGGGTCTTCTTCCGCCCCTGTAAGCTCTCTTCCTAGCTTCTGACGATCCAATTCAAAAACCTGTTTAGCAGTGTCATAAGTTAGTTTTAGGCAATCCGTCTTAGACCGCAGTAATTCAATTGTAAAAACTTCTGCTTTCTCCAAATCTGCGACTAGATGTAAATATGAAGAATCAGACAGCGCGTTTCGAAATGCGACTGATGTGTCAGTCACTGCAATATTTTCACTGCCTTGTTGATAAACTAAATGACTATATACAGTTGAGATGGGTTTTTGTACCAATCGATTTTTTTTCACTCTTAACTCTCGGGGCAAACTCATAGAGCCTGCCCAAAGATGGCCTAACTCATGTGTAGGCAATGTACGATCCCACATCTGCATCCAAGCAATCATCACCCGTCCACCATTAGGATCTGTTGTTGTTTGTGGTGCATAAAAATCCATTCCAAAATCCATTTCATGGAAATTATCAACTATCATCTGACCTGTTTCCCAGTTTACCTCACCAATACAAGCCATGGTAGAACTGATATTATGATATTCCAGTCCGTTCTTCTTGATTTGTATCGGAGACATGATTAAGACATCTCGTCCGTCTAAATGGAATAAATCAGGACATTCCCACATTATTCCTTGCTCTGAAGTCCCTTCTAGCAACACAGAGTAAAAGTGCCAATTATACAAATCTGACGATTGAAACATCACTATTCTACCAGTAGACTGTGTAGATTTAGTAGCTACTACCATATAGTAAGCATCGTTGTGAACAATTACTTTAGGATCACGAAATTCTTGTATCAGCCCATTTTCACCTAGCTGTTTTTCTGCTACCACAGGATTACCACTGTATTTGCTAAAATGAATACCATCTTCAGAGACCGCCAAACATTGATGCTGATGGCTAATACCATCAATTTCTTGACAGCCTGTATAAAATAAATATAGTTTTCCGTCTCTTTCAATTGCACTTCCTGAGAAACACCCGCCGCTGTCATAAGGTTGATCTGGGGCTAACGCTACTGGTAGATCTTCCCAATGGACCAAATCACTACTGCGCGCATGTCCCCAATGCATGGGCCCCCATCGACTATCGTAAGGATAGTATTGATAGAAGAGATGGTAATGCCCTTTGTAATATATAAACCCATTGGGGTCATTTATCCACCCGATGGGTGCGGAAAAATGATAGTTTTGTCGATACTGAGGGTTAACTTTTCCTCGCATCATTTCAATAAATCGATTTGCTTTATCCAAAATCGCCGTTTCTTCTACTAACACTTATTGTGCTCCCTTCAAAAAATTATCATAGCCAGTTTGTTTTATTTGAATCCATTCTTCCAAACCTACACGTTCCAATTCAGCAAGGTATTCTTCCCATTCTTCATCGATTTTACCGCCGGTGATCCACTCTGCTCTTTTGCGATAGATGTAATCCCACATATCTGTTTCAATTTTTGCTAATCGATCTGTTTCTTCTTTTTCTAAAAAGACACGTGGGTAGATATTGTCTTCTGTAATATATGGCAAATACGTGTCATGCATCAAATCTAAACGCCACTTCGCATCATCTGGCATAGTAGTGACTGTGCCGTAATAAGAATCAAGAACTGCTAATGGTCCTCCAGCTTCGGTTTTTTGTCTTAGTTCCCCCGGTGCTGTCCCCTCTAAAGGCAAATGTTTTAACATACCATCCTTTAATTCAAAAATATTGGCCTGTGCTTCATCACCGTACGTTCCCCAGTTATTTTGGACAGACTGTAACGGTTCATACATTTTATCTATCCATCTAGCTGTAAGTTCCAAGTTTTTATTCGCACTAGTAATTACGAAACGATCTCTTGAGAAACCCATGCCATTCGTACGAGTAACGTGTTTCGTTCCATCTGGTCCCGCTAAGACTGACAAGACGTCATAACTATCATCTGCACCCGTGATATTTGCTTTATCCCAAGTAAAGTACACGCCATACTTATGTTCTTTTCCTTTGGCAACATACGTATTCCAATCTTGTTCGAAAGCCTCTTTATCAATAAGACCTTTATTATTCATTTCATTGAAATATTTGATGGCTTCTTTATACCCTTCTTTGTTAGCAGTAAATTGTACCTGGCCATCGTTATCAACGACTAAGTGGTCATCATTATCACCTAGACCGAATGCCCCCATTAAAAATTTTAAGTCTTCATTTCCTCCATTGTTAATAAAGCTAAAAGGAATTTCATCTGCTTCACCATTACCATTTGGATCTTGCGTCTTGAAAGCCTCCAACACAGTCATCAACTGATCAGTGGTTTGCGGCATTTCAAGACCCAAATTATCCAACCACTCCTTGTTGATCCAAGCCATCCCATTTACTGTATGAATCGACTCTTTTCCTTCGCCTAATTCTTCAATCCAAGGCATAGAGTAAATGTGACCATCAGGTGCAGTAGACATTTGTCGGTATTCGGGGTTTTCATCAAAAATTTTCTTCAGATTTGGCATATATTCTTCGATCAAATCTTCAATCGGTACAATAACGCCACTTTCCGCCCAGTTTAATAAATCATAGTCACCTGCAGCGGCGTTGAAGATGGCATCTGGTAAATCACCACTAGCGATATCCAAATTTCTTTTTTCGGCAAAATCACTACTGTAGTTTGTCCAATCAATATGGAGATTGGTCTCTTCTTCTAACCGTTGGAAAATCAATTTGTCATTAGGATCATTGGGAGCCAAAGGGGCACTTTGAGACATCATTTTTAAAGATACTTTTTCTTTCAATGGAAAAGAGACATTTTCTAGTTCATAATCAGGGCTTGATGTACTCTTTTCTTTTGAGCCTCCACAAGCCCCCAAAATTAGTACGGAAGTAAAAACGATTGGCAGCATCCATTTTGCTTTCATCTTAAAATCTCCTTTATAATTTTTATTCATACAAATAGTGAACAATACTTACCCTTTAACGGAACCAACTAAAACACCTTTATCAAAATATTTTTGGAAGAAAGGATACATTATGATTAATGGCAGACTAGAAATGACGATCGTTGCGTATTTAATCAACTCAGCAATTTGTTTCATTTCTGCCATGGCTGTATTGGCTCCCACCATGTCTTGTGAGGGCTGGTTTTGGATCAAAATATTTCTTAATACGAGTTGCAACGGCTGTAAGTCGGGATCTTTGATGTAAATCATGGCGTCAAAGTATGAATTCCATTGTCCAACAAAGGCATATAGAAACAACACGAACATAATTGGTTTAGCTAATGGAAGCATGACTTTGAACAGTATTTGCAAGTCATTGGCGCCATCGATAGTAGCAGCTTCAGAAAGTTCTTTTGGCAAAGCACTAAAATAGGTACGCGCTAAGATAATATTCCACACATTTATAGCACCTGGTACGATAATCGCCCATACACTATCTAACATGCCCAAGTTCTTTACCAATAAATAGGTAGGTATCAAGCCGCCACCCACGAACATTGTAATGACAAAAAAAGTCATAATAATCTTTTTCCCAGCCAAGTTAGGTCGAGACAAAGGATACGCAGTGATCATCGTAATAAATACAGTCAATAAGCTGAAGCTAAAAGAGTAAAACAACGAATTTACAAAACCGCGTAAAATGGAATCATCTGCAAATACCCGTTGATATCCTTGTATTGTCCAATCTTTCGGATTGAAGCTTATACCTTTATTGATCAAAGTAGCTGGGTCCATAAAAGAAGCTACCAGTACATAAATCAGCGGAACAATGGTAATGACGACCAAAAAAGTTACAATCACTCGATTCAGCCATAAGATTTGACGGTCGATTTTTGATAAAGCACTATTCATAATTTTCTCCTTTCATTACAAGCCTTGACCATCGTTTAGCCGCTTGGTTATATTGTTGACAATCAGTAATAAAACGACATTAATAATCATATTGAACAGACCAACAGCAGCAGAGTAGGCATAATCACCTGATTGCAAGCCGACTTTGTATACATAAGTGGAAATGATTTCTGAGGCAGGGATGTTCATTGAAGTTTGCATCAAGTAGGCTTTTTCATATCCTACATTCATAATACCGCCGGCGGCCAAGATGAAGCTGATCACCATCACAGGCCTCAATGCCGGCAAATCGATATGCCAAATCTTTTGTAAAATATTTGCCCCATCGATATTTGCTGCTTCATATAAGTCGGTACTGACTCCCGCCAGTGTTGCGGTGTAAAGAATGGATGACCAGCCGATTCCTTGCCAAATTCCCGATAAAATATAAATCGTTCTGAAATAAGCTGGATTAGACATGAACATAATTGGTTGCCCCGTAACCTTTTCTACTAACCCATTAATAGGTCCATTTGCGGATAGGAACAAAAACAGCATCCCCACGATAATAACTACTGAGATAAAATTCGGCGCATATAGAATCAACTGGATTTTCTGTTTTATTTTTTTATTGATAATTTGATTCAAGCTCAGTGCTAAAATAATTGGTGGAAAAAAACCTAACAATAAACCATAAATGCTAATTTTTAATGTGTTGATCAGCAAAAGCGTAAAATTTGGTGAACTGATAAATTCCCTAAAGTGATCTAGTCCTACCCAAGGACTTTCCAAAATTCCTAGCATAGGATTATAGTCTTTAAATGCAATCACAGCACCGTACATTGGCACATACTTAAAGATAAACGTCATGATGATACCTGGTAAGAGCAACAAGTACATCCACTTATCACGCCGCAACTGTTTCTTTAATTTTTCCCACTTCGAGATATTTTTTTTATCTCGTTGTACCGCCCTTATCTCACCACCTGGTCCCAATGTCTTTTCCAATTCAATCTCCTCCCAATACATTTTAGAAACGTTTCCATTTTCGTTTAAAAAAATAAAATTTAACGAAGACGCATTTTGGAAACGTTCCCACTATTTTCGTTTATAGATTACCATAGCCATTTTTTTAAGTCAATATTTTTTTGTAATTATTCTTTCACCCACACTAAGCTTCCTTCAATT
Source organism: Enterococcus sp. DIV0755f (assembly GCF_051713725.1). NCBI lineage: Bacteria > Bacillati > Bacillota > Bacilli > Lactobacillales > Enterococcaceae > Enterococcus > Enterococcus sp. DIV0755f. The sequence continues at coordinate 3,332,862 of NZ_JBIOQL010000001.1, forward strand.
CATTTATGGTTTACGAAAATTGTTAAAAAATAAGGATCTCGATTATTTCATTAATCCTATTTTTCTCTACTTTTCTAGCATTCTTCTTTTATGAGTTTACTTATCACAACTCGCATTCCCTAATCTCTTTTCTACCAATCATTCACTATTTAACCGTTCCAATCGGAAGATTATCTGGTTAATTATTTAAAAATAGCTCGGATTCACATTTATTGTTTGCTTTTTAACTAACTAAAAGCGAAAAGATAAGAGTTAGATATGTAAATGTATATAAGTTTAAGAGCTGTTAGATGAGCTTTATAGGGGAATCTTGGAAAACTAAAGATATTCAAAAAAATTGTGAATTTACTCCAAATCAATACAAAGCTTTTTTTTCAAGTAATCAAGTTTTATATAGAGATGCTTGCGCTTTCCTCCTATAGCAGCCCCATACTTAGTCAATCTCAACATTCAGCCACGAAATGCTTTTGCATATGAATGATCTGTGATTAGCTACCGATCAAATCTACAATAATCATTGTATTCTCGATGTAAGAGCGTTTAGATCACCACACAAAAAGCTAGTCAGGGACTGTTCCTAACTAGCTGTATCTGCTTTTTCATCTTCCTATGCCATTATCAAAGTAAACTATTAAAGCTAGTTTCATCTTATAAAATCCTCGTAAAAAAGATGTTCTCTTGACTACTATCTCTCTTACTTTTAACTAACTTTAAGCTTCCCTGCAATCAGCCCCACTAGAAGCAATAAACTGCCGGAAAGAAAAAACACCCACCGTACATCAAAAACATCTGCCACCTGTCCCATCAACAAGGTGAATAAAGCAAAAACACCGGAATTTAAGATGCCTGAGGCAGCGTAGATGGCAACCAATCGATCGGCTGCTACTTTTTGTTGGATTAATGAGGCTTGTGGGATATTTTTGATCTGGGAAAAGAGCCCGATTAAAACGGATAATCCTAGAATCAAAAAGCGATCGCCTGATAGGGCAACGGCAACAGTGATCAGTCCGCCTAAAATAGCGCCCATTACAATCGCTGTTCGTTTGTTTTTATCAAACCGCTCGGAAAATCGCATCACCAACGCACTTCCTAGCAACGCGCCAACAAAGTAAGTGGCGTTGATATAGCCCCACCAAGCATCAGGTGCCTGCATCACTTCTCGGACGAATACTAACACAATCGCGGAAACCCAGGCTGTATTGGCGATACTTTCCAGCATGTCCATGCCAACGATCACCCGAACCAGAGGATCTTTCATAATCCAGCGCCAACCAATAAACAACTGGTGCGCTAACGGCTGCTTTTTGTTTTTTTCTCGAGTCGTTCTAGGCAAAAACGCTAATACTATCGAGGCACTTAGAAACAAAAAGCTGTCTAATAAAACCAACTGATGAACAGAAAATACCAGCAGCAAGGAGGTTCCGATCGCCCAGCTGCCGATGTTGACTGTTTGAAGCATCGAATTGAATATTCCATTGGCTTTGACGAGGCGATGCTTTTCCACATATTTCGGGATCAAGGCACGGCTAATTGGTTCTGAACAGCCGTCCAAAAACGAAATCAATGCGACAAGGCAATATAAAACCAATAGATTCATCGTTTCAGCTTTCAGATAGAGATACGCGGTCATAAAAAAGAGTAAGGCTGTTTTGCACATCTGGCTGACCTTCAGCACTTGTTCTAAGCGAAAATAACTCGTGATGACAGGTGAGAGAAAGCCGGAAATGACACCGCCTCCTGTTACTAGCACTGGGACAAGCGCCGCTGCCAAAGCAGAGTCTGTCCAGCTAAAAATAGAACTGATAATTGCCACAATATAAATGGTATCCCCGACATTCGCCACTGTTTGGCCAATGATCAATTGGGTAAATCCCTGATTCTTCTTCATTTGTTTTCCACCTTTACTTAGAAATAACGATTGCTCGTTTTTCTAGTTATTGATCGCCATTTGCTAAGTAAAGGATTTTATTTTGTCTGATTCATTTGCGGGGCCTCCTCTATCTGGTGTTGCCTAGCTGTCTAATAGTTTTACTATACCAGATTGACGAGCAAAATTATCTTATGTACACTATAATCACATTGATCTAGGAGGCGCCTATGAATAAGTTAGGAACCACGTATCGTAAAATCAGAAAAAGCCGTGGCATCACGCAAGCGCAAGTTTGTAAAGACCTGCTTTCAAGAACCACCTTGTCTAAATTTGAAAATGAAAAATTAACGCCCTCCGTTACCCTTTTTATCGAACTTTTAGCGCGAATCGATTGCGGTTTTGATGAATTTTTTTACATCGCCCAAGGATACCGTTTAAATGAAAAACAACAAATCTTGCATCAATTTTTCTCTTTGTTTTCCAACCAGGATCTAAAAGCATTGCTTGCTTTGAAAGAGCAATGTTTACTTTTCCAAAAAACATCTGTCAGTAAAACCATTGACTTATTGGTGTATGTAATCGACTCTCTCTCAGCGCTCTCAACGAATGCAGAAAAAGAAATTCCTTGCCTGCCCAAAGTTCTTTTGACGGTTCCCTGGGATGCGCTTCAGGCTTATTCCGACTGGACCCTTGATGATATCAAGCTGATCAATTGCCTTTTATACCTCTTTCCAGTTGAAACCGCCCACGCCATTGCCCGCCAATTGATCCAACAGCTAAAAAAATACGAAGCACTAGAAAATACTGTGCCTTTACAGTGTGCGATTCATTTGAATGTCGCCTTACTTTATCTGCAAGAACAGCAACACCCAGAGGCGAAAGAAGCCGCGGATCAAGCCCTGCTATTGGCAAAAAAGAGCAAGCGCTATGATTACTATTCGTTAGCCACTGCTCGAAAAAGTTTTGCGATCGGAGATTCGGATTTATTTGCCCAAGCAAGACAGATGGCATCGTTATTTAAGGATAAATGGACTTGTGAGTTGATTGAGAAGGAAGGACGACAGTTTTTGGGTTGATGGCAGGTTGATTGGAGGATTACGATGCTTATAGCGAATATCGTTAGAAATAATCCGATATAAATCAGAATGACTCAATAACAAAAGACAGATGACTATATCAATTAGTCTTCTGTCTTTTATTCTTCCTATCTCTCTAAACGTCCCTACTTCACCGATCCCAACATCCCAGCCACAAAATACTTTTGCAGCGAGAAGAAGACCACCATTGTTGGCAGAGTTGCGATCACGATTGCTAACATCATTAAGCCATAATCTGGATTATTGGCGGCGCCGATGGCAGAAATCATCAGGGGAAAGGTTTGCTTTTCTGGTGATTGAAGGGTGATCAACGGCCACAGGTAGCTGTTCCAACTGTTGATGAAGGTAATGATGGCAGCTGCCGCATAAGTTGTTTTCATAGTTGGCATGTATATTCGGAAAAACAAGCCTAGCTCCGAAAGGCCATCCATTCGCCCTGCTTCAAGCAGTGACTTGGAAAACATTTTTGTGTTTTGTCTGAAAAAGAAGATCAGAAATGCGGTCGATAATGTTGGCAAAATGACTGAAGCTACTGTATCGAGTCCAATAAAAGGAATCGTCGTTGAAAAGCTGCCGAACATTCGAAACAGCGGAATCATGGTGGCGGCAAAAGGCAACATCATCGACAAGAGCAAAATATTAAAAAGCATATTTTTTAATCGGCTTTGATAGATCTCAAATCCGTAGCCGGCCAACGAAGCGATCGTCACGGATAAAATCGTCTGTAACAACGCAATTCTTGCACTATTAAAGAATACTTGTTTCAAATCATAGGTTGCGACTAGGTTACGCCAGTTTTCTAGCAAATGGGTACTTGGCAATAGTTTGCCTTGCATGATATTTACGGTAGGATTGGTGATACTCACTAACATGAAATAAAAGGGAAAGGCAAACAGAATGGTAAAAACACCCAAAAATACATATGTGCCTACTTTTTTCATTTATCCTCTCCTCCGATCTTAAATTGGATCATGGAAAAGAAGATGACCATGACGACAATGGCATAAGAAACTGCAGAGGCGTAGCCAAAATCTGGTGTATAGCGAAAGGAGAGATTATAAATATATTGGGAAATCGTCGATGTGGCGTTTCCTGGTCCACCTTGGGTCAAGTTCATCGGTTCATCAAATAACTGCAGTGTGCCAATCGTTGAGGTCACGGCTGAAAACAAAATGACTGGCTTTAGCATGGGAACGGTGATTTTAAAAAATTGTTTCGTTGGAGAAGCCCCATCGATCCTAGCAGCTTCATAAATTGCTGGGTCGATATTTTGCAAAGCCGATAAAAAGAAAATCATATTGTAGCCGGTCCAGCGCCAAGTGATGGCTAAAATGATAATAACTTTTGCCCAAAAGGGACTGGAGAAAAAGGCGATTGGCTCAGAGACAATCGACAGTCTCACTAAAAGGGCGTTCACCACGCCATTTGTTGCAAACAGTGATTTAAAGACCATGGAGTATGCGACTAATGAAGTCACTGCTGGCAAAAAAATGATCGTCCGAAACAAGCCTTTCAGCTTTAGGTTTTTCTGATTGAGCTGGACGGAAAAGAACATGGCCAACAAGACCATGACAGGCACTTGAAAGCCCAAAAAGATCAAGGTATTTTTCGTGGCTGTCAAAAAGGTTTGATCCGAAAACAGCCGCCGATAATTTGCGAGTCCGCTAAAGGTCAGCCCGGTGCCGCTTCCTGATTGCAAGGATAATAGAAACGCTTGGATCATTGGATAAAAAGAGAAAAAGAAGATTAAGAGTGTTGGGATAGCAATAAATAGCCACCCCGTGATCACTCCTTTTTTATAAAATAATTTATTTTTCATCGTACATGCCCCTCAGTCCGTGTTAATTCAATTGATTGTCAGCAATCATTTGCGTATTTTTTAAGACTTCATCCAAATCTGCTCCATTGACATAGTCCAAAAAGCCTTGATTCATGATGTCTTCCAACGCATATGTGTTTTTCCCAAAGTTTACCGAAGGAATTTCATTTGCCCAGTTCATGAAATCTTGATAGATAGCCTGATCGTCGAAGAAAGGATCTGGTGCATGATACGCATCTCCTTGTGAAGCGGGAACGTAAGAACCGATTGCTCCAACGGTTTGAATCAGCTCTTCGTAAAAGGCAATATTTTTGCCGAATACGTCAGCAATATAGCTCAGGGCTTCTTCTTTCCCATCGATATCTAACACATAAATTGACGAACCTCCGAGATTGGTCGCATTGACAGAACCTTCGATCGATTCTTGCTTCGGTACGGGAACGACTGCCCAATCGCCACTTTGGCTTTCTTCTGCTTTCACCGATGGCGTGATCCAGTTGCCTTGTAAAACGCCCGCTACTTCGCCGCTGTTAAAACCTGCTAGCATTTGGTCCCAGCCATTGTGCGTTGTCATTACTCCTGAATCAAGCAGCATTTTCAAATCCTCAAGCCCTTGTTTCAAAGAAGGATTGCCGTCAATAAACGGCGTTTCACCATCCTCTGCGGTATACCAATAACCACTGGAATGCATCATCATCCGCAAGTGTCCTAGATCATTCATATCGATGGACAGCAATGGTTTGCCAGTTGCTTCTTTCACACGGATCCCCAATTCATTAAAGGTTTGCCAAGTGATATTGGTGAAATCTGACAGTTCCAAGCCCGCTTCTTCAATGATCGATTTCCGCAAGTAAACGCCTGCTACCCCTGAATCAAACGGCATCCCATACTGCTGGCCATCGATCGAAGACACCTCGATTTTGTAATCCATAAAGTCGTCAACATTTATATACTCAGTCAATGGAACGAAATACTCTGGAAACACTTCTAAAAAATTACGGGCGCGAAAGTCTTCAATCAAGACGATATTGGGCAATCCTTGGGTACTGCCTGAACTAAAGATGGTATTCATTTTTTGTACGCTGTCTTGTTGGGAAATCTCGGTGACATTGATTTTGAAATCAGGGTTTTCTTCTTGATGGTATGATTCCGCCAACTCAAAGGCTGCGATATTGAATTTTGGGTCCCACGCCCAAATGGTGATTTCCTCTGCGCCGTTTTGTTCGCCCCCCTCACGCTCTGACGTATCACTGCCATTCCCACAAGCAGCTAAGCCTCCTAGTCCTATCACTGCCATACATAAAGCTATTTTTTTCATTGTCATGCTCCTTCCACTTCTTTTTGATAGTTCATCTGAAAATCAAAAGCAAATGCCTGATTTTTTAATAAATACTTCGGTAAAATACCGGGACCGCAACTGGCACTTCCTAGTCCTTGCACCCCATAGTCAATGTTGACGGCAACGGCGTCGCTGGTTTCTAATTGATTGGTATGGGTCGCTTGTTCCAAATTGTTCTGGGTGTAGTGATGCACACTAAAATTCAGCGATTTTCCGGAAATAGTCAGTCCCGCTCCAGAAGGCTTAGACAAACGGAAGAATTTGGTCTTCATGCGGTTGCCATTTTCTTGCGGCCGTACATACGGTGTGTGCATCTCTAGAACGGTTCTTTCCCACCAATCGAAAAACCCGCTTTGGCAACTATCAGGATAGGTTTCATGCGGCCCAAGTCCCAGCCACTGAACATTCTGATGTTGTTTATCCATCATCAGCTGCACACCGATTCGCGGCAGGGTTTTCGGCCCGTTGCCAAACGGGGTTCCTTGGACTGCTACACGAATATCGCCTGCCAATGAAAGCAGATACGTAAAGGACAATTCAATTCCCCAGTCGAGAGAAATAGGCATGCTGTTGCGGCGAATCTCGACTTTTATTTCATCAGGGCGCTGTTCATAGGTAAAGGCGAGCACACGCTCCTTTAAGTGGCGAATACGAAACGCTTCCCATTCCTTGGCGATGCTTGCCGAACCAAACTCTTCACTACCTAACAAGTCGTTGTCAGTCGGTGCCCGCCAAAAGTTCATTTCAAGGGGTTCAGTAAGCAAGGCTTGCCCTTCGATGAGCCACTGGCTCAAGGTACCTGTTTTCTTATGAAAAATATAGGTCTGCTCAGCCAAAGTAATCCTCAGTTCATCGGCCGTTTCTGAACAGTGAAAGGCATCCGCTTTAGGTATTTGTACGCTTTTTACTGGTTGATCAATGATGGCTTGTTCCCAAGCAACTGCGTGTTCTAGAGAAAAATCTGGTGCACTTTCTTCAAAGAAAAACAGCGTGACCACTACCTGTGCTCTTCCTGCTAAGCTCAGCGTAGCTTCTTCTGGCAGGGAAATGGTCGTTTCTTCCTGAGGCAGGAGATCGATTCTTGGCAACTCTTGTAAGAAAATCACCTGATCGTCTTCTTTGATTTGCAAGACAGGCTGTAAAGACGCTAAATTTCGAAAGTCGAAACGGTTAGTGATGTGACAGGCCTGTTCTGAAAGCTGGAAGGTGATTTTGACAGGCTGAATCACTTTCTTATACTCGAACAATGCTGGCGATGGCGTACGATCTGGAAATAGCAATCCATCAATCACAAAGTTGCCATCATGGATTTCCTCTGCGAAATCACCACCATACTTGTAGTACGTCTCACCAGAAACGTTGTCAATGCTCTTGATACCATGATCGATCCACTCCCAAATAAAGCCGCCTTGTAACCGGGGATAGCGATAAAACAATTCCAGATATTCGCTCAATCCACCAGGGCCATTGCCCATCGCATGACCATATTCACATAAAATATGCGGTTGTGTTAGTGAACGTTCCCCTTGTTCTGCCATTTCGCCAACAGAAGTATACATAGTCGAAATGACATCAGACGCTTGGCACGCTTGCCATTCTCCCAAGGCTTTCAAGTGCCGTGCTTCTCCTTCATAATGAACCAGACGACTGGGATCTAATTTCTTGATCAGCTGCGCCATCTTCAAATGGTTTTCCCCATAGCCAGACTCATTTCCTAACGACCAGAAAATGATCGAAGGATGGTTTCTATTTTTTTCGACCATTCTTTTTGCTCGGTCTAAATACGCCGGCAACCATTCCTCACTACTACTTAGTTCATTGATCCTTTGGGTGATATCCATCCCATGGGTTTCAATGTCTGCTTCGTCAATGACGTACAGCCCATAACGATCACACAAGTGATAAAACTTTGTGTCTGCTGGGTAATGAGAACACCGAACGGCATTGATATTAAATGCTTTCATCATCTGCACATCTTGTTCCATCGTCTCAACTGTCAGACTTCTGCCAGACTCACAATGCCATTCATGACGGTTGACGCCCTTCAGCACCACCCGCTTTCCATTGATTTGGAAAATACCGTCGGTTATGGAGATCTGTCTAAAGCCGACTTGGAACGGAATGACCTCCAACAGTTCCTCGCCTTGATACTGTCTCACCAAAAGATGGTATAGATATGGTTCTTCTGCGTTCCAAGGAATTATCTCTTCAATGGTTGCGGAGATTGTCCAATCCGCTTTTGCTCCTCGGTGGCATCTCTCAGCTTTCTTTAAAACGGTTACATTTTCTTGATCTAGCAATTCGATTTCTATCGTACGTTCTAACTGCTCTGGTATTGTAGGGTTAAAGAAAAGCGAAACTTCCAAGATGCCATCTTTGTATTGATTGCATAAATCTGCTTGGATCGTTACATTTTGGATCGACTGCGGCTTACGGGAAAACAAGTAGACTTCTCTAAAAATTCCGCCAAGCCACCACATATCTTGATCCTCGACATAGCTCATCGCGCTCCATTGCTTCACCTTTACACTAAGCACATTTTTGCCCTTTTGAAGATAGGGTGTGATATCAAACTCAGAGACCAAGCGACTGCCGGTGCTGTAGCCGACATACTGATCATTGATATGCACTTCAAACACCGATTCCACACCTTCAAAGTGAAGCACATGCTCAAGATCAATGTCCTCCACAATAAATGCTTTTCGATAAAAGGCGGTTGGGTTCTCCATCGCAACAAATGGCGGATCAATTGGAAAAGGATACTGGACATTCGTATAGATTGGTTTTCCATGCCCTTGAAACTGCCAATGAGCAGGTACCTCGATTTTTTGTTCATACACAATTTGATTTTCTGCCTCACCCAAATAAAAATCCCACAGACCATTTAATGACTGATACCCAAAAGATGCCTGTGGATCTCCTTGCATAGCTGCTACGATCGTTTCATAACTAAAAAAACTGGTTCGAGGCGACAAGCGGTTTTCATGTAGTATTGCTGGATTGAATATTTTTTCTTGAAACATAGCTTCCTCCTGATGTGTTTCGTCCTGTCTGTAACAACCAAGTAACTTTTCCTCTATATGGTCCCCTCTTTAAAGATGGCAATTACATAGAGATAAATTTGTTTCTGCTTTTCAAGTACTCCCTCCTTTCATTTCCTATGTAAGTTACTAAATATATTGATGTTTAACAGAAAATCCAAAATAATTATGCGTTAAACGCATAATATGCCGTAGCACAAAATTACTCACCTAAAATAAGGTTGAGGTGATTTTTATGTATCATAGAATTCGTGACTTACGCGAAGATAAAGACTTGAATCAAGAACAACTTGCTAAACTACTGAATATCAGCCAAACAACTTACTCCCGCTATGAGTCAGGAAAATTAGACATTCCTACCCAATCTCTGATCAAACTTGCAGATTTTTATTCTACTAGCGTCGATTACTTGCTTAATTTAACAGACCATCAAAAGCCTTATCCTCGTAACTAACAACATAATATGCGTAAAACGCATAAAAGTCAATATGCGATAAGAGCATAATTTAGAATAGTATCGAGGTGACGTGAATGTTTCAGCGAATCCGCGATCTACGGGAAGACAACGATTTAACCCAACACCAGATTGCTACTCTTTTAAATATTTCACAGTCAACGTATTCTCGGTATGAGAACGGTGAGTTAGAGATTCCTATTCAAACGTTGATAAAGTTAGCAAATTATTATAATACTAGTATTGATTATTTGGTAAATTTGACTGATATCAGAACTTCTTATAAAGCCAGTGAGCACTGATACCGAAATTTCATTGTAATAAAAACTTTTAAATCATTATAAGAGATGAGTAGACACTCATTAAGGCAGTTTTCTCTCTCCGATTTTCCGTTTATATAAATGAAGGGGCTTTTTAATGATAAATAACCGCTCTCAGCCCAAACTTTCTTTAATTACTTAAATGGATCTACGTACTCTTTTGTTTATTTATACTGAAAATACTTTTTTTTAGTGGTATTCTTACTATCATATGAATGTGTCAGACATTGCATGAGCTTCAATGATTTTAACATCTTTCATCTCACACAATTTTCTTAATATCTGACCAATACTTACTCTTAACTTTCCATAAATCACTTTTCGTCGATACTTCGGGGTGAAGACTATGTGATACTTACAATTCCATCTGGTATGTGCTAAACTTTTATCGCTAAAGCTATTTCGTCCACGCGTAGAAACGCGCGGTTTTTTTGTTTCGTACGCTACGCGAACGAAACTGACTAAAGTCAATAACAAAAAAAACACCCTCCAAAAGGAGAGTGTTTTGAAATCTTCGATAAAAAGATTAACGTTTAGAAAACTGTGAAGCTTTACGAGCTTTCTTAAGACCTGGTTTTTTACGTTCAACCATACGTGCGTCACGAGTAAGTAAGCCAGCACGTTTAAGAGCTAAACGGAAATCAGGATCAACTTGTAACAATGCGCGTGCGATACCGTGACGGATTGCACCTGATTGTCCAGCGTATCCACCACCATTTACGTTTACAAAAACATCGTATGAACCTTTAGTTTCTGTAACGCCGAATGGTTGGTTGATTACTTCACGCAAGTCTGCGTGTGGGATGTATTCTTCAACATCTTTTTTGTTAACAGTAATTTTACCAGTACCTGGTACTAAACGTACGCGGGCTACTGCATTTTTACGACGGCCAGTGCCGATATATTGAGCTTGTGCCAATGAAATTCCCTCCTATTAGATTAAGTTTGTGATGTCCAATACTTCTGGTTGTTGTGCAGCATGTGGGTGTTCAGCGCCAGCATAAACATGAAGTTTCATTCCTTGTTTACGGCCTAAAGTGTTTTTAGGAAGCATGCCTTTTACAGAAGTTTCGATCAAACGACGAGAATTTTTAGCACGTAATTCTCCAGCAGAGACTGATTTCAATCCTCCTGGGAAGTTTGAGTGACGGTAATAAATTTTATCGCTTGCTTTGTTACCTGTTAATTTGATTTTTTCTGCATTAATGACGATTACGAAATCGCCTGTATCCACATGAGGTGTGAATGTTGGTTTATTTTTACCACGTAAGACAGATGCTACTACTGCTGAAAGACGACCCATAGGAACATCTGTTGCATCTACTACGTACCATTTACGTTCTACTTCGCCTGGTTTGGCCATATATGTTGTACGCACAATTTTTTCCTCCAATTCAATTTCACGAATGTTTGACATACACTTGAGTTTCCGGGGCTCTTGTGGGGCAAACAATACCATATAACATAATACCTTCTATAAAGCCTAATGTCAACGTAATTCCGCCTCTTTTTGAAAATTTTCTCCATTCATTTTCTGCCATTTTCTCTGAAAAACGAAACTTGTTGTTGCAGACTTCTAAAACTGAATACCAAAATGAATATTATGTATAAACTTTCATTAACAAAGTGAGCATCTACTTCTTTTCCTCAACCACCGAAAATAGTATAAAAACCTGATAATCACCACTTTTGTGCATAAATATTTAATTTTACCCTTGATTTATTATTTTTATTCTGATAAGATAGCTTCAATCACTTGAAAACACGCGGAAAAGGAGTTAATAAGTATGAAAGAAAAAGTAATATTGGCCTATTCTGGAGGATTAGATACCTCCGTTTCAATTAAATGGTTAACGGACCAAGGATATGATGTGGTGGCTTGCTGCCTAGACATCGGTGAAGGTCGCGACACCCAATCCATTAAAGACAAAGCATTGGCAGTTGGCGCGATTGAATCTTATGCCATCGATGCCCGCGAAGAATTCGCCCAAGATTTTGCTTTGATCGCTTTACAAGGCAATACTTTTTATGAAAATTCTTATCCTCTTGTTTCCGCTTTGTCTCGTCCATTGATTGCCAAGAAATTGGTGGAATTGGCATTAGCGACTGGCGCAACGACCGTCGCCCACGGCTGTACTGGTAAAGGCAACGACCAAGTTCGGTTTGAAGTAGCGATCGCTGCTTTAGCGCCTCACTTGAAAGTCATCGCACCGGTTCGGGAATGGAAATGGTCCCGGGAAGAAGAGATTGCCTATGCAGCTGAAAAAGGAGTACCGATTCCCGCTGATTTGGACAATCCGTATTCCATCGACCAAAACTTGTGGGGACGTGCCTGTGAGTGCGGCGTCTTAGAAGATCCTTGGGCAACACCGCCAAAAGGAGCCTACGCCATCACGCAAGAATTAGAAGATACTCCTGACGTACCAACGATCGTTGAGATCACTTTTGATCAAGGGGTACCGACCGCCATTGATGGCGAAACGATGAATCTAGCAGAATTGATCATGAAACTGAACCGGATGGCTGGCGAGCATGGCGTTGGTCGGATCGACCATATCGAAAATCGTCTGGTGGGGATCAAATCACGGGAAGTTTATGAATGTCCAGGAGCGATCGCTTTGATGACGGCTCATAAAGAATTGGAAGATTTGGTCTTTGTACGGGAATTGGCACATTTCAAACCAATCATTGAGCAGCAATTAGCGCAAGTCATCTATGACGGCCTATGGTTCAATCCATTGACGGAAGCCTTGATTACCTTCCTGAAAAGCACGCAAGTCTACGTCAACGGAATCGTGCGTTTGAAATTGTTCAAAGGCAACGTCATTTGTGAAGGACGTAAATCTGAAAACAGCTTGTACGATGAAAACTTAGCAACGTATACTTCTGCAGATACCTTTGATCAGCATGCGGCCATCGGCTTCATCAAATTATGGGGACTGCCAAGCAAAGTGCACGCTGAGATCCAAGCACAACAGCAACTAACAGAAACATTGATTTAAGTATGCACGGCTGAAGCTGCCGCTTCAGCCGTAATCTTTTTTTGAGGTGAGAATATGGCAAAATTATGGGGCGGACGTTTCGATGGAAAAAATGAAGCATGGATCGATGCTTTTGGGGCTTCCATCACGTTTGATCAAAAGTTAGCAAAGCAAGACATTCTTGGCAGTTTGGCACATGTCAAAATGCTGGTCCATACGGGCATCATCAGTCAACCCGATGGCGAAGCGATCATTGACGGCTTGACCACGATTCAGCAGCAATTAGCCGCTGGCGAATTGTCCTTCACGATTGAAAATGAGGACATCCATTTAAACATCGAGACATTCTTGCATGAATTGATTGGACCAGTGGCAGGCAAACTGCATACTGCCCGTAGTCGTAATGACCAAGTGGCGACCGATATGCATTTGTATTTGAAAGAAGTCGTGCAAGACGTGATCACTTTGATCGCTGATTTGCGAGAAGCGCTGGTTTTACAAGCCGAAGCCAACATCTATACCATCATGCCCGGTTATACCCATCTGCAGCATGCTCAGCCGATTTCATTTGCCCATCACCTCTTAGCCTATTACAGCATGCTGACGCGTGACCAAGAGCGTTTCAGTGAGAGTTTGAGCCGCATCGATGTGATGCCTTTAGGCAGTGCCGCTTTGGCAGGGACCACCTTCCCTATCGATCGCGCCTTCACCGCTCAAGAGTTAGGGTTCAGCAATATTTACAGCAACAGCCTAGATGCGGTCAGCGATCGTGATTTTATCTTGGAATTTTTAAGCAACTCCTCTTTATTGATGATGCATCTGTCTCGTTTTTGTGAAGAGCTGATTCTTTGGTGCAGCCACGAGTACCAATTTGTGGAGCTGACCGATACCTTCTCCACCGGCAGTTCCATCATGCCTCAAAAGAAAAACCCTGACATGGCGGAGCTGATCCGTGGAAAAACAGGACGTGTCTATGGGAACCTCTTTGGTCTTTTGACGGTCATGAAGGGCTTGCCGCTGGCGTACAACAAAGATTTCCAAGAAGACAAAGAAGGCATGTTTGACAGTGCCGAGACCATCACGAAAAGCTTGCAGATCATGACAGGCATGATCGCAACGATGAAGGTCAATCAAGCACGGATGCAAGAATCCACTGAAAAGGATTTTTCCAACGCAACAGAATTAGCGGATTACTTAGCCGGCAAAGGTGTGCCTTTCAGACAAGCCCATGAGATCGTCGGCAAGCTCGTCAGTGAGTGCTTGAGCAAAGGCATCTATTTGCAAGATGTTTCCTTGGAAGACTACCAAGCGATCCATCCTGCCATCGACAGCGATATTTTTGAAAAACTTGACTCCTATACCGCCGTCAAAAATCGTCATTCTTATGGCGGCACCGGTTTTGATCAAGTGGCACAGCAAATTGAAGCAGCCAAAGCATTATTGGCGGGCAAGTAAAAAAACCAGCGAAGAAAATTCTTCGCTGGTTTTTTGTGGATTAATGACGTACGCGAGATTTCGCTGGATCGATCAATGGCGCTTCGCCTAAGTGCGCTTGGATCATCCAAATACGTTTTTCGATGGCTGTTTTGAAGCCGATGAAGATATCTTGGGTTGGATCGTCGCCTTCTTCACCAGATACTTCGATCCCTTTTTGGTATAAGTCCGCTAAATAACGGTAGCCTTCCACCAATGTAGCTAAGCGTTCTGGAATCGTGCGGTCCCAGTTGCCGACTTCATCAGGGATTTGAGTGTGTTCTGCCATTTCACGCAAAGTTGAATATGGTGAACCGTCTAATGTAATCAAGCGTTCAGAAACTTCATCCAATTGCTCATTTAGATCATCCATGAATTCGTCCATCATTGGATGCAATGTCAAAAAGCCAGGTCCACGCATGTACCAGTGTGTTTGGTGAACGACCATAGCCATTTGGCTTAAATCCGCAACAAGTTGGTTTAATACTTCTTTTGTTTGTTCAAATTTCATAACGATTCCTCCTCTAAATTATCTATTTTAAGGATAATACGAAACAAATAAAAAGTACAACAAAATCATCTATTTGAGAAAATTTCTCACTCTCTTACGTATTTCTTTATAAGGAGGATCGAAAAATGACGATTTTCGTGTTTTTTTTAGGCGCTTTACTCGGCTTCTTTTGGCTTTTGCTCTTACAAACCCTGTTTTGGAATCTACCAAAAAGTGATTCTCGTTCTCACTACCAGAAAGTGAACAAAGTTTCGGATAACCATTGGTTTCTTCTCCTTCCTACAAGATGGCTTTCATCCCCGCTTTATTGGGTCTTCGCTTGCATATGCTATGGCGGACTTTGCGGGGTTGCCTTTCATGCTTCAGAAAGCTTCCTGGCTTTTGTCTGGCTGACCAGTGCCTTTTTACTCAGCTTGACCGACTTGATAGACTATAGCGTCTACCCGCAACTGCTGTACCCCGCCCACCTGCTTCTCGCGCTGGCACAGCTTAGAAGCGGCGCTTCTTTTCAATGGCTGTCTTTAGGCTTGCTGGTTCCACTGGTCTTTTTTGTCTGGCAGGAAAAAATGGGCGGCGGCGATCTCTTAGTGCTGACAGGTTGGAGCATTTGGCTAGCGCCAACGACCCTTTTGGCTCTCTTACTAGTAGCCAGCAGTCTTGGACTCCTCGCTTTTTTTAGCTATCAAGGCATCTGGAAGAAACGATTGGCGCAGTTGCCCTTCGTCCCCTTCTTGAGTCTGGGTTTGCTGATTGTTCGCTTTCTAGCGTTTCATACTTTTGACGCTTTTTTTCTTTGAAGTGAAGAAAAATAGGGCAGGAAAAAGCGGGACAAGTTGGCCTCATCCCGCTTTCTCTTTCTGCACTGTTGCTTCCCCTGCCTATGATAACGGCGTCCGTTTTTTGCGATCAAGGTAGATGCCTACCGCGATCACTACTAACAACAGTCCCAAGACGACCCAACCAACGGCCGTGGTGTCATTGGTTTTCGGTAAGTTGTCAGTTCCCGGCTTCGTTGTTTTGCCTTCTTTGACACGGTTGTTGAATACCATGTCTGCCGTTTGTTCCGCTTCAGCCACTAATTTTCCTGCTTGCTCTTTGACGGTGACCGTTACTTGATAGGTGGTTTCATCATAGATGATCGTTGCATCGTTGCCAGCTTTTTCACGAATCGTGTAACGATGTTCCCCAGCACCGTCATACGTCAATGCATCAAAAATAATCGTTCCGTTTGCGTCATTGTGTTGGGTTTGCAGAACCTTTCCAGCTTCATCCACTAATTCAAATGCGAATTCGTTGGCTTGCAAGTCTCTACCCGTCAAGACTTTCTTCGCACTTAGTACGACACTGCCTGCTTGTGGTTGGTAGCTGTTTTCGAAGACTTGATCGCCTTCGTATTCCGCCACTGCAGTCAACTGTCCGTCTTCATCCGTCACGGTCACAACTACTGCAAGTTCTTTTGTATCGTAGGTGATGGTACCGTCAGTTCCTGTTTTCTCACGAATGGTGTAGTGATACTCACCTGCTTCTTCGTAAGGGAGCGCGTCAAAGTAGATCTTGCCAGTGGCGTCATTGGTTTTTGTTTGAAGAACAGTTCCGTCTTCATCGACTAGTTCAAAGTCGAATTCATTTGCTTGTAATGTGCGGCCGGTCAAGACTTTCTCGGCACTTAGTACGACACTGCCAGCCTGTGGTTGATAGCTGTTTTCAAAGACTTGGTTGCCTTCGTATTCGACAACTGCCGCGAGCTGTCCGGCTTCATCGGTGACGGTTACAACTACCGCTAGTTCTTTTGCATCGTAAGTGATAGTGTCATCAGTTCCTGTTTTCTCACGAATGGTGTAGTGGTATTCGCCTGCCTTGTCATATGCAAGAGCATCAAAGTAGATCTTGCCAGTGGCATCATTGGCTTTTGTTTGAAGTACAGTCCCGTCTTCATCGACTAGTTCAAAATCGAATTCATTTGCTTGTAAGGTACGGCCGGTTAAGACTTTCTCGGCACTTAGTACGATACTACCAGCCTTTGGTTGATAGCTGTTTTCAAAGACTTGATTGCCTTCGTATTCCGCCACTGCGGTCAACTGTCCGGCTTCATCCGTCACAGTAACGACTACCGCTAGTTCTTTCACATCGTAAGTGATGGTGCCATCGTTTCCTGCTTGCTCACGGATGGTATAGCGGTATTCGCCAGCTTCCTCATAGGCGAGAGCGTCAAAGTAGATTTGTCCGGTTGCATCATTGGCTTTTGTTTGAAGTACAGTTCCGTCTTCATCTACTAGTTCAAATATAAATTCGTCAGCTTGTAACGTGCGGCCTGTCAAGACTTTCTCGGCACTTAGTATGACACTACCTGCTTGTGGCGTATAGTCGTTTTCAAAGACTTGATTGCCTTCGTATTCGGCCACTGCGGTCAACTGTCCGTCTTCATCAGTGACGGTCACAACTACCGCTAGTTCTTTTGCATCGTAAGTGATGGTACCGTCAGTTCCTGCTTTCTCACGAATGGTGTAGTGATACTCACCGGCTTCCTCGTAAGGGAGCGCGTCAAAGTAGATCTTGCCAGTTGCGTCGTTGGCTTTTGTTTGAAGAACAGTTCCTTCTTCATCTACCAGTTCAAAGGCAAATTCGTTGGCTTCCAGCGTGCGGCCGGTCAATACTTTCTCAGCATTCAGCACCACTCCGCCAGCTTTTGGCGTATAGTCATTTTCAAAGACTTGGTTGCCTTCATATTCCGCCACTGCGGTCAATTGTCCGTCTTCATCGGTGACGGTCACGACTACCGCTAGTTCTTTTGCATCGTAAGTGATGGTACCGTCAGTTCCTGCTTTCTCACGGATGGTGTAGTGGTACTCACCTGCTTCCTCGTAAGGGAGCGCGTCAAAGTAGATCTTGCCAGTGGCATCATTGGCTTTTGTTTGAAGAACAGTTCCTTCTTCATCTACCAGTTCAAAGGCAAACTCGTTGGCTTCCAACGTGCGGCCGGTCAATACTTTCTCAGCATTCAGCACCACTTCGCCAGCTTTTGGCGTATAGTCATTTTCAAAGACTTGATTGCCTTCGTATTCCGCAACTGCGGTCAACTGTCCATCTTCATCCGTCACGGTCACAACTACCGCAAGTTCTTTTGCATCGTAGGTGATGGTATCATCAGTTCCTGCTTTCTCACGGATGGTGTAGCGGTATTCGCCTGCTTCATCATATGCGAGAGCGTCAAAGTAAATCTTGCCAGTGGCATCATTGGCTTTTGTCTGAAGTACAGTTCCTGCTTCATTGACTAATTCGAAGTCAAATTCTTCTGCTTTCAAATCACGACCAATCAGCACTTTCTCAGCGCTTAAAACGACACTGCCGGCTTTTGGTGTATAGTCATTTTCAAAGACTTGATTGCCTTCATAGACTGCTTTCGCAATCAACTGGTTGTCTTCTTCAGTGACGATCACGGTTACCTTTAGTTCTTTGTCGCTATAGGTGATGGTTGGATCATCGCCGGCTTTTTCCCGAATCGTGTAATGATATTCGCCAGGCTCGTTGTAAGTGATGGCGTCAAAGGCAACTTGACCGTTGCCGTCATTGGTTTGGGTTAGAATCACAGAGCCAGCTTCATCCACTAGTTGGAACGTAAATTCGCCGTCTTTTAGCTCGCGCCCATCAAGCAGCTTCTGAACATTCAAGGCGTGGGTCGTTTCTTTGATTTCCCGCTTGTTGGCTAGTTCAAAGACATAATTGACTTGCTTATCAGAAATAGTGAAGGTGTACTGAGTCGCATCTCGTTCGTATCCTTCCGGTGCGGTGATTTCTTGGATCATATAATCGCCGTAACGCAGATTGTCGATCCGATCAATGGCGTTGCCGTTTTCCATGATCTGATTGTTTTTGACCACCAGATTCGACAAGATGACTTCATAGGTATTTTGCGCATTTTTGCGGCTTAATTGGAAAACCGCTTCTTTATCGATCCCTCGTTCTTTGGTGCCGTCTGCATCGTATTTCATGATCGTCAAAGAGCCGTTCGTCCCAGAAGACGTTCCGCTGCCATCTGTCGATTTGATAGTGATTTCTTTGGTCACTGTGTGAATCTCGATCTCACTACCCGTCAAATTGACACTGTTGGCCACCCGTTCATTGTTCAAAATCCCAGGATCAAGCTGTGTTTGATAAACGATAAAGTATGGGTTATCAATCATTTCTTCAAAAGCGATCACTAACGATTGCGTCCCTGCTGCCACATCCGAGGTGATTTTCGGATTGTCCTCGTTGGTGAAGGTGACTTTTTCTCCTTTTTCCCACGTGCCATTGTTTAAGACCGCTTCATACACATCTACGATCACGTTATCGTCGGCATCGCGTAAAAAGGTGTGCTGATTGTAGTTGATGGTATCGGTCACTACCGCATTGTGGATTTTGCGACTGTCAGCGTTGATCATGATTTCCCAATCGAGCAACCGATTGTTCTCGGCATTCTGGCTGCCGTTTTTCATCAACCAGTCCGTTTTCGCGGACTTGTCGACTTGGCCATCGGCAGTCAAGGTTGTGTCATTGTCCGTCAATGTGATGGTATTTTTGTAGGTAAATACCTCTTCAGCTGCTTCGGTTGCCAAGAAGACCGCCAGTGTTTCAGACGTTTCTTTCAGCAAGGTGATCGTAACTTTCTTCGTGTCAGGGTCATAAGTGTAACTGTAATCCTCGTTTAGCACCAATTGCTCTTTCAGTGCTCTGACTTGTGTCGTATATCCAGTTACCGTGACCGTGTAAAGCGCCAAGTCTTTCAAGGTTTGGCCTTCTTGCAGCTGGTCCGTGATGATTGCATCTTTGTTGATTTTTTCTTTGTACGTATTGAATAGCCCCATCCAATAGACTTGATCGCTTGAAGCAGTCTGCTCATCAAAAATAGTTCCTAGATTCCGACCAAATACAGCGGTAATCGCTTTGGCGACATCTTCTCCTTCACCAATGAATAGGCCATATTTCAAGGAATTTTTTAACCAGTTGGTATCCATCCAAGTATTGGATTCAGAAGCTTCCGTGAACGTATTGCCGGCTTCATCTTTATAATGGACAAACGCTGCATTACTAAACCGGCTGCTAGAACTTCCTAATGCGATCTGCTGTGAAACATCGAAGCTGGTTTTGAAATTAGCAGTGATCGTTGCCGAGGTCGTTTGGTACGCTCCTTGCAACTTGATGCGAAAACCAGTCTCAAGTTCCTTCGTTGAGCCATCGGCTAGCGTTTTCGTTTCTGTGATCAGCTCTAGCGTATAGTCGGTATTGAGCTCTAAAGGCTCGGTCCCCCCGCTGGCTGTCACTACTAGCGTATCCGCCAATAAAGCTAAAGCACTGCTGTTTGAGCCAGAGATCAATTGATAGCGGTCTTCTATAATCAGGTCGCTAACTTTTTGCTGATTGGTATTGGCTTCAATTTTCCATGCGACAGTCTTCGTTTCATAGTCTTTGGTGCCAGCGGTTTTCACGACACCGATCGTTTTGGTTGGTGTCACTGTCCCGCTGCCCGTCAACGAGGTATTTTGATTGTCGCGGATCGAAGCGTAATTGTATATACGGGTATCGGCTAAAACCGATTCATACAACTGGGTGTCGTATTGGATCTTGTAGTAGCCAGCTTTGGCAAACGTGATGCCAAAGCGTACGATTTCCCCCTCTTTGTCCAGCTGGTATGACCCATCAAAGGACCAGTCTCCTGAAGGGACTTGGTTGCCATCTTTGTCTGTGATCACCAAAGTCTCTGGAACAAAAAAGTGCAGCGCGTTTTCATAAGCCGTTCCTGCATAGGTCTGATCAAAAAATTGAGCTTGGTCTTTGTCCAATGTAACGGAAATTTCCCAAGATGCTCGTTTCGTTTCTGGATCGTAGCCTTTAAATCGTTTGTATTCTGATTGTTCATCGTAGGTAACCGTTGCTTCTGCGGTTTTTTCTGTAAAATCGCTACCGTTGATTGTTGCCGTGTTTTTGAAAGAAGAAGCCGTTGGATCGGTGACTGCACTATTGATCACGATGCGGACCGGTTGATTAACTGTTTGATTGAAGGTAAACGTGTTGTTAACACTGTTAAACGTATATAAGCCATCGGTACGAATCCATTCATCGGTGGATTCATCGTACAAGTAGCCTGTCGAGGTACTATAAGCTAATCCTTGTGGCATCTTATCGGTGATCACAACATCATGCAATTCACGACTGGCTTGGTTAAAAATAATTTCCCAAACCACTGAACCGCTGGAAGTCACGTTACCCGTCTTAATGATATCGACCTCATAAATAGGCAATGTAATGATGATCTCATGGCCATCTTCATCGTAAATCCCGGTAGGAATGGTCACTTCCTCAGTAACGGTGCTTACACTTAATTCAGTGATCAGATCAATAGTCCCTGAGCGGTTGGAAAGTGTTTGTGCTGCCTCATTAAAAGTAACGGTCAATGTACCATCGAGTGCTAAGGTAAATCTTCCGATCGATTGTCCGCCGGAACGGGTCAATTCACCACTGACGGTGTTATGAATGGCAAAATAATTCGGCAATTGATACGTATAATAATCACCAGCACGAATTTCTTCCGTATCTGCTAACGACCAGTCAAAATGAATTTTGATATTGTCATTATACATCGGTGGATTTTCGGCAGTGAAAGGCTGATCGTTTAAGTCAGTGATTCGGACATTGTCAAAAAGCTGCACGCCCCGTTCATTCAGGTTGGCACTAAGATTTTCAGCGGTAGCAGAAGCTTCCGTTTCCGTCTCAGCATCTGGTGCTCGGGGTTGAATGCTGTTTTGATTCAGTGTCGAAGATGCTTGGGTTGCTTGACTTTCACTAGGGACGGTTGCTTGTTCTTCTTCTGCTTGACTCGTTGCTGACTGAACTGCTCCCGCTGTCGATGAATCCGTAGGTGCTTTTTCCGCATCGATCGTTCCGGTCACAGGTTCGGTACTTTCTAACGTTTCGGTTGTGCTTTCGGTTGCGTTGATTGCTTCTGCCAGTATGATCGTTGGTTCACAAAGGATAGAACCAAGCAAGACTAGCAAACATATATAGATAGAAAATTGTTTTTTCATAATTGTTCATTCCTTTTTATAAATTTTTTCAATTGATCTCGGAAGCGCTCGACGAATAATATTGTTCAACAGTGAGCAAGATATCCCAACAAACAACTGCTTTTTGCCTCCTCCCCATGATTCAAAAATTTTGGTCTTTGCTACTTGTATCAAACGTATTACTACTATTCCACACTTCTATTTTCCCAAAATTTTGGGGTGGGATGTATTCAAAAAAAATACAACACGCAATTTTTTTGAATACATGTAAAAACGTGATACTATTTACTTAAAAGGGGGCTCAGGGGCAATCATGTTACGGAAATTGTTATCATCTACAACACAAAAGAAACTACAGCTGATTGAGTATTTATTAGACGATCAGGGGACGAGTCTTCACGATTTGGCAGTGAAATTTTCCATTTCAATGTCTGCAGCGAAAACCTATATCGCGGAAATCGACAATGAATTTTCGTTTCTGGACTTACAATTTGACGATTATTCAGCTGTTCGCCTACACTTGCAGCCTTTCGCTACTCGACTAGACGTATACAGCCAGTTTTTAAATCGCTCGTCTGCGTTTCAATTGTTAGAACTACTCTTCTCATCAAGTTTCACTAGTTATGACATGCTGGCACTAGAATTAAATTTAAGCAAGTCATCGATCATTCGTTTGATCAAGAGGATCAATTTGGTTCTGGCACCGTATGATTTCTTCATCGCAACCAAACCCATCCAGTTAAAAGGAAATGAAAACAATATTCGCCAATTTTTTCTGATTTTCTTCTTAGAGAAGTACCAGTATGAATTTGTGGATGCCAACATTAACCAAGAGCAGGATTTCTTGAAGATCGCCCGTATCATGGCTGCTGCGACACCCTTAAAACTTTATTTTTCCGACATCAAAAAAATTGCCTTTGTAATCTATATCAACACGAAGCGCGATCGCTTATACGCTTCCAATCTCAATGGGAACCACATCGAATATTTCTTAGAAAAAATCGATTTAAGCGAATTTACTGGCTACAGTCGTGCTTACGTCGAGAAAATGGTCGGCTATATCACAACCCATATCGGTCAAGACCCCGCTGTATTTCGCGAGACCAAACAAGAGTTTTATCAAATGACCAAGCGTATATTTAAAAAATACAACTATCATGAAGCCAATTTTGAAGAGAAGTTGGATGCCGTCGTCTTTTCCTATTTTCTTGGAATCAACTTGCAGGTTCCTTACTGCATCTTGGATGATCGCTTTGCTCGTTTTGTCAATAACTGTGATTTGGTCCAACAGACAGTCAATCAAGACATCGTTCAGGTTTTGACCCATTCAAATTTGCCAATCATTCGACCAAGTACAATCAATTACCTAATTTATATTTTCCATACCTCTTTTCCAAATTTCGCCAAAGAAATCATCGATGCCCACGCTGACTTTCGCTTAGCTTTGTTTTATGATACAAATAGTTACCATACGGAATTTATCCAGACGAAAATCCAACAGTTTATTCCTTATCAGCTAACAATCACGATTTTAAATCCTCTGGACTCGTTTTCTCTGACCAAACTGGACGAGACTTATGATCTGATCATCGGCAATTTGACCCCCTCCTGCAGAAAAAATGTGTTTCATTATGCAGACATCAACCTGACTTCGAATGATTTGGCGTTTATCGCTCAGCAGATTCAGGAAAAGGGGATTCGGATGCTGCAAGAAAAGAATGCGCAATAAAAAAAAACCTCGAAAAGCCGCAATTTAGCGATTTTTGAGGGTTTTTTTGTTATTTATTTACTGTTTAATTTTGTTCACTACGCCATGGCTGGACGTTTTGCTGGCGATACAGAGCTGCTTTCCCAATTGCATTGAAGAGGGTCATTTTTTGCGTAACCACTGCTTTGGCTGCCTCAATGCATTCTGGGTAAATAGCATTTGGATCCCATAATTCTGTTTCAGCTAAAATTTGACGGCATTTTTTGTAAAAGGCGTATTTATAGTCAGAGGAGATATTTACTTTTTGGATACCGATTGCCACAGCCTGAGCGATTTCTTCATCGGGATTGGCCGATCCACCATGCAACACCAATGGGATATCGACACGATCTTTGATTTCTTGCAAGACATCCATTTTTAATTCCGGTTTGATATCTTTCGGATAAATACCATGGGCAGTTCCAATCGCAACTGCTAGTGTATCAATGCCTGTCTTCTCAATGAATTCTTGTGCATCTTCTGGACGAGTATAAATCACTTCGGAGACGCCCCCTTCCACGGAGGTTCCCGTATTGCCGATCGTCCCCAGCTCGCCTTCGACAGATACCCCAATCGGATGGCAAATCTCGGTAATCTGTTTTGTCAGAGCAATATTTTCTTCAAAAGGCAGCAACGACCCATCGATCATCACTGAGCTGAACCCGCAATGGATCGCCCGCATAATACTCGCTAGACTGTCGCCATGATCCATATGGATCACGATCGGCACAGAACTGTTTTTCGCTCTGGAAACTGCATAGTGGAAAAATTCATCCTTTGTAAAGGCCAATTCTGTTGGGTGGACCGCAATGATGGCTGGTGCATCGTTTTCTTCCGCTGCTTCGATAACGACGCGTAAGAAGTTACTGTCTGCGACATTAAAGGCACCAACAGCAAATTGATTTTCTTTGGCAACGGTCAGTAATTGTTTCATATTGATCAACATATAAGTGTGCTCCATTCTTTTTTAAAGTGATTTGTTTTTTGATCCAGATAATTCGATATACTCTTTAACGACTGCTTTTCCTGCTTCGATGGTTTGGTGGATCAGGGTCGGATAATCGCTCTCGGGACAAGCATCCAGCTGTTGGTGTAGGGCATTTCTTTGGGCTTTCATAAAATCAGCCCCTACATTGATTTTATTGATTCCTAGTGCCACGGAACGCAAGATATTTTCTCTGCCGGCTCCCGAGCCACCATGTAAAACCAGCGGCAGGTCAGTGGCTTCTTTGATGGTTTGAACGATATCAAAGCGAAATGTCGGGCGGTACCCTTCTGGATAATCCCCATGACTGGAGCCGTAAGAAAGAGCGAGACAGTCGACCCCGGTTGCTCGAATAAAATGGATGGCTTCCTCTGGATCGGTATACATCCCATCGCTGGTATACTGATCCCCAGCCACTGCTCCCATGTCCCCAACTTCTGCTTCGACACTGGCATTATAGGCTTGCGCAAATTGCACGATCTCTTTGGTGATGGCGATGTTTTTTTCTAAAGGATGCATAGAGGCATCCATCATAACGCTTGAGAACCCTTCGTGGAGACATTGTTTGACGAAGGCGATATCCTGTCCATGATCCAGATTGATGGCAACCTCCACATTGACATTTTCCGCCATTCGAACGATCGGCTGGGTTAAGTAGCGATAATCCAGATGGGCCTTTAAATGGTCTTGGAGCAAGTCGACTATAATGGGTGCATGTGATTCTGCCGCGGCATCGATTACAGCTTTAGCGGTTTCCAGGTTAAAACAATTGATCGCCATAACGGCATAGTTTTCTCGATTGGCTTTTTGCAGCATCTCTTTCATTGATACATACATTTTCTTCGCTCCTTTTTTTAGGAAATTTCAATCGACGAAAAGTCAATGTCTTCTTCCTCTTCCATGATCGGCGTTTCCACGGGCGCCTTTTTCAATGCAAACAGCAAAACACCGGTGATGGCAGAACCAATCAGGAGTGCGATGGTAAATTTCAGTGGATCCGTCATGGCAGGAATGATGAAGACCCCACCAGATGGCACTGGTGAACCGACGCCCCAAACCATGCTTAGACCACCGCCGACGGCTGCTCCGACCGTACAAGAAAAAATGACGCGAAACGGATCGACGGCAGCGATCGGGATCACTCCTTCTGTAATCATACAAAGGCCCATTGGAAAAGCGATCTTGATGTTGTCTTCTTCTTCCGTAGAATATTTGGGCCGGCGTAAGAGACGAGAGAGGACCCAAGAGATCGTAACACCAAAGGGCGGCACCATTGAGGCTAAAATTTTCACGGCTTCGGGTTCTTGAATGCCTTCCAGTAATAGCCCATCAGCAAATAGCGAGGCGACTTTGTTGACGGGTCCGCCAAAATCAAAGGCAGCCATGCCACCGACAATCGCGCCAAATAAGAAATTCCCCGAGCCTTGCAGATTCGTTAAGAAGGTAGTCAACGCCTCCGTAGCCCACACGATCGGTACACCGATGACGAAGAACATCAAAGCACCGACGATCAGTGTCGACAAGACCGGTACGATCATCATTGGCATCAGACCTTGTGCCCAACGTGGTACTTTAAGGTTTTTTACTAAGAATAAGACCAGATAACCTGCGAGATAGCCTCCTAACATTCCCCCTAGAAAGCCTGCGCCAATCGCATTGGCAATCAGTCCCATAAAAAGACCCGGAGCGATTCCTGGACGATCAGCAATGGAATAGGCGATCGCGGCAGCGATCACTGGCGCCAGTAGCCCCATCCCTAAAACGCCCAACGAAACCAGTGCATCCGGGATCGTATAGGCAGCATCGTAATTTTCAATGACCGTGCCGTTGGCAAGATTGCCGATAGCGATCAAAAGTCCGGCTGTTACAACGACCGGCAGCATATACGAGATGGCGGTTAAGGCATGTTTTTTCAACTGCAGCTGTTTCATCATTTGTTTCATCCCCCTTTAAATTTGAATTGTCAGAACATTTATTGATTCATCCCTGATTTAATTTTTCTTCAATTGTTTCAAGCAAACGCTTAGGCGCTTTGATCACCATACTAGTTGGAATTTCTACTATTCGCTTGCCTTCAAAGCGGTCTCTGCCGCCGATTTTGATATCTGCCGCAATAATGACAACATCGGCTGCTTGAATAGCGGCTTCCGTCAATTCACTTTCCGTCCCGATGGTTCCTTGGGTTTCGATATGGACTTCATGACCAAGTTCTTTCGCAGCTGTTTCGATTTTTTGCTTAGCGATATACGTATGAGCGATTCCTGAAGTACAAGCAGCTACACCAACGATTTTCATCTCTTCTCCCCCTTTCTTAGTTTTCTGCCATTGGATCTTTTGCAAGCAAGGCCATCATTTGATCCTTGGTCCCTGACGCAACGAGACGATCAATAAACGATTCATCCGCTAGTAGCATCGCTACCTTTTGCAGCAGCTTGATATGCATCGTATTGGCATCGGTATTTTTGACTGCAAACAAGATAATTACTTGAACGGGCGCTTCATCGATTGACTCCCATTCAAGCGGACGCTTGGTTTTTCCGATCACTAAAGAGGTTTTTTTCACACAGTCTGACTTTCCATGTGGGATTGCTAAGCCATGTCCGATACCGGTCATTCCTTCTGCTTCTCGGGCAAAGACATCTTGGGTGAACCCTGCTAAATCGGTAATTATCTGGTTTTCATATAAAAGTTCAGACAGTTCAGTGATCGCTTCTTCTTTTGAATTCGCTTCCATTTCCATCTTGATAAGATTGGGATTGATTACATCTGCGATGCTGAACGCTTGGATCGTTTGGCTTTCGTTTTTCATCTTTACATCTCTCCTAATAGTTGTTTGACTCGCTTTTCATCCTGTTTGGTAAAAACCGAATTGACTAAAATCGTCGGCACCTTCGTTTCTACTGGCAAATTAATGGTGGTTAAGATCAGATCGATATCCTGATAGTCTTGCGCATGCTTTCGGTACATACGAGCGGAAAGCACATCCACGATATCCAACTCTGGAAATGCCCGTTGGACTTTGACTTTCAGCAGTTCAGAAGTCCCTACGCCGCTGCTGCACATAATTAAGACTCGCTGTCTGCGCCGACGAATGACTTTAAATTTCACAAAATACAGCACCAAGAAACCAATCTCGTCTTCCGATATGGGATTCGTTCCATAGGTTTGCTCCACTTCCTTGCTGACTTGTGCCACTTGCTCAAAAATCCTTGGGTACTCCAGTTGGATGTCACTTAACAGGCCATTTTTCACGATAATTTTATTCTTTAGCCGATAGAGCATCGGCTGAATATGGCAAAGTAGATCGGTCTTGTCTGTTTGCTGGTTCAATTGAATACCCAGTGCTTTTTCCATCTGCTTAGTAAAAAACTCCGTGATTTCGCTGGCTTCTTTTGTCAGATTGGTCATTGCCAAGGGTTTGTTTTCCACTCTGGAAGACACTAAATACTGGTAGAGATAAAATACCTCACTTTCTGGCAGCTCCGTCACGAGATAGGCATTGATTTTTTCAATCACTTGTTGGGCAATTTGATAAAACTCTTGGTGCTGGTCAATCAAATGCTGTTCTTCCTCATCTAAGCCCTCAATAAATTCTTCGCGGTCAATTTCTCCTTCTCTCATTCGTAAAATCAGAATATACAGATGCGAGAAAATATTCATATTGTAAGGATACGCAATACTGTTCGCGAGTTTTCGCTCAATAAATTCAAGAATGGAGGTAATAAAGTTGATATCAAAGGCATTGATGGGATACTTTTGCGTGACCATTTCTTCATTCCACACATGGGTCTTCGTAAAGAGATCGTTGACACAGCGACGGATATTTTTTTCGGTACCAATCACTGCAATTCTCTTATCGGATCGGATCAACTGGAGTTCAAAGTACTGAAAATATTCCGCAAGTCGATTGATATCACTACTTATCACTGCTTCACTCAAATAGTAAGGGGCGAACAACTCTTTGATCATTAAACGCTTTGGTGATTTAAACAATACATGCAGTGCAATCGCATGACGCCGCTCAAGCGGCTCATCATATTGATCCGTTTCTTGATTTTCAATCGTGCCTCTTAGATACGCTTCATAGTCCAAACAAAATCCTTTGCCGATTTCAGACCGAATGATTTCTGAACCAGCAGCCTCATTGATCCGCTTGATCGTCCGATAAATGGTTTTTGTTGAAACCTTAGCAGCTGTGGCTAGTTCATTAGCGGTCAAATTCATCCCCTGTATCATAAACTGCTCAATCAAACGTGTTTCTCTCTTGCTCAGCTTCATACTGTCTCCCTCCGTATCTTTACTATAGCCCTCTTTGGCTCGAGTATTTCTTAATCGATGTCCACTGATTTGGACATTTCAAAAATAACGCTTTCATTCATTGTTCCAAATGCCCTTTTTCTAGGATGAAAGAAGGACGCATTCTTTTTCGTGACATCTCCTTTTGCTAAACAAAAAAAGCTTGCCATTCCGAAGAATGACAAGCTTTTCCGTCACACTGAGTCAATCAGGTGCTGGGCATTGATTAGTTTTGGCTGTTCAATGCGTCTTCAGCAGCCATTTGTGCTTCGATGTCTGAGATGCTGTAGACATTTTCGCTGGCAACTGTTACTTCTTTTGGTTCCATTTCACGGTAACGAGGCATACCAGTACCAGCTGGGATGATCTTACCGATGATAACATTTTCTTTCAATCCAAGAAGTGGATCTTTCTTGCCGCGGATCGCTGCATCGGTCAACACACGAGTGGTTTCTTGGAAGGACGCAGCAGACAAGAAGCTGTTGGTTTCCAAGGATGCTTTCGTGATCCCTAATAGGACTGGACGGCTAGTTGCAGGAACGCCGCCGGCTACCAATGTGTCGTAGTTGCGGTCTTTGAAGTCGGCGATATCCAACAATGTTCCTGGCAAGATGCCTGAATCACCTGGATCCATGACGCGGACTTTACGCAGCATTTGACGAACCATTACTTCGATATGTTTGTCGCCGATTTCTACCCCTTGCATACGGTAAACGCGTTGAACTTCCCGTAATAGGTAGTTTTCAACCGACAAGACATCGCGAACTTGTAACAGTTGTTTTGGATCGATCGATCCTTCCGTCAATGGCGCACCACGATGGATAAAGTCGCCTTCTGCTACTTTCATCCGAGCAGTATAAGGAACGGTATACGTACGCGTATCGGTTTCCCCTTTGATGGTCACTTCTTTGGTCCGAGTTGAAGGGTCTTCTGAGATATCGATGACTTCTCCGGTAACTTCGGTAATGACCGCTTGTCCTTTCGGATTACGGGCTTCAAAGATTTCTTGGACACGAGGGAGACCTTGCGTGATATCGTCTCCGGCAACCCCGCCGGTATGGAAGGTACGCATGGTCAACTGAGTACCAGGTTCACCGATTGATTGGGCAGCGATGGTACCGACTGCTTCCCCAACTTCAACTTCAGAACCAGTGGCTAAGTTGCGACCATAACAATGTTTACATACACCATGTTTGGTGTTACATGTGAAGACAGAGCGAATGGATACTGTTTCGATGCCAGCGTCCACGATGGCTTTAGCTAAATCTTCAGTGATCAATTCATTGACCCCTAGAAGGACTTCGCCAGTTTCAGGATGGATCACTGATTTACGTGTGTAACGTCCAATCAAACGTTCTTCTAAGGATTCGATGATTTCGTTTCCTTCGCGAATTGCTTGAATGTCTAAACCACGGTCAGTACCACAATCGTCTTCACGGATGATGACATCTTGGGCAACGTCAACGAGACGACGTGTCAAGTAACCGGAATCGGCTGTTTTCAAGGCGGTATCGGTCATCCCTTTACGGGCACCATGGGTCGAGATAAACATTTCTAAGACAGACAGACCTTCACGGAAGTTTGAGATGATCGGCAACTCCATGATTCGTCCGTTAGGCGCGGCCATCAATCCACGCATCCCAGCAAGCTGAGTAAAGTTGGAGATGTTACCACGGGCACCGGAATCAGACATCATGAAGATTGGGTTTTTCGCTTCCAATGATTCCATCAGTTTTAACTGGATTTCATCTTTGGCTGCATTCCAAACACCAATAACTCGTTCATAACGCTCGTCATCGGTAATTAACCCACGACGGAATTGTTTCGTGATCGTTTCAACTTGTTTGTGGGCATTGTCGATGATTTCATGTTTTTCGTGCAAGTTCATGATATCAGCGATACCAACGGTGATACCCGCCATTGTTGAATGGCTGTATCCTAAGTCTTTCATGCGGTCAAGCATGCGTGACGTTTCAGTGATGCGGAAACGTTTGAAGACTTCTGAAATGATATTTCCTAAGTTTTTCTTCTTGAATGGGCCAACAAGCTCTTGTTCTTTGATGAAGGCAGGCACATCTGTACCAGCTTCAATAAAGTACTTGTCTGGTGTTTGAACCGTCAAGTTGTAGTCAGTCGGTTCGTTCAAGAATGGGAATTCTGGTGGCATGATCGAGTTGAAGATCACTTTACCTACCGTTGTTACCATCAAGCGTTGTTTTTGCTCAGACGTGAATGGTTTGTCCCCTAAAGTGTTTGGATTGATGGCGATCCGTGTGTGTAAATGCACGTAGCCATTGCGCCATGCCGTAACTGCTTCGTCCATGTCACGGAAGATCATGCCTTCCCCTTCGCGGCCTTCTTCTTCCATCGTCAAGTAGTAGTTCCCTAGGACCATATCCTGAGATGGTGTTACAACTGGTTTTCCGTCTTTTGGATTCAAAATGTTTTGGGCTGCTAACATCAGCATACGTGCTTCTGCTTGCGCTTCTTCGTTCAATGGTACGTGAACGGCCATTTGGTCTCCATCGAAATCGGCATTGTAGGCTTCACAAACAAGTGGGTGCAAACGAATGGCACGGCCTTCAACTAAGACTGGTTCAAATGCTTGGATACCTAATCTGTGAAGCGTAGGTGCCCGGTTCAATAGCACTGGATGTTCTCTGATAACATCTTCTAAGACATCCCAAACTTCGTCTTCTTGACGTTCGATTTTGCGTTTGGCATTTTTGATGTTTGACGCGATTTCACGAGAAACAAGTTCCCGCATCACGAATGGTTTGAATAATTCGATCGCCATTTCTTTTGGCAGACCACATTGGTACATTTTAAGGAATGGACCAACGACGATAACTGAACGACCTGAGTAGTCGACCCGTTTTCCTAGCAAGTTTTGACGGAAACGACCTTGTTTCCCTTTCAACATGTGAGAAAGAGATTTCAATGGGCGGTTCCCTGGCCCTGCAACTGGACGGCCGCGACGACCGTTATCGATCAAGGCATCGACTGCTTCTTGCAGCATCCGTTTTTCATTTTGAACGATGATGTTTGGTGCATTCAAGTCTAACAAGCGTTTCAAACGGTTGTTACGGTTGATTACACGACGATACAAGTCGTTCAAGTCACTTGTGGCAAAACGTCCACCTTCTAATTGCACCATTGGACGCAAATCAGGCGGGATAACTGGGATAACGTCCATGACCATCCAGCTTGGTTTGTTTCCTGAAGCACGGAATGCTTCTAAGATGTCCAAACGGCGGATCGCACGGGTCCGTTTTTGACCAGTCGCGTTTTTCAATTCTTCTTTTAATTCAGCAACTTCGCCTTCAAGATCAACGCCATCTAATAATTGTTTGATGGCTTCGGCACCCATCGCTGCTGAAAATTCTTGACCGTATTGGTCACGTTTTTCACGGTATTCCCGTTCAGTCAATAGTTGTTTTTTCTCAAGGCTGGTGTTTCCTGGTTCAATCACTACGTAAGAAGCAAAGTAGATGATTTCTTCCAATGCACGTGGGCTCATGTCTAAGACAAGACCCATCCGTGAAGGAATGCCTTTGAAGTACCAAATGTGTGATACTGGTGCTGCTAGTTCAATGTGTCCCATGCGTTCACGACGCACTTTTGAACGTGTTACTTCCACGCCGCAACGGTCACAAACGATGCCTTTATAGCGGATCCGTTTGTATTTGCCGCAAGCACATTCCCAGTCTTTGGTTGGACCGAAAATACGCTCGTCAAACAACCCTTCGCGTTCAGGTTTTAACGTACGGTAGTTAATGGTTTCTGGTTTTTTTACTTCACCATAAGACCAGCTTCTGATTTTTTCAGGAGAAGCCAAACCGATTTGCATACTTTCGAATTTATTTACATCGATCAAAAAAGGTTCCCTCCATTTCATTTCATGGACATATCCGATAGAACGGGGGCTATTTCCGCTAGTGGCGGAAATAGCGAGGGCCGTCTATTATTGCAAGCGATCTTCTGCTGTCTCGATTTGTTGGTTCAACGCGTCGGCGGCATTTTTAGCTTCTGTTTGTGCTTTTTGTTCTAATTCGCGGGCTGTTTGTTGCTCCGCAAATTTTGTTAAGGCATCAACGGTGATCAAATCATCATCGTCATCATCCATATCACGTAGTTCGATCTCTGCATCATCGATATCTAGGACACGCATGTCTAGACCCAGTGATTGCAATTCTTTTACTAATACGCGGAATGATTCTGGTACACCTGGTTTTGGAATTGGTTCCCCTTTGACGATCGCTTCGTATGTTTTCACACGACCAACCACGTCATCTGATTTGTAGGTCAAGATTTCTTGCAAGGTGTAAGCAGCACCGTATGCTTCCAGTGCCCAAACTTCCATCTCTCCGAAACGTTGTCCACCAAATTGGGCTTTTCCTCCCAATGGTTGTTGAGTAACCAATGAGTAAGGTCCAATGGAACGGGCATGCAATTTATCATCGACCATGTGGGCCAATTTGATCATGTACATGACACCAACGGAGATACGGCCATCAAATGGTTCGCCGGTACGTCCGTCGTAAAGCACTGTTTTGGCATCGCTGGCCATTCCTGCTTCAGCAACCGTTGCCCAAACATCTTCATCGCTGGCACCATCAAAGACTGGTGTTGCCACGTGAATGCCTAGTTGACGCGCAGCCATTCCTAAGTGTAACTCTAATACTTGTCCAATGTTCATCCGAGAAGGTACCCCTAATGGGTTCAGCATGATATCGACTGGTGTGCCATCTGGTAAGAAAGGCATGTCTTCTTCTGGCATAATGCGAGAAACGACCCCTTTGTTTCCGTGACGTCCGGCCATTTTATCCCCTTCATGGATTTTCCGTTTTTGAACGATATAAACGCGAACGAGCATGTTCACACCTGGTGACAATTCATCGCCAGCTTCGCGGGTAAAGATTTTGACATCGTGGACGATTCCGCCGCCGCCGTGAGGCACGCGTAGAGAAGTGTCACGCACTTCGCGGGCTTTTTCACCAAAGATTGCGTGCAATAAACGCTCTTCTGCTGAAAGTTCCGTTACCCCTTTTGGCGTGACTTTCCCAACAAGCAGATCGCCATCTTTGACTTCCGCACCAATGCGGATAATCCCCATTTCGTCTAGGTCTTTCAAAGCGTCTTCCCCAACGTTCGGGATTTCGCGAGTGATTTCTTCAGGTCCTAATTTTGTGTCGCGGGCTTCTGATTCATATTCTTCAATATGGACAGAAGTGTAAACATCATCTTTCACCAAACGACGGCTCATGATGATGGCATCTTCATAGTTGTACCCTTCCCAAGTCATGAATGCGACTAAGACGTTTTGTCCTAGTGCCATTTCGCCTTGTTCCATAGATGGGCCATCTGCTAAGATGTCGCCTTTTTCCACTTTTTCACCAAGTGCCACTAATGGACGTTGGTTGTAGCTGGTTCCTGAGTTTGAACGACGGAATTTGGTAACAGAATAAACGTCCAATGCGCCGTTGTCACGACGAACGCGCACTTCGGCTGCATCCACGTATTCTACGATCCCATCATGTTTACATAACAAAGCAGCTCCTGAGTCATGTGCTGATTTGTATTCCATACCAGTACCAACCCAAGGTGCTTTCGGATTGATCAATGGTACTGCTTGCCGCTGCATGTTGGCACCCATCAAGGCACGGTTGGAGTCATCGTTTTCCAAGAAAGGAATACATGCGGTTGCGACTGCGACTACTTGTTTTGGCGATACGTCCATGTAGTCGACTTTATCGATCGAAACTTCCAAGTTTTCAGAAGTAGCACGCGCCATAACAACGTCGTTTACGAAAGAGCCGTCTTCATTTAACAAGCTGTTTGCTTGGGCCACAACGTAGTGGTCTTCGGTATCGGCAGTCAAGTAATCGATCTTATCAGTAACACGGCCTGTTTCGCGGTCAACTCGACGGTATGGTGTTTCAATGAAGCCATACTTGTTGACTTTGGCATAAGAGGCCAAGCTGTTGATCAACCCGATGTTTGGTCCCTCAGGCGTTTCGATCGGACACATACGGCCATAGTGGGAATAGTGAACGTCTCGGACTTCATAGCCGGCACGGTCACGTGTCAAACCACCAGGTCCTAAGGCAGATAGACGACGTTTATGGGTCAACTCACCCAGTGGGTTTGTTTGGTCCATGAACTGTGACAACTGAGAAGAACCAAAGAATTCTTTGATACTTGCGACAACCGGACGAATGTTGATCAATTGTTGCGGTGTCAAGGTTTCAGTGTCTTGGATCGACATCCGTTCACGCACGACACGTTCCATCCGAGCAAGCCCGATCCGGAATTGGTTTTGCAATAATTCACCAACAGAACGAATCCGACGGTTTCCTAAGTGGTCGATGTCATCGACATTGCCGATGCCTTCCATCAAGTTGAAGAAGTAGCTCATTGAAGCAATGATGTCTGCTGGACGAACGGTACGTGTGGCAGTATCTGGATAGCCATTACCGATCACGTTGACTTCTTGTTCTGGATCTTTTGGTGAAAAGACTTTGATGACTTGGACTGTCATTGGTTCGGTAACGACCCCATCTTCTGATGGATAGTACGTTACACTGTTTAGTCCATTATCGATAAATGCGCCTAGTGTTTCCATGACTTGGTGAGTCAAAACAGTGCCTTTTTCAACAATGATCTCGCCTGTTTCAGGGTCAACCAAGGTTTCTGCTAAGGTCAAGTTCAATAGACGTGTTTTCAAGTCTAATTTTTTGTTTACTTTGTAACGACCAACATTTGCTAAGTCGTAACGTTTTGGATCGAAGAAACGTGCGTTCAGCAAGCTACGTGAGCTGTCTGCTGTTTTTGGCTCGCCTGGACGAAGACGTTCGTAAACATCTTTCAATCCTTCTTCGGTACGAGAATCGCTTGCGTTTTTATGCAAGTCTTTTTCGATCGTGTTGCGCAATGATTCACTGTCGCCGAAAATTTCAAAGATCGTGTCATCAGAACCAAACCCTAGGGCACGGACTAAGACCGTCAAAGGAATTTTACGGGTACGGTCAATCCGTACGTAAGAGATATCTTTGGCATCAGTTTCCATTTCTAACCACGCACCGCGGTTAGGGATAACAGTTGAACCAAAGCCTTCTTTGCCGTTTTTATCGACTTTGCCATGGAAATATACACCTGGAGAGCGGACCAACTGAGAAACGATAACCCGTTCTGCCCCGTTGATGATAAAGGTTCCTTGTTCAGTCATTAATGGGAAATCACCAAAGAATACTTCTTGGGATTTGATTTCCCCAGTTTCACGGTTCGTCAAACGCAAAGTAACATGTAATGGTGCCGAATAGTTTGCATCATGGGCACGGGCTTCTTCTACTGTATACTTTGGTTCTTTCAATTCATAATCCACAAATTCTAGGGACAAGTTACCGTTGAATCCTTCGATTGGCAAAATATCTTCAAACATTTCTCTTAGGCCCTCATCTAGGAACCATTGGTAAGAGTCGGTTTGAATTTCAATCAAATTCGGTAATTCTAATACTTCACTGATCCGTGCGAAACTTCTACGTTCGCGATGCTTTCCGTATTTTACTACGTGTCCAGCCAAGCTCTTCACCTCTTCATAAAGTCTTTCAAAAAGGCTATCCGATTATTTACAAAACTGTAACAAATATTAAATATAGGTTACAGAAAGCATTTTTTGCGGCTTTTAGGCAAAAAAAAACCAAAAATAGAACGGATGCATTGGGCATTTTCTACTTTTGTTTCCTTATTCCTAAGCCGAAACGGACAATATTTCGTTTCTGCTTTTTTCGTTCAGATAGTTTTTGCAACTCCTTATTATACAGATGAAGCACTTTTCTGTCAAGCTTTCATTGGAAGTTACAATGCTTTTCTGACGCACCCATTTCCTAAGATTTTCTAAAGAAAAAAACAAGGCTGGTGAGGACTGTTTTTCGTAAGAAACTACTTTGCTTTTTGCCGATTTCTTGCTATGCTAACGAAAACGTTACACGTGAAACATTAGGAAGGATATCCTTATGACGACAAAAGAAAAAATACTGACCTTATTACAAAAAGAAGATACTGTACTGTCCGGAGAAAAACTAGCCCAAGCCTTGTCGATCTCTCGTACAGCAGTCTGGAAAGCCATTAAAGAACTTGAGAAAGAAGGCTATCATTTCGAACACTTGGCCAACGGCTATCGCTTTGTCTCCGCTGACCGCTACGATCAAGCAGCACTTGCAGCCGCCTTGCCGATGATCCCCACGATTCAAATCAAGGATGCTGTTGAGTCCACCATGAAAGAAGCCAAGATCGCCGCTTTGGACAGTGGACTGGCAACCCCCGCCCTTTTTTTGACCGAAACGCAAACAGGCGGTCATGGCCGCTTCGAACGACCGTTTTTCTCACCGAAAAAACAAGGGATCTACATGAGCTTGCTCTTAAAACCCAACCAAGCGTTTCAAGAATTGCCCCAATATACCGTTTTGGCGGCGGTGGCAGTCGCTGAAGCCATCGATGCCCTTCTAATGAAGGAAACGGCCATAAAGTGGGTCAACGATCTGTACTTAGATGGAAAAAAAATCTGCGGTATTTTGTCTGAAGCAACCAGTGACTTTGAAACAGGCCGCATTACCTCGGTTGTAATCGGTATCGGCATCAGTTTTTCGATTCCGCAACAGCAGTTTCCAGCAGAGATTCGGGAAAAAGCGACCTCACTCTTTCCTGCTGAAGAGTATCCAACCTTTTCTCGGGCAACCTTGATCCAAGAAATTTGGCGTCGGTTCTTCCAATTATTGGCAAAGCTGCCTGACATGGATTATATGGCCCGCTATCGGCAGAAATCCTTCGTTTTGGGCCGCACCGTTCAGTTTACACAACAAGGTGTGACCTATGAAGGGATCGCCAAAGACATTACTAACACCGGTGAATTGGTGGTGGAAACAGCAACGGAGCGCAAGGTGCTTTCTTCTGGAGAAATCAGTTTGGAACGGTATTGATGCTGCAAAAAGTCGCAAATCCGCTTGCTGATTCGCTGCTTTCGTAAGGAATCAGTCAAGCATAAATGCTCCATAAACAGACCTGCTTATTCCGAGGGGTCATACAAAAGAACAACCTAGGCAGCTCCCCTTTCTATCGGGTTTAGCCACTGTCACCAAAACTTTACTGTTGCAATCAGGATCGCAGAGAAAGCGAACCTCATCTTTTCATAATAAGTAGGATGCTCGTTCTTTTATCATGTCTTTTCTACAGTTTTTATGCGCTCTTTCATTCCCCACATAAAAAAGATCGACCTGCTCTTTCAAGAGCGGGTCGATCTTTTCTTTTACAGCAATTGCCACAGCAGGCACAAAATCAAGCCTAAGGCATAGCTGCTGTTGAATAAAATCATGTTCTTAATCGAATAGCCGAAGCTACGTGGGTGCGGCAGGCTGGCTTGATGCTCCTTCAAGTTTTGGCGGATTTTTGGCAGTGTCAGAAACACGAGCAAAATCGGCCATTGAAAGAGTCCAAACAAGAGGCCCAATAAAATAGCGGCATAAGACGCCAACATCATGCCTTGAAACAGACGGATACCCGCTTCGCGACCGATGTAGTACACCAGCGTGTAGCGATGGTTTTCGATATCGGCTTCCAGATCCCGTAAGTTATTGGCTAACATGATGTCAGCAATCGTGAAAATCAACGGCAAGGATGCCAACACGATGGCGCACACGGCCCAGAGGTTCCCCACTAAGCCAAAGGTTCCGTTCGCAAAATCCAGTGCCAGATAAAACACTTTTTGATCAATGGTATTGATATAGATCGTGATGGCAAAAATCCCTAATCCCATCGTTACACCGCTGAATACCTCGCCTAAAGGCATCCGCGATAACGGAATGGGGCCAAAGGTATAAAAGACCCCGATAAAACAAACCACCAGCCCCATCACTAGCAGCAGCCAGCCGGTAACAAAGGTCAAGTAAAGACCGATCAGTAAGGTTCCTGCCAGCATCGCAAAAATCAGATTGCGAACAGTAGCTTCTGAGATGTTTTCGCGCCCGATCACATTGTGCTGGTATTTGTAGGTCTCTGATTTGGCTTTTTTGAAATCCATATAATTGTTGATGGACGTCGTCGTCAAATCAAACAGCAGCATCCCCAGAAAAAAAATTACAGTATTCAACGGATGAAATTCATGAAAATACACCAACGAGAACAACACACCCATAATGAAGGGGAAGACACTCGCCACCTTGGTGCGGATCTCCACCACTTCTAAAAACACTGAAAGAGACATCTTTCACTCCTCCTATTCTAAATCCGCACGATCACCCATCGTGTAGCCTGATTCCTCTGAAAGTTCAAAGGTATCTTTGATACCGTCGGTTACATACACTTTGTCTTCTTTTGTGATAAAGATCGCATCGGTACCCTTTTCGGTATGTTGTTCGATATAGGCTAAGCCTTCCTTGACCCCTTTATCAAACGCCACCGTAGTTAACCCATCGCCATCGATGGATTTGTCGGTGATGACAGTTACACTTGCCACATCGCTGTCGTAAGGATAGCCAGTCTCAGAATCAAAAATATGGTGATACGTTTTGCCGTCTACTTCTAAGTAGCGTTCGTAGATCCCTGAAGTAACTACTGTTTTATTGGTTTCTTTGATACTGCCGATAATCGAGCCGCGAGATTTGTTTGGATCTTGGATTCCGACATTCCATGGCTCATCTGCACCGCGGTTGCTATGACCTAACACATAGACATTCCCGCCCAAATCGACGATCGCGGAAGTCACGCCATTGTCCTTCAGCACTTTGACGACTTCATCCGTGATGTAGCCTTTGGCGATCGCCCCAAGGTCAAGGATCATGTCCTTATCTTTTAAATACACCGTGTGGTCTTCGTCGTTAAACTCGACTTGTTCATAATTGATATGTTTCAACGCTTCATCGATCTCAGATTGCTCTGGCTTGCGGGCATCATCAAAGCCGATTCGCCATAATTGGGTGATCGCACCGATGGCCATATTAAAGCCGCCTTCTGATTTCACACTATAATCATAGGCTTCTTTCAACAAATAATAGATATCATCTGAGACCTTCACTGGCTTGATGCCAGCTTGCGCATTGATTTCATCGATCTCTGACCCTGCTTGGTTGATGGTGATTTTATCGCCTAACTCTCTGATGCGGTCAAAGGCAGGCTTCATAGCGTCCTCTTTGCCTTCATCATAAATGCGAATCCGAGTATACGTACCTAATAAAAATTCTTCTTGAAAATATGGTTCTTCGCGCAGCGTCGTTGCTTCCTGATCACTGCCACAGGCTGCCAACATTGTGCCTAAAAAAACAAACATCAGAAAAAACGTTACTTTCTTTTTCATGATTTTCCTCTTTTCTATTGTCTTCAACCTTCATATAATAGCCTTTTTTTGGCAGAATGAAAAGGGGCATTCCGTGATTCATCAACGTATTTTAGGAATCCTTAATCGAACCTTTTCTTCTTTGTAAAAAACAGTTCTTTTTTAAAAAAACCTTCCCACCAGATTGCTTCCTTTTGCACGAACTTGCTTTTGTGACCTTGTTGCCCACGAAAAAAAGACAGCACTCAAAACGAATGCTGTCCTCTTAATGGAAAGAAGTTGTGATTATTCAGTAACGAAGTTATCCACTTCGATTGTTGTTTGGTCGCCTTTTTCAGCGGCATTCAACAATTGTTGTGCATAGATAACAAAGCTGTGGAAGCTGTGGGTTGCCCCTGAAACAACATCCATGTCTGCCACAGAGCCGTCTTCGGCATTGACTGCAGAAACAAAGGCTTCATTGAAGTTTGGAATGAACTCTTCTGGACTTGTACCAGATTTTGCTTCCATGTTTTCGTTGTATGATGCATCATCTTTTTTCGACTCGCCTGCTTCGTTTAGGTAGTCGTAGTTTGATTCAGAGATTTTGCCGTCAGCTACAGTCATTGAGAAGACTACGCGGTAACCGTTTGAGTAGTTCTTTTCTTCTAATGTATAGGTTCCGTCTTTCAAGTCTGCACCATTGTCGATTTCAATGGTTTCCGTG
Organism: Enterococcus sp. DIV0755f; assembly: GCF_051713725.1. Classification (NCBI taxonomy): domain Bacteria; kingdom Bacillati; phylum Bacillota; class Bacilli; order Lactobacillales; family Enterococcaceae; genus Enterococcus; species Enterococcus sp. DIV0755f. The sequence goes on from NZ_JBIOQL010000001.1 coordinate 3,373,867, forward strand.
TTGCCTGCTTGCGCCGCTTGAATCAATTGTTGTGCATAGTTTTGGAAGGAATCAAAGGAATGAGTCGCGCCAGAAACTACTTCGATTGAAGAAGGGCTTTGTGCGGCAACTAACTCTTCATTGAATTTAGGAATAAATTCTTCTGGGCTGATGCCTGCTTTTTCTTTCATTGTTTCATTGTATTCAGTGTTTTCTGTTTTTGATTCGCCATCCGCATTGACGTTGTCATATTTTGATTCAACGATTTTGCCGTCTTTGACTGTGATCTCAAATGTGACACGGTAGTCGTTTTTATAGTTCTTTTCTTCTAAACGATACGTACCATCTTGCATTGGCTCGCCTGCAACGACGGTTGCTTCTGAGCTTTCTGTAGTTGCAGAATCGCTTGCAGAAGTTTGTGATGTACTTTCACTAGTTGACGAAGAACCTGTATTGTTGTCGTCTGCTCCGCATCCCCCTAACAATAATGCTGCGAATGAAAATACCGCCATACCTACAATCAATTTCTTTGCTTTCATAATTATCCACCTTTTACTTGTTTATTTTCCCCACAAAAAAGTTTGTGATACATCTAACATTGTAAAGTAAATTTACGAGATGTCAACCGCTTCCTTTCCGCTTTTTCAATAAAAAATGACTTATTTTTTGATTTTCGCAAGTTTTCACGAATTTCAGGAAATATGCGTTTTTTTCATCAGAATCGTTAGACAAATGAACCATTTGTCTATATAATAGGAACGATTGTGTAATTATTATCATAGATTATTTTTATTAAGGAGAGATTTGCAATGGCAAAGAAAAACATTGTCGTTGTCGGTGCCGGTTATGCAGGCGTTTCTGCTACGAAGTACATGGCAAAGAAATTGAAAAAAGACAATGATGTTGAGATAACATTGATCGACCGTCACTCTTATCATACGATGATGACTGAACTGCATGAAGTCGCTGGAGGACGTGTAGAACCTACCGCAATTCAATATGACTTGCAGCGCTTGTTCTCACGCAAGAAAAATGTTCGTTTAGTAACCGATACAGTAACTGGGATCGATAAAGAAAATAAAACCGTCCAAACAAAATTAGGCAGCTATTCATTTGACTACTTGATCTTAGGGATGGGTGGCGAACCGAATGACTTCGGTACACCTGGTGTCAAAGAAAATGGCTTTACTCTATGGTCATTTGACGATGCTGTCCGCATTCGCGAACACATTGAAAAAACTGTCGCAAAAGCAGCGATCGAACCAGATGCAGCATTACGTAAAGCAATGTTGACGTTTGTCGTTTGTGGTTCTGGGTTTACTGGGATCGAAATGATCGGTGAACTGATCGATTGGAAAGATCGTTTAGCTTCCGATTATAAATTGGACCCAAGTGAAATCAGCTTGAAAGTCGTTGAAGCAATGCCAACGATCTTAAACATGCTTGATCGTAACGATGCAGCCAAAGCAGAACGTTACTTGAAGAAAAACAATGTTGATCTTGTCTTGAATGCACCAATCGTTGAAGTGGCACCTGACCACATCAAACTAAAAGATGGTTCAACGATCCCAACCCACACATTGATCTGGACTGCCGGCGTCAAAGGAACTAGCGATGCTGCTGATTTCGGTTTAGAAACCGCTCGTGGTTTCCGTCTAGTTGCCAATGAGTACATGGAAGCAAAAGGCTACGAAGACAAAAACATCTATATTATTGGTGACTTGGTTTACTTCGAAGAATTCCCGAACACACCAACACCACAAATCGTGCAAGCAGCTGAACAAACTGGGCACACTGCAGCAACGAATATCGTTTCAGCCATCAAAGGCGGCGAAAAACATAAATTCAAAGGAAACTACCAAGGATTTATGGTTTCCATCGGTGCCAAATGGGGCGTGGCGAACTTATTCAATAAGATTCACCTGAGCGGTTTCTTAGCGATCATTATGAAACATATCGTTAACTTGAAATACTTCTTTGATATTCGTTCTGGTTACTACATGTTCCAATACTTGATGCATGAAATCTTCCACATCAAAGATGACCGGACAGTCGCTCGTGGTCATACGTCTCGTTACGGAAACGTCTTGTGGAGTGTTCCGCTTCGTATTTTCTATGGTCTTGTCTGGTTCGTTGAAGCCTTCAAGAAAATTTTGGGTACGAATGGGGAAGTCTTCAAACCTGGTACATGGTTCGGTGAAGGTTCTTGGTTCCAAGGCAACAGCGTTTTCCCTTGGACTTGGGAATACCAAACAGTCGCTGATGCAGCAAGTGGTGCTAGTGAAGCAGCCGATGCAGCAAGTGCCGCTAGTGGTGCCGGTGAAGCAGCCGATGCAGCGACACAAGCCGCACACTTCGGTTTGAGCTATGCCTACGGTGAGCAACCAATGATCGTGATTGAAAAATCACCTGACTGGTTCACAAAAGTTATGCAATTTATCATGCCAAACAACGACGTTGCCATGTTCTTCCAAAAATTCATGGTCTTCTTTGAAATTGCTTTAGCTCTTGCATTGATGGCTGGTCTTTTCACTTGGTTAGTGAACGCAACGACTATCGTTTTAGTGTTGACTTTCTGTATGTCTGGTATGTTCTACTGGGTAAACATCTGGTTCATTCCAGTTGCATTTGCCTTGATGAACGGTTCAGGACGCGCAGTCGGTTTAGACCGTTGGGTAATCCCATGGTTGCAACGTACCCTTGGAAAATGGTGGTACGGTACCCCTCGCTCCTTATATGGCAATAAATAAGCCAGCAAAATAGAATACCTGTACGACTTCATGAGACTAAGACATTCTGATTTTCAATCAGTGTCTTGGTCTCTTTCCAAGTACAGAACTTTTTCTTGATCGTCCTTGCACAGAAATCGGTGGATTATTGAGGATTCAGCTAGTAGAATCTTGTCTTCTTATGCTAGAATGAGACACATCACATGAAAGAACAGGAGTCTTTTTTGATGAAATTAAAAGAATTTATCCGCGATGCCCATTTAAAACCATGGGATGGCGTCATCATACTTGTTTTGATCCTCAGCTCTTTTTTACCGATTTTTATTTTTGGCCAGACGCAAACAGCGGACAAAGAAGCCGTCTTGCGGGTCGATGGGACAGAAATCAAGCGTTTTGACTTAGTTGAAGGTCAAAAAACGTACACCTATCTTTATGAAGATGAAGATGGCGATACCAATTTACTGGAGATCGAAGGGGATCGGATCCGAATCAAGGAAGCCGATTGCGGCGACCAGATTTGTGTCCGCCGTGGCTGGGCCAGTAAAAATGGGGAAACCATTGTCTGTCTGCCTCATAAATTGGTGATCGAAATCCAAGCCGCAGATGGGAGTGAGACCGACGATCTAATCTATTGATCGTTTGCTTATGAGTCGATTACAACGAATAATTTTCATCTCACTGCTGGTCGCCCAAGGGGTCGTGATTGGTTTAGTTGAAAATATGATCCCTTATCCATTTGCCTTTGCGCCTGGTGCGAAACTAGGTTTGGCAAATTTAATTACCATTATTGCTTTGTTCACCATGCCAAAAAAAGACAGCTTTCTCTTGATTTGGCTAAGACTGATCTTAACGACGTTACTAGGAGGAACGGTTTCGACCTTCTTATATAGTATGAGCGGTTCCTTATTGAGCTACTTTGGGATGTCTTTGGTGAAACAGTTGGGGCCTAAGCGTGTCAGTATCATCGGCATTAGTGCGGCCGGCGGGTTCTTACACAACGTCGGACAGTTGATCACTGCCTCATGGATCGCTCAATCCTGGAGCGTGATGCTCTACTTGCCGGTCCTGTCTTTCTTTGGGATCTTGTCCGGGATCGCTATCGGAATCGCCGCCAACTACTTGCTGCGCCGTGTCGAAACACTGCGCCGTTTTCAAATTGATTATGAACGCCAGACCAAAGTCAAATGGCGCTCGGATTCAGAATAAAGGAGTTAATTATGAAACTTCATTCCATGTGGCAAGAGTATCCAGCACTGCAAGCTGACTTATCTGCCTCCTTGCAATTGATGGAAAAATCATTAAAACTAAAAAACAAAGAGGTCGAACAAGCGATCCTGTCCATGATCCATTCAGGTGGGAAACTGCTGCGTCCTGCTTATCAGCTGCTCTTTTCTGCTTATGGCAGCGACAAAGATCGTGAAAAAGCCGTCGCATTGGCGGCCTCGATCGAAATGCTCCACACTGCCTCGTTGATCCACGACGATATCGTCGATCATGCGGACACCCGCCGCAAGCTGCCGACCATTCGTTCCGAATTTGGCAACGATGTCGCTGTCTATGCTGGTGATTACCTCTTTGTCTGCTGCTTTAAATTGATGGCGGATTATGCCAGCTCCATGAAAAGCTTGCAGATGAATTCCCGTAGTATGGAAAAAATCCTGGCCGGCGAATTAGGACAAATGAGCAAACGATACGATTTGTCCGTCACTGTCGAGGATTACTTAGAAAACATTCGCGGCAAAACCGCTGAGTTGTTTGCTTTAAGCTGCTTCATTGGGGCTTACGAAAGCGGCACCTCCTTGCGCTTTGCCAATCAAGCCCGTGAGATCGGTGAAGCCATTGGCCTTGCCTTTCAAATCATGGATGACGTCTTAGATTACAGCCAAGATGCGGCTGCTTTAGGAAAACCAGTATTGGAAGATGTTCGGCAAGGCGTCTATTCCCTGCCGCTGTTAATGGCATTGAAAAGTGACCGCCAACAGCTGCTCCCATTGCTGGAAAAACAAGACGCCATGACGGACACCGACACCCACGAAGTCTATCGGATCGTCCAAGAAAGTGCTGGGATCGAGGAAGCCAAGAAACTCGCAGCCGACTATACGAAAAAAGCTTTGCAGGCGATCCAGAAATTACCTGAGACCAAAGATGAAACCAAAACGTATCTTTACCAGATCACTGCTCAGATCCTTGGGCGAAGCAATTGATCTAATGAACGAACACCAAAAAGCATGGTCGCTGCCAAAAGCGATCATGCTTTTTTAGTTGAGCAAGGGAATCCCTCATGAACTCATTTCTCTTTGGGCAAACACTAAATCTGCAGCAACATAGGAAGAGGTAAAGGTTTTGCGGTATTGGTTCGGTGTATAGCTGGTTTCACGTTTGAAGATCCGGGCGTAATAACCCGCATCATCATACCCCACTTGTTCAGCGATGGCAGCAATGGAATCCTCCGTAGTAACCAGCAGCTTTTTGCTTTGTTCTATTCGATAAAACGTCAAATATTTAGTAAAAGTCATCCCAGTGGCTTCTTTAAAAATCCGGCTGATATAGTTGCGATGCATGTGGCTGAAAGCAGCAAGGACATCTAAGGTTATCGGCTGTTGATAGTTGAGATGGATGTATTCAATGATCTGATTGACTTGTTCAGCGATATTATCAGTGATCCCTGACGTAGAATAGTGCAATAGGGAAATTTGATTCAACGAGAGAATACTACGGTGGATACTGTGCTGAAGCTCTTGCTTGCTTAAAGGCCGCACTAAGTAATCGATGGCTCCGCAGCGCAGTGAGCGATGAAGATTGTCGAAGTTCTTCGTCTCATCAATCAAAATCAGTTTGATGTTCGGCTGTTTTTTCATGACTTCGGCTGTCCAATAAAAAGGATCTTCGGCCTCATTAGAGATTGACAAGATGAGGATATCAACGTGTACTTTCCCAGCGATCGCTACCGTTTCAGCCATTGTCCAAGCATCTTGCAAGAGCGTGGCGTTAAAAAAATCTTTTCTGACCACTTGTTTTATCTGATTTCGTTCCTTTTCATCTGGGGTGGAAACTAAAATGTAGCACATGAAAGCAGCTCCTTTCCGTGTTCTCTTTTTCAAATTATACCATATTTAATCATTTATCATTAAGTTTATTGCTTTTTATGAACAATAACAACACATGTTAAAAATATAACAATCTTGGATAAAATTGTCCTGAAACAGCATAGAACCCTCCTAAAGAAAACGCTTACTTTCGCATATAATTAAAGTATAAAAAACAAGGAGGATGATTGATATGATGACAGAGACAAAGATGCACAGTCCCTTAACACTGGTTGATTCCTTAATGAAACAAGCGTCAGACGCCCAAGAACTTTATCGTACTGCCTCGCAAGAAACGGTTGATTACGTGGTGGGAAAAGCTGCAGAGAAACTGACAAGCCACTCGATGCACTTAGCAAAATTGGCACAGAAAGAAACCGGCTTTGGAAACGCAGAAGATAAAAACATCAAAAATTTATTTGCCAGTGAAATATTATATAACAGTATCAAAGATATGCCGACGGTTGGAATCGTAGAAGAAATTCCTGAGAAAAAGATGCTAAAAATCGTTGCGCCATTGGGGGTCTTAGTTGCTTTGATCCCCTCCACCAATCCTACATCCACCACGATTTTCAAAGTACTTTTGGCATTGAAAACGAAAAATGCAATCATCTTGTCCCCTCACCCCCGAGCGCTGCAGGCAATCAAGGAGACCGTGTCCCTCTTTAAAGAGGTGCTGCAAGCATGCGGATTGCCGATCGATTTGGTTCAATTACTAGAAGAACCGACAATTGAGGATACCCAAAAATTGATGGCACATCCCGATACCGATCTAATCTTGGCTACTGGTGGTAAAGCGATGGTTCGAATCGCATATTCTTCGGGCAATCCAGCAATCGGTGTCGGCCCTGGTAATACCCCTGCACTGCTAGAAAAATCTGCAGACATCGCGAAAGCCGTTGATCAGATCATCCGTAGCAAAACCTTCGATTATGGGACGATCTGCGCCTCTGAACAGGCATTAGTCGTTGAGCAATCGATCAAAGATGCAGTGATCTCTGAATTGAAAGCAAATCACGGCTACTTTTTGAATCAAGAAGAGTCTGAAAGGCTGGCTGATTTTATCACCACGGCTGAGGGCGGTCTGAATCCCCGGATCATCGGTCAGCCAGCAGTTAAAATTGCCGAAATGAGTGGTCTGTCGGTCCCAAGTGATACGAAAATCCTCGTTTCGGAACAGACGGTCATCGCTAAAGACAATCCCTATGCGCGGGAGAAACTTTCGCCGATCCTCGCGTTTTATACCGTGGCTGATGCCGAGGAAGGCATTCGTTTTTGCCAAGAGTTGCTAAAGATCCAAGGTGCTGGACACACCGCTGTCGTTCATACCAAAGACGATACCTTTGTTCGTGAATTTGGGCTGGCGATCCCTTCTGCCCGAATCTTAGTCAATACCCAAGCAGCTTTAGGAGCCATTGGAGGCACCACGAACTTAAATCCTTCCTTGACTCTAGGTTGCGGGTCCCATGGAGGCGGCAGTACTTCAGAAAATATCCATGTCGCACAGCTTTTAAACACTCACTACATCGCTTACGATGTCGAAAAATAAAGAACCTAAGTGCTTCAAGATAAGCGGCTGAACAATACAGCCCCTTCCTTTCATAAAAACGAGCAGGGAAGAACGATCCATTCGTTTTTCCCTGCTCGTTTTTTCTTCTATTTACTAGTTAACGCATCGTCACAAATTCTTCTGACCCCGTCGGATGAATGGCAACGGTTTGATCAAAGTCTGCTTTTGTAGCACCCATTTTGATGGCTACAGCGAAGCCTTGCAGCATTTCATCGACACCGATCCCGATGCCGTGCAGACCGATGATTTTTTCTTCTTTTCCTAAGCACACCAATTTCATCTCACATTTTTGGCGATACTCATTTAAAGCAAAGTACATCGGTGTAAAGCGCGAGCGATACACCTTTATCTGCTCTTGGCCGTATTTTGCCAAGGCTGCTTCTTCGGATAAACCAATCGTGGCAATCGGTGGATGAGTAAAGATGACCGTCGGTACTAAGTGATAATCCAAGTACGCATCGCTTTGACCGTTGAACAAGCGTTCAGACAAGCGTCGACCGGCGGCGATCGCAACCGGGGTCAAATCCAATTTTCCGATGACATCGCCCACCGCAAAAATCGAGTCAGCTGTGGTATTTTGATATTTGTCCACAATGATAAACCCTTTTTCATCCAATTGGACATCGGTGTTTTCCAGACCTAACTTATCCGTATTCGGCACACGACCACCAGCAAAAAGGACGCAATCGCCGGTCAAGGTTTCGCCATTTTCAAAGTGAACGAGATACTCGTCACCTTCTTTAATGATACGAGAGGCCACGTAGCCTGCATAAGTTTCGATTCCTGATTCTTGGTACATCTCCACGAGATTATCCGCAAGCATCTTGTCAAAGGTTCGTAATGGCCGCTCTTTGCGGTACGCCCAAGCCACTTGGCTGCCCAGCTGTTGGCTGACACCGCTGATTTCGGCTGCGATGTAGCCTGCCCCTAAGACGACCATACGCTTTGGTGCTTCTCGCAACGCAAAAAAACCATTCGAGTCAATGGCGTACTCACCGCCGGGAATATTCATCGCGCTAGGTTTTCCACCGGTGGCAATCAAAATGTTTGTTGCATGGTAGTTTTCCCCATTGACGGTAACCGTGTGGTTATCCACAAACTGTGCATAACCGTGGATAACTTCTACATTGTTACTGTCTAAGCCTTTTTGATAGGCTGTGTGTAAAAAATCAATGTATTTTTCACGGTTATCCACAAGCTCAGTAAAATTAAATTTATCCACATGTGGATAAATACCGTAGCTAGTTGCATCCCGTTTGATCATTTCTAACATCTCACTAGCTTGCCACATGACTTTTTTCGGTACACAACCGACATTGACACAGGTGCCGCCTAATTCATTGCCTTCGATCAATAATACTTTGGCGCCGTGCATCCCTGCCCGATTGGCTGAGGCGATTCCGCCGCTGCCGCCACCAATTACTATGTAGTCGTATGTTTCCATATTTGTTGTTTCCTCCTTAAGATTGTCTATGTTCTCATCGATCCTTTTTGGCTGGATTGATTCAACAAAAAAAGCCGAGAGAAACTCTCGACCTTATTTTTTCTTCCGAATCATGTCTCCGACTTCCACCGGTTCTTTGACCGGCATCGTCAACAGCATCATAGGATTTGGTGCACGATCGATGGATTCACCGTCTTCATTATACATGACTTCGACGGTTTGGTGAAAGTGATGGAATCCGGGACCGTAAAATTCGATTTCATCGCCAACGGAAAAGTGGTTCCGTTGCCGAATCGTAGCTGTTTTTGTTGCCGGATCATACGCCATGACTTCCCCAATAAATTTGTATTGCGGAATTTTCCGACGCGGACCGAACAACTGCTCATTTTCACTCGGGGTATCATAGTAAAAGCCTGAGGCAAGCTCTCGCTGCGCAACTTTCCACAGTTCATCGATCCATTCTTGTTTGCAGACATAGTTTTCTGGATCGGCCATGTAACTGTCCACGGCTGCTTTATAAACGTTCGCCACGGTTGAAACATAGTGGATCGATTTCATGCGGCCTTCGATTTTGAAACTATCCACGCCGTTTTCAATCAGCTCAGGGATATGTTCGATCATCGACATATCCACGGCACTCATGGAAAACTCTTCTTCCACTGTCCCGTTTTTAGTCAAACTGTTTCGTTCCGTTGCAAAGGGCATGTCAAACAGATCATATTTCCAGCGGCAAGATTGCGAACAGCCGCCGCGATTGGCGTCTCGCATCGACATATGATTGGACAAAGTACAACGGCCAGAATAAGAAATACACATGGCGCCATGAATAAAGGCTTCGATCTCCACGCTAGTATTTTTGCGGATCTCAGCGACTTCCTCCATGGACACTTCTCGGGCGAGAACGACCCGTTCTAGACCTTCTTCCCGCCAAAATTCCAATGTTTCATAGTTCGTGGCACTGGCTTGGGTGGACAAATGGATCGGTAGACCTGGCGCTTCTGTTGCGCAGATCTGGATCAAAGCGGGATCAGAAACGATCACTGCCGAAATACCGACATCTCGCAATTCCCGAAAGAATTCCCCTGCACCTTCTTGATTGCCCTCATGGGTCACCATGTTGGCTGCTACATAGACTTTTGCGTTGTGGGCTTTGGCAAAAGCCACCCCTTCCGCCATTTCTTCATAGGTAAAGTTTCCCGCGCGACTCCGTAGACCATAGGCATTGCCGCCGATATAGACAGCGTCAGCGCCATAGTGGATCGCTGTTTTTAATTTTTCTAACGTACCAGCTGGTGCTAACACTTCTGGTCGTTTCAATGCTTGTTTAACGGTCATTTGTTCTTGCTCCTTACTTGATATCGTCAGGATCGATGGCATAAAATCCAGTGTCCAACCCACGTTCTGCTGGATGAAGTTGGGCAACTTGTTCACTGAGCACAGTTGCTTGCTCTGCTTGCCACTTCCCACTTTCCACAAGGCTCTTGGCTTGGGCAAACAGCTTAGCAATTGCCACAAAGGCAGCCCCTCGTGTATAGATTCCGTCCAGCTTCCAGGTTTGAAAGCCTGTTGCGGCTAATTCCCCCAGCTGCAGCATCAGATTGATGTCGTTATTGGCAAAAATGTGCGTGCCGTGGCTATCTTCATAAATGGAATAGTGAGTTTCTTCTTTTTTCGGTTCAGATAAAAACAACCCACGGTCGTGGTTCTTTTCTTCCGATTGTTGGGTATAGTTATAATAATTTTGTAAAAGCGGACGCTTCGATTGGTGAATGCAGGTCGCACCATAAACCAATACTTCCACAGGAATATTTAGTTGTGGTGCCATGATTTTCATTTCCTCGAAAGGAACTTCTCGCGCTAAAACGGCTGCCTTTGCTCCTTTTTGTCCCCAAAAATTGATTTGACGAGCGCTCGTTACTAAGGTTTCCCCTGCATAAATAAATGGCACGGCACATTCTGGATTTTGCTTCATGCGGTAAATGATCCCAGGATCTCCGAGAGCGATTTGATCGGCTTGATTGGTCTTCAGAAATGCTAGGTATTCTGGAATCCGCTTCATTTTTTCTGGATGCATGATGCCATTGACTGCGATCGTCACTTTCTTTCCAGCTTCGTGGGCCATGTCGATCAGTCTGATTTGCTCTTCACGAGAAAAAGAGGCCGGTAGGCGCAGCCCGAATGTCTCTTCTCCAAAAAACAATGTATCAACATAAGGGATGAGCTGCTGTGCTTGCTCGATCGATTCCACCGTGGCGATAATCTCAACCATAATACTCCTCCTTTTTTCAACTCATTCATAGTATCACACAGCAGGATTCTTTCCAAGAGGTCTCGTTACTCTTTTTTTCACGAATAGCGCTTTGATCATTAATCAACCGTTGTCATAAAGCTATTTAGAAGGATATTTTTTTGTGAATCATCAATCATAATCAGTGGAGACTTCTTGATCACTACTAGACATAACAAGACAAAAAAGCGGCGTTCCTATGGATGCCGATTGCTCGACCATAGAAACGCCACTGCCGTTATTGGCTCGACTTAAACTTGTTGCAAGACCCGTGCTTGTCCCTCTTTGACATTGAGGGTGATCGATCCTTTGGAAGCACCGATCGTCACTTTGTCACCTAAATGAATTTGTCCTGATAGGAGTGCTTCACTTAAACGGTCTTCGACTTCTTTTTGCAAGGCCCGACGAATCGGCCGTGCCCCATATTCTGGATCAAAACCAGCTTTACCGATCACATCAATGGCAGATGGCGTGATCTTCAATTGGATGTCTTGGTTGCCTAATCGTTTGATGATCGCTTTGCTCATGATCTTCACGATCTCGTGGATCTCCCCTTCACCTAAGGATTGGAAGACCACTGTTTCATCCACACGGTTCAAGAACTCTGGACGGAAGGCTTTTTTCAGCTCTTCTAAGATCCGTTTTTGCATCGCTTGGTGATCTTTCGTTAAATCAGTGACATTAAACCCAACGCTTTTTTCTTCGCGGATTTGTTGAGCACCGATATTAGAGGTCATGATCAAAATCGTGTTGCGGAAATCGACCTTCCGACCTTTGGCATCCGTCAAATGACCATCATCTAGCACTTGCAAGAGGATATTGAAGACATCGGGATGGGCTTTTTCCACCTCGTCCAATAAGATGACGGAGTATGGTTTTGAACGGATTTTTTCCGTCAATTGCCCACCTTCATCATAGCCGACATAGCCTGGCGGTGAACCGATCAAACGGCTCGTGCTGTATTTTTCCATAAATTCGGACATATCGACACGAACCAAGGCATCTTCACTACCAAACATCGCTTCTGCTAAGGCTTTGGCAAGCTCGGTTTTCCCGACACCGGTCGGGCCTAAGAACATGAAGGAACCAATTGGACGGTTCGGATCTTTCAACCCACTGCGGGCGCGGCGGATCGAACGAGCGACTGCCTTGACTGCTTCTTCTTGGCCAACTACCCGTTGATGCAAGATCTTTTCAAGATCCAACAAGCGTTCGCTTTCTTTTTTCTCCATCTGCTGCAAAGGTACGCCGGTCCATTGGGAAACGACCGTAGCAACATCTTCTGCAGTAACACTATCGGCATAGCCTGATGCTTCTTTGACTTCCATAAACGCTACTTCCGTCAGCTGTTGGGTCAATTTCTTTTCCTTGATCCGTAAACGAGCTGCTGCTTCAAAATCTTGCTGACGAATAGCGGCTTCTTTTTCTTCGATCAAGTTGGCGATCTCGTTTTGCAGATCTGCCAATTCTGAACTTTCATCGGTTTTGTCTAAACGCACTTTGGCAGCTGATTCATCCATCAAATCGATGGCTTTATCTGGTAATTGGCGCGAATTGATGTAACGCACGGACAGTTGCACAGCGGCGTGTAACGCATCATCAGAAATTTCCACCCCATGATGTTCTTCATAACGAGGACGCAAGCCCCGTAAAATTTCTTCCGCTTCTTCTGGTGTCGGTTCGTCGACTTGCACCCGGGCAAAACGGCGTTCTAACGCAGAATCTTTTTCAATGTATTTTTGGTACTCATCTAGTGTTGTGGCACCGATGGTTTGCAATTCCCCACGGGCTAAGGCTGGTTTCAGAATATTCGAGGCATCAATCGCCCCTTCTGCTCCGCCGGCCCCAATCAGTGTATGCAATTCATCAATGAATAAGATGATTTGACCATCTTGATAGATCTCATCAATGATTTTTTTCATTCGGTCTTCAAATTCGCCCCGGTATTTCGTTCCGGCAACTAAAGCCCCCATGTCCAGCATCATCAAACGCTTGTTTTGCATGTCTTCTGGGACTTCCCCATTGATGATTTTTTGGGCTAAGCCTTCGGCGATCGCGGTTTTCCCAACACCAGGTTCCCCCACGAGAACAGGGTTGTTTTTGGTCCGACGGCTAAGGATCTGGATCAGGCGTTTGACTTCTTTGGCACGACCGACAACAGGATCCAACCGTTTTTCACGGGCTAATTTGGTCAAATCACGGGCTAAGGAATCCAAGGTTGGTGTTCCTTGCTGCGCTTTGGCTTGGGCTGGACGACGACGACCAGCACTTCCGTTGGTTTTGCTTTCATTGAAGCCCATTTTTTTCTTCAAAAGCTGACGCATTTTCGCGAGACTCAAGCCGAGATTCAGCATGATTCGTGAAGCCAAAATGTCTTCGTCTCTTAATAAGCCTAATAATAGATGTTCGGTACCAATCTGCGGTGCCCCTAAACGCTTGGCTTCATCCCCTGCATAAGCAAATGTATGTTTTGCTCGTGGTGAATACGCGAGATAGGCATTTTCTGGGTATTGACGAACGGTGCCGTACCCTGTTAAATGTTCGATTTCTTCACGAATATCGTTTTCTGTGATATTCATTTCCCGTAACGTTTTGCCGGCGATCCCGTTTTGTTCAATGACCAGTGCCAATAGAATATGTTCAGAACCTACCGCTTGGTGCTTAAAGTATTTTGCTTCTTCTTGGGCGATAGCCAAAACGGCTTTCGCGCGTTGGGTGAATAATTCATCCATCTCTTTCACTTCCTGTCTTCGTAACTTAATCGTTCTAGAATTGCATGGAGCAAATCAGCTCGTGTTCTATTTTCATAAGGAGAACGTCCTAGAACTGCTTTCGCGATGACGGTCAATAATAAGTTGCCTTCTCGCTTGGACAGGATTCCTTCCTCATAAAGTTTCTGGATTATTGCATACGCATCTTTTTCCGAGATGGTTTCATCGAATAGTTGATTCATTTCTTTTAAGTAGTGGTGGCTGTCCGTGATTTTGACTTTTTCGATCCGAATATAGCCGCCCCCGCCGCGTTTGCTTTCAACCGCATAGCCTCTTTGAACGGTGAAGCGGGTATTGATCACGTAGTTTATTTGTGAGGGCACGCAGTTGAACAAATTTGCCATTTCCGCGCGACGAATCTCAATGGTTTCACTATCTTCAAGAATTTTCTTCAAATATGCTTCAATCAAATCGGAAGTGTTGTGATGACTCAATTCATTCCCTCCCTTGACTAATTCTGACCTTCATTATACCCAATTTTTGAATCCTTGGAAAGATGTACGCTTGCACAAAAGGAAGGTCTAAAGGAAATTTTAAAGACACCTGTGTCTCACTATAAGGTTTAGAAACAAAAACAAGCAGCTGGACGGGGAACAAAAAGAAAATTCTTTGGTCCCCGTAGGCTGCTTGGTTAAAGTATTTGATTTTAGCTAGTTTCTAATCACTTTCTGAGCTACTTTCACTCGTAGCGCTTGAATCAGAGGAATCATCTGAACTACTGCTTGGCGTCGATGAGGACGAATCATCTGGTTCAGGTCCTCTAGAGATCGTGACCGTTACAGTAGAGCCAACTTCGACGGAGGTTCCAGCACCTGGAGAGACACGGACAACATGTCCAGCTGGTACCGAGTCATTATAGCCGTCCTCTTCCTCAAAAGTTGAGTCCAATCCCGCTTCATTCAAGTCTGCTTCTGCATCGGCTTGGCTTTTCCCAACGATTCTTGGTACATTGACCATTTCCTGCCCACTGCTGACCGTCAAAGTGATGGTCGTTTGGGAAGTCACCACCGTTTCACCTGTTGCGGGTGCTTGGGCGATGATCGTGCCTGATGGTTGACTGCTAGATTGATAGTTCACTTCGATCTGTGATCGGTCGACACCACGAGACGTCAATGCTGCTCGTGCATCTGCCTCTGTCATGCCATAATAGTTGTCCATTGCGAAGCTATCTGGTCCGGAGCTGACCTTAAAGGTGATTTCGTCTTCTGCTGGGGAAACTTCCCGCCCTGCTGCTGGTGATTGACTGATAATATCCCCTTCATCGACATCATCTGACGACTCTAGCTCTTCTTTGATTCTGTCTTCATCAAAGCCCAAATCGATCAACTCTTTTTTGACATCATCAAAGGAGCGACCTTCATAGTCATCAAGGGTGATTTTCTTGGTTCCGCTACTGATGTAGAGGGTCACGACGGAATTCTTTTTGACTTCATTGCCTTCTGGCGGATCGGTCTTGACGACATTGCCTGCTTCGACTTCATCGTCTTCGATTTCTTCTACCTCGTCTGCCACTTGTAAGCCAGCGGCTTCCAGTTCGGCCCGGGCGGCCGCTTCTGTCTGGCCGTTGACTTCAGGAATCGCTACATCCCCCCGACCACCGCCGAATAGGAAGTAACTGCCTATGCCTAGCAGTGCGATCACCATAATGACCGGCAGCAGCAGCCAGCGTTTGCGTTTTTTCTTTTTTGGTTTCGCTGATTCTTCGGCTTGATCCGCAGCCGTTTCTGCCACGGGTTCTTCCACTGGCGGCGTTTCAACTTGGGCTGCTTCTACAGGGGTCAGCACTCTCGTTTCATCCATCAGGGCATGAGGTTCCCATCTCGGTTCATTGAGTCGATCAGGTGACAATACAGTATCAAGATCCGCTCGCATTTCATCGGCAGTTTTGTACCGATCCGCCGGTTCTTTGGCGGTCGCCTTCAATACGACGTTTTCCAGCGATTGCGGAACATTTTTGTCATAGATCCGAATCGAAGGGATCTCATCTTGGAAATGTTTCAAGGCGATCGTTACGGCTGATTCGCCATCAAAAGGTACTTTGCCGGTTAAAATTTCATAGAGAATGATCCCAATCGCATAAATATCTGATTGATTGGTCGCCATACTGCCTCGTGCTTGTTCTGGTGAAAGATAATGCACCGAGCCTAGCATCGAGTTGGTTTGGGTGATCGACGTTTCGGATAGGGCGATCGCGATCCCAAAATCGGTGATTTTCACCACGCCGTCTTCATTGATCAGCACATTCTGGGGCTTGAGGTCCCGGTGAATGATGCGGTGTTGATGGGCCAGCGCTACCGCTGATAAGATTTGTTGGATGATATCAACGATCTGCAAATAAGGTACTGGATAGTGCGTTTGGATATAGCGCTTGAGATCCATCCCTTTGACATATTCCATCACCAAAAACTGCATGCCGTCTTCTTCGCCGACATCATAAACGGTTACGATGTTGGGATGAACCAGCTCAGTCGCCGCCAATGCTTCTCGTTGAAAGCGCCGAATCGCACTTTGGTCGTTTTGGAAGTCAAAACGAAGCACTTTGATTGCCACTTCACGGTCTAAGATCAAGTCATGCGCCAAAAACACATTTGCCATTCCGCCGCTGCCGATATTGCCGATGATTTTGTATCGGCCGTTTATCTTCTTCCCAATTTCGATCATGGGCGCTCTCCTCCAACTTTAATCAATAATACCGTGATATTGTCGACACCGCCGCGTTCGTTGGCTTGATCGATCAATGATTGCACTGCTTCTTCCAGCACAGGGGTTTCTTGGATCGTTGCTGTGATCTCTTCATCTGAGACCATGTTGGTCAATCCGTCTGAACACAGCAGCAAATAATCCCCGTCTGCAATAAAGTGGATCGCCACATCGACTTCGACTTCGCTTGGCATGCCGATCGAGCGGGTCAAAACGTTTTTGCGAGGATGATTCAAGGCCATTTCTGCTGTGATTTGTCCTGACTTCACCAATTCATTGACCAGTGAATGGTCCTCTGTGATTTGGGTCAGCACTTGATTGCGTAAAAGATAGGCACGGCTGTCCCCGACATTGGCAATCGTAAACTGGTCGCCTAATAAGGCCACAGCAATGATCGTGGTGCCCATGCCGCTAAGTTCTTCTTGTTCTTGTCCTTTTTGGAAAATCACTTGGCTTTCTGCTTGGATTTTTTGGATCAACCATTGGGCAGTTTTTTCACTGTCTGTCAGCTCTGTCTGTTCCCAAGCGGTGCCAATCTCACTGACTGCTTGACGGCTAGCGACATCTCCGGCCCGGTGGCCCCCCATGCCATCGGCAAGCAAGGCCAATGTCACATTGGCTTTATTTACATAGGTTGCTGCAAAATCTTGGTTTGTGTTGCGACGTTTGCCGACATCTGTTTGAAAACGAATCTCCAATTTCTTTCACCTCGTTACTTTTTGCGTAGACAACTGATAAAAAAGCCATCTGTCATAAAATCTTGCGGATAGATCGTCAACATATCCTCTTGAACCGCTTCGGCTGCCAGCGGTCCTACCGCAAGAGGCATTTGCTCAAATTCAGGATGGTCAGCGAGAAACGCTGCCACGACTTGTTGATTTTCTTCCTCTAGAATCGTACATGTGCTGTAGACCATTATACCCGATTTTTTCAAGGTTGGGGCGGCACTTTCCAAAATCTCTCGCTGAATCCGCGGCAAGCGTTGGAAATCGGCCTCCGTCTTGCTATATTTGATGTCCGGCTTACGGCGCATCAACCCTAATCCAGAACAAGGGGCATCCACTAAGATGCGATCAAATTGTTCGGGGGCAAAGGTTTGAGCCGTCTCTCGGGCATCCATCACGCGGGTTTCCACAACTGCTTCTACGCCTAAACGTTGGGCATTTTGCTGAATCAGCTTAACTTTATGGGCATGGATATCCAGTGCTGTCACTTTGCCGCCCTCTGCGGCAGACAAGAAGGCAGCGATATGGGTCGTTTTGCCTCCTGGTGCGGCGCACGCATCCAATACTTGATGGTCCCGGGCTACTTGTAAAACGGGGGCAACCAGCATCGAACTTTCATCTTGGATCGTCAGTAAGCCTTCTTTGTAGAGGGAAGAGCCCGCCATAAAGCCTTTGTCAGCCACAACCCCATAGGGGGAAAGCTCACTTGGTCGTGCGTCAATGCCTTCTTCTTGCAGCCGTTCGATCGCTGCTGCTTGCGAGATGCGCTGCAGGTCGATACGACCACTGGCATGATTGGGTTCAAATAGGGCATAGCCTAGCTCACTGGTTTCTTCGATCCCAATTTGTTTGACTAGTTTCTTCGTTAGCCATAAGGGCAGGCTGATTTCCGTTGCTAAACGTTCCATTGGGTCTTTGATCAATGCCAAGTCTGGCACTCCTTGTCGTTGGATCGTGCGCAGCACGCCATTGACGAATTTACCAGTCCCCGGATTGCCCTTGGCTTTCGCAATATCCACGGCTTCATGAATGATGGCATGGGCTGGTACTTTATCGAGATACAGCATCTGATACAAGGAAAGTCGCAGCAGCGTTTTGACCCACGGGTCGACTTTGCGGGCATTTTTAATAAACCGGTCCAAATAATAATCCAATAAAAGCTGACGACTGATGGTGCCGTACACCAATTCAGTCAGCAAGCGACCGTCCTTGTCATTTAAACGCCCTTGATTCATCAATTCCCGCAGCAGTAGATTGGAATAAGCACCGCCTTTTTCGATTCGTAACAACGCTTCTAGTGCCACAAAACGCACTGTATATTGTATGTCTCCAAGATTACGCTTCATAGGTACCTACCTGATCCCCTTTTTGAATCTGTTGTCCACTGCCGTTTAAGAATGCGGCAATGTCTTGTCGGCCTTTTCCAGCTGGCTGCAATTCATCGATAGCCAATACCGTGCCTTCCCCACAAGCGATCAGCAACGTTTTTTTCGTCCGTTCAATGATCGTTCCTGGTTCGGCTGTCGTCGTTTGCTCCAGCGGTGTTACTTGCCAAAGTTTCCAGCGGTTGCCATTTTGTGTCGTAAAGGCGATCGGCCATGGTCGCATGCCTCGGACTTGGGCATCGATTTGCACCGCCGTTTTCTGCCAGTCGATGGCTTCTTGTTCACGGCTGATATTTGGTGAAAAGGTGACTTTTGCTTCTTCTTGCGGGACAGGCTGCAGCTCTCCCGACAAGATTTTCGGCACAGTTTCCAGCAGCAAGTCTTTGCCTAATAGGCTCAACTTATCAAACATCGTCCCCACATCATCTTGGGCCGTGATCGGCAAATGAGCTTGAGCAAAAATACCGCCAGCATCCATTTTTTTGATCATTTCCATGATGGTTACACCCGTTTCTTGCTCGCCTTCCATGATGGCATAATGCACAGGTGCTCCGCCCCGATATTTCGGTAGTAGGGACGCATGAACGTTGATAGCGCCATACTTCGGTACTTCTAGTAAAGCACTAGGTAAAAATTGGCCGAAAGCTGCCGTGATCAGCAGATCAGGTGCTAAAGCTTGAATTTGCTCCATTTCTGGTGACCCACTGATTTTTTCTGGTTGTAAAACCAACAAGCCATGCTTCAACGCCGCTTCTTTGACGGGTGTCGGAGTGATGGTTTTTTTGCGACCGACGGGACGATCCGGCTGGGTCACGACTGCTGCCACTTCATAGCCGGCTTCAAGCAAGCCTTCTAAAATTGGGACGGAAAACGCCGGGGTACCCATAAAGACGATTTTAGTCATTTTCATGTTCCTCCATATACTTTTCTAAGTCTTCTTCAGGAATGCGTTCGACGAGCTTGTCGACAAACAGCACGCCATTTAAATGATCGATCTCATGCTGCATCGCACGCGCCAAGTAACCGAATGCTTCCACTTCCATTTCTTCTCCTTCTCGATCGAAATAGCGGACAGTGATCTCGTCTGCTCGTTTGACGGTCCCAAAGGTGTGGGGAATACTCAAGCAGCCTTCCACATCAAGGGATTCACCAGAAGAAGCGATGATCTCAGGGTTGATCATTTCAAAGCGATCGTCTTCTTCGACTTCCACGATCGCCACTTGCAGGTTTTTGCCGACTTGCGGTGCGGCAATACCGATCCCGTCATGGGCGACCATCGTTTCATAAAGGTCGTCTAGTAGCTGAACGAGTTCATCGGTAATTACTTTGACGGGTTTTGCTTGCCGACGAAGACGTTCATCGGGGGTGATAATAATAGGATAACGCATATTTTCTCCTCTAAATAAAATTCAACGGCTCTTGGTCAATCGATACGTACAATCCTTTGCGCTGATCGATTTGACTTTGATCCAACAGACGGGTCAACAAAGCAGGTAGCTGCGGTTCATTTTTGTATTTAATGATCAATTGGTAG
Source organism: Enterococcus sp. DIV0755f (assembly GCF_051713725.1). NCBI lineage: Bacteria > Bacillati > Bacillota > Bacilli > Lactobacillales > Enterococcaceae > Enterococcus > Enterococcus sp. DIV0755f. The sequence goes on from NZ_JBIOQL010000001.1 coordinate 3,394,077, forward strand.
TAATAACGGTTTTTCACCCGCAAAATCGCACTTGGTGCCGGACCCAACAAAATACTTTGCGGTGACAGCTCCTGCTGCAGATCCCGCGCGATCGCAAACATCTTCTGAGCGGCGACTTGCTCTTCGGGATGGCTGCAGGTGATTTTGACGGTGAAATAATACGGTGGATAACCGCTTTGGTGCCGCATCCACATCTCTTTTTGATAGAAATCTTCGTAGTCTTGCGACTGCGCCAACTGGATGGCATAGTGCTCAGGGTTGAATGTTTGGATCACCACTTCGCCGTTTTTTTCCGCCCGACCTGCCCGACCACTGACCTGAGTCAGCAGCTGGAACGTCCGTTCACTCGAACGAAAATCTGGCAAGTTCAAGGCGGTATCGGCATTCAAGACCCCTACCAGTGTGATATCAGGGAAATCCAAGCCTTTGGCGATCATTTGGGTCCCCAACAAAATATCCGCTTTTTTCTCCCCAAACAAGGTCAAGATTTTTTCGTGGGCGCCTTTTTTGCGGGTGGTATCGACATCCATCCGTAAAACCCGCGCTTCGGGAAACAGTTCCTTCAACTCTTCTTCCACTTTTTGCGTGCCCGTTCCGTAATAACGAATCTTGTCTGCATTACAGTTGGGGCAACGATGGGGGATGTGTTCTTCATGTCCGCAATAATGACAGCGCATCGTTTTGGTATCCATATGGAGCGTCAAGGAGATGTCGCAATTTGGGCAAGGCAAAACATACCCACAATCGCGGCACATCACGAAGGAAGAGTAGCCGCGCCGATTCAGCAGCAAGACGATCTGTTCTTTGCGGGCCAAGCGGTCTGTGATTTTTTCCTGTAACGGACGAGAAAAAGTTTGATACTTTTTATTGGCAAATTCGGTACGCATATCCACGACTTCGATCTGCGGTAATTGCGCACTGGTTTTTGCCCGCTGATTCAATTTCAATAAGCGGTAGACTTCTTTTTGGGCCCGAGCACGAGATTCTAATGACGGCGTCGCACTGCCTAACACCACTGGACAGTGATGGTACTGGCTGCGCCAAATCGCTAAATCTCTCGCATGGTAACGAGGGGCTTCATCTTGCTTGTAGGAAGCTTCGTGCTCCTCATCGACGATGATGACCCCGATGTTTTTCAACGGAGCAAAAATCGCCGAGCGGGCGCCAACCACCACCTGCGCCTCCCCACGTTCGATCTTACGCCATTCATCGTATTTTTCACCTTGGGACAAGCCGCTGTGTAAAACAGCCACTGCGTCGCCGAGACGGCTTTTAAAGCGTTCGACCATTTGCGGGGTCAAAGCGATCTCCGGTACGAGCATGATCGCAGTTTTGCCTTGTTTCAGCAATTGGGCGATCGCTTGTAGATAGACTTCTGTTTTTCCACTGCCGGTGATCCCTTCCAGTAAAAAAGTCTGCGCCTCTTGGTTATCCGCACAAGCAGTGATTTGCGCTACTGCAGCTGCCTGTTCTTCATTTAATTCAAGGGGGACCGTTTTTTGAAATTGACGGTCTTTGTAAGGATCACGGTAGGCTTCAACTTCCGTAAAGGTCAGCCAGCCAGCTTCTTGCGCTTGGTTCAAAGCCGCGGTGGAAATCCCTTGTTCGGTAAAAAAGGAAACCGGCAAGCGGGCTTCCTCTGTCAAAATCTGTAAGATTTCCAGCTTGCGTTTGGCCCCTTTGCGCAGCTGTTGCTGGACGGCGGGGATTTCTGCTGGCTCGATCTTGCGTTCAATGTAACGGGTCATTTTCGCTTTGTTTTTATTTTTCACGAGATACTGCAATTCAACTACTGCGGCTTCCCGCAAAGGCTTCAACTGCGGCAGCAGCCCTGCACTTTCGGCGGCTTGCCAGCTGAGGATGCCGTCTTCGGGAAAATATTCTTTGATGGGATGATTTCCTTCCAGTAAAACGATCTGCTTTTGGTACTCGGCTTTCATCACACTAGGCAGCATCGTCTGCAAGCAAGTAATCTTAAAGGCAAAGGTCGTTTCCTTCATGTAGTCGGCTAATTGGAGAAGTTCTTCATTGACGACAGGCGACAAATCCAACAAACGAACGATTGGTTTTAAGGTCTGTTGCGGTTCGGCAACTTCTGAAAGCCCGACGACGAACCCTTGGATATGACGGTCACCTTTGCCAAATGGCACTTCGACCCGCATTCCTGTCTCAATGGTGGCTTGTAATTCTGATGGGATCAGATAAGTAAAAGGCTGATCGGTCTGCATCGTGGGAACATCCACGATCACTTCTGCTATGTACGCCATCTCTTCTCCTCCTTTTAGGTTCTATTTTACTAAATGGGCTGGGGTTTGTCTGTACCCCTTACAAAAATTTAACCATCGCCATTCAAAAGAAAAAGCCAGAACACAGGCGTGCTCTAGCTTGCTTTTGTCTATAGCTTTTGTTCGTCGCGGATACGCGCTTCTAATTCTTTTTGTTCTTGGTCTTTTTGCGCTTTGCGCTCTTCTTGTTCCATTTTCAAACGGGCCCGTTTGATTTCCGGATGCGGATCATTAACGACTAATTCCGCTTCGATTTCTTCAAGCGCTTGACCCACGCTTTTCACTGAATCAAAGTTTTCTAATGTTGCTTGCGCACCGGCATCAAGTTCATGCGCCCGTTTGCTTGCTAAGATCACTAATGAATATTTTGAGTTGACACGATCCAACAAAGAATCGATTGAAGGTTTTAACATCATATTTCTTACAGCTCCTCTAACATTTTGATATAGGTTCCGATCACTCGGTCAACGCGAAAATGTTCACTCGAAATAATTTCGCGAATTCGTTGGACTGCCTTAGGTACTTCATCATTGACAACGGCATAATCATATAAAGCCATCATTTCGATTTCTTCACGGGCGACACGCATCCGTTCATCGATCACTTCGGCAGAGTCGGTTCCTCTTCCTGTAATACGAGAGCGTAATTCTGCCAGATCAGGTGGCGTCAGAAAAATAAACACACCATCGGGAACTTTGTCTTTTACTTGTTTTGCCCCTTGCACTTCGATCTCTAAAAATACATCTTTTCCTTGATCCAGTGTTTGTTGGACATAAGATAATGGGGTGCCATAATAATTGCCGACATATTCGGCGTATTCCAGCATTTCACCGGCTTCGATCAAGGCTTCAAATTCTTCCCGCGTGCGGAAATAGTAATCGACCCCTTCCACTTCCCCCTCGCGTTTTTGACGAGTGGTCATTGAAACGGAATATTGAAAATCGTTGTCGTCACTCTCAAAAATTGCTTTGCGCACGGTCCCTTTCCCTACTCCGGAAGGTCCTGATAAAACTATAAGTAATCCTCGCTCTGACATAATGACGTCCTTTCACTGACATTTGCTTAACGTCTATTTTGCACTTTTTTTCAGCAACTTTCAAGAACTACTTTATTATAATGGGAATTTCATGAAATTGCTAGTCTACACTTCGGCTGCTTTCTTAAAAGCCCATGTTGCTTAAGGTATTGATGACCCCTGCTAATTCGTCTTTGGCAGTGATTGCTTTTTCGGTCGGATCCGTCACTTCTTGGCAATCGATACGCACGATGTACCGACGATTTAAAGAAACAGCTACGCCATCAACTAGTAGATGAAGAAAATCCGGCTCGATGGCTACGCAGGCATCTTCCCACGCAGAGAAATTCTCTTTATCAGAGGGAATACTGCGCTTGATGACATTTTTCCCGCTCAGTTCGTGAAAGGTGATATCGTAATATTTCATTGGTTCATTCCTCCTACTCGATGTTTTGAACTTGTTCTCTGATTTTCTCAATGATCGTCTTCATTTGGACGACACTGTTTTTGATTTGGATCGGACTTGATTTTGAGCCAATCGTATTGACTTCTCGGTTCATCTCTTGGATCAAGAAATCCAGCTCTCGACCTATCGGCGTCTCAGCTGCCAGCAGCTCCGTCATCGTCGTTAAATGGATACTTAAACGATCCAGTTCTTCGTGGATATCGCCGCGTTCCAATAAAATCGCCAACTCTGTCAGTAAACGATCGCGCTCGACTTCTTCCCCTAGATAGGCAGTCAGTTTCTTTTCAAAGCGTTCTTGGTAGTCCGCTTCATAGAGGGTCACGAATTGTTTGAGTTCTGTTAGTTTTTCCTGCAGCTGTCGCTGATTTTCTTGTAAGATCTGCAGAATGCCTTGCCCTTCCACCCAGCGGCTTTGGTCGATCGCTGCCAACGCTTGGTCTAATGCTTCCATCACGCCATCGGCTAAGGTGCTTTCTTCTGGCTCTTGATCAGAGATCGTTAGAAAAGCCTCATGGAGCAGGAATTGTTCCAGCAATGCTGTTTTTGGCAGCTCTGTCAGGTCAAAACGGGCGTTGGCTTCGGTATCGATCTCCTGCATGAAACGTTCCAGCAGGTCCCATTGGATCTCGATCTGTTTCGTATTTGCGGTTTTTTCTTTTAACGTCACATACAATTCGATTCGCCCCCGCTGGAGGGTCTGCTTGATCGACTGCCGTAAAGCACCTTCTAGAGGATTCAATTGTTTGGGCATTCGCAGCTGCAGGTCCAAAAAGCGCTGATTGACACTTTTGATCTCAATTTCGATCTGCACATCTGGCGTTTCTGCACTGCCTTTGCCAAAACCAGTCATACTTTTCATTTGATCACTCCTCACCGTTTTGCTTTCTTACATGGAAAGCAGGGCTTTTTTAAGTTCTGCAAATTCTTCATTGGATAAGGTCACGCCTTTGCCCATCTTCTCGTGCTCTGGACCCCAATCTCTCAGATCAAATTTTGGCGGACGCCCATTCCAGCTCACCAAATTCAATTCTTTGCGCCAGCCTCTTTGATTTTCCGAAAGCACGGCGATCTCTTCAACGATTTCATACGAAAATTTATCCATTTTCTGCTCCTTTCAAAAGATAGTGACTATACGCTGCCATTAAAGCAGTCAGCGGGTAACGCCGACGAATCTGCTGAAGGGCGGGCAGATTCAATTGCTGCGTCCGATAAAAAAAGAAAAAGCGGTTTTGCTCGGACAAGACAAAAAAACGGTCGCGATAATAGCTCAGCCACTCGGTGATCGACCAGGCATCGGCTTCTTCCACTGCCTTTAGCGCAATTTTTTCAGCTAAAGCCGTTAGAATCGTTTCCTGCTCATAAATCACCGTAGGCGCTAGATACAATACTTTCGCGGTACACTCTATCAGTATACGCCCCCACTGCTCAAATGGCACATCCTGTTGATAGAATTTACGCATTTTTTTCCAAAATTCTTTTTTCTTTAGTTCCTGATAAAGCAACGGGTCTGTCTGGCGTAGCTCTTTCAAAAAGCCCCGCCATAACGGCTGAAAATCAACCGTCTTTTCAAAGGTATACCAATGGCCTTGGTATTTGCCGAACACTTTCAAGGTTTCCAAATAGCCCAAGGTCATATTATCCAGCGAACGCTGGGCATCAAAAACCAAAAAGCTGCCTAAGGACCAAGGAGACCCTAACGAAAGTTGCGCAGTTTCTTCCGTCAAAACCGTCCTTTTATTGATGCCGGGTCCTTGGACATCCACGGTGATACATTCCGTTGCCCCCTGCTGTAGAGCGACATCGATGGGCAGGTTGTTGCGATAGCCGCCATCGATGTAATAGGCGTCATTAATTTTTTGCGCCTGCATCGCTGGATAAAATGAGGCGGATGCCAATAACCAATGCAGGTTTTCTTCTACTGCTGATGGATCAAAGGCATAAACCGTCTCCTTGAAATCTGGCAGACGAGTCGTACAGATTAGCAAATGACAAGCAGTTTGGCTGAATTTTTCTTGATCAAAGGTCTTTTGCAAAAGCTTTGCCAAGGGTTCGGTACTGGCGCCGTTGCTTTTAACCGCTTCACGGACCAGCGAGTTGGCTTGATTCATCAAATCCCGCAGTGTTTGGGCTCGTACCGAAGCAAGCGGATAGTGCAATACTTGCTCGCTGGAGATATTTGCCCATAAATCGACGGCCGCTTCCACATCGTTCATTAAAATCAAGGCACCATTCAAGGCACCGACGGAAGTTCCCGTGATCCATTCAAAGGTGATGCCCCGTTCTTGCAGCGCTTGCCAAACACCGATTTGATACGCCCCGTGAGCACCGCCACCGCCTAAAACCAGCGCCGTCTGATAAGCTAGCGCTTTTTGATACCCTTGAGGGACCACCTGATACCCTTGCTGGATAAACCACTCAGCCAAGGGGGGCCGATGAGGAAGCTGCCACAAGACGGCTGCTACAAAGCGACTGCGGGCGAAGTTTTCTGTCACGGCCAGCAGTTGTTTCCAAGTAAACTCGGCGGCCGCTTCCACCAGCAGATTGGTGATAGTCAGTGTCTTTTGGTCAAAATCAAACTGCCCAGCAAGGTAAAGACGTCCGTAACGGCTGTCGATCTGCCAGCCCTGCTGCGCTATATCGGCTAGAAAGGCTCGTCGCGCTTTTGAATGCGACTCAAAAAAGGAAAAGACGAGTCGGCTTTCTTGAAATCCTGCCCTTTGTGCAAGAAAATCGATCGAAGTCAGTTTTTTCACTTTCATCAAGACGCCTCCTTATGCAAAAAAGAATAGACGAATGACACGCCAGCTGCCGTACCACTCGAGCTATTCTTTTGATTAAAATGTTCGTTGTGCCATGTTGAATGCTGCCAACATCTCATCCGTTGCTTCGTCGACAGGCGTTACAGATTCCAGATCACCTTGGATCACACGACGGGTGACACCGCCCATTTCCCCACAGGTGATCAGCGTGATCATTTTGCGGCCTTCTACTTCGTCAAGCAAATAAACATCGGTCGGGTCGACCCGCACAGAAGAAGTCGCGGTATACGTGTAAATATTTTCCAGATCGGTCACATAGATAGCCGCTCCGATGGCGACATCATCCAAGGGTGTAAACAAAAGCTCTGGCGATTGAGCGCGATGGCTAGCTAACGCGTAATTGCCTTCCCCCATTTTTTGGGTGGGACTTAACGTACCAGCACCATACAGCAAGGCCTCGTTGGCCAAGCCTTTAAAAATCGGCAGATTGATCCCCACGCTAGGAACCGCCACGCCGCCGATCACTGGCAAGGCTTTGTTGCTCAGCTGCGCCCGTAAGACTGCTTCTGAACTTGCCGGCTCCACGGCATCAAAATCAAAGGTCGCTTCCGCTTCCATATTTTTTTCCACATCACTGCGATCAATGGTGCCGACTGCGTAAGCTTCACCTGTTTGTTTAATAAAATAATTTTTGATTTGATTATTAAAAATCAATGCTAAACCAATCAATAACAGCAAAAGCAAAAAGAGATTGCTCAGCCAATTTGAAAGTCTGCGTTTCTTTTTTCTCATAGGTTTTCGTCTCCATTAGTTTCTTCTTTTATCATACCAAAATCCTCATAAAGACGCCAATTTTGGCCAGTTTTTTTACGAAAAGACAAGATTTGCCTTTTTTTGTCGAAAAAGGGAACTTAAAAATTGTTTTTTCTGTTATTTTGTAATATAACTTTAAACGAAAAGATACAAGCAATTTTCAGCGCTTTGTTGTAGAATGAACTTAGTATATAGGAGGGATCGATCGGCATGTCTAACACGATTTACGTACATATTGATACAACCAGCAATGCCGTCTTGACCCGCGGGCTTGCCCCCCAAGATTTTAACAAGAGCATCGTCCATCAGCCCAAGAATTTGCTCTTGCTTGATCCTTCCAGTGATTTCGGCGAATTCGACGGTCATACGGGCTTAAAAGTGATACGCGGAATGGAAGACGTCCAACTGTTTTTTCAGCAAATCAACAAAGGTCGTGTTGCCGAAGAAATGAAGTGGATCGATTTTAATGATTACGAGATGGTCAAAGAATTGACGCCTTTAGAGATCTCCGAGTTGTTATATTTTGGCCACATGAAGACACACCTCCACTCCCCTTTCTTTTACAAACTGCAAAATAACTTTGTTTTCTTTGACTTAAAAGATGCACGTTCCCGCGTTTATTATCGCTATTTAGATGAATATTATCGGATCTTGGCGGATCGGATCACCCGCATCGTCTTAGAAAAAATCAATGATCGCCTCTCCTTTTTTAAAAAAGCAACACCGGTGGAAAAGCTCGATTTTAATTTGCTGAAAGAATTGCGGGGAATCATGCAAGAAGGCATCGTCTTTTGTCTGACACAAGAACAATTGATCGACAGAACCTATACGATCCCGATCTATCTGTCAGAAGATGCTGGCTTAAAAAACACGCTGGTCAATCAAAAAGAGCTGGATCAAATCGCTGTTTTACGCTATTCAGCCAGCAAAAAAAGCTGGTCGTTGGAAATCGACCAAGAAGATCTAGCGTTTGGCTTTATCGACAAAAAAATGTCTTGATGCTTCTCTTTCTCAAAGAGCATCAAGACATTTTTTGATGGTTCCATTTCTAAAACTAAACTTTCGGGACAAATAATTTCGGGGCTGCCTTGACTAAGAGACCTAGGACGACCCCTACATAAACGATATTGATAATGACCGATGATCCATTAAAGATCAAGGAATACAGATACGGACTTTGTCCTGGCGGTGCGTACATTCCCCAGACAAAGACCCCAGCCCAATAATGCCAAAACCAACGGCTGATCACCGCCACGATGCCCCCTAAGACGACATACCACGTAACGGTTTTGCTGTTTTGACGGATCGCTTGCTGGATTTTATTAGCAAACAAGCCGCCCATCCCGCCAAAAGCAAAGGCAAAGGGGTATTCAAAGATAATCTGTGGAACGGTGATAAAGTTACGCATGGCGCTACCAATCAAAATATTCAGCAAGCCCCACATAAATCCAGCCGTCATTCCCGGCAGCACTCCGCGACGATACGAATACAAGACCAAGGGCACGAGACCTAGAGACAAGTCGATACTGGAATTGGCTGTCTGGATCGGGATATACGACAAGACGACCCCAATTGCAGCGATCATCGTTCCTTCCGTCCAGACCTGCAGCGACATTTTTCGTTTCAAAAAAAACTCCTCCTTTAGAATCATCACAATTCACAAAGGAGAAGTGTTGGACACTTCAACTCGTCACAATTCCTACGTTCGCATGATCGAAACAGGTACGAAGGGTTTAGAGTACTCTCATTCTCAGCCTTTGCAGACTCCCCTTTGTGATTAGATTCTATTTTATTTTTTGCTTGCATTTCGCAAGTCACTTTCAAGAATACCATAAATTGGTGAAAAGAAACATGACTGCGATCGTTTTTTCTAAAAACATCCTGAAACTCCTCAGAAAAAAACAGCCAATGAGGGGCTAAAGACCGACCATTGGCTGTTGTTCTCATGCTTATGAGACACGATTAAATTGATAATTTTGATTCAAACAGTGGACTGACTGGTTTGTTCTCATGGATTCGTTTGATCGCTTCGCCCATCAAGGCACCGACACTGATCTCATCGATTTTTTTCGACTTGCGGTCTTCTGGCAAGTGAATCGAATCTGTCACAACTAGATGCTCAATGGCAGAATCTTCGATCCGTTCCAAGGCAGGTCCTGACAAAACAGGGTGGGTACATGAGGCGTAAACACTTTTAGCACCTGCTTGTTTCAACGCATTCGCAGCCAATGTGATGGTACCAGCAGTATCGATCATATCGTCGATCAAGACACAAGTTTTGCCCTCAACATGACCAATGATATTCATGACTTCTGCTACGTTGGCTTTCGGACGACGTTTGTCGATGATCGCGATTGGTGACTTAAGAAACTCAGCTAATTTACGGGCACGAGTCACGCCCCCGTGGTCTGGTGAAACGACGACGACGTCATCGCCTTGAATGCCTCTTTCCAAGAAGTAGTTGGCGATCAATGGTGCACCCATCAAGTGGTCAACTGGGATATCAAAGAACCCTTGAATCTGTGAGGCATGCAAATCCAGTGTAACCATGCGGTTCGCACCGGCTTTTTCGATCATGTTTGCTACAAGTTTTGCGGTGATTGGTTCTCTTGATCGCGCTTTGCGGTCTTGTCTTGCATAACCATAATAAGGCATTACTACATTGATCGTCTTCGCACTGGCGCGCTTCAAAGCATCGATCATGATCAGCAATTCCATTAAGTTATCGTTTACAGGGCTGCTGGTTGATTGAATCACGTAGACGTGGGCACCACGAATACTTTCTTCAATATTCACTTGGATTTCACCATCGCTAAATTGTTTGACTGAACACTTACCTAATTCAACACCTACTGCAGCTGCGATTTTTTCCGCCAAAGGACGATTTGAGTTCAGAGAAAAAATCTTCAATCTTGGATCAAAATAATGATTTGACATGAGAACCTCCACTTTCTTTGCGTTCATCTAGAAAAAAATGACTCCTTTTACTAGAATCTTCTTCCTAATAAATAGTAGTCATTTTTCCTTAAGAAATCAAGTCATTTCGCTATTTCTAATTTAGATAAGGCAACTTTTTCGCGTAATCCGCTTTATTTTCCTGACGGGCGCGGGCAATCGCCATACTGTGTTTAGGAATATCTTTGGTGATCGTTGAGCCAGCAGCGATCATCGTTTCCTCTTCAATGGTCAATGGTGCAACTAGATTGGAGCCAGAGCCGATAAAGCAATTGTCGCCGACAGTCGTTTTGAATTTGCTCTTGCCGTCATAATTAACAAAGACTACGCCGCAACCGACATTGATGTTTTTGCCTAAGGTCGCATCGCCAACATAAGACAAGTGTCCGACTTTGGTGCCTTCACCAATCGTCGCATTTTTGACCTCCACAAAGTTCCCGATATGGGCATGGGCCAAAATTTCCGCATGGGGACGAAGATGGGCATTGGGACCGACATCGGCGCCATCATGAATGATGCTCTCCTCGATCGTCGATGCCTTGATCGTCACTTGGTTGCCGATCTTGCTGTCTTCTATTTCAGAAGCTGCCGTAATGACACAGTCTTCTCCGATCGTCGTCCTCCCTTTGATGGTGACACCGGCTTCGATCAGAGTATCTGAGCCGATCACAACACCTTCGTCGATATAAGTCGTTGCCGGATCGATCAAGGTCACACCATTTTGCATGTGCTGACGATTGATCCGCTGACGCATCAAGCGATTGGCTTCGGCTAAGGCGATGCGGTCATTGACTCCTAATGATTCATGAAAATCTTCGGTTTGATAAGCAGCGATGATTTTGCCGTCTTCCTTTAAGATCTCGATGATATCAGTCAAGTAGTACTCCCCTTGGGCATTGTCCGTATCTAATTTTGCCAAGGCGTCAAATAACAATTCATTGTCGAAGCAATACGTCCCTGTATTGATTTCTTGGATCAGCGCTTCTTCGATCGACGCATCTTTTTGCTCAACGATTTTCTCCACGATACCGACACGATCCCGCACGATTCGGCCATAGCCTGTTGGGTCTGCCGCTTGCGCCGTTAAGATCGTCGCCGACGCATTTTTCCCTTGGTGGTAATCGAACAAGTTATTCAAGGTTTCCGTCGTCAATAACGGTGTATCCCCACTGATCACTAAGGTCGTCCCTTTTTTGCCTTTTAAAAATGATTCGGCTTGAACGACAGCATGGCCAGTACCCAATTGTTCGGCTTGTAAGGCATAGTTGGTGCGATCCCCCAGTTGCTCTTTGACCATTTCTGCCCCGTGACCGACGATCGTCACGATCTCTTCAGGATTTGTTTCCACCACTCGATTCAGGATGTGCTCCACCATTGGTTTGCCACAAACAGGATGTAACACTTTATATAACTTCGATTTCATGCGCGTGCCTTTTCCAGCCGCTAAAATTATTGCAAAACGTGCGTCCACGTATTCCACTCCTATCAATCTGAACGATTTTTGTTCATTGAATTTCCTATAAACAGTTTAGCCCAAGTACTTGTAAATTTCAACGATTTAAGGAATCCCCACCTAGACCAATCAAAAAAGACTGGCGGCCGCCGTTTAAAAAACAGCTGCTTGCGCCAGTCTAAGAGCCACAAAAATCAGGCTTTTTTCTCAAAGTAATTTCCCGGTACTACCGAGATCGTTTTGGTCTGGGTATCGACATCTTCAACATACAGCAGAGAACTGTAATCGCTGATGGCCCGCTTGCCTTTGAATTTCGTTTCGGCAAAAACCGTAATACCGACTAATTCGGCCTCAAATTCTTCAATCAAGCTCTTCATCCCATTGACCGTGCCGCCGCCTTTCATAAAGTCATCGACCACCAATACTCTAGAGCCGCGCTTTAAGCTGCGCTTGGATAATTCCATTTTTTCGATGCGCTCTGAAGAACCAGAGACATAATTGACACTCACGGTCGAGCCTTCAGTGATCTTGGAATCACGACGAACGATCACGAAGGGAACATTCAAGTAGTAAGAGACTGCTTGAGCGATCGGCACTCCTTTAGTAGCAACGGTCATCACCGCATCGATTTGTTCGCCTAAATATTTGGAAGCGATGATGCGGCCGACTTGACGCAGCAATTCCGGTTCGCCCAATAAGTCAGATAGATAGACATAGCCGCCAGGCAGCAAACGGTCTTGCTCAGACAAGCGTTCTGCCAGCCCTTCGACGTACGCATACGCTTCTTCTTCAGAAATTTCAGGCACAAAAAAAACACCGCCAGCAGCGCCTGGCACGGTATCAAGAATGCCTGTTCCTCGTTCTTTAAAGGTCTTTTTGATAATAGATAAATCTTCGCTAATCGATGATTTTGCAGAGGCATATCGTTTAGAAAAGAAGGACAATGAAATCAATTCATGGGGATGATTCAACAAGTAATGTGTCATATCGATCAGTCGTTCACTTCGACGTATTTTCACACCGGACAACTCCTTTAGTTTATTCGCCTTATTATAAGGCTTTTTCGGGATAAATGCGAGCATTATCTAAAATATTGCTTATATTGTTCGGTTTTGATTAGAGTTTAAAAAAAAGAAACGAAAATTCTTCGTTTCTTTTTCATAAAGCCCTTTATTTTAGGCGTTGTTTTCGTTGCACGAGGATCACGATGCGTTTGATCAAATTGATCACTAAGAAAAGAGCGATAAAAACCAGCGTGATCGTCGCTCCCGGTGGTGTGTCCAAATAAAAGGAACTGGTCAAACCAGACATCATCCCAATCATGCCGATCACGACACTGATCAAAATCACGGCATTGAAGCTCTTGCCTAAACGCATACTGATGGCAGCTGGTAAAACCATGATCGCAGAGATCAACAATGCACCCGCAATCGGGATCATCATGGCGATTGCCACCCCCGTCAAGACATTAAAGAGCATCGACATCACTCGCACAGGCAAGCCATCGACATGAGCGGTATCTTCATCAAAGGTCAAAATGTACATGGGCCGTTTGAATAAGAAGAATAAAGCAAAAACGACTAAAAACAAAAAGCCTAAGATCCAGACTTGTTCTTGTGTGATCGTAACGATCGACCCAAACAAATACGATTGGATACTCGTTGCGGAGTTCCCCCCGCTAAGGTTCATCAAGACGAGGGCTAACGCTAAGCCGCCAGACATCAAAATGGCGATCGAGATCTCTGAATAACTGCGGTACAGTGATCGCAAGTATTCCAAAATGATTGCGGCAATGACTACGATCAATAGCGTCGTCAAACTCGGATTTAGATTTAGAAAGAAGCCCAGTGCCACCCCTGCTAAAGAGACATGGGACAGCGTATCAGCCATCAATGACTGTCGCCGAATCACTAGAAAAACCCCCAGCATCGGTGCGATACCAGCAATAAAAATCGCCGCAAGAAAAGCTCTTCTCATGAATTCATATGAAAGCAACGCCATGGTGAATCCTCCTTCCGCACTAAACGGATCTGACGGTCCGCGTATTCTTTGATATCTTCGTGATCATGGGTGATCATCAAAATCGACTTGCCGTGGTCATGAGCATTGTGCCGTAGCAGTTCATAAAACAGATTGCGAGATTGTTCATCCATCCCCGTAGTCGGTTCATCTAAAATAAATAAATCAGGGTCCGTGGCAAAGACCCGTGCCAAGCTGATCCGCTGCTTTTGGCCACCGGACAACTCGCCGATCCGTTTATGACGCACGTCCCACATCCCGACGGCATCTAATGCACGGCGGACATGTTCATGGTCTCGTTTCGTCAAGCGCTTGAACCAGCGATCTCTTGGGTAGCGGCCCGATTGGACCAATTCCAAAACGGTGCTGGGGAACCCGACGTTAAAGGAAGCAATCTGCTGAGGAATGTAGCCGATGCTTAATTTTTCACCAGCAGCATTTTTGGTCGCCAAGGTGACTGCTCCTTTAGAAGGTTTCAACAAACCAAGGGTTGCTTTGATCAAAGTAGATTTTGCCGCCCCATTTTCGCCAGTCAAAATCACGAATTCGCCGTCTTCGACAAAGTAGGAAATGTCTTCCAAGACGGGCTCATCATCATAATAAAAGGTCAAATCTTTTACATCGATATAACGCACGCAGGCGCCTCCTTAGTGAATACTTTTTTGTAATGCTGCCAAATTGTCTTCCATTACAGACAGGTATGTTTCGCCGTTATCCATCTGCTCTTGCGTCAAGCTTTCTAATGGATTCAAGACCGCCAGCTCCACTCCTGTTTCAGACGCTAAGGTCTCAGCCACCTTCGATGACGCGTTTTCTTCAAAATAGATAACTTTGACTTGTTTTTCTTCTACATATTCTTTCAGCTCAGCCAACCGACTTGGTGTTGGTTCTTGATCGGGTGAAATGCCCGAAATCGATTCTTCGACTAAATCATACTGCCGTGCCAAATAGCCAAAGGCTGCGTGCTGCGTAACGAAGGTTCGTTGGGTCGCATCCTTTAACGCCGCTTGGTAGGCTTCATCTAAAGCAGAAAGCTTTTCGATATAGGCAGCTGCATTTTCCGTGAAAGTTGCCTTTTGCTCAGGAAACTTCGCAATCAAGTCATCGCGGATCGTTTCTACTTCTTGGATCGCTAAGACTGGGTCGGTCCAAACATGAGGATCGTACGTATGATCATGGCCTTCATGGCTGTCTTCGCTTTCGTGATCATGCGCGTCATGATCTTCCTCCTCTGTGCCTTCCACCAACTGAATGTTTTTGGCCGCTTCGATCACGGCTGTTTGCTCAGGATCGACGGAATCCGTCAAACTAGCGACCCAAGTTTCTAGCTCAGGACTATTGTAGACAAAGGCATCTGCATCCATGATTTTGGTCATATCTTTGGCACTTGGCTCATAGTCATGGGGTTCGGTTCCTGCAGGGATCAACAAGGAGACCTCTGCTGCGTCGCCTACGACTTCTTTCGTAAATTCGTACATTGGATAAAACGTCGTGACGATCGACAGCTTCTCGGTGTCACTCGATTGGCTTGTCGCTTCTTGCTGCCCACAAGCGCCAAGAAGCACGCCCCCTAAAAGGAGTGCTGTAGTAAGTAAGATTTTTTTCATCGGGATTTCCCCTTCCATTTGCTGGCTCTTCTTTTTATTTTAAAACGGAACAACTCCGTTTTGTTAGCAAAAGTTACTCTATCAAATGATTTCCGGTTCGTCAAGACAAATCGTACGTTTTACGATTTAAAACTTTTATTTCGAGATAAATCGGAAAACATAGGAGAAAACGTTCATTTGAAGCGGATTCTTCTCTCAGGAACTTAGCCATATTTTACACCATTCGCCATGCGCCCCTGCTGTACCAGCTTGAAAAATTAGAGAGTATGTAGGATAATAACCTAAAAGCACTTGGAGGAAACGAAGATGAACGAATTTGTAACTGTGCCGCCAACTGTAAACAACAGCGACTTGTTGACTCGAATCGTCTTACCAGAAGATCCTGCATCGCAGCAAACCGAAGAAATCCGCAAAACGATCGACAAACCATTGTATGAAGAAGACAAAAAGAAAAAATCCGCAAAGAAGCAGCACCAAAAAGAATAGCCTTTGCTTTACGTAAAGAATCAGACCCCGCCGCCTTATTTTCGTCGGGGACTTTTTTTGTAGGGCAGCTTCTAGATGCTTCCTTCCCCACTTCAGCTGCCTTTTTCTTTACTATTGAAATAGAAGGCATACAAAAAAACACAGGCGAATTCAGCCTGTGTCCTTGACTCATTCATTTCAATGTACGTACAAGATAAACCTCATCGCAGAATCCTTTTAAGGCATTATAGACCCGCTGTGCCCGCGAATATTTTTGACAAAGAGCAAAGACAGTCGGTCCGCTGCCGGTCATCAAGGCAACATCTGCGCCGTATTTCATCATGCGATCTTTGATCTGTTGGACGATCGGATACTTCGGGATCGTGATGGCTTCTAGGCTATTGCCCATGGCAGCGATCATTGCTGGATAATCTTCGGCTAAGACGGCGGCCGACAATGCCGCGATATCTGGATGGTGCAGTTGGTCTAGCTCAACTTCTTGAAAGATTTTCCCCGTTGAAACACTCAAACGAGGTTTAACCAAGATGACCCAACATTGCGGCATCGGCCGCAGCGGCGTCACCAGCTCCCCTTTTCCTGAAATGTGGGAAGTGGTCCCATAAAGACAATAGGGAACATCGGTGCCGACTTCCATACCAATATCGATCAGCTCTGCCATGGAAAGGTCTAAATGCCAGAGGCGAACCATCCCCCGCAGCGCTGCCGCACAATCCGTACTGCCCCCACCTAACCCAGCTGCCACCGGGATATTCTTGGTGATGCGGATACGGATGCCTTTTTTTATGCCGTAG
The DNA here is from genome assembly GCF_051713725.1 of Enterococcus sp. DIV0755f. Taxonomy (NCBI): domain Bacteria; kingdom Bacillati; phylum Bacillota; class Bacilli; order Lactobacillales; family Enterococcaceae; genus Enterococcus; species Enterococcus sp. DIV0755f. The sequence goes on from NZ_JBIOQL010000001.1 coordinate 3,410,726, forward strand.
CGTTTTTTTAAGATACTGGCGGCTTGATAGACATTATTGCGTTTGTCGATCGGCAAAAAGGCTTTGTTGGTTTCTATAATGATCTTATCTTCTGCTATCTCTTCCATTATCAGACGGTCGGCTAGATCAACACTAGACATCACCATTTCCAACTCATGGTAGCCGTCTGTTCTTTTCTCTAACACATCGAGACCGAGGTTGATCTTAGCTGGCGCTTTTTCAATAATCTCCATCTTCATTCATCCAATCATCTGATAGTTATTTAGTTCTATCATAGCAGATTCTTATAAGATAGTTGAGTGATTTCTCTTGTTTTTATGATTGTTGCCATTTTGGTTGCCCTTTGGCTTGGTTCCTCGTAAAATAGAAGTACCAACTCAATAGATAAAAGAAAGCGGGGGAACCACATGGCAAATTTGATTCCAAGAGATTTCGCAGGCGGCGAAGAACTATTAGGCAAATTAATGAACAGTTTTTGGCAAGAACGGCAAATGAATACGGACATTAAAGAGTACGAAGACAAGTATCTCGTTCAAGCAGATTTACCCGGCATCAAGAAAGAAAACATCCGCGTCAGTTACGTCAACAACACGCTGACGATTTCAGCGGCTCAAACAGAGACCACGGAAACCGAGGAGGATTTCGGACATTATTTGCGCAAAGAACGCTCTAGCAGTGCCTATCAACGGACCTTCACCATCACAGACATTGATGACGAGTCCATTAAAGCAGTGTTTGAAGACGGCGTTTTGACCCTGACGTTACCAAAAGCCAGCTACAAAGATGCACCCGCAAAAAATATCCCGATCGAATAACCGAGATACCAAAAAGGCAGTCCCTTCAGAGAACGCTCTGGGGGAACTGCCTTTTCTTATTTGCGTGCTTGTCGTCGATACGCCTGTCTTGAGGTCTGTGGTTCTTCTTCAGAAATCTCTTTTTTGACGTACAATTTCAAACTGTATGGTTCATGGTATTTTACATCATTTTTGACAAAATCACCGCCAGTGATAAATAAGCCCACTGGTTCTAAGGGCTGTTTGCCTGTCCATTGGATCGTGCCGACTTTCGTCATCTCCGTGTAGCTAGTACCGATCTGCAATGCGTACTCATTTTCCCCTTGCTGTTTGACAAAATAGTAAGGATACAAGGTGTTTTTCGGGATCGTAAAGCCGTTGGATGACGGTTTGATCGCCAATTCTTCTTGAGCGATCAAGGTCTGCAAATGATTCGCCAATACCAGCTGATAGTCTTCTTCAAAATGGATCACCGCTTTTTCAGTCGTCAAACGATCAATGTCAGTGGTGCTGATGGTTTCTCCTTCAATATTGAAGACTTCGTCTGGTAAAACTTTGACAAAGGCCTGAGTGACATCGAACTTCATATTTTTGTTTAAGAAATAATAGAAGATATTCAGTACCCAGAAGTAGACTAAGACCAAAAAGCCGACCGTATAAAGGATCGCTTGAAAATAGTTTTGGTTCGCAAACATCCCGTAGACGATCCGCAAAATATACGCCGTTGGAATGATACTGAGGATGGTATAGGCACGGTTCAAGTATTTAGGACTGATATCGAGATAGCCCAAAAATTTATGGATGCCGTTGATTAAATCTAAAATAAGCGTCATTTTCTCACCTACTCATTTCCTTGATTCTCATCCATGATCCCTTGTGGATCTGGCGTGGTCTCTTCACTTGAAGAAGGTGTTTCCTGATTGTTTTCCGATGGTGCTGGTGAAACATTGGCATCGCTTGATGGCGTCGTTTCTGCAGGCACCGAAGAAGACGGAGTCGTTGCTGGTGTTGTTGGTTCACTGCTGGATGACGGTGTTGTCTGCTGATCATCGTTCGTCGGTTGTGAGTCCGTGCTAGCAGGTGTCTGATTTTGACTGTCTTCTGTCATCGAAGAGGGTGTGCTTTCACTTGGTGCTTGTTCGGTCGTTTCCGTCGTCTCTGTTGTTTCCGTCGCACGACTTGGTTGCCGGTAGCTGCCTGAATTCACCACGCCGGTAGCAGTGGCAATGATCGTTGATATCGTTAAAAGTGCAATTGGTTTTAAAATAGGCGGGACTTTTCGCATGATTCTCATCCTTTTCTTACCCGATGTTGCCCATTGGCATCCTCGGTTCCTTCAGCCTCTTCTTACCTTTATAATCGTTTCTGACAAAAGGGTCAAGATTCCAGAGGCTTCTGTCGCAGGATTTAAAAAAAACTAAACATGTAACTGTTTTCACAAAAAAACAACGACGGCAGTTGCCGCCGCTACACAAGGTATTCATAAAACTTTTCAAAGGTCAGGTGCAACGTGCCATGGTAATCCCGTAAAAGGGTAGGCAAAGCGATCACTTCTTCATGTTGGATCGGGGCATCGATTTGGATCACCGCTTCTTCCTCATCCAGATAATAAGAACTAAACAGTTCATCATCAGCAACTTCTTCTAGCTGATTGGTCAGCTCCTCATAAAACTTTTCTACGATCGGTTCTGCCAACTCATCAAAGACTGGCTGCAAGGCTGCTTCTACAGCTGGAAACGGCTGCGCGAGTAATTGCTGTCCGCTGAGGGAATGGCGGGTATTCTCATAGGTCAAATAAAGCAGGTCGAAATAATCCTCTTCTTCCCCGATCGCTTCTAGCGTCAAAAGGGCTTTTTCTACCAATGAAACCAAGGCCGAGGATACCTCTTGATGCATCACTGCATCAACTTTTTCAAATAATTGCTGTTTCTCGATGACAAATGATTCTTCCATAAAAGTGAATTCCGCTTTTTCAAAGCAAAGGGGGGTATCAGAGATAAATAGTTGGATCGTTGCCATGGCGTTGCCTTCTTTCTTTTTCAAGCTGCGGACAAACAGATGATTTGTCAACAGCGAAAATCTTCGTTAGCATAAATAATAGCAGGTGAACAAATTGTTCATCAAGTAATAAGGAGGAGATCGAATGAGTAAAGTTGCTGTTATTGTCACTGATCTAGTTGAAGATGTTGAGTTGACGTCACCAAAAGAAGCACTGGAAGCGGCTGGACACGAAGTAGTCGTTATTAGTAATGAAGGCGCCGAGACCGTCGAAGGCAAACAAGGTGGAACATTTACCGTCGATGCGACCATTGATACGATCGATCCTGCAAGTTTTGATGCTTTGTTGATCCCAGGCGGTTTCTCCCCTGACCAATTACGGACCGATGAGCGCTATGTGTCATTGACGAAAGACTTTTTGACATCTGATCGTCCCGTCTTTGCCATTTGCCACGGCCCACAACTGTTTATCCAAACAGGACTGACAAAAGATTTGACCTTGACGGCTTATGATTCTGTGCGACCAGATTTAGCCTACGCAGGTGCCACCGTCAAAGATGAGCCCGTCGTGATCGACGAAACCTATCGGTTGATCACCAGCCGAAACCCAGATGATATAGATGCCTTCAATCAAGCCATTACCGAGGCATTGAACTAACCACGAATAAGACTTGGTTTCTTAGAGAAAAAAAGCCGCCAGTTGCAGCGTTCGATCCTTCGTATCGATCGAGCTGCAGCTGAGTGGTTTTTTCTTGCGTAGCTTTTCAGTTTTCAGTGAATGGCTCTTTCCCCGTTACTCGTCAGAGGGCAGCTCAAAACCATCGAAAGTCTCGCCATCATAGTAGCGCAATAACTCTTCCGTCGATAATAAGGAAGACGTCATTTCTTCCTGTGTCTCATTGGCCTCTCGAAGTTGGGCAAGGTAAGCCGCATAGGCTTCTGCCAACTGCCGATAAACAGCTTGCCGCGAAGTTCCTTCTGCTTGGATCGTCGGCAATTCACGGATAAAGGCCCGATAGACGGGGCGGTTTTCCTGCCATTCGATCGGCAACTCAATTACTTGAAGCTGGGCTTCTTCAAACCATCGTTCCATCGCTCTCCCTCATTTCTTTTCTTATTATCGTCAAGTTAGTAGCAAAGGTCAATCGGTGAGCAAAAAAACACAGAACAAGCGTTGAAAGAAATTAACACATCCGCAAAAGCTCGCTTGTTGGGCTCGCTTTTACGGATGCGGCAATTTATCTGCTTGTTCTGTGTGTTACTCGTTTTTATGCGGCAACATACGCATATTTTTCAATGTTTTGTCGGATCGTTTCAATCATGTCTTCATCTTGTAAGCCAGTGATTTCCGCAATGACTTCCGGTAGTGATTTTTCATCCAAAAGTGCTTGCAATTGTTGGCTTTGCTCATCTTCAGGGTCTTTGTAGTTGAAGATCATGCCAATCGTTTCATAGAGATGATCTGGCTGCATGTTGCGTTTTTCTAACTCAAGGACTGGTCGGATAAAGCGTTCTTCGGTCCCTAATTTGCGGACAGGTGTCCGTGCCACCCGAGTGATAGCATCGGAAATGTGCTTGTTTTTAAAGCGTTGGATGATTTTTTCGATATACCGTTCATGTTCTTCGGGATCAAATGCCCACTTCTCAATTAAAAGCCGCCCAGTTTCTTCTAGAACGGATTTTAATTGAATTACCACTAAATGGTCCTGCATCGCTTCATCGATCGTCTGATAGCCTTGGAGGGCGCCTGTGTACGCTACCGTAGCATGACCCGTATTGACACTGAATAATTTCCGTTCAATATACGGTTCTAGGTCCGCCACATAATGGACCCCTTGCAGATGGATCGAGGATTTCATCCCTGACTCTTGGATCACCCATTCACAAAAAGGTTCTACTTGAACGAATAAGGGATCTTCATGGTGTTGCAACGGTACGATGCGGTCCACCGCTGCATCTGGAAAACCAACCGTCGCTTCCAACGCTGACCAATCCGCAACGTATTTTTGCACTTCGCTTTTTAAAAAGGTCGATCCGCCGATCATGTTCTCACAGGCGATCACATCAATGGCTGGCTTGTCTGGGTGTTGCTGACGTGCTTCTAAGCCTTTGGCGATCAGCTCAGCGATATGCGGCAAAATGTTGGGACCAATGGCGGTCGTAAGGATGTCTGCCTCAGCGATCGCTTGGATCACCGCTTCTGGTTCTTTGGCATTGTTCAATCCCGTCACATGCTCGATGTGGATCTGTTCTTGGGTCTCATCGGCTAATTCGATGGTATACCCTTGTCTTGCTTTTAAGGCGTCAATGATCGTTTCATTGACATCAATAAATGTGATTTCAAAGTTGTTGGCAGCCAATATCTCGCCGATAAAGCCGCGACCAATATTACCTGCACCAAAGTGAACTGCCTTCATGTCTTGTCTCCTCCTTAAATCCTTATGCTACGGTCAAACTTTGGGCGATTTCTTCTTTATCTAAGGCATCCGCCAATTCGACAACGTTATCGATATCGCTGCAAAAGAGGGCGATTTGTTGGACCAATTGCAGGTGATCTTCCCCTTTGCCCGCGATGCCGAAAAGGACGGTGACGATTTTTTCTTCGTCCGCGGTACCGAAATTCACGCCATCAGGTACTTGCACGATACAGATACCTGATTTTTTGACGTATTTTTTGGCTTCATCCGTGCCGTGAGGAATCGCAATAAAGTTCCCCATGTAGACTGAGAGCATCTCGTCACGCTCAAGCATGGCATCGACATATTCTTTTTCCACACAGCCTGCCGCCAGCAATTTTTCGCCGCAGTAACGAATGGCTTCTTCTTTGGTCGCAAATTGTTTGTTCAATTCAATCATGTCTTTTTCTAATACTTGCATTCGGCTCATCCTTTCTTAATTTGCTGCTTTGATCGATGCTACGATCCGTTGATAGTTCGTCGTTCCCATCAAATTATTGACAGATAGGTGGATCGCTTCTGGCGCTGACGTTTGCGCTTGCGGCGTTAGGGCTTCTTTTGTGATCACCAGTGAAGAGGCGTTGGCATGGAGATCATTGATATGGCTTTTTCTGATCGGCATCGTCAGAGCTTCTTTGGCTAAAAGATCTTGGAAAACTTTCTGAGCCATCGTTGCCGAACCTTTGCGATCATCGTGGGCCAAAATGATTTCACTGACTTGCTTAAGGTCATTGGCGGAAGGAACATCTGCCTGGTTGCCTGCTTCAGACTTTTTTGCTGTCTCCCCCGCTGTCTTAGTCCCTGACAATGTGGCTACGATTTCATCGTACCGTGGAGAGTTCAGGAAATTTTCAACCGCGACGAAGGTCGCATTTGGCGCTTTTTGTTTGGCACGTTCTTGCAATTCTTCTTGAGTGACGATCAGCGTATTGGCATCATCCGTTAAATTATTGATGGCGGAATTAGAAACATTTTGTGGAAGACCCGCTTCTTTGACTTTTTTACGTAAGATCGATGCCCCCATAGCACTGGAACCCATGCCTGCATCACATGCGAAGATGATACGATTGATGCCAGTCATTGGTTGAGCCGCCAAGCCTTTTGAGCTGAGTTTTGCTGCTTGCGTTTGTTGTACTTTTTCTTCAAAATTATCCACCGTATCCTTCGCATCCGCTTTCAAGATCGCGGCAGCGACGATAAAGGACACGCCTGCTCCTACGGCAATTCCGGCTAAGACAGAAACGACACTCATCACTGAGTTGAATGGCGTCATTGCTAAGATCGCAATGATCGAACCTGGTGAAGCAGGTGCCCGTAAGCCTGCACCTAGTAATTGGAAGGTAAAGCTTCCTGATACACCGCCGGCAATCACTGCTAAGAACATCAATGGTTTCATCATGACGTATGGGAAGTAGATCTCATGGATCCCACCGATAAAGTGAATGATGATCGCTCCAGGTGCCGAAGATTTCGCTGCTCCTTTTCCGAAGAAAGTGAAGGCTAGCAAGACTCCTAAACCAGGTCCAGGATTGGCTTCTAATAAGTAAAGGATCGATTTCCCAAATTCGCTGACTTGCTCAGTACCTAATGGTGTCAAAATTCCATGGTTGATAGCATTGTTTAAGAACAAGATTTTTGCTGGTTCAATAAAGATATTGGCTAATGGAATCAAGTGGGCATTGACGATCACTTCGACCCCTGCTGCCATTGCTTCTGTCAAGGTGTTAACAACTGGCCCGATTGCTACAAAGCCCAGTAATGCTAAAGCAAAACCGATCAAACCTGATGAAAAGTTGTTGACCAACATTTCAAAGCCAGCGCGAACTTTGTCTTGGAAGATCTCGTCAAATTTCTTGATGACCCAACCGCCTAAAGGACCCATGATCATTGCACCCAATAGCATTGGGATATCCGTTCCGACGATGACCCCCATCGTTGCGATCGCCCCAACCACGGCTCCGCGGTCACCAGCAATCACTTTCCCGCCAGTATACCCGATCAAGATTGGGATCAAATACGTTAGCATTGGACCGACCATCGTTGCAAAGGCTTCATTTGGTAAATACCCATCTGGAATAAATAATGCCGTTAATACACCCCATGCAATCAATGCGCCGATATTCGGCATCACCATACTCGACAACGTACTGCCTAATTTTTGAACTTTTGCTTTGACTGATGATTTGGCTGCTTTTTGTGTCTGTTCCATTTTTTTCTCTCCTCTCGTCTGCTTACACCCTTATTGTAGGCGCTTCCCAAAAAGCTCGAAAGTCGTACTTTGGCACAAAAAACTGTGCCAAAACTTGTAGCCAAACGGATAGAACAAAAAAAGGCGAGCAGCCCCTGCACTCGCTTATTTTTGTTATGTTTCACGTGGAGCATTTTTTTGGATTTTGCCAAAACGCAAAAAAAAAACGTGTACTCACTCCTTCTACACAAGGTAGAAAGAGCAAGTACACGGAGGCAGCTCATTCATTTATTTCGTTCGCTGCTCTTGTTGCAAGCCAGCCTGCTGCTGATCGCTTATTCTTCTGCCAGCAAAATCTGTTGGATCTCTTCAACCGATTCGGCATCACTAAGCGCCCGAACATTCTGCATATCAGAACAAAAAAAGGCGATTTCTTGCAAAACAGCTAATTGCTGCTCTTTTAGGACGACTACGAAAAGGATCGTAGCGATTTTGGGCTGCTCCTTCGTGCCGAAGTCAACGCCATCAGGCACTTGGATCAAAAAGAGTCCTTCTTCCTTGATCCATTGCTGGGCTTCTTCTTCCGCATGGGGCAATGCCACAAAGTTGCCGATGTAAACACCTGCTTTTTGATGGCGACGCAAAAGGCTTTTGACATAGGGCAAGGAAACGATCTCCTGGTTGACTAAGTACTCGCCAATTTTTGTCAGAGCCTCTGTGGCATCGGTAAAGTGTTGATCCAACAAAATCCGCTCCTGTGGAATATACATCGCTGATCCCTCCTATTGTTTTACTTCTTCAATCAAGAGCGAAGAGAGCAACTGATAAATAATCGAATCATTGCCCGAATTAAAAATCTCCGTATTTAGATCATTCATAATGATCGAACCACTGATTTTTCCTAACATCTGAGAGCTTGTTTCATTGATAGGATACGGCGCCAGCATGACTAATAAACGGGTGACAGCGATTTCTTTTTTATCCATCGCTAAAAGGGGCAAAGGCTGTTTCAAGTCGAAAATACGAAAAACTGGTTGCAGGATCGCCGAGCTCGCCGCGTGAAACAAGGCAAAGTGAGTGTCAGGAATGCCCACTGGCGCTTGGAAGTAGCGCCGTAAGAGACGATCAACGACTTTCTCACGATCCAAAACAACATGTTCATCAAAAGACGTCAGCACCAGCTGCAACGTTTCTTCCAAGTCCGCTGGGTTATCAATGGCTTGCACTTGAAACAGCGCCAATAGCTGGTTAATGGCTTCGATAAAAGCCAAGACCGCTTCATAGGATTCCTCTTTGACCAAAGCAGAGGGTGCTTTTTTTGCGGAACGTTTTTTCTGACTAATGGCTTGGAAGGCCTTCTTCAACTCTTGAATGTCTTCTTCTAGCAGGATCGGTGAAACGAGTTTGTACTCTCCTTGATACCCTGGCAGCAAGGAAGTCGAGATCACCAAGTCATAGGTCTCCTCGATATTTTCCCGTTTGACATCTCCCACTCGAAAGAAGGTGATTTGATTGATAAAGGGAAAATGTTTCCGCAGCTGCATCTCTAATAAACTGATGGAGGCTAATCCGCTAGGAGAGATCCCTGCAATATTGACTTCTAACACTTTCGGATTTTTTTCCAACGAATTGGCAAAATGCAGGACCATATAGGCGATTTCTTCTTCCGAGAACTGCTGCTGCGGAAAGACCTGTGGCAGATGATTGCGAATCCCGCTGGCGATCTCGACATACTGGTTCATGATTTTTTCTAGGATAGGGTTGTTCAAATGATCTTCTTCTAAAATCGCCCGCGTCATCACTCCTGAGATATGGGTCAGCAGCATTTTATACAAGTTCGTATCTTCATAAAACGCCACTTCCGTTTGCTCACTGACCAATTCGATCAAGCGTTTCACACGATAAGCCAAGTCAGTATCAAAATTGTCATCAAAAAAATCACGATCAAAGGAATTAGCAAAATCACCTAGTAACACGGCAAAAAAGACGATTTCGTTGATGGAATAAAGCAGTTTCGTCTTTTCGGCGATCTGAGCAAAAATCTTTTTCGCCACCTTCAGCAAGTCTTTGTTGATCTGACTTGGGTACGTCTCTTCTTCCACCGTGTAGCCCAAAGCTACCCGATCCATGGCTAGCGCCAGCATCAAGACGATAAACGCCAATTTGCGGTCACTAAGTTCCTTGAACTGCGGCTCGATGGTTTCTCGAATCAGCCGCTGGGCTAGCAATAGATGGTCACGGGACAGAAATTGAAAAATAAACGGGGCTTCATCATCGGTTTCCAGTAAATGGAAAAATTGGTACTCATTGATCTCCATCACTAGTGTATTGGCTGTGATCAACCGCCGATATTTTTCGGAGCCTTCGATCTCATACCCTTGATTGCGCACGATCCTTAACGGCAGCCGTGCGAGACTTTCTTCTAGCTGTTTGATATCTGAAAAAAACGTCGTATTGCTGATTTGGTAGCGATCCAAGAAGAAATGACTAGATACAGGTTTCGTGGCGGTAGTCAGTTGCAGCAAAATACGATGTTGTCGCTCACTAGCCGCGAATTCTTGATCGGTATCTGCCATAATGGCTTCTTGCAATTGGCGAATGCTCGTTTCTGATGCAAAAATTTGGAAATGACCACGACCGACCTTCTCTAAGGTAGCTCCTACTGTTTCCAGCGATTTTTCTAAATTAGCCAGTTCACGGTACACCGTTCGTTTACTGACTTTTAAGACTTGCATCATGCGATCTAAAGAAACTGGACCGGTACTATTCATCAATTCCGTTAATAAAAGTGTTTCACGATTGGTCAAAAACATAGTCGACTCCTTCTGTCAGTAACTGACGATACGCATCTGTCGTCAATAAATCATCCACCACCAGCAAAGGAACATCTGGGATCAGGCACTTTTCTGCAAGTTCTTTCGGGAGGATATAGATTGCCGTAGGGTCAAGAGCTTGTCCTTCATACGCCATTTTTTTGATGGTCAAAGACAGCGCTTGTTGGCGGGCCATTTTGCTTAGTATCTCCACTGCCATCGTTTGTGAACCGCGTTTTTTTCCAGTATACAAAAAGATGATCGTTGAAAATCCTAACGAACTTGCTGCCTCGGTTTGCAGCGATTTTTGCGGATCCTGTTCTCTTCTTTGTAATTCTCGGATCAGCGGGGCATACTCATCAGCCGCCAAAAAATTATCTATCACATAATGCTGTGCGTGTGGTGTCTGCTTTTGGGCAATAGCTGCTAATTCCCGTTGGGTGATCACCAAAAGCGCGGGATCATCGATCACACGATAAATCGATTGATAGCGGACAGGAAACGTTAGCTGGGCTTCTTGTAACTGTTTTTTTAGTATGCTGGCACCAATCGCACTGGACCCCATCCCTGCGTCACAGGCCACGACGATCTCCGTGACTTTCTTCATTTTCGGCATCTTACGCTCCTCATTTTCTGTATTGGACTTCCGTTTTAACAGCACACTAGCGATCGCAAACGATACGACCGTACTGACGATAATCCCAGCTAAGACACCTAGGATCATAGACGGCGGTGTATTGAGTAAAATCGCTAAGATCGAGCCCGGAGACGCAGGCGCTCTTAAGCCTACCCCTAAAAATTGGAAGATCAGCGTGCCACTGAAACCACCAACGATCGGACCGAGCAACACCCAAGGATCGAGCAGAACAAACGGGAAATACACTTCATGAATCCCACCAATAGCCTGCACAAAAACGGATGCTGCGGCATTCGTTCGGTTTCGCTTTGAACCAAAAAAAAGATACGCCGCTAAGACCCCTAATCCTGGACCGGGGTTGGCCTCGATCAAAAATAAAACCGACTGACCATTGAGTGCCGCTGCTTCGATCCCTAGCGGTGTAAATAGACCATGGTTGACAATATTATTAAAAAACAAAACCTTCAATGGTTCTACAATGATATGGATAAAGGGCAAGACGTTTTGCTGAACAAAATAATCAACCAGCTGATAGCTGCCGAGACTGAACCAATTAAAAAGCGGCGCCAATAGGAAGTAACTGCCTAAAAAGAGGAGTCCGCCAAACGCACCTGCAATAAAATTGCGCACCAGCATCTCATAGCCACTTTTGACTTTGCTCACGATCGAATCACTGCGGTACAATAGCCAGCCCGCTAGCGGCCCCAGCAGCATCGCCCCAAAGACCTGGGGAATATCGGTTGCGAGAATAGCCCCTAAGACCGCCACTGCTCCTACGACCCCACCTCGTTCAGGCGCCAACATCTGCCCACCTGTATAGGCGATCATGAGGGGCAGCAGCACAGTCAAGACCCCTTGTTCCATTTGCTGGATCACTTGTTGATCGACTGAGAAAAAAGGCAGCAGGAATGAAATCAGCATCCACGCAATAAAAATACTTAAATTCGGCATCATCATGCGAGAAAGATAATTCGTATAAAACTTAACCGTTATCATTTTTTCTCTGGAAGACGAGGTCTTGTTCATTTTATCCGCTTCCTTTCTCTTCTCTATTATAAGATGTTCTGGCAAGACTGAAAACAAAAAAAGCATACGTTTTTTAAAACAGAAATCAAAAAAAGCTGACGTAAAACGCCAGCTTTTGAAATAGCTTCAATTGATTTAGTTTACGCGTACCGCGAAATCTGGTGAGTAATAAGAGTAACTGCTAACAGAAACATTTTGACCTGGTGTTGGTGCATGAACGTATTGTCCGTTACCCATAGCGATCGCCACGTGGTGTGTGCTTCCGCGGCTACCCCAGAATAACAAGTCACCAGCTTTTGCTTCATTGATCGAGATCACCGTACCAGAAAATTCTTGTGCGTAAGTTACCCGTGGTAATGAGATCCCAACTTTAGCAAATACATATTGTGTAAAGCCAGAACAGTCAAAGCCGTCTGGTGTCGTACCACCCCATACATAAGGAGTACCAATGTATTTCATTGCTTCTGCTACGATTGCTGAACTGTTGACCGTTTGTGCGGGTGCAGGAGTATTGCTTGCACCATTGCCGCTATTGTTCGATCCTTGGTTGTTATTGCTATTGTTATTGTTGGCAGGAGTCGATGGTGTCGTATTTGTTGAACCGCCACCTTGTGATGAATCTCCTTGTGTGTTATTAGTCGTAGAACTAGAATTTGTTGTAGCGCTTGGTGTTGTTGAATTTGATGTTGAAGAGTCACTAGACGCTGCTGCTTCCTGAGTAGCTGCTTCAGCTGCTGCCGCTTCTTGAGCCGCTGCTTCTTGTGCTGCTTGTTCACGAGCTGCTGCCGCCGCCGCTTCTTCTGCAGCGATGCGTGCTTGTTCTGCTTCATATTCTTCTTTTTGTTTTTCTAAATCAGCTTTTTCATCTTCTTTAGATGCTTGTTGAACAGCCAATTCCGCTTGCAAAACATTTAAATCGGCTTGTTTGGCTTGTAGATCCCCTAATTGTGTTTCTAGCTCAAATTGGTTCGCTGCGATTTCTGCCAATTTATCGTCGTTTTCCGCTTTTTTCGCTTCAACTGCTTCTTGGTCTGCCTTTTGTTGATCCACAAGATCTTTGTTAGCATTGACGATCGTCGTCATTGCTTGCACACGGCCAATAGCATCTGTTAAAGAGTCAGCTTCTAATACTGCATCAATAAAGTTCGTGCTTTGACCATTGACTTGAACGTCACGGGCTTGTTTTTGGATCGCTTCTTCACGCTTTTCGATTCTGACTTTCAAATCAGCAATTTCTTGCTTCAACTTTTCAGAATCCGCACGCAAATCACCTTGTTGTTGCAACAAAGTTTGGGCTTTTTCATTGATTGCTGCCACGTCGCTCTCAAGTGCTGCTACTTGTGACTGGATGCTCGCTTGCTGGTTTTGCAAGTCAGAGATCTCTTTATTTTTTTCTTCAATTTTATTGTCAAAATCTGATGCAAAGACAAGTGTCGGTGCTGCTGCAGAAGTAAGAACAATTGAACTTACTAACAATAAAGATAAAATTCGCTTTTTCACTTTCATTCCTCCGGCTGTTGCTTCCCCTAATATGGTTTTTTTATGTATAAATGCTTAAGAATACCTAAAGTCCTTCACGATAGTGTGATTGTAACACAGCCGTATGTCAGAGAGATAAAAGGAATATTACAAAAACATTTCAATCGCTGTTATTTTTATACAGTCAAACGCAAAAAAAATGAAGCTATTCGTCTTTGAATAGCTTCATGAATGGAACGACTAAAAGGATAAACAAAATGATGTTCAATAAAAGCGTTGGTGCTAGAAAGCGGGAAACAAAGAATGACGTGCTAACTGAGGCGATCTTAAATAGCAACTGGACGCCCAGCGTCACAACTTCTAAGCTTGTAACAAAGATGATCATTCCGAAAAACATGGTAAATACATTTTGATAAAGCGTATTTTTCAAAATATACATGATCCACACGATCAAGGGAAACGCCACCGTGTAGATGCCGATCACACCGACATAATACACGTCATAGAGGCAGCCGATCACAAGCGCCGTGGTGATCAAAAAGTTTTTCGGCAAATACTTCGCGCCACATAAAAGGGCGATCAATAAAAGATGCGCACTGGCGATATAATTGTCTTGGGTCCATTTTTCCAAAAAACGCGTCAGTTGTCCATCTGCCAACATCATCAAAAAGAAGACGCCCGCTGCCAGGTATTTGATGTAGTCATGCTTTTTCATGGCTATTCCTCACCTGCCAAGCGTTTGATAATCGTTACTGCTTGAATATCATACATTTGGGCATACGGTTTTACAAACACTTGGGTATCAAGACCAAACTCATCTTTGGTGGTACGGATCACTGTTCCGATCGCTAAGTCGGCAGGCGAGTTTCCGCCTAATCCAGAGGTCTGCACGACATCGCCTTCCTTCAGCTCATTGTCCCCTGTCAACTGGGTAATGACCAAGGAACGTTCTTTTTGATCGTAACTACTTAGAATCCCAAAGTTTGACCCATCTTCGCCGCTGATCCGAACCGGATAGTGGTTAGAATTCTGGTTTTCAGAAGTCAAAAGTTCAATTTTAGAAGAAGCCGCATTGACTTCTACCACACGACCAATCAAGCCTTTTTGCGACATGACCGCCATGTTGACCTCAACGCCGTCTCTTGAGCCTCGATCCACGATCAGCATATCTTGCCAAGTATCAGGTGACCGATTGATGACATTGGCAGAGATCCGTTCATAATTCGTCAAGGTCGCATTCAGCTCTAGCTCTTCTTTCAAGGCATCGATTTCTCTTTGCGCATTGTCCTTCGCTTGTTCCAGTTCATCAAAACTGTCCAATTTCTCTTTTAAACGTTCATTTTCTTCATACGTCACAAACAAGTTTTTGACTGAATTCGCACCATTTTCGATCCAACGAAAAGGCGCCGTAATCACTTTATCGATAAAGCCAACGGAGTCATTGACCGTTGATTGCACAACATTGGTGGAGTTTCCCGCAGCTCTGCGGGCGATCGTCACGCTTAATACGGTGACAACTAAAATCACAATAATCAATGTGATGATAATATTTTTATTAGGATTAAACTTTTTCACAAAGACACCTCAAATAATTCCAAACTGTAGTTCCAATTTTACCATTAATACCCTGCAAACAAAAGCTAAGTTGACCGTCTTAATGTTTTTTTTGTAATTAAGTTTCTGAAATTTTCAACAAAAAAAAGAGACGTTCCGTCTCTTAATCACAACTTTGAATGACTGCTATCATCCCGCTGCTAAAGGAAAAACCTGCTGTTTGTGTCAGAAATTCATTGCTGGCATAAGAAGTTGGGTACGGCACTTGGACGTTTTCTAATAAATACTTGCTACCTGTCAACGTCAAATCTGTTACCGGCGTCAAACAGCAGTACGCCAAATACTGCATCTCGGGTTCTTTTTCCAATTGATAGGTGCCTGGTAAAAAGAACTGAACGACATTTTGACGATCTAAAAAACGCAGATTTGGGGCAAATGGACGAAACCGATCTTCTAAAGGCAGCCATAGATTGGCTAAAAGATGGTCGAGACGTCCTCCTGTTGCACCAATCAAGTCGATTTGCGCTTCTGGATAGCGACGCAACGTCTCCACCAATGCCAACTGGGTATCTGTATCATCTTTTTCAGCAGGCGCTTGGATCACTGTGTTGACTTGTTGTTTGACTGCTTGCAGTTCGCCTGCGGTCAAAGAGTCGAAATCACCGATTGCTAGATCGACTGGCCGTTGGTGCTGAAGCAAAAACAATGCCCCGCGATCAATCCCAATGTATTTGTCATACGTCATCAGCGGTGGCCAATTTTCAGGGCGCCCCCCTGCTGCTAACAAAATCTTCATTTATTGCAAAGCTTCTTTCAAGGCTCTGATTTGTGCTGCAGGTTCATCGGCATCGTAAATATAGCTTCCTGCTACGAAGACATTTGCACCTGCTTCCAGGCAACGTTTGGCTGTCTCAGGAACGATCCCGCCATCTACCTCGATATCATAATGGTAGCCTTTTTCTTCTTTTAAAGCAGCCAGTACCGCAATTTTTTCTAGTGATTCTTCAATAAAGGATTGCCCACCAAACCCTGGATTGACCGTCATGACTAACACTTGATCACACATGGATAAAACATGTTCAATGGCTGATACTGGTGTGCCTGGGTTGATGACGATTTCTGCTTTGACATTTTCTGCCACAATCATTTGGATCGCACGATGGATATGAGGTGTTGCTTCCGCGTGGATCCCAATGATATCTGCCCCAGCTTCTGCGAAGGCATGGATATACTTTTCTGGTTCGGTGATCATTAGGTGAACATCCAACGGCAGTTTGGTAACTGGGCGAATCGCTTTAACGATGTTTGGGCCTAAGGTAATATTAGGGACGAAATGACCGTCCATCACGTCTACGTGAATATAATCTGCGCCATGGCGCTCTACCAGCTCAATGTCTCTTTGAAGATTTGCAAAATCGGCACTTAAAATAGATGGTGCTAGTTTTATCATGCTTTTCCCTCACTTTTTCTTCTTTTTATAAACCGGACGTCGGTTTTCAATCTCTTCTAAAAATTGCACGTAATTCTTATAACGAGTCTCGGCAATCTCATTTGCTGCAACCCCCTGCTTAACTGCACAATCAGGTTCATTAAGGTGCCTACATTCCCTAAAACGACAGTTGGCAGATACCGCTAAAAAGTCAGGAAATAGTTTGGGTAACTCCACCGCTTCGATTTCCAAAAAGTCGATCGAACTAAATCCTGGTGTATCGGCAACCAATCCATCACAAATCGGCAAGAGCTCCACATGACGGGTCGTATGTTTCCCCCGCCCGAGAGATTCTGAGATCACTCCTGTTTCCAATGCCAATTCTGGGACGATCCGATTCA
>NZ_JBIOQL010000001.1:3432500-3462738 GCF_051713725.1 Enterococcus sp. DIV0755f
GTCATAAGGGGCATGATGATTTGACGTCATCCCCACCTTCCTCCGGTTTGTCACCGGCAGTCTCGCTAGAGTGCCCAACTAAATGATGGCAACTAACAATAAGGGTTGCGCTCGTTGCGGGACTTAACCCAACATCTCACGACACGAGCTGACGACAACCATGCACCACCTGTCACTTTGCCCCCGAAGGGGAAGCTCTATCTCTAGAGTGGTCAAAGGATGTCAAGACCTGGTAAGGTTCTTCGCGTTGCTTCGAATTAAACCACATGCTCCACCGCTTGTGCGGGCCCCCGTCAATTCCTTTGAGTTTCAACCTTGCGGTCGTACTCCCCAGGCGGAGTGCTTAATGCGTTTGCTGCAGCACTGAAGGGCGGAAACCCTCCAACACTTAGCACTCATCGTTTACGGCGTGGACTACCAGGGTATCTAATCCTGTTCGCTCCCCACGCTTTCGAGCCTCAGCGTCAGTTACAGACCAGAGAGCCGCCTTCGCCACTGGTGTTCCTCCATATATCTACGCATTTCACCGCTACACATGGAATTCCACTCTCCTCTTCTGCACTCAAGTCTCCCAGTTTCCAATGACCCTCCCCGGTTGAGCCGGGGGCTTTCACATCAGACTTAAGAAACCGCCTGCGCTCGCTTTACGCCCAATAAATCCGGACAACGCTTGCCACCTACGTATTACCGCGGCTGCTGGCACGTAGTTAGCCGTGGCTTTCTGGTTAGATACCGTCAAGGGATGAACATTTTACTCTCATCCTTGTTCTTCTCTAACAACAGAGTTTTACGATCCGAAAACCTTCTTCACTCACGCGGCGTTGCTCGGTCAGACTTTCGTCCATTGCCGAAGATTCCCTACTGCTGCCTCCCGTAGGAGTCTGGGCCGTGTCTCAGTCCCAGTGTGGCCGATCACCCTCTCAGGTCGGCTATGCATCGTTGCCTTGGTGAGCCGTTACCTCACCAACTAGCTAATGCACCGCGGGTCCATCCATCAGTGACGCAAAAGCGCCTTTCAACTTTCTTCCATGCGGAAAATAGTGTTATACGGTATTAGCACCTGTTTCCAAGTGTTATCCCCTTCTGATGGGCAGGTTACCCACGTGTTACTCACCCGTTCGCCACTCTTTTTCTTTCGATGGAGCAAGCTCCGGTGAAAGAAAAAGCGTTCGACTTGCATGTATTAGGCACGCCGCCAGCGTTCGTCCTGAGCCAGGATCAAACTCTCATAATGATTTGTTTGAATGACCATACGGTCATTAAGCTCATAAAAATTAACTTTGCTAGCTATTGCTTGCATGTATTTGTTTCGATAAATTGAAACGTCCTACACATTGGTTCGTTTGCTTGCTTTGTTCAGTTTTCAAAGGTCTACCGTGCTGTGTTAGCAACTTTTATATCATATCAGAGCGACATTTGATTGTCAACTCTTTTTTGAAAGTTTTTTTCGCTCGTTGTTTTTCAACTTCGTAGCGGCTGCCTCAGCGACTTAATTAGAATAACAAATGATTTGTTATTTGTCAACAACTTTTTTCAATTAATTTTGTTGATGTATCAACATCAATTAACTGTTTTAAAATTGCGACTTCGTTATAATATCATCTGTCGAGCTGTGCGTCAACTACTTTTTTCAATTCTTTTTAGGAATTCAATTAGTCATTTGGCACATGTAATAATATACCAAGACTTGTGCTATTCGTCAACCATAAAATGATTGATAGACCAACGTTTCTAGTTACTCCGTTTCCAAAGATGATTCGTGATTTTTAGTCCGTGATTTCCGCCTTTTTTAAGGACTTTTTCCGTTATTATTAGCCTATCGTTCGTCTTTTTCCTTTTTGTGTTTTCTTAATTCCTATCATTCTTATAAATTTAAGTATGATTTTATCTATTTTGTGGAATATTTGCTAAAATGGAGAAAAGAATATTGTTCCTAGGAGGACCCAGTATGAAAATACTTGTAGCAGATGATGACAAAGAGATCGTAGAACTATTAAGCATTTACTTACACAATGAAGGCTATGAATCGGTCAAAGCATACGATGGAAAAGAAGCACTGACCAAGATTCGCACCACTTCTGATATCGAGCTATTGATCTTAGATATCATGATGCCTGAAATGGACGGCATGCAAGTCGTCAAAGAATTGAGAAAAGAATCCCAAATCCCTATTATTATGTTGACCGCTAAAACAACCGATATGGATAAGATTCGTGGATTGGTCGCCGGTGCTGATGATTATGTCACCAAACCTTTCAATCCATTAGAAGTCATGGCACGGGTAAAATCGTTATTGAGAAGAACCAAGATGCAGGCTGCTTCAAATCAACCAGAGATTCTGGAAGTAAGCTCCCTTATCATCAACCGCGATTCCCATGAAGTAAAAACGGTGGATGGCAATGAGATCCAATTGACCGCATTAGAATTTGGCATCCTCTACTTATTGGCATCGCATCCGAACCGTGTCTTTAGCGCCGATGAGATTTTTGAACGAGTTTGGAAACAAGAAAGTGTCGTTTCTGCCAAAACAGTGATGGTCCATGTCAGTCACTTGCGAGATAAGATCGAAGAAGCCACGGATGGTGAAAAAGTCATCCAAACAGTATGGGGGGTCGGCTACAAAATAGATGCGAAGTAAACCAACTGAAAAAAAGCGCAACACACCAATCGAAAAAAAGAAACGGATCACGTTGACCTCAAAGGAAATCAGTGAGTTATTTGCTGAAGGAATTGTAACGATTGTTCTTTTACTTCTATTAAATGTCGCTATTTTGGTCATCTTGACCTCAATACGAGAAAACTCACCGGTTTTA
Organism: Enterococcus sp. DIV0755f; assembly: GCF_051713725.1. NCBI lineage: Bacteria > Bacillati > Bacillota > Bacilli > Lactobacillales > Enterococcaceae > Enterococcus > Enterococcus sp. DIV0755f. Next base: position 3,435,314 of record NZ_JBIOQL010000001.1, read on the forward strand.
GTCGAAGCGATCTATGAATCAAAGAATGCGTTCACGGCTGCCTTCAACACAGATATCTTCCGCAGTGGTCGCAACTTCATTCTACCGATGTTCTTCCTATTAGATGTGATCGTCTTATATTGGCGTTTGATTCGTCGTTACCATCAAATGCAGCTACGTCACATTATCAGCGAGCTGCACTTTATCGCAGAAGGCAACTACGATCATCGCATCCCCTTCGAGTTACGGGGCGATTTAAGTCGGATCGTTTCTAATATCAATGGCTTAGTCGACAGTACGGTGGCGGCGATCGAAGATGAACGGCGGATCGAGCAATCCAAAGATGAGCTGATCACCAATGTCAGTCATGACATTCGGACACCATTGACTTCGATCATAGGCTACTTAGGTCTAATTGAAGATCGACAATACCATTCGGAAGAAGAATTGCTGAAATATACTCATACGGCGTATGTCAAAGCCAAACAAATGAAATCCCTCGTCGATGATTTGTTTGAATACACGAAAGTGCGGCAGCCTAGTGTGCCCATTAATGTGATGGAATTTGATATGGCCCAGCTGGTTGAACAATTGGCGGCGGACTTTGAATTAGAAGCTAGCCGAAAAGGCATCAAGATCGAAACCTACACCCGTCCAGAGCATATCGAAATGGATGGCGATACCGAAAAACTGGTGCGAGTTTTCAATAATTTGCTGTCAAATGCCTTGAAATACGGCAAAGGCGCCGATAAGATCCGCATGGAAGTCGAGAAAGTCGGGACCGAAGCGATCTTAACCGTCAAAAACAATGGGCAAATGATCCCTAAGCAAGCCCTTGATTCTCTATTCGACCGTTTCTATCGAGTGGAAGAATCCCGCTCTCAAGAAACAGGAGGAACTGGCTTAGGTCTAGCGATCGCTCAAAGCATCGTCGCCTTACATGGCGGCTATATCTATGCCAAATCAACGCCAGAATGGACGTCCTTTATTATCCATCTCCCGTTGAAGCGCAACAATTTGTCCAACACACAAACCTATGGTTGACGCCCCAACATTTTTTGGGTATGCTAAAGAAAATAATCAAGGCACAGAACCTAGTATATTTTTTTCATCTAGTAAAGAGAGCTGATGGTTGGTGAAAATCAGTGTTGGAAAAAATAGAATCCAGTTCTTTAACGTGTATTTTTCGAAAGAAAAATCGTTGGCTCACGATACGAGCAGCAAGGGCAGCGCAAGCTGAACTTGGGTGGCACCGCGAATGGTCATTTCGTCCCAAGCAACACGGGATCGGAATGGCCTTTTTTCTATGGAAAAATCAAAGGAGGATGTATCACTATGTTAGATGTAAAAATGATTCGCCAAAATTTTGCTGAAGTACAAAGCAAACTCGCAACACGAGGCGTGCAAAAAGAAGTATTGGACCGCTTTTTAACGCTTGACGAACGTCGCAGAGAACTCTTAGTCCAAACGGAAGAACGCAAGAAATTGCGCAACGATGTTTCTAGTGAGATCGCTGCCTTGAAACGGGCGAAAGAAGACGCGGCTGATAAAATTGCCCAAATGAAAGAAGTCGGCAGCCAAATCAAGCAATTGGATGAAGAGATCGCTCAAATTGATGAAGACATCAAAGAGATCGCCACGACATTGCCGAATTTGCCAAATGATTCTGTTCCAGTGGGCAAGGATGAAGACGACAATGTAGAAATCCGCCGCTGGGCAGAACCAAAAGCCTTTGCCTTTGAACCAAAACCCCATTGGGAGATCGCTGAAGAGTTGGGGATCCTCGACTTTGAGCGGGGCGCCAAAGTTTCTGGCAGCCGCTTTGTTTACTACAAAGGCTTAGGTGCTCGTTTGGAACGTGCCTTATACAACTTCATGCTGGATCAGCATGTCTATGAGCATGGCTATACCGAGATGATCACCCCTTATATCGTCAATAGCCAAGCAATGTTTGGCACGGGGCAATTTCCAAAGTTCAAAGAAGATGTTTTCCAATTGGCAGACACGGATTTGACTTTGATTCCAACTGCTGAAGTACCTTTGACCAATTACTATCAAGGGGAGATCTTAGAACAAGAACAGCTCCCTGCCTACTTCACTGCCTTGAGCCCATCATTTCGTTCAGAAGCTGGCAGCGCTGGTCGTGATACCCGCGGCTTGATTCGTCTGCACCAATTCAATAAAGTTGAAATGGTGAAATTCAGTGATGCTGACCATTCTTATGAAGAATTAGAAAAGATGACGGCTAATGCCGAAGATATTTTGCAAAAACTCAACTTACCTTACCGAGTGCTTAGCTTGTGTACAGGAGATATGGGCTTTTCTGCGGCGAAGACCTATGATTTAGAGGTATGGATCCCTGCTCAGGAAATGTATCGTGAGATCAGCTCTTGCTCAAACTGTGAAGATTTCCAAGCACGCCGTGCCATGATCCGTTACCGCGATCAAGAGGGCAAGATTCACTACATGCATACACTAAATGGTTCTGGTCTGGCTGTCGGTCGGACGGTAGCCGCAGTGCTTGAAAATTATCAAAACGAAGACGGCAGTGTAACGGTACCAGAAGTTCTGGTTCCTTACATGGGCGGACTGACAAAAATCGAAAAAGCCTAAGCCTTAGTACCCTTAATTGCACCCCCTTCGTAACAGTCACTCCACGTGATCTGTTACGAAGGGGTTTTCTAGTTCACCTAATAGATAGTGGTTGCAAAAGCCCCCCTAACGCCCTTGATCATTTCTTGCAAGAGAAACAACGCAACAAGGCTGTAATTTTTAAATGAATAATTAGAAAAATCCCTTCATCTTTTTAAGTCTCTATCAGAAACCGGGCATGATCGTTGAAAGTACCTGTGACTTATGGTAACGTGGGCATAATTTAGGATGGAATGAAGGGAGCTTCACCAATGCCCGAACGAAAGACCTATGCCCGTCGGAGTGACTTGCACAAGAAACCAAACAATAATCAAAAACGAACAGCGTCAGCTGAAGAAAGACCGAAAGGACCACCCTCGAGAAAGAAGCCGTATCGAAAAGCAATTTTTTCCTTATTCGCCATATTATTGATCGTTTTGATCGCGACGGCTGGCTCAGTCCTTTACACGTTACACCAGCAAGAAGTCGCAGCCCAAGAAAAATATGAGGCGGCTGCGGAGAAATTACTGGCATCAATCCAAGCAGAACAAAGTCAAAATGGGTTAAAAACAACGCCTGAAGTGCTCTCCAAAGGCGCAACCAAAGAATTGATCTACCGCCCGCAAGACCTTGATACGTTTCCCATCAAAGATATCAAAGAACGGTTGACACAAGCCGCTGATAACTTGCGTAAAAAACAAACGAAAAAAGAAGTCGTCACCGTTGCCCGCATCCAAGCACAAGCAGCGGCTTCAAAGGTGTCTACTTATTCATTGAAAGCCGACAGTTATGTGTGGAATCGAGAAACCGGACGTTTTGAAGATGCGGACAGTCTAACGGATGCACCGATCTTCGTATCAGAGAAGACGCAAACCGAATTGTCTTTGAAAGAACTGGTTCCTGATGAAGGCAGCTTATTAGGTATTCAACAAGTCATTCAGCAGAAACTGCTGGATCAAGCCAAAGAACCCGCCAAAATCATCGACGCCGTCTTGGCCATGGAGCGGATCACCTTCGATTCGAAATTTACTTACGATCCAGAGAAGCTGACCATCGAATTGCCAAAAAATCAGACGGGAGCGACGGAAATCACCCTGCCTTATAGCGAGATCGCCCCATTCATTGATCCTGATCTCGTGGCTGCTGACCAACTCAACAATGCCTTGCCAAGTTTAGACCCCAATAAAAAATACGTGGCATTGACCTTTGATGATGGACCCAACAGTACCTCCACCATGGATCTGTTGAACATCTTACAAGAAAATGACGTTAAAGCGACCTTCTTTATGCTGGGACAAATGGTAGAGCAATATCCGCAAGCTGCTAAAAAAGTCCAAGAAGCTGGACACGAGATCGCCAGTCATTCTTACTCTCATCCGCAGCTGAATACTCTTTCAGCGGAAGATTTGCAGGCAGAAGTTACAAAAACCAACAAAGCCATTTATAATGCGACGGGTTTACTACCTAGAAATTTACGGCCCCCTTATGGCGCTATCGACAAACAAAGCGCACAAACCATTGGCATGCCGATCATTCAATGGGACATCGATTCTCAAGACTGGAAATTGAAGGATCCGAAGAAGATCAATGCCTTGGTGCAACAAAATGTCTTTAATGGTGCCATGATCTTGATCCATGATATTCACCCGAAATCTGTGAAAGCCGTACCGGGAGTCATTAAAATGCTCAAAAACGAAGGCTACGAATTCGTGACTGTCGATCAATTATTAGAAGCACGGCAAAAACCATTGCATCAATACTTTGGGATGAACGACGAGCGCCTCGTTGACTAAATAAAAAAAGGAACGCAGCAAATTGTCTCTTGCTGCGTTCCTTTTTGGTTATTGGATCGTTCCCTCTTTTTTTAGCCCTTCTTATCCTCATATACATTAGTCACAAAAATTTGGATCAACAGTTCAGCGACAGCTTTTGGCGACATCGTTGAGAAATCTTTGAGCCAGCGTTCGATCAACCCGATAGACCCGCAGACAAAAAAGCTAAGACACAGTTCCAATTCTTCCTCGGAAGCATCTTGAAAGTATTGGGCAAACCGTTTCAAGGTCTCCGGTTTGATCTCTGACAATAAAAGATTCAGCAAATGGCTGTTGTTCAACAAAATCAAATGGGTCGTACTAGGATTCTCATACAAAATCGTCAACAGCTTTTCCAACCAAAGATCCAATGACAAATTTTCCTGCTGCAAGTTCGATGCGATCTGCTCAACAAGCTCCCCTTCGATTTCCTCCAACAACGCGGCCGTATCCTTATAATATTTATAAAATGTTCCTCGGTTGATATCGGCTCGTTCCGCAATCTCTTTGATCGTGATTTTGCGGTACTCTTTTTCCAACAATAACTCCTGAAAGGCGCGTCGGATCACTTTTTTCGAGTAGATCGTTCGACGATTCCCCACAGTCCCCACCATATCGTTTCCCCTTTTCTCTGTACATTTGATCAATATTTGTCTATTTAATGACAAATACGTAAGCATTGAGGATTGCTCTTACTTTTCTTTCTTAGTATACTAACACCATGTGATTAAATCAACACGTGTTTAAAAAATGGAGGCTTTATTAATGAGTTATGTTGAAGTAAAGAATGAATATAAACGCTATCAGATGGGCGAAACCACCATCACTGCCAACAACGATCTTTCCTTTGCCATTGAAGAAGGCGAATTAGTGGTGATCCTTGGCCCCAGTGGTGCAGGAAAATCGACCGTTTTGAATATTTTAGGTGGGATGGATTCGCCAGATGAAGGACAAATCATTATCGACAATGTCGATATCGCGAAGTTTAACGACAAACAGCTGACGGAATACCGCCGCAAAGACGTCGGGTTCGTCTTCCAGTTTTATAATTTGGTGCCGAACCTGACAGCGAAAGAAAACATTGAATTGGCAACGGAAGTCTCACCGAATGCACTCGATCCTGATGAAGTCTTAGCACAAGTCGGGTTAGAAAACCGTAAAAACAACTTTCCTTCGCAGCTCTCTGGTGGGGAACAGCAGCGGGTATCGATCGCTCGGGCGTTAGCCAAAAACCCGAAATTGCTATTATGCGATGAACCAACCGGTGCGTTGGATTTTGAAACAGGCAAACAAGTGTTGAAGCTTTTGCAAAACGCCAGTCGGAAAAACGGCAATACGGTGTTGATCATTACCCATAACAGCGCCATTGCCCCGATCGCCGATCGGGTGATCCATATCAACGATGCCACTGTCCGTTCCATTGAAGAGAATCCTCATCCAATCTCGATCGATGAAATCGTTTGGTAGGAGGATCTGATGAAAAATAAAACCTATCTTAAAGCAAGTTTGCGGGAGATTCGCCAATCAAAAGGCCGCTTTATCGCAATCACCTTGATCATTTTTTTAGGAACGTTTCTCTTTGTCGGTGTCAAAGCGACGGGACCGATCCTGAACCATTCCGCGAGTGAATATGTCAACGGTCAGCATTTAGCAGATCTGCAGGTCACTTCCACGCTGGGATTGACGGAGGACGACATTGATGCGGCGGAAAAAAGCGGTGCGCACACAGAAGCCGCCTATCAATTTTATTACGCTGCCAATTCAGATGAAGTCGTGCAAGTGACCTCTTATGATCCCTCGCAGGAACTCAACCAGCTACTGGTGAAGGACGGCCGACTGCCAGAAAAAGCCGATGAAATCGTGCTGGACACCGAAGCAAAAAATTATGGCTGGCAAATAGGGGATACTTTTACGATCGATGATGCCGATAATCTGTCGGACAAAGACTATACGGTCGTTGGGTTCGCCACCTCTCCCATTTATATCAGTGCTGCCGAACGTGGCTATGCGAATGTCGGCAGCGGTGTCGTGACGTATTTTGCTTATGTACCGGAAGAACAGTTCAAGATGGAGGTCAAATCGATCCTTTATCTCGCCTTTGATGATGTCGCAGGCCTTGAAACATACTCCGATGCGTATACCGACAAGATGGCAGCCCATCAAGAAACGATTGAGGAACTGTTTGCGGATCGCCCTAAAGAACGCTTAGCAGAAATTCAGCAAGATGCTTTTGATGAATTAGCGCCTGCAGAAAAAGAAGTCCGCGATGGACAAAAACAGTTAGCTGATGGACAAGCCCAACTGGATCAGGCCAAAGCGGAACTAGAACAACAGCAAGCCGCCCTGGCACAGCTGCCGCCCGTACAACAAGCAGCCCTCGAAGGCCAATTGACCGCTGGGGAAGAAGAATTGGCTCAGCAGCAAACCCAATTAGATGAACAGCAACAAGAACTAACCGATGCCCAACAAACACTGGCAGAAAAACGTACAGAGATCGAAGACTTGGCAGAACCTACGTATCTTTACAACCAACGCAAAGACAACCCCGGTTTCCAAGAGTATGGCGGGCTGTCTGATCGCATCGCAGCGATCGCCAATGTGTTTCCTGTCTTCTTCTTCTTTATCGCTGCGTTGATCACCTTTACGACACTGACGCGGATGGTAGAAGAAAACCGCAAAGAGATCGGTACCTTAAAAGCGATGGGCTATGGCAAAGTCGAGATCTCCCTTAAATATTTGATTTATGCCCTCCTGTCTTCGGCCATTGGCATTATCAGTGGTGCCGTATTAGGGACGGAACTGTTGCCGCGTTTGATTTATTTTCTATCCAGCGAACGGTATCTTTTAGACGGGATTCGCGTCTATTATGTCTGGTCGCCAATTATTTTGGCCGCGATCGCCTTTTTACTGGCGACGCTCGGTGCTTGCCTCTTTGTTTTGATCAAAGAATTGCGGGAAAAACCTGCCCAGCTACTGCAAGTTCGGGCGCCAAAACCTGGGAAACGGATTTTATTAGAGGCCATTACACCCTTATGGTCACGTTTAAGCTTCAATCAAAAAGTCAGCTTCCGTAACATCTTCCGCTACAAATCGCGAATGATCATGGCAATCATTGGCATCGCCGGCTGTACGGGACTGATGGTGGCAGGCGTTGGGTTGAAAGATTCCTTAAGTGCTGTGACTGCGAAACAATTTGGGCCCATTACGGATTATCAAGCCGTCGTGACCTTAAATGATGCGAAGGAAGAAACCGTTGCTGCCGCTGAAACGGTTTTAACAGACGATCCTCTTGTGACCCATTCGATGCTAGTCTACAATGAAACGATCGAGATTCGACCAGCTAACCAAGGAAAACAAAGTTTGACCTTGATGGTTCCGGCAGATCAAGAAGCTTTTACCGACTATGTCCATTTGAAAACGACGGCAGGGCAGAAGCTGCCATTAACAGAAGGCGCCGTACTGACTATGAAATACGCAGAATTGTATGATCTGCAGGTTGGGGATACATTGACCTTCTATACTAGCGATCAAGAAGCTTTTGAAGTACCTATCAGCGGCATCGCAGAAAACTATTTAGGCAATTCTCTGTATCTGTCACCGACTCTTTACGAAGAAATCACCGACAGTGCCTTTGAACCGAATGCGTTCTTAGTCAAAAGCAAGACGATGACGAAAAAACAAGAGGAATCTTTATCAACAGCCTTGTTAGCTACCGACAAAGTCAAAAACACGACGTTCCTTTCCACTCAGATCAAAATGCAGGATGATTCGATGGGCAACTTGAACTCCATTGTCTTGATCTTAGTTGTACTATCAGGTGCATTAGCCTTTGTCGTCTTGTATAACTTGACCAACATCAATGTTTCCGAGCGGATTCGCGAGCTTTCTACTATTAAAGTATTAGGGTTTTACAATAAAGAAGTCACCATGTATATCGTACGGGAAAATATCGTCTTTACATTATTTGGGATTCTCGCTGGCTACGTGGTAGGTTACTTCTTGACTGACTTTATTTTGATCCAAGCTTCGATGGAAAACATGGTCTTTCCATTAGTGATCAATTGGCCGGCTTATGCTTTAGCTGGCGGCATGACGATTCTCTTTACGATCATCGTAATGTACGTCACCCATGTGAAACTGACTCATGTCAACATGATCGATGCGTTGAAATCAAACGAATAAGCTGCTGCTAAAGCGATTTGCTGATCATCCAGCAGCGATTTTAAAGAAAAGGACGCCACTCTTGCCTAGATAGCTGAGAGTGACGTCCTTTTTTGAACAAATAATCCCCTCTGTCCGCTTTTGAACAGAGGGGGCGTTGGTTTTCACGTGAAACATTTTATGATTTTACAGAGTAGTTTGGTGCTTCTTTCGTGATTTGAACATCGTGGGGATGTGATTCTTTTAGTCCGTTGCCGCTCATTTGGATGAATTGTGCTTCATCACGTAATTGCTGTAGATTGCCAGCACCGACATAACCCATCCCTGATTTCAAGCCGCCGATCATTTGGAAGATGATATCAGAAACGCTGCCTTTATAAGCGACACGCCCTTCAATGCCTTCTGGAACCAATTTGTTGGCTTCGTTTACGCCACCTTGGAAGTAACGGTCGCTGGAGCCTTTTTCCATTGCCCCCAGTGAACCCATTCCGCGGTACGTTTTGAAGCGACGGCCTTGGTAGATTTCAAATTCACCTGGTGATTCATCGGTTCCTGCCAACATGCTACCTAGCATTACGGCATGTCCGCCAGCTGCTAAAGCTTTGACGATATCCCCAGAGTATTTGATCCCACCATCGGCAATGATTGCTTTGCCGTATTGACGTGCCACAGAGGCTGCATCATAGATCGCGGTCAATTGAGGAACTCCGACACCGGCTACCACCCGAGTGGTACAGATCGAGCCTGGACCGATCCCGACTTTTACGACATCGACACCAGCATCATACAATGCTTTCGTGCCTTCTGCAGTGGCAACATTTCCAGCAATCAATGTCGCTTCTGGGAAATGCGCACGAATTTCAGAGATTTTGCGTAAAACACCCGCACTGTGTCCGTGGGCAGTATCAATGACGATCGCGTCCACGCCTGCATCCAATAAAGCTTGTGCTCGTTCAAAGGTATCGCTGGTAACACCGACTGCCGCTGCCACTAATAGACGTCCATGCGTGTCTTTGGCTGCATTCGGGAATTCGATCACTTTTTCAATATCTTTGATAGTGATCAAACCGCTTAAGATCCCTGCTTCATCAACGATCGGTAATTTTTCGATCTTGTGTTGTTGTAAGATTTTTTCAGCGTCTTTCAACGACGTACCGACAGGTGCTGTGATCAATTGGTCTTTGGTCATCACATCATTGATCGGCATCGTATAATCCGTGACAAAACGCATGTCGCGGTTCGTGATGATACCGACTAATTTGCGGTTTTCCATTGTTTCTACGATCGGTACCCCGCTGATGCGGTACTTGCTCATCAAATGTTCTGCATCAGCAACTAAGTGGCTTGGTGTTAAGAAAAACGGATCGATGATCACGCCGCTTTCAGAACGTTTTACTTTGCGCACTTCATCTGCTTGCGCTGCGATACTCATGTTTTTGTGAATTACGCCAAGTCCGCCTTGACGCGCCATTGAGATCGCCATTTTACTATCAGTTACGGTATCCATACTGGCACTTATGATTGGAATATTTAGTGTAATATTCGGGGCAAGCTGCACTTTCATATCCACGTCATTTGGCAAGACGTGACTTTCTGCCGGAATCAATAAGACATCATCAAACGTTAACCCTTTTTTTACAAATTTGGTTTCCCAGTTGGACATTTTTGTAACCACTCCTTAAAGTTTTTAGGTATTTTAAAAAAAATAGCAAAGATTTTTTCATAAGTCAACCATTCGGAAAGCTTTCTTAATAATCCTCTTCAAACCTTTGGTTAAATCTCATAATTCGCCATTTTTTCTAAAAAAACACGCTGATCGTACGGTCTTTTTTAACAAAAGAAGGCGCACGATCAACGTGTATCCATCAGCCTCTAGGAACAGACAGACTGCTGATGATATTGTATTTGCGTTTCAAGTAGTACTTCGCGGCTAATGCCACTGCCCCGATCAAGGCTTCGATCACAGGATCCACTTGTGGATTCAATGGTGGTTGGATCATCGCAGAAAGCGAGATCACAACGATCCATAGCATGAAGGCTGCGACTAAAATCAAAATGATCTTCCACATCTTCGGCCGTTTGCTCTTATCGGCACCTGGGCGTTCATATTGATACATGTATTTGTACATCAAGTAGAAGACCCAACCAGCAAGCATCGCCATCAAGAAGAGGGTCAATAAGCCATAAGGTTGTGCTTGTCCTCTAGTAAAGATCCCCATGACCCCTAACATCAAGCCAAAGATCCCTAAAATCAGCAAGGTGTTATCCAACCACATCAAGAAGGGGCCGGATTCTTTTTGCTCAACGGGTTTGTTGATGATGGCTTCGGTACGTTCAGACACTGTACCAAATAATTGGCGGGCCGTTTTGCCGCCTTTTTGTTCTTTGACTAAGACCGGCAGCATCTCATGCAAGGCAATCGTTTTTTCTTCTTCAGAAAGGTTGGCTGCCTCTAGCGATTTTTTTAAATCAAATATATATTGTTGGTTTCGTTTTGTTAATTGTTGTTCTAATTCACGATTTTCGGAAACATAATTTCGCAGAGTTTCTGGTTCCATGAATTGATTCTCCCTTCTGCGTTTTCTTCACAATGGACATTTTACCACAAATTCACTGGGAAGAAAGCCCTTTATACGTTAAAACGGAACAACATCACGTCGCCATCTTGCACGACATAATCTTTTCCTTCCAAACGTACCCGACCGGCTTCTTTGGCCGCTTGCATCGTGCCGTATTGGTTCAGATCTTCAAAGGAAACAGTTTCCGCACGAATAAAGCCGCGCTCAAAGTCCGTATGGATGATCCCCGCTGCTTGCGGTGCTTTGATGCCTTTACGGAACGTCCACGCACGCACTTCTTGTTCACCAGCGGTAAAGTACGTTGCTAGACCCAGTAAATCATAGGCAGCACGAATCAATTGATCCAACCCTGATTCTTCAATTCCTAATGCTTCTAAAAACTCTGCTTTGTCTTCTTCTTCCAGCTCAGCGATCTCTTCTTCGGCACGAGCACTGATGACGATCACTTCCGCATTTTCGCTCGCTGCAAATTCCTTCACTTTGTTGACATAGTCATTGGTTTCATAGTCTGCCACGTCTTCTTCTGCTACGTTGGCAACGTATAAGACTGGTTTGGTCGTTAGTAAAAACAAACTTTTGACGATGCGCTGTTCTTCATCTGTAAATTCGATCGAACGAGCAGAGATCCCTTCTTCTAGGACCGGTTTGATTTTATCAAGAACGGCCAATTCCGCAACCGCATCTTTGTCTTTGGTTTTGGCAATTTTTGAGACCCGAGTATAGCGCTTGTTGACGGATTCTAAATCCGCTAAAACCAACTCCAAATTGATGGTGTCGATATCAGCTAATGGGTCCACGCGGCCTTCCACGTGGGTGATGTTGTCGTCGTCGAAACAACGAACGACATGACAGATCGCATCCACTTGGCGGATATGGCTCAAAAATTGGTTCCCTAATCCTTCCCCTTTGCTGGCACCGCGGACGATTCCAGCAATATCCGTAAATTCAAAGGTGGTTGGGACCGTCTTTTTCGGACGAACTAATTCTGTTAAACGCTGTAAGCGCCAATCTGGCACTTCCACCATTCCTACATTCGGATCGATCGTCGCAAACGGATAGTTTGCGGCTTCTGCTCCTGCTTTGGTTATTGCATTAAATAAAGTAGATTTGCCCACATTTGGCAATCCAACGATTCCGGCAGTTAACGCCATGCTTCACTTCACTCTTTCTCTTTTTTTTCTAGGATTTTCTTCATCTTTTTATCAAATTCTCGGCGCGTCATCATGACGATGTGGCCGCAATTCGTACACTTTATTTTGATGTCTGCCCCCATGCGGATGATTTCCCAACGATTGGCTTTGCAGGCATGCGGTTTTTTCATTTCGACAATATCCCCAAGATCATACATCTTTATCACCTCAAGCTTCATCAAATTGAATGTTCAATAAATCTAAAATACGGGTTAAATCTTTTTGTGACAGGTATTCGATCTCGATTTTGCCTTTGCCTTCTTTTTCGCGGATCTCGACATTCGTGCCGAATTTATCCATCAACCGTTCTTCGCTTTCTCGTAAATAGTACGGTTTTTCTCGAATCAGACGCGGAACTTTTTTCTTTTCGTTCTTCGTGTCGTTCATCTCAGCGACCATTTGTTCTAATTGGCGGACTGTCAGATTTTCTTTGACACAACGATTGGCTAATTTTAAGATCTGTTCTTTATTTTTCAACCCTAATAATGTCCGGGCTTGTCCCATAGACAAACGGTCATCTTGAACCATTTCTTTGACGAGTTTCGGCAAGGACAGCAACCGCAAATAATTGGCGATATACGGGCGGCTTTTCCCTAAGCGTTCAGCGACTTGTGCTTGGGTCAATTTCAAGTTTTTCATCAGCATGTCATAAGCTTCTGCTTCTTCTAAAGGATTCAAATCTTCCCGCTGCAAGTTTTCTAAAACGGCAACTTGCATCATCGCTTCTTCATCAAAATTGCGGATGATGGCTGGGATCGTTTCCTTGCCAGCTAGTTTGGACGCTCGAAACCGGCGTTCACCCGCAATGATCTCATAGCCTTTGACGGATGATTGCCGCACGATGATCGGTTGAAAGACCCCCGAATGCTGGATCGAATTGGCTAGTTCTTGTAATGAAAGCTCATCAAAGGTTTTTCGCGGTTGATAAGGGTTGGGTCTTAATTCGTTTAAAGGCAGTTCAACGACTTTTTCTGTCTTGATATCAACTTCTTCTAACCCTTGCAGGTCTTGAAACAACGCATCGATCCCACGCCCTAATCCTTTCCCTTTATTCTTCACGGGCTAACACTTCCTTTGCTAACGTCTGATAGACTTCGGCTCCTTTTGAGCGTGGATCATAATCAATGATCGACAATCCATGACTAGGTGCTTCAGACAACCGGATATTCCGCGGAATAATGGTTTCATATACTTTTTCTTGGAAATAGCGGCGGACTTCTTCCACGACTTCCGCGCCTAAGTTCGTACGGGCATCATACATCGTCAGTAAGACCCCTTCGATCTCTAACTCAGGGTTAAAATGTTTTTGTACTAAACGCACGGTATTCAATAGTTGGCTCAGCCCTTCTAATGCATAGTACTCACATTGGACTGGGATCAAAATCGAATCACTGGCGGTAAAGGCATTGATCGTCAAATGACCTAAAGATGGCGGGCAATCGATAAAGATATAATCGTATTGTTCTTTGATTTCATTCAAAGCCGATTTCAATCGAGATTCCCGTGCCATCATGGAGGTCAATTCAATTTCCGCACCAGCTAATTGGATCGTCGCTGGAACGATATCCAAGTTTTCCCGACTGCTAGGTAAAATCGCTTCAACGATCGGTGTTTCATTGACTAATACATCATAGATGTCTTGTTCCACATCTGGTTTGCGAATGCCGACACCGCTTGTGGCGTTGCCTTGGGCATCAATATCTACGAGTAACACTTTTTTGCCGACAAATGCTAAGGACGCACCTAGGTTCACCGTTGTGGTGGTTTTGCCTACGCCGCCTTTTTGGTTTGCAACAGAAATAATACGGGCCATTGATTTTCCTCCTATTTGATTGGTTGTTTCGCTGGCATTCCCGGTTTGCGGGGGTATTTCTTTGGCGTTTCTTTTTTCTTTTGAATGATCAAAAGATGGCGTTCATCGCCGCTGACCGGTAAGGTAAAGCTTTTTTCTTCAATAAATTTGCCGCCTAAGAGTGAGATGGCTGGTTTGGCTTCAACCAGTTCTTCCTCGCTTTTGGCAGCTTTGAGCGCATAAAAATAGCCTGCTTTTTTCACCAATGGCACACAGAGTTCCGTTAACACATTCAAACGGGCAACCGCACGAGCAGTCACATAATCGAATTGCCCACGAAATTGCGGGTTTTGACCAAATGTTTCTGCACGGTCATGGTACAAGTGGACATTTTCCAATTGTAGATCCGTCACAAGGGTTTGTAAAAAGGTGATGCGCTTATTTAAAGAGTCGACGATCGTCACTTCTAATTCAGGAAACACGATTTTTAGTGGAATACTTGGAAAGCCAGCACCTGAACCGACATCACACAAATGACTTTGCGGGTCAAAGGCGGTTTCAAAAGCTAAGGAAACAGAATCGTAGAAATGCTTCAAATACACTTCTGATTTTTCCGTGATTGCGGTTAGATTCATCTTCTGATTCCATTCGACTAAACGCTCGAAATAGACAGCGAATTTTTCCATTTGTTCTTCGGTTAAAACGATCCCGTTTTTGCGTAATTCTTCATGAAATTCTTCAGGTAGCATAACGAATCCTTTCTATTTTGTGAAACAGAAAAATGTTTCACAGACTAGTTCCTACTTTAACGCAAAAAGCAATGTGATGCAATAGCCAGACATTGCTTTCTAGGAGAATTTACCATTTTTTAACTGGGGCTTTAAGGTTGGTTTAAGGCAGAGGAATTATACTCATTTCAATCCAAAAAACTTTTTTCATTTTTCCTTGACCAGCGAGGCTGCCAACCCTCCTGGTCAGCTTTTTTCTCAAAGAAACAAGCATTGATCACAGGATCAATGCTTGTTTTTGTTTCATATGAAACTTTTTTATTTCACCCGGGGCTCGTTGTATTCTTCGATACGATCAGACGCGCGGGAAGCCGCATGTTTGGCTTTGTTGGTTTGACGTGAAGCAAAGTCGCCGGTTTTAGATGCAGCTGACGATACTTTGTCTTGAACCGTTTCTTGTTCCTCTTCGTATTCAGCGATCGTTTTTACATCCACAACATTGATGTTGACTTCGATAACTTCTAATTGGGTCATTGTTGTTACTTCTTTTTGGATAACTTCTTTGACTTGGTCAGCGATTTCTGGGATGTTGCGGTCATATTCAACCACGATATCTAAATCAACGGCTACTTGTTTTTTCCCAACTTCGGTATTGATACCGGCAGTCACATTGTCTGTATTGACTAATTTTTCCGCAATGTTAGAGAAGAAACCACCATCGACCGTCAACAGACCATCCACGTGTTCTAATGCGATCCCGATGATTTTTTGGATCACTTTGTCATCATAGGTCAATGAACCATGAACGGGTGCATCGCCAGTTGGTCCTTCAAAATCGTTGTGGTCAGGTTTTGGCGGTGCTGGATGATGTCCTGCTGGATTTGGATTTCCTGGTGCTGGATGATCCCCTGGTTTTGGTCCGTTTTGTTGTCCTGCTACTGCTTTTTCAGCATTTGGTACCACTGGATCTGGTGCTTCAGTCATTGGAATCGCATTTTCATTTGCTTGATGATTGGTGTTAGGAACCACTGGATCTGGATGTGCGCTGACTTTTTTATCATTGTTTAATTCGTTTTTATCGTTATTCATTAAAAATTCCTCCTATTAAAATGCGTTATTGTTGGTTAAAAAATTCGTCGATGATACCGGTACGTTGGAGATACAATCCTAACGCAAAACCCAAACCTGTTAGGAGTAGAATCAGCAATGTTTTGAAAAAACCGATCGTTACAAACAACACAGCCAGAACAAGGCCGATTGCTCCAAAAATCAATGGGATTTTGTATTGTTGTAGTTCGTTCATCATAGCCCTCCTATTCTACTCGCGGGTTTTCCGGAGTCTCATTTTGTTCAAAATTCGCGTAGTTGACTTCGACTTTGACTTTCTCACTTGAACCAAGCACTCGTTGGACATCTTGTTGGATTTCCGCCATTAAGTTTTCGGTTTTGCCGACTAAGGCAGACGTCCGTTTCAAGCGTCCTTTGATTTTAATCAAAATTCGATTTTTGGTCGCCTTGACATGAACTTTTGGTCCTTCAACAAATTCTTTTTCATTTACTTTCGTACGTACAAGTCCTTCGATTGCTTTCTTATCGATCGTCAATGCGCCCTTATCCTCTTTCAAAACAAAGGTCGTTTTGGTTTTTGGATAAAAAAGCACGACTAAGATCACGATCAAGAATAAGGCGATCAAGACAACAGCTACCCAAAACATATATTGACGCATAAACAAGTTGTCAAAGAAATACGTGACGACATTGCCTCTGCTGTCCAAACCAAATGGCAGCTGCATATAAGGATTACTCATTAATACGATTGGTAATAAGACAGTGATAAAGATCAACGAAACGATGATTGATACGATTTTCCACCCTTTACTCATAGGACACCTCCTCCTTTTTCTCCAATTTTCGATAAGCTTACAAGTTGATGGCTTCTCCGCCGGTAACACCATAAATCTGTGCTGTCACATAGCTAGCTTTATTCGAAGCTAAAAAGACATAGACAGGTGCCAGCTCAGCTGGTTGTCCTGCCCGCTCAAGTAACGCTTGTTGACCAAATTCAGGCAGCTGGTCTTGCGGTTGGCCATGATCTAACTGTAATGGTGTCCAGATCGGTCCTGGGGCTACCCCATTGACGCGAATTCCTTTTTCAGCAAATTGTTTCGCCAAGCTGACTGTAAAACTGGCGATCGCCGATTTGGTTGCCGCATAATCCATTAAATGGGCACTTGGACTAAAGGCTTGGACAGAAGTCGTTGTCACGATCGCTCCTCCAGCCGGTAAGTGCGGCTCAGCAGCTTTGACTAATGCAAACATGGAGATAATGTTTACCATAAAGGTATCTTTCACTTGTTCAATCGGTAATTCTGCAATCGATGGCCGCGTGATTTGCTGTGCTGCGTTCAATACTAATGTATCTAACCCACCTAATGCTGCCACCGCTTTGTCAACGATCTCTTGTGGTGCCGCTTCGTCTCGCAGGTCATAGGGGAGCAAGATCACTTTGCGCCCAGCTTCTTTGATGTACCCTGCAACTTCTTCGGCATCTTCTTCTTCTCCTGGGAAAAAGTGTAGGGCAATGTCTGCTCCTTCACGGGCGAAGGCAATCGCTGCTGCTCGTCCGATCCCAGAATCCCCACCGGTGATCAGTACTCGCCGGTTTTCTAACTGCTGACTTCCCTCATAAGATTCTTCACCACAATCAGGTTTTGGTCGCATTTCTTCTTGTAAAGCAGGCGTATCTTGTTCCTGTTTGCTGTATTTACCCGTGTGATAAAGTTCCCGTGGATCAGTCAAAATAGGTTCACTCATTCTTACGTCCTCCTTTTCTCTATAATAAAATTCTAAACCATTCATTTTTTTTTGGGAAATATAACGCTTTGTTAACAAAAATAAATCTTCGTTTATTAGAAAATGAAAAAAGAAAGTGCCCTCATTTTTGACCAGAAATCAAATAATTTCCCTTTTTTATAGAAGGGGGTAAACTAATAAGTAGTAACTGGTAGTACCTGTAAAAGGGAACCCCTAAGAAAATGACCTTGGATCAAGAAAAAGGA
Organism: Enterococcus sp. DIV0755f; assembly: GCF_051713725.1. Classification (NCBI taxonomy): domain Bacteria; kingdom Bacillati; phylum Bacillota; class Bacilli; order Lactobacillales; family Enterococcaceae; genus Enterococcus; species Enterococcus sp. DIV0755f. The sequence continues at coordinate 3,453,244 of NZ_JBIOQL010000001.1, forward strand.
GGAAACAAAGAATGCCTTGGAATGTCCGTGATTATCCTGCGTCAATGAAGAATCTAGACCCCTTAGTTCGTAAAAAAGCGATCGATATCGCCAATGCCCTGCTAGCCGATGGCTATTCGGATGATCGGGCAATCCCGATCGCCACGAGTCAAGCAGAAAAATGGTATGACAATGCAGATGAAGAGGAGAAGAAAGCTTTTCAGAAAGAGAAAAATCCGCAAAAAGACGATGCCCATCAAACCAATAAGAATGCGGAAAAATTAATGGATGCGGATGTAGAAGTTGTGTATGAAGACGACCAATGGCAAGTCCGTTCCAAAGGAGCGAAACGTGCCAGTGACCATTTCGACAAGAAAGCAGATGCCATCGCCCGTGCCAAAGAAATCGCCGAAAACAAAGAATCCGTGGTGAACGTTTATAAGAAAGACGGCGACCATCAAAAGGATATTGATTTGAGAGAATAAAATTGGCTGCAAAAAAGCGGAAGGAGGTCTTACCTTTGTCGTTTGAGCTGCGCGAAACGTTGCCTACTCTTTCGCTTTTTTGTTTCCTTTCACAGCTAGGTTTGATTAAAACTAAAGCAACCGTTTCTTTGACGTTTCTTTTAAAAAGCAGCGGTTCGTTGTCAGAAACCTAAAAAACGAAGACCTTTTGAATGAACCATCACTTTTAAAATTTCTCGACATCCTAAAAAATAAGCCTATGAAATGCTGATCTAGCAACAGTTGTGAACCATCCGTTACCTCTGTAAACTAGCTTGTGCTTTCTTTAACTAAATAAACCTTGTATACTTGAATTATTAAAAGTACAAGGAGTGGTGTTTGTGAAAAAATTATTTTTTGTGCCGTTTATTTTTCTTTGTTTCCTCTTTGCTCTCCCAGCTGCCGCCGAGACAGTGGAAGAACCTGAACTCGTTTATGACTTAGCATCAGATAGTCCCTATGAGCAGCTGATCACGGTAGATGAAGAAGGCAACGAGGTGATTTTGACCATTGAAAAATTGCCGTCATTCCGAGCAAATCTGGCAGCGGGAACGTATCGTGTGTCAAAAACATCCGCAGGTAATTGGACCGCTAGTTATAATGTAACGGTCAATAGCCGCAATCAATTTACAAGCACTTCGAATTTAAGTTTAGTTGCTCACAGAGGAAGTATCACTTCTAGTTCATTAACTCACACGTCCACCAAAGCCACCTGTACGTTTAAGCAAAAAGCAGGTATAATCACTACCAATGGGAGTGTCGTAACCACGATCTCAAATGGGAAGCTAGTTGTTAAATAGCAGATAGGAGCATACATTGGCTTTAGCAGAACAATTAAAAAGCTGTCGCGAGTCTTCCGGATTGTCGCAAACAGCAGTCGCAGAAAAATTACAGATTTCACGCCAGTCGATTTCAAAATGGGAAAATGGGCGCGGCTATCCAGATATTGAGAATTTGATTTTGTTGAGCGATCTCTACCAAGTCTCGATCGATGAGCTTTTACGTGAGAACGAAGCCTTAAAAGAGCGGATCGAAACCAACAATCAAGAAATCAACGACAAGAAAGAAAAATTGTCGTTACTCCAAAGAACGATGGCAGCAGATAAAGATGAAAGTCTGCTCTTGCTACTGTTAGCTGGAATCGGCTCCTTTCTTTTTCCTTTAGGACTGATCTTAGATGGCTTTGTTTTATGGCGTAACAAAAAAGCCAATAATTTTTATGTATTGATCTATATCGTCTGTGCCTTCTCGATTTTCTTGAATTTGTACGATGGCTATGTCCATCTCAGCAACATCATGAATTGGGGAACCACTACGATTGAAAAAGTGGAATAACTTTATTATTAAGACAAAAAGCCCGCTGCGAATTGTTTTCGCAGCGGGCTTTTGACACTCTATTTACCATTTATAAATTGGTTTTTCAAAGAATATTAACCGTCTTTAGTTAACCTTGGCAATCTTCCCTTGCTCGATATACACCATCAAAATACTGATATCAGCTGGGTTTACTCCGCTGATACGGCTCGCTTGGGCGATGGTTTCGGGTTGGATTTTTTGCAGTTTTTGTTTGGCTTCTGTTGCCAAGCCATTGATAGCGGCATAGTCGATGTTTTCAGGAATGCGTTTGGCTTCCATCCGTTTGAGTTTCTCCACTTTTTCGAGGGCTTTTTTGATATAGCCTTCGTATTTGATTTGGATCTCGACTTGTTCGATCTCTTTTGGCTTCAATGCTTCATTGGCTTCGATAAATTGTAGCATTTCGGCATACGTCACTTCAGGCCGACGCAAGAATTCATTGGCTAAAACGCCATCTTTCAAGATAGCCGTCCCTTTAGCAGTCAAATACGCTTGTACTTCTGGCGTTGGTTTGATGCGGATCTTAGATAAACGTTTGATTTCTGCTTCAACAGCTTCTTTTTTCGCTACATACGCTTCGTATTGTGCTTCTGGGACGAGCCCGATTTGATGTCCCACTTCGGTCAAACGCAGATCCGCATTATCATGACGCAGCAATAAGCGGTATTCAGCACGAGAGGTCAATAAGCGGTAAGGTTCATTGGTTCCTTTGGTCACCAAATCATCGATCATCACACCGATATAACCGTCGCTGCGTTTCATAATGAAGGGTTCTTTGCCTTGAATTTTCAAAGCGGCATTGATGCCTGCGATCAAGCCTTGACCGGCCGCTTCTTCATAGCCACTGGTTCCGTTGGTTTGTCCTGCCGTAAAGAGGTTTTCGATGACTTTGGTTTCTAATGTTGGACGCAATTGATGAGGCACCACGACATCATATTCAATGGCGTAGCCCGTCCGCATCATTTCCGCTTTTTCTAAACCTGCGATGGAATGCAGCATTTGAACTTGGACATCTTCTGGCATAGAAGTAGAAAGCCCTTGAACATACACTTCTTCGGTGTTCAACCCTTCTGGTTCCAAGAACAGTTGGTGACGAGATTTGTCTGCAAAACGCACGATTTTGTCTTCGATAGATGGGCAATAACGGGCACCTACTCCTTCGACGATCCCTGTAAACATCGGCGCACGGTGTAAATTCTGGTTGATGATTTGGTGCGTCCCTTCGTTCGTATAGGTCAACCAGCAAGGTTCTTGGTTTTGATTGTAGGCTTCATCGGGTGTGCTGTAACTAAAGTGATTCGGTTGTTCATCGCCAGGCTGGATCTCCGTTACCTCATAGTTGATGGTGCTGGATTTCACCCGCGGTGGTGTACCCGTTTTAAAACGAGCGATCTCTAGGCCAAGCTCTTTCAAATGATCGGCTAGTCCAATCGATGGCTGGGAGTTGTTTGGTCCAGAAGAATACTTCAACTCTCCAATGATGATCTCTCCTCGCAACGCTGTTCCCGCAGTGATCACTACAGCTTGGGCTTGGTAACGAGCGCCTGTAGAAGTCACGACGCCACGGCATTCGCCTTCTTCAACGATCAGCTTTTCAACGATTCCTTGGCGCAGTGTCAGATTGGCTTCTTTTTCGATCGTTCGTTTCATTTCAGCCGCATAGGCATGTTTATCGGCTTGCGCCCGCAAGGCCCGCACAGCGGGACCTTTTCCTGTATTGAGCATCCGCATTTGGATGTAGGTTTTGTCGATATTTTTGCCCATTTCTCCGCCTAAAGCATCGATTTCGCGCACCACGACGCCTTTTGCTGGTCCGCCGACGGAGGGATTACAAGGCATGAATGCGACCATGTCTAAGTTGATGGTCAGCAAAAGGGTTTTTGCCCCCATTCGGCTGGCTGCCAAGGCAGCTTCTGATCCGGCATGGCCGGCACCAACAACGATCACGTCATAACTTTCTGCTTGATATTCTTGCATGGTGTTCTCCTTTTTACGCCAGTGGCGCATTCTTTATTTTCCTAAACAAAACTGACTGAACAATTGGGTGATCAACTCATCTTGGACACTGTCGCCGACAACTTCTCCTAGATAGTCCCAGCAGCGTGTCATATCGATTTGAACCAAGTCGACAGGCATTCCTGCTTCGATCCCTTGGATGACCTCAGACAACGACTGAACGGCATTTTCTAATAAGGCAATGTGACGGGTGTTAGAAAGATAAGAAGCATCCTTATCGGTGGTTTTGCCCCCAAAGAATAGATCGGCAATGGCTTGTTCCAGTTGATCTAAGCCTTCACTCGTCAACACAGAGACAGAAAAAATCGGTTCATCTGCTGCGTACTGCGCTAGCTCAGCGGGTGCTAATTTTGGCTCAAGGTCGGTCTTATTCAATAAGATGATCCGACGGCTGCCAGCAGTCAGCTCCAGCAATTGTTTGTCTTCCTGGGTCAATCCTTCGCTTTGGTTGAGAACCAGCAAAATCAACTCCGCTTCTGCCAGTGCTTTGCGGCTGCGTTCGACCCCGATTTTCTCAACGACATCTTCTGTTTCGCGGATACCAGCCGTATCGATCAGTTTCAACGGTACCCCGCGAACATTGACATACTCTTCAATAACATCTCGAGTCGTACCAGCAATGTCTGTCACGATGGCTTTTTCTTCCCTTAATAAATGGTTCAATAAGCTGGATTTACCGACATTCGGCCGACCGATGATCGCAGTACTCAAACCTTCTCGCAAAATTTTTCCTTGTTGGGCAGTCGCTAACAAGGCTTGAATCTGCCCTTTGACCATCGTGGCTTTTTCTAGCAATAAGCGGGTCGTCAATTCTTCCACATCATCGTATTCAGGGTAATCGATATTCACTTCAACTTGCGCCAGCGTCTCTAAGATCTCTTGGCGTAAGGTCCGAATCAAGTGGGAAAGATTGCCATCCAGCTGATTGACTGCGAGATTCATCGCCTTATCGGTCTTGGCACGAATCAGGTCCATCACCGCCTCGGCTTGAGAAAGGTCAACCCGTCCGTTTAAAAAGGCCCGCTTCGTGAATTCTCCCGGCTCAGCCAACCGTGCGCCTTGTCGTAAAACCAGCTGCAAGAGTTGATTGACGACAACGATCCCGCCGTGGCAGTTGATCTCAACGACATCTTCTCGGGTAAAGGTCCGCGGCTTTTTCATCACTGATAGCATCACTTCATCCATCAAACGGTTTTCTTCTGGATCCACGATATGACCATAATGGATCGTATGACTAGGCACTTGGGCGAGGGTTTTAGTGCCTGCTTGAAAAATCCGATCCGCAATTGCGATCGCTTCTTCCCCGCTTAATCGCACAATACTGATGGCCCCTTCGCCTGGCGGGGTGGAAATCGCGGCAATCGTATCAAATTCTTGCGTTATATTCGCCATGTTGCTTGCTCCTCCTATTTTTTCACATAAAAAAAGTGCCCACTCCACCCGTCAAATTGATTGAAAATCAATAAAAACGAGTAGACTTAGCACTTTGACTGCTTGTCAATTAAATTCTGGAAATAGATTAGCACATTTTTGCGTGAGTCGCAAGCTTCCTTCAAAAACTTTTAAATTTTGCATCTGTCCGCAAAAACCTTTAAAATAAAAGCAAAGAATAAGAAAAGAGGGATCTATTATGGAAACCATCAAATCATCAAACAGCGCTGCTCGCATTAAAGAAATCATTTTATCGACAGGAAACGTGAATCGGCCTTACGTCGTGCGGGATATCGTCTTTGCGGCAGACAAAATCGAAGTAGATCTATTTGATACATCTGTGAATTTGAACGACCTGTTGGCAGATGTGACCTATCGCTTAAAAGAAACCGCCCACAGCTACGGAGCGAATGCAGTGATCAACTGTCATTTCGAACATGACCGCATCGTTGAAGGCGACAAAACCTACCTTGAGATCTTTGCCTATGGTACAGTGGTTCAATTTACTCAATCAACCATCGGCGGCTAATTACCTCTATCATCAAGTAAATATCCACCCGTGAAACGGGTGGCTTTTTAACAGCCCTAGAAGGGCTCACCACTCGCTAGCCCCTTAAAAGGGGCTTTTTAAATGACCACCAACCGCTCACAGCCCTATCTCTCTTTAACTATTTAAATGGATCTACATACTCTTGTTTACTTATACTATCTCTTATTCGATCATCTGCTTCTTGTTCTCTAATATATTTTTCAATTGTTTTTTGATTTAACCCAACCGTACTCACGTAGTATCCTTTGGACCAAAAGCTTTTATTCCCATACTTATATTTCAAATTCGCATGTTTTTCATGGATTAAGGTTGCACTTCGTCCTTTTAAGTAGCCCATAAAACTAGAAATACTAATCTTTGGTGGTATTCTTACTAACATATGAATATGGTCAGGCATGGCATGAGCTTCAATGATTTCAACATCTTTCATCCCACACAATTTTCTTAATATCTGACCAATACTTACTCTTAACTTTCCATAAATCACTTTTCGTCGATACTTCGGGGTGAAGACTATGTGATACTTACAATTCCATCTGGTATGTGCTAAACTTTTATCGTCGTTAGACATAAAAAAAAACTCCTTTCGATCTGATATGCGGTTGGTAGCCACTATTAGTATATCGAAAGGAGTTTTTTATCGCTAAAGCTATTTCGTCCACGCGTAGAAACGCGCGGTTTTTTTGTTTCGTACGCTACGCGAACGAAACTGACTAAAGTCAATAAGAAAAATACAAAAAAGAGTCCGCGGCATACGGACTCTTTTTTGATACCAAAGGCTGACCTACGTAACGTATGTTGACTTTGATAAGAATGATTTCTAGTCAAGGATACTTGGTTTTAAATTTGTTGTCAATCGCTTTTTCCCATCAAAAAAGGGAAAGGCTTGTCAGACCGCCTTTCCCTTTTTCATTAAATTCGTTTGTCCGCAGGTTCCACTACTAAGTAGCGATACGGTTCATCCCCTTCAGAATGAGTTTGAACATACGCATCTTTACTCAAAACTGAATGGATCTGCTTTCTTTCAAACGCCGGCATCGGTTCTAAAAAGACTGGGCGGCCTGTTCGTTTGACTTTTTCAGCAGTACGGCTAGCCAAACGTTCTAAGATCGCTTGACGTTTTTCACGGTAATCTCCGACATTCACTACAATCGACAATTTGTTTTTCGCGATGCGGTGAATATACACTTGCGCCAAATATTGCAGTGCATTCAAGGTTTTGCCGTGCTTCCCAATCAAAATGCCTTGTTTTTGCGTTTCTAAATGAAAGACGATCACGCCGCCTTGACGAGCGGTTTTTACTAAGGCGGGTGCATTCAATGCTTTTGAAATATTTGTCAGATAGAGTCCCAGCTGAGCCAGCGCTTCCTCATCTGAAAGATCCGTCAGCAAAACAGGTTCGCTCGCTGCTGCTTCCATCACACTGCTTGCATCCTCTGTCGTCACAGGATCTGGTTCTACCAGCGGTTTTGCTGGTACTTCTTCAACGGGTGCCGGTTCTTCAACGATTCGTTTTTCAATGGAGACCCGTGCTTGTTTTTTTCCTAGACCCAAGAAGCCTTTTTTTCCTTCATCCAGGACTTCGATTATTGCTTGATCTTTGGTGATACCAAGGACTTGCAATCCCTCTTGAATTGCTTCATCTACTGTCAGATTTTCATAAATCGGCATTGCAGTGCAACCTCCTCTTATTTTTTCCGTTTCTTTTTAGGACTCATTGCTTTTTTCAGCGCACGTTCACGCTCGCGTTCTTTGCGGGCAGCTTCTTCTCTTTCTTGGCGAATCTTGAATGGGTTATTTAAGATCATTGTTTGCACAACTTGGAATGCATTGGAAACGACCCAGTACAAGGAAAGACCGCTGGCAATGTTGATCCCCATCAGTAAGATCATCATCGGCATAGCGAAATTCATGATTTTCAGACTCGCATTTGATTCCACTTGGCTCATACTTGATAAGTAGGTACTTGCAAAAGTAAAGAGCGCCGCTAAAATCGGCAAGATGAAGTATGGGTCACGATCACCCAGCTGCAGCCATAAGAATTTTCCTTCTTGCAGAGCAGGAACCCGTGAGATCGATTGCCACAAGGCCATCAAAATCGGCATTTGTACCAATAATGGTAGACAGCCGGCATAGGGATTGACATTGTTTTCCGCATACAAGCGTTGTGTTTCTTCTTTTAACTTGCTTTGTGTTTCCGTATCTTTTGACGCATATTGCTGCTGCAGCGCTTTTAACTTCGGTTGTAATTCTTGCGTTTTGCGCATGCTTTTGGTTTGAAAGTGCATCAACGGCATCAAAATGACCCGAATGATCAATGTAAAGAGGATGATCCCGATCCCGGCATTGCCGAAGGAGAGGGCTTTGATCGCCTCTGCAAAATAATAAACGATGTAACGGTCCCATAGACCAGTACTTTGTGCATTTACTTCACCTGTTGCACCGCAGGCAGATAAGACAACTACTAATGAGAGAACTCCCAAAAATAGTAAGACGCGTTTCCCTTTTTTCACGTAACTAATTCCTTTCCATTAATGAATAATTTTGGCAAGTTTTAAGACATGCTCTAAATTCGAGTAGATTTCCTTTGAGGAACAAGTGGCGATACTTGGACGGGCGATCACGATGAAATCGACCGCTGGTTCGATTCGCGGCTTCATTTCCGTTAAACTTGCACGGATCTTGCGCTTGATCTCATTTCGCTTCACTGCATTACCGACTTTTTTCCCTACAGATAAACCAACTCGAAAATGTGATTGCTCTTTAGGTAAGACATACACCACGAACTTCCGATTTGCAAAAGAATTTCCTGCCTGAAAAACTTTTTGAAAATCTTGCTCTGTTTTTACTCGATAGGATTTTCTCATCTTCGGTTCCTTCACTTCTTTCAATTAAGCTTCGCGAAACGGATTGAATCCGTAACCACTCACCTGTCAATAATACCATATTTGCCAAAAGTCAGACACTATATTCCGCAAAAACGGCATAAAAAAAAACCACTGGCATTCAGTGGCTTACGCAGAAATAACCTTTCTGCCTTTACGACGACGGCTAGCTAAAACACGACGTCCATTTTTTGTACTCATACGTTTACGGAATCCGTGAACTTTTTGACGTTTACGTTTATTTGGTTGATACGTTCTTTTCATTTATTTCCACCTCCATCAGGATAATGCTTATGCGCACAGACATACTTTGATAGTATAACGAGTCAAGTACTAGTTTGTCAATAAGAAGTTTGCTCAAAATCAGGCATTCTTTATCCACAATCCCTTTGATTTGTGTGGGTTTGCTGTTTATAGCCAATTTTTGTGGATAACTTTTTCCCCAGAGTTATTTTGGCTTTTTCCACAAACAAACAGCCTGTAGAAAAGTTTTCCACAATCACTTTTTTAACTGTTGATAACTACCCTAAAACCTAGTGTTATCAAGGCGTGATCTTCACATCGATCTGTGGACAAAGGAGATTTTTTTATAGTTATTCACATTCTTTTTCTACCTGTGGATAGTCGAATTTCGAACATGTGCATTTCCATTTTTCTTTTATCCCGTTTTGTGGAAAAGTATTTTTTTCTAACCTTTTTTATCGTAATCTGTGGAAAACTTTTTCAATCCGTGCTATTTTAGTTATATCTATTCTTAGTTATAGGAGGACAATTT
>NZ_JBIOQL010000002.1:0-70341 GCF_051713725.1 Enterococcus sp. DIV0755f
ATTGTTGCATGCTTTTTCCCTCCAAATTTAATTTCTCTTTTATTGATAAACACAGTATAAGATAATTGCCTAAGTAATTAATTGACTGACATCAAGTTTAGAAAGTTCTCTTTTATCGTTTCTAAGCACCTCGAATCGGATTGCAACAAAAAAAGCAATCTGAAAAAATAGCTTTTCTTCCAGAATTGCCTAGTTCATTTAATCTGTTAAGCGGCCTTGACTTTTGTTTTAAGGACCGGATAGCCTACGTTTTCGATAGCTTTTTGAATCTCTTCAATCGAAGTGACAGCTGAATCAAAATTGGCTTTGACTTTGCTGGAGTTGAATAATACTTTAATGCTGTCTTTATCAACACCGTTAACTGATTTTACGGCACCTTCAATTTTTTGCATACAACTTGGACAAGACAACGTTTCTAATTGCAATATAGCTTTTTCCATAATTCCTATCTCCTTTATATGTTTTTATTTTATCGGCAGCAGATTAATGAATACTGCCTTTTCCTCTTTACAACTGTAATATAGCTCACTTTTAGCAAACAAAAATTGACGCATATCAAGTTCTGCACTTCTTTTTATCTTTTTGCTCAATTCACCATCTTAATAGTCTTTTTCTGCCCCTTATTGCCATCAGAATAATAAGAAATTGGTGGATAGTCTTGTCTGCGTATAAACCATATTGCAATCGCGCCAATAAACAGGGCCAGAGACAAGGCTTGCGAAACGCGGATCCACTCGCCAATCCATAAACTGTCCGTTCGCATACCTTCAATGAAGAACCGACCCACTGAGTACCACAAAACGTAACTCAAAGCGACTTCTCCTTGACGTAAAAGCTGTTTTCGGTTCCGTATAGTGACGATGAGGACAAAGCCCAACAAACTCCACAATGACTCGTATAAAAAAGTCGGATGGTAGTAGGTACCATTGATATTCATTTGTTCAATGATAAATTCAGGTAAATAAAGATTTTCCAAGAATTGGCGAGTAACCGGTCCACCATGAGCTTCCTGATTCATAAAATTGCCCCAACGACCAATGGACTGGGCTAACAATACATTGGGCGCTAAAATATCAAGAACGAGTACCGAAGAAGTACCTTTTTTCTTTGCATACCAATATAGCGTACCCCCTCCTGCAATCAATCCCCATAAATCGCAATGCCGCCATTCCAAATCGCAAGGATTTGTCCTGGATTTTGCAGATAATAACCAAGTTCAAATAACACATAATAAAGCTGAGCGCCGAGGAGTCCAATCGGAATTGCCCATAAGGCCATATCGATAATGGTATCCTCTTCCAGTCCTTTTTTCTTTGCTTCCTTGGTACTCAACTGGAGAGCCGCTAATATGCCCGCTGCAATAATGACTCCATACCAATGAATCACAACAGAACCAATCTCCACCTCATGGGGATTCAAAACGCCTAATACGAATTCCATTCTATTTGCTCCATTACTTCAATTTTTCGCGTCATTCTAGTCATGGTGATGCTGAACAAGATTCCGGCTAAGCTCCATGGAAACCAAACAGTGAATACACTTTTATCTACCTGGTCACTCGCTTCGTAATACGCCACTTTTCCGTGTCCGATTACGCCGGCTCCTTTCACAACTTCCTCTTCTTTTTCCATAGCTAACCTATCTGCCTCAACAACGTTAGGCGTTTTTGCTTCGCCGCCAATCGTGTTCTTGGTGAAAGGGACGACAAAGAATGCACCCGCTACTGACAACGTGATGGCAACTATCACCCAAAAATAATACACATTCACCCCTACTTATTTTTACGTTTTGTTCGACAGCCCTATCTTAAAGAAAAATAAAACAAAAAAACTTGAGGGTTATCATGTTTGTGCTTTTATTTTTCCAATGAATGAAGGTCGTTCTGTCTTAAAAAAGCCAAAAACGGACAGATGGAAGCAAAAGCACTGAGTTCTGTCCCGTTGTTAATAAAGAGCGACAGAACACCAGCGTGTAGAAAAAAGTGTGTCCGATTATTCGCTGTAAAGCAATAAATCATCTAAATTCTGAATCTTGATCCTTTTCCCAGACAGCTGTTGAATCAATCCCTCGTCCTCCAATTCTCCAAATTTGCGACTGATGGTCTCAGGTGTCGTTCCTAAATAGGAAGCAATGTCCTTTTTTGCCATCGGCAGGGTGATGGTGGGAGAGTTGCCCATTTCAGGTTCCACATTTTCTGCCAAAAACAAAACTAAACGGGTAATGACACTCTCCACGGCTACTTGTGCGGTTTGACGTTCGGAGCTTTCTAACCGCTGCGACATCTCTCCTAGCAGCTTTAACGAAATTGCAGGATACTCTTTTAGAAACTCTTGTACATCATGTTGTTGAATCATGCAGATAGACGTATCTCGGGTTGCTTCTGCGTATTCCTCGTGCACAGCATCAGGATTGAACAACGTCCATTCTCCCGTAAAGTCACCCGGATTCAAAATACGAACTAGTTGCTCTTTGCCAGAATCAGACAAGCGATAGATGCGGACTTTTCCGCGATTCACAATATATAAAGTATCCTCTTTTTCTTGCGAGCGAAACAGAAACTCTCCTTTTTGATACTGTTTCGTGTGGGCTTTTTCAGCAATGTAATTCATCGCGCTATCCTCTAAGTGATTGAATATTGGAACCAAGCGGATACAGGCTGCGTGGTCGCCATTTTCATGATGGGTATGTTTAGTCAATTCATTCTCCCCCTTTATTTATTTTGTTTATATTCGCTGCTTTTATTATATAAGTCTCTTACTACAAAAAAATTGATGCACATCAAGAAAATGGAAAAAGGACTGGAAAGAATTCCAATCCCTAAATCAGCTTCTACTTTTACCTTAATCTTCATCCTCATCAAGAGCGTCATCATCTTCTAATGCTTCTTTACCAATGAACGCTTGCAGCATCCAAATGTTCTTGTCTAAGTCATTTTTAAAAGCAATCAATGTATCTTCTAAAGCATCGTCACCCTCGTCTTGAGCTAAACGAATCGCGCGAATAGTTAGGTCACGAGTGCTTCTGAAGTCCTCGATAATATTTTCAACCATGTCTTCTGCTTTAGCGTATTTATTAACTGCATCTTCCGAAAGCATCGAATATTTTTCAAATTCAACCGTTGTCGAAGCAGGTTTATGCCCAGAAGTAATTAGACGCTCCGCAAGTTTGTCGAACCATTTTTCATTTTCGTTATACAACTCTTCAAATTTTTCATGCAACGTAAAGAAATTGGCTCCTTTTACATACCAGTGATATTGGTGCAGTTTCACATGTAATGTATGCATGTTGCCTAAAAGATGATCCGCAATGGCCGCTGCATTAATTTTCGTATGATGAACATGTTCCTTGTGTTCTTGTTCTTCTTGCAATCTTTCTTGGGGTGTTCTTTCTTGAGTAGCTTTATTTTCAGTCATGATTTATTCCTCCTATAATTTTGGTTTGTTTAAAATAGCTTTCTTTGATTCCTCCTTTTTCTTTACTGAATTTAGTATAGGATAGATTTCCGTTAAAAAAATTGACGCTCATCAAGAAAAGTATTTTTTAATAGACGCCAGGCTTCTCTATTAAATTCAACTGAAATAATCAAAGGAATGAAGTCGTCCCCTCCAAACAAAAATCTCATTAAAGTAGGGCCTAAAAAAAGAATAGCAACTACACAACCTCTATACTATGCTTTTTTATTAAGTCGATCTTTATTTTTTTTTTATATTTTGAAGCGTATCTTCAAAATATTGTAGGCTAGAAAAATCAAAAACCCTATTTTCAGTTTCAGTACGTTTCTCTTTTTTCTTTTCATAAATAGGTATAAATGTATCAAAAATAAATTCTTTATATTTCCTAGAAATCAATGAATGGTTTTTTTGAATTTTGGTATACTCTGCAAAAGAAATCCCTGTCTCACGAATTAGATATTGTTGAATCTTTTTGGTTTCAACGATCAAAGATTTCGTATAATCTAGTCCGCTTCTTTGTCTGCCTGTTCCTTTTGTAATAAAACCATATTTATGAGTAAGATTTGTTCTGATTGGAACAAAAGCTGAATAATCGTTATTCAAAGAAATAGAAACATAATAAGGTCTATTATCCTTTTGAATGATATTTTTGTTATCAACTGCAATCGATATATTATTATCTTTTAATATTTTTGAGGTATTGATCACATATACAAATTTATCTGAACTCAAAGCGCTTTCCTCATTTCTCAAACTGTATAAAAAGACACCTTCTCTTAATTGCTTAAAAGAAGATGCCTTTCGTAAGTTTGATTTCATCTCGTCATATCATTATTTCATGTGGCTTAGACGTTTCGACCACTCAACGCGTCATATCATTATTTTATGTGGCTTAGACGTTTTAACCACTCATCTATCATCTTCTATTATAAGCTATTTAATTAAATTGTCAACTTCTGTTACTTAGCTTTTGGCTCTATCCCTTTTGTTAAGTCTAAATAGGGAAAATCCACCTGTAAGGATCATAAAGATACCAGCGATAGATAATGCAATAGTCTCTTTTTCGCCTGTTTGTGGCAATACTTTCATTTTTCCGTCATTTCCTGTAACAGCAACCGTACCATCATTTTGTACAGTTGCGCCAATTTCACTAGCTTCTACTTTTTGAGTAGTACCATCTGCCAGCTGAACAATTGGTTTGCTATCTTCAACAGCAACAATTACATGCCCTTGATCGGTCGTTACTGGGCTTTCTGTTGGATTGTCAGTTACATTGGGGTTAGTTGCTGATTCTGTTGGCTCTTCTATTGGTTCACTTGGTTCTGTCGGTTCCGTTGGCTCTTCTACTGGTTCACTTGGTTCTGTCGGTTCCGTTGGCTCTTCTATTGGTTCACTTGGTTCTGTTGGTTCGCTTGGATCAACTGGATCAACTGGATCAACTGGATCGACTGGATCAACTGGATCGACTGGATCGACTGGATCGACTGGATCAACTGGATCGACTGGATCGACTGGATCGACTGGATCAACTGGAGTAGTCGGGTCTGTCGGCTCTACTGGAACGACTGGATCATCATCGGCTAAGATAGTAATATCACTGCTACTTGCGGTTTCGTCTGCAAAACTGACAAGCGGTGCTGATACCAATAGCGCTGTACTAAAAAGTGTTAAAAGTGCAATTTTTTTCATTTTCTTCTCTCCTTAAAAATTAGTATTTGTGTACATAAATAGCATATCACAAATATGCTTTATCTGACATTTTTATTCATCTTTTTTTTAAAAGCTTCTAGCGATTCTTTCGTTAAGAATAATGTTTTACCTGTATAAATGTGATCGATTCCCTCTAGTCTATGAGGAAACCGTTTATAAATGTGGGCAAAGTATTCATCATTCTTTCCTAACAACTGGCTTGCTTCTTTTGCTGTAATCAATTGCGATAAATCATTATTGGGATTATCAGAGAAAATAATTGTTCCACCAATTTTTCGATAATTAAAATTTTTAAGTATTTCATGTTTGTTGTTACGGTAAGCTTGAGATAGGTAGTTTCTATTCTTACCTATCCTTTCACTCATTTCTTTTGCTGTGTAAATTTGATTTAAATTAATTTTTCCCATTGTTTAAGCACTCTCTTTTTAGCGTATTTCAGTTAAAAGAGAAGTCTGTAAGTTTTGGTTGAGTTGTCACAAGAAAGCCGTTTTTAGTTGGTTCAACCTCAAAAGTGATTTTTTGCATTTTACTACGATTGTCTACTGAAACATTTAGAAGGTATTCAACTCTATACCCTTTTTTTGTTTGTTCGCTACCGTAATAATTAACACTTTTAAGAGTTTTCCCTAACGCTTCCCAATCAGCTATATCTACTTTTTCTGATACATAATTTCTTAAATTAGATTGATAATTTTCTTTATTTTTTTCTTGTGAAAAATAATAAGTTAAAAAGTATCTACCAAATGTATCTATTTTTGATTGGGAAATATCCGTTTCTTTGACACGTTCAATTTGTTCTTTCAATGATTCGCTCTCTTTTTTTACTGATTGAAGTTGTACTTGTTGAATAACACTTACTCCTATCAATAATACAATAAATAAAGCCAAAATAGATACGAACAAATGAATTCTGGGAACATTTTTCTTGGTTATGGATTCTGATAGTGATTCTTTTCTACTATTCGTTTGTTTTGCTTGGTTCTTTTTCGATATTTCCTTAATAACACTAGGTTCATTTACTGTTTCAGTTGGAATTTCTGTCTGCGGTATTTTTTGGCGTTCATTACTCGTTTTTAACTCCTGACGATTTAATTCTTGCGTATTAAGCGTTGGTTCTATTGGTTCATTCAAGTAAACTAAAACGTGTTGATCTGTTACTCGATTTAATAACAAGTTAATTACGTCCGTTTCTTTGGTATTTTTTGTATTCAGCGTAACAGACATAATTTTTGTTTGATCTTCTACTCTAAAGATACCTACACGAAATTTAACTGGAATTCCTCGACTTGTCTTTTGTTGTAAATAGTGTGTGACTTCGGATAATTCACTCTTACTTAACTTTCGGTTTAGAAACTGGTTTTCTTCTTCAGGAAGAATAATACGTATTTCAAAATAATAAGACAATCGTTTTCCCCCTCTCTTATTTTCTAAACATAGCCATCATAGCTAAGTTTCCTAGTCCGCCACCTTTTGACACTTTGGTTGAATACCACATATTTTGTAGGGCAGACGGTGTTTTAATAATCAACAAGCCACATCCAACCATTAACATAAAGTTTGGTAACGTGTATTTTTCAGCAATCATGAGGGTAATCATTGCTAAATAGAGAATCAATTTAATTAGCATGGTTAAAGCTTCGGACAACAATTCTTTGATCCATATTTGAAAGTAATTTTGCTCGTCCGTTAAAAGGGATAAGGCGACTAACGGTGTCAACATAGTCAGTACCAAGAAATCGGCATAAAAGACACAGATCGCTACAAAATACTTGGCAATGGAAAAGGCAAAGAAGATCACAAAAACAAAGAGAACAACGGCACTAACACCACCATTAAAGAAATTGGAAACTAAGAAATTACGCAATCGTTCGCCGATCGTTTCCACGTTCAAATCATTAGCGACTTGTTGAATCACATATTCACCGATTGGTGCAACAATCTTTTTGATAAAAAAGTTCATTGCCCAGGGCAACGTTGCTAAGGCAATAGACGAGTAAAACAGCTTTTGAACAATAGTAGCGGTCAATGCGTCGCCACTCCCATTAGAAGCTTGTATTTGCGCTTCAATGACCTTATACAACACAATACAAATCGCAAAGGTTGTCGTTGCAAAAACAAAGACGTTCGTAATCGTGCTAATCAATTGGATATTAGGAATATCAAAGGTCGTCTTATTCGCAATTTTCATACTGGCTTCTAACAAGTCACTGCCCCAACTGCCTAACAAGCTATCAATAGGGTGCAATACACTATCCACACTCTCTTTTACGCCCTCAAAGACATTAGAGATAGCCTCGGTAACATTTGAAACACCTTCGCCTACTGCATTTCCTATATCATTTGCTAACGTCATTGAATAATACCTCCAATCGACCCTGTAACCTGCCATTTAGCAAGTTTGTCACTATACTTCATAACAACGAATACAATTTCAGGACTCTCGATTTTTTTACTAGAGTGCATAAGTGAAATGCCTATGGTTTCATAGCTTAAATCATTCGCCCAATCAATTTCTGTCAATAAATTTTTAGTTTTATCGCTACTTTCTGAATCTTTTCTCCAATCAAAATATTCGGGTGAAAAATCATTGCGCAACACAATTTTTGTATTTTGTTCTGTTTTCTCTGTATCTAAGAACCAGGTACGCAACCATTGGCTTTTATCGTCATTTTGCTTAGAAATCGTTAGCCCTTTGGTACCGTCAACGATCACTGGATTGAAATTGAAGCTTGCTTGCAAGCCTGTATAGAAATCATCTGATACCTTATCGCCAAATTTGGCTTTTAAGTTATCGATCAATTTCGTTTGTAATTCAATCGGGCTTGTACCGCCTGATCCTTCTTTCAATAACTCTTTGTTAATCTCTAAAATCACGTCACCATTAGAAAAAGAGGTGTACCAACTCTCAAATGCTTCTGTCGCTTCCTCTGCTCGTTCTTTGGCGCTTAGTTTGAGTAAATGGTCGCTTGACCCTTGAACAGCTTCTGCGCTTGTTTCTGTGGCTTCTGTGCCTGCGTTTGATTCTTTGCTTTCTGTGGTTGTGGTTGTTACTGTCACTGGTGGTTGATTCTTATTGTTAAAATACGACACGCCAACAAAAGCAAGAATACCGACAACTAAAACGCCAATCACTACGTTACGGATCACTTGACGGCTAAATTCCAATTTTTTTATCCTCTCACTAGGTTCAATTCCTTTTTCTTCGATTTCTCGTTCTACTTGCTTTTGAAACATTGGGATATTCCCAAAAAATTCTTTCAATCCATTCATTTGATTTCCTCCGATCTTTAAAATGGTAATTCGCTGTTGTCATTGTTGGTTGTGTTTTCCTCTATACCTTCATCAAAACTACTTAGAATATCACTCATTAATAGTTCTTTTTCTTCCTCTTCTTCTGTTACTTCTGATTCGATCGGTTGTTCAGGTAGATTTATTTCTTTTTTATTCAAATCATTTTCTTGTTTCTTCTCGTGAAAAATTGGGGCGCTTGCTAGTTGCACTTTTCGTTGTTTGTGCTGTTTTTCCAACTCCTCAATGTATTCTTTGGCAAATTCCGTTTGACTGCTTATATAATCTTGCTGTGAAATTTCAAGCTTTTTAAGAAGATTTCCAAACAATTCAAATTGTGGCGTTTTTCTTAGCATATAAGGTTTACCGTCAATCAACACTATACTTTTTCTGCCATTTTCTTCTTGTTGTAAATTGATCACTTCGCCTTCAGTAATTAAACGCCTTTTCTGATAACCATAACTTTCTGACTTGCTACCGCTTCGATTAGTCGTTTTTGCGGACGTTTTACTTTCACTTGTTCCGCCTGTATATACTTTGATTGTTGTATCATTTACTTGTCTTGAAAAGTATTCGGCGGTCGTTTCCTCTACACCACCTAGACATATTTTAATGGCATGATTCCCAATGATCGCTTTAAATTTCTTATCTCCGTAAAGTTCAAAGCCCTGGGGCAAAGATTGCAATATGGTACTAACTGAAATACGATACCCTCGACACGTTGCAAGAAAATTCTCGTATGTCGGAAAGTAGCCCAAATTTACAAATTCATCTAGCAACATAACTAAAGGTACTGGCAATTTTGCGTTGTGCTTATCCCCTAAAAAATATAACTCTGTAAACATTTGTTGGAAAAAGAGGTTCACTAAGCCGTCCCAAGTTCGATCTAATGGGGAAATTAGCACGTATAAACAAATTTTTGACGTTCCTAATTCCTCAAAGAAAAAATCGTTTGTACTGGTAAATTCTGATACTTCTTTATCAACAAAATCTTGTAAAGTCGTCAATAGACTAATAACAATGTTTGGTCTTGCTTCACTTTGTGCTTGTCGGAAGCCTAAATAGTAACTGCGTTTTGCTTCGTGTCCGTCTGGCAAACGCTCAAATTGTTCATCAAGTTCTGATACACCTTCTTCGTTATAGCGTGGATCAAATTCTTCTAAAAAGTCTAAAATACCCTCAATTGTTCTTGCGCTTGGTTCATATTCAAAATAAACATATTTAATCAACGTATTTAATAAGTTTAATTGTGCATTGAACCAAAAATCTTTCCGTTTGGGATCATTCTTTGCTGATACTATGACGTTTGCAATCTTGTTTGTATCATTTGATTTGCGAATATAGAGTAATGGATTGTACCTAGAACTTAGTAAAAAATCTTTAAAGTTTATCACAACTGTTTTGAAGCCCTGGGCTTTTTTTATCTCATTGGTTAATTCATAGATTTCCCCTTTTGGATCAGTTACAACAATTGACGTACTGCGATTGTTTACAACATTAGGCAAAACATAACTTTGTGTTTTAAATGATCCTGGACCCCCCACGACAAAAATATTTCGATTACTTATTTTGCTATCTTCGGGTTGGATCACAACATTTCCGCTTTGAAATTTCCCTAATACTAAACCGTCTGATTCTGCTAACAAACTACTCATTTTTCCCCCTCCTCATTGACTTTTCTAATATCTTTTTCATTGACTTTTCAGGGATCAAATGAACATTTTTGGGTGCGTTTATTTCTGATTCTTCCCCCCAATAAGCCGATCCATGAACAGGGTTTGTTTTCCCGACAACCTCAAACGGTTGGCGTTTGGTAGGGTGAAGAAAGACAAATAAAATAATTAAAACAATGATTTGTACAATGAAGAACGGAATCATGTAAGTAGATTGAATAATCTCTAAAAAAGTATTGATCGGGTGCTTTAAAATAGTTGTAACAAAGGTACTCAATTCAATATTTGTATCATTCGCAATGATAAAAGGTAATAATTTAAACACAATCAATGTTACTGGTAATAATAGTAGATAGAGTATAACTAGGATAATCAGTTTTACTTGCTCTTGCTTTTTCTTTGCCATGCTTCTACTCCTCTCCTAATTGAATGGTCGTTCTTTGAGTAATTTGTTGGTTTTTAATTTGGATAATTTGGTTTATTTCAAAATCATTTTTTGTACCGTTAAAAACCTGGTGAATCGGTGCTGTTACTAGATATTGCTGTGAATTATCCTTACTTGCATAAGCAAGAATTTTTATTTCATTTTCGTTTACTGAAGACTTTTGAATCGTGTTTTGTTGTGGGCTATATGAATTGTTTACGTTGATCTCGTTTTGTAATTCTTGATAAACGTTGTCTGTCGCTAATTCTTTAACCGTTGTCATAGATATTTCTTTTTGGCTTTTTTCGTAGTTATAAACGGTCTTGTAAAATTCTTTGATAATTTTTTCCGATTCGCTTTGGTTAGTGTTTTGTTCCGCTTGTTTGTCTGCTAGTTCCGTCTGTACGCTTTTTAAATCACTTTTTAAGTGACGGATCTGTTCGCCTTGCCTTATTCCAAAAACAATCATGCCTATGGTAACCACAAGTAACACAAGCGTTGAGATAAACAAACTAACTTTTATTTTGTCAAACTCCATTTCTTCCTCTCCTTATTCAACATAACTTGCAATGTTTGCAATAGAAGCTGGCACTACTCGATAACTGATTGTTCCGCTTCCTGGGTTTACTACGTTACACTCTGATACAAGAAGCGTACCGTCTGCATTTACGACTTCTACAAAGGCAACGTGTCCGTAAACTGGATCAGAACCAAAAGAACCTGGAGGGAAAGAAATTGCCGTACCTACTTTGGGCTTATTTGTTACTTTATAGCCTAAAGCTTTCCCTTTATAGCCCCATTCGCCACCATTGCCCATAAAATCATCAACTGGTTTTCCTATTTGAGCCATACGATTAAAAGCGTACCAAGTACATTGACCAAAAGGATAACTGCCACTGGTATTATAGTTATGTCCGTCATATCTTGGATAACGTAATTTATTTTTGTACTCACTAGGTACATCAACTTGAACAACGCCAGTATTATTAGAATTGTTTTGAACGCCCTCTGCGCTTGCCTGGCTTTCGTTAACGTATTCAAGTAATTTTGGCACATAGAACATATTTCCGTAGTTATAGCGGTAATTGTAGCCCATTGAAGTAGATAAAGCATTTACATAAGGTACCTTTTCGCCACCTGACATATTAATAGAAAATTGTTTAGCCAACTCAAAAGAATACGTTCCGCCATTCTTCACTACAAAATCAACAAAACCACCGCCATAATTATACGCTTGAAGAGCTGTTTTTATATCTGATCCTCGGTTTATAGCGCTTTTCATATTTTCTACAAAAAACTCTACTCCTCGTTGTATGCTTCGTTCGGGGTCTTTAATAGTGTTCGGGGGCAGTCCTAAACTTTCGCTTGATTGCATAGGGTCGCCACCTTCACCACCTGATTCAATTTGCATGAGTGCTAAGATATAAGGTACATATTCCATACCGTCATATTGCCTAGCATATTTTTCAACGGTGCTTTTGTACCTCAAAACAGATTCACTTAAATTTTTGTTTTCTGTCGCTAGTCCACCATTAGGGGCTGTTTGATCGTTATTAAAAATAAGAAGGAAGATTACAATGATAAAGACGAAAAAGCCTAAAATTGCTTTCGCTATCGGTTTTCGATAACGAATAAGCAGTTTAGCAGCTGTTGCTCCCATGATATGAAATCACCAACCTTCCTAATCTTTTTCAGCGTTTGTTAATTCAATCTTTTCACTAAGCAATGTGTTGTTTTCTTCTAACAAGTCATTGGTTTGTTTTTTCTTCAAGTCGTCATTTAAAGAATTATCCTTATACATGTTTTCTAATTCTTCACTGTTATTTTCAATCAATAAGTCAATCATGCTGATTTGACGTTTAGGATCGATTGCTAATTTCTTTTGTGTAATTGATACCTGACGAATATTTTTCACTGTTGGAATGTCTTTTTCTTTTACTGATTTATCGATTAAAGCTTCAACAATTGTTGTATCGGTACTAGTTTGAACCAAATACTCAATATCTGTTGAGTTGTCATACGCTAAAATCTTTTTGAAGTCTGCTAAATAGTCGCTTCCTGGCAAATCAAGATTTTCTATTTTTTCGGTTTCCCCTTGTTTGTACAGACTTTGAATAATTTTTTTATCTGACTTTTTATCAAGTTCATAAGCCTTAGTGTAGTCACCAAGTTTCACGTAAATATCAACTTGTTTTTTTTTAGGATAGTTGAGTTTTTGCATATCTTCTTCGATATTCTCACTATCATTATCAATAATCTTATTTAAAATAGTGATCTCTGTTTCTGCGCTTTGCTGTGTAGCCGTAACTTGTTTTTTCTCATTTACTTTCATAAGAAAAACCGTACCGCCATATAACGCAATAACACCTACAACTAACGCAATTTTTAAGCTTTTATTTCTGCGAATTTTTCGGACGTCTGCTTTCTTATCCTGTAATTCAGCAGAAAAGAAATTCTTTTGTTCTTCGGTTACTCGATTTTTTATTAAATCTCTTAATGATTCCAAACTTTCAACTGCTTCTACATCATTTAAAAATGAATTTTTTTCTTTTGTTAGAACCTCAATACGATTCTTCTCATACTTTTCAAGCGAAAATTTACCAAAAAAACTACAAATAAAATTTTTCCACTGCTCTAATTCTTCTTTAGTTGAGTAAGGCAAATTATCAAAATGATCTGCTTTATAAATAAATAGCAAGTCACGTGTATCTTTGAGTAGAATATTTTGCATTGCTAGATAAGTGTTCGTTTTCTCAAGTACATTCATTTCAAGTAATCGATTCACTATATCCAATTTATAAAAATCAGCATATTCTTTTAAATCTAGTAGTGGTGTATAGCCATTAGGTCGGTGATAAACAATTTCTAGCTTTCCATCTTTGGTCAAAATCTCCTCGACATCAACAAAATATTGTTCACTTTCTTCTATATCAAAAATATGTTCTCGATTCGTCAAATATTTTTCGTTTATTTGAACGACAATTACATTCTCTTGATAGTAAAATTGCAAATTTTTCAAGATTTTGTATTTCATTATTTTCTCCCTTCTATTGAATTTTCGATCTTAACAACCAGTTGATCTCTTTCTTCGGACTAACGCCGTAAATATCTTCATATTCGCCTGGGTTAAGCAAACGCATTTCTTCCTGTGTTAAATCTACTTTTATCTTTGCTCGCTTTGTACCATGGAAAAGTAAAGCTTCCCCTTGACGTTTTGAGGTAATGAACGATAATTCTTTTTTTGTGAGTTTAAGTTTCAACTCATTTGAAATACCTTGTGCTTCCGTTTCATCAAGTCCAAAAAACACTTTTGTAAAGCTATTCCCAATAATTGCTTTACCGATATTATCAGGTGCTTTTAATACATCATCAATCTGTTGGGTTGATACGGTACAATCAGCATTGTATTTTCTAAAGCGTTTATATGCTTGGAAGAAAAAGTCAGCACTAATTTTATTCTTCAATAAAAAGTGAAATTCATCTGCATAAACAGACGTTACAATTTGCGGATTGTTGGTTATTTCTTCAAATAGATAACTAAAGCTGTTGAGGTATGCTAAATCTCTGATTCCTTCTTCGGTCTGTAAATCTCGCAAAGAGAAGCAAATTAACGGATTATTTAAGTCAATATTTGTATGACCGTTAAATATGGTACGGCTTCCGATTGTAAAATCTTCTAATGAATAAATAAAATCTTCAATTCGCTTGTATCGTTTGGGATCAGTTTCTTCTAATGCTTTCAATCGACTTTCTAAGTCTGAAAATGTTGGAAAATCGGTGTTTTCCATTTTCGACAAGTTTTTCTTTTCGTATAAATTCGTATAGCATTTTTTAGCTTCTAACTTAATAATAGATAATTGACTATCAGTCAAAGAGTGATCCACCATTAGGAAATATGGCGTTAAAATATTCATTCGTTTACTGATTTCTTTATCAATATCATTGTCAGTCATTTCAAAATCTTTGTGCTTTATTTCAAGATTTTCTACAAGTTCGTCCTCTTCAAAATCGGATAAGGATTCTTTTAAATCGACATCAGGTGTATTGCGTGAGTAGATTTGAAACGGATTGATACGAACATCTGACATAGACGAAAGATTGATTATTTCGCCCCCTAGAGAACGTACACGTTCTGTTTGTTCATCTTCGGGATCAAATAAAACAATTCTGTGTCTTAGTTCTGTTGAATTATCAGAAAAAGCATATTTTTTTAAATAGTCTGACGTTAAGTAAGTGGTTTTTCCTCCACCTGATAGACCAAAAACAAATTTGTTACGATTGACTACTAATTTTCTATTGGTGTAATCAATACTAACAATATTTTCAGTATCTTTATTGATTCCCTCGATAATCATATTTTTAGTAAATACACTTAATTCATTATCATCAAAAGGAAAAATACTGCTTGCACTGATTGAATTAGCGATTGTATAGGTGTATTCAGGTACTTCATTAGATTGTAACGGTAATGCACTCCAATACGCCTTATCAATCATAGTATATGGAATTAACGCTTTTACTCCACTTGCGATACAACGTGTTTCAAAATCTTCACACAATTTTTTTAGCTTATCTTCGGACTTACTTTTGATCAAAACATAGGTATATAAATAAAGATAAGAAGTGTTTTCGTCAACGGCTTGTTCTAACTGCGTTTGTGCAATTTTCATTTCACGTTCTAAACGGATAATCGTCAACGGATCATGCGAACGATCGATCTCTGCTTGCTTGTTCTTAATGGTTCTGTTGTAATAATCATTCAATGAGTTACCGTTTGCTTTAGTGTAGTAATGAGATATGGTTATATCTCCACTCATTTTACGAATACGATTAAACCAATTTCCTCTTGGTTTATTATTGTATTTTGTAATGACATAGGGAACTGCGTATGAATCATCGATTAATAATTTGTCACGTTCTATTGTAAAATTAAATGGTGCTAAATCAGATACAACGTCCGTATCAACTTCGGGTATTACAATAATTTTCTCTTTTGGTATCTTCTCCATTTTAACGCTCCTAACTATTCAAAACCTTTTTCATCTCGCCAATCGTACACATTTCAATCTGACAATCATATTTACTTAAAAATGCAATTAAAGCTGTTCTGATTGTTCTTGTCTTATCGCGTAACACTTGATAGGACAATTCCAAACTGTCGTAAGTTTCCTTTGAAATTGGTTCAGAATTAATTACAAAATGTTGTTTCTTTGAAGTTTCCATGTTACTTGCTAAATTTCTATAATGATAATAGTAACTAGCCTTTAGTTGTAATAAAGCTTCGTTATGCCCTGGCATTTTGCGATAATTTTCTACTGTATTCCCCCAGGCTTCTACAAAATCGTCAATTTCTACTGGTACATTCTTAGAAGTGATCTGCGGTTCATATAGAACGTTTTGAGATAGAAAGACACCAAAATCTTCGTTTAACCCTTCTTGCTCTGATACTGGCAAGGTATCAACGTTTAAGCCGTCAACTTTTAGCATACTCACAAGGCTAAATTGCTTTTTTTCTGGCTGATAAACGACAAAAAAGTCTTTAAACACGCCTTGAAATCGGGAACTATCTTCCCAATAAATCATTTCTTTCATCGTATCGGTTTTTTTATTATCGTTACTTTTGGAACTTGTTTTTAGAAAATCAAACAATTAAATCACCTCTCTTTTACACTCGTTCTTTTGGCTTTTTATAATAGACTTTTGGTCTTTTAGAAAAGTCTTTTCTTTGCTTCATAAAATCAGATATAGAAATGTTAGGTCGGTCTGTAATTGGTTTAATCGTATAAAACGCCCATACACCACCAAATGATACCAAACCAACAATGACATAGATAATTAAAGGAAAAACGGCTGTGCTACGGAAAATAAGAATTGCCAATAGCACGCTTATTAATGCCGTACCGATCGCTTTTGCTGATTGTTTTAAATCTAGCCCTAAAATGACTGTGTACCGATCAGATACATTGGACGGAAAAAACCAAGTCCGCCCTTTTTCAGTGTCTGCATTTAACAAATCTAATAGGGCTTGTTTCACTTGATCGCTATTCATAACTAACTCCCTTCTCTATTAAGCAAGTAAGCCATACGCCCAAGGTACTAACCAAACCAACGCCCCACCTAATGCCGTAACAAGCAAGGCTGTTCCCAAGGCTTTATACATGGTATTTTTTTCTTGTGGATCATCAATAGACGGCAAGTATTTAATAACAATCTTCGCACAAGCAATCCCACCAACTACAACAATTAAGGCTGTTAAAACACCTTTTATAGTGTTACCCGCTTGAACTAATTTCGCTTGTGGATCAGTGGCTGCAAACACTGGATCAGTAATAAACAATGTACCCAACGCAACAACCGCACTTCCAAGCTTAAACTTTGTATCTTTGATAAATTTTTTCATTTTATACACCTCTTGTTTTTATTTTATCGCAAAGGAATATTCCTTTGTAATGATTGATTTTCTTTTGCTTTTGTTTGCTTAATCAATTTGTCTAGGTTTCGTTTTTTCTGTAGTTGGTTACCACTCAACAAACGATTAATTGACTTCGCAAATTGGAACATTTTTACAGTCACTTCATTTTTTTCTGGTACGTCTTTATCCAATTCTTGGGATTGATCTTTATTGGTATTTTCAATTTCTTTACTTAATTCTATTTTATCAGAATCAGGTAAATAAGCATTGCGATTAACGACCTTTTTCAGATTGTGTTTTGCTAATGGGCTTAGTTCATCAATATGTTTCATGCTATCTTGAACAAAAAATACACCTTGACAATCATTAGGAATTTTCACCGTCTGAATGTTAGTTAAGAAGCCTTTTGATTGTTCCAACATGGAATTAATTTCCTCACTGCTGAATCTAGCAACTCCTTCGACTTTAGAAAAATCAGTTGTTTTGTAATAGTCAGCTTTTGCAAGTAACATTTCGCCTTCTATGACTGAATCGATTGAAACATTTTTATCAAATTTTCTTTCAACTTCTGATTGAACATATTCTATCAATCCTTGTTTTATTCCTATTAGTTTTTCTTTTTTAATTGATAAAATTTCTTTCCTTTCAGGGTTATTTTCTTTTGTTATACTATCTTCAACTTGTTTAATTTTTGAATCAAGATAACGGCTAGTTTGAAATGGTTTTTCTTTAAAAATCTTTTTACTTTCTTCTTTTTCTATTACTCTTTCATTGTAAATGACCTCTGCTAACTGGTCTTTATTCAATAACTGTTTTCTAAATATGGTTTCATTAACCATTGCTCTAACTTCGTGATTTGAAAATTTGTCAATATTCAAACTTGGATAAGATTTTTTGAAGAATCTTTCTGCTTGTTTATCTAAAATTTCATTTGCCTTTGTAAGCATATCTCGTTCACTACTAATTTTACTTAACATCAAACGTTGTTTTTGAATTTCCATTTTATTATTAAAGATAAGTGAATTTTCCCATCGTTTTAATTCACCTAATCGTTTATCAATGTTTTCATCATTAATAAATAATTTCAATTCTTTTGAAAGATTTTTCAGTTCTCCTTTTTCTAAAGGCGAGAAAGTTTTTTCAAATTTTAAAGTGAAGTTTTGGTCTTGTTTTAACACTTTCTCTTGACTTTCAAGTTTATCAAGTTCGGCTAGAATATCATTGTAACTTTGAATTTCTAAATTTTTTCTTTTTAACTCACTTATAACTCCTTTTTCTTCTAATTTTTTTGAGTAAAAACCTTCATGAATTGTTGGTAGTTCTTTTTTTCCAAGTTCCGCATGCGATTTTTCTGTAATTTGTTGATCGATATTTCTATCTTTTAAATATTGGTTGACTTTATCAGCCCAATCTTTACGAATTTCAGAAACAAGAGATTTTCTATCCCAATCATTAGTTTTTATTGAAACTGTTACTCTTTGTCCTTTTTCGTTAAAAATCTGATTGCCATTTTCATCTAGTTTAGGTATTCTTTTTCTTTTATTTAGAATATTACCTTCACTATCTACTTCTCTCATTGTTAACATAATATGAGCATGAGGATTGTTTTCATCATCTCTATGAATAGCTACGTCTGCAATCATTCCTTCACTGACAAAGTTATCTTTTACAAAATCTTCAATCAACATACTTTGGTCTGAGTTATTTAATTCAATTGGCAATGCTACATTTAATTCTCGACAAAGTTGAGAGTTTGGACTTTTTTCTGCTAATTCCATTTTATTCCATAATGTCTGTCTATCTAAAAACTCATTAGGTACATAATCAGGTTTTAAAATAAAAGCTTCTGGTTTAACAGTTCTATGGTTGTATAGATTAGTTTTTTCATATAGTTCACTATACAATTTTTCACCACTTCGATAAGAAGCCATTGCGATTAAACTTCTTTTTCCGCCTTCTCTTTTTGCTATTGTCATAGATAAATGGAAGATTGCCAATTGTATCACCTCTCTTTCTTTTCAAACATGAGCGTAGCGAATTTTAACAAACACGCTTGACGATAAAACTAAATGAAAGTTAAATTTTATATCACATTACACACAAACGTAAGTTAGTGGGTATAAGTGCGCCCTTAGTAAATCATCTAAGGGAATACTTGACAAATTAATTTTACCACTTATCATTATAAAAGTAAATATGTTTAATATGACATTTACATTTATAATTATTGATTTTAGAAAAATAATATAATATGATAGAGTTACACAATATATTAGGAGGCGTATTTCATGGAAAGTCAAGATCAAAATATTAATGCAATTAATGGTAATTTTAATTCTAAAACGAAGCCAAAAAAAAGAAAGAAGAAAACTGTTTCTGATATTGAACTTCAAATTAAAGAATTACAAAAGAAAAAAGAAGAATTAATTCTAAAGTCTAAAGCAGATATTGGTGATTTTGTCCTTTCTACTCTTTCAAAAAATGATATTTCTATTGAATCGATTGAAGAAAACAAAGAATTATTCTATGACGAATTAGAAACTGTATTAAATGCGAATAGTCAAAATTTTTCTGAATTACTTAAATAGTTATGGTAAATAATGATTTAAATGACATCAACAAAAGAATAGAAAAACTAAAAATTCAAAAAAATATTTTGCGAGCGAATAGCGAGCAAAATATTAACAGAAAAAGAAGAACAAAGCGTCTAATTGAAAAGGGTGCTTTGTTAGAAAAGTATTTTGAAATTGACTATTTAAATGTAGAAGAAACGGAAGAATTTTTAAAAATTTTTTCTGAGTATATAAAGGCAAACAAGCCAATAAAATTTAAAAAAAGGAAGATTAGTTATAGATAATCTTCCTTTTTTTAGAGATTATTCATTCATAAATTTATCGACACTAACTATCATTTCAAGCTCTATTAACCTTTTTTCTGCTTTATCTAAACAACCATATCTTAATAAAATATAAGATGTGTCATAATCATAAAATGCACGTTTTAATGTTTCATATTCTTCAATAAAGGTATCTTTATAACCGACAATTTTCATTTCTTTATGGTCTAAATCTTCAGGATAAAGTATAATTTCTTCATTATCATAAGCTATTTGTATTTTTTCTAAGGCTTCTTTTTCGTTCTTTGCTTCAATTTCAAATTCCTTTTCCAAAGTTTCAATTATTCTTATTTTATAAAACATAATGGTTTCTTCCTTTCTGATAAACTTACAAGCCTTAATTGGCTTGTAAGTATTTTTTTTCTTCTTTTTCTTCTTTAATTTTTTGGCTTCCATACATTCCCCTTATTGTGTCCATATCATAATTTTTTCGACTACGTTTTTTATAATCGCTTGGTGCTTTATACCATGCGTATTTTTTTGGTGAATAACGAAATTCTAGGGCTTTTATGTCGTCCTTATAAGGTTTTGTATTACCTGTTAGCCATATAAATGTTCCTACTACTTCGATTGCTACGCCGTCCATTTTTAGATTGAACAATTTATTAATAATATCCTTAAACTGTTCGGGTGTTTCTGTTGTTTCTTTGGTGTAAGTTTCACCTTCTTTATTCTTATGAGTGTTTTTAAGTTTGCTAAACAGTTCGTCATATTCATTGTTCAAAATTTTCATTTCTTCTTCATTCCCGCCACAATCGGGGTGTAACTTCAAAGCTAACTTTTTGTAGGCTTTTTTCAATTCTTCCAATGTTTCAACGTTTTTAATGTATTTCATCTTTGTCATTCCTTTTCTTTTTGATTTTTGGCTTTTTGACAACCATTTTTGTTAGGCGTTTGAGGAAGTGAAGCTGTTTTCCTCGAATGGTAAAAGCTGTGAGTGTTCTACATATCTTGCTCCTTTCTTTTTTCGTTTAGGTGGTTCATTTTCGCTAGTGTGTTCGTTTCGTTTGCTGTGACGAGTACGCAACATAGACACAAAGAAAACACAAGGGCGAGCTTGCTCGTTTATATACCCTTGTGTTTTCGACTGGATATGTTAAGGTAACAAACAGTAAATGACACGTTACAGACTGCAAAATGTACCAACTGAAAAAAGAAAGAATGCTGTTGTGTGCTTTATTTCTCGATCAGCTTTTAAAACATGAGGAAATGTTTTTATAAAAAAAGAGTAGTTACCGTTTTTTGGTAACTACTCTTTTCCTTTTTTAAGGTTTAAATCCCTGGAAGTTTAGGTGTTTTGGGTATTGGTGGTGTAGGTGGCTGCAAACTTTCCAATTTTTGTTGTATCGCTTTAAATTCGGGGGCTTCTTGGTGTTTATTTTGAATCATTTTTTGCTCTACTCGTTCCAAAGTCGGTTGAATCTCTTTGCCTGACAATTTACGATTTAATTCTCTTTCTAAGGTCTCTTTTGGGCTGATAGAAGGCGTTTCTGAACTTGAATAGAGTTTTACACCACTTCGATTATAAAGCCTTATATCGCTAAATAAGCCCGTCTTATGAAGCTTATCTAAATTGATTGGTAAATTTTTGACAACAATATCATGGGCTTGTTTTGGTGTTGCCCTGGCTGTCAGTGGATCATCTGAAAACATTGTTTCGTATCGTTCAATTGTGCCTAAATACGATTCAATCTTTGGTACTGCCATAACGTACATTTTCGTTTCATAGCCTTTTGATTGAAGCATTGTTGCGGTCTGAATAGGAACGTCTGTTGTTCGTCCTGTACCTTCAATCACTAAATTATAGCCTTGGTCGCTTAAACGACTAATAAGTGCTTCTGTCATGCGATTAGAATAAGGCGTAACATGCTTTACTACGTCTTTTTCATAAAGTTTCACTAATTCATCAAAATTAGGGTGTTGTTGTTTGAATGTATCATTATCAATGACAATGACATTTCCTTGTGTTTCTTCATAAATCGCCGATCGTAAACTGGTTTTTCCTGATCCTGGTTGCCCACCAAGTAAAAAAGGCTCTATAATTTATGGGACTGATGAATCAGAATTGATTCTTCAGCCCCATTTTCATTTTAGGTATTAAAAAACATATCGTTCTCTAGTATGATTAAATCACCACAAAATAAACAACTGAGAGGACGATATGCTATATGAATGATTCTATCAAAAAAATGCTGAGAATAATAGAGAAAGATTTGATGATTACAGAGGTCTCTTACGAGACCCTTCAGAAGAAAAAGACGTTGGTCGTCGATGCTGTTCTCTCGCCTACTCCTCGTGCTTGTAGAAGTTGTGGTTCTACTGTGGTAGATGGAAACGGGAAAGCAATTATAGTGAAAAATGGAAAAAAAGAAACGATTGTCCGTTTTGAACAATACATTCATATGCCTTTGGTTATGCGCCTAAAAAAGCAGCGTTATACCTGTAAAAACTGCCGAACCCATTGGACGGCTCAAAGTTATTTTGTCCAACCCAGACATTCAATCGCAAATCATGTTAGATATAAAATTGTTTCTTTACTGACTGAAAAAGTATCTTTATCTTTTATTGCGAAAAGCTGTCAGGTATCTTTGACCACCGTTATTCGTACATTGAAAGAGTTTAAAAGCTATTTACCAAAGCAATCTAAGAAGATTCTCCCAAGAGTATTGATGGTTGATGAATTTCGTTCGCATGCTTCCATAGAAGATAAGATGAGCTTTATTTGTGCAGATGGCGAAACAGGAAAATTAATTGATGTTTTGCCTACGCGTAAATTACCCCGATTAACAAGCTATTTCTTAGGTTGTACCAATCCAGAAGAAGTAGAATTCTTGGTGACAGACATGAACGCCGCCTACTTCCAGCTCACCAAACGTGTTCTGCCAAATGCGAAAATAGTGATTGATCGGTTTCATATTGTCAAACACATGAATCAAGCGTTCAATGAGTTGCGTATCCGTGAAATGAATGAACTTCGTAAAGCAGGACAGAAAAGCCAGGCAGAAAAACTGAAAAAGAACTGGCGCTTTTTGCTAAAAAATCGTGCAAGCATCAACCATTATGAGTACAAAACATGGAAAAGTTTCCGAGCACCAAAATACCCATTTCTCACTGAAGCAATGATGATTGATCGATTGCTTGAGTTTTCTGCGCCCCTAAAGGAGGCGTATCCCTTTTTTCATGAATTAGTCGAAGCCTTTCGAGACAAAGACCCTGACTTATTTTTCTCCTTATTGGCAGAACTTCCCGAAACGTTAGATGACGGCTTTCAGGAGAAGCTTCAAAACCTTCTGACCTATGAAGAAGGTATCACCAACGCAATGATCTATCCTTATTCCAATGGAAAAATAGAAGCGAAGAATACCCACATAAAGACAATGAAACGAGTATCCTACGGATTTAAATCATTCGAGAACATGAGAATTAGAATCTTTTTGATCAATCAATTAATCAATGTAAGATAACAAAAAATCTGAGCCAGAATGTGGTTCATTCTGACCCAGATTTGATTTTACACAACTCATCAGTCCTTATTGACAAAGAGCCGTAAAAAAGCGGTTGGCGATTCAACCGCTTTTTTACCTTGAACCAATTCCTCTATGTTATCTCTCAAGCGATTCTCAAATTGCCTATCAGTAAAATTGACTATATTTGCCATATTAAGCCACTTTCTCTTTTTTCAAAACTTGTTTTGAATACCGATTCATTGCCCGCCAATACTCATGAACGGCTTTTAATTCTTCTAAAGAATAATCAAAAAGATTTACACGTTTCGCAAGCTTTAATTGATTTAATAAATTGACTTCCAACAATTGGGAATTGTCTTTATTTAATTCATGATTCAAAACATAATTTAATACTCGATTATAGACACTTGCCGATAACTCGTTAATGATTTCAATTTCAAACGTTTTTTCATAAGTAACTGCCATTTCATTTTCACTCCTTTTTAAAGTTTATCAGGTAAATATTTTCGTATATATTCTTCTAAGGCTTGATCCATAACTTCTTTTACGTTTCCGCCATTCTTTGCTGTTTCAATTTTTATAATATGGTGTAAGTCAGCACGAACACGAACCGTCTTATCTCCCATAATATCTTTTTTTGCACTGATTGGTGTATCATTTCGTTTTGCTTTTTGTGCGCCTAAATTTCCCACAATCACTCACTTCTTTCTATTTCTTCTTATTCTTATTTTATCATCAACAATCACAAATCACAAGTGATTTGTGATTAATCACTTGTGATTTGTGATTCTATTCTTTTTCATTTTCTAACTGAATGATTCGCTCAACCATTTCAAAAAATACGTTCTCATACATAGATAAAACTTTTTTGTCATAGCCTTTATGTTCTGTAATGCCGTTCTTAGACCAGGTACTTACTTTATTACTTCGCTTAATAATATTTTGGAAAACCAAATTATCTTCTTTATGTTCTTTGTACAATTCTTCCAGGTTCGATTTTATCGTTGCGCTGTCCGTATCAACTAAATAAGGAACAAAACCGATCATATCTAGTCCAGGGTTAAACTGTTCTTGTAAATCAATCAAATAGGAAATATAGTTTTGAAAAGAGAAAAATGTATTAATTATGAATCTCAATCCATAGGAATCCTTTTATATCAAGGTTTCAGTAGTATGCATCCTACATCCAAATTGATAAAAAAGGATTCCTATAGGCAGTAGTTGAACCAATTTGAACCAAGATAGATGATAGTTGAATACAACATGTTGTTATCCAATTTAAACCGGCTTTACTATTGATATCAAATAAAAAAACCCATAATACTTAATGAAATTTCATCTTTTTAAGTAACAGAAGAAACTTTGACATCATCCTCAAACAAGCTTATTTGTTCATATTTTTTGGGTATAGGAAACTCATAAACAAACCGGTTTTTATTTCTCAACATGTATAATAATTTATTTGCAATATGCCACATCATAACTGGTGGGATTGCATTTCCTAACATTTTATACTGCGCACCTTCAGAACCAATTAACTTGTATTCTTCTGGAAAAGATTGAATTCTTGCTACTTCTCTTGGTGTGTATCGTCTGTATTTACCATTTATAAGCAGTACAGGATCGGTGCTATTTAATGATACTTTTGCTAAATGTGAACTTACAGTATTACTTGGCTTATTGACATCTTGTGCTCGTCCCTTATTCATTGTTTTACTTGTTCGACTTTTTAACATTCCTTGGACAGCTTTTTCACTGAAAAAATATTTATCTTCAATCTTTTCTTCCAATATTTTAGAGATAGGCACATAATCCTGTTCAGAGCGTATAGGTACTTCGCTAAATTCGTATTGAAATCCTTGATCAGCCCGAATTCCCACAATAAAAACACGTTCTCTTTTCTGTGGGACCCCAAAATCAGCAGCAAAGCAAAGTTTATGATTTACAACATATCCAGCTTCTTCAAACTCTTTAATGATCAAAGGAAAAGCTTCATGATTGTTTGCAGATAAAATTCCTTTAACATTCTCAGCAACAAATGCAACTGGCTGACGCTCTCTCAATATCCTAACCATTTCGAAAAACAGTGTTCCACGCTCATCTTTGATACCTAAACGTTTCGGATTTTGCGCACTTACTGAAAATGATTGGCACGGAAATCCCCCCGTGAGAATATCAAAATTTGGAATTTCAGAAGACTTAACTTCCCTGATATTCCGTTCATCTGGTTTAATACCGAAATTCGCTTCAAACATAATATTCGCACTTTTCTCGATATCGTTAGCATAAACTATTTCAACATTGTTAGAATCATAATGTTTACCTAAAAAATCAAATCCTCCCTCGAAACCTATGTCTGTTCCTCCACCACCACTGAATAGTGATGCTACTTTCAATTTTTTCAAGCTAACATCTCCTCATATCCTGCACGATCATAAAATCGAATATCAAATCCATCGCTTCTTTTTATTAATTGAACTTCTCCTGTTTTCACTTTTCCATACAGATCATTAAGGATAAACAATTTACTTCCTTTTTGAGACAATTGTAGTCGATAAATATAATACCTATCCTTAACTGATTTTGCAGTTCTCCATTCATTAGGCGTTATGTGAAATGAATTAAATGATAAGGCTCTACTACTAATTGTTGTTTTAACCTCGATATATTTCCTTAGCTCAGAGTTATCTCTTTCAAAAGATTGTATATCAAAGCCAACCCCCAGAGGAGTAGGAATGAAATTAACAAGGTGTGTGAGAGCATCTTTTCCAGCGTTCTTAAGTTGTTGCTTTTCATGACTAATTATTAATGCCTCTCCTGATCCACCTACAACTGCTGTCGAAACAGCCTTTGCAGTATTCAAATGTTCATCTAAATCTTTCAAGATGGAACCCTTTTGAACAGCATAGTCCTCTTCTATAATATAGGCTGAAACATTAGTAGTAAAGTCTATTGCCTTCATATCTCTATTTACGTACCTAAACCAAGATACACGAATATTTCTGATATCATCTATAATAGTTGAAGAATTTCCAATGAACTCTGAATAACCTAAGAAAGAACTATCTGTATTAATAAAAACTGATATAGTTTCATCTTCAATATGATTAATGTAAAATTTTTTCCCTCTGGCCTTGATCAAATTTGCTATATCCATATAATCAAGAATATCACCTGCATAGCGAGTAATATCTCCCCTACTATCATATTCAATATTCTGCTCTCTATTGTTTTTAATTCTAAACCATGTTTCTAATGGATCTTGATTATCCCTAGTGCATCTTAAATCATTAAATATACAATGGGTCACCTCAGGAACAGTTAAATAGATATCCTTCCTTTCATAATCAGATGCCACCTTGTATAGTTTTAAAATATACTTAACTGGTTGAAACTTGATACCTTCACGACATTGTTTTACAATTTCTTGATTCTTTAAGTGCCCACCAGGGTATTCAAAATTAAACAAAAAAGTTTTAAAAAATTTAACCAAATCCTGTTCTTCAGTTAACTCTTTAGCCCGTAAACCTGCTTCTGTAAAATCTCCTTCTTCAATAAATAAACCAAAAAGCGATGATATTTCAGTACGCCAGTTGTTAATTGTTTTCAGCTCTTTATCGTTGTTTCCAGGATAGCATCTGATCATCTCATTTAACTTTTCTTTAAAATCTAGCTTATTCATC
Source organism: Enterococcus sp. DIV0755f (assembly GCF_051713725.1). Lineage (NCBI taxonomy): Bacteria > Bacillati > Bacillota > Bacilli > Lactobacillales > Enterococcaceae > Enterococcus > Enterococcus sp. DIV0755f. The sequence goes on from NZ_JBIOQL010000002.1 coordinate 27,006, forward strand.
TTTCCTAAGTCAGAAACATTGGTTGCCATGAATATCAGAACATTTTCTACTTGATTTTTAAACCTCGGTCTAACATGATGGAGACGGTAAAAATATTCTCTTGGTACCACGTACATCAACATATCTCCTTTCATAGTATTCTCTATTCTGCATTACTTAAATAGTCTTCTAATTTTTCGGCTATAGCTTTGGCCATTAACGGCGGAACGGCATTTCCTACTTGCTTAAACTGTTGAGTTTTACTACCAGTAAATATGAAAGTATCTGGAAAAGACTGAATACGGGCAGACTCTCTCACTGTAGGAACCCGGTTATATTTGTAATGAAAATGATGTCTATGCCCAGTGTCAATTGTAGGTGAAGGTTTATTACTCGGAAATCTAGTCCACGCAACATTAAATTTTCTCGTCTCTCTAAATTCTTCGGGAAGATCTTTATAATTCCCTCCATCTGGTACCAATGAAATAATTTCTTTAATCCTATTTGAGTGATTAGCTGCTATATGATTATAGACTTTTCTAGAAGATTTGCGCATCAAGCTTTGATAGCTGTTTTGAGGGGCAGTAAGATAGTCCATCTCAGTATCCCCTAATTCATTTTCTAATGACGGTAAATCAGAAATCGCCATTTCTGTAGTAATAGTATAATCAACAGGATTCGGGTATGTGAACTCTTTCTCAGCAAGAGTTCCTACAAAAATAACTCTCTTTCTTTTTTGCGGCACGCCGTAATCAGATGCTAATAATATTTTAAATTGAACATTATATCCCATTTCTGAAAATTCATTTAAAATATGGTTTTTGATTTGTCCCTTAAACAGGCTTACAATTCCAATAACATTTTCAATCACAAATGCTTTTGGTTTAATTTCCTTTACAAGACGAATATAGGAGAGATAAAGCTTATTTCTAGGATCCTCAAATTTTCTAGGACCAGATAGTGACATTCCTTGACAAGGTGGTCCTCCAACAATCACATCAATTTTTTTATCTCCAATAATCGGCTTAATATCTTTAATATAAGATACCTCTGTAATATCTCCACATAAAATTTCACTATTTTTATGATTCATTTTGAACGTATTAAGTGCAGTTTCATCATTATCTATGCCTAACAAAACATTGAAGCCAGCTAATTCGAAACCGTAAGACAAACCCCCAGCACCTGAAAATAAATCTATTATATTAAGTTCAGTTTTCATTTTTTTCCTCACTAACATATTCAATAATATCACTGATATCACAATTCAATGATTTGCATATTTTTTCTAGAGCATCTAAGCTAACTTTTTCGTTCTTGCCTAATTTGGCAAGTGTTGCGGAGCTAATACCAACTTGCTCTCTAAGTTGGGTTTTGTTCATATCATGTTCAATTATCAATCTCCATAGTTTCTTATATGAAAAACTCATCTATAAACTCCTTTTCGTACTCAAATAAAATATTTAACTTATTAAACATAAGTCATTATAACATACGAATAAACGTTCGTAAATCTATAGTAATCATTTATCCGACCACAGATAAAATGCGAACACCTAACAACTGCACTTTAAGAAAAATCTATTGAATAAACATAAAACTAATTGAAGAGATCATTGAAATGCCCATTGAACGTTTTGAGGAACTGGATTATGCGCCAAAAGGATATACCGGGCAGTACGTGTGGAATCAAGTAATCACGATTCGGTACTCTATTGACGATACGGTAAAAGGAACTGTGATGGAGTTTTCAGGTCAAGGCTGTAAACATCTTTCCATGCGTTTGAAGACCGCGAAATCAAATTGGCAAGAGTTCTTCCGTAAGGTATTAGACTATCAGGGAAATTTTACACGAATTGATTTTACTTTAGATGATTTTGTGGGGAGTCTCAGCATTCCAGAACTTAAGCGTAAGGTAACACTAGGCCATGTGTGGACCACTTTTCAAGTGAGTGAATCCCATGGTGGTACGGATATTATAAATAATGAATCAAATGGCGAAACATTGTATTTAGGCTCAAAGAAGAGTCAGTGTCGCTTTTGTTTTTATCAGAAGGATTATGAACAACGAAAGCGACGAGGAATTCCTTTAGGAGAAGCAGAAGTAAAAAATCGCTTTGAACTACGGTATCGAAAAGAGAAAGCGCAAAGCTTGGCAAAGATTATTTCAAAAACCCATGATTTAACCAAACTGTTCTTTGAGTTACTTAATGGAGCAATTTGTTTTTATGACCGCGATCCCAATGAGCCAGGTGCAAAAGTCGATACCAAATGGGCAGCCTTTATCGTCTAGTTGTTTGAAGAAGTTACCGATTTTTTGTTGTTCTTCATATTTTTTTGGAATGGTCGCTTTTTTTTCTAATAAATCTGACTTAGTCATTCCTTTAATAGATGTTCCTTGTATATTCTTAAGCTCTTTTTGAAGCATAGAATATAAAGAGAAGATTCCAAAATATGAATTTACTTGTAACTCTGAAAGTGATAAAAAATCTTGGCTAGTAGCATACTCAAAAGGCATCAATGCTAATTTACCAACCCCCACTCGTGTAACTATCGCAATTGAATTAGCAGGAATAATTTTTGTTGCAGATTTTTTAACAGCTTCATTCGTAATTTTCTTTTTAGGAGAAACATTAAATAATCTGTTAATTTCTAAATCGCTACTTTGAATCCATGGAATATTACTGTTCCAAAATTCTTTTGTATTAGTCTTAGGGGTACCGCCACCATAAGTAATTTTTGAAATTTCAAAAACCTTACGCTGTTCCCAATCTTCCGTAAATCCAGGAAACCGAATTTCTGGTTGTTTATTCTTACTCATACTTAAACACCTCCAGCGCACCTTCTAACCACGCTTCATTTTCAGGTGTTGTTTGCAGGGAAGAGATCGCTTCTAAAAGTTCTTTTTCTAACACTTGCTGTTCTTGTCGTATCTTCTTGATGTCATTTCCGACATGAACCATATCAATTGGTTCTTCTTCTTCGAACGTATCTACATAGCGTGGAATATTTAAGTTATAGTCATTTTCTTTGATTTCATCAAAAGTTGCCAAATGAGCGTATTTCTCGACATCTTTTCTTTCAGCGTAGGTTTCGAGGACTTTTTGAATATTTTCCTCCGATAATTTATTTTGATTTTTTCCTTTGACAAATTCTCGACTAGCGTCAATGAATAATACATCTCGAGTTTGGCGGTTCTTTTTCAATACAATCACCGTCGTTGGAATCGATGTACCAAAGAACAAGTTCGCAGGCATGCCAATCACAGCGTAAATACTGCCGTCTTCTAATAATTTTTGACGAATGACCCCTTCTGCAGCGCCACGGAATAAAACTCCGTGTGGCAAGACGATAGCCATGGTCCCTGTTTCCTTCAAATGATAGAAACCATGAAGAAGAAACGCAAAATTTGCTTTGGATTTTGGCGCTAATTTTCCATAACGATTAAACCGAGAATCATCTAAAAAGGTCGTATCTGCTGACCAGTTAGCCGAATAAGGTGGGTTCATTACTACTGCATCAAATGTGTAAGGTTCATCTGTTGGCCAGTCCTTATTCAACGTATCCCCATTGCGGAGATTCATCTCTTCAGCATCTACCCCATGTAAAATCAAGTTCATTTTTGCTAGATTGTATGTCGTTGTATTTAATTCTTGCCCATGATATTTAACGTTATCTGGGTGAGTTAGACGTAGTATTCAAATTCATAGACTTTGCCATTTTACTTTTGTTTACGAATCTGGCGAATGGTGCCATCCTTAATTTCTGTGTAAATTGTTTTGCGGCGCAACCGAGTTTATCCGCAATTTTGTTCCCAGACATTGGCTTGTCAAACGAGCGAAGTGTTTCGATTGTACAAGTTCCTTATAAGTCAGGTGTTTTCCTTTGAGTGGTCCTGTGGTATTTTCGGTTTGCGGCATCGCGATTTCATCCTTACTGATTATGTAAGAATTTCAATAATCCATGACATTTTGCGATGACATCTTTTTATTTTAGCAACTGGTTAAGTTCATTATAAAACTCGCCATATTAATTTATTTTTCAATGAAAGTAAAAAACTACAAACCATCCACAGACGATTTGTAGTTTTATAATACTATTTTCCTTACATCAAACTCTGATACAATTCAACAATCTCATCAACGTTGGTATCACGCGGATTACCCGGCGTACAAACATCCTTGAAAGCATCTTCAGCGATTTGCGCTAAATCTTCGGCTTTGACACCCAACTCAGAAATCGTTGCCGGAATGCCAACATCTTTACTCAATTGATCCACCGCGGCACAAGCAGCGTCACGGACTTCTTCGATTGACAAAGTATCAGCATTCTCAACACCTAAAACGCGGGCAATGTCGCGATATTTTTCACCAGTGAAGTCTTTGTTATATTTCATAATCGTTGGCAATAATGAAGCACAAGCCACGCCGTGAGGAATATTATACCAAGCAGACAACGGATGCGCCATCCCATGAACTAGACCTAATCCAACGTTAGAAAAGCCCATACCAGCCACATATTGGGCCAAGGCCATATCCTCTCGCCCTTTTTGATCGCCGTTGACAGAATCACGTAAAGAACGGCCCACAATTTCAATCGCTTTGATATGCAACATATCCGTCATTTCCCAAGCGCCTTTAGTGATGTAGCCTTCGATGGCGTGGGTCATAGCATCCATACCAGTTGCAGCACAAAGTCCTTTAGGCATCCCCATCATCATGTCGCTATCAATGAACGCCACGATTGGGATATCGTGAGGGTCAACACAGACAAATTTACGGTGATTATTTTCATCAGTAATTACATAGTTAATTGTCACTTCAGCAGCTGTTCCGGAAGTTGTTGGTACCGCCAAAATTGGCAGACATGGATTTTTCGTATCGGCAACACCTTCTAGGCTAAGTACATCGGTAAATTCTGGGTTGGTCACAATGATACCGATGGCTTTGGCTGTATCGATTGGTGAACCGCCACCAATAGCGATGATGCAGTCCGCACCGGAATTTTTGACAAATTCCACGCCGTCTTTAACGTTTTGAATAGTTGGATTTGGCACGATGGCATCGTAGACTTCATAATCAACACCCGCTTGATCCAATAATTCAATAACTTTTGTCGCTACTTCAAATTTGATCAAGTCTTTGTCTGTGATGACGCAAGCTTTCTTGAAACCACGTGCATTAAATTCATTAGATACTTCACCGATGGCTCCTTTACCATGATAAGATACTTCGTTTAAGATCATTCTGTTTGCCATTTTCATACACTCCTTGTTATATTTCTCACAATACGTTCAATAAAAGTAGTATAGTAGGAAGCTTAAAACTTCCTACTATACAATACCTTAATCATGCTATGCTTTAATAATGCCTTCTTTTGGTGTAATGTTAAAGAATGCACACAATTCTATCAATTGTTCATCAGTGATGCCTGTGGTAATACGTTTGTCAACGGTTTCCATGTAGATTTTTGCTGCCTTATTGACTGTTTCAATCAAGCCAAAAGCGTCGTTCAAACTACTACCGGAAGCTAAAATACCGTGGTGCGCCCAAACAACAATGCGGCAAGTTTCCATTTTCTTAGCAGTGGCTAAGCCGATTTCTTCATTCCCGCAGACCATCCAAGGTAAAACGCCAACGCCATCGGGGAAGACTACGATACATTCAGTAATCATCGACCACAATGTCCGAGTAAATGAGGTATCGTCCAATTCATGAACGAAGGTCATTTCGGAAATTTCAGTGGCATGGTTATGGACGATAACGCGATGTTCCGGATCTGCTTTCAAGCGTGTACCATGTGACAATAAATGCATGTAAATTTCACTAGTTGGTTTGTTATCATTAGCAAAACCAGCCACGATCGTATAACCATTTTCTTCTACTCGAATGACACCGACTGTACTTTCGACATCATCACGAACTAGACGGAAGTTACTACCTGATGCAGTGATAACGATATACTTGCCCACCATGTTTTCTGGAATACTGACCATTTCGTAAAAACGTCCGTTTTCATCAATATCTATTTCCTTTACTTCATCGTCAAACAGGATATAGCTGATGTTCCCACCATTTTTTTCATCCCAGCCCATGTTCCACATGGTGTAAGTTAAATCTGCTAGTTCTCTCACTACTTTGTGATCTTTATAGTCAGCCATTTTTCTGATATCTCCTCTTTTTTTCTACATATTCCTGATGTTTCTGATCCCATTCTTCATCATACTTTTTGAACAAAAGGTCATAGCCGTATCGCTTGATAACCAATACAAGCACTAAGGCTAATAAACTTAGAAACCAGTCATTTGCTAAAAATCCATAAATCAATAGTCCCATGTCGAATAAAATTACTGTGATCCAAAACAATTTTTGTTGGACAATGGTTTTATTCATTTTCCATACCAATGGTTGCATTGTATTTTTTCTTATTTTGATACATGATGTAGAACAATGCTAACCAACCTACTAATAAAACAATGCTGATGATATTGCCAGAAAAGGCCGTTGAGAATAAGTAACGAATGTCTGGACCTTCAAAAGTACTCCATGATAACATTTTGCCTTTATCAACAGTAGCTGCCCCTGTTTCATTAGCTAAACGAGTGATGTATGGTGCAAAATAAGTCGCGCCGTACAAGAATAGTGGTGCTGAAATGACACCGTGGAAGATCATCCGTCCTAAGTTAGCATCAGTTAACAACAACGCGCCAATTACAAAGGATAAATTGATAATACCGGCAAATGGTAAAACTTGGTTACCTGGTAAGACGATTGCCATTACTAGCAACACTGGGATTGTAATAATTACCGCTACCCATAATTCATTACGACCTGCCAAGATTGGCCAGTCTAAACCGATGAAGACTTCTTTGCCTTCGAATTTTTTCTTCATGAAATCAGAAATTGCTTCTGAAATTGGTGACAATGCTTGTGAGAATAATTTAGAAACCATTGGGAACAAGGTCAAAGCAGTAGCTGCTTGAACCGCTAGTTGTAAGGCACCTGCTACTCCATATCCTGATGCTAAACCTAGCAAGAAACCAATGATGGCACCCATCACTGAGTTTTCACCAAAGATCCCAATTTTTTCTTTCAATGAATCAGCATCCATTGGTTTGTTAAAGAATGGGATTTTTTTCAATAATTCATCGATTGGGAACAAGATGGTCGTAATCAAAGTAACAAAGTGAGGAACAGTTACCCCTGGAATCCCTGTCAATTTTTCCACTTCTGGTCCCCAGATATCGCCAGCTTTCAATTCAAGAATGATTTGGATAGAAGCAGCTACAAAGCCCCAAATTGCGCTACCGGAAATGTAAGAAACCATTACTGCTGTAAAGATTTTGTTCCAAACATTCCACATATCAACGTTCAATGTTTTTGTTTGGTTCAAAGCCAGCAAGATGATGTTAATCCCAATGGTTAACGGAAACATCAAGAAGGCATAGGGCCAAGCCCAAGAGATGGAAGCCATCCCTGGCCAACCACCATCAACAGCTGGCAAGCTAATGCCAGTATTTTCTGCTAATTTCTGAGCGGCATCCCCCATGGAAGTCATCATGTAGTTAATCAAGATAGACATCCCAGTAAAAGCAATCCCTAAGGTCAAGGCAGAACTAAAGGCTTCAGAGAACTTCATCTTCATACACAAGCCGATGATTAACATCAAAGCTGGCACGAAAACTGCTGCGCCTAGGTCATTTAAGATGAAATTAATAACTGTTTGTAATGTTTCCATGTTTGATTAGCCCTCCTGAATAAGTTTGATGATTTTTTCGATTTCTTGGTCTTGACCCATACCTGTCAAGAAAGCAATTCCGTTAAAGACTGGAATATCGAATTCTTCTTTAGTTTTAACAATCGATACATAGGCATCGGCACCTTTAATATGGTGTTTCAATGATTTGATATCCACAGCTTCAACTTCAGCTGGAACCTTTCTTTCTTTTAATAATTTAGTAATCTTTGAAGCTACTGTTTGTGATGTTGCGACACCTGAACCACACGCTACGATAATTTTTTTCATGATAATTTTTCCTCCAATTTTTTTATAGATATTGATTAATAAGTGCTGTAATTTCTTCAATAGTTGTTGCTTTTTCATATTTCTCTACGAATGATGGATCAGCAAATGCGCCCATCAATTCAGCTAACAAACCCACTTGTTTTTTAGGGTCTTTAATCCCTAATACCAAAATATCTTTGACAGGTACCACAACGTCATCTGTACCCATTTGATAAAAATCAATGGGGTTACTTAAGCGGTTCACAGCTACGAAAGCTTCTTTTACATGAACCACATCAGTATGAGGAATGGCTACGGCGAAATTTTCCAATTGCAATCCTGTGGGATAATTATTTTCTCGTTCAGTAATTGCTGCTTTGAAGGTTTCTTTGACAACATTCTGTTCCAATAACCGAGCTGATACTTGACTAAAGAAATCTATTTGGTCTGTTGCTTGCATGTTCAAGGCCATTAACTCTGGTTTAAACAGTTCTTTAAAACTCACTTTTCTTTCCCTCCTTCCTCACTAACAATTCTGACTAAATGTAATAAAAGATAAAAATCTTCTGAGTTACCAAAATTCATTTGATGGTCTTCTTGTAGCATCGTTTTAATCTTGTATAATAACTGGTTTTCAAAAGGATACAAACTTAATGCCAGCGTGTATAATTGCTGGAATTCTTTGTCGTTGATTTCATTCTTTCGTTGACTGCTGTTCAAGTTACGAATGACAAAGTAACGTAGGTGGATAATGAAACGAGAAAAGTCGATGGATTCTCGCTTCAAAGGATGTCCTAGTTCTTGTTCCACCAGTTCCGCAATTTCATTTAAAATATCACTCAGCTCAACTACATTGCTCATTTCACCTTGATCAATCAAAGCATTCACAAAATGTAGCGTAAAAAACGAAACCTCCGCTTCTGGCAAATTCAATTGATACGATTTATTCAAGTAGTTCACCGACCACTCAGCTACCTGATGCTCTTTCGGATAGAGATACTTCAACTCATAGTGAAAAGGTTGGAAAATCTCTATTTGACCCGCGTACTTTTCCTCTAAAAACTGGATATGGCTAGCTAATGACAAGATAAAGTTTCCGGTAAACGCTTTTCCCAGTTCCATTTGGGCGTGTTCTGTCACCTCTTCTGCCATTTGGATACTTTCTTCATCGATATCACCTAAAAGGTTTAAGAGATCAGTGCGCTCCGGCGCCATTTGGTAAACTTTGCTTACTAGAGCTTCATTTACTGGATCTCCCTTTTTCTTACCAAAGCCAATTCCTTTTCCGACGACGATACACTCGGATCCTTCATAGCGAACCAGTAAAGCATTTTGGTTCAATGATTGAAGCACTTTCATTTTCTTTATGCACCTCCCGTCAAAAAAAATCAGGCATCATCAGTAAGGATTTTAGCGTTATACATAACGCTAAAATCCTTACTGATGATGCCTGATTGAACAGTTACACTCATCTAGCATTTAGTTTGTTATCATTTACAAGAACTATAATATCATCTTTTTTTGAAAACGTCAACATTTTAGCGAAATTATTTTTTACACAATTTTAGCATCTTGATAAAAAGACTGTTTTATCAAGGGTTTACCACTAAATACTCAACAGGATATTTCTTGTATTTTTCATTTGTCAAATTAAGTTAGACAAATCATCTGGTTTTATATTTCTCAAAAATATTTCCATCGGTGTTTGATACTTTAGAGATTTTCTAGGGATGTGATTTCGTTTGGAAGCAACAGCTTGAATAAATGATTCTGATAGTTCATTGAAGTCCATGGCTTTAACTAATCCATCACGACGTAATAATCCATTTGAATGTTCATTTAGAGCGCGTTGTGACGGGGTGCCTGGATCCGCAAAATAAATATCAATATCATTTTGATTTCCCATAGCTTTCCAATTTGAAAATTCTTTCCCACAGTCAAACGTAATTGATTTAAACAGATGTTTAGGAACCGTTTGAAACCAATGATTAATTCGATTTTCAATGTCCATTGCCTGTCTACCGGCTGGCTTCAATGTAATAATCACTTTTGACAAACGTTCCACCAATGTAATAACAGCACTTTTGTGTTTTCGACCGACAATAGTGTCTCCTTCAAGATGGCCAAACTCGTTTTCAAATTCTGGATGCTCCTTGATGCGCTCATGTATACTGCGCCGAAAAGCTTGTTTCCCACGTTTTTCTTGGTGTCCATTTGGTTTTCGTTTGCCTTTCATAGGCAAATCACGCACATTAAATGCGCCAGTTTGAAACATTCGATACAGTGTACGGACTGAACAATCAAGTTTCATTTCCGAGCGGCCGACAATCACATCCGGTGTCCACCCTTGAACAACCCTCTTTTGAACATATTCTTTTTGTTCCTCTGGTAAAGCAATCGAGCGTCTACCGCAGCGTTTTTTGTTTTCTTTGTATTGTTGATAGTAGTTCAGTATCGTAGCACCAGTTTTCAAAAATTGATACACGTTATGAATCGTTTGTCGCGCACGTCCTAAGCATTGCGCAGTTTTGGCAACGGATTGATTATTTTTGAAATAAGACTCTATGATTACCAGTTCGTCTGTTGTAAGATGGGTGTAGGTCATTTGTACTCACTCCTTAATAATTCTTTGGTCGGAACTATTTTGAGTGTAGCACAAATGATCTTTTTAGTTGTCTAGCTTAATTTTACAATCGACGATTTAAAATAGTATTCCCGATTCCACTGATAAAATTTTCGAATCACCCGACAAGGATTATCATAAATCAAGACACCATCAAGACTATCGCGAGTCACAACACTGCCGGCACCGATCACCACATCAGAGCCAATAGTTACCTTTGGTAAATCGAGCTATTAGCCCCAATTCAGTAATTATCACCCATAACTAGGCGTGCCACCTTCAGCTTTTAGCTCACGCCGCAAATAAGTATCTAAGGCGTAGTCCAAGCGCCGACATTTGGCGCAATCAAGACATCATCACTGATAGTAATTGGTGCAATGTTTAATGGGGTGCAAGACTACACGTTTTTTTGATTTATCAATTAGGAGCAGCCAAAGGAGAAATCTATCCACTAGTTTGGTCAGATGTGAATTTCAATAAAAGTTGATTTCCCTCATGTATAAATTGGTAAAAAATAAAGATACTGAGAAATGCGAGCATGTAAAAGAAATGAAAAACTCCTATCGCTTTCGAACCATTCCAGTAGTTGATTCCATCATTGATCTACTGACAACATGGAAAAAGGTGCAATTTAATAAACTACAACAAATCAATATTTCCCAACTTTAGCTAGACAGTCTGGCATTTCTTTCGAGCAGATTTCAGAAGCTCTCACACATAGCGATACCACAATTACAAAAACTTATGTAAACACACCAAACGTCATAAAAAATGCCCGTTGGTGAGATTGCTTATCGCAAATTAGCTCAAAATGGTACTGTCTTGAATGGTGTCAATAGTGGTGTCAACAATGAAAAAAGACGCTTCACAAACTAAGTTGCGAAACGTCTTGATTGTTTTAAATGAATGGTACTCGATTTCCTGAGAAATCTCCGTCCCATACTGTATTCGTAAGCGAATAAATTCGCAACGGCTCCAGCAATTAACGTTTTGAAAATTATCAAAAGGAAATTGAAGAATACTCAATCCTCCGGTATCCTTTTATATCAACAATTCAGTAAATTAAGATTACTTGATTGCTGGTACAAATTGATAGAACAGGACAGAATTGACACCAATTAACACCATAAAATAGACTAGTCATTTTTTAATTTATTTGTTTAAAACCGTATCTAGTAGCACGATGTTTAAACGCGTCATCTCCACCTTCCATAACTCGACAAATCCTGTTTTTCACTTTTGGCTCATCTACTGAACCACACAGATCAGCTTTTACATTTCTTGAGTCCCCCATACAAATTAACCACTCGGAATCCCCATTTACAGGAATATTTGCGTTATGCGTAACTACGATCATTTGTCTATTCTCTTTTCGTTTCAATATACTTTTGACAATTAATTTATTAATCAGCTGACTATCTAAGTCATCTTCTGGCTGATCCAATACTAGTGGAGAGTTTCCATATGCCAGTATCATAGATAATATTGCAGATGTTTTTTGACCTGCCGAAGCATTGGACAGATTTACTATCCTTCCATTTAATTTGATTGTTATCGTGATTAAGTCATTTGGGGTCAGAACCTGGACATCAGATAATTGAGTTTTAGACAGCTTTTTAAGAAAATTAATTAACTTAAATACAACGCTGAGTAACGATTTAAATAATCTGGATAGGCTACAATAAACTAGAGAGAAAAGATAAGGTGTGTAAACTATAAGAAAACACACTGGAGGAATCATTTCATGTCGCAAAGAAGAGAACGCAGAACCTACACGCAAGAATTTAAACAACAAATGGTCGACTTATTAAATTTGGGGAAACCAAGAGCCGACATCATCAGAGAATATGAACTAACACCATCGTCCTTTGACAAATGGGTCCGTCAGGCAAAACAGACAGGTTCATTCAAAGAAGCCGATAATCTTACTCCAGCGGAAAAAGAGCTTATAGCCTTACGCAAACGAAACCAACAACTTGAGATGGAGAATGATATTTTAAAGCAAGCAGCGCTGATATTCGGACGAAAAGACAAGTAATCGATGCAAATAAGCATACCTACTCCATATCAGCGATGTGCAAATTGTTAAATATCTCCCGTCAGACGTATTACTACAAAACAAAGGAAAAGCCTAATGAAGCTTCGCTCGAAGAGGCCGTAACAGAAGAATTCGATCGTAGCCGCAAGAACTATGGTACGCGGAAAATCAAAGCTGCTCTGGCAAAACGTGATATCTTCGTTAGTCGTCGCAAAATCGGTCAAATCATGAACAGACGAGGGTTGAAATCAAATTATACAAAGGCGAATTATCGAAAGCATACATCAAATGTAAATCCCTCCGATATTGGCAACACCTTGAATCGTATCTTCACTGACCGTGAACCTTTGGAAGCAATCATCACGGATCTGACCTATGTAAGAGTTGGCACAACGTGGTGTTATGTTTGTTTCATTATTGATTTATTCAATCGTGAGATCATTGGTCATTCCTGTGGTCCAAACAAAGATGCAGCGTTGGTCAAACGTGCATTTCAAACTATCTCCCACCCTTTGACTGAAGTCAAAATCTTCCATACAGATCGAGGGAAGGAATTTGATAATAAACTAATTGATACGATCTTAAAGACATTTGCCATCGAACGATCACTGAGCAAGAAAGGTTGTCCTTATGATAATGCAGTGGCAGAATCAACCTATAAATCATTCAAAGCAGAATTTGTTTATCCGAACACATTTGACACATTGAATCAACTCAAACTGCAATTATTTGATTACGTCAATTGGTGGAATTATCTTCGGTTACACGGTTCTTTGGGATATGAGACACCAATCAGCATTCGAAATCGGAGATTGGCGGAGCAGATCCTTGAGAATGAGCATTGATGTAGTAGCGTTGCGTAGTGGCCGATACATTTGCTTGTAGCTTCGCCACGGTTGATTCACGTCCATGGAGGCTCGTTGTCAAGGACAATCGGATTAGATAACAAGCACCTGATTTTTACACTTTATAATTTTTGTCAAAAAAAGGGTTGCCATTCCATTTATTAAGTTACATTTCCTATATCACTTAACAAACACGTAAAAAAACTAAAATACAACGAAGAATGATAGACAGAACTAATTAATTTGTTCTTTTTCTTTTTTTGGATTAATACTCTTTAAGAACTTCTCCTCCAATACCAATAAATGACGATAAACATCATCCATCGACCAGCCTGAAGAAAGACTAAGACAATATAAAAAATCACAAGGCAACGTCTTTACGGTACGGTTTCTTGTTACCCAGCTTGCTACTGTACTCTGCTTATAGCCATGCAACTCACAAAATTGCTCTACTGTCATCCCTAGCCGCGAAATAATAAATACATTGATCGGGTAGGGATATACAAAGGTATTGATACTCATAGTCAGAAAGACCTCCCACCATATTATTACGTTTGCGATAATAGTACTACTCTTTCTTAAGACCAGCAAGCAAGGCGGAGAAAAAAAGGAACGTATTACAGATATAATGTAATAGGCAATTTGCACCTTTTAATTTTAACCTGTATCGATCATGAACAGATCTGTTTGCACGCCGATCTTATTGGGTTCTATCAAGCGTTTCAGTGCTGTCTGGATAAACCTGTATTCTTTTCCAAAAGCTTCTGAGATCGCAGCGAAATAAGCCCCCCGGCTTTCTTTTTTTAGCCGGATAACGGAGCGCATCAATCCATGTATCGAAGCTAGCATAATACCTCCATTACGACCAGCACGAACACGAAAATGAATTTTGTTCTCTTCTCTTAACTGCTTCAGTACTTTGTCCAGGGAACGTTTTGGGATCTTTAAACGTTCAGTTAACTCTTTTTTTGTAGAAATAATGTATGGTTGTTCTTCATAGGATTGCTCATTCAAATAGGACAGTAGATCTTCTGCCCATTCATGACTATGTGAATACTTGCGAATAGCTCTTTCTTTCTTGAATTTCCACCAACCTCGTTTTTTGTTGAATAGTTGCTCTTCAGAAAGATTGGCATCGACCCACTCTTGGCATAATAGGATAATTTTTTCTCTGTGCGCTGCTTGATATTTTCCGGAGTAAGCGGAACGAATGATTCTGGTTAATTCTCGATCAGATAAAGGGTTAGCCAAGCGGTCATTGAATTCTAACATCGTCAATTCACATGCTTCTACTTCGTATCCTGACGAAAAGTATGCCAAAGACAAGGTGAATATGACATTATTTCGACCGTATACGCCCTTTTCACCTTGTATTTTTTGACTTTTTAGCAACAGCTGGAACCAAGGTTCATCAACTTGACGAAATTCTTGAGTAGATGGCAATACAAAAACGTTCTTGATCTCCGCTTTTTTGTCCGCATCTTCTCTCATTGACCAGTCGATCCATTCTTCGAAACTATAACGATACTGTGGTTCAAAGAATAAAACATTCTCTTCAGAAGGCATTCGTGTGATTCCAAAATGATTGGCATTTACATCAACAGGAAACCGATAATCATTTGAAAATTTGTTTCTTAGATTTTTTGAGATCATTTTAGCCACATTGATCACTTTAAAATTTGATTTCTTCGTCACGTATGCAGGCTTGTCTAGTACATAGAAAGCTTGAAATCCATGCGGTGTACGTAAAATCATTGTAGGCATAAAGCCGATCTCGTGACTGGCTAAGATAATTTCTCCGTAGTTAAAGTTTGGATCCAATGTATCAAAATCAACAAAGAAAGTATTGATTTGGCGTAAATTGTCCTCCGAATGACCTTTTGTAAACATTCTGGCTTCATCAGCATACGTTCCATAGCGAAATACATTTGGTGTCCAATGAGTGAATCGATTATTGTTTTCGATCACCCCTTCTTCTGAAGTAATCACTAGTCCAATCCCCTCGATCATGTGTTCCTTTGAACGGTACGCAAAAATCGCCCCTCTCCCCGACTGATCTGTGTAAGAGATAGGTTTAAGGCGGCTATTTTTAAATTTAAATTTACGAATCCCGTTCTGTAAAATAGTCGAGTATACAACATCTAAATCATATGCCATGGTTGCTGATCCTTTCCAAACAAAAAAGAGAACACAAATAATCTTTCGATTTGTGTTCTCTCAATGGCTTAGAACGTCATAATTTCGTTAAAATGCATGACAAATAAGCATGTATATATTGAGTTGCCCGTCAAAAAATGGTAATATAATCCTATAAGTTCAGATTCCCAGTCTGAACTGATTATCCAATCACATAAGTGGTTTCCAGCCACTTACATAACTACCGAGACGAGCGAGAACACATAGGTTTGTATGTGATTCAGAAAAATAGGTGAGGTCCAATTCACTTATTTTTCCGTCTCTTTTTTTACTGTTTATTTTTCTTTTAGACTACAGAACATTCTTCAACTTGTAAAGAACTATTTTTAACAATGGTTTGCAACAGTATACTTTTGAACTTTTTTAATGGTATACCAGTATACTTCTACACTTATTACGGTGTATCAGTATACTGGTATACTTTTTTCGTTTTGTGATTAAAGTATTTACATATCGGTGCTTCCTGAATCTATATAGGAACTTTTTTATATTATTTCCTTTAAATTCGCAGTATACCAGTATACTTAATAACACCTTTAGTATACTGGTATACTTTTACACCAATCTACTTTTGCAATTATTTTCTTTACAAGTAAACTCCACACTGGTATACTTATGATATATTATTAATCAATCGGAGGTCTATTCATGGGAAAAGTATATGTCGTGGGAAATTTTAAAGGCGGAGTAGGAAAAACTAAATCAGTAACTATGCTTGCATATGAAAGTGCTGTAATCAATAACAAAAAAACATTAGTAGTTGACTTAGATCCACAAGGAAACGCAACGAGTATTTTAGCTAAAACAGGTGAGCTTGAAGAAATTACAAAGAGTATCACTACTGGATTTGAGGAAGGAGACTTAAGTACTCAAATTACACCTATCATGAGTAACTTAGACTTAATTGCATCCAATACCACCTTTAGAAACCTAACAAAAATACTAATGAATCGTTTCCCGAATGATGAAATTAAGCAAATTACCTACTTGAAAGAGCTACTGAAACCATTGAAAGAAGTCTATGACGCTATTTATATAGACGTGCCACCTACAATATCTGATTATAGTGATAATGCTATGCTTGCAGCTGATTACTGTATCATTGTGTTACAAACTCAAGAATTATCTCTGGACGGTGCTCAAACCTATATTGCTTACATGCAATATCTTGCAGACACTTACGATAATGATTTACAAGTACTAGGGATTATACCTTGCATGCTAAGACCCGGCGGACGAGTAGATACTAAAGTACTTGATCAAGCAAAAGAGTTATATGGAGGAAATGTTCTGGATACAATCGTTAAGTATCAAGAAAGATTAAAGGTTTACGATGTTGAAGGTATACGTGTTTCGTATTCTTATACTGGAAAACCAGATGGATGGGATATTAAAGCTCATCAGGTATTTATCGATGTTTTAAATGAGTTAGACCGACATGAGGAAATACTAGAATCTCTGGAGGATTAAATATGTCTGAAAATTTCAAGCCAATAATAAGCAATAAGAATAACAAATCTTCTTTACAATCAAAAAAGGTCGAAATAAAAGGAAAAACAGATTTTGGTAGAACCTCTTCTATCACTCCTATAAATAATACGAATACAGAGACTATAAAGAAAGAATCTATTACGAATCCGACTGCAAAAGATAAAAGATTTTCAGCAACCCTAACACAAAAAGTATCGCCTTCTGTTAATTTGAAAATGAACACTCTTAGACCATTTCTGGGCGAATTAGAAAATATGCCTAAGGCCACAATTAATGAGATAGTAGACTTAGTTATAGATAGTTACGTAAACACACGGCTATCAACAAGACAGCAAGAAGCATTTAAAGCAATGTATGAAACTCAGTTGAAAATGCTTAATAAGTAGAAAAGTATACCAGTATACTTTTCTACTTAAGAGATAGACTTATTATATAGGGATTTTATAAACTTTATCTAATATAAGATATATAAGGAAAGCGAAAGTATACTAGTATACTTTCGCTTTCCTTATTGTGTAATCATAATATTAGTTCTAAAATTCTTTGCTAGATTGCCACTTTATATGACTGTATAAGCAAACATTACGAATCTCATCGTAGCCGATTTTTGTTTCTTCTATATATATTCCTAATTCGTCGAAACCTTTAATCTTGCCAATGATATCAGGATAGTAATTGCCATTTAGGTCTCTGGCTTCCATCTGAATACAGACTGATTTATCCTTCAGTCTTGCTTCCTCCATAATTTTATTGATCTCATCCAGTTCCATTTGTGGTTTCTGGGAAGGGGAGGTTAGCCGCTTTTTATCATCCTTGTTCATTAAGTCTGTATGCTCAGACAGATAGAATCCTGCCCACTTCACCATTCCGCGATCATCGTACGAATCACCATAACTCATTTTTAATCTTCCTTTCTAATGGCCGCCGACTTTCGTGCTGCGGCTAACAGCTGTCGCCCCAGGCAACAACGAACTAGCATGGATCAAAGCCTTAAAGCCATATCTGTTTCTAATTTCATCACATAGGAAATCGAGTTTTTCTTGCTGAATTGTTTTTTCTGGATCAGAAAATAGATCCAGCTGTAAACTCGTCTGATAAACGAGTTTTGAACAGGATACACCGACATGCCGTACCGCATAACCAGTGTAGTGTTCCTCAAACAGCTGTAGAAGGTAATTAGTGATTTGTTTTGTGTTGGACGTTGCTGGCACCTTCATTTGGCGCGAAAACCCTGGTAACAACTCACCGTGAGAGTAGCCGATAGAAAGGGCGATTGATTCGGTTTGAGCATGTTCTTTTCGTAGCCTTGATCCGACCAAATCAGCCATTTCACGTATGATAATCATTACTTCTTTTTTATCTGTATAATCCTTCATAAGAATTTGAGAATTGGAAATACTCTTTTCTAGGACTTTATATTTCTTATCAATCTCGCTGCGATCGATCCCATTTGCGTGAGCGTGCAACTGAAGCCCAATCACACCCATAGAAGCCTTCAGTCTGGAAGGGGGGGTATTTGCAAGTTCTTCGACCGTAGTGATTCCACGTTTCCATAGATTTTTTGCCGTACGGTGACCAATGCCCCAAAAATCAGTCAGACTTTTGATTTTCCAAACTGTAGAAGGGACGTCCTCATAACGCCATTCTGCAATCATATCTGGATTCTTCTTTGCTGCATTGTCCAATGCAAGTTTGGCCAATAACATATTATCGCCAATCCCAACAGTGGTATAGATTCCCGTTTCCTCGAGTATCCTTTGCATTAAGGCTTTTGCGAATTGTTTAGTACGACAATTTCCGTGGAGGTTTTTAACTTTGTCAAAGCGTACAAAGAGTTCATCAATACTATAAACATGAATGTCATCATCAGAAACATACCGACGAATAATATTTACGATTTTTATGTTTGTTTCGATATATAAGTTCATTCGGGGTGGCACACATATCAAATCTTTATGATCCGGTAGCTCATATTTTCTCGTGACGTTGGAAATACCTAATTCTTTTTTTGCGGCAGGAGAGGCGGCCAAGACAAGTCCACCTGGTCGATCAGATCCAGATAATACCACTAGCATGGTCGTCAAAGGGTTTAAGCCTCTTTCTACGCATTCCACGGAGCTGTAAAAACTTTTACAGTCGATACATAAGTAATCGCCACGGGGTTCAAAACGATAATCGAAATACATAAAAAACCCTCCTTTATCACAGTTCATTATACGAACTAATGTTCGTTCCGTAAAGAGGGAGGGACTAGCTTATTTTTTTATAAAAACGTGAGACCATTGGCAATACGTGTTTCCAAATATTCTGAAGCATTACTTAAAGAGGGATTATCCAGCGATATTTCTTCAAATGAGCTTAGAATTGCCTTGAGACAATCAATAAATAGCAAAACAAGCGAATCGAGTGAAGGATTCGCTTGTTTATGATCAACTCTGTTTAATTTTGTCTAGTATCACTTCAAATGTTTCAAAGGTATCTATATCTAACTGGCACAACCAAAGCAGATACTTCTTTTCTTTGTAGGTCCAATTAATAGTAGGGTAGGAGGACATCAGATTGTTGTATCCTGCTCTTTGCTCACTTGAAGCCAGCTGCCAGCGTTTCTCAAATATTTTTTGTTCTTCCATTATCGATCCCCCAAAAAGAGCGCTGCCTGAAACTTCAATAACGGGCAGCGCAGGCCTAATTACTCAGATCTAAGTATAGCATATCAAATACATATGAAAAAACTTAGAAGGTAGTAAAGGTTCTCCCGTTTTTTGATTTGCTCCTATTTTTAATGTGTCTCGTTATGGTTGCCCTACAAAGATTTTCATTAATGACACACTCATTTATTGTTGCGTACGCTCTGACATTACTTTCTTGATCAATCACTTTTATTCCTTTGGCATCCTGATAGTTCATAGGAGAAGAGCGGCCATCAGAAATTGTTGCTCCTATCTTTTGAACTTCTTTTACAATTTCTGGAAAATCCACCCATCCTGCTTCAGCTGTCAAATGTAATAATCTATAGTACTTATCTTTTCTTTTCAATCTAGGAAATCGCCACTCCATTCTTTTTCTTCTATTATAAACTATTTAGCTTTTATAATTCAAAGTACGGATGTATGTTTAAAGTGTACCCTAAATACACATTGATATTATGTTGAAAAATCTAGCGTTCTGACGTATGATTAGGGTGTATTTTAAATACTTAAGAAAAGTAGGAAATAAATTTGAAAATTGCTTATATTCGAGTTTCATCCATCGATCAAAATGAACAACGCCAAATTGAAGAAATGGAAAAGTTTGGCGCTGAAAAAATTTTTATAGAAAAGCAATCTGGAGCAACTATCAGTCATCGGCCAATTTTTCAGGAAGCTTTAGATTTTGTCAGAGAGCAAGATATTTTTATTGTAGAAGCCATTGATCGACTTGGACGAAATTATGACGAAATTATCGATTCAGTTAATTATCTAAAGAAGAAGAATGTGCGACTTATTATCACCAGTTTACCAATCATGGCTGAAGCAATCGGAAATCCTCTCCTGGATAAATTCATCAAAGACTTAATCATTCAAATCTTAGCCATGATTGCCGAACAAGAGCGTACTGAATCTAAACGACGCCAGGCACAAGGAATTAAGATTGCTAAAGCAAACGGCGTCTATAAAGGTCGTCCTAAGTTATACAGTGCAGAAACAAAAGATCCTCAGCGACGCCTTGTTTATAAAAGCATCGTTCAGGATCTGGAGAATGGAGTTGCTATCTCAAAGATTGCAAAAGACTATAATGTGACTAGGCAAACAGTTTACCGAATAAAAAAAGAAATGGATCAACTAATTGTATGATTTCTTTTTTAAATCACGTAATTATGAATAGCTTTGTTATCAAGATAGCCAATCAAGTAAAATTCATCTAGCTAAGTTGATTATATTTATGATAACGAGAAATTAGTTGACATAAATATAATCAACACAATAATCATGCTGATTTAAAGCTATTTACCACCGATAACTCCTGGATAGCAAAATAAAGCGCAACAAACCTCCACAAACTTATATTGATGCTCGTTATTTAATATGATACGATGTGCCTGCATACGGTAGGTAATACGATTTGATTATGAACACAGATATGATAGCCTTGTATCGGCTGAGCTGACTTGTCTTAAGTTAGCTCCTAGTTGGAAGCGGATCTCATATCTGTGAAGGTTCATTGTCAAATCATTCGTTGCCGTAGTAATTAATAGAGCAAGGGAGCTAGTTTGATACATGGTATATAAGCATTTAACCGCTGAAGAGCGCGGGAAAATTGAAGCCTATCTTGACGAAGGATTACGACCAGCTGAAATAGCACGTAGATTAGATCGCCATCGTTCAACAATCACTCGGGAGATTCAACGGGGGACTGAAGCTAGAAAAGCCAACAGTATCGCACGGTTGCCTTATCAAGCTTCAAGTGCACAAAATATTGCTAAATTGCGGAAAAAGAACTGTGGAGTTACTAAAAAAGCCACGATTCACAATATAAAAACTATTTTAAAATATCTGAATCTAAAATATTCTCCAGAACAAATTGCACATTCCGTTAAAAGCGTAAAGGTATGTACATCCACGATCTATAACTGGATTTACTCAAAAACCATTGATTTCAACATCAAAAAGCTTAGGAGACATGGAAAAAGATATAAAGTAAAGTCATCTGGATCGAAGATTCGCATTGATCGAGC
Source organism: Enterococcus sp. DIV0755f (assembly GCF_051713725.1). Classification (NCBI taxonomy): domain Bacteria; kingdom Bacillati; phylum Bacillota; class Bacilli; order Lactobacillales; family Enterococcaceae; genus Enterococcus; species Enterococcus sp. DIV0755f. The sequence goes on from NZ_JBIOQL010000002.1 coordinate 48,896, forward strand.
TTTCTTTGAAAATAGAACCATTGATTTGCGCCCAGAAGCTGTTCAGCTTCGTACAGAATTTGGTCATTGGGAAGCTGATACAGTAGTTTCAAAACGTGGCATATCAACCTGTCTAGCAACTTTTATCGAAAGAAAGACACGACAATACGTAGCGATTAAACTCCCTAATAAAACAGGTCACGCTATGATGGCAGCAATTAAAAAACTAATAGAAATGTATCCTCAAGGGGTAAAATCTATTACTTGTGATCGAGGAACTGAATTTGTAAATTAATTTCAAGTCGGGCTTATTGAAGACACCTTCGGGTGCAACATTTACTATGCAAATCCGTATGCACCTCATGAACGTGGTTCTAACGAAAATCATAATGGATTACTTAGAGAATATTTCCCTAAACCGTTTAATTTTAAGACTGTCTCGCAGCGCATCGTCGATGACGCTGTAGAAAGCTTAAATACTCGACCAAGAAAAATTCTAAAGTGGAAAACACCAGCTCAAAAGTTTAAACTAGAATACGCGAGAATTACATGATATTTTCAAGAGGATATTTCATTTGTTATAAAAATGTTTTTACGAACAATTACAATTTTTTGAATTTTATATAATTATAAAGCTAAGCGAAAGACGAACGATGTTTATCTAATAACAGTGAATAGTTGCACTTAATCTTAACATTCGCCTACCACCGATAACTTTGCATAATATATCTTATGTAAACTAAAAATATTAAAGAGTGAACCTAAATCACTCTTTGTAAGCAGGGTTTTTATACAACACTTCTTCTTCTTCGGAAATTTTATTTATTGCTTTTGCTTGGAGTAATGTGTACTTGATTTGTCCTGATCCGTAGTCAACATTTTTCTTGAAATTTGAAACACATACATAATTAGCAGGCTTTGCTCTATATTCTTCCAAAAATAGATATCCGGAATCAGTTGTATTATAAGTAAATTCAAGAAGATATGTCCATCGAATTTTACTATTAGGAATCATTAGCTTTCTAAATTTAAAAACACTATTTATATTGAAAAATAGGTTTTTTAACGATAAAAGTATTGATATTCTGTCTTGTATTAAAGTATAGAAAGAGGAGGCCTCTAAATCACTTAAGCATATTTCTCTTTCAAGTATTTTTGAAAAAACTATGCTCGCATTTTGCTTATAGACTTGTACTATGTCAGTTAATTTGTGTAAACCAGCCAGATGATGAAAATCACTATCTTCAAAAATAATTGTAAATACTTCTGCCTGGCCTTTTCTTCCTATTGTAATCTCAATTTTATAGGATTTAATTTCTTCAAAAATTTTAGCTGCTTGGTACAATATATCATTATTTTCCATTGATTTTTCCTTACAAAAAAAGAGATTTCTTTCGAAATCTCTAAAAGTTAAAGTATGAGTGTTTTAACTGCTGGTTTGAGGTGTACACACACAACCCTATTAAAGCTCAAATCTCCAGTGCATGCCAGCGCACCGATGATTATCACAGCTAAAGTAGATACTCAAGTTATCTACACTATTATATTCTCATCTTTGCTCTATTTTGTCAAATATTTCTTATGAATTGTCACTAATTATTCGTTTAAATAAAGTAAGGTTTAAATCCTGTTTTATCAAATTATCAATATGTCTAAAGTTCTTTAGCTGATTTCCATAAGAAAGATATTTATCCAACAAGTCTTCTTTATTTCCCAAAAACTTTATTTCTTTTTCAGTTAGTAATTTCCATCTATTTTCAAAAATTCGTTCTATTAATATTTGTTTACTAATTAGAGTTAAATCATTATAAAAAATAATATCATCAAAGCGAAAATAAATAGGATCACCCAGTGCCGATCTTATCTCATTTTCATTTCTGTAATTTGATGTACATATAATAATACTGTTATGCATTTCAACTAAATAGTTTGAGTCTTCAAATACTCCTTCATCGAAAAGTTGATAGAATGCGGTTAAGATCTCAGGATGTGCTTTGTCGAACTCGTCAAAAAGTACTATGTTAGTTTCTCTTTGAATTAAATCTTTTGCTAGGCTTGGTTCATCATGGCTACTGCCAAAGGTATAGCTAAATGATTGATTTGATTTTGACATAGACATTTGTTTCCTAACTAATCCTCCCCCCATAACATTTGATATGATTTTAGCAGTTTCAGTTTTACCTACCCCTGATGCACCATACAACATAAGAACAATAGGTTTTGATTTTTTATTCTTTGTTAACGAATACATATTAGCCATCACTCTATCTAATGCACTATCTTGACCTACAATATTATTTCGTAAATGTCTATTAATCTTTTTCAAATTATTTACATTAATATTTTTATACCTAAATAAAATTTCTTCGTAATCAATATTTCTCTTATAATTGGATCTTATCATATGCAAAACATTTTTAGGTGGGTTTTGCAGAAAGATCCCATCTGAATAATCAAATAAAAGATCCAATATATTTTTAAAATTTTGTACAGCGCCCGTCTTAATAGATGAGTATGCGTTTGTTTCAGCCACGACGATTTCCGAAGAAAGATAATCTTCAACTTTAGTGTAGTCAAACTCTTTAAGAATATTTACGGTAAGTGAGTCAGTAAATCGAATATAATGCTCTAAAGGAATATAGTTCTCAGGAATTTGCTTTTGGAAAAATGTATTGGGTCCAAAAATAATTTTAATTTTAGCCATGTTAGACTACACCTGCCAAAACAATATCATATACATCTAAAATCTCTTTACTGCGATCATCGTGAAATGAAGTCAATACTTCATCATTAACTTTTCTAGCCATATACTGCTGAAAATCTAAATCAGATCTGTCCATCGTCCCGACTTTAAATCCCCAAAATGATAAATTCATTTGTTCCAAATCCGCTACGTTATAATTATTAGAAAAAGCATTATTGTTGAATCTGAAGACCTTGAGAGCTTCATCATCAAATGCTAACATTTCATAATACCCTTTACTAAATTTAAGAGCCTCGTACATCTTAGAGATTGATAATCGAATACCATCACTGATTTCAACGTCTCCTTCTGTCATAACAAGGTATGGTGAAATAGTTTGATAATAAGCAATAGAGTTTTTCTCAGGAAATACTTTATGATTTTCTAATTTACATAAGCCGTTCGATTGCTTACGAGATTCAGAGAGAAAATCAGATAGTAATGCATTAGTAATAGATTTTTGTATTAATTTATCTGCGGATTTTCCCAATTGAGCATTCATATCTACACCGACACCAATAAAACCACTAAATAGTTTTGAAAGTCTTGGAGCAATTCCTATATTCCCTGCAACACTAGCTGATTTCTTTGATTCATTTTTTTCATCATGAATCTCTAATAGAGTTCCATTATTCAGTATGGTTAAATAGTCTGTGATAGTACCCTCATCAAAATAAACTAATTTCATATAGATTCCCCTTCAGATAGCCCAATATTTTTTCCATGTATCTTTAAATTCAAGCATATTTGATGGATCAGATAGTCCTAATTTAGTTATAGACGATGCTAGACCACTCATACTATTTACATCATTGATTTTTGTCATTTGTAAACTTGCCAGCGGGGTATCGCCTAAATCTTTATAATTTGTATCAGTGTATAGAACCGGAAATATTTTTTGATTCAACGCCCAAGCAGCCCCCATTTCGGCTAAAGAAAACTTACTCTCTAAAAAATTTTTTGTGATTAAAAAAATAACCACAGACGAATTTGTAACTTCTTTTTTTATTTTCCCGATAAACTCATCTCCGACTTCAATACTACCATTTAAGGATGTACAAAAAACATCTGCCTTCTTAATATCAAAAGCGCTACTTAAAAAATCAATAAATTTTAAAACTATATCTCTATCTTTTGAGCTGTGACTGATAAAAATTTTTTTCATGTTATTTGCCTCTTTCTGCTCTTTCGAATTCTCTATACATAAAATTGATAATACTTCTTCTAATTGACGCTTAGGATTACTATTCCTAAAAAAATATGCATTCTTAAAGTCTTTTTTTAACACGCTATCGCTGAGACTATTCTGAAAAAAAACATTTACATTTTTCATCCATGATATATATTTAGGATTGTCTTCTAAATTTTTCTCATTCTCTTTTCTTAACTCAACACCGCGGCTTATTAATTCTTCTAAATTCATATACTTCTCCTACATATTTTACCACTATCACAGTAGTTTATTCATAAATTACAAATACAATTTGGGATTGGTTAATAAATTAACATTAAATTTATTTTCATTTGAAATTTGACTAATAGATCAATTGGATTTTTCAAAACGCTAGCCAAAGAAATCACTAACTAACATTTTTATTAAAAATTAATTCCAAAAATACAATTAGAATACATAAAATCCAATATTTTTAAAGTATATATATCTTCTTCACTATTATAATATTCTGATAGCACTTCATTAAACCTTTTAACCATTACTTCTGGAATCGATAATAAGCCTGAACCATGATCAAACATAGTTTTATTTGCAGTAATAAGAGCAGTCCTCTTATTATGATTCCCAAATATTTGATATTTTGAAATAAATAAAAACAGTCGCAACGCTTTTTCAGTTCCTGATACACTTTGGTCCATTAATTTCTGGTATCGATCCCTTACATCTTCTTCAGATAACATTGGTGAAATATATCTTCCTTGAATGGTCGATACTTCGATACCACCAGTTCGTATTTCGGCAGGGAAAAGGGCATCTTCCGCTGCAACGGACCCGATTAATCCGCTTACTTGTCTCTACTAGGGACTCCTGTACGTCATTTAAAAGCATTTCAAAGCCTCTTTTTAAGTTAACGACGGTCAGGACATCATCTACAGCCACGTTATTGGCCCGATTATACTTAATAATCTCTTCTGTTTGTAATAGCGTTGTATTCAATCCTTCAAACTTTCCCGCATTATACACCAGTTCCACAATGTTTTTCTTCAACAAATACACCGATTCTTTGCGAGATAAGTGGTATTTATCAGGAATTGTAGGTCGCTTTTCTTCGTTCATTTTCTCACCTCTTGAATTTTTCCTTCTATTATATAGGGTATTATTCTGTCATAGATCCAAACTCTTTACGGCAGTATCTTTGTCTTCCTGAGTGATCCCAATATAGCGTAAGGTCTCCCGTTGTGAAGAATGATTGAGCAGCGACTGAATAATCTCTGTTTTGGTCCCTTGTTTGTACAAAAAATAGCCGAAGGTCTTGCGCATCGAATGAGGACCAATTTCTTTCAGCCCAACCGCCGTTCCTGCTTCATGAATGATCCGCCAAAGGCTTTGTCGGGTCAAAGGCGTATCTGCTCCTTTTCGACTTGGAAACAAATACTTGCTGAAGTCTTGTGCTTGCAGCTGCTCAGGAAATTCGGATTGAATATAGTCGAGAATCACTTTTCGTAATTTGTTCGAAATGAAGACCGAATTATGTTTGGCCGTTTTTTGTTCCTTCATGGCCAGACGCTCTTTGACAATCACCCGCCCACGAGAAATTTCTAACACATCACTTAATTTCAACTGCCTTAAATCGGAGATTCGATAGGCTGTATTGATCCCGATTGAAAAAAGCACCAAATTTCGTTGCCCATATTTGCCGGAAGCCAAAATTGCTTTCATGGCATCGATCTTTTTTTTGTCACGAATCGGTTCCACGCTCTTCATTTTTAGTCCCCTCTCAAATGTTACTTAATATGATTATAACAGATAATAAGTCACATTTAAACAAGCTATAGAAAAAAGGCCCTAAAAGAAAAGTGATTTCCTCTTAGAGCCTCTAAGGATAGAGCGATTTTAACGAATGTGACAGAATCTGATTGTGTCACATTAGGGTTTTGATATTTTCGGTAAGATTTGATTATCTCAGAACATTAATATTGTCCCTTTAAAAAATTTTGTCAGTACTTTTAAGTTATTCTATTCTGAAAATTCAAAATTTTCAGTCTATATAATTAACTTATATTCAGTTTTACCAAATGATAAGCTTTAAAAAGTATTCAGAATTTAGTCATGTTATGGATCCAATAAAGTAGATATGGAATATTTATTTTCTCTTGTCTAATTTATAAGAATATGATTTGTCAAAGAATTAAAGCTATGAATTATTCAGGAATAAAAATTATTTTTAATAACAACCTATTATCCTTTCCAAGCTTGTAGATATTTTGGTTTAGATGTTTTTTATGTGAGTTCAATTGGTTCTGTTGCAAAGTTTTAAATCTACTATCAAATAAGGTAGAATAATAGAAAAAGATAGCAGGAGGAATGACGATGAATCCTTTTAAAGGAAAGCAATTTCAGAAAGATGTGATTATTGTCGCCGTAGGCTACTACCTTCGGTATAATCTTAGCTATCGTGACGTCCAAGAAATCCTATATGACCGTGGCATTAACGTTTCTCACACCACCATCTACCGCTGGGTACAGGAATATGGAAAACTACTTTACACTATTTGGAAAAAGAAAAATAAACAATCCTTCTATTCGTGGAAGATGGATGAGACCTATATTAAAATCAAAGGGAAATGGCACTATCTTTATCGAGCAATCGATGCAGATGGTTTAACCTTGGATATTTGGTTACGTAAAAAACGGGACACACAAGCAGCCTATGCTTTTCTTAAGCGGTTAGTGAAGCAGTTTGATGAACCGAAGGTTGTAGTCACAGATAAAGCCCCCTCTATTACAAGTGCCTTTAAGAAACTAAAAGAATACGGCTTTTATCAAGGGACAGAACATCGTACCATTAAATACCTGAATAATTTGATTGAACAAGACCATCGTCCAGTAAAGAGACGCAATAAATTCTATCGAAGTTTACGCACTGCCTCTACCACGATTAAAGGCATGGAAGCCATCCGAGGATTATATAAGAAAACCCGAAAAGAAGGCACTCTCTTCGGGTTTTCGGTCTGTACTGAAATCAAGGTATTATTGGGAATCCCAGCTTAAATCATAGATACCGTAAGGGATTTTATTCTTTATTTAAAACTTTGCAACAGAACCGTTCAGGGCGTATGGCGACACAAAACGAAAAAATGGTTTCAATAGATATGCTTTTGAAAAAAGCACTCCATACTCTTGTCTTTTAAGGAAAAACGATTGCGATTATAGGAGTTTTTCTTTTCCCTGCTTTTGTTATTATTCTCTCTTTTCATCAGTAAATGAAAGTCGCTGATAAAAAAAATCAGGACATTTACTCCTTGTCCCCCTTCACAAAACGAACACTTGTTCTTATAATGGTTCTAAAGGAGTGATTATCCATGAAATATTTGAATGACGAATATCAAGACCGGGGTATGAAAAAATGGGCGGGCTTTTTCTTATCTGAACACACAGCTGAACAGGAAAAAATTCAAAAAGGATTGGCTCACATCAATTCCCCAAAGCCCCAAATGTCCGAACAAGAGATTGGCGAGGTGCTTCAAGTGGCTAGATTAAAAAATAAGTCCGTTGCCATCCAAATCGAGGCCATCGATAACGAAGGAAATTATTACGATTAATATGCCACTGATGACGGTGATTTGATTTTTCTTTCCTAAAATACACCTTTGCATGATTTTTTCCTCCTGTTTGTTGTTTGTAATGTAAGTCTACTGGATTGAATCAGATTAAGAATTGATCCTCATCAAGAAGTGGTTTTCCTTCGAAAATAGTTTTTCACTGCGCGGTCTTTTTTGTTTTACTCTTTCGTATAACTCTATGATAGCTCCTTTATTGTTTTTAATAATTGATGACAATCAAGTTTGAATAAACGATTTTTAGCATGTATTTAAAATAGATAAAGCTGATAATTTCTGTTCAGAAATTATCAGCTTTTTTGACGATTTAGGCTTTCGCCAAGGGTAAGCTTCATTCCCTACAGATACAAATTTAAAAAGCTGTAGATATTCGCTCACCCTTTCAGCTAATATCATGATGCAGTCTAATAAGCACCACTTAATTCCGCTTTTGTTTTTTCGGACCCTAACAACCGCAAGCCGTTTAAGATGACGAGGATTGTGGAGCCCTCATGGAATAGTACTGCTAAAGGAAGTCCCAGAACGCCGAACATATTTAAAGTAATCAAGCTGACAATAACAGCGATGGAGAAAATGACATTTTGAATAATGATTTTATTTAATTTCTTGCTTAGCTGATAGCTATAAAACAATTTAGACAAATCATTCTTCACTACAACGACATCAGAGGATTCCATTGCGACTGACGAGCCACTTCCCATCGCAATTCCGATATCTGCATTCGCTAGCGCGGGCGCATCATTGATCCCATCGCCAATCATCCCAACAACTTCTTCTTTTCCTTGGCTTTTTAAGACAAAATCTATTTTATCTTCCGGTAACATGGAAGAAATATAGTCATCTACCTTTACTTCCTTTGCAACCTGTGCCGCAACCTTTTCGTTATCTCCCGTTAAAAGATAAACCTTGATGCCCTCTTTTTGGAAATCCGCAACCGTACTCGCTGACTGCGGACGAATTCGATCCCGGAGTGAGAAGTAACCGACGACTTCATTTCCCTTCGCTACAAATATGGTCGTATCGCCTTTTTCCAGTAGCTTTTCAAACTGATCAAATTTATCATATTGCTTAAATGCATCCGGTTTTCCAACTAGGATTGCCCCTTTTTTAATTCCCGAACCAGCAATTTCTTCAATCGATTCCGCTTGATTCACTTGTGCTAAGTTAATCTCTTTAAAGGCAGAAACAATTGCTCTTCCGATTGGGTGACTGGATTGTTGCTCCATATAAATGACTTCTTTTAACAGCTCTTGGTCCAAATGATAATCGACCACTTGGAAGTCGCCATACGTCAATGTTCCGGTCTTATCTGTATACAAAATATTCATTGTACTTAACGCTTCCATTGCGGCTCCACCTTTAAATAAGATACCGTTTTTGGCTCCATTACTTATCGCGCTTAACGTAGCCGGTGTAGCTGATGCCACCAATGCACATGGACTAGCCACTGTTAAAAGTACCATTCCACGATAAAATGCTTCTTCTAATGGTAGGCTTAGGAAATAATATAGAAAGAAGATGAAAATAGGTACGATAATTAAAACGCCAATCACGTACTTACTTTCAATACGGTCTATAAACTTTGCGATTCGAGAAGGTTTGTTTTGTGCTTCTTCAACCATCCGGATAATATTGGAAAACATGGTTTGATTCAGTGTCTTGTTTACTTCTATATGAAAAACATTTCCTTCATTAATCGTTCCGGCAAAAACTTCCTCCTTTAACTCTTTTTCTACTGGGACAGACTCACCCGTTAAAGCCGCTTCATTCACGATTGCATTTCGGTCGATCAAGCCATCAATAGGGATTTGACCACCTTTCGATACCACGACAATGTCCCCAATAACTAACTCTTTCGTAGGGGTAACCACTACATCCCCATTTTCTTTTAGCACTTGGGCTGTGTCGGGTACTTGCGCCATTAATTCTGAAATCGCGCTGGTGGATTTGTTCGTTGCATAATCTTCCAAAACTTCTGCAGCAGCAAAAATCAATAGCAACGCCGCTCCTTCAGACTCAAAATCAATGATTACTGCACCAACTGCTGCCAAAACCATTAATAGGTCGACATTTGGTGAGCGATCTTTAATCGTTTCAACAACAGCATGTTTTGCCGCATAGAAGCCTAAAAAGAAAATTGAAATATAAAATAGTATGGAACTGTATGCATCATTTAGTGGGATAAAGATAAACCCTAAGATTGTAAATAAAACACCGACAACTAAAAATTGTCCTTGCCTACTTTTTGTTAGATACTCAACCATTTCTAAAACCTCTTTCTTATTTTTTGTTTTTTTGCTTACCAATTATTACAAATCCATTTCATCTCATCTTTTCACTCCCCTTTATTTAGAAATATATATATAAAAAAGGGCACACCTATAGAACAGAATTAACTGTCCCACAGGTATGCCCTTATTATTTACATACTCTGCTGCCGCAAAAATTGCAGCCCGGCTGCATGGACCTTTTATATGTCCACCGCCTGTTCAGATCACAATGAATATAACCAACAAACAAAATCTGTTATATTCCAAAGCTTTCATTATTTAGTTTTAATATGCTTCATTGATTCTCATGTGACTATTATAACAAATTTTTTTTGAATTTCAAATCGCTTTTCCATTATTTGAACAGGGTAGAATAGCAATCGCAGCCATAAGCTTTGTGGCGGATCGAAGTCTAGGAAATGTATGCTTCCTTAGTTAGTTCATAAAGTTTTATTTCCACTTTTTTAAATAATTTTTGATATTCTTCTCCCATTTTTTGGTAAATTTCTAATAATTGCATCAATTCTTTTTTTTTAATAAATCACCCATGTGTTCACTCCTGTTCTCCCTCTGTTGTTTTGAATATTCATAATACTTTAAAGGGTTCTGTTGCAAAGTTTTCTGATAAACTGATTTTAAGGTAAAATGAATGGAAAAGATAGCTTGGAGGAATCAAGATAGATCATTTTAAAGGCAAGCAATTTCAGAAAGATGTGATTATTGTCGCCGTAGGCTACTACCTTCGGTATAATCTTAGCTATCGTGACGTCCAAGAAATCCTATATGACCGTGGCATTAACGTTTCTCACACCACCATCTACCGCTGGGTACAGGAATATGGAAAACTACTTTACACTATTTGGAAAAAGAAAAATAAACAATCCTTCTATTCGTGGAAGATGGATGAGACCTATATTAAAATCAAAGGGAAATGGCACTATCTTTATCGAGCAATCGATGCAGATGGTTTAACCTTGGATATTTGGTTACGTAAAAAACGGGACACACAAGCAGCCTATGCTTTTCTTAAGCGGTTAGTGAAGCAGTTTGATGAACCGAAGGTTGTAGTCACAGATAAAGCCCCCTCTATTACAAGTGCCTTTAAGAAACTAAAAGAATACGGCTTTTATCAAGGGACAGAACATCGTACCATTAAATACCTGAATAATTTGATTGAACAAGACCATCGTCCAGTAAAAAGACGCAATAAATTCTATCGAAGTTTACGCACTGCCTCTACCACGATTAAAGGCATGGAAGCCATCCGAGGATTATATAAGAAAACCCGAAAAGAAGGCACTCTCTTCGGGTTTTCGGTCTGTACTGAAATCAAGGTATTATTGGGAATCCCAGCTTAAATCATAGATACCGTAAGGGATTTTATTCTTTATTTAAAACTTTGCAACAGAACCGTCGTTCCAAAGATTCGATGACAAAAATATCCTTCTTCCTTAAAAAATGAAGTTCTTTTTGCAATTATTCTCGTGAGGTCTTCTTTTAACTACATAAAATTGTAACCACTGGTTTTAAGAGTAGTGTATCATCCCAAATCATATAATTAATTGACTGCGATTGTTATAAAACTCACGGTAAGCCATATAACTAGCAATAAATGAAGAAATCGCAGTAACTGAAATCAACATAAACATCACAACAATTTGGTAACGAATCGCTTGAACAGGATCAATTCCCGCAAAAATCAACCCTGACATCATACCTGGTAGGCTGACAAGTCCAACCGTTTTTGTTCGGTCAATAGAAGGAGCCATGCCCGTTTTGACGCTTTCTCTTACAATACTCATGGACGCTTGTTTTTTATTGGCTCCCAATGCCAATTTTTCCAATACCTGTTGGCGTTGGTCCGTAAATTTTGAATTCAAAGACCGATAGGTCACTCCAATCGCAGTCATGGCGTTGCTGGCAATCATGCCTGTAATTGGAACGATTTGGGAAGGGGACCAGTCAATGACTCCTGAAAAAACAAGAATGAGTAAGGACAAGGCTGTTCCTACTCCAATAGCCGTCGTTGAAATTTTAAAAGAGCGGTTGATCCCCTCACTGCGTGTATGGGCGTTATAAGAAGCGTTGAACACAATGAACAAAACCATCGCTAAAGTGAGAAAGTTGTTATCCACTCGTAATACGTAGCTCAATACATATCCAATAAGGACTAATTGAACGACAGCGCGAATTCCCGCAATAAAAATGTCGTTTCCTAATCCCAATTTCTCTTTGTAATCAATCAACAAGGCAACTATCAAGAGGACAGAGGATAAAAGCAAAGAAAGATTACTGATTTCCAAATTGTTTGTCATTTCGATTCCTCCATTTTTCCACCTTTGATAGTAATCAGACGAGAAGCTTGGTCGATTTCTTCCTGGTTGTGAGTGACGGCCAACACCGTAGTTTGTTGGTCTTTCATCATGTCTCGGACTAAATCAAGGACAATCGCTCTGTTTTCTTGGTCCAATGAACTGGTAACTTCATCCAGGAGCAACACTTTCGGTTGATACATCAAATTTCGGACCAATGCAACCCGTTGTTTTTCCCCTCCTGATAGTTCCTTGACCTCTTTCGATAAGTAAGTTTCAGGTATTTGAACTCGTTCTAACAATTTTTTTGCACGTTCCCGATCAAATCCTTCTTCTCTTATGCGGGCAGGAAAAGACAAGTTCTCTTGAACTGTCTCATCGAATAGAGAAGCGTTTTGAAAGAAATAAGAGACTTCTTTTCTATACTCCACAGGATCGATTTTTTGCAGATCCGTACCTCGATAATAAATTTTTCCGGAAGTTGGGGAAAGCAGCGTACCAATTAATTTCAAAAGGGTACTTTTTCCACTTCCAGAAGGACCAGAAAAAACAATCACTTCCCCTTTGTTTACTGTAAAAGAGATATCTTGAAGGATTTGGTTTCCGTTTGCCTGAAAACCAACCTTCTCTAATTGAAACAATGAATCACTCATACCACTTCTCTCCTTTATAAAAAAGCCCTGCACCAGTGGACCATCCATACGGGTGCAGGGCTTTTGTTTCATCCTAGTGTACCTCAGTGTTCGTTTGGATCGTTTTTGGCGTCTTCATGAGTAGGGTGAACCGTTCCTTCAAGGTGATCTGGACCAGCATAAATGGTATACAGTCTGAGCGGCTTATCACCGGTGTTTTCGATGTTGTGCCACATGTCCGCCGGAACAAATACGGCGTCATCATCCATCACTTTTTGTTGAACATGTAAGTTATCTTTAGAAGGCCCCATTTTACACACGCCTTCTCCTTCTTCAATACGGATAAATTGGTCAATGCCTTCGTGCACTTCCAAACCGATGTCATCGCCCGGTTGAATGGACATTACGGTGACTTGCAGTTTACTGCCTGTCCAAATGGTCGTCCGGTAATTATCATTTCCTGTGGTGGCGTCTTCAATATTAATGATATACGGCTTCTTCCCATGATCCTTGTAGTCTATTTCCATCTTCCATTCCTCCTAGTCTTTGTACTGAAACAATGATACCTACTTCTTATTTATAATAATTCTAATTAATGGTACCACATCTAAAATTCTATGCAAAAAAATTGGCTTTTTGGAGAGCGATTCTAAACAAAGACCATATAATGCGCAATTACAATTGGTACCCCTTAATCCTCAGCACATAAAGGAAAAAATATGGAATCAAAAAATAACCGATATGTACTCTGGTTATGACTTGAATCAGGGAGAATTTCAGAGACGACACATCATACTTTTTTAGTTTGCACTTGTAAACTAACTAGCGTACATTAAGTTTATGCTCACTATCAAGCGTTGTCAATCCTTTAGACTCTTATCAATTTCGAAAGAAAGTAGCAAGGTTATTGATTGTGACTGTAAAAGTGGGGTGTTCCTATAAGCACATTAAACTATCTTCTCTAATTTATCATGCTATTTAAATTCTGTTTTTTCATGAGAATTTTTGTCCAAAACTTGTTAAAATGATTTTAAAAAATACTTACATACACAATCCCCAAAAAACACTAATGTCATTTCAGTCAAAAAAGATACCGCAGAAAATTTCCACCTGAGATTCAATACGATATTACTCTCTTGACAGCCAGCTTAATTCCTTAGTTGAATAGATTATTAAAGTGCACAAAAAAACAATGCGGCGTTTGTTATATTTTCTGGTATAAGCGACGGTGCTATAAACTTTTTTGCAGATTAAAAATCATATGAATTTAACTCCAGTAATAAGAGATTAAGTGCCAATGCATAAATGGAGGCATGTCCAGCACTATGCGAATGCTAAAACATCAATAGTACAGGAAATCATGAAAAGAGCGAATAGTAATAATGCTTAAGGAGAGTGTCATGTTTTCTTGGTTTGTTATAGGAGGTTATATCAATGAAAAATACAGTAGATAATTTGTCGAAAAGTAAAGTTATTTTAATGTGCGGCCCTGCGGGAGCAGGTAAATCAACACTAGCAAAAAAATTTGAAAGTACCGGGATGACAATACTATCTTATGATGAAGAATCATTCAAACGAGGTTTGAATGAACATCCTTTACCTCAGGAGGTTTTAGAAGATATTAAAACCTATCTTGATGAAAAACTAATTTCACTTATCATGCAAAACATTGATATTGTTCTCGATTATTCATTTTGGTCTAGAGAAATGAGAAATGAATATATTTCATTATTAAAGAAATACGACATAGAACCCAAAATCTATTATATAAAGACACCTAAGGAAGTTGTTATGGAACGTATTCGAAAAAGAAACGGAAATCATCAAAATGATATCATATTGACGGAGCAAACAGCTTCCACTTATTATGATCATTTTCAACCCCCAACTGATGAAGAAGGTGAAGTTATAGTAGTCGAGGGATATTAATATTGTGGTTTTAGGCATGGAAATTGTACTAGATGATAAGTTTTGTCAAATTTTTTGAAAGATATACTTCCAACAAGGGGATACCAGCTTCAGGTGATATCATTATTGTCATCTCAGAGCAGGGGGTAGTATTGATTCAGCCGGAAGAATAAGTGGCGATGCAATGAAGACGATGAATGCATTATTGAAATTACAGGAAAAAAAATTACTGAAATACGTTATGTTTATTCTTTTGACAACTCTACTCAATTATGATTATGCAATTAGACACGTTATTTTTTATCATGAATGGATATGTTCCCGTCTACCGATAGTGCTAAAAACGCAGTGGATATGTTTCCGAGAACGAACATACTCAAATGACATTCATTCTGTCCTCTCAAGCCACATCGAGTTGGTGGGATTGATAACAAGGGTGGATAAGTAGAGGCTGGAAATGGCTTGATATAGCGGTATTTTGAGGATTTTGGAGAGTTGAGATTATTTCTTCTTCCATTTCTAAATCCAATGTTACTTGTTCTGATTCTGGTTCTGTTGGCTCATTTGGGATTAAATCCACTACTAGCGTTGAGTTAGTTAACTTTGCAATTTGTTCTAGTGTTTTTATGGTTGGATCTGATTTTCCTGATTCTATTCGTGAATAATTTGATCTACTCATTTCTAATTCTTGGGAGAATTTTTCTTTTGATTTGGTACCTCTCATCTTTTTAAGTTTTCTCTAAATGCTAGTTCCAAGTTTCTCCCCCCTGTTTATGTAAATATTTTGCACGTTTTCCATTTAATTATATCGTTACACCTTGTAAATCACTTGTGATTAGTGATTTTAGCTTTTATCTTAATTTATCAACTGTTTAGAATATTAAGTATGCTATACTAATTAACGGCAACTTGCCCCGTAAGGGGGTGCTATTCATGGAACAAATTATCTCGTTAGTTATCGCACCACTTTTAGTGGGTCTAATAATCACATTAGTTGATCATTGGTTAGATGATTAGACGATAGCAAGCAAGTTGCTGTCTAACTTACACGCTTGTATTCGCAACAAGTGCAAAGAAAAGCCCGACCTACTCGCAATAGGTTGGGCTTTTGTGCTATTCATTAGAACTTATCTCGTTTCGCACATTCATTATAGCATGATTTTAAAATGAAGCCAAGTTGCTGATTCTATCTGTTGTTATTGGTGTTGCCTAGAACGATTCTAAGCACATGTTTAATTTTAAAGTGGGCAATTTTATCTTTAAAATGTCCTACAATGATTCAATAAAAGCATGGCTGCTAGTGAAACTTGCGACCATGCTTTTAAATTTACTTAAATTCTCTTTTTAAAATGATTCCTGATCCTAATACCATTAATGAACCTAGGACAGACAATGCAATATTTGCTGTTTCACCTGTTTTTGGTAAAACTTTCATTTTTCCGTCTAAACCTTTAACTGTAACTGTTCCGTCTTTTTGAACGTCTGCTCCAATTTCTTTAGCTTCAACTTTTTTTGTTGTTCCTATATTCAAAAATCATTTGACGATTAATTATTTGGTTCTGTTGCAAAGTTTTAAATCTACTATCAAATAAGGTAGAATAATAGAAAAAGATAGCAGGAGGAATGACGATGAATCATTTTAAAGGAAAGCAATTTCAGCAGGATGTGATTATTGTAGCCGTGGGCTACTATCTTCGTTATAACCTTAGCTATCGTGAAGTTCAAGAAATCTTATATGATCGTGGCATTAACGTTTCTCATACGACGATTTACCGTTGGGTGCAAGAATATGGTAAACTACTCTATCAAATTTGGAAAAAGAAAAATAAAAAATCCTTTTATTCATGGAAAATGGATGAAACGTACATCAAAATTAAAGGAAAATGGCATTATTTGTATCGAGCCATCGATGCAGATGGTTTAACCTTGGATATTTGGTTACGTAAAAAACGGGACACACAAGCAGCCTATGCTTTTCTTAAGCGGTTAGTGAAGCAGTTTGATGAACCGAAGGTTGTAGTCACAGATAAAGCCCCCTCTATTACAAGTGCCTTTAAGAAACTAAAAGAATACGGCTTTTATCAAGGGACAGAACATCGTACCATTAAATACCTGAATAATTTGATTGAACAAGACCATTGTCCAGTAAAGAGACGCAATAAATTCTATCGAAGTTTACGCACTGCCTCTACCACGATTAAAGGCATGGAGACCATTCGAGGAATATATAAAAAGAACCGAAGAAATGGAACGCTCTTCGGCTTTTCGGTGTCTACTGAAATCAAGGTATTAATGGGAATAACAGCCTAAGATATTTGGAGTTCAGAGAGGGCGCGTTTGATTTTCAAACTTCGCAACAGAACCTTAAATTTTTTAATGGATCACAGGACAAATTTTGGCATACTTCACCTAAGGCAAATTCATGCTAAAATCATGTTTCATAGTGGGTATTCCACCGCAATTGCTAAAAATCAGCAAAAGCATAAAAGAGTTTTATACCGAATGTTTTCAGACGTATAGAAACGAATGAAATCTGACGGTGACTTCTGAAAATAAGAAGTATAAATGGGTTTAATAATATAGTTTTATTATAACACTATTTGGAATAGTTACTCAACAAAACAAAAATAGATGTTTTTAATAATCCCTCAACTGATACTCCCACGCCCCCTCCCTTTCAACCTCTTCTACACTACTCAAGTATGGATATTCGATCGAATGGAAACAGTATAAATCTAGCCTGTCCTAAGATCTTGCTTTCTGAAATAAAAGGATCGTTCCATTTTCTACTGTCATATGAATGTATCCGGTAATCCCCTAGGAAAAAATATTCTCCTTCAGGCACCTTAAAACTTCCACTTTTTGTATCTGGGTACTTTACATATGTTTCATTCAATTCCTGATTGTTTACGGATACCTTTCCGTCTGAATTGATTTCAATCTGATCATTTGGCAGGCCGATGACTCGCTTCACCATTGTTTCTTTAAACTCATCCGAATAGAACACCAAAATTTGTCCTCTTTCAATGGAAGAAGTGTTATGAATCCTTGTTGTGATGATCCTGTCACCAATTTCTATTGTTGGATACATGGAAGCACTTGGTACTAGAATAATAAAGAAAACATAATTGTATAACAACGTAGTCATGATCACGACACTTACAATAAACGATAACCCCTTCAACACTTTTTTCATACTTTACCTCCTCGTAGACTAACTCTTGACCCCATTTGAATAGTGAAAAACCATCCCGTTTATAGACGATAAAACCCCAATTCAGCATAATAGCTATTGGGGTTTTATGACTATTCTTTACAAAAACTAGTTTCAGTTGACCGATTTAATTGTTCGTTTGTTTTTACTTTTTTTGATCTATCTTATTTAGATGGAATGATAAATTTTTGTCCAGGGAAAATAAGGTCTGGGTTAGAAATATTGTTTACTTTTGCAATTTCTTGATAAGTTGTATTAAATTCTAATCCAATTCCCCAAAGTGTATCTCCAGGTTTTACTGTATGTGTAACCTCTCCATGAGTTTTTTCCGCTTCTGCAGCTGCTTTACCGTTGTTGACTTCAGCGTTATGAGTTGCTTCTGCATTATGAGTTGCATGAGCATTATTTGCTTCTTCACCGTGAGCACCTTCAGCAGCATGCTCCTCTTCACCTTCAGCAAATTTGAAGAATTTCACGTATGCTTCAATATATTCTCTTCCTGCTTCAAGATCATTCACATCATAATCCTTTAAAGACATAACTTTTTCAAATCTCTCTTTAAGTTCAGGCATTTTTTCTTTTTCAGTCATACCTTCTAACGGCGATAAATTGCCTACCTCAATACTCTTGTCTGCTGCTAATACTTTTTCATCGATAGGAGTTCCTGAAGGTTTCAATCCGTCAAACGGCGCATCTTCTCCTGCTCTGTGCACTCTAACCACTTCACTGAAGAAATACTGTTCGGCCAACTCCTTAGCTTCTGGACTCTGGTCTTTGACTTTCATGCTAAGATTAAATTTATCTGTTATTTCCTTTTGATATTCAGGTGCCACCCATTTCATCACATAGTTGACGTTATTACTCTCCATGGCTTTTTTTCCATCAACTACAACTGGACCATCCATCGTGTCGCAGTGCGCACTCGCAGATAGAGGAATTATCGCCATAATAGCTGCAGATGTTAATAGTACTCCAATAGATTTTTTCATGTTTGATTTTAAGTTTAATTTTTTCATGTTATCCTCCTGATGTTTTTATGAAAATACTGAGCAGTTTGTTTTTAATCGTTCTTTCGATCTGCTCCGTTTTGATAAAAGCTTTGTCAAATTAGGCTTTTATCTTAAATAGCACTTTTCATGCTAAATGTATGCTTCTTATTTCTGTGCCTCCCTTGATTTGATAGTTTTATATTAATGGTAATCAGTTATAAGCCCCTTGATAAAAATCAAGTTTTTTATTTTTTATTAAACTTTTTCTTAAACTTTTCCCGAGTCAGGGGATAGGTACCTTGACCCACGAAATAATAGATGAATAGGATTCTCTGGGGTTTATCCTTTTATTCAACTCAGAAGCGCCCTTTTACTTCCGAATTGACATCTATTTTCGATACATGATTTTATCCGATTATGGTATATAATCGTTTATTTCTGGCGGTCATAAAAAAGAACCCTATGGGTATAGAGTTCTTCATATATGATTTTATACAATTTCATGTATTACAACTTAATAGGAATTTAAATTTTATTATTAGATTTTTTAATCATTTACACGAAAATTAATTTTATAAAGAGCATACTCTATACTCTTCTTTTTTTTTTCAAGAACTCAAAAAAGCGGAAAATCCCAGATTTAAAAATCTGAGTTTCCGCTTTTGTCATTTCAAGGATGGACTATTGTCTCAGCCTCTTCTAATTTATTCTTAAGATATTTTTACTTTCTCTGCAGGTACTGATACTTCTTTTTGTTCTTTTCGACCTTTCAACTTATACTTCATTAATCTCATGCCATTGAAAATTACCACCAAGATACTACCTTCATGAACCAACATTCCGATAGACATATTCATCCATTCGCTGAAGAAGACGCTAGTCAACAAGACCAACACTACTCCAATTGAAATCACGATATTTTGTTTCATATTATTTGCGGTGGCTTTTACTAATCCTAATGCGTGAGGCAAGTTGCTGAAGTTCGAGTTCATTAAAACGACATCGGATGTTTCAATCGCTACGTCCGTTCCGCTTCCCATTGCGATTCCAATGTCTGCTAAAGCTAAGGACGGACTATCGTTAACGCCATCTCCAACAAAGGCTACAATTTGACCACGTTGTTGAAGTTTTCCGATATAAGCCGATTTATCTTCCGGCAACATGTGGCCGTGAGCTTCGGTCAAACCAAGTTCGCCGGCGACCACATCAACGGTTCCTTGGTTATCTCCTGAAAGAACGACTAGATTTTTCACGCCCAAGTCTTTTAATTCCTGTAAATTAGCTTTCACACCCGGACGAACTTGATCGCGAATGCCCATCAGTACTTTTAATTCACCGTCGACCGCTGTCAAAACGAGAGAATTCCCTTGTTGTTCAAACCGTTTGACATCTTTTTGCACTTTTTTGCTGAGAGTAACATTTTCTTTTTCCATCAAGGCCACATTCCCAACAGCCACTCTATGTCCAGCTACACTTGAAACGATTCCGCCGCCTTTCACGACTTCAGTTTTTTCAACAGGATAAAAGTTTGTTTCTCCAATTTGATTTAAGACCGCTTTTGCTAATGGATGATCTGATTCCCGTTCCACACTGGCCAGATAGCCAAGCGTTTCAGCAGAATCTTTTTCATACAGTTCAATCGCTGCAACGGTTGGGTTTCCGACAGTTAAAGTACCTGTCTTATCAAATACAATTGTATCCACATTGCTGAAGTCTTGAATGACTTCACTCCCTTTTAAAAGAACACCGTTACGAGCACCATTCCCAATACCGGCAACGTTTGAGACAGGCACTCCGATAACTAATGCGCCTGGGCAACCTAGAACTAAGATGGTGATTGCTAACTCAATATTTTGACTGAACGCCCATACAACAATTGCCAGAACCAAGACAGCTGGTGTGTAGTATTTAGAAAAGCGATCAATGAACCGTTCCGCTTCGGATTTAGAATCTTGTGCTTCTTCCACGAGTTCAATAATTTTTCCAAATGTGGTGTCCTCACCAACTCGGTCAGCTCTAATTTGAATCGTTCCGTTTTCTAAAATGGTTCCTGCAAAAACTTCTGCATCAACTTGCTTGTTGACCGGAACAGCTTCACCTGTAATGCTAGCTTCATTGATATGCCCTTCACCCGTAAGGACTATGCCATCTACTGGAACTTTCGCACCCGTTTTAACGAGTAAGATATCCCCTTCATCTATATCATCCACTTCTACTTCTTCAAATTCACCATTATCCATTTGTTTCAAGGCGCTTTCGGGTGCCATTTCAGTCAATTCTTTGATAGCAGATCGCGTTTGGTTCAATGTTCGTTGTTCCAAGTAGTGTCCGAATAAGAATAAGAACGTGACAATAGCCGATTCTTCATAATTTTGAATAAAAAGCGCACCAATCGCTGCAATACTGACTAAGACATCAATACTGATGACTTTGACTTTCATTGCTTGAAACGCTTGAATGGCAATTGGCATAATCCCAAAGACAGAGGCGATGATCAAAGACCACTCTGAAAGTCCTACGTTTTCTAAAACAAAGTGACTGAAGAAACCGAGTACGATTAACAATCCACTGATGACGGTGATAACATTTTTCTTGCTTAATATAT
>NZ_JBIOQL010000003.1:0-58011 GCF_051713725.1 Enterococcus sp. DIV0755f
GCCTCACGCATTAGGATTAGTAAAAGCCACCGCAAATAATATGAAACAAAATATCGTGATTTCAATTGGAGTAGTGTTGGTCTTGTTGACCAGCGTCTTCTTCAGCGAATGGATGAATATGTCTATCGGAATGTTGGTTCATGAAGGTAGTATC
This sequence comes from Enterococcus sp. DIV0755f, assembly GCF_051713725.1. Taxonomy (NCBI): domain Bacteria; kingdom Bacillati; phylum Bacillota; class Bacilli; order Lactobacillales; family Enterococcaceae; genus Enterococcus; species Enterococcus sp. DIV0755f. Next base: position 155 of record NZ_JBIOQL010000003.1, read on the forward strand.
TTGGTGGTAATTTTCAATGGCATGAGATTAATGAAGTATAAGTTGAAAGGTCGAAAAGAACAAAAAGAAGTATCAGCACCTGCAGAGAAAGTAAAAATATCTTAAGAATAAATTAGAAGAGGCTGAGACAATAGTCCATCCTTGAAATGACAAAAGCGGAAACTCAGATTTTTAAATCTGGGATTTTCCGCTTTTTTGAGTTCTTGAAAAAAAAAGAAGAGTATTGTATTAACGGCAGTTGATCGTAAGTTAATTATTTTAATGGGAATCCGTGACCAAGTTCGAGCAGGTGTTAAACAAGACCTACAAAAATTAAAATCACTTGGTGTTAAAAATCTCACTGTATTATCAGGGGATAATCAAGGCACAGTTAATTTAGTTAAAAAGGAGCTAGGATTAACCGAGGCTCATGGCGATATGTTACCTGAGGACAAGCAAGCGTTTCTAAAAGAAAGACAGTCTACTGGTGAAATTATTGCTTTTATTGGTGATGGTGTGAACGATAGCCCTTCTCTAGCTACTGCAGAAGTAGGGATTGCTATGGGAAATGGGACAGATGTGGCTATTGAAAGTTCAGATATTGTTCTAATGAATTCCAATTTTAATCGTCTCCCCCATGCTTTAGGTTTAGCTAAAGGGACATATGCGAATATGAGACAAAATATTCTAATTGCTGTTGGTGTGGTGATAATATTATTGGTTAGTTTAATATTTAGTGAATGGATGTCTATGTCGATAGGTATGTTAGTTCATGAGGCAAGTATTTTAGTAGTTATTTTAAATGCAATGAGATTAAGAAGATATCAATTAAGATAATTGATCTATGTCAATTATCTTAAAAGAAATGTCCTGTATAATTTATCTAAAGGAGTGATAGATATGACTAAAGCAACATTAAAATTAGAAACATTAACTTGTCCATCGTGTTTACAAAAAATTGAAAGTGGTTTAAAACAGACAGCTGGTGTAGAAAAAGATTCTGTAAAAGTACTGTTCAATGCAAGTAAGGTAAAAGTAGATTTTGATGAAGAACAAGTCAATTTGAGTACAATTGAAAGAGCTATTGAAAACCTAGGATATTCAGTTATTAGTTCAAAAGTAAAGGAAGGTGTATAAAATGACAACAGCAAATGAAAGACAAGAAAAATTAGCTGCTGAAAAAGCATATAAAGAACACATTCATCATACTAAGATTAATGCTGTAGCTGTCACAGATCATATACTTGCTAATATCCATACCTTACATGTAAAATTACATCAATATCATTGGTATGTGAAAGGCACAAATTTCTATTCATTGCATAGTGTTTTTGAGAATTTATACAATGAGAATGAGACATGGTTTGATAAGATTGCAGAACGTTTACTAACTTCAGGATTTAAGCCAGCTTCAACAACTACTGAATTTCAGGAATTTACAATAATTTCTGAAGATCCGTCTGAAAAATATTATTCTGCTGAAGAAATGGTCATACAGTTAGTAGAAGATTTTAGGACTAATCGTGAATTTACCGTTCGTGCAATGCGTTTAGCACAAGAAGAAGCAGATGATGCATTAGAAGATTTACTAATTAGTTATAAAGATTACTTAGATATAAATATTTGGCAACTTCAAGCCTTTGTTAACAAGGATGCGTTAGAAGATGATGACTATATAGATAACGATTAATTAGGAGGAAAGTTGTATGGCACACCATCACCACCATAGTCATATAGATTGTATACGTTTAGTTCCGATTTTTAATCACCTAAATGAAGAACAAATGAGTTTAATTGCGCAATCAGCGCAAGAAGTACATTATGCAAAGAATGCGTTGTTATTTGGAAATGGTGATAAAGATGACACACTTTATATTATAAATAATGGGCGTGTACGTGTTTATAACTTAAATGAATCTGGTCGTGAACAAACTGTACGCATATTAAATCCTGGTGATTTTATGGGAGAAGTGGCTATTTTTCAAACTGAAAGTTACCATTCTAATTATGCTGAAGCAATATCAGAAGTGAGCATATGTAGAATTCATAAAAAGGATATGGATGACTATTTAGGCGCTTACCCAGAAATTATGAGAAGAATACTATCAGATGTTACGAAACGTTTACAGGTATCAGAAAAGCAAACGATGCAGGTTGGTATGGAGCAAGTAGAGTCTCGTATTATTGATTTTCTATCAGAATACGTTGAAGATGAAGAAAACCATACTTATGTGACTTTACCAATGTCGAAAAAAGATCTAGCCTCGTACTTGGGTACAACCCCAGAAACAATAAGTCGTAAGTTCTCATCATTGGAAGAGAGAGGTTTAATTAAACAGCATACTCAAAAATATGTTGAGATATTTGATTTAGATAAGTTATTATTTGCATCAAGTTAAGTTAAATGGTTCTGTGTCAAATAGTATTGGTCAGCAACACTATTTTTACCAAATGTTGAAAAATGAGGAACAGGATCTTCTAAACTCAAACCTAAAAACCAGCGATAAGCGATATTCACTTCTATTTCTTTTATTGTTTGTCTCATACTTTTAATACCAAATAGATATTGAATCATTGGTAATTTAATTAGAAGAATAGGATCCAAGCTAGGACGTCCTTGGATTTCATCGTATTTCTCTTTAACCAATTCATAAATAAAGGAGAAATCAATACATTGATCTATTTGCCGCAATAAATGGTCCTGTGGGACCAAGTCTTCAAGAGAAAAGAAACCGATTTGTGCGCGTTTACTCATATCTTGTTTTGAGAGCATCTGGATACACCTCCAATTGATACTCTTATTTTAACGGATAAAAAAAGACAAAGCACTAAAAACTAGTACTTTGTCTACAGTCTGAAAGCCCCATTTAAGGGGCTTTTTTATCTATAAAATAAAGTTCAGAAAAGTCTCAATCGTGCCACTTTCATACATGATGTATAGTCCAAGTGGAATGAATACTAAGGGCACAATGATTCGCTCGTATTTTTCAATTGTCTCGGATATTAACGGAATAGAAGATAGCACCCGACTAAGCTCGCAAAAGATAATTATGCCGATTGCAAACACAAGCAACGCCACGAGGGTCTGTGACCAATCTAACGAAGCAAAATAAGGTATATAGATACCTAAATTATCTCCGCCAGACGCAATTGTCAGCAATGTGACTGTCCAAAACAGTTGATTTGCCTTGCTTTGTTCTAATCTTTCAATAATTTCTTCCTCTTCTTCTTCCTCACCTTCTCCAACAATTGCAAAGCGAATCCCTAAATAGATAGGGATTAAACCAAGCAATCCAACCATCCATGCTTCAGGCACGAAATTGACGACATAAGCAGCAACTAAACTCGCCCCTACAAGTAAGCCAGTTCCTAGATATTGCCCCGCATAAATATGCCATTTCTGTTTATTCTGTGATAGCTGTGCAAATAAAATAATTAAAATAATTAAATAATCGATACTGGTGGAAATATAAACACCAATAGCAGATATGATTGTCTGTCCCATAAAAAAACCTCCAGTATTAGTCAGTAATAAATCAGCAGATTTTAGGAGAGCACAGACACATTAATTTAGCTATCGCTAATGGGTAATGTCGAACGTAGGAAAGCATTTTACTCCTCCTCAAAACGTAGTTACAAAGTAATTTCTAACTGGAATTCGGTGACTACTTCCTTGTAAAGTATAACCCACTATACTTTACAAGGTAAAGTGTGGGCTCTCCGAGGGGTCTTGCAGACGGCTCTGTCGGCTCTTTTGAGCCGAGTATCAGCGCACCCTTATGGTGGCATTTAGCTGATACCTGTTTGACGTTTTGCTACTCTACCTTTTCGGTAGGTATGCAAACCTCAAACCAAAATAAAAACCCCCTTCGACTTTCGTCAGGGGGCTTTTATATTTAAGTGCATTTAATTTTGAAGATTACCCTCAAAATATAGACCAAAAACATCGACATTATTATTAATGGTTTGATGAAAACGAGTGATATTTTTGAACGTAAATTCATCACTATGATTTTCAAAGTATCTTCTTAACTGAATAATATTTTTTAAATCATTATCTGCAACAACAGTTAATAATTCATCTTTAAATTTACCAGTCATCTCTCAAAAATCTCCTAGCTATTTTTCTTCTTTAACCACATACCGTCAATCATCTTGTTGATTGCTAAAGTATTATTATTAATTGCCACGTCAAGCAATTCATCTGATTTTTGAATACAAATCATTAAAATGGTAATTATGATATTGATTTTTGGGATTCTTTTCCAGCTGGAATGGACGAGTTAGCGAAAATTTTTAGAATGGTTGTCATGGGTGAAGATACCGTAAAAGGAATTGCATTAACTATGGAAATATTGCGGATGCTGCGACTATAGCTAAAGAAGCCTTAGAGGCGTTCTGTGACTTACTACAAGAAGAAGGAAAAGGTTGCTTTAAAGATCCAGAAAAAATTGCCAAATCATTCAACGTGCAATTACCATGAGTTATCGTTTAGGTAGACTTGCACAAGAATCCATCAATGTCGTTCTAAGTGTTCTTGTACGTGAAATTCGTGCGCTTGAAAAGAACATCAAAGACTTGGAAAAGCAATCAAGCAATTATTTGTCGGCATTCGAGAATATCAATATTTGCCCGGTGTTCCAGGTATTGGAAAGGTGTACTCCACTTAATTAATCGTTGAAATCGGTCAAATTGAACGATTGGAAAATCAAACAAAATTGGCAAAATATGCAGGCTTATATTCGAAAGTCAAACAATCTGGTAACTGTCAGTCATAAAATACACCTCTGACAAAACAAGGGAATCGCTATTTTGGATACTACTTAGTTAAAGCTACCAACTCTATAAAAAAGTATCTTCCTGAATATAAAGTTTTTTATCAAAGCAAATGTAAAGAGGTCCCAAATATAAACACAAACGAGCAATCGTCTTAAGTTACGCGTCTTGTGGATACGCTACTACGTAACCATCGACTCTACGCGTTGCCAAGGAGAGTAATAGGTAAATAACATTCTGTTATTGACGCAAACCTTTGAAATCCCCTGTAAAAAATTTGATTTTAGACGGAGCTAGTTAAGTGCGCTTCAAAACAGGTTACACAATAAAAATATTTTCAATCTTCAACTTGACTTATTACCATTAGATTTATTGACAAGAGCCTTTAAAATATATCTATTTTCGGTTTTTTATATTCAACAAGAAAAGACAAGATTCTCGAAGTACTGGAAGATTCTCGTCTTTTCTTTCATTTCATTGTTATTTAAGAGTTATCGTTACGATAATTTTGTCCATTTATTTTCTTAAAATCACAACTAAATTTTATCATAAAAAAAATGATTCCTATAAGTTAGACTAAGAATCTAACTTTTGGGGATCGGTTCAAAAAGTCTAGTTTCTTTATAAATTCATGAAATTATCAAATTCTAAAAATTCATTATATCCGAGAATGATTGAGGAAGAGAACAAATCTCTTGTCGAAGAAATAAAAAATGCACGAGAAAAAATTGCTTCTTTCACTGAAGAAAAAGAATATCAAGTCGGAGAGTAGTTAGCAAAAACGTAAGATTCAATCACCACTTTGGAGAATACGATTGAATCATTTAAAGGGAACATTTCAGATAATCAAACCAAAATTTCTGATATCGAAAAGACGATTCAGTTGATTGAATCGAAAATTGACGAACTCAAAAAAGGTGTGTGAGATAACATGTCAAAGAAACGAATTCCGGTATTTTTAGACACGGAACATGAAGATGCTTTGAAAGAATTAAAAACCTATCTGCCCGTTGACGAGGATATTAAAGATAGTCCGATGATTCGATATGCGCTGCTTGAATTACTTAATCGGGTGAGAAAAGAAATAAATTTCGAAAAAAAAAGTATTGGATTCTTTGTCTTTATTAGAGATTATGACCAATGCAAAATTGGAGCAAGATCATACCAAAATACAAGACCTTTTTTCTTCTGATGTTTATCAAGAAGCAGTCACAATGAGTAAGAAAGTTGTTCGAAATAAGAACTATCGCTTTAAAAACAGGAAGGACGAATCAAAGAAAGAAGAAAAGAAAAAGGTCAAATCTGTTCAAGAAGATGTCAAAAAAGAACGTGATTTTAATGATATTGTTTCCCAATATTTACCAAAATAATTGAGGGTTGATGGTGGCACCTAGGTGGCACTTTTTACAAAAAGTACCACCTAGGTGCCATCGGTAGTGGTATCTGGGTGCCACTAAAAAAGCCGCAATGATATCACTTTGAAATCTCTTAAAACCCAATAGGCACAGCCTATTTTCCACCTTCTAACTAGAAGGTGGGGGTATCTACCTTATGCTCTTTCCCTTTTTTTGATCTAAAAGAAGCAATCGATTTACCTGTTCCTTCCCTTTTTTATCAATATTTTTTCCTAAACGGTGAGTATAATTGTCGCTTTTCATTTTTATTTTAATATTCAAATTGAAGACAAGGAGTTCGGTTATTTGATTTATACAATTAGTGACATTCAAAAATTATGTACACCAATATTTTTAGAATGGAAAATAAAAAAAGCTTTTCTGTTTGGGTCATACGCTCGAAACGAAGCAACAGAAACCAGTGATTTAGATATTTTAATCGACGGTGAAGGGTCTTTGCTCCAAAATATATTTGATGTGATTCGGTTAAAAAGTAAATTAAGTAGCGCATTAAAAAAAGAGATCGACCTTATTACACTATTTATTGATTATGATATGTTGGTTGAATTACTGAATACCATGAAAGACAATGGCCATTTTGAAGAATTCAAACAGCTGGCAAAAGAGGAAGATATTTTCAAGAAAGCTACTTATGGTGAGGGAGATCCTAACAAAGAGAAAAAATCATTTTACGAGGGCCGAATGTACGGGCCGGATGGCATATATTATCGATTAGGAAACAGTATCCTCCAAGAACTGAAAAAGGAAAATGATTCTTCCCAACAAGACAACCCTTTCCGTCCGTCTTCGCTATCAGGTAAACAAAACCCTAACAAAGAAATATACAATAGAATGAAACAGGAGTACTTCAAGGGGAAAGAAACGAATGAAAGTCGATCACCGCCAAAGCGAAATCCAAATGAGCGAATCAAACCATTTAAGGAATCATTCAAGTATCGTCGGTCGGTCACAAATCAAGTCAAACACCTGGAACGGGTGACGAGCAATGAATTTGATCAATTCAAAAATAAAGTAGCTTTTGAAAAGCTGCAGCGTGAAATCGAACAAGCAAAAATGAGTCAAGAGTCAGACCTATTCAATTAGGAGAAAGAGGAAAGTCATGGAAAATTATTACTTTATCAATAGCGTGGATCCAGAGAACCAAATGATGCGTATTCAAGAAGTGGGTGCTGGCGAAATGAGTGCGCAACAGGTACGTATCACGAAAGAGGATGCCGATGTTTATTCTTTAATGTTGGATGAAGCAACGCAAGAAGGGGAGCCGTTGATCGTTCAGCTGGATCTAAAATAAAGTCAAAATCAGCCGTAGAAAAATTTTTTTCGACCAGTACAAATAAAAACCGATTTTCTTTTTTTAGAAAGTCGGCTTTTAATAACGAAGCTAATTTAGTTGAAGTAGTTGCTCAATAATCGAAGAGCTGCCTGGTAAAAATAAAAGTAGACTACCTATGACTAACAAGATCCCTAAAACAAAACAGGCTATTACGAATTTGGTTGATCTAGATACTTCTTTATTTGAAACACTTATGATCAACAAAGTTATACCGACAGCTAACGTTAAAAAATACCAAAATCCCATTGTTATCGCCCACTTTCTTTGAATAGTTTTTACTTTCAAACTGTTTAATAAATTTTATCATAGACAAGAAGAACTAATCCTTGTACAAGAAAAATATATGTAAAGTTTAAACTTTCTTATACTAAATAAACTAAGTATTTAGAAAATTGATCGTAAACCACCTTCAAGGAAACTGATAGAACAATTTAAAAATTGTTAGAGTTACTTTCAATTAGTAAATAGCAGAATAAAAAAAATAAGATCGGCGAAAGCCGGTCTTTTTTTGGAGGGAAATTTGATGGAAGAATAGGACAATAATCGACAAGAAATAGACAATAATCGATTAGCAAGAGCAAAAAGAAAGTTGGAACGTCTGAAGAGAGACTACAGTGCGCAAATTTCAAGAGTCTTTGACCATCAAGCACAAACAAACGGTCAGCCGAGCTGGTCTATCAAGTAAACGAGGGCGAACATCAAAGAAAAAAGTCTCTCGAACAGTGACTACTTTAATATGAAAAGAGGAAAAACGTGCGATTATTTGATGTTCACCAATTTGAATTACCTGAAAAAGAGGTGATTGATTGGGATAAAACCAAAAGAGAGATCGGATCGATGTTCTCTAGTTATCTTGTTTCAAGAGAAAGGATGGGATTGACGAGGATGTCGCCGATCCATTCAACGTATTCGCTCTTAGACCAAGATATACCAGAAATCAAACACTCTAGCTTTGTTCAAGAAAATCAGCAGTTCAAACAAGAGTTTCTTTATTTTCACCACTTATTTTCTTTGGGTCTGACGGCCATTAGCCATCCATATAAACCAGAAATCACCGATCGGAGACGAAAGATTTTTTTGATGCGTTTTGTCTACGGATTATCAATCATGTGAGCGATCGGATCCATTATCAGAAAAATGTGATCGTCGATGATTCTCAATCCAGCTTACTGCAGTTTGCGAATGCTTTGTCTATTTTAGCTTTAAAAGAACAAGAGATCTCTGCCTGATGTTGGTACTTTTTTCTATTGATCACTTCGGGTTGTGTCCACAACACGGTTTCTGAAGGAGCGGTGGTGGTAGCTGGAGCGACTGAAGGAACAAGCTTATTGGCTTAAATAATGTTGATAAAAAAACGCTAAAAACCTTGATAAATATAGGTTTTCAGCGTGGGTTATGGTATAATATGAGTACAGTAAAGTTTGTGACGGTGGCTATCTTTTGGAAGGTGGTGATGCTTATGAAAGTAAGTGTTCACTCTTTAGAAAGGAGAAGCTTTTTGTCTGTAGCTGAAGCATTAGGGCTAATGATTAGTTTCGGTTCTTTAATCGCAACGATCATCTTTGGCATCCTAACAGCAGTGAAAAATGACAAAAAAAAATAACCGTCTACTTTAGCAGGTCACGGTTATTTTCGTTTAAATAATAGTACTGCCACCGTCTTAAACGGTGCTGTAGGGGAGTTGTTCGCGCAACTCCTCTTTACATATTTAGTATAGCAAGATTTCAGTGAAATATCAACCTTTTGCTCTACAGACGTGCCTTGCACGTCTATTTTTTGGCCCTCTTAAGTGGTGGAGGCGGCTGGAACATGGAGGGCAAAAAAGATCACTTTTCTTTCTTAAAAAAGGTCTAATTGCCACCATTGTTCCGAAATATAAACAACCATTTTCTCGGTATTCTTAATCCATCAGGTACTTGAAACACCTTTCATACGCATGAAGAAACTGAGTGAACAATGAAAAATGGTACAACAGAAAATAAGGGCACCTTTTTAGATCTTTTCAGGAATCGGAGGATTTCGTTTAGGGATGGACCAAGGTGGCTACCGATGTGTTGGGTATTGTGAGATCGATGGCCATGTCAGAAAAAGTTATAAATCAATTTTTGACAAAAAACAGTAGGTAGAAATGCATGATATCACAAAACTTTCAGATGAATTTATTCAAGGAATAAAAGGTTTTTCAGATACTATTTGAAATGGTATATTTTTAAAAAAGGAGGATTTTAAATGAAAAAAGTTATTTGGTCAATGCTTATTTTAGGTTCTGTTATTGGTAGCACATCAATCGTATCAGCAGATTCTATCTCTAATAGTGAGGACACCGTGGAACTATCTCCTAAGTAGGAACAAGTTCAAATAGCAGTCGAAAACAATGATGTATTATCGGAGGTTTCATGGGCTTTAGATTATACACAACCTGTACAAATTCAAGCATTAGCAAAAGCGGTAAGTGATTACAGTCATTCAGATTATTTTTCTTCGGTAAAATGGATCACTAGAGATGGTAAAGTATCTTTGAGTATAACTCCTAAGGCTATATTAACCAAAAACCTTCCTTCAGGAAATGGAGGAGCTGCACATATTGGTAACGCTTGGAACAAATTATTGCCTAAACATAAAAATGATAAGAATTGGAAAAACACAAATGGTATGCTAGATCAATATTTGTGTCATGCACAATGGGCCAGTGGTATGAAAACTCCATGGAATATTGAGCCGTGGAGACCAGATGTTAGCTATGCTGCTACTGTTGCAAAGGCATGTAATCCTTAATGAGAATAGTAATTAAAGTTATTTCAAGTATTTTTGCTTTGATCTCGATTTTGCTTGTATTATTTTTGTTTAAAAATCAGTTGACCTCTGGATCAGTATTTTCATATAGTTATTATGAAAAAGAAATCTCTGCAAAAACTTCAGTGACTACTAAATCAGATATTAATAACTTTGACTATGTACTATTTACAAGAGAATCTTGTCCGTATTGCAATGCATTTGCTCCTAAACTATTTTTATCTTCTCAATATGAAGATAAAAAATTCTTGATTATAGATACGGACACAAAAGAAACTAATCCTTCTACTTTATGGTATATTAATGAGTTAGAGATAACCGAAGTTCCAACTACAGTAAATATGAAAACTAAAGAGCGCTTATCTTATACCGATCAAATTGGTAGCATAAATAATTTTTTAGAATAGAGGTTGATTTGATGTTAGAAAATATCGTTTTTTTTCTTACTGTTGTCCCATTTTTGCTACAAGTGTTTTTGTTACTTATAGTCTATAAAAAGGATAATAATCGAGAAAAATATAAAAATTACTTACTTTATATAATTACTATATTGAATATCATTTCAGTTCTTGCATTTTCTGTAATGCAAGGATACCTTGTAGATGTATACGTAATTGAATCAACATACGTAATGTTCGTCCCTGCAGTCCTAACAGGAATCGCTGCTTTAATTACATTTATAAAGATCTAATTAGAAAGAGGACAATTATTGTTCTCTTTTTTGTTAGGATAGGGTGCTCTTGATATTGTCGATTTATTGTGCCGCTAAGACAAAAATAGATGAGAATAATATGGTTTTCTATTTTCAAGTTTAATACAAAAGGGTCAGAAACTTAAGGGTTTATGAGCTCTCTTTGATTGCTATAACTATAAAAGAGTTCAAGATAGAATATTCTTTAACAGTTTTTCTATGCTAAATTAACCTACAGTGAGAGTACTAACTATGCTATTAATTCCTATTTACTTAGAAATTATGAGTAAACAACTTGACCTTATATAGATGGTTGTCTATATTACATATATAGACAACTATCTATATAAGGAGGGTCGAAAAATGAATTATGAATCTCTTTCATTAGTATTAAAATCTCTAGCGAATCCAAATCGTATGAAAATAGTAGATGTGCTTTCTTGCGGTAGTTTGTGTGCATGTGATTTACTTGAATATTTTGATTTTACGCAGCCTACACTTTCTCATCATATGAAAGTACTTGAAAAAGCGGGTGTCGTTTGTGTAAGTAAAAAAGGGCAATGGCACCATTATTCATTGAGGGAAGAATTTGTTGTAGAATTTATGGAATCTATTCAACAATTACTTGTAAATAATGAAGACAACTGTGTATGCAAAGTAAAAGAAGAATCTAAGTAGGAGGAAAGTAAAAATGAAATCAAAAGTTAAAGCTGAAGGGTTAGGCTTTTTTGAAAAGTATTTAACTCTATGGGTAATTTTGTGTATGATAATCGGAATATTGATTGGACAGTTTGCTCCAGCTATCCCTGATACATTAAGTCAATTTGAGTATTTTCAGGTCTCAATTCCAACGGCTATTTTGATATGGTTGATGATTTATCCTATGATGTTAAAAATTGATTTTACCAGTATTGTTCGTGCTGCTAAAAAACCTAAGGGATTAGTTATCACGTGCGTTACTAATTGGCTTATTAAACCGTTTACGATGTATGGCATTTCAGCACTCTTTTTTTATGTGATTTTCCAACAATTGATTCCAATAGAACTAGCAAAGGAATACGTCGCTGGTGCGGTTATTCTAGGAGCTGCACCATGTACAGCGATGGTTTTTGTGTGGAGCTACCTAACAAAAGGTGACTCTGCCTATACTTTGGTTCAAGTCGCAATCAACGATTTAATTATCCTAGTATTATTTGCACCTATTGTTGCTTTTTTGCTAGGCGTTGATAATGTAAGTGTCCCTTTAGCCACTTTATTACTGTCAACTGTTCTATTTGTAGTTGTCCCACTGTTTTTAGGCTTCATTACTCGAGTGTTGATCATAAAAAAAAGAGGTTTAACCTATTTTGAAAATGTCTTCTTGAAGAAATTTGATTCAGTGACGATTATTGGTTTATTACTAACTCTGATCATTATTTTCTCCTTCCAAGGTGAAAGAATTATTTCCAATCCATTGCATATTTTATTGATCGCAATTCCTTTAACGATTCAAACGATTTTAATATTTACAATTGCTTATAGTTTGTCAAGATTTTGGAAGTTGCCACACAATATTGCTTCTCCTGCTGGAATGATAGGAGCAAGTAACTTTTTTGAGTTGGCAGTAGCGGTATCAATATCACTTTTTGGATTACAGTCGGGAGCAACTTTAGCAACAGTCGTAGGCGTACTTGTGGAAGTGCCAGTTATGTTAATTTTAGTTAAGGTTTCTAATAAAACAAAAGACTGGTTCATAAATCCGGAATCTTTGAGTGAAATCAAGAACGTATAAAGGATAGGTGTGGAGAAATGAAAATCATCATTATTGGATCTGTCGCTGCTGGAACAAGTGTCGCTGCAAAAGCAAGAAGAAATACTGAAGATGCAGAGATTGTTTTGTATGATAAAGATATGGATGTGTCTTACGCAGTTTGTGGGATTCCATATGCAGTGGGGGGAGAAGTGGAAAACTTTGATGAACTGACGCCTCGTAATGCTGAATGGTTTAAAAAAAGGTACGACGTAGATATTCATACCTCTCATGAAATAACTCTGGTTGACTATGATAAAAAATTGGTGCACGGAATCAGTCTAATTACAAAAAAATCATTTACCAATAATTTTGATGTTTTAGTGTTGGCCACAGGATCGGTTTATAATACCCCAGAAATATTTGTTAATAGACATTTTGAGAATGTTTTTCAGGTGAAAAATATTTCGAGTGGGAAAAGTATCAAGAAGTTTGTAGATGAAAACGAGCCAAAAAAAGCAGTTGTCATTGGTGCTGGATATATTGGTTTAGAAATGGCCGAGCAGTTACAGAGACTAGGTCTTGAGGTCTCGTTACTTCAACGAAGTAAATATCCCATGTCCCATTTAGACTGGGACATGTCTTCAAGAATCATTAATGAAATGAAAAGGAAAAACATTGCCTTTTTCCCTGAAGAAACCGTCAGAAAAGTTAACGGTGATGGTAGTCTGAAGTCTATTGAAACGGCTAAAGGAACTATCTTTTCGGCAGATATTTTTGTATTAGCTACCGGAGTAAAGCCGAACACCGCATTAGCAAAATCCATGGGAATTAAATTAGGAATTACCGGAGCTATAGAAGTAAACGATAAGTTAGAAACCAATTTTCCAAATGTTTATGCTGTAGGTGATGTTGCAGAAAGTTTTGATCGCATAACTAGGCGACCAATTTATCGACCTTTAGCTTCAACAGCCAATAAAATGGGAAGGATCGCAGGAGATGTTATTACAGGTGGCAATCTACGACACAAGGGAATCTTAGGAACTGGTATTTTACGATTCTTTGATTTAACAATTGCTCAAACTGGTCTCACAGAAAAAGATGCTTTAGCAAATAATATAGCTATTACTACTTTATATAATATTAAACCTAATAAGCCGGACTATATGAATGGTAAAGAAATGGTGATCAAAGCAATCGCAAATAAAGAAAATGGGAAGATACTTGGGGCTCAAATCATAGGTTATGATGGGGTAGATAAGCGGATCGATGTGCTTGCTACTGCTATTTCATTTGGCGCAACTGCTGAAGATTTATTTCACTTGGATTTAGCATATGCTCCACCTTTTTCTACAACAAAAGATCCCATTCATTATACTGGGATGGCTTTGAACAACGATATAAATAATGATACCCCGTTAATGACCCCTATAGAGCTATTGAGAAGAATTGATGGCGGCGAAAAATTACAAATTATTGATACCAGATCAAGAAAACAGTTTGAAACTTCGAAAGTTGAGGGAGCAATTCACATACCTTTAGCTGAGTTAAGAGATCGATATGAGGAATTGGATAAAGAATGTGTGACAGTAACTTATTGTAATAAAGGCGTTACTGGAAATGCAGCACAAAATATTTTACTGAACAAAGGATTTAAACAAGTTTATAATTTATCCGGAGGAAATAAAAACTATCAAGAAGTTTGTGAAACGATACAAAAATTATGATAGAATTCTAAATATTGGAATAATTAGGAAGAAACTTATTTTGAGGTTTGATGTAACATTTGTATTTTTTTTCAAGCTTCATTTTTTTATATATTATGGACTATTAGAGGTGAAATTGAAGATGGTAGATTTAACTAAAATTGAATACCGAGTTTTGATTTCATTATATGAATGCGAGGGAGGGATAACAAAACGTAACTTTGTAAAAAAATACCCAGAATTTAAGCTGAATACAGCTTATTTAGTTATTGATCGGCTAGTAGACAAAGGGTACTTAGAAATGAATTACTCAAAAAAAACTGAATTATCAGAAAAATTGTTTAGTCCAATCAAATCAATAACTGACTTCTATTCTGATATGTTTGGTATTTGCGCTGTTGATCGTACGATGAAAAAAGTAATACGTGAACTAACTGATTATAGTCAAACAAGTTTTATTCTAGATAAAATAAGAGAAGAAAAAAGATATGCAAAATAAATTTATATAGTTGGAATGAAAAGGTAAAATCTCATACTTATAGTCTTAGTATACAGTCAAAAAGAAATGGAGAAATGTCTATGGGACTTTTACATTTGCTTTATGTAATATTGTATTCAATTATAGTAATTAGCTTACTTATTTCCTATGATTTATTTGTAAAAAATTTTAAGAAACTCCATTTACGATATTCTTTTAAAATAATTATTGGTTTAATATTATTTGTATCGCAAATGTATTTTACACTCTCAGATTTTCCACCAACACTAAATATTATAGAACCTAAAAAATTAAAGTATTTTACCCGTGGTGCTAGTTAATTTTTTCCTAGAGGAAAATGTCTAAACATGTTGGTAAATCAACAAAAAAACGCATATAGTAGTCTCAAAACTCCCAAGAAATGAGGACTACATATGCGTTCATCAAAATATACTGAACATTATACAGATACTTTTATAACATTCAAGGAAATTATGAGAACTGTTTCTAACATATACCACAATTGTGTACCAGATAAGATTAAAAACCGAAGAAATACTGATCAACTGAAGCAACGCGATACAGTGATTATTGCTTGTGTTATATGGGGCATAATTAATGGCTATACTAGCCAAAGAGCCACGTATAGAGTGGTTTGTTCCGTCTTATTTCCTAATGGTGACTTTCCTAGTAGGAGTCGATTCACTCGCTTAAGTTCAAACTTAGCTTACACTATCAAGATTATTCGATACTTTTTCATCAAGAAGATCACCAAAAGTGAACTAGTCGGAATTATAGATAGTTTTCCTAGTCCATTATGTAAACCAGTTAGAAATAGACAAGCAAAACTATTGAATCAAATAGCCAAAGTTGGCTATAACTCAACAAAAAAATCTTATTTTTATGGTCTTAAAATTCATATGATCGTTACTAAGACTGGCTTTCCGATTACTTACTCAATCACGAATCCAGGTGTCCATGACGTGAAAGTGTTAGAGACTTTATCGGAAGAAGCGAATCTTCCCAATATCCTAGGGGACAAAGGATATATTAGCCATAAAATCCATGAAAAGCTTGCCCTTAAGGGCATTACTATATCCGTTCCGCCACGTAAAAACATGGATAAATCAGAAAAACTAGACCACAGCTTACTTGGAAAACAAAGAAAAACAGTTGAGTCTGTTTTTTCTTCCTTAGAAAAATTAGGTTGTCAAAATTTCAACTCACGTTCTGTTAAAGGGCTAGAGAGTAGATTTGAAAGCATATTACTGGCTTACAGTGTTCTATTAAGTCGAGCACAACGACGTTTTGAAGGAACTTTGAGATATTCTTTAGGATATTAAAATTAACTAGCACCACGGGTGATTTATAGTATACTATGTCAAAAGGAGGAGTTAGATGAACAATCAAATCACACTAGCGTATTTAGATTATGATGATCTAGATGCTTTACAAGTTGTAAGTGTTGTCAGTTTTTATGAATCGTTTATCGATGGCGCAGATCCACTTGATATGCAAGGATATTTACAGACACAATTGACAACTGAAATATTGGCAGTAGAATTGGCACAGTCAACCAGTAAATTTATTGGTATTAAGGATCATCAAATACTCATTGGTTATATGAAAGTCAATGATGAAAAAGATGCTATAGAGATTCAACGGCTCTATCTGCTCAAAGATTATCAAAACAAAGGGTTAGGGCAACGGTTACTCGATGAAGCGAATCGTTATGCTAAAACGAAACAAAAACGTTATTTACGTTTGACTGTTTATGAAAAAAATCATGCAGGTATTCGTTTTTATGAACGTCATGGATTTAAAAAAATCGGGATCAAACATTTTCCTTTAGGAAAACAAGATCGTATTTGTCCGATTTTAGAAAAAGAAATCTAAAAAAACGTCCTCACTTTTGATGCTGAGGACGTTTTTTTAGACTGGTAATGGAACCATAATTCGCTTTCCTTTTTGATAAATCGCTAATTCCGTCACACCTTTTGCTTTTAACAGAGCAAAAAGATCATCGAAATGGAAACGGAAATGTTCAAGGTAATGCCCATCTGATCCAACACTAAACAAGGTACCACCACGTGAAAGATATAAATCGATGACATATTCATATAACGCTAAATTGTCATACAAGTAAGCGCTCTTAGCATTTAATTCGAATGCCAATTTATTTTTGATTACTTGATCTAGAATCGGTAAAAACTGCGCTTCATATTGTTTAAATTCAGCAACGGATAGACCAAATACCCGAAAACCATAGTCAAAATGAGCAAAGACATCTGCTTCTATAACAACTAGTGCTTCTGAAAGTTGTGCAAAATACTGAGGAATCACAATAGCAGGATCCATATCTTTGACTTCGTCATCTAAATAATCAAATTGACCATTATGATGCACACTGAGTAATTTTAAATCGTAATCTTTATCGGCTAAATAGTCGATGATCCGATCCTTTTCAGAAGCGATGTAACCGATTTCGATGCCTTTTAAAACACGATTGCCAAAACGCTTATTTAAGCTATCGATTGTTTGACTGTACATTTCATAATCGGGGATATCATCGACTTTAGTAACAGGATTGGCTAAGTCAAAATGTTCAGTTGTCACGACGTAACCATCGTAGTTTGTTAAATAGTCCTCATTTCTTGGGAGTTTTGAGACTACTGTATGCGTTTTTTTATTGATTTACCAACATGTTTAGACATTTTCCTCTAGGAAAAAATTAACTAGCACCACGGGTAGTATTTTATATTCTTATATTAAAAAGAAAGATGCCGTTTGCATCTTTCTTTTTTTAGTTAAAAGGGAGAATTTATAAAATTAATGAAGTTTTAGTAATGAATCTATTGAAAAATTTTTTTCCATTAGTAATATTGTCTAATAATCAGAATATTCAGAAAAAGGAGGGGCAATATGTCGGAATTTTTTCAGTGGAAATTAGTTTGGGAATATTTTCCAAAGGTTTTAAGTGCTTTGCCGGTTACGTTGATGATAGTAGCAGTGGCGTCGATTACAGGATTGCTTTTAGGGATTTTACTTGCATTTATTCGTGTCGAAAAAGTGCCATTTCTGAGTCAACTGGCGGCAGTCTTCGTTTCATTTATTCGAGGCACTCCGATATTGGTTCAACTGTATGTTGTGTATTATGGTGTACCCGCCTTATTACAAATGATTCAAATCGATGTTTCCTCATGGAATAAAATTATTTTCATCTATATCACCTACGGATTAAATACTGCTGCCTTTCAGTCTGAAACTTTCCGGGCTGCGATTCTAAGTGTACCGGTCACACAGAAGGAAGCGAGTATTGCTTGCGGATTGACGAAAACACAAATGTATCGACAAGTGATTTTACCGCAAGTTGTCCGTGTCGCATTACCTGCATTTGGTACAACTACGATTGCACTGCTGCAAGACACATCGCTGGCTTTTACCATTGGGGTAGTGGATGTTGTCGGCAAAGCGCGAGCGATAGGCGCAGTGACCTTCCATACACTTGAAGGCTATGTCGGTGCGGCGATCTTGTTTATTACCTTAAGCTTCCTCTTAGAACGTGTTTTCACCGGTCTGGAACGTCGGATGAGTTTTTCGAAAACAAAACAACAAACAGCAAAAGTACCACTGATATCATGGACCAAAAAACAGCAAAAAATCAAAACAACATAGGAAAATTTTGGGTAGAGGGAAAGGGAGGAATTCAAATGAAAAAAACGATTTTAGGTGCAATTACATTGGTGACACTTTTTGTTTTAGGGGCTTGCGGAAGCAGTTCTGCCGACACTGCAAGCAGTGGAGCAAGTGATGCAACAGAAATCAAGGTGGGTACTGGGAATGAAGCATTGCCATATGCTTATTTAGACGAAAATGGTGAATATGATGGCTATGATGTCGCCGTCGTTAAAGCAATCGACGAAAAATTACTTGATTATACCTTTACCTTTGAAGGAGCGGATTTCCCAACGACGTTATCAAATTTAGAAAGCAATAAAGTCCAGATGGCTGCCTATGAATATGAAGTCAATGATGAACGGAAAGAAAAATTCGTCTATGGGGATGTTGGGTATGTGGTCTGGGATACGTATATTGTCTCTGATCCAGATGCCGGTACGGTCTACGATAGCTTCGAAGATTTAGCAGGAAAAAAAGTCTATGTGACGACTGCTACTAACCAAGCAGCAATGGCTGAGGCTTATCTGGCAGAAAATCCCGATGCTTTTGAATTGGTTTATGGGGAATACAACAACGAGCAAATCGTACAAGCAGTCACTTCAGGTGCGGTCGATGCAACGTTAGCACCAGAATATCAAGTCGATAATTGGAACAATTCATTTAGTGAAAATCTAGAGATCGGCAGCGAACCAGTCCACAACTCAGATGCCTACTTATTGTTCAACAAAGAAGCTGACCAAGACTTTATTGATGCGGTCAATACAGCATTAGAGGAATTGAAAGCAGATGGAACGATCAAAGAATTATCAGAAAAATATCTAGATGGGGATTACGTCCCAGAATAGGGAGGAATGGCGATGAGTTTTCAATTGTCTATTATGATCGAAGCGCTGAAAACAGCAAGTCATTATATTGGTACGACGCTTTTTATGGCGTTGACCGCACTAGTCATTGGCGCGGTGGTTGGGTTGATCATCGCCTTGATTCGTCTGTATAGGATCAAGATCCTCGCACCAGTGCTGCAAGTGATTGTCACGGTCTTAAAAGGGGTCCCAGTGGTTTTAGTGATTTTAGCGTTATATCTTATTTCTGCTAAACAGTTTGATATTTGGGCGGAGTCGATGCATTGGACTTTGCGATTTAAAGATTTCAACATGGTTTGGATAGCGATCGCCGCCTTGAGTTTAATGTCTGCTATCAATAGCAGCGAGATTTTCAGGGGCGCATTTGCGGCAGTCAAAAAAGGGCAGTTCGATGCAGCCAAATCGATCGGCATGACGAACTTACAAGTCATCCGTCGTGTGCTGCTCCCGCAAGCCTGGCCGATTTCATTGCCCATGTTCAGTAATTTGCTGATCTCGTTGGTTAAAGCGTCTGCCTTAGCTTCCATGGTCAGTGTTGTCGATGTTTTTGCGGCAGCTAAAATCACGGCCCAGCAAAATTATCGGTTTTTAGAAGCGTATGTGGCTGTTGCGATCATTTATTGGCTGATTAGTTTGGTCATCGAAAAAGGGGCACAATTACTGGAAAATCGGCTGTTGCGCAAACTAAGGAGGGCCGCATTATGATGAAAGTAACGGATATCCATAAGCGATTCGGCAAACAAGAAGTGTTAAAAGGGATTGATCTTGATGTCGCTAAAGGCGAAGTAGTCGTCTTATTGGGGCCTTCCGGTTCGGGAAAAACGACCTTCTTGCGTTGTCTCAATTTTTTGGAACGAGCAGATCAAGGTGTGATTCAATTGGGAGAAACCACCACCACATTGCACAAAGCAAGTAAAAAAGAAATATTGACCCATCAACGGCAAACAGCGATGGTTTTCCAAAATTATGCCTTGTTTCAAAATAAAACAGCCAAAGAAAATATCATGATGCCATTGATCGTGACCAAAAAACAAAGCAAAGAAGCTGCCCTGCGAACAGCAGAGGCTTTGTTGGATCAAGTCGGTTTGTCTGAACGACAAGATTTTTATCCTAGCCAACTGTCAGGTGGACAACAACAGCGTATCGGGATCGCCCGTGCGTTGGCGTTGAATCCTAAGGTCATCTTGTTTGATGAACCTACCTCGGCATTGGACCCGGAACTAGTGGGACAGACATTGGCGCTGCTCAGAGAAATTGCGGAAGCCGGTGCGACCATGGTATTGGTGACCCATGAAATGAAATTCGCGTATGAAGTAGCAGACAAAGTCGTTTTCATGGAGAATGGACATATTGTTGAACAAGGCACACCGCAACAAGTATTCGAGGAAACCAAAGAAGAACGAACCAAAGCCTTTTTAGCCCGCTTTACCACACAGCTGGCCGGCTAACAACTATGCAGGGAGGAAATAGAATGGCCTATCAATTCGCACAACGTATCATGACATTAGAAGCATCTCCATTAAGAGAGAATGCAAAAAAAAATATGGAGTCTGCAGCAGCTATTTCCTTTGCTTACGGATTTCCACCGACAGAAGCATTTCCAATGGCTACATTGAAAGAGATCTCGCAAAAATTATATAACGAAGCGGACCCAGAGTCTTTCTTGCAGTATGGGGCATCAGAGGGGTATCCGCGCTTACGGACCTTGATCAAAGAACGTTTGCGTCAATTGTCAAATATCGATAACGAAGAGGAGGTGCTGGTGGTTTCGGGCTCGACCCAAGCCATGGATTTGGCGGTAAAAGTCTTTTGTAATGAAGGCGATGTGGTGTTATGCGAGGAGCAAACATTTTCCGGTGCGGTGAATGCTATCAAAGGATATGGGGCGATACCAGTGCCGGTACCGATGGATCTTGCAGCAGAATCAATGGATCTTGACGCTTTAGAAACAATCCTCAAAACAGACGCAAGAGTGAAAATGTTGTATCTGATCCCCACTTTCCAAAACCCTTTAGGCACATCAATGCCATTGGAAAAACGTAAAGCCATTTATGCATTGGCATGTCAATATGATGTGCTGATTTTTGAAGACGATCCTTACGGTGAGTTGTTGTATGAAGGTACACCGATCCCTAAGATGAAAACATTAGATACCGAAGGACGAATCATTTATGCGGGATCTTTTTCAAAAATTTTGGCACCCAGCAGCCGGATTGGTTTTATGATGGCTGCTGGTCCTGCAATGGAAAAATTGATTTTGGCCAAGCAATCCGCCGATTCCCACACCAATTTTTATTGGCAAGTGGTATTGGCCGAATATATGGATTATCATGATTTCGAAGGTCATGTGGCCCAATTGACCTTGTTGTATCAAGAGAAATATGCCCGCATGCTGCAAGCATTACAGGCACTGCCAACGGATAAGCTTACCTTTATCAAACCAACAGGCGGCTATTTTATCACCTGTTTCCTATCGACTGAGATGGACGCAGAGCGGTTCTATGATTACCTTGATGAGGCGAAAGTTGCGGTCATTCCAGGCAATATCATGAGTGTTGCGGGAAAAGGCTATGAGCATTCATTTCGGCTGAATTTTACGAAGCCGACATTGGCACAGATCGATCAAGGGATCGCTTTATTAGGTGATGCGTTGGAATACGCTATGCCGCCAGCATATGAAGGGGTCATTTAGGAGGTGTTGCCAATGAAATTGATTTATTACGGGGTAAGTGAAGAGGAAATTGCTTATATCGAACGGTGGCAATTTATCCACAAAACACCAGTGACGATCGTAATGGAGGGCTTGTCTTGGGAGAATATCCATTTGGCAGCAGGGCACGACGGCATCTGTTTGTATCCTAGTCTGGCTATGCAGCAAGATGAGTCCCTGTACCAACGCTTGCATATTTTAGGGATGAAGCAGTTATCGATCAAATCAACGGGGGTCGACGGTGTTCGTTTTGACTGGGCGCAAAAGCATCAGTTGACGGTCACCAATGTCCCTTCTTATAGCCCAACATCGGTGGGCCATTACACTGTGATGTCGATCTTGATGGTTTTACGCAATATTCCAGCAATGATCAAAGGAAAACTTGATCGACGGTCTGTGATTGGTCGGGAGCTACAAGACGTAACAGTCGGTTTGTTAGGCACTGGTCGAATCGGTGCTCTAGTCGCAGAAGCGATTTATCATATGGGGGGACATGTGATTGCCACTAGTAGGAGTGAAAATCCTCGGTTGAAGGGGATTGTCGAATATGTGTCCTTTGAGACCTTGATTGCTGCATCGGACGTCTTGTCGATCCATATCCCGCTGACAAAAGCATCAGAAGGGCTATTTTCGGCCTCTGTTTTTGCACAGATGAAGCCTGGCAGTTGTCTGGTCAATACGGCACGTGGGGGAATCGTTGATACGGATGCGTTGATTGCCGCACTCGCGCAAGGGCGTTTGTCTGGTGCTGTATTAGACGCTATCGCCAATGAAGAACGGTATTTTTCAGTTGGGTGGGATCAAAATCCTTATTATCAACAGCTGAATCAACTGCCAAATGTGCTTTTGACCCCGCATATTGCGTATTATACCCAATTGGCTGTACAAGAAATTGCAGAAACAGCTTTGAACAATGCAAGAGATATTTTGCTAGAAGGACAATCTGCCAATACGATCGCGCTTTGAGCGATAGAAAAGAAAGGGTGGGAGTATGCTGCAAGCAGAAATCAAAGGATTGAAGAAGTCTTTCGATAAACAAGTCATCTTAAAAAATGTTGGCTTACAAATTGAACGTGGGGAAGTTGTATGCATCATTGGTCCTAGCGGCTCTGGAAAAACGACCTTTTTGCGTTGCTTGAATTTGTTGGAGCAGCCTGATGCGGGGAGTTATTCTATCGGTGACTTCCAGTATGATCTCGCACATATTGGCAAAACCCAACGATTGGAGATCGCCCGCAAAACAGCGATGGTCTTTCAATCCTATGAGCTGTTCAGCCACATGAATGTGTTGCAAAATGTGGCGGAAGGACTACGCACACCACGGCGTTTCCCAAAAAAACTGGCAGAAAAAGCAGCGTTATCTGCCTTAGAAAAAGTGGGTTTGGCAGATAAAGCTATGATGTATCCTAGTCAACTGTCTGGCGGACAGCAACAACGTGTAGGTATCGCCAGAGCGATGGCTTTGACGCCAGAATTATTACTGTTTGATGAACCCACTTCAGCGCTCGATCCAGAACTTGTCGGTGATGTCCTAAATGTCATGAAGCAACTGGCTGATAGTGGGCAAACGATGATCATCGTGACGCATGAAATGCAATTTGCACAAGAAGTCGCGGATAAAGTGATATTCATGGCGGATGGTGTGGTGGTAGAAGCGGGAACACCAGAAGAAATTTTTGAGGATCCGCAAGAAGAATGTACACAGCAATTTTTGACACAAGTACGTTTTCAATTAGCTGTATAGAAGCGAGGCACAATATGGAAAAGGTGAACAGCTCTAGTCGGCTTTGGTCGAAAGATTTTTACTTAGTGATGGTGGTCACGGTACTAGCAATGACAGCCATCACGACCCAAATGGGGACTATGCCGTTATATGTTGCTTCTTTAGGTGGTTCTAAAGCAGTATCCGGCGCCATTGTAGGTGTCTTGGGGCTATCTGCTTTGTTTTGCCGTTTGCCAATCGGTGTGGCATTGGATCGATATGGACGCAAAGTCTTGCTTTGTATGGGATTAGCCATTCTGTTGATTGATTTTAGTTTATTGAATCTGCTGCAGGGGCTATTGATGCTTTTTTGTCTGCGCATCTTGCAAGGGGTGGGCAATAGTTTGCAAGCGACAGCAGCAGCGACGATGGCAGTTGATACGATTCCTGAAGGCAAATTAGCAGTCGGATTGGGGTATTTCAGTATCGCCCAGGCTGTGCCGAGTGCCATCGGCCCGTTGATAGGACTTGCTGTTGTAGAAAATTATGGATTTCCTGTACTTTTTCGGATGGCTGCCTTGTTGAGCGGAACAGCTTTTTTGTTGAGTTTCTTTTTGAAAGAACAGCCCTTTTCACGGAGGAATACGCACTCTGGCGAAGCGAAATCATCGTTACGAGAACTGCTTCGCATCAAAGCGGTTGTGTTTCCTAGCGGTATCCTTTTTTTGATATGCTTTGCCAATTCTGGCGTGGTGGCGTTTATTGCACAATATGCCCTTGAACGTGAGATTATCGGCGCAGGCTATTATTTTACGGTCATGTCGATCATGACGGTCACAACACGGGTCGTATTTCCACGTTTGCTCGCCAAAATCCAAACGGCTACATTGATTTATGGCAGTTTATTATTGATTTTGGTTTCTTTTTGTCTGTTGCCATTTACGACACAGCTCAGTAGCTTGCTTCTGGCCGCGAGTTGTTATGGTGTCGGTTATGCCGGCTTATTGCCTGTGATGAATACGATTGTATTAGAATCGGTGTCTGAGGCGCAGCGAGGGCAAGGGACAGCGGTATTTTCAGCAGCCTTAGATGTAGCTTATGGAGGTGGGGCTTTTTTGTGGGGAATCATCGCCAGTCTTTTTGGCTTTGACATGATGTTTTTTGGGTGTGGTCTGTTTGCTTGTGGGGCGATGATTGTTTATCGCTATTTCCAATTATCTCAGCGTTGATGTTAGGAAATTTAACATAGGATGTAATCTGCAACTTGCGCTTCTGTTGTTTTCTCGATAAACTGAGAAAATAATGAGAACGGGGGATGATTATGGATAACTTAGACCGCAAGATACTGAACATCATGCAGCAAAATGCCCGAGTCACTGTCAAACAGATCGCAGAGCAATGCTTTATTTCATCGCCATCTGTTTCTGTGCGGGTACAAAACCTTGAAACCCTTGGGTATATCCGTTCTTATCAGGCACTGATCGACTACCAAAAACTTGGTTATCTGATCAAAGCGTATGTCCATTGCGCAGTGAATGCCAAAGATAAAGAAGCCTTCTATGCCTATATCGCAGACATCCCAAATGTGATCGAGTGTGACTGTATCACTGGAGATTATTCTATGCTCTTGAAGGTTTATTTTAGTGATACGGTCGTCTTGGATCGGTTTATCACAGATTTGCAATTTTATGGGGATACCAAAACCCACATTGTATTTTCAACGAATGTCGGACCACGAGGGTTGCAAGTGCCAGTCGATGACCAGTGACCCCTGTATATAAAAAAAGCGTGCCTGTCTATGTGAGATAAGCGCGCTTTTTGGGTTTTCAGAATTGATATCCTCGAGAGGGAACTGGCGTCGAGAAAACGATTTGGGTGTTGGTTCGAC
Organism: Enterococcus sp. DIV0755f; assembly: GCF_051713725.1. Lineage (NCBI taxonomy): Bacteria > Bacillati > Bacillota > Bacilli > Lactobacillales > Enterococcaceae > Enterococcus > Enterococcus sp. DIV0755f. Next base: position 25,896 of record NZ_JBIOQL010000003.1, read on the forward strand.
CGAATTTTTGCAAGTCATTGATAAAGCTGTCCAATGATTTGGTAGAAGGGAAAACGACTTTGATTAACATTGAATAAGGGCCGGTGACACAATCACATTCCAACACATTGGGGATCGCCTGTATGAAAGGATAGAAACTTGCTTTTTGCTGTGGTTCGATCGACAGGTGGATAAATGCTTTGATCGGCAAGCCGGCTTGTTCATAGTCAATCGTCGCTTGATAATACAACAATTGCTCGGTTTCTTCTAAATGTTTTATTCGTTGGGAAACAGCAGGTGCAGTGATGAATAACGCTTCACTTAACTTTTTGATCGATAACCGACCATTTTGCTGCAACAGATTCAACAACTTTTTATCTAGTTCATCCAAATACTTTCCTCTTTTCTGTTTTTGTACTGTTTCTCTTTGTTTTTCAAAGTGAAAGGAATCAATTTCAAGGATTAACAAAGAGATGGCTGAAAAGGCTCGTGTCTTTTTCTCTTATGTGATATTTTATCACATATAATACAAAAAGGGGCGTTTAAATCATGATGAGGATCGAATCAGATACAATTGGCAGTCTACCTATATACGAGGGGGCTTATTATGGTATTCATAGTTATCGCGCAAAAGAAAATTTTGCTTTCACTGATCAAAAAGTTGATCTGACGATGATCAAACAAGTAGCACGTATCAAAGCCGCAGCTGCGCTAGCCAATCAACAATCTGGCACGCTATCCAAAGAAAAAGCACAAATCATTGTGACTGCTGCGGAAGAAATCATCATGGGCAAGTGGGATGAAGAATTTATTGTTGATACATTTCAGGGGGGAGCAGGAACATCCACCAACATGAATGTGAATGAAGTGATCGCCAATCGCGGGTTAGAATTGATGGGGCATAAGAAAGGGGAATATCAATATCTTCATCCTTTAGACGATGTCAATCAAAGCCAATCCACCAATGATGTCTATCCTAGTGCTGGGAAACTGGCTTTGCTTGTATATATTGAACAATTGGATGAAGCGCTGGTACAGTTGATTGACAGATGGCATATGAAAGCGAAAGAAGTTCAGCACGTGGCAAAAATGGGGCGAACCCAACTGCAAGAGGCGGTGCCAATGACAGTAGGGGAAAGTTTCGCTGCATATGCCCACAGTTTGACGCGTTGCCGTGAACGGCTGCACCACTTATCGGCAGAACTATTGACCTTAAATATGGGTGGGACAGCCATTGGGACAGGTCTTAATGCGTCCTATCGCTATCAAGAATACCTCTATCAAGAATTGAACCGACGTTTTCCAAGACCCTTACGGCCAGCGAATGACCTGATTGATAGTACACAGCATACCGACAGTTTCGCCTCGATTTCAGGTGGATTAAAAACGATTGCCATCACATTGAACAAAAGCGCCAATGATCTGCGTCTCTTAGCCAGCGGTCCGCGAACTGGTTTTCATGAACTCAACTTGCCAGCAAGACAAGCAGGCTCATCGATCATGCCGGGCAAAGTCAATCCAGTCATTCCAGAAGTTATCAGTCAAATTGCATTTCAAGTGATTGGAAATGACGGTGCCATCACCTTTGCGGCAGCTTCCGGAGAATTGGAATTGAATGCTTTTGAGCCGGTGATGTTCCATAATTTATTTGAATCATGTCAACTGTTGACCAAAGCGTGTCAAATTTTTGCCGATAAATGTGTGGCAGGTATTACCGTCAATGAAACAGCTTGTTTGAAAGCTGTAAATAACAGTACAGGGACTATTACAGCCCTTTCACCGCAAATTGGTTATGAAAAAGCCACTGCTTTTGTCAAAGAAGCATTGGAAAAAAATTGTTCCATCGAGGAGCTATTAAAGCAAGAAGAATTCTTGCGGACAGAAACTTATCAGTAAGGAAAAACTGAAATATCCATATACCTAAAAGCCTAAAAGCATAAAAAAATAAAAAACTTATCTGTAGTAGGGATTTGTGTCTGGTAAAAGACACTCAATCTCGCTGAGGATAAGTTTTTTAGATTTTTGTCAATGAGTCAAACAAAAGTATGGTAATCCATCTTAAAATTTATATAGACAGAATGATATTCAGTTTAACTCAGGAGAGTGTAAAATATTTTGTGTAAATAGAAAAAAGGAAGTCCCTTCTGTAGAATAGAGTTACCACAACACATTCACAGAAGAGAGGACTTCCCTATGAACGATTTTACTACAGAAATTCTAAAGACTCTAGCGAACAAAGGCGATTTGAATGAATTATTCCGTGTCCATTTGGAGAAAGCAGTCAATACGCTTCTCAAAACGGAGTTAACGGCTTTCATAGATTACGAAAAGTATGATCGCATTGGTTTTAACACGGGTAATTCTCGTAACGGCTCCTATGACCGTACGGTCAAGACCGAGTATGGGGAACTTCATCTCCAGATTCCGCGCGACCGCAATGGTGAGTTCAAGCAACAGACTGTTCCTGCTTATAGACGGACGAATGACACGTTAGAGGAGACCGTCATTCACCTCTTCCGAAAAGGTATTACCATGTCGGAAATCGCAGACTTGATTGAGAAAATGTATGGGCATCACTACACGCCCCAAACCATGTCCAATATAACAAAATCATTTACAGAAGAGGTAACGGCGTTTAAAGGGCGGGAGCTTCATGACCGTTATGCTGCTATTTATATGGACGCAACGTATATTCCGTTAAAGCGGAAAACCGTCGCCAAGGAAGCTATTCATATCGCAGTTGGCATTCGCCCGGACGGATCAAAGGAAGTATTGAGCTATGCGATTGCACCGACTGAATCCATCACGATTTGGGAGGAAATTTTATTGGACCTTCAAGAGCGCGGTTTGAAAAATGTCCTCCTGTTCATCACGGATGGCTTAAAGGGGATGGTAGGAGCGATTAGTCGGTTCTATCCCAAAGCTCGTTTTCAACATTGTTGTGTACACGTTTCCCGTAATATCAGTCACAAAGTGCGTGTCGATGATCTTAAGGAAGTCTGTGATGATTTTAAAATGGTGTATCAAGCCTCATCTAAAGAGGTGGCGTTGGAAGCACGTGGTGCTTTTGCGGAAAAATGGAAAACCAGCTATCCAAAAGTGGTTGAATCGATTCTTTCGAACGATCACTTGCTCACTTTCTATGATTTCCCCTTGGCCATACGCAAGAGTATTTATTCTACGAACTTGATTGAATCCTTTAATAAGCAAATCAAGAAATACAGCCACCGCAAGGAACAGTTCCAAAACGAAGAGTCGATGGAACGTTTCTTAGTCTCGTCTTTTGATACTTACAACCAAAAATTCCTAGGTCGCAGTCATAAAGGCTTTCAACAGGCCGAAGGCGAACTTGAACAAATGCTAAGCCAACTGATTGAGAATTAGAAACAATCTGCAGTAGGGAAGAATCATTTACACAAAATTATTGACGCTCCCCTAATGATGGCTGGATTGAATTCTATGCTCTTTTTTGAATATAAACTTACTTTTTGGGAATATCTATCTTTGTTTATAGGGTCTATAATTATTTGTATTTCTTGGCAATACTATCTAAGTACTCAAAAATAATTCTTAAAAGATATAAATAGAAAACTTATTGAGAGAAACTACGATGAATTGACGAAAGTTAAAAATCTTAGAAGCTTAAATGAAGACGTAGATAGTATGACAGATGTTGAAAAGGAAAAGCTTATTTTTGTTATGATGGATTTAGATCATTTTAAAAGAATTAATGATCACTATGGACACATTACAGGAAATCGTGCTTTAATATTCTTTTCAAAAAAAATAACAACTTTTCTTAGTGAAGCACACCAAGATCAAGTAGAGGTTTATAGATATGGAGGCGAAGAATTTTTAGTTATTTTCAAAGACAGTACATTAAAGTCTGTTCAAAAGACTATATTAAGATTTCAGGCATTCTTATTAAAAAATAAGTTGAATATTGGAGGGGAAAGAAAGATTACGCTTTATTTTTCTGCTGGCATTTCTAAGTATGATTCTTCTTTAGATGTATATGAACTCATCAATCAGGCTGATCAAGCGCTGTATGCTGCAAAAAAAAGGAGGTAGAAACACAGTTGTTGTTTATTCTTGATTTATTATGCAATTAAACATGATTTTGGCTTGATCAAGATCTCTTGGACGGTTAATTTAAAATAGTATTGTTTAACAAGGGTATTTTACTTGCTATATATAAATAATTGTTCTAAAATTTTCTAGTGTGTCTCATTAAAAGAGTAGCGGAGAAAGCAGATTGGGGAAGTCTTCTTTTTATATGTTGCTTTTATATTTATAGGTGAGTAAATCTACTGTAATGATAATATATTTATCGTTTTTCAGAAGGTTTCATCAAAGGACGCAAAGAGAAAGTTCTATTTTTCTCTTTGCGTCCTTTTCTAAACTATTTATTGGAAAGTAAAGATCTACTAAACTGAAACCAATCATTGATATAACAAATCAGCACATAACTTAATATTTCTCATGCTATTGGAGGGCTTATGGAAGAAAATAAATACATCGAGATTGTTAAAGTGTTCTCAAAACTTGGGTTCTTTGCTTTTGGTGGACCAGCTGCTCATATCGCTATGATGGAAGAAGAAGTCGTGGATAAAAGGCAATGGATGTCTAAGGAAGAGTTTCTAGATTTATTAGGATTTACTAACTTGATTCCTGGTCCAAACTCTACAGAGATGGCAATTATATTAGGTCATCGGCGTGCTGGAAAATGGGGATTATTTTTAGCAGGTATTTCATTTATTTTACCAGCAATGGTCATTGTAATGATTATAGGGCACTTTTATAAATTATATGGAGACCTTCCTAGAGTTCAAACAATTATGGAGTATATAAAGCCTGTCATTGTAGCAATTATTGTAGCAGCTCTAATAAAGCTTTTTAAAACAGCTATAAAAGATATGTCTACATTTATTGTTTTTTGCCTGTCTCTGCTTTTGGTTGTTTTTGGTGCTTCGGAACTCACTGTGTTAATAGTTGCCGCAATACTCTTACTATTAATAAAAAAAGATTGGAATTTTAAAAATTATGTCATAGAGCCATTTAGTCTCTCAATTTTATTTTTAACTTTCCTGAAAATAGGTTTACTTTTATATGGTAGTGGCTATGTATTACTTGCGTTTATCCAATCAGAATTTGTTGATAAGTTACAAGTATTGACCCAAGTTCAAATGATAGATGCCATATCTGTAGGCGAATTTACTCCTGGGCCTGTATTTACTACAGCAACTTTTATTGGATATTTACTTTTCGATATCCCAGGTGCTTTGGTAGCTACAGTAGGGATTTTTTTACCATCGTTTCTACTGGTTCTTATATTAGCACCACTATTTTCCAAGCTTAAACAATCCAATACATTTTCCAAAATGTTAATTGGTATAAATGCGGCAGCATTAGCATTGATGGCTAATGTTACCATCCAATTAGGACAAAATATATTTGTTGAATGGTATTTCATTTTAATTTTTTTTATTAGTCTATTAGGTATTCTTAAATACAAAATTAACTCTGCATTCTTCATCTTAGGGGGAATTCTATTAGGTCTATTTTTATGATTTAGATTAGATGATCTATTGATAAGAGTTTTGCATAAGAATGTTAGGGTATTTATGTATAAAAACAATAAATTTTTTTTAGGTAAGGGGTAACATACTATTGTAAAGATATCTGATGTTGAATTGAAATTTATTTGATTATGTAATATGTATTTTTAAATAGCAGAAGTGGTTAGTTAATCTCTCTTTTCGCTGAGTTTTTTATTAAGGGAAGGACGTGATTTTCCTGAAAGTTGAGAAAGAAGAATTTAAACGAGTTATTAATGACGCGTCTCACTTAGAATATAATTATATTCATCGGGATTTAGAAAAGATTACTGATCCTAACTTGAAGGACGAAGAAGTAGAGTATTTGATTTTAAATCAAATACATCACAGACTTTTAAAAAATTCACACAGATCGTTATTTGGAAATAAAATAATAATAAAAAGTATTGATGAAAAAGATTACAAGTTATTAAGATATTATGTGGAAGCATTATCGGAAAACCACTATAGAACAAAATAGTATTCCTTAAAGACTTAGGTTTCGAAAAGTTAATTATTACTTATGTGAATGGTTTTTAAATAAATGATTGCTTGGTAAAAAATGATTATGAATTCTACAATATTGATTTTAACGGATCAGAAATTATAGGGCTTTATTAACATAAAAAAAGCAATTTTTAATCTGTGATGATTGGCTTGCTAGTTTGTGATATTTTTTTAGTTAAAAGTTACTTGCATTTGCTATGTCTAACTGTAGGTAATACCATTTTGGAGGGATGATATGGAAGAAAGTGAGAGTTTTGAACAGCACTGGCTATTGTCATCTAGTATCCAACGTGTAAAATATCTGAAACTTCTTTCCGCCTATCCAAAAACTACTTGGACGGAGGAGGAAAAGAAGGTATTTCTCTGGTTGTGTCAGATGGATATCGATACACTTGAAACAATGGAGATCATTTTTAGCAAATTAGCGCACAAAAAATGAATAAGACAGCTACTCATTCTTACAAGTAGCTGCCTTTAATATGAAAAGAGCTTGGCCATTAGAGAGTTTCACTCCTTATGCTAGTTTTTCTAATTCATGTACTGCATTTTCGATTGTAGTACCGGTTGCCACTTTGGTTTCATCGTTTTTAGAAAAAACAATAAACAAGTTTAAGTTAGTGTCCAAAGTAACACGATAATCAATTGTTTTGTTAGTGAATGTCATAATACATTCTCCTCTCTCAAATAGTGACGAAAGGTAACGATAACGTTCATAGCGAAATTCTATATAGATAGTATAGCACATAAAAAATAAAACAGTGTATAGTGAGTGATAAGTTTATAAAAAAATAATATTTTTATGTAAAGTTGCAACTAAAGAGTTTGTGTGGTATACTACTTGTAGTGATAAACTTTGAAACGTATTAAGAGTGCTATACAGAAATTTATACTCTCCTTTTGCTTATCAAACAATTATTGCAACAAAACGCATTCGTAATGATGCACAAGGAGGAAATAGTATGAATAAAGGTACAGTAAAGTGGTTTAATGCAGACAAAGGTTTTGGTTTTATAACCGGAGAGAATGGTCAAGATGTCTTTGCTCATTTTTCTGCGATTCAAGCAGATGGATTCAAGTCTCTCGATGAAGGGCAAGCAGTCACTTTTGATACTGAAGAAGGTCAACGTGGTATGCAAGCCGTTAATATCTACAAAGCTTAAACGATTTTTTCAACCGTCTCAAATGCTTGAGACGGTTTTTTAAATACTCAAAAAGGGGAGATTATTATGGGTTTTGGACAATGGAAACCAATGCAACCATCCATCGAAGGAGTGGCTTTTAAAAAAAATCAACAAGTCACATTTAGATTTAGGAAAAAACAAGTCATTGGAACAATTGTAAAGTTGTTAAATAATTCAGCAGTCGTCACCTTATCAATCGCCAAGGTGACAGATACTTCTGAAAAAACAGTGATCAATTATAAAAAATTAATGGCGATTTGAATCAAGTCTCATTTATTAGCGAAGCTACCTATGTAACGATCTTAAACTTTGGATAGCTGAACGTGGAAGCTCTTATTTTTAAGGGCTTTTTTAGCTGTGCTGCAAGAACAGATGCAATAGAAGATGTTTATCCTATTTTTATGACAAAATTACTGAGTCTTTTTTCTGTTCTATATAAAAGGGGCAGTATAATATATTCTGTCGGTATTTTGGTTTGTTGGGGGACAAAATGTATTATGTAAAATCAAATCTAGAATACTATGACGTGAATTATACAGAGTATTCAGAAAATTTCTGACTTCTAAGCACTCTTTTTAAATACCACAATTGGCGTGTATCAATTTAAATCTGTATCAATAAACGTGTAAATAAGTTCTTGTTCATTTATAAATTAGGGTTATAAGTATTAGAACAAATATTGGCTGGTGTCAGAAACTTAAAAGTTTTTGACCCCTTTATTTTTTCTTGATATACTTGACTTTGACAGGTGTCAAAAACTTATGTCCAGAAAGTGTGAGAGAAAAAATGGCAATTTATGGGTATTCAAGAGTCAGTACCAGCAATCAAGATTACAAAACTCAAATTTTGAAATTAGAAGATGCTGGTGCTAAAAAAATCTTTAGTGAAAAATATACGGGTACAAAAAAAGAAGGTAGAAAAGAATTAGAAGAACTACTTTCCATAGTAGAAAAAGGTGATCTCGTGTTAGTAACAAAGATTGATCGCTTAGCAAGAAGTATCGTTGATTTAAATTCTATTATCTCTACTTTAAACGAATCAGGCGTGACAGTTACTTTTTTAGATAATGCCTTGACGTTTGAACCTAATAAAAAAGATTCTATGCAAACTTTAATGATGAACATGCTTGGTAGCTTTGCGCAATTTGAGCGAGATTTAATTGTTACACGAACTCAAGAAGGCAAGCAGTGGCAGCGTGCAAATAAAAAAGACTATAAGGAAGGACGTCCAAAAAGAATTTTGAATGATCGATACAAACATGCTATAGAATTAATGAAGAATCATAGCATGAAAGAAGTTGTAAGAAAAACTAATATTTCACTATCTACATTAAAAAGAATAAAAAGACAAGCCAAGGAAGAAGGACTCCTTTAATGGTAAAGAAATTGATTAAGATTGGGAAAATCATGAAATTAAAAAAAGGTTTATATGGTTTTTTATATACTTTATTCTCTATTTTTTTTGTACTTGCTATTATACATGTGTACAAACTGTTCACAATAAATGATTCAAGTACGAGTAGTAGTGCCGATGGTCTTCTCGGCTTTTGGGGAGGTTTTCTTGGTGCAATTCTTAGTGGTATCATAGCTCTGGCCATTGTAAGAATACAGATACGAGAAGAAAGACAAAACCGAAAAGAAGAAAATAATGATAGTACTTTTTATTATCTATATTCGATGTTAGAAAATAGAAAATTGGATCTTATGAAAACGGCAGCCTTTCAGGGGTTGAAAGAAGAAATATATAATCAATTAATTTATCAACTTCAGAATACAGCTGTAGAAATAGCTCGAAAACCAGAAAACATAAAATTAGTTAATGAATTTAGTACAGATTTGATTGAAATATTAGAAGAGAAAATGGAAAGAATCATTAACGACTTAGATTCCAAGGAAATTCAAGATCAATTTAGATACTACAAGGATGCTCTTGTGTTTGATAATACCGAATGGGATTTTAAGTATATGGATAGCTTTGAAAAATTCCAGAGAGAAAAAAACTATATTGATAAAATTAAAAAAGCTAAAGAATATGCCGAAAATAAAACTACAATTGATTTTTACTCAGTAAAAGATGTTATCGAATGCTATGGTTATCTGGAAAGCGCCAGTAACGCTTTCAATGAAAACAATCCCGAATATAGTAAATTTTACGGATCTCTTTTAGATATTAAATTAAATAAAATCAGCATTCTTGATGAACAAAAAAGAAAATCAGCAGTGGAAGCAGCATTTAAGAAGAAGTTCAATTCTGTAGGCCAATACTATAAAATAGTAACAACTATCATTCAATTTCTAGAGACTAGCAATTTGAAAAAAGAAAAATTCCACTTCTTTGTTAATACTTTAAGGGCGGATATGTTTTTGATAGAAGAAATTTTACTTTATTACTATATTGAATATACTTCTAACGGATCATGTTGCAAGAAAATTTTGCAAGGGTCGGGCATTTTTGATGACTTGAAGATGATTAATTACGAAGAAAATCCAAGTAGTATCAAGTTTTACTTTTCAAAAGATATGGAGAAAATTGTAGCATATAATGAACCGAGTAAGGGATAAAGGTGAAAAAAATGATTTATGATGTTGAATTAAGGACTTTCGATACAGTTGCGGACTATTACAACAATACTTTTGTTCAAAGTAATTTAAAAGTCACCAGGGATGATCTCATTAGATACGCGATCACAGTAGGAGAGTTCTCAAATTTTACCCTAAGTTCTGAAGGGAATGCTTTTTACAAGAGTTTAGTAGATATGGCTTTTGTCAGTTCAGGTAATAAATTTAATATCGGCAACTCATATAAAAATGCTGAAAGTACTGTAAAAACAAGTATCGGATTTATAATAGGTATGATATCAGCAAAATGTGTAGCAGAAAAAGTATTTGATGTTAAATATTTATTCCACCTAAAAGATCCACAGATTGATTATTTAACAGACGGTTATCTACCTGATTTTTTTGGACTTGATCAAAATGGAGTTCCTTATATCGTGGAGGCAAAAGCTACTTATAAGGATAAAGTGACTAATCAAAGAGTAGAAAAAGCTAAAAAACAAACAGAGAGCGTCATAGAAATTGAATTAGAAGACGATAGTGGCATAAGAATATTTAACAATTTCGAAAGACATATTGTAACATCCTCATTTAAAAACAACGAATATGTTGTAAGTGATATAGATCCAAATGAAAACAATGGTAAAAAGAAAGTATATATAAATGAAAATTTAGCTTTCTTTAATTATTACAAAAACATTTATAACTATTTATTGAGTAAATCTAATACTTATGAAAATAATAGAGTTAAGTTTAATCACCTTGAATTTAAAGTAGTGAATACTGAGATAGGAAAGTTTGGTCTCGAAACAAGTATATATTCAGTTCTTAAAGAATACGATAATGTCTTTTCAAAATGTAGGTCTTATGAAAATAGATGGTTATTTGATAAAGAGGAACTATTATTTTTAAAAGAAAATAGAATTCAAAATCAATATGATGTTAATGGAAAAAAAATTAAGGTTTATAAAAGAAGTAATGTTGATAGTGCGTTGATTGAAAAAAAGCTTAAATCGATTTCTGGATTATCATCTAAAATTAAAAAACTTGAAAATGTTAAAAAATTTAAAGAAGTAATAAAATACCACGAGGAAATTTCACTTGGATATGACGGAATTCTCTATTTCGGAGATTAGTAAATTTCAATTTAAATTTGTGGATCTATATTTGAAATTGGAGGTTCTTAGATGGACGAATGGGGAATCTTTGTTAAGCGCTGGCAGCTGGCTTCAACTGACCAATAGACTAGATACAATAACCTATTGGGTTCGTACCCTACTATCGAATGGACTTACAAGGAAAAGATATACTTTCTATGGTTATGTCAGCTTGATATCGATACATTTGAAAGCTTTGAAATAATAATAAATAAAATCAAGCAACGCAATAGAAAAAGAGCGAATCTATAAAGGATAAGCTCTTTTTTTAATTTTTTACTCCGTTATGATGAACTAACTACTAGTTATTAGTGATATAATATAATTGTATTTAAATATCTATCTGTTAAAAGGAGATCCTTATGAAGGATAAATTTAAGGTATTTTATGAAAATGAGATTTTGGATTTTGATAATCTAGATAGGAGTGTAGTAATAGTTCTGGATGCCAACGTTTTATTGCACTTTTTCAGATATTCCAAAAAAAGCCAAGATAAGCTTTTTTTAGCTCTTGAAAAAGTGAGATCTAATCTTTTTATTCCTTATCAGGCAGCATTGGAATATCACTACGAAAGACAAAATGTATCTAGATCAAATAAGAAAAAAATTGAAAAAATGATTTCCGAATCCGAAATAGTTAAAAATAACTTTCAAGATGAAGTTATTAAACAGATTGAAGAATACGGAGGGACTATTCGTAGTACAGATGAAAAAACCATAAGAGAAGAAGTTGTATCTGAATTTGAGAATGCAACAAATCAATTTTGGAAGAGTTTTAAAGAAATAAGCTTAAAAAAATTAATGGAACTAATTCCAGACAATTCTAGAACTGCGTATCAAATTGCAGATTTACTTGACAATAAGGTGGGAGAACCATTTTCTTCAGAAGAAATCCAAAGTATATCTGAAGAAGGCGAAAAAAGATATGCATTAGAACTCCCTCCTGGTTATAAAGACTCCAAGAAAAAAAATAAAATGAGAATTTTTGGAGAATACACTTATGACATGCAATATGGAGATTTAATTCTTTGGAAAGAAATTATTAAATATTGTGAAAAAAACACATTCATACGCACTGTGATTTTTATTAGTGATGATGAAAAAAATGATTGGATTTTTAAAGCAAAAGGTGAAAAGGTAGGCGTACGGGTTGAACTCAAACAAGAATTAAATGAATTAGTAGATGCTAGACTAGAAGTATTTTCTCCTAAAAAGTTCCTTGACTTAATCACAAAAGAGGAAGGTATAATAAAAGAATCTTCACGAGTATCCTCCAACTCTAAATCTAGAACCATATTTTTTAGAAAAACCAAAAGAAGAATTAGGCGTTTACATGCACTCCGTAGAGAAATTGATGAATTAAGGGATGAAAGAAATTTGACAGAAAAATCTAAGGAATATGATAGTAAGATTGCGTCAGAAATTATGTCACTTAACGAAATATTCAAGGATGATTATTTTGAATTCGCAAAATTTGCAAGTAATTTAATATCAACATATGATAACTCAAACGATGAATTAGTTAATTTGCTTTCTCATCAATATAACATGATTGAGCAGGATTTTTTAGATTATGACAGTCTTCTTTATTTAGATGATTTACATTATAACATTAGAAAAGTAACTTCTATTATCAATTCATGTAAAAAATTTGCTGACTTCTTCCAATAGTAAAAATATTTTAAATAACTAAAAGAAGTCACAAATAAAAAAGCCAAAATTATATATAGGTTTGGCTTTTTTATTTGCTTCAAGAAATTGTATTTAAATTGGCTCTTGTAGTGGGTTAAATAATATTCCCATTAAAAACAGGTGCTCACATAGGTATTCTAAGCCATTTTTAAAGATAAACGATGGACAATGATGTTCAATCTTCATCTGCAAAGTCCTGATAATACTCATTTTTGATTAACTTGATCTCTTCTTCTATAGTACTCTCTTTTTTCTTTTGCTTGTTGTGAGAAGATTTTCCGTCCTGAAAATAGTCAACTTTGAACCATTTTTCCTCTTTTTTTATAGATACGTGTCGAACGTCTGTCCAATATATCGCTTGTTCATTCAATACAAAATAGTCTTCATATGCTTCACCTAGAAATTGTCCTTCGACAGGATCCAAAAATCGCCCAAATTCGTCTTTAGTGTTTAACTGCAGCGTTATAGGTTTATGATAAAGGAAAGACTCTGAAAGTATTGTGTCGATCTCCTCACGATTCATTAACTCTAAACCAACAACTTCTTTCGTAGCCCAGGCTTCATTTTCTAAAACGCCTTTCATCAAATATACCGATAGGTAAGCCTTTGAAGTTATCTCTAGCTTTTCCCCCGGTCCACACCGTACGTGCAACTTTCATTGCATACGGCGTTCCAACTTATTCTTAACTCAGTGAATAGCAGTCAAATTACAGTGTTGTCGGTACTGATTTAGCTTCTCCAACTGTTTTCCATCTAATTGAAGAATAGTTAAATACTCTTTAATCGTCTTTTCTTTTGTTGCATGAATTAGAAGATGTACCCATTCGTGAATGATAATCAAGTTATCAAAAGAATCAGATCCACCTAGTTCTTTTGGGATGATATGGTGGCAGTGTGCAAATTCCGATTTTAAAAATTCTTTGGTAATCGCACATTTCCCATGTTGCATTGAATACTTAGAAATGCGATTGTCAGAAAATTCTAGGTTTCCTTTTATGTTTTCTGACAAACACATTTTCCTTATTTCTGAAGAAATATCAGGTTTTAATCGCTTGAATTTATACGAACGACCTTCTTCAGTATAGTCATTGATTTTAGGATTATAGAATTCTAACTTTTTCCACTTCACATCTTGCAATGGATAGAGGTAAATTCCTTTAACTTTAAAAGTACGTTGTGTTGTACTATAGAAATGCTTATATCCTATAGGTGGGCTTCTGGGTACTTCATACCTGGCAATATTCTTTAGACGATTATAAAAGGTTGGTAAACATGAGGAATATAGGTCTCCGAAATCAAGACTGACTCTGGTAGCCTTTTGGTAGTAATTATGGATTCCCCGGATATAAAGATTATAATGAGTGATATTCTTTATTGTTGGGGATTCCCTAATCTTTTTGATTTTCTTCCTAATTTCTTGTTTTATTTTGACTTTAGCCTTATTAGATACTCTAGAAATCGTTATAAACTCGTTTTTCTTTTGTTTTTCGACCTTAAGTTCGAATCCAAGAAACTCTGAGTAATTTCTTCTAAGATTTGTGATTTTGGATTTTTCAGTAGATATTTCGAGTCCTAATTGATTTTCGATAAATCCTTTAGTAGCGTGGAGTAGTTTATTTGCTTCCTGATATGATTTTGTAAATAGCTTGAAATCATCTGCGTAGCGTATAATGTGTACTTCTTTTAAGTTTGTTTTCTTAAGAGCTCGGTACTTATCATAATCATTTTGATAGTTATGCCTGCTTGGAAAGGTCTCCCATTGGTTGGCAATCCACCAATCTAGATCATTTAGAACGATATTCGAAAGGATAGGGGATAAGATTCCTCCTTGAGGAACCCCAGATTTAGGAACTCCTTCTCCACGAATTGGTGCCTTTATCATTTTAGAAAGAATAGCTAGAACCCTTTTGTCTTTAATACCAATATTATATGCTTGTTTAATCAGTTTTCCATGATGAACATTATCGAAAAACCCCTTTATATCTACGTCCACAACATAGTGACATTTAGAAGTGTAGGCCATTCTTTTACATCTTGATAGAGCATGTTCTGCAGAACGGTTTGGCCGAAATCCATAGGAATGCTTGAAGAATCGCGCCTCACATATAGGTTCTAAGACTTGTTTAAACATTTGTTGAATTAGTCTATCTCGCATAGTAGGGATGCCTAGAGGACGTTTTTCTCCGTTTGGTTTTGGGATTAATATCCGTCTAACTGGTTGTGGAACGTAGTTTTCTAAAGTTTTTTGTATTTCTTCAATGAAAGTATCTTGAGATTTTATCTTGAAATCTTTGATTGTTAGGTTATCTGTTCCAGCTGTTTTTGATCCAGTGTTAGATTTTATTATCCTATATGCCAAAAGAATATTTTGCTTGGAAGTAATTATTTCATACAGGTTAATTCCTTTAGTACACTGATTTAAACTTCTTTCATATAACCAGTCAAAGCTTTCTTGCATATTGTAATACTCGTTGTATCGCAATTCTGTACTCATTGATGGATTGTTTCTCCTAATTGATTATTAGTCCCATCATCTTACTCGACCTGATGAGTTTCATTTGACTGTATTCACTTTTCAAAGAACAAGTCTTGGGACTATCCCTCCACGTTGATTAGACGCTTCATTGGTACTGTGTCCCTACTCTCACGAGAATTAAGGAATTTCGATTTTAATATCTTATATCCAACACTCCGATTGCAGTCGTTATTAAGTGTTTCTCGCTTTCCACGTTCCGATTATTTTAGCTTTACATCTATCCTTAGGTGCTTACTATAAGCCTGAACATTTATAAGGTCTTTGTTCCTTATCCCGAATTTCATATGGACGACTTTTACTTTTCGGTAATGTTCGTTGCATATTGCAACCCGATTATCTTTCAATAACGTCGCTATCTAGACCCGTACATTCGCAAGTTCGTCAGTTTCTATTGAAACATTCTCACCATAGATAGTTTATAGCGTCCCGGCATATCCGCAACCATATCAATATGAATTGACTTAGGTATTGTTCTGCCGACTTCACCTGGCTATCAAACGATTAAACTCTGCATTGTTTAATCGCATGCAGGAGTATCAGACCAGCTGTTTCAGCCAACATGACGGCTTTCATTCCAACTGTCAAATAATCAGTTATTGCTATCTTATTTTAGATAGCATTCCTATTTCGTGCTAAAGCACTTGTAAGGAAACGTGTCACACCATCCATGGCGTAGGCTGTTGCCCATTTCAGCCCGAATGGCCGGTCTCTGTATTGATTATAGTCCGTAAAAGTTTTCTTAGTACGTTTTACCATGACCTTCAGCACCTTCAAGTCCAGACATACCGCCTGCATGCCCTCCGACAAGGCTGCTGCGAGCGATCGCACGTCCACCTTCCATTATGCTATTTGCATGAACGATCGACTTAAACCCGAATTTTTTGCGTATAGTATCTACCACATAATCTATTTTTAAGTCTTTCACTTGTTCGTCCGGATCCTCAAAAAGATCAAGTTGTAAAGCATTAGAATAAACGAGCTTTGAACAGTTTACTCCCACATTTCGAATGTCCTGGTATTTGTAATGACGATCAAATATCTGCAATAAGTAGTTTGCTATTTGTTTGCTGCTATTGGTTGCTGCAACCTTCATTTGCTGGTGAAACCCTCGACTTCCTGATCGATCGACATAGCCCATTGAAAAACCGATCCACAAAGATATGACTTCAGCTTTCGCTCCTGTAAGGCGTAGCCTAGTTGCTACTTGATCGGCCATTTCTTTGATTACAATTTCTATTTCTTTTCGACGTGTATAGTCTCGATTTAAGACCTGACTGTTCCCTATCGACTTAGATTTTACTTTGTATTTCTGACCTGAGAATGATCGATCGATGCCCCAGCTGTGTGCATATAGTTGAGTACCTAAGACACCAAAATTTTGCTTCAGTTGATAGTAATTTGCATGTGCCAGATCATGCATAGTAAATATGCCCATTCGGTTCAGTCTGATTGCCGTCCGACGTCCTATCCCCCAAACGTCTGTAATGTTTTCTACAGACCAAAGCTTTTGCTGAACGTCTTCATAGCGCCATTCTGCTTTCATATCTGCATTTTTTTGCTTTCGAGGTCTAGTGCGAACTTGGCCAAGAGCGGATTGTCACCTATCCCGATCGTTGTGAAGATTCCAGTTTGTCGATAAACGTCTGTTTGAATCATTCTCGCCAGCTCTCTTGCGTCCTTTGCACCGAACAGTTTTAATGAGTCTGTGACGTCCACAAAGCTCTCATCGATGCTGTATACTGCATGATTTTGTTCGTCAGCGTATTTCTTGTAAATATTGTTAATCTCCATATTCTTTCTCATATACAGTGCCATTCTCGGTGGTGCGATCACGAGGTCTTCCGGATACGGAAAAGGAAGATCCCGTGATCGACTGACATTAGAAATTCCATAGGCTTTTTTTGCGGCCGGACTCGATGCCAGAATCAACCCACTTCCTCGCTGAGAAGGATCGTCTGAAGGATAGGACATGACAACTAATTTTGTCTTTAAAGGACTTAGCCCTCTTTCTACACATTCTACGGATGCATAAAATGATTTACAGTCGATACAAAGAATATCCCTTGAAGGTTCTTTCGTGTAATCAAACTTTGGATTTACGCCAAAATGCATAACCATGCTAAATCCCCTTTTCAAAAAAAGATACGTTTTATATACACATCAGAACATACGTTCGTTTTATTAGTCAAGGAAATTAAATGATTAAAAACAGGATCATAAATTATTTGCTAATCAATTATAGTATATCTTATACATAAAATAATAAAGTATAAGATATACATTTGTTTTAGTATAACTTATACCATAAACGTTATTCTAGAATTTTATCAGAATGATTTTTTACGTCAGCTAGAACATTAATTCAAGGTATTTATAGTATATATCTGCTAATAAATGAAATATAGCAAATATATTAAATATATTTAGTATATCTTATACATAAAATAATAAAGTATAAGATATACGTTTGTTTTAGTATAACTTATACCATAAACGTTATTCTGGAATTTTATCAGAATGATTTTTTACGTCAGCCAGAACATTAATTCAAGGTATTTGTTGTATGGATCTGCTATTAAATGAAATATAGCAGATATATTAAATATTTTCAGTATAACTTATACTTTTTAGCAATATATAAAGTATAAAATAAATATTGATTAAAATAAATATATAAGTTATACTTTAAATAAAGATAAAAGAAAGTAGGTAAAAATATGACAGCAACTACTTATACAGTCGGGAACTTTAAAGGTGGAGTAGGAAAAACCAAGATAGTTACAATGCTAGCTTTTGATAATGCTGTAGTAAATAAGAAAAAAACACTGGTAATAGATATTGATCCGCAAGCCAACGCTTCACAAATATTAGCAAGAACTGTTGACTTAGATCATATTGATAAAACAATAGTAGATGGGATCAACGAAGAAGACCTTTCAATTTGTATAACGCCGATTATGGAAAATCTAGATTTAATTGCATGTGATACAAGTTTTAGATCGTTTTCTAACTATGTTCTTGCTAACTTTGAAGATGAGAAAGAACAAATCATGGTTTTAGAAAAATTATTGGAACCTATCAAAGAAAATTATGAGACTATTTTTATTGATGTGCCTCCAACTATTAGTGCATATTCAGATAATGCTATGGCGGCCTCTGATTACAGTATAATAGCTTTTCAAACACAAGAGGAATCGTTGGATGGAATTGGAAAATATGTTGGGTACCAAAAATTTATGATTAACAACTACGATATTGACCTTGAAGTGATTTCTATAATTGCATGCATGCTTGAACCAGACGATGATTTAGATAAAAGTGTATTGAGCGAGGCTATAGATTTATATGGATCCGCTGTGTCTAAGAATATTGTTAATTTCCAAAAACGACTAAAACGTTATTCAAGAGAAGGAATATCTTTGAAAAAGTATCGAAACGGAAATTATGATCAATGGGACTATAGGGCACATGAACCGTTTATAAAAATACTAGCCGAACTTGAATCACGCAGAAAGATATTTGAAGAATAGCTAGGAGGGAAAGAATATGAGTGAAAGGAAAGAATTTAATGTTGATACCAAAGTTGATACAGAATATGCTGGTCTCTTACAACCAGGAATAAAAAAGAAAAAATCTGTATCAATTAGAGGAGAAAACGAATTTGGACACTCTTCTTTGATGAATAAGAAACCAAAGGCGACTACTTCAGCAGCAAGTAAAAAACGAGGACGTCCTATAGAAATTACAGATGAAAGATTTAAAGTTACAAAGCCAAAAAAAATATCTCCTGCTTTGGAGTCAAAATTAAACGTACTACAAGACTATGTTGAGGAACTTCAATCAGTTCAGGGTAGGATTACCTTTGAAAAACTTATTGACACTTTATCGGAAGCGTATATTACGCAAAAATTAGGTGTGGCGAAAGAGGAACATTTGAGAGAAGAAATAAAAGATGCATTTGATAAGCTTTAATTTTTTCAAGTCATTCAACAATAAAAGTATAAGTTATTATTGAATACCAAAACATAAAGTATAACTTATACTTTATGTTTTGGTATTACAGAATAATTGTTATCAGGAAAAGCTTATTTTAAAGGTATCGTTTGATTATCTGTTGTAATAATTTAAAGTATAAGATATACAATAAAGTCTAATTAGGTATAACTTATATGAGGTTTATTTAAGTATAACTTATACTTTATAAAAATTTCTTCTTGTACAAATTTAACTGTTTTGTTATATTCAAATAAATAATACATATAAAAAAGAGACGGATAAAAAAGTGAATTTGGCCTCACTTCTTCATCTGAATCACATACAACACTATGTGTTCTCGCTCGTCTCATGGAAATTATGTAAGTGGCTGGAAACCACTTATGTGATTTGAATAAATCTATTCGGACTACCAATCCGAACCTATAGGTTTATTTTACCATTTTTTGACGAGCAACTCAATATATATACGCTTATTTTGTCATTCCTTTGAGACTTCTAAGCCATTGAGAGAACACAAATCTTTAAGATTATTTGTGTTCTCTTTTTGTTTAGGAAGGAATAACAGTCATGGCAGCTTCTTTGGATGTCGTATATTCGACGGTATTACAAAATGGTATCCGTAAATTTAAATATAAAAACAGCCACTTAAAACCGGTCTCTTTTAGTGATCAGTCGGGAAAGGGGGCTATTTTTGCGTACCGTTCAAAGGAACACATGATCGAGGGGATTGGACTAGTGATCACTTCAGAAGAAGGGGTGATCGAAAACAATAATCGATTCACTCATTGGACACCAAATGTATTTCGCTATGGAACGTATGCTGATGAAGCCAGAATGTTTACAAAAGGTCATTCTGAGGACAATTTGCGTCAAATCAATACTTTCTTTGTTGATTTTGACACATTGGATCCAAACTTTGACTACGGAGAAATTATCTTGGCCAGTCACGAGATCGGCTTTATGCCGACAATGATTCTACGTACACCGCATGGATTTCAAGCTTTCTATGTACTAGACAAGCCTGCATACGTGACAAAGAAATCAAATTTTAAAGTGATCAATGTGGCCAAAATGATCTCAAAAAATCTAAGAAACAAATTTTCAAATGATTATCGGTTTCCAGTTGATGTAAATGCCAATCATTTTGGGATCACACGTATGCCTTCTGAAGAGAATGTTTTATTCTTTGAACCACAGTATCGTTATAGTTTCGAAGAATGGATCGCCTGGTCAATGAGAGAAGATGCGGACAAAAAAGCGGAGATCAAGAACGTTTTTGTATTACCATCTACTCAAGAATTTCGTCAAGTCGATGAACCCTGGTTCCAGCTGTTGCTAAAAAGTCAAAAAATACAAGGTGAAAAGGGCGTATATGGTCGAAATAATGTCATATTCACCTTGTCTTTGGCATACTTTTCGTCAGGATACGAAGTAGAAGCATGTGAATTGACGATGTTAGAATTCAATGACCGCTTGGCTAACCCTTTATCTGATCGAGAATTAACCAGAATCATTCGTTCCGCTTACTCCGGAAAATATCAAGCAGCGCACAGAGAAAAAATTGTCCTATTATGCCAAGAGTGGGTCGATGCCAATCTTTCTGAAGAGCAGCTATTCAACAAAAAACGGGGTTGGTGGAAATTCAAGAAAGAAAGAGCTGTTCGCAAGTATTCACATAGTCATGAATGGGCAGAAGATCTACTGTCCTATTTGAATGAGCAATCCTATGAAGAACAACCATACATTATTTCTACAAAAAAAGAGTTAACTGAACGTTTAAAGATCCCAAAACGTTCCCTGGACAAAGTACTGAAGCATTTAAGAGAAGAGAACAAAATTCATTTTCGTGTTCGTGCTGGTCGTAATGGGGGTATTATGCTAGCTTCGATACATGGATTGATGCGCTCCGTTATCCGGCTAAAAAAAGAAAGCCGGGGGACTTATTTCGCTGCGATCTCAGAAGCTTTTGGAAAAGAATACACGTTTGTCCAGACAGCACTGAAACGCTTGATAGATCCCAATAAGATCGGCGTGCAAACAGATCTGTTCATGATCGATACAGGCTGAAATTAAAAGGTGCAAATTGCCTATTACATTATATCTATGATACGTTCCTTCTTTTCTCCGCTTTGCTTGCTGGTCTTAAGAAAGAGTAGTACTATTATCGCAAACGTAATAATATGGTGGGAGGTCTTTCTGACTATGAGTATCAATACCTTTGTATATCCCTACCCGATCAATGTATTTATTATTTCGCGGTTAGGTATGACAGTAGAGCAATTTTGTGAGTTGCATGGATATAAGCAGAGTACAGTAGCAAGCTGGGTAACAAGAAACCGTACCGTAAAGACGTTGCCTTGTGATTTTTTGTATTGTCTTAGTCTTTCTTCAGGCTGGTCGATGGATGATGTTTATCGTCATTTATTGGTATTGGAGGAGAGGTTTTTAAAGAGTATTGATCCAAAAAAGAAGAAAGAACAGGTGGATTGATTGATGACGGAGGAGGAGTTATCTGTTCTTAATAGAATCAAAGAATGGTCTGTTCTTTTGAAGATTTATTATGGTATTCTGTTCTTTTCATTTGTTACAGTAGGCTTAGTTTCTCTTTTGTTGACTCTTTTATCGTTATGGACGAATATGATGCTATTTTTGTATTTACTTTTACTGTTTTTCTTAGGATTAGGGGGAGTAGGTACTGCCATTCTTGATGATTATAAGTGGTCATTGTTTAGTGGAATTTGTAGGAGAATGAAAAAAAGTGCAACTGTTGAGTCTTATGAATGCTGGAAGAAGGAAATGAATGTGTAGAGGTATACAAAAGAGCCTAGCAATAGATACTAGGCTTTTTCCTATGGCTTTAAAATGTATACAGGTGGAATATGAATGTTGTTTGGACGATCACCGTTTCTGTCAGATAAACGTTGGAAAGCGCCGTGTAGACCTTCTACCAAATGACTGGATGGCAATAAATTGTGCCAATTTGTTACGATTTGATTTAATTTATTTAATCGATTCTGTTTTTCATTAAGTTGATCATCCATGTAAATATTTAGTACGTTTGTTAGGTATTGTGCCCACATTTTTAATTCGATAGAGTCCACATGGTCTGCTACGAAAGCTAGTTTTTCCAATATGAGTTTTGATTCTTCAAAGTACCCTAAGTCCATTAAGCAGTCAGATAAGTTTCCCAAGCAGATAGGGTAATATTTCTTGTAAAAATGGTTGAATGAGTCCATGACATTGAAGTCAACAGCAAGTAGTTTTTGACTAACTATTTGCAGCTGGTCAATAGATAATGGGGTCATAAAGTCTGCGAAAAATTGGAAATCATAAGAAGTCGGGTACGTGGCTTCTTATGATTTGATTTATAAGAGCCAGGGCTTTAGTGATATCGATTTTAGGAATTTGAGTAGTGTCATTTGATAAAAATTTCTCAAGCAGCATTCTTAAATGGATTAGTGTCAAATTATTGTTTTCGTTTCTAAAACATCCTTGTATAGCAAGATAGCTTGTTGAACATCATGATGTTCAACAAGGTTGTAACGTTTTTTTGAGTGTTGTTGTCTTCGGATATCGAATTCAAACAATCACTACTTATCACTAACAAGTCAATTATCAGATTGAACAGAAAAGTGGATTGACAGCTGAAGCAGTTGAAGAGCTCAAAGATTACTCAAATAAACAATTTCAAGGCTAGAGAACAAAAGCAAGAACAAACAATAGCTTTACAAAGAGAAGAAGAAAAATAAAGGAGAGTGAGCTATGAATTTTCTACAAAATAATTTCCAAACTTTATATTTAGGTGCAGCTGCAGGAGATATTCAAGGAAGAATTTCCGGAGCATTAACAACAGTTCAATCCGTATTGACAGGTATACAAGATCGTCAAAAAGCATTTAGATGAAGCGGAAACAATCGTGATTGCGACCGACAGCGACCGAGAAGGTGAAGCAATCGCCCGCTTGATTATCAACCTTTCGGGAAATAGCCGGAAAACCATTAAACGTTTATGGATCAACTCGCTTGAAACTAGCGAAATCAAAAAAGGATTTCAAAATCTGAAGGACGGACAGGCGTTTTATTCCACTTACAAAGAATCAGAAACCCGACAAATCGCTGATTGGCTGGTAGGAATCAATCTCACCCGTCTTTACACGCTTTATATGCAGAAAAACGGCATGAGAGGCGTGTTTAGCGTTGGACGCGTCCAAACCCCGACTTTGTTCTTGATTTACCAACGCAACGAAGAAATCAAACATGCATTGGCACTTAAACTCTTATTACTGGAGTTAAATTCATATGATTTTTAATCTGCAAAAAAGTTTATAGCACCGTCGCTTATACCAGAAAATATAACAAACGCCGCATTGTTTTTTTGTGCACTTTAATAATCTATTCAACTAAGGAATTAAGCTGGCTGTCAAGAGAGTAATATCGTATTGAATCTCAGGTGGAAATTTTCTGCGGTATCTTTTTTGACTGAAATGACATTAGTGTTTTTTGGGGATTGTGTATGTAAGTATTTTTTAAAATCATTTTAACAAGTTTTGGACAAAAATTCTCATGAAAAAACAGAATTTAAATAGCATGATAAATTAGAGAAGATAGTTTAATGTGCTTATAGGAACACCCCACTTTTACAGTCACAATCAATAACCTTGCTACTTTCTTTCGAAATTGATAAGATTCTAAAGGATTGACAACGCTTGATAGTGAGCATAAACTTAATATACGCTAGTTAGTTTACAAGTGCAAACTGAAAAAGTATGATGTGTCGTCTCTGAAATTCTCCCTGATTCAAGTCATAACCAGAGTACATATCGGTTATTTTTTGATTCCATATTTTTTCCTTTATGTGCTGAGGATTAAGGGGTACCAATTGTAATTGCGCGTTATATGGTCTTTGTTTAGAATCGCTCTCCAAAAAGCCAATTTTTTGCATAGAATTTTAGATGTGGTACCATTAATTAGAATTATTATAAATAAGAAGTAGGTATCATTGTTTTAGTAAAAAGACTAGGAGGAATGGAAGATGGAAATAGACTACAAGGATCATGGGAAGAAGCCGTATATCATTAATATTGAAGACGCCACCACAGGAAATGATAATTACCGGACGACCATTTGGACAGGCAGTAAACTGCAAGTCACCGTAATGTCCATTCAACCGGGCGATGACATCGGTTTGGAAGTGCACGAAGGCATTGACCAATTTATCCGTATTGAAGAAGGAGAAGGCGTGTGTAAAATGGGGCCTTCTAAAGATAACTTACATGTTCAACAAAAAGTGATGGATGATGACGCCGTATTTGTTCCAGCGGACATGTGGCACAACATCGAAAACACCGGTGATAAGCCGCTCAGACTGTATACCATTTATGCTGGTCCAGATCACCTTGAAGGAACGGTTCACCCTACTCATGAAGACGCCAAAAACGATCCAAACGAACACTGAGGTACACTAGGATGAAACAAAAGCCCTGCACCCGTATGGATGGTCCACTGGTGCAGGGCTTTTTTATAAAGGAGAGATGTGTTATGAGTGATTCATTGTTTCAATTAGAGAAGGTTGGTTTTC
The DNA here is from genome assembly GCF_051713725.1 of Enterococcus sp. DIV0755f. Lineage (NCBI taxonomy): Bacteria > Bacillati > Bacillota > Bacilli > Lactobacillales > Enterococcaceae > Enterococcus > Enterococcus sp. DIV0755f. The sequence continues at coordinate 50,672 of NZ_JBIOQL010000003.1, forward strand.
AGGCAAACGGAAACCAAATCCTTCAAGATATCTCTTTTACAGTAAACAAAGGGGAAGTGATTGTTTTTTCTGGTCCTTCTGGAAGTGGAAAAAGTACCCTTTTGAAATTAATTGGTACGCTGCTTTCCCCAACTTCCGGAAAAATTTATTATCGAGGTACGGATCTGCAAAAAATCGATCCTGTGGAGTATAGAAAAGAAGTCTCTTATTTCTTTCAAAACGCTTCTCTATTCGATGAGACAGTTCAAGAGAACTTGTCTTTTCCTGCCCGCATAAGAGAAGAAGGATTTGATCGGGAACGTGCAAAAAAATTGTTAGAACGAGTTCAAATACCTGAAACTTACTTATCGAAAGAGGTCAAGGAACTATCAGGAGGGGAAAAACAACGGGTTGCATTGGTCCGAAATTTGATGTATCAACCGAAAGTGTTGCTCCTGGATGAAGTTACCAGTTCATTGGACCAAGAAAACAGAGCGATTGTCCTTGATTTAGTCCGAGACATGATGAAAGACCAACAAACTACGGTGTTGGCCGTCACTCACAACCAGGAAGAAATCGACCAAGCTTCTCGTCTGATTACTATCAAAGGTGGAAAAATGGAGGAATCGAAATGACAAACAATTTGGAAATCAGTAATCTTTCTTTGCTTTTATCCTCTGTCCTCTTGATAGTTGCCTTGTTGATTGATTACAAAGAGAAATTGGGATTAGGAAACGACATTTTTATTGCGGGAATTCGCGCTGTCGTTCAATTATTCCTTATTGGATATGTATTGAGCTACGTATTACGAGTGGATAACAACTTTCTCACTTTAGCGATGGTTTTGTTCATTGTGTTCAACGCTTCTTATAACGCCCATACACGCAGTGAGGGGATCAACCGCTCTTTTAAAATTTCAACGACGGCTATTGGAGTAGGAACAGCCTTGTCCTTACTCATTCTTGTTTTTTCAGGAGTCATTGACTGGTCCCCTTCCCAAATCGTTCCAATTACAGGCATGATTGCCAGCAACGCCATGACTGCGATTGGAGTGACCTATCGGTCTTTGAATTCAAAATTTACGGACCAACGCCAACAGGTATTGGAAAAATTGGCATTGGGAGCCAATAAAAAACAAGCGTCCATGAGTATTGTAAGAGAAAGCGTCAAAACGGGCATGGCTCCTTCTATTGACCGAACAAAAACGGTTGGACTTGTCAGCCTACCAGGTATGATGTCAGGGTTGATTTTTGCGGGAATTGATCCTGTTCAAGCGATTCGTTACCAAATTGTTGTGATGTTTATGTTGATTTCAGTTACTGCGATTTCTTCGTTTATTGCTAGTTATATGGCTTACCGTGAGTTTTATAACAATCGCAGTCAATTAATTATATGATTTGGGATGATACACTACTCTTAAAACCAGTGGTTACAATTTTATGTAGTTAAAAGAAGACCTCACGAGAATAATTGCAAAAAGAACTTCATTTTTTAAGGAAGAAGGATATTTTTGTCATCGAATCTTTGGAACGACTAGGGCGAAACTATGATGAAATTTTTTATATAGTGCAGCAACTGGATTGATTGAATCCTTTAATAAGCAAATCAAGAAATACAGCCACCGCAAGGAACAGTTCCAAAATGAAGAGTCGATGGAACGTTTCTTAGTCTCGTCTTTTGATACTCACAACCAAAAATTCCTAGGTCGCAGTCATAAAGGTTTCCAACAGGCCGAAGGCGAGCTCGAACAAATGCTGAGTCAACCGATGGAGAATTAGAAACAATCTACAGTAGGAAAGAACCATTTACACAAAATTATTGACGCTCCCAAGCTAAAACTCCTATTAATCGATCTACTAAAAATAAATAAAAAATTCTTTTCAATTTTTATTTATGGTATGACATAAATAAAGTAAAGTTATTCTTCTAGGTTAATCTTATTAATGCTCTTTCTCACTAGTGTTGCATGCAACACTAGTGAGAAAGAGCATTAAATATACTGCAAGGCAAGACATTTGGTAATTGAAGAATAACAAGCAAAAAAATAGCAGTCAGGTCTCTTGACAAAGTATAGTTGCTATTCTTTTTTTAGGCCCTACTTTAATGAAATTTTTGTTTGGAGGGAACGACTTCATTCCTTTGATTATTTCAGTTGAATTTAATAGAGAAGCCTGGCGTCTATTAAGAAATACTTTTCTTGATGAGCGTCAATTTTTTTAACGGAAATCTATCCTATACTAAATTCAGTAAAGAAAAAGGAGGAATCAAAGAAAGCTATTTTAAACAAACCAAAATTATAGGAGGAATAAATCATGACTGAAAATAAAGCTACTCAAGAAAGAACACCCCAAGAAAGATTGCAAGAAGAACAAGAACACAAGGAACATGTTCATCATACGAAAATTAATGCAGCGGCCATTGCGGATCATCTTTTAGGCAACATGCATACATTACATGTGAAACTGCACCAATATCACTGGTATGTAAAAGGAGCCAATTTCTTTACGTTGCATGAAAAATTTGAAGAGTTGTATAACGAAAATGAAAAATGGTTCGACAAACTTGCGGAGCGTCTAATTACTTCTGGGCATAAACCTGCTTCGACAACGGTTGAATTTGAAAAATATTCGATGCTTTCGGAAGATGCAGTTAATAAATACGCTAAAGCAGAAGACATGGTTGAAAATATTATCGAGGACTTCAGAAGCACTCGTGACCTAACTATTCGCGCGATTCGTTTAGCTCAAGACGAGGGTGACGATGCTTTAGAAGATACATTGATTGCTTTTAAAAATGACTTAGACAAGAACATTTGGATGCTGCAAGCGTTCATTGGTAAAGAAGCATTAGAAGATGATGACGCTCTTGATGAGGATGAAGATTAAGGTAAAAGTAGAAGCTGATTTAGGGATTGGAATTCTTTCCAGTCCTTTTTCCATTTTCTTGATGTGCATCAATTTTTTTGTAGTAAGAGACTTATATAATAAAAGCAGCGAATATAAACAAAATAAATAAAGGGGGAGAATGAATTGACTAAACATACCCATCATGAAATTGGCGACCACGCAGCCTGTATCCGCTTGGTTCCAATATTCAATCACTTAGAGGATAGCGCGATGAATTACATTGCTGAAAAAGCCCACACGAAACAGTATCAAAAAGGAGAGTTTCTGTTTCGTTCACAAGAAAAAGAGGATACTTTATATATTATCAATCGTGGGAAAATCCGTATTTATCGATTGGCAGACTCTGGCAAAGAGCAGCTAGTGCGGATCTTGAACCCTGGTGATTTCACCGGAGAATGGACCTTGTTCAACCCGGATGCAGTACACGAGGAATATGCCGAAGCAACCCGAGATACCGTTGTCTGTATGATTCAGCAAAAAGATGTCCAAGATTTTCTGGAACAATACCCAGCTATTTCTTTAAAACTATTGGCGGAAATGTCTAAACGGTTAGAAAGTTCAGAACGTCAAACGACACAAGTAGCCTTGGAGAGTGTCATTACCCGTTTAGTTTTGTTTTTGGCAGAAAATGTGGAACCTGAAATGGGCAACTCTCCCACCATCACCCTGCCGATGGAAAAAAAGGACATTGCTTCCTATTTAGGAACGACACCTGAGACCATCAGTCGCAAATTTGGAGAATTGGAGGACGAGGGATTGATTCAACAGCTGTCTGGGAAAAGGATCAAGATTCAGGATTTAGATGATTTATTGCTTTACAGCGAATAATCGGACACACTTTTTTCTACACGTTGGTGTTCTGTCGCTCTTCATTAACAACGGGACAGAACTCAGTGCTTTTGCTTCCATCTGTCCGTTTTTGGCTTTTTTAAGACAGAACGACCTTCATTCATTGGAAAAATAAAAGCACAAACATGATAACCCTCAAGTTTTTTTGTTTTATTTTTCTTTAAGATAGGGTTGTCGAACAAAACGTAAAAATAAGTAGGGGTGAATGTGCATTATTTTTGGGTGATAGTTGCCATCACGTTGTCAGCAGCGGGTGCATTCTTTGTCGTCCCTTTCACCAAGAACACGATTGTCGGCGAAGCAAAAACGTCTAACGTTGTTGAGGCAGATAGGTTAGCTATGGAAAAAGAAGAGGAAGTTGTAAAAGGAGCCGGCGTAATCGGACACGGAAAAGTGGCGTATTACGAAGCGAGTGACCAGGGAGATAAAAGTGTATTCACTGTTTGGTTTCCATGGAGCTTAGCCGGAATCTTGTTCAGCATCACCATGACTAGAATGACGCGAAAAATTGAAGTAATGGAGCAAATAGAATGGAATTCGTATTAGGCGTTTTGAATCCCCATGAGGTGGAGATTGGTTCTGTTGTGATTCATTGGTATGGAGTCATTATTGCAGCGGGCATATTAGCGGCTCTCCAGTTGAGTACCAAGGAAGCAAAGAAAAAAGGACTGGAAGAGGATACCATTATCGATATGGCCTTATGGGCAATTCCGATTGGACTCCTCGGCGCTCAGCTTTATTATGTGTTATTTGAACTTGGTTATTATCTGCAAAATCCAGGACAAATCCTTGCGATTTGGAATGGCGGCATTGCGATTTATGGGGATTGATTGCAGGAGGGGGTACGCTATATTGGTATGCAAAGAAAAAAGGTACTTCTTCGGTACTCGTTCTTGATATTTTAGCGCCCAATGTATTGTTAGCCCAGTCCATTGGTCGTTGGGGCAATTTTATGAATCAGGAAGCTCATGGTGGACCGGTTACTCGCCAATTCTTGGAAAATCTTTATTTACCTGAATTTATCATTGAACAAATGAATATCAATGGTACCTACTACCATCCGACTTTTTTATACGAGTCATTGTGGAGTTTGTTGGGCTTTGTCCTCATCGTCACTATACGGAACCGAAAACAGCTTTTACGTCAAGGAGAAGTCGCTTTGAGTTACGTTTTGTGGTACTCAGTGGGTCGGTTCTTCATTGAAGGTATGCGAACGGACAGTTTATGGATTGGCGAGTGGATCCGCGTTTCGCAAGCCTTGTCTCTGGCCCTGTTTATTGGCGCGATTGCAATATGGTTTATACGCAGACAAGACTATCCACCAATTTCTTATTATTCTGATGGCAATAAGGGGCAGAAAAAGACTATTAAGATGGTGAATTGAGCAAAAAGATAAAAAGAAGTGCAGAACTTGATATGCGTCAATTTTTGTTTGCTAAAAGTGAGCTATATTACAGTTGTAAAGAGGAAAAGGCAGTATTCATTAATCTGCTGCCGATAAAATAAAAACATATAAAGGAGATAGGAATTATGGAAAAAGCTATATTGCAATTAGAAACGTTGTCTTGTCCAAGTTGTATGCAAAAAATTGAAGGTGCCGTAAAATCAGTTAACGGTGTTGATAAAGACAGCATTAAAGTATTATTCAACTCCAGCAAAGTCAAAGCCAATTTTGATTCAGCTGTCACTTCGATTGAAGAGATTCAAAAAGCTATCGAAAACGTAGGCTATCCGGTCCTTAAAACAAAAGTCAAGGCCGCTTAACAGATTAAATGAACTAGGCAATTCTGGAAGAAAAGCTATTTTTTCAGATTGCTTTTTTTGTTGCAATCCGATTCGAGGTGCTTAGAAACGATAAAAGAGAACTTTCTAAACTTGATGTCAGTCAATTAATTACTTAGGCAATTATCTTATACTGTGTTTATCAATAAAAGAGAAATTAAATTTGGAGGGAAAAAGCATGCAACAATATATATTAAGCAAGAAAAATGTTATCACCGTCATCAGTGGATTGTTAATCGTACTCGGTTTCTTCAGTCACTTTGTTTTAGAAAACGTAGGACTTTCAGAGTGGTCTTTGATCATCGCCTCTGTCTTTGGGATTATGCCAATTGCCATTCAAGCGTTTCAAGCAATGAAAGTCAAAGTCATCAGTATTGATGTCTTAGTCAGTATTGCAGCGATTGGTGCGCTTTTTATTCAAAATTATGAAGAATCGGCTATTGTCACGTTCTTATTCTTATTCGGACACTACTTGGAACAACGAACATTGAACCAAACGCGATCTGCTATCAAAGAATTGACTGAAATGGCACCCGAAAGCGCCTTGAAACAAATGGATAATGGTGAATTTGAAGAAGTAGAAGTGGATGATATAGATGAAGGGGATATCTTACTCGTTAAAACGGGTGCGAAAGTTCCAGTAGATGGCATAGTCCTTACGGGTGAAGGGCATATCAATGAAGCTAGCATTACAGGTGAAGCTGTTCCGGTCAACAAGCTAGCTGATGCAGAAGTTTTTGCAGGAACCATTTTAGAAAACGGAACGATTCAAATCAGAGCTGACCGAGTTGGTGAGGACACCACATTTGGAAAAATTATTGAACTCGTGGAAGAAGCACAAGATTCTAAATCCGAAGCGGAACGGTTCATTGATCGCTTTTCTAAATACTACACACCAGCTGTCTTGGTTCTGGCAATTGTTGTATGGGCGTTCAGTCAAAATATTGAGTTAGCAATCACCATCTTGGTTCTAGGTTGCCCAGGCGCATTAGTTATCGGAGTGCCTGTCTCAAACGTTGCCGGTATCGGGAATGGTGCTCGTAACGGTGTTCTTTTAAAAGGGAGTGAAGTCATTCAAGACTTCAGCAATGTGGATACAATTGTATTTGATAAGACAGGTACTTTAACTGTCGGAAACCCAACCGTTGCAGCGACTGAACTGTATGAAAAAGATTCTGCTGAAACGCTTGGCTATCTGGCCAGTGTGGAACGGGAATCAGATCATCCATTAGCAAAAGCGGTCTTAAATCAAATTGGAGAAACAAATTTTTATCCTGTTGAAGGAACTGAAGTCGTGAAAGGCGGCGGAATCGTTTCAAGTGTAGCTGGACATAGAGTGGCTGTTGGGAATGTGGCCTTGATGGAAAAAGAAAATGTCACTCTCAGCAAAAAAGTGCAAAAAGATGTCAAACGGTTTGAACAACAAGGGAACTCTCTCGTTTTGACAGCGGTCGACGGTGAATTAAAAGTACTGATGGGCATTCGCGATCAAGTCCGTCCGGGTGTGAAAGCTAATTTGCAGGAATTAAAAGACTTGGGCGTGAAAAATCTAGTCGTTCTTTCAGGAGATAACCAAGGAACCGTTGATGTGGTCGCCGGCGAACTTGGTTTGACCGAAGCTCACGGCCACATGTTGCCGGAAGACAAATCGGCTTATATCGGAAAACTTCAACAACGTGGTCAAATTGTAGCCTTTGTTGGAGATGGCGTTAACGATAGTCCGTCCTTAGCTTTAGCAGACATTGGAATCGCAATGGGAAGCGGAACGGACGTAGCGATTGAAACATCCGATGTCGTTTTAATGAACTCGAACTTCAGCAACTT